>JAUHXH010000001.1 GCA_030427085.1 Gammaproteobacteria bacterium | reverse complement strand
CCCACGGAATACGGGGCTTTCAGGGGGCTTGCGAGCCGGAAATAATTAGACAGAGAGAGCGCCGAACCCCGCGTGTTCCCTGACTTAGGGGCGAATTTGCCGCATAATTAAGCACTATTTCACCTCCCCCTGACCGGAAAATAGCCATGACACGCCCCTTCGAGGTCAATTCCCCCTTCCAGCCCGCCGGTGACCAGCCGCAGGCTATCAGTCAGTTGGTGGAGGGGGTGCAGGCGGGTCTGGCCTCACAGATCCTGTTGGGGGTGACGGGTTCGGGTAAGACTTTCACCATGGCCCATGTGGTGGAGAAGTTGCAGCGGCCGACGATTGTGATGGCCCACAACAAGACGCTGGCGGCTCAGCTTTACGGGGAGTTCAAGGAGTTCTTCCCCAACAACGCGGTGGAGTACTTCGTTTCTTACTACGACTATTACCAGCCCGAGGCCTACGTACCGTCGTCCGATACCTATATTGAGAAGGACTCATCGGTAAACGACCACATCGAGCAGATGCGACTGTCGGCTACAAAAGCGCTGATGGAGCGAGAGGACTGCCTGGTGGTGGCCACGGTGTCGGCGATTTACGGTCTGGGTGACCCCAAGTCTTACTTCAAGATGGTCATGCACCTGTCCCGCGGCGAAATCATCGATCAGCGTCAGGTACTGCGGCAACTGGCAGAGCTGCAATACACCCGCAATGACGTGGACTTCCATCGCGGCACCTACCGCGTTCGTGGCGATGTGATTGATGTCTACCCGGCGGATTCTGAGAAAGAGGCGATTCGCGTTGAGCTGTTCGATGAGGAAATCGAAAGCATCAGTGCCTTCGACCCCCTCACCGGTGAACTGCTGGCCAAGTTACCGCGCGTGACCATCTTCCCCAAAAGCCACTACGTCACCAGCCGCGATGTGATGCTGAACGCGGTCGAGCAAATCGAAGAGGAGTTGGGTGATCGCCTCCGCCACCTGAAAGAAGTGGAGAAGCTGGTGGAAGCTCAGCGCCTGGAGCAGCGCACCCGCTACGATCTGGAGATGATTCGCGAGCTGGGCTACTGCACGGGCGTGGAAAACTACTCGCGATACCTATCTGGTCGTGGCGCCGGCGAACCACCACCGACCCTGTTTGAGTATTTGCCCAAAAATGCGCTGCTTATCGTAGACGAATCCCACGTGACCATTCCCCAAATCGGTGCCATGTACAAGGGCGACCGATCGCGCAAGGAAACGCTGGTGGAGTACGGTTTCCGTTTACCGTCGGCGCTGGACAACCGCCCCCTGCGCTTCGAAGAGTGGGAGAACCTGGCACCGCAGGCGGTGTACGTGTCTGCAACCCCCGGTCCCTATGAAGGCGAGCACGCGGGGCGAACGGTGGAACAGGTGGTGCGACCCACCGGCCTGGTCGACCCGGAAGTGGAAGTGCGCCCCGCGCTCACCCAGGTGGACGATTTGCTGGGCGAGATTCGCGAAGAGGTCGCGCAGGAACGGCGGGTACTGGTGACCACGTTGACCAAACGCATGGCGGAGGATCTGACCGAGTTCCTGTCGGACAACGGCGTGCGCGTGCGTTACCTGCACTCGGACATCGACACGGTGGAGCGCGTGGAAATTATCCGCGACCTGCGCCTCGGGGAGTTCGATGTGCTGGTGGGCATCAACCTGCTGCGTGAAGGCCTGGACATGCCGGAGGTGGCGCTTGTTGCCATTCTGGATGCTGATAAAGAAGGCTTCCTGCGCTCCGACCGTTCGCTGATCCAGACCATCGGCCGCGCCGCGCGCAACTTGCATGGCCGTGCAATTCTGTACGCAGACAAAGTCACCGGCTCGATGGAACGCGCCATGGCGGAAACAGCCCGGCGCCGAGAGAAGCAACTGGCGCATAACGCCGAGCACAACATCACCCCGCGTGGGGTGGAAAAATCGGTGCAGGACATCATGGAAGGTGCGCGGCGAATGCCCACTCGCGGCAAAGCGAAGGGCAAGAAAGTGGCGGAGGCACCCGGTGCCTACGCTACCGACGAACTGGCGGGATTGTCACCGGCGGCGCTGTCGCGGAAGCTGGAGCAGATGGAGAAGGAGATGCTCGAACACGCCAAAAATCTGGAGTTCGAGCAGGCGGCCGCGTTGCGCGACCGCCTTACCGAATTGAAGCAGTTGGCTTTTGTGAGCTGATTAACCGGCTTCTTTCAATTCGATGTGTTCGACGATCTGGCCGTTCTCAACCCACACGGCGTAGCTTTCTTCCTGCTTGCTGAAGCGATTGCCTTGCGCCAGTTTCCAGGTGGTTTGTTGGCGAAGTTCATTCCGTATGCCCTCGGCGTCGTCATGTTCTCCACGGGCAACCGTCGCGATCAAGCGATGTTTCAGGCTTTTGGGTGATCCCTCCAATACCCGTTTTGTATCGGGATGTTCACGGCGGAGCTCGTCGATGTCGACTTTTTCGTATTCAATAATCATCGTGTTCACCTCTGGGCGATAAAGATCCAGAGTAGGTAATAAATGCATTCAGGCGAATGATCGCGGGCGCCAAAAAAATTGGCCGAGGGCGACATTGCTGGGTGGTTTTTTGGCCTGGGCCAGGGCTACCCAGATTAATCACAACAGCCTTGGGGCTGTTGTGACCCCTTCGGGGCTGCGGCGCTTTGCGCCTTGTTCAAAACGCTGGTCGCGTTTTGTCGAACAGCCAGTTCTCATCGGCGGGTACTACTACCAAACAAAAAGCCCCACCTGTTGGTGGGGCTTTTTGTTTGGTAGGACTACCCAGATTCGAACTGGGGACCTCTACCATGTCAAGGTAGCGCTCTAACCAACTGAGCTATAGTCCTGAAGAGGGCGCGATTATAGGCAAGTCGCCCGCAATGCTCAACTGTTGTTTAAGGCCCGTGGCAAGGCAATAGTACAGCGTACACCCGCCCCTGTAGGCAGGTTTTCGGCCAGTGCACGACCACCGTGGAACTCGGCAATCAGGCGCACAATGTGTAACCCCAGTCCCAGGTGGGTGCGGTCACTGCCGGCTTCCCGGCGTGACACCATGGAGTTGAACAGCTCGCTTTGCATGTCCAGGGGCAGGGCGGGGCCCTCGTTGCACACGCTCAATTGCCAGTGGTCGGGCCCCTCACTGAGCTCAATCTGGATGGCGCCGCCGGTGGGGGTGAAAGAGGCCGCGTTGTCGAGGAGCTTGTCCAGCGCCTGAATGATCAATTCAGGGGCTACCCAGGCCATGGCAACACCGTCGGGGCAGTGCAGACTCAGTTGGTGCTGCGTGTAGAGGCTCCGATAGGCGGGAAAGACCTCGCCCAGCAGTGCCACCAGGTCCGTCTGCTGCCGTTCACTGCCGGCCAGGCTCTCTTCCAGTCTATTCGCTTCACTCATGGCAGTGAGGATGTCATTCAACCTGCCCAGACCATCGCGGGCCCGACCGATGTAGGTGGGGGCGTCGTCGCCGGCGTGTTCCAGGTTATCCAGCGAGCTGCGGATCACGGCTATGGGAGTGCGCAACTCGTGGGACAGCTTGTGGCTGAGGCTTTTCAGGTAGTCCTGGTATTCCCGCAATTGGGTGAGCAGGTCGTCATAGCCGCGGGACAAATCGCCAATTTCGTCCCTGGCCTTGCTGCGGGGGAAGTTGTCGCGGAGCCTGCCGTCTTTTTCCAGCACCTGCCCCGCGGCGCGGCTGAGCCGTCTTATGCGCCAGGACAGTACACTGGCAAAGCCCAGCAGTCCCAGGGCGACTACCGCCATGGTCAGCAGGCTCAGAACGGCCAGCCGCGTGAAGGCGTTATCGGTCAGGGAAAGGTAGCGCTCGCTGTCCTGGCGCAACACCAGCGCGCCCGCGACAGATCCTTCATGGCGAATGGGAACGGCAACTGACAAGGTATTGCGGCTGCCGGAAGTCTGGCTGCGATACCAGTGACTGGCCCGTTCGCCAGACAGTGCTGCGTTGATCTCATCGCCGGTGGGATAGCCAACACGACGCTCTTCAGGTGTTGCGGTTGTTGGGTTGTCACCGCGGAGAATCTGGCGATACAGCAGTCGCAACAGCCAGAAGGTCTCGCCGTTGGCATGGGCGGCATCGCGCAGTTCGCCGCTGGTGGCGAGGTCAGCACCGGTACGATCGAGTACGCGCAATTCCCCCAGACCCTCCGCCAATGGCGCCACTGTGGCAGCCAGGGCAGGGGGCGCAGTAATCAG
This sequence comes from Gammaproteobacteria bacterium, assembly GCA_030427085.1. GTDB lineage: Bacteria > Pseudomonadota > Gammaproteobacteria > Pseudomonadales > Halieaceae > JAUHXH01. The sequence goes on along the minus strand of JAUHXH010000001.1, from coordinate 1,337,770 downwards.
CCAGGGGGGCGGGCGCTGGGCGCCGGCCGGGAAGTTGCCGGCGGTAACACGTTGGCCACGGTCATGGCTCACCACGTAAAAGCCCAGACGGCCGTTCAACAATGACAGGGGAGCGACCAGTTCTACGTTGTAGCCACGTTCGGTTTCCTGCCATACGCCGTGAATGCGGCGTGTGGTGTTGTCGCCAATACTGCGGCCCAACAGCTGGGCATGAACTTGCCCCGGCGCTGCGGTGGAGATCGCGTAGTGCTGGGTTTGCCCGGCTACTTCAGTCAGCAGGATCAGGTGATCGCCATTGGGGAAATCCGGCAGTCCGGGGTGGTAGTAGGTGAGTACCGGGTCTTCCACCTCAAGAAACAGGTAGAGCGACTCGCCACGGACCGCAGCGCGGTAGCCAACGGACAGTGCTGCAGGCGCGTTAGCGCGAAAACGCGCGAAGGTCTCCGCCCGCCAGCCATCCTTGTAGCCATCCACAATCAGCGGGTGATCGATGCGCGGTGCGTACAGTGCCCCGTCGTCGCTGTCGCTGGCACCCAGCCTTGCGGGCTCGGGATAAAGCAGTGCCGGGCGCTGCCCCAGACCCTGAGCGATTGCTGTGGCTGAGGCCATCAGTGCCTGCGCCTGCCCCTGCCGCAAGGCGCCTTCCATTTCGCGCACAAACTGGCAGCCCGCCCAGGGCAAGCAGAGCAGAATCAGGCTTACCAGTAACAACTGGCGGCGCAGGCTCACGATCTAGTGACTCGTCCAGCGATAGCCCATGCCGTAGGCCGTTTCGATCGCATTGAAATTGTCGTCGGCCTGTTTGAACTTGCGGCGAATGCGCTTGATGTGGGAATTGATGCTGCTGTCGTCGAGTACCACATTGGCCGCGTCCATGAGTTGCTGACGGTTTTTCACGTGACCGGGATGGCGGGCGAGGGCGTACACAATCCAGAATTCGGTGACGGTCAGGTCGATGTAGGCGCCTTGCCATTGGGTGGACATCCTTTCCAGACTCAATCGCAGCGGACCCTGCTCCACTGTGTTTTCCGCCGCTGCGGGTTCGCGCAAGGCCTGCACTCGACGGAGTAGGGCGTTGATGCGCGCCAGAATGTGGGCCTGGCTGATGTCCTTGGTGAGGTAGTCGTCGGCGCCGAGTCGCAGGCCGCTGATGGCGTCCAGTTCGGAATCGCGCGCGGTGAGGAACACGATTGGCAATTCCGGCGCTCGGCTGCGTAATTCCCGACACAGTTCAAAACCGCCTTCCATTTCGTCGCCCAGGCCAACGTCGATGATGGCGAGGTCGGGCAGGGCGCATTGGAAGGCCGCTGCTGCGTCCGGCCGATTGGTGTACACGGAAACCTCGAACCCGTGGCGTTGCAGGGTATCGCGATAATTCGCGGCAATGTGGGGTTCGTCTTCAACGACGGCAATGTGCTTGGCCATGTTCGGATCCGTAAGAAAGCGGGCCCATAGTTCCAAATTCGACCGCCGCGCTCAAGTGGCTGCCACATTTCGCCCTGATTGCCCTTCATATTGCCCTTTTTAGTCCGCTCCCGTGCCATTTCTGTGGCGTGAAATGTGCCCTGTAGACAACGGGAGGACGCCGTGACAACTCAAACCACATCCACTACAGCACACGCTTTCGTATTCAGCGGCCACAATTTTGGCTTCTGGTTTCACACCCTGCCTCGCCTGGTGATGGCGGGCCTCCTGCTATTAGCCGCTACCGCGCCGTTGGCACGGGCCTACGACCCCCTGGCCGATGAGGACGAAGTGCGTAGCGGGCGACTGTTTTTGCGCGACGCAGCGGGCAAAATGGTCGGGGCTCCCAACCTCAGCAGCAAGGCCCATCTGGCCATCGCCGGTCTGGTCGCCGAGGTGGAGTTGGAGCAAACCTTCCGCAATGACGGGGACGAGTGGGTCGAGGGAATCTACGCCTTTCCCCTGCCTGATGATGCGGCCGTACGCTATCTGGAAATGCGCGTGGGTGAGCGGCGTATCGTGGGCAAGATCCGCGAGCGTGAGCACGCCAAACAGATCTACCAGGCCGCCCGAGCCGCTGGAAAGAAAGCCAGTCTGGTGGAGCAGCAGCGGCCCAATTTCTTCACCAACCGTATCGCCAATCTCGGGCCGGGAGAATCCATCACCGTCACCTTGCGGTATGTGCAACCGGTGACCTATGAAGGCGGGGAGTTTTCCCTGCGCCTGCCCACCACGATCACGCCGCGTTATATCCCCGGCGTTCACAGGGCGAGCGAGGAAATTGCTGAGGAGCAACCGGCGCTGTCGTTGGCTGCAGACCCCTATCTGGGCTGGGCCTTGCCTACGGACCGTGTCCCCGACGCGAATGCCATCACGCCCTTCCTCAATCCGCAGGTGGGTAGCGATACCTCACCCATCAATGCCATCACCATCACTGCAGATCTGAACCCCGGTATGCCCCTGGCAGAGGTGGGCGCGGCCTACCACGAACTGGCAATTACACGGGAACAGGGTCGCTATCGCGTGGCACTGGCGTCCCGCCGCAGCGAAATGGACCGGGACTTTGTGCTGCGCTGGCGCGCGGTGGCGAGTCAGGAACCGCAGGCTGCGTACTTCGCCCAGCAGTGGGAAGGCGAGCACTACGGGCTGCTGATGCTGATGCCGCCTGCGGTGGAAGGTACGCAGGCCGCCGCGCGACTACCGCGTGAAACGGTGTTTGTAGTGGACACGTCTGGTTCCATGGGCGGCGTGTCTATCGTCCAGGCCCGGCAGGCTTTAACCACCGCTCTGTTGACACTGCAGCCCGAAGATGCTTTCAACATTATCGCTTTCAGCGACGGCACCCGGGCACTGTCGTCGCAATCACTCCCCGCCTCGCGCCACAACGTACAGCGGGGGCAGGAGTTTGTGCGGCTGTTGCAGGCTGGCGGTGGCACACGCATGTTGCCCGCGCTGCAACGAGCGCTGGGTAGCGATGCGGAGCAGGGCGAGCGCCTGCGGCAGGTGGTATTCATCACCGATGGCGCGGTGGGCAATGAAACCGAGTTGTTCACCGAGATCAGCAACACCCTTGGCAGTAACCGTCTCTACACCGTGGGTATCGGCTCTGCCCCGAACAGCTGGTTCATGCGCAAGGCGGCCAGCTTCGGGCGCGGAACCTTCACCCATATTGGCGACATCAGTGAAGCGGAGTCCCGCATGGTGGCGCTGTTTGAGCAAATCGCCGCGCCGGTGGCTGCCGGCATTCGCGTGCAGTGGCCCGTTGGCGTACAGGCGGAGTCCTACCCCGCGCAGATTCCCGACCTGTACGCCGGTCAACCAGTGATGTTGAGCACGGCCTTCGGCGCACAAGCACCTGCGGGCCAGGTCGCCGTCAGCGGCAGAATTGCGGGCAGCGACTGGTCGCGCACCCTCGAGCTGAATTCGGGTGCCGATCACGCGGGAATCGCCAGTGTCTGGGCGCGCCGCAAGATCGAATCATTACTGGATGAGAAGGTGACCGGCAGGGCAGAGGTGCTGGTGCGTGCCGATGTTCTGCCACTGGCACTGAGCCATAGCTTGCTCAGCCCTTACACCAGCTTTGTTGCGGTGGAGGAGCGGATTTCCCGCCCTGCCGAGGCAGACCTGCAGCGCAAGCCGGTTACGAATGTTCGCCCGAAAGGCCAGTCGCCGCAGCCCTACGCCTATCCGCGCACCGCCACCGGATCGCCGGGGCAGTTGCTGCTGGGCGCACTGCTGCTGTTCGTCGCCATGATGGTTTATGTGATGCGCCGCGAGGAGGTGGATCATGCTCCGCTGGCAGTGTGATCGCGGCGTGCGCCGCGTGGCGCTGGCACTGTTGGTTCTGGCTGGTGGTTGGCAGTTCCTGAGTGGCGCCTGGATTCAGGCCAAGGCTGTACTAGCCCAGCAACTAATTGCAGCCGCCTGGTCGGAGTCGCTGGCAGAGCAGGGCGCACCGGTAAAACCCTGGCCCTGGGCGGATACCTTTCCCGTGGCACGTCTGCAGGCACCTGAGGTGGGGGTAGACCTGATGGTGCTGGACGGCCTCAGCGGTCAGGCACTGGCTTTTGGCCCGGGCTTGATGCGCTTCGATCAAGCCGGTGCCACTGTGCTGGCGGGCCATCGTGATACCCACTTTCGTTTTCTCGGTGAGTTAGAACCCGGCAGCGAACTGCGCCTGCAGGACGAGTTGGGTCGGTGGCGCCAATTCAGTGTCACCGAGGTACGCGTGGCTGACAGCAGTCGTGAATCCCTCGATCCCTCCAGCCAGCCGGGCTCATTGCTGCTGGTGACCTGTTACCCCTTCAACGCCCTGCGCGCGGGCGGCGACTTGCGCTACCTGGTGCGCGCCAATCCCATTCATCAAGCGGAGTACCAACTATGACCCCCATGCCCGATCATCAAGCGGTTTCGCTCTATCAGGCCATCGACCCCGGCCAACTCACGCAACTTGCCCGTAGCGGCTGGCGCTCCCTGCCACCGGCGTCGCACCTGTTCTACAGCCTGCTGAAGTTACATCAGCGCTACGCCGAGATGGTTGCCCGGCAACGACTGCTGCCACGGCACGGTGCCGCCTATGTGGTACGGCTCGATCTGCCGCGACAAGCCCTGCGCGGCTATGAACTGCAAACCGTTGCCTATGAAGAACATCTCGAATACCGGGTGCCGGGGGCTGAACTGCATTCCCTGTGTGCCCATCTGGTGGGTGAGGTGCAGGTGGTGTCGGCCTTCCGTGAACGCCAGGCCTGGTCGTTGGCGCGTGGCTTCCGGCCCGCCGCCGCCATGTTGCCGCCACGCTGCCAGGAACTGTCCTCCACACCCGCCTGAACCCTGGCTCCCGGTGCCGGGTCCTTTGCCAGCCCGGTACCCCTCGCTCGCCGGTATCCCCTGCCGGCGGGCTTTTTTACCTTTCAATTCGATGCCCATTGAGGCACTATCGCCCCTCCCCGAAGGCTACCCCTCGTAGCGGCAGCCGGAAGGGCGCGAGCCCACTGTGGCATCGCGTGTAAATCGCTTTGAATTGACTCACGTGGCCTTTAGTAGGGGTCACCACTGACGAAGGTAAGATCATGCCCGTTATTACTCTGCCAGATGGCAGCCAGCGTTCTTTCGATTCCGCCATTTCCGTACACGACGTCGCCGCCGATATCGGCCCAGGCCTGGCCAAAGCTGCCCTGGCCGGTGTAGTTGATGGCCGTGAAGTCGACACCAGTTTCCTGATCGAGGGCGATGCGGCCCTGGCCATCATCACCGAGCGTGACGAAGCCGGTCTGGAAGTGATTCGCCACTCCACCGCCCACCTGTTGGCCATGGCCACTCAGGAATTGTTCCCCGGCACTCAGGTCACTATCGGCCCGGTGATCGAGGACGGCTTCTACTACGATTTCGCCACCGGCCACCACTTCACGCCGGAAGATCTGGAGAAGATCGAAAAGCGCATGGAAGAAATCGTGGCCGAGGACATCCCCGTCGAGCGCGTGGTGATGAGCCGCGAGAAGGCTATCGAGTTGTTTCGCAACATGGGCGAGCACTACAAAGTGCAGATCATCGAAGACCTGCCGGCGGACGAAGAGCTGTCCATCTACCAGCAGGGTCCGTGGATGGACCTGTGCCGTGGCCCCCACGTGCCCAGCACCGGCAAATTGAAAGCCTTCAAACTGACTAAAGTCGCTGGCGCCTACTGGCGTGGCGACGCCAAAAACGAAATGCTGCAGCGCGTTTACGGCACCGCCTGGGCTAACAAAAAGCAGCTCAAGCAGTACCTGCACCGCATCGAAGAAGCGGAAAAGCGCGATCACCGCAAGATCGGCAAGAAGCTGGATTTGTTCCACACCCAGGAAGAAGCGCCGGGTATGGTGTTCTGGCATCCGCCGGGTTGGTCCATTTACCAGACCATCGAACAGTACATGCGCAAGGCTCAGTGGGAGCAGGGCTATGAAGAGATCAAAACACCGCAACTGGTGGATCTCTCCCTGTGGGAAAAATCTGGCCATGCCGACAAATTCGGCGACGACATGTTCATGCTGAAGTCAGAGGAGCGCGAGTTCGCGGTCAAGCCCATGAACTGCCCCTGCCACGTGCAAGTGTTCAACCAGGGCCTGAAGTCCTACCGTGACCTGCCGCTGCGCCTGGCCGAATTTGGCTCCTGCCACCGCAACGAGCCCTCCGGCTCCCTGCACGGCATCATGCGCGTGCGTGGCTTTACCCAGGACGACGCCCACATCTTCTGTACCGAAGAGCAGATCCAGCCGGAAGTGTCCCGCTTCATCGACTTCCTGCACGCCGTTTATGCCGATTTCGGTTTCTCCGACGTGATCTACCGGCTGTCCACCCGCCCCGAAAAGCGAGTGGGCTCCGACGCGGATTGGGATCGAGCCGAAAAAGCCCTCGCTGATGCGCTGGATGCCCAGGGTCTGCCCTGGGAAGAGCTGCCGGGTGAGGGCGCTTTCTACGGCCCGAAGATCGAATTCTCGCTGAAAGACTGCATCGGTCGGGTCTGGCAGCTGGGCACCGTGCAAGTGGATTTCTCCATGCCTGGACGCCTGGAAGCCCAATACGTGGCCGAAGACGGCTCCCGCCAGGTGCCGGTGATGCTGCACCGCGCCATCCTGGGCTCCTTCGAGCGTTTCATCGGTATCCTGATCGAACATTATGAAGGCGTGTTTCCTACCTGGCTCGCCCCAACTCAGGCAGTGGTGCTCAATATCACCGACAAACAGTCCGAATACGCCCAATTTGTGGAAAATTCCTTGAAAGACAAAGGCTTCAGGGTCATTTCGGACTTGAGAAACGAGAAAATCGGCTTTAAAATCCGCGAGCACACAATTCACAAGGTCCCCTACCTCTTGGTGGTAGGCGACAAAGAAGTGGAAACACAGACTGTGGCCGTGCGTGCCCGTCGTGGTGAGGACCTGGGGTCTATGGACCTCGAGGCGTTTAACGCCCACCTTGCCAGCGATGTTGCGCGTCGCGGCCGTGTTGCGTTGGAGAACTGAATATCAAGCGAAGCAATAGTGCCAAGGGTGCTGCCAAAAAGGCACCTACCAATGACCAAATCACGGCGGATCCCGTTCGCCTGATCGGAGCCGACGGCGAGCAGGTAGGCATTGTGCCTCTGTCAGAAGCCAAGGCCGCCGCTGAAGCGGCAACTATGGATCTGGTGCAGATCACCGACGCGGACCCTGTGGTCGTGAAGGTCATGGACTATGGCAAACATGTGTTCGAAGCGAAGAAGCAAAAAGCTGCTCAGAAGAAGAAGCAGAAACGAACACAGATCAAAGAGATGAAGTTTCGTCCAGGGACGGAGGAAGGGGATTACCAGGTAAAACTACGCAACCTGGTACGTTTCCTTGAAAACGGCGATAAGGCCAAAGTAACGCTGCGCTATCGCGGGCGTGAAATGGCTCACCAGGACATCGGCATGGAGCTACTCAAACGAGTAGAAGCCGATCTGGCCGAGTTGGGTAATGTCGAGCAATTCCCGAAAATGGAAGGCCGACAACTCACTATGGTTATCGCACCCAAGAAGAAGAACTAGGGCCTGTGAATGCCCTTTTTCTTCATTTATTTACTACTCAAATGCGGAGTATTTGATTATGCCTAAAGCAAAAATTCACAGCGGGGCAGCCAAGCGCTTCAAGAAAACCGCCGGCGGTTACAAGCGCAAGTCTGCAAACAAGAGTCACATCCTGACCAAGATGACTACCAAGCGTAAGCGTCAGCTGCGCGGTACCTCTATGATCGACAAGAACGACAAGGTTCTGATCGATCGTATGCTGCGTGCCAAGTAACGGTTAGATAGGAAAGGAGACGACTTATGCCTCGCGTAAAACGTGGTGTGGTGGCTCATCGCCGTCACAAGAAAATTCTGAAGCAGGCCAAGGGTTACTACGGTGCCCGCAGCCGTGTATTCCGTGTCGCCAAGCAGGCGGTAACCAAGGCAGGCCAATACGCCTACCGTGACCGCCGCCAGCGCAAGCGTCAGTTCCGCGCCCTGTGGATCACCCGGATCAATGCCCAGTCCCGTGCCAACGGTCTGAGCTACAGCCGGCTGATCAACGGTCTGAAAAAGGCCGACATCGCGCTGGACCGCCGCGTACTGGCTGACCTGGCCGTACACGACAAGCCGGCTTTTGCAGCGATCGTGGAGCAAGCGAAGGCCGCTCTGGCCTAAGCCCACCCGACCGCCTCGGCGGTTCGCTGCTTACACGAAAGAACTAGAGGGAAAGGGCCTGGCTCTTTCCCTTTTTTTGTGTGTTTGGTTTTGGTTTTTTTGAGTTGAATTAGTTTGGGTGGTTGAGTCCCGCCCACGTGAAGTGAAAGTGCTTTCAGCAGACACGCTACAAGCACATCCATGTGCGCTCGAACGACCCGGAGCGCCGGCCGGACCATCCATGGCCGTCGACGGTCTGCTGAAAGCACTTTCACTTCACGCGTGCTACCACCGTGCCAAGTGAGTCCGTTTGGGAGGTACAACTTAGCCCCAGTTAGTAGAGGGGCGGGATAATTTCGCTACCAGATCGTTGGCAGTCTGGTAGCACGTGAAGCTGAATTGCCTTTCCAGGACCGTCAGTGGCCATGGATGGCCACTGTCGAGCGCACATGGATGTGCTTGTAGCGTGTCCGGGAAAGGCAATTCAGCTTCGCGGGCGGCGACCGAGGTACCAAAGCTTAGGTCGGAAAAAAACTAAGAGTCTAAATTCGAGAAGCACTGAGTAAATAGCGAATACAGAAATGGAAAACCTCGAAACATTAGCCACCGAAGCAAAAGCTGCCATTGCAGCTGCTGAGGAAGGCAAAGTACTGGAACAGCTGCGGGTAGATTACCTGGGCAAGAAAGGTCAGCTGACCGCGTTATTGAAAGGACTGGGGCAGCTGAGTCCTGAAGAACGTCCGGCGGCCGGCGCCCAGATCAACGTGGTGAAACAGGAACTGACCGGCCTTATCAACGAGCGCAAACAGGCGCTTGAGAGCGCGGCCGTGGAACAGAAACTGGCGGCTGAAACCATCGACGTGAGCCTGCCTGGCCGCGCGATGACGCCTGGTGGATTGCATCCGATTACGCGCACCATCGAGCGTATGGAAGACTTCTTCGCGGCGATTGGCTTTGAAGTGGTAGAAGGCCCCGAGATCGAGGATGACCATCACAACTTTACCGCGCTGAATATTCCCGAGCACCATCCGGCGCGTGCGATGCACGATACCTTTTATATCGATGAGAAAACCGTGCTGCGCACCCATACCTCGCCGGTACAGGTGCGGGTGATGGAAAGCGAGAAGCCGCCGCTGCGGGTGATCTGTCCGGGCCGTGTGTATCGCTGCGATTCCGATTTGACCCATTCGCCCATGTTCCACCAGGTAGAGGGCTTGCTGATTGATGAGCACTCCAGCTTTGGTGACCTGAAAGGTTTGATCGAAGACTTTCTGCGCGTGTTCTTCGAGCGCGAGGATCTGGCGGTAAGATTCCGCCCGTCCTTTTTCCCCTTCACCGAACCCTCGGCGGAAGTGGATATTCAGTGTGTGAACTGCGGTGGTGATGGTTGCCGTGTGTGCAGCCAGACCGGATGGCTGGAGATTCTGGGTTGCGGCATGGTGAACCCGAAGGTGTTCGAGATGTGCGGCATCGATCCGGAAAAATACAGCGGCTTTGCCTTTGGCATGGGGGTGGAGCGCCTTGCCATGCTGCGGTATGGCATCAACGATTTGCGATTGAATTTCGACAATGACCTGCGCTTCCTCGAGCAGTTCATTTAAGGGAGACCCTGGAACGTGATTATCAGTGAACAATGGCTCCGTGAGTGGGTTAACCCGAGTCTGGATACATCGGCGCTGGCCCACCAGATCACCATGGCGGGACTGGAAGTGGATGCGGTTGAACCGGTGGCCGGTGCCTTTAATGGTGTAGTCGTGGCGGAAATTGTGGGTGCCGAACAACACCCGGATGCCGACAAACTGCGTGTATGCCAGGTGAACACGGGCAGTGAAACGGTACAGATTGTGTGTGGTGCCCCCAACGCACGCGTGGGTCTAAAGGCCCCGTTGGCTACGGTAGGCGCGGTATTACCGGGCGATTTCAAGATCAAGAAGGCGAAGCTGCGTGGCGTGGAGTCCTTCGGCATGTTGTGCGCCGAGCAGGAACTGGAGCTGTCAGATGCTTCGGATGGGCTGATGGAACTGCCGGCGGACGCCCCCGTTGGCAGTGACCTGCGCGAGTATCTGCAGTTGAACGACAGCACTATCGAGATTGGCCTGACACCTAACCGTGCAGATTGTCTGAGCATTGCCGGCATCGCTCGCGAGGTGGGTGTGTTGAATGATCTGGCGGTTACCGCGCCAGCTTTTGAGCCCGTTGCGAGCGCTCATGATGAAGTGCGCGAGGTAAGCCTGGACGCGCCTGCTCGTTGCCCGCGCTATGTGGGCCGAGTGCTGCGCGGTGTGGACGCCACGCGGCCCAGCCCGCTGTGGCTGCAGGAAAAGTTGCGTCGCTGCGGACTGCGCTCCATCGACCCGGTGGTGGATGTGACGAATTACGTCCTGCTGGAAATGGGTCAGCCGATGCACGCCTTCGACAATGACAAGCTGAGTGGCGGCATCGTTGCACGCGAGGCACAGTCGGGCGAATCGCTGGAACTGTTGGACGGACAGACCATCGAGCTGCGCACCGACAGTCTGGTGATTGCCGATCAGAACGGTCCGGTTGCATTGGCAGGGATCATGGGCGGGCAACCTACTGCGGTTTCTGCCAGCACCACCAATCTGTTCCTGGAAGCCGCCTTCTTCAGCCCAATTGAACTGGCAGGTCAGGCTCGTTCCTACGGTTTGCACACAGATTCTTCCCACCGCTTTGAGCGCGGTGTGGACATCGCGGGTCAGCGCGCCGCCATCGAGCGTGCCACGCGCTTGCTGGTTGATATTGTCGGTGGCGAAGCGGGTCCCATGATCGAAGTGGAAAACGCTGACCACCTGCCATCCTGGAGCGACGTTGAAGTCCGCGCGGAACGTATCCGCCGCCTGCTCGGTTTTGATATGCCCGCCGACGAGGTAGAGCGCATCCTGAGCAAACTTGGACTGGGTGTAACGGCCATCGACGGTGGCTGGCGTTGCAGCGTGCCGAGCTGGCGCTTCGATATTGCCATCGAAGCTGACCTGATCGAGGAACTGGCGCGGATTCACGGGTACGACAATCTGCCGGTCACCCACATCCAGGGCGCATTGGTAATGCCCAGCCAGCCGGAAGGACGATTGAATATCCGTACTTTGCGTCGGCAGCTGGCGGCGAATGGCTATCAGGAAGCGATCACCTTCAGCTTTGTGGATCCAAAGCTGCAGCAGTTGTTCGATCCGGAACTGGAACCCATTGCGCTGGCCAATCCCATCTCCGCCGATCTGGCAGTGATGCGCACCAGCCTGATTCCCGGGCTGGTGGCCGCGGTGGCGCACAACACCAAGCGGCAGCAGCCGCGGGTGCGCCTGTTTGAAACCGGGCAGCACTTCCTGCCGGGCTTCAAGCCCAGCGACACCCCGGACAAAATGCTGGCCATGGCGATCACCGGCCCGCGCACTCAGGAGAGCTGGACGGGCTCGGCCCAACCAGTGGACTTCTTCGATTTGAAGGGCGACCTGCAGAGCCTGATGGCGCTGACTGGGCGCGCCCAGGACTTCCGCTTTGAGGCGGCCCGCCGTACCGGTTTGCATCCGGGGCAGTGCGCGCGCATCTACTGCCTTGATCGGGCAGTGGGCTATATCGGCGCACTGCACCCAGACGAGCAGCGCAAGATGGGCCTGTCGGCGCCGGTCTACGTGGCCGAGGTCAACCTGTCACTGATCAGCAATACCCGGGTGCCTGAATTTGTGGAATTGTCGAAATTCCCCGAGGTGCGCCGGGATCTGGCCATCGTGATCGACAAGGCTATTACCAGCCACGATATCCTCGAGAATGTTCGAGCCTCGGCAGGGCCTTACCTCACATCCTTAAGGTTGTTTGATGTGTATGAAGGCAAAGGTATTGATCCTAAACAGAAAAGTCTTGCGCTTGGTTTGACATTCCGGGATCAATCGCGCACTCTAAGCGACGAGGACGTCAACCAGGCCGTGGATCAAGTTATTGATTCTCTGGAAAAAAATTACAAGGCTGGACTGAGGAACTAGGTGTATCACCCATGGGTACACTCACCAAATCCGAAATGGCAGAACGCCTGTTTGAAGAGCTAGGGCTCAACAAGCGGGAAGCCAAGGAAATCGTCGAGTTGTTCTTCGAGGAAATTCGCACTTGCCTCGAAAACAACGAACAGGTGAAGCTTTCGGGTTTCGGCAATTTCGACCTGCGCGATAAATCCCAGCGCCCGGGTCGCAATCCGAAAACCGGCGAGGAAATTCCCATTTCCGCGCGGCGCGTGGTTACCTTCCGTCCTGGCCAGAAGCTCAAAGCGAGGGTAGAGGCCTATGTTGGAACCGACGAATAACGACGAACTGCCGGTAATCCCCGGCAAGCGTTATTTCACCATCGGTGAGGTCAGCGAGCTCTGTGCGGTCAAACCGCACGTGCTGCGCTATTGGGAACAGGAATTCCCACAGCTCAAACCCGTCAAGCGCCGTGGCAATCGCCGCTATTACCAGCGCGACGACGTGCTCACCATCCGCCAGATCCGCAGCCTGCTCTACGATCAGGGCTACACCATCGGCGGTGCGCGGCAGCGCATGGTGGACGAAAATCACGGTGCTACACCCGCTGAAATCAGCGCGGTTATCCGCGAAACCATCGAAGAACTGGAAGATGTTCTGGAGGTTTTGAAGTCCGCCTGAAATAGGGCGGAAAGCGGTTTGTAACAGCCGCTGATTTCAGTATAATGCCGCCCTCGCCAACACGGCGAGATCTATTCGGGGCGTAGCGCAGTCTGGTAGCGCACCACACTGGGGGTGTGGTGGTCGTAGGTTCAAATCCTGCCGTCCCGACCAAATTTTATATATAAATTAAGGGCTTACAGTGTAAGCCCTTTTTTTTTGGCTCTACCCCATCAACTGGCGACGGCCACCTGGAGTTGGCCAGCACCCTCAACCGATAGTTGGCTCCACGCCATCATTCTGCCGATTGAAATCGGCGTGGATGAAGTACACGGTCGTGCCCACCCCGGCAAGAAACAGCAACAGCATGACCACACCCGCAAATACTGGCTCGGAGACAGCCACATCTCTCTCAGTCAGTATGAGGACTAACCTGGCGTTGCTCTCCGCCAGGTAAATGGCCATCGCGAGAACGGCGAGCGACGATAACAGATACAGAGCGGTGACCAGCCATTTCATCAGGCGGTTGAGAAGATGCCTCCCCACGAACGCCGCGACGATGGTGGCGAAGGTGATCGTCAGCCAGGTCTGAAACTGCATCGACATCGCTTCTTCGTTGATCCGGATCAGTTCCGGTGCTTCGGACAGGCTGAGTGCTTCCACTGAGTTACCTCATCGGTTTGGGCAGCGTGGCGCCACGTGGGTGGTTGGCAGGGACCAGGCAAGCCTGGCTACCGCTGAAGCTCTTTATCAATGGCCATAATGGCGCGCCGCGCCGCCTCGTTTTGCTTGGCAAGGTCAGGTGGGGTGGACGAATTGATACCGATCCATTCAGTCAGGTGGGGCTCGATCTCGGGGTTGGCCAGAATTTTGTCTACGATCTGTTCCGAAGTCGCATCGGCAACACCCTTGGGGCAATCCAGGGAGTAAGTCTCCGCGCCGTCCTTGAGATCGTAACAATTGCGCCAGTAGTGAAATTGCGCTTCTACCGAAATCTGCTGGCGAACCAACGAGCGATAGGCTGGTAAAGATTGCGTAGCTGCCAGATTAACGTTTTGCGCGAGATAGCCCTCTACAGCGTCGATAATTTCCCGCGAGCGCGGAAGACCTTGACGACGCATCTCGTCATAGGTGGAGCGATTTACTTCAATCGGCTGCCACTGCGAGGCATGGAAAAAATTAACCAGAACTGGCCAGCAATCGTTGTCGCATGAGGCGCCGCTGTTGATGAATTCGAGGGACTTGGTTCCCGCTGATACAACCTGGATGATAGCGTCCTGCTTTTGGTTGGTAACGCGAATGGATGCTTCAAGTTCGCGCCGCAGTTCGCCCAATAGCTCCATTTCCTTCTTGCTGAATGCCTGGTGGTCGTTCCAGTTGGCCACCTGGATCCCGAAAAATACCCCGAACACCACAATGGCGAAGTCGATTGCGACGGCAAACCAGTTTTGGGACTGGAGATGCTCGGTAAGTCGGCGAAGAATCATGGGCCCCTCCCCATTTTAATCGCGGAGCTTCAGGAGGGTATCGGCTGACCTCCATGGCTAAGCTGTATCTGGGATGATTCTACGTTGCGCCAGAGATTTCCCCAAATACTGACCTGGACGTCCAGCGGAGGAAGGCACAAGGCCCGTCTGACGGGGCGACACACCCGCCATGTCGCCCCCATGTCAGGTAAACTACGCTCTGGTGGCGTGTTCTCCACCGCGGTTCTCACGCAAGCTGGGTTCCACCTCGAACAAGCGGGAAGTATCGATGATTGTCAGGAAATTGAGATTGCAGCGTGGCTGGTCCCAGGATCAGTTGGCAGAGTTCACGGGGCTGAGTGTGCGAACCATTCAGCGCCTGGAGCGGGGCGGTACGCCCAGTCTCGAATCCGCGCGATCGTTGGCTGCCGTGTTTGAGGTGGATCACTCCATCTTTATGCAAGAGGACACACCCATGCACACTTCATCTCCGCAGACTGATCAATCCACCACTACCTCCGACACCGCCGCGCAGGTTCGCCTGGCACAGGATGAGCGGGAGGCTCTGCGCTACGCGCGGCGCCTGAAAGCGTTTTACGAGGGCCTCATCGCCTACGTCATTCTCGCCATCGTATTCCTGGGCTTTTTCAACACCGGGGAGGCGGCCGTCTATTGGGTTTTCCTGGGCGTGGGCGCTGGCCTGATCGTTCAGGGCTTACTGGCCTTCGAGGTGATTCGCTTTGATTTTCCCTCCTGGGAAAAGCGTATCGTTGAGAAGCGCCTGGGGCGCAAACTGTAGGCCCATTCGTACCTGTTAGAGCCGGCCTGTGCCGGCTCCGCTTTATTCAGCCGGGGAGACTACGGTCGTTCGCTGAACAGGAAATCTTCCCAACGGGGCTGCATGCGGTCGTAGACGATCATTGAAATCGGGTGAGGGTTATTGGCAACGACATGGCCGCTGTCCAGTTTGTACCAGCTCTTACAACTGCCCGCCCAGACTGTTTGTTGCAGGTTTTCCTGCAGAGCCGTGTTGTAGGCCTGCTGCGCCTCGAGCCGTGGTTCAATCAATCCTGCATCGCCCGCTTTCTCAATCACCTGCACCATGAAATTCGCCGCGGATTCAATATGGATGATGATCGAGCCGATCAGGCCACTGTTCGGGCCTGACATCAGGTAGAGGTTGGGGTAGCCGTGGACCATCATCGATTCGTAGGCTTCGGGTTGGTCACGCCACAGTTCAGCCAGGGATTGATCCTCTCGCCCGGTGACGGGGAAGGGGAGTTCGGCCAGCCGAAAACCGGTCGCCATGATGATTACGTCGTAGTCGCGCTCGATGTTGGCGCGACTTCGGATACCTGAGGGGGTGAGCCGGTCGATACCTTCGGTGATCACGCCGACGTTGGGCCGATTCAAGCTGGGGTAAAAATGGCCGGTGATCAGGGGGCGTTTGCAGCCAAATTCATAGTCCGGAATAAGTTTCGCGGCCAGTTCCTTATCATCAATAGTTGCGTTTACATAGCGGCCTAGCGCCTGCTCAACTTGCGCTCGCCGTGTCGACTCCATGGGAAATACAGCGCGAAAGCCCAATTCCGAAAATACGTAAGTACGTAGACGTTCTAGTTTGTAGGCCATGGGCACGTAGCGATAGACCTTTTGCCGGACCGTCGAAATTTCCCGGTTGTCTTGTGGTGAGACCCAGTTGGGGGTGCGCTGGTACATGTCCACCTGCGCCGCTATTTTGGCGATCTCCGGAATGACCTGCACCGCGCTGGCACCGCTGCCGATGATGGCGATGCGCTTGCCTGCCAGTTCAACATCGTCGCGCCAGCGGGCGGAGTGGAAGGTGGTTCCTTTGAAGGTGTCTGCGCCGGTGAATTGGGGTGTGTTCGGAATATGCAGGCCGCCGGTGGCCAACACCACATGGCGGGCCAGCACGGGCTTGCCGCCCACCGTTAGCTGCCACAAGCCCGACTGCTCATCAAACTGAAGGCCTTCTACCCAGGTACTGAGGCGAATGAAGGGACGCACCCCAAAGGCTTCTGAAGCCTGAATCGCGTACTCGAGAAGTTCCTTTCGGGGTGCCCAGCTTCTGGACCAATTTGGGTTGGGGAAGGTGGAGTAGCTATAGAGCGACGATCTCACATCCACATGCAAACCCGGGTAACGATTGTGCCACCAGGTGCCGCCCACTTCCGGGGCGGCCTCGTAAATCTGAAAGTTGGTGATGCCTGAATCCAGCAGTTCCTTACCGATGGCGATGCCGCCAAAGCCCGCACCCACCACGGCAACATCCAGTGGGCGGTCAGCCGCTACGGTAGGCTCGATTGACCACAATCGCGGCAAGCCCAGCGGGAGCAGCAAAAACAAGATATAGCTCACTGCCAGGGCGCCACCTTTCAGTTTCAATGAACCCAACGCGGCGAAGCAGAGCCGGAAGGCAAGGGTGCAGGCGGTAAACCACAGCAGCAGCGCAACACCCCTCAGATTGGGCAGCGGGTTCAACATCAGGAAGAACAACAGGGCCGCCGACACGAGCCACAAGACAACGGGAGATGTAAGCGGCACTCGCGGACGTAGTAAGCGATAGATCACGAGCGAAGCTAGCGCCCCCAACGCTGCGTAGTGGGCGGGCAGGGAGTGAACCAGATACCAGTAGGCTGCCAGGAAGCCGTGGAACAACAGATCCGCGAGCAAGCGGAATGCCAGTGCCAGTCGAGTCATGTGCTGGTTCTCTTTTTATTTTAGGCCCGATGGTACGGATAAACGCCGAGAACGCAAAATCGCGCTACCGGCATTTGACAATTCAACAAACGTTGAACTGCATTTGTGTAGAGTTAAATTCAACAAGTGTTGAATTTAATGTTGATGGCGGCGAATTTGCCGGGTCGGATGGTCCTCGCGACCAAAAGGGTTTATTCGACTCGAGTGCAAAAATCACTGCGCCTGCAAAACAAGTGGTACCAAATAAAATAATGAGAGGTACTTGTAATGATCCGTACAGGACTCAGCCCCTGTGGGCTGTTGTGTTGGGCTTTTCTTGCCTTCACAATTTCCACGACTTCGCCTGCGCACGCAGGTAGCTGGGCACAGAACCAATCGCTCGGCGGATTCTCCAACGTCCACATTTACACACCGGACACCAGTTCCAGCATCGGCAGCGGTAAATCCCTGCTGATTGTGCTGCATGGCTGCACCCAGGCCATCAGCAGTTTCCTGACGGCCAACCTGGAAGATGCCGCGGAGGCCCACGGCATGGTTGTGGCCGTTCCGGACGCCATGAACAAGGCGGGCTTTTCCTGCTGGTCGTACTGGCAGGGCGCCATCAGTCGAAACTCCGGTGATTACCAGAACCTGATTGGGCTGGCCAACGCAATGAGTAGCGACCCCGGCAGAAACATTGATCCCGATCAGGTCTATATCGCGGGTTTGTCATCAGGCGCGGCGTTTGCAGCACAAACAGCATGCCTGGCGCCGGACGTATTTGCCGGCGTTGCCCCCAGTGCAGGGCCGACCATTGGTACCAGTTCCAATGGCGCGATCAGTACCTGCGAAACCGTGTCGCCCACCACCTTCAAGTCGCGCTGTGAGAGCTACGCCGGTAGCGCCGCCAGTGCGTTTGCAACACAGTTGGCGGTGATCGCACACGGCACCGCCGATACCACGGTGAACACCTGCTACAACCAGCAAAACGCCAATGGCTTTGCCAACGTTTACGGTGTGAGCCAACTGGCGGGCAGCGGGACGATCACTGATTCCCCCGGGCACACGGCGGACGAGCACCTGTGGCAGAACAATCGGGTGGCGATGTTGTGGCTGAACGGATTGGATCACTCCTGGTCGGGCGGGGAGGGTGCTTCCGGGTCTTACGTTGCGGGTAGCAGCATCAACTTTGCCACTTACCTCGGTGCATTCTTCAGCGAGCACAACCTTCGCGTTGACCGCAATGCCGGACCGGTTATTTCCAATCATGCGGCTACAGAGCAGGGCGATGGCCTGTGGATCAGCGGCAATGCAGTGGATGCGGAAGGAAGTGTGGATGAAGTCAGTATCGCCATCAATGCTATCGACACCGGTACACCCCAGTTGGTGGAAACACTCAGCGCCAGTGCTTCACCCTCAGATGGTTTTTATTCGCAAGCCAGCAGTGCCCTGGTGGATGGGCTCTATGAGGTTGTAGCGGTTGCCATCGACGATGAGGGCAAGGCGGGTGAGTCTGCCAGTGTGACCGCCAGAGTCGGGCCGGAGCCTCCTCCCCAGGCCCCTGTACTGAGCGGTCTTGACGCTGAGGTTAACGGACAGTGCGCCACCATTTCCGGATCAGCCGTGGACGCTAACCTGAACCTCGACACGGTAGTTGTTGATTTCGGCGGCACCAGTGTTACGGCGACGCTGACGGGTAATGACTTCAGCGCGGAACAGTGCAACCTGCCCGGTGGCAGCCAGAGCGCTACGGTTACTGCGACCGACAGTGGTGGCTTGAGCAGCAGCGATTCCATCACCTTCGAGATTGATGCCGGTTCCACGGGCGATTACAACCACCACATTGCTGAGGGACACATTACCTGGGGTGATGGCTACTCTGCGTGCTACCTGGCATTTGGCACCGCGAGTTTCACCATGCGCGAAGTCGGCGCTGGTGCGGGGCAGTGCGAATGGGTGGCCGATGGTGAACCGAGCTGCAATGGCCCGGCGCAGGCGTGTTCCGGCGGTGGGTCTTCTAGCAGCAGTTCCTCGGGTGGCAGTTCGTCCAGCAGTAGTTCCTCCAGTGGCAGTTCCTCGAGCAGCAGCTCGTCCGATAGTAGTTCCTCGGGGAGCAGTTCGTCGAGTAGTAGTTCCTCGGGCGGCAGTTCTTCCGGTGGTGGTCACACCTGTTCGGAGGTCACCTCGAGCAACTACGCTCATGTGCAGGCCGGCCGGGCGACGACCAATGGCTTCTACGCTTATGCGGTAGGCTCTGGTACATCGCTGGGACTCTACAACATCTTCTACAGCAGTACCCTGGCGGAAACCGCACCCGGTTATTACGACCTGGGTAGCTGTCCCTAAGCTACACCCCTGCCGCCCCGGCCGATAAGACCCGGCAGGGGCGGCAACGCCATTTCATCCCATGAATACCGCGCTCCGCCGAGGGAATCGCCGGCCTTGATAGCGGCTGTGCTATATACAGAGTGCAGGTGCCCGCTGTGCGCGTGCACTCTATTCGTCCGCCAGAGCGAAATTCCTCATGCTAAACAAGGTTTCATGGTCACTCCTGTTGCTGTCTGCCCTGCTGGTTGCCGCTTACGCATTCACCAATTTGGCCTTACCAGGTTTGCGCCAGCCCTTCGTGGCGGAACTCTTTCAGAAAACACCCTGGGCGATTGGTTTGCACATGCTCGGTGGATTAGTCGCTATAGTCACCGGCGCGTTTCAGGTGAACGCGCGATTGCGTGCGCGACGAATTGAACTACACCGCTTGCTTGGGCGTGTTTATGTTATTGCGGTGTTGGTAGGGGGCGTCGCCGGACTGGTGCTGTCCTTCAGTTCTTTTGGTGGACCGGTGACACATGCCGGCTTCGGTTTAATGGCCGTGCTATGGCTGGTGAGTACGGGCATGGCATACCACCGGATCAGGCAGCGGGATGTGGCGGCCCATCGCGCCTGGATGTTACGCAGCTATGCCCTGACGCTCGCGGCGGTCACACTGCGAATTTACCTGGGCTTATCGCAGGTGGTGGGGATGGACTTCGCTGCTGCGTATCCTGCGATTGCGTGGTTGTGTTGGGTGCCTAATTTGATCCTGGTTGAGTGGGTGTTACTTCGTCGAGTCCTTCCCCTGCCCAACCATGCCCGCGGTTAACACGAAGCGCATGGCGCTCTGCACATCCATGCCCGCGTCTTCCAGCCGCTTTTCATCAACAGCTACTGTGAAACCACCGATCTGGTAACTCATGGGTAGATAGACTGATTTGAGATTGCCACTGCTGTCGCCGGGGACGGTTTCGCTGGTTACAAAACCGTACACACTCAGGCCGTCGTCGAGCGTTACCTTGACCACGCGCTGGATACCTTCCTGCCGCTTTTCCGGTTGGGCAAAGCGGGCGATATCACGAATGCTGTCAAAGAGGGTGCGCACCAGCGGAATGCGCTCCAGCACCTTGTTGATCCCGCCGAGTAGCAAACGGAATAAGTAGGCGTTGACCAATAAGCCCACCAGGGTAATGACGACGAAGGCGGCAAGGATGCCCAGGCCCGGGAAATACCAGCCGTCTGGCAGTGCAACTTGCAACGCGGCGCCGAGGGTGGATTCAGCGGTAGTGGCCAGCCAGTAGAGAATGGCCAGTGTGAGCGCTATTGGAAGCAGGGCTACCAGGCCCTGTAAGAACCAGCGTCCCAGTAATTTCACGGTGAGTACTCCGGTGGCGGTTTGCCGGAGAGTGTATCAGTTAGCATTCCGACAGGAACGCTTGAAGTGGTGATTGGATGGGGAGGAGATGCCCCGGCGCTGTGCGCCGGGGATCAAGTATCAATCTTCGGTTGCTGATTTGATCTTGTCGCTGGCGTCGTCCATGGCATCGCTGGCTGCGTCTTCAGCGTCGTCCATCGCATCAGATGCCGAGTCCATGGCGTCATCCATAGCGTCGCCTGCGGAATCCGCTGCATCACTCATTGCATCTGCAGCGTCGTCGTAGGCATCGCCGGCAGCGTCGGCGGCGTCATCATAGGCATCGCCAACCGCATCAGCGGCGTCATCCATAGCGTCGCCAGCTGCATCTGCCGCGTCGTCCATGGCGTCAGATACCTTCTCAGTGGCTTCGTCCAGGGACTCGCTCATGGTCTGGGCTGACTTGTCGTCGCCGCTGCATCCAGCCAGCGCCAAAAAGGCCGCCATGAGTAGGGTAATGGGAAGTGTCTTCATTTTATGCTCTCCTGCCTGTTCCATGATTGATGGTCAGCCGTAGCTCTGCCGGTGGCTTAACATTCCACTCAGCATGGCGTCACTTTCCTTTGTATCACAGCTAATCAGCAGATCACAGCAAGTGGCGGCGTGAATAATTGTACGTCCCTGGGGTATCGGCGGGAGGGGTGAAGAGCGCGCCGGGGAGGTTTTCCGGCGACGTTTGGCGCACAATGGGGCTTATTTCTACACGAAGGCAGTGAAGTTGAAGGCTAAAACCAGAAAGGGAACTGTGTGGCTATTGCTGCTGATTGGCCTGGTTTGGGCGGCGGAGCAGTGGATGCCAGAGCTGTTTCAGTCAGCGGACCCAGGCCGGTCAGGTGGATCGGGGGCCGTCACTGCAAACGCGGACTTCAGTGCCCGTGTGGCTCGGGTTAGTGATGGAGACACCCTGCATCTGGTTGGCCCCGACGGGCAGAACATCAAGGCCAGGCTCTACGGCATCGACGCTCCGGAGCTACTGCAGGCTCACGGTGAAAAATCCCGCGAGGCCTTGCGGCAATGGGTCCGCGGCAAAATAGTCCGCGTGGAAGAAGTTGATACGGATGATTATGGCCGGAAGGTGGTGACGTTGTGGTTGGACAGTCGCGATATCAATCTTGCGCTGGTACGCGATGGCCATGCCTGGTGGTATCGCTACCATGCCCGTGATCGCCACGACCTGGAACAAGCCGAGGCGGAGGCGCGCGCCGCCCGGCGGGGATTGTGGCGCGCCGCCCATCAGGAAGCTCCCTGGGATTGGCGCCGGCGGCACTAATCCTGTTGCAGGGCGCCCAAAACCTCGTCGGTGTGCTCGCCCAGTTTGGGTGGCGGGCGCTGATACTGAACTGGCGTGCGCGACAGTTTGATGGGGCAACCCACCAACTCCAGTGCCGGGTTGTCGGGGTGGGGCACATTGATGCGCATTTCCCGCGCCAGAACCTGCGGATGTTGAAACACCTCATCGATCTGGTTGATGGGCCCTGCGGGTACACCTGCTGACTCCAGAATGGCAATCCATTCGGCTTTGGTACGCTCCAGCATTACACGTTGCAGCTGGGGGATGAGCTCCTCGCGATGATCTACCCGTGCCTGGTTGGTGACAAAGCGAGGGTCCTGGGCCAGATCTGCCAGACCGAGCGCTTCGGCAAAGCGTGCAAACTGTGCGTCGTTCCCCACGGCAACAATGCAGTGCCCGTCGGAAGTGACAAAGCTTTGGTAGGGCACGATGTTGGGGTGGGCATTGCCAAGCCGCTCCGGCACCTTGCCGCCAACGAGAAAATTGCTGGCCTGATTCGCGAGCGTGGCCGCCGTAACATCCAGCAGCGCGAGGTCCACGTACTGACCCAGCCCGCTGCGTTCCCGTTCGGACAGTGCTGCCAGAATGCCGATGGTGGCGTAGAGGCCTGTCATGATGTCAGTCAGTGCAACGCCTACTTTCTGCGGGGAACCTCCCTCTGCATCCGGCGCGCCGGTGATGCTCATCAATCCGCCCAGCGCCTGAATGAGGAAGTCGTAGCCCGGGCGCTCTGCGAATGGGCCGTTCTGGCCAAACCCGGTGATGGAGCAATACACCAGTTGCGGGTTTATGGCGGACAGACCGGCGTAGTCCAAGCCATAGCGAGCGGCGCCGCCCACCTTGAAGTTCTCGATCACCACGTCGCACTGTGCTGCCAGTGAGCGCAGGTGGTGTTGCCCTTCTTCTGTATCAATGTCGATACACACAGACTGCTTGCCGCGATTGGTGCAAAGGAAATAGGCCGATTCCGACGTTTCGTTGCCGTCGGCGCACTTGAGGAAGGGCGGGCCCCAGCCGCGGGTGTCATCACCACTCCCGGGCCGTTCAATCTTGATTACCTCGGCGCCAAGATCAGCCAGTAACTGGCTCGCCCATGGCCCCGCCAGCACGCGTGACAGATCCAGTACCTTCAGATGGGAGAGGGCGCCACTCATGTTAAAAGGCGGGAATGTCGGTTTGGGTCCGGCCGAGGATCAGCGCGTGGATATCGTGCGTGCCCTCGTAGGTGTTGACCACTTCCAGGTTCAACATGTGGCGCATTACCGGGTACTCGTCGGAGATACCGTTGCCGCCGAGCGTATCGCGCGCCTGGCGGGCAATGTCCAGGGCCTTGCCGCAGGAGTTGCGCTTGATCAGCGAAATCAGTTCCGGGGCAATTTCATTGGCGTCCATCAGCTGGCCGGCGCGCAGGCAGCCCTGCAATCCCAGGCCGATTTCCGTCTGCATATCCGCCAGTTTTTTCTGGATCAACTGATTCGCCGCCAGCGGCCGATTGAACTGTTTGCGTTCCATCGTGTAGTCGCGTGCGGCATGCCAGCAGGACTCAGCGGCACCCAGGGCGCCCCAGGCGATGCCGTAGCGCGCATTGTTGAGGCAGCCGAAGGGGCCGGGCAAACCGTGTACGTGCGGCAGGAGGCGGTCTTCACTGACGAATACTTCGTCCATAACGATCTCGCCGGTGGTGGAGGCGCGCAGGGCCAGTTTGCCTTCAATCTTGGGAGCGCTAAGACCGCCCATGCCTTTGTCGAGGATGAAGCCCCGTATTTTGCCGTCGTCAGTTTTGGCCCACACCACGAACACATCCGCAAAGGGACTGTTGGAGATCCACATCTTGGCACCGGACATACTATAGCCACCCTCGACAGTTCGGGCGCGCGTTACCATGCCGCCCGGGTCGGAGCCGTGGTCGGGTTCGGTCAGGCCAAAGCAGCCGATCCATTCGCCCGTGGCAAGTTTGGGTAGATAGTGCTGGCGTTGTTCCTCGGTGCCGTAGGCGTAGATGGGATACATCACCAGGGAGGATTGCACGCTCATCATCGAGCGATAGCCCGAGTCCACCCGCTCGATTTCCCGGGCGATCAGGCCGTAGGAGATGTAATCCACGCCGGGGCAGCCGTAACCGTCGATGGTGGCGCCCAGCAGGCCCATGTCGCCCATCTCCCGGAAAATGGCGATGTCGGTTTCCTCCCTGCGGAAAGCGTCGCGCACCCGCGGTTGGAGTTTGCTCTGTGCATACTGCCGCGCGCTATCACGTACCTGCCGCTGCTCACTGCTGAGTTGGCTTTCCAGCGCAAAGGGGTCCTGCCAGTTCAGTTTTTGCCATTTCCTGCCAGCCATGGGGAACTCCTGATGCAAATAAACGGCCACTGTAGCAGTTGCCGATAAATAGAAAAAATATATGATTTAAATATTAACCATATAAAAGGTAAATGAATTGTGGATCTTCGAAAGCTGGAGATATTTCTCGCCGTGGTAGAAGCGAAAAGCTTCAGCGCGGCAGCACGCGCGCTACCCATGGCGCAGCCTGCGGTGAGCATTGCCGTCGCCAAGCTGGAACAGGAACTGGGCTTTGCCCTGTTGCAGCGCGGGGGGCGTACAGTCAATCTGACGCCGGAAGGTACGCGCGTTGCGGAGCGCGCTCGTCGTATTCTCGAGGATGTGCAGTCCCTGCAACAGTCGGCCAGCGAACTGCGGGGTTTACTGACCGGCGAGTTGCGTATCGCATGCCCTTCAATGTTGGCGACTTACTTCTTGCCGGGCCTGCTAGGTGACTTTCTGGATCGACACCCGGGCTTGAGCGCGTCGGTCACCCAGGCCGGAACCGCCCGGGTGGAATCCATGTTGCGCGACGATCTCATCGAACTGGGTGTGGTCAGCATGGGAGTGGGGGAGTCGCCGCAAGACCTGGAACTGATTCCACTGGTAGAGGAAACCATGCTGCTCTGCGTGGCGCAAACGCATCCACTGGCTTCCCGCCGGCGGGTTGGCGCCAAAACCCTGGAGGGCCTGCCCATGGTGGTGTACGAGGGTGGTTATTTCGTACGTCGGGCGCTGGATCAGTTGTGCAGTGAACATGCGGTAACGCCCCAACTGCGACTCCAGACCGATTTCCTGCCTTTGATCGTGCGTATGGTCAGGCAGGGCGTAGGGGCCACGGTGGGGCTACGCATGTTGGCAGAGCAGGAAGGGGGGATTGTAGGTATCCCCTTTTCTCCGGCGGTCAGAGTACCCCTGGCGCTTGCACGGCGTCGGGGGCGGCGGTTGTCGGTGGCCAATGCCGCTTTTGTGGAGTGGTTGGCGGCGGGGCGGTGGTCCAGCTCAGCCAGCTGATGGAGTTCCGGCTTCAGTTGTTACGCTGGGCACCGTGGCGTTTGTCTGGTCGAAGAAGTCCTCGCTACCCAAATAGCGCTTCTGCCGGCTGGGTTTCAGACGTGTGAGATCCAGCATGACGAAACCGTCGACGCAGTCCGCGAAGTCGGGGTCTATGTTGAATGCTGCGACTGCCACGCCGTCTGGTTCGGCGGCGTCCATATAGTGTTTGTAGAGCGGGGGCACGCACAGGCCCTTGGCTTTCAGGGTGCTGCGTAGACGGCGGAAACCCTCTTCGCGATCAACGTCGCTGTAGGTGCTTTCCAGTTCTGCCCTAAGAGCGGCGTCAGATTCGAAGGGCAGACGTGCTTCAACGGCAAGATTCCCGCCGTGATGTTGCTGATAGTAATACGCCAGGTGCGCGGTGCATTCCCGTCCGTAGTAGGCACTGATCGTGACGGGACCGAACAGATAGCGGTACTGCGGATGTCGCTGCAAAAACGCGCCGATGCCCCACCACAGGTAATCCAGGCTGCGACGGTCCTGGTACCGCGGCTGCACAAAACTGCGGCCCAGCTCCAGACCCTGATCAAAGTAGGGTTGCATGGCAGCACCGAAGCGGAACAGGCTGTGGGTGTACAAACCCTCCAGGCCGCGCTGGCGTGTTAGCTGCGCGGCATCCCCAAAGCGATAGGCGCCGGCGATTTCCAGTTCATTGGCGTCCCACAAAATCAGGTGCAGGTAGTCGCGATCGAAGCGGTCGATGTCGCGTGGCAAGCCGCTGCCTTCACCCACTGAGCGGAAGGTCAGTTCCCTCAGGCGGCCCAGTTCCCGCATCACGCAATCGCCGGGGCGTTGGCGATACAGCAGAATCTGCTTGCCGTCGGGCGTTTCGCCCAGTTGTTCACAGGCCCCCAGTTCTCGTTTCAGCAACAGGCGACTTTCGGCGGGCGCTACCGTTTCTTCGGTCTGGAAGATGGGGCGGCCGTTGCGCGCCAGTCGGTAGACATGTTTGCGGAACAGTTTCGCCAATCGTTTGGCGTTGGCGTTGTAGCCGCGATAGCTGTGGTGAGGAATGGGGTTGCCAACCCGGGCGTCTACAACATTGTGGCTTTGCTTGAACATTTCTCGAACCAGCCACACCGTCGATAGCGGTTTGGCGAGAAATGAAAGGCTATAGAAGAAAACCGAATTCCGCCCCGCTACGAAAATCGGCAGGATTGGCGCTGCGGTTGCACTGGCCAGTTTGACGAAACCGCCGTGCCATTTGCCGTCGCGCACACCGCGCGCACCCAGCCGGGATACTTCCCCTGCCGGAAAAATGATAACGGCGCCGTCCTGTTCCAGATAGGCGCGAATGTTGCGCAGGTTTTGGCGCGGTGTGTTTCCGCCCATATTGTTCACCGGCAACAGCAGCGGTTCCAGCGGCCCGATACCGGATAGCACATCATTGGCAACGATGCGCACGTCTGGCCGCGTGGCGCGTACCAGTTGCAACAAGGCGAGTCCATCGAGCGAGCCAATGGGGTGATTGGCCACGATCATTACGCGGCCACTGGCCGGGATGCGAGCGCGCTCGTTGTCCCTCAGTCGCAGGCTGAAATCGAAGTAGCGCAGTACCCCTTCGACGAAATCAAACCCTTCCAGGTGAGGGTAGTCCCGTGCGAACTGCCGAAATCGGGACTCATAAAACAAGAAGCTGAGAAAGCGTACCAGTGTTTTTGCGGCGCGCTGATGGCGCTGGCAAAAGCGCGGATAGCGCGCTTCCAGCGTAGCTTGAATGTCGATCATGCTTCGGCGTGAACGCTGGCCGGCAGTTCGTCATCCAGAGTTTGCCAGCGGCCTGCCACTTGCGCCTGCTTGCCGGCCTTGTCATTGAGTACATCGATGCGGCCACCCTGTTGTAAAAACTGGCGAACCTGGTCGTCGATCTCTACGCGGATACGGTCTTTTTCTACCGAGCCGGGTGACTTTACATGCGCGTCCATTGTTACCCCCTGATGCGATCATCGCTGTTGGGTGAGTTCAACTGGCGGCAAGATTGCCCCTGCTGTATGTCAGCGGGGTAAAGATGAAATGAATGTTTTGTGACTGCGTGCGACGGCTAAAGACTAGCGATTCAGTAGCTGGCGCTGAATACGATTGAAGCGCTCGGATATGTGGGCCTGCTCCCGATGTTGATAGTCCCTGATCCGCCACTGTCCGCCCTGCATGACATGCCGTACGGGATTGCCCTGGCTGGAGAAAATCCAGCTGTTCAGGGCGGTGGCAGCACGACGCCCACTTAGCGACGGATGCTCGCTGTCGAGTACCACGAGGTCCGCGCTTGCACCCACGGTCAGTGCGCCCCCCACACTGCCGGCTGCATTGGCGCCGCCGGCCAGCACGCTTTGCAGTAAATAACTGCCAACGTCCGGGTGCTGCTCGCTAGCGAGCACAGCGCGACCCTGATGCACCAGGCGCTGGCCGTATTCAAGTAAACGCAGCTCTTCCGCGGGCGATACTCCCACCTGGCTGTCCGAGCCGATGGCGATGGTTCCGCCCTGCGCCAGATAGTCCGGGGCGGGGAACAGTCCGTCCCCGAGGTTGGCTTCGGTGGTGGGGCAAAGGCCGGCTATGGCGCCGGACGCTGCAAGGTCAGCCACTTCTCCGGCATCCATGTGCGTCGCGTGGACCAGACACCAGCGCGAATCTACAGCGACGTTGTCGAGCAGCCAGCGTACCGGTCGCGCACCTCGGTGATGTACGCACTCTTCAACTTCGCGCTGTTGCTCTGCGATATGGATGTGGAAGGGAGCTGAACTCGGCAGTGATTCCAGTGCTGTAACACAATCGGCCAACTCGCCGGGGGTGACTGCACGCAGTGAGTGGGGGGCAATGCCAAGGCTCAGGTTGGGGTCAGCCGCACACTCAGCCTGAAGTTCTGCGAGTAGCTGCAGATATCGGTCCATGCTGTGGGCGAAGCGTTGCTGGCCGCTTTCTACCGGGTTGGCGTCGAAACCACGACGGCAATACAGCACGGGGAGCAGCGTCAATCCGATGCCGACATTCCGGGCGGCCTGAATCAATCGACGCGACATTTCTGCCGGGTCCGAGTAGGGGGGGCCGCCTGGTGCATGGTGAAGGTAGTGGAACTCTGCAACACGGGTATAGCCGTGGCTCAGTAGTTCCAGATAAAGCTGTTCAGCCAGCCCCTGAAGTTCTTCCGGGCCAATGCCGGAGAGCGCCTGGTACATGGCGTTGCGCCAGCTCCAGAAGTTGTCTTTTCCCTGGCCCCTCCGTTCAGTGAGTCCGGTGATCGCTCGCTGGAAGGCGTGGGAGTGACAATTAGGTACGCCCGGAATGGCAATGCCTGAAACCCGTTCCGCATCCGCGGGGGCAGGCTGGTCGCTGGAGATGGCGGCGAAGGCACCGTTTTCATCGATGTTCAACAGCACATTGTGGGCCCAACCCGAGGGTAGCAGTGCCTCTTCGCAATGCACCTGCTTCACAGGCGTTGGCCTCCTTTGAATACCCCGACGCAGGGATTGCCGCCGATGTGATAGCACAGTTCAGCCGGGTGTTCGACGTTCCACAGCGCGAGATCGGCTTGCATACCTTCGGCAAGCACACCGACACGGTCTTGCCAGCCAAGTGCCTGTGCAGCGTGCCTGGTAACGCCCGCTACTGCTTCGGCGGGGGTCAGGCGAAACAGGGAGCAAGCCATATTGAGCATCAGGAGCAACGATAGCGCCGGAGAGCTCCCGGGATTGCAGTCGCTGGCAATGGCGATGGGAACACCCGCCTCGCGCAAGGCTTCAACCGGTGGCAATTGGCGTTCGCGCAAAAAATAAAAAGCGCCCGGCAGAAGCACTGCAGCGGTGCCACTGCGAGACATTGCCGCGATGCCGTCCGCATCGAGGTATTCCAGATGGTCGGCCGAACGCGCACCAAACTCAGCGGCCAGGGCGGTACCGCCAAGGTTGCTCAGTTGCTCCGCGTGAATTTTGCAGGGTAGAGCCAGCGCGCGAGCCGTCTCGAGATAACGCCGCGTCTGCACGGTATCGAAGCCAATACCCTCACAGAAGATATCCACGGCATCGGCCAGGCCTGAGCGCGCCACTTCCGGCAGCATTTCGTGGCAGAGATGTTCGATATAGCTGTCGTTATCGGGAAACTCCGGCGGCAAAGCGTGGGCGCCGAGGAACGTCGTGCTGACAGTGACGGGAAAGTCGCGTTCCAGCCGCCGTGCCACACGCAACATTTTCAGCTCGCTTTCCGTATCCAGGCCGTAACCCGATTTGATTTCGATGCCGGTCACGCCTTCGCGCAGGAAACACTGCAGGCGGCGCGCGGCACTGTGGAACAAGGCTTCTTCACTGGCCTCGCGCGTTGCCCGTACCGTGGACAGAATGCCACCGCCGCGCCGGGCGATTTCTTCATAGGCCACACCCTCCAGGCGCTGTTCGAACTCATCGGCGCGATTGCCGCCGTAGACCAGATGGGTGTGACAGTCGATGAGCCCAGGCGTCACCCATGAGCCCTGTCCATCGATTTCTTCGTCCCATGCCTGAACGGGGAGGGCATCCAAAGGGCCAGCCCAGGCGATGTGTTCTCCCTGCAGGACCAAAGCGGCATTGCGGATGCTGCCCCAGGGATCCTGTGGTGTGGCCACCATGGTGGCGAGGTGGACATTGCGTAGGAGACGAGTGGTCATGATGGTTGGCTCCCGGCCCAATCGAGCAGGGACTGTATCAGGTTTTGAAGGCTGGGCTTAACACCGGCTGCTACGTCCGGCAGGTAGTGGTAGGGCTCCGATTCCTGCATATAGCTGCGCTGGGCCAACTCCAGTTGCATGCTGTGAATGTTGTTCGCCGGGTCACCGTACGCTCGGGTGATATACCCGCCTTTGAAGCGGGCATCCACAACCAATGATCGGCCATCCTCGGCCAGCGCATTGGAAGCGGCCTGGCGCAGTGAGGCGGCACAACTACTACCGCCGGCGGTGCCCAGGCTGAATACGGGGAGTTCGCCGTCGAACAGTCTCGGCACCACCGAGCGGATGGAATGCGCTTCGAACAGCACGGCGAAACCAAACTGCTCACGCAGGCGCGCCAATTCTTCACCCAGAGCCGCGTGATAGGGCTGCCAAACGTCCCGCAGCCGTTGCGCAACCTCGGCGTCTGTTGGTTGCTCACCTTCGCGATACAGCGGCTCACCGTCGAAAGTGGTGAGGGGGCAGAGGTCGGTGCCCGCTGCACCTGGATAGAGCGGGGTATTGTCCGCCGGTCGGTTGAGGTCGATCAGGTAGCGCGAGTAGTGAGGCTGCAGCATAGAGGCACCCAGGTCACCGGCAAAATCGTACAGCCGGGGCAGGTGCCAGTCGGTGTCTCCCAGCGTCAGTGCCAGCGGCGTCAGCCGTGGTTGCAAGGCTTCGGGCAGCGCTTCACCGCAGTGCGGCATGCTGATCAACAGGGGTGTATTGCCCCGGTGGAGAGAGAAGGTCGGTGTCATCATGCGGTGGACTATACTTGTATAGACAAGTATAGTCCATGGCTCCATCCCCGCAGGACAAACCGTGCAGCCCCACTATCAGAAGCTTAAACACTATATCTGTGACCAGATCGATCGTGGCGTCTGGGCGGTAGGTCACCGTGTGGATTCCGAGAATGAGTTGGCGGCGCGTTTTGGCGTGAGTCGCATGACGGCCAACCGGGCCCTGCGGGAATTGACCAGTGAGGGCGTGCTGACCCGGGTCCACGGTGTGGGTACCTTTGTGGCCGAGCACGTTCCGCAGGCGCCGCTGTTCGAAATTCGAGCCATTGCCGACGAAGTACGCGGGCGGGGCCATCACTACACGGCGGACCTGGTTACGCTGCAAAGCGAGTCAGCCAGCCCTGACGTGGCGCTGGCCCTGGGCCTGCCGCGCGATGCCGAGGTGTTTCACTCGGTAGTTGTCCATCGGGAGAACAATCTGCCAATTCAGCTGGAGAAGCGCTGGGTCAATCCGGCGCTGGTGCCTGAATATCTGGCACAGGACTTCAGTGCCACTACTCCGAGTGAGTACCTGGTGGAAGAAGCGCCCCTGACGGAAGCCGAACACATCATCGAGGCCATCCTGCCAGACGCCACCACGACTACACTGCTGGAACTAGCACAAGCAGAGCCCTGTATATTGCTGCGTCGACGCACCTGGTCGGGCGAGGCCGTGGCCAGCGCAGCACACCTTATTCATCCGAACAGCCGCTACCACCTTGGTAGCCGCTTCAAACCTGACCGGCCCCCGGTCCTGGCGAGGTAACCATGAGCAAGCCCATCATTGATCCCCGAGTAGATCCCACTCGCGACATTCGCGCGCCGCGTGGCGACCAGTTAAACGCCCGCAGTTGGCTCTCCGAAGCCCCCCTGCGGATGTTGATGAACAACCTCGACCCCGAGGTGGCGGAGGACCCGCAGTCTTTAGTGGTCTACGGTGGTATTGGCCGGGCGGCGCGCAACTGGGCCTGCTACGACGTGTTGGTTGCCGCCCTCAAGGAACTGGGCGACGACGAAACTCTGCTGGTGCAATCGGGTAAGCCGGTGGGCGTGTTCCCCACCCACGCTGATGCCCCGCGTGTATTGATTGCCAACTCCAACCTGGTGCCGCACTGGGCCAACTGGGAGCACTTCAACGAACTGGATCGCAAGGGCTTGATGATGTACGGCCAGATGACGGCTGGCTCGTGGATCTATATCGGCAGTCAGGGCATTGTGCAGGGGACTTACGAAACCTTTGTTGAAATGGGGCGGCAGCACTTCGGTGGTGACCTCAGCGGACGCTGGATACTGACGGCAGGGCTGGGCGGCATGGGCGGTGCGCAACCGCTTGCGGCTACCATGGCCGGCGCTTCGATGTTGGCGGTGGAATGCCAACCGGACCGTATCGATTTCCGTCTACGCACCGGTTATCTCGATTGCCGGGCCGACAACCTGGAACATGCGCTGCAACTACTCGACGAAGCTAAAACTGAGGGTCGCGCCATATCCGTCGGCCTGCTGGGCAATGCTGCGGAAGTTCTGCCGCAAATGGTAGAAATGGGTGTGCGCCCCGATGCGGTTACTGACCAGACCTCTGCCCACGACCCCTTGAACGGCTATCTGCCGGAAGGGTGGACGCTCGAGCAGTGGCAACGAGGCCGCCGCGAAGATCCCGCCGGCGTAATGCAGGCTGCGCGCGCCTCCATGGCTCGCCATGTACGCGCCATGCTGGACTTCGCCGCCCAGGGTATCCCCACCTTCGATTACGGCAACAACATCCGTCAGGTGGCTTTGGAAGAAGGGGTTGAAAATGCCTTCGACTTTCCCGGTTTTGTACCTGCCTATGTGCGTCCGCTGTTCTGCCGCGGCATTGGCCCCTTCCGCTGGGCTGCGCTGTCCGGCGATCCGGAAGATATCTACGCTACCGATCGCAAAGTGAAGGAACTCATCCCCGACGATGCCCACCTGCACAACTGGCTCGACATGGCCGCCGAGCGCATCCAGTTCCAGGGCCTGCCTGCACGGATCTGCTGGGTAGGCCTGGGGCAGCGGGCCAAACTCGGCCTGGCATTCAATGAAATGGTGGCGCGCGGCGAACTGAAGGCGCCGGTGGTCATCGGGCGGGACCATCTGGATTCCGGTTCTGTCGCCAGTCCCAACCGGGAAACCGAAGCGATGCGCGATGGTTCCGACGCGGTATCCGACTGGCCGTTGTTGAACGCTTTGCTCAACACCGCCAGCGGAGCCACCTGGGTCAGCCTCCATCACGGCGGCGGCGTGGGAATGGGCTTCTCCCAGCATTCGGGGGTAGTCATCGTTTGCGACGGCACCGAGGACGCAGCGCGTAGAATCGCGCGGGTGCTGCACAACGACCCCGGTACCGGCGTAATGCGTCACGCGGATGCCGGTTATCCCGAAGCGATTGAGTGCGCGCATGAACAGGGCTTGAACCTGCCCATGCTGAACCGGGATTGAGGGCCGATACCATGAGCGAATCTCTCCTGCTGCGCCCGGGGCGCATGAGCCTGGAACAACTGCGCCGTGCCTACTACAAACCGGTACGAGTGCAACTCGACCCCGCCTGCCGCGAAGGAATAACCGCGTCTGCAGCCACCGTCGATGAAGTGATCTCGGATGCACGCACGGTCTATGGCATCAATACCGGCTTTGGGCTGTTGGCCAGCCAGCGGATAGAAGCCAGCGATCTGCGTGCGTTACAACGCAATCTGATTCTGTCCCACGCTTGTGGTACCGGCGAGTTGTTGAGCGACGCCCAGGTACGCCTGATGATGGTGCTGAAGATCAACTCCCTCGCGCGGGGTTACTCCGGCGTTCGCGAAGAGGTGATCGATGCGCTGATCGCGCTGCTCAACGCTCAGGTCTACCCCTGTATTCCCGGGCAGGGCTCGGTGGGGGCCTCGGGTGATCTGGCACCGCTGGCGCACCTGTCCTGCGTATTACTGGGTGTTGGCGAAGTACGTCATCAGGGCAAAATTCTTCCGGCCACGGAAGGCTTGCAACGTGCCGGCCTGGAAGTGTTGGTGCCCGGTCCGAAAGAGGGCCTGGCGCTGTTAAACGGCACCCAGACTTCAACCGCGTTGGCATTGTCAGGTTTGTTTGCCGGCGAACGCCTCATGCACTCTGCGGTGCTGGTTGGCGGACTCTCTGTAGATGCTGCACTGGGCAGTGATGCGCCCTTCGATGATCGTATCCACGCTGTACGCGGGCATCAGGGGCAACAGGATGTGGCAGCGGTGTTCCGGGCCCTGCTGGCCGGTAGCGCGATTCGAGCATCCCACCTGGACTGCACCCGTGTACAGGACCCGTATTCTCTACGCTGCCAGCCTCAGGTGCTCGGGGCCTGTCTGGACAATCTGCGCCACGCATCACGTGTGCTAACCATCGAAGCCAATGCCGTGTCGGATAATCCGCTGGTGTTCCCCGAAGCCGGCGAAGTGCTTTCCGGTGGCAACTTCCATGCCGAGCCCGTGGCGCAGGTCGCTGATTTGTTGGCGATTGTGATCGCGGAAATTGGCGCGCTGTCGGAACGGCGTATGGCGTTGTTGATCGATTCCCACCTCAGCCAACTCCCCCCGTTCCTGGTGGAGAACGGCGGCCTGAATTCAGGTTTTATGATCGCCCAGGTCACGGCCGCCGCGCTGGCGAGCGAGAACAAAACACTCGCGCATCCGGCGTCGGTGGACAGCTTGCCCACCTCGGCCAATCAGGAGGACCATGTCAGCATGGCCACCTTCGCCGCCCGGCGCCTGCAAGACATGGCCAACAACACCGCCGGCGTGCTGGCGGTGGAGTTATTGGCCGCCTGCCAAGGGATCGATTTCCGGGGGCCGTTAAAAACGTCCCGTAGTTTGCAGCGCCTGCATGAGAGGGTGCGCACGGATGTGCCCTTCTATCAGGAAGATCGCTACTTTGCGCCAGATATCGAGCTGGCGCGGCAGATCGTGTCGAGTGGCACCATGACGAGCCCTGAACTCGCGCTGCTGGCGATAGGGGAGTAAGCCGGTCGGTATCAGTTCAGCCAGGCGCGGGGGATATTGTCCTCTACCAGCTGGTTGATGCTGATACTGACGATATCGTGGTCCTCGCCCACTTCCGTGGCGAAGTGGGACTGGGTGCTACTGCGCGCGATGACCAGCGCTTCCGGGGACTGCCGGCGAATCCACAGTGCGGTGCGCAGGTTCTCTTCCTCACGACCGGTGCCCAGCACGAACACGGCGTTGTCGCCGAGCAATTTGTTTTCGTGCCTTACCTGCTGCCACACCTCGGGATGAGAAATATCGCCTTCATAGAGTTTGCGCTTGTAACCACCGGCGTATTTCATTTGCTCGTCCGCCACCAGAATGCGCCGGTGGGCGTCCTTGTCGATAATCATCACGGTGTCGATCTCGTCGGCGGCGCTTTTTTGCAGCTCTTCCAGAATGGTTTGCCCGAAGCGACCAAAACCCGCCAGCACAACTTTATCGCGGCTGTGAGTATCCCGGAAATGGTGGAGCAAGTGGCTGCGTACCAGGCCTGAAGCGGCCAGGTGATAAGTGTTGAAAGTTTCACACATCTTCGCCACGCGGGTGTTTTCCATGGCCCGCATAAAGCGCAGGTTGCCGCAGTGGATCACGATGCGGTTGCCCATATCCGGGGCCAGATGGAGCAGGATGCTCGCGGCTTCATAGCTGCGCAGGCTGTTGTCATCCAGCAAGAGAATTCGCCGCGCTCGTTGCACGCGAAGGCGTTTCAGGAAGTACTCATGTGTTGGGTCGCCCGTTACCACTCGGGCCCCGAAGTCCTCTTCCAATTCCGGCCGTACCGGCGACTGGGCACTGGAGCTGACCACCACCAGAGACACTCGCGGTTGGTGTTCGCGTAACACGCGCAGGTAACTCAGCGCCAACTCGCCATCGCCCACCACAATCACGTGGTCCTTGAGGCGGCGCAAACCCCAACTCTGCGGCGCCAGCGCGCGCAACAGCGCACCGATCAGGGTAGAGGCCGCGAGGATGGGGGCGCCGAAGTAGGACAACCAGACCAGTCCCAGGGCCCAGGGGGTGCCACCGTAAGGTGTACCCAGGTCCACGCCACCCACCACGAACAGGCTCAGGCTGTAATAGGCACGGGTGAGGGTGCCGGCGTCCACGATGTCGGGGCGCTCGGTGACCGCTACTCCCGACTCGAAGCCGATGAGGGCAGAGACAAAAAAGAACAGTGCCCCGGCGGAACGCCAGGGGAATTGTTTGGGCGGAAAGCGATTCGTCGACATGGGCCGCAATGATACGCGTTCAACCGGGTTCGCGCACCTGAACTGCGGGAGCGTGTGCATACATCTTTCACACACTTGCAACCTGAATGTCACAGATCGGTACTACGGTGTTGCCACTCAAAAATACAACTGGGGAAAAACGAGTGAACATACCATTTGATCGGAAGGTGCTGGCGGCTGTCATGATGTGTGGCGGAGCGCTGCTCGCGGCCAATAGTCAGGCGGCGCGACTGGAAGGCCGGGTCACTGACCAGGGGGAAGAGGCCTTCTTCGGTTCCGCCATGGTGACCCTGAAGGAATTGAACCTGCAGGCCCGTACCAGTGAAGACGGGCGCTATGTGTTTGCCGATGTTCCGCCTGGAACCTACACCCTGGTAGTGAACTACCTGGGGGCGGATAAAGTGGAGAGCCGTGTGACCGTTGGCGAACAAGGCATCGCGGTCCACAACGTCCAGATTGGCGAAGACGTGCCCGGAATGGAAAACCTGATCGTTCACGGCCAGCGCGGCTCCATCGCCCGGGCGCTGAACCAGCAACGTGCGGCAAACAACATCGTCGATGTGATCAGCGCGGATACGGTGGGCAACTTGCCCGACTCCAATATCGCCGAGGCCCTGCAACGTGCGCCGGGTGTGTTTATCGAGCGCGACCAGGGGGAAGGTCGCTATGTGGGTATTCGGGGTCTGTCCCCTAGTCTGGCGACGGTCAACATCAACGGCCTGGAAGTGGGTTCGCCGGATGCCGATCAACGCGCGGTGGCGCTGGACGTGATCCCCAGTGACCTGCTGGAGACATTGGAAGTCCACAAAACCTTTACTGCCGACATGGAAGGGGATGCGATCGGCGGTACCGTGAATGTGAAGAGTCTCAGCGGTTTTGACCGTGATGGCACTTACTGGAAAGCGAGCGCCGAGGGCGGCTACAACGATCTGGTGGGCGAATATTCACCGAAGCTGTCCGCCACCTATTCCGATCAGTGGAATGACACCTTTGCTGTTGCTGCCGCACTGACCTGGTCTGAGCGCGATTTCGGCTCGAAGAATCTGGAGCACGACGGGGGGTGGGTCGAGTTTGACGATTATCGCTACCCCGAGCAGCCCGAATTCCGCGACTACGCTATCACCCGTGAGCGGACTGGTCTGGCGGTCAACCTGGACTGGCGCCCCACGGACGCCAGTGAGTATTACCTGCGCACCCTGTTCAGCGATTTCGAGGACTTCGAGATCCGTCAGCGCATGGAAGTAGAGCCCGATGAAGATACTCTCGTCTCTATCTCCAGGAACGCCGCTTCCTTCGAAGAAGCGGAATATCAGCGTAGCCTGAAGGACCGTACAGAAACCCAGCAAATCCTGTCCACCAGCCTGGGCGGTAAAAACCTGGTTGGCCGCTGGACCTTCGAGTACGCGGTGGGTTACAGCTATGCGGAAGAGGCGGAGCCGGATCGCCGTGATACGGATTTCGCTGGGCCCGACGCGCCCCTGGCGATCAACAGCTTCGGTGAAATTCCCGATTTCCGCGTAGATGCACTGGCTTACGCGCCCCAGGAATTTGAACTGGACGAATTGGTGGTGGAAGACAACCTGGTCGAAGACGAGGCTGTTACGCTGAATCTCGATATCAGTCGCGAATTCAATCTGGCGGGTGCACCGTCGGTAGTGAAATTTGGTGGCCTGTGGCGCAGCCGGGAAAAAACCCGGGAATCCACCATCGAAGTCTACGACGACTTCGACAGCCTGGGTGAGTTTACCGCCGCAGACTTCGCCACTGACCAGTTTGTAGACTACAACCTGCTGCAGCCAATGTTTGGTTTTGGGCTGTCACCCGGCGCAATTCGCAGTTTTGCAGGCCAACTGGGTGCCGATAACCTGAATGCCGACGAGACCTTGACCGAATCGACGGTTGGCGACTATGTCGTCGAAGAGGACGTGAAAGCGGCCTACATCATGTTGACCACTGATATCGGTGACTGGCGTGCAATTGCCGGTTTGCGATACGAGCTGACCGAACTGTCCAGCAGCGGCGCTGCCGGTACGGTATACGAAAGTGAAACTGAGGATCGTGAGGCGACCGGCTTCGGCGATACCAGCTTTGACTCCGACTACGACTACATCCTGCCCAGCTTCCTGTTGCGCTATAACGGTGGCGAGAACTGGGTGGCGCGTGCAGCGCTCAGCCAGACCTTGTCGCGGCCGAGCTTTGGCGCGCTGAATCCGTCCTCACTGGCGGAAATCGAAGAGGAAGACGGCGAAACGGAATTCGTGATCGAGGAACTGGGCAACGCTGACCTGGACCCGTACGAATCGGTTAACTTCGACCTGTCCTTTGAATACTACCCCGGCGATGTGGGCGTGCTGAGTGCCGGCCTGTTCTACAAGGACATCGACAACTTCATCGCGCAAGCCGACGTGTCTGACACACTGGACCTGACATCCTGGTTAAATCTGGTCAATGTCCCCGCTTCGCAAATCACCG
This sequence comes from Gammaproteobacteria bacterium, assembly GCA_030427085.1. Lineage (GTDB taxonomy): Bacteria > Pseudomonadota > Gammaproteobacteria > Pseudomonadales > Halieaceae > JAUHXH01. The sequence continues at coordinate 1,299,296 of JAUHXH010000001.1, read as the reverse complement.
ACGTGGATGCGCTCCAGTTCGTTAACGGCGGCGGTGCGGAACTACTGGGTTTAGAACTGGCCTGGGTACGTAACTTCGACAACGGTTTTATGTTCGGAGTGAACGCAACTCTCAGCGACAGTGACGCCGAGTTTGAAGGTCGCGACGTCGATTTGCCACAGCAGGCGCCGGAGGTGGGTAACGTCATGCTGGGCTACGAGAACTACGGCCTGCAGTTGCGTCTGGCGCTGAACTACAAGTCTGAGCAGTTGATTGTGGTTGGCTCCGATGAAGCGTCAGACGTTTACATGAGCGAGCATACCCAACTGGACCTGTCGGTGAAGTATGACCTTACGCCCAGTATTCAGGTCTACTTCCAGGGTATCAACCTCAACGATGAGCCCCGCTACGCCTTTCAGGACAACTCGCGCTACAACTGGCAGTACGAAGAGTATGGCCCGACCTACGTGCTGGGTGTGAACGTGGTTAACTTCTAGTTCAGAGTTCAAGCGTTGAACAGTGGGGGCATCGCCAGGGCGTTGCCCCCATTTTTTTAATCTCCGATTAATTTGCCATCGGAGCGTTCTATGGCGATAACGGACGGGCGTGGTGGTATTGTCGAGTCGAAGTCAGGCCAGCGCGTTGCTGGCTTGTCGTAGCTGCTACCGTCCATATCGCCAGGATGTTGGATGGCGACAAACAGAGTGCGACCGTCCGGCGTGAATGTCGGCCCGCACGCTTCGGCCCCATCCGGACAGCGCAGTAGGCAGCGTGGTCGCGCCCGCTCCGGTCCGTTGGTGGCGGTACACCACAAGCCGTCGTTGTGGCCGAAATCCTCGCAGCCATCGGTGCTGATCCACAGGCGTTCACGAGCATCAAAGGCGATGTTATCCGGGTTCGATAAAGCGGGCGCCGCAGTTTGTTCGGTAGCTCCCTGCAGGAACAGATCCCAGGTGAAGTGATTAGCCAGGTGATCGCGTGCGCCATCGATGCCCGGTGGCAGTAGCTCTACCACATGACCCGCAGGATTGGGTACGCAGGGGTTGGCGACATTACCGGCGGTTTTGTCCTTGTTCTTGGTCAGGGCGACATACACTCGGCCAGTACCCGGGTGGGTTTCGACATCCTCGGGCCGATCCATCGGAGTGGCACCCAGTAAGCGCGCGGCGCGCCGGCAGTCAATCAGTACATCCGCCTGGCTGTTAAATCCCTGCTCGGGAACGAGCGGCCCCACGCCGTGTTGCAGTGCCAACCATTCACCCTTACCGGAATCATCAAAGCGCGCTGCGTAAAGAGTGCCCGTGCTTAACAGCCGCAGGTTGTGCGCGCGATCACCGGGGCGGTAGGTGTCGCTGGACACGAAGCGGTAGACGAACTGGTCTTCGCTGTCGTCGCCGCTGTACACCACCACGGGTTTCCCAGGTTCGGCAACAACGGTCGCTCCTTCGTGTTCACAGCGACCCAGGGCTGTGTGTTTTATCGGGGTTGCGCTCGGGTTGTAGGGGTCTAGTTCCACGACCCAGCCGAAACGATTGAACTCGGTGGGGGAGTGCTCGATATCGAAGCGGCGGTCGGCGCGGGCCCAGTGGATTTTGTCGTCGCCGATGTCGTAGTCGGACATGGCCCGTGCTTCTACCGGGTGACTGTCTTTGATCCGATCCGGTTGGCCCGCAAACACATCGGCAAAGTTCTCTTCGGCAATCAGCACCGTGCCCCAGGGGGTGACGCCTCCCGCGCAGCAGCCCAGTAATCCCTGCAGGGATCTGCCCGCTGGGTCTTGCTGTGTTTGTAGTCGCTCATCTCCAGCCGCTGGTCCATCGACTGCCATGGAGGTCAGGGGAGAAAGGCGGCGATGGTACTTGCTCTCAGCCACTACCGACCAGCCGCTTGAGTCACGAGCAATCTCAACCACACTGTGCCCCACAGCATGCATTTCGGCCAGAATACTCTCGACTGGAAGTTGGGCGATGGCACTGTCTTCATCGGCATAGCCGGGGAACATCATGTGCGGGATGCTGTATTCGTGATTGACACACAGGAGGCCCCGCTCGCTGCCGTCCAGCGGCAGATAGGCGATGAAGTCGTTGTTGTAGCCGAAGCGCCGGGCCTGGGCGCTGGCATCGAGTGGAAATTCAGGTTCAGCGTCAGCGGCGGCCAGTGGGTCACCCCAGCGGATCAGGGTTTTGCTGCGGTAGCCCTCAGCCAGTGCGTGATTCCGGCCGTGGCCCAGTGGTAGCGAAGGGAAGCCCGGCGCGCTCGAGCCCGCTGGCATGCTATCGCCGGCGGCGCTGGCGGCGCTGGCGGCGTGTGCCAGGGGCGACAGCGCTGCCGCACCGAAAGTGGCAACGCCGGCACGCAGTAATTGGCGCCGTGCCAGGCGTTGGCGGATCAGGTCAAAATGGTCAGACAAGGTGTTGCCCCAGCAGCTTAAACCCGCCAGCTTGCCAGTGCAGTGTTACCGTTTATCGCGTTTTTCGCAGTAACAGGGTTTGCACAGCTCGTCCCACCGCCCCCTGCTGGTCAAACAGCAGGGCGTCTGACATGCCAATGCCGCTGTCTTCCCAGCGGGAGACGGCATCCATACCCAACCAGTCTCCTTCGGGTTGGCGGTGTAACACCACGGTCAGATCCGGATTGATGAAGCTGACGTCCCAGGGTTCGGCATTGCGGGAGAAGCCATTGCCGCAATCGGCCAGGGGGCAGATACGCTGGAACGGGCTGGGCACTTCGTCGGCGAGCAGCGGTGGACAGCGCATCCAGGCAATCAAGGGTCCCGGCTCCAGGTTCTGGTCTTCGGGATAATAAAATTCCGCGCTGTGCCGGAAACTGGTGAGTTGGTGCCCGGCGGCGCGGCGAATAGGAAAGTCTCGACTGTGGACACCTGCCAGTGCAGGCGGTGTGTAAGGCACTGAAGGCAGGTTGTCGGCGGGCACTCCGGCCAGGTGCATGCCCTGGGCTGTTACCAGCGCGCGGCCCTCGCTATCTACCAGCGTGGCGGTGGAGGTTGCCACTGAGCGCCCGGCGTGCCCTGCCTCCGCGATAATGCGGAAGCCGGCCATCGGCACGGCCCGAGTCAGGTTGACCGTAATCCTGGTTAGCTGGTGCTCCGGGAACAAACTCTCCAGCGCGCGTGCCAGCATGCCAGTAGGCGGACCTGCGTGGCAGGAATCCTCGGACCAGGGGCCGCGGCAGATATCAGTGGGAGTGAACCATTCGCCGTCGGCAGTGGTGAAGTAACAGTCGCTCATCGGTAGGTCACCACCAGATAGCCGCGCAAAGTTTCGTCGCTGATGTTGATGATGCTGTGCGGGATGTCTGCCCGATAGTGGGCGGTGTCACCGGTGTCCAGTTCGCACACGGTCTGGTCGGCTTCGATGCGGGCGCGCCCACTGCTAACGGTGAACAGTTCCCGGGTGCCGTCGAAGTGCGGGGCGCTCTCCAGCGCCGCGCCTGGCTGCAGGGAAATATCGTAGAACTCCACGTTTTTTTCCATGTGCAGGGGGGAAAGGGTGCGGATTTCACATTCGCCATCGGCTCGAAACAGGTTGTTGGGATCGCTTCCGTGGACTATTTCTATGTTGGAGCGGCTGCCCGGCTGATCCACCAGTTCCCCGATGGTCATGTCGAAGGCCTGGGCGATACGGTGGGTGACTGCCAGAGTGGGGTTGGCCTGGCCTCGCTCGATCTGGCTGAGCATGGAACGACTCACGCCGGAGGCGGCGGCCAGTTGATCCAGCGTGTAACCGTGGCGATTTCGCAGTTCGGTGACCCGTTCGCACAGTACTTTACTGGCGGGATCGGTGGGAGCTTTGGACATGAAATAATCCCATATCGTGGAAAAAGTTCTTGTATGACGCCGAAGCGTCGTTCACTATAGCGGAAATTTTCCAGTATATCGAGAGATGCGATGAAAGCACTGGTCAAAAAAGAAGCAGCTCCGGGCCTATGGCTGGAGGATGTTCCCCAGCCTGAGCCGGGTATCAATGACGTGCTGATCAAGGTCAAACGGACCGCGATCTGTGGCACTGACATGCACATCTACAACTGGGACGAGTGGGCGAAAAAGACCATCCCTGTGCCCATGGTAGTCGGTCACGAGTTCGTCGGCGAGATCGTTGCCGTCGGTTCCAACGTGATCGATTTCCGCCCCGGCCAGATTGTGTCGGGCGAAGGACATGTGGTGTGTGGCCGCTGCCGCAACTGCATGGCGGGCCGGCGCCACCTGTGCGCGCACACATCGGGGATTGGTGTTGACCGACCCGGTGCGTTTGCCGAGTACCTGGTGCTGCCCATGTCCAACGTATGGGAACACAGCGATGGTATCGACCTGGACGTGGCATCTCTGTTCGATCCGCTGGGCAACGCAGTCCACACCGCTCTGCAATACGATCTGTTGGGCGAGGATGTGTTGATCACCGGCGCCGGACCCATTGGCGCCATGGCAGCGGCCGTGTGTCGGCATGCCGGCGCGCGCCATGTGGTGATTACAGATCTCATCGACAAGCGCCTGGAACTGGCCGCGCGTTTGGGTGCCACCCGGACTGTCAACGTCACCCGAGAGAGCCTTGCTGATGTCCAGCGTGAACTGGGTATGCGTGAAGGCTTTGACGTTGGCCTGGAAATGTCTGGCAACGGCAAGGCTTTTAACGATCTGCTGGCCAACATGTGCCACGGCGGCAAGGTCGCTATCCTGGGCATACCGGGCGAGAATACCGCCATTGACTGGAATACGGTGATCTTCAACATGCTCACATTGAAGGGTATTTACGGGCGCGAGATGTACGAAACCTGGTACAAAATGTCCGTGATGATCGACAGCGGGCTGGATATCAGCCCGGTGATTACTCATCGCCTGTCGGCAGACGAATTCCAACAGGGCTTTGATTTGATGAACGCCGGGGAGGCCGCCAAGGTCATCCTGGACTGGGAGCAGGGGGCAGCATGAGCGCAAACTTTCTGGAGCATCTGCAGGCGGAACTGGCGGAGATCGAAGCAGCGGGTCTGTACAAACACGAACGGCTGATTAACACACCGCAGGGCGCTCATGTCGGCGTGGGCGACGGGGAAGTGCTAAACCTGTGCGCCAATAACTATCTCGGCCTGGCCCAGCATCCGGAGGTGAATGCCGCCGCCGCGAAAGGTCTGGAAGACTGGGGTTACGGCATGGCGTCCGTGCGCTTCATCTGCGGTACCCAAACGCTGCACAAGCAACTGGAAGACACCCTCAGTGAGTTTCTGGGGACGGAAGATACCATCCTCTATCCCTCGTGCTTCGACGCCAACGGTGGCTTGTTCGAAACACTGCTGGGTCCGGACGATGCGGTGATTTCAGACGAGCTGAATCACGCCAGCATCATCGATGGCATTCGCCTGAGCAAGGCCAAGCGCTTCCGTTATCGCAACAACGACATGGCCGAACTGGAAAGCCAGTTGCAAGCCGCCGACAAGGCCGGAGCGCGCTTCAAACTGATCACCACCGACGGTGTGTTTTCGATGGACGGGTATATCGCCCGCCTGGACGAAATCTGCGATCTGGCTGAACGCTATGATGCGATGGTGCACTTCGATGACTGCCACGCTACCGGCTTTGTCGGCGCGGGCGGCCGCGGCACACACGAATACCGCGGCTGTATGGATCGCGTGGACATCATCACTGGCACGCTGGGCAAAGCCCTCGGCGGTGCCAGCGGCGGCTACACTGCCGCGCGTAAGCCGATTGTGGATATGTTGCGCCAGCGCTCTCGTCCCTACCTGTTTTCCAACACCGTAGCACCACCGGTGGCAGCGGGCGCGATCAAGGCGATTGAACTGGTGAGTAGCTCGGATGACCTGCGCGCTCAACTGGCGCGCAATACACAGCGTTTCCGTGAGGGGCTCGAGTCACTCGGTTTCGAACTGTTGCCCGGGGAGCACCCCATCGTACCGGTTATGTTGCACGATGCAGCCCTTGCCGCGCGCTTCGCCGAGGAAATGCTGAAGCGTGGCGTGTACGTGGTGGCATTCTCCTTCCCCGTGGTACCCCGTGGAAAGGCGCGCATTCGTACCCAGTTGTCAGCCGCGTTGTCCGATCAGGACATTGATTTTGCTCTGGCAGCCTTCGGAGAGGTGCGGCGGGAACTGACCGCCTAGCCCAATTCGCGTTGAATAGCCTGCTCGAGCGCTTCGAGCAGGCTTGCCCGCGTGCGCAACTTGCTGCCTTTGTGAGCATCCATATTCAGCGTGCTGAAATGTTCCGCGACTTCTATGGCACGGGTGTCGTGGCGCTCTGTGTCCACCGCTTCGTCCAGATATCCAACGGTTACCGCGCTGTCAGGGTCGTGAATTTCGGCCAGGTTGATGGCGCGCTCCTGTGACGGCCACGCCAGTCGATGTTTGACCAGTTCGATACCAAACCAGGGCAGTGTCATGCCAATGGCCACTTCATTCAGTCCCAGTTTGAACGGGCCCCGAACACCGATGCGGTAGTCGGCGGACAGTAGCAGCAGGGCACCCATCGCCAGTGCGTGTCCGGTTACCTGCAGCACCACTGGCGTGTCGAAGCTCAACAGGCGCTGGGACAGGCTCGCGCCGCCGCGTAGTAAATTCAGCATGGGCTCGCCGCCCTGACCCATCACGTTGAGGTCGAAGCCGGCGCTGAATTTCCCTTCACGACCCTTGATCAACACGGGTTTTCCGGTGCCGTCAGCCTGGTCGAGGGCGGCATTGAATCCGTCCAGCAAGGCGAATGACACTGCGTTGGCCTTGCCGTCATCAAGGGTGATCAGGCAGTATTTCTCATGTTCTGCGAAGCTGACAGGTGAGCTCATGGTGTGGGTCCCGGGCAGTATTGTTTTGCTGCAGTTTAACGGCAGCCCTGCGCAATTGCGAAAGGTTAATCTTAAGGGTGGGGCGATCACGTCTGGCGGTCTCGCCATGGAGGGAATCTGACATGAAACGCCTACTGTTACTTCTACTCGCCTTCCCGCTGATGGCAGTGGCGCAAGCGGACGAGACCGACCCTCGGGCGATCATCCGACAAGCCATGGATCACTGGCGCGGCACCACCTCCTATTCCGATATGACCATGCTCATTCACCGGCCCGACTGGGAACGCAGCATGTCCATGCGGGCCTGGACCCAGGGCGACAAGCATTCCCTCGTTCGCGTCACAGCACCCTCCCGCGATGCCGGCAACGGCACCCTGATGATCGACAACAAGCTCTGGACCTACACGCCGAAAATCAATCGGGTGATTAAGGTACCCTCATCCATGATGGGACAGAGCTGGATGGGCAGTGACTTGTCCAACGACGACATCAGCAAGTCCACTGACATTATCGACCAGTACGAGCATTCCCTGGTGGAGACACGGGTGGACAACGGTCACACGGTCCATGTCATTCAGTCGATACCCCATGAAGAGGCTGCGGTGGTGTGGGGAAGGGAAGTGCTGAGTATCCGCGATGACGGCGTGCTGCTGGAACACCAGTTCTGGGATCAGGACGGGGTGCTGGTGAAACGCATGCATGCTACCCAGGTGACGGAAATGGGTGGGCGCACAGTGGCGCGGGTGCTGCGAATGGAAAATCTCGAGGAACCCGGCCGCTGGACAGAAATGCGGCTGGAATCTGCCGAGTTCGATCTTGCTCTACCGGACAATATCTTCACGCTGTCGAACCTGCGGAACCCGCGACAGTGATGCTCAGCCTGCGTCTTGCCTGGCGCAACCTCTGGCGCCATCGCCGCCGTACCTGGCTGACCGTCAGTGCAATGATTTTCTGTAATGCACTACTGGTGGCCATGAATTCCATGCAATTCGGCAGCTACCGTATGATGATCGACGGCACCTTGTCGCTACTCACCGGGCATGTGCAGGTACAGCACAAACACTACAACGACGAACCCCGCATGCGTTACGTGGTGCCTCATGGCGCGGCGCTGGCGACCCAACTGCGTGGGGTCCTTCCTGACTCCGCTGTAGCGGCACGCGCTGTTGCCTTTGGTCTGGCTTCCAGCGAACAGCGATCCTTTGGCGTGCAATTTTTCGGTGTGGAGCCGGCACAGGAACCCGGTGTATCAACCCTTCCCGGATTGGTGAAGGCCGGTCGCTACCTGCAGGACAGCAATGCGGCCGAAGCGGTATTGGGGTCAGTGCTTGCGCGCAATCTGAAAGTAACGGTGGGCGATGAGCTTACCCTTCTGGGTTCTGGCCTGGACAGTTCTTTTGCCGCAGGCGTGGTGTCTGTAGTGGGAATACTGGAGAGCGGCATGACAGACCTTGATCGCAACCTCGCCCAGTTACCGCTCGGCTACTTCCAGGCCACCTTTGCGATGAACGACGCGGTGCATCAGGTGGTGATCAAAGTGCCGGAACTCAGCGCCGTGGCCCCGGTAAAAAGCCAGGTAGAGGCGCTGATACACAATCCCGATCTGACGGTACTCGATTGGGATCAGCTACAACCGGGTTTGCGGCAAAGCATACAGGTCGACCTGGCGAGTTCGCTGTTGATTTACAGTATTCTGGTGGTTTTGGTGGCATTCAGTGTGTTGAACACACAGTTAATGTCGGTGTTGGAACGAACCCGGGAATTTGGCGTGATGATGGCATTGGGCTTGCGCCCCGGCCGATTAGGCCAATTGGTGTTGTTGGAAACCGGGATCATGTCGTTTCTGGGTTTCCTGTTTGGCGCGGCGCTGGGAATTGTTATTACCCTGTATTTTCAACACACCGGTATTTACATCCCCGGGATGGAGGAAGCGATGTCCCGGTATAACCTGCCGGGGCGCCTGTATCCCGAACTCAGCATTCTCAGTGCACTGGCCGGGCCTGCGGCAGTTTTTGTTGGTGGTATGTTGGCGGCTATCTATCCCGCACTCCGGCTGTTTCGACTGCAACCTGTCGCCGCGATGAGGGCGGTGTAGTGCGTTCACTCGGCACTCAATTCACCATTGCCACTACGCTGGCCTGGCGTAATTTGTGGCGTAATCACCGCCGAACACTGGTGATGCTGGCTGCCATCGTGGTGGGTGTGTGGGCGATGATTCTGTTCGGTGCGCTGATGCGCGGCATGCTCGATGAAATGGTCCGCGGTGGCCTCAATTCCCTACCGGGCGAGGTGCAGATCCACAATCCGCAATACCGCGATGATCCTTCGATAGAAAATAGTATGGCTCCGCCGGCAGGGGAACTGCTGGCGAGTTTGGATCGCGCTCCGATTACGGCCTGGACCGCGCGGATAAAAGTGCCGGGCATGCTGGCCAGTGAGCGCGACAATCGGGGCTTGATGTTATTGGGTGTTGATCCTGCCGGAGAGGTCGCACTCGGTTTTGATCCGAAGGATATCGTCGAGGGGCGCTTCCTCGAGTCGGCCTCCGATCGCGGTATTGTCATCGGGCGGCGCATGGCGGAGCGGCTCGAGACGGAACTCGGCAAGCGGGTAGTGGTGATGTCGCAGGATCTGAACAATGAGGTGGCGGATCGCGGCGTACGCGTCGTGGGTATTTTCCGCGCCCGGCTGCAAGCGGACGAGGAATCCCGCGCCTGGCTTGGGCGAGATGCCATGCAGGAGCTACTGGGCGCGGGGGATGCCGTTTCCGAGATAGCGGTAACCGGCAATGATTACAAAGCGGTTGATGACTGGTGGCAGGGCCTGGCTGAGTCCGCGGGGCCGGAACTGGAAACGCTTCCCTGGCAGCAGCTACAGCCGTTTCTGGATAGCATGTTTCGCGCCCAGGGCAGCGTGAATGCCGTACTGACAGTGATTATTTTCCTGGCGCTGTCTTTCGGCCTGGTGAACACACTGGTGATGGCGGTGTTTGAACGCGTGCGCGAAATTGGTTTGATGATGGCGCTGGGAATGAAGCCGGCCAGCGTGATGTATCAGGTGTTGCTTGAAAGCCTGTATTTATTGGCTCTTGGACTGATCATTGGCAATGTGCTGGCCGTGGCCACACTCTGGCCGATGCGCAATGGTATCGATATTTCGGTCGTGGGAGAGGGGCTGGAAATGGCCGGTATGGGCAGCACGCTGTACCCGGTTTTGGCCTGGCAGGACATGCTGGGGTCCACACTCATCGTGTTGATACTGGGTCTTTTGGCGAGTTTGCTACCAGCCTGGCGCGCGTCGCGCCTGGATCCCGTCCAGGCACTAACGCGCAACTGAAGAGGGAAAAGTTATGGCCGCTGTACGCTGTCGAGCGCTGAGCAAATGTTTCGTCCAGGGCGAGCAGGTGATCACCGGTTTGGACGACGTCAGTCTCGACATCGCCGAGGGTGAGTTTGTTGGTCTTTGCGGTCCATCTGGCTCGGGAAAAACTACCCTGCTCAATGCCCTGGGAGGCCTCGACACCCCAGACAGCGGGGAAATCGAGATCGGCGACCTGCGGGTAGATTTGCTGGGCAAAGGCGCGCTGGCGGAAATGCGCTTGCACCGCATCGGCTTTGTTTTTCAGGCCTACAACCTGATTCCGGTGCTCAGTGCGCGGGAGAACATCGAGTTCGTGATGCAGGTGCAAGGGGTGCCAGCCCAGGAGCGGAAGGCGCGCTCACTGGCGATTCTGGAGGAGGTGGGCCTGGCGGACCATGAAGACCGCTTGCCCGCGCAGCTGTCCGGCGGGCAGCAGCAGCGTGTAGCGGTAGCGCGTGCCATCGTCAGCCAGCCGACGCTGGTGCTCGCCGATGAGCCTACCGCCAATCTGGATTCCCACAGCGCGGACCAGTTGATGGACTTGTTCGGCGTATTGAATCGCGAGCGCGGTATCACTTTTGTGATCGCCACCCACGACGCAAGAGTAATGGCCTACTGTCGCCGACTGGTGCGTTTGCTGGACGGAAAAATCGTCAGCGACGAACGGCAACCGGGGCAGGGCCAGACTGCCGCATGAGGAAAGCGGGGGCAGCGATCGTAGTGCTGTTGCTATCCACGGCCAGCCACGCTGACTGGATAGAACGCGGCCATCTGAAAGGACAGTACCTCGGGGCCACCTATCCGGAAGACAGCCTGTTGCGCGACGCGCTGGGGGCCAGCACCCATGACGGCAGTGGGGAACTGCGGCTGCTGTTTGGGGGTGGTCAGCAACCCTGGCGCTGGCACGCGGATTATCAGGTGCTGGTGCAAAGTGGCGACACGCTGGCCCTGTCCGAGACGCTGGGTGGCAATTTCCTGATTCCGGCCGCTGTACCCAATGATGACCACCGCCTGCTCGATCTCACCAAAATTGTCGATGACGGTGCGCGCCATGTACTGGCGCATCGCCTGGATCGTCTGCACCTGGATTACATCGGTACAAAGACAGTATTGAAAATAGGACGGCAGGCTGTGAGTTGGGGCAACGGCCTGATCTACAATCCGGTCGACTTCTTCAATCCTTTCGATCCGGCCGCAGTCGACACCGAGTACAAAACCGGTGACGACATGTTGTATGGCCAGTATTTGCAGGACAGCGGTAATGACCTGCAAGGCGTGTGGGTGTGGCGCCGCGACGATCACGGCGATACCAGTACCTCAGTCAATACAGAAGCACTGAAATACCACGCCTTCATCGGCGAGCAGGAATTGGATGTGCTGGTCGCACGCCATTTTGAGGACGACGTTATTGCCTTTGGGGGCAGTGCCGCACTTGGCGGGGCCCTGGTTCGCGGCGACCTGATGGTGACCGATACCGCCGAAGACACCTACCTGAGTGCCGTGGTTAACCTGAGTTACTCGTGGACCTGGGGTGGGCACAATGTGAGTGGTGTCGTTGAGTACTTTCACAACGGGCTGGGACTGCACGAAGCCGAATACACGCAACTGGAAGCCCACCCCGATCTGCTGGCGCGACTGCAACGGGGGGAACTGTACACCGTGGGCCGCAATTACCTGGCTGGCAATCTCACCGTTGAAATCAGTCCGCTGTTCCAACTCTTTCCCACGTTGTTTTTGAATCTGGGCGACCACTCAGGGCTCGGGCAGGTGTCGGGTCGTTATGACCTCAGTCAAAATGTACAACTGCTGTTCGCAGTGAACGTGCCCTTTGGGGAGGATGGCAGCGAGTATGGCGGCTTACCCGCGCCGGTACCGGGTAAAGACTTTGCCGCCGGCCCTGGTATTTTCGGCCAGCTGGCTTGGTATTTCTGACGGCGCCTAGCGCAGCAGGTACAGCGCCAGTGCCCGCTGCTCCTGTTTCGAGAAGGGGTACACCGGCATGGGGGCCTGCGGGGCACTGAGCGCCTCAACCACCTGGGCCAGATTGCGCCGGCTGGAGAGGTCGTCAAGCAGGTGCGGGTTTTGTCCCGATTCATGACACTCAGCGCAGTTGTTGTCTCGATAGAGCTTCTCGCCCATCGTCAACAGTGAGGATTGTTCGTCTGCGCTGAGCTGTAGGTCTGTGTCCGTCGTATTGTCAGATTCAGGTGCGATCGCCAGTGTGGTGCTGCCCTCGTCGCTCGCGGTAATGCGGTAAATAGCACCGGCGTAGTCGTCGGACACGTACAGTGCCCCGTCGGTGCCCTGCGCGATATCGGCCGGTCGGCCGCTGATCTCACCGTCGCGCAGGAAACCCCACAAAAAGTCCCGCTCCTCGATGCCTTGTTCTGTCCAGTGCAGCGACACCACCTTGTAGCCGTCGGGGCTACTGCGATTCCATGAGCCGTGCAGTGCAACCAGCGCGACGCGCTCCCGGCCACCGGGCCAATCGCCAGTGTCGGGGAAGGTGATTCCCAGCGGCGCATTATGTGCGCGGAAATTATGTACCGGCGGCACCGGTTCGGCCTTTGGTAAGTTGGTCGTTATATCCGGATCGGGAACGTTGTCGCCATTAAACCAGGGCCAACCGTAAAAGTGCCCGCTCTCTATGCGGTTAAGCTCGCAGGGAGGAAAGTCGTCTCCCAGCAGGTCGCGGCCGTTGTCGGTTGCATACAGCCCATCATTCCACGGGGCCCAGTCGAAGCCCACGCTGTTGCGCAGGCCGATGGCGATGATTTCGCCATCGCTGCCGTCAGCGGCGAAGCGCATCATCGTCGCGCGGCGTTCGTCCTCCTCAACGCAGACGTTGCAGGTAGAGCCCTGGGCCAGGTAGAGCAGGCCATCGGGGCCAAAGCCCAGGGTTTTCGACCAGTGATTGCCGTTATCGCTGAGGCCATCAACCACCACTTCCGGATTGCCGCTGATCTGCCCGCTGGCGCTGTCGAAAGCCAGTCGGATCACGCGGTGGGATTCGGCGATGTAGAGCCAGCCCTCGTGCAGATCCAGCCCGTGCGGTCGGCGCAGATTGTCGATAAGCGTGTCTATGCCATCTGGTTGGCCGTCACCGTTAGCATCCCGGCGCAGCAAAATCACGTCGCCGGCGTGGGGGCGACTGGCGATCAGGTCCCCCGCAGGCGTGGCTCGTAGCATCCGCACTCGCGGTAGGTCAGCGGCATACAGTGACAGGGAAAAGCCCGGGGGCACCGACAGCCGCTGGCGCACACCTGCTTCACTCGCTTTCGGGCCGCCGAGGCCGGTCATCACATTCAGCGCCATCCGCAGGCTGCTGGTGTCGATAGTGCCACTCACCAGCAGGGCACCAATGCCCAGCACCGGTAGGGCCAGCAGAATGAGTACAACAAGCAGCAACTTTCGCATGCGGCTCTCCCTTGGGTGAGTCCGTTTTTTCGGTTCAGGGTAGCGAGCTTCCACGGGGGATGCCAGTCGGGTGGAAACAACTATACTCAAGGTGTGGCAGGGTAGAGGTGGCTGGCGTGAGAACACCGATGGCACAGAGGGCTCAGGCGTTGTTTCGGGAACTGAAACGGCGGCATGTGCTGCGCACCTGTCTGCTGTACGTCGTGCTGTGCTGGGGTGTACTGCAGGTGGGCGACATCCTGTTTCCCGCGTTGGGCTTACAATCCGAGGCGGCCTCACGCATTGCCCTGTTTAGCGCTGTACTGGGTTTCCCCCTGATTTTTGTGTTGGCCTGGGTCTACCAGGTTACTCCCCAGGGGCTGGTGCGTACCGAGCCTTTCATTGAGCGCCGAATGCTGGCAAATATCCCCCCACTGAACGAACGCCGTGGGCTCGGCTGGCGGCAATACGTCCATCGCGATGGGCCCGATTCGGACTTCCGCTGGGTGTTGCAAGCCGAGAGCGGGCCCTTGTCAGGACTGGAGTTTGGTATCGATCGCCCGCTGATCATTGGGCGTGCGGCTGACTGCGACCTCGCCATGGCCAGCCCGCAGTTGTCCCGCCACCACGCCCAACTGGAGATCGAAGGCGAGGCGCTGTATGTGGCGGATCTCAATTCGGTCAATGGCACACGCGTCAACGAACGTCGTATCGATGGTCGCCAGCCGCTGTACCATGGCGATCGCCTCCAGTGCCATGACATCACCTTCATCATTCGCGAGCGCGGTTACGGGACGCGCCAGCGGGCGGTGGCGATGGAACAAACCACCGTGGTGGGTGACACCGACGATACGGTAGAACAGCAAAGGCCCAGCGGCGGCCCCGCCTGACCCCGGCTTCGACCTTGGTCGTACACCTGCACCCGCTATGCGGTGCTACAATCGGCCGGTTATATAAAACAATAAATTTGGGGACACCATGCCGCTAGAGTGGTACGACTGGGCGATTATCGCCTGTTTCATTGCGCTAACGCTCGCCATCGGCCTGTTGGTCAGTCGCCGGGCCGGCAACAGCAGTGAGTCTTTTTTCCTTTCCGGTCGCAATATGTCCTGGTGGCTGTTGGGCACCTCCATGGTGGCCACTACCTTTGCCACCGATACACCCAACCTCGTTACCAATATTGTTCGCACCAATGGTGTGGCGGGTAACTGGGTGTGGTGGGCCTTCCTGTTTACCGGCACGCTCACGGCTTTTGTGTACGCGCGCCTGTGGCACAGAACGGGCGTAATGACGGATCTGGAATTTTACGAGGTGCGTTATTCCGGCCAGCCGGCGCGTGCCTTACGGGTATTTCGAGCGCTGTATCTGGGTGTATTTTTCAATGTGATGGTGATGGCAGGGGTGACCCTGGCGGCAATCAAAATTGGTGCGGTCATGTTAGGCCTGAGCCCGCTGCAGACGGTGTTGATTGCCGGCGTGGTGACGACCGTGTTCAGCGCCGCGGGCGGCTTTATCGGTGTGGTGCTCACCGACCTGATCCTGTTTGTGGTGAGTATGACGGGCGCGATCGCGGCCGCTGTGGTTGCCTTGAACCTGCCCGAGGTGGGTGGCCTGGGGCCCTTGCTGGCCCATCCCAACGTGGCGGACAAGTTGGACCTGCTGCCTGACTTCAGTAACTGGGAAGTTGCCCTATCCATATTTATCATCCCGCTGGCCGTGCAGTGGTGGAGCGTTTGGTACCCCGGCTCAGAACCCGGCGGCGGCGGTTACGTGGCCCAACGGATGCTGGCGGCGCGCAGTGACAACGATGCTATCGGAGCGGTGGTGTTCTTTCAGGTCTGCCACTACGCCCTCAGGCCCTGGCCGTGGATCCTGGTCGCGCTGGCCTCGCTGGTGGTGTTTCCGGATCTGGCCTCCCTGCAGGCGGCCTTTCCCCATCTCGACGAAAGTGTGATCGGCCACGATCTGGCCTATCCCGCCATGCTGACCTTCCTGCCCGCGGGCTTGATGGGCCTGGTACTGGCGTCGCTGATTTCAGCGTACATGTCCACCATGTCCAGCCAGGTGAATTGGGGTGCATCCTACGTCGTCAATGACGTCTACCACCGCTTCTGGCGGCCGCAGGCCAGCGAGCGTGAACTGGTGCGAGCCGGTCGCCTGACCACGGTGGTGCTGATGGCGCTGGCCAGCGGGCTGGCCTTATTTCTGGAAAACGCGCTGCAGGCTTTCAGCATTCTGCTGACGGTGGGGGCGGGCACCGGCTTGTTGTTTATCCTGCGCTGGTTCTGGTGGCGGATAAACGCCTGGAGTGAGATCGCCGCGATGGTGATTTCATTCGTCGTGGCGCTTTATATGCAGTTTGCTGCCCCCGAACACTGGAGCGACTGGTTCCGACTAGTGGCGGGGGTGGCCATCACCACGGTGGGCTGGGTGCTGGTCACCCTGCTGACGCCGGCCACCGACGAAAAGGCCCTGCGGGAATTCGTCCGCGAGGTCCAGCCCGGCGGTTGGGGTTGGCAACGGGTGGTGAAGGCGGCGGCCGCGGAGGGAGAACAGCTGCGCCTCCCGCAGCGTGAGGCGAATTTGCCGGCTGCCCTGCTGTGTGTGTTGCTGGCGGCGATCGGCATCTATGCTGCACTGTTTGCCATCGGTTATGCCATTTATGGGCAGTGGGGCGTGTTCGCTGTCAGTGTCCTGGTGGCCCTCACGTGTGGTGCGACGGTGCGACGGCTCTGGCAGCGGCAGCCGGCGGGCTAAGGTGGCTTCAGCCCCCGGCGGTAACCAGGTGGATGATGTTGGCGGGGTTGCTGACCCAGAAGCCCTCGAAGCCGGGCGGTAGGGCTTCGATTTCGTCACAGCGCTGGCAGTCACCCAGGGCGAGCACCCGTGCCGCTTCCTCGGCGTCGTCGGTGAGTACTTCCAGCCAGATTTCCGCCTGGCTGACCTGGGGAACGCAGTCCAGCCACAGGGTTTTGTCACCGAAGGCCAGCGCCACGCTTTCACTGTTCTGGCCGCTTTCTCCCGCGGTGCGGGGCAGTTCCTCAAAGCCGAGCAGGTCCCGATAAAAGGCCACCGTGCGTTGAAACTGTGCCGGCGGGATCTTCATGGCGATATTGGTACCGGGTTTGAACATGAGCGATTCTCCGTTTTCGGAACACTCTAGCAGAGTCCCGCAGGGCGCGGCAGGTGGGGCATCGCAACACTTTTGTCATATTCCTGTCATGGAGAATCGGTAACCTGCGCGTCATCAAATTGCCATATTGATCCGCTAACCATGAAAAAACTTCTGATCGGCCTGGCCGCAACCAGCGCCATGTTGACACTTGAAGCCCAGGCTCTGGCCCTGGGCGATGACGGCTTTCGCGCCTCCCGCCAACTGACCTGCGTACTTGCCGAGCAGTCGCTGGGTTATCTCAGTGAAGAGGAGTACGGCAGTAAAACGCGTGGCGTTCTCGACGGCTTTGAAGGCGAGGAGCGCAGTAATATCTACGCCAAGGCTATCGGTTATTTCGACGGTTTGATGTTTGAGATCGCTGAATCCGATGAGCGCAGCGTCAATGCGCGACTCAAGACCTTCGTGACCAGCTCGCGCTGCGAGGACACTGTCCAGCGCGTGTCTGTCAGCCTCTAACTCGACGCCAGTAAAAAGGCCCCGGGGCGGAATCCTCGGGGCCTTTTTTTATTTGTAGAGCCTAACGCAGTACCACCTTGCTTTCCGGCGACCGGCGGTAGACCGTTTCGTGGCCATTCACACGTTCACCCTGTTTCAGGTAGTCGGACTTGACCTGCATGGTGCCCGCTTCGGCATCCAGCACGGCGGTAGAGACCACTTCGTCGATGCCCTGTTGGTTACCCGTGACGCTTTCGCGACTGACGAAACTGTTGCCGTCGAAGTCTGCGGTGCCCTCGGTAAAGAAGCCGGCAGTAGTGAAGTAGTAGTACCGTAGTTCCTTACGCGAGGCATCCCAGAAGATGATGGTCTCGCCACCGTACTCACCCTCATTGAGGCTGTGCATGATGCGCACAGCGGTACCGTTGAGGGCTCTTTCCCAGCGGGACACATCGATGACGGGTTTGTCGGGCGTGCTATCGGCAAATTCGCCGCGCCAGGTTGTGTCGAGGTAGGGGCGAAAGGGTTCCAGTTGCGGAATCAGGGTGCGGGATTCCGTGGCCGCGGCACTGGCGGCTGCTAATAGCAACAGCAGGCCCAATCCGAGGCTGAGCAGGGGGTGATGAGAGTGCTGATGAGGGTGCTGATGGTGGTGCATACAAATGTCCTCCGCGTGGGAGCTATCAGTGTAGTACAGAGGAGGCGGGGCCCTCATTGGCGAGGGCCCCGCAAGAGGCTTATAACAGCGGTGCGATCACCAGGCTGACAATCGCCATCACATTGATGAGGATGTTCATCGAGGGGCCGGAGGTGTCCTTGAAGGGGTCGCCCACGGTGTCACCCACCACAGCCGCCGCGTGGGTATCCGAACCCTTGCCACCGAGGTTGCCCTTTTCCACGAACTTCTTGGCGTTGTCCCAGGCACCGCCGGCATTGGCCATCATCAGCGCCATCAGCACACAGCCGAGCAGGGCGCCGCCGAGCATGCCGCCCAACGAAGCCGCGCCCAGTCCAAAGCCAACCACCACCGGTGCCGCTACGGCGATTGCACCGGGTAATACCATGCGCTTCAGCGCGGCGGTGGTTGCGATGTCGACACAGCGAGCCGTATCCGGCTCGGCCTTGCCTTCCAGCAGGCCGGGAATTTCCCGGAACTGGCGGCGGATCTCATTGATCATGTCGAAAGCCGCGTCGCCCACCGCCGTCATGGTGATGGACGCGATCAGGAAGGGAATGGTACCGCCGATGAACAGGCCGACCAGTACGGTTGGGTTGGACAATTCCAGGCTGAAGCCGGGATTGTTTACCTCCACCGTTTCGACGAAGGCGGCGATGATCGCCAGTGCGGCGAGGGCCGCGGCACCGATGGCAAAGCCCTTGCCGATGGCGGCTGTGGTATTCCCCACCTCGTCCAGGCCATCGGTGATTTTACGGGTTTCCTCGCCCATGCCGGCCATTTCAGCGATACCGCCGGCGTTGTCCGCTACCGGGCCGTAGGCGTCGATGGCCATGGTGATGCCCACGGTCGCCAACATGCCCACCGCCGCGATGCCAACGCCGTACAGGCCGGATAACTCGGTCGAGATGTAGATGATGGCAGCGAGGAACAGTATCGGCAGTACCACCGACTGCATGCCCACCGCCAGGCCGGTGATCATCACCGTCGCCGGGCCGGTTTCTCCGGAACGCGCGATTTTCTCCACCGGACTGGAGCCGGTGTAGTACTCGGTGATCAGTCCGATCAACACACCACCCACGGCACCGCTGAGCACCGACCACCAGATGTTGGCATCCAGGCCCAATGCGCCAATCAGGAACCAGGCCATGATGACGAAAATCACCGGCGCCGCCAGTGTGCCACTGCGCAGGGCTGCTTCCGGTGCGGCCGCCGAACGGGCTCGCACAATCAGGATGCCGAAGATTGAGGCGATCAGGCCAATGCTGGCCAGGGTGAGCGGCAGGAACATCATTGCGCTCTGCACTTCGGTCGTAACGGCCATGGTGGCTGCAATGGCGATACAGGCAATCATCGAGCCGCAGTAGGACTCGAAAATGTCGGAGCCCATGCCGGCGATGTCGCCCACGTTGTCGCCCACGTTGTCGGCGATGACACCAGGGTTGCGTGGGTCATCCTCGGGTATGCCGGCTTCCACCTTGCCCACCAGGTCGGCACCCACATCGGCACTCTTGGTGTAGATGCCGCCGCCAACACGGCTGAACAGCGCCACGACGGATCCGCCCATGCCGAAACCGTGAATGGCGTGAGCAGTGTGTGGGTCGCCGCCAAACAGCCAGTAAAGGCTACCCAGGCCGATCAGGCCCAGTGAGGCAACGCACAGGCCCATGACCGAACCGCCGTAAAAGGAAATGGCCAGTGCACCCGCAGCGCCATCTTTATGCGCTGCTACCGCTGTGCGCACATTGGCCTTGGTAGCGGAAAACATGCCCAGATAGCCCGCCGTAGCGGAGGACAAAGCGCCCACCAGAAACGCAATGGCGGAGTTCATACCCAGGGGTGAAAGATAGATAGCAACCAACAGGACGGCGGCAAAGATCGCCAGCATCTTGTATTCACGGTGCATGAATACCATCGCACCGAGGTGAATTTGATCGCCGATTTTTTTGATGACACCGTCGCCACCATCGTGACGGGTCATAACGATATAGATGAAAAAAGCTACAGCGAGGCCGGCGCATCCTAACAGCGGCGGCAGCAGGAACAACTCAGACATAAGGTATACCCCGATTGTTTTCTTTTATTGAGGGCCGCCCATCCTGTCGTGAAATGAGCTTTTTCCATCCTATCGGAATCTGTGGGAGGCTGACAAGCGGGGCAGGGGGCTGCGCTGGCGGGGCTTTACAAAGTACTGCGCGCTGCGCTTCACTGCCGGAACCGGAGGTCGAACATAATGATGAAAATAAACGACTACCTGAGCCGCGAGGATGTGGCTCGATTTACTGCGCGCAGCGATGGCCGCGCCTGGCTGGTGGTGCTGGGCAACTGGGCGGGCATTGTGGCCATTCTCGCTGTCGTAGCGCTGTATCCCAATCCGCTTACCATTGTGCTGGCCTTACCGCTGTTGGCCGGCCGGCAACTGGGCCTGTCAGTCATCATGCACGACGCTGGCCACCGCAGCCTGTTTCGCACCGATCGGCTGAATGACCTGGTGGGGCAGTGGCTGGGTGCCTTGCCCGTGTTCAACGACCTACCCACTTACGCCAAGGGCCATGTGGAGCATCACCGCAAAGCCGGTACGCGGGAGGACCCTGACCTGCCCAACTACCAGGCCTATCCCGTCAGTAAAAGCAGCTTCAGGCGCAAGGTCTTTCGCGACCTGACCGGTCAGACCGGCGTCAAATTGATGCGTTATCTGCTTTCCGGTGCAGCGGGGGTGGTCAGTGCGGAGCGTCGCGACAGTGCGCGCCCCTTCCTGCAGCAGTGGCTGGTGCAGGGTGTACTGCTGGCGGTGATGACCCTGTGCGGTGCGCCGTGGCTTTACCTGGTGTGGCTCGGGGCGTTTATGACCGTGTTCATGTTGGTGATCCGCGTTCGTCAGGTAGCGGAACATGCCGCGGTTCCCGACTTGTACGACCCGGATCCGCGGAACAACACGCGCACCGTGGATGCTCCCTGGTGGCAACGCCTGATCTTTGCGCCCAATAACGTCAACTACCACATGGAACACCACTTCATGGCGAGTGTACCCTGCTACCGCCTGCCAGCCCTGCGCCGGCACCTACGCGAGCAGGGCGCGCTGGACGATGTGCCGGTGTTCACCGGTTACGGTCAATTGCTGCGCCACGCGGTGGCCTGACTCAAGCGTAAGCGGCGCGTACTTCTTCTGCGATGAGGGCGATGCCCTTGCGTACGGCGTCGCTGGGTTGGGCGTGGGAAACGCGAATACACTCGCGCTGATGGGGCCAGTCCTCTTCCACCCCGATGAAGAAATGCTCGCCGGGCACCACCAGCACACCGCGCTGTTTCAGTCGCTGATACAACTCCCTGCTGGTAATCGGTAAACCTTCAAACCACAACCACAGGAAGATCGCCCCTTCGGGGTTGTGAATGTGGAACGGCAGTCCGGCCAACTGGCGACGGAATTCCTCAACCGCTTCGTTAGCACTGTGGCGATAATACGGCGCGACGTGATTGCGACTGAGGTCGAGGATCTCGCCGGTACGGAACAACTCTCGCGCCAACAGTGGCCCGAGGGTGCCGCAGGCCAGGCTGACGATGGTGTTGGCGCGCGTGTAGGCCTGAATGATCTCCTCCCGGGCCACCAGAATACCGGTGCGCACACCGGGCAGGCCGAGTTTGGACAGACTCAGGGCCAGCACGATGTTGTCGTTCCACAGCGGGGTGGCGGGCTCAAATACGATGCCGGGGAAGGGCAGGCCGTAGGCACCGTCCACAATCAGCGGAATACCCGCGGCGCGGCAGCGGCTGTCCAGTTCTTCCATTTCGCCGTCGGTGAGCACGTTGCCCGAGGGGTTGGTGGGTCGCGACACACAGGCTGCGGCAACCTCGGGTCCAAGTTCCATGGCGTCGAAGTTCACCCGGTACTTGAACAGGTTATCGTCCAGGTGGTCGATGGTGGGGCGGGTGGCGCTGAAAAAATCGTCGCACATGCCCTGATCGCGGTAGCCGATGTACTCCGGGGTCAGGGGCAGGTGAATGCGACGCCGACTGCCGTCAGCCATCTCGCCGGCCAGCAGGTTGTAGAGCACGAAGAAGGCTGATTGGCTGCCATTGGCCACGGCAATATGCTCGGGGCCGACGGGCCAGCCAAATTGCTGGTGCAGGAAGCGCGCCAAATCCTGGCGAAAGGGGAGATCCCCCTGGGGTGACTGGTAAATGCCGAACAGGCGGTGACGCTCGTTCGGGTCTGCCATGATGTCGTCGAGCCGCTGCTGGAACAGGGCCTCTACCTCCGGCAGCCGGCCGGGGTTGCCGCCACCCATGAAGATCAGGTCGGGGTTTTCACTCAGCGCGTCACCAAGATCATCCATCAATTCGATGATGCCGGAATAGCGGGCGAAGCGCTGGCCGAAGCGGGACAGTTCCAAGACGCGAAGTCCTTCTGTGGCGAGGTCGCGTATTGTAACGCTACGGCGCGCCAAACGGCACCGTGGACTTAGTTCCGAACGGGGCCGCGCAGAGACTTCAGTTTGCCGCGGTGGGTCTTGTCGTCAGTACGGCGCTGGCGCGCCGCGCGGGAGGGTTTGGTGGCAACGCGGGCTTTTTGCGGGCGATACACGTTGCGCAGCAGCTCCGCCAGGCGATCCAGCGCGTCTGTGCGGTTTTTCTCCTGGGTGCGAAAGCGCTGTGCCTTCAGGGTGATCACGCCCTCGCGATTGATACGGCGGTCGCGGGCGGCGAGTACCGCTTCCTTGTACACATCCGGCAGGGACGATGCCTGGCTGTCGAAGCGCAGGTGAATAGCACTACTGACCTTGTTGACGTTCTGGCCGCCCGCGCCCTGGGCGCGAATGGCGCTCAGCTCAATTTCCGCCAGCGGCACGCTGACGCGTTGGCTGATGGCCAGTTCGCTCACGGCTGCCCCGGCGGACCGTGACGAGTGACGCTGTGAATCAACACCAGATCGGCGTCGGGGCGGCTGTCGGGGCCGGCCACGCGGCTTAGCTCACCAATCTCGTCTACCACTTCCATGCCGGTCACAACCCGCCCGAAAACGGTGTAGCCCGGCTGCAGCGTGGAAACGTAGTCCAGGAAAAGGTTGTCTTCCAGATTGATGAAAAACTGGGATTCGGCGGAGTCGGGGTCGGAACGTCGCGCCATCGCCACGGTGCCGCGCAGGTTGGACAGCCCGTTGATGGACTCGTTGCGTACGGGGCCGTTGGTTGGCGGGGTGCTGAACCCAGTGGCTTCATCGTAGGTGTAGCCGCCGCCCTGGATTACAAAATCGCGTTCCACGCGGTGAATGATGCTGCGGTTGTAAAAACCCTCATCCACGTACTGCAGGAAGTTCTCCACCGTGCGGCGTGCTTTCACGCCGAACAGTTCCACCACGATGTAGCCATAGTTGGTGTCGAACACCACGCGTTCGGTGGCCAGTTCATCCAGCGGGACGGGCGCGAACAGGGCCACCTGTTCTGCCTCAAGCCCCTTGTCCACCAGTGCCTGATTGATGTTCAGCTCGCACACCGGTCCCGACACATGGGCGCACAACTCCATCCAGGTGACAAACTCGAAACCGGGCTCGGGGGTGGCGGTGAAGGTCTGCCGGTAGGGCTGGTCGAACTGGATTTCGCAGCGGCCCTCATAACAGTTATGGGCATTGTCGGCCGACAGAATATCGCCACCGGTACTGGGCAATTGCACCAGTCGGCAGGCGCTCAGTGCCAGCGCGGCACACAGTAAAACCAGGGCGCGTCCCGTGCGGGGAACGCCGGAATTGTTCGTCAAAAACATGGGAGTACTCCGATAGATGCCGCCAATTATCCGGCAGGAGGCACCATGGCGTCCAGCCACGCTTTGTCCAGCAATTCCAGCGGCACGGCGCCACCACCGAGCAGCCGGGCGTGGAAGTCGTGCAGATCGCCGTTCACGCCGCCGAATTGATCGCGCAGTTCCAGAATGTGCAGTAAACCCACCATGTACGCGGTAGCCTGCCCGGGCCAGCGCAGGAAGCGGGCCACGTTACCCTGGGCATTGCCGGTGCTTACCCCGGCATTGCGGGCGTAGAAATCGGTGGCTTCGTCGAAGCTCCAGCCGAGCTGGTGAATACCGGTGTCAACGGCGAGCCGGGCGGCACGGATGGCCTCGAACTGCAAGCGGCCGAGGTTGCCGTAGGCGTCGTTCTGGTACCAGCCCAGGTCATAGGCCAGCCGCTCGGCGTACAGCCCCCAACCTTCCACGAAGCCGGTGAAGTTGGTGTGGCGCTGGAAGTCCGGGTTATCCAGTTCCCGGGCGAGGGCAATCTGCAGGTGATGGCCGGGCTCCGCCTCGTGGTAGGACAGCGATGGCATCAGGTAGTAGGGCTCCTGCCCTTGGGTGGCGGCGTAAAAGGCGCCGGGACGGACACCGTCGAGTGACGGGCCGACGTAATAGCCACCAGAGGGCCCGCCGATAACGACTACGGGCAGTTCGGGCAGCAGGGAGAAGGCCTCGGGCAGGCGCTCGTGCGCCGCTTCCACCAGTTCCTCGTACTGATCCAGAATCGCATTACCGGACAGCAGGCCGCTGTCCTGTGCAACCTGGTTGAACAGATCGGACAAACTCAGGTTGTCGCTGTAGCCAAGCTCTGCGGCGGCGCTGCGGATCTCGCTGTGAACGCGCTCCAGTTGTTCCAGCCCAAGTTGGTGAATCTCTGTCGGACTCAATTCAGTGCCGGTATGGTGGCGCAGCGCCCACTGGTAGAAGGCATCGCCGTCATTGAACTGACCGACGCCGATGGCTTCGGGCGCATCGTCACGCAGAGCGAGCAGTTCGACCACAACAGCGGCGTATGCGGGCTGAATGCTGTCTTCGATAATCTGGCGGGCTTGCTGGCGGAGTTCGTTGACGTCTTCGGATGCCAGATTGGGTATGTCAGCAAGGGTTTCGCTGAATCGGCGGAAATAGGGGGTGGCAGCCGCATTGGCATTACTCACATCGCGCATTCCGTCGATGGCCAGGTTCAGCGTGACACGCGGTTCGATAATGCCGGCGCTGGCACGAGCCGCGACCATCACCTGCAGGGTTTCAAAACGCTTGCCCACCTGCCGCAGGCGCACCAGGTAGTCCTCGGCATCCTGCACCGATTGTAGGGGATGGATGTCAGAGAAAAAGAATTCGGTCTGGTTGGGGATGCCCGTGATGAAAGCGCTGGCCGGGTAGTTGTGCAACGGAAACGCCGAGCCCGCGTCGAGGTCATCCAGATACCAGCGGAAAATGGCGTGGCTGCGTTGTTGCGTCGGCGTGAGGGCGGCGGTGTCGTAGGTGTCCAGTGTTTGCCGAATGACCTTTGCCTGAGCCGTTGTCTGCGCTGTAGCCAGATCGCTGATGTCGTCCAGGGCCAGGGGCCAGGCGGCGTAGTCGTCTTCGATACCCAGTTCAATCAATGTCTGTGGTGTTCGCAGCAGCAGCGCACGGTACGCTTCCGCCATGAAGTCATCGAAGGTTAATCCGGCCAGGTGCTGTTCCAGCTCGGAGCTTGAATAAAAACCACACCAGGGCGCACAGGGTAGTACCGGAATCTGGGTGAGAAGATTTTGCTGGCCTTCATAGACGTCCGTATTCCCCTCAACCAGGGCAAGACTGAGTCGATCCAGACTGTGCTGGTCGCCCCGGTAGGCGTCCTGGTCGAACAAGCGACTCCAGCGCAACACGTCGGCGTAGTCAACCGTGCCGTCATCATTGACGTCGTCCACCACGCGTTGCGCGAAGGCATCCAGGTTGCCCAGCAGTTGCCGATCGTCCATCTCGTCGACATGCGGCAACAGCCATTGATACGCCGCCTCGGTGAGTGCAGAAATCATTCCGCGGCCCTGCAATTGGGCACCGGTCATGATGGCGTGCCACTCACCGTTTACGGTGGTGTAGGGTGCATCTTCCTTACCATCGCGGTCGTAGTCGGTCTCCTTACCGCCAGTTGCCGTGACCAGGTAGAGCCGATCGGGGTCGAGCTCGTTCAGATCGAGATGGAACACACCCAGATGGAACAGCCGGCCTACTGGGCCAAAGTTCTCCCACTTGTTCGCGCCGTGCTGTGCCAGCAGTGCGGCTCGACTGTTGCTCACGGTACGAGCCAGTACGGTGTTTGGCTCCCGAAGATCCGTAACCTTGATCCGCGCCCCGCCCACCGGGCCCATCAGTTGTACCTGGAAGCAACCGCTCAACAGGCCCAGGCAGGCGCCGAGCCCCAACATTCTTATCAGTCTTTTCATGGGGCCAGTGTACTGCTGCCCTCGGCACGGGGTCTAGGCGTGTGCCGGGGCTGCTTCGCCTTCTGGCTCCCGCACTTTGACAAACGGCAGGTAGAACACCGGCACCACAAACAGGGTGAACAGCGTACCCACCATCATGCCGGCGGTAATCATCAGGCCAATACTGAAGCGGCTGTTGGCGCCGGCACCACTGGCCAGCAACAGCGGCAGTACGCCGAGCACGGTGGCGAATGTGGTCATCAGGATGGGGCGTAGCCGCTGGCCCGCGGCCTCTCTCACCGCCTCACTGCGGGCCATGCCCTGGGCGGCCAGTTGATTGGCAAACTCTACAATCAGAATGCCGTGTTTGCTGATCAGGCCAATCAGGGTCAGCAACCCCACCTGGGTGTAAATATTCAGGGTGGCCATGCCCAACGCCAGGGGCACCACCGCCCCGAAGATCGACAGGGGGACAGTCACCAGCACCACCAGTGGGTCCCGGAAGCTGTTGAACTGTGCTGCAAGGACCAGAAAGATCAGCAGTAGCGACAGCGCGAACAGCGCGGGGAACGACGCTGACTCTCGCACGAAGGTGCGCGAGGCACCGGTGTAGCCCGCGCGGAAGCCGGTGGGTGCAATCTCCTGCAGTTTTTGTTCGAGGAAAGCCAGTCCATCGCCCAGGGTGTTGGGCGGCATGACGATGCCCTGGAGCGTGCTGGCGTTAAGCTGTTGATACTGGG
The DNA here is from genome assembly GCA_030427085.1 of Gammaproteobacteria bacterium. Taxonomy (GTDB): domain Bacteria; phylum Pseudomonadota; class Gammaproteobacteria; order Pseudomonadales; family Halieaceae; genus JAUHXH01. Next base: position 1,272,537 of record JAUHXH010000001.1, on the reverse strand, counting down.
CCAGTGAATTGGGCTCCACCTGCAGGTCGAGCTGAATGATGGCCGACAGGGGAATCAATTCCCCGCTGCCAGTGCGGATATAGTATTTCTCGAGTTCATCCCGTGTCAGTCGAAACCCCTGCGCGGCCTGCGGGATCACCTTGTAGCTGCGACCCTCCAGGGTAAAGCGATTCACCTCAGCTTCCCCGAGCATTACTGACAGGGTCTGGCCGATATCCTGCATCGAAATGCCAAGGCGTGCCGCCCGCTCGCGGTCGATGTGCACCACCACTTCCGGGCGGCTGGTTTCCAGGGTCTGGGTGATGAAAATAAACAGGCCGGATTCGCGAGCGATACTCAGCAGTTCATCCGAAACTTCCTGCACGCGCGCATACGGCGCTGTCGATGCCACCACAAAACTCAGCGGCAGGCCCGAGTCTGCCCCCGGCAGTGAGGGGTTGGCGAAACTGAACAATTCCAGCCCGGACACTTCGCCCAGTCGCTGCTGGAACTCCGCTCGCACCTCTGCTTCAGTGCGCTCCCGCTCGTCCCAGGGGTACAGATTCAGGCCGCCAAAGATCATGCCGGGCGAGCTGACCTGCCAGGAAGAGCTCACCTCCGGAATTTCCTGCCAGATGTCGACGACTTGCTCAAGGAAGTAATTGATATAGGCGAGGTTGGCGTACTGGGGCGCATTGGCGGCCACATAAAAACCGCTGTGGTCCTCTTCCGGTGCCAGTTCCTGTTGGGTAATCAGAAACAGCGGCGCCAGGCTCAGTATCAGCACACCGCTGAAGAGCAGCACCGCACCACGATGATTGAGGCACCCGCTCAGGAGCTTCTGGTAGCGGCTGCAGAGCTTGTCGAATGCGCCATCGAGCCAGGAGGCAAAGCGCCCTTGCTTGTCGTGGGGCTTCAGTACCCGGGACGACATCATCGGACTCAAGGTCAATGCAACCACGCCGGAGACCAGCACCGCCCCGGCCAGGGTGAGTGCAAATTCCGAGAACAGGGCGCCGGTCAGTCCACCGAGAAAGGCAATGGGGGCGTAGACGGCGGCCAGCGTGAGGGTCATGGCGATCACCGGTAGCGCTACCTGGCGCGCGCCGGCGAGTGCTGCCTCCATCGGCGTTTTACCCATTTCGATATGCCGGTGCACGTTTTCCACCACGACGATGGCGTCATCCACCACCAGCCCGATAGCGATAACCATTGCCAGCAGGGTCAGCAGGTTCAGTGAGTAGCCCATGGCATACATCAGGCCCAGCACACCCACCAGCGACAGGGGAATGGCGACCAGAGGGATGAACACCACGCGGAAGGAACCCAGGAAGAGGTAGATCACCAGTATCACGATCAGCGCGGCCTCCAGCAGGGTTTGAGCAACCTCACTGAGGCCAGCCCGAATCGCTGCGGTGCCGTCGTAGTCCATGAACACTTCCATGTCGGCGGGGAGCTCTGCCTCGATGCGGGGCAGGGCGGCATGCACCGCATCGGCCACGTCCAGGGGGTTGGCATCCGGCGCCTCGGTAATGGCGATGTAGATGGCTTCGAGACCACTGGAGAACGAACTGAACTGGGTGCTCTCCGCCGAGAGCTCCACATCTGCCACGTCGCCGAGCCGTACCCGCTGGCTGCCGCTTTGTCGTATCACCAGGGCGGCAAACTCCTCCGGGTCCTGCATGTCAGTGCGCGCATCCACCGTGGCGCGTACGAGGTGACCTTCAGTGGCACCGGCGGTAGAAATGTAATTGTCCCGGGAGATGGCGTTTACCACATCGTTGGCGGTAACGCCCAGCGCCGCCATTCGTACTGGATCGAGCCAAATGCGCATTGCGAATAGCATGTTCCCGAAAACCTGGGCACTGCCCACGCCGGGTAGTGTCGCCAGCTCGGGTTGCACAGCCCGCACCAGATAGTCGTTGACCTGTGCGATGCTCATCGTTTCGCTGTGGAAGGCGATGTACATCAGGGCATCACCACCACTGGCGGTGCCGATGACCGGGTCCTCAATCTCGCGGGGAAGTTGGCTGCGAACTTCGTTGACCTTGGCGATTACCTCGGTGAGCACCTCGTTGGTGTTCTCACCCAGTCGCACGTGAATCTGGATCTCGGACCTGCTGGGATTGGAGCTCGAGGTGATGTACTCAACGCCCCGCGCTCCCGCCAGCGCCGTCTGCAAGGGGGTGGTGACAAGACCCTGTACCGTGCGCGCGCTGGCGCCGGGGTAGAAAGTTTGGACTGAGATCAGGCTGCGTTCGAGGTGGGGGAACTCCCGTATCGGCAGATTCAGGCCGGATTGAGCACCCAGGATCACCACCACCGCACTGAGCACGATGGCCAGAACTGGGCGGCGAATGAACAAATCGGTGAACTTCATTCCACCGGCTCCGCGGCAATCTGGTTGCTACCCGGCAGCGCTACGTTCTGGTCAATCACCACCGGGGCGCCCCGATACAGTTTGTTCTGTCCGGCGGTTGCTACCCGGTCGCCCGCGTTCAGGCCCGACAATATGGCGATGCGGCCATCGCGGGTTGGCCCCGTTTTCACCAGGGTGGGTTGTACGATCAGTCCGGATTCGCCCTCGCTGACTCGGTAAACCGTGTTGCCATGCACCGAGTAGGTCACCGCGGTTTCGGGTACGGTCAGCAGCTCGGTGGGCTGGTCCAGGTCGATACTGAGTTCGGCAAACATCCCCGGTAGCAGCCCTTCGCTTTCCTCCAACACGGCGCGCAGTCCCAGGTTGCCGGTGTCGGGGTCGACCCGCGCATCCAGCGCTTCAATGCGGGCCGGGAAGGACCGCCCCGGGAATGCGGCGACGTGTACACGGACAGCCAGCCCGGCGCGCAGCCGCGGGAAGTGGCGGGCGGGCAGGGTGAAGTCGACTTCCAGCGCGCTGAGGTCCTGCAAGGTAGTGATGACGGTGCCGGGCGACACATAATCGCCCAGTTTTACACGCCGGATGCCGACCGTGCCGGAGAAGGGCGCCTGAATGCGCTTGTTCTCTATTTCGGCCTCGGTTTCCGCCAGCTGAGCGGTGGCTGCTTCCAGGTCCGCCCGGGACCGGTCGAGCTGGGTCTGGGAGATGGACTTTTGCTGGACCAGCTTTTCATCGCGCGCAAAGAGTTGCCGTGCCAGTTCCAGGTTGGCGTTGTGACGGCGACGGGCGGCCTGCTCTACGCGGTCATTGAGCGCCACCAACAGCTTCCCGGCGACCACCTGCTGGCCGGATTCAAATTCTATCGCCACCACCTCGCCGCTCTCTTCCGAAGTCAACTCCACCCCTCTCACAGCAGCGATTTCACCCACCGCTTCCAGCGCGCTCGACCAAACCTCGCTCTGGGCGTCGGCAGCTGCGATGGTGACGGGCGGCGGCGTAAAGTCCATGGCGGCCAGAGCGGCGAATCGTTGATAGATGAAGCCCGCGACAGACCCAAGGATGAGTACGAGCAGTGCAATAGCGAGTAAGTAGGCGCGCAATGGAATCCTCCCGGGCGCTGGCAATAGTGAAGTGAGGCCTGATGTGGCTGTGCGGCAGCAGTGTAGTCTATCGGAATCCCCCTGAACCCACATTGCTTACGCAACTTCGGGGGGACGGGATGACGTTTCCGGCGGACTTTTGTGACGAATATAAAACAAAGCTTACTATTGTGCGTGAATAGACAGGAAGCGCCAATCGAAAATTGGGACTTGTGAGCGCTGTCCCGGCATTGCATTATGCTAGCTGGCACTACAAGCCGTTGTACGAGATTGGGGACAGCAGTGAGTCGCAAGAACAAACAACTGAACAAACTCCAGAAGGCCATGGACGGGGCGCTCTCTTATGACGCCTGGGCTGCCGCGGCTTCAGAATACGATGATATCTCCGGCCTGCGCCGCTGGCGCGACGTGGACCAGACCAGTCTCTACGACTACGCCCAGATTCGCTTGCGAGTGGATCGACTGCGCAGCCTGCGGGCACGACAGGACTATTCAGGCTTGTTGTTCACCCTCAATGAGGGCATACACGGCAACATGGGTGGCATGGGCCGCAGCAGCCTCTACAACCGCGCCAAGTTCGGCACCAAGCGGCTGATTGAGGAATACGTGGATGAAATAGACCACGCCCTGCGCTTCCTTGCTGAACTGGAAACCCCCGAAATCACCATCGAGGAGAAGCTCGACTTCTTCTATCGCGCCAATATCTGCTTTGGCCGTTCAGCCTTGATGCTGTCGGGCGGGGGCGTACTGGGCTTCTATCACATGGGCGTGGTCAAGATCCTGGCGGAACAGAAATTGTTACCGCGGGTGATTTCCGGTTCCAGCGCCGGTTCGCTGGTGGCTGGCGTACTCGGCACGCACAGCGACGATGAACTCGAGGAAGTCTTCGACCCCGGCAATATGATTTTCGAAGCGGAGAAGGAGGCGAGCGTGTTTTCCCGCCTGTTCCGCGGCGGTAACGCCACACTCGACGTGCGTGAACTGGAAAACATCATCGCCGGTTTAGTGCCGGATATGACCTTCCAGGAGGCCTACGAGCGCACCGGGCGCCAGATCAGTATCACGGTGGCGCCTGCTGAGCCCCACCAGCGTTCGCGCCTGTTAAATGCAATTACCTCGCCTAACGTCTACATTCGCTCGGCGGTGATGGCTTCTTGTGCAGTACCGGGTGTGTTCCCGCCGGTGATGCTGATGGCCAAGAATGCGCACGGCGAGGCCCAGCCTTACCTGCCGTCTCGGCGCTGGGTGGATGGCTCCATCGCCGATGACCTGCCGGCCAAGCGTCTGTCGCGCCTGTACAGTACCAATCACTACATCGTCAGCATGGTGAACCCCATCGCCATTCCCTTCCTGCACAACCAACAGGAGGAGACCCGCCTGTCGGGGCTACGCTCTGCCATGGGCAGCCTGGGTGTGGGTGTTGGGCGCGAAGTGCTGAACTTCTACCGCGGCATCGTGCAGAAGGACGGCGAAAACTGGCCTCGCTTCAATATGTTGATGAACAGCATTCACGGGCTGATGGACCAGGAGTACAGCGGCGACGTTAACATCGTGCCCAGCTTCCGCTGGTTTAACCCCACGCGCCTGCTGTCGCACTTGAACGAAAACGAACTGCTGGCCCTGGTTGCAGCCGGTGAGCGCTCGGCGTATCCGCACATCAAGACCATCAATATCTGCACTCGCATCAGTCGGACGCTGGATGAGATTCTGCATCGCTTCGAGTACGGTGATTTGCATCCGGATCTCGATATTCGCCGCCCGAGCGCGTCGCGACGACGCCCCCTTGCTACCCGGGCGGATCGTTCGGCTCTGCGCGAGGGTGGGCCCGGAGCGAAGGACCAGAAGGTAACTTCCGCAGGCCGTGCCAAGCCGGCCCGCAAAGCCACTCGCGCCAAAAAGCCGGCGGCCAGCAAGGCAAAAAAGCCCAGTAGCAGAAAGGCCGCAGGCAACAAAAAGGCGGCCTGAACTGCCCTCTCTGTCACAGGTTCTACGCCAGAGTCGCGAGCGTGCGGCTGAGGGGCACCTGCCTGCCTGGCGACAGTGGGGCGAGATGGCGGCCCTGTACTTGTGGCGCGATATCGGTCCGGGCTTCTACCAGCGGGCGGGCCTCTATCGGCGCGAGCTGAGCTGGTCTGACAAGCTCCGGTTTCGGATTGGCAGACAGTATGTTCGCCTGCTGCGCCGCTTCAATGATCCCGCCTACCTGATGATGTTGCGCAACAAGTCCCTCGAAAAAGCCGTGTTGTCCCAGCTCGGTGTGGCCAATACCCCGTTTTATGGCGTGTTTCATCCCCAATCCGGTCGCGATCATCGGGGGCAGGCTTTGCGCACTGCCCAGGACGTACTCGACTTGTTGTCTCGGGAGTCCCTGCAGCGCGTAGCGGTGAAACTGGTTGAGGGGTATGAAGGCCGGGGCTTCGATATCGTACAGGTGGGTGAAAACCCCGGCACCTTGTTTTCGGAAGCCTCGCAGCAGTCTGTGGATGCCGAAGCGTATCTCGCCGAGCGCCTGGCGCAGTGTCCCGATCTGGGTTTGCTACTTGAGGCGCCCATTACACAGCATCCCGCGCTTGCGGCTCTGAATCCCAGCAGTGTGAATACCTTACGGCTCTGGGTGACTGCCGTTGGCCAGCCGCGGGTGCGATCGGCACTACTGAAAATGGGCGCCGAGGGGGCGCTGGTGGACTACAGTTCCAAGGGCGGGGCGGCGGCGGTGGTCAGCCTGGAAGATGGGCGGGTTGGCCCACTTCGGCTTCGCGCCGGTGCGGCTGGGCCCGCTGCGGCACCAGGCGAAGACTTCTTGGTGCCGTATTTCGCCGAAGCATGCCAACTGGCCGAAAACTGCCTGGCCTTGTTGCCCGGTATCCGCTTCGCCGGGTTTGATCTGGCGATCACCCCTGAGGGGCCGCTGGTGGTAGAGCTCAATGACCAGCCTGATCCCAGCCACGCTGCCGCGCTGGGCATTCCAACCCTGGATTTACTGGAACCGCTGCCGGGTTAGTCCGGATCCTGCCACTGGCGCAGGTCGAGCTGCAACACAGTCCACTGGTCAACGTCGGCCAGGCTGAAGCTGTGTTTCTTGGGGTTGCTGCCCACTACCCGGTAGCCAAACTTTCTCACGTACCAATCGATGGTGTCCGGGCGATCCGTCTCGGTGTGAACCGTCTCGATCCCGCGGCGGCGCATTTCCCGCAGCCGCGCCACCTGCAACAGGTAACCCGCGCCCGTGCCGCGTGCGGCCGGCGAGACCGCCAGGCTTGCGGTTTCAGCCAGGGTTGGCGAGTGCAGGATCATGCTGCACACACCCACCATCTCACCTTCCAGCTCCGCTACAAAGGAAAGGTCTACCACCAGTTCACTGCGCTCGGGGTTGGCGACACTGTCATCCGCCACCGGCGCCATATTCCATTCCTGTAGTATTGCCATGGCCGCAGCCATGTCAGTGGCTTTCATCGGCCGTACTGAGACGGACTTCACTGTCTGCATTTGCGCTCCTGTAGTAAGCGGGTGAAACTGGTCGGCGAACTTTTCGGTGAAACAGCACCTATGAGCACAGAACACTACCACAACATTACCGTGGTCGGTTGCGGCGCCCTGGGCAGTATCCTCGCGGCGGCTTTGTTGCAGGCGGGCGAGTCGGTGACCGTAGTCGAGCGCGGCGGGCGCTTTGAGCAGATTCGGCGCCAGGGCATCGTCGTGCGTAGCCCCGATGGCGGTCAGCGTGCTGCGCGACCAACAGCGCTACACGATCATCTGGACCTACCCCCGCAGGACCTTGTGTTCCTCGCGCTGAAAGCGCATCAACTGCCAGCCATCGCGCCACAACTTGAAAAGTTACTGCACAGTGGCACGCGCGTGGTAACCCTGCAAAACGGTGTGCCCTGGTGGTATTTCGCCGGTCAGGCTGGCCCGTGGCAAGACCGTGTTATCACCCATGTGGACTCTGACGGTGCACTGTTGAAGGCCATCCCGGCGCAGCATCTGGTCGGATGTATCGCCTATCCGGCAGCCCACATTGATGAAGACGGCGTGGTGCAGCACGTGGAAGGCAACCGTTTTCCACTGGGCGCTGTGTCTGGCACAGAAGATGAAGCACTCCAACACCTGAGTGCCTTGCTGTCAGGGGCGGGTTTCAAAGCCCCGGTGTTGGATGACTTGCGCGGAGAGATCTGGCTCAAACTCTGGGGCGCCCTGGCATTTAATCCGCTGTCGATGCTGACCCGGGCGACCATGGCCGAGATTGCCACCAATCCCGGCACCCGACCGGTGGTGGTGCGGATGATGGAGGAGGCCGAAGCCATTGCGTCAGCGCTGGGAGTCACCATGCGCGTGCCGCTGGTCAGGCGCCTGGCCGGCGCCGAGCGAGTCGGTGCCCACAAAACGTCCGCTCTGCAGGACCTGGAGCGCGCCGAGCCTTCAGAACTGGATGCAGTGCTGGGCGCGGTGATTGAGTTGGGTCAGCTCACCGGGTGTGAAACTACCGCGCTGGAAACTGTGTATGGCACATGTGCCTTGCTTGAAAACGCCGTTCTGGCGCCTACGGTCGCTGAGGCACCCGCACGTAAAACAGGCTGACCCGGCCAGCGGGTGAATGTATCCCTCGTATGCCCATCCTGTCTCGCCTGCCAATCCAGGCCCAGTTCTTGAACTGAGCAAGATTCGGGTCGAGTAGGGGGCGCTGTCGTCACACAATTGAGATTCCATTCATTGAAGTAAGGAATTTCAACGTGAAACTACTCAACAACAAAGTCGCCCTGATTACCGGGGCCAGTAGCGGAATCGGCCGGGCAGCGGCCAAGCTGTTCGCGGCCCATGGAGCCAAGGTTGTCGTCGGTGCAAGGCGTGAAGACCGGCTGCGGCAGTTAGTGGATGAAGTGCGGGCGACTGGCGGAGAAATCCATGCACTCGCGGGTGATGTAAAATCGCAGGGCTACAATAGCGAATTGGTCGAGTTGGCCATCGCAGCCTTTGGTCGTCTGGACGTTGCTCTGAATAACGCAGGCATGCTCGGCACTACCTGCGAAACCACGGCTCTGGACCTTGAACAGTGGCACGACGTGGTGGAGACCAATCTGACGAGTGCATTCCTCGCTGCCAAGCACCAGATCCCACAGATGCAAGATCGCGGAGGTTCTATTATCTTTACCGCTTCATTTGTGGGCCATACTGTGGGCATGCCTCAGCACGCTGCCTACGCCGCCAGTAAAGCCGGTGTGATCGGGCTGACCAAAGCCTTGAGCAGCGAGTATGGCGCGAGTGGGGTGAGGGTGAATGCTTTACTCCCCGGGGGGACCGATACCGACATGGCCAGCGAGTTCGGAGACAGCCCTGAAGAACGCGCTTTTGTTCGTGGGCTTCATGCGCTGAAGCGTCTGGCGAGCCCCGAGGAAATTGCCCAGTCGGCACTGTATCTGGCGTCTGATATGTCCTCATTCACCACCGGTTCGGCGATGTTGGTGGACGGCGGCGTCTCCATTTGCAGAACCTGAATGGGAGAGGCGAATGGCGACGCAGCAAGAAATAGACTATCAGCGCATCGAAAAAGCGATTGCCTTTATTCAATCGAATTTCAAACGGCAACCCTCCCTGGAGGAAGTGGCGGCAGCGATTCACACCAGCCCGTATCACTTTCAGCGGCTTTTCAAGGAGTGGGCGGGCGTGAGCCCGAAGAAATTTAATCAGTTTCTTAGCCTTCAGTACGCCAAGAATTTGCTTAAGACACAGCGGCTCTCTCTGATGGATGCCGCGCATGAGACAGGTTTGTCGGGTACCGGAAGGCTGCATGACCTGTTTGTTACTATCGATGCGGTAACACCTGGTGAGTATAAAGATGGCGGCGCCGATCTGACGGTGAACTACTGCTTTGCCGACAGCCCTTTTGGCAAAGTCATTGTGGCCTCGACATCGCGAGGTATCTGCTACATGTCCTTTGATGATAAGGAAGAGACTGCGATCGCCGGACTGACCCAGCAGTTCCCCAATGCCCGCCATGTGCAAATAGCAGACGAATTTCAGCAGCAGGCATTATTTGTATTTCAGCGCGACTGGCAGCAATTGGCCCAAATTAAATTGCATCTGCTCGGTACGCCGTTCCAGCTCAAGGTATGGGAAAGCCTGCTGCGCATCCCGGCGGGTGGTTTAAGTACTTATGGTGATATAGCGCGATATATTGAACAGCCTGGCGCTTCCAGAGCGGTGGGTACAGCCATAGGCGCCAATCCTGTCGCATTTCTGATACCGTGCCATCGAGTGATCAAACACAACGGGCAGGCGGGGGGCTACAAGTGGGGGTCAGTTCGGAAGTCGGCCATGATTGGCTGGGAAGCAGCGAAGGAGGGGCCTGCGCTTGAGGCCTGAGAGTCGAATACCTTGTGTGGTGGGGGGCGCTTTTCTATTCGCTCAGTTCGTGGCGATGGCGGCCGGTGTGGACAGTGGTAGCCCACGCCCTCTGTTAGGGAATGACATGCCAGACGGATGGTCGAGCTGGGGTGGCGGGCCAGGTGGCATGCATTTTAGTGCCGCGTACCAAATTACGACGGATAACGTGCCACAACTGGCGCATGCCTGGACACATCGTTCCGGTGATATCCGTGTTGCTGGGGAGAGGGGGAGTGCGGACATTCCTCCAACACAGAGTTCATTCCAGGCCACTCCGATTCTGGTGGGCGACACCCTCTACTATTGCTCGCCGTTCAATAAAGTGTTCGCTGTTGATGCCAGAACGGGCGAGGAACGCTGGGCCTTTGATCCTGAAATTGACCGCGCCTCACCGGTACTGCCCAACTGCCGCGGTGTCAGTGCCTGGCAATCCGGTCGCGAGGGACGCTGTGAGTCGCGCATTCTTTTCGGCACTCTGGACGCGCGCCTGTTCGCGCTGGATGCAAACTCGGGCGCCCGCTGTGAAGATTTCGGCGACAGGGGAGAAGTGGATCTCACCGAAGGGCTGAATGCTCACAACCCCTCAGAATACGGCGTTACCCAACCGCCGGCGATTATCGGTGACAAGTTGATCGTCGGCTCGATGGTGCTGGATAACATTCGCGAGGACGTACCCTCCGGGGTAGTCCGCGCCTTCGATGTACGCAGCGGTGCGCTGCGTTGGGCCTGGGAAGCGCTACCGCCGGGTGCCCAGGCCGAGGCGGATGGCAGTTATCGTCCCGGCACCGCCAACGTGTGGTCGATGATTTCTGTGGACGAAGCGCGGGACATGGTGTTTGCGCCCACCGGTAATGCCGCGCCTGATTTCTTCGGTGGTCAGCGTGATGGCCTCGATTACTACGCCAGTTCGTTGGTGGCCTTGCGGGGTAGCACCGGCGAGTTGCTGTGGCACTACCGTTTTGTGAATCACGATATCTGGGATTACGACACACCCTCCCAGCCGACGCTGATTGACCTTCCGATCGAAGGTGAAGTCGTTCCCGCTGTGGTCCAGACCACCAAGATGGGACTCACCTTTGTGTTACATCGCGAAACCGGTGAGCCCCTGTGGCCGGTTGAAGAGCGCGCCGTGCCAGTGACGGGTGGTGTGCCGGAAGAGCGGCCCTACCCGACACAGCCGTTCCCCACTCACGTGCCATCCCTGTTCAAGCCGGTCACACCGGACGATGCCTGGGGTTTTACCTTTTGGGACAAAAATATCTGCCGCGAGCGTTTGGCTGCGCTGGACAATCAGGGGCTCTACACGCCGCCGTCACTGAATGGCTCGATTCAAATGCCGTCGACCGGCGGCGGCAATAACTGGGGCTCGCCAGCGATCGACCCGAAAACGGGCGTGATGGTGGTATACACCAACCGTACCGCGGGGCAGGTGAAGCTCAAGCAGCGGGCGGAATGTCAGGACTCCATGCAACCTCAGCTCGGTACGCCCTATTGTGTCGAGGTGAGCTTTGCGGTGACTTCGCCGCTGGGTACTCCCTGTACAGCGCCACCGTGGGGAACGCTGGATGTGATCGACCTCGTGGCGGGCAAACAACTTTGGAGTGTGCCGCTGGGTACCACCCGTAATCTGGCACCCTTTCCTTTTTGGTGGATCGAAGGCCTGCCGGGGATGGCGGCACCGATGATGACCGCCGGCGGTCTGGTGTTCTCGGGTATCGCCAACGATCACCACTTTCGAGCCTTTGATTTACGCGATGGCCGCGAACTGTGGAAAGAGAAGCTGCCAACTGCTGCCGTTGCGCTGCCCATGTCGTACCAGTTGGATGGGCGGCAGTACGTAGTGGTGGCGGTGGGCGGGCACTGGTCTGGTGGCAGTCCTCCCGGCGATTACCTGATGGCCTTCGCGTTACCTGAAGCCCCATAAAAAATCGGCCCCGGCGCGATAACGCGGCGGGGCCGAAGTAGTGGCAGGCCTGCCGGTACCCGGCAGGTTCAGGATTTAACCCTGGATGCGCTCGATGATGATCGCCGGCGCCATACCACCAGCCGCACACATGGTCACCAGGCCGAACTGCTTGTCCTGGCGTTCCAGTTCATCAACCATGGTGCCGATCAGGATGGAGCCGGTGGCACCGATGGGGTGCCCCAGCGCCATTGCACCACCGTTCACATTGACCTTGTCACGATCCAGGTTCAGGTCGCGGATGAACTTCTCGGCAACCACCGCGAAGGCTTCGTTGATCTCGAATAGGTCGATGTCAGACACCTGCATGCCCGCCTTGGCCAGTACTTTGTTGGCGGCCGGTACGGGCGCGTTCAGCATCAGCGTTGGATCGTCACCGATGTTGGCCATGGCCACTACGCGAGCGCGCGGCTTCAGGCCGTGGGCGCGAGCGTAATCGGGGGAGGCCAGCAGTACCGCTGCGGCGCCGTCCACCACACCAGAGGAGTTACCCGCGTGGTGAATGTGGTTGATTGCCAGTCCGGGGAATTTCTTCAGTACCAGAGAGCGGAAGGTGGTGCCGGCTTCGTCCAGCGGATAGTCGGCCAGCGCCTCGAAAGAGGGCTTCAGTTCTGACAGGCCTTCCAGCGTAGTACCGGGGCGCGGGAACTCTTCGCGATCCAGTGCGAGGCTGCCGTCATTGCGGTACACAGGCACCAGGGATTTGTCGAAGTGGCCATTTGCAATCGCATGCGCAGCGCGCTCCTGCGATACCAATGCCAGTTGGTCAACCGCTGCGCGGTCGATGCCTTCCAGCGTGGCGATGGCGTCGGCGCACACACCCTGATGGGGCTGCGGATGCATGTCGCGCAGCACCAGGTTGTCGCTGTCGATAAAGGGCGACTGCTTTTCCTGACCGTAGGTGGACATCATCTCGCAGCCACCGCCGATCACCAGATCGCCGATGCCGGACATGATATTGGCCGCGGCGAACTGTACCGAGGTGATACCGGAGCCGCAGAAACGGTCCAGGGTAACGCCGCTGGACAGTACGTCATAGCCCGCTTCCAGGGCCGCCATGCGGGCCAGGTCACCACCTTGCTGGCCGCGCTGGGCCGAGGTGCCGAAAATGACATCGTCCACTTCGGCGGTGTCGAGGCTGTTACGCTCGGCAATGGCCTTGAGAACGGTGGCGCCCAGATGCTGGGGATGTTCGTCCGCCAGTGCGCCCTTACCTTTTTTGCCGATACCGCGCGGGGTGCGACAGGCGTCAATAATCCATGCTTCTGACATCTTTTTCTCCTAGCGGCCTTTCCAGTTGGGGGCGCGTTTTTCGGCAAAGGCAGTGGCGCCTTCGATGGCGTCTTCGCTGGTAAATACCGGGTTAACAATTTTGGCTTGCTCGGCAAACATCTCTTTGCTGCTCCAGTCACCGGAGGCGGCAATCACCCGCTTGCTCGCGGCCACGGCCAGCGGGCCATTGGCGGCGATGGTGGCAGCCAGTGCGCGAGCACCGTCCAGCGCTTCACCGGCGGGCACGATACGGTTGATCAGGCCCAGTTCGTAAGCGCGGGCGGAATCGATGAAATCGCCGGTTACGGCCAGTTCCATGGCGATGCGCGAGGGGATCTGGCGGGGCAGCTTCAGCAGGCCACCGGCAGCGGCTGCCAGGCCACGCTTAACTTCCGGAATACCGAAGCGAGCGTTATCGGCGGCCACGATCAGGTCGCAACTGATGGCCAGTTCCAGGCCGCCAGCCAGCGCGTAGCCTTCCACGGCTGCGATCAAAGGCTTTTTCACCGTGTATTCAGTCAGGCCGGCGAATCCACGACCTTCTACCGCAGGGGTTTCACCACTGACGAAGGCTTTCAGGTCCATGCCGGAACAGAAGGTGCCTCCGGCGCCGGTGAGGATGGCAACGCGCAGGTCGTCGTTGCTTTCCAGTTCATCGATCGCCGCCACAACCCCTTCTGCGAGGGCTTTGTTGGCGGCGTTTTTGGCTTGCGGGCGGTTAAGGGTGATAACGAGGACGCCGTCCTCGGCACTGGTGAGTACTTCATCTGCCATTGTCGTTCTCCTTCTTTGTCAGAATTAGCGCGTTGTTTTAGCGAAATGTTTCAGCGAATCAGTTTGGCGCCGGCTGCAGCCAGTGGCTCAACCATGGCGCCGCGGGAAGCGGCCTCGGCGCTGGAGGCATTCCCTTGCAGCGCCCGCTTCTTAACGCCCTGCAAAATGGCAGCGAGGCGGAAGAAACAGAACGCCATGTAGAAATTCCAGTTGTCGATGCCGGTACGACCGGTGCGACGGCAGTAGGCCTCGATATAGGCTTCATCTGTCGGCAGGCCGAAGTCGGCGCGGTTGATGTCGGCCATGCCCATGAAGGAACCGCTGCTGGGCAACTGCCAGGGCATTAACTGGTAGGCCAGGTCGGCCAGCGGATGGCCCAGGGTGGACAGTTCCCAGTCGAGCACGGCGATCACGCGTGGCTCGGTGGGGTGGAACATCAGGTTGTCCAGGCGGTAGTCGCCGTGAACAAGACTATTGCTGCCGTCGTCAGCGGGGATGTTGTCGGCCAGCCAGCTGATCAACGCTTCCATCGGCTCGCAGTGTTCGGTCTCTGAAGCGCGATATTGCTTGGTCCAGCGGCCCACCTGACGCTCGAAGTAGTTACCCGGACGGCCGTAGTCGGACAGGCCCACAGCGTCCACATCAACGCTGTGCAGGGCGGCGAGTACGCGGTTCATCTCGTCGTAGATCGCGCCACGCTCTTCGTTGTTTGAGGCTTCGGGCAGGGTTGGGTCCCAGAACACGCGGCCTTCCAGATACTCCATGACGTAGAACATGGAGCCGATAATGTCGTCGTCCTCACACAGGCAGAAGGCCTGCGGCACCGGTACATCGGTGTTTGCCAACGCGGAAATTACCCGGAATTCGCGATCTACCGCGTGTGCGGATTTCAGCAGCTCGCCCGGCGGCTTGCGGCGCAGCACATAGTCCTTGCCGCCGGCGCTGAGTTTGAAGGTAGGGTTGGACTGGCCGCCGGCGAATTTTTCCGCGCTGAGCTCACCGCTGAAATCGGGGATGTGTTCCTGCAGATAGGCTTGCAGTTTGGTGGTGTCCAGCGTTTGTGTGCTCATGCGTTGCTTCCGTTACCTTGGCCGAGTGAAAAACGGGTTCACAGTCTGTGAGTCGCACTGTCTTGAAACAATGACGCTCCACGACAAAAAAATGTGCGAAAACTGCCAGCCAGTGTAGACCATTGCGTCCCCCTCGAATCTGCCTGGTTTCAGGCCGTGCCGCTGTGTTCCCGGATAGGGTTGTGCGCCATCTGCAGAAGTGCCCGCAGGCTTTGCTTGCAGTCTTCCAGTACGGGGTAGAGGGGCACCTCATCCGGATTCACCAGCCACTGGTAGATAGCGCCGAAAATGAGTGAACAGTACTGCTGGCCGTAGCGCTCCGGGTCGAGCGCGGGGTTGGCCTCGCCAAGTTCCAGCGCCTGACGCGCCATGCGCGCGGCTTCGCGGCGCTGGCGGGTGTGGATTTCCTGCAGCTTGGCGCTGATCACTGACTGCTGGTCCATGCTGTAGTAGTACAGGCTGTACATGGCGCGCAGTCGGTCCGGTCGGGTTGCGATAAAGCGTTGCAGTGCGCTGACCGCTCCCACAATGGCCTCGGTGCCGCGGGTCTCGGCGTAGGTCAGCGCCAGTTCCTCGTACCAGGCCTGGTGCAGGTGGTCGACCAATGCGGTGAAGAAATTGTCTTTGTTTTTGTAGTGGTAGCTGGCAATGCCGCGACTGTAGCCGGCGCGCACGCCCACTTCCGACAGGGTGGTGCGCTCGGGGCCGCGCTCGATGATGAGTCGGGTGGCACTGTCGAACAACTGGCGGTCGCTCTCGGCGCAGCGTTCGGCCTGGGTGCGGCGGCGGGTTTGGGTCATGGGCGCTTTCCTGCGGTAGGGCAGACCTGAGTCCAAAATTGGCAGACTCCGGGCCGGTTACCTGTCATGCGGCGCAGATTAGCAAACAAACATGCTTGCAGCAAACAAGTAAGTTGATCTAGGATGAACACCGACCAACACGCACGCCACTCGTTATTCCGGAGCGAAACGGCAGCGGGTGCGCGTTACTGACTGCAATGGCAGGCCTCGGGCCGCCGATGGGAGGAGCCGTACAAGTGAAAACACGCGTAACCGAGATGCTGGGCATCGAATACCCGATCATTCAAGGTGGCATGATGTGGGTCGGACGGGCCGAACTGGCCTCAGCCGTGTCCAATGCGGGCGGTCTGGGTATCCTCACCGCGCTGACCCAGCCTTCTCCCGAAGCGTTGGCGAAGGAGATCGAGCGCTGCCGGGGCATGACAGATAAGCCCTTCGGCGTGAACCTGACCATTCTGCCCACCATTAACCCCGTGCCCTACATGGAATACGCCCAGGCGGCCGTGGAAGGGGGGGTGAAAATTATCGAAACCGCTGGCCGCGACCCCTCTGAGTACATGCCGCTGTTCAAGGAGAACGGTGTTCGCGTGATCCACAAGTGCACCTCGGTACGTCACGCGGTGAAGGCCGAGAAGATCGGTTGCGATGCTGTCAGTGTGGACGGTTTCGAATGTGCCGGGCACCCGGGAGAAGACGACGTAACCAATCTGGTACTGCTGCCCGCGGCCGCAGCACGCCTCAGCATTCCCATGATCGCCTCGGGCGGTATTGGCACCGGCACACAACTGGCGGCGGCACTGATGCTGGGGGCCGAAGGTGTGAATATGGGCACCCGCTTTGTTGCCACCAAAGAAGCACCTGTGCACGAAAACCTGAAACAGGCCATGGTGGAGGCGGACGAGCGCCAGACCGCGCTGATCTTCCGCAGCCTGAAAAACACGGCACGCGTGTTCCGAAACTCCATTGCCGAAGAAGTGCTGAGCATCGAGTCGCAGCCGGGTGATACTGATTTCGCCGACCTGCAGCCGCTGGTATCCGGCGCGCGCGGGCGCGAGCAGGTGCTGGAAGCGGGTGACACCGAAGGGGGAATCTGGACGGCTGGTCAGGTGGTTGGCCTGATCGACGATATTCCTACCTGCGCCGAATTGCTACAACGCATGATGGCCGAGGCACGCGCAGCCATCGCGCGCTATAGCGAGGTCGCCCAGTACAGCACAGGAGATGCCGCCTGATGATCCCACGTACTCTCTACGGCCCGGAACACGATGAGTTCCGCCGCAATGTGCGCCGCTTCTTCGAACAGGAAGTGATGCCCCACCACGTTGAGTGGGAAAAACAGCAGATGGTGGATCGCGAGATCTGGCGTCGCGCCGGAGAACTTGGGCTGCTGTGCCTCACCATTCCCGAGGAGTACGGTGGCCTGGGTGTGGATCGCAGCTACAGCGCGGTGCTGATGGAAGAGCAAAGCTATGCCGGCGCCACCGGCCTGGGCTTTTCCGTCCACTCCGACATTGTCGCCAACTACATTCTCAATTTCGGCCGCGAGGAGCAAAAGCTGGAATGGCTGCCTCGCCTGGCCAGCGGTGACGCTGTAGGCGCCATTGCGATGAGCGAACCGGGCACCGGTTCAGACCTGCAGGCGGTGAAATGTACTGCGGTGAAAGACGGGGATGACTACGTTATCAACGGTTCCAAAACCTTCATTACCAATGGTTACCTCTGCGACGTCGTGGTTGTGGTGTGTCGCACCGGCGATAGCGGTCGTGGCGCCAATGACCTGTCACTGATTCTGGTTGAGGCTGGCCGTGAGGGCTTTACCAAGGGGCAACCGCTGGAAAAAATTGGGCAGAAAGCACAGGACACCTGCGAGTTGTTTTTCGACAACGTGCGTGTGCCGCAGTCCAACTTGCTGGGCGATGAGGAAAACAAGGGCTTCTTCCAGTTGATGAAGGAGCTGGCCTGGGAGCGATTGATCATCGGTATTTTGTCGGTAGCCGGTGCCGAAGCTGCGTTGCAAGCGACACTTGATTACACCCGCCAGCGCAAAGCTTTCGGGCAGCGGGTTTGTGACTTCCAGAACTCCCGTTTCAAGCTGGCTGATATGAAAGCGGAAATTGCCGTTGGTCAGGTGTTCGTTGACCGCTGTATGGAGCAGATGCTGGCGGGCGAGCTGTCGGTGGAAGCTGCGGCCGCTGCGAAACTGTGGACCTCCGAAATGCTCTGTCGCGTGGTCGATGAAGGCCTGCAATTGCACGGCGGCTACGGCTACATGAACGAATACCCCATCGCCAAGGCCTATGTTGACGCGCGGGTAGGGCGTATCTACGGCGGCGCCAACGAGATCATGCGCGAGCTCATTTCCCGTGAAATGTTGCGCGCCGAGGATTAATTACGTGCCGGTTGGCCTGCAAAGGTGGAGGGTGAAACGATGAAGGTGCGCGCCGCGGTCGCTCGCGCGGGTCAGGGCCTCTCCATCGAGAACTGTGAGCTCGCCGAGCCCGGCGAACAGGAAGTTCGCGTGAAGGTTGAGGCGACAGGTATCTGTCACACCGACCTGATTGCCCTCAGTGGCAATCTGGGCACACCCTTGCCGGCCGTATTGGGTCATGAAGGAGTGGGGCGCATCGAGGCCTCGGGGCCGGGTGTCACCGGCTTCTCAACGGGTCAACGGGTGTTGATGAGTTTTGGCGCTTGCGGTGGCTGCAGTTCGTGTCAGCGCGCGGAGCCGGCTTACTGTCATCAGGCAATGACGCTCAATCTCGCCGGCACGCGCCTCGATGGCAGCTCGCCGGTGCAGGGTGAAAATGGCGAGCCTCTCACGGGGCATTTTTTTGCTCAGTCGTCATTTGCCACCCATTGCATTGCCCGCACCACTAATCTGGTGGCCCTGCCAGATGATATTCCGGCGGAACACCTCGCGCCCCTGGCCTGCAGTGCCCAAACGGGCCTGTCGTCGGTTGTGACGCTGTTGCGCCCGGCCGCGGGCAGCCGATTGGCGGTGTTCGGTTGCGGTACGGTGGGCCTGTCAGCGGTGATCGCAGCTCGCAACCTCGGCTGCAAAGTGATTGTGGCCATCGACCGCAACCCGGATCGCCTGGCACTGGCCAAGGAACTGGGCGCCACACATCTCTTGCAGGGGGATATGGAAGCTCTGAAGGCACAATTTAAAGACATTGGCCCGGTCCACAATGTGTTTGATACCACTGGCGTACCGGCACTGATTGCGCTGGGCATGGCCTCCCTGCTGCCCCAGGGCAAGGTGCTGTTGGCCGGCGTCAGCCCAACTGGCACGGAACTGAAAGTTGACCTGCAGGCAATGGTATTCGGTGGCCGTTCGCTGGCGGGAACGATCGAGGGGAATGCCAATCCACGAGATTTTATTCCCGACATGGTGCATTGGTATCGCGAGGGCAAGCTCCCGCTGGACCGCCTGGTCCGCTGCTACGATTTTGAGCAGATCGATCAGGCCGTGGAAGATTTACGCAGCGGCGCGGTGGTGAAACCCGTGCTGCGAATGGCAACAAGCCATTGATACGCCCGTAACACCCCAATTAATAAACAATCTAAAACGACGAGGAACTAACGTGAGCGCAGCAAAAGATTTCCAAACCGCCGTTGAGTCAGGCGAGCAACACAGTGAAGCCAGCATGCAGGCCCTGTTCGATTCCCTGCCGGGTGTCAGTCCGGATGGGCTCTGGGGCGACTGGGAGGGTGGCCTGCTGGCTACCGGCCACGCGGGAGAATCCCAACTGGATGCCGTTGGCTGGGTCGGCAAGTGTTTCAACAGCCGTGAAGATGTACAGCCCATTATCGTGCGCGGTGAAAATGGCGAGCGCCAGCCCAGCGACATGATGGGGCAGGCGCGCCTACGCGCGGTGGAGTACCGCGGTGTGGTGTCGGCCGCAATGATTTACGACAAACATCCCACCATCGACTATTTCCGCGCGGTTGATGCCGATACCCTGATGGGCGTGATGGATCACAAAGGCGATACCGCCAGCCTGTATTTCTTCCTGCGACGTCTGCCTGCCTGAGTCTCCCGGCACCCCTGCGCAACGTAGCGGGGGTGCCTTTCACCATCTAAAAAACTGAACATCACGTTCTAATTCGCATATTGGAGTGAACGATCGTGCGCTGCCTATACTGTGTGTGCGACCGGTAGCCATGCCGGCTGGGCGGGAAACGAGCCGTCGGCCCGCGAGTGCCGTGTGATCGCACACTGACTCCATAATGATTTGCAAGCAGAAGAGGAACAGGATGAAAACTCCCGCAAGCATTCGTAAGGCCATTACCGTCGCCACGTTGTGCGCGCTCGGTTCGAGCATGGCCGCAGCCAACACTTCCATACCTGACAACGACTACTGGTGGCCGAATCGCCTGAGCCTGGAGCCTTTGCGCGACTCCTCCGGTAGCGCCGACCCCATGGGGGCGGACTTCAATTACGCCAAGGCCTTCGAAGACCTCGACCTGAAGGAAATGCGCAAGGACCTGGTTAAACTGATGCGCACCTCCCAGGACTGGTGGCCCGCGGACTTCGGTCACTACGGCCCCTTCTTTATCCGCATGTCCTGGCACGCCGCGGGCACCTACCGCACCATCGACGGCCGCGGTGGCTCCGATGGCGGTATGCAGCGCTACGCGCCCCTCAACGCCTGGCCCGATAACGCCAGCCTCGACAAGGCGCGCCGCCTGTTGCTGCCGCTCAAGCAGAAATACGGCAATGCCCTGTCCTGGGCTGACCTGATGGTACTGGCCGGTACCGTCGCCATGGAGGACATGGGTTTCAAAACCGTTGGTTTTGCCTTTGGCCGCGCTGACGAGTGGGAGCCCGAAGAGGTGAACTGGGGCCCGGAAGGCGAGTGGCTGACCGACAAACGTCGTGACAAGGATGGCAACCTGGCCAAGCCTTTTGGTGCGATGGAAATGGGCCTGATCTACGTCAACCCGGAAGGCCCGCATCGCAACCCCGATCCCTTGGCCGCCGCGCAGGCAATTCGCACCGCTTTTGGCCGGATGGCGATGAACGATGAAGAGACTGCGGCGCTGATCGCCGGTGGTCACACCTTCGGTAAAGCGCACGGTGCACACAAACCCTCGGATTGTGTTGGTGCGGATCCGGAAGCTGCGCCCATTGAAGAGCAAGGTATGGGGTGGAGCAACAAATGCGGTACCGGCAAAGGTGCTGACACGGTCACCAGTGGCCTTGAAGGCGCCTGGACTGTGAGCCCCGCCGAGTGGACCCACAACTATCTGCAAAACCTTTACGCCTTCGAATGGGAATTGACCACGAGCCCGGCGGGTGCGCAGCAATGGCAGCCCAAGGGTGGCCAGGGCGCGGGCATGGTGCCGGATGCCCATGACAGCAGCAAGCGTCATGCGCCGATGATGTTCACCACGGACCTGGCGCTGCGGGAAGATCCTGCCTACCGCGAGATTACCCAACGCTGGCTGAATAACCCCGAAGAGTTTGAAGATGCTTACGCCCGCGCGTGGTTCAAACTGACCCACCGCGACATGGGTCCCACTTCCCGCTACCTGGGTGACTGGGTGCCTGAAGAGCACTACATCTGGCAGGATCCGGTCCCCGCGGCGGAGTACAAGCAGATCAGTGACCGCGACATCAAGAAGTTGAAGTCGGCGATTATGGACAGTGGCCTCAGCACCGCAGAGCTGGTTCGCACCGCGTGGGCTTCAGCGGCTTCTTTCCGCGAAACCGACATGCGTGGTGGTGCCAATGGTGCTCGCCTGGCTCTGGCGCCGCAGAAAGACTGGGCGGTCAATCAGCCACAAGCACTGGCGGGTGTTCTGGCCAAGTTGATAAAAGTCCAGCAGGACTTTAACGACCAGGCGGGTAAAACCCAGGTCTCCCTGGCTGATGTGATCGTGCTGGGCGGTGCTGCCGCAATCGAAGACGCAGCCAAGAAGGGCGGCTACAAGGTTGAGGTTCCCTTCAACCCGGGTCGTACTGACGCCACTCAGGCAATGACTGATGTTGATTCCTTCGCAGTGCTGGAGCCCAAGGCCGACGGTTTCCGCAACTACCTGGCGCCGGGCTACCCCCGTCCGCCGGCGGAAGCCCTGGTTGAGCGCGCCGCTCTGTTGGACCTGAGCGTACCCGAGATGACAGCTTTGGTCGGTGGCATGCGAGTGCTGGGCGCCAATGCGGATGCCAGTGACTTCGGTGTGTTCACTGACAAGCCCGGAACTCTCAGCAACGACTTCTTCGTCAACCTGGTGGATATGTCCACTGTGTGGAGCAAGTCGGAGAACAACCCGGGACTGTACGTGGGCAGCGATCGTGAATCTGGCGATGTTAAATGGCACGCTACACCGGTGGATCTGATCTTCGGCTCCAACTCCGAACTGCGCGCTATCTCGGAGTTCTACGCCTCTGACGACAGCCAGGAGAAATTCGTCAACGATTTCGTCGCCGCCTGGACCAAGGTGATGACTGCCGATCGTTTCGATCTGAAGTAAGCCTCACTCTCCAGCGGGTGCTGATCCCGCTCCACCAAAAGCCCCGGCCCTGTGCCGGGGTTTTTGTTTTTAGGAAACCTGTTCGGTAGTTCACCTCACCGCACGTCGCTGCTATTCTCCTGTGCAGTCCAATAAAAATCATAGGAGTCCACCTTGTATGTATAAGGAATTGCAGCAGGCCTGGGATGAGCTCACCGCGCCCGGTCAACTATTTGAAATGCGCACCATCGAGGTGCGCGGTGCGCCGCTGCGGGAATACGTTCACGCGCCGGCAAACCTCAGGGATTTCTGGGCCAGCAGCGCCGGCCATGGCGATGCCGACTACCTGGTTTACGAAAACGATCGCTGCACTTATACCGAAGCCCATACCTTTGTTGCTTCGGTTGCCAACTGGTTGGCGCAACAAGGTGTGAAGCCGGGCGACCGGGTCGCCATCGCCATGCGCAACTACCCCGAGTGGATGTTGGCCTACTGGGCGATCACTTCCATGGGCGCTGTGGTTGTGGGTATGAATGCCTGGTGGGTGGCGAAGGAAATGGCCTACGCGCTGGAAGATGCCAGCCCGGTAGTGCTGATCTGCGACCAGGAACGGCTGGAGCGTTTCCAGGAAATAAAATCCGACTTCCCCGCGATGAAAGTAGTGGGCGTGCGCCTGCCCGATGAGGCACCGGAGGGCGTGACCCACTGGTTCGAGTTGGTCAACACTGAGCCGAAGATGCCGGAAGCGAACATCGACCCCGATGACGATGCCTGTATATTCTACACCTCCGGCACCACCGGTCACCCCAAGGGGGCTCGCCTGACGCACCGGGGCTGTACCAACAACGTAATGAACATTGCTTTCGCCAACATGGTGCAACCGATGGCGGTGGCGCGCTCGAAAGGTGAAGCAGGTGAACCGGCACCGCGTGGGGCCATGTCCATCCTGATCGCCACTCCGCTGTTCCACGTTACGGCCAACAACTGTGTAGCCCACGCGGCCACATTAGCCGGCGGCAAACTGGTACACATGTACCGCTGGGATGCCGGAGAAGCCCTGCGCATCGTCGAAGCGGAAAAGATCACCAACTTCAGCGCCGTTCCCATGATGACCCGCGAGATCCTGATGCACCCGGATTTCGAACGTCGTGATACCTCCAGCCTGAAGGCCCTTGGCGGCGGCGGTGCGCCGATGCAGCCCGACCTGACCCGCAAGGTGAAATCGACCATGCCCAATGCAGCCCCGGCCCAGGGCTACGGTATGACAGAAACCTGCGGCATTATCACCGCCAGCGCCGCGGAGTTCTTGCTGGACAAGCCTGAAAGTACGGGGCGGCCTGTGCCCATTCTGGAAGCCAAGGTGGTGGACGAGGCGGGCAGCAGCTTGTCCAGCGGCAGTGTGGGCGAGCTCTGGGTTCGCGGTGCTCCGGTGATCAAGGGTTATCTGAATCGGCCGGACGCCACTGCCGAGGCTATTACTGATGGCTGGCTACACACTGGCGATCTGGCCTATATGGATGAGGACCAGTTCATCTATCTGGTGGATCGGGCCAAGGACATGGTGCTGCGCGGCGGCGAAAATGTGTATTGCGCCGAAGTGGAGTTCGCTCTATTTGAATGTGAAGGCGTCGCCGAGTGTGTGGCCTTTGCGGTGCCAGACGAGCGACTGGGTGAGGAGGTAGGTGCGGCCGTTTATCTTAAGCCTGGCGCTGCAGTGAGCGCCGAGCAGCTGCGCGAAGCCCTGCGTGAGCGTCTGTCTGCGTTCAAAGTGCCACGCTATTTGTGGTTCGTTGATGCGCCGCTGCCCCGTAACGCTAACGGCAAGTTTGTGAAACGTGAGGTGAAAGAGGGGCTGGATATCGCGGCCGCCGGCTAGGCGACCGCGTTAACCAGGCTGCGGGTCAGGTTTCTACAAAGGCCCGCTCAATCACGTAGTGGCCGGTTTTGCCATTGCGTGATTCGCTGAAGCCGAGCCCGTCCAGCATGTCGCAGGTTTCCTTCAGCATGCTGGGGCTGCCGCACAGCATGAAGCGGTCATCGTCCGGGTTGATTGCGGGCAGTCCCAGATCGGTGGCCAGTTTACCGATCTTCAACAGGTCGGTCAGGCGGCCGTTATTGCGGAACTTCTCTCGCGTTACCGTGGGGTAGTAGAGCAGCTTGTTCACCACCATCTCACCCAGGTATTCGTCCTGCGGCAGCAGGTCAGTAATGGCTTCCTGATAGGCCAGGTCGGCAATGTGCCGGGTACCGTGGGTCAGGATCACCTTGTCGTAGTGCTCGTAGACTTCCGGATCCTTGATGATGCTCAGGAAGGGGGCCAGCCCGGTGCCGGTGGCGATCAGGTAGAGGTGCTTGCCCGGCAGCAGGTTGTCCACTTCCAGGGTGCCGGTTGCCTTGCTGTTGACCAGCACTTCATCGCCTACCTGAATGCCCTGCAATTTAGAGGTCAACGGGCCGTCCGGGACCTTGATGCTGAAAAACTCCAGTTCGTCCTCGTGATTGGCGCTGGCCATGCTGTAAGCGCGCATCAGGGGCTTGCCGTCCCGTTCCAGGCCAATCATGGTGAAGTGGCCGTTTTTGAAGCGAAAACCGCGGTCGCGAGTGGTGCGGAAGCTGAACAGGCGGTCGGTCCAGTGGTGGACGCTGGTAACTTGTTCACGCAGTAGTGTGGCCATGTCAGGCTCCTCTATTCGATAGACCGCCAGCGTAGTACGGAACCATATATTGGTAAAATGGTTTATAAAGATGATATAAATCGATAAAACCGATATACAGATTGAGCCAGGAGAGCGGTCCCGATGCGCTACAGCCTGCGGCAACTGGAGATTTTCCTCGCCATTGCCCGCCACGAGAACGTAACCCACGCGGCGGACAGCCTGGCCATGTCTCAGTCCGCGGCCAGCGGTGCCCTGAAGGAACTGGAACAGCAGTTCGAGGTGGCGCTGTTTGATCGGGTGGGCAAACGCCTGCAGTTGAGTGAACTGGGGGCCAGCCTGCGTCCGGCGGCGGAAAACCTGCTGGCACAGGCGCAGGATTTCGAGCGGGAACTGGCCAGCCCCGACACCCTGGGCCGGTTACGGGTGGGGGCCACACTGACCATCGGCAATTACCTCGCCGTGGGCATGATTGCCCGGTTCCGTGAGCGTTATCCCTCAGCCCAGGTCAGCCTGGTGGTGGAAAACACCGCAGCAATCGCCGAGCGTGTGGCGCGCTTTGAGCTGGATCTGGGTCTGGTGGAGGGGGAGCTACAGCACCCGGAGCTGGAAGTGTCGGACTGGCGCGGCGATGAACTGGTGGCCTTCGCCGCCCCCGATCATCCCCTTGTGGGTGCAGGCCCGGTGTCAAACCAGACCCTGAGAACGCTGCCGTGGGTGGTCCGTGAGCCGGGCTCCGGAACCCGGCAGACCTTCGACTTTGCCATGCGCGATATCCTTTCCGATCTGGTCATCAATCTCGAATTGCAGCACACTGAGGCCATCAAGCGGGCGGTGGAAGCGGGCCTTGGCGTGGGCTGCCTGTCGCGTATCAGCCTGGCCGATGCCTTCGGGCGGGGCTCGCTGGCGCCCCTGGAAATTCCCCAACGAGATTTTCGCCGCCGCTTTCATATCGTAATGCGCCGGGATAAATTCCACAGCGCCACCTTGCAACGCTGGTTGGAAATGACACACGAGGACTACACATGAGTGCGGTACCCCAACAGGGGGATTTGTTTGCTGTTTGTACCCCTGCGCCCCTTCGCCCCATCGATGAAGCAACACGGCAACGCGTGCGCCAGCAAACAGAGCACTACTGTCGACTGGCTGAGCGCCTGTTCAAATGCACCTTGCCACCACTGCCGGTATCGTTTGATTTAAAGGGCACTTGCTCGGGGATGTTCGTGGCACATGGCGACAAGGTGCGCGTGCGTTACAACCCGTGGATTTTCGCCCGCTATCTGGATGACAGCCTGAACAACACCGTGCCTCACGAGGTGGCGCACTTTGTGGTGCACCAGCGTTACAAACGGCGTGTCAAACCCCATGGGCCCCAATGGCAAAAAGTGATGGCTGCTTTCGGCGTCCGTCCCGAAGTCACTTCCCGCTACGATCTCAGTGATATTCCTCAGCGCCGCCAGCGCAGTCACACCTATGAATGCGGCTGCCGGGAACACGCGCTGTCGACTACCCGCCACAACCGGGTGCAGAGGCGTTCGGCGCAATACACCTGCATCAGCTGCGGTGACCGCCTGGTGTATCGCGGCTAGATATCCACGCTCAACTCAACTCCCGCAAAGGGTGTGTCGGAGGTGGCTTCGGCCTGGTCGAGGAAGACCCGGTCGGCGGCGATTCCGCCATTGCCCACAAGGTAGCGTTTTGTCTCCAGGGCACGTTCATTGGCGAGGCTGGTGAGCGCGCCAGGTGGCAGGCTGATTTGCGCCAGCACCGCTTGCAACATTTGGCCGGGGGAGGGTGGCTCGCTATTTTCGGACGGCGGCAAACCCAGCGTGGTATAGCGTTGCGCGATGGCTTCGCGCCAGTTCTCACCGCGGCTGTCTACTTCCGATTCGGCTAGCCCCGCTGCCAGCAGTTCCGTTCTGAGTTGGGCTTTGCGCAAGGCATCGCCGTCGGTGTCTGCGCGGCTGCGGCCGGCCACGCCCAACTGGATTTGGGGCCGTTCGATCAGGGCCTGTGCCAGTGCATCAAGCTTTTCCGCCGCCGCTGCATTCACTGCCGACACGCCGGGACCAAAGGATACGGTTTGTAGGTCTTCGTCACTGCCCACCAGATTGGCGAGCAAGGTGAAGGGGGCTGTTACCGCCTTCGTAATCAGGTTGAAAAACGCGCCCCAGATAACGCCGCCAAGGGAAAACTCCGGGTCGTC
The DNA here is from genome assembly GCA_030427085.1 of Gammaproteobacteria bacterium. Lineage (GTDB taxonomy): Bacteria > Pseudomonadota > Gammaproteobacteria > Pseudomonadales > Halieaceae > JAUHXH01. Next base: position 1,245,505 of record JAUHXH010000001.1, on the reverse strand, counting down.
GAGGTTACCGCTGACTGGTACCTCCAGGTCGATCACACCGCGGCTATCGGTCAGTAGTGCTATGGCCAGTTGTAAGGGCAGGTCTACGGCCAGGTTGCTGTCCACAGTGTCGCCTAGTTTAAGCTGACTGATCACCACCTGGTTATTGCCCTGCAAACGGTGATTCTCCAGCGCATAGCGCAGGTCGAGGTTGAGCAGGCCACTGTCGATACGGTGGCCGGCGTAGGTGCCGCTGTAAGGCGTCAGGCGCACCATGTCCACGCCCTGGAAGGTCAGGCCCAGGTCGAGCAGGGGTGGGTCGGCGAGTGGGCTGGCGGTGCCGGCGAAGTTCACTGGAGCGTACTCGTCCACCGACCCCTGCAAGTCGATGCGGGCCAGTTTGGTCGGGTCGGAACTCAGGCCGGCGATTTCGCCGTGCAGGTCACCGATTACAGTCCGAAAGTGCAGCGGCAGTGAGGCATCCATGAAATCCAGTGCGCTGTTGCTGATCTGGATCTGGTCGAGCTGCCACTGCCATGGGGGTGTTGCCGCTTCGCTGGTCGGTTCTTCGACATTCTCGGTGGGGGCTGCTTCGGGAACTGCCTCGCTGTCCGCGCTCTCGGCATTCTCGGCGAGGGCCCGCTGCATATTCACCGTGCCATCCTCGTGGATGTGCAGGCGGCCTTCGTAGCCATCGATGATGAGGTGTTCCAGGCGAGCTTGCTGACGGGGAGGCTCCAGGGTAATACCTTCCAGCCGGACTGAATCCCATCCAGTCAAGGCCAGTTCATCGTCCTGCACGGCGACGGCAAAACCCTCGATGGCAACATCGCCACCCAGGGTGGTGAGCTCGCCGGCTTCCAGCGCGGCTGATAGCTCGGCGCCAAGTTCCCCCGAACGAATTTCCGCGCGGATCTGCTCCGGCAGGTTGGGATTGAACAGGGACAGGGGGAGAGCCGTCAGCGATGCCGACAAGTCAGCGTGCTGTGCGCTGGGAACCAATGTTCCCGAAACATTCAGGTCGGTTTTGTCGTTCGCGCGCAGAGCGAGTTGTACCGTGGCGGTCTCCGCCGCCGGCCAGCGCAGGTTCTCGACCTTGACGGTTACCGGGGTCAGTTCCAGGTCAGGTGGGTCGGTGAAGTCCGAATGCCAGTCTATCCGCGCGTCGGGGATGTCGAGTTGGTGCAGGGCGATCTGCCAGGGACTGGCTTCCACGTCAGTGGGCGGTTCACTTTCGCTCCCTGTGTCTTCTTCACTTTTGATGGCAAATTTTTCTGCCAGACTCAGCCGTCCATCACGGTAGTAACCTTCCAGATGGAATTTATCCAGTTGTAGCGCTTCGATGTCTACTGCTGAGGCTGTGCCATCGACTGCGATGCCGGATAGTGCCAGACGCCCCCAGCCCAGAGTGGATGCCTCCTCGCCACGTGCGCGTGTGGCGAGTCGGTCGATACTCAGGTTGCCATTGGTGAGTGCGTAATCCACGCCATTCGAAAGATCAAGGTGGTAATCGGTTGCTACCGACAGGCGCCCCTCGACCAGCTCGAAATTCAGCAGTGGTTCGAAGAAGCGCCAGGGTGCTTGTAAGGGCAAATTGCGTAATTCCAGGTGGCCTTCCGAGCGCTGCCCGGGCACCGACACCGTTCCGCGCCAGCTGAATTCGCCGCCCTGTTCGCTACGCGCCACCAACTCGTAGGGGCGGCCGTCGGTGACTACCGTAGACAAGCCGTCCACGGCAATGTCCACACCTTCCAGAAAGCTGTGGAAGGGGGCTTCGCGGGTGAGGTCGGTAAATCCCAGATGTTCGGCGCTGAGGTGGAGGTGGTTCACGGTCACGCCCGGTAAGGGCGTGGGCTCGGCTGGTGGTGGGGTGTCATCCGGTGGCGGCAGCATGTCGCTGAAGTTGAAAGTGCTCGGTCCGGTTTGCCGCACGTGCACATACAAGTCGGACAGATCGGCCACATCCAGCACCCAGCCAGTGCGCCATAGGCTGGCCAGCGACAGGTTGACCTCGGCCAGGGAGAAGCCGACGAACTTTTCGCCATCCGGGTCTATCAGGCGGGCGCCGCGGACCTGCACGGCCAGGCTGAAGGGATTGACGAAGATCAGGTCGGTATGGAGTTGGCGCCCGGTGTGCTCTTTCACTAGCGACGGCACCATGAAGTTGAGCGCCGGCGTAATAATCAGAATGCACAGGCACAAATACAGGATATAGAGCCAGGCCAGTACTTTCAGGCAGACTTTCAGCACAGTGATTGTCGCTCCCGTCATCTCGCGCTGCGGGGGCGCTGGTTAAAGCCCCTTGCGGTAAGTGTAGGGGGTTACGCCGGTCCAGCCCTTGAAGGCCCGGATGAACGCGCTGGACTCGGAGAAACCAGAGCGATGGGCGATATCCTCGATGCTGAGGCCCCGTCTTCCCAAATAGTGTAGCGCAGTATCGCGGCGTACCTGATTTTTAAGCTCCTTGAAGGAGGTACCTTCGGCGGCCAGTCGGCGGCGCAGGGTTTGCGGGTGCAGCGCCAGTTCGGCGGCGATATCGTTGAGCTCAGGCGTTTCCATCAGCATACGGCTGAGCTGTTGGCGCACCTGCGCAGTCCAGCTGTCCTGATTGAAACGCTGGGTCATCATGGCCAGCACCGGGTGGCGCAGGAAGCGGCGTAGCGACTGCTCGTTCTGTACCACGCGCTTGTCCAGTTGCGCGGGAGCGAACACCAGGCGAGTGGTGGCCTGGTTCGGCAAGATCGGGTTGCCGAGGAACATGCGCTGGTAGTCTTCCAGATCCGCCCCACCGCCAACCGACAGTTCCACGCGCGTTAGCGGCAGATGTTCTGCGATCAGCCAACTGGCAAAACGGTGGGCGTTGAACAGGCCCAGTTCATACAGGTAGGCCGGCGCATCGTAGTCCGGGTTGGCATTGCGGATCTCAAGGTAGACCTCCTCGCCTTCTTCCAGGTGTGACCACAGGCCGAACTCAAACAGGCGGAAGAAGCGGCAGTAACGTGACAGGGCCTGCCCCAGCGTTTCGGAACCCATCACCGCGTAACACATCATGGCCCAGCTACCGATGGGCATACGGCGCTCGCCGTAGCCCAACATCTCATCCTGCATGGCCAGCATGGTGGTTACCTGCAGGTCGGCGAAGCGCTCGATAGACACCCGGGCATCCGGTTCTCCCAGCAGGCGCGGTGAAATCCTGTTCTGGCGTAGCAGGGCTACTGGATCTACACCCTTGGCCACCGCGTTGTGCAGCACCGCGCGCACGAAATACACCGAAATGGAGGGAATGCGGCGAGACATGCCTAGCCTTCGCGCCGGCGGGAGGTGAGGGTTACCGGGCTGTGATCTACGGAGGCCACCTGATTGCGACCGCCGCGTTTGGCCAGGGCCAGCGCGCGTCGGGCTTTCTCGATCTCGGCGTCGAGGTCGACGCTGCCCTGGCAGGCGGTGACCCCTACACTCACGGTCAGGTTGACCGTTTGTTGCTTCACCACCAGCGGATCTTGCGCCACACCTTCGCGCAAGCGCTCCGCTACCCGTCGGGCCATGCTCAGTTCAGTCTCTGGGAGCACCACCACAAACTCACCCGGGCCGGTGGCCGCGATCACGTCGCTGCCGCGACATTCGTCAGACAGGATCACCGCCAACTGCCCGAGGAGGGCGTCGCCGCAGTCCTGGCCAAAGCTGTCGTTGATCTGAGCGAAATGATCGATGTTCATCAGCAAAGTAGCCGTGTTGTGCTGCATGCGGGCGGCATTGGCCAGGGTGACTTCCAGCGCTTTGCGCAGGCCGCGGGCGTTGAGTAGTCGGGTCAGCGGGTCGCGCACCACCAACTCCCCCAACTGGCGCCGGTAGTCGAGTAAAACGGCACTGAGGAAGCCACACGCTACCAGGGCATACACCGCGCCCAGGGAACCGAATACCACAGCCTGTGCCAGTGATGAGTCCTGCTTGTTCAGCAGCAGCATGCTGGCGCTCAAGGTACCCAGCACGCCAATCGCGCCGGCACAGGCCAATATCACATCGCCGGCGTTACCCGCGTTACGCGCATGGTAAAGGCTGACCATGGCAACCGCCGCCAGCAGGGCGCCGATAGCGCCGTTATGGACCAGAAAAACTTTATCGGCAGACAACCAGAAGCCGCTGAACACGGCTAGCAGGGCCAGGCCGCTCCAGGCGTAGCGGCGGCGGGTCAATCCCGCCCGCTGGCACAGGGCCAGCAACAATACAATACTGTTGAGCAGGGTGGCGATAACGGCTATTTCCAGCGCCAATTCGCCGCCGGTGCTGTACTGCAGGCCGAATACCAGGCTGCCCAGCAGGCCGGCCATAAAGTAAACGCTGAACAGACCCAGCCCGGCAGGGCGGCGCGGGCCGTTGCTCAGCAGCGCCACCAAGGCGAAGAGCGCCACACTGATACACAGCAGTATGGCAATGTAGATGTTGGCCCAGTCGGAAGTCGACAATGGCTCCATGGCCCGCGGTCCTGTTTCGAATGTCAGTTTCAGTCAATATTTTTGTTGGAGCGGGTCATTGCTGGCGCCCGAGGGCCTTACCATACTGGCGCCTTCCTGTACTCAATGAGGAGCCACTCCTGTGCTACCGCGCGATTTTACCGAGGAACAGCAAATGTTCCGCGAGGCCTACCGCAAGTTTCTCAGCGCCGAGATTGTGCCACAGATGGAGCAATGGCGTGAGGCTGGCATCGTCGACCGCTCCGCTTTCCAGAAGGCTGGCGAGCAGGGTTTCCTGATGGTCTGGCCCGACGAGGAGTACGGCGGCACTGGTGACAGTGACTTCCGCTTCGAGCAGGTGATCATTGAAGAAACTGCCTACGCTCGCGTTGGCGACTGGTACAACACCCTGCACAGCCGCCTGGTCGGCCCCTACCTGACGCGATTTGGCAACAAGGAGCAGTGCGATCGCTTCCTGCCGCGCTGCGTCAGCGGTGAGTGCGTGCTGGCCATCGCGATGACCGAACCCGATGCCGGAAGTGATCTGGCGGGTATGCGCAGCAATGCCGTGGAGAAAGACGATCACTGGGTGCTGAACGGATCCAAAACCTTCATCTCCAACGGCATCAATGCCGATCTGGTGATCGTGGCGGCGAAAACCGACCCGGACAACAATCCCCACCACATGACCCTGTTCCTGGTGGAGCGCGGCATGGAGGGTTTTGAGCGCGGCCGCAACCTGAAAAAGATGGGCCTCAAAGCCCAGGACACGGCCGAGTTGTTCTTCAACGATGTGAAAGTGCCCAAGGCCAACGTTCTGGGCGAGCCGGGCAAAGGATTTATTTACCTCATGCAGGGTCTGGCGGAAGAGCGCCTGCTGGGTGCTTGTGGCTATATCGCTTGTGCGCAGCTTTCCTGGGACCTTACAGCCGATTACGTAAAAGAACGCAAAGCCTTCGGCAAGCCGATCGCCGCATTCCAGAACACCCAGTTCAAGTTGGCGGAAGCCCGCACTGAGCTGGATTTTGCCCAGACATATGTGGACCAGTGTGTTCGCGCGTTCAACGCCGGCGAACTGACGGCCGTCGATGCCGCCAAGGCCAAACTGGTTACCAGTGAGCTGCAGGTCAAGATCGCCGACCTCGGTGTTCAGCTACACGGCGGCGCCGGTTATATGGATGAGTACCCCATCAGCCGCCAGTACACCGACGCAAAAATTTCCACCATCTACGCGGGTAGTTCGGAGGTGATGAAAATCATCATCAGCCGTGATTGCCTCGGAGATAACTACACACCCTTCAACACCCGTAACTTCTAGACCCGAGAGGAATACACCATGGATTTGCAAGGAAAAGTCGCTATTGTCACCGGCGGAGCCTCCGGCCTCGGCCGCGCCACCGTTGAAGCTTATGTCGCCAAGGGCGTCAAGGTTGCCATCTTCGACCTGAATGAAAAACTCGCCAACGAGCTGATCGAAGAGCTGGGCGCCGACAACGCCGCCTTCTGGAGCGTTAACGTGGCCGACCAGGACGCGGTAAAAGCCGCCGTGGAAGGCGTGGTTGAGAAGTTCGGCGCGCTGCACATCTGCAACAACTTCGCCGGTATCGGCAGCGCCAGCAAAACGCTGAGCAAGAATGGCCCCTTCCCCATGGAACAGTGGCAGCCGGTGATCGACATCAACCTGACCGGTACCTTCAATGTGGCTCGCTACGCGGCCGAGCAAATGGCCAAGAACGAGCCGGTCAATGCAGACGGTGGTCGCGGTGTGATCATCAACACGGCTTCTGTGGCGGCTTACGAAGGTCAGGTCGGCCAGTTGGCCTACAGTGCCACCAAGGGTGGCGTGGTTGGCATGACCCTGCCGATGGCTCGCGACCTGGCCAGCTACGGCGTGCGTGTGAACACCATCGTGCCAGGCCTGATTCACACCCCGCTGTTTGAATTGATTCCCGAGCAGGCTTACAAGTCGCTGGAATCCCAGGTGGTTTATCCCCATCGCCTTGGCAAGCCTGCCGAAATCGCTCACATGTCGGTCTTCATGGCGGAAAACGATTACCTGAACGGCGAGTGCATCCGCCTGGATGGTGCCATCCGCATGCAACCACGCTAAGCGACCGGAGGAGCTGACATGGGGCCTTTGAACGGCTATACCGTGCTGGAACTGGCCGGCATCGGCCCTGCGCCCATGGGGGGCATGATGCTCGCCGATATGGGCGCTGAGGTGATCCGTATTGAGCGGGCCAGCAGTCCCGGCCTCGATCCAACGTCGATCAAGGATGTGAGCTTTCGCGGCAAGAAATCTGTGGCGCTCAACCTGAAAGACCCCGCTGGCGTGGAAACGCTGCTGCGCATGGTTGAGAACGCGGATGTGTTGATAGATCCGTATCGTCCCGGCGTCTGTGAGAAATTGGGTATCGGCCCTGAGGTCTGTCGCGAGCGCAACCCGAAACTGGTGTTCGCGCGCATGACTGGCTGGGGGCAGGACGGCCCGCTGGCCCACGCTGCCGGCCACGATATCAATTACATCGCCATTACCGGCGCACTCTACGCAACTGGCCGGGCCGGCGAGAAACCCGCGATTCCACTGAACCTGGTGGGCGACATGGGTGGCGGTGGCATGTTGCTGGTCAACGGTATTCTGGCGGCGCTGCTGGAGGCGGGTAATTCCGGCCAGGGCCAGGTGGTGGATGCTGCCATGGTGGATGGCGCGGCGCAGTTAATGTGGATGTTCCACGGCTTCGAAGCGGCTGGCATGTGGAACGCCGACCAGCGCGAAGCCAACCTGTTGGACGGCGCAGCTCACTTCTACGACACCTACGAATGTGCCGATGGCGGCTACGTGGCCATCGGTTCCATCGAGCCACAATTTTACGCCCTGCTGGTAGAGAAAGCGGAGCTGGACCCCGAGCGTTTTGCACCGCAGATGGATCAGTCCGCCTGGCCTGAATTGAAGCGGGAACTGGCCGGCGTCATCAAAACCAAAACCCGGGATGAGTGGTGCCAGATCATGGAAGGCAGCGATGTGTGCTTTGCACCGGTGTTGTCTTTCACTGAGGCGCCCCAACACGCCGCCAACGTGGCGCGCGGCACGTACATGGAACTGGATGGCCTCACGCAGCCCTCGCCGGCGCCGCGCTTTAGTCGCACGCCCTCGTCTGTAGCCCACGGCGCACACGCGCCGGGGCAGGATACGCAGGCGGTGCTGTCTGCCATGGGGTTTGGCGAGGCGGAGTTGGCCTCACTCCATGACAGTGGTGCTATCAGTTAAGGTTTAATTCGACGGAGAAATTCTTTTGAGTGCATTCGAAACGGTTGAAGTAACTCATCATGGCGCCGTAGCGGTGGTGCAGTTGAACCGCCCGGCGCAACTCAACGCCTTCAGTACCCAGCTTCGCGATGAGCTTCGCCTGGCGCTGGAAGCAGTGAACGCCGATCCGGCCATCCGCGTGGGCATCCTCACCGGGGCGGGGCGTGGGTTCAGCGCCGGCGCTGACCTTGGCGAAACCATGGGCGAAACAGTGGATGTTCGCGTGGCCCTGAAAGAGGGTTACAAACCAGCGTTGCAGGCGATCAGTGAAGCACCCAAGCCGTGGATCAGCGCAGTGAACGGCCCGGCTGCTGGTATTGGTAGCGCTTTCGCGATGGCCTGCGATCTCACCGTGATGGCCGACGATGCGTATTTGTATCAGGCTTTTACCGCGATCAGCCTGGTGCCCGATGGCGGTGCCACCTGGCACTTGTTGCACACGCTGGGCCGCAAGCGCGCGTACGAATTTATCGCTACTGGCGAGAAAGTCACGGCGCAGAAGTGTCTGGAGTTGGGCCTGTGCAACCGCGTGGTACCGGCGGAAGCGCTCCTCGACGAAACCCTGGCCTGGGCGCAGGAGCTGGCCGAGCGTGCGCCGCTGTCGCTGCGCTACGCCAAGGAAGCCCTGGGTTTTGCCGCCACCGGCAGCCTGGCCGACACCATCGACCACGAAGCCGACCTGCAGCACATCTGTATCAACAGTGACGATGCGAAAGAGGGCGTTGCCGCCTTCATGCAAAAACGCGCCGCCCGCTTCTCCGGCCGCTGAACAACGGAGACAACCATGAGCACTGAATTGTTGGAAGCGCGTGACGGTCCGGTTGTTACCCTCACGCTGAATCGTCCCGAAGCGATGAATGCCCTGTCGCCGTCATTATTGGGCTCTCTGTGTGAAGCCTTCCGGCGATTGCAGGGTGACAACAGCGTTCGCGCCGTGGTCCTGACCGGCAATGGCCGAGCGTTCTGCGCTGGGCTGGACCTCAAGATCATGAGCCAGGCCGGGGAGGGCGGTGGTCTGGACGCCTTCGCCATCCACAGTGGCAATGACGTGCAAGCCGCTATCGAGTCCTTTGATCGCCCCCTGATTATTGGGGTCAATGGTGTTGCAGCTACCGGAGGGTTTGAGCTGGCGCTCATGGGCGACATTCTGATCGCCGCAGACAGCGCCCGCTTTGCCGACACTCACTGCCGCGTGGGACTGGCGCCGGGATGGGGTTTGTCGCAGAAACTGGCGCGCATCATCGGCCCCAGTCGTGCCCGCGAAGCCCACTTCAGTGGCAACTTCATCAGTGCCGAGCAGGCGTCCCAGTGGGGCCTGGTCAGCCGTGCTGTACCCGACGACGCATTGTTGGTGACCTGCCAGCAACTGGCCGCGGACATCGCAGAGTCGGTACCGGCCACTGTTCGCCTCTACAAACGCCTGGTCAACCAGGGGCTGGAAATGGACCTTGGCGCCGGCATGGCGATGGAGCGCACAGTGATGGGCGAGGCCAATCGCGATGTCAGTGGTGACAGCGTAGGAGCCCGCCGCAGTGCCGTTCAACAGCGAGGTCGGGACCAGGCTTCGTGAGCGATTACATTCGCCCGCGGGACGCCGCCACGCTGATACTGGTGCGCGATAACACCGAGGTACTGCTGGGACTGCGCTCGCGCAAGCATGTGTTCATGCCTCATCGTTTTGTGTTTCCCGGTGGTGCGGTAGACCCCGGCGATGGCAGGGTGCCGCGACCCGTTGCACTACGCGAGCCGGTGCAGAAGAAACTCGCCCGGGGCTGCTCGACTCACCGGGGACATGCACTGGCGATGGCCGCGGTGCGCGAGACCTGGGAAGAAACCGGGCTGCTATTGGGTCGCGAAAGCAACAACCCACCACAATCCCGCAGTCCTCACTGGCGGGATTTTTACGCTCAGGGGCTTGTTCCCGCGCTGGATGTGCTGGACTATGTTGCGCGGGCCATTACGCCGCCCCAGCGTGTGCGGCGGTTTGACGCGCGCTTTTTCCTGGCTGACGCCCGGCATGCCCAGGGTGAGTTGCGCGGTAATGGTGAACTCGAAGAACTGGCATTTGTGCCCCTGGATGAGGTGCACAAACTGCCTTTGGCTTCGGTTACCGCGGCCCTGCTGGAGCGCCTGGCGCCGCGCTTGCGCCGTACCTCAAGGAATACGGTGGACGACACGGTGCCGCTGATTCGCAATGTACGCGGCCAGCACATCATCGAAGATCATTAAAAGCGACCAAGTATGAGTGACTCCCTGCGACCGGAACTGGAAGCCCTGCAACAACGACTCGCGCTGACGGGTGACGAAGCCCGTGCGGAACAGGTGGCGAAGCGCCACCAGCGCGGTTACCGCAGCGCGCGGGAGAATCTGGCAGCGCTGGTTGATCCCGATACTTTTCTGGAATACGGCCAACTCGCCGTTGCGGCGCAGCGCTCGCGCCGTTCCACCGAAGACCTGCAGCGCAATACCCCGGCGGACGGTATTATCACCGGCACGTGTTGCATCAATGCAAGCCAGGTGGGTGGTGAAAATGCCGAAGCGATTGTCATCGTCAACGATTACACCGTGTTGGCCGGCACTCAGGGTTACTACCATCACCACAAGCTGGACCGCATCTGCGAACTGGCCGAGGAACGCCACCTGCCGGTGGTAATGTTTACCGAAGGGGGTGGTGGCCGCCCCGGTGATACCGATGTCACTATCCAGATTGCGGGCCTCAACTACAGTTCATTCCGCACCTGGGCGGGCCTGAGTGGTCAGGTGCCACGTATCGCGGTGAATAACGGTTACTGTTTTGCCGGTAATGCTGCACTGTTCGGCAGTGCCGACATTACCGTTGCCACCAAAACCTCGTGGATCGGCATGGCCGGCCCCGCGATGATCGAGGGAGGTGGCCTGGGGGTCTACGAGCCAACGGAAATCGGCCCGGCGGAAGAGCAGTACCGCAACGGCGTGATCGACGTGTTGGTAGAGGATGAAGTCGAGGCCGCAGCCTGTGCCCGGCAATTACTCAGTTACTTCCAGGGCCCGGTCGCCGCATTCGATTGTGAAGATCAAACCCGACTGCGTGACCTGATTCCCGAAGACCGCCGCTGGGCATATCCGGTGCGCAATGTGATCGAAACCATCGTCGACCGTGGCAGTTTCATGGAACTGCGACGGGTTTATGGGCGTAGTGTGATCACCGGCTTCGCTCGCTTTGAAGGGCGTCCCGTAGGTTTGCTGGCTAACGATTGCCAGCAGTTGGGCGGAGCGGTGGATGCTCAGGCTGCGGAAAAGGCCGCCCGTTTCCTGCAGTTGTGCGACGCCTTTGGCCTGCCCGTGGTGTCCTTTACCGATACCCCGGGCTTTATGGTGGGCCCCAATAGTGAACGCGAAGCCGCGGTGCGGCGGATGTCGCGGTTGTTTGTTACTGGCGCATCCTTGCGAGTGCCGGTGGTGGCGATCATTTTACGCAAGGGCTACGGGCTCGGCGCCATGGCGATGACGGGCGGCAGCCTGCTGGCGCCCGTTTACTGCGCTGCCTGGCCGACGGGTGAGTTTGGTGCCATGGGGCTGGAAGGCGCGGTGCGACTGGGCTACCGCAAAGAACTGGAAGCGGAGGAAGACCCCGCGGCGCGCGAAGCCCTGTTCGACAAATTGGTTCAGCAATCCTATGAACGGGGCAAGGCTACAGAAGCTGCTGCGCACCTGGAAATTGATGCGGTCATTGATCCCGCCGAGTCTCGTCAGGTAGTGGTGCGGGCCCTCAACAGTGCCATGCAGGCGCCGCTACCCAAGGCGCGGCCCCGCGTGGATACCTGGTAGATAGCGTGGGCCAGGCCCTGCCACAGGCGATGATGCACAAAGTACGCCCGCAAGTCATCGCAGCACTGCTCCAGGCAGCGGAAGCGGAGGGCTTGTCACAACAAGCCCTGCTGGAATCCGTTCAGGAGCATCCGGGAAAGGAAACCTCGCATTACACCGTTGACTTGCTGTTTCGCCTCTACCGGGCGGCTCGGGCAATGGGTGCGTCTGAGGATATCGCTCTCAATACCGGGCGCATCCTTTACCTGAAAGGGCTCAACCTGCAGCTCTACATGACCACGATTTGCCGGGATTTTCGCGAGTACCTGAACGTGATTCCCAGCACCATTCAGCTGCTGGGCGACCTGGGCCGTATCCTGATTCGGCCGGAGGGTGAATTCATGCGTCTGGAGTGGCACCCCCTGCAGGCGGGTACAGGTGCGGAACGTTTCCTCTCTGACCAGCTACTCACCACCTCGGCCCTGATCGTGAACACGCTGTGTATTCGCCCGGTGCCGGTTTGTGCGGCCCGTTTCACCTACGCCGAACCGGATGACCTGCGGGCATTGCAAGCCAACTTCGGCACCGACCTGCAATTTGGCCAGCCGCTGAGTTGCCTGTATCTCCCGCGTGACACCTTGAGCTCGCCGCTGATTCAGCTCGACTTTGATCTTGGTGAAGCCCTGACGGCACAGTCCCGGGCGCTGTTCGAATCGGGTGACGCAGACGACCCCTTCCTGCATAGCCTGCGCGAAGCGTTACGCCGTAGCCTCCCCCGGGGCGAAGCGGGCGTAGATCACCTGGCGGGGGAACTCGGTATCTCCCGGCGTACGTTACAGCGGCGCCTGGCGGAGCGGGGTACCCACTTTCAGGCCATACTGCAGGCGCTGCGTTCGCAACTGGCGCGCCACTACCTGGCGGATTCGCGCCTGGGTATCACTGACATCGGTTTCCTGCTTGGTTATTCAGACCAGGCCTCTTTTTCCAATGCCTTCAAAATCTGGTACGGCTGTTCACCCAGTGACTATCGAGGGCGCAATCCATCACTCAGGAGAGAAGTATGAAGATTGAGCAATTGTTTTCCGTGTCGGGCAAGGTCGCCGTGGTAACAGGCGGCTCGCGGGGTATCGGTGAAATGATCACCCGTGGCCTGCTGGAAAATGGCGCCCGCGTCTACATCACCGCGCGCAAGGAAGACGAACTGAAGGCTGCGGCTGAAGCCATGTCGGAGTTGGGCGAGTGCATCGCGATCCGCGCAGATTTGTCGACCAATGAAGGTGTAAACACTTTCGCCGCTGAAATCCGCGAGCGCGAGAGCAAAGTGGATATTCTGGTCAACAATGCCGGTGCCAGTTGGGGCGCACCGATCGACGAGTTCCCCGAATCTGGCTGGGACAAGGTGATGGACCTGAACCTGAAATCCCTGTTTTTCCTGACTCAGCAGTTACTGGAACCGATGCGCGCTGCGGGCACTGACGAAGATCCGGCCCGGGTGATTAACATCGCCTCGGTGAACGGCATCACCCACCCCAAGATGCAAACCTACTCCTACTCCTCCAGCAAGGCGGCAGTAATTCACCTGACACGTCATCTGGCGGCGGACCTGGCGCCGGATCGGATTACCGTGAATGCCATCGCGCCGGGCTTTTTCCCCAGCAAGATGACGGCCTTCCTGCTCGACCATGAAAAAGAGATGGGCAAGGGCATGCCGCTGCGGCGCCTGGGCGGCCCGGAAGATATCGCCGGTGCGGTGATTTACCTGTCGTCTCGCGCTGGCGCCTGGGTAACCGGCGACACCATCGTGGTGGACGGTGGCTTTGTGGCGCGAGCGGGTTAAATAACCCGCTTTAGCGCTGCCAGACCAGACTGAAGGTCACCGGCACGCTGGTGCTGATGGACTTCAGTCCGGCCAGTTCCTGCAGTTTGGCCAGACCCTGAACAAGGTCAAAGTCGGCGGCATTGACCAGTAGCGGTGCGCTGCTGCGTACTTCGATGCGCTGGTTGGCCAGCGCGGTGACGGTGACATCTGCCATCAGTTTGGCACTGGCCCCGTGCAGGTCCAGTGTAATCGGGAATTTAAAGTGCTCCTGTTGACCCGGCGCCAGAGCCGCCAGCGGTGCCAACTCTACCTGGGCGCTGATGGTGGCGCTGGGAAACTGTGCAGTCTGGAACAGAAACTCCTGCATCCGCTCATCGCGAATGGCGATGGCAGTGTCCACACTGGCCAGCGCAATCTTGACCCGGGCTGAGCCCGCCGCGTTGATACCGCCCGACAGTGACTTGAAACTGTGAACCTCGGCAACGGCCGCATTTTTGGTGGAGATGAAGTGCAGCGAGGAGGCGGCCGGATCCAGTTCCCAATCGGCGAGTACAGACGTGCTGGCCAGCAGCGTGGTCAGGGCCAGTACCTTCGAAATCAAGCTGAAACGCATGGGGAATCCTCCGTCAAAAGCGTTAAAAACAAGGCCTGCATTATGCCAGCGCCGTGGATGTTCCCCAAGGGCTGGCAACCCTCCGAGACTGTTCGTTAAAGTAGGGCCTTTCACTCACCGGAGAAGTCTGGATGCCGACTAAATTTCTAACCCTTTTTGCCTCACTCTGGCTGGTCTGCACCAGTGCATCCGCCGATTCGCTGGCCGAGGCGGATGCCCTGCTGGAACGCTTCCACCAGGCCGCCGCACAGGCCGATTTCGCCACCTATGACGCGGCCATGGCCGAGGACGTGGTGTTCCTCGGCACGGATGCCACTGAGCGTTGGCAGGGGCAGGCCTTTCGTGACTTCGCCAAACCCTACTTCGATGCTGGCAAAGGCTGGACCTATGTTCCCACCCAGCGCAGCCTCGATCCGCTACCGGGTGGGCAGGCTATCCTGTTCGACGAATTGTTGGACAACGAAAAACTCGGGCAGTGTCGCGGCAGCGGCGTCCTGATCAAGGAGGGCGGTCAGTGGGTAGTGGCTCAGTACAACCTCAGTGTGCCGATTCCCAATGAGTTGGTGGTGGATGTGGCAAAAGGCATTCGCGCTGCCGCGAGTGGTGTGCCTGTGGCTGTTGAGGTGGTGACACCGGCGGCCGAGGTCGAAACAGTGGCACCGGTGACGGCAGTGGAAGAGAGCCCGGCTGCGGAAGCCGAGCGCAAAAACTGTGGCCGCCGCTTCAAAACCAACAAGCGGGCCGATTGCTGAGTCCGATCAGGTGGTAATGATCAAGCGCAGGGCCTGCATCTGCAGGTTAGCGTGCGTGATGTGGGCGGCACACTCCTCGATGCGGTAGCGCAGGAAGTCCAGCTCCGCGTCGCGGATCAAGGGGTTGACCGCCTGCAGCGCTTCCAGTCGAGACAGCTCGGCACCCAGTTCCTCGCGCATCTGCGTTTCGGCCTGCTTCAGGATCGCCTGCAAGCGGCTTTCAGCCAGTTCGTTGGCGGTGCGCATTTTGGCTTCCACTTCCCGCTGCACCTGTTTGATGATGGCCAGCGCGGTGGGCTTTTTAACGCGCTCCACCAGTTCATTCAGGCGGTGGTGGGGCACAATCTTCGCCAGTTCCTTGCCGCTGGCATCCACCAGCAGGCGGATGGGTGACAGGGGCAGGAAGCGCTCTACCTGCAAAGCGCGCGGTGCCACGCAGTTCACGGTATACAGCGACTCCAGCAACATGGTGCCCGGGGGAATGCCCTTGAGCTTCATGGTGCCCAGGGCCGCATTGCCCAGTTCGGTGCTGGCCACCATGTCCATGCTCTCGGTGACCATAGGGTGCTCCCAGCTAAGGAACTCCATGTCCTCCCGCGCCAGTGCTACCTCACGGCTGAAGCTGACAGTGGTGCCCTCGTCCCCCAGGCCCGGGAAGTGGCCGGTGAGCATGTGTTCGGAGGGGCGCAGGATCAGTGCCTGTTCCGAGTGGTACTCGTGGTCAACGCCGTACACGTCGAACATCTGCTCCATGTAATCGGCGAGGTCCGAGGCGGCTTCCTGTTCGTGGATCGCAGCGATAAGGTCTGCCGCGATGTCCGGCTTGCAGGAGTTGCGTTCCAGCAGCCGGTCTCTGCCTTCACGAAGTTCTTCTCGCGTTTTGGCGGTGAAGGCGGCGGTGTCAGTGATCAGCGCATCCAGGTCGCCCCCCTGGCCTTCCAGGATTGGCAGCAGCCGGTCGCTGAACGCTTCGAGGATGGCATAACCCGCGGAGCAGCACTCGTCGAAAATCCCCAGGCCACGCTCATACCACGACAGCAAGGCTTCCTGCGCACCGTCTTCGAGGTAGGGCACATGGATGTCTACGTCGTGCCGCTGGCCGATACGGTCCAGGCGGCCGATACGCTGCTCCAGCAGGTCGGGATTCAGCGGCAGGTCGAACAGCACCAGATGGTGGGCGAACTGGAAGTTGCGACCCTCGCTGCCAATTTCCGAGCACACCAGAGTCTGGGCACCGCCGTGTTCTTCGGCGAAGTAGGCCGCGGCGCGGTCGCGCTCCAGAATCGTGAGCCCCTCGTAGAAGGCAGCGCTGCGGATGCCGGCGCGCAGGTGCAGGTGATGTTCCAGCGCGGTAGCGGTGGAGGCCTCGGCGCAGATCACCAGCACCTTCTCGGGCCGCAGCGCTTTCAGGTGCTGCTCCAGCCAGGCGACCCGTGGGTCGAATTCCACCCAGCTGTCATCGATGTAGGGCATTTCCGGATGCAGGCAGGCGTCGAGATCCAGCTGCGCCAGCGCGTATTGATCGGGCATCGGCAGGGCATGTTTGTGCAGCACCCGGCGTGGGAATCCTTTTACCCCCGCCCGTGTGTTGCGAAACAGCACGCGGCCGGTGCCATGACGATCCAGTAATTGCTCGATGATGTCTTCCGGTGCCGCCGTAGCGTCCACACCCGCTGGCAGTGTGGCGGGGTCAACCTCTCCCGCCTCGATACCATCCATCTGTGCGGACAGGGCGCGGAACTGTTGTTCCTGCTCGCGGAAGGCCTCCAGATCGTGGAAGCGATCCGGATCGAGCAGCCGCAAGCGGGCAAAGTGGCTGGCCTGGCCAACCTGCTCCGGCGTTGCAGTCAGCAACAGCAAACCCTGGCTGCGCGCGGCAAGTTGCTCCACAAAGCGGTAGTCGTCACCGGCGCCGTCTTCTGACCAGTGCAGGTGGTGGGCTTCGTCCACCACGGTCAAATCCCAGCCGCAGGCCAGTGCCTGTTCCTGCAGCAGGGGGTTGTCGTCGAACATTTCCAATGAACAAAGCACGAGCTGTTCTGATTCGAAGGGGTTTTCGGCCCCGCTTTCAGCACAGCGCTCGGCGTCGAACAGGGCAAAACGCAAATTGAAGCGGCGCAGCATTTCCACCAGCCACTGGTGCTGCAACGAGCCGGGCACCAATACCAGAACGCGAGAGGCACGCCCGCTGAGCAGTTGTTGGTGGACGATCATGCCTGCTTCGATGGTTTTACCCAGTCCGACTTCATCCGCCAGCAGTACGCGTGGCGCATGCCGCTGGCCCACTTCTGCGGCGATATATACCTGGTGAGGTAACAGGCTGGTGCGGGAACCGGACAGTCCGCGCACAGCTGAGCGTTGCAGTCGGTCGATCTGCTCGAAAGTGGCAAAGCGCAGGGCGAACTCTTCGCCCCGGTCGAAATGACCGTTCAGCAGCCGTTGCTGGGGCGTGGTGAGCTGGACGAAGCTGTCCAGTTCCAGTTCCGATATCTGCTGGAAGTCATCGTGGTGGTCGGTGCCGGAGTAGACCAGCAGGCCCTGGTGTTCCTGCACCTCCGTGACAAGCAGTTCCACGTCGTCCAGCGTGCGAATATGGTCCCCGGCTTTGAAGCGCAGGCGGGTCAGGGGGGCGCCGTCGGTGGCGTAGGTACGTTCCTCACCGATAGCCGGGAAGGACAGGGTGACCCGACGGGCCTCTACTTCCACTACGATGCCAAGCCCCAACTGGGCGTCAGCGTGGCTGACCCAGCGTTGACCGATCTGGTATTCCATCAGTGACGCGTGCTCCTGTGCCCTGTCGCGGCGGCGAAGTTTAGCATGCCGCTGTATGCATTACTGCTGTCGGGTGATTCCATTGTGGGCCAGCAGCGCCAGCCCTGCCAGTTCAGTGCCAGAACAGCCGCAGGCTGTTGTCGTAGGCCTGGGTTAACACTGTTTCGACGCTTTGTTGTTTCACGTCTGCCACCTGTTCAGCGATGAAGGGCAGATAACACGGCGCATTGGGGCGGCCCCGATAGGGTACGGGCGTCAGGTAGGGGGCATCCGTTTCCAGCACCAGTTGCTCCAGCGGCGTGGCGGCAACGACTTCGCGCACATTATCGGCCTGGCGGAAGGTAGTGATGCCGTTGAAGCCGAGCATGAAGCCCTGGTCGAGGCAGAACTCGGCCAGTGGCAAACCCGAGGTGAAACTGTGGATTACGCCGCGCCGTGCCAGTTGGCCGGCAAAATTGGACAGGATGGCCTGAGTGTCCTCATCTGCTTCACGAGTGTGGATAACCACGGGCAGGTCGTGATCCACCGCCAATTGCAACTGGGCTTCGAATACGCGGCGCTGCACCGCGCGGTCGGCGTGATCGTAGTAGTAGTCCAGCCCGATTTCGCCCACGGCCAGGATGCGAGCGTCCGTCAGGTGTTCGGCGATTTCCGCTTCAGTCGCCTCGCTGTACTGCTCCGCTTCGTGGGGGTGAATGCCCTGCGTACCCCAGATGTGCTCGCTGGTCTGGGTCAGGTTTCTTACCTTGACCAGATTGTCTGGTGAAACGGCGATGGTCACGATCCGTTCCACACCCACCGCCTGCGCTTGCGCCAGCGTGTCGTCCAGGGCCTGGTCATCGAGATAGTCCAGATGGCAGTGGGTCTCGATGATGGGAAAACCGAATTCGGGAATAGGGCGGCGTTGTTTCTTACTCACGGCAAAAAGTTGCGCTGATCGCGGCTTGTGTCGAGTGGGCGCGCATTATGCCACAGGCGTGCGCTTCAGTCGGGCGCACTGTTAGCAATTTCCCGCAGGCTGGCGAGGGTTTCCAGAATCTGTTGTCGCAGCCAGATGTGCAGGGGTGACTGGGCCACGCGATGGTGGCTGACCAGCATATAGTGCAATTCCTCGTGAACGTCTCCAGGCAGAGGCAGTGCCACAATGCCTTCTCTCGCACTGGTGTTGCGCAGCAGGTAGGACGGCGCTGGCATCAGGTGGTCGGATTGGCGCAGTACCTCCAATGCGGTCAGCAAGTGGGAGGTTTCGAAGCTGCCCAGTTGGGGGTTGCGGATGCGCTGGAAAATTTCCGAGGTGCGCACCACTTCCGCCTGATCGAGGTCGGAGATATATAGGCGGATCACCGGGAAGCGGACCAGGTGATCCCAACTGACCATACTCCCTACCAGTGGATGGTCGCGCCGGGCCAGTACGGCCATGGGATTACTGCCCAGGCTGTCGAGTTGATAGTCCGGACCGTAGTGAGCGTGTTCCAGGTGGATCGCAAAATCCAGGTCGCCGGAGGCGAGTTTGTCCAGCTGGTTGTCCACGCGGGTGATGGTTTTGATGGTGAGGCGCGGCGCCAGCACCTGTAGCCGCGTCACCAGGTGAGGCAACAGGGCGAGGCCGGTGAACTCCGACATGGCAAGTGTGACCTCCCCGGACAGGTGCGCGGGGCTGAAACCTGTTGGGGTCAGCAGTTGCTTGGCGCCCTCCAGTACACCCCGCAGGTCCGCCGCCAGCGCCTCTGCCCGGGGAGTTGGCTGCATGCCGTGGGAGGTGCGGGTGAGCAGTGCATCGTCAAACACCCTTCGCAGCCGGGTCAGGGTTTTACTCATTGCGGGTTGAGTAATGTGGAGGCGTTCCGCCGCGCGCGAGACATGGCGTTCCTCCAGCAACACCTGTAGCGCGAGCAGGAGATTGAGATCTACCGACTGAAGTGGGCGAGTGTCCATCTTATGTGGGCCTATTATGATTTCAGTTCATGTATAAAATAATACAAATACATTTGAAGCATATCAGGTGCTTGCCTACACTGTAAGCATCTCCACGGAATACCGTCGCGCCAAACGCGACAACCCGTCCAGGTCCAAATGAGATAGTTCTTACAGGCCCGCCTACGTGGCGGGCCTTTTTTATGCCCGATGGATATTTCCGGTCTGATTGTCAGAAATATTTACACTAAGCGCCGGCCCCGTCCATGGCAGGCGCCTAAGCTTTTGTTTTTGCGAGATTATTTATTCCGGATCGAAAATTGCTTGTGGAACCTGTGTGGGGTTATCTCTGGGGGAACACAACAGTGAAAGCGAAACTCATTGCCGTTCTGGCGCTACTTGTCCTGATCACTGTGCCCGCAAGGGCGGTGGTTATTTACCAGTTCGACTTCTTCGATCTTGCCGGCGGCGGAAACACCTACGCTGACTTCAGCATTGAACTGACTTACGCCGACTACGTCACCACGACAGGGATGATGCCCCTGGCGACAGGGCCGCACGCTACCTCGCTTGGCTACGACGTATTGTTCGCCGGTACCAACTCCAATGGGGCGTGGGGTTTTGACAACGACAGCAACTCCGTTCTGGAAGACTGCTGCTTCTCCTTTGGTGGCGATTCGTTCTTTTACCAGCCCATCCCTTCAGCGGTAGATTACTTCACTGCCCCCGGCGCATTTGCAGGCATTGTGTACGGCAATGCAGGGAGCCCACTGGCGGTCTTTGACGGAAGCGTGCTGTTAACAATCATCGATACCACCGTCACGACGACGGTTCCTTTGCCCGCTTCTCTGAGCCTGGTGGGCCTTGGATTGGCTGGTCTGCTTGCCTGGCGACGTCGGAAGGCTTGAGTCGCTCCCAACGGCGGCTGGCTATCGAGCCTTTGCCGCCTTGCGCTGTGCTTTCTTCACAGCCTTTTGGAGTTCGTTGAACTCTGCGACCAGGCATTCCCGATAAAACTCCGGGTCCGGTAGCATGTCGCGGTCCGCGAGCACCGATAGGGTAACTTTGCCGCAGTAGCTGAACACCAGATGGAATATCCCCATCGCCGGGGTTAATAACCCCAGGCCGTAGTAATCCACCATACGGGCCCCGGCACAAAATAGGGGGAACTCCGGGCCGGTCACGTTGGAAATCACCGTGCTGACATTCATGGGCAGATGTCGGGAGAGATTGTTGCGCCCCCAGAAAGCAGCAACCGAGCGAGTGATGGCCGGAGAGAACACGCCAGCCAGTTTCATGCTGTCCACCAGGGGGTTATGTTCCCCAAGCGCTTTCGCTTCATTTGCCGAGTCGTGACACGCCTGTAATCGTACCAGGGGATCTTCGATATCCGTATGCAGGCTGGCGAACAGGGCGCCAAGATTGTTGTTCTCTTCTGACGCGCCACGACGCTCGCGCAGGTTCAAGGGCATGCTCGCCGTAAGCGAGGCCATCGGTGCCTCATTGTTCGCCGCGAGATAGCGACTCAGGGCGCCTCCCACCACCGTCATGGCAACGTCATTCACCTTGGTGCCAGTGGCCCTGGTTATCGCCTTGAACGCCTGCAGCTCAATCTCTGCCGCCTCGAACACCCGGTGTGGCCCGGTGCGGTGATTAAACCGGGTGCGTGGGGCTTCTGCAGGCAGGGAGGAGCGTTCGCGTATGACCTCCCAGGCATACTGGCCCAGGTCGCGGCTCACCTGCAGGGAGTTTCGCGCCAGGGCAAAGCCGTTGCGCAGGGAGTTTACCGAGGCGCGTGTCAGGAGCTCGCTCAAACTCGGTTCGAGGTCGACCGCGCGGGGTTCTGCGTCCGCAAGTGTCTCCTCACCGGGGTCGGCCTTCAGGTCGTGGAGGGCGGATAGAAAGGCTGCCCCGCCAGCACCGTCCACCAGTGAATGATGCATCTTGGTATACACCGCAAAGCAACCCTTGGGCAGGTGAGGGATGTTGTCCAGGCCTTCAATGATGTAGGCCTCCCACAGCGGGCGGGACATATCCAGTGGCCGGGAATGCAGGCGTGCGACCTGAATGCACAGCTGGCGCCAGTCGCCGGGCTGGGGCAGGGCGATATGCCGCAGGTGAAACTCCACGTCAAAATGCGCATCTTTCACCCAGTAGGGGCGATCCAGACCACCGGGTACCTGTACTAGCCGCGTGCGGAACAGGGGTAGCCGGTCCAGGCGTTGTTCGGTCCGCGCAATCACCTGCTTGAAACGCACAAAACCGTCAGGGGCTGTTGAAGGGTCATAAAGGCCCAGGCCGCCAATGTGTTGCGGGGTGTTGCCCTGCTCCAGATTGACGAAAGCGGTGTCCAGAATGCCCAGTTGCTTCATGACCGAAGGTGCGTAGCTGGCGGAAAGAATGAGCTTACACGGATTTGTCATGCTAGGCTGATTTTTGCCCTAAATTGTGAATCCTGACATCTGAGATATGCCCGCTGTACTTCGACGCCTTTCACTCCTGCTAAGCCTGCTCGGATTTTTCGCCTTGCCGGTTGCCGCTGCTATGGATACCGCTCTGTATGGCAAGTGGTACGTGAGGGCGGACGAGGTCAAACCACCGGTAGACGTGCAGGCCCCTGCACCGCTTGATCCGGCGCAAGTCGCGGCGCTGGAAAATCAGTTGGAGGAAAATCTCTACCAGGACGGACCCTATGCACCTGCGGCAGCGGAAACCTTGCTGGCCATGGCCCGCCTGCAGGTCGCTGTCGGTAACTATGCCGGCGCCATCGGTGCCTACCAGCGCGCACTGCATCTGCAACGGGTGAACGAAGGGCTGGATAGCCCGGCTCAGGTACCCACCGTGCGCGCCATGCTGGATACGTACTGGCAGGCCGGGGAACTGGAGGCGCTGGATGACAGCTACGGGTATTTTTTCCGTCTGTTCGGTGGCGGGCAGCCGCCTTTCACAGACCTCAAGCTGACCGCGGCGCTGGAATACCTGCAGTGGCAGCGGCAGGCCTACATCCTGTCGGTAGGCAACAGTGGCAATCGTCGTTTGGTGGATCTCTACCTGCTGAACCGTGACATCCTGGATGATCTGGTGTTGGCCGAAGTGGCACCGCAGTGGCAACTGGAATTTTTGTTGAGCCAGGCCGCTAATACCTACCTGATCCATCAGGCCATCGAGGCTCCAGACCCCTTGCTGGGACAACCGGGTGACCGCCGTGAAGTGATCATGCGCACCCAATCCCCGTTAAATATAGACCCCGACCTGGAACGGCTGTTGCGCCTGCGGCAGTCCAGCGGTGTGCGCCTGCGCGTTGATCTGGAGGAAGCCAGCGAGCGCTTCGCCAGCGAACCATTGCTACAGGCTCGCGTTTTGCTGGCTCAGGGTGACTGGATGCTGTGGAACGGCCGCAGCACGCGCGCTGACGGCCACTACCAACAAATTTTTGATTCCCTGGCGCCACGGCTGCCGGAGGAGTGGCTGCAGGCCACGTTTGACGAAGCGCGGGAATTACCCGCCGGTGTTGCTCTGTGGTCGCCCCGCCAGAGTGACGGGGAGGTAGTGCAATTGCGCGCCAGTTTTGAGGTTGATGCCCGGGGTCGGGTGCGTCGTGTGCGGGCGCGGGCCAGCGACGATCAAAGTGGCCCGGCCGCGCGTCTGCGCCGCTTGCTGGGCGATACGGTGTTCCGGCCTCGTTATGTCAACGGCGAGGCTGTTGCCAGCGTGGTCACCGGTCGCAAATATCTCCTGCGGGACTGACCCTCAGGCATTTTCGATGACCAGCAGCGCGCCGCTGGCGGACACCGGATTGTGGGTGCGCCAGTCCAGCAGCTCGCCGCAGTGTCGATCGATAGCCCGATCTGCCACTTCAAAGAAGGGCGAACGCTCCGGATCGGCGATCACAATCTTCTTCACACCGGCGCGCACAGCGCGGTTGATCAGGTTACTCACCGGTGCGATCAGCTCATCCCAGAAGCAAACATCGGCAGCGATCAGCATGTCGTAGGCCTTCAGCTCTGCGGTGGTGATTTTTTCAAAGCGCTTGCACAACGCAGTGGTGTTTACCCCATTGAGTTCGGCGCTGGCTTCCAGGAAGGGGAACACGCCATCGTCGGCGTCGACTGACGTCACCTCGCTGCCGAGCGCCTTGGCGCACCAGATGCCACCAATCCCCCAGCCGCAACCGGCGTCCATCACCCGCGCGGCGTGTTCGGGGCGATGTTTGTTGAGGTAGTCGATTAACAGGAAACTCGACTTCCACAACTTGTTGCCGTGGATCGACGGAGAATGTCCCTGGCGTTTCAGGCGACGGATGGCGGGGTGGGACGCAGTGGGCATGGTGACCCCGCGAAAGTTATAGGCGATACGGGGCTTGGCAGACGGCACAGCAGTTCCTTACATCGGGATGGAGGGCGTGAATATTTCCACGCCCCTTTTTAGCGTGATGCAGGTATGCTTGTCGAGTGCCCAATGTCAGCGCAGGGAAGCGAGACAGGGTGATCTGAAGGCGTATGGAGGCGGAAGTGGTGGTGGACACGCGAGACGGAATCGAACTGCTGGAGAAGAACCAGCCCCGGCAGGAACGCGCCAAGCAGACCTATGAAGCCATTCTGCGGGCTGCGGCTGAGCTGTTAATCGAAGTGGGGGTGGAGCGGATTTCCACCAACATGATGGCTGAGCGCGCTGGCGTCACCGTTCCCGCTCTGTACCGTTATTTTCCCAACAAGTACGCCGTGCTCTACGTGCTGGGCGCCCGGTTGATGGACCGGCAAAACAAGGTGTTCCAGGACTGGTTCCTGCGCTATGTGGAACCCGAAAACCCGCACCTGCTGCTGAACAACATCACCGAGCTTCTGCAGCAAATCTACCTTGAAACCGGGGGAGTGACCGCCGGTATCCAGATCCTTCAATCCCTGCGGGCCGTGGCGCCTTTGCAGGACGTCCGGCTGAAATCCCACCGCATGTTGGCGGAACAGTTCTATCGCACCGTGGCACACCTGTTTGATTTGCCGCCAGATGAGCGCATTGCCGCTCGGGCCCGGGTGAGCATAGAAACCGGTTATTCGGTGGTGGAAATGGCGCTGGAGGATGACACCGTCGATCGCAACGCGGTGCTGGAGGAGGGCGCGCACATGATCAGCCTGTACTGGCGTGAGGTGCTCCCCCCCGTCCAACGCTGAGCCGCGGGAGAGCCCGTATTTCGCCCCCTGTGCGGTGAAATAAGGGCACAGCAAAGCCCGGCCAGCAACGCTGCCCCGGATGTTTCATACCAGTCGGAATGGGGCCGAAGGCCCCGGTCAGGATCTGGCGTGTTACAGCTTGGCGACTTCCTCGGCCTGCAGCCCTTTGGGGCCTTCAACCAATTTGAATTCTACTTCCTGGCCTTCATTCAGGGTGCGATAGCCATCGCCCTGAATGGAGCGGAAGTGAACGAATACATCCTCGTCGCTCTGGTCTCGGGTAATAAAGCCAAAACCCTTCGCATTGTTAAACCACTTAACAGTGCCAACTACACGATCACTCATACCACTTTCCTCGGACTGCTGTTTTGCTTTTATTGTGCCGCGCTGCCCGAAAACAGCACGGTCATGGAACCTGTACACCGAGGGGGTGCCGCTAAAGAATAGCGCAGAGGCGCCTGTTGCGCCTCCCGTTCAATTTTTATTGTTCTGTGTAACGCTTACAGGTCGCGAATACGCTGTGCCTGCTCGTTTATTTTTTCCAGGGCCTGCTGTGCGGCGTCGAGTTTTTCGCGTTCTTTTGCGACTACCGCATCAGGGGCCTTGTCAACGAATGCCGGGTTGTTCAATTTACCCTGCAATCGCTTGAGTTCCTTCTCCAGCTTTTCTGATTCCTTCGCGAGTCGGGTCAGTTCCGCTTCGCGATCAATCAGGTCTGCCATCGGCACCAGAATCTCCAGTGCGCCCACCAGGGCGGTGGCAGCTACCGGGGCGTCTTGTTTGTCGTCCAGCCACTCTATGGATTCCAGCTTGGCCAGCTTTTTCAGGAACTGTGCGTTGGCGTCCAGCCGCGCGCGGTCCTGATCATCGCCATTGGCGAACAAGGCGGTGAGCGCTTTACCCGGCGGAATATTCATTTCGCCGCGGATGTTGCGCACACCCACAATCACACCCTTGAGCCATTCTATCTCCGCGTTTGCGGATTTGTCTACGGCGCTCGGGTTGCTGCGGGGATAGGCCTGCAGCATGATGGTGTCGCCTTCCACACCGGCAACTGGTGCCACGCGCTGCCAGATTTCCTCCGTTACGAACGGCATAAATGGGTGCAGCAAACGCAGCCAGGCTTCCATCACGCGGATCAGTGTGCGCCGTGTGCCGCGCTGTGCCGCAGGGCTGGCGCTTTCATCCCACAGCACCGGCTTGGACAGTTCCAGATACCAGTCGCAGTATTCATTCCAGATAAATTCGTACAGCGCCTGGGAGGCCAGGTCGAAGCGATAGCTGCTAATGGCCTTCTCCACTTCGGCTTCGGTTTCCTGCAGGCGACTGATAATCCAGCGGTCGGCCAGGCTCAGTTCTACTTCACTTTCAGCACCGATACCGCAGTCGGCGTCTTCGCAGTTCATCAGTACATAGCGCGCGGCATTCCAGATTTTGTTACAGAAATTACGGAAGCCTTCGATGCGGCCGATGTCGAATTTGATATCGCGACCGGTGCCCGCCAGGGAATAGTAGGTGAAGCGCAGGGCGTCGGTGCCGTAGGCGGCAATGCCCTCGGGGAATTGTTTGCGCGTGGCCTTCTCAACCTTTTGCGCCAGTTGCGGCTGCATCATGCCCGCGGTGCGCTTCTCAACGAGGGGTTCGAGTTCGATGCCGTCGATCAGGTCGATGGGGTCCAGCACATTCCCCTTGGACTTCGACATTTTCTGCCCTTCGGCGTCGCGCACCAGACCGTGTACGTACACTGTGTGGAAGGGCACTTCCTTGCGGAAGTGCAGGGTCATCATGATCATCCGGGCGACCCAGAAGAAGATGATGTCAAAGCCGGTGACCAGCACAGAACTCGGGTGGAAGGTTTTCAGCTCCTCGGTTTCCTCCGGCCAGCCGAGAGTGGCGAAGGTCCACAGGGCGGAGGAGAACCAGGTGTCCAACACGTCGTCGTCCTGGCGCAGTGCGATGTCATCGCCCAGGCCATTCTCGCTGCGCACCGAGGCTTCGTCTTCGCCCACATAGATGTTACCGGCCTCGTCATACCAGGCTGGAATTCGGTGCCCCCACCAGAGTTGGCGGCTGATGCACCAGTCCTGGATGTCGCGCATCCATGAAAAATAGGTGTTTTCCCACTGCTTGGGTACAAACTGGATGTTGCCGTTTTCCACCGCTTCGATGGCCGGGCCGGCGAGGGTTTTGGCGTCTACGTACCACTGGTCAGTCAGCCAGGGCTCGATGACCACGCCGGAGCGGTCGCCACGTGGCACCTTCAGGCGGTGATCGTCGATTTTGTCCAGCAGGCCGAGCGCGTCCAGATCGGCTACTACCTGCTTGCGCGCGTCGAAGCGATCCATGCCGCGATAGGCTTCCGGGGCGTTGTCGTTGATGGCCGCGTCGCGATCGAGGATGTTGATCAGGGGCAGGTCGTGGCGCTTCCCCATTTCATAGTCGTTGAAGTCGTGGGCCGGGGTAATTTTGACGCAGCCGGTGCCAAATTCCTGATCCACGTAGTCGTCGGCGATGATGGGAATCTGGCGCCCGGTGAGGGGCAGTTCCACCATCTGGCCCACCAGATGGGCGTAGCGTTCATCCTCCGGATGAACTGCCACGGCGGTGTCGCCGAGCATGGTTTCGGGGCGGGTGGTGGCCACGCAGAGGTAACCGGAACCATCCGCCAGTGGATAGCGGAAGTGCCACAGGTGGCCTTGCTCTTCCTCGGAGATTACCTCCAGGTCGGATACAGCAGTGTGCAGCGCCGGATCCCAGTTCACCAGTCGCTGCCCGCGGTAGATCAGACCCTCACGGTACAGGCGGATGAACACCTCCTGTACGGCGGCCGACATGCCGGGGTCCATGGTAAAGCGCTCGCGCGACCAGTCGATGGAGCTACCAAGGCGGCGCAACTGCTGGGTGATGGTGCCTCCGGACTGCTCCTTCCACTCCCAGACCTTCTCCACGAACTTTTCGCGGCCCAGCGCGTGACGGTCGGTATCCGCCGCGGCCAGCTGGCGCTCAACCACCATCTGGGTGGCGATACCGGCGTGATCTGTACCCGCCTGCCACAGGGTGTTGTCGCCCAGCATGCGGTGGTAGCGGATCAGGGCATCCATGATCGCTTCCTGGAAGCCGTGCCCCATGTGCAGGCTGCCAGTGACGTTGGGCGGCGGGATCATGATGCTGAAGGGCTTGTCACCGCCCTGGGGGGCGAAGTAACCGCGCTCTTCCCAGGTCTGGTACCAGCGGGTTTCGATAGCGGCGGGTTGGAAGGTCTTGTCCATGGGGGTGGGATTCACTTGTTTAGGGATGCACTGCAAAAGAGCGCGCAATTATACGGGAAGCGGGCAGGCGGGTTAAGCGTGCCCGGCTAGAGTTCGTGGGTGTCCAGCGGGTACCCGCGATCGCGGTAGAAGCGGTAGGAGTCGCGCAGGGCGCTCGCGCTGGCCTCGTCGCGACTGACCACTTCCGCCACTCGGTGGAAGCGGCTGAAAAAGCGCGGAATGCTGAAGTCCAGATTGATCAGCAGGTCGTCGTGTTGGCCGGGATCGTCTCCCCAGCCCACCGCGATTTGCTCCGCGCCCGGTTCACCCGCCAGGGCGTGGGGGATAAAGCCGCTGGGTCGGAAGGTCCACAGCAGTTCATCCAGCGAACGCGCGGTGTTTTCGTCCGGTGCGTGCAGATAGACCCGGTGGCCCTGCCCGAAGGCCTTGGCCGCCAGGCGCGCAGCGACACTGAATCGCTGCTGCGCATCCTGGCTTTTCAGCAGGTAGAAAGTTACGCGCGTCACTTGCCGGCAGCGGTGGCGCGATCCATCAGGAAACGGGTCAGCAGGGAGACCGGGCGACCCGTAGCGCCTTTGGGGGCTGAGTCCCAGGCCGTACCGGCAATATCCAGATGAGCCCAGGGGTAGTCACTGGTAAAGCGCGCCAGGAAGCAGGCGGCGGTGACACTGCCACCGGCCGGTCCACCCAGATTGGAAACATCGGCGAAGGGCGTGTCCAGTTGCTTCTGGTAGTCGTCCCACAGCGGCATCCGCCAGGCGCGGTCGTGTGTTTCCACGCCTGCCCCCAGAAGCTGTTCCGCCAGTTCCTCGTTGTTGGCATACAGCCCGGTGGCGTGGTGCCCCAGCGCTACCACGCAAGCGCCAGTCAGCGTTGCCAGATCAACCACCGCCTGCGGTTTGTAGCGCTCGGCGTAGGTCAGGGCGTCGGCCAAGACCAGGCGGCCTTCGGCGTCGGTGTTCAGAATTTCGATGGTTTTGCCGGACATGGACTTCACCACATCGCCCGGTTTGGTGGCGCGACCGCTGGGCATGTTCTCGGCGGCGGCGACGATGCCGACCACATTGATTGGCAGCTCCAGTTCGCGCAGGGCGTGGATCGTGCCCAGCACGCCGGCAGCGCCGCCCATGTCGTATTTCATCTCATCCATTTTGGCGCCCGGCTTGAGGGAGATACCGCCGGTGTCGAAGGTGATGCCTTTGCCTACCAGCACATAGGGCTTTTGCTTGGCCGGGCCACCCTTGTACTCGAGAATCACCAGTTTGGCGGGCTCGTCTGAGCCGGCGGATACCGACAGCAGCGAGCCCATGCCCAGCTCGCGCATTTTCTTTTCATCCAGCACTTTGGCGCTCAGTTTGCTGTGGCCGCGGGCCAGTTTGCGCGCGTGCTGCGCCAGGTAGGTGGGTGTGCAGATATTACCTGGCAGGTTGGCCAGTTCTTTCGCAGTGTTGATACCCTGGCCGACGGCACTGCCCTGGTCCAGGGCGCTTTGTGCGCGGCGTGCCGGGAGGGCGCTGGCCACATCCACGGTGAGTTTGTTCAGGTGCAGATCGGGCTTGGGTTTGGCCACGGTGCTGCGGTAGCGGTAGGCGCGGGACACCAGTTCTCGCGCGAGGTGGCCGCAGAACCACTCGGCCTCGCCAACGTCTGGAAGCAATTCGCCGGCGTGCAGGGTGGCGTCCTTTGCTTTCAGCTTGTTGAGTCCCAGGTACAAACCCGCAACGGCATCGCGCGCCGCGGCGCGATCGAATTTATCGGGTGCACCGCAACCCAGTGCCAGCACCCGCGCGGCCTTGCCGGCGCCGGGAAGGAGCAGGGTTTCCCCGGCCTTGCCTTTGAAATCGCCATTTTCGATGGCCGCTGCCAGTGGGCCGCCGGCTTCACCGTCCAGCGCCCGGGCGGCTGCCGACAGATGTTTTTTACCGAAAACGGGCACGATAGCGCAGGCGCTTTTGTGGCTGACGGGATCGTTGATTTTGCGTGCGTGGAAGCTGAGCTCACTCATGGGGTAATCCTTGCGGGTTTGGAACCGGCATAGTGTATGATGGCGGGCCGTCAAACTAAACAGCCCGGCTCGCCTTCTCGATGAAAATTCTCCGCTACCTGAACCGCGAGGTGTTGACCCACACCCTTGCCGTCAGTGGCGTGTTACTGGTAATCATCGTCAGCGGCCGTTTCGTGAAATACCTCGCGGAAGCTGCAGTGGGCGACATTGCGGCCAACATCCTTATTCCTGTCATCCTCTACCGCCTGCCGGGGTTTCTCGAGCTCATCGTACCGCTGGGCATGTTTATCGGCATTCTCATGGCTTATGGCCGGCTGTATGTGGAAAGCGAAATGGTGGTGCTGTCCGCCTGTGGCATCAGCCAGCGCCAGTTGGCACGCTATACGCTGGCGCCGGCCTGTCTGGTTGCTTTGCTGGTGGGAGCGCTGTCTTTCTACATTACGCCACTGGGAGCGGCGCGTTCCCAGGCACTGCTGGATGACCCCAGTTCATCCAGCGGCATCAATACCGTCACCGCAGGGCGCTTTCAAACGCAAAAGGAAGGGGCGATCGCCACCTATGCCGAACGGCTAGATTCTCGCACTGGCCTGATGGGGCACCTGTTCATCGCCCAGCGTGTTGAAGATGAGTCGGGGCAGGGGCGCCTGGAGGTAACCGTAGCGGAGGAGGGGCAGATTGTATTCGACCGCCCCGGTGGTTCGCGCTTCATGGAGTTGCGGCGCGGCTATCGCTACCAGCCGGGCGAGACACCGCTGGAACTGTCCATTACCCAGTTTGAAGTCTTTGGCGAACGCGTGCGCGACCCGGAGCAGGGGATTCGCGATGTTGACCCCATCGACGGGCGTCCCACGTTGTCATTGATCGGCTCGGACCAGACAGAAGAAATTGCCGCGCTGCACTGGCGTATCTCGCTACCGGTGATGGTGCCGATTGTGGCGTTGATTGCCCTCAGCCTGAGCCGCACCGATCACCGCCGCGGCCGTTACGTCAAAATGGCGCCGGCCTTTGTGGTCTATCTGCTGTACCTGTTCATGCTCACCCGCGGGCGCAGCGCGCTGGAGGCAGGGGAGCTCTCACCGGCGATTGGCCTGTGGTGGGCGCATGGCGTGATGCTGCTGTTGGCGCTCGCTTTGCTGTGGGGGCCTGACTGGCTGCGCGGAATGCGCTATCGGAAACAGGCCCGTGCGTAAGCTGCGCGGCTACATTGGTCAGACCGTGGTGTCAGCGATCGGGCTGGTACTGGTGATTATCGTCGGGCTGGACGCGATGAGCGCGGTGATCGACGAATCCACCGATATCAGTGAAACCTACACCTTCACCCAGGTGGCGTTTTACGTGGCGCTCAGCCTGCCGGCGCGAATCTACGAGTTCCTGCCCTTCGCGGCGCTGATTGGCTGCCTGATCGGTCTGGGTTCACTGGCCACCACCAGCGAGTTGGTGGTGATGCGCTCGGCAGGGGTTTCCACCGGCAGGCTGGTGTGGACAGTGATGCAATACGTGCTGTTGTTGGCCGTGTTGGGTGTGCTGCTCGGTGAATACGTGGTGCCAGCAACCGAGCAAATGGCCCAGAGCCAGCGCGCTGTGGCCCAAAGTGGCGACGGCAGTTTCACCGGCAAGCGGGGATTGTGGAATCGTGAGGGTAACACTTACGTGCATTTCAACGCCGTCGAGCGCGGCGGTGTGGCCCACGGATTGACGTTGCTGCAATTCGACAATCGCCAGCGCCTGCAGGCGGTGGTGCAGGCGCGGCAGGCTATTTACCAGCGCGATCACTGGGTGATGGAAGACGTTACGCAGACCGAGATCACCAGCTGGCAAACCAGCCTGCAAAATTTCCACAGCTTGCGTTGGGATACAGGTATTACGCCGGAACTGCTCAGTGTCGCGGTGGTGGCGCCCCAGCACTTGTCTATCCGCCGCCTCTACCAGTACAGCCGCTATCTGGAAGCCCAGGGTCTGGACGCCGATGATTATCGCCTGGCGCTGTGGGGTAAGTTGCTGCAGCCACTGGGCGTTGCCAGTCTGGTGCTGGTGGCCATTTCCTTCATCTTCGGCCCGCTGCGCGATGGCACCATGGGCTTTCGGATTGTTGCGGGCGTGGTTGTGGGTATCGCCTTCCGTACCAGTCAGGATTTGCTGGGGCCGGCTAGCCTGGTATTTGGCTTTGCACCGATCTATGCAGTGTTGACGCCCATCGCGCTGTGCGCAGGGGCCGGTTTGCTGCTGCTGCGCAGGGCGCGCTAGTTTTTTTCTTTCTTCGGCAGCAGCACTACGTCAGTGCGTGACAGGTAGTCGTGCCAGCAGCGCTTGTTACGATCGAACAAACACCACCAGTAACCCGCACCGAGTAATGCCAGCGATACAGTCGCACCGATGCAGCGCACCACGGATTGCACTACGGTGACCGCACTGCCATCGCGGCCCTGTAACTGAATGCGCCAGGCCTGCATGCCCAGGGTCTGGCCGCGCAGGCGCCAGAACACGGTGTAGAACGCTATCACGGTAAACGCTGCCAGCGCCTGTACCAGATGGGGAGGCAAAGTCACGATCGAATCACCGTCGGTCCCGAATGCCAGTACACGCAAGCCAGTAGCCAGTGCCACAGAGGCCATGATCAGCGGCAGCACCAGAAAGGTGTCGTAGACAATGGCGGCAAGGCGCCGCAGCAGTGAGGGGCGCGGGATCTCGGTGTCCATGCGGTGTGTTCCGGGCAAAGTGCGCAGAGTCTACCTGTCTAATCTGTAATGTCCACTGGCGGTAGCTCGTGCTACATTTTCGCTACTGTTATGCCTATGAATATCCTACTGATAGAAGACGAAGCCTCGGTGGCGGAGTACATCTGCCACGCGCTGGAGCGGGAAGGTCACGCCTGTGATCACTGCCTCGATGGTGAGTCGGGTCTGGAGCGAGCCAGTCACGGGGCTTACGATGCCCTGGTGGTAGACCGCATGTTGCCCGGGCTGGACGGCTTGAGCGTGGTGCAATCACTGCGCGCCCGCGGCAATCAGGTGCCCATATTGTTCCTGAGCGCACTGGGCGAGGTGGAAGACCGGGTGGATGGTTTGCGTGCGGGAGCCGACGACTATCTGGTCAAACCCTTCAGCCTGGAAGAGTTGAGTGCGCGCCTGCAGGCCCTGTGCCGGCGCCAGGCCAGCGCGGACAGCCAGGAAACCACCCTCCAACTGGGTGATTTACACATGGACCTGCTCAAGCAGGAGGTGACCCGTGGGGCGCAGACCATTCATCTCCAGCCACGCGAATACAAACTGCTGGAGTTTCTGCTGCGCAATGCGGGGCAGGTGGTGACGCGCAAGATGTTGCTGGAACAGGTATGGGGTTATCACTTTGATCCCCAGACTAACGTTATCGATGTTCATATTTCACGCCTCCGCCAGAAACTCGATCGAGACTTCGACCGGCCGATGCTCAACACCGTGCGCGGCGCGGGTTATCGCCTGGAAGCGGGCTGAGCCAGGGCAGTGAAGCTCAAGCGAATTCTCCGCAGCATCACTTTCCGCTACATCGCCGCTTATGTGGCGGTGCTCAGCCTCAGTGTTTTCCTGTTGATGATGGTGTTGTATGCCTTCTCCAGCTACAGCTATTTCCAGGGGCTGCGCGATTCGATTCTGGAAGAACTCGATACCATTGAATTGATCTACAACGGTCAGGGTGAGGCCGGCGTACAGCAATACATTGCCGACCAGAGCTCGCGGCAGATCCTTATGCAGTTTGCCTACCTGCTGGAGGATGCGCAGGGCAATAGAGTCAGCGGGACGCTGGACGAAGTACAGGAATCAAAGCTTTTCGGTGAAGGCTGGTTGAGTTTCGAACTGGTGCAAATTTATCAGGGACGAGAGCTGGACCTGGACTTTCTGGCCCGCACCCGAACATTGGGCGGCGGGCAGCAAATTTTGGTGGCGCGCTCGCTGGTGGAGGCGGTAGAGGGTTCGAAACTGGTGTTAAGCGTGCTGTTGCATGCCACCATCGCTACCCTGATCCTCGGCCTGGTGGGTGGCTATATCAGTGCCAATATCAGCCTGCAGCGGGTGGAAACGCTGAACGACGAAATTCACCGCATCGTGCATGGCGATTTGAGTCAGCGCCTGTCGGTGGAAAGTCATCAGGGTAACCTGCGGGATCTCGTGGTCAACGTCAACGAGATGCTCGATCACACGCAATCCCTGATGCAGGGAGTGCGGACGGTTTCCGACAATATCGCTCACGACCTTCGCACCCCATTGACGCGCATTCGCAACGCACTGGAACAACTGCGTGAGCAGTGCCCGGACGACAATGCCGACGCGGTTCAACATCTGATCGGCGAGTGCGACGAACTGCTGTCTACCTTCAACGCCCTGTTGCGTATTTCAAAGCTGGAATCGGGAAGTACCTATGCGGGCGAAGCCCGTGTGGACTTGCAGGCTTTGTTGCAGGACGCGGTGGAACTCTACGAGCCCCTGGCGCAGGAAAAACAGCAGCAGATGGTGCTCGCCGGTGGCCAGGGCTTTTGTCGTGGCGACGCCGATCTATTGTTCCAGTTGTTTGCCAATCTGGTCGACAACGCCATCAAATACACGCCCGAAGGTGGCCAGATTCGGCTGCAACTATCGGAAACCAGCGAAGGTGAACAACAGGTAGTGGTGTCTGATACCGGACCCGGCATTCCAGCCGCCGATCGGCAGAATGTGTTCAGGCGCTTCTTGCGTCTGGAGAGCAGTCGCGCCCAGCAGCCGGGCAACGGGTTGGGCCTGGCACTGGTCAGGGCTATCGTGCGTTATCACCGCGGCGTGGTGGAGTTGGGGGACAACGACCCCGGATTGCGAGTTCGAGTCAGCCTACCGGCGTAGTGCCCCCGCGTATTCAGGGTTTGAGTGACAGGTGGCCGGTGTCGGGCGCTGCCGCAGTGTCAGTTTTACGGTACTGCGCCTCAAGTAGATCAGCACCGGAAGGCGCGAGGTTGAGGGCGTCCAGGTCGAGCGCCGGCGGAATGGGCTCAGGGCCGGCGCAGTCACTGAAGTCGGTGCCCTCAGGAGACAGCGCGATACCGGAATCCGGTACCTGCACTGGCGCCGGACCGGGCAGGGTAGGAATGGCCTCGCCTGCCGCTGCCATGCTCAGGTGTGTGGTATCAGGCGCCTGTGCGCTCGACGGTGCCGGCTGGGGCAGGGGGCCAGGTGGCGCCACGTCCAGGCCGGAAATATCCACTGCAACAGGCACGACGGTGGGCCGTTCGGCTTCATCCAGCAATTCGCCAACGGGGCGCACACTCAACGATTCGTTATCTTCCGCTGCGGGAGTATCCGGGCGGGCATATTCCACGGGTGCCAATGGCTTGCCGCCCGGATCAAATCCCTTGTCCGGCTCCGCCGCCAGGGCAGCGATACGGTCGGCTGCGCTGGTTGCAGCGGGAGTGGTTGGTTCCGCCGCGGGAGGCGCCGGATTGGTGGCGGCAACGGGTTGGGCGGCGGGCGCGGTGTCGGCTCGCTTGATCAGGGGCTTGGCCCCTGCCTGCTCCATCGCCTGCTTGTATTTGAGCGCGGTGGCCTTGTCGCACCCGCGCTTTACGGTTTGCAATTTGCCGCTGAACAGGGCTTTCAGGGTGGCGTCACTGGCCTTGAACAGGCGCCCGATACGCGCCTGTACCTCTGCGGGGTCCTGCCCCGGCAGAATCTGGCCGTCGAACTGTATGTCGTAGCGTGTTTCCATGCGTTAGCGGGATGCCGCTTACCCTGAACCATTAGTCGTGACCGCCAGTATAGGGAGGCGAGACAGGTGTCACAACCGGCGAACAGCCGGCTTTCCGGCTTGTGCTGTCGCGTCTGCTACCATGGTCACGATTTTCCGGTTTCTGGGGGTGTTCGAGGTGACTGACCGACGATGAGTGAGCGCGTTCCGACTCAGTTTGTACGGACTCTGCTGCGTCTGGCGGCGGACAAGGGCGTGGCCACTGCCCCAATTCTCTCCGCGGCAGGGCTGGATTTCGACCCTCTTGCCCCGGAGTCCCCCGACTACCGCGACCAGGTCAGCGCTATGCAGTACTCCCGTGTCTACCAGCACGTACTGCGCCACTTACAGGATGATAGATTCGGCTTTGGCGCCCAGGGCAGTGTTAGTCCGGGGGCCTTCCGTATGCTCTGCTACTGCCTGATCCCCAGCGAAAACCTGGGTCGCGCCATTGGGCGGGCAGCAGAATTCAATCGCACGTTTTTTGATGAGAGCAGCCAGCTCTATGCGAATTTCACCGAACGCCATGCCCGCGTAGGTTACCGCCACATGCCAGCCGGTGCCGGCCAGCCGGTGGGCGCTGCCGACGGTTATGGCCTGTCGGTATGGCATCGCTTTTTCAGTTGGTTGTGCGGGCGCCATATCGACCTGGATCGGGTGGATTTTATCGGGGCGCCGCCTCGGCACCCGGAAAAATATCGCGAGCTGTTTGGCTGCTCCGTCTACTACGGGCAGGCCAATAACTTGCTGTATTTCGACAGCGAATACCTGTCGCTGCCGGTGGTGCATACCGAGGAATCGCTGGAAGAATTTTTGCGCACGGCGCCCTATCAACTGCTGATGATGGATGCACGGCGCGGTTCGGAAAAAGTGGTCTCCCAGGTGCGAGCGATGATGGGCCACGATTTCTCACGGGGATTTCCACCCTTTGACAGCATCGCCCAGGCCCTGAATATGTCGGCCCCCACCTTGCGGCGGCGCCTGCGCCGAGAGGGAGTAACCTTTCAGCAACTCAAGGACCAGTGTCGCTGTGAGGCGGCTCGCCTCTACCTCAAGCGGCCCCGGTTACCCATTAGCGAGGTGGCCTATTTGCTCGGTTTTACCGACGCCAGCGCTTTTCATCGCGCCTTTCGCAAGTGGACTGGACAAACCCCCGGCCAGTTTCGTGCTGACGCCGGCAATGAGGAATCCCTGGGTAATCACGCTGCCTGAGTTGGACGCGCCTGCGATATAATGCGCGCTTTTGCGAGGAGGTCTCATGTCTGTACAGCAACAGATCGAGGACAAGATCACCACCGGTTTGGCCCCTGAACACCTGACGGTGGAAAACGAGAGCCACCAGCACAGCGTGCCGCCTAATTCCGAAACCCATTTCAAGCTGGTGATTGTGGCTGGAGCCTTTGACGGCCAGCGCAAGGTGGCGCGGCATCAGCGGGTTTACGCACTATTGGCCGATGAATTGGCGGGGCCGGTACACGCCCTGGCCCTGCACACCTACACGCCCGCCGAATGGGCCGAGCGCAGTGGTGCACCTGACTCACCCGAGTGCCTGGGCGGCAGTAAAGTCGATCAAGGGGGCGTAGCGTGACGGATACCACCTTGCCCTATGTGGTTGCGGCCCTTTACAAGTTCGTCACGCTGGAGGACTACGAGGCCCTGCGTGATCCTCTCCTCGATACGATGATTGCCCACGATGTCCGCGGCACTTTATTGCTGGCCAACGAGGGTATCAACGGCACCATCGCCGGCAGCCGTGACGGTATCGACGCGGTATTGGCCTGGCTGCGGAGTGATCCGCGCCTGGTGGATGTAGAGCACAAGGAATCCTACACCGCGAACATGCCCTTCCTGCGCACCAAAGTGAAACTCAAGCGTGAGATTGTCACCATGGGTGTAGAGGGGATCGACCCCAATCATCAGGTGGGCAGCTACGTTAAACCCGAAGACTGGAACGCGCTGGTCAACGACCCTGAAGTACTGCTGATCGATACGCGTAACGACTACGAGTGCGGCATCGGTAGCTTCAAGGGTGCGGTAAATCCTCACACCACTACTTTCCGCGAATTTCCAGCTTACGTGCGAGAGCAGCTGGATCCAGAACGCCACAAGAAAGTGGCGATGTTCTGCACCGGCGGTATTCGCTGCGAAAAAGCGTCGGCCTTCATGTTGGCCGAGGGCTTTGAGGAGGTGTATCACCTGCAGGGCGGTATTTTGAAATACCTGGAGGAAGTGCCGGCGGCGGAAAGCACCTGGGAAGGTGAATGTTTCGTGTTCGACGAGCGAGTCTCCGTTGACCATGCGCTGGACAAGGGCAGTTACGATCAATGTTACGGGTGTCGTCGCCCCATCACCGAGGCCGACAAATCCTCGTCACGCTATGAAAAGGGCGTGTGTTGTCCGGCTTGCTACGAAGAACTCAGCGATGATCAGAAAGCGCGCTTTGCAGAGCGACAAAAGCAGGTAGAACTGGCGCGGGATCGCGGTGAAACTCACATTGGCTCCGCGCCACCGGAGCGTCAGCGCGCCGCGCCCCCTAGGGCGGAGAACTAATAGCGCCCTGTACCACGCCGCCGGCACCGCTGGCGCGCAGCCGCGGCAACAGGGCGTGAACCGGTGTGAAAATACTCAGGGAGGCGCCGTCTCCGGCCGAAATAATGCCCGCCAGTTCCGCCCTGCCGCCGGCACTGACCTGAATCACGGCGCCGCCCGAGGCGCCCTTGAAGGCGATGCAATCGCTATGGCCTTTGCTGTTGTCCTGCGATGGTAGCGCGCGACAGGATGGGTCGTAGGTCATCACCGTGCCGTCGCGCCCTTTGCCGCCATCTCCTGAAAAGCCAGCCATGATCAAGGGCTGACCCGAGTCCACCGCAGCCTTGCGCAGGGGCAAACCGGGCACGTCACTGGCCGCAATCGGCTGGTTGAGTTTCAGCAGGGCCCAGTCACTGTCCATGTCGCTACCGCTGTCTACCACACGGGCTTGTCGCTGTAAGCGCTCTCCTGCCAACGTGTGAAGCGTGAACGCAATACTCTGGCTCAAGTCCCGGTAGTAGGCCAGGCAGTGCCAGGCGGACAGCAGGTAACGCGCGTGTGCGCTCGAGTCCGCCAACAGGGTGGCACTGCAGTCTTCGCGATACGCACGCTTGCGCCCCGCTTCATAGCGCTGGCCGGGTACCTGCAGTTGTCCCACGGCCCGCAGCCAGGGGGGGCTCTCTGCTGATAGCATCACGCGGGGATCCTCTGCCCACACTGCGTTCGCAGTGGTGCACAGGCTCAATAAACAGGATGCAAGCCAGCGTTTCACGGGGATACCAGGTCCATCATCAGAAATTCGCGATTGGGCGTGGCGTCCCGACTCGTAGGGAGCGGTGCAATTTGTTTGACTCTCAGATCGGCGTAGCGCAGCAGCATAACCCAAATGGAGGATGCCGCCGAGGGGGGTGAACCGCACACTGGGAACCGTGAACAGGTAACAATCGAGCGACACCAGGGGAGATTCCCATGAATACGGCACTCGCGACCACAGGTAAATCCTACGGCATCGACTCGCCTCGCGCGCAGGAACTGTTGGCGGCAGCGCGCGCCATGGGGCCGCAATTGCGTGAACGCGCCGAACAGTGTCGCACTCAGCGCCGTGTGCCCGACGAAACCATTGCCGATTTTCAGGCCGCCGGATTCTTCAAGATTCTACAGCCCGAACAGTGGGGCGGTTATGCCATGGATCCACAGGTGTTTTATGCCGTGGGCCTGGAAGTAGCGCGCCACTGTATGTCCAGTGCCTGGGTGCTGGGCGTGGTGGCCGTACACAACTGGCAATTGGCCGTGTTCGACGACCAGGCGGCACAGGATGTATGGGCCGAAGATCCCAGCATTCTCATTTCTTCGTCCTATGCCCCTGTCGGCAAAGTGACGGCGGTTGACGGTGGCTTCGAATTGAGTGGGCGCTGGAGTTTTTCCAGCGGTAGCGAGCACTGCCAGTGGGCTTTCCTCGGCGCGGTAGTGCCTACGCCGGAAGCCCCCTTCGATATGGCTAACTATCGCACCTTCCTGGTGCCGATTTCAGATTACGACATCGTCGATAACTGGGACGTGGTGGGGCTGCAGGGCACAGGTAGTCACGACATCGTAGTCGACAAAGCCTTCGTACCCGAGCACCGCACCCACAAGAGCATGGATGGCTTCCTGTGCAACAACCCGGGTAATGCCGTCAACACCGCCCCGCTGTACCGCCTACCGTTTATGCAGGTATTTGTACGCGCGGTTTGCACCGCCTCGCTGGGGGCGCTGGAGGGCGCACTGGACGATTACATCGCTGTGGCGAAAACCCGCGCGGTTGGCCCGCTCAAAATGAAAAATGACGCCTTCGCCCGACAGCTTGCTACCGAAGTCAAAGCCAGCATCGAAGAGATGAAACTCACCATGTACCGCAACTTCGATGCGATGATGGATTGCACTCGTGCCGGCCGGGAGATTCCGGTTGAGGCACGCATTCGCTACCGCTACGACTCGGCCGTGGTTGCCGATCGCAGCGCGGATTTGTGCGGCCGCATGTTGAAAGCCATCGGCAGCGGTGGCATTCGCCTGGGGAACAGCCTGCTCTCGCGGCACCTGGATATTCTCGCCAGCCAGGCCCACGTGGCCAATCACAGTCCGCCTTTTGCCAACAACATGGGCGGCGTGTTGTTCGGCGAAGATAACGTGGATTTTGCCATCTGACCTGGGAGTGAGGGCATGCAGTTTCGTGGTTTGTTGCCGGAAGATAGCTACGCCAACTGCGCCAATGGCTACCGCATCCATTACCTGGATCAAGGGGAGGGTGAAGCGGTGGTGTTCCTTCACGGCTCCGGCCCCGGGGCCAGTGGCTACAGCAATTTCAAAGGCAATTATCCCTTTCTGGTGGCGGCGGGTTATCGCTGCATTATCCCCGACCTGATCGGTTACGGTTTTTCCGACAAGCCCGATAACGTCGACCACCCGCTGTCATTCTTTGTGGAATGCGTAAAGCAAACCCTCGACGAAGCCGGCGTGGAGCGCTGCACGGTAGTGGGCAACTCACTGGGCGGCGCCGTGGCGCTGGGGCTGGCGCTGGACTACCCTGAACGAGTCAGCAAACTGGTATTGATGGCGCCGGGTGGGTTGAACGAACTGCCCGAGTATCAGGCCATGCCCGGCATGCAGAAAGTGTTTCAGGTGTTCGGCAGCCAGACACCGGTCACAACTGCCGTGATGCAGGATCTGTTTGCCACTGCGCTGATGCACAATCCAGCCTACGCCACCGACACTCTGGTGGCGGAACGCATGCAGATCATGGAGATCATGAACGGACACGTAATGGCCACAATGACAGTGCCGAACCTGACCACGCGGCTGCCTGACATTCAGTGTCCAACCCTCTCATTTTGGGGGCTGAATGAACAGATGATGCCGGAGGATGGTATCCAGACCCTGAGCCAGGGCATTCCCGCACACCGCATGATTCTGGTAAACCAGTGCGGACACTGGGTAATGGTAGAGCACGAGGCACTGTTCAATCGCATGACCCTGGACTTCCTGCAGCATGGATAAACGCACCATCACCGCACTGGGCGAAGAGCTCTACCAGGCATTGCGGTCGCAAAAAACCGTGCCCCCGCTCACCGAGCGAAACAGCGGTATCACACTGGCTGACGCCTACCATATCAGCCAACACCTCGTTAAATGCCGGTTGGATCGCGATGGTGAAAAAGTTGTGGGCAAAAAAATAGGCGTCACCAGCGAGGCCGTGCAGCAAATGCTCGGGGTGTACCAGCCCGACTTCGGCTTTCTGACCAACACCATGGAATTTCCCGACGGCGCTGAAATCCCCATCGCAGGCCACCTGATTGCACCGCGCGCAGAAGGCGAAATTGCCTTTAGACTCAAGCACGACCTGAGCGGTCCCGGCGTCACCGAGGCCGACGTACTGGCGGCCACCGAAAGCATCATGCCCTGTTTTGAAATTGTCGACTCCCGAATTCGCGACTGGCAAATTCGCATCGAAGACACCGTGGCCGACAACGCCAGCTGCGGTGTTTACACCCTTGGCGACACCGCCGTAGACCCTCGCGGCCTCGACCTGCCCAACCTCGAAATGCGCATCTACAAAAACGGCGAACTGGAAGCCACCGGCAAAGGTAGTGCCGTGCAGGGCAATCCATTGACCGCCGTGGCCTGGCTGGCCAACACCCTGGGTGAATACGGCATCCCCTTCCTTGCCGGTGAAACCATCCTGTCCGGCTCACTTGCGCCGCTGATTCCCGTGGTTCCCGGAGACGAAATGCATCTGGAACTCGATCACGTCGGCACCGCTTCCTGCCGGTTTACCTGAGGCCATAGGCAGCCATGAACAAATAAACAGCCTTGAGCAGAATAGGAAAGCCATGAGCAATAAAATCAAAGCTGCCATCATCGGGCCCGGTAACATTGGCACCGACCTGTTAATCAAGGCTCTGCGCAGCGACTATATCGAACCCGTATGGATGGTGGGAGTCATTCCCGACTCCCCAGGCTTGTCCCGCGCAGCCGAACTAGGCCTCAACACCACCGCCGATGGCGTGGATGGTTTGATCCCACATTTGAAAGCCGACGGCGTACAACTGTGCTTCGACGCCACCTCCGCGGCCGTACACCCGGACAACAGCCGCAAAGTAAACGCCGAAGGCGCCGTGATGATCGACCTGACCCCGGCTGCTATCGGACCCTTCTGCGTACCCCCGGTTAACCTGTCAGACGCCATGGCCCAACAGGCCATGAACGTCAACATGGTGACCTGTGGCGGACAGGCCACCATCCCTCTCGTCGCTGCCGTCAGTCGCGTGCAAAAAGTGGCGTACGCAGAAATCGTGGCAACCGTAAGCTCAAAATCCGCAGGCCCCGGCACGCGTAAAAACATCGACGAATTCACGCGCACCACAGCCCTTGGTATCGAGCAGGTGGGGGGCGCGGGGGAGGGCAAGGCCATCATCGTCATCAACCCGGCAGAGCCACCACTGATCATGCGAGACACCATTCACTGCCTCACGGAGGACACGCCCGATGAATCCGCCATCACCGAATCGGTAGAGCGGATGATTGCGGAAGTGCAGGAGTATGTGCCGGGTTACACGCTAAAAAACGGTCCAGTGTTTGATGGCAAGCGGGTTTCGATTTACATGGAGGTGGCTGGGCTTGGGGACTTCTTGCCGGCGTACGCGGGGAATCTCGACATCATGACGGCGGCGGGTTTGCGGACTGCGGAGTTGTATGCTCGGGAAATTTTGTCGGGGCGTTTTGTGCCTGTTGCTGCTTGATTGTGGCTGGGTTGCTGCTGGTTGGGAGCGGGGAGGGAATTGAAAAGGCCTTTGGCAGACACGCTACAAGCACATCCATGTGCGCT
Source organism: Gammaproteobacteria bacterium (assembly GCA_030427085.1). Taxonomy (GTDB): domain Bacteria; phylum Pseudomonadota; class Gammaproteobacteria; order Pseudomonadales; family Halieaceae; genus JAUHXH01. The sequence goes on along the minus strand of JAUHXH010000001.1, from coordinate 1,202,556 downwards.
CGACAGTGGCCATCCATGGCCACTGACGGTCTGCCAAAGGCCTTTTCAACTCCCTCTCGTACATCGAGCGAGATTCCCTCGGAATCATGGATGGGGTGACGCCTCGATGCCCCGGCGCCAGTAGGCAACCTCGGCCCGGGAAACGCTAGCACCAATAAACCAAACACGAATCGTACCGATTTTGGAAAGAGATTAGTCACATGAACCTGACAGGCAAAAAAATCACCGTCCACGATATGTGCTTGCGCGATGGGATGCACCCAAAACGCCATCAGATAACCGTGGACGAAATGGTGCAGATTGCCACCGCAATGGATCAGGCCGGGATACCGATGATCGAGGTGACCCACGGTGACGGACTCGGTGGCGCGTCCGTGAATTATGGCTTCCCCGCGGCGAGCGACCAGGAATATTTGACCGCCGTGTGCAAAGCCGTAAAGCACACCAAAGTCTCCGCGTTGTTGTTACCCGGGATCGGTACCGTTGATCATTTAAAAATGGCTGTGGATTGCGGCATTTCGACCATCCGCGTGGCCACCCACTGCAGCGAAGCCGATGTTTCCGAGCAGCATATCCAGATGGCGGCTAAGTACGACGGGCTCGACACCGTGGGATTTCTGATGATGGCCCACATGATCAGCGCCGAAGAGCTGGTCGTGCAATTGAAATTGATGGAAGGTTTCGGTGCAAACTGCGTCTACATTACCGATTCCGCAGGGTACATGTTGCCCGATGAAGTGAGCGAAAAAGTGACGTTGGCGCGCTCCGAACTGCGAGCCGATACCGAAATCGGTTTCCATGGCCATCACAACCTCGCTATGGGCATTGCCAATTCGTTGGCTGCGGTGGAGGCGGGGGCCAACAGAATTGATGGTTCGCTGGCGGGGCTCGGTGCCGGGGCGGGCAATACGCCGCTGGAAGTGTTTGTCGCTGTTTGCGAGCGCATGGGCGTGCACACCGGCGTGGACCTGTTTGCCGCCATGGACATCGCTGAAGACCTGATCGTGCCGTTGATGGATCAACCCGTCCGGGTGGATCGGGATGCTTTGACCCTCGGTTACGCAGGCGTCTACTCCAGCTTCCTGTTGTTTGCCAAACGTAGCGCGGAGAAATACGGGCTCTCCAGCCGCGACATACTGGTTGAGTTGGGAAATCGCCGCACGGTGGGCGGGCAGGAAGATATGATTGAGGATCTGGCGCTGGACATGGCGCGGGAACGCGATAGCGCCTGATGTTCATTCCAGATTGCCGTCATTCTCAGTTGGTGCAGGTGTTTCTCTTGTTTAGTGCCTTACGAAATCGCGCCTCTGGCATTGTTTTTTTAGTACTTTTGACTGCTGCAGTCAGCGGTGTTTCGCCCACTCTTTTAGCAGACGAGGCTGACCCACCGTTTATCCGAGTGGAAGGTGCGCAGTTTATGCGTGGCGACCAGCCCTACTATTTCGCGGGCGTCAATTTCTGGTACGGCGCCTACCTGGGTGCGCCCGGCCCCGGCGGTGATCGGGCGCGATTGCGTCGTGAACTCGATCAACTCAAGGCGCTGGGATTGACCAATTTGCGCGTACTGGCGGTGTCGGAGAAGTCCGAACTGACGATGACGCTACACCCCGCCATCCAAATCGAACCGGGACAGCTGGAAGAAAACCTGTTACAGGGCCTGGATTTCCTGTTGGCGGAAATGGCCGAGCGGGATATGCAGGCGGTTTTGTTCCTGAACAACTACTGGCAGTGGTCGGGCGGCATGGCGCAGTACGTGTCGTGGGTAACGGGTGAACCGGTGGTTGATCCGGACGTCAGCGGAGACTGGGATACCTTTATCGCCAATTCCGCGCGTTTTTACGGGATGCCGAAAGCACAGTCTTATTTCAGGCAGATCATCGAGGCAGTCATCACGAGGCGCAATACCGTGAATGGGCGTCGCTACAATGAGGATCCGACCATAATGACCTGGGAGTTGGCCAACGAGCCCCGCCCGGGCCGGGATCCCTCCGCTGATGACGTGGTGGCGAGTTACCTGCAGTGGGTGAAGGCAACGGCTGCCTACATTCATCATCTGGCACCTCACCAACTGGTTACTACCGGCAATGAAGGGGAAAAGGGCTCGGTGGACAGTATCGAGCTGTGGCGTCGTACGCATGCTCTCGACGAAATCGATTACCTGACTTTTCACCTGTGGCCCAAGAACTGGAGCTGGTTCGAAGTGTCACAGGCTGAAGCGACCTACGCAAAATCCGAGGCGCTGGCGCTGGATTACGTGGACCGTCACATTGCGATAGCGCAGCAAGTGGGTAAACCCGTTGTGCTGGAGGAGTTTGGACTGGAGCGGGACGGTGCGGACTATCGCCCGCAGGCCACTACCCGGTGGCGTGACCAGTTGTTTGCGGCACTGTTCCAACGGGTGGAATCACTGGCCCGGTCGGGTTCGCCCGTTGCGGGTACCAACATCTGGAGTTGGGGCGGTGAAGGGCGGCCTGCGTCCGACGATTTTGTCTGGCGCGAGGGAGATGATTTTATGGGTGATCCGCCGCAGGAGCCCCAGGGACTGAACTCTGTTTACGACTCGGATACGTCGACACTGTCTTTGCTCCGAGCGCACGCGGCGGCGATGCAGGCGCTGGTGGCCGAACCTGCTAAGCAGGCCCGGATACCGTTCCAGATTCAGCGATAGTCGAGTTCTACCCTGACGATGTCGGCAGAGTCGAGGAATTCAATTCGGACATAGGCCGCGCCTTCGGGCATCTGCAGGCTGTAGAGCGTGGGAACGCGGTAATCGTAGTTCTCTTCGCTGCTGGCGAAGCGCTCAACCTGCGTCTTCACAGGGCGCCAGTCCTTCGCGTTTTCAGAACCGGTCAGGCGTAGTGCATTACCCGGCTGCGCGTTGCCTGCGGTTTTCGCTTGCTCGTAAGCATAGACGCGAACTGCGCCTGGAGTACCGGGTGCGGTATAAACCAGCTGGGCGCCGGCCCCACCGTGTAGGCGGGAGAACGCTTCCTTGAAGGAGCGGTAGTCGCCGCTCAACACGCTGACGCCCTTCGATGCCAGCAAGGTGCCGAGATTGCGGGCGCGATCTACCTGGGTCAGATACTTTACTTCGACAGGCCCGAACGTGGCTGAAGGTGGTGATTCGCCGGCGGCGTTACGTGCAATCACCCGATAATAATAGGCCTCTCCGACAGTAGCGCTGGTATCACTGAACAGGGGGAAGCCTGGGGTGTCGATATCATCCATGTGGAACGCGACTTTCTCCCAGGGCCCTGTGTCCGATTGGCTGCGTTCTACATCGTAGCCGGCGGCGCCCATGGAACCCTGCCAGCTAAAGTGTGGCGTTTCACTGAAGGGGATAATTGTGGGGGCTTGCGGGCGGGACAGCGGCGGAGTCGCCATACCTCGAATTTCGAAAGCTTTGCGGCGAATCAACTCGAGCACATTGCGTTCGTCATAGGGCTCTCCATCGTCAAAGCCGGGCCAGTGGTACGCGCGATACAGCCCGTAGCCGATGGGTTCAGAGTGATGGAAGAAACCACCGTTACGGTGATGGCGTCGCAGGCTCCACACCAGCGCACCGCTGATCCGGGGCTCGGATATGACGTAATCGAGTACGGATTCGACACCGCTGGTGCTGATAAATCCGAATTCGCCGACGAACACTGGTTTTTTACCGCCGGTCATCGCTACCGTTCGTTTCAGGTTGTCGACGGTATCGACAGCGCTGGGTTCGTAGTGGTGGGTGTTGATCAAGTCAAACGCGGGGGTGTCCAATGAATATTGCTGAATCCAGACATCATGGTTTTCCATGTGAATGGCATGGAAGCCATCGATCAGCAGGTGTTGTGGGTCGATGCTTTTGATGTAGTTGCCAATGTCGACGCCCCACTCAGCGGTGTTTTGCAATTCGTTCCCGGTTTCCCAGGCCATAATGGTTTTGTCGTCCTTGTACTTCACGCCTGTGATGGTGTTGGTACGGTTCAATACGAAATCGATGGTGCGTTTGAAGTCTTCGCGTAACTGCGGGTCGATCCAGAAATCATCTTTGTTTTTCCCGCGGAAAGCCGCGTACTGCGGACGGCCGCCCATCCAGGGCCAGTTGTTGACCAGGGGAATGATTACGCGAATCCCATATTCCTGCGCCAGTGCCAGCGCCATGTCCATGGCACGAAAGGCGGTCTCGTTGAATTCGCCTGGCGCTTCCACGTAAGTGACTGCCTCGGCGGGGAAGTTGTGGTTTCGCACCGGAATGGTGTAGGCCCGTACCACGCCGCCGCCGGTTTCCTGCACAGTTTGGTATAGGTCGCGCAACTCCCATTCGCTGGGGAGTCCGTAGGGGTTGGTCTGGCGAAAGTCCATTTCGTCTTCCACGTACAACAGCGTGGGTACGTTGAAGGCAATGAATCGAAAGTCCTTTTCCCCGTCCTTGAGTCGCCCGTTTTCTACCGTGATGAAGTGATCGAATGCTGCGAGCCCTGCAGGACTCCAGAGCCCACAACACAGCATGACAAGACTGATCCAGTAGTTTTCGGTCCAGGATTTCATGGTGTCTCCAGGTGTTGTGAATGATGGGTACTGGCGGAGGATGTGGTTCTCAGAACGAAATCTTCGGCGGTGACGGCTGCCTGTACCAGGTGGTAGAGGGAACTGGCAGGGGAAGCTTCGACAACACAGCGATTGTTGCCATCTACCCGATCAAGATACAGGCCGGGTAGGGCGGAGGGATTCAGGTAGTAGTGGAACAGGGCCGTTTGGAACGCGGTAGCGTGGTCAAGTGCAGTGCGGTGACCTGCACGCGCCATGCAAAGGCTCGCTCGTATCGCTTCAGTCTGTGGCCAGAGGCGCTTACTCGCGTCCAGTATCTCCTCGTGTGGATCAATGCTGTTGAACAGCAGGTTGGACTGCGTATCCACCCCGAGGGCCAGCGCAGATTCATACAGTTTGCAGGCGGCGGGGTGTAGGGCTTGCTGGCTTGCCGTCGCATATTGCGAGAGCAGGCACACCCACTCCATCAAATGGCCCGGCTCAACCGGATATCGACCGTCGATCGGTTGCGGTGCCCAGTCAGAGTGGTAGAACTCCAGCAATACCCCCTGGTCATGACGATAAAAATATCGCTCGAACAAGTCGACGATGTTGCTCGCTCGACGAAGGTAGCGTGCGTCGCCCGTGCCTTCATACAGTGCCAGAAACGCTTCCAGCAAATGCATATGTGGGTTTTGTCGCCGCGGGGAGACTGGCGGTAGTCCTTCCAGCCAGCCTCCATGCGGGTCTGCCAGTTTGGTGTCGAGAAAATCCGTGATGACTTCCGCCTGCTGTAATGAGGCGCTATTTGCCAACGCGCGGTACTGCCAGGCGCAGGCCAGCAGGAGAAAGGCGAGATCGTAGGTGTCAAGACGATCGTCGCGTAGTTCGCCGTGGCTGGTAAAGGCGTGCATGTGCGCAAACGCCCACTCGGGGTGACGTGCGGTGGTATCCAGGAAGTGCTGTAACCTCCGAACCTGAGATGCGACATCCGGCACCCAGCCGCGCGCCAAGGCCTGGCACAGCACGAAGCATTGTCGTGTTTGCACCCTGCCTCGGGAGGCCACATCGCGCAGGGGCTTGCCCAGAGGGTCAAGGTACTCCCAGGCCATGCCGGTTTCATTGTTGAAGCCGGCTTGCAGCCACAATGGCAGGGCCTTCTCAATCAACCAGTTTCGTAATTGCAGGACCGGCACTGACTGTAACCGGTTACACTTTTGGGCTGACTTTTCGCTGGTTTCGAGGGCTTTCATGGGTGCTACTTGCGGTGTGCGCCGGTGCTTTGGCGCAAGATCAGTTCGTGGGGCAACACAATGTCTGCGGTGGCATCCTCGTCGCCTTCGATCAGGCGCAGCACTCTATCTGCGGCGCAGCGGCCCAGGTCATAGCCGGGCTGGGCTATCGTGGTGAGCGCAGGGTCGGAAAAGCGGGCGTATTCGGTGTCGTCGAAACCGGCAATAGAGATGTCGTCCGGAACGCGCAGGCTGGCGTTCTTCAGGCCCTGCAGGGCGCCGATTGCCATGTCGTCGTTCATGGAAAAGATGGCGGTAGGGCGGTGCCGTGCAGGCATGCGGGTAAAATGCCCGGCGGCCTGTAAACCCGACCACAGGGTGAAATCGCCGTGAGTGATGAGACTTGAGTCTGGTGCAATTCCCGCCGCCGCGAGGCTCTGGTGATAACCCTTGAGTCGATCGATACTGTGGGGATTGTCGGCCAGGCCACTGATCACGCCGATGCGGCGATGCCCCATATCAATCAGGTGGTCCACGATGGCTCGCGAAGCGCCTACGTTATCGATACGCACACAGTCGTAGGGTGTGCCCTCACAGCCACAGGCATTGACTATTTTCAGGTGTTCCGCCGGTTTTGGGTCGCCCTTGTGGTGGGGGCGTAACTGGATAATGCCGTCGGATTGGCGTGTCTCCACGCGCCGGATGTACTCCGCTTCCCGTTGCTCTGAATCCCGCGTGTCACCCAGCAAGACGGAGTAACCGTTTTTCTGCGCAGTGTCCTCGATACCCTGAATGACCGTGGCAAAGAAGCGGTTGGTAATATCCGGCACCAATACCATTAGCGACCAGGCACGCGTAGCGCGAAAGTTTTGTGCCATCATGTTGGGTCGGTACTGAACCTTCTCTACAGCGTCGTAGACTTTTTTCAGGGTTTTCTCAGAGACTTTGTCCGGTGTGCTCAAGGCGCGCGAAACAGTGGCGGTGGAAACGCCGGCGACGCGGGAGACTTCTCTGATGTTCGACATGGTGACGTCCTGTGTGCCAGTCCGGGTTCTTCGCCGCAATCGTTAAGGTCTGTCGATTAACGCTGTGGACACGGTGCAACGTAGCATTATTTCACGAAGGCCGGTGAATCAGGTGTTGCGGAGTGTAACCGGTTACATTATGCTCCGCAAGCAACATCGTTTTCATCATCACCACATAGAGGGCGTTACGCATGTCCGTGTACCAACGCCGCCGCAGCCAACTCCAGATTGCGCAGGAGACCCTGCTGGCGCGGACTAATACCCCGGAGCCACTGGGCAACGGCATCTATACTCGCTGGCGTGATCCGGTCGTCACAGCCGACCATGTGCCCCTGGAGTGGCGTTACGATTTCGATCCCGCACGCAACCCCTTCTTCATGGAGCGCCTGGGGATCAATGCCACCTTCAATGCCGGCGCCCTGTACTGGCAGGGTCGCTATCTGTTGGCAGTACGAGTGGAAGGCGTGGATAGGAAATCGTTTTTTGCACTCGCTGAGAGTGACAACGGCGTCGACGGCTTTCGTTTTCACAGCCAGCCAATTGTTATTCCGGAAACTGCAGATCCGGACGTCAACGTGTATGACATGCGTCTGGTCCAACACGAAGATGGCTATATTTACGGACTGTTCTGTACTGAGCGTAAGGACCCCAATTACCCGGAAGATACCAGCGCTGCTGTTGCCGCCTGCGGCATTGTGCGCAGCCGAGACCTGGCTGATTGGGAGCGATTGCCTGATTTGATCACGCAGTCTGGCCAGCAGCGCAATGTGGTACTGCACCCGGAGTTCGTCGGGGGCAAGTACGGCCTTTACACTCGTGGCCAGGACGGTTTCATCGAAGTGGGTGCCGGTGGCGGAATTGGTTGGGGGCTTACCGACAGCATGGCAGCGCCGTGTATCGAAGAAGAAGTGCTGGTGGACCCGAAGGTCTACCACACGGTCAACGAGTTGAAGAACGGGCTCGGCCCGGCGCCCATCAAGACGGACCACGGCTGGTTACAACTCGCCCACGGCGTGCGCAACACTGCGGCGGGTCTACGTTACGTGCTGTACCTGTTTATGACCGAACTGGACCGTCCCTGGGTGGTTACACACCGGCCAGCGGGGCACCTGCTGTCCCCGCTGGGTGACGAGCGTGTGGGGGATGTGTCCAATGTGGTATTCAGCAATGGCTGGATCGAGGCACCGGACGGCACGGTTTATCTCTACTATGCCTCTTCCGACACTCGCCTTCACGTTGCCACCTCGTCCGTGGCCCAACTCACAGACTATGTGTTGCATACTCCGCCGGACGGCTTGCGCTCCGCTGAGTCGGTACGCCAGCGTTGTGAGCTGATTAACGCCAATCGCCAAATGCAGAACCATGCCTGATCCTGGCGCCTGTGAACGAGAGTTAAATCGTATCGCCCGGTGGTGGAGCAACGAGGCGTTGGATGCCGAGCACGGGGGCTTTGCCGGTTGCGTTGGCCGGGATGGGAGCGTGCAGGAAGGCGCCGACAAAGGCATTGTCCTGAATACGCGCATCCTCTGGTTTTTCAGTGAGCTGGCCAGGACACGCCGGGATGTCAGCGCGCTGTCCATGGCTCGTCGCGCCTATGACTACCTGATAAGGTGTTTTCTGGATACGGAGCACGGTGGTTTCTACTGGTGTGTGGACTACCAGGGGCAAGTGGTGGCAGATCGCAAGCAGGTCTTTGCACAAGCCTTTGCTATCTACGCCGTTAGCACCTACGCACAGGCCACCGGCGACTCGGCCGCTCGGACGCTGGCGCGCGATACCGCCGCGCTGTTGCGAGAGGTTGCGCGGAACCCTTCTGGCCCGGGTTTTCTGGAATCCTTTGATCGGGATTGGGTGCCAGCCAGTACCATGCGTTTGAGTGAGCGCGATGTCGCCGCGCCGCTGTCCATGAATACGCACCTTCATATTGTCGAGGCGGTCACCCGGCTTACAGAACTCGATCCATCCGTTGCACACCGCCGTTTTTTACGAGAGGGCATCGAGTTACTCTGCGACTGTTTCATCAACGAAGAAGGGCATCTGCGCTTATACCTGGATGTCGATGGACGCGATCTTTCCAGCGCCTACAGTTTCGGCCACGACATTGAATGCAGCTGGCTACTGTGGGAGGCGGTGACGGTGCTGGGCGATGACGCGCTAACGCAGCGTGTACATCAGCAGGTGCTGCAGATGGCGTCGGTGTGTGCAGACAAAGCTCTGGACCAGGCGGGTTTCTTCATCGAGGAGCGGCCTTTCGATCAGGCGGGTGCTCCTTACGAGTCGCTCAGTGTCTGGTGGCCCCAGGCGGAGGCGATGGTGGGTTTTGTGAACGCCTACGCCCTGAGTGGTGAGGCCCGCTATTTACAATTCAGTGAGCAACTCTGGGACTACATCGTGGCCCATCACCTGGATGCCGAGGCGGGTGAATGGCACTGGTACAGCGATGGGGCACAAGGCCCCGATGCCGGCACCGGGTACAAGGCCGGCTTCTGGAAAGGGCCCTACCACAATGGCAGGGCGATGATGGAGTTGTTGCGGCGGTTGCCGGTTTCTGAGGTCGACTAATCGCGGTTCTTACGGAAGTATTTTTCACTCCATCGCGATATCAATAACCCGTCAGGCGGTTCAAACCGTTCAGCGCCGCAATGCGATAAGCCTCGGCCATGGTGGGGTAGTTGAACGTGGTGGTGATGAAGTAACGCAGCGTATTGCCCGGCCCGTCCTGTTTCATAATGGCCTGGCCGATATGGATGATCTCCGTCGCTTCGGCGCCGAAACAGTGAATGCCGAGAATCTCCAGGGAGTCGGGGTTGAACAGGATTTTCAACATACCCACGTCTTCGCCGGAAATCTGGCCTCTCGCCGTGTCCTTGAACAGGGCGCGGCCCACTTCGAAGGGAATGCGGGCCTCGGTAAGCTCCTTCTCTGTACGTCCGACCGAGCTGATCTCGGGAATAGTATAAATGCCAGTTGGCACGTCATCGACATAGCGAACAGTTTCTTTGCCGCGCACCACGGCGGCGGCAGAGCGGCCCTGGTCATAGGCGGCGCTGGCCAGGCTCGGCCAGCCGATTACGTCGCCCACCGCGAAGACATTGGCCACGTCTGTCTGGTATTGCTTGTTAACCTGTAACTGGCCACGCGAATCTGCTTCAAGCCCGATGGCTGAGAGATTCAGGCCGGCGGTGTTGCCGGTGCGGCCGTTACACCACAACAGGGCGTCACCCTTGAGGCGCTTGCCGGATTTCAGGTGCAGCGTAATACCGTTGTCGTCGGCCTCGACTTTTTCGTACTCCTCCCGGTGGCGCACCATCACGCCCATGTCGCGTAGGTGGTAGTTCAGCGCCACAGAGATCTCATCGTCAAGGAAGGCCAGCAGATAGTCGAAGCTGTTGATCAGTTCAACCTTGATGCCCAGGCCACTGAAGATAGAGGCGTACTCGCAGCCGATAACGCCCGCACCGTATATCAGTATCTTCCGTGGCGTGTGCTGTAAATCGAGGATGCTGTCGCTGTCGTAGACACGGGGGTGACTGAAGTCGATGTCGGCAGGGTGGTACGGGCTGGCGCCCGTCGCGATAACGATGTCGCGTGCGCTGATTGTCTCCACCGCACCGTCCGGGAGCTTTAGCTGAACGGTGTGGTCATCAACAAAACTCGCTTCTCCGCGAAACACCTCGATATTGTTGCGCGAATAAAATTTGGCGCGCATGTCCACCTGTTTTTCGATCACACCGGCCGCCACACTGAGCATGGTGGGGTAGGGGATCTTGCGAATCTGTCCGATGGCCCGATACAGTTTACCGCTGTTGAAGCGCATCAATTGTTTGACGGCGTGACGCAATGCCTTGGACGGAATAGTGCCGCGGTGGGTACAGCCCCCGCCCACCAGGGCATTTTGCTCGATAACAGCGGCTCGTTTCTGGTGTTTGGCGGCATTCAGGGCCGCCGACTCGCCGGCCGGACCACTGCCCAACACCAGTACGTCGTAGTCGTAATTACTCATCTGGAATTCCTGTTGCTCCCTTCCCGGATCGCGCAGTGGGGGCGGGCGGGAGCGTGGCTAACGCAAAAGGTGTATTGTAGTCGCGGCTCCCGGTCAGGTAAATTCGACCAGGGTCGAAAGACCGCGTTTTCCCCGGAGATTTCACTTGGATGCATACTGGCTGGTAGCTGCCGGCTTTTTCAGTTCCTGTTTGGCCGGCGCACTGGGCATGGGTGGTGGCGTGTTGTTGATGACGCTGATGTCCGGCCTGGTGCCTCCCCAGGCGCTACTACCTGTACATGCCGTGACACAGTTGGCGAGTAATGGCAGCCGCGCGCTGCTCGGCTGGCGGCATATCGACTGGCACCTGGTTCCTCCTGTTATTGCTGGCGGAGTATTGGGTGCGGCTGTGGGTGGCGGTGTGTACCAGAGTCTGGATTTAACCTGGTTACCGGCAATCGTGGGTGTATTTATCCTGCTGATTACCTGGGTGAAACTGCCCGGTGTACGGGGCGGCAGCCGTGCCTCCCTCGGTTTGTTGGGTTTTTACCAGACGGGCATTGGTATGGTGGCTGGTGCCACCGGGCCACTCGGCGCGGCCGTGATGTTACAGTTTGGCAAGCAGCGCGACTGGCTGGTGGTAAATACAGCGGTGTACATGAGCCTCAATCATGTGTTGCGCACCGTTGCCTTCGCCCTGCTCGGTTTCAGTTTTGCCTCGTGGTTGCCCCTGATCGCCAGTCTTGCGGTGGCAGTGATCGCGGGCTCCTGGGTGGGCACCCGTCTGCGCCGTTTTATCCCCGAGCGCGATTTTCAGCGCTGGTTTCGCTGGCTGGTAACGCTGCTGGCCCTGCGCATGATTGTGAGTAACCTGTTGTGACCGAAGCGCCTCCAACTTCTCCACGCACACCCATGAGTGATACCACACGCGGCACCTTGCTCGCGATTACCGCGCACTTGTTGTGGGGCGTGGCGCCTCTGTACTGGGTGCAAACCGCACCAGTGGATTCCAATGACCTGCTGGTGCACCGTATTGTGTGGTCCGCGCCGACCCTTTTGCTAACCCTGTGGTTTATGCGCGAGCTGGGTAGCACCATGCAGTGGCTGCGCCAGCCGCGAACCATGGCCATTCTGGCCGCATGTGCCGCACTGTCAGCGGGGAACTGGGGCATCTTCCTCTGGGCAGTCAGTAACGGCCAAACCAGTAATGCCAGCATGGGTTACTTCCTGCTACCACTGGTGAATGTGGCACTGGGATTAGTGGTGTTTCGCGAACGCATCGAACCGCTGAAGCTGGTTGCGGTAGCGTTTGCGGTACTGGGTGTCGGCGTATTGATTGTGGCGCAGGGCGGGTTACCCTGGGTGGCTTTGGGTGTGGCCTTTACCTTCGGCACTTATAGCGCAGTTCGCAAAGGTGTTACCGTGGGGGCGCTGCCGGGATTGGGCCTGGAATCCCTGTTGATGTTGCCCTTTGCCCTGTACGTTTTTCTGCTTCGTGATGGTGCCGGACTCGGTCAACATGGTCTGCGTGTTGACGTGTTTTTGCTGGGTGCTGGACTGATGACGGTGGTTCCACTGCTGGCGTCGATTGCCGGCAGTCGCCTGATGCCGCTGACGGCAATGGGCCTGGTGGGCTACATTGGGCCGAGCACTCAGTTGTTGATTGCCGTGGCGATCTTCAATGAACCCTTGCCACCGGAACGCCTGCTTGCATTCGGGCTGGTGTGGACTGGCCTGGTGGTACTGACGCTGGGGTCGTTGCGCCGCATGTCGCGCCGCGATCGGCCAGTCACACTGGATGCGCGTTCCCTGCCGGAGGAAGATTCCCGATGAATGATTGGCCCGATCGGCTGAAACTGTTTTCCACCGGGCTTGCCGCTGTCGTAATGACTGCCTGCGCCGGATCATCAAACACAGAGACCGCAGGCGGCGAAATGGCCCCGGTAGAGACCGCGAAAACCCTGGTTTACGACTGCCAGGAACTGCGCCTGGTGGCGCGCACCGGGCCGGGCGAGTTGGCCGTGTGGTTACCCGAGGGCTACTTCGTGCTCGGGCAGGTGCGCAGCGGCTCAGGGGTGCGTTATGAGAGCGACGGAATCTCCCTGTGGAGCAAGGGCAATGAAGCAATGCTGGAGCGTCCCGGGCATGAGCGGCTGGACTGCCGCCTGAACCGCCGGGAAGCGCCGTGGGAGGATGCCTGGCGGCGTGGGGTAACCTTTCGCGGCGTGGGCAATGAGCCGGGGTGGTCGATAGAAGTAAAGGACAGTGGGCCGATGCTCTATCAGGGCAATTATGGTGCCACGCGCATTTTGCTGCTCGATCATACCCGCGAGATCCTGGCGGAGGGGGTACGATTCACCGCCGGGAATGAGGATCACGATGTCGTAGTGACCTTTACCGAAGCGCTCTGTGCTGACAGCATGAGCGGGGCGCAATTCCCCTATGTCGTCACGGTCAACCTCGATGGTATTGCGCTATCCGGTTGTGGCCGACATCAAACGGCGCTTTGGGAGTAACGGGCAGCGCTAGTGCAGCTCTAATGCAGCTTTAATGAAGGTGGTGTGAGTGCGGCGTATCGCCCATTGCATTACCGGTGTGGCCGCTGTGTTGCCAGGTGACATACAGGGTCCAGGCACCGGACAGTGCCAGTACCAGCGCCATCGCCAGCTTGAACTCCCGGCGGCGCAGCCACTGTTGTACTCCCGCCGCGCTGAAACTGACCGCCAACATGGCGGGTAGTGTACCCAGCCCAAAACACAACATCAGCAGGGCGCTGTGCGCCGCATTGGCGCTGGTGGCCGCCCAGGCCAGACTGCTGTAAATCAATCCGCAGGGCATCAGGCCCCAGCACAATCCCAGCGCCAGCCCCTGTGGCCAGCGCTTTGGCGGAAACCACCGCCTGCCCAGTGATTGCACTGGTTGCCAGAGGACTCCCCCGGCGCGCTCCAGCCACTGCAGTGGGCTCCACCAACCGATAATGGACAAGGCCATTGCGATCAGCAGTATGCCGGCGAGGTAGCGCAACACCATCAGCGAACTGTTGACATCTATACTGGCGGCAGCCGCGCCGAGCAAGGCACCTAAGAGGGTGTAACTGAGCAGGCGACCAACATGGTAGGCGAGGGTGAGCACTGTCGAATTGGTGCTACCCATACCGAGTCCGGCAGCGATGCCACCGCACATCCCCAGACAGTGACCACCGCCCGCGAGGCCGATCAGCAGGGCACTGAGAATAGTGAGTTCCGCAGGCATCTCAGGGTTTGGTGTCGCCGTCGTCGTCTTCGTCCGACAGAATCCGCCAGGACTCCTTGTCCAGGTCGTCGTACTGCCCGGAGTCGATTGCCCACAGCAGTAACTTGATCGCCAGGGCACAAAACACCAGCGCAACGGGGATCAGCAAATACAGACTTTCCATGACACCTTCAGTCGACCGCGCGCCGGTTCAGGCGCAGGGAGTTTGCCACCACCACCAGGCTGCTGGCCGACATGCCGATGGCGGCCGCCCAGGGAGGAATCCAGCCCGCTGCGGCCAGTGGAATCGCGGCAACATTGTAACCCAGCGCCCAGAGCAGGTTCTGCTTCAAAATGTCGCGGCAGTGCCTTGCCACGGTGAACGCGTAGAGCACGCGGTCCAGGCGGTGTTCGGTGATCACCAGGTCCGCCTGGGCCCGGGCCAGGTCAGTGGCATTGGCCACGGCGAAAGAAACGTTGGCTGCTGCCAGCACGGGCGCGTCGTTGAGGCCATCACCCACCATCGCAACCACAGCGCCGGCCTGTTGCCATTGCGCAACCTGTGCCTGCTTCCGGGTTGGGCCGAGACCGAACAGAGCGCGATCGATGCCCAGGACGTTGGCAATCGATGGCCCCTGACTGGAACTGTCGCCGGACAGCAGTGCTACCTCGAGCCCCTGCGAGCGCGCCGCGGCAACTATCGCGGCGGAATCCGGGCGTGGCGCATCGTGCAATCCCAGCCATGCCAGCGGGCGACCGGCGCTGACCAGCGCGATCCAGTAAAGTGGTTGGTCAGGCGCGTCCGGCAGTGTGGGCGCTATTTCACGACAGAATGCGGCGCTACCGAGGCGGACGGGTTCGTGTTGCCAGCGACCGGACAGCCCGAGCCCAGGCAAGTACTCTACTTCCCAAACATCGCTGTCCGGAGTGATATGACCAAAGGCCTGCGCCACCGGGTGGGAGGACCAGGCCTGTAATGCCGCGCACAGCGGCAGGAACTGATCCGGTTCCAGATTGCTCAAAGGTGCGACATGTTCAAGGGAAAACGCCCCTTGGGTGAGCGTGCCGGTCTTGTCAAATACCAGATGGGTGACGCGCGGCAAGGTTTCCAGGGCATTTTCGCCGTGCACCAGAATACCCGCCCGGCGAAGGGCGGTGGCGGCCCCACTCAGGGCGGCGGGAGTGGCTAATGCCAGTGCGCAGGGACAGGCCACCACCAACACTGACAGGCAAACCCACAGGGTGCGAGCGGGCTCTACCTGCCACCAGTACAGCGCTGTGATAGACGTGGTAACGAGCACGCCCGCCACGAAGTAACCCGACAGCCGGTCGGCCAGGCGGGCCAGTGCCGGTTTCTCTTCATGCGCCAGTTCCACCGAGCGTTGCAGGGCTGCCAGACGACTGTCCCGGTATTCCGCGAGCACCTCCAGTTCCAGCGCTGATTCCAGGTTTAGTGTGCCGGCAAATGCAGGGTCCCCCTTGATTAGTGGCCGGGGCAGGTGTTCACCGTTAAAGGCACTTTCGTCGGCGCTGCTTTGCCCCGAGACGACGGTGCTGTCTACCGGAATAATCTCTCCCTGTGGAACCAGAATCCGGTCGCCCTGGCGCAACTGTTGCCGGGCGACGCTGGACCAGCTGCCATCGTCCCAACGCCGAACGACGGCGGGCAATGCCTCCTCGGCATCACTCCAGTCCCAGACCGATCGCTGTCGCAGGCGCTGTTCGATAAAACGCCCCAGAAGAAGGAAGAAGGTGAACATCACCACCGAATCAAAATACACCTGGCCGGTGCCGCTGACGGTGGCCCACACGCTAGCGCTGTAGGCGAGGCCGATGGCGATGGACACGGGTAAATCCATCACCAGCGCGCCGTGGCGCAGGTGGCGCCAAGCAGTGGTGAAAAAAGACCGGGCGGAATAAAACACCACAGCAGAGCACACCAGCAGGGCTACCCAGCGAAGCAGGCGCTGGTACTGTGGTTCCATACCCTGCAGGTCTCCGGCGTGCAGCGCAATCGCAAACATGCCAACCTGCATCATGCCAACCCCCGCCACACCCAGCGCGCGCAGGGCCGACCTGCGTTCGCGCAGTGCCTGCTCCCGTCGCTGGTCGCCGGTGAAGGGCCGCGCGGTGTAGCCCAGTGCTTCTATGCGCTGGAACAACTCGCTCAGCGCGACTTGCTCGGCGTCAAAGCGTATGCGGAGCCGATGCTGTGCCAGATTGACCACGGCATCATCCACGCCGGCCTGGCGCTTCAGGCTGTGTTCTACCAGCCAGGTGCAGGCGGCGCAGGTCAATCCGCCCAGTAACAGGTTGGCTTCGCGTTTGCCCTCGGGCGATGCCGTGCAAAAAGTGCCGGCTATCTCGGGGTCGTCGTAGATGCGGTAACGAGAAGTTGCTTCCGGGTCGGGTGCTTCGGGCCGCAGGTTATGTGCGCTGCGCTGGCGATAAAAACGGTCCATGCCGGAGTCGTGGATGAGCTGCGACACCGCACGGCAACCGGGACAGCACATCGGTCGGGCTTGCCCGTCGATGTGAACGCTGAGCTCAATCCCCGGCGGTACGGTTTCGCCGCAGTGAAAGCAAGCGGTCCGGTCAGGAGAAGGGGAGGCCAGCGCCTCAGGGGCGGCGCTGTTCACCGTTCCCCCACAGTTCCCCGTCCAGGCGCCAACCACCAGCCGGTGAACGCAGCACCCAGTGCCAGCGGCCATGCAGTTCAGTGGCCAGCGGTGCGCTGAAGACCTGGGCGTCGATCCGTTGCAGTGTCAGCTCGAAATCGCGATCGGCTTCCATCGGGTGCGACACATGCAGTGTGAGCTGTTGATCATCTACCGGCGTCGAGAGCGCGGCCATCAATCCGTTTTGTGCCAGAGTCAGTGTGGCTGCCAAACCGAGTTCCGCTGCGCGTTGCTGCTGAGCCAGTTCCTGATTGATGGCGAGGCCGTCACGGTAATAGTCGTCCACTACCAGGTCATCGGCGCCCTCCATAGCGATCCACAGTGTGGCAATGGCGGCGATCACTACCGTGCCCGGCAGAATGATCAGAAACCAGGGCCAGAACTGTCGGTACCACGGCGGCTCGCTGTGTTGGGACAGGGGTGTCAGGGAACTTGTCATCGTATCGGTTTCAGGAAGCGGCTTTCAGATTCAGTCACCAGCTTCTCATCATCGGTGGCAACCGCGTGAAACACAAGTTCACTGCTGGGTACGGTGAGGGCTTCGGGTGGCGAGGCCACGCGCAGGTTGATGGTATACACCTCGCCGCCGTTCAGCGTATACAAGGTTTGACCGACAATGCGCGCCGAGGGCAAGCCGGAAATACTGATTTCAAACTCGTGCATGATGGGGTCCATGTTCACCAGGTGCAGCGTGTAGATGTTTTCAA
Organism: Gammaproteobacteria bacterium; assembly: GCA_030427085.1. Taxonomy (GTDB): domain Bacteria; phylum Pseudomonadota; class Gammaproteobacteria; order Pseudomonadales; family Halieaceae; genus JAUHXH01. The sequence continues at coordinate 1,185,192 of JAUHXH010000001.1, read as the reverse complement.
TTTCACCCTGCTGATTGGTGACATAAAGTTGGGTTCGGTCGCGGATGACGGTCAGTTCCAGCGGTACACGCGTCAGGAGGTAGGCCGCGAAAACGCCGGTCATCACAACCAGCGCCAGGAAATAACCGATGACCCGGCCCCGTAGCCAGTGGGTTTTCTCGCCCTCCAATTCGGCTTCGCTGGTGTAGCGAATCAGGCCGCGTGGATATTCCATCTTGTCCATGATGGAGTTGCACGCATCGATACACAGTGCACAGCCAATACACTCATATTGCAGTCCATCGCGAATGTCGATGCCGGTCGGGCAGACCTGCACACACAGTTCACAGTCGATACAGTCGCCCACTCCGATTGAGCGCGGATCGATACCGCGCTTGCGCGAGCCACGGGGGTCGCCACGTTTGGGATCGTAGGACACGATCAGCGTATCGTGATCGAACATCACAGACTGGAACCGCGCATAGGGACACACGTGCAAACAGACCTGTTCGCGCATCCATCCCGCGTTAATGTAGGTGGCCAGCGTGAAAAACACAGTCCAGGCGTACTGCCACTGGCCACTGCTAAAGGTCAGCAGTTCCCAACACAATTCCCGTATCGGATAGAAATAGCCGACGAAGGTAATGCCGGTAGCGGCCGAGACGCCCAACCAGCCCAGATGCTTGCTGCCTTTCCTGACGGCTTTTTCAGCGGACCAGGGCGCCTTGTCCAGCTTGATGCGCTGGTTGCGACTGCCCTCGGTTTTCTGTTCGATCCACATGAAAATGCTGGTCCACACGGTTTGCGGACAGGTGTAACCACACCAGATACGGCCGGCTACGGTGGTCACTGCGAACAAGGCAAAGGCGGCGATGATCAGCAGCGCTGCCAGCAGCGGGAAATCCTGGGGCCACAGGGTCAGGCCAAGAATGTGGAATTTGCGCTCGGGCAGGTCAAACAGTACCGCTTGCCGCCCCTCCATATTGAACCAGGGCAGCAGGAAGTAGCCCAGCAGCAGGGGCCAGCCGGTGTACAAACGTATGCGTTGGAAGAAGCCCTGCATACGACGGGTGTAGATTTTCTCGCGGTGCTGGGTAACGTCGAGTTCGCCCACTTCCTCGGGCACAACTTCCTGTACGTCGATGCGATCGTCTGTGGACATGCTCTATACCGCTGGCGTGAGGGCGCGACCCGAGGGCCGCGCAAACAATCAGGTACGCTGGCGCGACTTAGTTACTGCCCTGGCCGTGGCTCAGGCTGTAAACATAGGCGGCGATGATGTGGATTTTGTCCTCGCTGAGTTGCTCACCAAAGGCGGGCATCACGCCATTGCGGCCGGCGCGGATGGAGTGGGCGAGGTTGGATTCCGTACCGCCGTAGAGCCAGATGCCATTGGTCAGGTTGGGAGCGCCCATCGCGGCGATACCGGTACCGTCCGCCGCGTGGCAGGCGGCACAATACGTGGCAAAAACCTGCGCACCCGCTTCCGCGGCGTTTTCGTCGGCGTCGCGCCCATTCAGTGTCAGCACGTGGGCCACCACATTGGCTACGCCTTCATCACCCAGGATGCTGCCCCAGGCAGGCATGGCGGCCTGGCGGCCGTGTTCGATGGTGGCGGTGATGGTGTCTGGCTCGCCGCCATAGATCCAGTCGTCGTCGGTCAGGTTGGGGAAGCCATAGCTGCCCGCGGCGTCGGCACCGTGACACTGGGCGCAGTTGTTACCAAACATCCGCTGCCCCATGCGTAGCACCTGCGGGTCCTGGGCTATTTCCTCGATGGGCATGGCGAGATAGCGGTCACGCATTTCGCGATATTGTTCTTCGGCGGCGGCGACCTGGCGTTCGTGCTGGTTTTCCTGCGTCCACCCCAACAGGCCCGGGTAGTTACCCATGCCGGGATAGATAATCAGGTAGCCCACGCCCCAGATGATGGTCACCAGGAACATCAGATACCACCAGAAGGGCAGGGGGTTATCCAGTTCCTCGATACCGTCGTACTCGTGACCTGTGGTCTGGGAAGTTTCCCGCTCGCGTGGTTTTTTGTTCCCCACAAGAATCCAGGTCATGGCCACCAGTGTGATGGTGGTGAGGATGATTATCCAAAGGCTCCAGAAACTTGTCATTTCGTCTCATCCTCCTGGTGGGATTGGGCGGCCTCGTCTTCGTCGGCGAAGGGTAGGCGGCCAGCCTCTTCAAATGCTTTCTTTCGTTTACTGCTGAAGGCCCAGAAACACACGCCCAGAAAGGCAATCAGCAACAGCAGTGTGCTCAGGCCGCGCAGGTCGTTGATATCCATTCGATCAGCGCCGTGTCTGCACCAGGGTGCCCAGTTGTTGCAGGTAGGCCACCATGGCGTCGATTTCCATCTTGCCCTCTACTGCCGCGGCGGCTCCGTTGATGTCCTCATCGGTGTAGGGCACCCCCACCTTGCGCAATGCGGCCATTTTCTTGCCGGTTTCGCCGGCGTCGATCGCATTCTGGAACAGCCATGGGTAGGAGGGCATGACCGATTCCGGTACCACATCACGCGGGTTGTACATGTGGGCCCGGTGCCAGTCGTCACTGTAGCGTCCGCCCACCCGCGCCAGATCGGGACCGGTGCGTTTGGAGCCCCACAGGAAGGGGTGGTCGTAAACGAATTCACCCGCTACCGAATAGTGGCCGTAGCGCTCGGTTTCAGCACGCAGGGGTCGAATCATCTGGGAATGGCAGGTGTTGCAGCCTTCGCGAATGTAGATATCGCGCCCTTCCAGCGCCAGTGCCGGCAGTGGCTTCAGGCCAGCGATGGGCTCCTTCACCTGCTGGCCAAACAGCAGCGGGAACAGCTCAACCAGAGTGCCGAAGCTGATTGCAACGATGGTCAGAACGATCATCAACCCGATATTGGTTTCGATCTTCTGGTGTTTGCTCGTGCTATTGCTCATGCTGCTCTCCTCAGGCCGGCGCCGTGTTGGCGTTGGCTTGTTCGTCCTCTTCTTCCACCGTGTCGCGGGTTGCCGTCATGTACATGTTGTAGGCCATGACCAGCATGCCGGCGAAGAAGATGAAACCGCCCACCAGACGTACCAGATAACCGGGATGGCTGGCCGCAACGGATTCCACGAAGGTGTAGGTGAGGGTGCCGTCCTGGTTGTAGGCACGCCACATCAGGCCCTGCATGATGCCGTTGACCCACATGGAGGCGATGTACAGCACAGTGCCGATAGTGGACATCCAGAAGTGGGCGTTGATCAAGCCGATGCTGTACATGCGCTGACGACCAAACAGGATGGGTATCAGGTGGTAGGTTGCGCCGATGGAGATCATTGCAACCCAACCCAGCGCACCCGAGTGCACGTGGCCGATGGTCCAGTCGGTATAGTGCGACAGCGCGTTGACCGTTTTGATCGACATCATCGGCCCTTCGAAGGTAGACATACCGTAGAAGGACAGGCTGACCACCAGGAAACGCAGAATGGGGTCGGTGCGCAGCTTATGCCAGGCGCCGGACAGGGTCATGATGCCGTTGATCATGCCGCCCCAGGAGGGCGCGAGCAGAATGATGGACATCACCATGCCCAGGCTCTGGGCCCAGTTGGGCAGGGCGGTGTAATGGAGATGGTGCGGGCCGGCCCAGATGTAAACCGCCACCAGTGCCCAGAAGTGCACGATCGATAGTCGGTAGGAATACACCGGACGCTCAGCCTGCTTGGGCACGAAGTAGTACATCATGCCGAGGAAGCCCGCAGTGAGGAAGAAGCCCACGGCATTGTGCCCGTACCACCACTGCACCATGGCGTCGACAGTGCCAGCGTAGATTGAATAGGACTTGGTCATGCTGACCGGAATGGCCAGGCTGTTCAGGATGTGGAGCACCGCCACGGTGACGATGAAGCCGCCGTAAAACCAGTTGGCGACGTAGATGTGTTCGGCCTTGCGTTTCATGATGGTGCCGAAGAACACGATGGCGTAGCTGACCCAGACCACAGCGATGAGGATATCGATTGGCCATTCCAGCTCAGCGTATTCCTTGGAACTGGTCCAGCCCAGAGGCAGTGTGATGGCTGCCGCGACGATAACGAGCTGCCAGCCCCAGAAAGTAAAAGCGGCCAGCTTGTCGGAAATCAGCCTGACCTGACAGGTACGCTGCACCACGTAGTATGAAGTGGCGAACAGGGCGCTGCCGCCAAAGGCAAAAATCACCGCGTTGGTGTGCAGGGGGCGCAGCCGACCAAAGCTCAACCAGGGCAGGTCAAAATTCAGTGCCGGCCACGCCAGTTGGGCGGCGATCCACACCCCTACCAGCATGCCGACGATACCCCAGACCACCGTCATCACGGCAAACTGGCGCACGACCTTGTAATTGTACTTCGGGTGCTCGAGGGCGGAATTGAGTTCGCTCATGATGAAATTCCGTTGCTTGGCAAAAGGTTTAGGCGATGGCCACTAGTCAGTGAATGCCGGCGCGGCGCCGAAATCCCAGAGGATCACCGAGCCCACCATCAGGCAGACCAGGATCACCAGACTGATGGCGAGGATCGCGCTGGAAAACAGGAAGCCGCGTTCCTCGGGGATATCCATCACGATGGGGATGCCCAGGTACAGCAAGTAGACCGACCAACTGATAGCGGCAACGCCGATCAGCAGGTCCAGCCAGAGTAGGGGGTAAATGCCCACCAGGCCGGTGATAAACAGGGGCGTGGCGGTGAGGCCGGCGATGATGATGCCCTTGAGCGTGGAGGATTCGGCGCCGTAGGTGTGGGACATCCAGTGAATGAAATAGCCGATCACTGCAATACAGCCGAGCATGGCGAAGTAGAACAGGAAGCTGATGGTGCGCGCACTCTCCACCGTCAATTTCGTGGGCGAGTCGTCGTGGCCTATCGTCCAACCGACCTGGCTGGTGCCGTAAAACCAGGCGACCGCAGGGAGGATGGCGAGTAGTGCAGGGTAGAGCAGCAGTGTATTGAAGGTGCCCGCGGGCAGATCCGCGATGATTTGCCATTGTTTGCTGGGGCGAACCAGCAAGCCGAACGTGTGGTTCAACATGGGTATAATGTCTCCCTGCCTGTATCGCGTATTTTTCTGGTTGCAGCCCCATTTTCGGCCAAGCGGTTTGCAACCGAAGTGACCGGGAAACTGCTCCGCAAATTTTAGTCGTATTTCCCTACATAATAAAGGGTCTTTTGCGAGTACTTTCGTCCGCGGACGTTATTGACGGGCGCCTTTGCGTGTCAGTGACGGGCGCGCGGGCTGCGCGGCCCGCGCAACTCCTCGCACCAGTACAGCGTGGCGCCTACGACGGCTGACGGGATAACAAAAAAGTTGAGGATGGGAATCCCGGTCATCAATGCCACTACGCCGCCAAAACCCAGGCTGGACAGGCGCCGGCTGCGCACCGCTTCTTTTACATCGGCGAAACTGAGTTGGTGATTGTCCATCGGGTAGTCCAGGTACTGGATGCTCATCATCCAGGCGCCAAGGCCGAACCACAGTAGCGGTGACACAGCGTTCACCACTGGCAACAGCGAGCACAGCAGGACGAAGGCAAACATGGGCAGGTAGTACCAGAGTTTACGCAGCTCCCGGGCGATGCCCCGGGGGATCGAGGCCAGCGCAGCGCCCAGGCCTTCCAGCGCATCGACCGGTTGGCCGGTTACCAGTTCCTCGGCCTTTTCTGCCAGCAGGGCATTGAAGGGCGACGCGATCATGATCGCCACACCGGTAAACAGGTAGCCGGTAAACAAACTCGCCGCCAGGCCCACGATGGGCCACAAAATGTACTCGAGAAAGGATAGCCATTCGGGGATCGCTGCCATCATGCCGTCGATCCAGTCCGAGATGTAGCTGAACGCGATCCCCAACAGTGTGGCGAAGATGATGAGGTTGATTAACAGCGGGATCAGCACAAACGCGCGCAGGCGAGGGTGTGGCAGCATCTTTGCGCCACGTACCAGGTAGTTCGCACCGTGGACCAGGTTACCGTTCAATGATTTTGCTCTCATGGGAGGCGCAGCGTTCGCACAGGCAGCGAACACCGCGCAGGTGGTCGGGAATGGCTTGCAGTGCAGTGGGGGAAATCTCTGCTGTCATACACCAGCACGTTGATGCGGCCTCGTTGCTGGCTACCGCGCAATGGTTGTCCCCCTGACACAGGGGGCAGCGATCCGCTAATGGGTCCATGCAGTTCTCCCCGCTGACGCAACTCTCTATAATCCATGATATCGACACCCGCAACATGTACAAGCACTGCCATGAAAGAAGACGACCTGTTCGCCAGCGAGATGGCAGACGTAACCCGCCACCGCCCCAGCGGGAAAGTGGCGCTGCGGCGAGGTGCGGCCGACAACACCAGTTTGCAGCAGCGGCGTGACGCGGCGGTGACGGCGGCGGAAACCGATCGCAACCTGTTGGCTGAACACGGCGTTGAGCCGCTGGACCACTGGTATGTGCTGGATTTCAAACGCCCCGGTGTCCAGAACGGTGTGTTTCGCAAGCTCAAACAGGGGCGCTACGAAGCTGAGGCGCGGCTCGATTTACACCGGATGAGCGTGGAGCGGGCGCGGCGTGAGGTGTTTGAGTTCTTTGAGGAAGCCCAGCGGCTCGGTTTGCGAACGGTGCTGCTGATCCACGGCAAAGGCGAGAGCCGGGCCGATCAGGAGCGTGCCTCCATCCTCAAGGGTTGTTGCCAGGCCTGGTTACCACAGATGGACTGCGTGATGGCCTTCCACAGCGCCCGGCCGCAGCAGGGTGGCACTGGCGCGGTGATCGTCCTGTTGCGTAAAAGTGAAGAACAGAAACAGGCCAACCGGGAGCATTTCCGCAAAGGGCGGATTGGGCCGGACTGAGCCTTCAGCGATAAAGAGCCTTCAGCCCGAGAGAGCCTTCAGCCAGAACCAGAATGAGCCCTCAGCCAATGAGAGCCCTCAGCCAATGAGAGCCTTCAGCCAATGAGCGCCCTCAGGCGGCGCTGGCCTTTTCGAGGATCTCGGCATAGGGGCCGCCGTGATGATGCTCAGCCACAATCGACAGCACGGTCCGTCCGGTCGGGTCGGTTGCGTCCACAGAGCGACCCGCCTCGGTGAACATGTTCACGAAAATTTCGAAATCCTCGGCGCGCATGCTCTGGTAGGCCTTGAGCAGCATGTGGAAGTCCTCTGCGGTCGCATCGTAGGAGCGCACGTCCAGAAAACCGCGAATACGATCTTCGGTCCAGACTTCATCCAGTACCTTCTCTTTGTCTTTTCTCATTGCTGTGATCCTCAATGCGTATGCGCCCAAACCTAAACCAGTTTGCGCGCGAGTAATTCGTTCACCATGCGGGGGTTGGCCTGGCCTTTGGAGGCCTTCATGATCTGGCCGACGAAGAATCCCACCAGCTTTTTGCGCTTGCCGTCGTCCGCTGCCAGGTATTGCGCGACCTGATCGGGGTTGTCGGCGATGACCTGGTCGACCATGGCCTCCAGCGCCCCGGTGTCGCTGACCTGCTTCAGGCCGCGGGCTTCGATCACCTGATCGGCGTCGCCCTCGCCGTTCCACATCGCTTCAAACACCTGCTTGCCGATTTTGCCGGAAATGCTGTCGTCGAGAATGCGTTTGATCAGGCCAGACAGTTGCTCGGCGCTTACCGGGCTGTTGGCAATGTCCAGTTCGCTCTTGTTGAGCTGACCGAGCAGTTCCACCTGCACCCAGTTGGCGGCAATCTTGGCGTCGCCGCAGTCGGCAGCGACCGTTTCAAAATAGTCCGCCAGCGCACGGCTGTCGGTGAGAACCGAAGCATCGTAGGTGGACAGGCCGTACTGGCTCTCAAAGCGCTGGCGTTTTTCCACCGGCAACTCCGGCAGGGTTTCACGCAGGGACTGCACCCAGGCTTCATCGAGTACCACGGGTAGCAGGTCGGGCTCGGGGAAGTAGCGGTAGTCGTTGGCCACTTCCTTGGAGCGCATGGAGCGGGTCTCGTCGCGATCGGCGTCGTACAGGCGCGTTTCCTGCACCACACTGCCGCCGTCTTCCAGAATATCCATCTGGCGCTCCACCTCGTGGTGGATGGCTTTCTCCACAAAGCGGAAGGAGTTGACGTTCTTGATCTCGGCGCGGGTGCCGAATTCTTCCTGGCCGACCGGGCGCAGAGAGATGTTGATATCGCAGCGCATGGAGCCTTGGGACATATCACCATCGGAGATGTCCAGATAGGTCACCAGGCTGTGCAGGGTCTTGAGGTAGGCCACGGCCTCCTCGGCGCTGCGAATGTCGGGCTCTGACACAATTTCCAGTAGCGGCGTGCCGGCGCGGTTGAGGTCGATGCCCGACATGCCGTGGAAGTCCTCGTGGAGGGACTTTCCTGCATCTTCTTCCAGGTGGGCACGGGTGATACCGATGCGTTTGCTGCTGCCGTCTGACAGGGTGATTTCGAATTCGCCCTTGCCCACGATGGGTGCTTCAAACTGGCTGACCTGATAGCCCTTGGGCAGGTCGGGGTAGAAATAGTTCTTGCGATCAAACACTGAGCGCAATCCGATTTCGGCCCCGATGCCCAGGCCGAACAGGACCGCGCACCGTACTGCTTCTTCATTCAATACCGGCAGCATGCCGGGCATGCCCAGGTCAACGGCGCAGGCCTGGGTGTTGGGTTCGGCGCCGAACTGTGTGGCGGCGCCGGAAAAGATTTTCGACTGAGTGGCCAGCTGCAGATGCACCTCAAGGCCAATCACGGTTTCCCACTGCATCAGGATTGCCCCCCCGCCTTAATGCCAGCCGGTCGGTGCTGGTGCCAATCTGTGGTTTGTTGGAACAGATGTGCCGTTTGCAATAAACGTTGTTCGGCAAAGTGGGGCGCCAGCAACTGCAGGCCCACGGGCATGCCGTCAGCGAGGCCGGCGGGCATGGACAGGCCGGGCAGTCCGGCGAGGTTGGCCGCCAGCGTATAGACATCTTCCAGGTACATCGCCACCGGGTCGGCGGTTTTGGCGCCCAGCGCAAACGCGGTACCGGGGGTAGTGGGGCCGGCGATCAGGTCGACCTGCTCGAAACAGTCGAGGAAGTCCTGGCGAATCAGGCGCCGTGCCTGTTGTGCCTTTTTGTAGTAGGCGTCGTAGTAACCGGCGGAGAGGGCATAGGTTCCCACCAGAATGCGCCGCTTCACTTCTGCGCCAAAACCTTCCTCCCGGGTGCGGGTGTACAGGTCGTGCAGGTCGGCGGGATCTTCGCAGCGGTGGCCGTAACGTACCCCATCAAAGCGAGACAGGTTGGTGGAGGCCTCCGCAGGCGCGATGATGTAGTAGGCCGGAATGGTGAGTGCGCTGTGGGGCAGGGACACTTCCTGCAGTTTGGCACCCAGCTTTTCCAGCTCTTTCAGGGCGGCGTCAATGACTTGCGCCACATCGCCCTGGAGCCCTTCGCCGAAGTATTCCCTGGGCAGCCCGATACGCAGCCCCTCAAGGGGTTGTTCCAGGTTGGCGCAGTAGTCGGGGACCACTTCCTGGGCGCTGGTGGAGTCGGCGGGGTCGTGCCCGGCGATGGTGTTCATCATTACCGCGCAGTCTTTGGCGCTGCGGGCCATGGGGCCAGCCTGGTCGAGGCTGGATGCGTAGGCCACCATGCCGAGACGGGAAACGCGGCCGTAGGTGGGTTTCAAACCCGTGATGCCGCAAAAAGCCGCAGGCTGGCGGATGGAACCGCCGGTGTCGGTGCCGGTCGCCACGGGGGCCAGGCCAGCGGCCACCGCGGCGGCGGAGCCCCCGGAAGAACCGCCGGGCACCGTTTCGGTGTTCCAGGGGTTGCGCACCGGGCCGTAGTAGCTGTTTTCGTTGGACGAGCCCATGGCGAACTCGTCCATGTTGGTTTTGCCCAGAATGACGGCGCCGGCCTGATTGAGCTTCTGGATCAGGGTGGCGTCGTAGGGCGGTACGAAGTTGTCCAGCATCCGCGAGCCACAAGAGGTGCGCAGGCTGCGGGTGCAGAAGATGTCCTTGTGGGCAATGGGGATGCCGGTCAGTGCGGTGGCATCGCCGGTGGCCAGACGCTGGTCCGCCTCGGCTGCGGCAGCCAGCGCGGCTTCTTCATCCACCGTGATGAAGGCGTTGTACTGCCCATCGAGCGCGCTGATGCGATCCAGGTAGCTACGGGTGAGCTCAACGCTGCTGAACTCGCCCTCGCGCAAACCCTGCGCCAGTCGGTCGAGACTGTAATCGTGCATGTGAAAACCTATTCGATAACGCGCGGTACGAGGTAGAGACCCTCTTCCACCGCCGGGGCGATAGCCTGGAAGGCATCGCGCTGATTGCTTTCAGTGACAGCGTCGGGGCGGAGCAGTTGCACCGCGTCGAGCGGATTGGACATGGGCTCAACACCACTGGTGTCGGCAGCCTGGAGCTGGTCAACCAGGGCGAGAATCCCGGTAAGCCGTTCGGTCAGCTCGTTGATTTCACCGGGCGGGATCCGCAATCGGGCGAGTTCGGCGATCTTTTCGATCTCGTCTTGTTCAATAGCCATCTGGGGCGCTTTCCTGTGATGGTGTTCCTGTGACGGTGCAGTCAGCGGGGCGCAGGGTATCACGCAGGCACCGTGTCGGGGAGGTTTCGCGGGGCGAAACAGCAAAGTTATCATATTTGCGCCTTGCCCAAAATCCCTTCGGTTGATACAGTTGCGCGATCATTTAAATCGCCGCAAAAGCGCCCTTTTCCCGGCAATAAAAAACTACAAAACGGGTGTGGCCGGGCGCGCCAGGCCCGCATCACCGGAAAGGTTGCAGGCGCTGTTCACAAGGTAGTAACAATTCATGTTCAAACGACTGCGCGGGATGTTCTCCAACGATCTTTCCATCGATCTTGGAACCGCCAATACACTCATTTATGTGCGCGACCAGGGCATCATTCTCGATGAGCCTTCGGTGGTTGCCATTCGCGTCCACAACGGCCAGAAAATCATTGAGGCCGTGGGTGCCGAGGCCAAGCGTATGCTGGGCCGTACCCCGGGCAATATCACTGCCATCCGGCCGCTCAAGGACGGCGTTATCGCCGACTTCGAAGTGACCGAGAAAATGCTCCAGCACTTCATTGCCAAGGTGCACGAGAGCAAGTTCATTCGTCCCAGCCCCCGGGTACTGGTCTGTGTGCCCTGCATGTCCACGCAAGTGGAGCGCCGCGCCATCAAGGAATCTGCCTACGGTGCCGGCGCCCGTGACGTGCGCCTGATCGAAGAGCCCATGGCGGCGGCCATCGGTGCCGGACTGGATGTGGAAGAGGCCCAGGGTTGCATGGTGGTGGACGTTGGCGGTGGTACCACCGAGATCGCCATCATCTCACTCAACGGCGTGGTTTATCGCGATTCGGTACGGATCGGCGGCGACCGCTTCGATGAGGCCATTGTCTCCCATGTGCGCCGCCGCTACGGCAGCCTGATTGGCGATGCCACCGCGGAACGTATCAAGCAGGAAGTGGGCTGCGCCTTTGCCGGCAGTGAACTGCGCGAAATCGACGTTCGCGGCCGCAACCTCGCGGAGGGTGTACCCCGCAGCTTTACCCTGAACAGTGACGAAATCCTCGAAGCACTGCAGGATCCGCTGACCTCCATCGTGCAGTCGGTGAAGTCTGCGCTGGAGCAGAGTCCACCAGAGCTGGCCGCCGATATCGCCGAAAGCGGTATTGTCCTGACCGGTGGTGGTGCGCTGCTGCGTGACCTGGATCGCCTGGTCGCAGAAGAGACCGGCCTGCCGGTGATCGTGGCTGACGACCCCCTGACCTGTGTTGCCCGCGGCGGTGGTATGGCCATGGAACGCATGGATCGCCGCACCATTGACCTGCTGTCCACCGAATAGGGCGCGCGGAGCCGGGGTCGCTGGTGGCCCCGCTCTCTGAGGAGGGAATATCAAGCCCTTATTCGCCAAAGAGTCCTCGCTGGGCCTGCGTTTACTGCTTGCTGTCATACTGGCCCTGACCCTGATTTTCGCCGACGCCCGTTTCAATGCGCTCGGCGCCAGCCGCGCCGCGCTCGACACCATTGCACGCCCACTGTACTGGGCCGCCGACCTGCCTTCGCGTTTTACTGCCTGGACCCAGGAGAGTGTGCGCAGCAGTGAAGACCTCGCGGAGGAGAACGAGCGCCTGCGCCACGAGGCCCTGATCCTGGAGGGGCGGACCTTACAGATGGCAGCACTGCGGGCGGAAAATGTTCGCCTGCGCGCCCTGCTGAATTCCGCCGTTCTGGTTGAAGACGATGTGCTGGTGGCAGAACTGATCGGCGTTGCTCCCGACCCCGCTCGGCACCAGTTGATCATCAACAAAGGGGCGGAAGACGGGGTTTATCTCGGGCAGCCGCTGATCGACGCACAGGGCCTGCTCGGCCAGGTCACCCAGGTCAGCGAACACAGTTGCCGGGTACTGCTGATCACGGATACCACCCATTCGGTGCCAGTTCAGGTCAATCGCAATGGCGTGCGTGGCATCGCCGAAGGTATCGGTGTGTTGGGGGAGCTCGAGCTTCAGCACGTGGCGGCCACTACTGACATTCGGGTGGGCGATTTGCTGGTTACTTCCGGCCTCGGTGGGCGGTTTCCTGTGGGCTATCCGGTGGCTGAAGTGATCAGCGTTGAGCGCGATCCCGGTAAACCCTTCGCGCGCATCAAGGCCCGGCCCTCGGCGGCGCTGGACCGGTCGCGCCACGTGCTGCTGGTGTTCACCGAGCAGGCCGGAGACTAAACCGTGGACCAGCGCCCCCAGGGCCTGTGGATTATCTGGCTCACTTTCCTGCTGGCCTGGTTGCTGGCGATCTGGCCGCTGCCGCAGTGGTTGCTGTGGGCGCGACCGGAATGGTTGGCGTTGTTTCTCATCTACTGGACCATTGCCCTGCCCAGTCGCGTGGGCCTGTTCACCGCGCTGGTGGTGGGCGTTGGTCTGGACGTAGTGGAGGGCGCCGTGCTCGGTCAGAACGCACTGGCGCTGGCGATTGTCAGCGCCCTGTCGCTGGCGCTGTACCGGCGCTTGCGACTGTTCAATGTGTGGCAGCAGTCGGGCGTGGTCTTCGTGTTGGTGGGCATCAATCAACTGGTCTGCCAGTGGGTAGAAACCCTGACTGCCTCGGGTGCGCAAACCGCCCTGTTCATGTTGCCTGCCGTTTCCAGTGCCCTGCTGTGGCCGGTGGTGATGCAGTCGCTGCGTAAAATCCGCCGCACCTTCGAGGTGAGTTGAACCGCTTCAGCCGCTACACTGCCCGAAACACTGTAAACGGGAGCCTCCCCTGGAACTCATACTCGCATCCGCCTCGCCCCGGCGCCGGGAACTGCTCACCCTGTTGGGTGTGACATTCACCGTCCAGCCGGCTGATATCGACGAGACCGTCAATCCCGGTGAAGCGCCGGCCGACTATGTGGAGCGCATGGCCCGGGAGAAAGCTGCTGCAGTTCCCAATAGTGCGGGGGGAGTACTGGCGGCCGATACGGCGGTGGTTATCGATCAGGATATTCTGGGCAAGCCGCGGGACCGCATGGATGCACTGGCGATGCTGGCGCGGCTGGGTGGGCGCTGGCATAGCGTCTATAGCGCCGTTGCACTGGCCACTGGCAATGACTGTCACAGCATTGTGGTGGAAACCCGGGTGGAATTTATCCCCCTTACGCGAACCTGTTGCGAGTCCTACCTCGATACAGACGAGCCCTGGGACAAAGCGGGTGCCTACGGCATCCAGGGGCTGGGCGGGGCCTTTGTGCAGCGCATCGACGGCAGCTACAGCAATGTTGTAGGCCTGCCACTGTGCGAGACCCGTGCCCTGCTGACAGGGCAGGGCATCCAGACACGGCTGGAGGCACACCAATGAGTGAGGAAATTCTGGTCAATGTAACGCCCATGGAAACCCGTGTCGCGGTGGTGGAAAACGGTGCGCTGCAGGACATTCATATCGAACGTAGCGCGCGCCGTGGTTTGGTGGGCAATATCTACGCGGGCAAGGTCGTACGGGTTTTGCCCGGGATGCAGGCAGGGTTCGTGGATATCGGTAGTGAGCGGACCAGTTTCCTGCACGTATCCGATATCGCGCGTGACAATGGTGAACCGGCCAGCGACAACATTCGCGATTACCTTCACGACGGGCAGAAAATTGTGGTGCAGGTCAGCAAGGACCCGATCGGCAGCAAGGGCGCTCGGCTGACCACTGCGCTTTCCGTTTCCTCCCGCTACCTGGTGTTTATGCCCCAGGAAAATCACATCGGCATTTCCCAGCAGATCGATGACAACGAAGAGCGCGCCCGGCTGCAAGCGCTATTGGGTGAGGCGCTGACGGCGGAGTCGCTGACGGAGCAGGGTGGTTACATCATTCGTACCGCCGCGGAGGGGGTTACGCTCGAGGAAATCCAGGCCGACCTGCGCTATCTGCAGCGATTGTGGGCGGCGGTAAGCCGGCGAGCTGCCGCGGCCGACAAGCCCACGCGCCTGTATGCGGATCTACCGCTATATCAACGCACGGTGCGCGACCTGGCGCGGCCGGGGCTGGATCGTATTCGCATTGACTCGAGGGAGTGCTTCGAGGAGTTGCAGGCCTTTTGCGGTGAATATGTTCCCGAAGTGGCCGCCCTGCTGGAGTGCTACAGCGGCGAACGGCCACTGTTTGATATCCACGGGGTGGAAGAGGAAATTGGTCGCGCCCTGAGTCGCAAAGTGGAGCTGAAATCCGGTGGCTACCTGATCATCGACCAGACCGAAGCGATGACCACGGTGGATGTAAATACCGGCTCCTTCGTCGGTCGTCGTAACCTCGAGGAAACTATTTTCAAGACCAACCTCGAAGCGGCGGTGGCACTGGCGCGGCAACTGCGGGTGCGCAACCTCGGCGGTATTATCATCATCGACTTCATCGATATGAAAGACGCTGAACACCGCCGCCAGGTCCATCGCGCACTGGAAAAGGCCATGCAGCGCGACCCTGCCCGCCACGCCATCACCGGGATATCTGATCTGGGCCTGATCGAAGTCACGCGCAAACGCACCCGCGAGAGCCTGGAGCATGTGCTGTGTGAGGACTGTCCGGTCTGTTCCGGTAGGGGAGTGTTGAAGTCCGCTGAAACCGTTTGCTACGAAATTTTCCGTGAAATCATGCGCGATGCCCGGGCCTATGAAAATGATACGATTATCGTTCTGGCGGCCCAGGAAGTGGTGGACCGCCTGCTGGACGAGGAATCTGCGAGTGTTGCGGATCTCGAGGAATTCACCGGCAAGACGATCAGCTTCCGCGTGGAGCCCGTCTACAGCCAGGAACAGTTCGACATTGTGCTGTTCTAAGTAACCTATACGGGCCCAGCCAAAACGGCACGCGGAACGCCAGTGGAAAACGCTTTCATTCACAAACTCAATCGTCTGCTTTGGTCCGGCATCGTCATTGCCGTGGTCAGTCTGGCGGTGTACGTGAGTGCCGGCCGCTATCTGATGTCCAATGTGTCCCGCTTCGGGGACGACATCCTGCTGCAACTCAATGCGCGTCTGCCTGTAGCCGTTTCCGCCCGTTCAGTGCGGGGCGACTGGCACGGTTTTACCCCGGAACTGGTGCTGGGCGGTATCACGCTGGACGGTGGCGATGGTAAACCACTGGTGCTGGGGGAGGGCCGACTGGCGCTGGATGTGTGGCGCAGTTTGCGTCGTGGCACGGTTCATTTACAAAAGGTCACCCTGGGTGATCTCACCTTGCACGCGCGCCTTACCAAAGAGGGACGCTTCGAACTGCCCGGCTTTGGCAGCGATGGCGGCGACACCAGCCAGTGGCTGACCGAGTTCCTGCTGGAGGCGACCCGGGTTGAACTGCGCGACAATCAATTATTGCTCGAGCTTCCCAATGGCGACCAGCGCCAGTTCAGCCTCGACATGGGACTGGATCGCAGCGGCAGTCAGCGCCGTGCCCACGCCCGACTGGTAGCCGGCGCCACCGGGACCACGGTGGAGTTGATCGCCCGGGGTGTAGGGAACCCGCTGCGTCCGGAACAATTGAACGGGCGCGCCTGGCTCAGTGCCCAGGTGCAGGACCTCGAAGCACTGCAACACGTATTTTCCAGTGACATGCTGCCCTTCACACTCGACGGTGGGGTAGCGCTGGAACTCTGGCTGGATTGGGAACAGGGCCAGTCCTCACTGTTGGGTGACCTCTCCCTGCACGATGTATTACTGGTGCCTCAGGATGAAGGGCTCGGCACCTTGCGTGTGGACCGCGGCCGCGCCGAACTGGCACTGGAAGGAGGCGCTGATGACTGGCGTCTGTTCGTTGACGACCTGCGCCTGAGCCGTGGTGACAGTCACGCTGCCCTTGACCGCGCCAGCGTCAGCTTACGTGGCGACAGCCTCGATCTGCAGTTGACGGGGGTGGACATCAGCCCCTGGGTTGAGCAATTGCTCGATTCGTCGGTATTACCCCACAAGGCTGCCGAGGTACTGAAGGCCCTGGACCCCCAGGGGCGACTGGACAGCCTGGCCCTCTATAGCAGCGATGTGAATACACCGCTGGAAGACTGGCGCGTGCAGGCGCGATTGTCACAACTGGCGCTGGAATCATTCCGCGGCTCACCGGGCGTTCGCAATGGCGCCGGCTATGCCGAGTTAAACCCGGCGCGCGGCCGGGTCGTTCTCGACAGCGACCGCTTCGGCATGTTCTTCCCCACGGTGTACCGCGCCCCGCTGCAACTGGATAACGTGCACGGCACCCTCCATGTGGACTGGGATGAGGAGGCCGTGGTGTTGTCCACTTCAGTGCTCACTGCCGAGGCAGAGGCCGGCACGGCCAACGCGCTGTTCGGTCTCAACATTCCGTTGAAACCCAGTGAGGTTGGCCTCGAGATGGACCTGGCCATTGGCATCTCGGATACGGATGCGCGCTATCGAGACCAGTTTATTCCGCAGACCCTGGACAGCGGCTTGCGGGACTGGCTGGACGACGCGGTGCTGCACGGGGCGATTCGCGAGGGCGCCTTTATCTGGCGAGGCAGTTTGCGGCCTCAGGCGGGCCGAACCCGCACCGTGCAATTGTTCTTTGATGTCTACGATACTGCCGTGCGTTATCACGCAGACTGGCCACTGGTGGAGGACTTCGCCGGATTGCTGTTGGTGGATGATGCCGAAGTCAGCGTCTGGGCCGAACAGGCGCGGCTTTATGATTCCGTGGTCAGTTATTTATCCGCCGAAACCTGGATGGCCGATGATGGCCTGCAACTCGGCCTTGCGGCCGAGGCCAATGGCGAAGCTGATGACGCCCTGTCTGTAGTCAACCACTCCCCCTTGTCTGCCCTGGCCGGTAACGCTTTCGCCCAGTGGCAGGCGTCCGGCCCGCTGCGTACGCGGCTCGACCTGGCCATGAACCTGGCCGACGTCAGCCGAGTAGATGTTGACGTACAAAGCGACTGGGAAGGGGTGACGCTGCAGTTGCAACCGGCCAATCTGACCCTGACCGATATCGAAGGCGCGCTGGCCTATCACACCGGTGAAGGATTTTCGTCTCGCAACCTGACCGGCGCGATGTGGGGGCAGCCATTGCAGGCTCAGGTGAGTCAGCAGCCGGCCCCGGTGTTCCCTGGGACGGCGTTCGGCACCAGTCCGGATCCCGCCCGCGAAATGGTACAGGTGGATATCGATACGCGTATAGACGCCAGCGATTTACGCAACTGGCTGGACCTCGATCTGATCGGGCTCGCCGAGGGTGTAGCGCCGGTATCCGCGCAGATACTGGTGCCTCCGGATCACACGTCCGCATTGTTGTTACAGGCCGATTTACTGGATGTGGACCTGGATCTACCCGAACCCTGGGGTAAGCGCACGGGCGACCGTGGCCGTCTGTCCCTCGGTGTTCCTCTCGCGGGCGATGACCGCGTATTGGCGCTCGATCTCAATGAGCAGCTCTACCTGTCTCTGGGCCTGGCGGGCGAGGGAATTTCGGGAGCCGCGCTGGGACTGGGCCGGGTGCCGGTTGCCGTGCCGCAGGGCTACCTGTCGATCAGTGGTTATACACCACTGCTGGAGGATCAGGCCCTACTGGGCTTCTTTGGTCGACACATCGCCGGTGATGCGGCGAGTAGCGAGGCGGAAAATGCGTGGTTACCGCTGCGGGTCGAGGAATTGGAAGTAGGGCGCCTACGTGTATTGGGTGAACAGGTAGATCGCGTGGTGTTGTCCGCAACACAGGGTGTTGAGGAATGGCAGTTGGCAGTCCGGGCGGACTGGCTACGGGGCAGCGGCACGCTGGCCGCCGATTTATCGCAGACTGACCTGCAGTTGGATTACCTCGATCTGGCCGGGCTCGATGGCTTGAGCTTCGAGGCCCTGTCGCAGCCCCATGCTGGCGAAGCGTGGCAGTTGCCTGATTTCAAAGTCGCGGTCGATACGCTGGTGGACGGGGAGCAGGACATCGGCGCTCTGTCCTTTGTGACGGCTACCGAAGGCCAGACACTGTACTTCCGCGACATCAAAGCCGATCTGTTTGAGATGTTGCTGGGCGATCCGCAGCCGGCCCAATTGAGTTGGCGTCGTGATTCAGAGGGCAGTGCCAGTGCCTTCAGCGGAGTGTTGGAGTTCGAAGATTTCGGAGCGGTGCTGGGTAGCCTGGGTTACCAAAAGGTGCTCGAAACCAGCGGCGGAAGCTTTACCCTGGACCTAAGCTGGCCGGGGGCACCCACCGATGTGGGCCTGGCTGCCATGGAAGGGGATTTTGATATCGCTGTCGGTGAGGGGCGCTTCACCGAAACCTCTGCCGCAGCCCAGGGCACGCTGCGGGTTATCTCTATTCTTAATCTGGCGCATGTAGTCAGTCAGTTGTCACTGGATATTTCCGACATGTTTACCTCGGGCATACCCTTCGACACGTTCACAGGCCAGGTCAATCTGGGTGGCGGGGTGATCGACGTGGAGAGCCTTGATGTGCGCGGGCGTTCCAGCCGGTTCCAGCTCTCCGGTCTGGGTACGGTGGCAGATCAATCGGTGAATGGTGAGATGGTGGTAACCCTGCCGGTTGCCAATAATTTGCCCTGGATTGCGGCGCTGGCCGGTGGCCTGCCGGTCGCCGCCGGCGTGTTCGTGGTGAGCAAAGTGTTTGAGAACCAGATGAACACGCTGTCCAGTGCTGTCTACGGGCTCTCTGGTAGCTGGTCTGATCCCGTGGTGAAGTTTGACAGTATTTTTGGCTCGCCCAAGCAGCGCGAAGAGTCCCCGATCGCCGTCAACACCGAGGTATCAGCCGCCGCGGAGGCGGTAGACCCTATCGAACCGGCTGCAGACGAACCGGCCGATTAGTCGTCGATCAGGCTGGCCAGTTCCCGTAAATAGCGGAACAATTTGCGGCTGGCGGCAGGTGGTTTGCCGGCTTTGACCTCGCGCTGGTGCTGCAGCACCAGTTGCCGAAGTTGCTGACGATCTGCCGTAGGGAAGCGTTCGAGAATAGCTTCAATGCCGGGCGTTCCCTGGGCCAGCAAATCGTCCCGCCACTGTTCCAGTTGATGAAAGGCATCATTGCGCCGCTGGCGTTGTTGCTGCATTTCTTCGAGGGCCGCGCGGATCGGTTCGGCGTCGATATTGCGCATGAGCTTGCCGATATACTGCAAATGCCGACGCCGGGCGTTATTGCTGCGGATACGTCGCGACTCCAGAATCGCTGCCTTCAATTGCTCGTCGGCCAGCGGGATTTTCTCAAGCACTTTGTCGCTCAGCCCGCAAAGCGTTTCACCCAATTCCTGCAACTCGGTCATTTGCCGCTTCAGGGCGGTTTTGCTCGGGCCTTCGTCCTGCAGGAAGTCTTCGTCGTCGTTATAGTCAGGCATACACCACCGTCGCCAATCCAAGGAAGGAAACGAAGCCCACCACATCGGTAACCGTGGTCAGGACCACACCACCGGCGAGTGCCGGATCCACCTGCATGCGTTTTAACAGCAGGGGGATCACAGTGCCCGCCACGGCTGCAGTGAGCAGATTGATCATCATGGCCGCGGCAATGATGCCGCCGATGCGCCAGTCTTCAAACCACAGTGATGCAGACACCGCCACTACCGCCGCCCACAACAGGCCGTTGAGCAGGCCGATCACCACTTCCCGATGCAGTAACCAGTTCCGGTTGTTTTTGCTGATCTGGCCCAGGGCGATACCGCGCACCAGCACGGTCAGGGTTTGGGTTCCGGCGATGCCGCCCATGGAGGCCACAATCGGCATGAGTACCGCCAGCGCCACCACCTTCTCGATGGTGCCCTGGAACATATTGATAAAGGTTGCCGCTATGAACGCGGTGATCAGGTTAACCCCCAGCCACATGGCGCGGCGGGGCGCGGCTTTCATCGCGGGAGCAAAGGTATCTTCGTCCTCGCCCAGGCCAGCCATGGACATAAAACTGTGGTCTGCGTCCTCGCGAATCACGTCCACCACGTCGTCAATGGTGATTCGACCCAGCAGTTTGCCACTGTCATCCACCACGGGGGCCGACACCCAGTCGTGCCGTTCGAACAGGCGGGCCACCTCGTCATCGGGCATCGTGGCGGGAATGGCCTCCACGTCGGTACTCATCATCTCGCGCACGGTGGCGGTGGGGTCGGAGACCAGCAAGGTGCGCAGGGGCAGCAGGCCGATGAACTGGTCGCTGCGATTTACCACGATAAGGTTGTCCGTCATGGCGGGAATTTCGGTGTGACGGCGCAGGTAGCGCATCACCACTTCCAACGTCAATCGCGCCCGGATGGTGATGGTGTCGGTGTTCATCAGGCCACCGGCGGTGTCGTCCGGGTAGTGCAGTACCTGTTCGATGCGCGCCCGGTCCTGGTGGTCCATGGAGTCCAGCACTTCCCGGGTGATCCGCTCGGGAAGGTGCTGCAGGATGTCGGCCGTGTCGTCGTCTTCGAGGCCTTCGGTGATACTGGCAACTTCCTGGGCGTCCATTTGCAGCAGGAAGTGCTGCTGCAACTCATAGGACAGCTCTGGCAGGATTTCCGCCTCGCGGTCTACGTCGATCAGTCGCCAGAGAATGTGGCGCTCACGAGGGGGGGAGGATTCCAGCAGGTGGGCGATGTCCGCCGGGCGCAGGCCGTCGAGCATGCGACTCACTTCCACCATGGTGCCGCTGTCGAGGGCGAGGGAAAGTTTGTCGAGCCGTGCCTGCGTTTTGTTCTGCTGTTGCCCCATTGCCGCTCCGCTGGTCAGTGGGCGCCGATGGGGCGCCTGTCCTGTCGGGGGCAATTATCCGTGAATGGTTTCGCTACAGCAATTATTCGCTTTCGTCGAAGCGGTTGGCGATCAGGGTTTCGAGGGCGGTCATGGCGGCGGCTTCATCGCTGCCCTCGACCTGGATGTCCAGCACTGTGCCTTTGGCGGCGGCCAGCATCATCACTGACATGATGCTCTTGCCATCCACCATATTGCCGTCGGTGCCAGCCTGCACCGCACTGGAAAAACTCGAGGTGCAGGAAACAAATTTGGCCGCGGCGCGGGCGTGCAGGCCGAGCTTGTTAACGATCGTGACTTGCTTGCGAATCAAGGCTTTGTTCCGGATTTCTGTTATGCATTTCCCGGTGTCGCAGGTGTACCTGTGGGAAGGCTTCGCGGTAGCGGTGATAGAGCTTATCCGCGATGTATACTGACCGATGTTGCCCCCCTGTACAACCCACTGCGATCGTGATGTAGGAACGATTGCTCTGGGCGTAAGTGGGGAGCCAGCGATCGAGGTAAGCGCAAATATCCTCGTACAATTCCTCAGCCATCGGGCGACTCTCCAGAAAGCTGCGCACCTCGGGATCCAGGCCGGTTTTCATTCTCAGTTCCTTCACCCAGTGCGGGTTAGGCAGCATGCGCACGTCGAACATCAGATCGGCATCATTGGGTACGCCGCGTTTGAAGCCGAAGGACTGGAACAGAATCGACATGGTGCCTTCACTGCCGCCGAGCAGGCGTTGGCGGATGGCATCGCGCAGTTCGTAGATGGTCATCTGGGAGGTGTCCAGACTCAGGGTGGCGGCGCTGGCGATGGGTTCCAGTAGCACACGCTCCTGTGAGATGGCTTCGGCCAGCGGGGTGTTTTCATTCGACAGGGGGTGGCGCCGCCGGGTCTCGCTGAAGCGCTTGATCAGCACGCTGTCATCAGCGTCCAGAAACAGCGTCTGGTAGCTGACCGCTTCGGGCAGTGACTGGACAATCTCGCTGAAGCGCGCCAGATCCTGCCAGGCATTTCGGGCGTCGACACAGACAGCTGTGCGATTGAATGCGGGAATGCCACGGCCCTCGAGTTCCTGCAACAGTGCGGGTAGCAGTGAGGCTGGAAGGTTGTCGATGCAGTAGTAACCTTCGTCTTCCAGTTGATGCAGGGCGGTACTCTTGCCCGAGCCTGAGCGCCCGCTGATGATGACCAGTTGCATTCAGTTCGCCTCGTACTCAATGGCGATGCGGTACAAGGCCTCGGAACTGTCTGCAGTACGCAGTGCCTGGCAAAACTCGCGTTCGCTGAGCATACGGGCCAGGCTGGCTAGAATATCCAGATGCTCCTGGGTTGCCTCCTCTGGCACCAGCAGTACAAACAGGATGTCCACGGGTGCGCCATCCGGTGCATCAAAGGGCAGGCCCTCGTCCAGGGTGATCAGGCAGCCCAGGGCGTGGGTGCAGTTGGCAACGCGGCAGTGGGGGATGGCAATGCCGGCGCCTAGCCCGGTGCTACCCAGTTTTTCCCGGGCCACCAGGGCTGAAAAAATGTCAGTCGCGGGTAGGGACAGCTGGTCCTTGCTGATCAGTTCCGCGGCAGTTTCGAAGAGTTTTTTCTTACTGCTCCCGGCCGCCTGGGACAGCGTGCGGCCGGGAGTCAGGAGTTGCTGAAATGCTTGCATCTGGAGTGTCAGTGATTCCGAAGTTTTTCCTTGTGTTTGATCAGTTGGCGATCCAGCTTGTCGGCAAGGGAGTCTATCGCAGCATACATGTCTTCTGACTCTGACTGGGCGAACAGGTCGGCACCCGACACGTGCACCGATGCTTCGGCTTTTTGCACCATCTTCTCCACTACCAGGGTGACCTGGGTGTTGGTGATCTGATCAAAATGTCGTTGCAGTCGCTCGAACTTGGATTCCACGTATTCGCGCAGGGCGGGAGTTACTTCGACGTGATGTCCACTGACGTTGAGTTGCATATGCTGCTCCTTCTTCAGGTTAATCCGGCGGGAGCCGGAGCCGGCAGCGAGCCGGACTTTCTCTAATTCTAGACCAGGTCGCCGTACCTTATCCGACGCTTGGTTCAGCCAGCGGCCCGAGGTGCTAGAGCAGCCGCTTGCGTTCACTGGAGGAGGGGATATGCAAGGCGTCGCGGTACTTGGCGATGGTGCGGCGCGCCACCTCGATACCCTGGTCTTCCAGTAGTTTGGCGATTTTGCTGTCGCTCAGTGGTTTGCGTGGGTTCTCCGCTGCCACCAGCTTCTTGATTACGGCCCGGATGGCGGTGGAGGAGCACTCTCCGCCGCTTGAAGTACTGACATGACTGGAGAAAAAGTACTTCAGTTCAAAAATGCCACGCGGGGTATGCATGTATTTCTGCGTGGTAACACGAGAGATGGTGGATTCGTGCATTTCCACTTCTTCGGCGATGTCGTGCAGCACCATCGGTTTCATCGCCTCCTCACCGTGTTCCAGGAAGCCCTGCTGCCGGTCAACGATGCGTGTCGCAACTTTCATCAGCGTTTCATTGCGGCTTTGCAGGCTTTTCAGAAACCAGCGCGCTTCCTGCAGGTTGTCGCGCAGATAGGTATTGTCCGGGCTATTGTCGGCGCGCTTGATCATGCTGGCGTAATGATCGTTGATGCGCAGCCTCGGTGCGATATCCGGGTTCAGTTCTACCACCCAGCGCTCATTGCGTTTGGTGACGAAGACGTCCGGCACAACGTACTGCGTATCGTCCTCGCCGACGCCCTCGCCGGGCAGGGGGTTCAGCGTCTGTAGCAATTCCATCACCCGCCGCAGGCTGTTTTCATCGAGCTTGCTGCGCCGCAGAATCTGCTGCAGGTCGCCATTGCCCAACTGAGTGATGTGCCGGGAGACCACCAGCTTGGCTTCTTCCAGCCAGGGTGTGCCGGCAGGGAGTTGCCGCAATTGCACCAGCAGGCACTCCTGTAGATCGTGGCAGCACACGCCGGTTGGCTCAAACAGTTGCAGGGCGTGTAACACCGCCATGACTTCGTCCAGTTCTATGTCCAGATCGGAGTCGAGCGACTGGTGAATTTCTTCGTCGGTCAGTATCAGTCGGCCGTTGTCGTCGGTGGCGTCGATAATGGCCAGTGCAATCAGTTTGTCACGGTCAGAGAAGCGGGTGAGGTTGAGTTGCCAGCGCAGGCTGTCCTGCAGGCTTTCGGCGCTGCTGTTGCGCCCATCGAAATCGTAATCGCCCTCGTCACCGGACGGGGCCGGCGGCGCCGATGCTGAAGGCAGCAGATCGTCCCACTGAGTATCTACGGGTAACTCGTCCGGCATTTTCTCGTCGCCCCATTGGGCGTCGCTGTCGGGGAGGTCGCCACTTTCGCCAGCGGCGGCAGAAGGTTCCGGGTCGTTGTCGTGACCGTTGGACGCGTCGGGTCCGTCGCCGTCCTCGGAGACTTCCAGCAGGGGGTTGCTGTCCAGGGCTTGCTGGATTTCCTGCTGCAGGTCCAGGGTAGATAGCTGAAGCAACTTGATCGCCTGCTGCAACTGAGGCGTCATGGTCAGTTGTTGGCCGATTTTTAGTTGCAGCGACTGCTTCATTTAAGCGCCTGGATACATCGGAAACACGCGGGTTCTCTTCTGGACCTCTGTTGGACCTGAGACGTGCTGCTGGCCCAGAGACAGAGCTTTGGTGTCAGTGTAATCCCGTCCGCCGGGGGCAGGCAACACTGTGGCGCGAAAATTGCTTGAAAGGCTGGTTTCGGTGGTGAGAGTGCCACCTGGTGCACAGATTAAGGCTGATTCCGGCCCGCTAGAGGGTGAAATTGTCTCCGAGGTAGGTGCTGCGTACCCGGGCGTTGGCCAGCACCGTTTCGGCGTTACCGCTGGCAATGATATGACCTTCACCCACGATATAGGCGCGTTCGCAGATATCCAGAGTGTCGCGCACGTTGTGGTCGGTGATGAGCACACCGATGCCGCGATCCTGCAGGTGGGCGATGATCTGCTTGATATCGGAAACAGAGATCGGGTCCACTCCGGCAAAGGGCTCGTCCAGCAGGATGAATGCCGGTTCGGTGGCCAGTGCCCGAGCGATTTCTACTCGCCGTCTTTCACCACCGGACAGGGCCATCCCGAGGCTGTCCCGGATGTGTTCAACATGGAATTCCGCCAGCAACTGCTCCAGCTTTTCCTCGCGCTGACTGCGATTGAGGTCGGGCCGTACCTCCAGGATGCCCATGATATTGTCGGTCACGCTCAGCTTGCGAAAGATGGACGCTTCCTGAGGCAGGTAACCGATGCCTGCGCGGGCGCGACCATGCATGGGCAGGCCCCCGAGGTCCTCGCTGTCAATCTGCACGGTGCCACGGTCCTGCGGTACGATGCCGATGATCATATAGAAACAGGTCGTTTTGCCGGCACCATTGGGGCCGAGCAGACCAACGATCTCGCCGCTGTCGATATGCAGTGAGACATCTTTAACGACCTCCCGCTGCCCGTACCGTTTTGCCAGATTACTCGCCGTCAGTCGTGCCACTATCACCTTCCTGGTTGAGGGCCCGTGCGGGGATGACAACTTCCACGCGGCTGTCCTCGCGGTTGGCGTCGGAGGTGGCGCGGACTTTCTGGTCTTTCATGTGGTAGTCGATGGACTCCCCGGTCACGGTGGAGCCATCCTGCTCCAGTCGCGCACCGTTGCGCAGGCGCACGCGCTCTTCGAGTTTGTAATACTCGATGATGCCTGCGTTGGCGCGCACCACCTGCTGGTCTACGGCAGGTTGTTGCTCCAGTTCCGCGGGGTTCCCCCAGGCGACGATCTTGTCCGCTTCTTCTTCGATGCGATAAATGGCCACCCGGTCGGCACGCAAACGCAAGCTGCCCTGGTCCATTTGCACATTGCCCTGGTAAATAGTTACGCCTTCACGTTCATCGCGAAGTGCATTGTCGGCTGAGATTCGAATATCCTGCTGGGCGTCATCTTCCAGCGCCACCACGCCCGCACCGGGAAGCGCGACGCACAGGCTAAGAGTCAGAACCCGAAGCTTGTTCCTGTACCTATTCCTGTACATAGACGGTCTCCACTTGGTTCGACAGGCGGAATCGCTCGTCCTTCAGATTGGCTCTCATCTGCCCGCCACGCAGTACCGACTCGCCCCGGGTGATAGTGACTGGCACATTGGAGAAGGCTATCTTTTCCGCCACTTGCAGTGTCATGGCCTGGCTCTTCATGGTTGAGCCGTACTCGTCCTGGATCAACGTAACATCACCGCGCAGCTTCAATACTTCGGCCCGATGGAACATTTCGCCTTCGCGAGCCGAGGCCGACCAGGTTTTGAGATCGCCATCGTGAGAATAGAAACGGGGTTCCACCAGTTCTGAACGGGCGCCCCGGTCGGAAAAATAATCGACTTCGCGTGCTGAAAGAACATCCCGCAAAGCACCATTCACGTCATACAATGATAAGCGCACGTCGCGCAGATAACTGCCGGGAAGTGAGTCTGGTTCGCTGGTGTCGGGTTGCAATCCAACAGGACTGTTTTGTAGCAGGTAGATACCCCCGGCCAGAATCAACAGCGCCAAAGCGGCTTGTGCGAAGCCTCGGCCCATTTTCAATAGTACTCAGCTAGCAGGGCATCCAGTTTGCCCTGGGCGTTCAGGATGAATTCGGCGGCTTCGCGAACCGCGCCTTGTCCGCCACCCATCGTGGCGACCCAGTCTGCCGCCTCGCGTATTTGCGGGCGGGCATCAGCAACGGTCAGGCCCAGTCCAGCGGCGTTGATGGCGCCGAGGTCGGGCAGGTCGTCGCCCATGTAGGCACATTCCGACAGGGGCATGTTGCGGCGTTCGCACAGTTCGATCAGTGCGGCTCGTTTGTCCTCGCGCCCCTGGATCAGTTCGCCGATACCCAACTCGCCACCGCGGCGCACCACGATGGCGGAAACGCGAGCGGTGATGATGGCTACTTCGATGTCGGCACGCTGTAATAATTTGATGCCAAGGCCATCCTTGACGTTGAAACCTTTCAACTCCTCGCCGGCATTGCCATAGTAAATGCGGCCGTCGCTCAACACGCCGTCTACATCCAGAACAATCAATTTGACGGCTCGGGCCAGTTGTTCGCAATCCATCAGGCAATTCCCGCTTTCAGTAGGCTCATCAGGTGGACCACGCCGACCACGTGGCGGTCGTCGTCGACCACGACCAGCGAGGTGATTTTGTTGACTTCCATAATATGCAAGGCTTCTGCTGCCAGCATGCCGGCACTGACGGTTTTGCCGCCCGCGGTCATCATGTCGCGGATTGGTGTGTCGTTGATATCCAGGCGTGCGTCGAGAGCGCGGCGCAAGTCGCCGTCGGTGAAAATCCCGACCAGATGATTCTGGTCGTCGATCACCGTGGTCATACCAAGGCCCTTGCTGCTCACTTCCAGCAGTGCCGTCGCGAGGTTGGTGTCCGGTGGGATGCGCGGCACATCGACGCCGGCATTCATCACATCCTCAACCTTGAGCAGCAGTTTGCGGCCCAGAGTGCCGCCGGGGTGGGAGAAGGCAAAATCTTCGGCGGTGAAGCCACGTGCTTCCAGCAGCGCGATGGCCAGGGCATCACCCATCACCAATGCCGTCGTGGTGCTGGAGGTGGGGGCAAGATCGAGCGGGCAGGCCTCTTCGGCAACGCCGGTGTCCAGGTGGGCATCCGCCGCCTGGGCCATGGGTGAGTCAGGAGCGCCGGTCATGGCAACCAGCGGTACACCCAGACGCTTCAACAGGGGTAGCAGGGTAACCACTTCCGGCACCTTGCCGCTGTTGGAAAGCGCTACCACGCAGTCTTCCGCGGTAATCATGCCCATGTCACCGTGGCTGGCCTCGCCGGGGTGGACGAAATGCGCCGGAGTGCCGGTGCTCGCCAGGGTAGCAGCAATTTTGCGGGCGATGTGGCCCGATTTGCCCATGCCGGTAACGATGACGCGGCCGCGCGTCGCGATGAGTAATTCACAGGCACGCATGAAGGCGTCGTCGATGCGGGACTCCAGTGCGGCCACCGCTTCGGCTTCCATGCGAATCGTGCGCCGGGCGGATGCCAGTGCGTGATCCAGGCAAATTTCTGTCATGTTCGAGTGGGTTCAGACGGTGGCGTAGAGCCAGCCATAATACAGGGCGTAGAACAGGGCTAACAACACCCCCATTGATCGGCCGATGTACGAGTGGTCGGCAGGAGACCGGGCGCGCTTGGAGCTGGCCATGATACCGAAGGCGAGGAAGAGGGTGAGGGCCGTCATGCTGAGATAGTCGCGGGACAGGGCGCCCGGTTCAAGCACTTCCGGGGCGATCAGGCCGGGAATGGCCATAACACCCAGCAGGTTGAACAAATTGGAGCCGATGACGTTGCCCAGGGCGATTTCGGTATGTCCACGCAGTGCGCTGGCGATGGTGGCGGCCAGTTCCGGCAGGCTGGTGCCCACCGCGACCACGGTAAGGCCGATGACCAGCTTGCTGACCCCCAGCGCGGTGGCAATTTCCGAGGCACCCCACACCAGCAATCTCGAACTGCCGATGAGTAATACCAGGCCGAAAAAGAAGGTGAGCCAGGCCCGCAGCGGTTTCAGGTGGGGCAGTTCGTCTTCCTCAACTTCGTGTTGCAGATCCGGATCCTGAATTTGTGTGCGGGTCATCTGCACCACAATCAGCACCAGAGCCGTCAGCATCAGGTAGCTGTCGAGGCGCCCCAGTTCACCGTCCAGCAGCAGCATGCCCACTGCCAGGGTGACGAATACCAGCGTTGCCAGTTCTCGCTTGACGCAACTTTTGTGCACCAGAAGTGGCGCCACAATGAGGGTAATGCCCAGTACCATGCCGATGTTGGCGATGTTGGAACCGATGGCGTTGCCGATGGCGAGTTCGCCAGAGTCGGACAGGGTAGCAATCAGGGATACCAGCACTTCCGGTGCGGAGGTGCCCAGGGAAACAATGGTCAGGCCAATCAGAATTGGCGACATCCCCAGGTTTTCGGCAATGGATGCCGCGCCCGCCACAAACAGGTCGGCACTCCATATCAAAATGATGAATCCGAGGAGGACGGCGGCAGCCGCTAACAGCATATAATTGTGTTTCCTGCTAAAGTATGGGTCGCGCCCGACAGTGAACGGAACTGATAACACTGTGCCAGGGTCGAAGCACAACGGCAGGTTGTATCACAGCCGCCCCGATATTTCATTTCGGCGCCGGCATTATATA
This sequence comes from Gammaproteobacteria bacterium, assembly GCA_030427085.1. GTDB lineage: Bacteria > Pseudomonadota > Gammaproteobacteria > Pseudomonadales > Halieaceae > JAUHXH01. Next base: position 1,155,906 of record JAUHXH010000001.1, on the reverse strand, counting down.
GCGCTTTAAATCGGCTGTCTCATAGGGAAATTCCAGATGTTCAAGCGAGGACTCCAACCGTTCGCCCTGGCTGCGGGGCTCCTGTTTTGCTCGGTATTCGCCGCGGCACAGGACACGGCTCACGACGTGGTACGCAAGGCCACTGACGATATTCTCGAGGTGTTGAAACAGGCACCCAGCTACGTCGACAAGGACCCCGACCGCTATTACGACGCGGTCCATCAGGTGTTGGATCCGGTTATCGATTATCGAGGATTTGCCCGTGGTGTGATGGGCGATTACGCCAGTACACCGCGTTACCGTTCTCTGGATGAGGCCGGCCAGGCGGAATTGCGGGATCAGCTGGAGCGTTTTACTGAAACCATTCGCATCGGTTTGATCCGCACTTATGGCAAGGGTTTGCTGGCGTTTGGCGGCAGTCGCTTCGAGTTGGCGTCTCCTGATGATTCCCAGGCCGGTGGGCGGGTCGTGTCGGTGGAACAGCTGATTTACAACGATCAGGCCAAGCCCTATGTGGTGAAGTACCAGATGGGCCAGGACCGCAGCGCCGAGTGGAAATTGCGCAACGTCATAATTGAAGACATTAACCTCGGCCAGATTTACCGCCAACAGTTTGAAGCTGCCGCCCGCAAGTACAAAGGTGATCTCAACGCGGTGATCACCAACTGGTCTTCTGAGGAAGCCGACGCGTCCTGAACCCCATCGAGGTCGCCTTCAACGGCGATTTCTCCTAAAATGCCGCCTCTTTCAACCCCGGGGGGAAACCCGGGGCAGAACCAGGGAGACATTATGGACGCCGAACAAGTCAAGGCGCTGCTGCTTGCCACTCTACCCGAATGCGACATCACCGTTGCCGGGGAGGGTGCCAACTACGACATTACTGCCGTTGGCACGGCCTTCGAGGGCTTGCGCCCTGTAAAGCGCCAGCAACTGGTGTATGCCGGGCTGTCGCAGGAAATTGCCAGCGGCGCCATCCACGCCGTCAATATTCGCACTTTTACCCCCGAGGAGTGGCAGGCGAACGCCTGACCCTCGGTCGCAGGAGATCTTTTGGACAAACTCGCCATTCGCGGCGGAAAGCGACTAGACGGGGAGTTGTGGGTATCCGGCGCCAAAAACGCCGCCCTGCCAATTCTCGCCGCTACTCTGCTGTCGCCCGAACCTGTCACTATTCGCAATTTGCCTCACCTGCACGATATCACCACGATGATGGAGCTACTCGGCTGCATGGGCGTGGGCCTGGTGGTGGACGAGCGGCTCAGTATTGAAATTGATGCCAGTACCATCAAGGACTTCTCCGCGCCCTACGAGTTGGTAAAGACCATGCGTGCGTCAATCCTGGTGCTGGGGCCGATGCTGGCGCACTTCGGCAAGGCGCATGTTTCGTTCCCGGGTGGTTGTGCCATTGGCAGCCGGCCAGTGGACATACACCTGAAAGGACTGGAAGCCATGGGCGCCACGATCGACGTGGACGGTGGTTACATCAACGCCTCGGTGGACGGGCGCCTGAAAGGTGCCCGCATCCTGATGGAAACCGTCACCGTGGGCGGCACCGAAAACCTGCTAATGGCAGCGACCCTCGCAGAAGGACAAACCGTGCTGGAAAACGCAGCCCGGGAGCCAGAAGTGGTGGACCTGGCGCTGTGTTTGATTGCCATGGGCGCGAAAATCAGCGGCCACGGCACCGACACCATCGTCATTGACGGCGTTGAGAAACTACACGGCTGCACCTACGACGTGATGCCGGACCGAATCGAGGCGGGTACCTACCTGGTGGCCGCCGCTGCCACTGGTGGGCGGGTGCGCTTGCGCGACTGCGATGCCGGTGACCTGGAAGTGGTGCTGACCAAGCTCGAGGAAGCCGGCGCGACCGTTACCACCGGTCCGGACTGGATCGAACTCGACATGGAGGGGCGGCGCCCCAAAGCGGTGAGCCTGAAAACAGCACCTTATCCGGGTTTCCCCACCGACATGCAGGCCCAGTTCACCGCCCTCAATGCGGTGGCCGAGGGAACGGCGACGGTGACTGAAACGGTATTCGAAAACCGCCTGATCCAGACTCATGAAATGAATCGGATGGGCGCCAACATCGTGATCGAGGGGAATACCGCCATCATCACCGGGCAGGAAACCCTGCGGGGTGCGCCGGTGATGGCTAGTGATCTGAGGGCCTCTGCCAGCCTGGTGATCGCCGGTCTGGTGGCGCAGGGTGAGACCGTTGTCGACCGTATCTACCACATCGACCGCGGTTACGAGTGTATTGAGGAAAAACTGCAAACACTGGGCGCCGATATCCGGCGTCTCGCGGGCTGACTACCAATAGGGCGCCATTGTCCATGACTGCCGAACTGACCATCGCGCTGACCAAGGGGCGCATTCTCAAGGAAACCTTGCCGCTGCTGGCGCGCGCGGGTATCGAACCCCTGGACGATCCCGACACCAGCCGCAAACTGATTTTTGAAACCACCCGGCCGGGCACGCGTCTGGTGCTGCTGCGCGGCACCGATGTGCCGACTTACGTGCGCCACGGCGCAGCCGATGCCGGTGTGGTGGGCAAGGACATTTTGCTTGAGCACGGCGCTGAGGGCCTGTACGAGCCGCTGGATTTACAGATTGCCCGCTGCCGGCTGATGACGGCCGGCCCCGTGGGCTGGCAACCGGGGGCGCCACGAGTGCGTGTGGCGACAAAGTTTACCAATGTGGCGCGGCGCTTCTTTGCCGAGCGCGGCGTGCACGCCGATATCATCAAACTCTACGGCGCCATGGAACTGGCCCCGATGATGAATCTGGCAGACCTGATTGTGGACATTGTCGACACGGGCAATACCCTGCGTGCCAATGGCATGGAACCGCTGGAGGAGATCGCCGATGTCAGCTCTCGTCTGGTAGTGAACAAAGCGGCCATGCGCTCCAGGCACAGCGCCATCGTTAATCTGGTGGATGAATTGACCCGCGCGGTTTCCGAAGGGATAGCCGCGTGACGACCCTGCGACGCCTCGACAGTACCCAGGTCGATTTTGATCGGGCCCTGGACGCACTGACCGAATGGGATGCCGCCCTCGATACCGCGGTGGACAGCGCCGTGCGCGAGATCCTGCAACGGGTGCGCAGTGAAGGCGACAGCGCATTGCTGGATTTCACTGCGCGTTTTGATCGGGTCAATTGTGACAGCGCTGCCGAACTGGAAATAGCGCCAGCGCGGATGCAGGCCGCGCTCGAAGCGTTGGACCCCACCACCCGTGAAGCACTGACGTTTGCGGCGCAGCGTATCAGGGAGTATCACCAGCACCAGCTTGCCGAAAGCTGGTCCTACACCGACGCCCTGGGTAACCGACTGGGGCAAAAAGTGACGCCGATGGCGCGGGCCGGAATTTACGTTCCGGGCGGCAAGGCCAGTTACCCGTCCTCGGTGCTGATGAATGCCTTGCCAGCGCGTGTCGCCGGGGTTGGGGAAATCATCATGACGGTCCCCGCGCCCGACGGCGAGTTGTCCGACCTGGTATTGGCCGCGGCGGCACTGGCTGGCGTGGATCGGGTGTTCACCCTGGGGGGCGCCCAGGCGGTCGCTGCACTGGCTTACGGCACACAAACGGTACCGGCGGTGGACAAGATTGTGGGTCCCGGCAATATCTACGTGGCCACCGCGAAGCGCGCGGTGTTCGGCACAGTGGGCATCGACATGGTGGCGGGTCCGTCTGAAATTCTGGTGATTGCCGATGGCAGCACCGACCCGGACTGGGTGGCGATGGACCTGTTCTCACAGGCCGAACACGATGAGAACGCCCAGTCCATCCTGCTCTGTCCCGACGCGGGGTATCTGGATCAGGTACAGGCCAGTATCGATCGTCTGCTGTCTGACATGCCGCGGGCAGAGATCATTCGCGCTTCTCTGGCCGGTCGTGGCGCCATGATTCTCACCCGTGACCTGGCTGATGCTGTAGCGATCAGCAACCGCCTCGCGCCGGAACATCTGGAGTTGTCGGTGGCGGATCCGGAATCTCTCCTGCCCGCGATTGAGCACGCCGGTGCGATCTTTATGGGGCCGTGGACGTCGGAGGCGCTGGGAGACTACTGCGCCGGACCCAACCACGTGCTGCCCACCTCGCGCAGTGCCCGCTTCAGTTCCCCACTCGGGGTGTATGACTTCCAGAAGCGCTCGTCAGTGATTCACTGCTCGCCAGAAGGGGTGGAAGCCCTGGGCAAAGTCGCTTCCGTGTTGGCCACCGGGGAAAACCTGCCGGCCCACGCGCGCAGCGCCGAGTTGCGGCTGAAAAACTAGCGCTGCGCCAGCGCCGCGATCAGCCGCCGCTCTCGGGGCGAGTCCCCACAACCGCATCCGCCTGCACCGTCTCACCGCGGCGATCCAGTTCCACCGTCAGCATGTCCCCGGGGCGCAGCAGCGCGATTTCATGCATGGTTTGTGCAACATTGACCACGGGCTCACCGTTGATACCGGTGATGATATCGCCGGCCTGAATGCCCGCGCGCTCGGCGGGGCTGCCCGGCGCTATCGCTCCCACCGACAGGTATTGCCGGGCAGAGCCGTCGATGGCGCGCAGCGCCTGCACCGACACTCCCAGCCAGCCGCGAATCACCCTGCCGTACTCGATCAGGTCGTCCATCACGAAGCGGGCGAGTGAAGTGGGAATGGCCAGTGAAATCCCGATCGAGGTGCCCGTCGGGCTGAAGATCAGCGAGTTGATGCCCAGCAATCGTCCCTCGGTATCGATCAGTGCGCCGCCGGAATTACCCGGATTGACCGTGGTGTCGGTCTGGATGTAGTCCTCGTAGCGGGTTGAGTCCAGTCCATAACGGCTCAGTGCGGAAATGATGCCCTGCGAGACGGAGTGGCCGAAGCCCAGCGGATTGCCGATCGCCAGCACCACATCGCCGACCCGGGCCTGGCCCGAGTCCGCCAGTGCAATGGGTTGCACATTGGGCAAGTCGATTTTGAGTACTGCCAGGTCTGTGTCCCGGTCGCTGCCTACCACCTGCGCCATGGTTTCCCGGCCGTCGTGCAGCAGCACCAGGATTTGCTCCGCACCGGAGATGACATGTTCATTGGTGAGGATGTAGCCGGTCTCTGACATGATCACACCGGATCCCAGCGACTGTTCCACCCGCTGCCGCTCGCGGCTCTGGCTGGGTACCAGGCGGCGCAATACCGGGTCGTTCAACAGCGGCACCCGGCGCTCCGTCAGGATTTTCGTGGTGTAGATGTTGACCACGGAGGGTGTGGCGCGATTGACCGCAGTTGCGTAGCTCGCCGGCTGCTTGCCGCCGGCCACGGGACTGCCCTGCATCAGGTCGAGCCGATCCAGTATGATGATGGCGGCCAGCAGGCCGGCTATGGTCGGCCAGGTAATGAATTTGAGCAGTTTTGACATGGCAGTGCCGTATTATCGAGTAGACGGCATTGTAGCCCAGCGACTGCGACGCGATAAGCGAAGACCCAGGGAGATCGCGGCAATATGACCGTCACTATCACCGAGCTCGTACAAACACTGGACGAGTTACTGCAACCGGCACGCTTTCGGGACTACTGTCCCAATGGCCTGCAAGTGGAGGGCAGGGGAGAGGTGCGCAAACTCGCCACCGGCGTTACCGCCTGCCAGGACTTATTGGAAGCGGCCATCGACTGGGGCGCCGACGCCATCCTGGTACACCACGGCTACTTCTGGAAGGGTGAGAACCCCTGCGTCATGGGTATGAAACGCCGCCGCCTGGGCGCGCTACTGCAGGCCGACGTCAGCTTGCTGGCCTACCATCTACCCCTCGATGCTCATCCAACGCTGGGCAACAATGCCTGCCTTGCCCAGCGTCTGGGTGTCAGCGCCGAGGCGGCGCTCTATCCAGACGACCCCTCCGCTGTGGGTGATGTGGGCGATCTGCCCGATACATTGTCCATTGCCGATTTATTGGCGCGCATTGCCGATTTCACCGGCCGCGAGCCGTTGCACATTGGAGCCAGCCAGGCGCAGGTTAAGCGACTCGCCTGGTGCACCGGCGCCGCCCAGGGCTTTATCGATCAGGCGGCATTGCGTGGTGCCGAGGTGTACATCACCGGTGAGGCGTCAGAGCAGACTGTGCACAGTGCGCGGGAGCAGGGGATACACTTCATTGCGGCGGGCCACCATGCCACAGAGCGCTACGGGGTGCAGGCAGTGGGGGCGCATGTGTCAGCGGCGCTCGGCATCGAGCACCGCTATTTCGACATCGATAACCCGGTGTAGTCGGGGGTAAGTTGGCGCGGATCAGGCCCGTTGGGGCTCGGGCTCTTTGGGCGCCTCGGCCACTTCCGGCTCGCTTTTCTTGGGGTCGAGGCCGAAGCGTTCGTTGAGCACGCCGTGGTCATCCGGCGAGGCTTTGGGCGCGTAGTCCAGAGGTGGTTTGATGTCGTCCAGATCGGGCAGGGCGTTGGGCTGCTGGTCGTCGGCCAGCCGTCCGGGGATCACCGGGCCATTGCCCTCGCAAAGATCGTGGGCGCCCGCGGCCAGGTGGGTGTGCACCTCCCGGTAGCTGTCGGTCAGCTTGTTGAGCAGTTTGGCGGTGCCATTGAAATGTTCCACCACTTCGCTGCGATAGGCCTTTTGCTGTTGCAGCGCCTCGTCCAGCTGGCGCTCCATATCCTTGTGGCGAGTCTCACCCGGGGCGGTAAAACGCCCAATCAGCAGTCCGGCAACCAGACCGATCAAGGCGGTGACAAAGGCGATACTCACCAGGGTGACATCCAACACGGCTACACTCCTATCGTACAATGGGCGGGAACGCGACCAGTATACCCCCGGTCCGCGCGTGGGACTATTGTCAAAAGTCCCCTTGCATTGCCATCGGGGGTGCTGCTGGGTAAAGTGGCCGCCCCGAAACGCTGACTCGACGTGATGAGCTCGACGCCCTGGCAGCGCTATCAGCAGGATCTGAAGCGCGACGATTTCTCCCATGATGCCGCCCAGGAGGCCGCAGTGCGCCTGCTGGATGACCTGCACCGGCGGCTCGTGGCTCATCAGGGCAACACGTCGGGCCAGCTGGCGCGTTACATTCGCCGCCTGCGCGGTTTACCGCGAGTACCACCCCAAGGACTTTACCTGTGGGGCGGGGTAGGGCGCGGCAAAACCTACCTCGTCGACACCTTCTTCGATTGCCTGCCGTTCGACAACAAACTTCGTGTGCACTTCCACCGTTTCATGCAGCGGGTTCACGGTGAGCTGACCGAGCTGGAGGGGGAGAAAAACCCCCTGGATATCGTGGCGGACCGTCTCGCGGCGGAAGCCTGTGTGGTCTGTTTCGATGAGTTTTTCGTGACTGACATCGCCGATGCCATGATTCTCGGCGGTTTGATGGAGGCCCTGTTCGAGCGCGGCATCTGCCTGGTGGCGACCTCCAATATCGTACCCTCGGGCCTGTATGACAACGGCCTCCAGCGCCAGCGCTTCCTGCCGGCGATCGCCCTGATCGAGCAGCACACCCAGGTCGTTAACGTGGACGCCGGGGTGGATTACCGGCTGCGGACTCTCCAGCAAGCGGAGTTGTACCACTATCCGCTGGACAAAGCGGCCGATGAGAGCCTTTCTTCCAGTTTCGAAGCCCTGGCGCCCGAAGTCGGCCAGCATTGGGAGCGCCTGGAAATTAACGGACGCTACCTCTCCAGCCGGCGGGTGGCAGATGATGTGGTGTGGTTCGAATTCGCCGAGCTGTGCGACGGGCCGCGCAGCCAGAACGACTACATCGAGCTGGCGCGTATTTACCACGCCGTACTGCTGTCGGGCGTGCCGGCCATGGGGCGCGCCAATGACGACGCGGCGCGGCGTTTTATCAACCTGGTGGACGAGTTCTACGACCGCAACGTCAAACTGGTACTTTCTGCCGCGGTACCGCTGCTGGAACTCTACAGCGAGGGCAAACTGGGCTTTGAGTTCCAGCGGACCCTCTCCCGATTGCAGGAAATGCAGTCCCACGATTACCTCGCGCGGGAGCATCGACCCTGAGGCCGGTGCCCGCGGATGGGGCAGGTTCCGCTAAGTGGCGATTTTTATTTGGATTTTTTGCTTGAAACGGGCAAATCCATTGGGTAGTATTCGCGCTCTCGAAATTGGAGCCTACTTGAGGCAGTTATTCATGAAAACTTTCAGTGCCAAAGCAGAAGACGTAAACCGCGACTGGTTCGTGGTCGACGCCGCTGACAAGACCCTGGGTCGCCTGGCCAGTGAAATCGCGCACCGCCTGCGTGGCAAGCATAAGGCGGAATACACTCCTCACGTCGACACTGGCGATTACATCGTCGTGATCAACGCTGAGAAAGTGCGAGTTACCGGCAAGAAGACCACAGACAAGATTTACCACAGCCACACCGGTTACCCTGGTGGCCTGAAGTCGATCTCTTTCGAAAAGCTGATCGATAAAGCCCCTGAGCGGGTACTTCAGGGTGCGGTGAAGGGCATGTTGCCCCGCAACCCCCTGGGCCGTGCCATGTTCAAGAAACTCAAGGTGTACGCGGGCAACGAGCATCCCCATGCCGCGCAGCAGCCCCAGCCCCTGAACATCTAACGGAAACCAGACTATGTCCGCAACTCAATACTACGGCACCGGCCGCCGCAAGACTTCCACTGCCCGGGTTTTCCTGGCTAACGGCGCCGGCAACATCACCGTCAACAAGCGTCCTCTCGACGAATACTTCGGCCGCGAAGTGGCTCGCATGATCGTGCGTCAGCCGCTGGAACTGGTTGAACTGGTTGAGAAATTCGACATCAACGTCACCGTGGTCGGCGGCGGCAGCTTCGGCCAGGCCGGCGCTATCCGTCACGGCATCACTCGCGCACTGCTGCAGTACGACGAGTCCCTGCGCAGCACCCTGCGCGGTGCCGGTTACGTGACTCGCGACGCCCGTGAAGTTGAGCGTAAGAAGGTCGGTCTGCGCAAAGCGCGTAAGCGTCCGCAGTTCTCCAAGCGCTAATTGTTCCCGGGCCGCGCCGACAGGTGCCCGCCCAGGCCGAAAACGTCCGGAACCAATCCCGTTCCGGGCGTTTTTTTTTGTTTGTTTTCAAGGTCTTGAGATAGATGCCTGAGGGCAAATAAACCCCGTAGGATCAAGGGTTTTTCTTGTCAGAAGCAAGCAAAGTCATTACCATTTGCAGCATTTTGTAGGGGTCGTCCACAAGGCCCGTCATGTCCGCCACGATGGACAAAAAAACAGGGAGACAACAATGAGTAGCGAAGGCGTAAATAGCGGCCGGAGGCGGTTTCTGACCACCGCAACCTCCGCCGTAGGCGTCGCCGGTGTAGTTGGCGTAGCCGTACCCTTTGTCGGTTCCTGGAACCCGTCCGCCAAGGCCAAGGCCGCTGGTGCGCCGGTGAAGGCTGACATCAGCAAGCTGGAACCGGGCCAGATGGTGGTAGTGGAGTGGCGCGGCAAGCCGGTCTACATCGTCCGCCGCACCGAAGCCATGCTGGCGGAACTGCCCAAGCTGGACAGCCAGTTGAAGGATCCCCAGTCTGAAATTTCCCAACAGCCCGCCTACATCAGCGGTGAAAATCGCGCGATCAAGCCAGAGGTGCTGGTGATTGAGGGGCTCTGCACCCACCTGGGCTGTGCGCCCAAGTATCGCCCCGAGGTAGGACCCGCTGATCTCGGCGCCGACTGGATGGGCGGCTTCTTCTGCCCCTGTCACGGCTCCAAGTTCGATCTGTCGGGGCGGGTGTTTGCCGGTGTGCCGGCCTCCACCAACCTGGTGGTGCCTCCGTACTCCTACGAGAGTGACAATGTAATCGTAGTTGGCGTGGACGCGGAGGCAGCCTGATGAATAACATGCTTATCGGATTGCGCGACTGGGTCGATGCTCGCCTGCCTATCATGCGGGCCTGGAACACCCACATGGGCCAGTACTACGCGCCGAAAAACTTCAACTTCTGGTTCTACTTCGGGGTGCTGTCCCTGGTAGTGCTGGTTAACCAGCTGCTTACCGGCATCTGGCTCACCATGAGCTTCAACCCCAGCGCGGAAGGCGCTTTCGCCTCTGTGGAATACATCATGCGTGATGTGGACTACGGCTGGATCATCCGCTATCTGCACTCCACCGGGGCCTCGGCATTCTTCGTGGTGGTTTACCTGCACATGTTCCGTGCCCTGCTGTACGGATCCTACAAGAAGCCGCGGGAACTGATCTGGATCTTCGGCATGCTTATCTTTGTGGTGCTGATGGCCGAGGCCTTCGTGGGTTACGTACTGCCCTGGGGCCAGATGTCCTACTGGGGTGCCCAGGTGATCATCTCCCTGGTGGGCGCGATCCCGGTGGTTGGTGAAGACCTGATGACCTGGGTGCGCGGTGACTACCTGATCTCCGGCATCACCCTGAACCGCTTCTTCGCCCTGCATGTGGTGGCATTGCCCATCATCCTACTGGCGCTGGTGGTACTGCACCTGCTGGCCCTGCACGAAGTGGGTTCCAACAACCCCGACGGTGTAGAGATCAAGAAGTACAAGGACGAGAACGGTGTGCCGCTGGACGGCATCGCCTTCCACCCGTACTACACCGTGCACGACCTGCAGGCCATTGGCGTGTTCCTGTTCGTGTTCTGCACCATCGTGTTCTTCTTCCCCGAAATGGGCGGCTTCTTCATCGAGCACCCCAACTTCGAGGAAGCCAACCCCCTGAAGACCCCGGACCACATCGCGCCGGTATGGTACTTCACACCGTTCTACTCGGTACTGCGGGCGATTCCCGACAAGCTGCTGGGCACCATTGCCTTTGCCGCCTCTGTTGCGATTCCCTTCCTGCTGCCCTGGCTGGACCGCAGCCCGGTACGCTCCTGGCGCTACCGCGGTAACGTTACTCGCGTAATGCTGGTGTTGTTTGTGTCCTCCTTCATCATTCTGGGTGTACTGGGTGTGAAGGCGCCCACTGATGCACGCACCCTGCTGGCGCAGATCTGCACCGTGATCTATTTCGGCTTCTTCCTGCTGATGCCGTTCTGGACCGCGATGGAGAAAACCCGCGAAGAGCCGGACCGCATCACCATGGACGGCGGACTGGGCTTCTGGAAGAGCCTGGGTGTGTTCGCCCTGATGATGGCACTGGCCTTCATCCCGCTGAAGGTGGTCGGCGCGGAATCCGCGTACAAATGCGGCTCCATGCCCTGCGACGAGTTCAGCGCCAACCCCGCGGACAAGGCTTCCCTGCAAAACGGCGCCAAGCTGTACATGAACTACTGCATGGGCTGCCACTCCACCAAGTACCAGCGCTACAACCGTGTGGCGGCTGACCTGGGGATTCCGGATGACCTGATGGAAGCGAACCTGATGTTCGACCCCAGTCAGCGAGTCGGCTCCCTCATGGACAATGCCATGGACGACAAGCAGGCCAAGGTCTGGTTTGGTGCAACACCGCCCGACCTGACCCTGGTTTCCCGCGCCCGGCAGCCCGAGTGGCTCTACACCTATCTGCGCACCTTCTACAAGGACGACAGCCGTCCCTATGGCGTGAACAACAAGGTGTTCAAGGACGTGGGCATGCCCCACGTGCTGCTGGAATTACAGGGTATGCAGGAATGCGCCATGGGGCCGGTCAAGGCTGCCAACGGCGGCATCAAGAGCGACCCCCTGACCGGCGAGCCGATTCTGGAAGAGCCCTGTGGCCAGCTCAAGCTGACCAGTGAAGGCAGCATGTCGCCGGAAGAATTTGACCAGGCCATGTATGACCTGGTGAATTTCATGGCGTACTCCGCCGAACCCATCGTTCAGGATCGTCAGCGTATCGGCTACTTCGTACTGCTGTTTATTCTGGTCTTCTTCGTCTTCGCCTGGTTGCTCAACCGCGAATACTGGAAAGACGTACACTGAGGCCGGTCCCCGGCACGCGGCGGCGTAGTGCTATACTGCGCCGCTTGTTCCCCTACTAACCGCAAGCACTGAGGAATCCTATGGGCGTTGTGGCAAAGCGGTCTTCCATGACCTTCTTTTCAGACAGCAGCAGTCACTACAGTCACCGGGTACGTATCGTCCTGGCTGAAAAGGGCGTTACTGTCGACCTGATCGAATCTTCCGGCACCAACCCGCCGGCGGAACTGGCTGACCTGAACCCTTACAACAACCTGCCCACTCTGGTGGATCGGGACCTGGTGTTGTACGAATCCAAGGTGATGATGGAATACCTGGACGAGCGTTTCCCGCATCCCCCCCTGTTGCCGGTTTACCCGGTGGCTCGCGCGGAAAGCCGCCTGTTCATCCACCGCATCGAGCGTGACTGGTGCACCCTGGTGGATGCCATCCAGAACTCCCGCAGCGACAATGTGGTGACCAAGTCCACCAAGGAACTGCGCGAGAGCCTGCTGGCCATCGCGCCGATTTTCGCCGAGAAGCCCTTCTTCATGAGCGATGAGTTCTCCCTGGTGGATTGCTGTATCGCGCCGATTCTGTGGCGTCTGCCTTCCCTGGGCATTGAGTTCCGCGCGGGCAAGCAGTCCAAGCCGCTGCTCAAGTACATGGACAATCTGTTCGAGCGTGAGTCGTTCCAGGCCAGCTTGTCAGAGCAGGAACGGGAGATGCGCCTGTAAGGGGCGATAGAGCCTGTGAGCGGACCCGACATGACGCCGAGCCGCCCGTATATCATGCGGGCGTTGTACGAGTGGATCGTGGACAACGACTGCACGCCTTATCTGCTGGTGGACGCCAATATTGACGATGTCATGGTGCCCGAGCAGTACGTGAAGGACGGTCAGATCGTGCTCAATATCTCGCCGGGCGCAGTGATCGAGCTGAACATTTCCAATGAAGCGGTGTTCTTTAACGGCCGCTTTGGTGGCGTTGCCACCGACGTCTACGTGCCGGTGAATGCCGTGATCGGTATCTATGCCCGTGAAAACGGGCAGGGCATGGTGTTTGAACCAGAAACCGGTGACCGGAGCCCAACGCCCCCCGACGGCAGTTCGCCCACGTCAGGCACGCGCTCCGGCGGCGGTAAACCCTCGCTGAAAGTGGTCAAGTAAGTCGCCCCTCAGGGGATGACCCGAAAGATCTGGACCACACGCTGCACCCCTCCGATATCGGCCGCCCGGGTTGAAACCCGGTTGGCCTCTTCCTGAGTCAGGTTGCCCATCAGATAGACCACACCGTTCTCGGTGACGACCTTTACCCGGTAGCCTTCGACCTCGCTGGCGGTGAGGAAATTCGATTTTACCTTGGTGGTAATCCAGGCGTCGCTGGTGCGGGTCATGGCCGAGGTGGGGCCGGCAACTTCCAGCTCGTTATAGATGCGCTTCACGTTGCGAATGTTGCGTACCTGCTCGCTGGCGAGATCCTTCAGGCGCTGATCAGCTACCTGGCCGACGATCAGGACATAGCCGCCGTAACTCACCACGGTGATGTGGGCATCCTCAAGGCCGGGGTCGGCGTTGTGAATGTTCACGGTTGCCTTGGTCTCGATGTTTTCGTCTTCGACCCACTCGCCCCAGGTGCGTGTTCCGGGATCGTCTTCGATAGGATTGGCCTTAACGGTGGTGAGCATGGAGCCACAACCGGACAGGGCGAGGGTGGTCAGGAGAATCAGAGCGCTTGCCAGGTACTTCATAGGGTCCTCATCAGTAGGCGCCGAACAGCGATTGGTCGATCAATTCGCACAGGCTGTGAACCAGCATGACGTGCAATTCCAGGGTGCGGGCGGGCTGTGCCAGCCCGACACGCAATTCGACATCGGCTGCCGTGAGACGTTCAAACAGGGCGGTGGAAAGCTCACTCCCCACTGCCACCACGGGCATCTGGCGGGACTGGGCACTGGCTGCCGCACGGAGCAAGCCGGCAGGCGCCTGCTGGCTGGCAAACAACACTAGAATGTCGCCAGCCTGACCTAAAGCCTGCACCTGCTGTGCCAGGGCTTCGTCCGGGGAAAAGGCGCTGGTGTGAACGCTGTCGGCGCTCAGATTGACGGTGGGCAGACAGGGGCGCTCCCGCTCCGGATGCTGCGCCATGCGATTGCAAAACAGCGCGGATACCGCGGCATCGGGTCCGTAGCCACCCACCAGGATTTTGTGTTCTTCCAGCAGTGCGCCAGTCATCAACTGGCTGGCCAGGTGGAGGGGGTCGGCCAGCAGGTCCACCGAGGCGGTGATGGCTTCCACAGTCTCCGCGAAGCTGCTGGCGACGGTTTCGTAGTAATTCATGGCCCCGGGAAGTTCCGCCCTGTTATGTGGTAAATGCCGCCCTGATCCACGCGTCGGGGGCTGGCGGGGATTGTGGCTGTTCGAGGGCAACCACGTCAAATCGGCAGGGGTGATTGCGCCAATGCGGGCGGATTTGCAGGTAGCGGGCGGCGGCCCGGGCGAGTTTCCGCTGTTTGCGCCAGTCCACGCTGGCACTGCCGCTGGCATAGCGACTGGGGCGTCGCAGGCGCACCTCAACAAAAACCAGGGTGCTGCCATCCAGCGCCACGATGTCGATTTCACCGCCTTTGCTGGCAAAGTTCTGTTCAATGATGCGTAAGCCCTGCTGCCGTAGCCACAGTGCAACTGTTTGCTCGGCGGTGCGTCCGGCGTCCATGCCAGTCCTCCCGGGTGAAAACCGGGACTCAGTCTAGCGTGAGGGAGACCAGGTCACCGCCATCAAATTTGACCGGTACCAGTTCGCGGCGAATTTGCAGTTGTGGGTCCAGTGTCAGCAGGCCGGTATTGCCGCGCAGCACAACATCGGGGCCGGCACGCAATTGGGCAAAGCGGGATTGCACCAGGAAGGCGTCGGCGCCCAGGGCCTGCAGGCGCAGGTAGTGTTGGGCGGAATCATCGCGAGCCATGGATTGCCGCAAGCCGGAGGATTCACCGACCAGCCAGGGCATTTCCAGCAGGTGCAGTCCGTTCAGGTCGCGGTCGGCGCCGGGCAAGGCATCATTGGCATGGGAGGTGGCGTAGACGGGTAATTCGCCGGCGTAATAGAACGCCAGCAAGGGACGCAGGGCCCGGGCTTCCTGTGGGTTGCGGGCCATCAGCACAACCGCATCCACATCGCCGCGCCGGCGGGGGGTGAATTCGATACCCTGCCCGAGGGTGTCGCGCACCCGCCGGGCGCGCAAGCTACTCTCCGGTAAGGCCAGGGCTTGCTCAATGGCGCTGGCATAGTCTTCGCTGCTGCTGAATCCGGCACTGGCGGCAACTTCACCACCCAGTGTCTGCCAGCGTCGTTCGAACTCACTGGCCCGGGTGCTACCCCAGGGGCCACCCGCGTGTAACAGCAGTACCCGGCGTTGCCCGCGGGCGTACAAGGTGTCTGCCAGTTGCTGTGCTTCGTCGGTCGGCGAGAGTGACATCTGCACCAGCGCAGCACTGCCCTGCATGGGTGCCAGATCGAGTTGGTTCAGTGCCAGTACCGGCACATTGCGTTCGGGATAGGCAGCCAGCTCGGCCAGTTGTTCCTTGCTCAGTGGGCCCACCACCAGCTCACTGCCGGCGTTGACGGCATCTATATAGGCCTGGGTGACCGAGATCTGTTGGTCGAGGTCGACCACGGTAATGTTGCCGGCGCTACCGGCGGCATAGTGTGCGGCGAGATAGCCATCGCGCACTGCTTTTGCCGCTGGCGCCAGGCGCGCAGAGAGAGGGAGCATCAAGGTGACC
Source organism: Gammaproteobacteria bacterium (assembly GCA_030427085.1). Lineage (GTDB taxonomy): Bacteria > Pseudomonadota > Gammaproteobacteria > Pseudomonadales > Halieaceae > JAUHXH01. The sequence goes on along the minus strand of JAUHXH010000001.1, from coordinate 1,140,315 downwards.
TGGCGCAGACGGGTATCCGTAGCGAGCAGTTCCCCGAGGCCGCCGGGCAGTGCGATGGCTGCCGGGTGTTGTGGGTTCTCCAGTTGCCATTGACGCAGGGCGGTGGTGAGCGTGGGAGTGTTGCCACCGTGGCTGGCATCCAGCAGGGCCAGTTCCAGCCAGCCGCGCCACATCGGATCGCCGCTGGCTTCGCGGGCGGCCTGCAATTGAGCAGGATTGGCGTGTTGCAGGTCGCGCCACAGTTCCCGGCGCAGGCCGGCAGCGGCTTCGGGGTCATGGCTGGCCTGCAGCAGGGCGGACTGCATGCGTGCGCTGTCCAGCCACTGCCCGTGGCTGCGCAGCAGGTGGCGGCGGAAATACTGTCCGCGCAGTAATACCGCCGGGTCAGCGGGTTCCACCAGCAGCGAGTCGAGGATCACCAGTGCTTCCTGTACCCGGCCTCGCTCGTATTCGATGCGCGCGCGTAGATAGGCGCGGCGATACTGGTCGTCTGCCAGTGGCAGCGACTCCGGCAGCTGATCGAGACGGGCGGCTGCGCCGAGCCAGTTGTGCTCCGCAAGTAGATGTTCCACCGCATTAAATTCGCCGGCGTATTCGCTACGTGGGTACTGCGGTAATTCGGCGGGCTCGCCGATTTGCGGGATAGCGGGTTCGCCCACGTCAGTTGTACGCGGCGCCGGCGAGCCACAGGCGGTCAGCCAGAGAATGATGAACACCAGGGTGCCGGGCAGCGCGAGCGTCCGCTGAGGATTTCGCGTGCTATTCTTGCGGCCATTCCAGAGAGAAGTAGTGAACATGACAAACGACTCGCGGCGTGAGATGAACACCGGGCTGGCGGGTGGCCTGTATGTGGTGGCAACACCCATCGGTAACCTCGGCGACATCACGGCCCGCGCGCTGGAGGTACTCCGTGGCGTGGAATTGATTGCGGCTGAGGATACCAGACATAGCGCGGTATTGCTGCGCCACTTCGGTATAGAAACACCACTTGCGGCCTATCACGATCACAGTGCGCAGCGCGACCTGCAGCGCGTTGAGCGGGTGCTGGCGGGAGGCGCGGCAGTGGCCCTGATCAGCGACGCAGGCACACCGATGATTTCCGATCCCGGCTACCGCCTGACCCGCTTTGCCCACGAAGCGGGCTACCCGGTGATTCCTGTGCCTGGAGCGAGTGCGGTGGTGGCGGCGCTGTCGGTGTCCGGGCTGCCCACCGACCGATTCAGTTTCGAAGGCTTTCTTCCGGCCAAAGCGGCAGGGCGCCGCAGCCGGCTCGAGGCCCTGGCCGAGCGGGTCGAAACCACCGTGTTTTACGAAGCCCCGCACCGCCTGCAGGAGGCGCTCAGTGACATGGTTGATCTGCTGGGCGCCGACCGCCCGGCACTGTTGGCACGGGAGTTGACCAAGAGCTTTGAAACGGTGCGCAAAGCTACCCTTGGCGACCTGTTGGATCTGGTGATGGCCGATGCCAACCAGAGCCGCGGGGAAATTGTGCTGGTAGTGGCGGGCGCCGAGCCGCGGGATCGCAGCCTGGATACCGACACCCAGCGCCTGCTGGATTTGCTGGCTGAGGAGATGCCACCGAGAAAGGCAGCGGCTCTGGCGGCGCAATATACCGGGTTGAAAAAGAATGCGTTGTATCAGTATTTGTTGGAGAGACGGGGGGAGTGAGTTTGGTCGCCGGCTTCGTTTTTAAAATTGCTCGGTAGTGGATTTGGGCGCGTCCCTGCCGGCGTCCTGCCTCTCGGGACGTACCGTACATCCTGTACATAAAAAAACCGGCCTTTGGGGGCCGGTATAAAGTAAGCAATCACATGAAGGGTTGACCTGGATGGTGGGCGCTGAGCGCCCGAAACCGTCTGGACAGTTACTCAGACGCGGGTATTGGCGGGAAGTTCCCTGTCTGGAAAATTAATTTACCTTTGCCGAGATTACCGCCGGTGCGGCGGGCAGCTCGGCGCCGTGCGCACGCAGGCCACCCGTCATGGCAAACGCGGCGAAGATGGCGATGTAAACAATGGTTACGGTGAGTTTGACACGGTAGGTCACGACTCAGGTTCTCCGAAATAGTTAAGGCACCGGTTTTGACTCGGCAGGGGGATGAAGTTCCCGCCCGTGCTCCCCGATGTAACTATTTCTCACTCTGTGCGAACACTGGCCCCTGTAGACACATCCCAGCCGGCGGTCTAGGCTTTCTGGTTACTTTGAACCGGTATCAGGGAAGCACCATGACGCACATCTTCAATGACAACGCGGCCACCATTGGCGGAACGCCACTGGTCAAAATCAACCATATTTCCGACGGCAATATTTTCGTCAAACTGGAAAGCCGCAATCCGGCCAATTCAGTCAAGTGCCGGATCGGCGCCAGCATGGTCGACGCCGCGGAAAAAGACGGTAGCCTCAAGCCGGGGATGACTATCGTGGAGCCCACCAGCGGTAATACCGGTATTGCCCTGGCCTTTGTTGCTGCTGCCCGCGGCTACGGCTGCACCCTGGTGATGCCCCACACCATGAGCCTGGAGCGCCGCATGCTGATGAAGGCGCTGGGTGCCACCATCGTGCTGACCGACGGCACCAAGGGGATTCCCGCGGCGATCGCCAAGGCGGAGGAGATTATTGCTCAGGATCCGGAAAAAAACTGGGGGCCGCATCAGTTTGAAAACCCGGCCAATCCGGCGGTGCACGAGGCCACCACAGGGCCGGAAATCTGGCGTGATACCGACGGCGCTGTAGATATCCTGGTTTCCGGTGTCGGCACTGGTGGCACGATTACTGGCATATCCCGCTACCTCAAGGGCACCATGGGTAAAGCTATCACCAGTGTCGCGATCGAACCGATCACCTCCACTGTCATCGCCTCGGCACTTGCCGGTACTACACCCGAGCACGCGCCACACAAGATACAGGGCATCGGTGCGGGTATTCTGCCCGCCAACCTCGATCTGTCGATGGTGGACCAGGTGGAGCAGGCCAGTAACGAAGAGGCCATGGAGTGGGCCCACAAACTGATGCAGAAGGAAGGTATTCTGGCGGGTATATCATCCGGGGCCGCGATGGCGATTGCCGATCGGGTGTCACGCCAACCGGGCAATGAAGGCAAAACCATTGTCGCCATCCTGCCCGACTCCGGCGAACGTTACCTGACCTCGCCCCTGTTTGAGGGCATGTTCAGTGAGGCGGAAACCGTACAGGCGGCTTTTTAATCCTGGCTAACTCTCAGTCTGCCGCTGCTTTCAAGCTGCCGGGAGGTAGCGCGGCGGCCAGACTGGTAGCCGTCTGGGGGCCTTCCAGCGCGCTGTGCAGAGTGCCGGAAGGGTCGAGCACGAAGGTGGTGGGCAGGCCGGTGGGGCGCTGGAATCCCAGCGTGGGCACAGGGTCATCAATTACCGGGAAGCGGATATCGAACTTGTCGATCAGGGCCTGCAAGTCCTCGCCAGTCACGCCGTCAAAGTTCACCCCGACCACGCGCACATTGTCATACTGGGCGTCAAAGTCATTTAATTCCGGAATTTCCTCCAGGCAGGGGTGGCACCACTCCGCCCAGTAATTGATGTACACCCATTGCCCGGCCCAGTCGAGGCTGGTGGTGGGTGTTGGGGCGACGGCCTCAACCTTTCCATCGCTACACGCCGCGGTTAATAGCAGGCCCAATACCAGCGCCAGTGTTCTCATGCTTTGTTCTCTTCTTCGGTGGGGATAGGCTCATCGCCAAATAGTTGGGCCAGGCTGATAGAGAGTATTTCTCGTTGGTTCGCCCGTTCCGTTACCAACAGTTCGTAGGCCTCATGTTTCCAGGGGAACTCCTCGTCGCTGTCAAAACCCTTGAGGTCCAGTTCCCGGTTCATCCATTCCTTTAGCTGCCACAGGTAGAGGTTATCCAGGTCGCTGCACAGCAGGTAGTGGCCGTGGCGGTCCTCGGTAATGATGCGCTTGCGTGTCAGCAGGGTGCGAAGGCTGCGCCAGGTATCGCTGTCCAACCCCTTCAGGCCGGGGTAGCGGTCGCCCAGCAGCCTCAATTCGCGCACGGTCTGGCCGCGCTGCTGCTGCCGCCAGAACACATAAAGCAGGTCGAGCGCCTTCAGCAGGGGCGGGCGCGAGGCCTGACTTAAATCCTGATAGGCCACAAAGCTGTGCACCAGCACACCGCCGAACAACACGATATTCCAGCCGAGGTAAATCCACAGCAGGAAGATCGGTACCGCGGCGAAGGCGCCATAGATCGCCGTGTAGCTGGAGTTGATCACGAGGGTGGTGAACAACGATCGCGACACGTTGAACAGCAGGGCGGTAATCACGCCGCCCACAAAGGCATGCCGCAAGGGCACACGGGCGTTGGGTACCGCCACATAGAGCAGGGTGAAGGCCAGCGAAAACAGAATCAGCGGGGCGATGGCCAGACCCACAGTGGCGAGGCCCTGCCCGCCGATATCGGCCATGAAACGGTCCACCACGCCGAGATAGGCGCTGATGCCGAGAGCGACACCAATGGTGATGGGGGCCAGGCTCAGCACCGCCCAGTACAGCAGGAAACTGCCGATTGGGCTGCGGTGCTCGCCGGTTCGCCAGATCATGTTGAAGGCTTTCTCGATACTGCGCAGCATCAATATGGCGGTAATCACCAGGAAGGCGATACCAAAGCCGGTGAGATTCTTGGCCTGGCGGGAAAACTCGGAGAAATACTGTTCCAGATCCTGGCTGGTTTCCGGTACCAGTTGTTCGAACAGGAATTGCTGGAACTGTACCTCCAGGTTCTGGAAGGCGGGAATCGCTGAAGCCATGGCGTAGGTCACGGTCAGCAGGGGGACCAGCGCGAACAGGCTCATGTAGGTGAGTGAGCCGGCGATCTGTGTGCAGCGGTCCTCGCCGTAGCGTTTCAGCACATACAGAATGCGGCGCCAGATACCGGTGACGCGATTCGGTAGCGCTGAGGGGTTGAGCCAGTTAGTCCAGTCGTCCATAGCGGGGTATTTTACACGGCTGATCGGCGGCGCTACAGCACCCCGCGGTGCTATACTCGCCGCCCTGAATTTTATGGAGAGGCCCGATGTCCGAATTTGTCATCTACCACAACCCCCGTTGCTCAAAATCCCGCACCACATTGGCGTTGTTACAGGACAAAGGCATCGAGCCGGAAGTGGTGCTCTACCTGGAGCAATCACCGGACGAAGGCGCCATTCGCGACCTGCTCGGGCGCCTGGGTATAGCGGCGGCGGCGCTGGTGCGCAAGGGTGAAGATGCCTATCGCGAAGCGGGCCTGTCGGCGGACAGCAGCGAAGACGAATTGGTTGCCGCCATGGCGCGCTTCCCCAAACTGATCGAGCGGCCCATCGTCGTTAAAGGGGCGCGCGCGGTGCTGGGTCGCCCGCCTGAGAATGTGCTGAGCTTGTTGGATTGAGCGCAGCGGAGAGTTATCACATGGCCGAAGACACTTACATTCTGGTGCTCTACTACAGCCGTCATGGTGCTACCGAGACGATGGCGCGACAGGTAGCGCGCGGCGTGGAACAGCAGGGTCTGGTGGCGCGCTTGCGCACCGTTCCCCCGGTGGTCTCACAGGCGGGTGAGTCCTTGCCGGAGATTCCGGACGACGGTCCGCTGTATTGCAGCGCCGAAGACTTGCGCGACTGCGCGGGCCTGGTGATGGGGTCGCCCACCCGCTTCGGCAACATGGCGGCGCCCCTGAAATACTTCATCGACAGTACCTCCGGACTGTGGCTGAGCGGTGCGCTGATCGACAAGCCCGCGGCGGTGTTTACCTCTACTTCGAGTATTCACGGCGGCCAGGAGAGCACCTTGCTGAGTATGGTTTTGCCCTTGCTACATCACGGTATGTTAGTCGTCGGCCTGCCTTATTCAGAGTCCGGCCTGATGAGCGCTACCAGCGGGGGCACACCTTACGGCGCTTCCCACTGGGCAGGGCAGGATAATAGTCGGCAAGTGGATGACAATGAGGCATCACTGTGTCGGGCGCTGGGCAAGCGAGTGGCGCGTATCGCCTCGGGGCTGGCAGCATGACTGAAAGGGCACGTACCGGGTTGACGCTGTGGGTCTGGGTCCTGTTCTGGATCACCTATGCAGGCCTGTTGTTTGTGGAGGTGGCCGATTCTGCAGCGCAAAATGCGCCCTGGCCGGTGTGGGTTGCGAAAATCGGGCCCCTGTTGCTATTCCTGCCGGGGATGCTGCGCGACAAGTTACGCAGCTATATCTGGCTGTGTTTTGTCAGCTTGATTTACTTTTTAGCCCTTGTTTTAAGGCTTTTTGCGATACCGGGCGAAATCTGGGGCATTGCCGGAACTGTGTGCGTGGTGATCATGTTCTGCTGCGCCATGCTCTACGTTCGGCTGCGTGCACGCTCGTTGCGCGCCTAGATTATCCCCTGGCTTGCAAAGTGGCGGGATCAGCCACGGGACTGTCGCTGCAGGCCACTTATTTACATAAAAATCCCATTTAATCTGTACCCCTGACGAAATGGGTGACATTATGTCGCCCATAAAAACAGGAGACGATCAATGGGACTGGGGCGATTTTTACTACCCGGCCTGCTTTTTGGCTCGGTCATTTTGACCGGCTGCGGCTCTCACCCGGGGAAATACGACGTGGCCTTCGTGTCACCGGAACTCTATCAGAGCTATAGCTGCCGCCAACTTGGGCAGGAGATGAGCCGTGTGGAACAGCGCACGGAAAGTCTCTACGCAGACCTCAAATCCGAACGCACTCACGACAACTGGCACTCCGGCCTCGGCCTGGTGTTTTTCTGGCCGACCCTGTTTTCACTGGAAGGGGGTGACGGCCCCGAAGCGCAGGAATACGCCCAGTTGAAAGGTGAGTACCAGGCGCTGGAACACAACGTTGTCGCCAAAAGCTGCGCCATCACTGCTCGCTCGCCGGCGGAAGTGATCAAGTCCCAGGAAGCGCAAGCGCATAATTCCTATAGCCAGACTGCTGGCTAAATACCAACACCAGCCAGTCGGCCGGTAAAAATTCAGGGCGCGGTAGTCACCGGATAGGCCGCGCCTTTCCACCCCTCGATACCGCCGTCCAGGCTGTATACCTCTTCAAAGCCTCTCTCGACCAAAAATGCCGCGGCCCCCTGCGATGAATTGCCGTGATAGCAGCACACGACCACGGCGCGATCCGGGTCGGCTTCGGCGAGGAAGTCTGGCAGGTTGTTATTGTCCAGGTGCCTGGCGCCGGGAATATGGCCGGCGGCAAAGGATTGTGGATCGCGGATGTCCACCAAAGTGGCGTCACCGGCGTCCAGCAGGCTGCGCGTGCTTTCGGCGTTAATGTGTTTGAAGGTGGTCATGGCGGGACTCCGATTGTCGTACCGTTTGAAGTACGGTGAGAAACGCTGCGCCGTACTTTTCCAGTTTGCGCTCCCCGATACCGCTTAGCTCACCCAGCGCGGACAAATTGTCCGGTTGTTGCAGGCACATTTGCTGCAGCACGGCATCGTGGAAAATGACGTAAGGGGGCACGCCCTGCGCTTCCGCTAGTTCACGCCGGCAGTTGCGCAGCGCTTCCCAGAGATCAATATCAATATCTTCCGGCAGGGGAGTGCGGGTTTGTTGCCTGGCTGCTTTCTGTTTTTGATCGCGGCGCAGGTGCAGGGTTTCCTCGCCGCGCAGCAGTGGGCGACAGCGCTCTTCCAGGTGCAGGGCACCAAAGCCGTCCACATCCACGCTGAGATAGGCTCGGGCTACCAACTGCCGGTACACCGAGCGCCATTGATTGGCGTCGAGGTCGGCACCTACTCCGTGGGTGGGCAGTTCCTGGTGGTTGAACTGGCGAATTTTTTCATTGTCAGCCCCGCGCAGCAGATCGATGAGATGGTTTACGCCGAAGCGCTGGCCCGTGCGGTAGGCGGCGCTGATGGCTTTTTGGGCCGCTTCGGTGCCATCCCAGGTGTCGGGTGGTTGCAAGCAGTTGTCGCAGTTGCCACACGGTTCACTCAGTTGTTCACCGAAGTAGGATAACAGTGTCTGCCGCCGGCAAGTCGTAATCTCGCACAGACCCAACATCGCGTTGAGTCGATGCTGCTCCGCCCGCTTGTAGGCCTCAGAACCTTCCGACTGACTCATCATCTGCTTCAGTTTGATCACATCCTGCAGGCCGTAAACCATCCAGGCATTGGCGGGCTGGCCATCGCGTCCGGCGCGCCCGGTTTCCTGATAATAGGCCTCGATGGTTTTTGGCATGTCCAGGTGAGCGACGAAGCGCACGTCCGGCTTGTCGATGCCCATACCAAAGGCCACTGTGGCGACCATGATCAGGCCCTCCTCGCGGAGAAAGCGTGCCTGGTGATCGGCGCGTTTTTCGCTGTCCAGGCCGGCGTGATAGGGCAGGGCGGTGAAGCCCTGCTGCTGTAACCACGCGGCGGTTTCTTCGGTTTTCTTCCGCGACAGGCAGTAAATGATGCCCGATTGCCCGGCGTGTTCGTCGCGCAAAAAGCGTAACAACTGCTGCCGCGGATTGTGCTTCAGGCCAATGCGGTAGCGAATGTTGGGGCGGTCGAAACCGGCGATAAATTGCGCCGCGTCCGTCAGGTCCAGCCGGCGGGCGATTTCCTCGCGCGTGCGCTGATCCGCGGTGGCCGTGAGGGCAATGCGTGGCACATGGGGATAGCGCTGATGCAACAGATCCAGACGCAGGTAATCCGCGCGGAAATCATGGCCCCATTGGGAAACGCAGTGGGCCTCGTCAATGGCGAACAGGGCCAGTTCAGCCCGGTCCAGCAGCGCGAGCGTAGACTCCTGAATCAAACGTTCCGGCGCGATGTACAGCAAATCCAGCTCGCCAGAAAGTAGCGCCTGCTCGGTGGCGCGCACCTGGTAGGCATCCAGTGTTGAGTTCAGGAAACCGGCGCGCACGCCCAGTTGTTGCAGCGCATCCACCTGGTTTTGCATCAGCGCGATCAGCGGTGACACCACCACGCCGCAGCCGGGGCGCACCAGCGAGGGAATCTGGTAACACAGGGATTTTCCTCCGCCGGTGGGCATCAGGACCAGTGCGTCCTCACCCCTGACCACGGTGTCGATGATCTCATCCTGGGGAGGGCGAAAGGCGGCGTAGCCGAAGACTGATTGGAGGGTTTGGCGGGCGGTGTTCATTGCGTGGGAGTATAACCCGGGGTTGGTTCAATCGTGCAGTGCGTGTTCGATCATTATTTTGTCTTTCGTACAACTTCGCGCTGAACCGATCAACCGACTGTAGTACCTTCACCGGGAATCGATGGCAAATGTGCTCCAATCCAACTGAAGCAGTAATAAATGCTTAAAAAGATATTAAAAATTGTCGGGTCGTTTTTGCTGGTTCTGGTCGTGCTACTGGCAGGTGCCGGGCTTTGGGCTACCGTGAGTGCCTCCAAATACAGAAATGCCGCCAAACCCTTTCTGGAGCAGAACATGCCAGCAGTAGTTAGCTGGGATTTCAATCAACTGCGGCCATTGTTAACTCCTGCCTCGCGCGCTCAGTTTGAGACGGAAAGGGGGCAGATGATTTACCGGAAGCTCTCGATACTCGGGGCGTTGGAATCTTTTGAGGAGCCGCAGTTCTTGACCGCTCAATCTGGCGTGTCTACCACTGAGGGCGTTGTTGATGTGCTCAAGTTTTCGATGCTCGGGCACTTTGAGGCGGGTGACGCTACCGTCACCGTGAATCTGGCCAAAACAGGTGATTCGTATCTGATTCGTTACCTGCACATCGATTCGGATGTGTTTTTGCAGTGAGTAGCTGAATTCGGGAGGGTGAGAACGGGCAGCAACATCAGGCCTGGCGCTGCCACCCGCAGTGCAAATTACTTATCCAACCCACCCATCAGCATGTACTTGATCTCGATGTAGTCGTCGATCCCGTACTTGGAACCCTCACGGCCGAAGCCGGATTCTTTCACACCACCGAAAGGCGCCATCTCATTGGAGATGATGCCTTCGTTGATGCCGACGATGCCGTATTCCAGTGCTTCCGCCACTCGCCACACGCGGCCGATATCGCGGGTGTAGAAGTAGGACGCCAGGCCGTACTCGGAGTCGTTGGCCATGGCGATCACTTCTTCCTCGGTGGAGAAGCGCACCACGGGTGCCACCGGGCCGAAGATTTCATTGCGGAATACCGCCATCTCTGAAGTCACTTCGGTGAGGATGGTGGGCTGGTAGTAACATTCGCCGGCTTCGTGTGCACCGCCACCCAGGGCGACTTTGGCGCCCGCGGCCACGGAGGCTTCCACCAGGCCGTGTACATCGTTCACGGCTTGCGCGTGGACCAGCGGGCCGATCATGACACCCTCATCCATGCCATTGCCCACGCCGAGTGCAGCGGTGGCCTTGACCAGCTTTTCCACGAACGCGTCGTATACGCCGTCCTGCACGAACATCCGATTGGCGCACACGCAGGTTTGGCCGGCGTTGCGGTATTTACTGATCAGTGCACCTTCAACAGCGGCGTCCAGATCGGCATCGTCGAACACAATGAAGGGAGCGTTGCCGCCCAGTTCAAGCGAGGTTTTCTTCAGCGTGTCGGCACACTGGGCCTGGAGCATCTTGCCGATCGGGGTGGAGCCGGTGAAGGTCAGTTTGCGCACGATGGGGTTGGAGGTCATCTCGCCACCGATGGCACGTGAATTACCCGCAAGCACGTTGACCACGCCAGCTGGAACGCCGGCGCGGTGCGCCAGTTCCGCCATGGCCAGCGCCGACAATGGGGTTTCGCTGGCGGGCTTGATCACGATACTGCAGCCGGCGGCGAGGGCCGGAGCGGCTTTACGGGCGATCATGGCGTTGGGGAAATTCCAGGGCGTGATCGCGGCCACCACACCCACGGGCTGCTTGATGCAGACCACGCGTTTGTCGGAATACGGCGCGGGGATCACATCGCCATCGATGCGCTTGGCTTCTTCGGCAAACCATTCCAGGAAGGCGGCGCCGTAGGCGATTTCACCACGGGCTTCCGCCAGTACTTTGCCCTGCTCGGCAGTCATGATGCGCGCCAGATCTTCCTGGTGCTCCATGCTGAGGTCGAACCAGCGGCGCAGGATGGCGGCGCGCTCTTTCACCGGGCGGGCCTTCCACTCCACCATGGCCTTGTCGGCGGCGGCGATGGCACTGGCAGTTTCCGCTGCTCCACAGCTGGCTACCCGCGCGACCTCTTCGCCGGTGGCGGGATTGAGGACGATGATCTCCTCGCCATCGTCAGCACTTTGCCATTGGCCGTTGATGTAGGCCTGCGTTTTCAGCAGGGTAGGGTCGGAAAGGTTCAGGCTCATTCTTGCCTCCAGTCAGGGCGGTCAGGGGGTGGAGCGCTACCGCGTGGGCGCGCCCTCTGAATTTAAGGGGTCACTGTTTTACGCCAGAGGGGCGCAGTGCGTCAATGGGGTCGCCCACACCGTCGAAGGGTTGCCCCAGCAGGTCGATGAACAGGGAAAACAGTTCATTGTGGGAATTAAGGGTCAGCTTCTGGTAGATGTTCTTGCGGTGCACCTGTTCGGTGTGGGCGCTGATCCCCAGTTCGCGGGCCACGGTCTTTGAGGGGAAGCCGCGCAGTACGAGCTGTACTACCTCTCGTTCGCGCGGGCTCAGCACGCTGCTGCCGAACTGTTGCAGCAGCAACTCTACGTGCTCCTGCAGGTTACGGTTACCAGTTTCCTTGGGTGGTGCCTGCCAGTTCTGTCGCGCCAGGGCAGCGAGTAGTGGCGCCAGTGCGTTCAGGCGCATCTTCTCTTCCTGGGTGTAGGCGGGCAGGCCGCTGCCACGCTCGAGGGAGATAGCCAGGGGCGAACCATCGCCGCTCTCAAGCAGGTAGCCGGTGTGATCCAGAATGCCGCTGCTGCTGTAGTAGAGCTCGTAAAACTCGCTGTCGGCAAAGTCCTGGGGGGCGATGTCGGGCAGGTGGAAGAAGCCACGGCGCCCCTGCATCGACTGAATGTAGAGCGGCGATAGCACGAACAGGCCCTGAACATAGGAATCGAAATAGCCGGCCTGAGTCTCATCGTGCAACTCGTCGTCCACCACGCTGAGCCGACCTTCGCTGGGGTAGGCCAGGATGATGGCGCTCTCGAAGGGGGCCGTGTCGCGCAGCATTTCCAGCAGCGCACGGGAAAAACCGGGCTGGCCGAGTTGCTCTACAACGGGAGTAATGGTGTCGGGTACATACATGGTGTGCGGATTGTGCCACTCAGTGGCGGCGTTTACGAGTTGCCATGCCGTGTTTGCGCACCAGATGCCGCATCTGGTCGTAGCTCAGGCCAAGCGCGTCAGCCGCTTGCCCCTGGTGCTGCCCGCTCTGGGCAAGCGCCTGGCGCAGTAGCTGTTTTTCGTAGGCGGCTACCGCCTCGCTGAAGTCCGGACTAGCGGGCTCTGTGGTGCTGCCGGTTTCATCGGGTTTCGGTTCCGGCATTGGGGCAGGGGTAACTGCGGTAAAGGGCGAGGCGAAGGGGTCGATCACCACCTCGTCGACCGGGTTGTCCGGGTCGCCCCACCGGTACAGCGAGCGCTCTACCACGTTCTTTAGCTCGCGCACATTGCCGGGCCAGCTGTACTGGGCCAGGGTTTGCAGTGCATCGTCTGAGAAGCCGGGAAAGTAGTCCCAATCCAGCTCACTGCACATGCCGATGGCAAAGTGCTGGGCCAGCTCCGGGATGTCCTCCACACGCTGTGCCAGGGAGGGGAGGTGCACAACGTCAAAGCTGAGACGATCCAGCAGGTCTTCCCGAAACTCACCCTCGCGCGCCAGCTTTCGCAAGTCGGCATGGGTGGCGGCAATCACACGCACATCTACGCGCAGAGTTTCCTGGCCGCCCAGGCGTTCAAATTCCCCATATTCCACCAGCCGCAGCAGTTTCTCCTGCAGGCGCAGTGACATGGTGCCCAGTTCATCGAGGAACAGGCTGCCACCGTCGGCACGCTCAAAACGACCCACGTGCGTGCGAGTCGCGCCGGTGAAGGCCCCCGGTTCATGGCCGAACAGTTCTGACTCTAACAGTGAATCGGAAATGGCGGCGCAATTGACCTTGTCCAGCGTGCCATCCCAGCGGCGTGACAGGAAGTGCAGGCGCTCCGCCGCCAGTTCCTTGCCGCTACCGCGCGGGCCCAGCACCAGCACGGGACGGTTGATGGGGGCAACCCGGGATATCTGGTCCAGGCTGTGGGCCAGTGCCGGGGATTGGCCAATGATGCGTGTGGGCTCTCTCATAGGTTAAATATACCTTATAAAAGGTAAATAACACCACGCATATGGGTGAATAAAACCTCAAAGTCGGGTGATAAGTTGAGCGATTTCCCGCTAAATCCATATAAAACAATGGTTTAGCGATTCTGGCACGGAATCTGTATTAGACAGGACAAGGCAGCAAAGACCTGCCAACACATTGAGAGAGGGATGAGAAAGATGGACACATTGGATGAACGATTCCTGGTTTACACCGCCCTGGCCACTGTTTGCGCCGCTCTGTGCGCGCTGGTGAGCCTGGCGGCAGGGTTGGGAACATTTATTCAGGCCGCGTTGGTCATCGAGCTGCTGTACTGGCTCGCCCAACGGCGCGGCGACAGCAAGGGCGAGCAGGCTCGCACCTTCTGATACCAACAGCGATATCGACACCGAACGTAACGGAGAAACACTATGGGTATTTTTTCCCGCATGACCGACATCATTAACTCCAACCTGAACGCCTTGCTCGACCAGGCGGAAGATCCGGAGAAAATGATTCGCCTGATCATTCAGGAAATGGAAGACACACTGGTGGAAGTGCGCAGCTCCAGTGCGCGCGTACTGGCCGACCGCAAGGCAGCCGCTCGCCGTCTGGAACAGGCGCAGGCCGATGCCCAGACCTGGGAAGACAAAGCCAAGCTGGCCATCACCCGTGGCCGTGAAGATCTGGCCCGTGCTGCTCTGCAGGAGCGTCAGGCCATTCTTGAGGAAGTGGGTGTGGTTGAGGCCGAACTGGCCGCCACTGACGAGCACATCGCGCAACTCGAAGATGAAGTGGGTAAACTGCAGCAGAAACTCACTGACGCCCGCGCCAAGCAGAAAGCCATGCTGATGCGCAGCAAAACGGTTGAGTCACGCATCAAGGTGAAACGCCAGATGCATCGCGAAGCGCTGGATACCGCTTTCACTCGCTTCGAACACTTCGAGCGCCGCATGGACAACCTGGAAAGCCAGCTCGAGTCCATGGATATCGGTCGCGACGTCGCCCCCGACCTGGCCGCTGAAATCAGCGCCCTGGAAGAGGACGAAAAGATCAACAGTGAGTTGGATCGTCTGAAGTCCCAGATGGCGGGCAAAGACGACAAAGAGGGTCCGGGGGCAGCCTGATGGAACCCCCTAACGCCCTGGTAATCTTGGTGAAAGGCTTATTATTGGCGTTACTATGGACAAAAGTGTGCTACCCGAGGATAGCTGATGGAACTCCTGCAATTCATGTTCGTGCCATTGATTTTGTTTATGACAATCGTGGCACCGATCTGGCTGGTCCTGCACTACCGCAGCGTGAACAGATCGTCCCGAGGGTTGAGTGAAGACGACCGGGAAAGCATCGAGCAAATGCTCGAAACCGTAGACAAATTGACTGAGCGTATCGGTGTCCTGGAGGACATCCTGGACGGAGAACACCCCGACTGGCGCCAGCAGAAATCCCGCCGGGAGCGGGTGAAGGAGCAAGCATGACACGACGACATCGACGTCGCCGCAGCCGTAGCGGCAATCTGTGGAAATTCAATTCGCGCAAACGTGCCGGGTGGGGCATGAACCTCTACCGCAACACGCGCGACGGCAAGATCGCCGGTGTTGCCGCCGGCATGGCAGACTACTGCGACGTGGCCCACTGGGTGGCTCGCCTGTTGTGGATCGTTGCCTTCCTGTTCACTGGCATGCTGGCCTTCTGGGCTTACGTTGCCGCCTGGGTATTGTTGGGGCCACGCCCCTCGCGCCGTATGGAGGACCGCTTCCAGGCTTTCGACGATGAACTGGGTGAGGAAGAGCCCGAGCCAGAAGTGGAAATGGAATACGACGAGCGCTGCCACCAGTATCGCCCCCGTCGCGCTTTCCGCTACAGCGAAAGCAGCAGCGTCCGTCTGCGCCGCGCTCGCGAGCGTCTCGACCAGGCTCTGGCGCGTGTAGAAGACATGGAAGGCTACGTCACTTCCCGCCAGTACAACCTGAACCGCGAGTTTTCCAAGCTCTGATTCTGTTTCACCGGCGAGCCCGTTCCGGGTTTGCCGGTTCAACCCGCACCACTCACATCACAATGCCAAAAATTGATTGGTACAGGAGAGGTATATCTCGATGAAAGCAGTAGCCCTGATGGTTTCACTAATGGCGTCCACGATTGCTTATGCGGACTACTACCCGGTGATGGATTACAAAGTGTACGGAACGCCGGCTTCCGCCACCGACAAAGCCGAGATTGATGACTTGATGGAGGGGCTGTGGACCGCCTGGTCAGACCACGACGCAGCAACATTTGCCAATCTGCATGCCGAGGACGCCGAGTGGACCAATGCCTTCGGGCGCACCTTCAGAGGTGCCAGTGAGCTGGAGAACTTTTTGGGCAAGCGTCTCTTTCCCGCCTTTGATCAGAAGATCGCAAGGCAGGAGGCAGCCGCCTATGTTCCCATTTCCAGAAGATACATCGGCGACGATGCCGCTGTAGTCACCGGCCGTATGGAAAGCAATCGGGGCTCGTCGGTAGGCTCCGCCAATCGGGTGATTGGTTTCACTTTTGTGCTTGGCAAGGTTGACGGGGAGTGGAAGGTGACCAACCAGGTGATCACCGACCTGCGGGAAAAGCGCGGAAGTTGGTGACGCCTATCGGCCCAATTCCCGGGCATGAAACGCAATATGACTGCCAATAAAACTCGCCACGAAGAAGTAACTGTGGTTGTAGCCGGGTTGCCTGCGTATCACTGCCGGGTACTGGGCCTCTTTGCAGGTTTCTTCCAGTAATTCCGTTTTCAACTGCTCTTCGAGAAAATCATCGGCCTCCCCCTGATCCACCAACAAGGGCAGGTGGTATTCAGCCGCGCGCAGCAGCTCACAACTGTCCCATGCCTTCCAACTCTCCCGATTATCACCCAGGTAATTACTGAACGCTTTCTCACCCCACGGGCATTGAGTGGGTGCAACGATAGGCGAAAAGGCAGACACCGAGCGGAAGCGCTCCGGATTGCGCAGGGCGATCATCATCGCGCCGTGGCCTCCCATCGAGTGGCCAGAGATGGCGCAGGCTTCCGGGTTGAGCCGAAAGGCCTTGTTTACCAGCGCGGGTAGTTCCTCGGTGACGTAGTCGTACATGCGGTAGTGCGCCGCCCAGGGTTCCCGTTCGGCGTTGAGGTAGAAGCCCGCGCCCAGTCCGAAATCCCAGGCGCCTTCCGGATCGTCCGGAATTTCATCACCGCGCGGGCTGGTGTCGGGGCAAACAATGGCGATGCCCTGTTCGGCGGCGTAGCGTTGGGCGCCGGCTTTCTGGACAAAGTTCTCGTCGGTGCAGGTCAGGCCGGATAACCAATAGAGAACGGGTACGGCACCTTGTTCGGCCTGGGGTGGCAGGAATACCGAAAAGTGCATGTCGCAGTCGAGGGACTCCGCGCGATGTTGCAGGCGTAACTGGCGGCCGCTAAAGCAGCGGTTTTCTCCGGTGATATTCAACACAGACTCCTTAATACAGCACTACAGAGCGGATGCTTTCGCCGGCGTGCATGAGTTCAAAGCCCTGGTTGATGTCTTTCAGCGGCATGGTGTGGGTGATCAGATCGTCGATGTTGATCTTGCCGTCCATGTACCAGTCCACGATGGTGGGCACGTCGGTACGCCCGCGTGCGCCGCCGAAGGCAACGCCGTGCCAGGAACGCCCAGTAACCAGCTGGAAGGGGCGGGTGGCAATTTCCTGGCCTGCGCCGGCCACGCCGATGATGTAGGACTCCCCCCAGCCTTTGTGGCAACACTCCAGCGCCTGGCGCATCACGTTCACGTTGCCAATGCATTCGAAGCTGTAGTCGGCACCGCCGCCGGTGAGGTCGAGGATGGCTTCCACTACGTTGTCGACTTCGCTCGGGTTGATGAAGTCGGTCATGCCGAATTTTTCTGCCAGGGGTGCTTTGCTGGCGTTCAGGTCAACACCGATGATCTTGCCGGCTCCGACCATGCGCGCACCCTGGATCACGTTGAGGCCAATGCCGCCCAGGCCGAACACCACAACGTTGGCACCGGGTTGTACCTTGGCGCTGTAAACGACGGCGCCAACGCCGGTGGTAACCCCACAACCGATGTAGCAGATTTTGTCGAAGGGTGCGTCCTCGCGCACTTTGGCCAGCGCAATTTCTGGTAGTACGGTGAAGTTGGAGAAGGTGGAGCAGCCCATGTAGTGGAGGATGGGCTCGCCGTCGAGGGAGAAGCGGCTGCTGCCGTCGGGCATTACGCCACGGCCCTGGGTTTCGCGAATGGATTGGCACAGGTTGGTTTTGGGGTGGAGGCAGAAATTACACTCGCGGCACTCGGGGGTGTACAAGGGGATCACGTGGTCGCCGGGCTTGAGGGAGCGTACGCCGGCGCCAACTTCACGCACAATGCCGGCACCTTCATGCCCGAGAATGGCCGGGAAGGCACCTTCCGGGTCGTCGCCGGACAGGGTGAAGGCGTCGGTATGGCAGATCCCGGTGGCCATGATTTCCACCAGCACTTCGCCATCGCGGGGGCCGGCGAGATCCACTTCGGCAATTTCCAGGTCTTTGCCTGCTCCAAAAGCAACGGCGGCACGTGTTTTCATGACGATCTCCAGACGGTGGTGGGCAATGGATTTGAATCAGGATAGGGAGGGTAGCCCGTGGCGAGTTCTGGCGCCAGTGCAGGGCTAGGGATCAGCGGAGAACAAGCCCAGTTGATCCCCTGCGCGCGGCGGGACACGGAACAGATCAGTGCGCAGGTCGTGGCGTCGGAGTTGATCCAGCCCGTGACGTTTGCAGGCGAGTTTAAAGCGCTGTGCGATCAGGTCTGCGATGGGCCCTTGTCCCCGCATCCGATGACCAAAGCGGACGTCGTTATCGGCACCGCCGCGACACTGCCGGATCAGGCTCATTACATGTGCGGCGCGATCGGGATAGTGCAGCTCAAGCCATTGCTGAAACAGTATGGACACTTCACCGGGCAGGCGGAGCAGGATATAGGCAGCACCCGTGGCGCCGGCATCCGCGGATTGCGCAACGATTTGTTCCAACTCCGCGTCATTCAGTGTTGGAATCACCGGGGCGCACAGCACGGAAACCGGCACTCCTGCTGCGCTCAGCGCGCGAACGGCGGCGAGGCGCACACTGCCGCTGGTGGCTCGCGGCTCCAGGCGGCGCTTCAGTTCCCGGTCGAGTGTGGTGACGCTGATCGCAACACTGGCCAGGCCTTGTGAGGCCAGTTCTGCCAGCAGGTCGATGTCTCGCTCGATCAGGCCGCTCTTGGTGATAATGGATACCGGGTGGCGGTGCGCGAGCAGCACTTCCAGCAACGCTCGAGTGATCCGATGTTCGCGCTCAACAGGCTGGTAAGGGTCGGTGTTGGCGCCCAGGGTGATGGTTTGGGTTTGGTAACGGGGGTTGGCCAGTTCGCGCTCCAGTTGCTCCGCTGCGTTGTACTTCACCCGTAGTCGTGTTTCAAAATCCAGCCCGGGTGACAGGTCCAGATAGGCGTGTGTGGGGCGGGCATAGCAATAGATGCAGCCGTGCTCGCAGCCGCGGTAGGGGTTGATCGACTGGATGAAGGGGATATCCGGCGAGCTGTTGCGAGCGATGATGGTGCGGGCGCGCTCGGGCAGGCATTCGGTTTTGGGAGCACCGCCGGCCTCACCGGCGTCGCGTTCGATCGTGAGCGGTGAATATCGGCTATCGCGATTACTTGCTGCACCGCGGCCGCGGATGGCGTGTTGATTCTCGCGCTGTCTGGATGGTGAATCGCTCATGGGGGATTGTGTCAGCCTGTATAAACATACAGTAGTTGGCTTTGTCTCAGGGGGCAAGTGCTATCTCATTGCGGAGCTGTCTGGCGGTGGCTCGGGCGATCCGTTAGTCTGGCGTCTGCGATCGAAAGTGGGTGAGCACAGAGCATTGGGAGCAATCAGGCCTCAGGTAACAGTCACGCTGAACAGGCAGGGCGCCGACTGACATGCTCCATCGTATCTGGTTGGGTTTTTTCGTCCTCGCGTTTTTCAGCGCCCTCTACCAATGGTGGGTGCTGGGCGACTGGGAGGTGTTCCAGCGGCTGGTCAGTGCACTGTTCGACATGGCGCGGCTCTCTGTTGAGCTCGCTATCGGCCTGATCGGGCTGATGAGTTTGTGGCTCGGCGTGGTAGCCATCGGCGAGCGCAGTGGCTTGATCGAAAAGTTGGCCCGAGCACTATCGCCACTGTTTACCCGTTTGATGCCGGAAGTTCCAGCGGGTCACCCGGCCATTTCATCCATGACCCTCAACCTGTCGGCCAATGTGTTGGGGCTGGACAATGCGGCGACGCCGCTCGGCATCAAGGCGATGCAGGATCTCCAGACCCTGAATCCCAGGGCCGACACGGCCAGCAACGCACAAATCCTGTTCCTGGTGCTGAACACGTCTTCCGTCACGCTGTTCCCCATGGCAATCCTGCTGTACCGGGCCCAGATGGGTGCGCCGGATCCGGCCGCCGTGTTTATTCCGATCCTGATTGCCACCAGTTGCTCCACGCTGGCCGGACTGCTGGTCACCGCCTGGGTACAGCGCATTCGCCTGTGGGATACGGTGGTACTGGCCTACCTGCTGAGTGCGATGGTACTGCTGGTCAGCCTGTTGTTGTATTTCGCCACGCTCTCGGCAGAGGCTTTGCAGCAACAGTCCAGTTTGATTTCCAATTTGCTGATTTTCTCGCTGGTGATCCTGTTCCTCGGTGTTGCACATCGCCGCGGGGTGAATGTTTACGAGGCGTTTGTGGATGGCGCGAAACAGGGCTTTTCCACCGCCATCGACATCATTCCCTTCCTGTTGGCAATGCTCGTTGCCATTGGTGTGTTCCGCGCCAGTGGCGCGCTGGATATTTTGCTAACGGGAGTACGCGAAATCGTTGCCCTGGGGGCCTGGGACGCACGCTGGGTCGATAGCCTGCCCACGGCGTTGATGAAACCGCTGTCGGGCTCAGGGGCGCGTGCGATGATGGTGGATACCATGAACACCTTCGGCGTGGATTCTTTCCAGGCGCGTTTGTCGGCTATCCTTCAGGGGTCAACGGAAACCACCTTTTATGTGTTGGCGGTGTATTTCGGTGCCGTCGGCCTGCGCCATTCTCGCCATGCACTGGCCTGTGGCTTGTTTGCCGACTTCGCAGGTATCGTCGCGGCGATAGTGGTAGCCTACTGGTACTTCGGTTAATGAACGTGGCAAGGGAGCGCAGTGTGTGACTGAAGGCAACAAGCATTCCGCGCGGCCGGAAAACAGCATTCCGCTGCATGCGTCCATTCTGGCTACGTTTATCCTGCCCATCGCCCAGACCCTACGGCAGTACGGTGTGGATGCGATGGCACTGATCGAGGAAGTGGGCATAGACCCCGCCACGGTCATTAACAGTGATCGTCGGGTCTCCGCGGAGCGCTGGTTCCGGTTGTTGGAGCGAGCGGTGGAGGAGAGTGGCGATGAAGCTTTCGGGCTGGCGGCCGCCGAACAGTTACAACCAGCGGTGCTGCATGGCCTCGGCCTGGCCTGGCTGGCGAGTGATTCGGTCTATGACGGCTTGCAACGACTGGTGCGTTTTTCCCAGGTGATCAGCAGTGCGGCGCAGTTGCGCCTGCTGGAGGAGGGCGAGTACATCCATCTTGAAATCGCCAGCCTGGCGGATCAGTTGCGACCAGTGCCTGCCGCCACTGATTTTGCTGTGGGTGTGGTGCTGCGTATGTCCCGGCTGACCTTGAGCGAATACCTCGCGCCGGCGGCCATGGAACTGGTTCGCCCTACACCCGAAGACCCGGAGCGCTTTGAGTACTACCTGTCGTGTCGGCCCACCTACGGCCGGGGTCACAATCGTGTCAGTTTCGTCCGCAGTGATATTGTGGAAACCCTTGCAACGGGTGATCCCACCCTGGCCCGTGCGGCTGATGAACAAACGGAACTATATCTCTCGCGGTTTCTCGATCAGACCACCGCCCGAGATGTGGTGGAAAAAATTGTGCACCACTTGCCCGATGGCCCGCCGGGACAGTCCGATATTGCCAGTGCCCTGAACATGAGTAATCGCACCTTGCAGCGAAAGCTGAAAGAAGAGGATACAACCTTCAAGGAACTGTTACAGGACACCCGCCTGCAGTTGGCCTGTAAATACTTGCGTCAGCCCGGTCGGTCCATTCTCGAAACGGCTTATCTACTGGGTTTTTCCGAGCCGAGCACATTCTCACGCGCGTTCAAGCGCTGGACCGGTCAGTCGCCCAATGAGTTTCGCGCTGCTGGCAGTAGCTGAATTCAACGGTTGGGCTTTTATCGTGGCGCCTGGCCCTTATAATCGTCCAGCCATTTAACCGCCGGACTATCGTGCATGAGTAAGCTGTTGATCGTTTCTGACCAGGGGAAAGCCTGTGTCGCCACTACCCGCGGGTTGCAACTCGCCCGCAAGCTTGGGCTGGAAGCGGAAGTTGTTGCTTTCACCTATGCTCCGCTGCGCAAAATGGGTATGACCTCGAAGGAAGATCAGGCGCGTGCGCGTAGTCGTTTGCTGGAGAACCGTGAGGTCGAAGTGCAGGCGCGTATCGACAAGGCGGCCAAAAAGGGGCAGAGGGTCAAGTTCCAGGTAGTCTGGAAAAAAGAGATCGACGAGTGGTTATTGACCCGGCTTAAGAAAGGTTACGCCGCGGTGGTCAAGACGGGCCACCGCTCTGGCTCGGCGGTTTACACCTCAACCGACTGGCAGTTGTTGCGCGAATCGCCGGTTCCTGTGATGGTGCTTTCCGAGAAGCGTTGGCATCGCACCAAGCCGGTGCTGGTAACGGTGGATCTCACCACCACTGATCGCAACAAGCGCAAGCTCAATGACCTGGTGATCAGCACCGGGCAGGCCGTGGCCGAAGCCCTGGATGCGCCGCTGAACATTATCAGTGCTATCCACATTTCGCCGGTGCTGACTGAACTGGATCTGGTGGATCCGCTGGCCTACACGCGCAAGGCCCGCGAAGAAATGAAACCCTACATCAGCCAGCTGGCCGAGCGGCATGGCTTGCCCGAAAAGGCCTTCCGTACCAAGCGCGGTCCTGTGGCCAAGGTGATTACCAGCGAGGCGGCCAAACAACGCGCACAACTGGTTGTGATGGGCACGGTTGGGCGCACCGGGGTGCGCGCGCGACTGATGGGTAACACGGCGGAGGATGTGCTGCGCGACATGAATACCGACGTGTTGGCCATGAAGGGAGCAGTGCCTTTACTGCCCGTTTAGACACGCAATTTGCGGCCCGGTAATGGGCTGTAATTTGCTATTTCGGCGAGGGCGTCTATCTTCAAATTAGCGCCCGCCGCAACGGTGGGCGCTGACACGTCCCCTGGCCGATGTTTCTGCCCCGAAACATCCGGCTATTTTGGCCCGCGTCCTGTTTCAGGACTGCGGGCTTTTTTATTGTATTTCAATGGCTTGAGGTAATGATCTAGAACTTGGCGTAGATGGTCATGTGTGCTGTCGCTCCCGGCCATGTGGTCTGCCGCGTGATCCACCTACACTGGCATCACTGGGTATCGAGATACCCGGTGAATGCATCCCTACTTTAGCCCGGTCACTTCTAGTGCCCGGGCTTTTTTTTTCACATTTCCCCCCAGTCTGTGCAAACTGTCGCCTCGCCCCAACCCTATCGAGGACGCCCTGTATGGCCGGAGCCAGTCTGCTCGCATTGATTGACGATATTGCCACCGTCCTGGATGACATCGCCTTGATGTCCAAAGTGGCTGCCCGTAAAACGGCGGGGGTGTTGGGTGATGATCTGGCGCTGAACGCCGAGCAAGTTTCGGGCGTTCGGGCCGATCGCGAACTGCCGGTGGTTTGGGCAGTGGCTAAAGGGTCATTTCGCAATAAGTTGATTTTGGTGCCCGCCGCCCTGGTGATCTCGGCGCTGGCGCCCTGGGCGATCGTGCCGCTGTTGATGCTGGGCGGACTCTACCTGTGTTTTGAAGGCTGCGAAAAACTGGCGCACAAATTCCTCCACGCAGAGGAGGCCGTGCAGGAGAAGGCGGCGTTGCGGGAGGCTTCCCGCAATACCGATATCGACCGCGTAGCCTGGGAAAAGCAAAAAATCAGTGGCGCAATTCGCACGGATTTCATTCTCTCGGCGGAAATCATCGTGATCGCCCTGGGCACGGTGGCCGATGTCGATTGGGTTACTCGCATTGGTGTCATCTGTGCGATTGCCCTGTTGATGACCGTGGGTGTGTACGGTCTGGTGGCATTGATTGTGAAGCTTGATGACGCCGGTGACTATCTGCTGCGACGGAAGGGCGAGGGGGTATGGCATCGATTGCAGCGTTGGTTCGGCGGTGGCCTGCTGTCATTTGCACCGTGGCTGATGAAAGCGCTCGCCGTCGTGGGCACCCTGGCAATGTTTACCGTGGGTGGCAGCATACTGGTGCACGGTCTGGCACCGGTGGAGGCGGGTATTCACCACCTGACCCAGTGGCTGGCAGAGGGGATTGCGTTGTTGGCAGCCATCCTCCCCGTGTTGTTGCAGGCCCTGTTTGGTGTTTTGGCCGGTGCGCTAGTGCTGTTGGTCGTTGAGGGCGTGAAACGGATGCGGAAGTGACGCGCTACCGCCGCTAACGCAATAGCGAACCGAGCACGCCGCGCAGCAGCTTTTGCCCCAGGCCGCGCCCGACGGAACTGCCTACACTACGGGCCACACTTTTGAGGAAGGCCTCGGTAGTGGATTGCCGGTTGCTGCTGCGTTTACGCGCGGCCGGCGCCGACTTTTCCGCCTGTTGTTGTGTTTGCTGGGATTCCCGCTGGCGTGTGCGCTCCAGCAGAATTTCATGGGCCGAACGCGGGTCGACAGGCTCGCCGTAACGCTTCACGTTGGGGTCCCTGGCCAGCAGTGCCTTGCGCTCTTCGTCAGTCAGGGCACCCATGCGGGAGGACGGCGGGCGAATCAGCACCCGTTCTACCGGCGCCGGAATGCCGCCCTCGCCAAGGGTAGAAATCAGCGCTTCCCCCACGCCCAGCGTGGTAATGGCGCTGACCGTGTCTACGGCGGGATTGGGCCGGAATGATTGAGCCGCCACTTTTACGGCTTTCTGTTCTTTGGGTGTGTAGGCGCGCAGTGCGTGCTGGACCCGATTACCCAACTGCCCCAGTACCGCATCTGGCAGGTCGGCGGGGCTTTGACTGATGAAATAGACCCCGACGCCCTTGGAGCGGATCAGGCGCACGACCTGTTCAATTTTTTCCAGCAGGGCACGCGGCGCATTGCGAAACAGCAGGTGGGCCTCGTCGAAGAAAAATACCAGCACCGGTTGTTCCGGGTCGCCCAGTTCCGGGAGGTTTTCGAACAGTTCCGACAAGAGCCAGAGCAGCAACGTGGAATACACGCGCGGGCTGCGTATCAGGGTGTCGGCGGCGAGGATGTTGATCGTACCCCGCCCGTCTGCCGAGCGCTGCATGAAATCCCCCAGCTGCAGGGCCGGCTCGCCAAAAAACTTGTCGCCACCCTCGCGTTCCAGCATCAACAGGCGCCGCAGAATGGCGTTCACTGAGGCCTTGCTGACGTTGTACCCCACACCGAGATCCTTGGCGTTGTTGCCGAGGAACTCCAGGGTGCTGCGAAAATCCGCCAGGTCGAGCAGTAGCAAACCTTCATCGTCCGCGTACTCGAACACCAGTGTCACAATGCTCTCCTGGGTTTCGTTCAGGTCGAGCAAGCGGGAGATCAGTTGCGGCCCAAGCTCGGAGATGGTGGTACGCACGGGCGCGCCTTGAAGGCCAAACACATCCCACAGCGCCACGGGGTAGCCCTTCTGTTCGAAGCCTTCAATGGCGATCTTCTGTACGCGCTCGTCCACCTTCGGATGGGGGCTGCCGGCTTGGCTGAGCCCCGCCAGGTCGCCCTTCACGTCGGCCATGAACACCGGAATGCCACGCTCCGAAAAGCCTTCCGCCAGACACTGCAGGGTGACGGTTTTGCCGGTGCCGGTGGCGCCGGCAATCAGGCCGTGGCGGTTGGCATAACGCGGATCCAGGTGTATCTGGCCCGTGTCGCACCCGCCGATAAGAATTCCAGTGGTCATTGATTGCCCTCCAGTGCTGACACAGTCGCGCGCCTTCGCGTTCGGTTTTCCCATACCAACAGGCCTGCCATAAATGCCATGGGTAGCAGACATAGTAGCAATAGCCCATTCCAGCTCAGGTTACTGACGGCTGCGCCAGCCGACAGGGATGCCATCGCTTGCGTTGAGAACACCACCGTATCATTGAGAGCCTGCGCACGGTACTGCTCACCCTCGCGATAAGCACTTGGCAGCAGTGCCGTACCGCTGACAAACAGGAAGTTCCAGCCCACGCCCAGCATCACCAGTTGCCCCCAGAAGCCCAGCACGGAGGCATCCCTGAGACCGATCACAATCGTTAGCGCATAACAGGCGAGCCCCGCCACCATGAGCTGGCGAACGGTGACGAAGCGGAATAGCCACACGGTCAGCAGCGACGGCAAGAACATGGCGGCTATGTGGCTCTGGATCACCCACTTGGTATCGGCCAGCGAGTGCCCGTGGTGATGGTGCATGCTGATGGGGGTGCCCGTCATGACAAAGGACATCACCGCGTATCCGATGGTGGCGCTGCCCAGCGCGAGCAACAGGGTGGGGTCCCGCAGTAAATTGCCCACCGACCTGCCGCCGGTCTGCGAGCGCGCCACTGCCGTAGCTGTTTTACCCTGGTAGGGCGCGAGAAAGAGTCCCGCGCAGGCCACAACGCCGGCCGCCAGCCAGAACGACCCCCGGTATTCCACATCCGAGAGATTTTGCCCCAGCAGGGCTAACTCGGGCCCCAGGAAGGCGGCCAGAATACTGCCGATCATGATGACAGCGGCGGCAGTGGGAGCGCGGTCCAGCGGGACTTTCTCCATCGCTGCGAAGCGAAATTGCTGGAAGGCCGCTGCGCTCATCCCCAGTCCGGAGGCGCTGACGCACAGCAGCAGGAAACTGGCTCGGGCCAGGGCCTCGCCCGCGAGCAGGCAACTGCCGCTACCGACGCCGATAAACAGGTAGAACACCGGTTTGCGGCCAAAACGGGCCATCAAACGGGTGATCGGAACAACCGCTGCCGCGGTTCCAATGACCATGCAGGCGATGGGTAATGTGGCCCAGCGGGCCGAGGGTGCGAGTTCTGCACCGAGCAGGCTGCCCATCAAAACCATCAGCGGGACAGCACTGGCGCACAGTGCGCCGGTCAGGGACAGCAACCAGGGAGTCGCCATCCCCTGGATCATAGCGGTGCCCCGTGGCCCGATCTTAACCAGGAAGCATCTTTACCGCAGTCAGTCACGCTGCTCCCGGTACTCGCGTTCTATACGTTGTTGCTGTTCGTAACGGGATCCGGGATTCAATGCTCGCGTGTCTTTCATCCGCTGCTGGAAGCGATTGCGGCGGTAGTAATTCACCAGCCGGGGAAAGCGTTCGGTGTCCTCTTCACCGGCGATGAGCGCTTCCACAAATGCGATGTCGATGCCAGTGCGATAGGCGATACGGCTCGGGCGAATGCGATGGGCGTGAAATTCAGCAACCAACTGGATTTGCTCCTCACGCGTACGGTGGCACTGTCGCGAGTAGCCATAGGGCGGCGAAGGTGTGCGGGTGTCCATGGTCTGATCGGTGTCTGTCATAGGCGGCACTATACGATCGTATTGGAGCAAGTGCCATCTTCGAGTGGGCGCAGGCTATACTGGCGCCACCATCACAATGTTTCTCTCTCATGAATTCAGGTCTCGCCAGCGACACTCTGCCCATTCACGCAGTGATGGGCTCGCTCAAGGCGCACTTGCAACAACGCAATGAACTCGTGCTGCAAGCGCCACCCGGGGCGGGTAAAACCACCGCAGTCCCTCTGGCATTGTTGCACGAAGCATGGCTGGGCGACGGCAAGATACTGATGCTGGAGCCACGGCGCATGGCGGCGCGTACGGCCGCAACGCGGATGGCGGAGCTGCTCGGTGAGCGAGTGGGCGAAACCGTTGGTTACCGGATCAGGTTGGAACAGCGCGTGTCCGAGGCAACCCGAATCGAGGTGATCACCGAGGGCATCCTGGTTCGGCGCCTGCAATCCGATCCTGAATTATCGGGTGTGGCGCTGGTGATCTTTGATGAATTCCACGAGCGGAGCCTGGACAGCGATCTCTCGCTGGCCCTCACGCTGCAGGCGCGCGAGGTGTTCCGGGAACCCGATTGCCCATTGCGGGTGTTGGTGATGTCGGCAACCCTGGACGGGGAGGGTGTGGCCGAGTTGCTGGATGACGCGCCCATCGTGAGTTCGAGCGGTCGCCAGTATCCTGTGTCGGTGCAGTATGAAGGTGAGCCCGCACACCAGCGCGATCTGCCCGAAGCCGTGGGGCGCGCTGTGGGAGCTGCGCTGGGCGAGTGGCCCGGCAATGTGCTCGCCTTTTTGCCTGGGCAGGGGGAGATCGAGCGCACCATGAACTACCTGCAGCAGAGCGACAGAGTGGGCAAGGAAGTTGTGCTCGCCCCCTTGTACGGCGGCCTGACCCTGCAACAGCAACGGCGAGCCATTGAAGCGCCACCTGCAGGTCACCGCAAGGTCGTGCTGGCGACCAATATCGCCGAAACAAGCCTGACGATTGACGGCATCAATACTGTGGTGGATGGCGGCTTGGCTCGCATCCCACTCTACGATCCGGCGCGAGGCATGACCCGCCTCGCCACGCGGCGCATTTCCAGAGCGTCTGCGGAGCAGCGCACTGGTCGTGCCGGGCGCCTGGGCCCCGGTCACTGCTACCGCCTGTGGAGCGAAGAAGAACAGCGGCGCCTGGTGGCCCATGCCGAGTCGGAAATCATGCAGGCTGACCTGAGTTCGCTGGCACTGCAACTGCTCGCGTTTGGGGTGGGCTCGCCAGCGGAGCTGCGATGGTTGGACAGTCCGCCGCTGGGGGCCTATCAGCAAGCACTGGACCTGCTGCGCCGTTGTGGTGCCTTGCTCGACAATGGAGTAGTACCGCAATTAACGCCTCACGGTGTGGCAATGGCACAACTGCCGATGCATCCACGTCTGGCACACATGATGCTCGTGGGTCTTGATTGCGGTGAAGAAGAGGCGGCCGCTTCGCTCGCGGCATTGCTGGGCGAGCGCGTTCCGCCACTGGGGCAGGGGGTGGACCTGGCTGCCGCGCTGGAGGTATTGCTGGGGAACAGTGCGTGCCCTCCGGCATTGAAAGGCTGGCTGAAACGAACCCGACAGCAAGCGGCTAGCTACCGCCAGCGTTGCGCCCGCGAGCGAAAGCCACCGAGCCGGCCGCGAGCGTTAGCAGCTGAGGATCGGCTGGCGGTACTGCTGGCCCAGGCTTACCCGGATCGCATTGCCCGGTGCCGCAACCGGGCGGAAGGTCGCTATCAATTGGCCAATGGTCGTTATGCCCGACTTCCGGCAGATGATCCGCTGACCGGTAGTGAATGGATCGTGGCGGCAGAAGTCGGCGGTCGCGAGGGTGTGGCGGCACGAGAGGATCGTATTTTCTCAGCCTGTGCGCTCGAGTCCCGTTTGTTCGCTGACCAGCTCGTGCCCCTCGTGGAGCGCCGCGACATTGCGCGATGGGACGATGGCGAAGCCCGGTTCATCGCCTTGCGACAGCGCGTCATCGGCTCACTGGTGCTGGAGAGCGAGCCCTTGTCGTCGGTGCCGGATAACTTGCGCACCGCCGCCTTGCTGGACGTCTTGCGCCGCCGGGGCTTGTCACTGTTGCCCTGGACGCCTGCACTGCGCCAGTGGCAGGCACGGGTGGCCTTGTTGCGAGCTGTGGAAGGGAGTGAGGGCCCCTGGCCGGATTTGTCGGATGCGGCACTGCTGGCTTCCCTTGAGACCTGGCTATTGCCCTATCTCAACAAGGTCTGGCGCCTGGCGGATTTCGCCCAACTCGATTTGCGCACCATCCTGCAGTCGCAATTACCCTGGCCCCTGCCGATGGAACTGGAGCAACAAGCGCCAGAGAGAATCACTGTACCCGGCGGCAGTCATGTCGCCATCAATTACGAGCAGTCGCCGCCGGTACTCGCGGTAAAGCTGCAGGAAATGTTTGGCTGTGAAGCCACACCCACTGTGGCGGGAGGGCGGGTTCCCGTTCTTTTGCACCTGTTATCGCCAGCCGGGCGGCCCTTGCAGGTCACCCAGAACCTCGCGAGTTTCTGGCGCGATGGCTACCACGAGGTGCGTAAGGAAATGAAGGGCCGCTACCCGAAACATCCGTGGCCGGAGGACCCACTAACAGCGCAGGCCACCCGGCATACAAAACGACGACAGGAGCGAGGCTGATCACAGTCGACGGCTCCCGCCGTGGACACTGGCTCCTGTTTTCGATATAAACGGGATATCGTTGGCGCGGGGGCGCAAGTGTCAACGTACAACAACAAACAAGCAGACAACACAGTCGGGGCAGACCACCCACATGTACCGTTATAGTCGAGACGGATCGATTACCTATACCGCGGCGGACATGCTGTTATTCAAAGAGTCGCCTTTCGCTAGCTGGATGGAGCGATTGACGCTTGAAAATCCCGATCACGGTGTGCTTCCCGATCGGGATGTGCCGGCCGACGACGTGCCACCACCCCGTGCGGACATGGCACGCGCACTGTCGGAAGTCGGTCGCAATGTTGTGTTGGTCGATACCGAACTGGATGAAGTGGAGCGCCGCCGCCAGACCATAGCGGCGATGCGCGAAGGTGTCGATTTTATTGTTAACGGGCAACTGGCCCACGGCCCCCTGTCTGACCGGGTGAATTTGCTGACACGCAGCACTGGTTTTTCAGATCTGGGTACCTGGTTGTACCTGCCTTGTGACACCGACCTCAAGACGACGCTGCATTCCGCACTGCGACTGTGCTTTCTCGCTGACCTGCTACACAGTCTCCAGGGCGCAATGCCGCCCCAGATGTTGATTATCCGTGGCGGCCGCGACCTGGTGCCGCTGGATACTGATACCCACATTCATCACTACCTGGGCGTCAAGCAACGCTTTATGCGCGCCCAGCGCGAGTTCCGCAAACACCGCATGCCCGACCCGGTGGCATCCAGCCATTTTGGTCGCTGGTCCGATTGTGCCAACCATCTGCTGCGGCGCCGCGCCGAGTCGGCAACGTCCCTGAGTGATGCCGACGGCCCGGCAACGCCGGTGACAGAATCCGCTACCACAAGCGCCAACAAATCGCGCAATGGAACGACGCTGCGCGATCAGGCACAACACGTTGACCTCGCAGCGCTGTACCAGCCAGCCTGGCGCCCGGGCGTCGATGGTGCCGCCGCGGTACCGGTACAAACCCTGGCGGACCAGGCGCGGGCATTGGCGGATGCCGAGCCGCTACCGGTAAGCGCTGAAGAGCCAACTCCCGCGACCGCGGAAAATCTTGAGCTGATTGTGGAGACTCCGGCAGAGGAGGAAAGCCTTATGCCGCTGGACTACGACATCACCCGCGCGCTGGATCGGCTGGAAGCGGCCGAACAACGGCTGTTTGGTCGCGCGTTGTCAGAACCGGATCCAGTTCCCGGCGTTGTGGATGAAGTGGTGGACGAGCCCGCCTGGGAAGTGGAAGTTCCACCCTTCGACAGCCGACTGCACACCAGCACCCAGACGGATCCGGATTAGTCAGTTCCCCGCTGGCAGTGCGCGACGCCAGGCGCGAATTTCCTGTACGTAGGTGTCGGGCTGTTCAAAAGCGGCAAAGTGCCCGCCCCGGTCCAGCGTGTTGAAGTACACCAGTTGCGAGAAGCGTTTTTCGGCCCAGCGACGACTGCAGCGGAAAATTTCTTTGGGGAAAATCGAGCAGCCAACCGGTATGTCGATCGGCGCGAAACTGGGTGTGCGAAAACTCTCCCAGTACAAGCGAGCTGAGCTACCAGCGGCATTGCCCAGCCAGTAAAACATCACGTTATCCAGCAACTCGTCACGGGTGAGTATGTTCTCGGGATGCTGGCCCGCACCGCTGTCGCAATCCGTCCACGACCAGAACTTTTCGATGATCCACGCCATCTGGCCCACCGGCGAGTCGGCCAGGCCATAGGCCAGTGATTGGGGGCGTGTGCTTTGCTGCTTGGAATAACCCGAATCCCACTCGTTGTAATGATTCAGACTTTCGATGGCGGCAGTTTCTTCGGCCGTCAATTGATCCATGGTTTCGGGGTCGGGGAGTACCAGCGGCATATTGACGTGAATACCCGCGCAATGTGTTGTTTCGGTCTGGCCCATGCTCTGAGTGACCATAGCGCCCCAGTCCCCGCCCTGGGCCAGATAGCGATCGTAGCCGAGTCGGGCCATCAGCTGTCCCCACATCCGGCCGATTTGCTCCACCCCGGTGCCGGTTCGGGTCGGTTTGCCCGAAAACCCGAAGCCCGGCAGGCTGGGAATCACCACGTGAAAGGCATCGCCTTCGTCGCCACCGTGATGGGTCGGGTCGCGCAGGGCTTCAATAATTTTGTGAAATTCTACCGGAGATCCCGGCCAGCCGTGGGTGATGATCAGCGGTGTGGCGTGGGGGTGTTTGCTGGGTGCATGGACAAAGTGGATGTCGATATCTTCAATGGTGGTGACAC
The DNA here is from genome assembly GCA_030427085.1 of Gammaproteobacteria bacterium. Taxonomy (GTDB): domain Bacteria; phylum Pseudomonadota; class Gammaproteobacteria; order Pseudomonadales; family Halieaceae; genus JAUHXH01. The sequence goes on along the minus strand of JAUHXH010000001.1, from coordinate 1,108,562 downwards.
CCTGGGGCCATTGATTGAGCAGCGTTTCGCAGCGCCGCCAGTCGTACTGTTGCGCCCAGTAGTCTGCGATTTCACGGGCGTAGGCCAGGGGGAGGCCCTGGTTCCAGTCCTCGCAGGTTTCGCGGTCTGGCTAGCGGGTAGAGCGGATGCGTTGGCGCAATTGCTCCAGTTCTTCCTCGGCGATATCCAGGCTGAATTCCCTGATTGCATTGCTCACGATGGGCGACCCTCTTTCACTGGTTTCGGCAAGTTAGTCGAGCATCGTCTACCCTTCAAGCTGAGTTGGCAACGGGCCGAGTGGCATAAAATAGCCTGCGGCATGCTACCGGGATTTGGACTAGCATAACCGCCACAATGCGTTACACTTCTGACAGTGAGTTGATAACAGCGGCCGAATTGCTGCACGGGGATTTTTCACTACGCATGCTCACCCAACGGGGAAAACAGTGGTTTCGAGCAGGGGAACTGGCCAGTTATGTGCTGGGCACCGGCCTCACTGTTCTGTTTGTGTCACAGATTGCGCTGGGCGAAGCCAAACGCGAAGCCGGTATCGCCGAATTCGAGGCAGCCATGGCAGAGCCAGAGCTGCGCACGCATTTCTCACTGGATGACGCCGGTCATCCGGACACCAGCCTCTGGGCACCCCAACGCCTCGTGGATTACCAGGTCAGCATCGACGGCGAACTGCCACCGATTTTGGGCGTACTCGAAATCCCCGAACTGGAACTGAAGGTTCCGGTTTACCCCTCTGACTCCGACCTGAACATGGACCGCGGCGCGGGCGTCATCGATGGCATGTCCTACCCTCACGAGGGCGGCAACATCGGTATCGCCGGTCATCGCGACGGCTACTTCCGCGTGCTCAAGGATGTACAGCGCGGAGATCGCCTTGTTCTCCAAACACTCAATGGCCCACTTGAGTTCGTGGTGGATTCCACGCGGGTCATTGAAATTGACCAGACAGAAATACTGCAGGATACACGGGATACCCAGGTCACACTGGTGACTTGCTATCCCTTCTATTTTGTCGGGCACGCGCCACAACGTTTTGTGGTGACGGCGTCACTCGACACACAGAATGTCAATCAAAACTAAAGGAGGAATTGGCATGTTTCATAAACTCGCAGTACTGGTAGGTATCGTTGTATCGCTGGCTTTCAGCCAGTCTAGCCTGGCCCAGGCTCCAACCTGCGCCGACATCGAATGGACCGCAGAAATGCTGGCGGCCAACCCCGACATCGGCCGAGCCTGTCGCGGTGTGTATGAGAAAAATGGCGATCTGTATGCCAAGGCCTCCATCGAGGTAGTGCGGGTGCGCGGTCATAAAATGACCTTCCGCCCGATCTACACCGACGGCAGCCTGGGTGACAGCCGCAGCGTAATGGTGCCCAACGACTGGCGTGCCAACATTGCTGGCCGTAACTATCGCGTTGGTGAACTGATGCGTGGCCAGCAGTTGAACGTGTATGTACCGCACGATCGCTGGGCAATTGCCATTGAAGACCACGACGGCCCCGACGAAGAGGAAATCATCGTTGTGGTGATGGACGAAGAGCCTGAAATGCCCACTACTGCCAGCCCGCTGTTCCTGTTCGGCCTGGCCGGCGGTGCGTTCCTGGCCCTGGGTGGTCTGCTGAGCGCGGTTCGCCGTCGCCTTGCCTGATAGGCGCACTGCTTGAGAAAGGGGCTTCGGCCCCTTTTTTTATGTACAGGATGTACGGTACGCCCCGAGAGGCAGGACGCCGGCAGGGGCGCGCCCAAATCCACTACCCCACCACGCTAAAACTCATTTTGCCGGCAGCGACGCGCCCAAATCCACTACCGAGCTTGATTAATAGGTCACAGGAGCCGGTGTAGTCCGGTAGCGGTCAGTCCTCGATCCAGACCCGACGCAAGGGCTCGCCAAAATCATCGTAGACAACTTTACGGCGTGGTTGCGGCAGGCGACTGCGCCGCGGTGTTGCCGTGCGCTTGCGTTGTAGGGCCCGCCGTTCTTCGATCGCGGCAACCACTTCCGGTACCGGCGTACGGGACTCGCGCGGCTCGGTGAACAGGCGTCCGGCAGCAAATGTTGAGGGCGGTTGGCCGCCGGGATTGGCACTCAATCCCCGGGGTACAGACTTGACCTCGCCCCCCTGTTGCAGGAAATCTTCGATCTCCTGCTCCAGCATGGCGCGTTGTTCCGCTTTGGATACCAGCTTTTTCAAGGAATCCGCCCATAATCACCGAACTGACCAGTATAGCGCCACAATGCGATGGGCACACTAGCCGACTCGGGTGAGGGCGCTGTCAGCGGCTGCTACGCAGTCCGCTGAGACCGCTGTGACGCCGGACAATGCGGCGGCGTAGATCGGCACCGTGAGGTTGCAGTGAAACCCGACCAGCGTTGACCGTAACCCCGAGTTTGCGAAGCAACGCTTCGAAGTCTGGTACGGCTCGGGATTGGGCTGCCTCCCGGTAGAGCGCCGAGAAGGTCTGGTCACCGCTGTATCGGTCCAGTTCCTCCACCAGTTGGCTTACCGGTAGGCGCTGGTTGCCGCAGCAATGATTGAGAGATGCCAGCGCATCGTCCAGGCTGCGCTGCTGGCCGGCGCGGGACCGCAGTTCCACGTCGGCGGCGAGGAACAGCCAGGCACCACTCCAATAGGCACGCATATAGGTGCCGCTGCTGTAATAGTTGTCGTCCAGTTGGGCCAGGCTGTGGTCCGGGAGGGGGTTGCGGGCGCGACCCCGTTGAAAGCCATCGTGCAGGCGTTGCCACATGTCGCGCTCATTGATTTGCCCGCTGCGCACCATGAGCAGGTTCTGGTAGTACGTGGCAACGCCTTCGCTGAACCAGCGCTCACCGATACCCTGGTAGGGTAGCAGCAAGTGTGCCAACTCGTGGTAGCCCGACCAGTCGTTCATCAGTGCGCGGGCGTCGGGTCGTGAATCTACCAGGAAGGCGATTTCGTCTTCCAGGCCCCGCCGCACTTCGGCCCAGGGTACCGGGTCACCGCCACCCACCGCTACGGCATTGATCCGAATACGCCACCGGTCGCGAGGCCAGCGCCCATAGACTTGCAGCAGGGCAGTGCTCATATGCTCCACCCAGGTCATCAATTGCTGCTCTGCGTTGGCGTCGAACTGGGCATCCAGAGTGACCTGCAAGCGCTGGTCATCGTGATAGAGCAAGTGTTCGGTGTCCGCGAACGCGGCCGGCGGCGTTAACACAAAGAGCAGGCTCGCCACGACAGCGAAGCGAATCGCGAAAGGTCGGTGGGAGAGAGTTCCTTGCATGAGCCGGGTGAAGCCTTGCCTATAGTTATCTACCGCCAGTGTACCCCGCGGCGCAGTCTGATTCAGCCAGAACGACTCACCTTCGGGACGTGGTTCACGGCACCTGAGGGCGGAGCGTGGTGACCCGAATCCGGCGGGGTGATTTTTGCTGCTGTTGTTGGTTTAATGCTCGGTCTGTTGTTCTTGGAGTTCCCCATGATCTGGGTCCTGATCGTCGTTCTGGCGCTGCTGTGCTTTACCTATCTCAAACTGCGGGGGGAGGACTTCAGTCGCTATGACTCCCAGCTTATCCCACAGCCCCGGGAGCCCGCGAGCGATGCTAACGCCGAGGTAATAAGGACTGTGGAGCAGTTGCTGGCCACGAGCCATGGCCAGCGGGGCCGGGAGCGGCTCCAGACGATGCGTGCCGCCATGGATAGCATGGGCGAAGGGCATGCTTTCGAATGTCGTTTCGAATCCGTCGATCACGATGGTGTCCGCGGCGAGTGGGTGGTGCCCCCGGGTGTCGACCATACACGCCGCCTGCTCTACATCCACGGTGGTGCATGGGTCGCCGGCAGTCCCCTCAGTCACCGGGTCATTACCAACCGACTCGCCATTACCGCCAATGCTGCGGTGTTCTCGCTGGATTACCGTCTGCTCCCTGAACACAAACGCCAGGCCGGTATCGACGATTGCCGCCGGGCCTGGGAGTGGCTGCAACAACACGGCCCCGAGGGCATGGAGCCCGCCACCCTGATGGGCGTGGCAGGGGATTCAGCTGGTGGTAATCTGACCCTGTCACTGGTGGGCTGGCTGAAAGACAGCGGGGGCCGACAGGCGGATTTCGCTATCGGCCTGTCTCCGGTTACCGACCTGACCTTCTCGGCGCCGAGTTTGGCGGCCAATTGCAAAAGCGATGTGATGCTCGGCCCCCAGTTTGGAATTCTCACCCGACTTCCCCAACCTCTGGTGTGGTGGTCGGTGCTGCTGATGCATCGGATGTATCCACCCAATCCGGTGCTGTCGCCCCTGCGAGGAGACCTCTCTGGCCTGCCGCCGATTCTGTTGCAGGCCAGCGAGTGTGAAATGCTGCTGGATGACGCGCGACGCTATGTGGTCCGGGCTCAGGAGGCCGGCTCGCCAGTGCAGTTGCAAACCTGGCCCCACATGGTTCATGTATGGCAGATCTTCGACGACAAACTGCCGGAAGCCCGCGAGGCCTTCGATGCGATAGGCGAGTTTATTGCCGGCATCGAGTCGCGCCGGTCAGCGGAGCACGCTGCATGAATTTCATTCGCTCCGTGCTGTTTTTCATCTGGTTGGCGTTATGGTTGATCCCGCTCGCCACCGGATTGCTCATTACATCTATCTTTGTGCGCGGCGACCGCCTGTACTGGTGGTTTATGAAACCTTATCTGGAACTGGTGATCGGTTTTGCACGCATTGTGGGTGGCGTCAAATACCGTGTGCACGGTCTGCATTTGTTACCGGAAAAAAGCGACAACCAGCGTATCGTGCTGGCTGCCAAGCATCAGTCCACCTGGGAGACCTTCGCTTTTTCCACCATCATGCCGCACCCCCTGAGCTATGTGTTCAAGAAGGAACTGTTGATGATTCCCCTGTTTGGCTGGGCACTGGCGCGGCTCGATATGGTCCATATCGACCGCAGCAAGCGCAAAGAAGCCTGGTTGAAAGTTGCCGAACAGGGTCGGGAGCTGATGGATCGGGGGCGCTGGATCATCATGTTCCCCGAGGGTACCCGCTGCGCCCGCGGTGAAGTCGGCAGCTATAAGCAGGGCGCCGCGCGACTGGCAGTTGAAACCGGTGCCAGCATTGTCCCGATCGCCGTCACTTCCGCCCGATGCTGGCCGCGTCGCTCCTTCTCACTGCGGCCGGGAACGATTGATGTGTCGATAGGCGAACCCATCGCCAGCGAGGGTCAGACGCCGGAAGCCCTGACCCGGCAGGTCAAAAACTGGATTGAAACAGAAATGCGACGGCTGGATCCGGAGGCTTATTCCTGAGCACCGCCAGCCGCGCGATAACTATAGAGATAACCAACATGCCCGCTATTATTTTCCTCCCTGCGTCCTCACGCGGTGTTGCCCAATGAAACCGGCACTACAGTGCAACGTGCTCATCGTGAGCGCCGACACAGCCTATGCCGCGGCAATGGAAGCCGGACTCAATCACTGTGCACGTGAACAGAAAAATCCCTATGCACTGCGCTTCGTTACGCAGCACGCAGCCGACACGGCGCTTGAGCAGGCGGGAACAGACCCTTGCCTGCAGTCGGTGTTCATCGACGCGGCGAGTATCGACGACGCCCAGGACCTGGGTCGGGCGCTGTTCGCCTTGCGCGCTGAACTGGATCTGTTCCTGGTGGTGGATCACGTCAGCGACGTTGACGCGGTATTTCACGAGGTGGTGGATCGCGGTGACGAGAACTACAACCAGCTGTATCGCCTGGTCCAAAGCGCAATTGCCCGGCGCGCTCGCACTCCTTTCGCCGATACCTTGCGCGACTATGTCTACGGTGCCAAGGATGCCTGGCATACGCCCGGGCACTCCGGCGGCGACAGCCTGCGGGAGAGCCCCTGGGTAGCGGATTTCCATCAGATGATGGGCGAACATATTTTCAATACCGACCTGTCGGTGTCGGTGCAGGTGCTCGATTCGCTGCTGGAACCGCACAGCGTAATCCAGGAAGCGCAGGACCTGGCCGCCGAAACCTTCGGCGCGGATCACTCTTTTTTCGTTACAAATGGCACGTCAACCGCCAACAAAGTCATCATGCAGTCCCAGCTGGGTTCAGGTGGCAAGGTGATTCTGGATCAGGCCTGCCACAAATCTGTTCACCACGCGGTGATCATGTGCGGCGCAGACCCGGTTTATCTGCGCGCATCCGTCAATGAAACCTTTGGTTTTTACGGCCCGGTACCCAAGGCCGACATCATTGCCACACTGGATGCCAACCCGGATGCCAGCCTGCTGGTGCTGACTTCCTGCACCTACGACGGCCTGTATTACGATCTCACCCCCATAATCAGCCACGCCCACAGTCTGGGCGTGAAAGTGTTGATTGATGAAGCCTGGTACGCTCACGGCCGCTTCCATCCGGCGCTGCGCCCAACGGCGGTGGAGTGCGGTGCGGATTATGTCACCCAGAGCACCCATAAAATGCTCTCGGCCTTCTCGCAGGCCAGCATGATTCATGTCTGCGATCCCGACTTCGACGAGCATCGCTTTCGCGAAGACCTGAACATGCACACCTCCACCAGCCCGCAATACGCGATGATTGCGAGTCTGGATGTGGCGCGCAAACAGGTCAGTCTGGAAGGGTTTGCGCAGCTTCAGCGCTGCCTGGATATCGCCGCCCGGCTGCGCCAGGGTATCAATCGCACCGGCGTGTTCCGGGTGTTGGAACTGGAGGATATCCTGCCCGAAGCCCTGGCCGGGGACGGTATCCGGCTGGATCCCTGCAAGTTGAGCATCGACACGCGCCAGTCCAGCCTGAGTGCCCCCGAGCTGCAATTGAAATTGTTCGAGAACTACGGCATCCAGGTGGAGAAGGTCACGCACAACACCGTAAGCGTGCTGGTCACCCTGGGCTCTACCGAGAGCAAGGTGCACCGCCTGGTGTATGCGCTGGAGCAGCTCGCTCGCAAATACCACGGCCAGAAAAAGGCCTCGCAGCCACGCCGGAATCGGCCGCTGCCGGGCTTGTGCGATTTCGCCTGCCTGCCGCGCGACGCCTATTTTGGCCCGGTGCAGGATCTGCCACTGGTCGGTGAAGAACACGGCGCCAACCTGCAACTCGTGGACGCGATCTGCGCCGATCAGGTGGTGCCTTATCCCCCGGGTATTCCAGTACTGGTTCCAGGGCAGCGAATTACCCGCGCGGTACTCGATTACCTGCTGGAGCTGTATCACGGACAGTCAGGCATCGAACTTCACGGCCTGATCGAGCAGGGCGGCCTGGCCCACCTGCGGATTGTGGCCGGAAGTGCCAGCGACAACTAACAACGACAACCACTAAAACCTTTGCCCACACCAGGAGTATTACCATGACCGAAGCTTACATCGTAGCCACAGCCCGCAGTGCCGGGGGCCGCAAGGGCGGGCGTTTGTCCCGCATGCATCCCATCGACTTGGGCGCCGCCGTTGTCGATGCGCTGGTAGAGCGTAGCGGCGTTGCTGTGGAGCATATTGATGACCTGATCTTCGGCTGTGTGTCCCAGGTGGGCGCCCAGGCCGGCAACATCGGCCGCAATGTCTGCCTGTCGTCGGTACTCGGTGAGGCGGTACCCGGTACGACCGTTGATCGCCAGTGCGGCTCCGGCCAGCAGGCCATCCACTTTGCCGCACAGGCGGTGATGTCCGGTACTCAGGATGTGGTGATTGCCGGCGGCGTGGAAAGCATGACCCAGGTACCGATCGGTGCCAGCATCATCGACGGTGCCAAAGCCGAGCACGGCATTCCTTACGGCCAGAAAATCACCGAGCGCTATCCGGGCGTTCAGTTTAATCAGTTTGCCGGCGCCGAAATGCTGGTGAAGAAATACAACCTGACCAGCGAAGAGCTCAATGAATTTGCCCTCGACAGTCACGTGAAGGCCAAGCGCGCGGTAGAGGAAGGGCGTTTCGACAACGAGATTGTACCGATCGAAGTGGAGCTGGAAGACGGTACCCGCGAAATGCACGTGCAGGACGAGGGTATTCGCTTCGACGCTACCCTGGGCGCTATCTCCGGTCTGCAGCCGATGCAGGAAGGCGGTGCACTGACCCCGGCCAATGCCTCGCAGATCTGCGACGGTGCCGCTGCGGTGATGGTGGCTAGCGGTGAAGCCTGCAAGCGCCTGGGATTGAAACCTTTGGCGCGTATCGTGGCCATGAGTGTGATTGGCAGCGACCCGGTCATCATGCTGGAAGGTCCGATCCCCGCCACGCAGAAAGTGCTGGAAAAAGCCGGCCTGGATATGGGCGATATCGACCTGTTTGAAGTGAACGAAGCCTTTGGTTCCGTGCCCCTGTCCTGGGCGCAGGCGATGAAAGCCGACCTGAAAAAGCTCAACGTGAATGGTGGCGCCCAGGCACTCGGCCACCCCCTGGGCGGTACTGGTGCGAAGTTGATGACCACCCTGGTCAACGAGCTGCATCGCACCAACAAGCGCTACGGGCTGCTGGCAATCTGTGAGGGTGGCGGTACTGCCAACGGCACCATCATCGAACGCGTGGACTCAGTTGCCTGATCACCGAGGAGGATTCGAATGACGATTCAACAACGGGACGTGGACTATAGCCACGACGGTGTGGCCCTGCGTGGCACACTGGTGTGGGACGACGCCCAGACATCACCCGCACCGGCGGTAGCGGTCAGTCATGCCTGGGGAGGTCGTAGCGACTTCGAAGTGGGTAAGGCGCGTGCCCTCGCCGAGGCAGGCTATGTCGGCTTTGCCATCGACATGTACGGCGCGGGCGTTCTCGGTAGCGGGCCGGAGGAAAATGCCGCGCTGATGACGCCGCTGATGGAAGATCGGCCACTGTTACAGGCGCGTATCGCGCGGGCCATAGAAGTATTGCGTGAACAACCGGAGGTGGATGCCGGTCGTGTCGCGGCGATGGGTTACTGCTTCGGTGGCTTGTGTGTTCTCGATCTGGCCAGAAGCGGTTCTGACGTAAAGGGCGTGGTGAGCATGCATGGCCTGTTCGTGCCACCGGAACCGGCTACTGGCAGTACCATCAGCGCGAAGGTGTTATGCCTGCACGGTTACGACGACCCGATGGTGCCGCCCGAGGCGGTCACCGCGCTGGGCTCCGAACTCAGCGCGGCGGGGGCGGACTGGCAGATTCATGCCTACGGAAACACGCTGCACGCCTTCACCAATCCGGCGGCAAACTCACCGGATATGGGTACGGTCTATAACGCTGATGCCGATCGGCGTTCTTCCCAGGCTCTGCAGAATTTCCTGGCGGAAGTTCTCGCCTGATTACGCCCCGGGCTCGCGCCGCGGGGCGTGGGTCCGGCGCTTAGTCCAAAGCCATCAGCTGCTCTTTGGCGAAGGCTTGCATCTGGTCCAGTTCACCGCTGCGTACGCGGTTGGCCCAATCGGGATTGGCGATCATCGCACGGCCTACCGCCACCAGGTCGAACTCGTCCTTGTCCATACGCGCTACCAGTTGGTCCAGACTGGCCGGTTCGGCTTCGCGGAACACCTGTTCGCCGGGTAGGGGCAGGAACTCAGCGTTCAGTCCCACGCTGCCGACGGTGATCGTTGGCTTGCCAGTGAGCTTGCGGGTCCAGCCGGCGAGGTTGAGGTCGCTGCCTTCGAATTCGGGCTCCCAGAAGCGGCGGGTGGAGCAGTGGAAGATGTCCACACCAGCATCAGACATTGGCGCAAGAATTTCTCCCAGGGCCTCCGGTGTCTCGGCAAGACGTGCGGTGTAGTCCTGTTGCTTCCACTGTGAGTAGCGCAGGATCAGCGGCAGGTCCGGTCCCATCGCCGCTCTCGCGGCCTCGATGATTTCCACCACGAAGCGAGTGCGCTCCACAGCCGAGCCCCCGTATTCGTCCTCACGAACGTTGGTGCCAGCCCAGAGGAACTGATCCAGCAGGTAGCCGTGGGCGCCGTGCAGTTCAACGGCATCGAAACCCAGCTCGCGCGCTGCGCCAGCAGCACGCCCGAAAGCGTCTACCACGTCGTGGATGTCCTGCTGGGTCATCACGTGTCGATTCTGCTTGCCAGGTACGTTCATGCCACTGGGTGCGTAACCGTCAACATCGCCCTCGGGTGGTGTTCCCGCCTTGCGCATGCCACCTACGTGCCACAACTGCGGGGCGATTTTGCCACCTTCAGCGTGTACGGCTTCAACCACTTTGCGCCAGCCCTCCAGGGAAGCCTCGCCGTGGAAGTAGGGCACGTTCGGATAGCCGCTGGCCGCGATATGGTCGACACAGGTGCCCTCGGTGATGGTCAGGCCAGCGCCACCGGCGGCGCGGCGACGGTAGTACTCCACCACTTTTTCATTGGGCACATTGCCGGGCGACGCATTGCGGGTCATGGGAGCCATGACGATGCGGTTGGGCAGAGTCAGTGGGCCCAGGTTGAAGGGGCGGAACAGCGAGCGGGTGTCAGTCATGGTGAATTCCGTACTTTGGGGTATGAAAACTTACCCCGCAGCATAACAAAGCCGCAAGCGAAAAACAGCGGGCTGCCGATGGAGCGTGGGTGGCCAAAAGTGGGTCTGCTCAGGCGTTTTGCCAGCGGTTGGCGAGCGCCTCATTGATGTAGTTGGCTACCAGCGCCGGGTCCTGCATGGGAATGAAGTGGTTGTGGTGGGGCAGGTAGATCTCGCGGGCGCAGGGAAGGGCGGCGGCCAGCCCGTCCCAGGTGGGCGAGCCACTGAGGTCCATTACGCCGGCTTCTCCGGGCGGGGCGCGCAGTACGGTGGCCGGGGTCGTCATTTGCGGTAGCAGGTCGTGGATGACCTCATTGCCGATCTGGTTCAGGTAGATGCTGGCCTCGTTGATGGGATCGCAGGCCAGTTGCAGATAATCGGCCTCGTCGACGGGCTTCAGGGCATAGTCGCAGTAGTCCCGCAATATCTCCGGCTGCCAGCTGTCGAAGGGCGGCCGCTGGCTGAAGCGTTCGAACATTTCCTCGGCATCGATCCAGCGGTTCTTGCGCCGGCTGACGGGGTGGTCGGTTGCTTGCACGCCGCCGATCATGTCCGGCATCGCGGCGTAGGTCTGTGGCGCCATGATCACCGGGTCGATCAATAGTAACTGGCGAAACGTGCCGGGCAGGGCGGCGGCTGCGCGGGTGACCAGATGCCCACCGATGGAATGGCCCACGCCGATCACATTGTTTAGGCCCAGTTCACTCACCAGTAATTCAATGTCGCGGCTCATGTGGCCCCAGTCCGGGGCCGCTTCGCCGCCATCGCTGGCGCCGTGGTAACGCAGATCCACCGCCAGAATGCGCTGCTGTGGCAACAGGCGCACCACCTGGTTCCAGCAACGGCTGTGGAAGCCGGTGGCGTGGAGTAACAGTACGGGGTCGCCTTCGCCGGGCCATTCCAGCACGGCGAGTCGGTCGCCTTGTACGTCGATGTCGGTGGCTGTGGGTTCGCGGGTGGACATAGTGCGCTCGTTCTTCAGTGAGGCGGTTATGTTAACCGCTTTTTGGATGGCCCCGCGCGGCGCGAATGTTAAAAAAACCCCACAGGCCGGGAATTGGCCTGCGGGGCGAGAAGGATCAGACGGACAAGGTCATCAGCGAGGCGTTGCCGCCGGCGGCGGTGGTATCCACGCTGATGGTCTTTTCCAGCAGGCTCTGGTGTAGCAAAGCCGCCGGTGTGACCGCACTGATCAGGGGGAGGATGGCGCCGTCCCGGTTCGCCAGTGTCCGACTCGCGCTTTGCAAGTGGATACTGGCGCAGTGGACGAGGGCGCCGTTGAGTTCCGGGGTGGCAAGCAGGGCGGTGGCTTGCCCAAACTCCGCCAGGCGGAAAGTGCCTTCCGGCAAGCCACTGTCGCGCAGAATTGCCTGCACCTTTTCCCATTCCGGTCGTAATGTGTCGACCACGGGAGCAACGATGGCGTTGCCGCCCGCGAGGGCAGAGGTCAGTGCCATCAGGTATTCGTGTCCGTGACTGGCCTGGTCGAGCAGCAATAACAAGGTGCCGCGCGGACTCATCTGCAGGCTGTTGGCCTCGCCGGTTGGTCCGGGGAGTTGCAGTGGTGAGCCCAGCAGGTTTTGAGCACGCTGCAGTTGCTCGCGGCAGGCGCTGATAGCCTGTTCCAGTTGCAGGCTGTGGGCGCTCTGGCCAAGGCCGGTCAGTCCAGCCAGCGCCTGACGCAGGATGGACAGGCGGTCGTTGAGCGGTAGGCGCTGCCATTGCGACTGGCCGGTCTTGCACTCTGCCAGCAAACTCTGCGCATTGGCGGCCTCAGCACCTACTACCGGCAGGTCCTGCTGTGTGCTGTTGCGCTCCGGGCCGCTCTGGCGGCACACCAGGCGTTCCAGATAATGCGGACCACCCGCTTTCGGGCCGGTGCCAGACAGGCCGCAGCCGCCGAAGGGCTGCACACCGACAATGGCACCAATCATATTGCGGTTGACGTAGATATTGCCCGCGCGCACCCGCTGAGACACGGTTTCGGTGATTTGCTCGATACGGCTGTGTACGCCGAAGGTCAGCCCGTAGCCGGTGTGGTTGATCTGCTCGACAACCTGGTTGAGCGCGCTGGCCGGGAAGCGGATGATATGCACCACCGGGCCGAACACTTCCCGCTGCAGCAGTTCGAGGTTGCTGATTTCATACAGGCGCGGAGCAAAGAAGGTATGCTCGCCCTGGTCCGGTGATTTGCAGGTGTGTAGCAGCCGCCCGGCGGTTTTCATGTAGTCCACATGTTCGCGCAGGCGCAACAGGGCTTTGTCGTCGATGACGGGGCCGATATCGGTGTGTAACTGACCGGGATCACCGAGGTTCAATTCCTTCATCGCGCCGATAATCATCTCGATCACCCGGTCGGCGATATCCTCCTGCAGGAATAGTACACGCAGCGCGCTGCACCGTTGCCCCGCGCTCTGGAAACCAGACATGATGACATCGTCCACCACCTGCTCGGGCAGGGCAGTGGAATCCACGATCATGCAGTTTTGCCCACCAGTTTCGGCGATCAGGGGAATCGGTGCGTCGGGGCGCTGCGACAGGCGGCGGGCCAGCCACGTACCGGTTTCCGTGGAGCCGGTAAACATAACGGCTTGCACCCGAGCATCGGGCACCAGATGTTCGCCTACGGCCGGACCTTCGGCGATGACCAGTTGCACGGCGTCTTCAGGAATGCCGCTGGCCACCATCAGCTGTACCGCCCGGGTGGCGATCAGGCTGGTTTGCTCTGCGGGTTTGGCGATGACGGTATTGCCCGCGGAGAGTGCCGCCGTGACCTGGCCGAGGAAAATCGCCAGGGGGAAATTCCAGGGGCTGATGCACAGCACCACGCCGCGGGCGGCCTGGCCCTGGGCGGGGAAGTTGGCCTCAACGGCCCGCGCCGCATAATAACGACAGAAATCCACCGCCTCACGCACTTCGGCAACGCCATCGGGGATAGTCTTGCCGGCTTCCTTGCAGGTCAGGGCGATGAGTTCGTCGGAGTGCGTTTCCAGTGCGTCGGCGAGCCGGTTCAATGCAGCGGCGCGTTCAGCCACCGGCAGGTCACGCCAGCCGGGAAGTGCCGTCTCGGCGCGCTCCAGGCAGGCGTTCATGTGGGCGGCGTCTGACAATTGTACCTGGCCAACCACTTCCTGCCGGTTGGCGGGGTTGCGAATGGTCCACAGTTCTCCACCTGCCGCGGCATTGGCGTAGTCCAGTGGTAACTGCGTGTACCACGCATCCATGTTCGCAATTGCAGGTGCCAGTTGCAGCGGGTCGGTTAAATCAAAGCCCTTGGCATTGGGCCGTTCACTGCCGTAAATGTCCGCTGGCAGGGGAATCATGGTATTGCGCTTATTGGCCCAGGCCTGCACGGATTCCACCGGATCTTCCAGCAGTGACTCGACGGGGATGGACTCGTCCACGATATTGTTGACGAAGGAACTATTGGCGCCATTTTCCAGCAGGCGGCGCACCAGGTAGGCGAGCAGGTCGGCATGCACGCCAACTGGCGCATAGACCCGGCAGGGTACTTTCTCGTCCTTTACCACCTGGTCGTAAAGGCTGTCGCCCATGCCGTGCAGGCGCTGAAACTCGTAGCCCTCGCGCGTGTCGTCCATTTCCAGAATGGTCGCCACGGTGTAGGCATTGTGGGTGGCGAACTGCGGATACAAGGTATCGCGGTAGGCCAGCAGTTTGCGGGCGCAGGCCTGGTAGGACACATCGGTGGCCGCCTTGCGGCTGAATACCGGAAAATCCTCATGGCCTTCCACCTGGGCGAGCTTGATCTCCGTATCCCAGTAGGCGCCCTTGACCAGACGCACCATCATGCGCCGGCCGACACGTTGGGTCAGGGCGCGAATCCACTCCACGGTTTGCAGGCTACGCTTCTGGTAAGCCTGAATGGCGAGCCCAAAGCCTTCCCAGCCATCCAGGTCCGGGTCGGCAAACACTGCCTCGATGATATCCAGGGAAATATCCAGCCGGTCTGCTTCCTCGGCGTCCACGGTAAAGCCGATGTCATGCTCCCGCGCGGCCAGCGCCAGCGTTTTCAGTTTGGGTACCAACTCGCTCATCACGCGCTCCCGGTGGCTGAACTCGTAGCGGGGGTGGATGGCGGACAGCTTTACCGAGATGCCCGGGCTGGTGACCGGACCGCGACCGGCAGCGGCCTTGCCGATGACGGCAATGGCATTCATGTAACTGTCGAAATAGCGCTCGGCGTCGGCGGCGGTGCGCGCACCTTCCCCGAGCATGTCATAGGAGTAGCGATAGCCTTTGGCTTCTGCTTCGCGGGCACGCTCCACAGCGCTGTCGATGGTGGTACCCATAACGAACTGGGTGCCCATTATCTGCATGGCGTATTTTACCGAGGCGCGAATCACCGGCTCGCCCACACGGCCCATGGTTTTTTTCAGCAGGCCTAACTGCTGGCGTGTTTCCTCGTCGTTGTAGGTGACGACCTTGCCGGTCAGCAGGAGCCCCCAGGCCGAAGCATTGACGAATAGGGAGTCGCTGTTGCCCAGGTGAGAGCTCCAGTTACCGGCGGAGAGTTTGTCGCGAATAAGCCGGTCCATGGTGGTGTGATCCGGCACCCGCAGCAGGGCTTCGGCCAGACACATCAGTACCACGCCTTCCTCTGTGGACAGGGCGAACTCGTTGAGCAGCGCATCCACGCCACCCTTGCCAACCTGCTCCTTGCGGATATTGATCACCAGCTTGCGCGCTCGCTCCCAGGCCCGGCTGCGGGCGGCGCTGCTGATATCAGCGAGGGGGAGCAGGTCCGCCAGGACCGCCGTCTCGTCGCGGCGGTAATCGGCGCGCAGGGCCTGGCGGATCGGGTCCGAGGTTTCGAGGATGCGGGGGTCGTCCAGCAGCATGATTTCACTCAATCCGGGCTTGGGGAAAGTGAAAAGTGTAGTCGCTGTCGTGCAGAATTGGCTGTTTTTATCGTTGTATCAACCAGTATAAAATTCTGCATATGTGAAATTAATGAACCAAAAATACTGATTGGGAGATTATCGGCCGTGGCAAACACTACGATTAAACCTCTGGACAGGACAGATCGAATGATCCTTAACACCCTGCAGTCCGAGGGGCGTATCGCCAATGTGGAACTGGCCCGCCGGGTCAACCTCAGCCCCAGCCCGTGTCTTGAGCGGGTTCGTCGGCTCGAAGCAGCAGGCATCATCCGGGGTTACGGCGCGCAGCTGGATGAGGCGGCTCTGGGTTACGGCTCCGCCGCCTTTATCCAGGTCACGCTGGATCGCACTACCGCCGATGTGTTCGACCGTTTTCGCGACCAGGTGGTGCAAATACCGGAGGTGGCCGAGGCGCACATGGTCGCCGGCGGTTTTGACTACCTGCTGAAGTTGCGCCTGACAGGGATGGCGGCGTATCGCGATGTGCTGGCTCAGGTAGTGGACCTGCCCGGCGTAGCCCAGACCCACACCTACATGGTGATCGAGAGCATCCAGGAGGGGGGTGGGGTACCACTGGGCGTGTAAACCGGACGCCGCGTTGCGCATCGTTGCGCTAACTCACATACTGGCCGTCAACGACCGGGGCCGATGTGGCGCTCCAACCACCGAATAAGGATAAGAAATGGCGTTGATAGAAAACGATGCAACGGCCCTGGGCCTGCTCGCACTGTGTTTGGGGCTGGTGTTTTACACCGAGGGCAGCAACAACCCGTTTTGGCAGCGCTTTTACCGCTACGTCCCGTCCCTGTTGATCTGTTACCTGTTGCCGGCGCTGCTCAATACTGCTGGCGTTATCAGCGCTGACAACTCCCAGATTTATTACGTCACCTCCCGCTTTCTGCTGCCGGCGGCGCTGGTGTTGCTGACCCTGTCGATCGATCTCGAAAAGATCATCGCCCTGGGACCCAAGGCGCTGATCATGTTCCTGACTGGTACCCTCGGCATTGTCATCGGCGGGCCGATCGCCATCCTGTTGGTGTCGATGGTCAGTCCGGAGACGGTGGGGGGCGCTGCGCCCAACGAAATCTGGCGCGGCCTGGCCACGATTGCTGGTTCGTGGATCGGCGGTGGCGCTAACCAGACGGCTATGTACGAAATGTGGAATGTGTCCGACGACATATTCCCCGCGATGATTGCCGTGGACATCATCGTCGCCAATGTCTGGATGGCCGTGCTGCTGTTCATGGCGGCGCGGGCCGAAACGCTGGACGAGAAGCGCGGTGCCGATACCAGCGCCATTTACGCCGTACGCGATGCGGTGGAACATTTTCACCGCCAGCACGCCCGCATGCCGATGCTGCGGGACTTTATGATGATCCTCGCAGTGGGTTTCGGCGCCATGGCACTGGGCCACCTGGGCGCGGACGCGATTGCGCCTTACATCGAAAACCATCACCCGGAACTGGCGCGCTTCAGCCTCACCAGCAAGTTCTTCTGGTTGGTGGTGATTGCGACGACGGTTGGCCTTGCACTGTCATTCTCACCGCTGCGCAAACTGGAAGCCGTTGGCGCTTCCAAGGTGGGCTCGGTCTTTATCTATTTCCTGGTGGCTTCCATCGGGATGAAGATGGATATCACGGCGGTGGTGAAACATCCCGGCATCTTTGTGGTGGGCTTTATCTGGATTGGCGTGCACGCGGGCTTGCTGTTGTTGGTGGCGCGGATCATCAAGGCGCCCACCTTCTTTATCGCTGTGGGTAGCCAGGCCAATGTGGGCGGCGCCGCTTCCGCGCCAGTAGTGGCCTCTGCCTTCCATCCCTCGCTGGCGCCGGTTGGGGTATTGCTGGCGGTGCTGGGTTACGCGCTGGGGACCTACGCCGCGTGGTTGTGCGCGGTGTTAATGCAGGTGGTAGCGCCGGCGGGCTGATCCGTTCAGCCCACCACTTCGAAGCGGTTTTCGGCCACGTTTTTGACCACTTTGTCGGCGTCAAAAACCTGTCCGTTCATGGCGATGTAAACCCCGGCGGGCTTGCTCTGCACCGCGCCGATGGCACAGCCGATGTTGAAAATTGCATCGGTCTGGGCGAAGGCTGCAGGTTGCAGCGCACCGGTAAGCACGATGCATTTCTCGGCAATGCCGGTAAGGGCAGCGGCGGTGGCGACCATACCGTCGGTGCCGTGAGTGATCAGGATGAGGGGAGCGTCGGTGGCCAGGACGCATTCGCGAATAGCGGCGCGATCGGCGTCGTCCATGTCCAGGCTGTCCTTACGCAGCGCCGACTCCACGGAGTATTTCAGCCCCACGTCCATCTTGTGCAACAACTCTCCGATCACCGGTTCACCGACCTGGTAGTCGCTTTTGGCATCGAAGTAAATTTTGTCGATGGTGCCGCCGGTGGTGATGATGTGCAGCTTCATGCTTGCTGGCTCCTTCAATTTGAGCGCGCGATTATACTGCTCGCGCCGTAGGGCCTCTATACCGGGATTCCGGGACTTTCGGCTCAACCCTCGCCTCAACCCTTGCCTGACTTCAGCCAGTCGCTCATGGCGTGGCAGAAGGTATCGAGAATCTGAATGCGGGCGAACTTCTTGTCCTCGCCGGCGATCAGCGTCCACGGAGCATGGGGCGTACTGGTTCGCGCCACCATATCCTCCACGGCGGCTTCATAGGCCGGCCGTTTGTCCCGGTTGCGCCAGTCCTCGGGGGTTATCTTGTAGCGCTTGTGGGGTGTGTTTTCCCGTTCCTGAAAGCGCTTGAGCTGTTCTTCGGGGCTGACGTGAATCCAGAATTTCAGCACCAGGCTGCCGTGATCCGTCAATTGCTCTTCAAAGCGATTAATCTCGTGGTAGGCGCGCTGCCACTCATCTTCTGCGGCAAAGCCTTCGACACGCTCTACCAGAACGCGGCCATACCAGGAGCGGTCAAAGAAACTGTGGGTACCGTCCCGGGCCAGATCTCGCCAGAAGCGCCAAAGGTAGTGGTAGCGATGCTCTTGTTCGGTAGGTGCAGCGTATTGGTTTAGCCGGAACAGGCGGGGGTCGATCGCCTGGGTCACCCGCCGGATGGATGACCCCTTGCCGGCGGCATCCCAACCTTCGAACAGCGCTACAACTGAACGCCCCTGGTGTCGAGCCTTCCAGGCCAGTGCTTGCAAATCAGACTGCCGTGCTCGCAGGTGATTGCGGTATTCGGGCCTGGCTAGTGTGGCAGACAGGTCGACGCTATTGAGAGCGCTGGTCTCGGGCGCCGGTGGTGGAGAAGTCGCTGGGCCTGGATTGACCGCCCCGGACAGTTTGCGCTGCATGGCGCTGAGAATTATTTCCCCGGCAGTGATGTCTCGAAACAGGCGGTCTTCGGCATCGATGACGTGCCACGGCGCGGTATTGCTGTGGGTGGTCTCAATGGCCTGTTCACCGGCCTTTTGCAGCTTTTTGTACAGCTTGTCGGTGACCAGATCCTCCAGTCCGGTACGCAGGTTTTGCTGCCGGTGCGGCTCTTCCTGGGCAAACTGGCGCTGCTGGGTTTCTCGGCTGACGTGAAACCACAATTTGACCAGCACCGCGCCGTCGTCACACAACATTCGCTCGAGGTCACAGATGTGTTGCAGGCTGCGGTGGTATTCCGCCTTGTTCCAGGTGCGCAGGGACCGCTTGTAGAGGGGCTGGGTGTACCAGGAACCGAAAAAGATGCCGATGCGCCCCCGCGGCGGCAGGCCACGCCAGAACCGCCAGTGCGAGGGGCGAGACTGTTCCTCATCCGATGCTTCCCAGAAGGCCTCGGTGTTGATGGTGCGGGGGTCCATCCACTCATTCAGCCGATGGACCAGCATGCCCTTACCGGATCCCTCCGCGCCGGCCACTATGACGATCACCGGTGAGTCCGCGTCGTGCAGCGCGTTCTGTGCCTGCAGCAGGGCGCGGCGCAGGGGTAACTCCCTGCGATCAAACGCCTCCTTGTCCAGCTTGTTGCCGGTCTGGAGGGCATCGAACAGGGAGTCAGCGCACATGGGTTCTACTCAGTCGCTGGCCGGATTGAGTTCGGGGTAGGGGTTGGCCCCACCGCCATCTACCCAGCGATTCAGCTCCGCTTCCAGTACCGGCAAGGGAACCGAGCGCAAGCCCAGGATCACGTCGTGGAAGTAGCGTTGATCGAAATCGGTACCCAGGGCGGCCTCTGCTTCGGCGCGCTCACGGCGGATCATCATTTCCCCTAGCTTGTAGGCCAGAGCCTGGCCGGGCCAGGCGATGTAACGGTCGATCTCGGTGGTTACTTCGTGCTCCGACAGGGCGGTGTGAGATTGCAGGTAGTCCAGTGCCTGCTCACGGCTCCAGCCGAAATAGTGCACGCCGGTATCGATCACGAGTCGCGCAGCGCGCCACATTTCGTAGGACAGGCGGCCGAAATCCTCGTAAGGCGTCTCGTACACACCCATCTGGATGCCGAGCCATTCGGTGTAGAGGCCCCAGCCCTCACCGTAACCCGAGAAGTAATTCTTGGCGCGGAACTCGGGGATGTCGCCGGGTGCTTCGAGGGCGATGGCGGCCTGTAGCGCGTGACCGGGGGCGCACTCATGCAGCGTCAGCGCGGGCAGATTGTACAGGGCGCGCGAGGGCAGGTCGTAGGTGTTCATCAGGCAGCTGTTCAAACCGCCGCGGCCGCTGGTATAGAAGGGCGCGATCGCATCGGGCACCGGCAGAATGGTAAAGCGGCGACGGGGCAAAAAGCCCAGCGTTGCGCCGAGTTTTTCATCCGCGCGCTTGGCCACGTAGGCGGAGTAGGACAGCAGCTCACGCGGGGTTTTGGCGTAGAACTGGGGGTCGGTGCGCAGGAACTCCAGGAATTCCTCGAAGCTGCCCTCGAAGCCAGTGGATTGGATGGTGGCCTGCATTTCCGCCTTGATCCGCGCCACTTCGTCCAGCCCGCGCTGATGGATATCTGCGGGGGTAAGGTTCAGGGTGGTGTGCCGGCGAATCTGGGCCTGGTAGAAGGCTTCACCGTCGGGCATCTCCCGTGCTGCGAGGGTTTTGCGGGCGCCGGGGATGTATTCATTCTGCATGAACTGCCCCAGCTTCCTGTACGCAGGCACGACCGATTCCTCGATGGCCTTCAGGGTAGCCTGGCGCAGGGCGGCGGCGTCCTGTGCCGAAATCGAGCTGGGCATGTCTTTCAGCGGTGTCCAGTAGGGGTTGCCTTCACCCGCCACGAGATAGGCCTCGATGGATTTGTCGCGGCCGATCAGGGTGACCTGGGGCGGTGTGTAGCCCCGGGCCAGGCCGGCGCGCATGTTGGTGACGTTGTCGTTGAAGAATCGCGGCAAATCGTTCAGGCGCCCGATATAGCGGCGATAGCCTTCAGCGTTGTCAAAACCGCCGATCCGGGGGTACAGGCCGGTCCAGAAAAAGGTGTCTGAATTGAGTGGCGCCTCGTAGGTTTTGTAGCGAACCTGGTCGGCCAGTGAGGTGACGATCTGGCGGAAAACCGCGGCGTTGATCTGCTCCTCATGACTGAGGTTGTCAGTATCGATGGCATCGAGTTGCGCCAGCGCCTTCTCCCAGTAGGCCAGATGTTCGGCCTGGGCGGCGGCATCGACCTCGGGCAGTTGGCTGCCTGATTTCCACTCGCCCTGGTCATTTTTCACCTTGCCCTGGGTTTGCTGGCGCCAGGCGTACTCCGACTCATACAATTCACGGAGTTTCTGGTCGGCTCCCGCCGTGTCGGTGGTGGACGTGCTGGCGCAGGCTGCCATAAACAGTGCGGCGCAAGCCAATACGGCAGCCCGCGCTGAACGGCGGACGATTGGGCTTGTCATAATCTTACTCCGGAAATAATTGGATAGAGAAAGCGCCCATGGTAAGTGACGGCGCTGGCGCGGACAACGGCGGTCTGCTGTGGCCCGTTGCGCGTATAATTGCGCAGATATCGTGAGGGGGTAATACCATCAAGCTGTTTTACATCGTGATCGCGCTGGCTACGCTGACCGTGGCTGGCCCAGCACAGGGCGCGCCCACGCTTGAGTACTCGCTGGAAGGGCTGTCACAGAGCACGCGCGACAACGTACAGGCTTACCTCGGGAAGGCGCCGGAGACGATCGCTGCCCGTGGCAATTTCCTGGCATCGGCGGAACGTCAGGTTCGCCTCAGTCTTGAGGCGCTGGGCTATTACGAGCCCACCATCGAACTACACCTGCAGCGCAGCGAACCGACCTGGCAATTGCAGATTGACGTCGATCGCGGGCCGCGCGTCCGTCTCGGCGAGGTGGCCATCGAGTTGAGTGGTGCCGCTGCCGATGATCCCGCTTTTGACGAGTTGGTGGCCGATACCGTGCTCCAGTCAGGCGCTGCGCTGCACCACGGTCACTATGAAGATTTCAAGCAGAGCCTGCTGAGCCTGGGGCAGGCGCGAGGCTATTTTGACGGCAAGCTGGTGGCGCACAGTATTTCTGTTAACGCCACCGAGGGCAGGGCAGACATCCACCTGGGCTATGACAGTGGGCAGCGTTATCGCTTCGGCCCAATTCATCTGAGCCACTCGTTGTTGGATGAAAAGCGCTTGCAGCAGTTGCAGACCTTTGAAGAGGGCGAACCCTTCGAGCTGGAAAAGCTGCAGCGCTTTCAGGGTGACCTGCAGCGCACCGGCTTTTTCGACAGCGCCCTGGTGCGCCCGCTGCTCGCTGAACGCAGCGACGGCGCGGTGCCGATCCGGCTTGAGTTGCAAGCGGCGGCCGCGCAGCGTTACGGCCTCGGGCTTGGCTACAGCAGCGATACACGTGAGCGGGTCTCCCTCACCTGGCGCACACCGCTGCTGAATCACTACGGCCATCGACAGGAAACCCGGCTGGAGTATTCGCCGGTGCGACCCAACGGCAGTTTCACCTATACCATGGGCCTGACTCACCCGCTGGATGACATATTGCAACTACGCGCTCGTGTGGAGGACAACGAATACGGTGATCTGGAGAGCCATCAACAGGAAGCCGGCATGCGGCGCGAGCGCCGTACCGGGCCCGCCGTGTGGCGTACCAGCCTGCGCTTCCTGCGTGAGGATTGGGACCTTGTCGGTAGCAGCAAGCGCAACTCCTATCTATTACCCGGGTTGAGTTGGGCCCATACCCTGCGCATAGATGGCGATCGCGTGCTGGACCCGGCGCACGGATTCAGTCAGTACTACGAGGCTGAGTTTGGCAGCGACAGGGCGGGGTCTGACCTCAATCTGGTACGACTCTACGGTAACTGGCGTGGGGTGTATTCGCTGTCGGATCGTCACCGCCTGGTGGGGCGGCTGGAACTGGGGGCGGTATTTTTCGATACAGAAGAGCGGCCCGACCTCGCACCTTCCCTGAGTTTTTTCGCCGGTGGGTCCTACAGTCTGCGGGGTTATGCCTTCCAATCGCTGGGGCCCTCGGTGACGGTAGAGGAACCTGACGGTGAACCCCGTGAGCTGGTGATCGGTGGTGACCGCCTTGCTATCGGCAGCGCTGAATATCAGTACTACGTGAATGACACCTGGCGAGCGGCGGTGTTTGTCGATAGCGGCAACGCTTTTAATGGCAGTCACTTTAATGCGGTGACCGGCGCGGGGTTTGGCGTTCACTATCTGTCACCGGTGGGAGCCATTCGTCTCGATGTGGCTAACAGTGTGTCTGAGGACGACCCCTCATGGCGCGTCCACCTCACCATTGGTGCTGAATTTTGAACCGCCGCGCCATCGCCATTGCGTTGTTTACCTTACTGTTTACGGGTCTGGCCGTACTCGCTGTGTTGCCCTTTACTTCCACGGGAGCGCAACTTGCTGCCAATGCCGCCCGATGGGTGCCGGGCCTGCAAGTTGAATACGGGGGCGGTAACCTGGCGAAGGGCATACGCCTGACCAGTATTGAATGGCGGGGCCCGGGCCTTACTGTGACCCTGGATGATGTTGTTCTGGAACTCGATACGCAGTGTCTTTGGCGCAGCGAATTCTGTGTCGACTCGCTATCCACGCGTTCGCTACAACTGGTCATTACCGACAGCGAGAACCAGGACACTGGGCCAGTGACTCCACTGTCGCTCCCGTACGCAGTGATTGCCGAAAAACTGGCGATCAAGCATCTGCTGATCGACTGGCCGGGGGGTAACTTGCGCGCAGGCCCAGTGACGGGGCAGGGGCGATGGCACGGTGACACCCTCAATTTGTCGGCGCTGGATATCGCAGGATCCCACGTGGCGCTGACGGCCGACACGCAGACCTCGGACGGCGGGAACTGGCAGGAAAACCTGCAATCCCTGCCGCTGCCGTTCATCCTGCAGTTACCGGCAGTCAGGATTGTTGATGCTGCCGTTACCACGCCGGCCCAGCAAATCCCGCTGTGGTCCCTGTCAGGAGGCGTGACGGCCTCGGCAGATCACGTGGCTGTTGAGCAACTGCGTATCGACAGTGATTCGTGGGGAGTTGTGTCGATCACAGGGGAGTTCCGGGCCGGACGGTCGCCGCGCCTGGACGCGCAACTGGAACTGACCACCGAACAACCTCCTGCCGCCGCGCTGTTGCATCATGGGCAGGGTAGCCTTGCCTTGCGAGGGCCGTTAGACCGGCTCGAAACGGCAGGTTATTTCTGCGGCTTTGTCGCCGTTGGTTTCCAGGGGCAGGTCGATCTGTTGCAGGATCACTTGCCGTTTGCCGCGGATATCACAGGGCAGTGCGGCGGCGAACCAGCGACTGCGCCAACTGCGGTGCAAATCAGTACTTTACCGGGGCTTGAGGACTTGCCTGCGGTGACGGTGGCGCCGGACTGGGCCGTATCAGTTCGCGGCGATCAACGTCAGCAGTTCGCGGCAATCGAAGCCACGCTCAGTGCGCCTGATCTCGCTGCCCAGACGGTGGCAATAGAAGCGCGCCATGAGGCCGGATTTGCCGAGTTTTCCAGCGTGCGGATCAGTCCGGCTGACGGCGCAGGTGAGTTGCGAGGGCAGGGGAGTGTGACTCCGGTAGATCAGGGGCACGAGTGGCGGGCTCAATTGCAGTCTGACAATTATCCGCTGCCGGCACTGACGGGCCCCTTGCAGGGCGTTGTCAATGGCGAGGCCAATTTGCTGGCGCAGGCTCGAATCGATGGTGATTGGCAAGTGTTCCTACGCGACATCGATTTACGCGGCGAAGTGAATGCGCTTCCCGCTGAGGTACAGGGCGAGTTGTCTTTGCGTGCCGGCCGGGATTTGTCGGGCACTGACATCAATTTTGACGTCAACGGCGCGACGGGCAGCGTACGAGCGGTAGCGGGGGCACCGCCACGCGGCAATCTCAGTCTGCGCGATTTGTCTTTGTGGCTTGCGGACGCTCAGGGGGAAGCAGTCATTCAATGGGAGTGGGTGGATGCGACTGAAAGTGTGACTTTCAAGGGGCAGGGCAGTGGCCTTGGATTCGGGGCGCTCACAACCGATTCCAGCACGCTTGCCGGGCAGCTTGCCATGGGCGCAGAACGCCCCTTCGATCTGTCAGCCACGGTGCGCTCACTACGGTATGAAGCCTTCGAGCAAAAAGAATTAGCACTGGATATCAGCGGCAACACCGACGTGCAAAGAATCGCCGTGCGAACCGAAGGTGATATCAGCACGGCGGTCGTGGTGTCGGGTGAGCCCACCGACGGGGGTTGGGCTGGCGAGTTGCAGCCAATGAATTTGCGCGGCCCGGCGGGCAACTGGCGCCTGGGTGAGAGCGTGTTGGTGGAACTCGACCGGCAACAGCAATCCGTGTCTCTGGCAGACCACTGCTGGCAGCGCGCGGGAACGGAGCTGTGTTTTGCCGATTTGCTGTTCGGTCCTACTGGCGGTGCCTCAGCGGTACTGCGTGGAGACCTCAACGACCTTCGTGGCTGGTTGCCGAAAGAGTTCACGGTAGAAGGTGCTGCGCAGGCGACCGTGGCGACCCGCTGGCAGGACTGGCGCCCGGAGTCCGTGCTGGCAAAGGTGGAAGTGGGGGCTGGATCACTGGCGGAGACGCTGGCAGATGGAGAAACCGCCCAGTTGGACTGGGACAAAATTCTGCTGTCCTACGACGGTGATGATCAGGATGGCAACTTGCTTGGCGAGTTGACCATGAATGACAAAGCGGTCGTCACCATTGACGCGCAAACGAGCACTGCATCACGGGCGGCCGCCGGTTTGATCAATATTTCTGACCTGCAGTTGCGATTGGTGCGGCCGTTTATTCCCGTGCTCGACGAACTCGGCGGCGTGGTCAATGGCCGCCTGACCCTGTCGGGCGACCTGGACTCTCCGCAGATTCGTGGCCCCCTGCAATTGAGCAATGGTGTTGCAGCGTTGGTGGATAATCCCACACGGATCGATGATGCAGACCTGATCCTCGAATTCCGCGGGCGGGAGGCGGATTTGCGGGGTCAGCTCGTGGTGGGCGAGGGCAGTAGCGAGATCGACGGCACCTTGCAGCTCCCGCCGCAACCGCGCTTGCAGGCGAAGATTCGCGGTACGGCCAAGACGCTTATGTTACCGCCCGCCACCACCATTGCGGTGGCTGAAGACCTGAATCTGCTGTGGGATGCAGACCAACTGGCAATCACAGGCTCGTTGCAGGTGCCCTCGGCGGAGATCGTGGTCGACCAATTGCCACCGAGCAGTATTGCTGTGTCGGATGATGTCGTTCGTGTAGACGTTAGTGATGAGGCGGCAGCGGGCGGTGCTTCCAGCCAGGTGCGGCTGGACCTGGCTGTCACCATCGATAACGCCGCACACATTACCGGGCAGGGTTTTGACGCGCGCGTGGGCGGTAAACTGCATCTGCGCCAGCAGGCCCGTGAACCGCTTTCCCTATATGGCAATCTGCGACTGGCCCGGGGCCGGGTGGAGGCCATGGGGCAGCCGCTGGAATTGCGCCGGGGCACCGTCAGTTTTGTTGGCCCACCGGACAACCCGCAACTGGATCTGGAAGCGGAGCGCGAAATTACCGAGGACCAGGTTACCGCCGGCATGCGTATTGGCGGCAGCCTTGACCTCCCGCAACTGGAGTTTTACTCCCGTCCGCCCATGCCTCAGGCGCAGATTATGGCCTACCTGCTGGGCAGTAAGGGTATTGGCCGCGATGGGGGTTCTGCATCGGTGGCCACAGCCTTGGCCCTGAACAGTGCACTGCCGCGCAGTTCCGGGCCACTCAGTAAAGTGGATTTCGGCTTGCAGGGTCACGAAGAATCCACCCGCGCCGAGATTGGCGGGCGCATCGGCGATCGACTCTATCTGTCTTACGGGCTGGGTCTGTACGAGCCGGTGAATACGCTGACGGTGCGACTCGACCTGCTGCGTAACCTGTGGCTTGAGGTGGTTAGCGGCCTGCAGCAGTCGGCGGACCTCTACTATAGTTGGGAACAACGCTAAAGAGTTGGGAACAACGCTAAAGGCCTTGTGCGCTTTAGGACGAACACTATACTGTTGCGCCAAACAGTAGCAGTTTGACGGACGAAAGTATGAGCGACCTCACCACAATCGATGGCATTGATTACGGCCCCCTGGCGGCGTTGTTAGGGGTTTGGAAGGGGGACAAGGGCGTTGATCGTGCGCCGGAGCCAGACGGTGAAGAGCGTAATCCTTACTACGAGACCATCGAATTCACACCAGCGGGCGATGTTACCAATGGCGAGGAGCAGGTGCTGGCGGTAGTGCGCTATCACCAGGTCGCAACGCGAAAGTCTACCGGCAAGGATTTTCACGATCAGGTTGGCTTCTGGCTCTGGGACAGCGCCACCGACACCATTATGGAAACCTTCACCATTCCGCGCGCCGTAGCCGTCGTTGCTGGCGGTAAGCTGGGTCGCCCGAACAGTCTCGATGAAGAACTGGTGTTCACGGTTGAATCAAAAGCCGGCGACGCGGAGTTCGGTATTGCGCAGTCGGATTTTATGAATCAGAAAGCACGCACCACAGCCTTCACCCATACCATCACCGTGAAAGGTGACACCCTGCGG
The DNA here is from genome assembly GCA_030427085.1 of Gammaproteobacteria bacterium. GTDB lineage: Bacteria > Pseudomonadota > Gammaproteobacteria > Pseudomonadales > Halieaceae > JAUHXH01. The sequence goes on along the minus strand of JAUHXH010000001.1, from coordinate 1,081,273 downwards.
TACAAGGAAACTACCTTCCTGGATATTTACGGCAAGACCGATTACGAACACGTCGATCTGAACACGCTGCAGCGCGTACCCAGCTAGAACCTCGTGGATCCGTTCACACAGGGCGTCCTCGGCGCCGCTGCGGCACAGATTCCTGCCAATCGGGAACGAGTGCGCACGGCGGCGCTGCTCGGTTTGTTGGGGGGCATGGCGCCCGATCTTGATGTACTGATTCGCTCGTCCAACGACCCACTCCTGTTTCTGGAGTACCACCGCCAATTTACGCACGCACTGGCCTTTATTCCTTTTGGCGGACTGATCGTCGCCCTGGTACTACACCCGCTGCTGGCCGAACGGCGTGGCCTGCAGTTCTTTCATACCTGGTTATTCTGCACCCTGGGTTATGCCACGCACGGGCTGCTGGATGCCTGCACAACTTACGGCACACAGTTGTTCTGGCCCTTCAGTAATGCACGTGTGGCGTGGAATGTTATTTCCATCATCGACCCTTTGTTTACCGTGCCGTTAGCCCTGGCAGTGGCCGCAGCAGCCTGGTGGCGCAGGCCGCCATTTGCCGCGATCGGTTTGTTGTGGGCGCTGCTTTATCTGGGCATCGGCTGGCATCAGCGCGAGCAGGCGGAAGAACAGGGGCTGGCACTTGCCAAATCGCGGGGGCATACGCCGGCAACACTGGAAGCCAAACCCAGCTTCGCCAATATTTTGCTGTGGAAGATTGTGTACCGCAACGGTGACCGGTTCTATGTGGACGCAGTCCGTACGGGTTGGAACCCGCAGGATTATCCCGGGGACAACGTGGCGGTGCTGGACACGCCACGCGACTTCCCCTGGCTGGATGGCAACACCCAACAGGCGCGGGATATCGAGCGTTTCGCCTGGTTCAGCAATGGCTATGTGGCGCTTGATCCCGCTCACCCGGATCGTGTGATCGATATTCGCTATTCGCTGCTGCCCAATGAGATCAATGCCCTGTGGAGTTTGCAGTTGTCGCGCGAAGCCGAGCCCACTGACCACGGTGACTATCGCACCCACCGCGACCCCGGCGGTGGCGCCTCCAATCGCCTGTGGGATATGTTGGTGAACTGAGGGTGGTTTAACGGGCGTGGCGGGCACCGTACAATGCTTCGAACAATAACAATCAGGATAGTCCGATGCGCCAACCTGTTCTTACGATTCTGGGCCTGACCTTACCGTTGGTGAGTGCTGCGCAAACGCCACAGTTATTATGGGGCGACACGCATCTCCACACCACTTACTCCTCGGATGCCTACGCCAATAACAATTTGAGCGCGGGTCCCGATGTGGCCTATCGCTACGCGCGGGGTGAGCCGGTGGTTCACCCTTATCACGGGGCCCGGGTGCAGATCGGTCGGCCGCTGGATTTCCTGGTGGTATCTGACCATGCGGAATTCCTCGGCCAGATTCGGGCCGTGCATCGGGATGGTATCAGTACCGATGGCATGGGGTTGTTCGAAGGGCTGCGAGCTCGGTTTGCCGCATGGTATCTCGGTCGGGAGATCGACAAAGGGGAGGGGCGCAAATTGTTTGTGTCCGTTCTCCCTGATCCGGGCCTGACCCCGGAAGAGGATGCCGAGGCCAGCAGTGTCCAGGAGTCCGACGTACAGATGCTGCCGATGCCGCTGCAGGTGGAGATCGACACCTGGCGCCTGCTCACCGATACCGCTGACCAGTTCAATGATCCCGGTAAATTTACCGCGCTGATTGGCTGGGAGTGGAGCGCCATTCCCGGAGGGGCGAACCTGCACAGAGTGGTGATCACCGACAGCGATGCAGCTACCGCCCAGCAGTACGACCCCATTGGTCTGGACCAGAGCCCCTATCCGGAAGACCTGTGGCAGTGGCTGGACGAAACCAGCGCTGCGACCGGTGCCGGGTTTGTGGCCATTCCGCACAACTCCAATATCTCCAAGGGTTACATGTTTGCTGGCCAGAGTCTGCGGGGCGAGCGCATTGATGCGGACTACGCGCGCCAACGCGCACGCTGGGAACCGGTGGCCGAAATTACCCAGATCAAGGGGGATTCGGAAACGCATTCCAAATTTTCCCCCGCCGACGAGTTTGCCGATTTCGAGAATTACCCCTTCTACATTCAACGGCGCTGGACGGAATATCAGCCCCAGCCCGGTGATTTTGTGCGCCAGGGGCTGAAGTTGGGTCTGGCCATTGAGCAGGAGATTGGCGTAAACCCCTACCGCCTCGGGGTCATCGGCTCCACCGACGCCCATACGTCCCTGTCGTCAGCGGAAGAGCGCAACTTCCACGGCAAAATGCCCACGGACTCCATTCCCGACAACAAACAAATCACCTGGGGTGACGATGGCCCCTCCACCAACGGTTGGTCCATGTCCGCCTCGGGCATGGCGGCAGTGTGGGCGCGGGAGAATACCCGGGCCGGCATTCTGGAAGCGTTAAAAGAGCGTCGCGTGTATGGCACCAGCGGCCCGCGCATCGGCGTGCAGTTTTTTGGCGGCCACGGACTGAACCCGGCCATGCTGGAATCTGCCGACCTCTACGAAGCGGCTGGCGCTGCAGGTGTCGCTATGGGCGGGGAGCTGGGCCACGCGGAATCATCGCCGGGGTTTCTGGTGCTGGCGTCCCGGGATCCGGATACCGCCAACCTCGACCGGATTCAGATGGTCAAGGGGTGGGTAACGCCCGAGGGCGTGCAGCGCGAGCAGGTTTACAACCTGGCCTGGTCAGGGGAGAGGCAATTGGATGCCCGCGGTAATTTACCCGCGGTGGGCAACACGGTGAATCTGGAAACCGGGCAGGTCGAGAACACCATCGGTGAGGCACAACTGGCGGCCTTTTGGCAGGACCCCGATTTCAATCCCGCCGAGCGCGCGTTTTACTATGTGCGCGTGCTGCAGATTCCCACTGCTCGGCATTCCTTCCTGGATGCGTTAGCGCTGGGCCGGGAGCACGCCGAAGGGCACCCGGACACCATTCAGGAGCGCGCCTACACCTCGCCGATCTGGTACCGGCCAGAGTTGTAGGTCGCGTCAGGACAGCTTCAGGCAGCCGCCGCTGCTTCGGCCGCTACGCCGGCAGTAATAGCGGCGCCCTGAGCCGTCAGTACCGACTCGAGCGCATCCAGGCAGCGCAGCACATTGCGGCGATTGCAGGCGTGCCCCATCAGGCCGATACGCCAGGTCTTGCCCGCCAGTGCACCCAGGCCGGCGCCGATTTCCAGATCGTAGTCGTTCAGCAGCGCGGCGCGCACCGCGGTGTCGTCTACACCCTCGGGGATGTTCACGGCATTCAACTGCGGCAGGCGCTGGTCGGCAGGCACCGCCATCGACAGGCCCATGGCTTCCAGGCCGGCCACCAGTGCGTTGTGGTGCTCGCGGTGACGGGCGAAAGCTGCTTCCAGTCCTTCCTCACGCAGCATCACCAGTGACTCATGCAAGGCATACAGCGCGTTCACGGGTGCGGTGTGGTGGTAGGCGCGCTTGCTGTCGCCGCCCCAGTAACCCATCACCAGTTGCATATCGAGGAACCAGCTCTGTACTTTGTGGCTGCGGTTGCGAATCGCTTCCACCGCGCGCGGGCTGAAGGTGACTGGCGACAGGCCCGGCACGCAGGACAGGCATTTTTGCGTACCGGAGTACACCGCATCGGCGCCCCAGGCGTCCACTTCCACCGGGATACCGCCCAGGGAGGTGACGCAATCGACGATCGTCAGGGCGTTGTGCTGCTGTGCCAGTGCGCACAGTGCTGCGGCATCAGACACCGCACCGGTGGACGTTTCCGCGTGAACGAAGGCCAGTAATTTGGCATCGGGATGTTCGGCAAAAGCGGCGGCGACTTTATCAACGCTCACGGCAGTGCCCCAGGCGTCGTCTACCATCACTGCGGTTCCGCCGCAGCGTTCCACGTTTTCCTTCATGCGGCCGCCAAACACGCCGTTGGCGCAGATGATGGCCTTGTCGCCGGGCGACACCAGATTGACGAAACAGGCTTCCATGCCGGCGGAGCCAGGGGCAGAAACGGGCAGGGTGAGTTCGTTCTCGGTCTGGAAAGCGTATTGCAGCATTCCCTTGATCTCATCCATCAGTTGGATGAATTGCGGGTCCAGATGGCCGATGGTCGGGCGGGAGAGGGCGCCAAGCACCCGCGGCGAAACGTCAGAGGGGCCGGGGCCCATCAGGGTACGCTGAGGGGGGTAGAAGCTGCTGGTCATGGTGCACTCTCCAGAGGGGGTATTGAGGAATCGCGGCACCTTACCAGTTTTTGGCTGGCCGCTGAATGCTGCGGGCTTTATAGTCCCCATTTGCCAGAATAATAGGACACAGCATGAGCCTGATCGCTCCGGATAACGCCATGGCCGTCATGGCCGCCCTGTTCGCTATCGCCGGCCTCGCCTTCATCCTGGAAAAAACGCGCGTAGGCGGCCAGTTAACCGGCGCCGTGATCGCCATTCTGGGTGCCATTCTGGCCGCCAATCTGAAGCTGATTCCCCATAGTTCCCCCGCCTACGACTTTGTCTTTACCTACTTTGTGCCGGTGCTGATTCCCCTGTTCCTGTTCAAGGCCGACCTGCGCAAGATCTTCTTCGAAGCCACGCGAACCACTGGTGCCTTCCTGCTGGCGACAGTTGGCACTGTTGCCGGGGTGACAGTGGCGGCACTGATGCTGGATTTGTCGAGTTTGGGAGCTGCTGCGCCACTGGCTGATGAGCAGCGGGAGGCGGCAGTGGCCGGGCTGTTTGCCTCTACCTATATCGGCGGATCAGTAAACTACGCTGCACTGGGCGAAATCACCGGGCTCAAAGCCGATGCCTCGTTCTTCTCTGCCGCCACTGCCGCCGACAATCTGTTCAGTGCGCTCTACCTGGGTTTGCTGGCTCTGCTGCCCGGTTGGCGCTGGCTGGCCAGCCGCTTTGTCGATCACAGTGATGATGAGGGCATCGCCGAGCAATCGCCCGAGCCGATCACGGCGATGTCGCTGACTTTGTCACTGGCGGCGGCCATGCTGATCGTGGTGGTGGGCGATGCGCTGGTGCAGGCCTTCGCTAGCCCGGCCTGGCGCTATGTCATCATCACTGCGCTGGCGCTGGTGTTCGCGACTGCAACACCGGGGCTGGCAGCGCGGCTCGCTGGCAGCTTTGAGCTGGGGGTGGGGCTCTCTTTCGTATTTTTCGCCGCCATTGCCGCGGGCGCCAACGTCCCTGCCATGCTGTCGGTTGCGCCGATGCTGATTGTGCTGGTGCTGATTCTGCTCAGCATCCATCTGGTACTGACGCTGTCGCTGGGGCGTTTGTGTGGCCTGAGCTTGCCGGAGTTGATCACCGCCTCTAACGCCGCGGTTCTTGGCGCCACCACGGCGCCCGCGCTGGCAGCCACCAAGGGCTGGCACAACCTGGTGACGCCAGGTGTGTTGGTGGGTGTGTTGGGTTACGCTCTCGGGACCTTCATCGGAACGATGATATTTCGCTTTGGCGCGTCAGTGTTTGGCTGAAACTGCGCCCGCCCCGGTTGGGGCGAGCGGGAAGGGGCGAATGTCTGTGGTCAGCCACCGCTACGCACGTTCGCCTGCGCTGCTGCAATCCGCGCCACCGGCACTCGGAACGGGCTGCACGACACGTAATCCAGCCCCAGATCGTGGCAGAACTGGATGGAGCGTGGGTCGCCGCCGTGTTCGCCGCAGATGCCGTATTTGATGCCTTTTTTGCTGGAGCGGCTTTCATTCACTGCCATCTCCATCAGGCGGCCAACGGCGCGTTGGTCCAGGGTGACGAAGGGGTCCGATTCCACCAGCTTCTTATCCAGATAGCTGGGGATGAATTTGCCCACATCGTCGCGGGAAAAGCCGTAGGTCATCTGGGTGAGGTCGTTGGTGCCGAAACTCATGAATTCCACTGCCGGGGCCAGGCGATCGGCGCCCAGGCAGGCGCGGGGCGTTTCCATCATGGTGCCCACTTTGTAGCGTACCGAGACCTGCTTCTGGCGCAGTACTTCGTGGATCGCGCGGTCCACTACTTCCTGAATCAGGCGGATTTCACGCACGTTTACGACCAGCGGGATCATAATTTCGGGGTAGGGTGAGAGGCCCTGTTCCTTGGCTTCTACCGCCGCGCCGATAATGGCCTTCACCTGCATTTCGGTGATCTCGGGATACACCACCGACAGACGGCATCCGCGGAAACCCAGCATCGGGTTCACCTCACTGAGGTTGGCGGTAATTTCGCGCACCTGCTCGGTGGTTTTGCCCACCTTGACGGCCAGCGCGGCCATGTCTTCCTCGGTGTGGGGCAGGAACTCGTGCAGGGGTGGGTCCAGCAGTCGTACGGTCAGTGGCAGGCCGTCCATCACGCGGAACAGTTCCAGCATGTCCGCGTGCTGGAATTCCAGCAGTTTGTCGAGGTAGGTCTGACGCTCCTCGCGGCTCTGGGACAGGATCATGGCGCGCATCATGTCGATGCGTTCCGCCTCAAAGAACATGTGCTCGGTGCGGCACAGGCCGATGCCTTCGGCGCCCAGTTCGCGGGCCTTGGCAGCATCCTCCGGTGTTTCGGCGTTGGCGCGCACTTTCAGGCGGCGGTGCTTGTCGGCCCAGGACAGCAGTACCTGGAAGTCCTCGCTGCTGCTGGCCTCGGTTTTGGGGATATCGCCCAGCATCACATCGCCGGCGGTGCCGTCGAGGGTGATGACATCGCCGCGTTTGATAACAACGCCGCTGTCAGTGGTGGCGGTGCCCGCCTCGTAATCGATGCTCAAGCTGCCACAGCCAGTGATGGCGCACACGCCCATGCCACGGGCTACCACCGCCGCGTGCGAGGTCATGCCGCCGAGTTCGGTCAGGATGCCCTCGGCAACTTTCATGCCGTGGATGTCCTCAGGGGTGGTTTCCCGGCGCACCAGCACGACTTTGTCGCCGCCGGCGCAAACGTCTACCGCTTCGTCAGCGGAGAACACCACCTTGCCGGTGGCGCCGCCGGGACTGGCGGGCAGGCCGGTGGCTACGATGTCAGTTTTAGCTGCGGGGTCAACCATGGGGTGCAGGAAGGCGTCCACGTGCTCGGGTGACACGCGCATCAAGGCTTCGCTTTCGGTAATCATGCCCTCGCGGACCATGTCCACGGCAATTTTGATCGAGGCCCGCCCGGTGCGTTTACCGGCGCGGGTTTGCAGCATGTAGAACTTGCCTTCCTGGACGGTGAATTCCAGGTCCTGCATATCGCGGTAGTGTTTTTCCAACAGGGCCTGGGTTTTATAGAGCTCGTCGTACACATCGGGCATTTGCGCCTGCAGCGAGTCGATGCTCATGGGTGTGCGGATACCGGCCACCACGTCTTCGCCCGCTGCGTTGGCCAGGTATTCGCCGAAGAATTCCTGTTCACCAGTAGAGGGGTTGCGGGTGAAGGCCACGCCGGAGCCGGAGTCGTCGCCGAAGTTGCCAAACACCATGGCCTGAACGTTAACGGCGGTGCCCAGATTGTCGGGAATATTATTCATTTCCCGATAAACGGCTGCGCGGGGCGTGTGCCATGACAGGAATACCGCTTCCACGGCTTTCTTGAGTTGCTCGAAGGGGTCTTCGGGAAAGTCCACCAGGGTTTTATAAATGGCGATGATGGCCTGCCAGTCCTCGGCCGTCATATCGGTGTCGAGAGTACGCCCATTTTCCTGTTTATAACGGGTTAACTCGTGCTCGAATTTTTCACCTTCCACGCCCAGCACCACATCGGCGAACATCTGGATGAAGCGACGGTAGCTGTCGTAGGCAAAGCGGGGATTGCCGGTGCGCTTGGCCAGGCCCTCGGCGATGTCGTCATTCAGGCCCAGGTTCAGAATTGTGTTCATCATGCCCGGCATGGAAACGGGCGCGCCTGAGCGAACGGAGAACAGCAGCGGGTTGTCCGGGTCTCCAAAGCGGGCGCCCATTTTCTTCTCCACCAGATCCAGCGCCACGCGGTATTCCTGCTCCAGCAGGTTGGGCAGCTTGTTCCCGTTTTCAAAGAATTCGCGACAGGTGGGGGTGGTGACAATAAAGCCGAAAGGCACCGGCAAGCCCAGCGTGGTCATCTCGCACAGGTTGGCACCTTTGCCGCCGAGAAGGTCGCGATCATCCTTGCTACCCTCGTTGAAGAGGTAGACGCGTTTGGCCATGGGGGAACTCCGAAGTTAAATAAGGCGCTAATTTTGGCGAAGCGTGGGGCAAAAGCCAAGCGACAAGATCTTATGCTGACTATTCCTGAATCGTTATAAAGGGGGGCGACTTATTGGTCCTCAGCAGAGGCTCGGTCCAGCGCTGTTGCGGTGTCGGCGGGTGTGCTTTCGTTGCTCGACGGCGCTGGAGATTTATCGCCTTTTCGACCCGCGTAGTCTTCGCGCCCGCGATTGAAAGTAACCTCCAGGTTGATACGGGCGAAGGCTACGCCATCCCGATCTTGAAAGTGATTGCGTTGGCGCCAGGTGTAACCGGGTTCAAACTCGATGTAGAGCCAGTCCTTGTACAAACGATTGCGGAAGCGCAGCTTAAAACCGTAGTTGGTAACCAGTGAGCCGCCCTCGTCATCGGGACTGAGGGGCAGGGGGTAGGTCATCCCCTCGTAGGGGCGCCCCTCCAGAATGGCGTCGGGCACGTCGGGGTTTGTTTTGCCGGCCATGAATACGCTGGCGGCAAATGCTGAATCGAGGCTATAGCCGAGCACCCAGGACAGGCCGGAGGTCCATTCCGTGCCCTCACTCACCTGGCCCCGTTCCAGCCGTGTACTCCAGCGCAACAGCGAGGTTTCGCCCGTGAGGTGATCGAGTTCCACATGGTTGATGTGGCGAAAACGTTTGCTGTCGCTGTAATCCGCACGCCAGGTGTAACGGAAACGACCGTCTTCATGGAGTGTGTCCTTGAAGCGGTAGCGCACCCCGGGTTTGAGGTTGGGACCCGAACTGAGCCCGAGGGTGAAATCGAAACGGGAGTGGCGACCGTCGGCTGCATTGAGTTGCAGGCCGGCGGTGTTTTCAGCTTCAAACTCATCGAGGGCGGCACGCCCTGAGCCCTCTTCACCGTTGAACACCAGTGACAGACGATCGCTGATGCGGGGCAGGTCCACCTTGCCGCGCAGGCGGAATTTCTGATCGAGGCCATCCTCTTGGTCCCAGTCGAGCCGGGCAATGAAGCGCACCGTGCTGTCCGCCGATTCCAGATCGTCCAGCGGGCTGCCAAAAAAACGGTCGAGATAAATCGCCAAATCGTCGGCCCGATTGCCGATGTACTGGTGACTGGCATCGACCCAGTTGCCCTCGGCGTCCTGGACATGGCCGATTTCCCGTTCGAACTCTTCAGTCGTCAGGCGGGGCGATGGGCCCTTGGGTCGGGTCTCCGACGGTTGCTCCGCAGCAGCAGAAACGTCGTCCTCACTCTCCCCCCACCCGGGCGCAGGGAGCGCCAGTGCCAGAAACAGCAGGGAAATACCGCGAGCATTCATGGTCAAAGGGTGTCGAAATACCTGTTGCAGGGTTATGGCCTTGTTATGTTTTCGAGTGTACTCCGCTGTGAGGCTAAGGCAAGGGGCTAAAAAGAGGGGCAATGTCATTGATTTTTCAGGTAAAGCGCTTCGGGCAGGCGCTGCTCAGGCTGCCGCCGGGCCCGATCGGCAGTGGGGCTCGCTGCGCTTATCCGTGGTACGCTATGCGCCATCGTGTTGCGGCTGGTTTTCCATTGATTCACCCCTGTCTTCAGACATTGAGTGCCCTCGGGGGCGGCTTGTTGCTGGCGCTGTGCCTTGCATTCAGCGCGCCTGCCGCTGCCGTCGTGGACTTCAGCGGCCACTGGGAGCGCGACTATCGCCTGAGTGACGATGTGAATGAGGAGTTCAAGTCGCACTATCAGCGCCTGCAACGCGAGGCCGAACGCCGCGCCCAGAGCATGGATCGCGGCGTATCCTCCCCTCGAATGAACTACGGCAGTGGCAATGTGGCGTCACTGGTGGGTTTGGCACGCATGGCCGACCTGATCACTGACGTGGAGCTGCTGGAAATCATCCAGGATGCCAGCCGCGTGGAGGTAGACCGCGAGGGCTCATTTGCCCTGGTCTGCGACTTCAATGGCGATGCCCCGCAAGTGCACAGCGACCCCTTCGGCAAGGAAATCTGCGGCTGGGATGACCACCAGTTGGTGATCAAGATCGTCTTGCCGGACGGGCTCACCGTGATCCACCGCTTTACCCTGGCGCAGCGCAAAGACAAGCTCAACATCGCCACCACGGTGTACTCCGACCGCGTCTCCAGGCCATTTACCCTCGACAGGGTTTATCGCCGCTATGAGCCTGCCGAGGAGGACTACCGCTGCGAGGAAACACTGAGTCGCGGCAAAGTGTGCCACCGGTCTCGCGGTATCTCTCTCAGCGAATTGGAAGAAGAGCAATCCAGCGAGACCTCTGGCGGAAAAATATCACTGGAGCGTTTTCTTGAGCCAAGCGAATAAATCGGCTTCCTGGCCTGCGTTAATTCTCGCTGCGCTGATGCTGGCGGGGTGCGCCCAGTCCCAGCAGACATCAGAGGTCACGACCACGCCGTTAGCACCGGTGGCGCAAGCCCTTACGCTCCAGACAGGCGGGGCACCTTCTGAGGCGCAAGCACTGGATGTGGCACTGGTCAGTTGGGACCCCAACATCCCTGCGGACGTAACTACCCATCGCGCCGAGGGGATTTTCCCCGGCGTGCGTGAGGCCGAGGGCCTGTACCTGCCGTTCCTGCTGCGCCGTACGCTCGAAGAATCGGGGCAGTGGGGTGCGGTGCGTGTTTTTCCGGAACCTACCACCGGTGTCGATCTCAGTGTGGAAGGCACGCTGTTGACTTCCACCGGTTCAGAACTGGCAGTACATATCCGGGCGTATGACAGCACCGGACGTCAGTGGCTGGACAAAATCTATCGTGACTACAGCGCGGAAGAAGATTTCAGCACGGGCGCCAACGGGATGGGTGAGCCCTTTGAAGACCTGTATGTGCAGTTGGCCAACGATTTGCTGGCCGTCCGCCGCACCCTGTCCGAGCCAGAACTGTCGGCGGTCCGGGAGGTCTCCCTGCTGCGCTACGCCGGCGAGCTCTCGCCCGATGCCTTCGGGAACTATCTGGCCCAGGATGAAGGCGGCCAGTGGCAACTCCAGCGGCTACCGGCCCGCGGTGACCCGATGATGCAGCGCGTGCAGAAAATCCGCGACCATGAGTACCTGTTCATCGATACGGTGGATGAACAGTACGCCCGCCTGTTCGAGGATATGGATCCTACCTACGACCTGTGGCGCCAGTTCAGCCGTGAGTTGACGGTGTACCAGCAGGCCTACAGGGAGCGTGCTGCCAACCGCAAGGACCGCGCCCAGCGCGGCAGTTACGAAGCCTTGAAGCAAACATATAACGACTACAAGTGGTCTCGCATTCAGGAGCAGGATGCTCGCGAGCTGGCGCGCGGCTTCAACAATGAAGTGCAGCCGACGGTGCTGGAGGTAGAGGGTCGCGTCGTTAATCTGTCCGGTAGTCTCGACAAACAGTACGAGGAGTGGCAGAGCATTTTGCGGCGAATATTCGAGCTGGAAACCGGCGTGCCGATCGCCCCGGTGCCTTGAACCGCGAATATTGGATCAGCACACACTGAATGCTACATTGCGCCCATTCACAACCTTATAAGGTACCCCGCTTGATGAAACTCCGCGTCATTTTCCTGTTTCTGCTGGTGCTCATTCCCCAGACGCTGCTCGCCCAGACCTTGAGAGTCGGACTGTCACCCGACTACCCACCGCTGCAATACAAAGAGGGCGACCAACTTGTGGGTATTGAAGTGGACAATGCCCGGGCGATCGGCAAGATCACCGGTCTGGATATCGAGCTGGTGGAACTGCCCATGCCCGAATTGCTGCCGGCCCTGGCGGCGGGCAAGCTGGACGTGGTGATGTCGGGCCTGAGCATCACCGACGAGCGCGAGCAACAAGTGGCCTTCACAGAGTCCTACCTGACCGTGGGTCAAATGGCGATTCTGGCGGTGGAAAAAGCGGCAACCTTTGGCCAACCCTGGTCTATCTACCGCCCGGGTGTGAAGGTGGGAGTGGAACCGGAAACCACCGGTGCAGCTTTCGTGGAAGAACAGCTGGATGAAGCGCAGGTGAGCTTTTACGAGGACCCGGAGGCGGCTTTCGCGGGCCTGCGCTCCGGTGCGATTGATGTTTACATCCACGATGCTCCGACCAGCTGGCGCCTGGCCAACCACTTCGGCACCGATGACCTGATCAGCCAGTATCACCCCCTGACGGAAGAAGAGTTGGCCTGGGCCGTGCGCAAAGATGACCCAATGCTGCGCGCGCGCCTGAACGATGCCCTGCGCACCATGCGCAACCAGGGGACCCTGGAGTACATCCTCAATCGCTGGATTCCCGTGCGGGTGGAAGTGGAGTAGGGCGCGCCGCATGGACACCGGCCGATACGCCGCCTACGCTTTACTGCAAACCCCACCGACCCCGCCCGGTACGGGCACTGATTGCAGGAGCGACAGCATGGATTTGTCCAGTTTGATGAACAACAGCGATATTCTCGACACTTTGAAAGCCCAGGGTCTTGGCAGTGAACAGGCCCAGGGCCTGGCCAATGGCGCAGGCGAACAGTTGGCAGGCCTGGATCTGGGCGACCTGCTCGGTGGATTCGACGTCACCAGCCTGATGGAGAAGCTGGATGTTGGCGCGTTGGCTGCCCAGGTGGGTCTGTCCGAGGCTCAGGTGCAATCTGCCATCCAGGCCGTGTTGCCCAAATTGCAGGAAATGCTGCAGGGCGAGGGCGGTCTGTCGATGGATTCCGTTGCCGGCCTTGCGGGTAAGCTGTTCGGCAAATAGCGCCCACTCCTGGCCAGGCCCCTGGCGCCAGAAGTTACTAACACCTGCTACACTCCTCACCCCATCCGATGAGGAGTGTTCATGGCTGTTACCGTTTTCCTCGGTCTGCTCGGGGTTGCCGCCGCGTTTTTTGTGTATCAAACCTTTCTGCGGGAACGTTGGATTCGAAACAGGAAGTTTCCCACGGATTGGGAAGCCATCCTGCATCAAAACCAGGCGGTGTACCCCCGCTTGAGCTCCGACCAGCAATCCCGACTGCAGCAACTGATCCACCTGTTCCTCGCCGACAAAACCTTCTACGGTTGCGCTGGTCTGGTCATCACTGACGAGATGCGTGTGACCATCGCTGCAGAAGCCTGCCTGCTGGTGCTCAACCACGACGGCGCGGTATACCCCGGACTGCGTTTCATCCTGGTCTACCCCAGTGCATTTCGCGCGCACCGCGAACAGCATCAGGGGGACGGCACGGTGTCGGAGGAAGGCTATGACTTGCTTGGCGAGTCCTGGAGCAATGGCAAGGTCATCCTCTCATGGGATGATGTGACCCACGGGGTGAAGGACTTTGATGACGGGCACAACGTGGTGCTGCACGAGTTTGCCCATCAGTTAGACGGCTTGTCGGGGAGTACCAACGGGGCGCCGCCGCTGCGCTCAAACTCCTACAAATCCTGGGCGCGGGTGTTTGGTGACAACTTTGCGGATTTGCAGCAGCGTAGTGCCCACAACCTGCCCACACTGATCAACAAATATGGTGCAACGAATCCGGCGGAATTCTTTGCGGTGGTAACCGAGACGTTTTTTGAGCAGCCCCGGGAGTTACAGGAACGACGGCCGGAGTTGTTTGAGGAGTTGTGTCGGTATTATCGGCTCGACCCGCGGGAGTGGCACCGTGGCAGCCCGCCCAGCTAGATACCTTTAAGTGAGCGCTCTGGGTCGGGTGTGCACCCTTTTGGGGGTGGTCCGCCTGGCAGGAGTCGAACCTGCGACCTGCCGCTTAGGAGGCGGCTGCTCTATCCTGCTGAGCTACAGGCGGTGGGAGGGGAAGCGCGGCATTATTCCTTTTGATAGCCCCGAACGCAAGGAACTGGCAGTTTCGCCGTGAAACCCCTACGGATTCCCTTGATTTTAAACTTTCCCGCGATCATTCTGTCCCAGTATCAAAGCTTTTTCCCCGGGGTTGTATCCAATGCGCGTGCGGTCTGTGTTGTTCTGGTGGATGTGCGGATTTTTTGTCCTGGCAGCATTCCCCGGGCGTTCTTATGCGCTCGATCTGGAGCAGCAGCGTAAGGCCTATGCCGTGGCGATCAACGCGATCCGCCACGGTGATTGGGAGCAGTACCAGCGATTGCGCCCTTCGCTGGATGATTACCCGCTGGCCATCTATCTGGATTACTACGAGCTGACCGGTAACGGCCAGCGAGTCAGTGTCGAACGGGCTGAGCAGTTTATGGCTGACAGCCGCGGCACGGCGCTGCCCAACCGCTTTTTGCGCAGCTATCTGGGCAGTGCTGGTCGAAGAGGGCGCTGGTCGGATTTTCTGGCCATGATGTCGCAGGAGCCGGCCAGCGAGGACCTGAAGTGTTACTACTATCGCGCGCTGTACCACACTGGTGACCGTGACGCTGCCTATGCGGGGGCGGCCAGTCTTTGGGTGCACAGCCATTCGCGCCCCAAAATCTGCGACCCATTGTTCACCAACTGGCAACGCGCCGGTGGCCTGAACGACGATCTGGTGTGGGCGCGCCTGTTGCAAACAGTAGATGCCCGGCAGACTTCACTAAGTCGCTACGTCGCACGCAAGGGCAGCCCTGCTCTGAAACCCTGGGCAGATCGCATGATGTCGGCGTATGCCTCTCCCACGAAACTGGCTGCGCTGAAACTGCCGGAGAATGAGGCCAAGTCTGCGGATATCGCAACGGCGGCCCTGAAACGGCTGGCGAGAAGCGACCAGGAGGCAGCGCTGAAGCTGTGGCTGCAGTTCAAGGATCGACTCCCCTTTGAGCCGGCACAGGTACGTGAGGTAGAGCGGCAGATCGCGCTCTATACCTTGTTCAGGGAGACTGAATCGAATCTTGCCTGGTTGCAACCAACGCTCGCTCGCTTGCAGGACGACACATTGGTAGAGATTCGCCTGCGCTGGGCCATCGCCTCACAGGATTGGGGCGGCTTCCGCGCCACATTGCCTTTACTCTCCTCCGAGGCGGCGCGTGACAGCGGTTGGCGCTACTGGTCAGCATTGGCCACGGAGCAGGCGGGCAGACAGGAGCAGGCCAAAGAGGAGCTTGTCGAACTGGCCTCGGAGCGGGGCTACTACAGCTTTCTCGCTGCCGACCGATTGGGGCAGCCCTATAAAATGAACAACAAGTCTGCGAGTGCGGACAGCAATGCCGGCGCTGCCCAAGCCGATACCCCCGCCTTGCGTCGCGTGACGGAACTTACTTTCCACGATGCCCAGCGCGATGCTCATGCCGAGTGGAGCCTGGTGCTATCCAGTAGCGCGCCGGAACAGTTGCCGGCATTGGCGCGACTGGCGGCGGATCGCGGTTGGTACCGCTTCGCAATCGACGCGGCAAACCGGGCCAAGGAAATGGACTGGCTGGATATGCGTTTTCCGCCGGCGTATCGAGAAACCTTCGAACAGTACGCGGGACGTCGCGGTGTTCCCACCACAGAGTTGATGGCGATTGCGCGTCGGGAAAGTGCCTTCATGCCACAAATCACATCGAGTGCGGGCGCTCGAGGGCTGATGCAGGTGATGCCCGCTACCGGTAAGCAGGTGGCGAACCGGGTGGGGGTGAATTACAGCCGCGAAGCGCTCTATGAAGTGGACGACAATGTGCTGCTTGGCAGCGCCTACTATCGGGAGTTGCTCGACCAATTCGATAACAACCGCATCTATGCACTGGCCGCCTACAATGCCGGGCCGCATCGCGTTGAACGCTGGCGTGCAGACAGCGCTGGCCAACTACCGGTGGAGGCCTGGATAGAGACTATCCCGTTCAAGGAAACCCGGGCCTACGTGCAGGCGGTATTGGCCTATAACGTCGTATTCGGCGAACTGCAGGGTGCGCCGAGCAGCCTGTTGAGTGACGCGGAGCGGCAGGCCCGGTATTAAGGTGCAGGATACTCGTCCACTACTACTCGAAACCGATTTCCCAGCCCTCACCCGGGAGGTGCCCAACACCTTGCAGGTGAACCTGGGTTACACCTGCAATCTCAGTTGCAATCATTGTCACGTCAATGCTGGCCCCAGTCGTACCGAGCAGATGTCGGGCGAAAACATCGATCGCGTGCTGTTGTTATTGGAGCACGGATCCTTCGAGACACTGGATCTCACCGGGGGCGCGCCGGAACTCAATGTCCACTTTCGGCGTTTGGTTGGAGAAGCCCGCAAACTGGGCGTGCGCGTAATCGACCGCTGCAACCTGACCATCCTGCTGGAGCCGGGACAGGAGGGGCTGGCGGAATTTCTTGCTGACGAACAGGTGGAGATCACCGCGAGCCTGCCCTGTTATCTGGAAAAGAACGTTGAACAGCAGCGGGGGAAGGGTGTGTACCAGCCCAGCATCCAGGCCCTGCAGCAGCTCAATGCGCTGGGCTATGGGATTAAGCCCGAATTGCAGCTCAATCTGGTGTACAACCCGGGTGGACCAGTGCTGCCGCCCCCTCAGGCTGCGCTGGAGTCAGACTACAAGTCTGCGCTGAAAACGCAGTACGGCATCGTGTTCAATCAGTTGTTCACCCTGACCAATATGCCTATCAGCCGCTTTGGGGCGGTGTTGCTCGCCAAAGGGCAGTATCCAGCCTACATGGCTTTGCTGCGGGACAACTTCAGCGCTGACAATCTGGCCACCGTGATGTGTCGCTCGCTCGTTAGCGTGGATTGGCAAGGTTACCTTTACGACTGTGACTTCAACCAGATGCTGCATATTCCGATGCTGGCCACCGATTCGCCGCGCCCGCACTTGCGGGAATTGATCGCCGCTGATCTCGCGGGAAGCGCTATTGCAACGGGTGAGCACTGTTACGGCTGTACCGCGGGGCAGGGCAGTAGCTGTGGTGGCGCCCTGGAGTCGTGATGCCTCCGCGTTGCAGCTTCATCATTCCCGTACTTAACGAAGCCGGTCAGATTGCTTCGCTGTTGCGCCTGCTGGGCGAGCGATTTCCCGCTGCGGAGCGTATTGTGGTGGACGGCGGTAGCGCGGATGGCAGTGACGAGCTGGCGGCTGAACTGGCAGAAAGAGTAATACGCAGCACTCCCGGTCGGGCCCTGCAGATGAATGCAGGCGCCAGGATCGCCCGCGGTGAATACCTGCTGTTCCTGCATGCGGACTCTCGTCCGGACTTTTCGCAGGAGGACCTGGATGCCTTCCTTGACGGTGCTCCCACCTGGGGCTTTGGTCATATCCGATTGTTGCCCGCCGGCTTGCTGATCAACTGCGTGGCCAGTTCCATGCACTGGCGCTCGCGCCTCACGCGTGTGGCGACGGGTGACCAACTGATTTTCGTACAGCGAGCCGTTTTTCAGCAGATGGGCGGCTATGCCGATATGCCCCTGATGGAAGATGTGGAGCTCTCCAAGCGCCTGCGGCGAGTTGTTCCTCCAATGCAGTTGCCGGGGCGTGTCGTCAGTTCAAGCCGGCGGTGGCGAGAGCAGGGCGTACTACGCACAATCGTACTCATGTGGAGCCTGCGACTGGCTTACGTGCTAAAGGTCAATCCCCAGCGCCTATGGCGTCTTTATTATGGCTAGCCCCGAAACCCCTGCGATCCTGATACAGTTTGCGCGAGCGCCCGTTATGGGGCGGGTCAAAACGCGCTTGATACCCGACCTTGGTGTGGGCGGGGCTCGACGCGTACATCGGCAGATCCTGGTAAAAACGGCGAAGATGTTAATGGCCAATGATGCCGGGAAGGTGGAGCTCTGCGTGACGGATGAGTCACCGCTGTTTCGTGCCCTCGCGTACCGGGGACTGTCTGTGACACGGCAGTGCGACGGCGATCTCGGGCAGCGGATGTTCGATGCGATTGCGACAGGCCTGTTGCGGGCTGATCGCGTCGTGCTGGTGGGCAGCGATTGCCCGCAGTTGAGCACTGACTATATTCACGCGGCGATAGCTGCGCTGGATAACCACGATCTGGTATTGGGCCCCGCGCTGGACGGTGGCTACGTGCTGATAGCAGCCCGTCGAATTCACGCAAATCTGTTTCGCGGCGTTAAGTGGGGGAGTGACCAGGTGTTGCTGCAAACGCTGGAACGCGCCCGGGAACTCGGTTATTCACTGAAGACCCTGAATACGCTGCGGGATGTGGATACGCTGGCCGATTGGCAATGGTGGAATAAGCTGCGGCCGCCCCGAGGGGCGGCCGCGAAGAATCGCCTTCAGGCGCTGACTGACCCTTCTAACGGGGCTTCTTCTGTAGGGGCTTCCTGACTCGGATTGGAGCGCTTGTACAGCAGCCATGCGATGGCTGTGCAATAGCTTAGATTTGTTTGGAGTTCACCATCCGGATTGGTCAGAAACGCCCGTTGGCTCGCCAGTCCCCTTATCCGGCTTGCCATTTCGGGTTGGAAGGCCAGGTACCGGTCCCAGATGTCCCGGTGTTGGGCAGGTGTGATATGAAATATGCCCAGGCCGTCATTGCGGGGCGAGAATAGCCCCAGGTCGGGTCCATTGACCGCACTGCCCAGCAGAAAGGATTCTGCGCCGGGCGTCCAGGCACCCAAATACTTCAGGGTGGGCTGAATGACACGATCTCTTAGTTGGTCTGCGGTTATGTTCATGGGCCACTACCTCGCAGGGTCACAACTCCTCTCGATACCGCTGTTGCTGTTTCACTCGTAAAACGTAATGAATAATTGTTGTAGTACAGCCTGGTTCTCCGATCGGGTTGGTTAATGGCGATGGTCTGTTCGCCCCAATTTCCCGACCGTTTGAGTCGATCTGTCTGTAGTTTTAGCACAGGATTAAAATAAATCCAATAAATTTAAGCGCTTGCGGCGTTTTATTTAAAAATAATTTTGGAGTGAGCCGTAAGCCCCCGATCTAAACTGGTTGAAAATTAGGCGCTGCAATTTATGAGTTGATTAAAAGTCGCCTAAAAGCGATCAAATTCATCAAACGGCTACAAAAAGTCTATAACGTGTTAGCCACCTGCGATTTTGACTTCATATCCACGCTGCTCCAGCTCGGTTTTGAGGGTTTCACGCTGGTCGCCCTGGATTTCGATCACACCGTCCTTGACCGCACCGCCCACACCACAGCGCTGCTTGAGGGTTTTCGCCAGTGCTTTCAACTCGGCGCCTGCCAGTGGGACGCCGGTGATGAGCGTGACCGCTTTCCCGCCGCGCCCCTTGGTTTGGCGCTGGAGGCGAACGATGCCGTCGCCAGTTGCGGCGGGTCGGTCCTTGCCACACACGCACTCCGCGACAGGCCGCTGGCACTGTGGGCAGAGTCGGCCAAATTCCGTGCTGTACACTGCGCGGGATCCGCGTTGTTTCATGAGATTCGCTCCTTTGGGCGGGGTGGTGATTGCTGCGCTGGCAGGCCTGTATTAGGCTGGCGCCATCTTACAGGAGCCGTGGCAGGGGACACAGCCGATGAGCGACGAGTTGGCGCGGCTGCGCAGCGAAGTAGAAGAGTTACAGGGTCAGTTGGCGTTCCAGGACGACAGCATCGCTGCCCTGAATGACGCCCTGTCAGCACAGCAGCAGGAGATTCTCCTGTTGCGGAAGCAGGTGGAGTTGCTGGCCAAGCGACTCAAGGATCAGCACAGCGACAGTGATGGACCCGCCACCGAACAGGAGCGCCCGCCCCATTATTAAATAACGGTAAGCAGCGGATGTATGCGCCGCTTACTTGGGCTGCTATGCTCTGTCCCCTCGTTACACCCTTTCACGCTAAAAACCACAACATAAAACTCCAACGAACGAGGTACAGCGATGAGCGAGAGTGCCCGCAAGGACACCCCTGAACAGGCAGATTTTCGGGCCTATTGCCAGCAGTGGCTGGCGGAGAATCGGCCTGCAGACCCACCGGTTCGCCTGCCGCAATCAGCCCTGGAAATCATGACCAACGAACAGTTGGACTATCTGCAAGCGTGGCAAAAGGCCGCCTACGATGCCGGGCTGGTGGGCTGTGATTACCCCGTGGCAGTTGGTGGGGGAGGCCGCACGGATTGTCAACGCGTCGCCAATGAGGAGATGCTGGCAGCGCGCACACCGTTCTTTCCCAATGTCATCGGCCTGGGTATGGCGGCGCCCACAGTGTTCTACCACGCACAGGACGCGCTCAAGGAGCGCCTGCTGCCGCGCTTGTTCTCGGGCGAAGACATCTGGTGTCAGGGCTTCAGTGAGCCGGGTGCCGGCTCCGACCTTGCCAGCGTGCAGACCTTCGCAGAGCGGCGCGGTGACAAATGGGTGATCAATGGTCACAAAGTGTGGACGTCGCTGGCTCACTTCGCCGAGTGGATGATCATCCTGTTACGCACCGATCGCTCCCACAAGTACGACGGTTTGTCCTATTTCGTAGTGCCAATCCGTTCGGCCCTGGGTAAGGGCGTGACCGTGCGACCGCTGATCAAGATCACCGGCGAAACGGGCTTTAATGAGGTTATCTTCGAAGACCTGGAGGTCGACGACAGTTACCGTCTGGACGAATTGGGCAAGGGCTGGCAAGTGGCGATGACCACGCTGCTCCACGAACGTGGCGCGGGTGAATTGCAGACGCCTCGCTCTGGCGGTTTGAAAAGCGAGGCCACCCACACCATCAGCAGCGCCAGCCTGATTAACCTGGCCAAAGAGAGTCAGCGCGACGGCGCCTGTGCTGCCTACGATCCGGTCCTGCGGGACAAGATGATGCAGATGGTTATTCGCGAGCAGGGCCTGGCGCAGAACAATCGGCGCGCCCGCGTGCAGGCTTTGCTCGATCATCCGATGCGTCTGCCATTGCAATACAAGTTGCTGGCCAGTGAAAACGCCCAGGATATCGCCTCCCTGGCGCTGGAGGTCGCGGGAGCCGGATCAACACTGTATCTGAACCACGAGGGAGCGCCGGATCGGGGGCAGTGGCCGATGGCCTACATGAACTCCTACGGCATGACCATCGCCGCAGGCACCAGCGAAGTGCAGCGCAACATCCTCGGCGAGCGCGTGCTCGGCATGCCGAAGTCAAAATAGGGAGCTGACCATGACTCAACCCAACAATTTTGGCTTCACCGAAGAAGCAACCATGCTTAAGGATTCGGCACGCAAATTCTTTGCCGACAATTTCCCCACCGAGAAACTCCATCACCTGGTGGCAGACAATCCCGATCCCGAGCGCAGCCCCGGCTTTCACTGGGAGCCCGAACTCTGGCAGCAAATGGTAGAACTGGGCTGGACCGCCATTGCAGTACCCGAGGAGTGTGGCGGCCTGGGCATGCCCCTGGTAGCTGTGGCCGGGCTGGTGGAGGAAGTAGGGCGTGCGGCTTTTCCGTGCCCACTGCTCAGTACCTTCAATACCTGCCGCGTGCTGCAGAATTGCGGCGGCGCGGGACAGCCCGCGCTGGAGGAAATCGCCGCCGGCACAGCCGCCACATTAGCCATTACCTCGGTGGATGGCAGTTGGAACCCGGGCCACTGCGGGGTCACCGTGAGGGACGGCGCCTTGTACGGCACGGCGAGTTTTGTCCAGGATGCGGGCAAGGTTAAACGCTTTTTGGTCAGTGCCAACGGCGATAGCGGGCTGGCGTTGTATTGGGTGGATGCCGACGCCGCGGGCTTGCAAATTCAAACCGACGGCATCGTGGATCTAACCCGCGACCAGGCCACCCTCCACTTCGACGGTGTGCAGGGTGAATGGCTGACCGATGCGGGGCTTGCTGCCCTCAATCTGGCCATGCCCGCCATCTGGACCTTACTGGCTGCAGATATTGCCGGCGCTGCCGAATGGCAATTACAAACCACGGTGGAGTACGTCAGCGTGCGTCAGCAGTTCGACCACCCGCTGGCGTTCTTCCAGGCGGTAAAACATCCGCTGGTCAATGTGATGGTGCAAATCGATCAAACGCGCTCGTTGCTCTACAACGCCGCCTGTGCGATCGACTGCGAGCCGGAAAAATCACTGCAGTTTGCGCACATGGCCAAGGCCTCCGCCAGTGAAACCGCAGCGCTGGCCAGTGGGCGTTCAGTGCAGTGTCACGGCGGTATCGGCTTTACGTGGGAGTGTTTCATCCACTTGTACTTCAAGCGCCAAAAGCACAGTCAGGTGTTGTGGGGCGATGCTGCCTGGCACCGGGCTCGCCTGGCGGAAATCCTGATCGGCCCCGCGGCCGCGTAAACAAAAAGGCCCTGACCTTCTCAAGGTCAGGGCCTTCTCTTGAAAGCCTGACAGGCGCGGTCTGCTAGAACTGATATCCCACGGTCAATCCGTAGGTGCGTGGCTCCAGCAAAAACTGGTTGTAGGCCAGTCCAACGTTCTGATCGCCCAGATACTGACCGGTGATGTGATCCTCGTCGCCGATGTTGCGAACCCAGGCTTCGGTGTACCAGTTGTTTTGCAAACTGGCGAGGGTGAGCGTGGCATTCCATACATCCCAGGCGTCCAACTCGTCATTGGGGGCATTGAAAATCCGGGTGTAGAACTTGTCCTGGTAGTAGTAGCTGCTGGCGGCGGTTAATTCTTTGTCGCTGCCAAGCGCCCAGGTATACGAAATCCCGAGATTGAAGGAGAACTCCGGCGCATTGGTCAGCTGGTTACCCGTAACGTCAGTGGCGCAGCCCGCGGTCGACGCGGGAGTGCCGTTGGGGCAGGAGCTGCCGAGATAAACGTTGGCATTGGGCGTGGTGGCGATGTTTTCCGTGGTGCCCAACAGGTTGATGTTGGCCGGGTCGATCGACAGGAAGGTGTCCAACTCCGTGTCCAGCCAGCTGGCGTCCAGGCTCAGGATCAGGTTGGCGGTGGGCGCCCAGCGAAGTTCCGCCTCGAGGCCCTGGATGGTGGCATTCACATTTTCGTTAAGCGACGTCTGCGCTACGATTTTGGAAACCTGCAGGTCCTCGTAGTCGTAGAAAAAATAGGTGAAATTGGCCTGCATGGAGTTATCCATCAGGGTCATCTTGGTGCCCAGTTCAATGGAGTTGATAAACTCGGGTTCGAAATAGGCAAGACCCGGATCTTCCACCAGCAGTGGTGAATTCTGTGAGATGGGGTTGAAGCCGCCGCTTTTGTAGCTGCGCGCTAAAGTCGCGTAAGCGATGATATCAGCGCTCACGTCGTAGGTGAGGTTGAACTTGCCGGTGGGCTCACTCCATTCGCCGCCGAAAGCGTTGTACCCGCCGTTGGGCGCACTGGGATTGTCGAGGAAGTTCAGATACACCGTGCGCTGCAAAGAGCTTTTTTCTTCCTCGGTATATCGCAGGCCAAGTGTCATGTGCAGGCGGTCTGTGGTTTGCCAGTACAGTTCGCCAAACAGCGCCCAGGTATCCAGGTCGAAACTGTGGGTGTCGTTGTCGAACAGGCGCTGGTCTTCCGGTACACCAGTGAGGCCGCCAAATAGTTCCAGGCCGGACGCATAAACGTAGTAGTGGGTTTCACCCTGGTATTTCATCCAGAACCCACCGAGCAGGAAGTTCCAGTCGCCCTCGAAATCAGAGGCCAGCCGGAACTCCTGGCTGAATTGTTCGGGCTGTGTGGTCGATCGATCCGAATTCCAGCTTCGGTTAACTGTAAAGTCGCCGTCTGGACCGGCGTGCACCGTCACCTCCACTGGCCACTGCTCGGAAGCGCGGGTGAAGTCATAGTCGTTGCGGGCATTAAAGTCAGAGCGGTGATAGCCGGTGAGTGAAGTCAGCGTCAGGTCGGCGAAGCTGTGATTGATCTCGAAGCTGACGATGGTGTCTTCCACGTCATAGCGCGGCTCAAAATCGAGATATTGGACTCGTGGGTCCGGGGGATTGAGTGAATTGGCATAGTCGTCCACAGGGAAAGGCGTGCCCAGGATGCTGCCGGCAATGCCCGTCAGAAATCCGGTCACCGTGGCACCGGAGTGGGTCTTTTCATTGCCACGGGATGTGGGGAGGCAGCCGATTATCCCTTCCAGATCTTTGGTGCACTGCTGGTTGCTACCGCGCATGCGGTTGCTGTGTTCCTCGAACCGGTTGATGACCAGGGTGGCGTCGGTATCTTCCCCGCGCCACGCGGTGGAAGAACGCAGCGCCCACATGTCGCGGCCATCGATGTCGTTCCCGGTGTACTCGTTATCGACGAAGCCATCACGTTTGCTGTAAAACGCAGAGAAACGTTGGCTCCACTGTTCGCCGAGAGGGATGTTGATGGCTCCTTTGAATTTCGTGGCGCCGTAGTTCCCCACCTGTCCCTGCAGGTCGCCACCCCATTCGTCGTCCGGTTTGCGTGTAATCATATTGATAACGCCGGCAGTAGTGTTGCGGCCGTAGAGTGTGCCTTGCGGGCCACGGAGGATTTCAACCCGCTCGGTATCGAAAAACTCAGTCTCAAAAATACGGGGATTGTTCAGGTACACCCCATTGAAATGTACTCCCGTTCCGCTGTCCGCAGCGGAGCCAACCGCAGTATTGCCAATACCGCGAATCGATACATTGGCGGTGGTGAAGTTGCCCTTCGACATCAGCATATTGGGCACATTCATTTGAATGTCGAGCGTGTTGTTGATGAGAGCCCTGTCCAGTTCTTCGCCACTGAATGCCGATACAGCAATCGGTGTATCCTGCAGCGAAGTCTCGCGTTTTTCGGCGGTAACGATAATCTCTTCAAGAACGCCGGCGCCCTGGGCCAGGGCAGTGTGGGTGTGAATGGCGGCGGCCAGTGCAGTTAGAGCAAGGGGAATCCGGGCACGGATTACGGCCATGAGCATATCCTCCAGGAACTTATTTATTTTAATTTGAGCCTGATGTGGCATTGCCTCTCAGTGAAGCTAGCAAAATCCCGACCGACATTCCACCCGGCAGTACAATTTTCTTACTTGGGGTAGCGGACGGTCCTTACGGCTATCGACGTGCGTCAGCGCAGGGACTAGACTGACTCGCGCAAAATCATAAAGCGATGTGCGGTGGGAGATAGAGTGAACAGTCGTGTGAAGTGGGCGATGCCGCTGCTGGTGTTAGTGCTTGCTGGTTGTGGTGGTAATGAGGTACAAAGTCCACCGCTTGGCGGTGAGGTGCACGGCAGTGGTGGTAGTGGCAATGACCATTGGCAGTGTGAGCAGGGTGAGGATAGCCAGTGGTCTTGCGTTCCCCGGGAAGCCCGGGCGGCGCCCGCTGCCCGATCGTCAGCTGTCGCCTTTCCTGTTGCCGGGATTGCGCCTGCGGAAGATGCGCCCCAGCAGTCAGTCATTGCTACTGACTCCGGTCCGGCATCGTCGAATCCGGTGCCCACTGACGCTTCCGTCCAGACAGTGGAGGAGGCTGCCGAAGTGGAAACTCCTTTGGTGGCTGAAACGGTAGCTGAAACCACGCGGTGGCAACAAGGTGATTATCTGGTGCAAATTGCAGCATTCCGTTCCTTGTCTGTGGCGCGCAAGCGCGCAGGCGCTCTGGGATTAAACGTGCCCGTATTGGCTTCCGAAGAGGCTGACGGCGTGTGGTACGTGCTGGTGGAAGGCGCCTACGCCACGGCGGAAGCGGCACGTGAGGGCGGGCTGGCGTTCGTTGCCGAACATCCCGACACCCATTTCTGGGTGCGCCCGGCTGGCGGCCTGCGCGAGCCCTGAATTATTCCACGCTTTCTGTGTGAATATTCCCCCGCCCGACTGAGCACGATCTGGAACTCCGCCGTTTTCGCACGGTCCACTGACTGCTAAAATTATTTCCCGCAATCACCCGGCACATGGATATGCTCAAGCGATTCGCCCTGATAGTGGCGCTTGGAGTGGGGGCGGCGTCTGTAATGGCCCAGGAACCGGAAGAGGCCAGCAACGTCGATCCCTATGAATCCTTCAACCGCAAAATGTTCGCCTTCAATAATGGCATGGACCGCTATGTCTTCCGACCCGTGGCGGTCGGCTATCAGTACGTGGTACCGAATCGAATGAAGCGCGGCGTAGGCAACTTTTTTGCCAACCTGTATGACGTCTCTTCAGCCGCCAACGGCGCCCTGCAATGGCGCTGGCGGCAGGCCGGAGTGAATGCCGGCCGTTTCGTGGTCAATTCCACGGTTGGAGTGCTGGGCCTGATGGATGTTGCCACCGGCATGGGGCTGCCGCCCTATCGCGCCGACTTCGGGCAAACCCTGGCCACCTGGGGTGTGGATCGCGGTCCCTACCTGATGGTGCCCTTCTTCGGGCCGCGTACCATCCGCAGTGGCACCGGCACCATTGTTGACACTTACCTGGCACCCCAGACCTGGGTGGACAATGTGCCGGTTCGAAACACACTCTATGGCCTGGAACTGGTGGACGATCGCGCCAGCCTGTTGGCGGCCGACCAGTTGCTCACCGGGGACCAGTACATCTTCGTTCGCGACGCGTATTTGCAGCAGCGGGAGAGCTTCGTGAACGGTGGTGTGGTGCAGGACGATTTCTCCGATTTCAGTGAAGATGATGCGTGGGAGGAGGAGTGGTAGGCCGCCCGGCACAAATTCAGTCTGGAATGTGACATTCTGCCCAAAATCTGCAACAGGCTCAGTTGCGTGGTCACGGTGTTCGGCGTAGTGTCTCGCACTCTTCTGTATTAAAAATCGGTGTCTCATGGCTGCTCCGGAGTCCGCCAAGGGCTACGTGCTGGTAATCGACGACAACGTCGCACGCGGTGACGACCTTGCCGGTCTGCTCCGTGATGCCGGCTACCATGTGGATATGCTTTACGATCCTGTGGGGGCGGGCTACGAATTGAGCACTGACCCCGACCTGGACGTGGTGCTCTGTGAGATGCACCTCGAAGGCGTGTCTTGGGAGGATGCTCGCGTTGCCCTGCGGGATGTCGACATCCAGGTTCCTTCCATCATGCTCAGTGACACTGCCGACACCGAGTTGATGATGATGGCACTCCGTCTGGGTGCCAGCGACTACTTCGTGCGGCCACTGGAAGACCGCGCAGCGCTGTTCAAGTCGATTGATCGCTGCGTTCGGGTGCGGCAGATGCGGCGTGAGCTGGAGCGTTCCCGGCGTCGGCTGGAAGTGACCAACACCGAATTGCGCGGTACGGTGAAAGTTCTCGAACAGGACCAGCAGGCAGGGCGACTGGTGCAGATGCGCATGCTGCCTTCGACACCGCTGGTGATCGACGACTATGTATTCACTCACACCGTTATTCCCTCCCTCTATTTATCCGGCGATTTCACTGACTACTTCACAGTGGGGGAGCACTACGTGGTGTTCTTCATCGCCGATGTGTCGGGGCACGGTAGTTCCTCTGCGTTCTGTACGGTATTGTTGAAGAACCTGTTTGCTCGCAAGCGTTCGGACTTTATTCGACGTAGCGACCCTACCGTGATCAGCCCGATCGAAATGCTCAAGCGCGCCAACATGGAACTGTTGGAAACCGGGGTGGGAAAATTCGCCACCATGTGCGTGGGCTTACTGGATGTGCGCGCAAATACTTTGCTTTACAGTGTGGCGGGGCACCTACCTCAGCCTGTATTGGTTTCGGGGGAGGGTGCTAAATACCTGCGCGGTGAGGGTTCAGCCGTAGGTATCATGGCCGATGCTCAATACGAAGAGCACCGAATTGAATTGCCAGAATCGTTCATGTTGGCACTGTTTTCCGATGGCATCCTGGAAATACTGCCGCCCGACAACCTGATCGAAAAAGAAAAGTATTTCCTCGAAGTGTTTGAGCGCAGTAGCGACACCCCGGAAGAGATCATTCCCCGGCTGGGCCTGGATAAAGTAGAAACGGCGCCGGACGATATTGCCGCCCTGTTTATCAGCAAGCGTGGTGACGGTGAACGAGGGTAAGATCCTGGCCGCCGGCAAGGACGGCGCCTACGTGTTACGACTGGAGGGCGACGTTCGCCTGACGCTGTGCACCACCATAGATGAATACCTGCAGGCAATGCTGGAAGATCCTGCGTTCGTCAGCGTGGCCATTGACCTGTGTGCCGCTGAGGGCATCGACAGCACCACCCTGGGCCTGCTGGCCAAACTCGCGCTGCAAGTGCGCGAACGCTTTGGTTTTGCCCCGGCCATCTATAGCTGCGAGCCGGGTATCAATCGCTTGCTGAAGAGTATGGGCTTCCAGCGCATTTTTGAGCTACATGAAACTGCCTGCGACGGTGAAACGCCCGCAAACCTGATCCCCATGAAACCCGGCAGCGAGGGAGAGGTGCGGGACAAAGTGATTGAAGCTCACCGTGTGTTGATGAGCCTGTCGGAAGAAAACCGCAGCAAGTTCAAGGATCTGCTGGCCGCGCTCGAGTGTGGCTGATCAGTCAGCCCGCTCGCTGGCCGCTACTTTCGATTTGATGTAATCCCCATGGGGCACGTAGGTGAGTTCCGCAATCTTGCGGATCAGGTGCTCCTCGTACTTATCCAGATTTCCATCGGCGTAAGCCACGCGCCACATGGCCCCGACCAGGTTGAGTTTTTGCTCGGGTGTGTAGTGGTCATTGATCAGCCGGGTGAACTGGTACAGCGAGGTGGATTCGGCCACGGTTTCACTGGCTTCGCGCACCAGTTCATGCACTTCCGCCGGAGGTAGATTGAAAGTATCCGCCAGCACTTCTTCCAGCATGGCATCCTCCTCCAGGTCCTGGGTGAAATCTGCGCGCGCAGTCTCCACCAGCAGTGCCGCCGCCGCGAGATTGAGTCGCCCCTCAAGTGATTGGGGCGTTTCGGTTTCAGGCAGCTCGAAGAGCGCGCGCAGAGCCTTGATCATCGGCTGGCGATAAGCTGTTCCAGTTTCACCTGGTCAGCGACGAAATTACGAATGCCTTCTGCCAGCTTTTCGGTGGCCATGGCGTCTGCGTTCAGGTCGTAGCGGAACGCGCTTTCGGTCGGTGTCTGGCGCGCCTCTGCGGAGCTGGCTGCTGCGGCATCCAGAGCCTGAGGTAGATCGCCGGAGTCAGCTTCCAACTCTTCCAGCAGTGCCGGGCTGATCGTTAAACGGTCGCAGCCGGCCAGGGATTCGATTTCGCCGGTATTGCGGAAGCTGGCGCCCATCACCACGGTCTGGTAGCCGTGCTGCTTGTAGTAATTGAAGATACGCGTGACCGATTGCACCCCGGGGTCGTCGGCCGGTGTGTTCACCACCAGGTCGGTGTTGGCCTTGTACCAGTCCAGAATGCGGCCCACGAAAGGTGAGATCAGATACACACCGGCATCGGCACAGGCTGCGGCCTGCGAAAAGCCAAACAACAGTGTCAGGTTGCAGTTGATACCTTCCCGCTCCAGTTGTTCAGCGGCGCGAATCCCCTCCCAGGTGGAGGCGATCTTGATCAGGATGCGGTCGCGGCCAATGCCGGCCTCCTCGTACAGGCCGATGATCTTGCGGGCCCGCTCCAGAGTCGCAGTGGTGTCGAAAGACAGGCGTGCGTCGACCTCGGTAGAGATGCGGCCCGGGATAATGTCCAGGATCTCACGCCCCACATCCACGGCAAATCGGTCACAGCAGTTCGCGAGTTGTTCAGTCGTGCTACCGCCACGTTCAGTCGCCCATTCGCGGGCGCCGTCCAGCAATTCAGCGTAGTGGGGCAGGGCGGCTGCTTTTAACAGCAGCGAGGGGTTGGTGGTGGCATCCAGTGGGGCGAAGCGTCGGATTGCTTCGATGTCGCCGGTGTCGGCTACCACTTTGGTCATGCTTTTTAATTGTTCCAGTTTCGTGCTCATGCGCGCATTGTTCCCTTGGTTAATTAAGCGGCTGAACTCGATTGCGATCGGCTGCTGGCTTCTTGGACCAGTCTGTGCGCCTGGGTGAGTACCTCAAGTCCTGCGTCCTTCCGGTAAGCGTTTTCACTGAGGTGGCGCCGAAATTTCCTCGCACCGGGCACGCCCTGGTAAAGCCCCAGGATGTGTCGCGTAATGTGATTGAGGTGGGCACCGTCAGCGAGCTGGCGCTCCACATAGGGCAACAGGCCAGCCATCACATCATCGCGTGATTGGGCCGGGTTGTCCATGCCGAACAGGGTTTGGTCGACCTGATGGAGGAGCCAGGGGTTCTGGTAGGCCTCGCGGCCCAACATCACGCCGTCAACCTGTTGCAGGTGCTCCTGGCACTGCTCCAGATTGGTGACGCCGCCGTTGATGACGATGGTCAACTCAGGAAAGTCCTTTTTGAGTTGGTACACCCAGGGATAATTCAATGGTGGAATTTCCCGGTTCTCCTTGGGTGACAGCCCCTGTAGCCAGGCCTTGCGCGCGTGCACGATAAATACGTTGCAGCCGCCATTGGCCACCGTGCCGATAAAATCCACCAGCTCCTGATAGCTCTCCATATGGTCGATACCGATACGGTGTTTGACCGTGACGGGGATTTCGCAGGCATCGCGCATGGCAGCGACGCATTGGGCGACCAGTTTCGGTTTCGCCATCAGGCAGGCGCCGAACATGCCAGACTGTACCCGGTCGGAAGGGCAACCGCAGTTCAGGTTGACCTCGTCGTAGCCCCATTCCTGCGCCCAGCGCGCGCACTGGGCGAGGTCGGCCGGATCGCTGCCACCGAGTTGCAGCGCCACGGGGTGTTCTTCTGCATTGAAGTGCAAAAAACGTTCGCGATCGCCGTGGATCAGGGCACCGGTAGTGACCATTTCGGTGTACAGCAAAGCCTGCCGGCTGAGCAGGCGCCAGAAGTAGCGACAGTGGTGGTCTGACCAGTCCATCATAGGGGCCAGCGTAAAGCGGTGGAGCACGGAAGTTCTGCCCTGGAAATTATGCAGGCGCTATTCTACCGCAGCCAGCCTGACTGCCGCTATCTTAGCCGGCTTACCACATCCGCACGCGATCCTCTGGCGGCAGGTACAGCGCATTGTCTTCAGTGACATTGAAAGCTTCGTACCAGGGGTCGAAGTTTCTCACGATGCCGTTGGTGCGGAAGCGGCCGGGACTGTGCCCGTCGGTCAGCGCCAGTTGCTGCCAGATCTGGTCGGTAGCCAGGTCGCGCCACAGCTGGGCGAATCCGAGGAAAAAGCGCTGGTCGGCAGTGTAGCCATCAATCACGGGCGCCTTGCCGCCATCATAGTGCTCCCGCTCGTACTCTTTAAAAGCAGCGTAGGCGATGGTGATGCCAGCGAGATCGCCGAGGTTTTCACCCATGGTCAATTCACCATTGAGGTTGGCGCCGTCCACCATGGCGTACTGCTCGTATTGAGCTCCCAGTTTCGCGGCACGGCGCTTGAACTCCGCTCGGGCCTCGTCTGTCCACCAGTTACGCAGAACACCCTTGCCGTCACTCTGGCTACCCTGATCGTCGAAGCCGTGGCCAATTTCGTGGCTGATCACGGCGCCCACTGCGCCAAAGTTCACCGCAGGGTCGGCATTCGGGTCGAAAAAGGGCGGCTGCAAAATCCCGGCGGGGAACGTGATGCTGTTGAAGGCGGGGGCGTAGAACGCATTGATTACCTGGGGTTCGGTGAACCATTCCCAGCGATCCAGCGGCCGATGTAACTTGCCGATCATCACATTGGCATTCCAGTTCACCCAGGCGCGGTAATTGGCGAATAAATCATCCGGGGCGAAATCGAGTCTGGAGTAGTCTTTCCAGCGATCGGGGTAGGCGATGGCCACGGAGAAGTGGTCCAGTTTAGCGATCGCTTCTTTTCGTGTCGCTTCGTCCATCCAGTCCAGCTGTTCCAGGCGCTTGTGAAGAGCCACCTGCATGTAGCCAACCATTTTTTCCACTTCCAGTTTGCTCGACTCAGGGAAGTAACGCTCAACGTAGAGCTTTCCCAGTGGTTCGCCGTAAATTTTGCCAACCTGTCCGAGTGCGCGCGCTTCCCTTGGGCGCTGTGTTTTCACACCGTTGAGCGTAGTGTCGAAGAACTCGAAATGGGCTTGGCTGAAGTCGTCTGCCAGGTATTTGGCCTGGCCACTGATGAGGTGCGCGGCGGCCCACGATTGCAGGGTTTCAATCGGTGTTTCGGCGAAGACCTTGGCCTGCTGTTGTACGGCGCTGTCCTGGCGAACCACGATCTCTTTGACTGCCCCGAAACCCGAAGCGGCCTGGCGTGCATCCCACTCGGCGCCCGGCGCGTACGCCTTCAGTTCATCGAAGGACATGGGGTGATAGTTGGCGACTTTGTCGCGCTGCTGCGAGGCGGACCACGAAACCTTCGCGAGTTGTTTCTCCAATGCAATCACATCAGCCGCGCGCTTGTCCGGATTGTCGATGCCCGCAAGCGTCAACAGTTTGGTGTAGTAGGCCTCATAAGCCGCCATAATGCTGGCGAACGGTTCGCCTTCGCGCAGGTAATACTCTAGCGGAAGTTCCGTGCCAGACTGCCCGGTACGTACGATGTATCGGTCCGGGTTGGCGTCGTCTATGGCAATCGTGAATCGCGGAAATAGTGGGTTGAACCCCTTCACCATAAATTCGGCGACGTCGGCATGGGACTTGGCGGCGAACAACTCGTCCAGTTCTGGCTGGAGAGGTTTGATACCTCGGGCGTTAATAGCTTCGGTGTCCATGTAGCTCAGGTACAGCGCTTTAATCTCACCCTCCGTTGAACCGTCGGGCCAGTCCCTGGCGAGAATGTCAGCCACAATCGATTCGATCTGCTGTTCGGTTTCCAGATAAACGTGGATGAACGATCCGAACATGGGCATCCCTACCGGTAATTTGGCGCTGTCGAGCCAGCCGCCATTTACGTACCGGTAGAAGTCATCACCGGGGTTCACCGTATTGTCGATATAGTGTGTTTCGATACCCCATTCGCCAAGAACTGCGTCCTTGGTGGTGCTGGAACTGGTCGAGTTTTCGGCCTGGGCGCCGGCAAATATAATGAATGAAAGTGCGATAAACAGTTTCGTCGAAACAGTTCTCATCGTTGAACTCTGCTAGTCGAATCGGTGAGTTAAGAGTGTAGAAGTTTGGCCCCGGTTTGCCAGTCAGTCGCCCTTTTGCAATCCGGTGTCAGGTCTAAACTTCGATGAGGCTATAACTGTCCACGCGTTGTAGTTGGGATAAATAAGGTGCAAAGAAATACCGGGGAGGAGGGTATGGCAGGCTCAACGAACGACTCACTCAGCGCCAGTATCGAAGGTGTGAAGGTCAAGCCCAGCATAGCTATCGGCATCTCGCTCTATCTTGGGTACCTCGCCGTTGTATTCACACTCTGGACAATCAATGGCGTTGAGTACACCAAAATCGGAGAGACTCTGGAGAGCACCAGGCTTCACTATGCCTACCCGACCCTTGCGGGGAGCTTGTTTCTGTTGGTCGCGATCACAGTGTTAGGTTGGTGGCGTCCGGTTTTTTTTGATCGTCAGAAATCTGGTCCGGGTTGGGCCTGGATACTACCGGTTGCCATGCTTGGCTTCGTGGTATTTGGCTTCATGTCGATGCAAGCCGATAACCTGACCACGCAACTGGTTCTATGGAGCACGCTGGGTGCGCTAGGCGTTGGTTTTGGCGAGGAGGTGGCCACTCGGGGTACGCTTCTCGTCGGGTTTCGCAACTCTCTGTCAGAGGGCAAGGTCTGGTTATGGACGACCTTGCTGTTTTCCGCGCTTCACGCACCCAATGTGATCTTTGGCATGCCGCTAACCTTCATGTTGGTGCAACTGTTGTTCACCTTCATTATGGGTAGCGCACTGTATGTAGTTCGCCGTATCAGTGGAACGCTCATCCTCCCGGTGTTATTGCACGGCCTCTGGGATTCGTCAGTGTTTCTGCCCCGTGCCACCGGCGCGGAACCCGGGTCACTGTCGGCGATTGTCTATGTCATTGCCATTGTCTGTGCCGTCGCAGTGATTCGGCGAAACTGGCATATCGGTGCCACTGGTTCGGCTGGCCAGGGGGCGGCATAGCGAGGAGTTGGAACGAACTCACCGTCCGAAGTAGCCGGTAATCGAGACGCCGCTCAACCAGGGGTGAATCGCCACCAGGCCTGTAACCACCACAACTGCAACAGTGAACAGCAAGGCTTCGCGTACCAGTGGTGGTTGAGTGGGCCGCTGCCAGGCACCGTCGCGCCGATTGCTGCCTGCAATTGCCAGCACACTCCACAACGCCATACCCCCAAACAGGATGAGGGCGCGGCTGTCACCGTTTAGCAACAAGTGGCCCGTAGCCCAGAACAACACGCCGGTGAGTTGCGGATGCCGTATCACTCGTCGTAGACGAGTTGGTAGAGAGGCGGCCACCGTCAGCGCAATTCCCAACACAACCAGTACGATTGCCGGAATCGTCAATTCTGGTGGCGTGGCATACAGGCCGGATGGAGCTGCCTGACGCCAGCCAAACACAATCATGGCGAGCGAGGCGAGAATCAGTAGCGAAAACAAACCCTTGTAAGCAGGCTCTCCAATTCGCTTGATAACCCGGCCACGGGCAGAGGGCATGAACGCGGGGAACAGGTGGGTCAGAATCCACAGGACGACACCGGTGGTGAGCAGGGGGTGAAATTGCACGGCACGACTCCTCGGTCAGTTCGGCAACAGCGCCTTTATTGTATGCTATGCGGTCACCCCGAGGGACTGTTCATGCACGGTGAGCCCCTGACCATTTTGTACCAGAGCGAGGCGCTGGTGGCTGTTCACAAGCCGGCGGGCATGTTGGTGCATCGTTCAAATATCGATGCAGGAGAAACCCGCTTCTTGCTGCAGGAACTGCGTAATCAATTGGGGCAGCACATTTATCCGGTGCACCGTCTCGATAAACCGACTTCCGGGTTGATAGTGTTTGCGCTGACACCGCAATACGCTGCGAATATTCAGGCCCAGATGGAGGAAAACCACGCCACCAAAGAGTATCTGCTGGTGTGTCGTGGTCACTGCGATGAAAGTGGGGAGATTGACTACCCGCTGCGTCCGATTGACGATTTCCGTCGCAAGGGCAAAGCGAAAGTAGACAAGCCAGCGCAGGCTGCAACCACACGCTATCGCCGCCTGGCCACCGTGGAATTGCCGGTTTACGTTGATCGCTACCCTACCAGTCGTTACTCACTGGTGTGCGCCCAGTTGCTCACGGGCCGCAAACACCAGATCCGGCGGCACTTCAAACATATTTCACACCCGATCATCGGCTGCCCCAAGTATGGCAAGTCGGTCCATAATCGTTACTTTGCCGAGGAACTGGCGGCGCCGCGGTTGTTACTGCATGCCTGGCGAATGACCCTGGACTGCCCCCTGAGCAGTGAGCGGCTGGACATCTGCGCACCGCTGGAAGGTAGTTTTGAATCCGTGGTGAAGCGCCTTGGCTGGCCACCTCCTCCAACCCGGATAGCAGGAGATACACCGTGATCTATCTCTTCGAGGTTCACATCAAGCCCGGGCACAGCGCGGAACAGTACGCAGAGGCCTGGATAGAAGCCAGTAAACTGATTCAGCAGGCTCCGGGTGCGAGAGGCACACGTTTACACCGTAGCCTGGATCGGCCGGATGTGCTCCTGGCCATTGCCAGTTGGGAATCGAAATCAGCGCGTGACGCCATGGAGGGCAAGCCAGATGAGCGGGTGAAGTCAATCATTGCCGGGCAGGCGCCCTACGTAGACATTCGCCTCGTGGGGGAGTTTGCCGACCCCGATTGGGAAGTCGTTCCGGCTGGCTACTGAACTGGCCGGCTTGCTCGCAACTGGCCCTGCCAGCCCGTATAATTCGCGCTCTTTAGCCACCCTGCACACGAGCCTGTTTTGCTATGACCGTTCGCACTCGAATTGCGCCGTCGCCCACCGGCGACCCCCATGTCGGCACCGCGTATATCGCCCTGTTCAATCTCTGCTTTGCGCGGGCCCACGGCGGACAGTTCGTGCTGCGTATTGAAGACACCGACCAGACCCGCAGCACCCCGGAATCGGAGCAGGCCATTCTCGACTCGCTGCGGTGGCTGGGTCTGGATTGGGATGAAGGCCCTGACGTGGGAGGCCCCCACGGCCCGTATCGCCAGAGCGAGCGGATGGAAATCTATGGGCAGTATGCCCAACAGCTAGTGGATGAGGGCAAGGCTTTCGTTTGCTACCGCACGCCGGAAGAACTCAATGAATTGCGCGAAGCACGCCGTGCTGCCGGAAATAGCACAGCCTTGAAGCCGGTTGATCTCGCGCTGCCCGAAGAAGAAGTCGCTCGGCGGGCCGCCGAGGGTGCCCCGAGCGTGATCCGCATGATGGTGCCGGACGAAGAGGGCGCCTGTGTGGTCAATGACCTGCTGCGCGGGGATATCGAACTGGACTGGAGCATGGTGGATGCCCAGATCCTGCTGAAATCCGACGGTATGCCTACATACCACCTTGCCAACGTGGTCGACGATCATCTGATGGGCATCACCCATGTGCTGCGCGGCGAGGAGTGGATCAATTCCGCACCCAAACACAAACTGCTCTACGAATATTTTGGTTGGGACATGCCGGTGCTTTGCCATCTGCCCCTGCTGCGCAACCCGGACAAGAGCAAATTGTCCAAGCGCAAAAATCCCACCAGTATTCTTTACTACCAGCGCATGGGCTTCCTGCCGGAAGCGCTGCTCAATTATTTGGGGCGCATGGGTTGGTCGATGCCCGATGAATCCGAGAAGTTCTCGCTGGCACAGATGCTGGAGCACTTCGATGTGCAGCGTATTTCACTCGGTGGCCCGATTTTCGATGTGGAAAAACTGCGCTGGTTGAACGGCCTGTGGTTGCGCGAAGACCTCGATACCGATCAACTTGCCGCGCGGATGGTGGCCTGGGCCTACAACGCCGAAAACCTCAAGCGTGTGCTGCCGCATGTCCAGAAGCGTATGGAAACCCTGTCGGACTTCGCGCCGCTGACGGCTTTCCTGGTATCGGGCAGTTTACCCGCCTCAGCAGAAAGCTTTGCGGGGGTGAAAGGTGAACAAGCCGAGGTGGTACGCAATCTCCAGTTTGCGTTGTGGCGACTCGAGGCTCGCTCCCAGTGGCAGCGAGATGGCATCTGGGCGGATATGAAAGGCCTTGCCGATGCGCTGGACGTCAAAATCAAGGACTTCCTGGCCCCGCTGTTTATTGCGGTGTCCGGTTCGGCGGCTTCATTTTCGGTGGTCGATGCTATGGAATTGCTGGGGCCGGACATGACCCGCGCGCGCCTGCGCGAGGCAATCGAAGTGTTGGGTGGCGTTTCGAAAAAGGCAATAAAACGGCTTGAAAAGGAATACCAGCAACTGGATCGGGAACAGGGCTGATTATTATGGGCAGCAACTTCCCCACCTCATTGCTAACCACAACGCTGCGCGGTGTATCCGGTATCAATTCGCAGCCCAGGGACGAACAGCCAGCGCACTTGCCGCGCCTGTACGATATTGAAAACTGCCCGTATTGCCGACTGGTACGCGAAGCGATCACGGAGCTGGATCTGGACGTACTGATACTGCCCTGCCCGAAGGGTGGTGAACGCTTTCGTCCACAGGTGGTTGAGGCGGGAGGCAAGGCCCAGTTCCCCTACTTGCTGGACCTGAATACCGGTAAGGCGCTCTATGAGTCGATGGATATCGTGGCCTATCTGTACGAGGAATATGGCAAGGGCGGGCTGCCCCTGAAGTGGCGGGTTGGGCCATTGCAAAAACTGGGTTCATCACTCGCCAGTGCCCCCCGCAGTACTCGGCCCCAGCGAGCCCGCACCGGTAAGTTGCCGGGTGAATTGCTGGAGCTGTACAGTTTTGAAGGCAGCCCCTACGCTCGTCCGGTACGGGAAGTGCTCGGCGCGCTGGAAATACCCTACATTTTGCGTAGTTGTGGCCGCAGCGACTGGCGGGACTGGCTGTTGCCCGGTGTTCGCAATGCCCTGGGTATTGTGAGTGAGGGCAAAGTTGCCAACCGGCGTCTCCTGCAGCAGGAGCACGGCAAGGTCTCCATTCCTTTCCTGTTCGATCCCAACACCGAAGAAGCCCTGTTCGAATCCGAACGCATTATCGCGCACCTTCAGGCCCACTACGGGACCTGAACTGGAGGCAGTCATGGCCATCAGTATTTTCGATATTTTCAAGGTTGGTATCGGCCCTTCGAGCTCCCATACAGTGGGGCCGATGAACGCTGCACGGCAGTTTGCATTGGGTCTGGAAGAGAGTGGCGAGCTTACGTCCTGTACGCGGGTTACTGCTGAACTCTACGGGTCGCTCGGCGCAACCGGTGCCGGTCACGGTTCGCCCAAGGCCGTTATTCTCGGTCTGGCAGGGGAAACCCCCGAAGGCGTGGATGTGGACGGTATCGCCGATAGGGTGAGCGCGGTCCGTGAAGGCGGCAAGCTGATGCTGGTAGGGCAGCGCGAGATCGATTTCAGCTATCGGGATGACCTGATCATGCACCGTCAGGAGTCCCTCCCGTTCCACTCCAACGGGATGCGTTTCACCGCCTTTGACAGCGCGGGCAACGAGTTGGGTAAACGCGTATTTTACTCGGTGGGTGGCGGCTTTGTTGTTGATGAGGAAGCTGCGGACGGGCAGGTGATTGTGGACGACCCGACACCGGTGCCTTACCCCTTTAGCAGTGCCGCTGAACTGCTCCAGCAGTGCCGCGAAAGCGGGCTGTCCATCAGCCGTTTGATGCTGGAAAACGAGAAGTCCTGGCGCAGTGAGGCCGACATCCGTGAAGGTTTGATGGAGCTGTGGCGGGTGATGGATGCCTGTATCGACCGCGGCTGCCACACCGAAGGCATTATGCCCGGCGGATTGAAAGTAAAACGTCGAGCGGCACAGTTGTATCGGCAATTAAAGCGCGAAAACAGCAATAGCGACCCACTTAACGTGATGGATTGGGTGACGCTCTATGCATTGGCCGTCAATGAGGAAAATGCGGCTGGTGGCCGTATTGTGACCGCTCCCACCAACGGTGCAGCGGGTATTATTCCAGCCGTACTGAAATACTATCTGCGGCACTGTGAAGGCGCCAGTGAGTCTGATATCGGCCGCTTTCTGCTCACTGCGGCAGCCATTGGAATTCTCTACAAAATCAATGCCTCTATTTCCGGTGCCGAAGTTGGGTGCCAGGGCGAAGTGGGTTCGGCGTGCTCGATGGCCGCAGGTGCGTTGGCGGACGCCCTGGGCGGTACACCAGCGCAGGTGGAAAATGCCGCGGAAATTGCCATGGAGCACAATCTTGGCCTTACCTGTGATCCTATTGGGGGGTTGGTCCAGGTGCCCTGCATCGAGCGCAACGCTATGGCGTCGATCAAAGCCATCAGTGCAGCCCGCATGGCGCTGCGAGGCGATGGCGAGCATTATGTTTCCCTCGATCAGGTGATCAAAACCATGCGCGATACCGGTCGCGACATGCAGGATAAGTACAAGGAAACAGCGCGGGGTGGCCTGGCGGTGAATGTGCTGGAAGTCCCCGTGAGCATCATCGAGTGCTGACCCTCAATCCGGCTGGATACGGCGAAGCGTAGCGGTTGGCGACATATTAAGTTCCAAAACGATCACTAACTCGCTATGCTTGCCGGGATCTACATGAGGGATACGGCATGCGCTGGGATAATATCGATCAACAGGTTTGTTCAGTGGCCAGGGCCCTGTCGGTGGTGGGTGAGCGCTGGACCTTACTGATATTGCGCGACGCCTTCCTCGGCACACGTCGCTTCGATGAATTTCAAAAACAACTCGGTATCACTCGCCATCGCCTCTCAGAGCGTTTGGGCAAACTGGTGGAGCAGGGTGTGTTGACCCGGGTGCCTTATCAGGAAAAGCCGCTTCGCCACGAGTATCGCCTGACCAGAAAGGGACTTGGCCTGTACCCCGTGCTGCTGACTCTGTCCCGCTGGGGTGACGAATGGATGGCGGGGGAAGAGGGCGTGCCGCTTGAGTATGTGCACAGTTGCGGCGAGGTAACCCAGCCGGTGATGTGTTGCAGTGCCTGTAACGAACCCCTGCGCCCGCAGACGGTGACACCCCGCGAGGGCCCGGCATTGCATCATGCGCTGAAGGAAAAGGGCGAAGAGGAAAAGGCCGGCGAGAAACTGGCCGCGACCCTGGCACTAGCGCAGCCTCATTTCAAAAGCGGCATTACAAAAGCCCTTGACACCTAGCGGCCCCCTATCTAAAATGCGCACCTTCTCGGGCCGCTGGGCGTAGAAAAATACGTTCCCACTCAAAGGCTTAGAGGCGAAATCCAGATTTCTGGGGCTATAGCTCAGCTGGGAGAGCGCAACACTGGCAGTGTTGAGGTCAGCGGTTCGATCCCGCTTAGCTCCACCAAACAAAACCCTCGTTCCGCAAGGTCCGAGGGTTTTTTCGTATTTGGGCAGGCGAACCGCAGACCTGCGGTCAGCGCCGGATGGCCGGCCCGTCCGATCCCGCTTAGCTCCACCAAACAAAACCCTCGTTCCGCAAGGTCCGAGGGTTTTTTCGTATTGGGACGGATCGCTAGCACCACATCAGCGATACTTGTCATTCAGTCCCACGCCCGCCAGGATCATCGGCAAAGCCTTCTCCAGCCTGCGTAGGCGCGTACCCTCCTGTTTGGCGCTGCCAATGTGTTCTGCGTATTCGCGCTGCTTGCCTGGCGATAGTGCCTTGAACGCCTCCTTGGCAACTTTGTCTCTGGCCAGCGCCTGAGTTAACTCTGTGGGCAACGCCAGCGCTTTGTTACGTTCGGGCGCAACTGCCCTCCCGCGTTCCACGAGGTCGATTGCTTCCACAACATAGAGCTTGATGAGCGCGCGGTCGAGTTTGTCATCCATCTGAAAACGCCACTGGCGCTGGGCTCTGGTTTTTCCCTCTTGCGCGTTGATCAAGACACCGGCATCGTCGGTGAGCAGTGCGCCCTGGTGAAACCAGAGGCCGAGATAGGATTTGAAGGCGCCCAAACCCACAACATTTTTGCCCTTCCATGCGTAGCAGGGTGCACCCCACTTGACGGTTTCTTCCAGTCCGCAGTCCAGCAATACAGCCCGGAGTATTTTGATCTGTGGCTGCCACTGGCCAGCCTCGGCTAAGTAAGCGTCTACGTTGACTGCTGTCTTCATACTCTACTCCATTAGTTCAATCCCACCGTCGGTGCTTCGTTGACTAGTCGCAAAGCAAGCCGTTCCCGGAGTTTTTTTCGCTCGGTCTCGATATCGTTCATTACGGACTCGTAGCTCTCTCTGCCCTGTAGTGCATCGAAGCAGGGTGCATCTCTCAGTAATGGCACCCAGGGCAGTCGGGGGCTGGTAGCGAGCTTCGTCAGTAACTCCTCGGCTGCAGCATGCAGCCCCCTGGCAGCAAGGGCACAACTGCCATAACCAACCGGCCACCAATCGAGGGCTCCGTTGTGCATATGATTCTGCGTAAACTCGATTATCCACTCAGCCAATTCGTCCGCTTCTGATTGAGCGCCGGTCCCGTAGAGCGCATCAATCAAAGTCATCAGGGCTTCAACATCACGCGCACGGCGCGTGTCAGAAAGAGCAGATTCCGGAAGCCCGGCGGAATGAAGTAATCGTATCGAGTCCGCGAAACGGCCGCTCACGTTGTAGGCAAATGCGAGCAGGTACTTGGGCATAATTTCGTCGGGGTTAATTCTATTCACCGCCTCTGCAACCGCTATGAGCGCCGGGTAATCGCGCAGTAGGTAGAGTAAGCCCAATCCCGGATTAGGATCGATCTGGCGCGCTACTTCGTTTTCGCCCAGAGATGCGTACATTTCCGCACGGTGCCAGTCGAACGCCGGGTCGTCCGAGAGTTCGGCGGCTTCCATGGTAAGGAGTATTCCTGTATCGACTTCTCCTGCAAGTTCATGCAGGCGGGCCGCGAGTGCATGACCGTCCGCGCTGGGAAACATTTGCAGCACGCGTGCGGCTATTTCGAGTGTTGGAGCTTTGAAGCCGACGACACCGGTGAAATTGCCCAGGTCGGCATGGCGGGAAAGTGACAGGGGGTCCAGTTCCAGTGCCTTGCGATACAGCGCATAGGTGGATTCAACCTCTCCCTGGTGCCAGTACCAGAAGGCGAGCGAGCGCATTGCATCTGCGTTGTTGGAATTCAGTTCCAGCGCTCTTTGCCAGGCCGGTTTACTGCCGGGAAGGCGGCGCAGCCAGTAATAGTCACCCAGTACCGTCTGCACTTCGGACAGATTCGGGCTGAGGGCGACCGCTTTCAGGATCGGCTCCCGCGCTTCGTCAACCTTTCCCGCGTAGAGCAGTGCTCTGCCCAGTCGGGTGTGTGCCAGCGCCCAGGTGGGGTCGGTTGCCACTGTCTGTTCATAGAGCTCAATGGATTTGGACAACAGTGCCTGGTCCAGTTCTGGTCGCTCCCTGACTTCAAGCTCGTAATGCCTGGCTAGTAACATCAATTCGTTGGCGGAAACGTTCAGCGTGGAGGCGTTCGTCAGGTTTTCCATTGCGGAGAAATCGGGGAGCAATTGGTTTACCACGTCGATGCCCACTTGTTGTTGAATTGCCAGAAGTTCCCGGCTGCTGCGACGATAGCTCTTACTCCAGATCTCATAGCCGGAAACACCATCGATCATCTGGATGGCGATGCGCAGTTCTGTGGGATCCCGATGCAAATTGCCTGTG
Source organism: Gammaproteobacteria bacterium (assembly GCA_030427085.1). GTDB lineage: Bacteria > Pseudomonadota > Gammaproteobacteria > Pseudomonadales > Halieaceae > JAUHXH01. Next base: position 1,038,879 of record JAUHXH010000001.1, on the reverse strand, counting down.
ATTAGTTTTCGCGCTCGAAGTCGCTTGGCTACCTGAATCGGATCAAAGCTCTCCATGTTGACTGCCACTGCAGAGCTTCGGGCCACGAGTTGTAAGCCGGGTACTCTGCCGAGCTGGTCCCGTAGTTCGTCGGCCAGGCCCTGGGCCAAAATCAGGTCGTCGGGGTTTTCGCTTTCAGTGATCAGGGGCAGCACGGCGACGGCGTTGGGCGATGTTCGCGGTTGGGGTAGATCATCGCCTGGTTCCCGATTGGCTAGTGATACCCACAGTAGCAGTGCAGCAACAATCATCATCGCGGTCAGCGCGGACCATCGTTGCTGCAGCCAGGTGGCGTGTGGGGCGACGGGGGCGGTTTGTACCGAGGCCTCTGCCTGTGTACTCGCTACAGAATCGTCTGGCCGAGTCTCGCGCCTGACAGGCACCAGCAAGCGATAGCCCTCACCTCTTACAACGCCGATGTATTGCGGTGTTGAGCCGCTGTCCCCAAGAGCCTGACGTAACAAATGAACGCGCTGTGACAACGTTTCCGGTGTGATCAGCCGACCGGGCCAAACGCGGTCGATGAGTTCATCGTGACCCAGGAGGGCTGGATGACTCTCGGCGAGTACCAGCAACATGCGGTAGGACAGCTTCGTGAGATTGAGCTCGTCGTTGGCCCGGGTAACTCGCCGGGTTTCGGGATCCAGCCGTAAGTCCCCAATGAGCCAAACACCGGCCTGATCTGCCACTCGGGAATTCATATTGATGCTCCAGGCGTTCTCCCAGCCATGCGGGCTGACCTTGTATCTATATGAACTTAGTAGATTTTTTAAATCTTAAGGGAAATTTTGGCTGAATTTCATGCGGCTTGAGGGTGATTTTTCTAGGGTTCACTGGCGCGGCGAGACACTTCAACGCAGCGTGCAGTTCTCAATTGAATCAGTGTGCCAACCCATAAAGTAGATGCACCATGAAGATTGGACTTCGAAACACAGTGGCCCTGGCGGTTGCTGCTACATGTATTGCCAGCCCATTGGCCACGATAGCCGCAGACCAGGATAACAACGGTCGCACCAAGGGTATGTTCGTCCGTGAGCACGTCGATGTTGCTGACCACACCGTGTTCAACACCGATGAAATGGTGAATGGCGCGACGCTCCTGATAAGGGACTATCACGACCGGTCGGTGCGCGCGACGGTTACCAGTCAGGCCCTGGAACCCAACTGGGCATACTCTATATGGGTGGCCGTTTTCAATAATCCGGAGCACTGCCTCATGCCCTACGAGTGTGCGCTGGGAGATCTGGGGGACGCCATGGTTAGGGCGTCGGTATTTTATGGCGGGGGGCTTGTTGCAGATGCGGGCGGCGCGGGATCGACCTCTTTTGTCATCCCCTGGGGACGTACCAACCGGGAGATCTTCGCTGCGGGTGATTGGGGGTTGCAGCACCCCAAAAAGGCAGAGATCCACATTGTATTGCGCTCGCATGGCGTCGCCGGTGAAGCGGGACCGGTGGCCACGCAGATTGGCACAGCTAACGAAGCGTGCCCGTCCATGGACGCTGGTGGTTGTATCAACGAGTTTGCCTCCATCCACCTCAGCGCCGCAGTTCAGTGATTGCCGCCATGACTATCGACCAGAGAAAGCGGTGCCGGCGGTTGCCGATTGCTATCGCCATCGGTGTGTTCTGGTCGCTGGTGAGCCATCTAGTACTGGCGACCCCGGAAGTGAGTCAAATCGGGCGGGAGGTTGGCCTTGTCAGGCACTTGCAACCAGGGGAGGCCTCTCGCCTCCCCATCGCAGAGGTGCTCGAGCATGGCAGGCAGGTGTTTACTGCAAACTGGACGCCACAGGAGGGGGGTGGACGTGCCTTCACAAAAGGCACGGGTAAGCCCCTGGCGGATGAAACCAGTCCTCTGACGTTTCCCCGGAACTTCAATCGACTGTCGGCGCCGGACGCCAATGCCTGCTCCGGCTGTCACAATGCACCCTTCGGGATTGCTGGTGGGGGAGGCGACTTCGTCACCAATGTGTTCGTTCTGGCGCAGCGCTTTGATGCGGTGACCTTCGATCAGCAGGACCCGATTCCAACCCGCGGTGATATGGATGAGCGTGGTTTCAGCAGTACTCTGGAAACCATTGGCAACAGCCGCGCGACGGTTGGAATGATGGGGTCGGGTTATATCGAGATGCTTGCTCGGCAGATCACTGCCGATTTGCGCGCACTCAGAGACAATCTGGGTACGGGGAGCTTCGTTGCGCTGGAGTCCAAGGGAATCTCCTTTGGACGCCTGCGCAGGGGGTTTGACGGGAGCTGGGATGTCTCCGAAGTGGAGGGCCTGCCGCACCCGAGTATTGCAACGTCTGGAGCTGATGATCCGCCGTCACTGACGATAATGCCCTTCCATCAGGCGGGGGCCGTGGTGTCGCTACGACAGTTCAGCAACAATGCTTTCAATCACCATCATGGCATTCAATCGGCAGAGCGATTTGGGGTGGGGCAGGACCCGGACAACGACGGGTATTATGACGAGTTGACCTGGGATGATATAACCGCGGTGAGCCTTTTTCAGGCGGCTCTGCCTGTCCCTGGGCGAGTGATCCCAAGGGATGGTGCGATAGAGGTGGCCGTTCGCAGAGGGGAAAAGCTGTTCAAACAAATCGGTTGTGCCGGCTGCCATATACCTGAACTCCCGCTGGACGGGGATGGCTTCAGGTATACCGAACCCGGGCCCTACAATCCTCCGGGAAATCTGACCCCGGATCAGGTCGACCCCATCAGTATTAACCTCAATGATCGCCGCTTGCCTGGGCCACGCTTACGCCGTGACCCGCGCACGGGAATTACCTGGGTGCCGGTATTCTCCGACTTCAAGTTACACGACATTACTTCGGGCCCGAACGATCCCAATCGGGAACCCCTGAACATGCATTTTGAGCCTGGATCGGATGGCTTTTTTGCTGGTAATGGCCATTTCCTGACCCGTCGCCTTTGGGGGGCGGCGAACGAACCACCGTATTTTCATCATGGGAAATTCACCACGCTCCGGGAGGCGACACTGGCCCACGCGGGGGATGCACTGGACAGCCGCAAGCGCTTCGAGGCGCTGCGCAAGTGGGAGCGGGACGCGGTGATCGAGTTTCTGAAAACGCTACAGGTTCTACCACCGGGCGCGCGCCACAACATTCTCGATGAGCGTTATCAACCACGGAGATGGCCATGAAGCAAACCTCGGCATGCACACCGGTTGATCTGAGTGAATTGGTCTATAGTTAGAGGCGAGGTTGCTGTTGCCAGGTGTGTTGTTCTGGTCAACCTTCCGGCGGCATCGATCCTTGTTCGTTTTCCTGTCACCTGGTGTGAGGGAGGAAAGTGATGCGTTTGCGACGTTGTGTTATCTGGAGTCTCATTCCACTGCTTTTGGCGGGGACGGTGCCGCAGACACTGGCTTGCGGAGAAAGCCTCTATCGGGTGGGGCGTGGGTTGGCCTATCGCGTGTACTCGGCACCACTGCCAGCAAACCTCATCGTTTACACACGCAGCGAGTCGGAGGCCGTGTTTGCGCGCCACCTGGCGGAGTCTGGCCACACCGTCCATGCCGTCAGCAGTCATGAGCAGCTTCAAAACGCAGTGAATGTCATTACAGGCGCTGTGGTCATCGCGCCAGTTGCTGAAGTGGATGCTCTGCAGGCCTCCAATACAACGCGAGAGTGGACGGTGCAGTTTCTTCCCGTCGTTGACGGTGGTAAGGATGAACTGGGTGAGGCCAGGCTGCGGTACGGCCAGGTGCTTTCCTCCGGAGATGATCTCAAAGATTTTCTCCGGGCAATCCACCGTACGCTAGAGGCTGTTTGATCTTCGGTAGGGCGCCTGTCGAATGCTAATCACTGCGGGGTGACATATGGGCGTCCATCCGCTCCAGCCGGGCTTGTTCAGCGCCATCAGCAATGTTGTGATCTTGCTGATGGCCGCTCTTGGCTTGGCAGCAGATGAAGATGCGCCCCGGGGGTACGTTTCGCTTGATTATCAATACATTCACGTAGATGGTTTTGAAAGTACCGTGGGTGAACTTGATATCGGCACTACCGACACCCACAGTCTGCAATTGGAGGTTGATGTACACCTGACGGATCGTTGGTCGGTCAGTGCCGGCCTGCCATTAGTCACCAAGCGTTACAACGGCCCCGGCCCGCATGACCCTACTGCGCTCGATCCGCCACAAGATGACAAGCTGGTTGATGATGGGGACTATCACACCAGTTTTCAGGACTTTCATTTTGAGGCAAGGTACCGCGCAACGGAGGGGGTTCTAACCGTCGAACCGTTTCTATCCTTCGGTATACCCAGCTACGACTACCCCTATTTCGGGCATGCAGCGGTGGGGCAAAACTTGAAGCGAGTCGGGGTGGGGGCTTATTTGACCTACATACCGTGGTTTTCGGATTTCTATCTACATATTGCGCCTTCCTACGTTTTCGTGGAGGAAACTCTCGACACCAACATCGATCATTGGCTGGTGCATGCCGAAGCTGGATATTTTGTTGATGCAAATTTGGTCCTCAGGGCATTTATGCTGGCGAAGCATGGCAATGGTCTGGAGTTTCCGGACGATTTTCCTCCCCCGCGCACGGATGAGCGCTGGCATCAACACGATCGCATGGTTAAGCACAATTATGTCAATATGGGTGTGGGCTTTGATTATGGCTTCACGCCATCCATGACCTATTCGTTGTCGGCCATTACCATGGTGCACGGTGATCAGGTGCATCGAATGCGCTATGCGGTAAATTTCGGTGTCACACACGCGTTTTGAAGCCTTTTAGAGAGCCTATCCCTTCGACTTGCTCCTCAGGCAAACAGCAGTACGGTCCCCGTCCAGCCCACCGCTGCCAGGATTGCCGCCAAGGTCGCCGGGAAGATCTGTGTTTTTACGTGATCCATCAGGTCGCAACCGGTGGTCATGGCGCTCAATACCGTGGTGTCTGATATCGGCGAACACTGGTCGCCGTAAACGCTGCCGTTTAACACAGTGGCAAAACACACCGCCAGATATAGCTCGGGATTGGCCAGGCCCTGGTTGCCCGCAATTGCCCAGGCCAGGGGCATGGCGAGCGGAAAGACAATGGCGTAGGTGCCCCAACTCGATCCGGTGGAGAAGGCCGCTGCCATCGTCAGTGCCTGCAGGCAGACAGGCAGCAGCCAGAAGGGCAAGTTTCCACCCAGTAGTTCGACCAGATAGATGCCGCCGCCCACTTCCTTGCTGATGCCACCGATGGTGATCGCCATCATGAGGATCACTGAGGCCAGTACGATACCTTTCAAACCGTCTCCGATGCCGCTGATGAGGTCTTCCAGGGTCATGCCGCGCATCAGGGCGCTGGCACCGGCAAACAACAGGCCAAAACCGAAGCCCCAGTGCACGTTCGGTGTACCGGTCAGTGCAAACGTCGCGACAGCTACAACCACGATGAGCAGGATGGGTACCAGGAATTCGAACACGCGGGGTGTGTAATGCTCTGGCACACGGGTAACGTGCAGTTCCGGTGCCGCCATGGGTTTGGCCTCGGGGGCGTCCAGGGCGCCGGTCTCCTGGGCTCGGCTAACGGCGCGCCGCATGGGTCCGCCGCTGAAACGCGTCACGCCCAAGCTCAGCAGCAGCGTACCGAGTACTGCAAAGATGCTGTAAAAACTGAAGGGCACACTGCGGAAGAAAAAGGCAATGCGGTCGGCTTCGGTGGCCAGGAAGGCCACGCCGGGCATGTAGATCAGGGCCTGTACATAGGCCGGCCAGGCATTGAAGGCCAGCAGAGAGGCGATCGGCGAAGCGGTGGAGTCCACGATGTAGCTGAGTTCTTCGTGACTGACCCCCTCCTTGTCTGCAAGCGGTCTGACGGTGGTGCCGACCAGCACGGTACTGATAGAACCGCCCTGGAAGAAGAATACGCCAAGACCCCACGCAACCAGGCGTGCGGAGCGAGGACCGCGGACGAAGCGGCGGGTCATGTAGTCCGCAAAGGCCTGCGCCGCACCAGTACGTGCCCAGACACCGAGCAATCCACCCAACAACCAAAGATACAACAACAAGATGGCCGCGGTGCCGGGGTCTGCGAGCGCCGGGATGATCACTTCGCCACTGAGATCGTAGCGTTGCAGCAGCAATGCCCCGGACACAATGCCGCCGAGCAGTGCGGTCAGGGGTTCCCGCGTTATCACGCATAAGGCGATGGTGAGCAGGGCGGGTAACAAAGACCAGGGCCCAAAGTGAAAGTTGGCCTGGAGTAGCGCGTACTGGGCTTGATCCTGCGTCCGGGGCTCTCCGGGTTCGATCACCCATTGGCGGGGCAGGGCAGGGGAAGCGTCTACCAGCGTATCCAGGGCCGCCTGCCGTAGTGGGGACTGCGCATAAGGTACGGGCCGTTCTGGCAGTGGCATTAGCGCACCGCGGGACTCGTACACCAATTGCCCCTCGGCATTGCTGTGCACCTGATAGACGGTTTTCTGCTCTACCCACGTGGGCGCGCCCCACAACCCTATCCCCAGTGACAGCAGCAAGCCGGCGATGAGAACCCAGGTGCCAGGGCCGGGAATGTAGCGAAATCGTGCCATATTTTTATCGCGGCAGGGGTGGCCTGTGTTGACACTGAATCCCGATTCAACCACATTAGCCCCGTCCCGTCGCCCCGTCGGGCGAAATCCCTCAGAACTGGAGCCGCTATGATCTGTTCATTCCGAGCCTGGGCTGTTGCCCTCCTGATGGCCTCTCTGTCACCTCTCGTATTCGCACAGGACCGTTTGGTCATGAACAATGGCGATGTGATCACCGGCGAGATCAAACGCCTCGAAAAGGGTGATGTTTACATTGAGCCGCCCTATACCGATGAGTTCAGCGTCTCAATTGACGACGTGGCCTCTATTGAGAGCGGGGAAACGATGGAAGTAACTCTGGAGGATGGCTCGGAAGTGTCCGGACAGTTCGCACTCGATAGTGCGGGCGCTCAGGTGGTCGTTGTCGACGGGCAAACCCGACCCTTACTGTTGTCGTCGCTGACGTCCTTCGACGAGCCTCGCGACTACTTCACCCGCGACTCCAATATCAAGTTCTCTACCGTTACCAACTCCGGTAACACCGACTCCAATGCCAATGAGATCTATGCCGATACCTTGATCAATGTTGGCGACCACCGGCACAACATGGACCTGACCTTCCGCCGCGACGAAACCGACGACGTGACCACCAAGGAACAGGACCTGTTCAACTACCAGTACGGTTGGATGTTCAGCGACCCCTGGTATGTGGGTGGCTCGTTCACGTATGAACGCGACCCCATCCGGGACCTGCAGCACAGGTATGTTGCAGGCTTGAATGTAGGGCGCGATATCTGGGATGACGACGTCAAGTTCCTGACCTTCAGTATCGGTGTCGGTTACTCGGAAGAGGAAATCGCCGACGAAGCCAATAGCGGTGCGGTCGGTCTGTGGAAACTGGATTACACCCACGATCTGTGGGGTGGCGACGTCAGCTTCTTCCACAATCACAGCATTACGCAGAACTTTTTCGCTGCCGACAACACCATCTTCAAGAGCAATACTGGTGTTCGAACTGAACTGTTTGCCGACATCTACGCCGATGTCACTTTCCGCTACGACTATGAAACCGAGCCGGCAGAAGGTGCTTCCAAGGACGACACAACCTTGTCCATCGGTGTTGGCGCCAGTTTCTAGGCCAATTCCCACGGATTTCCGGCCAGCAAAAACAGGGCCCCCCAAAAGGGGGGCAGTAATCGTAACTACAATGTGTTAAAAACGCGCCCACGATGACTGTGGGTGCCTTTCCTGCAAGTCAAAATATTCGCTGTCAACATTAAAACAGGCTGTCAATATGTTTAATCGACTCTATCCCGCTCGCTCCGCACTGGCGGTGGCCGTGGCCGCTGCCCTGGGTGCTACCTCCGCTACCGCCCAGATGCTGGAGGAAGTGGTGGTTACCGCCCAGAAACGTGAACAGAATCTGCAGGATGTCCCTGTGGCTGTTACGGCCTTCAGTGGCGCCATGCTGGAGCAATCCGGTGTGCGCGATATGTTCGAATTGCAGAACAACGCGCCGGGCCTTCAGGTAGACCAATCGCAGAGCGCCGGCAGTTCCAACTTCGGTATCCGCGGTATCTTCACCAGTGCGCAGAACTTCGGCCTGGAGTCGTCGGTAGGTTTGTATGTGGACGGCATCTACCGCGGTCGCCAGAGCTCCATGGTGAATAACCTGGTGGACGTGGCCTCGGTGGAAGTGCTGCGCGGACCCCAGGGCACCCTGTTTGGTCGCAATACGCCGGCCGGCGCGGTCTCCGTATTCTCTGTCGAGCCAGACCACGAGGGTAGCGGCTTCTTCCAGGTAGGCGCGGGAAACTACGGGCTGGTTAATGCCAGCGGCGCAAAGTCCTTCAGCGCTATCGATGATGTGCTGGCCTTCCGTTTAACGGGCTTCCTGGAACAGCGCGATGGCTACGTTAATGATGTGCACGCGGGTGATGACGTGGGCAATGACCGCGATCGCTGGGGTGTTCGTGGCCAGATGCTGTTTACACCCTCTGATGCTCTGGAAGTACGCGTGATTGCGGATATTTCCGAAGTCGACGAAACCTGTTGTATTGCCGGTACCTACAAAAACAATCTGGTCGCCACCGACCTGCCGCCCGGCACACCGCCAAAAACCGGCTCCGACCAGACCCTGGTTGACCTCGGTGGCACCTTGATCGACGAGGATGACTTCTACGACTACACCTCCGCACTGAGCTTCCTGCCCAGTTCTGAAAGTACCGACGAAGGTATTTCGGTGCAGATCGACTGGGTACCCAATGAGTTGGAGTACACCAGCATTACTTCCTATCGTCGCTTCGAAACCAACGACTACATCGACGCCGACTTCTCTGATCTGGACGTTCTCCAACGTGACGACCAACTGGAGCAGACCCAGTTCTCCCAGGAGTTCCGCGTCAATTATGTGGGTGATCGCCTCAACTTCGTGACCGGTCTGTATTACTTCCGTTCTGAGCTGGAAGGTAGCAGCCAGTTGTATGTGGGTGAGGACACCACGCCCTTCGTGGGTGCTTTTGGTGAGGCCTTCCCTGCCGGGACAGGGTCACTCAACATCAGCGAACAGGAGCACGACAGCTTCGCCATTTTTGGTCAGTTCGATTACTCCTTCACCGATGCCCTGGTACTGACCGCCGGCATGCGCTGGACCAAAGAGGAAAAGCAGCTTAAGAACACCTTCACGCAAGATGCTTCCGACGCGCTGGACTTCTCGTCGCCCGGTTGGGGCTTCTGGCTGTTCCCGCCGCTGGCGCCTCGGGATGACGTTGACACCTCACTCGATGACGATCGCCCCACTGGCACCATCAAGCTGAGCTGGTTCGCCACTGAAAGCACTATGTTCTACGCCTCCTACGGCACTGGCTACAAGTCCGGCGGCACCAACACCGACCGTATCGAAGCCTCGCTGCCCATCCTGTTCGATGCGGAAACTTCAGAGTCTGCAGAGCTGGGTATGAAGGCGGAGTTCCCCGACCAGGGTTTACGCCTGAACGTAGCGCTGCACAAAACCGAGGTGGACGACCTGCAGACCATCGCCTTCGTGGGTAACGGTTTTGCGCTGTTGAATGCCGGTAAGGCCGACACCTACGGTGCTGAAGTGGAGGCCACCTGGCAGGCCACCGACACGCTGAGCTTCAACCTCGGCTATGCCTACAACAAGGCAGACTTCGAGGACTTCGACAACGGAGTCTGCTGGACTGCGACGCCCTGGCACACCGACCAGCCCGATCCGGGTGACAACGGCGATGGCTCCTGTGACCGTAACGGTGGTCGTGTAGCCGGTAACCCGGAGAACTTCCTGACATTGTCAGCCAACAAGGACTTCAACATCAGCTCCGACATGGATCTGTTCCTGTACGGTGAGTACATCTACACCGGGGACACCATGACCGACACCAACAACGACCCCCTGAAATACCAGGATGCTTACTCACTGGTAAATCTGCGAGCGGGCCTGCGTTACCACCCCTGGGATGCAGAGCTGGTTGCCTGGGGTCGCAACGTGTTTGACGAGGAGTATCTGGCCACTATTTATGACATGGTGATTCAGGACGGTAAACTCGGTGCCTATTACCGCGAGCCGTCTACCTTTGGTGTGACGCTGCGCAAGCACTTCTAAGTCGGTAGTGCGGTAGAAACGGCGCCTCAGGGCGCCGTTTTTTTTATGTGTGCTCAACCGAGTGGCGGCGCGGTGGAATTCTTTTATCTGTCGCAATTTTGTAATGAATTGCGACTAGCATCGGCCCGGATGGACTTCGATACCACCCAGAGGCTACGCATGCCGGACACGACACCGACCTTTATCATTGGCTCCCAGCGATCCGGGACGACGATGTTTCGGCTGATGGTCAATAATCACCCCGAAATAACCGTGCCACACGAATCGGTTTTTATTACGGTTTTCTATCGTCGCCTGGCGGAATATGGTGATTTGGGAGAGCAGACCAACGTAGCAAAATTGCTGTCAGATATTTCAGAACATCACCTGGTTGTTCGCGGTGGCCTGATCCCTTCCAAAGAGGCGGTGCTGGCGCAAAACCCTCGTTCTTATCCGGAACTGGTCCGCGCCATTTTTGACTGCTACGCGACCGCCCAGGGCAAGCGCATCTGGTGTGACAAAACACCCTACTACACCGAGGATGTAGACATCCTCAACACCTTGTTCCCGGATTGCTCGTTCATTCACGTGGTGCGGGACGGCCGCGACGTGGCCTTATCACAGATGAAGACGTCCTGGTTGCCCAGTTCGCTACCAACGATCGCCCAGCAATGGCAGCTGAAAACCTACCTCGCTCGCAAAGTGGGGAATGTGCTGGGCGCTGGACGCTTTCTGGAGCTGCGTTACGAAGATCTGGTACTACATACCGAGCGGGAGTTGCGGCGCGTTTGCGATTTCCTGCACGTGAACTTTGAGCCCGCCATGCTGGATTATCACGAAACTGCTCAGCAGGTGGTTCCGAGTCACAGTTTGCAGTGGCATCGAAATTCGGTGCAGAAACCCCAGTCCGACAAAGTCTATGAGTGGCAGCGTCGCATGTCCCGCTCAGACCGTATCATTTTCGAGCAGTATGCCGGTGGAGCGCTCGAACTATTCGGTTACGAACTCGAAAACCTTCCCCCCAATTTGGCCAGTCGCGCCAAGAAAGTGTATTTCGCCACGGTACAGCGTAACTAGCGTTCACGTCTCTGCGTGGCGGCAGGCCACGGATTTCGGTATCCTGCCCAGAGGTCGGCATTCGTATCGGCCGCTGTAGTTAGAGACGTGTCAATGACTTGCAACAATAACAACCTGTTCCAGACCATGGCGGGCATGCTGGCCCGTGGCCAGAATCCGGTGGACCATCAGGACGAGATATGGTCGCGCTATGGCGAGACCGTGGCCACATTGGTAATGGACTCTTCCGGCTTTTCACGCGTGTCCCAGAGTCACGGGATCGTTCACTTCCTGGCTGTACTGATGCGGTTGCGAGAGATTACCCAGCCCTTGTTTGAAGCGCACGGCGGGCGGCGGGTGAAATTTCATGCCGACAATGCCTTTGCCTGTTTCACCACCGTGGATGAGGCTATTCGCGCCTCACTGACATTGCACCAGACCATTCGTGAGGCCAGCTTGATGTTGACCGAGGAGGAGCCATTTCAGGTTTGCATCGGCATTGGCTACGGCCACATGCTGTATTCGGAGACGCTGGAAGGCTATTTCGCCGATGAAATGAACCTGGCGTCAAAACTTGGGGAAGATACCGCAGCAGGCGGCGAAACCCTGCTCACGTGTAATGCCTTCGAGAACGCGAGTGAGGCCATGCGTGCTGGCTTCGCCCCGGCGGACTGCGAAGTGTCAGGCCTCAACCTGGACTATTACCGCCACAGTGCTGGCTGAAAGAGTCAGCAGCGTTTAACTCACAAGTCCTCAAATTTCACCACACGTGCATTCACAGGTGGGTGCTCATCGGCACCTATCCAGCGCCAGCACAGAGTGCCGGCCCGATGTCCGGCGGTTTCCACCCAGTTGGCATGGGGTGGCTTGTGGTGAGATACGATGATCTTCACGCTACCGTCGGCTTCATACTGCGCTGTGTGTTTATTGAAGTGAATGGTGTGGTAGCGAAAGTCCAGTGACTCCATCCACCAGTTCTGTAGCACGAAGTTCCAGGTCTCACAGTCCGGAATGATCGGAGCCTCGATTACCAGGGCCTCGTCGTCAGCCAGTTTCCACGCGCTGTGGAAGTAGTAGATGTTGGGGTCGCCGCCGATTGCCTGACAAAAGCCCTGGTCGGCAGGGGCGACCTGATTGGTGGTGGGAACAAAGCCTTCGGCCCAGCCGGCAAACAGTGCGGTAGTGTTAGTCAGAAAACGAGCGGCACCCGCCAGGGCCTCGTCCATTTTCTCCGGCGAGAGGGGAGGGGGGCGGTCTGACTCGGCGCCAATTCGCTCGATGCGCAAGTCCGCAGGTATTTCACGGGTACGATCCCGAAAAGTTTGACGTACATTGATCGCATTGGTTTCCGGCCCCATTCGCAGCCAGTTACCTTCATGTTCTTCTGCGCTGACAATAATTTCGATCTCACCGTTCGCTCCCACTTCCAGATGGGCGGCATCGAGGAAACCATCGGTTTTCATACCGCCACCTGTGGCGTAGCGATTGATGACGGTGCTGAAACCCAGATAGTGCACACTGCCGCGGGTGCCAACAATGCGGTAGTCGTAATCGGGGCTCACCGGGGTGTTCTGGTAGTAGTTGTCCGGGTTGTCGGCACCCATCTTGATGGTGGTATGCACCGGGCAGCGCAACTCAGGAAAACGTGGGTCACCACCTTCCACGAAGCTTTCCAGTCCCGCTCTCAGCATCCGAGACAGGTAGCGATAACCTTCGGCGCGCGTTTGCGGATCCTGCGGTGCGTGCGTTGAGTCGACCAGTTTGCCCGCTGCTTTCACCGCATCGCAAAAGGCGTCCCAGGCATCGCCACTGTCAGTCTGTGCCGTATGATCATCGCTCATACCTTCACTCCTTAATTCATATCGACGCCGTATCGGCGCGCATAGTCACCGAACAAGCTCTCAACCTCAGCAGGTTCGATCCTGTAGTCTGCAAGGCAGTACTCGTGGCGACCGTGTTTCCCCTGTGGATTGGCCGCCAGCCATTGCGACATGTTTTGTCGTGCTGCGGCTGAGAGCGGTAATTGGCGAAGCTGGTAGAGCGCTTCGATGGTAGCCCAGGGATCAGCAACAAAATCGTCGTGACGCAGGTCGAGAAATTGGTTGGGATACTGTGCTTCCAACTCCGCGCGGTCACGCTCGAAAGTTTCGGTGTAGGCGCGGAGCATATCCATCCAGTCGCTGCCTACTTCCGCCATGTCTGGATTGTCGGTTCCGCTGCGGCGCAACAGGGCGAGAAAGCTGCAACCACTGGCTACAAATTGCATCGGCGCCCGATGGGTTTGCACGATCACGGCGTCCGGGTAGGTGTGCAAAATGGCGCGCAAGCCGAGCTGGTGAAAGGGGGCTTTCAACACCCAGTTGCCCACGTGTTGAGACTGCAACAACTGAAGCTGCTGTTTGTGGTAGGCGTAGCTGTCGCTGTGTGGGAGTTGCGCATACAGCCAATTGGCGTAGCTTGGAATGTGGTAAAGCGCCGAGTACTCCACCGACATAAAGTTGCGATTCAGCAACATGTAGCACTCATCCGGCGCTTCGGCGTCGATCAGGTGGGTACGGGAAAAACCGGGTAAAAAGGTTTCGGTGAGCGCCACGGATTCACGCTGCTGCTGAATCCGCGGGTCGTTGTGGTAAGTCTCTGTTGTGGGTGGTGGTACCGGGTTCTGGGCTTCCCACAGGCGCAGGGTGTGATTCTCAGGGTCGCAGTTCAGTAGATGGTGCAGGGCGGTAGTGCCCGTTCGGGGCAAGCCTACGATGAATACAGGGCGTGTTACCGGCGCGTCGAGTACTTGGGGGTGTCGCTGCAGATAGTGGTGGATTTGCAGGCGATGTCGTAGCCCCGCATTGATGGTCATCTGGGCGCGCAATTCACCGAAGTCATTCATCTGCGCCTCGGTGTTCAATGCCTCAACCAGTCGGCCCAGCGGCTCGCGAAAGCCTTCGTCACCGAAATCGCGCAGGCCGGTTTGCTCAATGGCTTCTTCTATTAAACGCTGCTCGTTCAGCATGTCCGGCCACTTCAGGGGAATCGGGCTTCAGCTTAACCTGAGTGTTGCGTTGTGGTCGCGGGGCGGAAACGCAAGAGCGCTATCAGTCGAGCATGTTGAACCGGGGCTTGCTCAGGTTTGCAATCCCGAGTGTTCCAGCGGCCGTGCCCGATGGATCATCACCCACTCGGAATGTTCTTCCAGGCAGGCCTCGCCGAGCGCGCGTAGCACGCGGCGTATTTCCTGCGGATCCGATGTTTTGCGAATACGGTCGTGGGCTTTGGTGAAGGTATGGAGCATGAACTGGTATTGCTTGGCGAGTTCCTTGTCGGCCTTTTTGTAGGTATAGGCTTCACGAATACCGGCGGCAAGCGGTAGCAGACCCATGAGCACCAGCACGGCGGTTACCACGTTCTCGTCTGCACTTTGCCCGATAAACAGAAGGGCAATGGCCATGGAAATACCGACCCACAAGGTGACACTTGCAATCCAGTCAGTTCGGCGAACCTTGCGTGCGCGGGAGAGGGCGGCCCGGCTGAAATACTCGAGCTGTCCACCGCGCCCCTGGCTGCCCCCTATCCAGTGCCGCACAGCCAATTCCAGGCCGTTCTCGGGTGGTAGCAGGGCCACGCGAATGGTGGTGCCGCAATTGCGCATGATATGCCTCACCCAGGACAGTTCCATATCCTGCTTCTGCAACAGGTTGTCGTAGGCCACTGCGGCGCCACGAAAGCCCTCGATACCGGACAGCGACCAATAGAATTGCACCCGCAGCCCTTCGGCAAGGGTGCGATAGTCGAGGTACTTGCGATGCCAGTGCCGTTTGTTGGCAAATCCATTGAGGACGACGGCGGAGAAGAACAGGGTGAGGAAAGTTGGCAGCAACCAGAAAAATCCGTCGTATTCAGAGTAGAGAATAAAACTGAAGCCCATAAGCACTGCAAGCCAATGCGTGACAGCCAGGTGGCTGACTACGCGTTTGCGAAAATGAATCGCCAGCCAGTCCGCGGCCGAGTAGAGGCTGTCGAGCGTGACCAGCTCTTCATGTTGTAAAAATTCGAGCTGGTCGAGCATGGTATCGCCTTCCTGGGCGATATCCTTGTGGTAGCGTTCAACGTCGGCGCGGAAGGTCTCCATGTAGCGAAAACTACTCAGGAACTCCGGTGGTATAGGCCCTTCACTGGCGTCTCCACGACGGCTTATCCAACGCGGAGGCAAAATGCCGGGATGCTCGGCACTGCGTGGGCAGTGAATGTGATAAACCAGGTCGTTGTCGGGTTCCATCAGGATATTGGCAGGGCAGGGCTCATCCCGGAACCCGGGCATTTCGTCGTAAAGGTGAAAATGCACAACGCTGGCAGTGCCGCCAACTTCCTCGCTGGGTTCGCCATCCCACAGGGCCAGCAAGACCTGGCAGTGGGTGGAGACAAAAGTGCCTAACTGTGCGTACTGGGCGATGCGGGCTTCGCTGGAGTTTTGCAATTGTTCTCGATCGACACCGTCAACCATCGGTAGGGTAAATACATCGCCACGCTGACAAAGGCTGCGAAAGCGTGCCAGGTCTTCTGGCTCGCTAAAATCCGATTCATAAATTTCCTGCGGCATAGGCAGTGGTATGCGCAGGCGTAAGCCCAACTCCAATGCGACCTCTGCCGCGAGGGTATCGCCTCCAGTGGCCAGCGGGGACATCAGGCTGATGGGCAAACCGGGAAGGGCCGCTTGCAGGTTGAGGAAGAATTCCCGTACCTCCCGCCGCACGCGGTCGGCGTTGACCTGCTCCAGATCGCGATGTGCAGTAACGGCAACCTGGAGCTCTATATTCTCGTGGACCGAGTACGTCATGCGCTTTCTGCCCCGAAGAGCCAGGGGCGCAACTCGTCGAGATTTTCGACAACGAGTTGCTGGGCCCGCGGATCGATTTGCTGAAGGAAGGGGTCGATTTGTAATTGCTTGATGCAGTAGTGAACTAGCCTGGCGCGCACCGGAATGGCGAGCATGCCGTCCCGCATGCCGTAATCCGTGGCCACGACTTCCCGCTGATCCGGACTGAGCCGTGGGTCGGGAACCAGTCGCAAGGTGACGTAGGTGTTCCAGTCGTCATCTGCAGCCACACCATGTTCGGAGTCATCCAGGATGTCAGGCGCACCGCGAAAGCGGCTCAGCACAAAATCGCGGTAGTCCTGGTTCTTCTCGCACCAGGCACGAACATGCCAGCGCAAACCGGTGTGCACGAGCGTGTGGGGAACGATGATGCGTCCTTCCCGGTCCGGGTTGTGCACTGATACGTAATCTACTTCCAGGCGCCGGCATGTCCGCGCGGCCTGAATCAGCGGCCGGAGCAGCGCGGGGCTAACGTCGCGCAGGGGTGCATGAAGCACCTCAACGTTATGCATGGCGATGGAAATTGACTCGAATACCTGGGACAGGGCGCTGTTGCGCGCCACCAGGTGCAGGTATTCGTCGGCGTTGCCTCGAGTGACGCAGGGTTGGAAATCCGGCGTGGGCTTGTATCCTTTAAGATACTTGTCGTATTCGAGGTTGCCCTGCCCGAGCTCGCGCAGGTAGGTGTTGATGTCCTTGCTGGCTTGCTGCCGGCCGATGCCGAAAGTCTCGCACAGGTGGCGCGTAGTCAGGCGCCCCTCCCACAGGGAGATAATTTCGATGTAGCGGTACCGGAGCAGCTGGTCCCATCGAATGGGCCATTTGCCTTCGCGTTGTGCGACCACAGAGGGCTCCTCGGTCGGCGCCTGAAGTGTACACATATACTACAGGTTTATACGAAGCTCAATGTCACGCGCACCCTCCCGGCTCGCGAACATTTCTTTGCCGAATAGTAGGTATCTTTTCTATTTATTTCATTTATGTAGGGGTGCTGACTAAGATAGCCGTCATTACGAACACGACGCTGTAGCGTTACTTTCAGCCCCCACAGACATGAGGATATCCCCATGGCCACCTATCAGCAGACTACCGACACTTTTGCCGAACTGTGCTCCTCACAGGGCAGCACCTGGAGCGCTATCAACCCCGAATACGCCGCCCGTATGGCGCTGCAGAACCGTTTTCAGACCGGCCTCGACATCGCCCGCTACACCGCGGACATCATGCGCAAGGACATGGCGGACTACGACGCCGACACCGCTGCCTACACGCAGTCGCTGGGTTGCTGGCACGGCTTCATCGGTCAGCAAAAACTGATCGCCATCAAGAAGCACCTCGGCACCACCAACAAGCGCTACCTCTACCTGTCCGGTTGGATGATCGCCGCGCTGCGTTCCGAGTTCGGCCCGCTGCCTGACCAGAGCATGCACGAAAAGACTTCTGTACCCGGCCTGATCGAAGAGCTGTACACCTTCCTGCGTCAGGCGGACGCCCGCGAACTGGGCGGCCTGTTCCGTGCGCTGGACGAAGCCCGCGAAGCTGGTGACGAAGTGAAAGCGAAAGATCTGCAGAACCAGATCGACAACTTCCAGACTCACGTGGTGCCGATCATTGCCGACATCGACGCCGGTTTCGGTAACGCGGAAGCCACCTACCTGCTGGCCAAGAAAATGATCGAAGCTGGCGCCTGTGCCATCCAGATCGAAAACCAGGTGTCTGACGAGAAGCAGTGTGGCCACCAGGACGGCAAGGTAACCGTTCCTCACGAGGACTTCCTGGCCAAGATCCGTGCCGTGCGTTACGCCTTCCTGGAACTGGGTGTTGAAAACGGCGTGATCGTAGCGCGTACCGACTCCCTGGGAGCCGGCCTGACCAAGCAGATCGCCGTAACTCACGAGCCGGGCGACCTGGGCGACCAGTACAACAGCTTCCTCGACTGTGACGAAGTAGACGCTTCTACCATCGGCAACGGCGACGTACTGATCAGCCGCGACGGTAAACTGCTGCGTCCCAAGCGCCTGCCGTCCAACCTGTTCCAGTTCCGTAAGGGCAGCGGTGAAGACCGCGTGGTGCTGGATTGCATCACTTCACTGCAACACGGTGCTGACCTGCTGTGGATCGAAACCGAGAAGCCGCACGTGGGCCAGATCGCCAGCATGGTAAACCGTATCCGCGAAGTGGTACCCAACGCCAAGCTGGTTTACAACAACAGCCCGTCCTTCAACTGGACCCTGAACTTCCGTCAGCAGGTATTTGATGCCTGGACTGAAGAGGGCAAGGACGTATCTGCCTACGTTCGCGACAACCTGATGAGCGCCGAGTACGACGACTCTGAACTGGCTGCCGCTGCAGACGAGAAGATCCGTACCTTCCAGGCGGACGCTGCGCGCGAAGCGGGCATCTTCCACCACCTGATCACCCTGCCGACTTACCACACCGCGGCCCTGTCTACCGACAACCTGGCCAAGGAATACTTCGGCGACCAGGGCATGCTGGGCTACGTGGCTGGCGTGCAGCGCAAAGAAATCCGTCAGGGTATCGCCTGCGTGAAACACCAGAACATGGCCGGCTCCGACATGGGCGACGACCACAAAGAGTACTTTGCCGGTGACGCTGCGCTGAAAGCGGGTGGCAAAGACAACACCATGAATCAGTTCGGCTAAGCCTTGCGGGCGAGCTGAACGTCTTCGCACGGGCCCTTCGGGGCCCGTTTTTTTTGCGCGGGTGATTGCCGCCGGGTTCGCGCCTGATGCCTCGTGGGCCGAATTTGCCGCCCGGCAGTGGCAGGTCTAGTCTGTGACTATGAATCGCATGGACGCCTCCGGTGCACACCCCTTTCAGCAGTACCATGGTCGAGAGGTTCATGGTGCGGGCTTTGTGGCCTACGGTGACTCGCACCGCGGGCATCATCGACATGAGAATCAGGACCACTACTTTCTTCTTCCTGTTGGGGCTACGGGCCTGTTGGCTTGTGTTGCCGATGGTCTGGGAGGGCACGCCGCGGGTGAACTGGCCAGCCGAACGGCCTGCGCTACCATTTACCAAGTTGCGCGGGATCGCTTTTCGGGTGCCAATCCGATTCCAGAGTTCAACGGGGAAAACTTGTCGGCGCTGCTACTTGAAGCGCACGGTGAGATCAAAGCGAAAGCTGCTCGTGACAACAAGCACGCGGGGATGGGTACCACGCTGACCCTTGCGGTATTGACTGCCTCCAGGTGCTGGTTTGCCCATGTGGGGGACAGTCGCCTCTACCACGTGCGCGCGGGGACCCTGCGTCAGGTTACGCAGGACGATACCGTAGACCAGCAAACGGACGTGGACGATGCTCCCCGACATTACCTGACTCAGGCCTTAGGACTCGAAGAACCAGGTGACCCTCTTCAGCCTGCATCTGGTTCCTTCAGCACCCAGCCGGGCGATCACCTCATACTGTGCTCGGATGGGCTTAGTAGTCAGGTGCCTGGTGCGCAATTAGCTGAATTGCTCTGCCGCGGTGCTTCCGCAGTCAAAACCGTACACGACCTGGTGGATGCTGCCTTGTCTGCAGGCGGCCGGGATAACATCACCGCCATCGTAGTCAGCCTGGCCAACCAATAGGGAGTAGGGGCGACGTGTTCGACATCGACGAAAATCAGGTCCGGATGGAACTGATCCAACTTGCCAGTGCTGTAGCACTTCCCAGGATATTGCAACACGCGGCGCACATCGGACTGGGCCACTTGCTAGAGGAGTCCCCCCGCAGTCTCGAAGAGATCGCCAGTCACTTTGGCTATGACCAGGCTGTGCTCAGGGACGTGCTTGCAGTCCTTGTGAATTGCGAGATTGTGGGTTTTGAAGACGGAAGATATCAGTCCACGCTTTATAGCGAAAACCTCGACATCATCAATCAACTCTTTCTGGGGCGTGAGAATTGGGCGTGTTGGGGGGCATTGGATCGGGCCCTGGCTTCGGGAAGCCCCGTATTTGAAAGTATCTATGGACAGGATTTTTTCAGTTATCTTGCCGATCGCCCGGATGAGAACCGCAAGTGGAAGGACTGGAACTCTGCCACGGCCACGCAATGGTTAACTGAAGTGACGGCTAATGTTGATATCGAGGGGACTGCAACCGTGTGCGATATCGGTGGCGGAGAAGGTGCTTTGGTTCAGCACTTGGTGAATGACAAGCCAGACCTCCGTGCCACAGTGCTCGACCGCCCGGAAGTACGCCCGCGCGCCACGCCAGGCTTCGACTGGGTTGCCGGCGATATGTTTGAAGTGATTCCCGAGGGCTTTGATGTCTATCTACTGAGCCGCGTGTGCTGTAACTGGAGCGACGACGACCTGGTCGTGCTGTTTGGCAATGTGCGCCAAGCCATGCGTAACGACTCCGTTCTTCACATTATCGATGGCTTTGTGGAAGAGGGCGGTGAAGAAGAGCGCGGCGTGTTGGCGGCGAACAGTTTGAGTTTGTTTCTCATGTTCGGCTCGAGAATCAGGACACTGAGTGAGATGGAGAGCCTGCTGACACGCAGCGGATTTGATCTGAGTGAGTGTCGGCGCCTGCACTCGGTGGCGGATTCCAATTGGCATACACTGACGGCACGCCCGATTCAAACGAGTTGAATTGCCGTTTGCTCGAAATCGGGTCTACACTTTAAACGCAGTACCTGTTCGGTCATTTCGAATTTCAAGGAGAGCGTCATGGCGGCACCCAAGAAGGCAGCGAAGAAGGCTCCAGCTAAAAAAGCTTCAGCGAAAAAAGCTCCAGCCAAGAAAGCCGCAGCCAAAAAGAAAAAGGCAGCACCGAAGAAAGCAGCAGCAAAACGGTACACCGCTACCAAGGCGGCAACCAAACGGGCGGCGCCCCGCGCTGCAGCAAAAACGATGACAAAGTCAGAAGCCGAGGCTCTCGTCGTCAAAATCGTCTCTATCTACTGGGAGCAGTTTGGCCGCGGTGCCGGTCTGCCGGTAGAGCCAGCCTGTTTTGATCGGGCAGTGGAAATGGGGGCATTGGGTAATGTAAGGAAAAACCTCAAGGAGCTGGCAAAGTTTGGGGCCGTTTTCAAGCAGGCTGAGGGTTGCAGTCTGAAAGCCGGCAAGCGCGCCAAAAAGTTGGCTAATGAGACAAAGCCAAAAACCAAAACCATTACGCCAGACATCTACGAGGAGGCATTCCTCTACGTTGCAAACAGCATCGATAGAGCGGTTCGACGTAGAGGATTGACGACAGCTCAGAAAAACGTTCTCGGTCAACAAGGCATTCTTTGTTAGTTTCCGGGGATTTGGTACAGAGGTAGCCCCAATCACAGATAAGATATTCTCTGGGGTCAGGCGTGCCAACTTAGAGGTGTGGGCAGCAGCTTTTCTGGCCAGTTTAGCTGCTGCACGTTGTGTTCTGGGCTTGGTGGGATACCTAATACTCCTCCGCACAGCTGAGTGGGACTGGGGAACGCACGGCGTTTGGTCCCTCCAGATTCTGGTTAGAACCACAGCTGCGGGGCTTCTCATTGTGTCTGGGTTCAATGACCGGCGCAGTCTGCTGTTTGGCTTGGTGATGCTTCTCAGCGCCACTTCTTACGCCAGAGTGGGAGAGAGTTACTTTACGGATTCTCTGGATAGCTACCCGCTGCTACTCTTTGGTGCTATACCGCTGGACTGCCTGTTACCGTTCTATTTCTGGCATTTTTCTCGCGTTTTTCCTGAAGCCTTCCTTCCGCACCGTACTACTGAGATCCTGGGCTGGTGTACACGAGTCGCGCTAGTTCTTGGGTTGGTGTTGCTAAGTTTCAATCTCTTGGGGTTCCTTTTTCCAAGTCAATTTTTCAGTCGCTTCGAGAATTCTGACCCTACTGGTCTCTACCCAATCCTGGTTTATGGAGCAACGCTACCCGTATTCCTCGTGATTTGGCTCCGGATGCGAAATGCGCGGAGTGATGAGCGTCGCAGAGTCCGAGTTTTTGGTCTCGGTCTCCTAATGACGGTCGTGCCTATGGTGGGCTTAATACTGCTCACCAGTCTTTCAGATGATATTGCTGATTTCATATTGAGTGATGAAGTTGTCATATACGTAATACCGCCTTTTCATATTCTCGCCTTAGCTACCCCGCTGATCACTGCCTATGCCGTACTGGTCGAACAAGCGCTCCCGGTCAACGTAGTTCTAAGACAGACACTTCGACATTCTTTGGGAACAGTCTTTCTTAATGCTCTCATCGCCGCGCCTTTAATTCTGTTGGCTTTCTTTCTATATACCTCGAGAAACTTGACCATGGGCGAAATCCTGGCCGGATCAAATGGTGTGGTCCTGGGGGTTTGTACGCTGATCTCGATTGCACTGTTCCAACAGCGTCGTTCAGCGCGAGATTACCTGGACAACCTTTTTTATCGCGGCGAGTATGAGCCAAGCAGTTTGCTGGCTCAGTTGTCCACCGATACTGGACACGCGGAGAATCTCGAGGAGGTAGCGCAGGCGACGCGATCCTGCCTGCATGCATCCTTGCACCCCGAATCTATTCACCTCCTGTTTTTGGTGGGCGGAGATGCTCTCCGGGATCCTCAACAGGAACTGGGTGATTTTCCGCTGTCACCCGCGTCCCTGCTGACTCTCAAGTCGATGGCGGGACCCATTGATATTGGGTCTTCACCCTTTATCACAGATGCCGAGTTTGGCAAGTGGCTGGGGCAAGTGGGGGCGTCGTTCGTGGTGCCGATTCATCTTCGTGGCAAGCTACAGGGCATCCTCACCCTGGGGCCGAAACGTAGTGAGTTGCCCTACACCCAGGACAACGTCAACTTCATGACCCTGGTGGTGAATACCATCACCGTGGCCTGCGCCAACCTCATGGATCACTGGGATGACGAGGCGATGGTCCATTCCGCGGCAGAATGTACGGAGTGTGGCCGCGTTGAGCAACATGCAGGCAGGTGTTCACGGTGCGGTTGTGAGTCTTTCAGGGATTCAACCTTGCCCTATCTGCTACACAACCAGTACAAGCTGGTGCGTGTACTGGGAGGAGGGGGGATGGGCACCGTTTATCTCGCCGAAGACGAGCAGTTGGGCCGCCCGGTGGTGCTCAAATCAGTTATCTCGAAAGTTGCGGACGAACTTGCCTTCCTGCGGCGTGAAGCCAGGGTGATGGCACGCTTGAATCATCCGGGTGTCGCTACGATATTCGGTGTTGAAAGCTATCATGGAACCCCGATCCTGGTCTGTGAATACCTTGAAAATGGCACTTTGCTCGACGTGCTCAGTCAGAGCCTGCTGGATCGAGAGGACATCATCCTCCTCGTCGACCAACTCGCGCAGGCTCTATCCTATATCCACAAACAGGGGATAGTTCACGGCGACATAAAGCCGTCAAACATAGGCTTCGATGCGGAAGAAAACGCAAAATTGCTGGATTTCGGTCTGGCGGGAGGGTTGGAGAGTGGTGCAGCTAACCAGGTATCGGGTGGAACCTACGCCTACATGTCACCAGAGCGCTTTGCCGGAGCCCCACCTGATCCGCGAACCGATTTATGGGCGCTCGGCGTAACCCTTTTCGAGTGTCTTTACGGTGAGAACCCGTTTGAGGCAAGCAATCTTGAAGGTACTGCGGAACGTTTGGCCGATCCGGTGAATGCACTGGGTTCTGTCACTAAGGAATTCGACGCTTTCTTTGAGGCTGCACTGCATCCGGACATATCCCGACGACCGCAATCGGCAATTCAGTTCATGCGCCGTCTGCTTGGATGAATACTGCCGGTGCCCTCGTCGGTCCTAATGAGGGCGAATGACACCCACTGTCTTCACGATGACAGGTACCTCGACCGTGGCAGGGCCAGCCTCGTTGGTGTAGGTGAGTGGGTAGTTGGTGTCTGCTGGTTGCTCGCCCGTTACGTAGATCACCAGCGCGTGGCGATCTCCGGACCCGGTAATGCCCACACCTTGTACGCCCGGAAGTTCGGCAATACTGCGATGGAATGCTTCCAGTGCGGCCTCACATTCTTCCAGGCTAGCCATCAGAGAGTACTCAGGTCGTAGCGGCGAGCGCTACGCCAGTTCGAGGTTCAAGCGGTTCAACACGGCAGGCAGCGGGTTGCAGACACTGACCTGTGAGGAACCTGCGAACAGCAAGCCAATGGCGTGCATGTTTTGATCCAGCACGAGTGCACCGCTATCGCCTTTGGCGGAGAACGGTGGAGCACTGGCATTTATCCGGTTAATTAACACCTGGTCGCGGAACCCAACCCGCCCGACATCGCCGTGTTGGTCCTTCTCGTAGGTGAATTGCCACTGGAAATGAATGTCTTCGATCACGCCGTGGGTCAATCCAGTCGTTCGACCGACTTTCTGAACAGGCGTTTCCCGCGTGGGTTCATCGACACCGATCACCTGGCCCACGTGGAGAATGTGGTTATTACAGTCAGTCTCATTGTGTACCCGGGCAATTGCGGCATCCATAGTATTGTTGAATTGGGTACTGGAGAACTTGAAAGGCACGATCTCTTCCAACTCGGCGAAAGGCTGGGTACCGAACTGGTCGACTTTGGCGGGTTGGTAAACGGGGGTTTGACCCGGCGTCGCAACGCCATCCCGGGCAATCACATGGGCATTGCTGAGCAGGTAGACGGGGGAACTGTTCTTCTTTTTAACGAAGCATCCCAGCGTGCCCGCGACAAAGTTGATTCCAACTGACACGCCGGGTTGGGCTGGACGCATTTCAGATAAGCGTCCCGCATTCAATCGGATGTCACCGACCTCAACAACATCCGTGACAATCCGGTCACCCTGCGGCGGAAAGAGGTAACGGGGCACGCTGACCATGTCCTTGATATTGTCCCCCTTCCGCCGGACATAGAAGCGCAGTGAGAGTTGAGGGGTCAGTGAGTTTCCCTGGCGTTTGCGCGCAACGCCGACGCCAACCACGCCTTCGCTGTGCAGCAGTTCCCGGTGATGATGATGAAAGTCCTGGACGGCACCGCGTTGATTGCGATTCATGCCGCGCGCCCCTGGCGCACGAAGTCCCTGGGTCAGGTAACGCAGAGCATGGACCAAATGCGCTTCTTTGCGCGTCATGGATTTTTTGTGGCTGTTTGCACCAACTTCAGGATTCATAACAGTTTCTCACCTCTCATGGCGAAACACCGTTGCCAGAGTCAGTTCGACGCGTTCGCTCGTTCAAGACCCGCGGCGAGCTTGAGCAAACGAGCCTGCTGGCCGTAGTGCCAGGCAGCGCTGTCGGATGACGCTATAAAAAAAGCAAATTGCCGACATCCGTTATTTTTTTGCAGGGGCAGGCAAAGGGGAAGATCCGGGCACCAGGCAGACTCTGATAGCTCCACGTTGCAGTCGCCCAGTGGTGTGCAAAAGTCTTTGATGAACCTGTGCACCGTGTTCTCAATCTCCTGCCCGGGCTGCGAGTCGTCAATTCCTCGGAGCTTGCTGATCGAGCCAGACTTGAAGCATACCTCGGTAATAGCAGTCTCACCGGCCCCCAACGCACTGTGCAAGTGTAGCAGGTAATCGGAAACGCGTTGCGCCAGGTGGTCGGTGCGGCCCAGTAGATCCAGGCAGATGTCTGCAATGCAACGATCAAGGGCGGACTCGCAATCCGGCGTGGTGGTGGGTGTGTGCTTGTCGCTGTTGACCATCTCGGCAACGCGCTGAGCGACTCGTACCGACAGGGAAGTGTCTCCACTCGAATGGTGTTTCACCAGTGGACGTTCGGAGCTACCTTCCAGTAACACCCGACTGACAGCTGATTTGAAGCTGGAAAGTTCTACCAGCGAGGGTTTGTTGGGCCAGGAAGTAAGGTCGATCGTATTGAGAGCGCGGTAGGTCAGGGGTATGCGGGCGTTATCCAGCAGCACCGGTATCAGCTTGTTGAGCTCTTTGGCCTCTCTGGCCTCACTGCGAACCCAGCTTGAGGAGACCGAGTACTGGCTCCATAAGACCACTACAGCGCGTGAGGCGGCGAGTGCCTGGTCGATTTCGGACTCAAAGTCCTGCCCGGGCTTTATCTCCCGGTCCCACCATACACTCCAGCCATCGTCTTCCAGAATGCGCACGAGTTCGCTGGCGCGCGAGGTGTCCTCACTGGCGTAGCTGATGAAGATATCCTTCGACATCCGCTTGATGACTCACCGGGGTAGTTAGGAGGCAGCGACCAGTGTAAACCAGATTCAGGGAAGTTGACGAGAGGCGTAAAACCCTTGGCACCAGACAATTTGGTCTAAACTGAACGTGACCGTTGGATGTAGCACGGACAGCACATGTTGGAGGCGGTTTGGTGAACATAGCGCATCGCAAGGCCCAGTGCGTTCTGCTTGTGGCCTGTCACTCAGCTTTTGCTACCTGGGCAAATGACTCCCCCACCGTTATGGAAGAGGTGTTGGTGACTGCTCAGAAGCGCGTGCAGAAGCTCATCGACGTGCCCTTATCCATGCAGTCTTTTGACGCGGGCATGCTGGAAGCCTCACTTGTGAGGGACCTCACTCAGCTGATGACGGTTATTCCCGGCGCCTCTGAGGGCCTTTCCATTTCCGCTGGCCAGAAGCAGTACCAGCTTCGGGGAATCAGTGGCAATAACGTGGCCGACCCCACTACGGGTTATTACCTGGACGATGCGGCGTTCTTTATTTACGGGCAAGCCTACGCGCCCGTCGGCCGCAGTTTTGATCTGGCTCGCGTGGAAGTTCTGCGTGGCCCCCAAAGTACGCTCTATGGCAACGGCTCGATGGGCGGAAC
The DNA here is from genome assembly GCA_030427085.1 of Gammaproteobacteria bacterium. Lineage (GTDB taxonomy): Bacteria > Pseudomonadota > Gammaproteobacteria > Pseudomonadales > Halieaceae > JAUHXH01. The sequence goes on along the minus strand of JAUHXH010000001.1, from coordinate 1,012,079 downwards.
AGTTCGCTTTATTACCGAACAACCCAATCTGGAGGCGATCGAAGCACATGCCAGAGCGGCCTGGGCGGGTACCGACGGTGGTGCCTCGAGTTACTATCTGGATGGCGCATTGAATTTGCCATTGCTACGCGACCAATTGGGTATTCGTCTGGTGGCAGGTACCGAGAGGCTCGGTGGCTACCATCAGGACAGTGCCGGAGACGACGATACCAATGAAGCAGAGCTCGACAACGTGCGTGCCTCGCTGTTGTGGCGCCCGGTGGATAGTGTCGATGTGAAATTGCTTTTCGCGCATGACGTTGTAGATCAGGAAGGCTCTGCCAGCTTGTCTAGCCTGGAGCCCCCTGTTGCAGTGGCGCGAGAGGGGGATTTCAATGACCGAAGCTACGATCTGTTCGCCGGAACTGTGGTTTGGGAAACGAGCATCGGTATTTTAACGAGTACCACGACCTGGATAGACCATGACACCAGCGCGCTGTTCAATGGTCCCTTCCCGATTGCGCCAAATGGCATATTGCAAGCCCATTTTGATACTCAAGGGGAGGCGCTTAATAACGAGACCCGTCTGACTTCGCCCGCCGATAGCAAATCCCAGTGGTTGGTTGGGCTGTTTTACAGTGACACCGAGTCCACTGATCTCAATAAGACCAATATTCCACTGGTTCTCCCGCAGAGCGTTCAAACGAGAGCCTCCGAGGCTATCTCCTTGTTCGGTGAGATTTCCTATCCTCTGTTTGATGGCAGGTTTATACCCCTGATTGGATTGCGGTATTTCGAGGACGAGCGTGATACGCAAATATCCAGTGCCAGTTCGCAACCGGAGCAGCAGACTTTTGAAAGTGTCAATCCGCGCTTCAATTTGACCTTTAGTCCCGATGACAAAAGCAACTACTACATCAACATCGCCAAGGGATTCAGGAGCGGTAATTTTAATAACCCGGATGTTTGTGCACTGCACCGTACGCCAGTCGCCGCCGGTGGCGGGGGACTGCCCTGCGAAGACTCCGTCGATTCAGATGAATTGTGGAGCTACGAGGTCGGCTCGAAACTCAGCCTCGGAGGGGGGCAGTTCGGCATGGAGGCCACTGCTTACTTTCAGGATTGGCGGGACGTCCGTCAGGTAGTGCAGTATCGAGGACTGTTTCAGGATTACCAGGTTGGTGATGCCGAGGTGTACGGTGTCGACTTCGACCTGGCCTGGTCCCCTCCTACTATTAGTGGCTTAAGCCTTCGAGCCAGCGTGAACTGGAATCAAGCAGAGTTTGCCTCGCTGGACGAGGATATTGCTCGAGCCTCCGGAATGCGTGCTGGCGATAGAATTCCCCTGGTTCCCGAATGGACACTCAGCTTGATTGGTAACTATTACTGGCCGGTTACTGGCGCGTGGTTGGGGCAGGTCAATGTGGGCTACAGTCATGTCGATGAGCAGTTTGGCCAGTTCGGTACGCTGGAGGCAGGCGACAGTCGCGACCTGTTGCGCGCACGAGTGGGCGTCGACAATGAGCGGGTCGGGGTCTGGTTATTCGGTTCAAATTTACTCGGCGAAGACGGGGCCATCTACGTGCAAAACCCTGCACAGGGTTTGTCGTTCTTTACTCAGGACTACCCGCGCCAACTGGGTATTGAGGTGACGTATCGTTACTGAGACCCCCTGGAACGGCAGGAGAGAGCTACCTGTAGATCTGATACAACCAGTGATTGACCAATCTTGCTGAAAGTCCTCGTCGTCATACTCTTCAGTGCGCTTTTCCTGGGCGTGGGCTACGAGCAGGTATCACGCTCGCTGGCAGAGCAGCGTCACCCCTACGCTGGCGATATGGTCCGTGTTAACGGGCATTCGCTACATGTGGTGGTCAAGGGCAGTGGTAGGCCAACCGTCGTGTTCGAGTCCGGCATAGACCCCGGGGGCCATCTTTCCTGGGGGCCGGTGCAGGATCCGGTGACGGCTTTTTCAACGACAATCTCTTACGACCGGTCTGGAGTACTGTGGAGCGAATTGGGTGACCGTGATAAGACCTGCGATTCGATGGCGTCGGATCTGGAGGCCTTGCTCACCACCACGGGTGTCCCCGAACCTTACATACTGGTAGGCCATTCAGCAGCAGCGCTGATCTTTCGTTGTTTCGTATCGCGGAATGCGGGCCGCGTGGCAGGTATCGTGCTGGTTGATCCGTCCCACCCGGATTTATTAACCCAGTTACCCGATGAAGTGGTTAACGACGCGCTGCCGCTACCTCCATGGCTTGCCAATTTGCTCAATCAATTGGGAGTAGTCCGGCTGATCAATAGATTTTCGTATCCCGGGCTGCACCCGAACGATGCGATCAATCGACGAGTCCAGGCGCTATCAGGCCGCGGACTTGAAGGCGTCTACCTGGAGATGAACGGCGCCAAACAACTGGCGAGTGATGCCTCCCGAGCACCAGACTTCGGTGCACTGCCGTTGGTAGTGGTTAGCGGAGCCAAGGCGGGCCGTTTTGACAACGTTGTGGATGAACCGGCCATTGCTCGGCGAGCAGACGAAGCCTGGGAACGACTGCAGGGCGAGTCGGCAGCCTTATCGGAGCAGGGCAGGCGAGTGATTTCGCCTGACAGCGGACACTACGTCCAGCTCGAGGACCCCGAGTTGGTTGTGGAGATTATTAAATCCATGGCGGAATCGTGGCGGGTTGCAGGTCCCGCCACGAAGGATAGAGAGGATTGAATGAGTGAAAGGGCGGTGATCGCCGATTTCAACTCCGCTTCTTTTTACCCTTTGGTCCGCCCTTGGGCGGGGCCTTGCGTGCCCCGGCCTTCCGCTTCCGCGGCGCTTTCCCCTCGGAAGGTCCCCCCAGCTTACTAATCTGCAAGCGCTGCCCGCTCACCCAAACACCCTGCAAATGGCGGAACAGATCCGCCGGCATGCCGTCGGGTAAATCCACTGTGCTGTAGTCGTCGTGGATGTCGATGTGGCCGATGTACTCGGCATCGATGTCGGCTTCATTGGCGATTGCGCCAACGATATTGCCGGGTTTCACACCGTGCGTGTGGCCCACTTCGATGCGGAAACGGTTCATGCCTTTTGGTGGGCGGTCGCTGCTGCGTGGCTTCCGGGGTTTATCAAAGGTATCGCCTTTTGGCGCGCGTCGTGGTTGATCGCTGCGACTTACGCGTACTTCGTCGCCGGCATTCGTGGTCACATTTTGCTTGGGTGTCGGCCCGTGTTGATCGCTGGCCAGCACTGCCAGTGCCGCCGCGATATCGATAACTGGCACGCCGTGCTCGTGCTGATAACTCTCGATCAGCGCACGCATCTTGTCCAGGTCGCGGGTATCAAGCGTTTCTGAAATTTGCTGGCGGAAGCGGCTGACGCGTTTGTCGGCAACCTGCTCGGCGGTGGGTAGGGTCAGCGGTTCGATTTTCTGCCCGGTGGACTTTTCAATGGCGCGCAGCAGGCGTCGCTCGCGATTGGCGGCGAACAGAATGGCGTCGCCGCTGCGTCCAGCGCGGCCGGTTCGGCCGATGCGGTGTACGTAGGCTTCCACATCGTAGGGAATGTCGTAGTTGATCACGTGGGAGATACGTTCCACGTCCAGCCCGCGGGCAGCCACGTCGGTGGCGACCAGAATGTCCAATTGCCCTTTCTTGAGTTGCTCGACGGTTTTCTCTCGCAGTTTTTGCGGCACATCGCCGTTCAGGGCGGCGGCGGTGTAGCCGCGTGCGGCGAGTTTATCGGCCAGGTCGCTGGTGGCCAAACGCGTGCGCACAAAAATAATGGCGGCGTCGAAGTCTTCTACTTCCAGAATACGGGTGAGAGCATCCAGTTTGTGTACCCCAGCCATCATCCATACCCGCTGACGGATATTGTCATTGGTGACGGTCTGCGACTCGATGGTGACTTCCACCGGCTCGTTCAGGTGATGCTTGGCGATACGCCGGATCGCTTCGGGCATGGTGGCGGAGAACAGGGCGATCTGTCGCTCAGGCGGTGTTTGGGTCAGTACCCATTCCACGTCATCGATAAAGCCCATGCGCAACATTTCGTCGGCTTCGTCCAGCACCAGCATGCTCAGGCTGTCGAGTGACAGTGAGCCGCGACGCATGTGATCCATGACTCGCCCGGGGGTGCCCACAATGACGTGAACGCCGCGTTGCAGTTGGCGCAGTTGCCCGCGGTAATCGGAACCGCCGTACAGCGGCAAAATGCGAAAGCCCGGCAGGTGATGGGCGTATTTCTGGAAGGCCTCGGCCACCTGAATGGCCAGTTCGCGCGTAGGGGCCAACACCAGCACCTGGGGCTCGGCGCGTTTTAGGTCGATCCGTGCCAGCGCCGGTAGGGCGAAGGCGGCGGTTTTGCCGGTTCCGGTCTGTGCCTGGCCAACGAGGTCATTGCCGTTCAGTAGAGTCGGGATGGTGCGCGCCTGAATCGCAGACGGGGTTTCGTAGCCGACCTCATTCAGCGCCAGTAGCAGGGCTTCGGGAAGGTCTAGGTCTGCGAAGCGGATCGCAGGAGTATCAGTGGACATGGTGGGGGCCTGGTTGGATGGGGTGCCGGAGGGCGGTCAAGGATTATACAGCTTGCGCGGGGTTACCGCGAGACACCTTCGCCGGGTAGTTCTGTCAATAGTGCCGCCAAAAATTCCCGTTCCTGCTCATCGATGGCTTCGATAATCACCGCGCGGAAGTCCTCGCGGGAGTACTGTTCCTCTACATAGAGCAGGGCGGCATCCATCGTAAGGCCGATGCCCAGCCCAGCGAGAAATCCGAGCGCTCCGCCAACGAACGTGCCGGCCCCGGGAATCACAGACCCAATAGCCGCGCCTGTCGCTGATCCAGCGGCCGCACTGGCCAGTTTGCCGGTGCCCGCCTTGGCCAGAGCAGAGGCTGCGAGTTTCAGCCCACCCTTGGCGGCAATCTTGGCCACCACTTTGGCGGCGATTACGCCGCCGATACCGGCAGCGCCGGACCAGGCCATGCGTTGCTGGAACGTGACGAGCTCCAGGTGTTCCAGGCCCAGGAGCATCTCCGAATTGACGGGAGGAACGGCGCTGAATTGGGCGTCATCGGGTAGCTCGAGTTTGTTGTTGGCCAGTATCTGCTCCCGTTGTGATTGGTAGTGGGCGAGCAGGGCGGGCTCCTCTATTTGCAGGGCGGTGAGCTTGTCTGCCAGCGCTTCCAACTCAGGGCTACTCTGCAAGTGATTTTGCAGGTCTTTGGCCAGCGCCTCCTCCAGATTGCCCGTCAGGGCAGAGGCAATACGGATGTACTCTGTGGGCAGGCTGTAGTAGTGGTCGAGGTAGGTGTCCACGTGATCCCGCATGCTCTGAAAAGCCAGTTCGCCCTGTGTTTGCAGCGCGTCGCGCAGCGCGGCACGCTGATTCAATAAATCGACGGCGGCCTGGTGAAGCGCGTCCCGGGTACCCGGGCGATACAGATGCCCGTCGATGAACTCGCCAGCATACAAGGGCGCGCGAGCCAATTCGGTGGCCACCTGAAGCGCTTGTGCATTGCGGCGTAGGTTTTGCTCGATCTGTGCCAGCCAGGGGATCAATACCAGCGCCAGCAGGGTAGCAATACAGGTGGTGAGGAAAACGCGCTGCACTTCCACCGCGGGGGGTTCTGGATTGCCGGAGATCGCCGCGAACACACGCCGGTACTCCCCAACCGGAATAACAAACCCGGACAACAACAAGCCGATACTCCAGAACAACGCCAACGTGCTCAGTCCAACCAGTAGCAGGAAGGGCCAACTGGCATGGGCGGCGTAGTGCAGCAAGTGCCCTTCAATGGCTTGCCAATGCATTGCGAGGCGCAGGCCGATCTGGATCAGGTGGCTGTGTGCGGGGTCCAGCGGTGTCTGGTTGATGGCTTGTAGCGAGGGGAGCAGGTCCGGCGGGGGCTCGCCGTGTGATTGAAAATGAGCGAGCAGCAGGTACGTTACGGTCATGGCCACTGTAAACAGGTAGCGCGTCAGGCGCAGGGCCGTGGCGGTGACCGCAAAGGGTGCCATCTCCCGGCTCGCGGCATGGCGACAAAACAGGTACAGGCCGTAGAACAGTGGCACACTGACACCCAGCAGTAGCAACTCGGTGCCATGTAAGGTGGCAAACCAGAAGACGCTGCTGCCCCCGACCAGTAAGGCCCAGCACACCCAGATGGTCCCCGTAAGCCAGCGACTGGTGGCAAAGCGGTGTAGCAGGCCCTGACGGGTGTATAGCGAGGAGCGGTGAATCCGATCGACCGTGGCCAGATAGAGCGCGGACAGTGCCAGCGGCAAGGCCACCAATCCGGCGCAGACCACTGCCAGCCATGGGTCCGCCTGTCGGGCCATCTGCTGTGACAGCCACAGGCAGGCCCCTAGCCAGGCCAGGGCGGGGAGCAGATAGCGAACAAAGAGTTGCATGTACTGGCTCTCAGGGCGTTTCAGCCAAATTATCACCACCCCCGGGCGCTGCCAAATGTGCCGTTTTCGGCGTATCATAGCGCCCCATGAAGACTCCCCCGGACACCCCCGTTCGCAGCGGCAACAAATTTGACACCCCACAGGGTTTCAGCGCCATCAAGGACGGTATCAAGCACAATCCCAATAATCAGGTGGACAGCCAGCGCAAGCCGCCGTGGTTGCGCGTGCGCCTGGGCAGTGGCAAGAAATTTCGCGATGTGAAACAGACTGTGGACGAGCATCGTCTCGCTACTGTCTGCGAAGAGAGCCACTGCCCCAACATGGGCGAGTGCTGGAGCAACGGCACGGCAACCATCATGTTGATGGGCTCGGTGTGCACGCGCGCCTGCCGCTTCTGTTCGGTGGATACGGGTAACCCCGGTGGTTGGCTGGACGCAGAAGAGCCTGCCAACGCAGCCCGCTCTGTAGAGTTGATGAACCTGCGCTACGTGGTGCTCACGTCAGTAGATCGGGACGATCTCGATGATGGCGGTGCCGCCCATTATGCCGCCTGCGTGCGCGCCATTCGTGAGCGCAATCCGCAAACGGCGGTGGAGGCGTTAACGCCGGACTTCCGTGGGCAAATGGACGCCGTGGCCACCGTGGTCAATTCCGGCCTGCAGGTGTTCGCCCAAAACGTGGAAACGGTAGAGCGCCTGACCCACGTGGTGCGCGACCCCCGCGCCGGCTACGGCCAAACGCTGGAGGTGTTGGCCCACGGCAAGGCGTTGCAGCCGGAGATCCTCACCAAATCCAGTTTGATGCTGGGCATTGGCGAAACCGACGAGGAAGTGGAACAGTGCATGCGCGACCTGCGCGCGCACAACGTAGATATCCTCACGCTCGGCCAATACCTGCGACCCACACCCAACCACCTGCCAGTGGATCGCTGGGTGACACCCGAGGCCTTTGCCGCGTTCCGCGAGATGGGTCTGGAAATGGGCTTCACTGAGGTGGCAGCCGGACCGCTGGTGCGTTCAAGCTATCGCGCCGACCGGATTCTGGAACAGAACAATCTGGGCCTGGATATTACCCCCGCGGTAGACGAAAACCGTATTCCCACCTTACAGCTATAACGTTATCCCGCCCTCGGCGTGTACGGCCTGACTGGATTTGATCAGGCATAGGTCGTTACATTCTTTACTTTTGGGTCTATAGTAAAGACAAGCACATTCTTTACTTCTAACCAAATCGTAAGGAGGCCACAGTGCCAGTGATTAGCGCGAAAAGGCAGATCACTCTCCCCATTGAGCAGTGTAGGGCTGCCGGCATCGAACCCGGCGACCACTATCAGTGCTTTGTAGACAATGAGGGCCACATCACCATCGTCAAGCAGAATGCCGGTGCGGCCGCCGGAATGTTGAAAGGGCTTAAGGTGGACAGGCGGTATAGTGACGAGGAATCGCGCGCGAGCAGTTTGGCTGAATGATCGCAATAGACACCAATGTGTTGCTGCGCTACCTGCTAGATGACGAGAAGGTTCAATCCTCAAAAGCACGTCGCCTGCTCAGGCGACACGATTCGGTTCTCCTGACAGACACGGTGTTAGTGGAAGCGGTTTGGACTTTGACGGGAAAACGCTATGGTCTGGATCGAGATGATATTTGTTCGGTGATCAATCGACTGTTTGAAGAACCGACCTTCCGCTTCGAGCACGATCAGACAGTTTGGCGCGCACTGGGGGATTACCGGGCTGCCGAGGCGGTGAAGGTGGGTGGCAGGCGTAAGCGAGCTGATTTCGCAGACGCCCTGATTGTGAATAAAGCCCGTTTAGTCGCCGAAAATGCAGGTGAATCACTACAGCGCGTGTATTCATTTGACGCCGCTGCGGGAGCTTTAGCGGGGATTGAACCACCCTGACAGTTGAGTCCGGTTGCCCAACTGTCATCCAGGCGGTTCGCCGCCCGCTCGGGCCAGGTAGTGCGCCGAGGGTTCGGGTAAGCCTTCCACCGATTCGTCGAATTGATAAACCCGCTCGTAGCGGGTTTCGCGAATGACCCAACGCCCTTCCACCTTTTCATAGCGATCCCAGTACAGGGCGGCACCCTGCGTGCAGTGCTTGTGATCGAGATGCCAGAAATGGTCTCTCAGGTACCACACACCGGTGGCTTCGGTGTCGCTGATCATGCGGATTTCCGGATGCACGGCATGGTGGCTCGCGGCGGCCCGCTTGTGGAAGGCCTGGGTCATGGCTGCGATAAAGGCTTGCGCGCCGTCCAGTTTGAATTCATAGCCCCCGCCGATGTAGTGCACGTGCAGGTCCGGGTGCAGCACGGTTTCCAACTCCGCCCAATTGGCGCAGTCGAGAGCGCGAAAATAAACGTGTTTACTCAGGCGGATCGCTTCCATGTCCATCAGGCGTTGGATGTCGCGCCGCAGGTCCTCGATACCCCCGGAAGAAACCTGCAGTGGCAAGCCCTCACCGAGCCCCAGGCCTTCGCGACTCAATATCCGTTGTGACTTTTCCATATTCTGATCTCCACCTTGGTTGCGCCTCACCGTATCACTGGCGGGGCGTCGCGCAATAAGGCGGTCGACTTAGGGCCTTGCTGGCGCAATCTTCTAAACCATATTTGATTCGCTGTGGTGGGTGCGGCAATTGCCTGCCAGTGGTTCAGACAGCGTACCGGTAAACACGGTTATGCTGGCGGCCAGTGGTGGCGTGTCGGGATTTTCGAGGAATCTCCACTACACCGAAATTCAGTTGAAATCAGGGGGCTTTGTGATGTCGGAGCAGGGCGGGGAACCAATCACCAAGGGGGCTGACAGGGCGCGGCTTCGATGCCTGGTTATCGGTGCTGGCATGTCTGGAATATTGAGTGGAATCAATATTTTAAGTAAGAATTATAAGCTTGTTTCTATTGTCGAGAAGGCTGACAAAATTGGTGGAACGTGGCGCGAAAACACCTATCCCGGCCTGACCTGTGATGTGCCGTCTCACGCCTACACCTACTCCTTTGCTGCCAATCCCGAATGGACGCGAGCCCTGCCACCGGGTGCTGAGATCCAGGCGTACTTCGAAGGAGTAGTGGAGCACTATGGCTTAAAACCGTATCTCGCTTTTTCAGAGGAAATTGTCGCCTGCCAGTGGCGGCAGCGGGAATGGCTGGTGAGAGCCAAATCCGGCCGAGAGTGGCGTGCGGACGTGGTGATTGCTGCAACGGGTGTACTCCATCACCGGCGCATGCCGGACATTCCCGGTCTGGAACATTTTGAGGGGCACTGCTTTCACACTTCCCGGTGGGATCACACGGTAGAACTGGCCGATAAACGCATCGGGGTGATCGGCAACGGTTCCACCGGCGTGCAAATTATTTCAGCACTGGCCGGTGAGGTAGCGCGCCTCAGCCACTTCCAGCGCACACCGCAGTGGATTATGCCGGTAGAAAATCCAGCTTTCACCGAAGAGCAGCGAGCGGCTTTCCGTACCAATCCCGCGCTAATGGAGATGGTGCGCAATGATCCCACCTATGTGGAGAGTGTGCGGCGTTTTACCGAGGCGGTGGCCAATCCGGATTCGCCGGAGATGGCAGAGATCGAAGCGGTCGTGGCGGCCAATCTCGAGGAGGGTGTGGCTGATCCGGTGTTACGCGATAAGTTGCGGCCCACGTATCGGGCCGCCTGCAAGCGACTGATCTTTTCCCCCGACTACTATCAGGCCATTCAGCGCGAGCGGACGGAGCTGGTCACCGAGTCCATCGAGCGAGTGGAGGCCGGTGGGATTCGAACGAAAGATGGAAAATTACATGAATTGGACGTGATCGCTCTGGCCACGGGTTTTCATGCCGACAAGTTCATGCGGCCGATGCAGGTGGAGGGACGTAATGGGGCCACGCTGGAGCGTGCCTGGGCACGCAGTCCCCGGGCTTACTATTCGGTGTCCATTCCCGACTTCCCCAATTTTTTCATGCTGAACGGACCCAACGGACCGGTGGGCAATTTTTCCCTCATCGATGTGGCAGAAAAGCAATGGGCTTACATCAGCCACCTGCTGGAGGCTTTACAGGCAGGTCGAGCGAAAGAAATCAGTGCCAGCCAATCGGCTCTGGATGAGTTTGACGCTCGCCGTACGGAAGCGGCGCGCAGCACGGTATTTGGTTCCGGTTGCAGTAGCTGGTATCTGGACGCCGAGGGGGTTCCCGCCACCTGGCCGTGGAGCTTTCAGCGCTTCGCCGAGGAAATGCAGTCCCCACGTTGGGAAGATTTCGAACTCCTCGCTTGAGGCTGGGATATACTGCGCCCAACTGAATGCTGGAGCGCGGAATGAACTTTCTCAAGCTGGGGCTGGTGCCCCAAATCCTGATCGGCGTGGTGCTGGGTGCCCTGGTCGGCATGTTCGCACCACAGGTGGCAGAGCCGCTGGGCCTGTTGGGTAGCCTGTTCGTCAGTATGCTGAAGGCAGTGGCGCCGATTCTGGTTTTGCTGCTGGTGATGTCTGCCATTGCCAATCGTCACGAGGCGGAGGACGACTCGCAAAAAACGGTGATGGTCGTAGGGCTGTATTTTATCGGCACGCTGGCTGCTGCCTCGCTGGGTCTGTTGCTCAGCACCCTGTTCCCCCAGACCATCGCACTCACCGCTGCGGCGGAAGGGGCACCTCCCGGTCAGGTTGGTGAGGTGTTGGCTGATGTGTTGTTCAAGCTCGTCGATAACCCGGTGAATGCGGTGCTTACCGGCAATTTTCTCGGTTGCCTGGTGTGGGCCATTTTGCTGGGTATCAGCTTCCGCCGTGCACCGGCGCATTTTCGTGAATCGCTGGAAACGGTTGCACAGGGCGTGGCGGATATCGTGCGCTACATCATCCGTTTGGCCCCCATCGGCATCTTTGGCCTGGTTTGTTTTACGGTGGCAACGGTCGGTGTGGAAGCCCTGATGGGCTACGCCAGCCTGGCCGGTTTGCTGGTTGCCGCCATGCTGATCATGGCGCTGGTGGTCAATCCCATCATCACCGGTCTGGTGATGGGGCGTAACCCCTACCCGATGGTGTTTACCTGCCTGCAGGAGTCGGGCATCACCGCGTTTTTCACCCGCAGTTCCGCGGCCAATATTCCGGTGAACCTGGCCCTGGCGAAACGCATGGGCATCAGCGAGGAGCTGTACACCGTTACGATTCCGGTGGGGGCCACCGTGAATATGGCCGGTGCCGCTATCACTATTACCGTGCTGACGCTGGCGGCCGTGCACACGTTGGGTGTGGAAGTCTCGCTGGGGGTCAGCTTGCTGCTGTGCATTGTGTCGGCATTGGCCGCTTGCGGCGCCTCGGGTGTGCCCAGCGGCAGTTTGCTGCTGATTCCGCTGGCGTGCAGCCTGTTCGGGATTGGCTATGACGTGGCGATGCAGGTGGTTGCGGTGGGCTTCATCATCTCGGTGATTCAGGACAGCATGGAAACCGCCTTGAACTCTTCAACCGACGTGGTCTATACCTATGCGGTGGATAACCACCGCTGATAGGAATTACGCGCCCGGCTGTTACACCGGGCGCGCTCGATCACGGGCTTACCGCCGCCTTCTGGTACAACACAGTACTCGGGGTCTCGCTCATCATCTGACCACGCGCCAGCGGGATGGGCGGGCCACCGTAAGACAGGAACTCATCGTGGAAGGCTTTCCACGCTTTGCGTCCGCCGCGGTTTGCAGTCCAGTCTTCCCGTAATTGCATGATCATCAGCTTGCCGAGGGTGTAGTTCAGGTAAGCGGGATCATAGGTGCCGCGATTGGCCTGCTGCTCGGCAGTGCCCGGGTCCTGATAGGCCTCTTCCACGAACAGCCGCTTCGAATCTGCCACGCTCATTCCGCCGGTGTGCAAGCCCAACGCAGACAGATAACGGGCATTGCGCAACAGGGCATTGGAGAGCTGTCCGATACGGGTTTCAGGCGATGCGGCGCGCAGGCCGGCCTGCAGCATCATTTCTTCCGTGTAGTGCGCCCAGCCCTCGGCAAAGGCGTAGGTTACAAACAGACGGCCAAAGATGAAGTCTGAGCGCTTGGCGTGCAGGAAGTTGAGGAAGTGCCCCGGCCAGACCTCGTGAACCGAAGTGAACATCAGGTCTGATTCACCCGGGATATAAGCCGCCTGGACTTCCGCCGGCCAAGCCGGATTGGGTGGCGAGATGTAATAGGTGGAAGGCTGGTTTTTCTCGTAGGGCCCCGGAATATTGATGTAGGCCGAGTTGGAGCGCGCATAGGGCGGCGACTCTTCTACCAGTGCCTCCTCATTGCCGGGAATGCTCAGCAGATCCTGGGCCTCGAGGAAGGCGCGGGATTCAGTGAGTTGCCGCCGTGCGGCAGCCACGGGGCCACCTTCGGGCTTGCGCGCGGCCATTTTGGCGAAGCAGTCGCGCACACTTTCACCCGGGGCGAAGGCCTTGCAGGCCTCAGCAAGCGCCGCCTGATTGCGACGCATGTCAGCCCAGCCGATCTTGCGTAATTCCTCAAGCGGCAAGTCCACGCGCTCCAGGGCGTAGAGCATGCGACTGAAACGCTCCGCCCCCAGGGCGAAGTCATCGGTGGCGGTTTTTTGTTGGGACTGCAGGTAGGCAGTGAGTTCGGTCATTGCCCCCACTGCTCCGGCATTGGCCTGCTCAAAGCGGGCACGCAAGGCCTTGTCTTCAACGCTGGCAAATACTGTGGGCACATCGTCGCGGAAGAACGCCGCGTAGCCGCCGAAGGAATCGATGCCGTACTGCAGCAGGGTGCGAGCCATCGGCATACGCAGGTTGTCGCGAATCTGGCTAACGGCGGTGGGTACCTGCTCGGCGTAGCGGGTGTAGGCCGCCATGCGCTGCGTCAGCGGCGCGTAGTCCAGTGTGATATAGGCCGAAGGATCCAGTGAGTCCGCCATCCAGTCAAAGTAAAACGCCGGGTTGGTGAAAGGCTGCTCGGCGTCTTCCATCATGAATAACAGGCGATCTGCGGCGGCTACCAGGTATTCACGTTGGTAGCGTTCCTCGGCGGACAGCGACTTGCCGTCATAAGCCAGCGCCGCTGAGCGGACTTGTTTCAGGCGGGCGATTTCGGCGGCGATGCCGGCTTTGCTCCAATCGGGCAATTGACCGTCAAATTCGTGCCGCCCTTGTGTCACGGCGAAAGCGGGGTGGGCTTTGAAGTAGTCTTCAATGTAGTGATCAACAAATTGTGGCCAGGTGGGGTTGGCCTCGGCGGCCTGCGCGCTGTTCAGTGACAGCAGCAGGGCGCACAGGGCTGCGGCAAAGCGCAGCGTGCCATGTGGTCTAAAGGACATGGTGGGAACTCCTTAATCAGGGGAAGCGCCAGCGGAGGTCGATGCCATAGCGGCGCGGCTCGCCCCATAGTGTAGCGCGTCCGGCATGGGGAAGGTTATCCATTGCGAAGGCTACGTAGCGTTCATCGAGCACGTTTTGGGCCCACAGGCTAATTTCTGCAGTCCCGCGGGCCACTGGCAGATCAAACAGACCCGCGCGGATTCCAATCAAGGTGTACGCATCGCGGTCGGTAGCGGGATTGTTCTCAATCCGATTGCCGGTGTACTGGATGTTTGTGAGTATCGCCCATCGTGCGCGGGGCGAGTGCCACACCGTCCAATTGATGTTGGCGCTGGCAGAGTGGGGCGGTGCGTTGGTAAATCCGAACACTTGTCGTTCACCCGTGAACGGGTTTTCGGTCGGGTCGATGTCAGCGTCGAGGTAGGCGTAGTTAAGCGATACGAGCAAATTAGCAGCGGGAATGGCCGTGAGTTCCAGTTCCAGCCCCTGAACCCTGGCCTTTCCGGAATTGAAAACACGCGTACCGCTGATCGTTCCGGGTATCTGGAAGTTCAACTGGTAGTCGCGGAAGCGCGAATGGAAGGCCGTTGCATTGAAGCGCAGGGCACCACCGGCCCACTGGGATTTCAGGCCGGCCTCCAGCGAGCGGAGCTTTTCCTCATCGAAGCCCTGTTCGAAGAAATCGGGATCGGGGTCGCGCACGTTGAATCCTCCACTGCGATAGGCTTCCACCAGGCGCAGGAACACCAGGGCATTTTCCTGCCAATCGTAGCTGGCACTGAGTAGCCAGGAGGTGTCGGAAAAACGCCGGTCGCCATCGGCGTTGAACACGACATCAGGTGTGAGCTCTGCTACCGAGTGGCCCTGATCCAGCCAGTTACGTTCCAGTACGTCGCGCTGCACTTGCCGCCGGTCGCGAGAGTGGCGCAGGCCGAGTTCCAGTTCCCAGCGACGGTCAAAGACAGGAGGTGTCCAGCCGAGCTGCGCGTAAGCCGCACTCGCCGTATTTTCAATGCGATTGTTTTCACGGCGCGTGTTGACCACACGGGGGTAGTCACCCTCGCCGAGTGGAACGCCGAACAGGAAGTGTTCGGGACTGTTGTTTTCCTGCGCACGCTCGCGAAACCAGTAGATGCCCGCCTGGAATCGAACCTCGGCAGTGAGTTGCGAGAGCCATTGCAACTCCTGAGAGAATTGCTCCTGGACCAGTTCAGGTCGAACTGCGGGAAAAACCAGTGGGTCTGGTGACTCAGGGGCGAGCGCATCCCGATTAAAATCCACCCGGTAGGGCGGCGCCGCGCCGCTGGCGAAGTCGATATAGCTGGCTTCCTCCAGTTCCCGTCAGCCGCTGATCGCGCGCACGGTGTGGTCACCGGCTTGCCAGTGAAGGTTCAGGGTATGGCCGCTGATGGTCAGGTCAGTGGGGAGCAGGGGGACGCTGGTGCTCAGCGCGGCCAGTGGCTCGCGGGCGTAGGGAACAAAGCGCCGTGCCGACAGGCCTACCACGTCGATAAAACTGCCGCGCAAGGGTGCTGGATAGTGCGCCTGCGGTGTGTAGTTGTAGTACTCAATACGCGATTTATCCCAGGCGTAATCCATGGTGAGGTGCTGGGTCAGCTCACCGTACAACTGTAATTGAGCGCCGCTACTGCTTCGATCACCGAAGTCGCCACCGGGGCCGTTGTTGTTCACGAAGCCGTCTTCGATGCGGTCGAGGACGGCGACGCGTACTGCAACGTGTTCACCCAGAGGCAGGTTAGCCATCGCGCGCAAGCGTGTTTGCCCAAGATTGCCGACACCGCCTTCCAGTGAAAATACTGGCCCATTGGTGCTGGGTTTTACCGTCACCAGATTGATTGCGCCGCCGGTTGTATTGCGCCCGTACAAGGTGCCCTGTGGGCCGCGCAGTACCTCGATGCGCTCCAATTCGGCAATGTCCAGTGCCAGACCGCTGGAACGCGCGACATAAACACCATCCAGGTAAACGCCCACAGCCGGATCCTGGGTGAGTTGGACATCGGTGAGGCCCACGCCGCGGATGAACACACGCAGGGTCTGGTTATTGGCAGGGAAGCGGTCCAGGTTGAGATTGGGCACCTGGGCCTGTAAATCGCCCAGGCTGGAGATGCCCAGATTAGTTAGCGGCTCCTGACCCAGGCTGAACAGTGATTGAGGCACTTGCTGGGCGGACTCGGTCCGGTGTCGGGCCGTAACGCGAACTTCTTCCAACACCGGTAAGGCGGCACTCGCCTCCAGCGCGGCGGAGAGTGCTAGCGATAGCAGGGGGCTACCCTCAGTCCCCGGTGTAGAAAATACGCTGCCGGGGCAGGGCGTCAGTGTCGATCACCTGCCCGCGCAACATCACCATCTCCTGCTGTCGAATATTGCGAATGTTCTTCAGCGGATTCGCACTCAACAGCAACATGTCAGCCGATTTTCCCACTTCGATGGTGCCGTAATCGTCCAGCGCACCGGCGGTAATTGCGCCATTGCGAGTGGAGGCAACCAGCGCCTCCATCTCACTCATGCCCAGTTCTACCAGACCTTCCACTGCCAGCAAGCTGCCAATGCCGGCTTCCTGAATGACGGGTTTCACGTCCCGACGGAATTCGGGCGCGCGCCCCTGGTAGTTGTCGGTGGCGATGGTAACGCGGCAGCCGGCTTTGATCAGCCGCTCGGCATTGCGACGTTGCCGTTCATAACTCTCGCCAATCTGGTCATCCCGTCGGCGTTGCTCGGCAGTGGTGGCTGGTGGCGGCAGGTCCTTTTGGGCGGCCAGTGCTGCCTTGCGCGAGCGCTGATGCGCCGCCCAGGGTTCACCGGTGAGCGTATTGGAGCGCAAGCCGCAGAGCACATTGCGCTCCACAATCAGGTCGATCAGATCCTGGGGATAGTCCCGGCTCAGAATCTCTGGATGTTGAATATGATCAATGCCCGCTTCAACGGCCATCCGCAGGGATTCCGAACTGGTGGCGTGTGTTTCCGCAATCAGGCCACGCGCGTGGGTGCGTTCAACAATCACCGCCTGTTGCCGGGGTGAAAAACCAATCAGTGAGGGATAGCGGAAATGGCTGGTGCCGCCGTATTTAATGAAGTTGGCGCCCTTGTCCAGATAGCGGTCCACCGCTTCGGCCAGTTCCTCGGGCCCCATGTCCATGAGTTCCTCGCCAGCGCCTTGCGCCAGCAAGTCATTCCAGCGCTCCTGAAAGAGTGTGAGATCCGATTCCTGCATCAGCGAGAACGTTAGTGAAAAGGGCCCGCCCCAACCGAGGATATTGCCGGCCACCAGCAGGCGAGAGCCCACAACTTCTCCACGCTCCACGGCGTCTCGCACCTGGGTCAGTGCAGGCAGGGAGCCGTAGCTGTCACGCACCGTGGTAACGCCGTACTTGAGCTGCCGCTGCAGAAACTCCTCAATCAACTCTGGGTTGCGCTCACCGTATTTAACGGCCGTTTCGCGGCGCTTGCTGTTGCCGTAAACCGAGGCGTGCACATTGCTGTCGATAATGCCGGGCATCAGGAACTTGCCCTTGCCGTCAATCGTCACCGCATCAGCGGCTTCGATTCGCTCGTCACTGATTTCGGCGATGCGCCCCGACTGGACCAGCACGTCTACACCGTTGCGGGCTGGTGCACCGGTGCCGTCGATCAGTGTGGTGTCGCGGATGATTGTGGTCGGCTGCGCGAGTGATGGCGCGCTGATCCCTAAAGACAGCACCAGCAGGCAGTTCAGCAGCAGTCGCATCATGGTCAATTCCCCTGGGGCCCAATAGCCGTAACTTCGAATGGAGTCGCTATGCTCTGGCTTTCACTTGCGGCTGTCAAACACGGCGGTGTGGCCAGGATTAAACCGGATAGGGCAGGGGTTGTTCCCGGTTCAGCCAGCGGTGCAGGCGTATCTGGCCAAGGCCTGCGAGCAGGGCCGCGCCGCCGTAGATCAAGACGGTGAACAGTACCGCATCCCCCACAGGGTCAGCGACACCAACGGCGGCGGGAAACAACGAGGCTTTTAACAGCAAGCCGAGGTTGCCATTGCGAACGGTCACTTCGATGTTGATCGCGGTGATGTCGCGACCATCAAGGCCAAACATCCTCGGGCCGAGCCAGGACAGCCCTGCCAGTAGCGCAAGAAAGGCGAGCACCAGTGCCAGGTTTGCCAGCCCAAAGGCTGGCAGGTCCACTCGCCCTGAACCGGTGGCGCCGATCACGATCAGGGCAATCACGAATAGCGAGGCGCGAATACAGACTTTGGCCACCGCTGGTGCGAGAGCGGGTAATGCGCCCAGGAGTAACATGCCCAGGATCAAGGGGAGCAGAAGAATCAACGCGATCTCCTGCGCGATGCTCGCCGCCGGCATAACAAAATCGGCGGGCATGTGATCGCCGATCAGCAGTCCCAGTACCACCGGGGTGGTCAGCAGACAGGCGAGGGTGGTGATGCCGGTCAGTGCGATCGACAGGGCTACATGCCCACGGCCGACAAAGGTGAACACGTTGGACATGGTGCCGCCGGGGATGGCCGCACACAGCGCCAGTCCGATCGCTACTCCCGGGGATAGCGGAAGCATCGTGATAAATAATGCGGCCACCAGCGGCACGCCAAGCAGTTGAATCAGCACGCCGATGATAACGCCCCGCGGAGAACGCAACACGGCGATGAAATCCCGCGGTCGCAGGGTGGCGCCCATACCAAACATGGCAAGGCCCAGTTGGATCGCGGCAAACCAGTATTCGTAGCGCAGGTAGAATTCGAACATCGCTGTCTCGTTTTCGTTTTGGGGCAGGATACACAGCGGCCCGGTGCCACGCGACGATTCCAGACCCCCGATCGGTCACTATTGTGTGAGCCCACCGTTAAACCAAGCTGAAGCTGGTGCCGTGTCGGTAACTGGCGCTGGTTTCCCGCAAATGTCTTGGGTAGTGTATGTTGCTGTTATACAGATGACTGGGGATTTCACTGTGCTCTCATTTTTTCGCGCGATATTCATCGCAACTGCAGCCCTGTGGCTCACCGCTTGCGGTGAGGACGCTGAGGGCCCCAAGGCGCCGCCCGCAGGTGACAACATCGAAGCCTTTACCCGTGGTATGGAGGCACACGCTGGTTATGTGCCGTTCTATCTCGATCGGCTGAACGGCAAACTCTATCTGGCACTGGATGAATTCGACCGCGAGTTGATCTATCTCTACAGCTTGCCGCAAGGTGTGGGTTCCAATGACCTGGGCTTCGATCGGGGCCAGCAGATGTCCACCGAGCCCGCTTTGGTGCGCTTCGACCCGGTGGGGGACAAGGTGCTGTTGCATCGCATCAACACCCGCTACCGCGCGGATTCCGACAGCGCGACAGAGCGACAATCAGTGACCGAAGCCTTTGCCAGTTCCGTGTTGTGGGGCTTCCCGGTGGTCGCGCGCGACGAAAATGCTGTGCTGGTGGATGCCACCGACTTCCTGTTGCGGGACAGCCACGGCATTGGCCGCAAGCTGCGCGAGCAACAACAGGGTGAATATGCTGTAGACGCGTCCCGCTCGGCGCTGTACTACCCACGCATCAAAGGCTTTGTGCGGAACACTGAACTCGAGGCGACGATTACCTTCACCGGCGAAAAGCCCGGAGATTTCCTGGCTTCGGTAACGCCCGACGCACACAGCTTTACCGTGCGCATGCACCACAGTTTTATCGCCCTGCCTGAACCGGGCTACCAGCCTCGCGCCTTCCGGCCCGACAGCGGCTACTGGTTATTCAGCTACGAGGACTATGCTGCGCCGCTAGGTGAGGACCAGACTCAACGCTTGATCCCGCGACATCGCTTGCAGAAGAAAAAACCCGGAGCGGCGGAATCGGAGGCGATCGACCCCATCGTTTACTACCTCGACCCCGGCACACCGGAACCGGTGCGCAGCGCGTTGCTCGATGGCGCTCGCTGGTGGAACGAGGCCTTTGAGGCTGCTGGCTACCGCGATGCTTTCCAGGTCGAAATGCTACCCGAGGGCGCTGACCCCATGGACGTGCGCTACAACGTCATCCAGTGGGTCCACCGGGCTACCCGTGGCTGGTCCTACGGCTATGGTGTGCACGACCCGCGCAATGGGGAAATTATCAAGGGCCACGTAACCCTCGGTTCGTTGCGGGTCCGACAGGACTACCTGATCGCCCAGGGGATGACCTCCCCCTTTGATGACGACAACGCCGATACGGCACCCCTGTCAGAGATGGCGCTGGCGCGGATTCGCCAGCTTTCCGCGCATGAGATCGGTCACACGCTGGGGCTGGCGCACAACTTTGCCGCCAGCGCGCGCGATCGTGAATCGGTAATGGACTACCCACATCCGCTGTTGCATCTGGAGGAGGACGGTTCCATTTCACTCGAGGGTGCCTACGCCACGGGCATTGGCGCCTGGGACAAGCGCGCTATCCAGTACGGTTACGGCAACTTTGGCGATCCCGCTGCGGAAAACCCGGCGCTGGACGCGTTTCTGGCGGAGAATCGCGCGCTGGGCTTTGACTTCATCTCCGACCCCGATTCCCGCGCCATCGAAACCTTGCACGCCACATCGAGCCTGTGGGACAACGGCAGCGATGCCGTGGCAGAACTGCAGCGCGTGATGGCTGTGCGCAAAGCAGCGCTGGCACAATTTGGCGCGGCGAGTATTCCCTACGGTGAGCCGTGGTCGAGCCTCGAAGAGGTGCTGGTGCCGGTTTATTACTATCACCGCTATCAGGTGGAAGCCGCGGGCAAATGGCTCGGCGGCGCAGACTATCGCTATGCCCTGCGCGAGCCAGGCGACGAATTCAAAGTCAACGAGGTGTCCGCCGAGAATCAGGCCCGCGCGCTGGCGGTTTTGCTGGCCACCCTGGACCCGGAGTTTCTGCGCCTGCCCGAGGGCTTGATCGAGCAGATACCGCCCAAGGCCTACGGTTATGAACGCAGTCGTGAATCCAGTTCGGGATTCACCGGCTTGACCCTGGACCCGGTGTCCTTGGCCGAAGCTTCGGTCCAGCACACGCTGAATGTGCTGCTACATCCCCAGCGTCTGGCGCGCATGACAGTCCAGGCGGCAGGTGATAATCAACAAGTGTCTGCGGACGAAGTATTCGATGCGCTGTTTGAGCAAGTGGTTCAGGGCAGCGCCACAGGAGAGTTGGCGGCATTGCAACTGCGTGCTGGTGGGGCAGTGCTTGCACACTGGCGACACCTGGCGCGCGATACCACTGTCGCACCGGAAGTGCGTGCGAAGGCCTGGTCAGCGCTGCAGCGCAGCCGAGACTGGATGTTGGCCCAGCAGGAGGCGCCGCGCGACTATGCAGAATTCTACGGTTACCAGAGTTGGCTCATAGAGCAACTGGCCGTGGATGAGGCAGCAGAGCAGGCGGCGCCGCCGCGTGCCCTGCCACCCGGGTCACCGATCGGCTAAGGGCTTGCGGGTACCGCCGGCTTCACCTGTTGTTCCATCAGTTTGAAGATCCGGCGGTATTCATCCAGCCACGACGCGGGATGAATAAATCCGTGTCCGTCCAATGGATACACGGCCATTTCGAAGTTCTGCTTTTCGAGTTCAATCAGGCGTTGCACCAATAGCACAGAATCCTGGAAGAACACGTTGTCGTCCTGCATGCCCACCGCAATCAACAGTGGTTTGCTCAATCCCTCGGCGTGATTGATCGGTGAGCTACGCTGGTAGGCGAGCGGGTCGACCAGAGGCGTGTTGAGAATGGCGCTGGTGTAGCTGTGGTTGTAGTGCATCCAGTCCACCACCGGCCGCAGGGCCGCGCCGGCGGCGAAGGCATCGGGTGCGCGGAACAGGGCCATGAAGGTCATAAAGCCGCCGTAGGAGCCGCCATAGATGCCGACGCGATGGCGATCCACATTGTGGTTGTCTACCAGGTAATCGATGCCATCCAGGTAGTCTTCCAGTTCCGGGTGGCCCATGTTGCGGTAGATGGTGGTGCGCCAATCGCGGCCGTAGCCCTGTGACGCCCGATAGTCCATGTCCAGCACCACGTAGCCCGCATTGTTCAGTACGGTGTGGAACATGAATTCCCGGAAATAATAGGGCCAACCCTTGTGCGCGTTCTGGGTATAGCCAGCGCCGTGCACGAACATAACTGCCGGGTAGCGTTTGTTGGCGTCGTAGTCTTTCGGCAGATAGAGCTTGGAATAGATGGGCCGGTCTGTGTGGGAGGAGGGCACCTCGACGATACTGGGCACGGTCCAGTCAATCGCCTTGTAGCGCGCGCTCACGGTGTCGGTGAGCTGGCGGGCCTCAGCGCTGCCCAGGCTCTCTTGCAGGTAGAGATCGGCGTGCCGGTCGATGTAGGAGCGGCTGATGAGCAACTGGCTGGCATCGGGTGAGAGGGTGAAAGACGATACGCCATCAAGTTGCGTCACTTTCTGCAGTTCGCCACCGGCCAGGGACAGGGTGTACACCGCGTATTCACCGGGGTGTTCCCGGTTGGCAACCATCCAGACGCGCGACCCATCCGGGCTGAAGGCCGGCTCGCGAACCAGGAAGTCTCCCTCGGTTAAAGCGCGGGGGCGTCGTTCGTCCAGTGCTTTCGTGTACAGGTGGTTATACCCGCTGCGTTCTGACATGAACCACAGTGTTTCCCCGTCGGGTAACCAGCCAAAGTCCTGATACGCCCAGTTGATCCAGGCCTCGTCGGATTCACGGAACTGCGTGTCGACTTCCGCATCTTCTGCCGAGACGGTAAAAATCCAGCGATCTTTGTAGTCCGCTGATTTGACAGCGATCGCGATCTGACTACCGTCGGGACTCCAGTGAAGGTCGGGCTCGATCAACCCGCGTAACTCGGGCGCTTTCAGCGCCGTCGTGACCGCAGCGCGATCGGCGCCATGCTCAACGTGCCAGTCGAGCGCTTCCTCGCGCAGTATTTTGAGCGGATCCCGGTCTCGGCCGGGGAGTTTGCTGGTGTCGATCTTTTGCCACTGGCCGGTGTGGGTATCCACCAGCAGGAAGTCGACCTCAGCGCCAGGGGCACGGCCCACGCGTTCGCGCACATTGCGCGTGCTCACCGGACCCTCGGCGGTAACGTAGTTAGGCATGGTT
This sequence comes from Gammaproteobacteria bacterium, assembly GCA_030427085.1. Taxonomy (GTDB): domain Bacteria; phylum Pseudomonadota; class Gammaproteobacteria; order Pseudomonadales; family Halieaceae; genus JAUHXH01. The sequence goes on along the minus strand of JAUHXH010000001.1, from coordinate 989,354 downwards.
CCCGCTTTGCCGGCGCGCGCTTTGGCGGTGGCAGCCTTTTCTACCACTACCATCAAGTGCCGGCCATTCGGTGACAGCCAGCGGGACACTTCCGCCCAGTCGGTGCCCAGATACAGGGGGTTCAGGGGCGCACCGTCCACTCCTGCGCGGAGTGCGCGTTGTTGGGCTTCCCGGGCAAGCTGGCGTCGTTTGTCTTCGACCACAGTGCTGTAGATGCGCGCCTGCTGTTCGCGCAGCGGGCTAAATGCCGCTGGTTGTTCCGGGTCCTGCTCAAAACGAATATCACTGAGCGCACGGGTACTGCCGCCAGTCACAGGTGAGAGGTAGTAGCTCCCGCCGCGTTTGAAGGCAATGGCGGAGCCATCGGCGAGAAACAGGGGGTTGGACTCAGCGTCTGTCGTGTCGGTAACGCGGCGCACTGCGCCATCAGCGTTTGAACGCAGGTACAGATCTCCCTCGACCAGCCAGGCACTGTACTGCCGGGTGTGGTCATACACCGGCTCAGGACCGGCTTCAGCCGCGAGTTCCGGTGTCAGCGGTTCTGCCGATCCGCCTGCGAGGGGCAGGCGATAAATGTCGCGGTAGTCTTCTCCCTCGCGCTTCTGGCGGTAGTAGATCGCACTACCGTCGTGGCCCCACCAGGCCTGTTCCGGTGCGTTGCCGATCCAGTCGGGGTCCGACATGATCAGTTCCAGCGTCGGCAACTCCTGGGCGGCGAGGCTGGTGGAAAATAGAGCGCTGTTGATAAAGGCGGCCGTGAGGGCCAGTGACGGTAATGCGGTGCGCATCGAGGTATCTCTCCCGGAGTGGGCCGAAACGGTTGCGCAGGTGCTATACTGCTGCGCTTTTCCGCCGGCGTGAGCGAATCGGTGGGGCAACTGTAACGGAATCACCCGATGACCACCAACACTGACGACATTCGCATTCAGAAGACCAATGAACTGGTCTCACCCGAAGCCCTGATCGGCGAAATTGCCCTTAGCGACAAGGCTGCTGACACCGTTGCGCACGCGCGCCGCAGCATCCATAACATCCTGGCCGGTGAAGATGATCGCCTGGTTGTGGTGGTGGGGCCCTGTTCCATCCACGACCCGGTAGCGGCGATCGATTACGCCAAAAAGCTGCAACCGCTGGCCGAGGAGTTAGCCGACGATTTATTCATCGTGATGCGGGTTTACTTTGAAAAGCCGCGCACGACAGTGGGTTGGAAAGGACTGATTAACGACCCGGACCTCAACAACACCTTCCAGATCAATAAAGGCTTGCGACTGGCCCGGCGTTTACTCGCCGATCTGGCCGACATGGGCCTGCCCGCCGGCACTGAGTACCTGGATCTGATTTCACCGCAGTTTTACGCCGACCTCATTTCCTGGGGCGCCATTGGTGCGCGCACCACAGAGAGCCAGACCCACCGCGAGCTGGCCTCGGGCTTGTCGTGCCCTGTGGGCTTTAAAAACGCCACTGACGGCGATATCCAGGTAGCGGTAGACGCCATCGGCTCGGCCTCGCGTCCGCACCATTTCCTGTCAGTCACCAAGCAGGGCCACTCGGCCATTTTCCAGACGGCGGGGAACGAGGACTGTCACATTATCCTGCGCGGGGGCAAACACCCGAACTACGATATGTTCTCGGTGGACGATGCATCGGCTTTGCTGGGGCGAGCGGGATTGCCGTCGCGCATCATGATCGACGCCAGTCACGCCAACAGTCGCAAAATTCCGGCGCGTCAGGTTGACGTTGCCCACGATATCGCCACCCAGGTGGCGCGTGGCAGTCGCAGCATCTTCGGCATTATGTTGGAGAGCAACCTGGTCGCAGGTCGGCAGGATGTAGTGGACGGGCAGGCTTTGACCTACGGCCAGAGTATCACCGACCCCTGTATCGACTGGGCAGCCACCGATTCACTGTTGCGTGCCCTGGGTAGTGCGGCGCGTAAACGACGCGGCTGAAACACCTCCGGGCCGGCTTAGTACGTCCACCCGATGCCCGTTGTGAAGGCATAGTCATAGCGGGTGTCGGTGGGGTTGTCGTTGTCGTAGGTCACCCAGGCGGACACTTCCCAGGTTAAATCCTTGATGATCTCCCAGCTCAATGTAAGGTCGGTATTGGCGCGCAGGCGTCCGTGCTGTGTCAGGCTGGGATAGAGGTCAAGGCTGTAAATCAAATTGAGTTTGGGAGTGTTGAAGCGCCAGCCATTGTATCGCAGGTTGAGCGCTGCTTCCGTAGAGCGTGTTTCTGCCTCGCCAATGTTCGCTTCCGAAATCACCTGTAGTGCAACCGCGGTTTGCAATTGCCGGCGGTGCGTGTCCAGCCAGTAGCGACCGATACCGCCGCCTACCGTCCAACGATACCGTAGCTCCAGTTCGTCGTTGTTTTCGTAGCTGGTGTAGTAGTTGTAGAAATGACTCGCCTTGTCCACGAACTGTTGTCGCAATAGATCGATCTGGGTGGCTTTGGTGGTGTTTTCACCGGTGTCGGTGTGGGTGGTGCGGGCAGTGAAGTTGTTGATGGCGTATTCGGTTTCGTAGCTGATATCTGTTTTGAACTGACCCTGTTTGAGGTCGCTGGCTTTGGTGTAATTCACGCCGGCGGACAGGTAGATGTCCAGCGCGTCCTTGAGTGTTTTTTCCAGCGGGCGCAACTCCACTACATCCAGCCAGGGCAACTGGGAATCACCGTAAATATCCTGCAGCGCGATGACTCGACCCTCCTTGACGGGACTAATCAAGCCATAGAGCCGGCGCCCATCGCTGGTGCGCAGTTCAAAGTTGTAGTCGCTCTGGATGCTCGCCACATCCTCCCACTGTATGCTGACCGTGCCCATATAATCGGTTTTCGCTTCCAGCAGACCGGCATCCATCGACAGGATCTCCGCCTGCACCCGATCTCCGTTGAGCATCGTGATGATGTCGGTTTTGGGGCGCGCGCTGGCGGCGGAGCCCCAGCAAACCAAACACGCGGTTACAACTGCGAGCAGGATACGGGTAGTCACGCTAGACTCTCCTGGCCGGTGGCGGTATGAAACGGGCGACCTAGTCTTCTGAATCGTCGATGCCCAGTTTGTCCATCAACTTCTTCTGACCCTCGCCCAGGCGCTTTTTGGCTTCCTCGCGCAGTTTGTCGCGAGCAGCCTTTTTGATTTCCTTCTCTATGGCGCGCTCGGCCTGGCGAATAATGTCGTTGAGAATCTTGCGCGACAACTGCGACGGGGTCAGTCCCATGGTGCGAGTGCCCAGATCCCGGAGCCTGATGTCGGGAATCTTTAACTGGTGCTGGTCACCATTGTCGAGGGTAAGCGAAGCGCTGGCGGCCAGGAAGTCCAGTTCCTTTATGGCCACCAGGGGTTCTGTGTCGTTGCTTTCAGTCGGTGCCGGTGCGGGGGTTTTCTCCGCACCATTGCCGCGGATGTGTTCCAGCAGCGTGTGGAGGTTGGTTGTGGTGCCTTGCTGTACCACATCCAGTCGAGCGCCATTGGCCTCTACCTGGTAGAGATAGGTGACATTTTCCCCCAGTGACGCCGGGTCCACCTGAACCGTGATGTGATCGAGCGCAATGACCGGGGTGTCGCCAAAGCCCTCCGGATTGGCGATCTGCAGGTTGTAGAGGCTACCGCGACCGGAGCGCAGGTCGATTTCGGCGCGGTCCAGCGTGACCGCGGTACCTGTAGTACGCGACCCCGTGTCCTCTATTACTTTCTTGACGATGTCGTCGAGGTTGACCAGGAAGTAAAACAGGGCTATCGCCGTGATCAGCACTACAACGAGCAGGCCGAGCAACAGAGGTTTTAACGCTTTCATGGGAAGGGCGTCCAGATTGAATTCAGTGCCACCCTAGCGCGTCTGTACGGCGCTGCCAAGAGCAGATGACTTTCCCGTCAGGGGGCGGGCATAATGGCGCCTTTACCTCCTCGATAGACTGTTCAGGGCGAATGTACTACCAGTATTTTGGGCTGCGCGAGGCGCCGTTCTCCATCGCGGTCAATCCCCGTTATCTCTACATGAGTCCCCGGCATCGGGACGCACTGGCACACCTGCTCTACGGCATCGGGGAGGGTGGTGGCTTTATCCTGCTGACGGGTGAGGTCGGTACGGGGAAAACTACCATCAACCGCTGCCTCCTGGAGCAGTTGCCAGACGCCACGGACGTCGCCATCGTGCTCAACCCGGCGCTCGATGCTCGCGAGCTGCTGGCCACTGTCTGCGACGAGTTGCAGATCACTTATGACTCCGGCGAACCCAGTCTGAAAGAGTTAACCGACCGCCTGCACGCCTTCCTGCTGGCAAATCATGCCCGTGGTCGCAATACCGTGCTGATCATCGACGAGGCGCAGCACCTCAATTTCGATGTGCTGGAACAGATTCGCCTGCTCACCAATCTGGAAACCGACACCCAAAAGCTGCTGCAGATCATTTTGATCGGCCAGCCCGAATTGGCCGAATTGTTGGCCCGCCCGGAACTGCGGCAACTTCGACAGCGCATTACCGCTCGCTACAACCTGGAGCCGCTGAACCAGGCGGAAACAGGCGCCTATATTCGCCACCGCTTGCAGGTGGCTGGTTTACCTGCAGGAACTGAATTGTTCGGCGATGATGTGGTGCGTGGCATCTATCGGATCACGCGGGGCATCCCGCGCCTGATCAATGTCATTTGCGATCGAGTCCTGCTGGGCACCTACGGGCAGAACCAGCGGCGCGCTAATCGGCGAATTCTGCGTCAAGCCGCGGCGGAAGTGATGGGGCAGGAAATCGGGGCACAGAGTGGGAACCACAGATGGCTTGCCGTGGCCGCGTCCCTGTTGCTCGGCGTCGGGGTGGTTGCAGCAGGCGCTTGGTGGTGGTCACAGCAACAGGTGGAGTCAGCGGCAGTGCCATCAGCCAATGCGGCCCCGGTAGCTGAGTCGCCAGCAGCGATTGCGGCGCCTGAGGAACCAGCGGCACCCTCCGCCTGGATGCTGGGCCCTGAAGAAGGGGAGGGTGCGCTGTTATCCCTGGCCTTGCCGGCCGGGCCCTTTGTAAGCCGTTGCGACGAACTGGCCCCCAACGGCCCCGTTTGCGGTGCCCTTCAGGCCAGCACCTGGTCTGAGTTGATGAAGGCCGACCGGCCGCTGCTGCTGGATCTGGTAACTCCCGAACGTTTTGCCGCCACCGCACTGTTGGTGGGTTTGGAAGAGGGCCGCGCCTGGCTGTGGCAGGCAGAGCAGTTGCACAGTGTTGCGCTGTCAGAACTCGGCCCACTGTGGAACGGCCGTTTCCACTGGGTGTGGCAGCCCCCCGCACATTATCGCCGGCTGTTGTCGCAGGGGGACAGTGGCCCTGATGTGGCGTCGATTGCCGATCTGTTCGCACAACTCGATGGACAGGGCGAACCCCTCAGCCGCGGCCAGTTTAATGCGGCCTTGGAGCAGCGGGTGAAACTGTTCCAGCAACAATTTGATCTGGAGGAAGACGGTGTAGTGGGTGTGCAGACTTTATTGCGCCTTAATGAGCAGTTGGGTATCGATCGGCTTGCCAGCGACGTGCGGCTCAATTCGCCGCTGGCCGCGACGGGGGAATAACGCGATGTCTTTGATACTGGACGCCCTCAATCGCTCCCGCACGGATACCGTACCGGGGGAGGTGCCCGGATTACAGGCGCGGCACGATACCCCTGAAAACCCCTCCGGAACCTGGAAGAAGATTGCAGTCTTGATTGCACTGGCCCTCGGCGGTGCCGCAGTGGGTTGGTGGTTGTCGCAGAGCGATGGTCAAACTGAACAGCCACCGGCACTGGTCGCGCCAGCAGAGCTCGCCGTGGAGCGCGAGTCGCCGCCAGTGGCGCAGGCGAAACAGCCCACAGCTATGAATAAAACACCGACCAATGCGCGGCCCGCCAACACGCAGCCTGTTGTTCGAGACTTGCCGCGAGCGAAGGATCCCGCCACCAGTGAGGCCCGAGAGCCGGCTGTGGCGGCGCTATACGAACGCAATGCGGCGCTGCAGGCACGCCGTGTCCAGGCGCAGAGGGCCCAGTCTGCCCCGCTGCCCGCGTCGGATGTTGATGGTGCGAAGAGGTCGGAATCCGAACCGCCGGCGCAGGCCACCCCGAAATCGGCGGCACCGGTGGCCAGTGAAGACACTGAAGAAACCATTGATATCGAGCAAATGCTGTCGCTGGCGCGCGAAGAGATGGCGCGGGAAACCCTGGCGGAACACAGTGCCCCCTGGATTGGCGATCTGTCGCAGACTGCTCGGGACAGCATCCCCACCATCTACTACCGGGAGCACGACTACTCGAGCCAGCGCGGGCAGGCCGCGGTGGTTTTGAACGACGGCCGTTTCCGCGAGGGGCAGCAGGTGGCACCGGGGCTCAGGCTCACCGAGATCCTGCCCGGTTCGATAGTACTGGACTATCGCGGCCAGACCTTCCGTCTGCGGGCGCTCAACAGCTGGATTAATCTCTGACTCAGCTTTGGTCCAGCGGCAGCTCGGTGGTCTCTTTCATGGTTTCCATCACGAAGCTGGCGCTGACATCAAACAGGTCCGCCGCCAGTAATTTTTTGTACAGCCTGTCGTACCCGGCCATATCGGGCACCACGGCCTTCAACAGGTAATCCAGTTCGCCGCTGGTGCGATGGGCTTCGAGAATTTCGGGAATGTCCCGCAGCACGTCATGGAACCGCTGTGACCACTGCGCATTGTGCTGGTTGGTGCGAATGGCGATGTAGGTGGTCAGGCCCAGGTTCAGGGCGGCGGGGTCCAGCAGCGCCACGCGGCGCCGGATCACACCTTCGGTTTCCAGTTTTTGAACCCGCCGCCAGCAAGCGGTTTTCGACAGCGCCACGCGCTCGGCAAGCTCCCCGACGGAGAGTGACGCGTCGCGTTGCAAAAGGGACAGGATATGCCGGTCGATGCGATCCATTATATTTCTCCGAATGGGTTTACGAAGAAATATTATTCCGTTTTGTTGACGTGGGCAAAGCGTCCGTTAGGGATTGGGGTCATTCAGTGCAAGAAAATCCCTGATCAGGGTGAACAGTTCCTGCTGCTCCAGATAGGTGGGTACCCGGCCAATACCAAGGTCGTTGGCGTACACCGGCACCTGCGCTCCGGTGTGTTCGCCGTAGGCAAAGTTGTTGGTAGCGTAGTTCACCACCAACAGGCTCCCCTCGGGGCTGCGGATGCGCGCGACTCGACCCGGGGAGTAAATGGGCACGGGGAAGGCCGCGTAGATGCTGGTCTCGGGTATCAGTTGCGCCGCCTGGGCGTGATCTGCCGTCACCAGTACCAGCGTATCGGGATGATTGCTTGCGAAGTCCAGCGCGCTTTCCAGCGCCTGTTCCAATTGCGCCATTTCGCCAATGGAACCGCAGGGTTTGAACTCGTGGGCCGCTTTGTCGACCGACGCTGACTCCACCATAAGGAAGAAGCCATCGGTGTTGTCGGTGGCAAGATGCGCCAGTGCTGCATCCGTCATCTGCTTGAGCGTGGGTATGCCCTTGAATGCCGGGTTGGGTTCGCAGCCCATTTCTGCAGGCATCTCAACGCTGCCCAAATAGCTGTGGATTTTATTGAGTACGCTCGGTTTGGGAAACTCGGCGATGCGTCCATCTTCGCCTTGCCACATTACAGGCAGCGTGTGCGGCGCAAACAGCCCCAGTACCCGCTCACCGGGTTCGGTGCGCTCGAGTTCTTCTGGTGACTGCACGACCTTGAAGCCATTACGTTCGGCCAGTTCGAGTACCGAGCCACTGCCACTGGCCGCCGTTGGCGTAAAATGTTGCAGGCCTCCACCAAGCAGGATATCCACGGGTGAACTGGCCAGTTGTTCAGATATGGAGCCGGGTCCACCCGAGGCGATCATGTCCGCTTTACAGTCGCCCAGATAGATGTCGTTGTAAGTCACCGCCGCCATGCGTTCGGGGTTCTCGCATTGGCGGAAACTGATGTGGGCGAGAAAGGCGGCGGGTGTGGCGTCCGTTACGCTGGCAGTGGTGACCACGCCGGTACGCAGGCCGCCAGCCGAAGCCAGTTCCACCAACGTGGACACATCGCGATCGTCGCCTGCGGTGGTGCTGATGCGCCCGCGGCTGGTGACCTCACCGGTGGCGATGGCGGTAGCCGTATTCGCCGAGTCGGATACGTAAACGGGCGAGCGCGCTGCATCGTTCGACACCGAACGCACTTGGGCGACGCCTCGAAGCGGCAGGGAGTCCAGTGTCAAACGGCCCTTCGCGCCGGCCAGGTAATTCCGGGCGATGGTAATTTGTTGGTCGTCCATACCGTCGCCAATGATCAGGATCACATTGCGTGGAGCTGCAGCGTTCTCTTCGATAGCTGGCGGGAAATCAGTTGCGGACTCTTCGTCGAGGGGCTGGGCTTGAACGCCGGACAGCGTGGCCGCACCGGCCAGAACAGAGACAAACAACAGGTGGCGTGACAGTCGGGCCATGACATGGCGATCCTCGAAAAGCAGAGCGCGCATGCTACCGCAGGCTGACCCATGCGCAAAGACGAGGATTGGCCGCCGGGCGCAATTCCCCTTTATGTCACACCTCGCTTGTGGCAGATTGGCCGGGCACTAAAGCCCAGGAGTACACCGCATCCAAGACAAGGCTCCCCACAAACGTCGCCTGTTGGTCTTTCTGTTCATTACGCTGTTGCTGGATGCTATTGGCTTCGGTGTGATCCTGCCGGTGATGCCGGCTCTGATCATGGAAGTCACGGGGGAGTCGCTGGACCGGGCTGCGGTGCTGGGCGGCTGGCTGATGTTCCTGTACGCGGCGGTACAGTTTTTCAGCGCGCCAATCATGGGTAATCTTTCAGATCGCTTTGGGCGGCGGCGCGTATTGCTGCTGTCACTGCTGGCCTTCGGGCTGGATTACCTGCTGATGGGGTGGGCTCCCACCTTTTCCTGGCTTCTGTTGGGGCGCTTTATCGCCGGTGCTGCCTCTTCCACCTGGGCCGTGGCGAATGCGGCCATCGCCGACACCTTCGCGCCTGAAGAGCGCGCCAAGCAGTTTGCGCTGTTGGGCGCGGCCTTTGGTGGCGGCTTTATTCTTGGCCCGGTACTGGGTGGCTTGCTCGGTGAATTGGGTCCGCGAATTCCATTCTATGCTACCGCAGTGCTGGCGCTGATCAATGCGGCCTTGGGTTTTGTCTTTCTCCCCGAAACGTTGCGGCCCGAGAATCGGCGACCCTTTCAGTGGCGGCGCGCCAATCCGCTGGGTGCGCTGGCACAGCTTCGCCGGTACCCGGCTGTCATCGGGCTAATCATCGCCTGGTTCTTTTTCCTGGTCGGACACAATGCCTTGCCCGCCACCTGGGCGTATTACAGCGTTGCCCAGTTCAACTGGAGCGAGAGTCAGATCGGCCTGTCCCTGGGTTTTGTCGGTGTGTTGATGATGATCTTCCAGGCGGTGGTGATTCGCGCGGTACTGGACCGCTACGGCGGCGCTCACACCGCACTGATAGGGCTGGTGGGCGCCGCGGTCAGCTTCTTCGGTTACGCGTTGTTCAATGACCCGCGCTGGGTCTACCTCTTTCTGGCCATTGGCGCCATGCAGGGTTTCATTGGTCCCGCGGTACAAAGCATCATGTCGGCGCGGGTGCCGGCCGATGCCCAGGGAGAGTTGCAGGGTGCACTGGGTAGCGTGCTCAGCCTGGCAACCATCCTCAGTCCACCGCTGATGACGGGCCTGTTTGGTTATTTCACTGGCCCCAGCACGCCGTTTTATTTTCCTGGAGCGCCGTTCCTGCTGGCGGGGGTGCTGTGTGTGATGAGTTTTGCGCTGTTCGTCGGGCCTTTACGCCGCAGTTGATGGTGCTTCTAATGCCGCAATATTTGCCCTCATGCGTTGCTGGGCTATGCTCAAGCTTTCACTTTCACCGCTGATTAAGGGGGATCTCCGTGATCACCAGAGCTATGTTTTTTTCTTTTACGCTGGCCGCCGGCGCGGGCGGCGTTGCTCACGCCGATGAGTTTGTCGACGCCTCCATGCAACTGTGCGAGAAGGTGAAAACCTGCACCCTCGAGAGCATGAATGTTGAGGAAGTGACGCCTGAAATTCGCGATATGGTCATGCCTATGGTGGAGAATATGTGTGCCAGCATGCGGCGCAATTACCAGGAAGTGCCAACGGGACATGCGCTTTACAAACCAGCCCTGGCTTGTATGCGTAGCCTCTCAGCGCTGTCGTGCGAAGAGATTGGCCGCAATCGCACCCAGACTGACGAGTGCAAAAAATACGAGGCGCAGGCCAAACAGCACGCGCCCTCTTAGCGGGGCGAGGGCGCAGGCCATTGCGCCGGCGTCACAAAAAAGCGCTCGGCCTCCCAGCCATCCGTATCGAGCCTTACCACAAGCCTGGGCAGGGGATGTTCGTCGAACAGTTGCGCCAGTTGGGCTGACAGCGCATCAGGCCCCTGAATGCCAGCCGGATCCTCACAGTAGTGCGGCGAGAGCCACGCCAGACGTGGCAGGACAAGGTAATCTGCCTCGGGCTCGGCCTGAAACCGGGGCAGCGGTAACCAGCGCGAGATTGCTTGCCCCCCGGTCAAAGCCGGTGGAGTGGGGGAGGGCTCCTGCGCGAACAGGTAACCCTTCACTTCCGCCTGTCGTCTGGGCGTCGGCAAGTCCAGGTGGCTCAGCAGTTTTCTGGCCTCCTCCCGTTCAGCCAGTTGTGTCTGGCGCTGCATCAGGTGATCCACTTTCAGGTCCAGTCGATCCTTACGTCCCGGTCCTAACCAGTGGGAGTAGGTAGAGGCGTTCGCAGGCGCGGTGCCCAGATAGAATTTCACGGCCAGTTCCAGATGCCAGACCGTACCCGTGTCGTGATCCTGGTAGATCAGGTCAAACTCACCCAGCGTTTTACCCTGACGACGCACCGGCAGGTTGTGATGTAGCAATTGCCAGTGCGCATCGTGCGTGAGGAAAAACTGCCACAGCCGTTCGAAATACAGCCCCAGGCGACTGACGTCCCGCACATAATTCTGTAGCGCTTCGGGTGCGTGATCCACTTGCTGCAGCCATTGCTGGCGCTGCGGGTTTAACAAAGGCCGGCAATTCTCTATGTCACCTGCATCGGGTAATGCCGGCGTGTCGAGCAGGGATGGCCCGAATACAGCCCAGGCCAGGTCGCGAACGTGACGGTGCCTGAACTGGCGCAAATCCAAGGGCGCTTTCTCCTGATGGTCGGCTGTGTTAATAATATCAGCCCTTTTGTCGCGGATATGCCCATGCAGGCGTCCTTTTCAAAAATTGGCCTGCTGGGCCGCAGTCAGCAAGCTGGCCTGATCGACGTGCTCGAACCACTGCTCGCGCTGCTGCAAGAGCAGAATATCGAGATCCTGCTCGAAGACCGGCTCGCCGCCCTGAAGCCCGACCACGGCCAGCGGGTGGCCACACGCGATGAGATCGGCGCCTACTGCGACCTGGTTATTGTCATCGGTGGTGATGGTAGTCTGCTCAGTGCGGCGCGCAACCTCGCGCGTCACGAAACGCCGGTGCTGGGTGTGAACCGCGGACGACTGGGATTCCTCACCGATATAACCCCCGACGTAATGCAGCGCCAGATCCCGGAAGTGTTGGCCGGCCGGTACGAGGCCGAAAAGCGTTTCCTGCTGGATGCCGAAGTAGTGCGCGACGGGGAAGTGGTGGCGCGAGGCGACGCGCTGAACGATATCGTGGTGAACTCCGGTACGTCGGCGCAGATGATCGAATTTGAACTGCGGGTCAACAACAGTTTCGTTTACCGCCAGCGCGCCGACGGCCTGATTGTGTCCACCCCCACCGGTTCCACGGCTTACTCGCTGTCTGGTGGTGGCCCAATTATGCACCCGTCGTTAAACGCAGTGGTACTGGTGCCGATGTTTCCACAGACACTTGCCAGCCGCCCCATCGTGCTCGATGGTGACAGTGAAATCCGCATCGATATCGCGCCCCGCAACCGGATTCACCCGCCCGTTACCTGCGACGGACAGGTCAACATGACGGCGCGCCCCGGTGATGCGGTTGTGGTGCGCAAAAAGCCCCACAAACTCACCTTGATCCACCCGCTGGAACACAGTTTTTACGCCAGTTGCCGCGACAAGCTGCGCTGGAGCAATGCCCTGGTTGAATGATGTCACTTGATGTACCCGCCCTCAGCGTCCCCGCTAACGAGGACCTGCTGCCCCTGACCGCTTTGCTCCACCAGCAGGGTCTGGTGCACAGGATCTATGAGGCCAATGGCCACCAGCAGTTAATGGTGGCCACGGCAGAGGAAGCCGAGGCAGTGCAGGAGTTGTATCGCCGCTGGCGTGCCGGAGAAGTGCGCATCGAACTGTCGCGCAAAGCGCCACCGGCCACGCCGTACGCTGCAGCTGCCGTGTGGCACCGACCCGCAACTCTGGTATTGATCGCGCTCAGTCTGGCGGGCTTCGCGGTAATTTATTTTGGCGCGCCGGTGCAGTGGTTGCGCGCCTTGACCTTTACCCCCTTCGATGTGGTGGGCGGCAGCCTGCGTCAATTGCCGATGGATGGCGCCCCCTGGCGCTGGATAACGCCAGCATTCCTGCACTTCGGGTGGCTGCACGTCACCTTCAATTGCCTGTGGTTGTGGGATCTGGGCGGCCGCGTCGAACAGCGCCTGGGCAGCCTGCATTTATTACTGCTGGTGCTGACGATTGCTGCGGTGTCCAACTATGCCCAGTACGCCTTTGGTGGTCCCGCCATTTTTGGCGGTATGTCGGGGGTGGTGTACGGCTTGCTCGGATTTTCCTGGGTCGGCTCGCGCATTCGCCCCAGTTGGCAACTGGAGCCGCCACGGGCGGTGATGTTGTTGATGATCGGCTGGCTGCTGTTGTGCCTGGCGGGTTTGGTCGAAGCGCTGGGCTTCGGTGCCATCGCCAATGCTGCCCATCTCGGCGGATTGCTTGCCGGCGCCGCTTTGGGCGCTATCTTCGCGAGCCTCGGCGACCGGGGTTGAGGTGTTATAATCGCGCGTTTTCAACGCTGTGGATGTACCCCGTGGATTACCGTAATTTGATCGAGCAGATGACCCCCGAGGTTTATCGCAACCTGCAACGTGCTGTCGAACTGGGCAAGTGGCCCGACGGGCGCGCACTCACCGCCGAGCAAAAAGCTACCTGCATGCAGGCGATTATCGCCTGGGGTGAATCCCACTTGCCCGAGCAGGAGCGTGTCGGCTTTATCGATCGCGGTCATAAAGACGGTGACACCTGCGATGACCCACAGCCTCTCAACTGGAAAGAATAATTGTGAGTGAAGTCCTTGCTAGCGGCCTCGTGCGCAAAATGCGTACCTCCCTGGAACAACCTGTCAGTTACGAGTTACCTCTGGGTGACGCCCATGTGGCCATGAATCCCTTGCTGGGCAGCACACTGCGCCTGCGCTGGGAAGGTGCCATCCACTGTGTTCACTGTAATCGCAAAACCAACAAGAGTTTCAGCCAGGGCTATTGTTACCCCTGTTTTAAACGACTGGCCCAGTGTGACAGCTGTATTGTCAGTCCTGAAAAGTGTCATTTCGACGCTGGTACCTGCCGCGAACCGGAGTGGGGTGAGGCCAATTGCATGATTGATCACTTCGTGTACCTGGCCAACACGTCGGGATTGAAGGTGGGCATCACCCGCCACAGCCAGATTCCCACCCGCTGGATGGACCAGGGGGCGACGCAAGCACTGCCGGTGTTCCGCGTGCAGAGCCGTTTCCAATCGGGCCTGCTGGAAGACAGCTTCAAGGATTTCCTGGCGGATAAAACCAACTGGCGCGCGCTGTTGAAGGGCAACGGTGAACCGGTAGACCTGTTGGCCGCGCGGGAAAACCTGTTCAGCCAGGGCGAAGGCGCCATCCAGGCGCTGCAGGATCGCTTCGGCTTGCAGGCAATCGTCCCGCTGACGGACGAATCGGTGGTGGCGATCGACTATCCGGTCGAGGAATTTCCCAGCAAGATTGTGTCTTTCAACCTCGACAAAAATCCGCTGGTGGAAGGCACGCTGCAGGGCATCAAAGGGCAGTACCTTATTTTCGACACCGGCGTTATCAATATCCGCAAATACGGCGGTTACCATTTGAGCCTGGAGGCAGCGTGAGAGACGCACAACCCGGCGCGATTTATCTCAAAGACTACCGCGCACCCGAATACCTGATCACGACTACCGAACTGGCTTTCAATCTTGCGGAGGAGGGCAGTGAGGTCAGCTCAACCCTCACCCTGCGGCGCAATACTGACACCCGCGCAGGCGAGCCGCTTAACCTGCACGGGCAGGATTTGGAGCTGGTCGAAATCGCTGTAGATGGACGCGTCCTGCAGGCGGATGAATACCACCTCGACAACGACGGTCTGGTGGTACACGCGCCACCCGCAGAACCTTTCTCCTTGCGCTGCGTGACCCGCATTCACCCGGAAAATAACACCTCGCTGGAAGGCTTGTACAAGTCACGCACGATGTTTTGTACCCAGTGTGAAGCCGAAGGGTTCCGCAAGATTACTTATTACCTCGACCGGCCGGATGTGATGTCCGTATTCACGGTGGAGATCGAGGCCGACGCGACGCGTTATCCGATACTGTTGAGCAATGGCAATGAAATCGCTCGCGAGCAGCGGGAGGGCGGGCGTCACGCCGTCACCTGGCACGACCCCCATCCCAAGCCGGCCTACCTGTTCGCGCTGGTCGCTGGTGATCTGGCTGCTGTCACTGACCGTTATACGACCTGTAACGGTCGCGAAGTGGACCTGCACATGTATGTGGAGGCGCGCGACCTGGATAAGTGCGCCCACGCCATGGATTCCCTGAAGCGCTCCATGCGTTGGGATGAGGAAGTCTTTGGTCGCGAATACGACCTGGACGTGTTCAACATCGTCGCCGTAGATGACTTCAACATGGGGGCGATGGAGAACAAGAGCCTCAACATATTCAACACCTCCTGTGTGCTGGCCACACCGGATGTCACCACGGATGCAGGTTTTCAGACGGTGGAGGCGATCGTTGCTCACGAGTACTTCCACAACTGGTCTGGCAATCGGGTCACCTGTCGTGACTGGTTCCAGCTCAGCCTGAAGGAGGGCTTCACCGTATACCGTGACGCGGAGTTTTCCTCCGATATGGGTTCGCGAACGGTCAAGCGTGTGCAGGACGTCAATGTACTGCGCAGTGCCCAGTTTGCCGAAGACTCCGGCCCCATGGCACACCCGGTACGGCCGGACTCTTATATCGAGATCTCCAATTTTTACACCCTGACTGTGTATGAAAAGGGTGCCGAAGTAGTTCGGATGATTCGTAATTTGCTGGGACCGGAGCACTTCCGCGCCGGCAGCGATTTGTACTTTGAGCGCCACGATGGGCAGGCGGTAACCTGTGAGGATTTCGTACGTGCGATGGAGGACGCCAGCGGTGTCGATCTGGGGCGTTTTCGCCGTTGGTACTCACAGGCCGGTACACCACGGCTGACAGTCAGTGATCATTACGATGCGGAGGCCTGTGAATACCAGCTGCAGGTAGCCCAGCACTGCCCACCCACGCCGGGGCAGCCCAACAAGGAACCGCAAGTGATTCCGCTAACCCTGGGTTTGCTCGGGGAAGCGGGCAATCTGCGACTGACCCTGAAAGACAGCGCGCCCGACCCCGATGTGGCCGATAACACCGAAATGACACTGGTGGTAGAAGAGGCCGAGCAAACCTTTGTATTCAGCGGTGTTAACGAGCGCCCGGTACCCTCACTGCTGCGCGGTTTCTCGGCACCGGTAAACCTCGACTACGCCTTTAGTGACAGTGATTTGGCCGCACTCATGAGCCGGGATCAGGACGGCTTTGTACGTTGGGATGCCAGCCAGATACTGGCCGAAAATACCATTCGCCGCGCGCAGGGCGGCGCCGGGGAAGCGCTCGCCGAGTCTCGCCTCGCCACCGCTTGTGGCGCCTTGCTGGAAGACGACGCACTCGACCCGGCGATGGTGGCCTTGATGCTGCAATTACCGGCGGAAAATTACCTGGCCGATCGCAGTGTGCCGGCGGACGTGGCGAGTGTCCACGCTGCCCGTAATGCGGTCAAACAGGCCATTGCGGAGGCCAATGTGGCGGCATTGAGCGCGCGGTATGAGGCGTTAACCAATCGCGAAAGCTACCAGGCCGATGCAGCGCAAATTGCCGCGCGCAGTTTGCGCAACGTGTGCCTGGACTATCTGGCCTGTAGCTCTGACGGCGCGCTGGCATTGGCTGAAACACAATTTTCCGAGGCCGATAACCTGACCGACCGCCTCGCGGCACTGCGTGTGTTGGCCTGGTATGGCGATGCCGATACGGGCCATCGGGTGTTGGCTGACTTTTACCAGCGCTGGAAATCGGAAACCCTGGTAGTGAATCACTGGCTGCAAGTACAAGCGCTGGATCCAACACCCGGTGGCGTCGAGCGGGTACGAGCCTTGATGGAGCACCCCGCCTTTGATTTACGCAATCCCAACAAGGTACGCGCGCTGATTGGTGCCTTCGGCAACGGCAATGCGATCAATTTCCACGCAACTGATGGGTCGGGTCACGCCCTGTTGGCGGATGTGATTCTCGAGCTGGATGCCTTGAACCCGCAAATTGCATCCCGACTGCTGACCCCGCTCACGCGCTGGCGCAAATACGGCGCCGGTGCGGATAGTATGAAAGGCCAGTTGGAACGCATTCTCGGCAAGGGCAGCCTTTCGCCGGATGTGTATGAAGTGGTGTCCAAGTCGCTACAGGACGATAACTGACGCAGGCCGCTCTACTCTGGCCTACTCCGGCCTACTCCGGGTAGAGCGACAGGCCATCCTGCGGGTTGTGACTTGCCGGAGGCTGGTTGCGCACCGATTTCAGACTGGCCAGCAGGGCGTCACCCCGCCACGGGGTGTTGGTCTCGCTCCGGTACAGGCAGGCATCGAGTTCACTAAGCGCCGCGCTCAAAGCCGCTTCGTTGTGGGATTCGGCAAAGCCCTGCAGTCCGGAGCGAGTGCTAAACCCGGGTTGTGTGCTGGCCCAACGGCCGAGTGCCTGTCGCGCTGCCCGTGCATCGTGGTTTTGACAGGCGCGTTCCAGCTCTGCGAATAGCGCTTTTTCTTTTTCGCCACCTGATACTGGTGCTGACCTTGCGACGGTTTGCGATGCGGGACGGCGCCACAACACGAATAGCGTCACCAACCAGCCAGCGCTGCTGATCACCGCCACCCACTGCCAAAGCCACAGATTCGGGCTCACAGTTGAGCTGCTTGGGCCCGGTGCCGTGGTTGGCGCCTGGGAAGTAGACTGTTCTGTGGCAGGCTGCGTGACAGCGCTACCGGTCACCATAATGTTTCGCGCAGGTAAAATCGCCCAGCGCAGGGTGTCGGCGTTGGTGTCCCACCAGGGAATGCGGAGCTCCGGCAGGGTGTAATTGCCGGGTTCGGTGGCAATGAAGGCGGCGCTCTCGCTGCGTCTGCCGATGAGTCCATCGCTGGATTGGCCGTCGCTGATGTCGGGTTGATCCGGGTAAATTTTCAAGCCCGGCAACGACGGCGGCTCCATCGGGGGTAGCTGGGCGCCCTGCAATCCGTATCCATTGAGCGAGAGAGTTCGCGTTACTGATTCCCCCACAGCGAGTTGCTCCGGATCGCTTGACCACTGCTCACTGATGACCAGATCTCGCGCTGGTAGCCAGGTGCTGCCCGCCGGGAAGCTCTGGGGTCGTGATTTCACTTCAATAGACACGGGTTCAGTGCTGCGGCTGATCAGGCGGCCACTATTGTTGTCGAACAGTGACCGGCGTGGTCGAGTCTCGCGCCCGGAGAAGGTCTGGGCGGGAATCACCAACTCGCCACTTTGTTCCGGGAACAGGGCGTAGCGGATCTCGGTTATCAGGAAGGGCCGACCATTGACCTGTCGCTGGAAGGAATTTTGTTCCAGCGTGTGCACATACGCAGTGTCGAGTTTCAATTCGGAGATGGAACGTGCTTCCAGGTTAACCGCCTGATGCAATCGCAAGGTCAGTATCACCTGCCCCTGGACCCAGGTTTCCTCGCGGTCCAGCACCGCCTCAAAAAATACATCGGTATCCCCTGCGCTACTGTCAGGCGCGGGTCCTACCTGCAGAGACAGGGGGCGAGTCCGCTGGCCGTCCACAGCCAGTATGGGCACCGTCAGAGATCCACTGCGGCGCGGTGAGATCTGCATGATCAGTTCGGTGGTGCTTTCACGGCGACCATTGGTGATGCTCATGCTGCTGCGGGTGGAGCGCCCCATGATCACGAAATCCTGCTGTAGCGGGGCCAGGTCGATGTCAGCTACATCCTCACCTTCGGTGGCAACAACAACCAGCTCCAGGCTGTCCCCCAGGGCCACACGATCGCGATCGATACGCGCCTCCAGTGCCGCCAGCGCCGTCGGGCTCAGCAATACGGCTAGCAAGAGTAAGCAAGTCCTACCAAAACACATCGTTGTCTTTCCTTTGTCCCGCCTGTTCGCGCTGGCGGCTTTCGTAACGGAATTTCTCACGCAGCAAACCCGCCGGGTCGTCCGGTACCCGGCGCAGCCATTGTTCCATGGCCTGCTGATCTTCGAGTGCCTCCGGATCTACCGGGGCGGCATTGGCCTGAGCTGAACTTTGTTCGTTATCAGCGGGATCGCCTTCTTCTTTGCCCGATTCCGCGCTTTGCTGCTGTTCCTCTTGCTCATCCTGCTCAGTTTTGTCGTCGGACTGCGCCTGGTCTTGTTTTTGCTCTTGCTCAGAGGGCTGGTTTGCGCTGTCTTCAGTCGGTGAGGAAGAAGGATCAGATTGTTGCTGCTGGTTCTGGCCCTGTTCCTGGTCAGCGTTTTGCTGGTCTTGCTGTTGTTGATTGTCTGCCTGTTGGTCGCTGTTTTCCTGTTCGCCGTCCTGCGACTGTTGCTGTTGTTCCTGTTCCTGTTCCTGTTCCTGTTGTTTTTGTTGCTCCAGCAATTCTTCCACCAGATTCAGGTTTTCCTTCGCGTCGCTTCGGTCCGGGTCCCGCGCCAGGCTCTCCTGATAGGCGGCAAGTGCTTCTTCCAGTTTGCCACCACGGGCGAGGGCGTTGCCGCGGTTGTACCAGTCGTTGGCACTATCGCCCTGGGCAAAGGCCTGCTCCGCCGACTCATACTGCTGGGCCTGATAGGCCGCGCTGCCATGCCACTGAGGATTGTCAAACAAACTGGCGGCGGCCTCGGCGTCGCCCTCGGCCAGTGCACGTTGCCCTTGTTGGTCGGGCGTTAGCCACAGGTCCTGCCATTCAAACGCATTGGCTGTTTGGGGTTCCGCCAGTAACAGCAAGGGCAACGCACAGGCCACCCAGCCACGCCGGAATGCCAGCAGGGCACCGGGCAGCACCAGTAGCAGGAGCCAGTAGCCCTGGTCTTCCCAGGTGTCTGCACGGCGATCGAGGGCGATGGATGATTCGTTCAATTCGTCCAGTGGTTCCAGCAGGGGGGCGATGTCCCGGTCGTCCAGTTGCAGGCGCTGATAATGGCCACCGCTGTCTCGTGCCAATTCCACCAGAGGCGCTTCGAGTAATGCCGGGATTACAATCTCACCGTTGCGATCTTTCAGAAAACCGCCCTGGGGAAGGGGAATAGGCGCACCTTCGGGTGTGCCAACACCCAGTACGTTCAGCTGCGCACCACTGTTTCGCAGTTGACTCGCCAGTGGTGCCAGATCCTGTGCATGCACGCCATCGGTTACCAGTAACAACCTGCCCGCACGTACGCCAGCGGAACTCAGCAGCGTCAGTGCCTGTCGCACCGCCGCCTGGGAGTCGCTGCCCGCCACCGGCATCATCAATGGACTGAGCGCCGGCAACAGGTTGGCAATGGTGGGATTGTCATCGGTTAACGGGCTGACGATGTGGGCGTCTCCGGCATAAGCCACTAACGCGGTTTGGCCCTCGCGGCGCAGATTCAGCAAATCGAGCAATTTCTGTCGGGCGCGATCCAGTCGCGAGGGGGAAACGTCCTCGGCCAGCATGGAGTAGCTCAAATCCAGGATCAGTACCAGCGCATCCTGCTTCTGGTGCACGGGTTGTGGGATCTGCCGAAAACTCGGGCCACTGGCTGCCAGGACGGTGAGCAGCCACAGGATGAGCAGCAGAGGGAGCGGATTGAAAGATCGCTGCCGCTCGCCTTCGCCCAGCAGCAGGGGTAACAACTGGGGGTCAATGACGCGACTCCAGTCTCCCGCGCGCTGGCGAATTTGCCATAACAGTAAGGCGAGTAACACGGCCGGTAATAATAACCACAGTATCTCCGGACGCAGGATGTGCAGGGCGCCGATGGTCATGACACGGCGCCTCGCTGCCATCCGCCAGCGCGCCACCAATTGAGCAGCGCCAACAGGAAGCTGGCCACCAGCGCCAGCAACAGGGGCCAGTAAGACAGCGCCTGCCGCGGTCGATATAGTGTTGTTGCCTGTTCCACGGGTTCCAGGTCGTTCAGCAGAGTGTAAATGCCGGCCAGCTCCTGTGGGTCGCGTGCCCTGAAGTATCGCCCGCCGGTGCGCTCCGCCAGAGCCGTCAGCGTGGCTTCATCCAATTCCGCAGCAGGATTGATCCGTCGGGCACCGAAGGACGAGCCGAACAATCCGGGTTGCACCATTTCTTCCGCACCGATGCCTATGGTGTAGATGCGAATGCCGAGAGACGCAGCGAGGTCGGCGGCATCCATTGGCGAGACGGAACTGGCGGTGTCGCGTCCGTCGGTCAACAGAATCAGTACCCGGCTGTCGGCGGGGCGCTCTCGCAGCCGCTTGACCGCAAGTCCGATCGCGTCCCCGATGGCGGTTTCCTGACCGGCGAAGCCAATTTGTGCCTCCTGCAGAAAACGCGTAACCGTACGAACATCGAAACTGAGGGGCGACTGCAGGTAGGCGTTGCTACCAAACAGGATCAGGCCCAGGCGATCGCCGCGGCGTTCGCCGATGAAGTCCGACGCCACTCGCTTCACGGCGTCGATACGGCGCACGAGCACCTGGCCCAGTTGCATGTCTTCGGCCCGCATACTGCCGGAGATGTCCACGGCGAGCATCAGGTCGCGGCCACTGTCGGCCAACTCGATCGGTTCGCCCACCCACATCGGGCGCGCGGCTGCCACCAGCAGCGCCAACCAGATCAGCCACAACAATAGCAAGTGAGCCAGGCGTGAACCGTGCTCACTTTGGCCCTGGCTGGCTTCCAGTGCCTGCCATTGGGCGAAGAAGGGTGCACGCAGTGCTGCCGGCGCCCGGTGCACCGCTGGCAGTAGCCAGCGCAACAGCCAGGGTAGGGGCGCCAGCACCAGCAACCAGGGCCAAACCCACTCAATCATGTTGCGCTCCGGTGCTGTAATAGCCATCGCCGGGCCTGTGGTGCGAGCTCGGTGATCTCCACCTCTGACACGGCCGGTCGATAGACGCCCTCCGCCAGTACGCCTGGCATGTTGACGCCCCGGGTTTGATTGAGGAAGGCCCGCCAGGGCTCCCCGTGCAGTGCCGCCACCTCTGCCGCCGGAAAGCTGCGCAGGGCAACCGCCTTCAGCAGTTTGCTTACCGAGTGAACATACTCATTGCCATTTTGGTCGGTGCGCCATCGGGCCTCGGCCACGGCCAGGGCCGCACAGGCTGTACGTCGATAGGCACGGGCGCGATGGCGGCGCCACAGATACCACAGCCCATAAGTGATGGCGGTGAACACCAGTGCAGCCAGCAACCACCAGCCCGGTGCGGGTGGCCACCAGGACACCGGCTCGGGGAGGCGCAATGGATGCAGTTGCGCAAGTGGATCTGCCGGCGTCATCGTCGCTGCGTTCCGTAGTAGTTCTGCAGCACTGACAGGGGCGGCGTGTCCGTGCGTGCTGGTATCAGTGGGATACCCAGGCGGCGCATCTGTTGATTCAGCCCGTGTTGTCGTTCGCTGGCTTGCTGTCGGAACTGTTCCCGCAGGCGGCGGTTACCGGTCTCCAGATGGGCGCGTTGCTGGCCATCAGTCACGGTGTAATCGCCGCCTTCTGGCAGCTGATGTTCCAGCGGGTCGCTGCAGCACAGCGCAGTGATCTCGCAGTGCTGGGCCAGTCGATTGAGTTGCTCAACGGCGCGGGAGTGATCACTGCCGATGAAATCACTCACCAGAAACAGGGTACTGCCGGGGCGTACGATACGGCGCAAGTTGGCCAGCATATCGGCAAAGCTGTCCGGGGAAGCGGCTTCGGCCCCGGGCAATTGCCCGTTGTAGGCGTGAATTTCCGATAGCAGCGACAGCACTGTGTTACGGCTGCGCCGCGGACGCACTTCGCGATGGGTACTGCCGTTGAACACCAGGCCCCCCACACGATCGCCATTGTGCAGAGCGCTCCAGCACAGCAGGCTGGCCAGATGTGCTGCCAGTACGGATTTGAAACAGTGCCGGGAACCAAAAAACATGGAGCTGCGCTGATCGACGGCGAGCAGCACCGGGCGTTCGCGTTCTTCCCGGAATAACTTGGTATGGGCGCTACCGGAGCGCGCGGTAACCCGCCAGTCGATGGTGCGAATGTCATCGCCCGGCTGATAAAACCGCACCTCCTCGAACTCGATCCCCCGCCCGCGGAAGTTACTTTTGTTCGGTCCGGCCAGCACCGACAGCGCTCGCTTTCGCTTGCTGATCTGCAGGTTGCGAGCGGCGTAGCGCAAGCCGATCAGTTGATTCAGGTCGGTGTAGGCGCCACTGGCGGGTTGTTGGGTGGGCAGGGACTGCATGAGGCGGTCAGGCAACAGGCACCAGGCGCAGTAACTCGTCGATGACCGTGTCGGGGGTGATGCCGTTGGCCTCAGCCTCGAAGCTGAGTAAGAGGCGATGGCGCAACACATCGGCCACCACTGCCTGTACATTGTCGGGGCCGACGAAATCCTGACCGCGCAACCAGGCGTGTGCGCGTGCACAACGGTCCAGCGCGATGGTGGCGCGTGGGCTGCCGCCATAGTCCAGCCAGTGGGCCAGTTGCTCCGAGTAGTTGGCGGGCTGGCGTGTGGCCATGATGAGTTGCACGATGTATTCCTCCACCGCGTCCGCCATGTGCAGTCCCAGCACTTCTTTGCGTGCTGTGAACACTGCGTCCTGGCTCAATTGTGCCGGTGGGGTGCTGTCGTTCATCCCGGCCTCGTCGCGCGTGAGGCGCAGGATGGCACGCTCGGCGGCGGCGTTGGGGTAGTCCACCTTGACGTGAAGCAGGAAGCGATCGAGTTGGGCTTCCGGCAGCGGATAGGTGCCTTCCTGCTCGATCGGGTTCTGGGTTGCCATCACCAGGAACAGCGGGGGCAGAGTTCGGGTTTCGGCGCCCACGCTGACCTGACGTTCAGCCATGGCCTCCAGCAGGGCCGATTGCACCTTGGCCGGTGCGCGGTTGACCTCGTCGGCCAGCACCAGGTTGTGGAAGATCGGACCCGGTTGGAATTCAAAACTCCCCTGCTGGGGGCGGTAGATCTCCGTACCGGTTACGTCGCCGGGCAGCAGGTCGGGGGTGAACTGAATGCGATGGAAGCTGCCTTCCAGGCCGTCCGCCAGGGATTTGATGGCGCGGGTTTTGGCCAGTCCGGGTGCGCCTTCCACCAGCAAGTGCCCATCCGCCAGCAGGGCGATAATGAGGCGTTCCACGAGGTGCTGCTGGCCGACGATCTGTTGGTCCAGCCAATGCTCAAGTGTTCTGATATCCGCGCTAGCCACTGTTACTCCGATAAATTCAGGACGGCCTTACGGCCGGGTGCTGGGCATTCTAGCCAATGCGCCCGTTGCGTTCCACGAACGGGCGAGCCTTGGAGCGGGTGAAACCCGGAAAAGTTCCCAAAGTAGTCTTGTCCCAGACGCCGACAAAGACACGCCGCTTACGCTAGACTTCACCCAACACAGCGGGCCCGCAAACCCGCACCAGAAAAATGAAAAACTATACTGGAATTATGGCTTTCGAATCCCTGAAGGAAAGTCTGCTGGTGAGCGTGGGCGAGCTGATCTCCACTCGCAGTGACGCACAGCACCGGGAGGCGCTTGAGTACCTGGCCCGCAGGTTCTACGCGAGTTATGCCGCGGAAGACCTGCGTGGCCGTTCTGCCGACAATCTTTACGGCTGCGTATATGGCTTGCTCCGTTTCATGG
Organism: Gammaproteobacteria bacterium; assembly: GCA_030427085.1. Taxonomy (GTDB): domain Bacteria; phylum Pseudomonadota; class Gammaproteobacteria; order Pseudomonadales; family Halieaceae; genus JAUHXH01. Next base: position 965,275 of record JAUHXH010000001.1, on the reverse strand, counting down.
AGCACTGGACCCCGGGCACCGCCAAAGTGCGCCTGTTCAACCCGGACATGGAATCCCATGGCTGGGAGAATCGCCACACTATTGTCGCCATTCTCTGCCCGGATATGCCGTTCTGTACGGCATCGGTCCGTGGCGAGCTGAACCGGCGCGGCATTACGATCCACAGTCTCACCAGTTGCAACCTGCCGGTGCGGCGCAATGCCGATGGCGATTTGCGCGGCTTTGCTGATGGGGCAGGGGAGGGGGTCTCGCGAGAGAGTCTGCTCTACTTCGAGATCAATCGGGAGACTGAAGGTGAGGAGCTGCAGGAACTCAGGGATGTACTGTCGGAAGTAATGGCGGAAGTTGCCCTGGTGGTGGGCGATTTCGATGCCATGCGCAGCCGCCTGCAGCACTGCATGACGGTAGTGGCCGAGGCCGAGGCGATCGACACCGATCTGCGCCAGGAAGCGAACGACTTCCTGATGTGGCTGGAGCGCTTCCATATCACCTTCCTTGGCTACGAGTATTTGCGTGTCAGTGTCGCAGGCGCGGAAGTGGAAGTCAGTGCGGACCCCAAACATCGCCTCGGTCTGCTGCGGAAGCGGCCCAGCAGCGGTGTACGGGACCTGGAGAACGACCTGCGCAACCTCAGCCGTGAAGAATTGATGGGCAAGCAGCTCAGCTTCTCCAAATCCCGTATCCGTTCACGCGTGCATCGTCTGGCCTACCCCGACTACATCGAGGTCAAGGAGTATGACGACGAGGGGCGCGTCACCGGTCAGCATCGCTTCCTTGGCCTTTATACGTCCAGCGTTTACACGATGAGTCCCTCGGAGATCCCCATCCTGCGCCGCAAAGTAGAAGCAGTGATGAAGATGAGTGGCCTCGATAGCCACAGTCACGGCGGCCGGGAGCTGTTGCGCGTGCTGGAGCTATTCCCGCGCGACGAACTATTCCAGTCCAGCACGCTGGAACTTCATCAGACGGCCGAGGCGATCAACCAGATTCAGGAACGGCGGCTGGTGAAGTTGTTCGTGCGACGCGATGTCCACGGCAAATTTTTTACCTGCCTGGTCTACGCGCCGAGGGACCGCTTCAATACTGAGTTGAGAATTGAACTGCAGGAGATATTGGGCAAGGCCTTCGGGGCCGAAGAACTGGAATTTACCACCCAGTTCACCGAGTCGGTGCTGGTGCGCTGCCATTTTGTGTTCAGGGTGGACCCTTCCGCCCCTGTGGAGTACGACGTGAAGGAACTCGAAGAACAGATTGTACAGGCCACACTGTCCTGGGAAGACCGGCTGCGTGAGCGGCTCACCGAAGAGTTTGGTGAGGAGCAGGGTCTCGCGGTGTCCCAGCGACTGGGCAGCGGCTTCCCCGCTGGTTATCGCGATGATTTTGATCCGCGTATCGCCGTACTCGACCTGAAGAAAATCGCCCAGTTGGAACAGGGTAAAGAACTGGCGATCAGCTTCTATCGTTTGCTCGAAGAAGGCGACGAGATGCTGCGCCTGCGCCTGTTCAGCCAGGACAAATCGCTGCCCCTGTCGGACGTGCTACCCATTCTGGAAAACCTGGGTTTGCGCGTGGTCTCAGAGCGGCCCTACGGTGTGCGCGCCAGTGACGGCAAACGCTTCTGGATTCAGGAATTCAGCCTGATCTACAGCCTGTCTCACGACATTGTGCTGGAGGAAGTGCGGGATGAGTTTATTGATGCCTTCAGCCGGATCTGGTTCGGCGAAGCGGAAAGCGATTCCTTCAATCGCCTGCTGATCGGCACGCGCCTGAGCTGGCGCGAGATCGCTCTGCTACGAGCCTACGCTCGCTATCTACGCCAGCTGCAATTTCCCTACAGTGTTGAGTACATTGCCGAAACCATGGCGGATCACCTGGCCATTGCCTCGTCGGTGGTGGAGTTGTTCCTGACCCGCTTTTCACCCGTATTCGACGGTGACGATGACTGGCGGGAGCAGCGCGAGCAAGCCGTTGAACAGCGTATCCTGGACTCGCTTGAGCAGGTACCCAACCTCGGTCAGGATCGAATCATCCGGCAGTATGTGGCCGCGATCAAAGCCACAGTACGCACCAACTTTTTCCAGCAGGACAAGGGTGGCGACCTCAAGCCCTATTTTTCCTTCAAACTGCAGCCGCGCCAGATTCCGGAAGTGCCACTGCCAGTGCCCCTGTTCGAGATTTTCGTGTACTCCCCGCGTGTGGAAGGCGTACACCTGCGCGGCGGCAAAGTGGCGCGCGGCGGATTGCGCTGGTCGGATCGTCTCGAGGACTTCCGTACCGAAGTGCTGGGTCTGGTGAAGGCCCAGCAGGTAAAAAATGCCGTGATTGTGCCGGTGGGCGCCAAGGGCGGATTCGTCGCCAAACAGATGCAGCCGGATATGTCCCGGGATGACATCCAGGCCGAAGGCATCGCCTGCTACCGACTGTTTATTCGCGGCCTGCTGGATATCACCGACAACCGCACCGACGACGGCATTATCGGACCGGCCCAGGTGGTGGCCAAGGACGAACCGGATCCCTATCTGGTGGTCGCGGCAGACAAGGGCACCGCCACCTTCTCCGACATCGCCAACGCACTGTCGGCTGAATACGGTTTCTGGTTGGGCGACGCGTTTGCCTCGGGCGGCAGTGTCGGCTACGACCACAAGAAAATGGGTATCACAGCGCGCGGTGCCTGGGTGTCAGTGCAACGACACTTCCGGGAGCTTGGCGTTAACATTCAGGAAACCGACTTCTCCGTTGTGGGGATTGGCGATATGTCGGGCGACGTGTTTGGTAACGGCATGTTGCTGTCGGAGCATATTCGCCTGCTGGCGGCGTTTAACCACCTGCATATCTTCGTTGATCCGGAACCGGAAGCAGCAGCCAGCTTTAAAGAGCGCCAGCGTTTGTTTGATTTGCCCCGTTCCGGTTGGAATGATTACGACAAGTCGTTGATTTCCGCCGGTGGTGGTGTGTTTGATCGCAGTGCCAAAGCCATTCCGATCTCCCGCGAAATGAAGAAGCGTTTTGGCATTCGTGCCGATCAGTTAACACCCAATGAACTGATTAACCACCTGTTGCGCGCCAAGGTGGATCTGTTGTGGAACGGCGGCATTGGTACTTATGTGAAATCCAGCCTGGAGAGCCACACCGATGTTGGCGATAAGGCCAACGACGGTCTGCGCGTAGACGCCAACCAACTGCAGTGCCGGGTGGTAGGTGAGGGGGGCAACCTCGGGCTGACCCAGTTGGCCCGGGTGGAGTATGGGCTGCACGGTGGTCATTCCAACACCGACTTTATCGACAATGTGGGCGGGGTCGATTGCTCCGACCATGAGGTGAATATCAAGATTCTGCTGAATACGGTGGTCGACCGGGGGGATCTGACCGAGAAGCATCGCAACCAGATGCTGGAAGAGATGACCGAGTCTGTCGCTGAATTGGTATTGCACAACAATTATCGTCAGGCGCAAGCGATCAGTCTGGTAGAGCACCAGGCCATCGAGCGCAGCGGCGAATATCGACGTTTCATCGAAAAGCTGGAATCCCGTGGCAGTCTGGATCGCGCTCTGGAATTCCTGCCCTCTGACGAGGATCTGGCCGAACGTCGGGCACAGGGTAAGGGTCTGACCCGGCCGGAGCTGAGCATTCTGGTGTCCTACAGCAAAGCCATTCTGAAGGAGGCGCTGAGCGAATCGGATCTGGACGGTGATCCTCTGTTTGCCCGCGCTGTCACCACGGCCTTCCCGGCGCAGTTGGTAGAACGCTATCCCGACGAAGTGCAGGCACACCGTCTGCGTCGTGAAATCATGGCGACCCAGATCGGGAACGACATCGTCAATCGTATGGGCCTTAATTTTATTTTGCGCCTGCAAAAAGCCACGGGGGCGACTTACGCGGATTCCGCTCGCGCCTACATCGCGGTCACGGAGATATTCGACGTGCCCCGCCTGTGGGAAGCAATTGAGGGGCTGGATCACCAGGTCGAAAGCGCCGTCCAGTTGGAAATGATGATCGATCTGGTGCGACTGGTGCGGCGCGCCAGTCGTTGGTTGTTGCGCAATCGCCGACACGAGTTAAAACCCAGTCGGCTGGTGAAAGAGTTCCGCGAAGGAGTTGAGGGGCTGCGCGCCCAAATGCCGGACCTGCTCAAAGGTGGGCAGGCCGCCGGATACGTGGCGGAGCTCAAAAAATACACTGAGGCCGGCGTGCCCGAGGAACTGGCGCAACAAGTTGCCGGCGCTGGCCGCTTTTACATCGTGCTTGGCATTATTCAGGCCAGCCGCGAAGTCGATGCCAAAATTGCGGATGTTGCGCAGCTGTATTTCCTGCTCGGTCAGCGTCTGGAACTGGACTGGTTTGCCCTGCAGATCAATCGCGCCAAAGTGGACAACGAATGGCAGGGCCTGGCGCGCGACACCTACCTGGAAGACCTGGAATGGCAACAGCGGGCACTGGCAATCGGTGCAATACGGCACATGTGCGACACCGGTGACATGATGGCTTGTCTGGAACGTTGGGAGGAACACCAGCAGGCGCTGGTCAATCGCTGGCGGGAGATGCTGACGGAGCTACACTCTACGCATATTCCGGACTTTTCTATGTTTGCGGTGGCCAACAGGGAGTTGTTGGACCTCGCCCAGAGCAGTTTGCACGAGGCGCCAGTTCACGGTTAAAGCCCGCCGCGAGGGCGGGCTTGAGAGACGGGTCAGGGGCGGAGTTTATGCACCCCCGAAGTGCCGGTGAACCCATCCCATTGATCGCTGCGGCCCTCGCGCCAACCCGACATCCAGAACTGTCGGGCGTTGTCGGCCTCGTGCGGGCAGCTTTCGCTACTGCGGCCGGTCACGCCGGCCTGGTAACCACGATCAAATGCTCTGGAGTTCATATCCCGTTTCTGTCTTTTCATGAAAGCCGGCTCCTGTTGTCAGCTGGAGAGAGAAGGGCCCGGAAACTGGCACATTTGTGTCAGCGCAAGATTGGTATAGGATGCGCCTGTTCAGTCGCTGTGATGCTCGCTGCTCGTCAGGACGACACGAGTGGCCGTGTGACAAGTTTGCGCGCCGAACAGAACTGCCGTGCCAGAAGACGCCCGGGTCATGTTCATAAGAACAGACTCGTCTGGCCATGTGAACAACCAATTCGTTATAAGCCTGCCGCTGCTTATCAGGATATTGCAATTTTATGACTGAACACGCCGACAACAAGCATCCCTGGAGCATTTGACAACGTGGTGCAGGGAGGAATGAGAGGCGAGTGGTTCGCCACCTGTCCCAAGGGGCTGGAGGGCTTGCTGGCAACTGAGCTGAGTACACTGGGTGCCGATGCGGTAAAAGAGAGTGTCGCCGGCGTGTACTTCGACGGTCCGTTGGCACTGGCCTATCGCGCCTGCCTGTGGTCCCGCCTTGCCAACAGAGTCCTGCGGCCGCTGGCCAGTTTCGAGGCTGAAACAGCTGATGCGCTCTACGCCGGCCTGCGCGCGGTGAACTGGTCCACCGTGATGCCCGCCGATACTACTTTGGCGGTGGATTTCACCGGCCAGAGCAGGGATATCCGTCATACACGCTTCGGCGCACAGCGCAGCAAAGACGCCATCGTTGATTACTTTCGCGATCAAGGCCTGCCGCGCCCCTCAGTGGATCTGAAACAAGCCCGCACGCGGATCAATGTGCGACTCTCGCGTGGTCGGGTGGCTGTGGCGCTGGACCTGGCGGGAGAGAGTCTGCACCGGCGCGGCTACCGCCGGCAGGCTGGCGCTGCACCCCTGAAAGAAAACCTGGCCGCGGCCTTGTTGCTGCGCGCGGACTGGCTCGGGATGGCCGCAGCGGGCGGCGCGCTGATCGACCCCATGTGTGGCTCGGCCACGCTCTTGCTGGAAGGTGCCATGATGGTGGCGGATATCGCACCAGGGTTGGCACGGCGTCATTGGGGCTTTGAAGCCTGGCCCGGTCACAATGAGCAGCAGTGGCAGGCGATCCTGAGCGATGCTCGAACCCGTGCAGAGCGGGGCCGTGCGCGCGAGTTGCCAGAAATTCGCGGCTACGATGCCGACCCACGCGTCATCCGCCGCGCGGAAGAGAATATTCGCAGCGCGGGCCTGGAAGCCCAGGTTCGCGTTAGCTGCAAGCCATTGGCGGAACTGCGAAAGCCGACCCATCGGCCGTTGGAACGGGGCCTGATAATTTGCAACCCGCCCTATGGCGAACGCCTCGGTGAACGTCAGAGCCTGGTATTCCTCTATGCCGAGTTGGGCCGGGTAATGCAGCGCGAGTTCCCCCGCTGGCAAGCGGCGGTGTTCACCGCCGATCGCGAGTTGGGCAAGGCCACTGGCTTGCGCAGCCACAAACGCTACGCGTTTTATAACGGCGCCCTGGCTTCCAGTCTGTTGTTGTTTGACCTGGCGGCGCAACGGCCGCCGCTTCCCGCCGGGGAATCGCCCTCTTCGGTGGAGCAGCAGGCCCAGCCCCTGACGGAAGGGGCGACCATGTTCGCCAACCGATTGAAAAAGAATCGGCGTCGCCTGGCACGTTGGGTCAGGGACAATGACATCGCCTGCTACCGCCTCTACGACGCCGACATGCCGGAGTATGCCGTGGCGGTAGATATCTATGGCGAGCACGTGCATGTGGCGGAGTACAAGGCGCCTTCTGGCGTGGATGAGTCCGCCGCGGCGCGGCGGTTGGACGAGGTGGCCCAGGCTATTCCCGGTGCCCTGGAAGTGGCGCCGGAGCGGGTGGCCTTCAAACAGCGCCAGCGTCAGCGCGGCGCATCCCAGTACCGCAAGGAAGCCGCCCGTGGTGAACTGCTATCGGTCACTGAGGGGCCGGCGAAACTGCTCATCAATCTTTGGGATTACCTCGATACCGGCCTGTTTCTCGACCACCGCCCACTGCGCCTGCACTTGGGCCGGGAGGCCGCGGGGAAGCGCTTTCTCAATCTGTTTTGCTACACCGGCGCGGCCACCGTGCACGCTGCTCTGGGGCAGGCGCGCGCGACGACCAGCGTGGATCTGTCGAATACCTACCTGGGCTGGCTGAAGAAGAATCTGGCTAACAATGGCTTGGCCGAAGGGCGGCACCAGGTGGTGCGGGCGGATTGCCGCGCCTGGATGCGCGATTGTCGTGAGCAGTACGACCTGATCCTGCTCGACCCACCGTCTTTTTCCAATTCAGCACGGATGGATGACAGCTTTGACGTGCAGAGGGATCATCCGGACCTGCTGGCTTCAGCCTGGGAGTTACTGGCCCCGGGCGGGGTGCTGTACTTCTCCAACAATCGGCGAGGATTTCGCCTGGCCGAGGACTGCCTGCCCGAAGCGACTATTGAGGACATCAGTGCTGACACCATCGATCCCGACTTTGCCCGCAACACGCGGATTCACTGCTGCTTCCGCATTTGCAAGCCCGCCTGAGCGCAGGCTAGGTGCAATATAGCTGCAGGCCGAAATAGGAAACTAAAGGTATGTTGGGCCCTGTGGGGTCAGTGCGTCCTAACAGAGATTGCAAAGTGTTATGCACACGGTCACGGAGACCCCTTTATTTACAGAGTTTTCAGTGGGTGCTTTTCTCCGGAGCCTATAAAAAATAGCTAAGTCATTGATTTAAGTATTTTTCGGCGTCAAATTGCCGATAGGGACTAGCGGTTGGTGCTGACCTCGCAAATGCCTGTGGATAACTTTTCTGATGCAGTGTCCCCACAGTTATCCACAGACAAGTCGTGGATAGTCGGGGGATAGCCTGTGCTCCAGGCCGTTTAAGACCCGCCGTTCCGGAAGAGGGAAGTGATGAAGAACCTGCTGGTGATCTACCATAGCCAGAGTGGCAACAGTGCCAGGCTGGCGCAGGCGGCGGTGGCCGGGGCCCGGCAGGCGGGAGAGGCGCAGGTAATCTGCCGTCGGGCCTGGGACGCTGACACACAGGATCTCATTCACTGCGATGGCCTGTTGCTGGTGGCGGCGGAGAACTCGGGCACCCTGGCCGGTTCGATCAAGGATTTTCTCGACAGGACCTTCTATCCCGCTATTGACGTAGGTGTGGTGCGGCCCTACGGACTGGTGATTGGTGCGGGCAATGATGGTCGTGGCGCCGTGGCTCAGGCGCAACGTATCCTCTCGGGCTACCCGCTGGTAGAAGCCGTGGAACCCCTGATTATCCGCGGGGAAGTAGAGGAAGCGGGACTGGCTCAGGCGCGGGACCTGGGGCAGGGGCTGATGACCGGCATTCAAATGGGCATTTTTTAGGAGGCAGCATGGGCGAACAGGCAGGCATTCCCGAGGGCTTTACGGCCTTGACCACAGGCCTTGGGTTTATCGATGCACTGCAACCCCTGTTCCACTGTGTGTCGGACAACGCGGCACGCTTTGGCCTGGTGGTAGAAGACCAACACTGCAATATGATGGGCATCTGCCACGGTGGAGTGCTGGCCTCACTGGCCGATGTGGCGGCGGCGCACAATATCAATCGGCAGCGCGGCACTATCGGTGGGGCACCTACCATCAATCTCAGCCTGGATTTCATCCGTGCGGCCAAGCGTGGTCGGTGGATTGAAGCCTTCACCGATCGCGTCGAAGTGCGTCGGCGCTTCGGTTTCGCCAGCGGTGCGGTGGTGTGCGATGGTGAAGATGTCGCCCGGTTTAACGGCACTTTTTATCTGCCGGATCACGACGGTGTAGTCCGTGACGATTCACGACTGAAGTTGTTTGCACAGGAGTTTGGTGGTGACTGATCCTGCCCTTGAAGTCGCCGACGAGGTCCCCCCTCGTGCCGCGATGTTTCTGCTTTACGACACCCAGCTCCCACAGGAACAGCAGGATGCCTTGCTGGCTGCCTGTGAATTTGCCGCTCGACCCTGGAGTGAGCGGGACAATTTGCCGGTTCGAGCGCGCGTGCTCGCGTGCCTCAGTGATGAGCAATTTCGCGATCTGACCCCGCTGGCACTTGAGCGCCAATGGGAAATCGGGGTGTTACCACACCCGGCGGCGCCCCACGCATGCGGATCAATGGGCGCCCAGGGAGAACTGTCTGCCCTGGTTGCCCATTACCGCGACTCGCCCGTGATTGAAGCGGATGTCATTACCTGCAACGGCGAACTGGTTTTTTCCTCGGTGGTGTTGGGAAAGGTGTTGACCCTGCGCCCTTACGACATCAACCGTCCACAAACCCGCTGGAGCACCTTTCGAGGTGCCCTGCGCGGCTTGACACAATTACGCCTGAGCCCCTATCGGTTAACGACCGGCAAGGATCGCAAACTTGAACTGGCAGCCCTGGGTATGCTGGTTGTGGGTCACAACCGCAGTTCTCTGGTAGGGCGCCGTTTCAGCGGTGATCTGGGTATCAATGATGGGCGTGTCACGCTGCTGGCCCTGGCGCCGAGATCAGTGCTTAACTACCTGTGGTTTGTGCTGCGACTGCTGTGGCCGCCGCGTATCCAATTAAGTCGCTTACCAGCTTCGCTGGGCCTGGTACAGAGTGGCCATCTGTCGATTGAAGCCATGCAAGGTGGAGTCGAGTATCTGCTTGACGGCAAGCCGGTGCACGCCCAGAGCGTGGAGTTCCAGGTGCTGGAACAGCGCATGAGTTTACTGCCGGGTCCGGCTCTGGCAGCCAATGCTGCGCTGGTGGCAACGCGAGAGAAAGACACGGTCAGAATGGATAATGTGCCCACCAATGGCGGTGCGCGTGCCCTGTCGGACAAGCCCCTGCCGATGTTCCGCCACGCCAGTGAAGAGGAATACCGGGAGTTGTTTGTTTCGCTGCGCGACAACGCCCGGGCCACCTCCACGTTCCAGGTGTTGATGATACTGAGCGCCCTGCTCGCGCTGTCCGGTCTCTACGCCAACTCGGCTCCGGTCATCATCGGCGCGATGATACTCGCGCCACTGATGTCGCCCATTGTTTCACTGGCAATGGGCCTGGCGCGTACCGATTCGTCCCTCATCCGGGGTGCCCTGCGCACGCTGGGTATCGGCGTGGCGTGGGGTTTGTTATGCGCAATCCTGATGGCCTGGAGTATCCCGCTGGAGACGGCGACACCGGAAATGATGTCGCGCATGTCACCGACCTTGCTCGACTTGATGGTAGCGGTGATCTCGGGGGTGGCCGGTGCTTACGCTGCCTCCAATGAAAGTGTCGCCAAAAGCCTGGCAGGTGTGGCCATCGCGGTGGCGCTGGTGCCGCCCCTGTGTGTGGCTGGCATCGGATTGGGTTGGGGCCACTGGGAAATGGCTGAGGGTGCGGCCTTGCTCCTGATTACTAACCTGGTGGGCATCGCGCTGGCCGCGAGCATGACTTTTCTGGTTTTGGGGTTTGCGCCGTTTGGTCGTGCCCGCAAGGGTCTTGGCGTGACAGCAGTAATAATGGCGGTCATCGCCATACCCCTTTACATCGCTTTCGATCACCTGGTGGAACGCGACTGGATCAGCAACCACGTGCCTCGCGGTCAGGTTGAACTCCTCGGGGAGTTGGTGGAAGTGAGCAATGTGCGCGTTACCCTTGGCGACCCACATCTGGTGCAACTGGACTTGAGCGCTGCCCATCCGATCCAGGGCAAGCAACTGAGCAAGCTCAAGGAATTGATTGAAGCCCAGGTCGGTGAAGCGGTGCTGGTGGAGGCACAGATCAGCCTGCGGCGCTGAGCTGGCGTTGTGTTATCGCGTCGGGGTGTCCAGGGATAGTACCTCGAGAAAGGCCCGGGCCGCGTTCGACAAACTGCGCCCGCGGTGGTGAATGTAGCCCAGGGTTCGCGACGGCACCTCGTCAGCAATTGACAGTGCTACCAGTGAGTCGTCCAGCATGGAATGGGGCAGGGCGGTCCAGCCCAGCCCCACTGCGGCCAGCATGCGAATCGTCTCCAGATAGTTGGTCGCGAGCGAAACATCCAGTGACACCCGGGCCTCGTCGAATAGCTTCTTCACAATGCGGCCGGTGTACGTCCCCAGGCCCGGCAGCACTGCGGAGTGCTGCGCCAAATCTGCCAGTTCGAGTTGTCCCTGCCGGACCAGGGGGTGTGTGGGCGAGGCCATGAAGCCCAGTGGGTCCGGCCAGATTTCTCCGGCCACGATACTGGCGTCGCTCTCCGGCGCCAGCGTGATTACTGCCAGTTCAAACTTGCCGCGCATGACCTCGTCGTAGGCCTGCTCGGAATCCATAAAGTCGATGTCCAGTTGCACCTCAGGAAAGTCCCGGGCAAAGCGCGACAGCGCCGGGGGCAGGCGGTGCAGGCCAATGTGATGGCTGGTGGCCAGGCGCAATCGGCCGCTGACGCGCCCGGAGAGATCCCGTACCGACTGCTCTGCGGCGCGCATAGCGGCCGCTATACTTTCAGCGTGTGGCAACAGGGCCGCGCCCGCCTCGGTGAGGCCAACCTGGCGGCCAATACGGTCAAACAGGGGCGTGCCCAGTTCCTGTTCCAACAAGGCGATGCGCTTGCTGACCGCCGGTTGGGTCAGATGGAGCCGTTCGGCCGCGCCCGAAAATGAAGCGTGTTCGGCCACGGCCAGAAAGGCCCGCAAGTTCTGCGTGTCCATGGTGTTGTCCAATGTTTGCGTACTATTCCTAATGTTTATCAATTACATAAAAAATATCAATTTGTTTTATTTGTTAGCGGATCCTATGATGGCCCGCACTTAGAGCCCCATGGGGTGGCTCGCGTGCCACGACACGGAACGGGAGGTGTGAGATGGCGGGTAAAACGCTTTACGACAAACTGTGGGAAAACCACCTGGTGGAACAGCGCGAAGATGGCTCGGCGCTGATTTACATCGATCGCCACCTGCTGCACGAAGTTACCTCACCGCAGGCTTTTGAGGGGCTGCGCCTGGCCGGCCGCCAGCCCTGGCGGCGCGACGCCAACCTGGCGGTACCGGATCACAATGTGCCTACCGACAGTGCCGAGCGCGCTGGTGGTGTTGCCGGTATTGCCGACCCCGTATCAAAGCTGCAGGTCCAGACACTGGACGACAACTGTGAGGCGTTCGACATTGTCGAAATCGACATCAACGACGTCCGGCAGGGCATCGTGCACGTCGTTGGTCCCGAGCAGGGCGCGACGCTGCCGGGTATGACCGTTGTGTGCGGCGATTCCCACACCTCGACCCACGGCGCCCTGGGCGCGCTGGCGCACGGCATCGGTACCTCGGAAGTGGAGCACGTGCTCGCCACCCAGTGCCTGGTGCAGACCAAGATGAAAAACCTGCTGGTGCGCGTGGACGGCAAACTGTTGCCGGGTGTGACCGCCAAGGATGTGGCACTGGCCATCATTGGTGAGATCGGCACTGCCGGTGGAACCGGTTACGCCATCGAATTCGGTGGCGAGGTGGTGCGCGGGCTCAGTATGGAAGGCCGCATGACCCTGTGTAACATGTCGATCGAGGCTGGTGCCCGCATGGGTATGGTGGCGGTGGATGACGTCACGCTGGATTATGTTCGCGGCCGCACCTACGCACCCCAGGGTGAGCAGTGGGATCAGGCCGTCGCCGCCTGGCGGGATTTGCACAGCGAAGAAGACGCCGTGTTCGATCAGGTGGTGGTGTTGCAAGGCGAAGCGATCCGTCCGCAAGTCACCTGGGGAACCTCGCCCGAGATGGTCCTGCCTATTGACGGCACGGTGCCTGACCCCGCGCAGATCGACGATCCCACACGCCGTGCGGCCACCGAGCGCGCACTGGTTTACATGGGCTTGAAAGCGGGTCAGTCGATTACCGATATCCCTGCAGACAAAGTGTTTATCGGCTCCTGCACCAATTCACGTATCGAGGATCTGCGCGCCGCAGCCGCGGTGGTGAAAGGGCGCAAGGTAGCCGCTAGTGTGAAAGAAGCATTGGTTGTTCCCGGCTCCGGCCTGGTGAAACAGCAAGCCGAAGCCGAGGGCCTCGATCGTATTTTCATTGAGGCGGGTCTGCAGTGGCGCGAGCCGGGTTGCTCCATGTGTCTGGCCATGAACGCCGACAAATTGGGGCCGGGCGAGCATTGCGCGTCTACATCCAATCGCAATTTCGAAGGGCGCCAGGGCATCGGCGGGCGCACCCATCTGGTGAGTCCTGCGATGGCGGCAGCGGCGGCGATCTCGGGTCATTTTGTCGATGTCAGTACTTGGGAGGAGGCTTGAGCCATGAAAGCATTCACTGTGCATGAAGGTCTGGTTGGGCCGATGGATCGCGCCAACGTCGATACGGACATGATCATTCCCAAGCAGTTTCTGAAGTCGATCAAGCGTTCCGGCTTCGGCCCCAACTGCTTCGATGAACTGCGCTACATGGACGAAGGCCAGCCGGGTCAGGACTGCAGTACGCGGCCACTGAATCCCGACTTTCCCCTGAACCAGTCGCGCTATCAGGGCGCCAGCGTGTTGCTGGCGCGGGAAAACTTCGGTTGCGGCTCCTCGCGCGAGCACGCGCCCTGGGCGCTGGACGATTACGGCTTCCGCTGTGTTATCGCGCCGAGTTTTGCCGACATTTTCTACAACAACTGCTTCAAGAATGGTCTGTTGCCGGTGGCTCTGCCCGCAGCCCAGGTGGATCAATTGTTTCAGGAGATGTACGCCGCGGAGGGCTATACCCTCACGGTTGATCTGTCGCGCCAGTGCGTGGTGACACCCAGCGGTGCAGAGTTCGCCTTCGAGGTTGATGCCTTCCGCAAGCATTGCCTGCTCAACGGTTTGGACGATATTGGCCTGACCCTGGAAAGTGCTGAAAGCATCCGGGCATTCGAGCAGCAACACCGCGAGCGAGCGCCCTGGGTGTTCGGTGCGATCCAGTAAGCGGAATCAGTCAGCAGATTCAGTAAGAAACAGTTAAGGAAGAAGAGTGAGCAAGCAGGTTTTGATTTTGCCCGGTGACGGTATCGGGCCCGAGATTGTCGCCGAAGCCCGCAAGGTGCTGGAGCACGTGAATTCGCATTTCAAGCTCGACCTGACCCTTTGTGACGGTTTGCTCGGTGGCGCCGCCATCGATGCCGAAGGTGTACCGCTACCGGCCGCAACCCTGGCGCTGGCCAAAGAGTCGGCGGCCATTTTGCTGGGCGCGGTGGGTGGCCCGCAGTGGGACAACATCGAGCGCGATCTGCGCCCCGAGAAGGGGCTGTTGCAGATCCGCTCTGCGCTGGAACTGTTCGGCAATCTGCGTCCCGCCATGCTGTATCCACAACTGGCGGATGCTTCCAGCCTCAAGCCGGAACTGGTGGCTGGCCTGGATATCCTGATCGTGCGCGAGCTGACCGGGGGCATCTACTTTGGCGAGCCACGTGGTATCCGAACGCTGGAAAACGGCGAGCGCGAAGGTTTCAACACCTATAAGTACAGTGAGTCCGAGATCGAACGTATTGCTCGCCTGGCCTTCGAGGCGGCGAGCAAGCGCAGCGGGCGTTTGTGTTCGGTGGATAAGGCTAACGTGCTGGAGGCCACTGTGCTCTGGCGCGAAGTGGTGGAGCGAGTGTCTGCCGACTATCCGGACGTTGAATTGAGCCACATGTACGTGGACAACGCCGCCATGCAGCTGGTGAAAGCGCCGAAGCAATTCGATGTGATCGTGACCGGCAATATGTTCGGTGACATCCTGTCCGATGCAGCGGCCATGTTGACCGGCTCCATTGGCATGTTGCCCTCGGCCTCGCTGGATCGCGATGGCCGGGGTATGTACGAGCCCTGCCACGGCTCGGCCCCCGATATCGCGGGGCAGGGGATAGCCAACCCCCTGGCCACCATTCTCTCGGTGGCAATGATGTTGCGCTACAGCCTGGCCGCCCCGGAAGCGGCACAGGCCATTGAGGATGCCGTGAGCACCGTGCTGGACGCCGGCCTGCGCACGCCCGACCTCTACACCGAAGGCAGCCAGCGGGTGGGAACCCGCGAGATGGGCGAGGCCGTTCTCGCCGCGTTGCCGCAATAATTCATCGATTGATAGATAAGCGAGATTTACAGCATGTCAGAGACTTACGACGTTGCCGTTGTCGGCGCCACTGGCGCTGTCGGCGAAACCATGATGGCCATCCTGGAGGAACGTAACTTCCCGGTAGGCACCCTTTACCCCCTGGCCAGCAGCCGTTCGGCGGGCAAGACAATTCAGTTCCGCGGCCAGTCCGTGAAAGTACAGGACCTGGCGGAATTCGATTTCTCCCAGGTACAGATCGGCCTGTTTTCCGCCGGTGGCAGCATTTCCGAAGAGTTTGCACCCAAGGCCGCTGCCGCGGGTTGCGTGGTGATCGACAATACCTCCCACTTCCGTCTTGAGGATGATATTCCTCTGGTCGTGCCCGAGGTCAATCCTGAAGCGCTGGCCGGTTACAGCCGGCGCAACATTATCGCCAACCCGAACTGCTCCACCATCCAGATGCTGGTGGCGCTGAAGCCGATCTACGACGCGGTGGGTATCGAGCGCATCAATGTGGCGACGTATCAGGCGGTGTCCGGTACCGGTAAAGAAGCCATTGAGGAACTGGCGGGGCAAACCGCTCGCCTGCTCAACGGACAGGAAATCGAGTGTGAGGTGTACCCCAAGCAGATCGCCTTCAATGCACTGCCACACATCGACACCTTCCAGGACAACGGCTACACCCGCGAAGAGATGAAGATGGTCTGGGAAACCCAGAAGATCTTTGGCGACCAGAGCATCCAGGTAAACCCCACATGCGTGCGCATCCCGGTGTTCTTCGGCCACAGCGAAGCGGTGCACATTGAAACCGTGGACAAGATCAGTGCCGAAGAGGCCCGCGAACTGCTGTCTCGCGCCCCCGGCGTGACCGTAATGGACGAGCGTGCCGACGGTGGTTATCCCACGGCGGTGGGCGACTCCGCGGGGACTGATCCGGTTTTCGTTGGCCGTATTCGCGAGGACATCTCCCACCCGCGCGGCCTCGACCTGTGGGTTGTGGCAGACAATGTGCGCAAGGGTGCCGCCCTCAACAGCGTGCAAATCGCAGAAGCGCTGATCAGCACCTATATCTAAGCCTGCCTCGGGGGCCTGCCGGCCCCCGATTTCCTGCCTTCCTTTGCCCCTTTCGAGAAAATCTCTCGAAAAATCAATAAAAACATGCAATTACGCCAACAACCGGTGTAAGTTATTGAAAAGCCGCTTCTAAGAGGTTTACGAGCAAGGGGAAATAAATGATACTTGCCGGGACCATTTTTCAGGGGACACCCTCTTTCGGGGTGATTCAAAGCTGCGGGGAGCGGCTGCGAGGGGGCGGATTCATTGGCCCAGGGGATACTCGCCGCCAGGCGGCGGAAACATAATAAAGGCAGGTTTATGTCTAAGCGTTTAGCCACTGTTGTACTCGCTCTGGGCGTGGCCCAGAGCCCGATCGCTTCCGCACTTGGGTTGGGGGAGCTGTCGCTCGACTCCTATCTCAATGAGCCCTTGCGGGCTACCGTTGACCTGCTCAATACCGAGGGGCTCAACGAGGATCAAATTCGCATACGCCTGGCGACGTCGGAAGATTTCGACCGCATGGGTGTGGAGCGCGCCTACTTTCTGACCGGTATCAAGTTCACGGTCCAGGTGGGTGCCAATGGCGACGCGCAAATCATGCTCAGTTCCCAGGATCCGGTGCTGGAGCCCTTCCTCGATTTCATCATCGAAGCGCGCTGGCCCAACGGCCGCCTCCTGCGTGAGTACACTGTGTTGGTGGACCCGCCAGCGTTCAGCGCTGTGACTCCGAAAATCTCGGCTCGTGAGGAGGTCGGGCTCACTCCGGTTCAGCCCGAAAAAAAGCCTCAAACTGAGTCGGTAGGAACCGGCACTCGCGTTCAAATGCCTCGCGAGGGTGCCAGTGTCACCGACCCGTCGGATCGCGACTTTGCTCGCGGCACATCGCCGCAGGCTGAAGGCGGCAACAGTTATCTGGTGCGACGCAATGACACCCTGTGGCGCATTGCCTCTCGCGTACGTCCTGACGGCACTTCCGTGCAGCAGACCATGCTGGAGATCCAGCGACTCAATCCTGACGCCTTTATCGGCGGCAACATCAATCAGATCAAAGCCGGTTACGTTATCTATCTGCCCACTGCGTCGGAGTTTGGCAGTGAAGATGCCGCAGCGGTGCTGGCCGAAGTGCGGGATCAGAACCAGCGCTGGCGCAGTGACGCGGGCAGCAGTGGCCCGGCGCTGCGTATTTCCGCCGCCGATGACGCGGGCAGCAGCGCGGGAGAGGGCAGTGGGTCGAGCGCGCGATCTGCCTCCACTGGTGCCGCTTCTGCCGGCAGCGGTGATGACTCGGAACGCGTTGAGGCGCTGGAAGAGCAACTTGCCACCCTGCAGGATCTGGTGAGCCTTAAAGACCGTCAAATTGCCGCCCTTCAAAATGCCCTGGCTGAGGAGCAGGCGGGTACAGAGGCCGACGCCGAGGGTGAAGTCGTTGACCTCGAAGGTGTTGAGCTAAATGAGCTTGAATCCCCCGAGATGGAAGATGCGCTTGGGGATGGTACTTCCGCTATTGATGCCGACAGCACCGAAGGTGCTCTTGCCGACACGGCAAGCACCGAGGACGGAAGTGCAGATCTAGACGCGGATGCGGCGGCCCTGATCGATGAGGGTGACGCCACTGCAGGCGCAATGGGCATCGATGAGCCCGATGAGGCACTAGAAGACGATGTAGCGCCAGAAACTGCTGCAACTCCAGCTGCAACTCCCTCTACAACTACACCTGAACCCCAGGCCAAGCCGGCACGCATGACCGAGCGACCCGCTCAGGTGGAATCTGGCGCCAACTGGCTGGACTACCTGTTCTACGCAGCCGGTGGCCTGATTTTGGCCCTGCTGGCCTTCTTTGGCCTGCGCTGGTGGCGCAACCGTGATGACGAACCGGCAAATGACTTCGACGCCTTTGCCGATGTCCGCCTCGACGACGACAGCATCGAGTTGGAAGAGGAAGAGCCGGCACCTGCTACAACTGCGGCAGCTGATGCCGACGAAATCACCGCTGAAGCAGAACGTGTCAGTGATGTCAGCAAGGACCTGGATGGCGAAACCGGGGATGCCCTGGCCGAGGCGGATATCTATATCGCCTACGGACGCTATCCGCAGGCCGTGGAATTGCTGCAAAAAGCCATCGACCAGGATCCCACCAACAGTGCCTACCGTCTCAAGTTGCTGGAACTGTACGTGGACATGAATGACCGCGAAGCTGCCCAGCAACAATTTGCCGACCTGCGCGCCATTGCCGATGCCGGAGCACTGGAGAAAGGCCGTGCGCTGATTGAGTCAGCGCCGGGTGGCAGCAACTGGCTGGCTAGCTTGCCAGAGTCCAATCTGTCCGGTGGCATGGCCACCGCGCCGGTTGAACAGTCGCTGCTCGCCGACGAAGAACCGCTGGACCTCGACCTGGACGACGATATCGAATTGCCCGATCTCGAACTAGACCAGATCACGTCCCAGGCCGGTGTTGCCGATCTGACGGCAGATACCGGGGAAGAACTGGAACAGGACTTCGGCCAACTGGAAATCGAAGGCCCTGGCGACATCGACGATCTGGATCTGTCACGCGATTTCACCGCTGAGGCAATCACCGCAGACGCGGATGATGAAGGCAGCGCAGACGATGACGAGGACTTGGTCATCGCTGAAACCAGTGACGAAGCCGACACCAAGCTGGACCTGGCCCGTGCCTATCTCGACATGGGTGATGAAGACGGCGCCCGCCAGATTCTGGAAGAGGTGGTTGCCGAAGCGGCAGACTCGCGCGCCGGTCAGGAAGCGCAGGGCCTGCTGAACCAGATTGGCTGATAGTCTCTCTTTTGCCCGGGAACCGCTGCCAGCGGGCTCCCGGGTGGCCTGCCTCGTTGAGTACTGTGGTAGCCGCTTCAACGGCTGGCAATCCCAACCCCATCCCAACACCATCACCGTACAAGATGAACTGGAACGCGCATTGTCCGCCGTTGCCAACAGTCCAGTGCGCGTGCACTGCGCCGGGCGTACCGACACGGGGGTCCATGCCAGTGGTCAGGTGATTCACTTCCAAGCGCCCGCCACTCGCCCGGCCAAATCGTGGGTGCTGGGCACCAATGCTTCGCTGCCGTCCGATATTCGCCTGCATGCCGCCGGTGCCGTACCTGAGGATTTTCACGCCCGATTCAGTGCCCAGTGGCGCAGCTACCGCTACATCATCGCCAATACGCCGGTACGCCCCGCCGTGCTGGCGCCGTTGGTGTGCTGGCACCGGTACCCGCTTGACGCCGAACTGATGCATGGGGAAGCCCAGGCGCTGCTCGGCGAACGGGACTTCAGCGCCTTTCGCGCTGCCGCCTGCCAGTCCAGTACACCGATGCGGGACGTGCATTCTGTGTCGGTAACGCGCAACGGTGAGATGGTCTACATCGACATTCGCGCCAATGCCTTCCTCCACCACATGGTGCGCAATATAGCGGGCTCCCTGATGGCGGTGGGCAGCGGCCGCCAACCGCAGGGCTGGATCGCCTGGCTGATGGAGCAGGGTGATCGAACGCAAGCGGCAGATACCGCCGACCCCGGCGGCCTTTACCTGGTGGCGGTCGGATATCCCGAGCAATACGATCTACCCTGGGCGCATACGCGAGTACCACTGCCCGCCTGACAATATTCACGCTGGCGGGCTGTCGTAGAGACAGTTCCGCAAGGCTTCTGCTATCATCCCCGCCTTCTTCTGTGATCAGAATTCCGCTGTTGTGACTACCCGAATCAAGATTTGTGGCATCACCCGGCCCGAGGATGGTGTGGCCGCGGCCGATGCCGGCGCCGATGCGATCGGCCTGGTGTTTTATCCGCGCAGTCCCCGTGCAGTAACGATCAACCAGGCGATCAAAATCGCCGAGGCGCTGCCGCCGCTGGTGTCGATAGTGAGCCTGTTTGTCGACCCGGAGCCGGACTTGGTGGAAGCGGTCGTGACCTCACTGCCGGTCGATCTGTTGCAGTTTCACGGAGACGAGACGGCGGCATTTTGCGGCGTGTTCCAGCGCCCGTGGCTGAAGGCGCTGCGGGTGCGCCCGGAAATGGATTTGATTGCCACGGCGCAGGCCTATCAGGGTGAGCCGCAATTGCGTGGCTTGCTGCTGGATGCCTGGGTTGACGGTGTGGCCGGTGGTACCGGTACCACCTTTGACTGGTCGCTGGCGCAAACTCAATTACCCAAGCCGGTTGTATTGGCTGGTGGCCTCAACCCGGACAATGTCGGCGCCGCGATAGCGGCGGTACAACCCGCCGGTGTGGATGTTAGTGGCGGTGTAGAGGCCGAACCGGGCATCAAGGACGCCGCCGCTATCCAGCGATTTGTCGCTGCGGTCCGAGCGGCCGATCAAGCGTAAGCTCGGGTAGGTTTGGTTATTTAGTAGCAGTTGTAAGCGCAGTATGAGAGCAAGGCAATGACGACAAACATGGCGAAAAACCCCTATCAACAGGTGCCGGATGCCGAAGGGCGATTCGGCGTTTACGGCGGCAAGTTCGTGGCCGAAACATTGATGTCCGCGCTGGCGGATCTCGAGGCGCTCTACCGCCGTTTGTGGGCGGACGATGCTTTCCGTGCGGAGTTGGATGCCGATCTGAAACACTATGTCGGCCGCCCGTCGCCACTGTACGAAGCCCGCCGCTGGAGCGAGACAGTCGGTGGCGCACGCTTGTTCCTCAAGCGTGAAGACCTCAACCACACCGGCGCACACAAGGTGAACAACACGGTGGGGCAGGCCCTGCTGGCTAAGTACATGGGCAAGCAGCGGGTCATCGCTGAAACCGGGGCAGGGCAGCACGGTGTTGCCACGGCGACCATTGCCGCGCGACTGGGCCTTGAATGCCATGTGTTCATGGGCGAAGAAGACATTCGCCGTCAGGCATTGAATGTGTATCGCATGAAGTTACTCGGTGCCGAGGTCATTCCGGTCACCTCGGGCTCGCGCACGCTGAAAGACGCGATGAACGAAGCGATGCGCGATTGGGTGACCCATGTTGATGACACCTTCTACATCATCGGCACCGCCGCCGGTCCTCACCCCTATCCCATGCTGGTGCGGGATTTCCAGTCGATTATTGGTCGCGAAACGCGTGAGCAGTGCCTGGAGCAGGCCGGGCGTCTGCCCGACGCGCTGGTGGCTTGCGTCGGCGGTGGCTCCAACGCCATCGGCCTGTTCCACCCCTTCCTCGCTGATACCGAAGTGGCGATGTACGGTGTAGAAGCCGGTGGGCTCGGCGTTGAAACTGGCAAGCATGCGGCGCCCCTGAGCGTGGGCACACCGGGTGTGCTGCACGGCAATCGCACCTACCTGATGCAGGACGAAGATGGCCAGATACAGCACACACATTCGGTCAGTGCCGGCCTGGATTACCCGGGCGTTGGACCTGAGCACGCCTGGCTCAAAGATATTGGCCGGGTGAATTATGTCTCCGCCGACGACGATGAATCGCTGGCCGCGTTCCACGCCCTGACCCGTCTGGAAGGCATTATGCCGGCGCTGGAGTCCAGCCACGCGCTGGCCTATGCCGCGCGTCTGGCAGCCGACATGTCACCCGACAAGATTGTGGTGGTCAATCTGTCCGGTCGTGGCGATAAGGATATTCACACCGTCGCCGAAATCGACGGCATCGAATTTTAAGGAACAGTCAGTGAGTCGTATTGCAGAACGTTTTGAAGCCCTGGCGGCAAAGGGCCGCAAGGCGCTGATTCCCTACATTGTGGCGGGCGATCCCGAGCCGGGTGCTACGGTAAATCTGATGCACGCGCTGGTCGCCGCCGGGGCCGACATTATCGAACTGGGTGTGCCCTTTTCCGACCCGATGGCGGAAGGCCCCGTTATTCAACTGGCCCACGAGCGAGCGCTGGAACATGGCACCAGCCTCAGCGATGCCATGGCCATGGTTAGCGAATTCCGCCAACAGGACGCCGACACGCCGGTACTGTTGATGGGTTACGCCAACCCGGTGGAGCGCATGGGCTACGCGAACTTCGCTGACCGGGCGAGTGCTGCCGGGGTAGATGCGCTGCTAACCGTAGACCTGCCGCCTGAAGAAGTTGCGGCGGTGAACAAGGAATTGCAGCGGGTCGGCATGGATAATATTTTTCTGATTGCGCCGACCACGCCCGGTGAGCGTATCCAGCAGATTGCCGATAGCGCGAGTGGCTTTCTGTATTATGTGTCGCTGAAAGGCGTAACCGGGGCAGGCCACCTGGACTCTGCCGAAGTGGCGGGCCGACTGGCCGAAATCCGGGCCTGCACGAATTTGCCGCTGGCGGTTGGCTTTGGCATCAAGGACGCTGATTCCGCGCGCGCGGTGGCCGGCGCAGCCGATGCGGTGGTTGTTGGTAGTGCTCTGGTGGATGCCATTGCGGGCCAGCTGGCGGCGGGTGCTGACCTCGAGCAGGCCAAACAACAGGCGCAGGATTTACTGGGCGCTATCCGCTCCGGCATTGACAGCCTATAATGACGCATAACGACAGGGGATTTTTATGAGTTGGTTCGAGAAAATTCTACCTTCCGGTGTGCGCAGCGAAGGCCAGCGCCGACCTTCCAGTGTGCCAGAGGGCCTGTGGACGAAATGCATCAAGTGCGACGCGGTGCTGTACCGTCCGGATGTTGAGCGCAATATGGACGTGTGTCCAAAGTGCGACCATCACATGCGTATCGGTGCCCGGCGTCGTCTCGATACTTTTCTCGACCCGGATGGCCGGCAGGAACTGTTCGCCGATCTCGAGCCGGTTGATCGGCTGAAGTTTCGCGATAAGAAACGATACCGTGATCGTCTCTTGGCCGCGCAAAAAAGCACCGGTGAAAAAGATGCTCTGGTCGCTATGTCCGGCACCATCGAAGGGCAACCGGTGGTCACAGTCGCGTTTGAGTTCGCCTTTCACGGCGGCTCAATGGGTTACGCAGTTGGCGAAAAATTCACTCGCGCCGCCCAACGAGCACTGGACGAAAACTGCCCTCTGGTGTGCTTTTCCGCCTCCGGCGGTGCGCGTATGCAGGAAGCCCTGATCTCGCTGATGCAGATGGCCAAAACCAGTGCCGTGATCGAGCGCATGAAACAGGCGGGTGTGCCTTACATCTCGGTGATGACCGACCCGATTTACGGCGGTGTATCCGCCTCTCTGGCCCTGCTGGGTGATATCAACGTGGCTGAACCGGATGCCCGTGCTGGCTTTGCCGGTCCCAACGTGATCGAACAGACCATTCGCCAGAAGCTGCCCAAGGGTTTTCAGCGCAGCGAATTTCTGCTGGAACGCGGCGCGATCGACATGATCGTGCACCGCACGGAGATGCGCAGCACCCTGGCACGTCTGCTGGCAAAGATGATGCACGCTGAATCGCGTGTGATCGAGCCCGAGGCAGAACTGATTCCCAAAGAGGCGCCACCGGAAGTCGAACCCCCGGCGGAAGAGGTTGACCCGCCGGTCTTCGCTGATATCGAGGATGCCCCCCCAAAGCGGGATGACTGACACGCCCCTGCAGCAGTGGCTCGCCCGTCTCGAGCAATTGCACCCCAAGGAAATCGACCTCGGCCTGGAACGCATCGCGCTCGTGGCGGAGCGCATGGGCCTGCTGCCGCCGAACGCCCGGGTGATCACTGTTGCGGGCACCAATGGCAAGGGCAGTACGGTAGCGGCGCTGGAGGCACTGGCGCTGGCCAGCGGCGTGAAAACCGGTGCCGCCACCTCGCCCCATCTGCTGCACTTCAATGAACGTATCCGGGTGGCGGGACAGTCCGTTCAGGACGACACCATTGTCACCGCCTTTGAGGCCATCGAAGCCGCCCGTGGCGATACGTCCCTGACCTATTTCGAATTCAACGCCCTGGCGGCACTTGAGGTGTTTCGGAGCCAGGAGGTAGAACTCTACCTGCTGGAGGTGGGGCTCGGCGGGCGCCTCGACGCGGTCAATATCATCGATGCCGATGTTGCGGTGATTACCAGCATCGATCTCGATCATCAACAATGGCTCGGTTCCAGTCGCGAACAGATTGCGGTGGAAAAGGCCGGTATAGCGCGATCAGGTCGGCCGGTGGTGGTGGGTGACCTGGCGCCACCGGAAAGCCTGCGCGAGGCCCTGCAATCACGCGGTGCCATTGCGGCCTATCTCGGCGAGGCGTTTCAGATGCAGGCCAAAGAGGGTGGGCTTGATCTGTCGCTCCATGGGGCGTCGGGTGAAGTGCAGTCCATTAAAGGCATCTCCAACGGCTCGCTCCTGCCGCAGAACCTTGCCTGTGCAGCGCAGGCGCTGGTGTTGGCCGGAATTTCATTGCCGGGCGATGCAGCGGGTGTACTGTCTGAGGTGACCGTGCCCGGCAGGCGACAACATGTCCCGTTGGACGCCGGTGCGAGCGAATGTGTGCTGGATGTTGCCCACAACCCGGCAGCGGTGTCTGCGCTGTGCCAGCATCTGGACGAGCAACCCGTCGCAGGGCGGACTCTGGCCCTGTTTTGCGTCATGGCCGACAAGGATCTTCATGCTATGATCGCCCTCGTTGCCGGGCGCTTCGATGCCTGGTTTGTGACGAACCTGCCCGACCAGCCACGTGCCGTTTCTGGCGACGAACTGGGCCGGCTCCTGCATCAGCACGGGGAGTCCATGATCAGCGTCAGCAAGAACCCGCGGCAGGCCTGGCGCCGAGCTCGTTCATTGATGAGTGGTGGCGATCGACTGGTCGTATTCGGGTCTTTTTTTACCGTGGCGGCCGTGCTGCCCGGGTTACTAGCAGAGATGGGTGAGCAGTGAAGGATTCTCTCAAACAGCGACTGGTGGGTGCGCTGATCTTGATCGCGTTGGCCGTGGTGTTCTGGCCCATCATTTTCGTCCCACCGAGCGATACGCCGGCTGCTTCCGATGCGCGGATTCCGGCGCCCCCCCAGGTGGATCGCAGCCCCTTGCCCCTGCCGAGTGCGGATGGCCTGCGCCCGGGTGCGCGCGTGGAAACCCCGCCGGCCGACGAGGAACTCCTCACCGAGGCCGGCCAGCTCGAAGATGACATCACAGAAGTTGCTGTCAGTGACGCCGAACCGGAAAGTGCGGCGGATCCCGAAACGGAAGTGGCTGAAGCCACACCGGAACCCCAGCCACAGCAACCCCAGCCCCAGCCACAGCAACCCCGCAGCGAAGCCCCGGTGAAGCCCACTTTGGATGCGCAGGGCTTGCCGATTGCGTGGATTTTGCAGGTGGCCAGCGTCAGTTCGGAAGAAAAGGCGGAGGCACTGCGCAAGCGTCTCATCGGCATGGAACTCGAGGCTTACAGCAAGCGGGTTAGCAGCAATGGCAAGCAGTTGTACCGTGTTTACGTCGGCCCCAAGGTAGAGCGCGCGCGGCTGGAACAAGTCAAAACTACCGTGGATCGCGAGCTCAAGGTGAATTCCCTGATAACCCGTTATTTACCCTGACTTTTGACCACCGCCAAGGTTGGGGTGGCCGTTGGGCCTCTGGTAGAATGGCGCCTGCTCGCAGCGGGGAGACACGACGATTATTGAATCACTGAACTGGGTCGATTGGGCCATTCTGGTGATCGTGGGCTTTTCCACCCTGGTCAGCCTGTGGCGCGGTTTCGTCAAGGAGGCCCTGTCACTCACCGCGTGGGTTGCGGCGTTTGTGGTGGCGGCCATGATGACGGACCGGCTGGCCTTGATGCTGGCGGATTATGTCAGCAACCCCACCGGTAGATTCATACTCGCCTACATCCTGCTGTTTGTCGCCACCCTGGTGTTGGGTGCTCTACTCAATTCCATGGCGGCACAAGTGATCCAGGCCACCGGCCTGGGCGGTCTCGACCGCCTGCTGGGAACGGCTTTTGGCCTGGTGCGAGGGTTGATCGTGATTGTGGTGATCACCTTCGTGGCGCGCGAATTGGCCCCCGCGGAGAGTGAGCGGACAATTCGGGAGTCGCAACTGATGCCCTACGTCAATGTTGTAGTGGATCGTGCGCGAGAGTGGTTTGATGAAATTCCCAGCGACCTGAAACCGCAATTGCCGACGGCAAGTGTTTCAACGGCTGGATATTAATGAGGTAGTTGTCACATGTGTGGTTTGGTGGGTCTGGTCGGCAAGACCGATATTGCCGCGGATATTTACGATGCGCTGACGGTGTTGCAACACCGGGGTCAGGACGCCGCGGGCATCATGACCTGTAGCGGGGGCCGTTTTCACCAGCGTAAAAGCGAAGGGCTGGTGCGCGATGTGTTCGGCCAGGTACACATGCAGCGCCTGGCTGGCCCCATGGGCATTGGCCACGTGCGCTATCCCACAGCGGGCAGCTCCGGCCCCGCACTGGCGCAACCGTTTTACGTTAATTCTCCCTACGGTATCGCGCTGGCGCACAACGGCAACCTGACCAATGCCGAGGCGCTGAGCCAGCAGATGTTCCAGGAGGATTTACGCCACCTCAACACCGACTCCGATTCTGAGGTGTTGCTGAATGTGTTCGCCAATGAGTTGCAGAACCTCGGCAAGCTGAATCCCACCGAGAAAGAGATCTTCAAGGCGGTGGAAGCGGTACACCGCCGGTGTAGTGGTGGTTACGCTGCCGTGGCAATGCTGGTCAATTACGGCGTGCTGGGTTTCCGCGATCCCAACGGCATCCGTCCGCTGGTAATCGGTTCGCGCGAAACACCGAAGGGCACTGAGTACATGCTCGCCAGCGAAAGCGTGGCACTCGACGTGCTGGGTTTTGAAATGATCGATGATGTGGCGCCCGGTGAGGCGGTGTATATCGACATGGCGGGCAATTTGTTCCGCCGTCAGTGTGCGGAACAGCCTCACCTGAAACCGTGCATTTTCGAACACGTGTATTTTGCCCGTCCCGATTCCATGATCGACGGTGTGTCGGTCTACAAGACCCGGATGCGCCAGGGTGAAGCGCTGGCGCGCAAGATTCTCGCGGAGCGGCCGGACCACGACATCGACGTGATCATCCCGATCCCCGATACCAGTCGCATCGCCGCACAGGCGATGGCGACCACGCTGGGCATCAAGTTCCGCGAAGGCCTGATGAAAAACCGTTATATCGGCCGTACTTTCATCATGCCAGGGCAGAGCCAGCGGAAAAAGTCGGTGCGCCAGAAGCTCAACCCGGTCCCGCTGGAATTCGAAGGCAAAAACGTCATGCTGGTGGATGACTCCATCGTGCGCGGTACCACCTGTCGCCAGATTATCGACATGGCGCGCGACGCAGGGGCCAACAAGGTTTACTTTGCCTCGGCGGCTCCGCCAGTGCGTTACCCCAATGTGTACGGTATCGATATGCCTTCAGCGGAGGAGTTAATTGCCCACGGTCGCACTGTGGACGAAATCTGCGAGCTGATCGGTGCCGACTGGCTGGTATTCCAGGACCTGGACGACCTGCGTGCCAGCTCACTGGACGGCAATCCGGCGATCGAGGACTTTGACTGCTCTGTGTTCGATGGCAACTACATCACCGGCGATGTGGATGAAGCCTATTTGCAGCGCATCCACGATTTACGCAATGACGACGCCCAAACCCAGCGCCGAGCGGCAGCCGCAGTGGTGGGATTGCACAATGACGCGGTGGGTGAGGAATGACTCAACGCGACGATGACCCACTGGCGGGTGCCGGCCTGCAAACGCTGGCCGTAAGGGCAGGGCAGGAGCGCACTTTCGAGGGGGAGCACAGCGAGCCAATCTTCACCACGTCCAGTTATGTCTTCCCCAGTGCTGCCGAAGCGGCGGCGCGCTTTGGTGGTGAGTCACCGGGTAATGTCTACTCGCGCTACACCAACCCGACAGTGCGCACTTTCGAACAACGCCTGGCAGCGATGGAAGGTGCGGAGCAGGCGGTGGGCACCGCTTCTGGCATGGCTGCGATCCTCAGTACGGCAATGGCGCTGCTGAAGTCGGGAGACCACGTGGTCTGCTCACGCAATGTATTCGGCACTACCACCAACCTGTTTGGTAAATACCTGGCCAAATTCGGTGTTGAGGTGAGCTTTGTGCCGCTGCTGGACCAGGCGGGCTGGCGCGAGGCAGTGCAGCCGAACACGCGGATGTTGTTTGCGGAAACCCCGTCCAATCCCCTGTGCGAAGTGGCTGATATCGGGTTTCTGTCAGCGCTCGCGCACGGCGCCGGAGCCTTGCTGGTAATCGACAACTGTTTCTGTTCGCCGGCACTGCAGCAACCGCTGTCCCTCGGGGCAGATATCGTTGTGCACTCGGCCACCAAATACCTCGATGGTCAGGGGCGCTGCGTGGGTGGGGCCGTGGCTGGCTCCGCTGAGCATATGAGTGAGCTGGTGAACTTTTTGCGCACTTGCGGACCGACGATGAGCGCTTTCAATGCCTGGGTGTTTTTGAAAGGCCTGGAAACGCTGCAGTTGCGGATGGAAGCCCATTCGCGCAATGCCCTGGCGCTGGCCGAATGGCTACAGGCGCAGCCGCAAGTGGAAAAAGTGTTCTATGCGGGTTTGCCGGATCATCCCGGTCACACACTGGCCGCGGCGCAACAGCGCGACTTCGGTGGCGTGCTGTCCTTCCGTGTTCGGGGCGGGCGCGAAGCGGCCTGGCACTGTATCGACGCCACACGGATTATGTCGGTCACCGCCAACCTGGGCGATGCCAAAACCACCATCGTTCATCCCGCCACAACCACGCACGGTCGCTTGAGCGACGAAGAGCGCGCGGCGGGCGGTATTACTGAAAACCTCATTCGCGTAGCGGTGGGGCTGGAAGACGTGGAAGATCTCAAGAAAGATCTGGCTCGGGGTTTTGCATCCCTGGCGGAATAACAAAAGCAAGCGGGGCGATGTATGCAGTTATACGCGGTAATTGACGCTGCGGTCGAGGAAATCGGCCGCGCGTTGCTGGGGAAGGATCAACAGGTACGTTTGGCGCTGTGTTGCCTGCTGTCGCGGGGCCACCTGTTGATCGAGGATTTGCCCGGTATGGGCAAAACCACCCTCGCGCAGGCGCTGGCGGAAGTACTGTCACTGGATTACAAGCGGGTGCAGTTCACCAGTGATCTGTTGCCGGCTGATATTCTGGGCGTCTCCGTGTTTGAACAGGGTGAATCACGTTTTCGCTTTCAGCCGGGCCCGGTCTTCAGTCAGGTCCTGCTCGCAGATGAGATCAATCGCAGCACACCGCGCACCCAGAGCGCGCTGCTGGAGGCGATGGCCGAGGGCCAGGTGTCGGTGGATGGGGAAACACGCCCACTGCCCGAACCGTTCTTCGTGATCGCAACCCAGAACCCTGTGCAGCAATCCGGCACCTATCCCTTGCCCGAGTCGCAACTGGATCGCTTCCTGATGCGCCTGGAACTGGGTTATCCCGACCCCCGCGCAGAACGGGCCATGCTGATGCGCGGCGCCAGCGATGCGGCGGTTAGCCTGTCAGCTCGCATGAGCGCCGAGCAATTGCTTCAGGTACGGCAGGCCGCGCAAAAGGTCCATGCCTCCGACAGCCTGCTCGACTACCTGCAGCGCCTGGTGACCCACTCCCGGCAGTCACCGGAGTTCGCGGTGGGTCTGTCACCGCGCGGCGCCATTGCCTTGCTAGACAGCGCCCGCACCTGGGCCCTGATGCAACACCGGGAGCATGTGGTGCCCGAGGACCTGCAAGCAGTGTTGCCTGCGGTGGCCGGGCATCGACTGGTGCCTGCGGGGAATTTCCGCGGTGACGGTCGCGCGCTGGCGGCGCGGATGTTGCAGGACGTGGACGTCATCGCGAGCTAGGCCGTGGAAACAGCCATCGCTTCCTCGTCCGGACTGCGCGCTCGCGCCAGAGCCCGCTGGCAGGCGTGGCTGAAACGACGCATTCCTCCCGCCAGGGAAGTGGTGCTGGATCAACGTCGCATCTTTATTTTCCCTTCCCTGCCGGGATTGTTCTTCCTGTTTTGTCTGGTGGTGATCCTGCTCGCTGCGATCAACTACCAGAACAATATGAGCTACGCGCTGGTCTTCCTGTTGGCCAATATTTTCCTGGTTGCAGTGTTGCACACCTACGCCAACCTTTCGGGATTGCGGATACGCGGGGTGAGTGCCGACCCGGTATTTCCCGGGGAGGAAGCCTGCTTTCGGGTGCAGCTCAGTGCCAGTGGCCGGCGTGACCACGTGGCCTTGCGTCTGCGCTGGCGCGAGGGCGAGGCGGCGGACGTCAGTAGCGTGGCCGATGACGATGTTGAAGCCATCGAACTGTTCAGTGTGGCCACCACCCGGGGCTGGCACCGCCCGGGTCGCCTGCTGATTGAATCCACTTACCCCTTGGGATTATTGCGGTGCTGGACCTGGATCGACCTGGATCTGGCAGCATTGGTTTACCCAGCACCGGAGCCTTGCGAAGCACCTACCGGTGTGCAACTGGCGCGTCCGGATGGCTCTGCGGTGCCGGTAGATGGCAACGATGACTTTTTCGGTATTCGCGCCTACCGTGTCGGCGATTCCCTGCAACGTATTTACTGGAAGGGCCTGGCGCGCGGTCAGTCACTGCAGAGCAAGGTATACACCGCCTACGCCGACCGCAGTGTCTGGCTCGATTGGGATGCCTTTGGCGGGATCGACCTGGAACGACGCCTGTCGCGACTGTGTTTCTGGGCGCTGGAACTGGAACGCGATCAGCAGGAATACGGCTTGCGTCTGCCTGCAGTGGAACTGGCACCCGGAACTGGCCCGGAGCATCTGGAAGCGGTGCTGCGCACACTGGCGTTGTACCAGATGGGAGATACGGTGTGAGGCCGCTGGAACAGGTGCCACGCAACGCGCTGGTGTGGATCATCATCACCCAGTTTGCGCTGTTGCTGCCTCATGTCCTGCGTGTACCCGCCTGGGTGTGTGCGGTATATCTGGGTGCCGCACTGTGGCGCGCCGGTGTGTACCGGGGGCAGTGGTCATTTCCGCCCGCCTGGTTGCGCGGTGTGCTGGCGGTTACCTGCGCCTTTGGGGTGTATCTCAGTTATCGAACGGTGCTCGGCCTGGAGCCTACGGTTGCCCTGTTGTTGGTCGCCTTCGCGCTGAAACTACTGGAACTGGTAAGGCGTAAAGATGCCTATCTGCTGATTTTCCTGGGTTACTTTGTTTGTACCACGGAATTTCTGTTCAGCCAGGAGTTGCCGGTCAGCCTCTACAATCTGTTTTGTGTCCTCCTGCTGACCACCTCCCTGATCGCACTGCACCAACCCGGCGAAAACACCTTTAACCGGCGTACCATTGGCAAGGCAGCACTGATCATGGCGCAGGCCCTACCCCTGATGGTGGTGTTATTCCTCGTGTTCCCGCGCCTCGATCCACTGTGGAATGTGCCGCTAAAAAGCCAGAGTGCCCGTACCGGCGTCAGCGATTTTATGAAACCAGGGGATATCACCCGGCTGGGACTGTCGGATGAAGTCGCCTTCCGTGTGCAGTTTGACGGGGACATCCCGCCCAAGTCCCAGTTGTACTGGCGCACGCTGGTGATGTCGAAATTGGACGAAGGCGCGTGGCGCAGTTTGCGCTACCGTGATGTGCCGGTGCAGGAGCGTCGCCCTCAGGATCCTGAGCGCAGTGGTGAGCGAGTTTCCTACGAGGTGATCATGGAGCCGACCCGACAGCGCTGGTTGTTTGCGCTGCGCTACGCCGAGCCCGTCACCAGCGGTATTCTGCGTCACAACGATTATCGCCTCAGTTCGCCGCAGGAGATTGAGGACGAGTACCAGTACCGCGTAAACAGTTGGCCCGCGACAAGACTCGACCCGGAACTGAGTGACTGGCGTCGTCAGGTGGAGCTGGCGCTGCCGGAAGAAGACAACCCCCTCACACGACAACTGGCAATGCAGTTCCGGGCGGAGACGGACAGCGACCAGGATTTTATTGAACGCGTGTTGCGTCACTTCCGGCAGGAAGCCTTTCACTACACTTTACGGCCGCCGGCACTGGGTGATGATCCCCTTGATGACTTCCTGTTCAACACCCGACGGGGATTCTGCGAACACTACGCCTCGGCCTTTGTGACCCTGGCTCGCGCGGGTGGTATCCCGGCACGGGTGGTAACGGGCTATCAGGGTGGCGAGATCAACCCGGTCAATCGTACCGTGATCGTTCATCAGTTCGACGCGCACGCCTGGGCTGAGGTCTGGTATCCCGGCAGCGGTTGGACGCGGGTCGATCCGACGGCGGCGGTTGCGCCGGAACGGGTTGAGCGCGGATTGGAACAGGCGCTGGCGCAGGAAGGCAGTTTCCTCGCCGATTCGCCCCTGTCGCCGCTGCGCTTTCGCGGGGTGCAATGGGTGAATACCCTGCGCTTGCGCTACGACGCACTGACCTACAGCTGGCAGCGTCTGGTGCTGGGCTACGACCAGCGTTCCCAGTACGAATTTCTGCAGGGCTTGCTCGGAAAAGTTGAGCCTTTGCGGTTGGCCGCTCTGCTGCTGGGTAGCTGGTTACTGGTGCTGCTGCCCCTGGCCCTGGTGCTGTGGTGGCGCAACGCACAGCATTCGCTGAGCCCCGCCGATCGCGCCTACCGCCTGTTCTGTACTCGACTGGGTAAGCTGGACCTGGGGCGCGAGGCTTCCGAGTCGCCATCCGGGTACGCAACGCGCATCAGCGAACAAAGGCCGGATCTGGCCGGGGTGGTGTGGCGGATTACTGCCTTGTACGAACGCATCAGCTACGGCGCTGGCGGGCAGAGCGCGCCGCTGCTGGCCAGCTTGCGGCGGGAAGTATCGGCCTTTAGGCCGCGCTAGCGAGCGACCGCGTTTATCGGTATTCAGGGCGCGGTATCCAGTGTGGCAAGGAACGCTAGCAAGGCCTGACGCTCGTTGTCATTCAGCGAGATACGGCTCAGTTGTGCAGAGAGGCTGGTCCGCTGTGGAAAGTTGCTGCTGAAGTGGTCAAGCACCGCCTCCAGTGATGGCAGTGAGCCATCGTGCATATACGGCGCTCGCCGTGTAATGCCGCGCAGGCCCGGTGTTTTGAAAGCATAGCGGTCGCTGTCATTGCGGCTGAAGCGATACCGCCCTGTGTCCTCGCTGGCGGGCAGGCCGATATCATGGAAACGCCCATCAGTAAAATTCCATCCGGAATGGCACGCAGCACAGCCCGCTTTCCCGGTGAACAGTTCAAAACCTGCTTTGGCCTGCTCTGACAGGGCTGACTCGTCACCTTCCACCCAGCGGTCAAAGGCACTGACGGGGCTGATGATCTGTCGTTCAAAGGTAGCGATGGCCTCGGAGATGGTGATCAGGCGGATACCACGGTCGGGGAACACCGTGGCGAAGGCTTCGGCGTAACCCGAATCTGCGGCCAGTTCTTCGGTTAATTCCCGCACATCCTGGGCCATTTCGTCATGAGCCGTTAGCGGAAACCACACCTGCGATTCAAGGGTTGGTGTTCGCCCATCCCACAACAGCGCGTTGGACCAGGCGAGGTCGAGCAGGGTCTGGGCATGGCGTTCGTGGCGCAAGCCATCGGTGCCGACCGCCGTTTTCTGGCCATCTTCCCAGCCTATTGCCTGTTGATGGCAGGTGGCGCAACTGATGTCGTTATCGCGCGACAGGCGCGGGTCAAAAAACAGGCGCTGACCGAGCGCCGCTTTGGCCTCGGTGTAGGGGTTGGTGTTGGGGTAGGGGATTGTCGCAGGCCGGCGGTACTGGTTGCGCAATTCTGCGGTATCGCCTTCCGCGGCCATGCCCCGCGCCAGTGTCAGCAAGGGCAGGAGCAAGGCTACCAGGAGGCATAGGCGGAACGGACGAATCATGGCCGTCAGTTTACGTCATCTCCAGCACGGGTGCGGCAGTGAGCGGTGTTCAATAGCGCCGCATCTCCGGGTCGATCTGTTCGGCCCAGGCATCGATGCCACCGTCCAGTACCTGCAAATTTGAAAACCCCGCCGCCCGCAGTTGTTCAAACGCCTTGAGGCTGCGACCGCCGCGATGGCAGGTGAGGATGTAAGGTTTGCCGGGATCCAGGCTGGCCGCGTGAATCGATAGTTCCATCAGCGGCAGTAGCTTGCTATCGGGGATAGCCGCGATGGCGTATTCCTGCGGTTCGCGCACATCGATGACCGTGGGTGCTTCGCCTGCGTTCAGCAGTCCGGCGAGTTCGCTGGCGCTGATACGGGGGGCACCATCAGCCCAGCTCGCTGCAGGCAGGTCTGTTGGCTCGTGTATCGTGGGCGACTGCCCACATAGCGCACAATCGGGCGCTCGCTGTGCCGGCAGTTCCCGCCACTGAGCCGACAGACCGTCAAATAGCAACAGGCGCCCCACCAGTGGCTCTCCGAGCCCGAGTATCAGTTTAACCACCTCCAGGGCCTGCATGCTGCCGATAATGCCGGGCAACATGCCCAGCACACCACCCTCGGCACAGGAGGGCACCAGTTCAGCCGGCGGAGGCTCGGGGAACAGGCAGCGATAGCAGGGGCCACGCGGAGAATCGAACACGGTGATCTGCCCCTCAAAGCGAAATACGCTGGCGTGAACCAACGGCTTGCCCGACAGCACCGCTGCGTCGTTCACCAGATAACGCGTGGCGAAATTGTCACTGCCGTCGACGATCACGTCGTATTGCTTTACCAGGGGCATAACATTGTCGGCAGCGAGGCGCAGGGCGTGGGCATCGATCTGCACATGCGGGTTAAGTTGGGACAGGCGCGCGTGGGCCGTATCAAGTTTGGGCTGTCCGACGTCGCGGGTGTCATACAGCACCTGGCGCTGGATATTGCTGAGGTCAATGGTGTCGAATTCGACCAGACCCAGACGACCTATGCCGGCGGCCGCGAGATAGAGGCACACGGGCGACCCCAGCCCACCGGCACCCACGCACAGTACGCTGGACGCCATCAGCGTCTGTTGGCCGGCCAGGGTGATTTCCGGCATGACGATATGGCGACTGTAACGGAGCAATTCGTCCGGGCTTAATTCGGTCATGGCTTGAACCTCCACAGCCAATTCGCCGCGCGAGGGGCGAGATTGCAGACTATGCTGGTGACAGGATCATACAGTGCGACACAACTGTAAAGTTGCGGCGAGGAGCGAGTCATCATGGCGGGAGTTCGAGTACTGATTGGTACACGCAAGGGGGCGTTCATTATCGAGTCTGACGCTGCACGACAGCAGTGGCATATCGACGGCCCTCATTTCGGCGGCTGGGAAATCTACCATGTGGCGGGTTCCCCGGCTGACCCGAATCGCCTTTATGCGTCGCAGGCCAGTGACTGGTTTGGCCAGGTGATGCAGCGTTCCAACGACGGCGGTAAAACCTGGGACGCCGTAGGCAATGAGTTCAGCTACATCGGCGATCTCGGGGAACACCAGTGGTACGACGGCTCACTGCGACCCTGGGAGTTCAAGCGCGTCTGGCATCTGGAGCCCAGCGCCCACGACCCGGACCTGGTCTATGCGGGGGTAGAGGACGCGGCCCTGTTCGTGACCCGCGACGGCGGCATGACGTGGACGGAACTGCCGGGATTGCGCGGTCACGGTTCCGGGCCGGACTGGATGCCCGGTGCTGGCGGCATGTGTTTGCACACCATTTTGCTTCATCCAGATAAGCCGGAACGCATCACCGTGGCCATCTCGGCAGCGGGCAGCTTTCGCAGTGATGATCACGGCGAGACCTGGCAGCCGATCAACCAGGGATTACACTCGGAGCAATTACCCAATCCCGAAGCCGAGGTGGGACACTGTGTGCATCGCTTAGCCGCGCATCCTACGCAGCCGGACGTGCTGTTTATGCAAAAACACTGGGATGTGATGCGCAGCGATGACGGTGGCGACAGCTGGCGTGAGGTCAGTGGCAACCTGCCGTCTGATTTTGGCTTCCCCATCGCTGTGCATGCCCACGAGCCGGAAACCATTTATGTTGTGCCGATCAAGAGTGATTCAGAGCACTATCCACCGGAGGGCAAGCTCCGCGTCTACCGCAGTCGCAGTGGCGGGGAGGAGTGGGAAGCCCTGACCGCCGGCCTGCCGCAGGAACACTGTTATGTGAACGTGCTGCGCGACGCGATGGCGGTGGATACCGCAACGCCGGGTGGCGTTTACTTCGGTACCACGGGCGGCCAGGTGTATGCCTCCAATGATGGCGGTGACAGCTGGCAGACTATCGCGGCGCACTTGCCAGCGGTACTGTCGGTCGAGGTGCAGACGCTGCCATGATTCAACTGATTCTCCCGGCACCACTGCTGCGGCTGGCGCAGGCCGACAACCCGATCCGGCTTGAACCGGCCACACCGATTACCCAGCGCAGTGTATTGGATGCGCTGGAAAACCGGTTCCCGCAATTACTCGGTACCACGCGCGACCGCCACAGCGGGAAACGCCGGGCCTATGTGCGGTTTTATGCCTGCAATCGCGACCTGTCCGACGCATCGCCCGATGAGACATTGCCAGATGAAGTGGTTGCGGGTGATGAGCCCTTTATAGTGCTCGGCGCCTTGTCAGGAGGATAGCCTACGGCTGTTGAGTTGCCGCCGGTGAAAGGTACGGGCGGCCATAGCGCAGCAACTCGGTGTTCACCGATCCGTCTGTTGCCACTGATACGATGTAGAGGCGGTCGTATTCGCTGGCTTCATCGATTTCCTGTCCTGCTGAGCCGCCGAGCAGGGTGACCATATCGGGCGTAGTGTTGCTGTGCCCAACCACCAGGTGATGGCCGCGTTCCTCCAGTAGTTTCCTGGCGAGGGCAGGGAGGTCGCCGGCATCGTAGATCGATACCTGCCTTTTCAGCTGGCCGGCCACGGGCGCAGCGGTTTCCCGGGTGCGCCGGTAGTCAGAACTGTGGATCCGGGTGATGTGCGTGTCGCGGAGAATCAGCGCCAGTAGCTCGGCACGCTCGCGGCCAGCAGGGGACAGTGCCGGGTCCTGGCCGGGCTCTTTCTCGGCGTGGCGAACCAGGTACACCACCATGGTCTGCTGATCGTGCCCGGCACACGCGCCCAGGCACAACAGCAACGCGCCGGTCGCAAAGACGGCGAGCAATCGTTTACTGATAGAAAAAAGCCCCACTCCCGAAGGGAGCAGGGCTTGCATCAAGTGGCTCATCAGCCGTGATCAGGCGGCGCTGACTTCAGTGATTTCCACCGCGGCGATGCGCTTGCCTTCATCGGACTTCTTCTGGAACTCAATGATCTGGTCGAAGTTCATGTAGCGGTAGATCTCCTCCGACATGGAGTCCAGATTCTGCGCGTACTCCATGTACTCGGCCGGAGTCGGCAGCTTGCCCAGGACCGCACCGACGGAAGCCAGTTCGGCTGAGGTCAGGTAGACGTTGGCGCCGTCGCCCAAACGGTTGGGGAAGTTCCGGGTGGAGGTGGACAACACGGTGCTGTTGGCAGCCACACGCGCCTGGTTACCCATGCACAGGGAACAGCCGGGCATTTCGGTGCGGGCACCGGCGGCGCCGAAGATGTTGTAGTAACCCTCTTCCATCAACTGGTGCTCGTCCATCCGGGTGGGCGGTACGATCCACATGCGGGTGGAGATGGTGCCGGAGTGCTGCTGCAACAGTTTGCCGGCAGCGCGGAAGTGACCGATGTTGGTCATGCAGGAACCGATGAACACTTCGTCCACGGAGTCGCCAGCCACGTCGGACAGCAGGCGGGCGTCGTCCGGGTCGTTGGGCGCGCAGACGATGGGCTCTTTCACCTCGGCCAGGTCGATCTCGATGACCGCGGCGTACTCGGCGTCGGCATCGGCCTCCAGCAGGGTGGGGTTGGCCAGCCACTCTTCCATCTTGCGTGCGCGACGCTCCAGGGTACGGGTGTCGCCGTAACCTTCAGCGATCATGCTGCGCAGCAGTACGATGTTGGAGCGCAGGTACTCGGCGATGGTGTCTTCGTCCAGCTTGATGGTACAGCCGGCGGCGGAGCGCTCGGCGGACGCGTCAGACAGCTCAAATGCCTGCTCAACGGTCAGGTCGGTCAGGCCTTCGATCTCGAGAATGCGGCCGGAGAAGATGTTCTTCTTGCCTTTCTTCTCTACAGTCAGCAGGCCTTCCTGGATTGCGTAGTAAGGGATGGCATGCACCAGGTCACGCAGGGTGATACCGGGCTGCATTTCACCCTTGAAGCGTACCAGTACTGATTCCGGCATATCCAGCGGCATCACACCGGTTGCTGCGGCAAAAGCCACCAGACCAGAGCCCGCGGGGAAGGAGATGCCCATGGGGAAACGGGTGTGGGAGTCACCGCCGGTGCCCACGGTGTCGGGCAGCAGCATGCGGTTCAGCCAGGAGTGGATGATGCCGTCGCCCGGGCGCAGGGAAACACCGCCGCGGGTCATGATGAAGTCGGGCAGGCTGTGCTGGGTGTCGATATCTACCGGCTTGGGGTAAGCCGCGGTGTGGCAGAAGGACTGCATCACCAGATCGGCGGAAAAGCCCAGGCAGGCGAGGTCTTTCAGCTCGTCGCGGGTCATCGGGCCGGTGGTGTCCTGAGAGCCTACGGTGGTCATCTTCGGCTCGCAGTAAGTGCCGGGACGAACGCCTTCCATGCCACAGGCAATGCCGACCATTTTCTGTGCCAGGGAGAAGCCCTTGCCGGAATCGGCGGGCTGCTCGGGCTTGCGGAACAGGTCGGATTCACCCAGGCCCAGCGCTTCGCGAGCACGGGTGGTCAGGCCACGGCCAACGATCAGGTTGATCCGGCCGCCGGCG
The DNA here is from genome assembly GCA_030427085.1 of Gammaproteobacteria bacterium. Classification (GTDB taxonomy): domain Bacteria; phylum Pseudomonadota; class Gammaproteobacteria; order Pseudomonadales; family Halieaceae; genus JAUHXH01. The sequence continues at coordinate 926,795 of JAUHXH010000001.1, read as the reverse complement.
CGCACTTCGTCCAGCAGTACGTCGGACTTCAGTGCGAACTCGCTCAGTACGTCGCCGGATTCAGACAGGATCTTGCCGTCATAGGGCCGGATTTCGATGATGTCGCCCATGCCCAGGTCGTCAACCGGCGCTTCAAAGACCAGTGCGCCGGCGTCTTCCATGGTGTTGTAGAAAATCGGTGCAACCTTACCGCCGATGCAGATACCGCCGCCTTTTTTGTTCGGTACGCCGTCGATGTCGTCACCGAAGAACCACAGCACGGAGTTGGTGGCGGATTTACGGGAAGAGCCGGTACCGACTACGTCGCCGACGAAGGCAACTGGCAGGCCCTTGGCCTGGATTTCTGCAACCTGTGCCATTGGGCCGGTTACGCCGTGTTGGGCGGGCTCGAGGCCGTCGCGAGTCATTTTGTACATGGCGCGGGCGTGCAGCGGGATATCCGGGCGCGACCAGGCGTCGGGAGCGGGGGAGAGGTCATCGGTGTTGGTTTCGCCAGTGACTTTGAACACGGCTACCTTGATGGACTCTGCCACGGCGGGGCGGTTGGTGAACCATTCGCCCTCGGCCCAGGATTCCAGTACCGCCTTGGCGTGTGCATTACCGGCTTTGGCCAGTTCGTCCACATCGTGGAAGGCGTCGAACATCAGCAGAGTGTGCTTGAGTTCTTCAGCGGCCAGTTCGGCCAGGCTGTCGTCAGACAGCAGTTCTACCAGTGTGGCGATGTTGTAGCCGCCGTGCATGTTACCCAGCAGTTTCACCGCGGCGGGCTTGTCGATCAGCGGGGACTCGATTTCGCCCTTGACGATGGCGGACAGGAAGCCAGCCTTGACGTAGGCGGCCTCGTCCACACCGGGGGGCACGCGTTCGGAGATCAGTTCCAGCAGGTAGTCTTCTTCGCCTGCGGGTGGGCTTTTCAGCAGTTCCACCAGGCCAGCAACCTGCTCTGCATTGAGTGGTTTCGGGGGGATGTCGAGTGCGGCCCGTTCAGCCACATGTTCGCGATAGGCTTCAAGCACAGTATTGCTCCTTGTATCGGCGGACCCCAGCCCCGGACAGTGCTGGAAAGTCGCGTAAGTCATTGATTAGGCGGGCGCAGAGTATACCAGTACGGTGCCATCGGTGTCAGTCGTGCCGGCGAATATCGTGCATTCACCCGGCTGATACCGTACACTGGCCGGGCAGTCAGTTCCCCCCGGTGTGCCGTAATTCTTCATGCAAAAACCTCGCGTAAAAACCCCCTGTATCGGTGTCTGTTCCACCGGTATCGGTGACGAGGTCTGCCGCGGCTGTAAGCGCTTCACGCACGAGGTGATTCACTGGAACAGTTACAGTGAAGCCCAGAAGCAGGTAATTGACCAGCGACTGGGTGAGTTCCTGTCCCAGTGCGTACGCAACAAGCTCCGGGTAACGGACCAGGAGTTGCTGCTGTGGCAGATTCAGGTGCAGCAGTTGCGCTATCCCGCCCAGCACGACGAATACTGCTGGGCCTATGCCCTGATCAAGGCGGGTGGCTCCCAGATTGAAGACCCTGCGGGCTATGGCCTGGAATTGTTCGCGGCGTTTCGAGATACACCCCTCCCGCAGCTACGCCTGCAAATAGACGAAGAGTTCTTTACGCTGTCTCAGGCCCATTACGACCGCTACATGCGTGTCCCCGATCTGTTTGGAAGCCCTGCATCGTGAACGTCACCGTCGATATCACGCCGATTCTCGAGTTTCTGCCCTGCCGCACGCCGCGCGCCTGGGTGGATTGGGCCCTGAAGCATCCCGAGCTGATGCTGATCGATCATGCCAACTGTGAGAAGAAGGCGGCTTCGACGGCGCTGCAGCTGATGTACCGCTATGTCGAGCATCACGCACTGATTAATGCGCTGTCGAAGCTGGCGCGAGAAGAGCTGCGGCATTTTGAGCAGGTGATCGCGTTGATGAAAAAGCGCGACATCGCTTACACGCAGATCACTGCAGCGCGTTATGCGGGCGAGTTACGGCAATGTGTGCGCGGTAATGAGCCGGCTCGACTGGTCGATACCCTGTTGGTGGGGGCGGTCATCGAAGCGCGCTCCTGTGAGCGTTTCGCTGCGCTGGTGCCAGAGTTGGATGAGGAACTCGCGGCTTTTTATCACTCCCTGCTGAAGTCCGAATCCCGCCACTTCCTGCAATACCTGAAGTTTGCCGAGCAGGTGGGCGGTGCTGATGCAGTGGCCAGACGCTTGCCCGTGATTCTGGAGCGGGAGAGAGAACTGATCGAGGGGGCCGACACCGAGTTTCGCTTCCACAGTGGTGTACCGGCGGCGGCGTGAACGCTTTAGGCAGTGGTCATCTGTCGGCGAACAATCTTCTAAATAGCTTTATAAAAACCTTGCAAGCTATTGTTAAACATTAATATTTTTAAGAGATAAGCCGGCGGGGGTCGCCACCAGAATCCACGCGTGAGCCCCCCAGTCTCCTACTACCCAGCGCTCTCCGTAGAGCTGGCTGTGCAGCTTGGGCCGATGGGTATGCCCGTGAATCATCTGGCGCACGCCCAGTTGTCGCATGACCCGCTCCACCGCGTCAGGGCTGACATCCATGATGTCCTCGGCCTTGTTGCTGTTGGCTTCCTTGCTGATGGCACGCAGCTGGCCGGCGAGGCCGCGGCGCTCTGACAGTGACCGGCTGAGCAGGTCTTTTTGCCAGGCGGGATCGCGAGCGGTTCTGCGGAAGGCCTGGTATTCGTGGTCAGCAGTACAAAGGGTGTCGCCATGGAGGAGGGCAGTCGGCCTGCCGTACAGGTCGATGACGGTGGGGTCGGACAGGAGCGTCGCGCTGGTTTCGGTGCAGAAGGTATCGCCAATCAGGAAATCCCGATTGCCGTGCATCAGGAACAGCGCACTGCCGCTATCGGTAAATTCGCGCAGGGCCTGTCGGACCTGGGGCCCGGGTGCGGTGTCATCGTCGTCACCAATCCAGGTTTCGAACAGATCCCCGAGGATGTACAGGGCGTCACACTGACCCTGATGGGTTTCCAGGAAGTCGAGCAGGATCGTGGTGATCGCGGGCCTGCTCGCATCCAGGTGGAGGTCGGCGATGAACAGGGTGTAGCTCATGCCTGAGGGCGGCTCCGTATTCAGTCAGCAATAACCACGGATTCGATGATAACGGCCTCTTTGGGCACATCCTGGTGGCCACCCTGGTTGCCGGTGGCTACAGCGCGGATTTTGTCCAGTACTTCTGCGCCCTCGGTGACCTTGCCAAACACCGCATAGCCCCAGCCCTGCATGTTCTTGCCGCTGTGATTGAGGAAGTCGTTGTCCTTCACGTTGATGAAGAACTGCGCGGTCGCAGAGTGTGGGTCCATGGTGCGCGCCATGGCGATGGTGCCGAAGTCATTCTTCAGACCGTTGTCCGCCTCGTTCTCGATCGGCTCGTGGGTGGACTGTTGCTGCATGTTGGTGTCGAAACCGCCACCCTGGATCATGAAGTTGTCGATCACGCGGTGGAAGATAGTGCCATCGTAGAAGCCTTCTTTGGCGTAACGCTCGAAATTGGCGCAGGTCTGGGGAGCCTTCTCGTGATCAAGTTCCAGTTTGATTTCACCGAAGGTGGTGCGCATGATGACCATGTAGTCTGTCCTTGCTGGATAAGCCGTTATGGGGTGGGAAATTAAGCCGGGCCATGATACGGGCTTTTTGAGGCGGCGAAAACCGCGCGGTGGGGAAATTTCCCCCTTCACTCCTATAAGGTACGCGCGTTCGCCGCTATAATACGCGCCTTTTTCCAGCCCAGTCCCTGAATCTTATGGAATACAGCAGTAACAATTTCCTGCGCTCGATCATTGCCGACGATCTGGCCGAAGGCCGCGCCACTGAAGTGGTCACGCGCTTCCCGCCGGAGCCCAACGGCTACCTCCACGTGGGCCACGCCAAGTCGATCTGCCTGAACTTCGGCCTGGCCGAACACTTTGGCGGCCGTTGCAACCTGCGATTCGACGACACCAATCCCGAGAAAGAGAGCCCCGAGTATGTCGCCTCCATTCAGGACGATGTGAGCTGGCTGGGCTTTCAGTGGTCAGGTGAGGTGCGCTATGCCTCCAATTACTTCCAGCAGTTTTACGACTGGGCGGTGCATCTGGTGGAGCAGGGCAACGCCTATGTTTGCGACCTGAATGCCGAGCAGGCCCGCGAGTATCGAGGCACTCTGACCGAGGCGGGGCGCAACAGCCCGTTTCGCGATCGCAGCATTGAAGAAAACCTGAGTTTGCTGGCCGGTATGAAGGCCGGAGATTTCGATGAGGGCAGCAAGGTGCTGCGGGCGAAGATCGACATGTCCTCGCCGAACATGAATCTGCGTGACCCGATCCTGTATCGCATTCGCAAGGCGGAGCACCACCAGACTGGCAATGACTGGTGCATCTACCCGACCTACGATTTTGCCCACGGTCAGGAAGATGCGATCGAGGGTGTGACGCACTCCATATGCACCCTGGAGTTCGAGGACCATCGCCCCCTCTACGATTGGTTGATCGAGCACTTGCCGGTGCCCAGCCGGCCCCGTCAGTACGAATTTGGCCGGCTAAACCTGAACTACACCGTCACCAGCAAGCGCAAGCTGAAACAACTGGTGGACGACGGCGTGGTGGAGGGTTGGGATGACCCCCGTATGCCAACCATTTCCGGCATGCGCCGCCGCGGCTTTACCCCGCGTTCGATCCGCAAGTTTTGCGACATGATCGGCGTGTCCCGTTCCGATGGCGTGGTGGATGTAGCGATGCTGGAGCACGCTATCCGCGATGACCTGAACGACAATGCGCCACGGGGCATGTGTGTACTGCGCCCCCTGAAAGTGGTGCTCACCGATTACCCGGAAGATCAGGTCGAACGCCTGGTGGCGCCAGCCCATCCGAGCCGCGAAGATCTGGGTGAACGTGAACTGCCGTTTACGCGCGAACTGTACATCGACGCCGATGACTTCCGCGAGTCCGCCAACAAGAAGTTCAAGCGCCTGGTGCTTGGCAAGCGCGTTCGCCTGCGCAATGCCTACGTTATTGAAGCCGACTCGGTTGAGACTGATGCCGACGGCAATGTGGTCACCGTGTATGCCCACACCCTCGCCAATACCATCGGTAATGACCCCGAGGACGGTGTGAAGCCCAAAGGTGTTATTCAGTGGGTCTCGGCGGTAACCGGCAAGCAGGCCACCGTGCGCCTGTACGATCGGCTGTTCACCCACGAGGCGCCGGACAAGGGCGACAACGATTTTATGTCCCTGGTGAATCCCGCCTCCCTGGAAGTGATCGAAGGTGCGTGGATCGAGCCCGGGCTGGCGGACGCACAGCCGGAACAGGGTTTTCAATTTGAGCGCGAAGGCTATTTCGTAGCGGATAGATACGAGCACCAATCTGATGCGCCCGTGTTTAACCGCACCATCGGCTTGCGCGATACCTGGAATAACGGCTAGTACTGATGACGACCCTAACGCTCTACAACACCCTGAACGGTGCCAAGGAAGTTTTCGAGCCGCTGCAGCCCGACACCGTTACCATGTACGTTTGCGGCCCCACCGTTTACAACCTTGCGCACATCGGCAATGCGCGGCCCGTGGTGGTGTTCGACACACTGTTCCGCCTGCTGCAAACCCACTTCGATACGGTGACCTACGCCCGCAATATCACCGATGTGGACGACAAAATCATTGCCGCGGCACGCGAGGGTAATCGCAGCATTGAGTCGGTGACGGACGAATTTACCGTGAAATACCGGGAGGACATGGCCCAACTCAACGCGCTGCCGCCAACGCTGGAGCCTCACGCCACACACAATATTGCCCCGATGATTGCACTCACCGAGAAGCTCATCGAAAAGGGCCATGCCTATGAATCCCAGGGGCATGTACTGTTTGCGGTGGAGTCCATGGCGGAGTACGGCAAGCTGTCCGGGCGTTCACTGGAAGATATGCTGGCCGGTGCACGGGTAGAGGTGGCGGATTACAAACGTCATCCCGGTGACTTCGTACTGTGGAAACCGGCGGACGAGGCTGATCCCGGCTGGGATAGCCCCTGGGGTCGTGGCCGGCCGGGCTGGCATCTGGAGTGCTCGGCGATGATTCGTGAACACCTGGGCGACGCGATTGATATTCACGGTGGCGGCCGGGACCTGATTTTCCCGCATCACGAAAACGAAATTGCCCAGAGTCGCTGCGCCCACGGTGGCGACTTTGTGAAGTACTGGATGCACAACGCCTATCTGGATATGGACGGCGAGAAGATGTCCAAGTCCCTGGGCAATGTGAAAACGGTGCGCGATCTGCTGAACAGCTATCGTGGTGAGGTGCTGCGCTTCGCCCTGTTGTCAGCGCACTATCGCTCACCGCTCAATTTCTCGGCTGAACTGTTGGAGCAGGCCGACACCACATTGGGTGGGCTCTACAGTGCGCTGCGTGAAGTGGAGCATATATCAGTAGATGCCGATGTTGCGCTGGCCGATGAGCCCTTCTACAAGGCATTGAATGACGATCTCAACACCCCGGTGGCCATTGCGGAGCTTCACGCGCTGGTGAAGCAGTTGCACAAGGCACCCGACGCTGAAAAAGCCGGACTCAAAGCGCGCATTCTTGCCGCCGGTAACTTATTGGGCATTTTGGCCCAGGATCCCGAGGAATGGCTGCAGGGTGACAGTGCTGACGGGGCGCCGACAGCCGAAGAGATAGAGAGCTTGATTGCCGAGCGCCAGCAGGCCAAGGTCGACAAGAACTACGCGCGCGCTGATGAGATCCGGCAGGAACTGCTGGCTCAGGGTGTGGTGCTGGAAGACTCTCGAGAGGGGACGCGCTGGAAACGCGCCTGATCGTCTTGAAGTGATGCCGAAAAAGGGGCGGGTATACCGCCCCTGTTAGGTTTAGCCCAGACTCTTTTCCCCGGACTCCACACTCTGCATGATCAGTGTGTTGATCGTCATCGGGCCTACGCCGCCAGGCACTGGCGTATAGGCGCTGGCCTTGTGTGTCAGGGCCGATAATTCGATGTCTCCGACACCGCCAGGGTGGTAACCCGCGTCAACAACCACCGCGCCCGCTTTCACCCAATCCGCCCTGATGAATTCCGGTTTGCCGACGGCCCCCACCAGAATATCGGCCTGTGCGACCAGCGCCGGGAGGTCCTTGGTGCGTGAGTGGCAGATGGTGACTGTGGCGTTTTTCTGCAGCAACATCATGGCCATGGGCTTGCCGAGGATGGGGCTGCGGCCTACAACCACCGCATGTTTGCCTTCAATCTCGATGTTGTAGTGCTCCAGAATGCGCATGATGCCCTGGGGGGTGGCGCAACCATAGGCCTCTTCGCCCATCGCCATGCGACCGAAACCGAGGCAGGTTACGCCGTCCACGTCCTTTTCCAGAGCAATGGCGTCGAAACAGGCACGTTCGTCGATCTGGGGTGGCACCGGGTGCTGTAGCAAAATGCCGTGAACGTCCGGGTTGGTATTGAGTTCGTCGATCTTCGCCAGCAGTTCTTCGGTGGTGGTGCTTGAGGGCATCTCTACCGCCATTGAATCCATGCCCACGCGGCGACAGGCATTACCTTTCATTTTTACGTAGGTAGCGGAGGCGGGATCGTCGCCGACCAGAATAGTGGCCAGAATCGGGGTTTTGCCGTTGGACTTCGCTTTCAGCCCTTCCACGCGGGCCAGTAGTTCAGCTTCGCTTTGGGCGGCAAGTGACTTTCCATCCAGGACCAGTGCAGACATGAGCGGGTATCCTCCGGGGTATGATTTCGTCTGGCGGTGACCGCCTTTTGAGCGGCGGCGTATTGTCCCACGGGGCGGCGCCGGGTTGAAGAGGAGGGCAGTTATTTTGCGCTATCCGGCGTTGACGGACCCGGGGCGCGTGAGTATCATGCGCGCTCCTGAAATACGGGTATCGGGCGAGCCCTTGGGCACGTTTCATTCGGGGTATAGCGCAGTCTGGTAGCGCGCCTGCTTTGGGAGCAGGATGTCGGGAGTTCGAATCTCTCTACCCCGACCACTTATTCCGCCACAACTGGATAAGTGAGTCACTCGTTTCAGCACCCTCAGTGGTGGCCGTAGCTCATCAGGTAGAGCACCGGATTGTGGCTCCGGAGGTGGGGGGTTCGAGACCCCTCGGCCACCCCAATTTCCACTTCGGGAACCGGCATGTCGAATCGTTGGAAAGAAGCCTTTGACGCCATCCGTGCGAGCACAAAGGGGCCTGACCAGCGCTACTTCATCGCCTTCACTGCGCGCTCCGGAAGTACCTGGCTGTGCAATCTGCTCAGCAATACCGGTGTGCTGGGTAGTCCTGAAGAATGGTTTAATCCCAATGCTGTTCACAAAGTGTTGCAGCAAAGCGGATGTACCAATATCCCCGCCTTCTATCACTATCTGCAATTGAACCAATCCCCCGGTGGTGTGTTCGGTAGCGAGATTACCTGGCAGCAATTGGCGCAGGTGTTCAAGCTGGCGCCACGAAACCTCTTCGACGATGTGGATCACTGGTTTTTCCTGCGCCGTCGTGACTACGTTGCCCAGGCGGTCTCCCTGTTCAAGGCCGAGCGCAGTGGTTTGTTTCACTCAGTGCAGCACAAGCGTGTACCACAACCGGTGGTCTACGACGGGCAGGCTATTGCCAATGCAGCGATGCGATCTCTGTCTTCCGAGACCCGCTTTTGTGAGTACTTTGCACGTCAGAACATCTTATCGACCGAGTTGTGGTACGAGGACCTGACCTCGGCACCGCCAGCCGACGTGGTACGCCTCTTCAGTGACACGTTGGGTCTGGGCGATGCCGCACTGGATGGCCTTCCCGACAGCGCGTTCAAATCCCGCCATAGCAAAATCGGCGACAGTCAAAACGACGAGATGATCGTTCGCTTCCGCGAAGAAAACCCTGCGTTTATCGAGTACTGGGACCGCAACCGGGAACAGAAAACCCGGGCTGATTACGTCCAGGAGTTTGGCGAGTAAGTCTCCCGGGACCTCATACCTCGGTGTAGACAAGACCTGAGTCCCGCGCCTCGTTACAATGCGTCAGAACGAAGGGGGACGCATGTTCAAATACCTACTGCTGGTCGCACTGGGCGGCGCTTCGGGCGCGGTAGCGCGTTATCTGGTCGCGACGGGTGTTCACGCCTGGTGGAAGTGGAGCTTTCCAGTGGGCACGCTGATGGTCAACCTGGTGGGTTCCGCCCTGATCGGTCTTGTATTCGTTCTGATTGAGCGTCAGGTCATCCACCCCGACTGGCGGGGTGTGTTGATGGTTGGCTTTCTCGGTGCTTTCACCACCTTCTCAACTTTCTCGCTGGAGGTGATTCACCTGCTTGAGCAGGGGCGGTCGCTGGTGGCATTGGGCTATGTTCTGGCCAGTGTTTGCTGCTGCGTCGTGGCGACGGGAATGACCGTGCTGTTGGTGAGGGCGGTCGTTAACTGAAAAGTCTCGACAGTGCTTGGGCCGCCAACCTGACTTCGGTAACATCCCCTCATGTCCGAAGCCATTATCTATCTCGACCCCGATTCCCCCCTCAATCTCCAGTCCCAGATTCGGCAAAAACTGGCTGAAGCCATTCTCAACGAAAGTTTCCCCCGAGGCCGGCGACTCCCGTCTTCCCGCAAGCTGGCGGATCAACTGAAGGTAGCACGCAACACGGTGGTGCTCGCCTACCAGCAACTCATTGATGAAGGGTATTTGATCAGCCGGGAACGCAGTGGCCTATATGTGAATGAAGCGCTGTTCGAAGGTCGTGTCACTCACACCGAAGAGGATGCGGCAGCGGCCGGACGGCGCAGCGACTGGCATCGCAAATTACGTGGGCGCGTCACGCTGGACCGTGACTTCAACTGCCCACCCAACTGGCAGCAGTATCCTTACCCCTTCATTGACGGTCAGTTTGACCAGTCTCTCTACCCGGTGAAGGAGTGGCGAGACGCCAGCCGCATGGCGCTGGGTGTTCGTGAAATCAACGAGTGGGCTGGGGAGACGGGTGACCGGGATGACCCACAGCTAATCGAGCAGATACGCACCCGTATTTTGCCCCGGCGTGGCATCCAGGCCAGGCCGGAGGAAATCCTGATCACGGTTGGCGCCCAGCAGGCCCTGCACCTGGTGGTGGAGTTGCTGGCAGATTCCAGTACCTCGGTGGCACTGGAGGAACCTGGCTACCCGGATATGCGCCGGCTACTGGCCCAGCGTGGTGTGCCGCTGGTCTATCAGCCGGTGGATGAAAGGGGGATGCAAGTCGATGAGCGCCTGGACGCCTGCCAGCTCTACTATGTTACGCCCAGCCACCAGACCCCGACTGCGGTGACCATGTCCATGGATCGACGTGAGGCCCTGCTCAGTAAGGCTGCCGAACGCGATGCATTGATCATCGAGGATGACTTCGAGTTCGAGAGTAACTATTTGCAGAGTCCGCATCCCGCGCTGCGCAGTATCGACCAGGACGATCGCGTGATCTATGTCTCCTGCCTGTCGAAAGTCCTCTCGCCGGGTTTGCGGCTCGGTTTCATGGTGGCGGCACCGGAGGTGATACGGGAGGCGCGCAAGCTGCGCCGCCTGATTGTGCGGCACCCGCCGCTGAACAATCAGCGCACTGCGGCTTACTTCCTCTCGCTGGGTCACTACGACAGCTTTCTCATGCACATGCATAAAACGTTTGAGGAACGCTGGATTGCCCTGCGCCGCGCGCTGAATTACTACATGTTGTTCTACGTGGAAATGGCACCTGCACAAGGCGGGACCGCGTTGTGGGTGCGCGGGCCGGAAGACCTGGATGTGCGCTATGTGGCTCGCGAGGCGGCCAAGCGCGGATTGTTGATCGAGCCAGTGGACCACTATTACGCCACACGCAACGCCCCCAGAAACTGTTTCCGCATGGGTATAACCAGTATTCCACACGAGCGAATTCGCGATGGCGTATTGCAGTTACGGGATCTATTTCACGACCTGACCCAGAACAAAACCGAAACCTTTGCCTCAGCCAAAGGGGCTCACCTGCGGGGTGAGGTGCTGGATAAAGCGGTGCGTGGTACTACCATGATCTGCACCATCGCCTACGGGGACCCTTGCACTATCGAGATATGCCCTGACGGCACGCTCATTGGTATCGCCGGTAATGCCGGTGAAGATCGAGACGAGGGCCGCTGGTGGATAGAAAATAATCGCTGGCATCGGCAGTGGTCGCGTTGGGCGTGGGGTGAGGCAGGCGTCTACGATGTCAGGCTCGACGGTGACATCATCAAACTTTTCGATGAAGAAGGCTGGTTGATCGACAGGGCAGTATTGCGTCGCAATCCTGAAGCTGACTCGATCGCCGCCTGTGACCCCGCCTGATTTCACCCGCTAACTGGACCAGCATTCTATCGCTAACTGGCTCTATCCCCATTTCCTGCGGCGCCGTTACAGTCACTCAACACGATACATGAACACTGGCTTGCGCCGTAGTAATGCGGTGGGGTGAGGGGATTGCGATGACAGAATTCGCCGTGGCCGGCATTCAACTGGACGTATCCACTGCGGATAATCGCTACCAGATCAAGAAGGAAATCGAACGTACCTGCGCCCGCTACCCCTGGGTGCAGATGATCGTGGTCGGAGAGCTCGCCACTTTTGGCTCCGATCCCGCGCATGCCGAGCCATTCCCGGGTGAGACTGAAGCGTTTTATGCGCGCATTGCCCGTGATTGTGGAGTTTGGCTGATACCGGGGTCAATCTTCGAGCGCGATGGTGAATCGGTGTACAACACGTCGAGTGTGCTCGATCCCGAAGGCCGTGTCGTCGGCCGCTATCGAAAACTGTTTCCATTCCGCCCTTACGAGAAAAACGTTACCGCCGGCACCGACACGCTGGTGTTCGATATTCCGGGTGTGGGCCGTGCCGGGCTCTGTATTTGCTACGACCAGTGGTTTCCTGAAGTTATTCGCAATCTGGTCTGGCAGGGCGCCGAGTTCATTCTGTGCCCCACCATGACCAATACCATCGATCGCGATCAGGAGCTCTGCCTGGCGCGTGCAAATGCCATCGCCAATCAATGCTATCTCGTGAGTGTCAACGTGACAGGGTCCCTGGGTAACGGTCGCTCTATCGTTGCTGGTCCGGAAGGAGAGGTGCTCTACGTTGCGGGCGAAACCGCTGAGACCCTGCCGTTGGTGCTGGATCTGGCGCACCTGCGTCGCGTGCGAGAGCGGGGAACACAGGGGCTTGGGCAGGTACTCAAGAGTTTCAGGGATAGTGAAATGACGTTTCCGGTCTATGAGCCAGGCGCGCGGGCAACAGGCGCCCTGACGGAACTGGGAGAGCTTGCGATGTATGAACGAAACAAGGATGGCACGCAATAACTGGACTCATACGAAGATACAAACTGGTACTACGGGGACAGGTCCAGTTTGTTTAGCTTAATTCAGCAGGATCAAGACACCTGTATAAAGGTGCCATAACAACATCGAGGGTATCAACATGCATTCGAACCGCCAGTTTCTGAAAACCCGACTAGCCACCGCCGTCGCCAGCGTTAGTCTGGTCGCGACCGTACCGGTGTTTGCACAAAACAGTCCGGACGGCCAACAAGCCATTGAAGAGGTGCTGGTTACCGCTTCGGCGCGGGAACAGAGTGTGCAGGATATTCCCTACAATATTTCAGCGATGATGGGGTCTGCGATTGAAAACGCGCAGATAACAGACCAGGCTGAACTGTTAAGAGCAATGTCCGGTGTGTCCCAGGTGGATCGTGGTTACCGGAACTCAGGCACCGTCAACAGCATTATCATCAGGGGGCTGAATGTCGACAACGGCCTGAATGGGGATATCGCTCTAAATGCAGTACCAACGGTATCGACCTATGTTGACAACACCCCGTTATTCGCCAATTTTGTGATCAAGGATATCGAGCGCGTCGAGGTGTTGCGTGGCCCGCAGGGCACACTCTATGGCTCTGGTTCCCTCGGCGGCACAGTTCGTTACATTACCCGCAAGCCGAGTACCGAAGCCTTTGAAGCACGCATCGAAGGTGACCTGAGTCAAACCTCTGGTTCTGAAGGGGAGAACATGGGTTTCAACGGCATGTTCAATCTGCCGTTGGGTGAGCGAGTCGCATTGCGCGCCAACCTCGGTCGAATCGATAACGATGGCATTATCGACTACGTCAATGCCTACCAGTTGAACGAGTTTGGCGAGCCCATGGTGTCTACCGACAGTGGCTGCGTGAGCCCCCGTGAGGCGAGTAACGAAGCGGTATTGAACAATGGTGCCTGCTACCGCAACGCCGAAGACGCAGACACGGTGGAGATCACTTACGGCCGGGCCGCACTGCGCTGGGACGCCACCGATAACCTGGCGTTAACTGCCGCCTATCACCACCAGCAAGATGAGGTGGGTGCCCGTCGCGCAACGACGCTGGGTGACAATAATCAGGCGCCTGGCAGTGAAAACTTTTTCTCTTATGATGAGCACGAGAGCGGCCAGGTTCTGCTGGAACCCTCTGAGCGCGAGGTCGATCTGTACAGTCTCGATGTGGAGTGGGATCTAGGCTTCGCCACACTGACGTCAAACACTTCCTACTATGATCACGAAGGTAGTGGAGATAGCGACAATGGCGGTCTGTGGGTCAGTGGCGGCGAAGTTGATCCTGCCAATTCCCGGGACTGGATGGTTGCCTTCGGCTATCAGGGGTGGCCCCGCCCGGCCCAGCGGGCAGAGCGCGGTTACAGCGACGAAACGCTGGTGCAGGAACTGCGCCTGGTATCCAACGAGTCTGTTGCCAACATGGACTGGCTCGTAGGGATGTTTTACCTCGATCAGGATATGACCGTGTTTCAAAACAGCTGGAACCCGGGCATGGACGTATTTAATGACGCTTGCCGCGCAACCGGGTCGCCTGTGTGTGACAATTTCTGGCCCCGTTTTTACGATGGTTTGGCAGAGCGTGACTTCGAATACCGCCGTGATGTTACCTTTGAGGAACTGGCTGTCTACGGCGAACTTACGTACAACTTCAGCGATACCTTCCGCGCCACTGCCGGACTGCGTTGGTTTGAAAACGAAACCGTCAACGACACACTGATGGGCTTCCCGCTGGTGGAGGGATGGACTTCTTCCGAAGTGCCGCAGTCAAGGGACAAAGACGACGATATATTACTCAAGTTAAATGCCAGCTGGGATGTTAACGAATCAGCTATGGTCTACGGCACCGTATCACAGGGTTATCGTCGTGGTGGTGCTAACGCAATTCCCAGTCTGGCCAACGGCGACCCCTTCGGTGAGCCAAACGCGGAAGCGATCCGCAGCTATGACAAAGACTCTGTCATTAATTACGAAGTAGGCGTAAAAGGTCGCCTCGACAGACATAGCTACACAGTGTCGGCTTTTTATGTGGACTGGCAGGATCCGCAGCTTAATGCGACCTCGGCCTGGTACGGTTTCTTCCTCGCGGAGAATGGCGAGTCTGCCTCAACCAGTGGCCTGGAAGTCGAGTTTGATGGATTGCTTACCGATAACCTGCACTACCATCTGGGTTACACCTTCGTTGATGGCGAATTGGATGCTGACTTTATCAGTCCGCAGACTGACGGCCTGATTGCGCCGGCCGGGTCAACGTTGCCCGGTACGCCGGAAAACGTATTCAGCGGTAGCCTCGACTACACCTGGGCCCTCGGTAGCTCGATGGACCTGGTGGCTCGGGTTCACGCCTACTACCAGTCTGAATCGGAAAACTACATCAACCAGGACTCCCTCCTCAATCAAACACATGACGCCTTCTCGTTGTGGAATGCGTCTGTGTCCCTGGTGGGCGGGCAGTGGAATCTCACACTGTACGGCAAAAATCTGGCCGATGAAGCGGGTGTGACGGGTGCATTCCCCAGTTCCCACTGGAGTTACGACACTGGTGCGTTCGAAGGTTGGTACGGCAACGGTAACCGCCAGATGATCGTGCAGCCCCGTACTCTGGGCTTCAATGCCAGCTATCGATTCTAGGACGCTGACAAGGCCGGGGCCCGGCGGCCCCTTAGCTGGCTGGCATTGACCTGAAGACATGGCCATAATCTCGCGCATGAAGTCGGAAGCCGTCGATGCCAGGGTGCTGGAAGGAAGAGTCTGGAGCGCCCTCGAGCAAGGCCAACCCCAACAAGCGCTTGCCAACTGCCGCGAGTTGAATGAGCGCTACCCCGATTGGCCCGACGGCTGGCATACCGCCAGTCGTTTGGCCGAACGCCTCGGTAATTTTCCAGCTGCCTTGCAGGCCATCGAAAAAGCGCTGACCATCACACCCACCCGAGCCGATTGGCAATTGCAGCGCGTTGCAGCCCTGATGCACCTGGGGCGCGTGGAGGCGGCAGAACAAGCGCTGGCACCGCTCGACAGCCACCAGTGGGAATCAGCGTACTCGCACTCGCGAATGGGCCTGATACTGTCTCGTCTCGATCGCCATGCCGAGGCACTGACTCACTATCTGCGGGCGGCGGATCTTGAGCCGCGAGACTCGCAGCATCTGTACAATATCGCCACACTGCATCGATTCCTCGGTGACAGTACCTCGGCAGAAACTGCCTTGAATCGCGCGATAGCGCTGAATCCCCGTGACGGCGCGGCCTACAAATTGCGGGCCGACCTCCGGCGTTGGACTGCGGAGCAAAATCATATTGACCAGTTGCAGGCGCGGTTTGCTACCGACGAGCCTGACCCACGCAACCGCTTACAGGTGGGCTTTGCCCTGGCCAAGGAACTGGAGGATGTGGGGCACTGGCGTGACAGCTTCACCGCGCTGAGCACTGCAGCCACAATGCGACGGGCACTGATGCGCTATGACGTGGCTGGCGACCTGCAAACCATGCACGCTATTCAGGAGACTTACGGCGGGGATTCGGTGCGGGCAGAAGGTGATCCCGGCCTGAACCAGCCGATCTTCATTTTCGGTATGCCCCGCACGGGAAGTACTTTGCTGGAACAAGTCTTGAGTGGTCATTCCAGTGTGCATGCAGCGGGCGAACTCAATGACTTTGCGCTAAGTTTGTCAGCCCTCTCTCGCCCGTTATTGCCGACAGGGCAGGGCGCAAACAAGTTAGATCTTGTGGCCGCGAGCGCCCGTCTCGACTTTGCTCGGCTGGGTCAGGAATACGCCCGGCGTACACATCGCGCCAGTGCCGGCGCCCCCCACTTCATCGACAAAATGCCGCTGAATTTCCTCTACGCGGGTTTGATTCATCGGGCACTGCCCGGTGCCCGCATGATACACGTGCGTCGCAATCCGCTGGACACCTGCTATGCGGTGTACAAGGCCCTGTTTGCCGATGCCTATCCCTTTTCTTACGATCTCGTCGAACTCGGGCGGTACTACGCGGCTTACTCGCGGCTCATGGAACACTGGCGACAGGTGCTGCCACCCGGCACTTTGCTGGAAGTTGACTACGAGGCACTGGTGGATGACCTCGAGGGGCAAGCTCGTCGCTTGCTGGCAGAGTGCGAACTGAACTGGGAGCCCCAGTGCCTGGATTTTCATGCGCGCGATACGGCCTCAACCACTGCGAGTGCAAGCCAGGTCCGCGAGCCGCTGTATCGGCGCTCGCTTGGCAAGTGGCGCCATTTCGGGGAAGAGCTCAAACCCTTGATCCGGACTCTGGAGGAAGAGGGCGTTGATCTGTCTTCCTCGTATTAAGCTTCAGCCCTGTCTTCACTACCTGTCCAGCCTGCTGATTTTGCTTGGCGCTTCGACGGCCCCGGCCGTGGAGGCAGATTTTGCCGGATACCTTGCTATCGAGGCGACGTCATCGATGGCTATCCGGGTGCTGCGAGACGATTACAAACTGACTGATCAAGCCGAACGTCGAATCGACTCGCTCCCTCCCTTTCGCTTTGCCTATGTCGAGCTCGATGGCCAGTTTATTCCTGCCAGCCGCGGCACGATAGAAACCGATCACCCGCATTGGGATTTCATTCTGGAGCCAGGCACGCTCACATCCACTTCCGGCGGTTTTGACCTAAGCCTCCCTGTCACCCTTCAGGAGCGGGACGCCAACTGTATGCACAACGGGGTTGTTTCGTTGCGCTTTTCATCACTGAGTAACACGGGCGAAGGCCAATTTACCGTGAGTAGCGAAACTTGCCTGTATTTAAAGGCAGACATGACTGTCGCGCTCACCGCTACCTTGCAGCCAGCCTCGGATTTGCCTGTGGAAACCCTTCGCCGGGCGCACCTTGACTATCAAAAGCACCGTTTGCCGGTGGCGTCTTTTGAGCAGTTTAAACAGCACTTCCCGGGCGTCTCAGCCGAGGCTTTCGGAGCGGCCGGCTCGCTTGCGCCGGAGGATCTCACGCTGTGGGGGCTGTTAATTGATGGCGTACATTATCGCGGTGGCTGTCAGACGCGCGCGGGTGAATATCCGCATTGTGATGCGCTGAGTTTACCGTCCTACTCGTTGGCGAAGAGCCTCGCCGCAGGCTTGGGCGTTATGGCACTGGAGAAGGCCTATCCGGGTAGTTCCCAGCGATACATTGCCGACCTGGTGCCTGAGTGCGATGCCAGTGGCAACTGGGCTGATGTGACCTTATTGCAAAGCCTGAACATGGTGACGGGGAATTACGGCGAACAATCCAGTCACACCGATGAAGCCTCCGCTGTGATGGAGACGGGCTTTTTCATTGTGTCTACCCATGCTGACAAAATTGCCTTTAGCTGTAACGCCTGGCCACGTCGCGCGCAACCCGGTACCACCTGGGTTTACCACACCAGCGATACTTATATCGCGGGCACTGCAATCAACGCTGCATTGCGCGAGGCCACAGGTGATCCCGGCGCCGATTACTATCGTGACCTACTCGTACCCCAGTGGCGTGAATTGAATCTCGCTCCCGCCGTTGATGTTCCACGACGCACTCGCGACACTGAACGGCAAGCCTATTCGGGCTATGGCATGACGCTGAACAGCGACGACGTTGTTCGTATTGGACAGGCCCTGAATGAAGGCGCAATGCCAGCCAGAATACATCAGGGGCTGCTGGACCAGGCACTACAGCGTGACGTCACTAATCGTGGTTTTGACGGCGCTGATGGCAGCTACTACTACCAACATGGGTTCTGGGGTTTTGATGTAACGGAACTCCTGGGTTGCCAGGAGCAGACCGTCATCCCCTTCATGAGCGGTTACGGCGGTATCAATGTAGTGCTGATGCCCAACGACAGCGTCTACTACTACTTCAGTGATGGCGGGCGTTTTCATTTCCGCAGTGCCGTGCTGGCCTCTCACCAGATTCGCCCACTTTGCACAGCGCGAACGCACGCCCCAGGAGATTTACCACTATGACTATCCGTACCGCTGACAGGGCCTGGCGAGTGCCTACTGTGTCACCCAATGGCGAAGTGGCGCGCGTCCTGCTTGCGTTTCTGGCAACGGCGGGACTGTTCTACGTCAACATCATGCCGGCGCTGGTAGACGGGCTCATTGAGGGATTGAGCTTCAGTAACCGGCAGGCAGGTTTTGTGGGTTCGGCGAATGTCTACGGCGCAGCGCTGGGCGCCTTTGCAGTTGTGTTTGCCATCCGGCGTGTCGCGTGGCGCCGGGCTTCCTACGCCTTGTTGCTGGGATTACTGGCTTGCGATCTTGTTTCAATGACCCTCACATCACCGCTCGGTTTGATCGCAATACGTTTTGTTCACGGTGTAGTGGGAGGTGCCCTGGTGGGTATCGGCTTTGCCGTGATCGCCCGTACTACCGAAGCAGACCGGACCTTTGGTTATCTGCTGACGGTACAGTTCGGTCTGGGTGGCCTCGGTCTTCTGTATCTCCCTGGCCTCGTCCCAGAGTACGGCACTGCCGTGCTGTTTCTGTCGCTGGTCGCCTTCAGCGTTGTTACGCTGATGATGCTGCCTTTTCTCGATGATTATCCGGTAAATACACCGAGTGTTTCGGCAGGGGAGAGGCAATCGGCCCCACGGCGAGGCCTGTTAATTTTGGCTCTGCTGGGCACCTTCGCCTTCCAGGCGGCCAATATGGGGATATACGCCTATGTCATCGGCCTGGGCCGCCATTTCGGCCTGGCACTGGACGAGATCAGTAACACGCTGGGGGTTGCCGCCTGGATTGCCATCGCCGGATCCGTCCTGGTGATCTTGCTGTCCACTCGATGGGGCCGCCTGTGGCCACTGACGCTGGCGATTACGCTGACCGCGCTCGGAACATGGGCATTGAATTTCAGCGATCTTCCCTATGTCTACTGGTTGGCTAACGTGGGCGTGGGCATCACCTGGGCGTTTGTTATTTCCTATTTGCTAGGCATGTGCTCTGCCTTTGACAGTGCTGGCCAAACGGCTGCCCTTGGGGGCTTTGCCTCGAAGATGGGCCTGGCGAGTGGGCCAATGGTGGTTGCCCTGATGTTAGGCGAGGACCACTACGTTAGAGTCGTCAACCTGGCAGCAGTGACATTGCTGGTCAGTCTTGCACTGGTTTGGCTGCCCGCGCGATACCTTGATAAGGATGGCGCGCCCACCAGGATTTGAACCTGGGACCGACGGCTTAGAAGGCCGTTGCTCTATCCAGCTGAGCTATGGGCGCGTGGCGCAGAGGAAGCCTGCGTGTTGTCACCTGCGGTATGGCAGTGTGAGCGACGGCGCGATTATAGCGGCTGGTCTGTCACTATGCATCCACCGCCGAAGCAAAACGCCTGTCAAAAATCCACCTGACCTTATATGATCCGCCTAACCCCTGGCGAGTGGTGTGATTTTGGTTCGGCGACTAATTTTAACTTTTTCAGTCTGCATTGCCCTGCTGTTACAGGCCTGCACCAATCTTGGCCCTGACTTCGAAGAACCGGAGGTCGTGTGGGTAGATGAATGGGAGACCGATCTCTACGGTCAGGTGATGGCTCCGCCTTCCGAGGCTGAAGACCTCAGTTTCTGGTGGCAGGCATTCAATGACCCGATTCTCAATGGCTTGATTGCCGAAGCCCAGTCCAACAACCAATCCCTGCGCATTGCTGCCCTGGCAATTCTGGAGAGTCGGGCATTCTTGGGCATTGCCACCGGTTTGCAGTATCCCCAGGTCCAGCGGGCTAACGGCTCAGCAGCGCGGGTTGATCGCTGGGAGACCGAGGGCGGTGACTCAGGGCAGCACTCGGATCTGTACACCTACAGCGCCGGCTTCGACGTTGGCTGGGAAGCCGATTTCTGGGGCAAGTATCGTCGTAGCGTCGAAACGGCGGATGCGGCTTTTTTCGCTTCAATCAACAACTACCACAACGCCCAGGTCTTGCTGGCCGCACAGGTCACTCAGTCCTACTACGCGTACCGCACCGCCCTGCGGCAAGTGGAAATCGCACGTGAAAACGCTGCACTGCAGGAACGCAGTCTGGACATTACCACCAAGCTCTTTGAGAGCGGGCAGTCGTCCGAACTGGATGTGCAGCAGGCCAAGACACAGTATTTGGCAACCATCTCGACGATACCGTCACTCGAAGTCACTCTGAAACAAATTGAAAATGCATTGGCAATTTTGTTGGCACGACGGCCGGGTAATCTGCCAGAGCTTGCCGCGGTTAAAGCGGATCTTCCAGAGTTGAACTCCGTGTTGATCGCAGCGGTGCCCGCGCAGTTGATACTTCGGCGGCCCGATGTGCGCGCTGCCGTGATGACAGTGGCGGCGCAGTCATCGCAGATCGGGGTCGCACAGGCGGATCTCTATCCCTCCATTTCCTTGGTCGGGACGGTGGGGTGGTCGGGAAATTCCCTGGATGCAACCACCGATACTCTCTCTACCGGCGTTGGCCCCAGTTTCAGTTGGAACCTGTTCAATTACGGGCGTATCAAAAATAACGTGCGCGTTCAGGATGCTCGTTTACAGCAAGCCATAGAGGCCTATCAGCTGTCGGTTCTGTCCGCGGCAACGGAAATCGACAATGCAGCTATCAGCGTGGTGAAAACGCGGGAAAAACAGGACTTGCTGGGCGAGGCACTTGAAGCCGCCAGGCGCTCACTGACCATTTCCAGCAAGCGTTACCAGGAAGGCTATTCTGATTTCCAGCGCGTGCTGACTGCACAGCAGTCGCTCGCAGCGCGTTCTGCGGAGTACGTGTCCAACCAGGGCGCGCACATCAGCAGTGTGATCGATATGTACAAGGCGCTCGGGGGAGGGTGGCAACCTACGACTGGTGTAGAGATTCTATTGCCCGAGACAACTCGAAACACCATGCAGGAGCGCACGGATTGGGGTGGGCTGCTGGATGAGTCATTGCCCGCTGCCAGCCAGTAGGCCAGCAAGGACGAACGAGGTTGAGTTTGGTATGAGTGAAGCAGAAGAACCGGTAACTGCCGAAGATGCAATAGCGCCACAGGACGAGAAGGCTACGCCGAAAGGAGTGGCCATTGGCGGTAAGGCCATTGCGTTGGTGATTCTGGTCAGTCTGGTGTGGTATCTGGCATCTGATCGCTACACCCCCTATACCAACCAGGCTCGTGTGCAGGGTTTTGTGGTGGGCGTGTCGCCGCAGGTTTCAGGTATTGTTGAAGAAGTCCTGGTCAAAAACAATGAACGCGTTGAGGCGGATCAGCCACTTTTTCGGATTGATTCTTCCCAGTATAAAATCGCCCTGGCCAAGGCGCAGTCGGACTATCAGAACGCCTTGAGTCAGGTGCAAGCCGGGGATGCGGCTGTAGATGCGGCCCGCGCCAACTTGCTAATGGCGGAGGCGGGGCTGGACAAGGCGCAGAAGGATGCTGATCGTCTTGAGCGCCTTCACACCTCCGACCCCGGCACGGTCTCGACCCGGCGCCTGGAAGTTGCGATGGCCAACCTGGATCAGGCCAAAGCCAGAGTAACTGCGGCCCAGGCGAGCATTGTGCAGGCCATTCAGGCCAAAGGTGGCGCCACGGACGAGGACAATACCATCTTGAGTATCGCTCGTGCGGGTGTGGAAAAAGCGCAACTGGATTTGGCCAATACCGTTGTCCGGGCGACCGACAAGGGTGAAATCACCGAACTCGATATCGATGGTGGTACCTTCGCCGCCGCGGGTCATCCGGTGATGACATTGATCGCCCTGAGTGATGTGTGGATCCGTGCAGAGTTCACCGAGAACAACCTAGGGCATATCAAGCAGGGCACTGAGGTTGAAATTATCTTCGACTCCCTGCCGGGTCGAGTTTTCAAGGGGCACATCAGTAATATCGGCCTGGGTATTCAGTCTGGGCGCCCGGCCCAGCCGGGCAGTCTGCCCAGTATCCAGAATGACAGGGACTGGCTCCGTCAGGCGCAGCGTTTCCCTGTGCGCGTGCGTTTTGATCCCCGGCAGGGCGAGGTGCTTTACCAGCAACTACGCATTGGCGGCCAGGCGGCAGTTGTCGCCTACGGTGAGGGCGCCTGGCTGACGGCGCTGCTGGCCAAGGGCTATATCCGCCTGATGAGCTTTTTCTCCTACGCGTACTGACGTCGCCTGATGCTTGCCTTGCCCGCCATGCGAATAGAAACGCGCCGTGTTATCCGCTTGAGCCTGACTACCTCCCTCGCGCTGGCAGCAGGCTATGCGCTGGCGTTGCAGGCACCTTTCCTGGCACCGATCTTTGGCTTTATGTTGACTGCGGCACCGAAGCCACCTCCGGGTGTGAAGGGTCTCCTCGGTTTGGTCGTGGCCGTCACCGCGATGCTTGGTATCGGCTTGCTACTGATTCCCGTACTGCGAGAATACCCGGCAACGGGGTTGATGATCGTACTGCTGGGACTGTTTGCCGCCAGTTATATTACGCTCAATCTCGGTAAGGCCCCGGTGGGGGCACTGCTTACCATGGGCCTCACCATGGTGACCATGATCGGTCAGTTGAGCTTTGCGGTGGCCGTCACGCTGGTTCAGGAACTGGCGATCAGCGTGGCCATTGCCATCGTTTGCCAGTGGGTTGTCTACCCCTGGTTTCCAGAGGATGCCAGCACTGTACCTGCCGACGAGACTCCCGCTCCTTCGCAATCCAGTTGGATGGCTGCCCGCTCGACACTCATTGTTTTCCCCGGGTTCTTGCTCGGTCTGACCAATCCAACCTTCTATGCACCGATCATCATGAAGTCCGTGGCGCTGAGTCAGCAGGCCACCGACGCGGACCTGCGGGATGCAGGTAGCGAGCTATTGGGGTCGACTTTCGTCGCCGGGGTGTTGGCAATATTGCTCTGGTTCGGGCTGAAACTTGCGCCGAACCTGTGGATGTTTTTTTGGTGGATGTTTGCCTTTAGCTTTTACATCGTGGCGAAACTTTACGGTGTGGTTCGCACCCGGTATCCAGCGAGTTTCTGGCAGAGTGTGATGATCACACTGATTGTCTTGATCGGCCCCGCCGTTGCCGATAGCGCAAATGGCAAGGACCCTTATGAGGGTTTCATCGTTCGGATGGGCCTGTATATCGGCCTGGCTGCGTACGCCTGGTTGGCAACGCTGTTTCTGGACTGGCTGAGGGAGCGTCTGGAAAGTCGTGCGGCGGCGTCAAAAGCGGGCCTCGCTTAGGTACTTCAGGCGTACAAACGCTTATCTCTTCGTGTGATCTCTTGCCAGTTCTACGCCATCCAATAGGCTGTTTCCAGCCGATGCCAGTAGTTCGTCGATGTCGGGTGAGGCGTCAATCAAATCGAATTGATGGTGCATGGCGAGGCCGGCCAACCCGTGGGCCAGAGCCCAGAGTTTCAGGGACAGGTCCAGTGGGTCCTGCTCGGTTACGGCACTGCCGTCACACCAGGCTGCGACGGCAGACAGAAACAGCCCGAAGCCTTCCCGCTTGCCGGTGGGTGGCGGCTGGGAGCCCTGGCGTCGATTGCTGCTGTCGCCCCACAGTAAATCGTAAAAGGCACCGTGGTCGGTCACGAAGCTGACGTAGCATTTGCCCAGTGCCAGAATGCACTCGCGGCTACCACGAGGATGTTCCGCGAGAACTTTTCGGGTTCTGCAGCTCAATTCCCAACTGGCCAGTTCTACTACGGCTTGCAGGAGGTCCTCGCGATCCCGGAAGTGACGATAGGGGGCGGCCGAGGACACGCCAGCGCGACGCGCAGCGTCCACCAGTGCAAAATCGTCACAGCCGCCTTCTTCGATCAATTCTGCTGCCGCTACGATCAATGCATTACGCAGGTCACCGTGGTGGTAACGGCGGTTCTTTTTATCCGCTGCAGTCATGCGGACTCCTCACGCTGCACCAGCACTTCGGAAGTCTGTGTTCTGCTTGTGTTCGATTTCGCCTGGGATTGCGCTACCAGAGCGAACAATGGCGGTACCAGGAAAAACGAGATCACGGTGGAAAACAGTACGCCGCCGGCGATAGCCATTGCGAAGGGAGGCCAAAATTGGCTGCCTTCCAGAATGAGGGGTAGAAAGCCGCCTACGGTGGTGAGGGTTGTGGAAATAATATGCCGGCTGGAATCCATTACTACGTCGGTGACGGCGGCGCTGTCACCTTTGCTGGCTAGCTCGTTACCCTGCAATGCCGTCATAATGATGATCGCGGCGTTGATCGACACACCGACCGAACCGATAACGCCGATCATTGCCTGCACACCGAAGGGATAGCGAAACAGGGCTAGAGACAGCAGGCTCAGCCCCAGCGAGCAAACGCATACGAGCACGGCAATGGCCGACAGGCGCCAGGAATTGAAGGTCAGCACGATGGTGGCAAACAGGGCGGACAGAATGATGCCCATCGGCGCCATAATGTGGTCGATGACCTTGGCCCGAATGTCGGAATCCCCGCCGAAACTGATGTGGTAGCCCGGCGGCAGTGTAATCGGGTTTGCCTCAAGGTCAGCGCGCAGGGCTTTTAATGCCTCCTCGGGCAACACGCCGCGTATCAGATAAGCTTCCACCGTATTCACCCGTTTGCCCTCGCGTCGCGTGATGGGACTCTCTGACACGGAGAGTGTTAATTCGCCTACAGCCGACAGGGGAACGGAGGGAATGGATTCGGTGGTACTGGTGGATCGCAAGGGGATGCGCAGGTCGCTCAGGTCGGCACCATCGGCCCAGTCACCTTCCCGGTAGCGCACGCGAACCGGCAGGCGCTCGGTGCCTTCCAGCACTTCTCCGCCGGTACGTCCGCGCAACCCACCTTCCAGTGCTGCAGCGGCATCGGCCAGTTGTAATCCTGCAAGATGCAAGCGGTCTTCATCCAGCTGGAATACCAACTTGGGTGCACCGCCGATGAGATTCATACCAGTGTGGGTGACGGTAGGAATGGCAGCGAGGCGATTGCGAAACTGCTCGCCGATTTCACGCAGCAGGGCCAGATTCGGGCCGTAGATTTCCACCTCCAGTGGCGCCTCCACCGGCGGGCCCTGATCGATACCTCGTACTGAGATGCGAGCTTCCGGGAAAGCCTCGTCCAACTCTACTTGCAGGCGCCGGATCAGCGCGTCGGTCTGGTTTTCATCTGTGGTGAGAATCAGTGCTTCCGCCCAGGTGGGCACGCCGTCCTTGCGTCGGTAGAGGTTGTAATAGAAGGGCGGGGCGCTTTCTCCCACAGTCCAGTCCACCCGCCGGATCAGCGATTCAGCACGTAATAGCGGGTCCATGCGTGCTACCAGTGCGCGGGTGTCATTGATGGAACGCCCGTCGGGTAATTTTACCTGGATGTACATCTGGTCACGATCTGTGCCCGGGAAAAATTGGGCTGTCAGAGTGCCAAAGGACAGAAAGCCGGAAAGGGGCAGCGCCAGACTCAGCGCCACGGCAGCAGCTTTGTGATCGACGCTCCAGGCAATGGTTCGATGCAGCGTTTCGCCGGCTTTTCCGCTGTGCAGTCCGTGACGGTACCAGGGAGCGACCAGATGGTTGTGTCGCGGCAGCAGCAGCGCGGCAAGCACGGGTGTAAGGGTGAGTGACAATACGGTTGAGGAAGCCAACATCACCACCACCGAGGTGGCAATGCTACCCATGAAGTCACCTGAGGGACCTGGCAGGATCGCCATTGGCATAAAGGTGAGCACGGTTGTGACGGAGGAGCTGAGCAAAGGTACACGAAGCCGGGTCACCGAGCCCTGTATCGCATCGAGCGCGCCCAAACCTTGGGCGAAACGTTTGCGGATCTCGTCGGTCATCACGATGGACCCATCTACCAGCATGCCCAACGCAACGATCAGGCCGCTGATGGACATCTGATGCAGCGCCATGCCCATCCGTTCGAGAATGGCAATCGAGGTGAGGCCACACAGCGGTAGTACCACGGCGACAACGATCGCCGCGCGCCAGCCCAGGGTGAACAGCAGCACTGCAATGACCAACACAACCCCCACCGCGAGATTGAAGGCGACCTCGCCGAGGCGTTCGTTGGTGTAGCTGCTTTGGTTATAGGTTTGCTCGATCAGCAGGCCGGCGGGCGCCTGCTGACGGTAGTCCTGCAGGAATTGCTGGAAGGCGTGATCCCAGCGATCGACCCGCTGGCCATCTTCCATTACCACGCCGATCAGAATGGCTTCTTTGCCCTGTGCCAGAGCCATGCTGGGCGGCGGCGTTACGCGGGCCTTGTACACCCGGGCTATATCGCCCACGCGGGTCGCGCTGCCCTCAGCCTCAGCCCTGACAATGACTTCCCTCACACGCTCCAGCGAGTCGAACTCGCCGGCGATCTCAATTGGCAGGTCTACCGCATCGCCGGTAGCGCGACCTGAGGCCATGCGTGCATCGGCGCGGGACAGTGCCTCGGCTACGCGATCGACACTCAGGCCGCGTGATAGCAGGGCGCTGCGATCCAGTTCTACCCGCACTTCCTCCTCGGGTTCGCCAAACATATCCACCTGGCGCGTGCCGGGCAGGATGCGCACCTGGTCGGTGAAGTCCTGCGCCAGTCGGTGGAGCAGTGAGAGGGGGAGGTCTATATCGGGTTTACCGCTGAACGCAATGATAGCGGTGTAGGACGCCAGTCGGTCGTTATCGAATACCGGCGTGGGCAAGCCGGCGGGGAACTGCGCGTGGGCATCGAGAATGGCGTCTCTGATCTCGGACCAGGCGCGCTCGATAGCCTCGTCCGACAGCGTGTCGTGCAGCAGGACATTGACGAAGCTCATGCCGTTGCGGGACACCGAGTGCACCTCGTCCACCTCGGGAATAGCGAGGAGCTCGTCTTCCAGCGGGCGTGTTACCAGTGCTTCCACGCGATCCGGTGTGGCGCCGGGGAAGGGGGCCACGATGCTCGCGCTGAAGTTGGTGATGGTGGGGTCTTCCTGCCGGGGAATGGTGCGGAAACTATTGAGCCCCACCACGATGATGGCAATGATGGCCAGTGCGAAGTAGCGCCGGTGGGTGAACAGAAGGTTGGCAATCATGTCAGGGTTCCAGCGGCAGGACAGTGCTACCCGGAGGAATTCGGTGCGTGCCCGAGGCCACCACGCGCTGCCCGTCACTCACAGTGCCACGGACATAAGCGCGATCGCCGCGTACCGCCACTACCTCGACCGCTTCCCTGACCGCCCTTGCAACCCCGGCCTCCTGCTCGATGCGAAACACACTCCAGACGCCGCGCTCGCCTTCTAACAACGCAGCCAATGGCAACCAGGCGCCAGTGCTTTCCACCCGGTCGCTGGTCAACAGGCTGATAGCTTCCCCGTCAATCACGGCGGTGTCTGGCGGCAGCAGGAAGACCGCCGTGCGCGTGCGGGTATTGGGATTAACATCGGGGCGCAGAGAGCGCAACGGCAGGTCGAGCTGTTCATCCCGCAAGACCAGCGTGTAATTCTCACCAGTGTGCAGGGTCTGGGCGAGCGAGACGGGAACGCCCACATGGGCTTCGTGCCGGCCAGTTTCGATCAGTCGCAGCACTGGAGCACCCGGCGCGGCGATGGCGCCTTCGTCCAGATAGCGCGCCCCAACAGTACCGGCGTAGGGCGCGCGGAGCTGCG
This sequence comes from Gammaproteobacteria bacterium, assembly GCA_030427085.1. GTDB lineage: Bacteria > Pseudomonadota > Gammaproteobacteria > Pseudomonadales > Halieaceae > JAUHXH01. Next base: position 898,974 of record JAUHXH010000001.1, on the reverse strand, counting down.
TTTTTTCCAGCGCGATTTCCAGGCTGTCCAGTTCCGCGCGAGTCGCACGCAACTGGGCTTCAAGGGCCTGGGAGCTCAATCGTGTTTCATCAAAAGCCTCGCGTGACACGGCGCCGGACTGGCTCAAATCCTGTTGCCGCTGGGCCTTCAGTTGAGCCAGTTCCAGTTCCGCCTGTACCCGCTCCAACAGCGCCACCGTGCCTGCGTGGCGCGCCCTCAGTTCACGGTCGTCCTGACTGGCTAATACCTGACCGGCAGCAACGACAGCACCTTCGCGCACATGGAGGCTGGCGAGCACACCCTGTCGCTCGAAACCCAAATCGGCTTTGCGTCCCGCCACGACCAGGCCCAGGTGGGAGACCGGGAGGTCGTAACCGGTCTGCTGGTGCACCACGAGGGTGTTGACCGGTAGGGGGCGCAACTCGCCTGGGCCATCTGAATTGGAGGCGCGCACGTGGAGCAGCGTGGTGAGAACGGTGACTAGTGCGGCCGCCAACAGGAGGAAGGCACCTGTCGAACGAAACCACCCGCGATGGTCGGCAGGCTGGGGCATGGTAGTGGCCTAAAGTTAATAGCTTTAACATTATGTTAGAAGTCGTAACATATGCCGTCAACCCGCGCTGTGGATGAATTTTCACAGGCTGCAGCCAGCCTCTGTTGCGTCTGTACCGCCATTCGTAGACAATACGCGCCCGCTGAGAGATCAGTTGTTATGGTGGCCCAGGCGGTCCCCCCGCAACGATAGGTAGTGAACCCCGCCAGGCCCGGAAGGGAGCAACGGTAATTACTGACTCGTGTGCCGGGGTGTGGCTGTCTGGGTCGCCTCCATCTCCCCCATGATCAACCCCTCGTGGCCATGCGTAGACGGTCGCGATGCAGTACACTAGCCCTCCCGCGTTTCTCAAGGCGAACAATCGGAATGTCGTACCAGGTTTTGGCCCGCAAATGGCGGCCGGCGAACTTTCGCCAGATGGTGGGCCAGGAGCATGTACTGCGCGCGTTGATCAACGCGCTGGATCAGGATCGACTGCACCACGCTTACCTTTTTACCGGCACCCGCGGCGTGGGCAAAACCACCATCGCCCGCATTCTTGCCAAGTGTCTCAATTGCGAAACCGGCGTCAGCTCCGAGCCCTGTGGCGAGTGTGGCGCCTGCCGTGAAATTGCCGAGGGCCGTAGTGTCGACTTGCTGGAAGTGGATGCGGCCTCGCGCACCAAGGTGGAAGACACCCGGGAGCTGCTGGAAAACGTCCAGTACGCGCCTACCAATTCCCGCTATAAGGTCTACCTGATCGACGAGGTGCACATGCTCTCGTCCCACAGTTTCAACGCCCTGTTGAAAACGCTGGAAGAGCCGCCGCCCCACGTAAAATTTCTGCTGGCGACCACCGATCCGCAAAAGCTGCCGGCGACGATCCTGTCGCGCTGCCTGCAGTTCAATTTGAAGAACATGCCGGCCGAATTGGTGGTGGCACATTTGAAGCACGTGTTGGAAGCTGAGTTGGTGGACTTCGAAGAGCCCGCCCTGTGGCTGCTCGGCCGTGCCGCGGCTGGCAGCATGCGCGATGCACTGAGCCTGACCGACCAGGCCATCGCCTTTGGGCAGGGTCGATTGCTGGAGGCGGACGTCCGCAACATGCTCGGCTCTGTCGATCTCAGCTTCGTGTACCAACTGTTGGAGGCGATAGCGAGTGGGGATCCCGCTGCGCCCTTGGCGGTGGTCAATCACATGGCTGAGCACGGCCCCGATTATGAAGCCATGCTGGATGAGCTTATTTCGCTGATCCACCGTGTTGCCCTGGCGCAGGCCGTCCCCAATGCTATCGACAATAGCTGGGGCGACGCCGAGCGCGTACGCGAACTGGCCGCGCAGTTCAGCGCTGAGGACGCCCAGTTGTTTTACCAGGTGGCGCTTAATGGCAAGCGCGATTTGCCCTATGCGTCCGACCCGCGGGGTGGCCTGGAGATGGTGCTGCTGCGTATGGTGGCCTTCCGCCCGGCCGCAGTGCTGGATGAGCATGCCGTCGGGGCCAGCCTGGAAGCAGTCGCCCCGGAGGGCGACGATACAGTAAAAAAGCCCCGGCCGGCTCAGGCTGAGCCGGTTTCCCAGCCGGAGAGTGCTGCCGCCATTGAGCCCTCAGCGGCGCCTGAAACAGTGGCGCCTGAAACAGCGGCCCCTGATGGCAACGCGGCGCGCGTGGAAGTTGACGAGCCGGGGGAGTCCATCCCGGTGCTGGCCCAACTGAAGCCGGCTCACTGGTATAACCTGCTCGACAAACTGTCTCTCAACGGTCTGGTCCACAATATTGCTGCCCACTGCGAATTGATCGCTGTAGAGCAGCAAGCGCTAAGCTTTGTACTGGATGAACGCAACTCGGCCCTGTACGCCGATGCCCAGCGTGAGCAACTGCAAGCCGCATTGAGCGACTTTTTCGACAGCGCGGTTACCGCCCACATAGAACTGGGACAGCCCCCTGGTGAAACGCCGGCCATGCGCAAGGAACGTCTGCGCCGGGAGCGCCAACAACAGGCAGTGGATGCGATAGAGTCAGACCCACTGGTACAGCAACTCATTGAACGTTTCGACGGGGAACTGGATCGCGAATCCATCGCCCCGATACAACACTGAGGAAACACATGAAAGGCAATTTAGGCGACCTGATGAAGCAGGCGCAGGAGATGCAGTCCCGCATGCAGCAAGCGCAGCAGGACATGGCCAATGTTGAGGTAACGGGAGAGTCCGGCGCCGGCCTGGTGAGTGTGGTGATGAATGGTCGCCACGACGTCAAGCGGGTGCAGATCGACGATTCCGTCCTCAGTGAAGATAAGGAAGTATTGGAAGACCTGCTTGCCGCGGCGGTCAATGACGCCGTGCGCAAGGTAGAGGCTAAAAACCAGGAGATGATGTCGGGGCTGGCCTCGGGCATGAACTTGCCCGGCGGCTTCAAGATGCCGTTCTGAGGCAGGTTTTATGCAATTCAGTCCAAGCATCGAACAGCTCATCGAAGCGCTGCGCTGCCTGCCCGGGGTGGGGCCGAAGTCTGCACAGCGAATGGCGCTGCACCTGTTGGAGCGCGATCGGGAGGGGGCGATAAACCTGTCCCAGGCGCTGGCGGACGCGATGGAGCGTGTACAGCGCTGCAGCCGCTGTCGCAATTTCACGGAGTTGGATGTCTGCGAGATTTGCAGCGATCCGCGGCGGGACAACACTACGGTCTGCGTGGTGGAAACACCCGGTGACGTGCTGGCGGTGGAGAGTAGTGGCAGTTATCGCGGGCTGTACTTCGTGCTGATGGGGCACCTGTCGCCGATTGACGGAATCGGCCCCGAGGAAATCGGTCTGGACCAGTTCCAGCAACGACTGGATCAGGAGTCACTTACTGAAGTGATCCTCGCCACCAATCCCACCGTCGAGGGTGAGGCCACCGCCTACTACCTGACCGAAATGTTGCACAGCGCCGGCGTGTCGGTCACCCGCATCGCCCACGGCGTGCCTTTGGGCGGCGAGCTGGAATATGTGGACGGCACCACCCTGGCCCATGCATTCAGTGGCAGGAGGGCCGTGGAATGAGTGACTGGACACTGGTAGAGGACGACGTATCGCTACAGGAAATAGCGGCGCGCTACCGCGGAGCAGATGCCGTCGCGGTGGACACAGAGTTCATGCGCCGCAATACCTTTTTTCCCCAGCCGGCACTGCTGCAGCTGAATTTTGATGATCACGCCTGGCTGATCGATCCGCTGAAAATCAGCAATTTGGGCCCGATACGCGACCTGTTTCAGGATGTCGGCACGGTCAAGGTGCTGCACTCGCCCAGTGAAGACCTGGAGGTGTTCCAGCACTGGCTCGGTGTGCAGCCACAACCCCTGTTTGATACGCAAAAGGCAGCGGCTTTCTGCGGCCTCGATTTTGGCCTGGGGTACCGGGCGCTGGTGGAGCATTTCACCGGCATCGACTTACCCAAGGGGGAAACCCGCTCCGACTGGTTACAGCGGCCGTTGACGCAATCCCAGTGCCACTACGCCGCGCAGGACGTCACCCACTTGCTGGGTGTCTATCGCAAATTACATGCACTGCTGGTCGAGCAGGGCAAGCTGGACTGGGTGCTTGAAGAGGGCGACATCGCCGCGCGCGGGGCTACGCAACTGGCGCCACCCATCGGCCGGATCAAAAATGCCTGGCGCTTGTCGCCCCGACAGTTGGCAGCCCTGGGCGCGATCTGTGACTGGCGGGAGGAAACCGCGATCCAGAGGGACAAACCCCGCAACTGGATTATTGACGACCGGGCCTGTTACGCATTGGCCGAAGCGCTGCCCGGTCGGCGCCGGGAAGTGGAGGCGCTCGATGTGCTGCCTCCACCGGCACTACGCCGTTATAGCGACGCCCTGCTTGAACTGGTGGCTGAGGCCATTGCCTGCCCTGATGCAGAATTGCCACACCGTTTGCCGGCACCACTGGACGCCGCACAGCGCAATCAGTTGAAGCAGCTCAAGTCACGGGCGAGGGAACTCGCGGAGCAGTTGGGAACGGCCCCGGAAGCCCTTCTGCCGGGGCGGGACTACGAATTATTGGTGCGACGGCTCAGCGGCGACGATGGCGCAGAGCCTGCTCACTGGCAGGGCTGGCGTCGGGAAGTGGTGCTGGAACCGCTGTTGAAGTCACAAGGGGAACCATCGTGACCTTGATCTGTCAGGTGTATAGAAGCCCGAAACGGGCAGAGATGTATCTCTACGTGGAGAAATCCCGGGGCCTGGTGGATGTGCCCGAGGCGTTGATGAACAGTTTCGGTGAGCCGGAAGCAGTGATGGTGCTCAAATTGGATGCCCAGCGGAAACTGGCGCGAGCTGACGTCAACCAGGTGTTGGCCGACATTGCGGTGCAGGGCTACTACCTGCAGATGCCGCCTACACCGGATCAACTCCTGCGGCGCGACAGAGCGAGTGAGTGATGGCTGAGCGTTGGTGGGAGCAACCGCTGGATTCGCTGGATGCGCAGCAGTGGGAAGCGCTCTGCGACGGCTGTGCCAAGTGCTGCCTGCACAAACTGGAGGACGAGGACACCGGGGAGGTCTATTACACCCGGGTTCGCTGTCAATATCTCGACGAGGCAGCCTGTCGTTGCGGCGACTATGCTAATCGATCAACCCTAATGCCTAATTGCGTCCATCTCGATCGCAAGGCGGTGGCGGAGTTCCACTGGCTGCCAGCTACCTGCGCGTACCGCTTGCGCGCCGAGAACCAGCCTCTGCCGGAATGGCACTATCTGGTCAGTGGCAGCCGTGACAGCGTGCACGAGGCGGGGGAGTCGATTCGCGGTTGGTCTATTTCCGATGAATTCGTCCACCCGGAGGGGTACGATGAATACATCATTCACTGGATGGAGTAGGGGAATCCCTCGTGTTAAGTGAAAGTTCATATCACCTCGCCATGGGCGTGTACCTGGCCGCGGGCTTGCTGGCCGCGCTGGTATTTATGCTCTGGGCGCGCAAACTGGTTGGTGGTGCCTGGGCGTTTGCCCTGGGCCTGCTAGCAGCCGCGCTTCTGTTGACCCCCGCCTGGCAGGGCGCCGATGCGGAAACCCTGGCCCCGGCGCTGATTGTCGCAGGTTTTGAATGGGCGACCGACTCCCGTGAAGCCGCCGATCACGCGCTGCGCCCGTTGGCCTGGACTTGCGGACTGGCCCTCGCTGCCGGATTGCTGGTGGTGGTGCTGGCTGCCTTCAGGCGCCAACCGAAAGAGGTTGAAGATGCTTAAGGTGACCGTTCGCTCCCTGCTACTTGGTCTGTTTCTGGTGGGCGCCTCCCTGGTGGCCGCCGATACGGGATCGCCGGGCCTGAAGCCCGATGTCCGGTTGTTGATCGACATCTCGGGCAGTATGAAACAGTCCGATCCGGACAACTTACGCGGCCCGGCACTGGATCTCATTGTTCACCTGTTGCCAGAGGGTGCATGGGCCGGCGTGTGGCTGTTTGGCGAGTCGGTCCAGGAATTGGTCCCCCACGGCCAGGTAGACGCCGAGTGGCGGCGGGCGGCGGAAGACGCAGTTTCCAATATCCACAACAACGGCCTGTACACCAACATCCCACTGGCGCTGGAAGCCGCCACCTACGATCTGCCCACCATGAAGCCGGGTTATCGCACCAGCATTGTGCTGCTGACCGACGGCAAGGTCGATGTGGCGGAGTCACCCATGGCCAATGCCGACGCCTCGCGCAAAGTGCTCGAAAAGATGGCCCCACTGTTGTCGGAAACCGGTGTCACCGTGCATACCGTCGCTCTCTCTGATGAGGCTGACTGGCCGTTCCTGCGACAGGTGGCCCGTGAAACAGGCGGTATCGCCGAAGCTGCCCAGGACCCGGAACAACTCACGGGTATTTTCTTGCAGGCGTTGGAAATGGTGGCGCCGGCGGAACAGGTGCCGCTCAAGGGCAGCAGCTTCGCCATCGACGCGAGTGTGCGTGAGTTTTCCGCGCTGGTTTTCCACGGGGAAGAGGGCGGTGAGCTAGCGCTGCAGGCGCCCGATGGCTCCCGTTTCAGTGCCTCTCAGTCGGCACCGAATGTCCGCTGGTTCAGCAATCGTCGTTTCAGTCTGGTCACGGTACGCGATCCGCAGGCGGGTCAGTGGCAAATGGTTGGGCCGGTGGCGGGCGAGACGCGGATCACCGTTATCGCTGACCTGAAACTGGAAGTTGACCCGCTGCCGAATTCCCTGCCCGCCGGGCGCGCTGCAGAACTGGGTCTGCGCCTGCGCGATCAGGACGGCGTGCTGAAAGACCCGGAGGTGCTGGCCGCCTTCCACATCGAGTTGCAGATCACCGATCCGGCGGGGGAGCAGAGCATCCTCGACGTGTCTGACCGCTACGATCCGCCGGCCAATGGCGAATATCGGGTGCAACTGGCCAGGCCCAGCCTTCCGGGCCGCTATGAGATTCGTGTTCGGGTCAACGGCAATACCTTCCAGCGGGAGATTCCCATGTACATGGAGGTACTGCCTGAACCGGAGTCCGCCAGTGTGAATACCCGCGCGGTAGAAGAAGCCGAGGAAGATTACACGGTGTTTGCGCTGGGCGCCGCCGGTTTAGCCGTTCTGCTGCTGCTGATCTACTTCCTGGTGCAAATGCGTCGTCGCAAACGGCTCGACGCCTGGCGCCGGCGTTATGAAAACAGCGATGCCCCCGACAGTGACAATCCCGCGGTGGCGGGGATGAGCGCTGATCGCGAGCGCGACTGAGGCGCTTGATTCACTTCCCCGACTGGCTTAGTCTGTCCCGCCACTACATTTCAACTTTGGGTATGTTATGAGATTTGAAGGTACAGAGCGCTACGTCGCCACCGACGACCTGCGCATGGCAGTGAACGCTGCGGTCACCCTGGAACGTCCACTGCTGATCAAGGGCGAGCCAGGCACCGGGAAGACCATGCTGGCGGAAGAGGTGGCTCAGGGCCTGGGTAAGCGCCTGATTCAGTGGCATATCAAGAGCACCACCAAGGCCCAGCAGGGCCTGTACGAATACGATGCGGTCTCCCGCCTGCGTGATTCCCAGCTGGGCGACGAGAAAGTCCAGGATATCGCCAATTACATCAAGAAGGGCAAGTTGTGGGAGGCCTTTGAGGCCGACGAACAGGTTGTGCTGCTGATCGACGAGGTCGATAAAGCCGACATCGAATTCCCCAACGACTTGCTGGTGGAGCTCGATCGCATGGAGTTCTTCGTCTACGAGACGGGGCAGACCATCAAGGCGAAACACCGCCCGATCATCATCATTACCTCCAACAACGAAAAGGAATTGCCGGACGCCTTCCTGCGCCGCTGCTTCTTCCACTTCATCAACTTCCCCGATCGCGACACCATGCGTCAGATCGTTGATGTGCACTATCCCGGCATCGCCCAGGACCTGGTGCAGGAAGCGTTGGAAGTGTTCTTCGACGTGCGCGCCGTGCCGGGCCTGAAGAAAAAGCCCTCCACCTCAGAATTGATCGACTGGTTGAAGCTGCTGCTGGCGGACGATATCCCCGAGGAAATCCTCAAAGAACGCGACCCCACCAAGGCAATTCCCCCGCTGTACGGTGCCCTGTTGAAGAACGAGCAGGACGTACACCTGCTGGAGCGCCTGGCCTTCATGCACCGCCGTGAAAGCCGTTAAGGTAGTCGTATGCTGATCAACTTCTTCCATGGCCTGCGTGATAGCGGTGTACCCGTCACTACCCGCGAGCTGCTCGACTTGCTGGAAGGTTTGTCCCGGAGGGTAGCCTTCGGTGACATGGACGAGTTTTACTATTTCAGCCGCACCTGCCTGGTCAAGGATGAAAAGTACTTCGACCGCTTCGATCGCGCCTTCGGCCTCCATTTCAAGGAACTGGAAGCGCTGGATGACGTGATCGAAGCATTGATCCCCGACGACTGGCTGCGCAGCGAATTCATGAAGCAGCTCAGCGACGAGGATAAGGCCAAGATTGAATCCCTGGGTGGGCTGGAAAAGCTCATCGAGGAGTTCAAGAAACGCCTGGAAGAGCAGAAAAAACGCCACCAGGGTGGCAACAAATGGATCGGTACCGGCGGTACCTCACCCTTTGGGCAGGAAGGATTCCACCCGGAAGGTATCCGTGTTGGCCCCAATGGTCGCAATAAAAAAGCGGTTAAAGTCTGGGACCGTCGGGATTTTAAAAATCTCGATGACAGTGTCGAACTAGGTACGCGTAATATCAAAGTGGCACTGCGTCGCCTGCGCAAGTTTGCGCGTAGTGGTGCTCAGGAAGAACTCGACCTGGATGACACCATTCGCTCAACCGCGCGCAATGCCGGCCTGCTGGATATCAAAATGGTGCCCGAGCGCCACAATGCAGTGAAAGTGTTGCTGTTCTTCGACGTTGGGGGCTCCATGGATCCCCACGTAAAAGTGTGTGAAGAGTTGTTTTCGGCGGCGCGCACCGAGTTCAAGCACATGGAGTATTTCTACTTCCATAACTTCCTCTACGAAAGTGTCTGGCGTAACAATGTGCGTCGCCACAATGAACGTACCCCGTTGTTGGACGTGCTGCACAAGTACGCCCACGACTACAAAATAGTATTTGTTGGCGATGCCGCCATGTCCCCCTATGAAATTCTGCAGCCCGGCGGCAGTGTCGAGCACTGGAACGATGAGGCGGGTGAAGTGTGGATGCGGCGCCTGCGTGAAACCTACGAGAAGGCGATCTGGATCAACCCGGTCCCCGAGGACGAGTGGGAATACACCCAGTCCATTTCCATCGTCAATCAGCTGATGGAAGGCAAGATGTTCCCCCTGACCGTGAAAGGTCTGGAAGAGGGCATGTCCTACCTGTCGAAGTAGGCTGCTTCAGTCGCGCGTGGCATAAGCCACCAGCGCGGCGGTAACCGCCACGTTCAGGGATTCCACCCCGGCTGCCATTGGGATGCTGAGGGATACGTCGGCCAGGGCTTGAGCATCCGCACTCACACCTTCCGTTTCATTCCCCAACACGTAGACCGTATTGCCCGGTGCGCGGTAGTCGAACACCGTTTGTGCCGCGTCTGCGGCAAGCGTGGCAACGCTGAACCCGTGCGCCTGGCACTGGCTCAGTGCTGAAGGGAGATCCGCCGCGTGGAGGATGGGCGCGCGGAACAGGGTGCCTACACTGCTTTTGATCACCAGCGGCCCGGGTGCGGCGTTCCCCCGGCGGGTCCAGATGATACCGTCGATACCGGCGGCCACCGCCGAACGCACAATCATGCCGAGATTTTGCGGATTACTGATGCCGTCGAGTGCCAGCAGGCGTTGGTGGCTGGCCGGTAATGAACTGAGGTATTCCGGCAGGTCCTGAAAGCGTGGGCAGGCGATATCCAGCGCCACGCCCTGGTCCTGACGTCCGTTGCGTGAGATACGCGACAGCCCCTGCTTGTCGTGGTGACGCTGGCTCACCTGGCGCCGTTGGGCGCAGTTGATGATGTCATCCAGGATGGCCGCCGGGCGATTACTGTTGGCCAGATGTAGCGTCTGGCAGTCCAGGCTATTGTCCTGAAGTGCTTCCAGAACTGCCTTGCGGCCGTATATCGTTAGCAGGCGCCGAAATTCCCGTTGGCGCGCTTCGTAGTCTGGACTGTCGCTCATTACTGGAGTGTGCCTACTCGGTGAATTCACCGAGTTGCACAGCGCTGGCGCGCTCGGCAATGCGGTCGGCGGATTCTTTCATCCGGGTGGCAATGTGTTCGATCTGCGCGCCGGTCACCGGGTTGTCGAAGGAGCCCGCGGTAAAGCACATCACCGGTAATTGTTTCTCAACGAAGACCGGCACCGACAGGGTGCTCACGTTGTAGCGCGCCTTCGGGTCTATACGGTCCAGGTGGAATTGTTCGTCGCAGATGTCGCGCTGGTAGCGGTGGGTGACCTCTTCGAGTTCCTTCAGATTCCAGTTTTCATGAATGCGGGTGAGGTCCTCTGTAAGCACCTCCTCGGAACGGGTTTTCAAGGTAACTTCATAACCTCGTGCGCGAATGGCAATGACTGACACTCGCAGGCGTTGGTCGAGGCGCTCGTTGTAGCCACCGCGGGATTCGTGCGCCCGGGTTAACCAGGCCTCAAGATGCTTCGCTGGCGACCAGGCGGTAAAACAGGCCGCCACCGGGGCCGTGTTCGGCAGCCGCAGGCCGAGTTGGAAAGAGTCGATCAAGGGTGTTGCACGCCCGTAAAGTGCGAGCAACACCATGTGTGCTTTGGAGCGGCCGGTGACCGCAAAGCCAATACCCAACTCATCCTGTAACGCTTCGAGCTCCGGGCGGGCGTACTCCAGCACCGGAAATTGGGCAAAGGCGGCATTGCCGGCGGCGATAATGGATGGCCCCAGGCGGTAGGCCTTGGTGCGCGGATGTTGCACCAGAAAGCCGTAGTTGGCCATCGTGGTAAGAATGGCGTGGCAGGTTGCCTTGTTGAGTTTCAGTCGCCGGGTCATTTCGGTCAGGCCGAAGGCCTGGTGAGGGTTGGCCATCAACAGGTCGAGGATGGCGAGTGCGCGCGCAGTGGGTTGAGAAAACAGTGCCACAAATAACTCCGCTGGTCTGAGTACGCTCCGGGCGTGCCGGAGGCGTTATAATTTTTATTTGGCGTTGCCGTACTATTGTGCCGCGGTTGGCGGGGAAGTGCGAACCGTCAGAGTCAAGTTTGCCGTAACGGAGAGACATTTCATGCAAGTAGCCCCCGAACCACACGGGCAAGGCATTATCCTCTATACCACCTCGGCCTGTCACCTGTGTGAACTGGCGGAGGCGCTGCTGACAGAGGCAGGGGTGGAAGCTCCCGAAGTGGAGAAAGTGGACATCAGTGAGTCTGACAGCCTGGTGGAGCGTTATGGCGTACGCATCCCCGTATTGCAGCGCCGGGCGGACGGTGAGGAATTGGGCTGGCCCTTTGACTTAACGCAGCTGGTGGGCTTCCTGGCCGTTAACGAGCGCGGCTAGTCGTCCTCTTTGCCGACCCGTACCGCCAGCACGTCACAGCTTGCGCCGTGCAGTACGCCGTTCGCGGTTGACCCCATTAGCAACGCCAGGCCATACCGGCCATGGCTGCCCACAACGATGAGGTCGGAGCCGATTTCTTCGGCCAGCGCGTGGATCTCCACCTCAGGTCGCCCGAGTACGATATGCTGCCGATCTGCGTCGATGCCGTGGGTGGTACCAAAGCGTGCCAACTGTTGAGCCGCCTGCTGGTGAATTTCGTCCTGGATGCCGGAAAAATCCATGGGAATGTCACCACCGTAGGCGAAGCTAAGGGGTTCGATGACGTGGATAATGCTGAGCGAGGCGCCGTAGCGCTTGGCCAGTTCACTGGCTTTGCCGGCGATCTGGCTGGATTCCTCGCTGAGGTCAACGGCCACCAACACACTACTGTAGTTACTCATGGGAGTATCCCGTTGGACTTTCCCCTTTTTATAGCACACAGCCCGCACGGTTCAACCATCGTTGGTGTATATCATCCGGATGGATCGAAAACGATCGAATGGGGGCACCGCACGTGATCTGGCTGTTTATTGCCCTGGTTGTGCTCGTCGCCCTGGCACCGCTGACACATTTTATTCCGACCAAGGCTCAGCGTCGCATCAACGCACTGCGCGACCTGGCTCGGGCGCAGGGGTACCAGGTGGAGTTCCGTAAGCTACCAGGGCACGATCCGGATTTCCGGCCGAGTCCGCCGGGATTGATTTTCTATGGTCGGCGACGGCGGCAGCCCGACTCGCGCCGCCGGCCCGGCGGGCGTCACCAGTACTTGCGGCAGGGTCAAGAGTGGCTGCGCCGCGAGGGTGGTTTCAGTGCCATGGATACCCGTATCGAGGCTCTGCCGGAGGCCATTCTGGCCGCTGAAATCGATGCGGAACGCGTGGGTGTGTACTGGCTGGAGGAGGGCGACGCAGCGACCCTGGAGCAAATCGCTGTGGCTCTCGCAGGCATGGAGCAGGCCCTCGAAGAGCGCCAACTGGCGGGGCTTTGAGGGCATCTGGACAGCGGATTTGGAAGGGCCCGCCCTTGACCCCGCCGGTATTCACGCTTATATATGCCCCTTTTTTCCGCCGGGGAAATCCCTCGCACTGTTGGAGATCATCAGGTTCCTATGGGGAAAGCACTAGTCATCGTTGAGTCGCCGGCCAAGGCCAAGACAATCAACAAGTACCTTGGAAAGGACTTCGTGGTGAAGTCCAGCGTCGGCCACATTCGCGACCTGCCCACCGCCGGTAGCAGTAAAGCCGACCCCAAGGCCCGTGCCGCGCAGGCTGCCCGTACCCGCAAAATGGACCCGGAAGAAAAGGCCGAGTACAAGAAGCAGCAGGCCCGTGAGCAATTGATCCGGCGTATGGGCATCGACCCCGAGCACGGATGGGCGGCTAACTACCAGGTATTGCCCGGCAAGGAAAAGGTGGTTAACGAACTGCGCAAGCTGGCTGAGAACAGCGACGCCATCTACCTCGCGACCGACCTTGACCGCGAGGGAGAAGCCATTGCCTGGCACCTACAGGAAGCCATTGGCGGCGACCCCGACCGCTACAAGCGAGTGGTATTCAACGAGATCACCAAAAAGGCCATCACCGAGGCCTTCGAAGAACCGTCGCAACTGGACCAGCACCGCGTCGATGCCCAGCAAGCGCGGCGCTTCCTCGATCGCGTGGTGGGTTACATGGTGTCCCCGCTGCTATGGGCCAAGCTGGCCCGGGGCCTGTCCGCGGGGCGGGTACAGTCCGTGGCGGTTCGGCTGATTGTTGAGCGCGAACGTGAAATCCACGCCTTCATCCCGGAAGAGTTTTGGGAGATTCACGCGGATCTGGCCCAGCAGGGCGCCGAGGCCATCCGTTTCCAGGTTCAGAAGTACCAGGGCAAGAACTTCCGTCCCGGCGACGAGGCAACCGCCAAGGCTGCACTGGCCACGCTCCAGAACGAACCGTACAGCGTCGCGAAGCGCGACGACAAACCCACCAGTTCAAAACCGCCGGCGCCATTTATCACCTCCACCCTGCAGCAGTCGGCGAGCACCCGCCTGGGCTTTTCGGTGAAGAAAACCATGATGTTGGCCCAGCGCCTCTACGAGGCGGGTTACATTACCTACATGCGTACGGACTCCACCAATCTCAGTGCCGAGGCGGTGGCGGCGTGTCGCGATTACATCGGAGCCAACTTCGACAAGCGCTACCTGCCGGAAAATCCGCGCAGCTTTGCGTCGAAGGAAGGCGCGCAGGAAGCCCACGAGGCGATTCGTCCCTCGGATGTGAATGTCCGTCAGAACAGTCTTGCGGGCATGGAGCGCGACGCAGAGCGTTTGTATGAGCTGATTTGGCGTCAGTTTGTGGCCTGTCAGATGCCCGCAGCGGAATACACCTCCACGGTGGTCACCGTTGCGGCAGGCGACTACGAACTGACAGCCCGCGGCCGGGTGGTGCGCTTCGACGGTTACACTGCGGTACAGCCGCCCGCCAGTCGCAAGGCTGACGATGTGGTGCTGCCCGATCTGGCCAGTGGCGACGTGCTGTCACTGGAAAAGCTGGAGCCCAGCCAGCACTTCACTAAACCCTCGCCGCGATACGGCGAAGCGAGTCTGGTGCGGGAACTGGAAAAGCGCGGTATCGGCCGACCTTCAACCTACGCCTCGATCATCTCCACCATTCAGGAGCGCGGCTACGTGCGCCTGGAGAACAAGCGTTTCTACGCGGAGAAGATGGGCGACATCGTGACCCAGCGGCTACAAAAAAGTTTCCCCGACCTGCTGGATTATGGTTTTACTGCGTCCATGGAAGAGCGCCTCGACGAAGTGGCTGAGGGCCGGCGTAACTGGAAAGACACGCTGGACACCTTCTACTCCGAATTTACCCGCCTGCTGGATGCCGCCAATGAAGCGGTGCCGGTGGGTATGGAGCCCAATACGCCAACGCCGACGGACATTCCCTGTACCACCTGCGGGCGGGAAATGCAGATTCGCACCGCCAGTACCGGCGTGTTCCTGGGCTGTTCCGGCTACGCCTTGCCACCCAAGGAGCGGTGCAAACAAACCATCAACCTCATTCCCGGTGACGAGGCGATACGCGAGGACGCGGACGATGAGGCGGAGTCCCGCCAGTTGGTGGCGCGCCACCGCTGTAAGCTCTGCAACACCGCGATGGACAGCTACCTGATCGACGAAGAGCGCAAGTTGCATGTGTGCGGCGCCAGTCCGGATTGCCCTGGCTTCGAGATCGAAAAGGGCCGCTTCAAGATCAAGGGCTATGAAGGGCCGGTACTCGAATGCGACAAGTGTGGCGCCGAGATGCAGCTCAAAACCGGGCGCTTCGGCAAGTACTTCGGCTGCACCGCCGAGGACTGTAAGAACACGCGCAAACTGCTGCGCAATGGCGAGCCAGCGCCGCCCAAGATGGACCCGGTACCGATGCCGGAACTGGTCTGCCAGAAAGTGGAGGACACCTACGTGCTGCGCGATGGCGCGGCCGGTCTGTTCCTCGCCGCCAGCCAGTTCCCGCGCAATCGCGAAACACGGGCACCTTTCGTGGATGAACTGCTGCCGCACCAGTCCGAGATCGACCCGAAGTACAGCTTCCTGTTCAGCGCGCCGGTAAAAGATGGCGACGGTAACCGCGCCCAGGTGCGCTACGCCCGCAAGACCAAGGAGCAGTACGTGATGACCGAGGTCGATGGCAAGGCAACCGGCTGGAAGGCGTTCTACAACAACGGCAAGTGGGAAGTCCAGGAAGGGCGTACCCGCAAGAGCAAGAAGTGATGCGCGCTTCGCCTCGCAGCGAACTGGGCGCCCACCCGTGAGCGGCGCCCGTGGCCTGGCCAACCAGCGGCTGTATCACGCGCGAGTCCTGCTCACAGCGTGGCAACAGGAACTCGAGCGGGCTGAGTCGCCGCAACTGGTACTCAACCAGGCATTTGGTGAGGCGGTGCGGGTACATTTACTGCGCGCTTACGGGTGGTTTCTACTGGAGTTGGCCAATGAAACCCAGCTGCCGGGTGAACCACCCGCGAGCGTGTCGGAATTAACGGGAGTCGCCAGCTCTTCCCTCGCACTGCATCGCGGTGAATTATCGGAGTTCCAGCAGTTGGAGCAGGACGGTTTTGTCGGCGCTATCCAGCGCGGCATGCCCCTCGGTACCAGCGTGAGCAGGCCATTGCCCGGTCAAATCGGGCGCAGCACCGAGGATACTTACTCGCTGGATACTTGCCGGAACTGGTGCGATGCGCTGGAGTCCACCATGGATCGTATGTCCGATTCGCTGGCTGAGTGCTAGCCAAAAACCCAAGCCCCTTTCCGTTATTACGATAACTGAGTTCTTCGAGTCCACGCCGGGTCCCTATGGCCGCTTGTGGTTTGGGCTGCTATGATGGGGCCGAGCCCACAACATATTGAGGTTTGCCGAGTGTCCACATCCTTTTTGGAGATTGTCGAACTGGACGATGGCGAGGTTGTATTACAACACTCAGACGATAGCGAAGCGGAGCCCCTGGTGCGGATTCAATTTTCGGAGGAATCCCGGCTCTACATGATGGACAATGGCCTGGAGGTCGCCAAGGCCATGATTCAGGCGGGTATTCAGGCTGCGGCCGCCATCGCCGAACAGGGCGAGGCGGAAATGGCCGTTGCGAACGAAGAAGCCGTCCGCACCCTGCACTGATTGCTGCCGATCCTCACTGGGGGTCGGCACCTGACAACCCGCTAATCGGCGGGACAACAAGCTACCGGCTAAACCTGCGCTAGTGTGGGTTGATTTGCTCCGGCCGGGTCAGCACCACACAGTGGCAGTTAGCTGCTTCAGCGCTGCGCTGTAACGCCAGGCGTTGATCCGCGGATAATTCCCTGCCGCACACGCCGACTACCGTATGACTCTGACCACTGCTGATGGCCTTGATCATCAAGTCAGCCGTGCTCGACTTGCCACGTCCCTCTAGACACAGCATGTGATCCGCAGCGATGTTGGCTGCCCGGGCAAGGCTTTTCTCCAGGCCCTGGGCATCAATGCACGTCAGCCAGCGCGATTCACCGCTGCGGCTGAACTGTGCCAGCAGGGGCAGCAGGTAGTGATTGCTGGCGCCGGATTCCACCCGCAATTCGCAGAAGGAGGTGGTGGGGAGGACGGCGGTGCCGGGCATCGCAGTCTCGTGATTGGTGTCCAGACTCATCGCTTCCATCATTAAACCCCCCGGCGCAATACGCCGACACTAAGCCCTTCGATAGTAAATTCCTGTTCCTGCAGATCGACCACGATGGGTTGGTAGTCGGGATTTTCTGCCAGCAATTCCACGATGTGCCGGCGGCGGCCGTCGCGGCGCAAGCGTTTGACAGTGACTTCATCGTCGATACGGGCCACCACGATATCGCCATTGTTAACCTGGGTGGTGGCGTGCACCGCCAACAGGTCGTCGTCGAAAATGCCCACGTCGATCATGCTGTCGCCGGTAACGCGCAGGAAATAGTCGGCGCTGGGCTTGAAGAAGTTATGGGGAAGGTCGCAGTAGTCCTCGATGTGCTCCTGAGCGAGGACCGGGCTACCGGCGGCCACGCGGCCAACGATGGGAATGCCCGATGACTGGGGCAGGCGAATTCCACGCGAAGCGCCCGGGATAATCTCGATCGCCCCTTTGCGGGCCAGTGCCTTGAGGTGTTCCTCGGCGGCATTGGCTGACTTGAAGCCTAGTTCCCGGGCGATATCGGCCCGCGTGGGCGGGTAGCCGGTGTCGTCGAGATGGGAACGGATAACGTCCAGCACCTGTTGTTGCCGATTGGTGAGCTTTTCCATGCGCAGCCTCTGTGTATTTATACAGGTGCTGTGATTTTATACAGTAAGTCCGCGCAAAGTAAACCCCCGGCGGGTATGAGGGTTTTCGGGGGTAGGGTGAGGGGAGGGTGAGCTAGTACTCGTCGACGCCGTTCATGTACTCCGGTTCGATCGAGCTCAGTGGATTGTTCCACTGCTCGGGATGAAAGGGCTCATCAGGGTCGAGGGCATCTTCGTCGCTCAGCTCAAATGGCGTCCGCCAGTCTTCCGGCGCTTCTACATGCACCAGGAGTAACTCGCGCCAGGCGTCAATATCGTATTCGGTGACTTCGCCGTCGAGGTACTGGGTTTCGATGGTGAGTGCGGCAGGATCCCATGCCACAACCTCGAATAGTGCATTGGTCTGGATGTCTTTGTACCACCGACCCACGGTGGGGCTGAGCATTTTCATCGCCTGCTTACCTCGTCTGTTCACAGGGCCAACATATCATCTGCCCCGGCCCTGTCCATTAGACCGGAACATCATAAAAGCCCGGTCATAAATCGCGGTGGGCTATACCCAGCAGGAACTTATTACAATTCAGTACCTTGCAAATTCTTCCGACGGTTGACTTCGTCGCTGACAGCACCTTATATAATCAACCGGTGGCGGAACTGCCCCAATCAAATGAAAAATCCGTCTAAAAAAGCCTTTCCCAGCCGTTTTCCCGGAGCCTGAAGTGGAACAACTCAACGACGCCAGTCACTGGTTACACCAGTATTTGCCCTTTGACCTGAATCTGCTGCAGGGGGCAATGATCCTGTTGTTGGGTCTGGCGGTGCATCTGGCGCTGCGGGCCCTGGTCAATCGTTTGCATCGCATGGCGGAGCACAGCGAGCATCGCTGGGATGACGTTGTGGTGACCGCGCTGGCGCCGCCGCTGCGCCTGGTGATCTGGGTGTTTGTGGTGTTCATGATGCTGCGCATCTTCACCGACACCGATGACGCGCTGCTGAAGTTCCTCAACGAGATGTACGACACGGCGCTGGTCCTGCTGCTGACCTGGTTCCTGATCCGACTGATTCGCGGTGTTGAGGAAGAGCTGCTGCGACCCGACCGAGAGGGTCAATCCAGCGATCGGGCGGCGGTGCATGCCACCGCGCAGTTGGTGCGAATAAGTTTGTGGGTGGTGGCGGGAATACTGATCCTGCAAACCCTCGGGGTATCCGTGTCGGGCCTGCTCGCCTTTGGCGGGATAGGTGGTATCGCAGTGGGCTTTGCTGCGAAAGATCTGCTGGCCAACTTCTTCGGCGGACTCAGTATCTATCTCGATCGCCCCTTTACCACTGGCGACTGGGTGCGCTCGCCCGATCGGCAGATCGAGGGAACGGTGGAGTACATCGGCTGGCGCCTGACGCGCATCCGCACCTTCGATCAACGCCCGCTTTATGTGCCCAACTCGATCTTCAGCCAGATCGCCTTGGAAAACCCGTCGCGCATGCTCAACCGTCGTATTTATGAAACCATCGGGATCCGCTACCAGGACGCCGGGGCGATGGCTGCGATTGTGGACGAGGTGAAAGCCATGCTGGCAAACCACGAAGCCATCGATACCGGACGTACCTTGATCGTCAACTTCGTGTCGTTTGGCCCCTCGTCGCTGGACTTTTTTGTCTACACCTTCACCCGCACCACACAGTGGGTGGAGTATCACGCAATCAAGCAGGATGTAATGTTGCGCATCCTGGACATCATTCACCGACACGGCGCCGATGTAGCCTTCCCGACCCAGACGCTGCACCTGGAGCATGTCGCACCGGAACAGGATGGGGAGAACGCCCAGTGAGCGAAACGATCGGGATTATCGGCGGAACGGGTGTTACGCAGTTTGAGGGTATCGATTGGCAGACAACCGAGCAGGTGCCTGGCGAGTATGGACTGGCATCGGCAGCGGCGATGCGCGCGCGTGTTGGCAGTCGTGATGTGGTCTTCCTGCCGCGCCACGGTGTGCCACACCGGATTCCACCTCACGCGGTCAATTATCGCGCCAATATCGACCAGCTATCCCGCCTGGGGGTAGGGCAGATTGTTGCCTTGAACGCGGTGGGCGGCATTCACCCCGATTTGCAGCCCGGGGATCTGGTGCTCCCGGATCAACTCATCGATTATACCTGGGGGCGCGAGCACACCTTTGACGAGGGCTTTCGCGGTGACCTCATGCATATCGATTTTACTGAGCCCTACACGCAATCGCTTCGCGATGCCCTGTTACAAGCTGCGCAGGAGGAGGGGATAACTCTGCGCGATGGCGGCACTCACGGCGTGACGCAGGGGCCCCGGCTGGAAACGGCGGCGGAAATCAGGCGTATGGCCAACGATGGTTGCGATGTGGTGGGCATGACCGGGATGCCTGAAGCCGCGCTGGCTCGCGAAGCAGGTATGGACTATGCAGCCGTGTGCATGGTGGTTAATCCCGCTGCGGGCCTCAGCGACGAGATCATCGAATTGGCCGACATTCAGGCGGTATTGGCGCGGGAAGTGGCGGTGGTCAGGCGCCTGCTGCTGCGCCTGTTGTCGACCCCGTAGTTTCCTCCGGGACTGCGGACGCTGCCGCTGCCTCTTCCTCGGCGAGCCAGGCATCCAGCGCCTCGGCTTTGATGGGGGTCAATTTGATCACCAGACCCATCATTGGGTGATCCAGATAGTGAATCTGTTCACCGCGCATACGGCGCGCCTGCACCATGGGTACTGCGTGGCGCCAGGGCCACTGCGGACCGGTTTCTTCTTCGTAGGGTGCAGGTTCGATCTCGTCGGAATCGGGGAATCCCGATCCGGGCACAGTCGCTTCCAATCCTGCGTCGCCGAAAGAATCGGCAGTGTGTTGGGCCGGAGCGCCGAATACGGAAGGATCTGTGTTAATCGGCGTGGCGGCGCCCAATAGCTCCTCTTCCGGTAATACTGGCGGCGTATACCACGGCCTGCTGACGGTACGCGACAGCGGCGCGAGCGGTGGTGCCGGCATTTCCCAAGTGCCATCCAGGTACTCGCCGTGTGTGTTCAGCCACAACTGCGTACGCAAGTGGAGATAGCGAGACAGGTGTAACGTGATGCTGCCCTGTAAGCGCGGATAGCTTTGCTCGTCACCCGAGCGATCCAATACGATCGGCAGCGCTTCTTCTTCACTGGCCATAGGTTGCAGCCAGGCCTGATGGAATAACACTTCGCCACCCGCTGCCAACCGACGCGCCTGAGAGGCAAACTCCATTTGCTCCCGCTGCAGTTGCGTGAACGGACGTGGCCAGCCGAAGCTGCGCAGTTGTTCGAAATTCTCTGCCAGCGGTAAGGTTTTGAGGTGAGCCGTTGAAATGGGGCGCAAGAAATCCTGATCCGTAGCCATCGCGCCTGGGCCTGGATCGCGAACCTCCAGATGCTGGATACCGCGTTCGTCGATATGGCTGAAGGCATCCAGCTCTGCAGCCAGCTTGTCACTGGCCTCGGGATCGATCAGAAAACGGGCCTGTTCCTCGGGCGGATACGCGAGCTCAGGCAGTGGTTCCCACTGCTCGCTGGACTCTGCGCCGGAGCGGCTGAAAATCAGCAGCTCTACCTTGTACCAATTCTCGGTCGCCGCGCTCACTGTATTGGCAGTTGCCATCAGCAGGGCCAGGCAAGAAGCCTTACGCAAATTCATCAGGCGGCATTCTCCGTCGCTTCGTGTTCAAATCGATCCAGCAGGTCCTCGATAAACTCGCGCCGCTGGGCCACGTTGTCAAGGCCGCGCTGGAAGCGCAGGCGGGTACTGCCACCGAACTGATAGCCCCGTGGATCGCTCTGCACCAGTTTTACCAGGCTGAGCGGGTTGACCCGGGTATCACCCTTGAATTCAATCTGGCCGCCTTCCTCGCCGGCCTCAATGCGCGCAATCCCCAGTTGCTCCGCCCGCTGGCGCAGGCGGGCGTACAGCACCAGATTGCGAACCGGGTCGGGTAACAGGCCGAAGCGGTCGATCATCTCCACCTGAATTTCCCGCAGAGCTTCTTCGTCTCGCGTGGCCGCGATGCGCTTGTAGAGAATCAGGCGGGTATTGATGTCCGGCAGGTAGTCCTCTGGGATCAGTGCGGGTACGTGCAGGTTGATCTCGGTGCCGGCATCCAGGGGGGCGTCGGTACTGGGAATATCACCGCGCTGGAGTGCGGCCACAGCCCGTTCCAGCAGGTCCATGTACATGGAGAAGCCAACGCTCTGGATCTGACCGCTCTGGTCGTCGCCGAGCAACTCGCCGGCGCCCCGGATCTCCAGGTCGTGTGTGGCCAGCATGTAGCCGGCGCCCAGGTCGCCCGCCGCTTCAATCGCGTCCAGGCGCTTCTCCGCGTCTTTGGTGAGGGCCGAACGGGGCGGGCTCAGCAGGTAGGCATAGGCCTGGTGATGTGAGCGCCCCACACGGCCGCGCAACTGGTGCAATTGCGCCAGCCCGAATTTGTCTGCCCGCTCGATGATGATGGTGTTGGCATTGGGAATATCGATCCCGGTTTCGATAATCGTGGTGCACAGCAGGATGTGATGGCGCTGGTGGTAGAAAGCGGACATCACCTGTTCCAGTTCGGTCTCGCGCATCTGCCCGTGGGCCACGCCAATGCTCAACTCCGGCAGCAGCTCCTGTAGTTTGCGCCGGGTCTCCTCAATGGTTTTGACCTCGTTGTGCAGGTAATACACCTGCCCGCCGCGCAGGGTCTCCCGCAAAACGGCTTCCTTGATCAGGCCGATGTTGTGTTCGCGGATGAAGGTTTTGATCGACAAGCGGCGAGCCGGCGGCGTGGCGATGATAGACAGATCGCGCATGCCGCCCAGGGCCATATTCAGCGTTCGCGGAATCGGCGTGGCGGTCAGGGTGAGAATATCCACCTCGGTGCGCAGGGCCTTGATGGCCTCTTTCTGCTTGACGCCGAAACGGTGCTCTTCGTCGATAATCAGCAAGCCCAGGTCGTGGAACTCGAAGTCACTTTGCAACAGTTTGTGGGTGCCGACCAGAATGTCGATCTCGCCTTTGCGCATGCGCTCGGAAATGCCTTTCACTTCCGCCGCGGTACGGAAGCGGGAAATCACTTCCACCTTTACCGGCCAGTCGGCGAAACGGTCTGCAAAGGAGCCGTGGTGTTGCTGGGCCAGCAGGGTGGTCGGCACCAGCAAGGCTACCTGTTTGCTGTTTTGCACGGCGAGGAAGGCAGCGCGCATAGCCACTTCGGTTTTGCCGAAGCCCACGTCGCCACAGACCAGGCGGTCCATCACGCGGGGTGCGCGCATGTCGTCGATGACGCGCTCGATCGCTTCCAACTGGTCTGGTGTTTCTTCGAAAGGGAAACCGGCACAGAACTGTTCGTAAGCCGCCTGATCGAGATCGAAGGCATGGCCCTGGCGCGCTTCCCGGCGGGCGTAGACGTCTAGCAACTGCGCGGCCACATCGTTGGCTTTTTCCGTTGCCTTGCGCCGCGCCTTTTCCCATTGTTCAGAGCCCAGGCGATGCAGCGGTGCCGTGTCCGGGTCGCTACCGGCAAAGCGGCTGATTAAGTGCAGCGACGCCACCGGCACATAGAGTCGGGACCCTTCGGCATAGCTCAGGCTGAGAAACTCTGCTGTCTGGCCTTCCACTTCCAGCGTCGTCAGGCCCTGGTATCGGCCCACGCCATGTTCGATGTGTACTACCGGCGAGCCTTCGCGCAATTCATTGATGTTGCGGAAGGCGTCCGTCGCCGCCTGCTCGGACGACTTGCGACGGCGGCGCTGGGCTACCCGCTGGCCGAATAACTGGCTTTCACAGATCAGGCAGGGCTGTTCGTCGCCGAGATAGAAACCCCGATCCATGGGCGCGGTGCAAATGGCAAAATCCAGACCACTGTTGAGGAACCCGGTCCAGTCGGCCACCTCTTCGGGTTCGACCCCGGCGGTTTTCAGCGACTCAAGCAGTATCTCGCGCCGCCCGGCAGATTCCGCACACAACAGCACCGGGCCCTGGTGTTGCCCCATAAAGTCGAGCAGGGCGTGCACCGGTGACTCGCCGCGCACACCGCTGCCCAGTTGTGGTGGTTCGAGGACCGCGGTGCGCTGGTGGACCGGCGCGGCTGGATCCCGGCGCAATTCGAGTAAAGCATGGCGACCGAAAGCGGCGTAGAGATCTTCCACAGGAATGAAGCAGCGCGCCGGCGGCAGCAGTGGGCGCCGGGGATCGATGCCATATTCCTCGTGCCGGGTGCGGACTTCCTCCCAGAAGGTGGTAGCCGCGCGGTGGTGATCGCCGATGGTCACCAGAGGAGTCTGCGCGGGCAGATAGTCCAGCAGGCTGGCGCAGTGATCGAAAAACAGCGGCAGGTAGTACTCCGTGCCACCCGGTGCGCGCCCCGCACTCACTTCTACGTAGGTGGGGCAGGCGTCGTGATCGACGTCGAAGGCCTCGTACCAGTTCGACAGAAAGCGCTGCACGCCGGCTTTATCGAGCGGGTATTCGCGCCCCGGCAGTAGCTCAATGCGCTCCACTTTATCGATGGTGCGCTGGGTTTCGGGATCGAAGGTGCGCAGGGTGTCGATTTCATCATCGAGTAAATCGATGCGGTAGGGCCGGGAGCTGCCCATGGGGAAGATGTCGAACAGCGAACCGCGCAGGGCGAACTCCCCATGCTCGTATACCGTTTCCACGCTGAGATAGCCATTGGCCTGCAGGTTACGGCGAAATGCCTCCAGATCCAGGGTTTGGCCCTGCTCCAGCATCAGCGCATTGCCCGCCACGTATTCGGCGGGCGCCAGGCGATGCATCAGGGTGGGCATCGGTACCAACACAATGCCCCGGGTCAGGCGTGGCAGCCGGTGGAGTGTGCGCAGGCGCTCTGAAATGATGTCCTGGTGGGGGGAGAAATTGTCGTAGGGCAGGGTTTCCCAGTCGGGGAAGGACAATATCTCGGTTTCCCGTTCCAGATAGAACGGCAATTCGCGCTCCAGCGTCAGTGCCGAGGCCGTGTCGGGGGTGATGACCACCAGCAGATCCTGTTGCGCGGCCAATTCGGCCACGCAGCGACTGTCCGCACTACCCAGAAAGGGGCCAAGGGCCGAACGGCTACCCGCTTTCGCGGGCCAGGGGGTGAGGTCTGCCAGGGCTGCGAACATGAAGGGACTATCCGGTCTGCGAAATGGTATGGGCCCGAGCGGGCGAGGAGGGCGCTATTGTACGGATTCACCGGGCCAGTACAAAGCGATGAAAAGCGTGATCCGGTCGCCACAGCCGCGGCTTGCACGGCCATAGTCATAGTCGGATAATACGCGCGCCCAAACCTAGCCCCTTATAACTACACCAATACACAACGACTACACCACAACTACATCACTACATTGAAAAGGTGCCCACCGTGACTGATGACCGCAAACGAGAACGCCCGGACGATTACTTCGGCGACTGGAAGCAGCGAGAAGCCCTCGCCGAGGGAATGATCCCCCTGGTGGGCCGCATGTCGCGCGAAAAGAACGTCAAGTGCTACGTCTATGGCCGCTCCCTGGTAAACCGCTCTGTGCTGGAGATCATGAAAGATCACCGCTATGTGCGCCAGGTGGAGGCCAATGAGCTTTCTGAGTTTGAAACCTTCCCGCTGCTCACGACCCTGTCAGAGCTGGATCTGGGCCCTGCCCACATCGACGTTGGCCGCCTGGCGGTTAAATACGGTGATGGCCCGGAACAGTCCGGCGTCAGCGTTGAAGACTTCCTGCGCGGTGAACTGGCAGATCTGGTCGGCAGCCACACGGCGCCAGTAGATGGCCCGGTGGACGTGGTGTTGTACGGCTTTGGCCGTATCGGTCGCCTGATGGCCCGCATCCTGATCGAGAAAACCGACGGCGGCGCCGGCCTGCGCTTGCGCGCCATCGTCACCCGCAAGGGCAAGGCCCCTAACGATCTGGTGAAGCGCGCCAGCCTGTTGCGTCGCGATTCCGTCCACGGCGCCTTTAACGGCACCATCCGTGTGGATGAAGAGCGCGAGTCCTTCGTAGCCAACGGCAACGAGATCAAGGTGATCTACGCCGACTCCCCGGATTCCGTGGACTACACAAAATACGGCATCAACAATGCCATCGTGGTGGACAACACCGGCGTATGGCGTGATGAAGACGGCCTGTCCCAGCACCTGAAGTGCCCCGGCGTGAAGAAAGTCATCCTGACCGCACCGGGCAAGGGCAACCTGAAAAACATCGTTGCCGGCCTGAACAACGGTGAGATCAAGGAAGACGATCACATCATCTCCGCCGCTTCCTGTACCACCAATGCCATTGCACCGCCCCTGAAGGCGATGGACGAGGAGTTCGGCCTGATTTCCGGTCACGTGGAAACCGTGCACGCCTACACCAATGACCAGAACCTGATCGACAATTACCACAAGGCCGATCGTCGTGGCCGCAGTGCGCCGCTGAATATGGTACTGACCGAAACTGGTGCCGCCTCCGCCGTGGGCAAGGTGTTGCCAGAGTTGCAGGGCAAGCTGACGGGCAATGCGATCCGTGTACCGACCCCCAACGTTTCCATGGCCATTCTCAACCTGACTCTCGGCCGGGAAACCAACAAGGATGAGGTTAACGAGTACATGCGCCGGGTGGCCCTGCACTCATCCCTGCGCAAGCAGATCGACTTCTCGAACTCGCCGGAAGTGGTTTCCACGGACTTTGTCGGCTCTCGCCACGCCTGTGTTTTCGACGCCCAGGCCACTATCGTCAACGGCACTCAGGCGGTGCTGTACTTGTGGTACGACAACGAGTTTGGCTATTCCTGCCAGGTGCACCGCATTCTGGAGCAAATGGCCGGCATCAAGTACGCCACCTATCCAAAAGAGGCCTGAGCCTCGCTTCTGCGCCCCAACTACCGGATATCGGGTAGTTGGGGCGAACAAAAACACTGCAAAATCAAAGTGATGCTCGCCGCTGACTAGTGGCGTTGGTATCAGGCGTTCTGTATAATGCGCGCGGTTTGAATTCGGGCGGCGCACAAGTGCGTGTGGGGTTGAACAGGTTAAATCGTAATGATTCCTGTTTGCAACAAAAATGCAGCGTTGCCCCGGCCGCAACTTGCGGCGCTCCACTATTATTTATTCAGTCAAACGTGTAGGCACGTCGTATGATCAAGATCAAGCGGGGCTTGGATATTCCCATCCAGGGTGCCCCCCAGCAGGTAATCGAAGATGCTCCGGCCGCCCGCGCTGTCGCGCTGGTCGGGTTCGACTACGTTGGCATGAAGCCGACCATGGCGGTGCAGGTGGGTGATCGGGTTCGCCTGGGCCAGCTACTGTTCACCGACAAGAAGACCGAGGGTGTCCGCTACACCTCTCCGGCCTCAGGCACAGTCGCCGCGATCAACCGCGGTGCGCGTCGCGCCCTGCAGTCCGTGGTCATCGAAGTGGACGGCGACGATGCTGAAGATTTCGGCAGCCATAGTGCCGAAGGCATCCTCAATCTCGGTCGCGACGCGATTCGGGACCAACTGGTCGCCAGTGGCCAGTGGACTGCTCTCCGCACTCGCCCCTACAGCAAGGTGCCAGCCATCGACAGCGCGCCGGCGGCCATTTTCGTCACGGCGATGGATACCCACCCGCTGGCCGCGGATCCGGCGCCTATCATTAATGCAGAAGCCGCAGCCTTCCGGGCTGGCCTGGATGCGTTGGCGCAGCTCACCGAGGGTCGCGTCTATGTTTGTGCGGCGCCGGGTACCGATGTGCCCGCCAGTAGCGCCGCTAACGTCACTGTGGCCAATTTCGAGGGGCCGCACCCCGCCGGTCTGGCCGGAACCCATATCCACGCGCTGGAAGGCGTGAGCCAGGAAAAAACAGTCTGGAGCATCGGTTACCAGGACGTGATCGCCACCGGCCATCTGTTCCTCAGCGGCAAGCTCTACACTGACCGGGTGGTTTCCCTGGGCGGTCCTCAGGTGGAAACGCCCGCGTTGCTGCGCACTCGCCTGGGTGTAGATCTGATGGAACTCACCGCTGGGCGACTGCTGGGCGGTGACAACCGCATCGTATCCGGCTCTGTGCTGGGTGGTCGTGCCGTTCACGGCCCGCTGGCCTACCTGGGCCGCTACCACAACCAGGTCAGCGTATTGCTGGAAGGCCGTCAGCGCGACTTCATGCGTTATATGTCTCCGGGCACCAATGCCCACTCCAGTCTCGGCATTTACTTGACCAGCTTCTTCGGCTGCAAACCGCTGGCGATGACCACCAACACCAACGGCAGCGAGCGCGCCATGGTGCCAGTGGGTACTTATGAAAACGTAATGCCCCTGGACATTCTGCCGACTCAACTGTTGCGCGCCCTGATCGTTGGCGACACCGAGATGGCCCAGGCGCTGGGTTGCCTGGAACTGGACGAGGAAGACCTGGCGCTGTGCACTTACGTCTGCCCGGGCAAGTACGAGTACGGCCCGATCCTGCGGGATAACCTGACACGCATTGAGAAGGAGGGTTGATACGTGGGACTGCGTAAATACCTCGACGACATCGAACACCACTTTCAGGAGGGTGGCCGGTTCCAGAACTGGTACGCGCTCTACGAGGCGGTGGACACTATTTTCTATGCACCCGGCCACGTCACCAAAAGTACGGCTCACGTGCGCGATGGTGTGGATCTGAAGCGCATCATGATCACCGTGTGGCTGGCGGCTTTCCCCGCCATGTTCTACGGCATGTACAACCTGGGTTTCCAGGCCAATGAAATACTGGCTGGCGGTGCTACCCAACCCGAGGGATGGCACTACGCCATCATCAGTATGCTGGGCGGCTACGATGCCGGCAGCATCTGGGATTGCTTCATCTACGGTGCGGTGTTCTTCATCCCCATTTACTTCGTCACCTTCGTCGTGGGCGGCTTCTGGGAAGTGCTGTTCGCCATGAAGCGCGGACACGAGGTAAACGAGGGCTTCTTTGTAACGTCTATTCTGTTCGCGCTGACCTGCCCGCCGGACATGCCCTTGTGGCAGGTGGCCCTGGGCATCAGCTTCGGTGTGGTAATCGGCAAGGAAGTGTTCGGTGGTACCGGCAAAAACTTCCTCAACCCGGCGCTCACCGGCCGCGCTTTCCTGTACTTCGCTTACCCTGCACAGATGTCAGGTGACACCGTGTGGGTTGCGGTGGATGGTCACACTGGCGCTACCGCCTTGTCCGTTGTTGCCTCACAGGGCATGGCGGCCCTGCAGGAGCAACTCACCTGGATGGATGCCTTCCTGGGCAACATGGCCGGTTCTATCGGTGAAACCTCCACCCTGGCTATCTTTATCGGCGGTGCGCTGTTGCTGCTGACCCGCATCGCCTCCTGGCGCATCATGGCAGGTGTAATGCTGGGCATGATTGCCCTGTCTACTCTGTTCAATGCGGTGGGCTCCGACAGCAATCCGGCCTTTGCCATGCCCTGGTACTGGCACCTGGTAGTGGGTGGTTTTGCCTTTGGTATGGTGTTTATGGCGACCGACCCGGTGTCTGCGTCGATGACCAACACCGGCAAGTGGATTTTTGGCATCCTGATCGGCCTGATGACCGTGCTGATCCGGGTGGTCAATCCGGCTTTCCCCGAAGGCATCATGCTGGCGATCCTGTTCGCCAACCTCTTTGCTCCCCTGATCGACCACTTTGTGGTGCAGTCCAACATCAAACGGAGGCTCGCACGTGGCTAGTAACGACGGAATCGGCAAGACGCTCACTGTAGCGCTTGCACTGTGTATCGTCTGTTCGGTAGTGGTATCCACCGCGGCGGTGGTGCTCAAGCCCGAGCAGGAGCGCAACAAGTCCCTGGACATGAAGCGCAATATTCTCTCTGCCGCAGGCCTGCTGGATGAAAGCCAGGGCGTGGAAGAGCAATTCGCGCGTGTGTCCACCAAAGTGGTGGATCTGCGCACCGGTGAGTTTACCGACGCGGTAGACCCTGCGCGCTACGACCAGCGCAAGGCATCCAAGGATCCGGCGCAGTCAGTCCGCCTGGCCGGTGAAGATGACCCGGCGAAGATAATTCGCAAGGAACACTTCTCTTTGGTGTACCTGGTCAATAACGAGCAGGGCCAACTGGACAAGATCATTCTGCCAATCCACGGCTACGGACTGTGGTCCACGCTCTACGGCTTTATCGGCCTGGAGGCTGACGCCAATACCGTGACCGGCATCGGCTTCTATGAGCACGGTGAAACAGCCGGCCTCGGTGGTGAAGTGGATAACCCGCGCTGGAAGAACATCTGGCCGGGCAAAAAAGTCTACGACGATGGGCAGGTGGAGATCGAAGTGATCAAGGGCAGTGTCGATCCCGCCGGTGCCAGCGCCGAACACCAGATCGACGGACTGGCCGGTGCCACATTGACCAGCCGCGGCGTATCCAACCTGGTGCGTTACTGGCTGGGCGAAAGTGGCTTCGAGCCCTTCCTCAACAACCTCAAGCGCGGGGAGGCCTGATTCATGTCGACCATGAAAGAAACCCTGTTGAACCCCCTGTTCAACAACAACCCGATTGCGCTGCAGATCCTGGGGATCTGTTCCGCACTGGCGGTAACCACCTCCATGCAGGTGACCGTCGTGATGTGTATTGCGCTGACTACCGTGGTGGCGTTCTCCAACCTGTTTGTCTCCGTGGTGCGTAACCACGTGCCGGGCAGCATCCGTATCATCGTGCAGATGATCATCATTGCCTCGCTGGTAATTGTGGTGGATCAGGTGCTGAAGGCTGTGGCCTATGACATCAGCAAGAAACTGTCGGTGTTCGTTGGCCTGATCATCACCAACTGTATCGTGATGGGTCGCGCGGAAGCCTTTGCCATGAAGAATCCGCCGCTGCCCAGCTTTATCGACGGTATCGGCAACGGCCTGGGCTACTCCATCGTACTGCTGGCCGTGGGCTTCTTCCGCGAGCTGCTGGGTGCCGGCAAATTGTTCGGTGTGTCTATCATGCCGCTGGTTACCGAAGGTGGCTGGTACACCCCCAACGGCCTGATGTTGCTGGCGCCGAGTGCGTTCTTCCTGATCGGCCTGCTGATCTGGGCCCTGCGTAGCTGGAAAACGGATCAGGTGGAGGAACCCGATTTCACCATCGCCAAACACACCACTGCACAGGAGGGCGTGTAAATGGAACATTACCTCGGCCTCTTTATCCGCGCGATTTTCGTTGAGAACATGGCGCTGGCTTTCTTCCTGGGCATGTGTACTTTCCTGGCCATCTCCAAGAAGATCCAGGCGGCGCTGGGTCTGGGCATTGCGGTAATCGTAGTGCTCACCATTACCGTGCCGGTCAACAACCTGATCTACAACTACCTGCTGGCTGACGGCGCACTGGCCTGGGCGGGCGCGCCCGGGCTGGACCTGAGCTTCCTGGGCCTGCTGTCTTACATCGGCGTGATCGCGGCCATTGTGCAGATCATGGAGATGTTCCTGGATCGCTACATGCCGGCCCTGTACAACGCGCTGGGTGTATTCCTGCCCCTGATCACCGTGAACTGCGCCATTCTGGGTGCTTCCCTGTTCATGGTGCAGCGCGACTACAACCTGGGCGAGAGTGTGGTCTTCGGTGCCGGCGCCGGTGTCGGCTGGGCCCTGGCCATCGTTGCTCTCGCGGGTATTCGCGAAAAGCTGAAGTACTCAGACATTCCCGAGGGCCTGCGCGGCCTGGGTATCACATTCATCATCGTCGGTTTGATGTCGCTGGGCTTCATGTCCTTCGGCGGCATCGACATCTAATCGGGGTACGCAACACATGGATATGACGATTGTTTTCGGCGTTGGCATGTTCACCGCCATCGTTCTCGCCCTGGTGCTGGTGATCCTGTTCGCCCGCTCCCGCCTGGTGAGTTCCGGTGACGTGACCATCCTGATCAATGGCGAAAAAGAAGTGGTTGTGCCCGCAGGTGGCAAACTGCTGCAGACCCTGTCTGAAGCGGACCTGTTCCTGCCCTCCGCCTGTGGCGGCGGTGGCACCTGCGCCCAGTGCAAGTGCATCGTGGAAGAGGGCGGCGGTTCCATGCTGCCCACCGAGGAGTCTCACTTTACCCGTCGCGATGCGGCCGAAGGTTGGCGCCTGAGCTGCCAGACCGCAGTTAAGCAGGACATGAAAGTCCAGGTGCCGGAAGAAGTGTTCGGCGTCAAGCAGTGGGAGTGCACCGTAGAGTCCAACGACAACGTGGCCACCTTCATCAAGGAGCTGACCCTGAAGCTGCCCGAGGGCGAGAACGTGGATTTCCGCGCCGGTGGTTACGTGCAGCTGGAATGTCCGCCCCACGTGGTCAACTTCAGCGACTTCGATATCGGCGAGGAATACCGCGGCGACTGGGAGCGCTTCAAGTTCTTTGACCTGCAGTCCAATGTCACCGACACCACGATTCGCGCCTACTCCATGGCCAACTACCCCGAAGAGAAGGGTATCGTGAAGTTCAATATCCGGGTGGCAACACCACCTCCGGGTAGCGAAGGCATTCCGCCTGGCATCATGTCCTCCTGGGTGTTTAACCTGAAACCCGGCGACAAGGTGAAGGTGTACGGCCCCTTCGGTGAGTTCTTCGCCAAGGAGACTGAGGCCGAGATGGTATTCATTGGTGGTGGTGCCGGTATGGCGCCGATGCGTTCGCACATCTTTGACCAGCTCAAACGCCTCAACTCCAAGCGCAAGATTTCGTTCTGGTACGGTGCGCGCTCGCTGCGCGAAATGTTCTACCAGGACGAATACGACGCGCTGGCCGCGGAGAACGACAATTTCGAGTGGCACGTAGCTTTGTCTGATCCGCAGCCCGAGGACAACTGGGATGGCATGACTGGCTTCATTCACAACGTGTTGTTCGAAGAGTATCTGAAGAACCACCCCGCGCCGGAAGACTGTGAGTTCTACATGTGTGGGCCGCCGATGATGAACGCGGCGGTTATCCAGATGTTGACCGATCTGGGTGTTGAACCAGAAAACATCATGTTGGATGACTTTGGGGGCTGATATCAGCGCCACGAAAAGCCGCCCACCGGGCGGCTTTTTCCTTCTGGCGAACCGGTTTCGTGTGCTCTGCCTGATGGCAGTGGCCCTGTTGTCGGCCTGTGCTGGCGATGACGCGTACCACACCCTCAGTGGTCCCACCATGGGCACTAGCTGGCACGTAACGTATCGCAGTACATCTGGCATGGATGAGGCGGCGGTTCGATCGGCCATTGAGGAACATCTCGAGGCCGTCAATGCGGCGATGTCCACCTATCGACCTGACTCGGAAATCAGTCGCCTGAACGCGGCGCCGGCAGGTGAATGGTCGTCACTGTCCTCTGACTTTTACACTGTTCTGGTTGAAGCCTTGTCGGTGGGGGAGAAGGCGGGCGGTGCCTACGATATTACTGTGGGGCCCCTGGTGAGCCTGTGGGGCTTCGGTCCCGGCGGCACGGTCATTAGCCCGCCGGAAGAGGCAGAGTTGGCTGCGGTAGCGCAGCGCGTAGGGCAGGCTCATGTACAGGTGGATACGGCGGGGCAGCGAGTATTGCGCACTGCGCCGGTGGAACTTGACCTGTCGTCCATTGCCAAAGGCTATGCGGTTGATCGGATCGCGGACTGGTTGTCGGCCCGGGAAGTCAATGACTACCTGGTAGAAGTCGGCGGTGAAATGCGTTTATCCGGTGTTAGCCCCAGGGCGGACAGGTGGCGCATAGCGATTGAGAAGCCGGTGTCTGACGAACGGGCCGTGGCAGCAACGCTGGCAGTTTCGGATGTGGCCATTGCCACCTCGGGAGACTATCGCAACTTTTTTGAGCACGATGGTGTGCGTTATTCGCATACTGTAGATCCGCGTACCGGACGGCCGGTAAGGCACGATCTGGCCTCAGTGACGGTGCTCAATGCCTCAGCGATGCGCGCCGATGCCTGGGCAACGGCGCTGAACGCAATGGGCCCCGAGGAGGCACTGCGAGCCGCCGAACAACACGGTTTGGCGGTGTACCTGATTCGCCGGTATGATCAGGGCTATACCGCGCTGCACAGCAGCGCCTTTGAGCCCTGGTTACCGTATTTGACCGTTCCGGAAGGGGCGGCGCAATGACACGAGAGGCGGCCTGCACAGGCCCGATGAACGTATGGCTATTTTTCTGATTTCACTGCTCGTAACCTGTCTTGTCGTAGCAGGCATGGCCGTCGGTGTGCTGATGGGCCGCAAACCCCTTAAGGGCTCCTGTGGCGGCCTCGGCGCAGCCGGCATCGACCAGAGTTGCGAATTGTGCGGCGGCGACCCGAAGCGCTGCGACGAAGAGAACGAACGCAGCACGCCTGCAGCGAGCGACACACCTTTCTACGCCGCCGACAAGTAATCCTCCGCGCACCCGATGGCTAACTACCCCCTGTTCATCGGGCTGCGCTACAGCTTCTCCCGCAAACGTAATCGCTTCACCGCCATCATCGCCGCTGTGTCTCTGCTCGGCATGGTGATCGGAGTGGCGAGCCTGATTACCGTGTTATCTGTGATGAACGGTTTCTCGGGTGAATTGCGCTCGCGTATTCTCGCGCTGGTACCGCACGGTTTCGTGACCGCTGATAACGGGCAACTAAGCCAGTGGCCACAATTGGCTACAGAACTACAGAATCAGCCCGGTGTGGTCGCCGTGGCACCCTATATCGATAGCAAAGTGATTCTGTCCGCCAACGGGGTGTTGCGCGGCGTACGCCTGCAAGCGATCGACCCCGAGCGCGAGGTGGGTGTGTCCAATGTGGGCGAATCACTTGTAGTGGGCGAATTGTCAGCCCTGGACGAGGAGCGCTGGGGCATCGTGCTCGGAACGGTGCTGGCACGCTGGCTTGGCGTGCGGCCGGGCGACTCGGTGGAAATGACCATTCCCCGGCTCACCGTAACACCGCTTGGCGCCTTTCCCCGCAGCCGCCGTTTTACGGTGGTGGGATTGTTCGAAGTGGGGGCCAATCTCGATGGAGAATACGCCTACATCAGCTTGCCTGCCGGGCAGCGGCTGTTCGGTCTGGGTACGGCGGTGCAGGGCTTACAGGTAAAAACCACCGACCTGTTTTCGGCGCCCTCGCTGCTGGCATCGTTGCGCGCCACCTTGCCCGAGGGGCTTCGCACGCAGGACTGGAGCGAAACCCAGGGCAACCTGTTCCGTGCCGTGCGGATGGAAAAGATCATGGTTGGCCTGCTGTTGCTGTCGGTGGTTGCCGTTGCTGCATTCAATATCATTTCCACCTTGGCCATGTCCGTGACGGAGAAGCGTGGCGACATCGCTGTGCTGCGTACGCTCGGTGCCAGTGCCGGTGGGGTGATGAGTATTTTTGTGATTCACGGCCTCGCACTGGCGGTGGCGGGTGTTGGCCTGGGCGTAGTGTTCGGTGTATTGCTGGCTATTAATGTCGCCGATGTGGTGGCGTTCCTGGAGGAATTGATTGGCGTGAAGATGTTCGACCCCAGTGTCTATTTCATCAGTCGCTTGCCCGCGGATCTGCAGTGGCCCGACGTGGCGGTGGTGGCGGTGGCGGCGATCGCCCTGAGTTTGCTTGCGACCTTGTATCCAGCATGGCGCGCGGCCCGGGTCGACCCCTCCGAGGTGCTGCGATATGAGTGATTGCGTATTGCACTGCGAGGGGCTGGGGCGTACTTACGCCGATGGCGACAAGCGCGTGGTGGTGCTGGAAGGCGTCAACCTGAGTCTGAACGCCGGTGAGAAGCTGGCGGTAGTGGGCGCGTCCGGGTCCGGAAAGTCGACGCTGCTAAACCTGCTGGGCGGTCTGGATACACCCACGTCGGGCAGTGTTTCAATCGCAGGTGAAAATCTTGCCACCATCAATGAGCGCGCCCTGTGTCGTCTGCGCAACCGGGAATTGGGATTCGTCTATCAATTCCATCACCTGCTACCTGAATTCAGTGCGGTAGAAAATGTCGCCATGCCGGCCCTGATTGGTGGCGAGGCACGCAGCGAGGCACTGCAGCGCGCGGCTGAGTTGTTGTCCAGCGTGGGTCTGGCGCAGCGCTGCGATCACCGGCCGGGTCAGCTCTCCGGCGGCGAGCGCCAGCGTGTTGCAATTGCCCGCGCCCTGATTAATCGCCCCCGCTGCGTGTTGATGGATGAGCCCACCGGCAACCTCGACCCGGAATCGGCCAGTCAGGTGTTGTCGGTGATCGACGATTTGCAGGCCGAGCGGGCCTGTTTCGTGGTGGTGACGCACGACGCTCGCATTGCAGGCCATATGGGGCGGATCTGCGAACTTCGCGACCGCGGCTTGTGGGAAGTGAGCCATGCAGGCGGCTGAGCTGCTGCGCATCGCGCGGCGCTACACCTTCGCCTTCGGGCAGGGCTATCTCTCCAGCTTCCTGTCACTGCTGTCCATGCTCGGTCTGGTGCTGGCCATCGCGTTATTGGTGACCGTGATGTCCGTAATGAACGGCTTCGACCGGGAGATGCGTGAACGTATTCTGGGTTTGGTCCCGCACATCACCCTGTTTGCGCACCTGCCGGAAGCGGAATGGGAAGCTGCCCGAGAGCGAGTCGTGGCCACGCCAGGGGTTGTCCAGGCGAGCCCCTTCGCGCGCTTCGACGCCCTGATGATGAACGGCGCCACTCTCGAAACAGCTTTGGTGCTGGGTCTGGATCTTACGCCGGGGCAGTTACCACCGCAGTTTGAACAATCTGTGGATGCCGAATCCCTGGCTGCCATGCGAGCGGATCCCCGCGGTTTATTGCTGGGTAGTCAGTTGGCTCAGGCCGCGGGATTGTCGGTTGGAGATGGCGTTACCTTGATTGTGCCAGCGGACGGTGGACTCAATCCCAGGTCGGCGCGTTACGAGCGGGTCACCTTGCGCGGTGTTCTCCACACCGGCACCGAGCTCGATAACAGCAGCGCAGTGGTTCACCTGGCACAGGCGGGTACCATTCAGGGGCGGGACACTGCCATTGCGGGCCTGCGCGTGGCAATTACAGATCTTTTTCAGGCGGGGGAGTTGTCCTGGACCCTGCAGCGGGACTTGCCGCCGGGTTTTTACGCTACTCATTGGATGATGACCCACGGCAATCTGTATGCCGCGATTCAACTATCGCGCGACCTGATCTCCCTGCTGCTCTTTTCCATCATTGCCGTCGCCGCGTTTAACGTGGTCTCGTCCCTCGTACTGGTGGTATTCGACAAACAGGGTGACATCGCCATCCTTCGTACACTCGGGGCGACGCCGCGCCATATTCTGGGCTTGTTCCTGTTGCAGGGCGCGCTGATTGGTCTGGTGGGTGCGGTGTTGGGCAGTGCGCTGGGTGTGCTGGCCAGTCTGGGGGTCACCGATCTGGTGGCTGGCCTGGAGGCTTGGTTAGGCATCCAGTTTCTGGACACCGACGTGTACCCGGTGGCTTTTCTGCCTTCAGATTTACTGTGGCGGGATGTGGTCTGGGTAGCGGGGGTCGCTTTTGTGATGTGCTTGTTGGCTGCCATTTATCCGGCGCTGCGGGCTGCTCGCCTGGCGCCTGCGCAAGTCTTACACGCCGATTAAACGGGCCGTTTGCGCCGCTCTTTCCGGCGGCGCCAGCGGCGTGATACCTGCCAGCGCCACAACATACTGATCACGAAGTAGCCCAGCGCACCTGACATCAACCCGCAAATCAGGCAACCGAGTATGAACGGTAGCCAGATACCCCTCAGGCTCTCCTGCGCCCACTCCCAACTGATTTCAAATGTCAGTGACTGAACCTCCGTGCCCAGTAAGGCCGCACCCACCCGGTAAGCCAGATAGTAAATCGCCGGCATGGTCAGGGGGTTGGTGATCCACACCAGGCCGACCGAAATTGGCAGATTGCAACGCAAGGCAACCGCGAGTAAAGCGGAGATAATCATCTGCCCGGGCAATGGCAGAAAACACACGAACAATCCGACGAAAAAGGCCATCGACGCCGAATAGCGGGTGATGTGCCAGAGGTTTGGTTCGTAGATCCAATCGCCCAGTACACGCAACGAGCGATAACGTCGCACTTGCGCGGGGCTTGGAGTGAACTGTTTCAGGGTGCGCTTGGGCATGGG
The DNA here is from genome assembly GCA_030427085.1 of Gammaproteobacteria bacterium. GTDB lineage: Bacteria > Pseudomonadota > Gammaproteobacteria > Pseudomonadales > Halieaceae > JAUHXH01. Next base: position 861,752 of record JAUHXH010000001.1, on the reverse strand, counting down.
CCGGTGATTTGAAGACGGGCTGGCGTCGAGGCGCGGCTATTATGCATGGAAATCCCGGGGCACTCCATACATGGCGTCGCACGGCACTGGCCCTGGTAATGGGTTTGATCGGGAGCACGCAGTTGCCGTTCCTGCCGCCCCCGGGTTGTCTGATTACGACCGCATTGCTGCTGTATTTCTCCCTGGGTTGGCGCGGTGTGAGCAGGCTACGGCTGGTGATCTGGCTCGCCGTCGGTCTGGTACTAGGCGCATGGCGCGGCTTGCCGATTGTGGCAGATCGCATTGAGGCAAACTGTGAGAACCGCGCAATCTTCCTGACTGGGGAAGTCGAGGGTCTGGTAGAGCACGTCCGGCGCCCCTGGGGGCCGGAGGCACGCTTTGTCCTGCGCTCGGTCCAGGCCCCCGCGTCAGAAGGCTGTTCCGGATTGTCGCGGGTCGCGCTGAGTTGGCCCGAGGCACCGGTACTAGAGCCGGGACAATCGGTGACGTTGCAGGTAGTGCTCAGGCGGCCCCGGGGGCTGGCCAATCCTCATCTGGGCGATGGCGCACTCTGGTATGCGCTCCAGGGAATCGACGCCGTGGGCAGGGTCAAGGCCGGGCAGTTGCACGCAACGCCGGTGACAGGTTGGCGGCACTGGCACCACCGCCAGCGGGCGGCCATCCAGTCTCACATCGCGAGTTTGCCCTGGTCGGCCACCACACGGGCGCTGCTGGCGGCGCTGACCATTGGCGACAGCAGCGGTTTTTCGCCTGCGCTGTGGCAACGCCTGCGGGAACTGGGTGTTAATCATCTGGTGGTGATCTCCGGATTGCACCTGGGGATTGTGGCTGGCCTGGGCTTTGGCCTCGGGCGCTTGTTGGCGCTGCCGTGTGTGCTGCGGCACCGGGAGCGCATCGCTCCAGCGCTACCGATAGTGTTGGCGCTCTCATTCGCCCTGGTTTACGCAGCTCTGGCCGGGTTCTCCCTGCCCGTGACCCGCGCGCTGTTAATGCTGTTGGTCTGGTTGGTGGGGCAATGGTGGCTACATCCGATCGCTTCATCAGATCGCTTGCTGCTGGCTTTATTGCTGATTCTCGCGTGGCAACCACTGGCGGCGCTGACGGCGGGGCTGTGGTTGTCCTTCGCAGCGGTAGGCTTGCTGCTATGGTTGGGCCAGTGGCGATCATCGGGTGCCTCCGTGCAGTTGCTCGGCCTGCACCTCTACATGAGCCTGGGGATGGCGCCGCTCACCAGTGGCTTCTTCGGCGGGGTCAGTGTGGTGTCGGTATTGGCCAATCTGGTGTTGTTGCCGCTGGTTGCCATCTTCGTTGTTCCCGCCAGTCTGGCCGCCGCACTGGCGACCCTACTGTCTTCACCCATGGCCTTCTCGTTGTGGTTTGCTGCCGGCTTGCCGCTGGAGTGGCTGTGGAACAAGGGGGCCGACAGTTCAGTTACGGAGGGCTATTACCCGGTCAGTCTGGGCCTGGCTGGCTTGAGCCTGGCCATAATCGCGGTACTGCTGTTGCCACTCGGGCGCCGGGGTTTTTTGAGCCTGTTACTGCCAATAGCGCTGGCACTGTGGTTGAGTGTGCAATCCGCCCGATTGACTCAGGGCTTCACACTCACCGTGCTCGATGTGGGGCAGGGCGCGGCCGTTGCTGTCCAGGCCAGCGATTACGCCTTGCTCTATGACACAGGTGGGGGCGATCCCGCCGGGCCAAATATGGCTTCGCGCGTGGTGCTGCCATTTTTGCAGCGCAGTGGCGTGAGTGATCTGGACCTGCTGATGATCAGTCATCCCGACCTGGACCACAGCGCGGGTCTGGAAACCATACGCCGGGCGATGCCGGTTGCACGATTACTGGCCGGCGGGGCTGAGGCTTTGCCACATCTCGCCTATCCCTGCAGGCGGGGCCAGTCGTGGGTGGTACCGGCTAATCGCTGGCGTGAATCCATCGCGATGGAGGTGCTCAGTCCCGCGGTGCTGTCGGGGGAACGCAACAGCGATTCCTGTGTGCTGCGCATCGGTTACCGCGGTGTGTATTGGCTGCTGCCGGGCGATATTGAGGCCAGTCGGGAACGGAGTCTGGGGCGTGAATTGCCTTTGCGCAGTGACGTGCTGCTGACGCCCCATCACGGTAGTAACACCTCATCGACCTGGTCCTTCATTAAGCGGGCGGCGCCCGCGCACGTTGTACACAGTGCCGGATACCGCAACCGTTTTGGCCATCCCGCGTCCGCGGTACTGTCACGCTATCAAGCGTTGGCGATCACTCAGCACCGCACCGACCTGCACGGCGCCATCCAGTTCACGGTGGATACCCAGGGAGAACTGGTTGTGCGTCGCGAGCGGGAGCGATGGCGACGATACTGGCAGTAAGCGTGGGATGAGGGCGCATTGATTCCCCAAGTTATTCTCAGTGCGTATAATGCGGCGACAGTTTAATAACAAGGTAAGTGGTAGTGCTGGAACTTGTAACCGCCGGTGGATGGATCATGGTGCCCATCCTGTTGTGCTCTGTGGCCGCCGTCGCCATCGGTATTGACCGATTTATCACCCTCAACCCCAAGAAAATCGCACCGCCGCACCTGCTGGCCACTGTGTGGAAGCAGCTCAAGGCTGACGAGATGGACGCTGCCCGGATCAAGGCGCTACGTCAGTCGTCACCGCTGGGGCGTATCCTGGCGGCTGGGTTGTCCAATGCCAGTCACGGCCGGGATGTGATGAAGGAGAGCATCCAGGAAGCGGCGGGCGCCGTAATCCACGACCTGGAGCGCTATCTGAATACACTCGGTACGATTGCCGCCGTCACCCCGCTGTTGGGCTTGCTCGGCACCGTGATGGGCATGATCAAGGTATTCGCCGAGATCATGGCCCAGGGCACGGGTAATGCCAGCGTACTGGCCGGTGGTATCTCCGAAGCACTGGTAACCACTGCCACAGGACTCTGTGTGGCAATTCCAGCGCTGGCACTGCACCGCTATTTCACCGGTAAGATCGACGGCATCGTGGTGGAACTGGAGCAGGAGACCATCAAGTTGGTGGATGCCCTGCACCGGGAAGAAGAAACCGGCGGGGAGAACAAGGGGTGAAGTTCCGCCGCCAGTCTCTGGAGGACGTCAACGTCAACCTGACACCGCTGATCGATGTGGTGTTCCTGCTGCTAATTTTCTTTATGGTGTCCACTACCTTCACGCGGGAGACCCAGCTGTCGATCGACTTGCCCGAGGCCAGTGGCGAGGCGCGCGAAGCGCCTGAAAAGCTGATTGAAATACTGATCGACGAAGAGGGCGCCTACCGTGTCAACGGCCGTGGCCTGGTTGACCACCGGATTGCTACGCTGAAGGCCGCCATTCACAAGATCTCCGCCGGGGACACCACCTTGCCGCTGTCGATTTCCGCTGACGCGCAGTCCAGTCACCAGTCCGTGGTGCGCGCCATGGATGCAGCCGGCCAGATGGGCTTTGTGCACCTGAGTATCACCACGCGCCAGCCCGACGCGGAGGACTGAGACTGTGGCCGGCCTGAAGGGGCAGAGGGAACATCTACCGCGCCGCGGTGAAATGAGTGACTGGCAGCTCTACCGCCGCCTGCTGCGCTACGTTGTTCCGTACTGGTACCTCTTCGCGTTCAGCCTGGTAGGCTACATCATCTACTCGCTGGGCAACGTGGCGCTGGCAGACCTGATGCAATTCCTGCTGGACGCGCTGGCGGATAACCCCGCCGTGGAAAACGGTATCGTCGCTACGGCCAGTATGGCCATCTACCCCCCGGGCGACATGAGCCGGCAGGAATATGCCCGCATCGCAGTACCTGCCGCGATGGTGTCACTGGCGCTGATACGATCCATCGGCTTTTTTGCCGGTACCTATTTCATTACCTGCGTCGCGCGGCACCTTGTCCATGAACTGCGCTGCGAACTGTTCGAGAAAATGCTCTACGCACCGGGCAACTACTACGATGCGAATTCCGGCGGCGTGTTGATTTCCCGCATTACCTACAACGTTGAGCAGGTTACCGGTGCTGCCACCAATGCCCTGAAGATCATCCTCCGCGAAGGTCTCACGGTGATCGCCCTGTTGAGCTACATGCTCTACCTGAATTGGCGGCTCAGTCTGGTGTTCTTTGCGGTGGCCCCTTTTATCGCCATTGTGGTGACGGTGGTCGGGAAGCACTTTCGCCGCTACAGCCGGCGCATTCAGAGTTCCATGGGCGACGTTACGCAGGTAGCGAATGAGAGTATTGGCGCCTATCGGGAAGTGCGTATGTACGGCGGTCAGAAGCGGCAGCGGGACCGCTTCGGAAACGCCAGTCACTATAATCGCGTGCAGAGCATCAAGCTGGCCTTCGCCGATGCCATGAGTACGCCGGTTATCCAGACCTTACTCGCATTGGCGCTGGGCACCCTGGTGTGGTTTGCTCTGGATCCTACGATCCTCGGCGGTTTCAGTGCCGGTAGCCTGGTGGCCTTTTTGACTGCAGCGGGTCAACTCGGCAAGCCCATCCGGCAGCTGAGCGGGGTGCAAAGTGTGATTCAACGGGGGCTCGCCGCGGCCGAGGATATCTTTGCCCAGTTCGACCTGGATGCCGAGAAAGACAAGGGCGCACACATCGTAGAACGGGCTCGCGGCGACTTGCGGTTCGACAACGTATCCTTCCAGTACCCCGGTACCGACAAGTGGGTGCTGAAGAATTTCAGCCTCGATCTGCCCGCCGGGCGCAGTGTGGCGCTGGTGGGCCGTTCCGGAAGTGGCAAGACCACGCTGGTTCACTTGCTGACACGCTTTTACGAAACTACAGAAGGGGATCTCCTGCTGGACGGCGTGCCAGTGCAGGATTACACCCTGGACAACTACCGCTCACAGCTCGCGCTGGTGTCCCAAAAAGTGACTTTGTTTCAGGACACCGTGGCACACAACATTGCCTACGGCGCCCTGTCAGGTGCCTCACAGCAGGATATTGTGTCCGCTGCTCACGCGGCCTCAGCTGATCGATTCATCGATCAACTACCCGACGGTTACGACACGGTGCTCGGCGAAGATGGCGGTGGGCTGAGCGGTGGGCAGCGCCAGCGTGTGGCGATTGCCCGCGCCATTCTGAAGGATGCTCCGGTGCTCATCCTCGACGAAGCCACTTCAGCACTCGACAATGAATCCGAGCACCAGATCCAGCGTGCGCTTGAAACCGTAATGGCGGGGCGCACCACCCTGATCATTGCCCATCGCCTGTCCACCATCGAAAAGGCGGATCATATTGTGGTGATGGATGAAGGCGAGATTGTCGCTCAGGGCTCTCACCAGGAGTTACTTGCCGGTGGCGGCCTCTACGCCCAGTTGTACCACCAGGCCTTTAATGACTGATGGCGTCTCTCGGCGCGGTACTTGAGCGGGCCTGGTACAACTCGGCCTGGTGGTTGTGGTTATTGCGGCCACTTGAGTGGCTCTTCCGCAGCCTCACCGCGGTGCGCCGGTTCGCCTATCAGCAGGGTTGGTTGCGCAGCTGGCGGGCACCCTGCAAGGTGCTGGTCGTGGGCAATATCACCGTCGGTGGCACCGGCAAAACACCCATCACCGTTGCACTGGTAGAGCACCTCCAGGCTCGCGGGATAGCCGTGGGCGTGGTGGCGCGCGGTTACGGTGGAACGGCGCCACAGTATCCTTTTGTCGTTGGGCAGGACAGCCCCGCGAGTCAATGTGGTGATGAGCCGCTGTTAATTCGCCAGCGAACCGGCTGCCCCGTCGTGGTGGGCCCATCGCGGACCGCTGCTGCCCAGGCACTGCTGTCCACCGCTTCGCTGGACGTAGTAATCAGCGATGACGGCCTGCAGCACTATGCCCTGCAGCGTGACTTTGAACTGGTGGTCAGCGATGCAGAGCGCGGTTTCGGTAACGGCTTCTGTCTACCGGCAGGGCCATTGCGTGAACCTGTCTCCCGACTTAACAACGTAGACGCCGTGGTGTATCGCGGCGACCGCAGTCAGCGAGGTGTGATGTATCGCGTGGGCGCAGTGGTCAATTTAGTGACAGGGCAGGAGCGCTCGCTCGATAGTTTCACCACAGCGGTGGTGGCGGTGGCAGGGATCGGTCAACCCGATCAGTTTTTCCACACCCTCTCGGATGCCGGGTTGAATTGTGAAACCCACGTGTTCCCGGACCATCACGCTTTCGTAGCGGGTGATCTTGCGCCCTTCGCTGACCGGCCGGTTATCATGACCGAGAAAGACGCGGTAAAATGCCGCCCCTTTGCACAGGCCAGTCACTGGTATCTGCGCATCGACGCTATCCTGCCCGCTGACCTGCTGGCGCAAGTGGATGGCCTGTTAGCCCCTCAGGAGTCTTGATGTCGTTCACCGTGATCATTCCCGCCCGTTTCGGCTCCACGCGATTGCCCGGCAAGCCTTTGCTGGATATTGCCGGCCAACCCATGGTGCAGCACGTTTATCAACAGGCCGGTGGCAGCAATGCTGCACGAGTTGTCGTTGCCACGGATGACAGCCGGATCGAGGCAGCCTGTGAAAGCTTTGGTGGCGATGTGGTGATGACGGCGGCGGATCATGCCAGCGGTACCGATCGCTTACAGGAAGTGGCCCAGCAGTTGCGGCTGGCGGATGATGCCGTGGTGGTAAACGTGCAGGGCGATGAGCCGCTGATCCCTCCCGGTTTGATCAATCAGGTGGCCGAAGCTTTGATTGCCCACCCCGAAGCCGGCATTGCAACACTCTGCGAAGCCATTTCGACTCGCGAGGACCTGCAAAATCCCAACATCGTGAAAGTGGTGATGGACCAGCAGGGCAGGGCGCTGTACTTCAGTCGCGCACCCATTCCCTGGCCTCGTGATCACCTGGCTAGCGGTGCCGAGGGTTTGCCTGCGGAGCCGTATTGCTTTCGCCATATTGGTATTTATGCCTACCGGGTGGGTTTTCTGAATCAGTTTGTGAGCTGGGACAGCGCACCACTCGAGCGCCTGGAGCAACTCGAGCAACTGCGAGCCATGTACCACGGTGTGCCGATCCAGGTGGCCCTGGCCAACGCTGACGTGCCCGGCGGCGTTGATACTGAGGAAGACCTGGAGCGCGTGCGCCAGTTTTTCAGCCAGGTAAAGGGACGTCCCAGGCTATGAAGCGCGTGCTCTTTGTCTGTTTGGGCAATATCTGCAGGTCGCCCACCGCCCACGGTGTATTTGAGCAGCTTGCTACCGAGCGCGGCGTTTCCGTGCGGGTCGATTCCTGTGGCACCGGCGGTTGGCATGCCGGTGAGCCGCCCGATGCCCGTGCCACTGCGGCCGCCGCAACTCGTGGCTATGACCTCAGTCCACTGCGAGCCCGCCAATTGGCATCGCAGGATTTTGATCACTTTGACTACATTCTGGCGATGGATGAGCAAAACCTGCGGGACGTGGAAGCACTTCGCCCGGCCGATTACGCCGGTCATGTCGGGCTGTTTCTGGACTACACCGGTCAATCAGGTGCAGAAGTCCCCGATCCCTACTACGGCGGCGCGGCCGGCTTTGACCGAGTGCTCGATCTGATAGAGGCGGCAAGCGAAGGCTTACTGGCTGAATTACGGGATGCTGCAGATTCTTCACGATGAGCCACTACAGGCACTGAACAGCCTGCGCCTGAAAGCGAAGGCGCGAGCTCTGGTCTGCGCTGACAATACCGAGACGCTGGCGCGTGCGCTGGAGTATGCCCAGGCGCATCAGGTCCGAGTCATTCCTTTGGGGGAGGGCAGCAATGTCGTGTTGGTTGGCGATCTCGAAGCATTGATACTGCGCTATACGGGCAATGACATCAGGGTATTGGAGCAGAGTGATTCCCAGGCGAGGGTCTCTGTTGCAGCCGGACACAACTGGCATGCCTTTGTGGAGTGGTGTCTTGGGCAAGGCTACTTCGGGCTGGAAAACCTGGCCCTGATTCCAGGCGCCATCGGCGCCGCGCCGATACAGAACATCGGTGCTTACGGTGTAGAAGTAAAAGACTTCATCAGCGCCGTTGAAGGTGTTCACCTGACCGACGCTTCACCGTTTCGACTAAACAACCCGGAATGCGAGTTTGGCTATCGTGACAGCGTTTTCAAGCGGGACCTGCGCGATAAGGTTTTAATCACCCGAGTGGAATTTGAATTACCGCGCCGTCACGCACCGCGGCTCGATTATCCCGATCTGCAGCGCTGGTTTGAAAATGCGCCGGCCCCCACTGCCCGCGCTGTTTTTGATGCCGTGGTGTCGATTAGAAAGTCCAAGTTACCTGACCCCGCGCAGATTCCAAACGCCGGCAGTTTTTTCAAAAACCCGGTGGTAGATCAACAGATGCTGGATTCACTTCGGCCCAAGCATCCTGAGCTGCCGGCTTTTGCTGCGGAAAACAAGCAGTGGAAACTGTCAGCGGGTTGGTTGATTGATCAGTGTGGTTTTAAAGGCTGCACTAGCAATGGTGTAGGCGTTGACGATCGACACGCGCTGGTTCTGGTTAATCGAGGCGGCGACAGTGGCCGTGAATTACTGAAGTTGGCCGGCAGCATCCAGAGCGCGGTCCACGATCGTTTTGGCCTGGCGCTGGAAATCGAGCCGAGGGTCTACGGTGCCTGAGTTCGATCACAAGGCCTTCCTGTCGCGGCTGACCACCCGCCCCGGTGTGTACCAGATGTACGACAAGGCGGGCAGTCTGCTGTATGTAGGTAAGGCGAAAAACTTACGCAATCGCGTCGGCAGCTATTTTCGCGCCAGCGGGCTGGAAGCGAAAACCCTGGCGCTGGTCAGCAAAATCTCCGACATCCAGATCACGGTGACCGCGACAGAGATGGAAGCCCTGTTGCTGGAGCACAACCTGATCAAGGAACAGCAACCGCCCTACAATATTCTGCTGCGGGATGATAAATCCTATCCCTACATCTACCTGTCCTCTGATGACGAGTTTCCGCGGCTCAGCCTCCACCGCGGTGCAAAGCGTGGTAAAGGGCGTTACTTCGGACCTTACCCCAGCGCGGGTGCGGTGCGAGAAAGCCTGCACCTGATGCAAAAAGTGTTCAAGGTGCGCCAGTGTGAGGACAGCTATTTCAACAACCGCAGCCGGCCCTGCCTGCAATACCAGATTAACCGCTGTACGGGGCCGTGTGTGGGGCTGGTGTCGCATGAGGATTACGCTCAACAGGTAGAGCGCAGCAGTCTCTTCCTCCAGGGCAAGTCCCCCGAGCTAATGGTGCAATTGGCGGACGATATGGAGGCAGCCGCGCAGGAGATGGCCTACGAACGTGCTGCAGAACTGCGCGACCAGTTGGCCCAGTTGCAACACGTGCAGGCCAGTCAGGGCATAGAGGGCGGTACGGGCGATCTCGATATCCTTGCCGCCGCGGTCTCCGGTGGTCGCGCCTGCGTACAGGTATTGTTCGTGCGGGCGGCGCGCGTGCTGGGCAGTAAGACCTACTATCCGCCGTTGAAGCTGGACGAATCACCGGAGGAAGTACTGGAAGCCTTCCTGCCTCAGTACTATCTCAGTGGCGAGCGTGAAGTACCGGCAGAATTGATCGTGAATGCTATGCCGCCGGATGCAGCGGTGATCGCCGAAGCACTTACTGTGCAGGCCGGCCGCAAAGTGAAGCTGCGCCATCGCGTACGGGAGTCGCGGGCGCGTTGGCTACAACTGGCGGCACAAACCGCACAGACCAATCTGCGGGCCCATCTTGAAGGCCAGCAAACTGCTTCTCACAGACTGCAGGCACTCCAAAATGTGCTGCAGTTGCCCGAGGCACCCCAGCGCCTGGAATGTTTCGACATCAGCCACAGCAGCGGGGAGGCCACGGTGGCATCCTGCGTGGTGTTCGACGAAGGCGGCCCCCGCAAGTCTGACTACCGCAAGTTCAATATCTCGGGCATCACCGCGGGCGACGACTACGCGGCGATGCAGCAGGCGCTGGAGCGGCGCTATAAACGACTCAAGGACGGGGAGGGTGCGCTGCCCGATGTGCTCTTCATCGATGGCGGCAAAGGGCAGGTGAGCCAGGCCATGTCGGTGATGGAGGAATTGCAGATCCCCGGCGTGGAAGTGATTGGCGTGGCCAAGGGGGTCACCCGCAAAGCGGGTTTCGAAACCTTGATCCACGGGGCCACCGGTGCCGAGTATCAGTTAAATTCAGACAATCCCGCATTGCACCTGATCCAGCACATCCGCGACGAGGCCCACCGCTTCGCCATCACCGGGCACCGCGCTCGCCGTGACAAACAGCGCCGGGCCTCGGTGTTGGACGGCATTCCCGGCGTTGGTGCCAAGCGCCGCCGCGAGTTGCTGCGCCACTTTGGCAGCGCCGGGGGGGTACGTAACGCCACCGTGGAAGAGCTCACCAAAGTCACCGGCATCAACGCCCGTCTGGCCCAGCAAATTTACGACACCTTGCACACCAGCTAGCTACAACCTGTCGAATTAGTTATAAAGGCGCCATGAATATACCGAATGCACTGACCATGTGCCGCATCGTAATGATTCCGGTTCTGGTTCTCGTTTTCTACTGGCAGTTCCCCAAGAACCATCTGGTGGCCGCCGGTATCTTCGCGCTGGCGGCGGTTACCGACTGGTTCGACGGCTACCTCGCTCGCCGGCTGGGCCAGATGACCAAGTTCGGGGCCTTCCTCGACCCGGTGGCGGACAAACTCATGGTGGCCGTGGCGCTGGTGCTGCTGGTGGAGCGCCACGACACGATTCTGTTTACCCTGGCCGCCTGCGTGATCATTGGCCGCGAAATCGTCATTTCCGCCCTGCGGGAGTGGATGGCCGAACTGGGCAAGCGCACCAGCGTGGCGGTGTCTTATGTGGGCAAGATCAAGACGACCTTCCAGATGCTCGCCATCATCGGATTGCTGGCCATCGACCCCGTAAGAGACGAGAGCTGGCTGTTGGTTTTGTCCTACTTCCTGCTCTATACCGCCGCCGTTCTAACCCTGTGGTCCATGTTCATCTACCTCCGCGCCGCCTGGGTGGTGATTAGAGAGGAATAATTGCTGATATTTCAGCCAGTTGCGCCACAAAGAAGTGAATTCAGGTTGACTCCCGGGCGGGAGTGACTAGAATAGGCGCCTCTCGAAAGAGGTGCGGGAATAGCTCGGTAGAGCACAACCTTGCTGAGGTTGAGGGGGGGCGCCTAGCCTCGCCGGTTCTGGCGACCGTGACGACGGTAAAAACGCGTAGTGTGCGGGAATAGCTCAGTTGGTAGAGCGCAACCTTGCCAAGGTTGAGGTCGCCGGTTCGAACCCGGTTTCCCGCTCCAATCCTCGTTTACGAGGGGAGCATTAAGGTTTCGACGGTTCGAAGTGGTACGCCACCCCAGCCGTTTCCCGCTCCAATCCCAATGAAGATCACTCAGGTCTTCAACTCGAAGGCTCGGTGGCAGAGTGGTTATGCAGCGGACTGCAACTCCGTGTACGCCGGTTCGATTCCGACCCGAGCCTCCATTTCCCCAGATCAGTTTCTCGCGCGGTTACGTGTAACCGGCCGGGATGCCGGACCATCGATTCCGACCCGAGCCTCCATTTCCCCAAGATTAGCGGCCTCATTGGCCTTTTAATCCGCATCGCTTAAAGTACCCCTATCACAGTGTCGGGAGTATACAAATGGATTCGGGGCTGAGCACCGCAGAACTGGCCAGGCGAAAGCTGATCATTGCGGCCATCGAGCTGTTCGCCGAGAACGGCGTTGATTCGGTGACATTGCGGATGATCAATCGCCGGGCGGGTCAGAAGAACAACTCCGCCCTCCATTACCATTTTGGCAGCAAACTCAAACTTATTGAGTCAGTTGATGAGTTTATTCAGGCGCATTTCGATGCCGCGCGGGAAGCAGAGCTCGCTCGATTGGAGCGCCAGGCGAAAGAGGGCGATGTTGCCCTGGAAGAGGTTCTGGAAGCATTCGTCGATCCCTACGTGAAAGTGATCAGCGAAAATCACTGGGGCTATTCCGCTGTGCGCACGCTGGCGCGTATGGAATTCGATGCCAATGAAGACGTGCAACGCCTGCTGAACAATTCGGCGGGGCGCGCAGTGAAACGAACCGCAAAACTCATGCGCCCTTTGCTGCCCCATCTGTCAGCACGTACGTTCCGCATGAGGCATATGTTTATCGTCAATTCCACGATCAGGGGTTTTGCCGATTACCGCAATCTGCATGTGAGTTATCTTGGCGATCTCACACCAAAGAGCTTGCGCGAACTTTCCCGATTCTATATCTCCATGTGTAGTGCAGTACTAAGGGCTCCCAGCTAATCCCTCTGATTTAAAAAATACAATCAATACCTTGACTCTGGAGTCTGCGCTGTAAATAATCCCCAAGGATTAATATTCGTGGACAGGGTTGCCTGTCTTGCTGGTTGAGCGTTCGGCCAGTGATCCCTTTTTCGTTAGGCGGCAATAGTGGAAAAATACTCAGCATTCGGTCTGCTCCGACACGCATTGAGTGGTCATCGTCGATGGCCGCAGGTGTGGCGCAGCGCCGAATTAAAGCCGAATTATGATGCCGTGGTCATCGGTGGTGGAGGACATGGTCTGGCAACGGCCTACTACCTCGCCAAGGAACATGGCATTACCAACGTGGCCGTGTTGGAGAAAGGGTGGCTCGGTGGGGGCAATACAGGGCGCAACACCGCTGTCAGTCGATCGAATTATTTCTACCCTGAAAGCACCCGCTTTTTTGAGCACTCCCTGAAGCGCTTTGAAACGATGGGGCGAGACCTGAACTACAACATCATGTTCACTCAGGGGGGAGTGCTCAGCCTGGCTTTCAGCCGTCATGAAATGGAAATCTTCCGACGCTGGGCGACGGCAATACAGGTGCAGGGTGTCGATTGCCGCGTTATGGGTCGCGAAGAGGTTTCCGAAGCAGTACCGCTGCTCAATATGAGCCCTCACGCGCGGTACCGTGTTTACGGCGGATTCATGCAACAGCGCGGTGGAATATCGCGCCACGATGCAGTGGCGTGGGCCTATGCTCGCGCCGCGAGTAGCCTGGGCGTCGACATCATTCAGAACTGCGAAGTTACCGGCCTGAACATCAGTGACGGTGCCGTTCGCGGTGTGCAAACCACGCTCGGCACCATTCGTACGAGCAAGTTGGCAATGGCGGTAGCCGGGCATAGCTCCGTGGTAGCCGGGATGGCGGGCATCAAGTTACCCATCGTCAGTCAGTGTTTACAGGCAATGGTGAGCGAACCGATTAAACCCTGTTTCGATCATGTTGTGATGTCCCCTCAGGTGCATTGTTATGTATCCCAGTCAGACCGGGGCGAGCTGGTCATCGGGGGTGGGGCAGACACGCACCCTTCTTATGGCCAACGAGGCAATCTGCCCACCACCGAGTCGGTGCTGAACGCCGTGACTGAAATGTACCCGGCATTCAGCCGCCTGAAGTTGATGCGTCAGTGGGGTGGTATCGTCGATATCACGCCGGATGCAAGCCCCATCGTTTCGAAAACACCCGTAAATGGCTTCTATATCAGCGCGGGCTGGGGTACCGGGGGCTACAAGGCCATCCCGGCCGGGGGCGAAACACTGGCCTACACCATGGCCCACGACCGTGCGCATCCATTGGTTGAGCCTTTTTCGCTGGCGCGCTTTGCGCAGGGTCGATTGGTGGACGAAAGCGCAGCCGCCGGAGTTGCGCATTGAATATCACAACAACGAATTGGGAAGCACATGATTCGAATTGAGTGCCCATGGTGTGGCCTGCGGAGCGAGTCAGAATTCACCTGCGGTGGACAATCACATATTGTCAGGCCGGAAAATCCAGCGGAAGTCTCCGACGAAATCTGGGCTGAGTATCTGTATCAGCGCGAAAACCCCCGGGGGCTGCACCGCGAGCGTTGGCGCCACACCTACGGTTGTCGGCAATGGTTTAATGTGATTCGTGACACGGTCACGCATGAAATCCTGGCGGTGTACCACATGACTGATTCGGCGCCGGAAGTGTCCGGGGGTCGCGAATGAATCAGACCATCCGGCGCCTACCCCATGCGCGTATAGAAGCAGACTCAACCGTCGAGTTTTTTTTCGACGGCAGGCGTTATACCGGAAAAAAAGGGGACAGCCTGGCATCCGCTCTGCTTGCTAACGGAGTTGGCGTGGTGGGCCGCAGTTTCAAGCTGCATCGTCCTCGAGGCATATTGGGCTGTGGTACGGAAGAGCCCAATGCGCTTGTGCAATTGGAAAGTGGTGAATACACCGAGCCGAATGTTCGAGCCACGCTCATCCCCTTGTATCCAGGCCTTGTGGCGAAGGGGCAGAATGCCTGGCCGAGCGTGCGCTTTGACTTGCTGGGTGCTGTTGGCCTGTGCAAGCGCCTGCTGCCAGCATCGTTCTATTACAAAACCTTTATGTGGCCGAACTGGCGGAGTTGGGAGTGGCTGGTCCGGCGTATCGCCGGCCTCGGTACGGCGCCACAGGCCGCAGACGCTGAACGATACGTGAAGCAGAATATCCACGCTGACGTGGTCGTAGTCGGCGCCGGGCGCTCAGGCCTGGAAGCGGCGCTGGAAGCCGCGCGCGATCCGGCGAAGCGAGTCCTCCTGATCGACTCACAAGAAGAGCCCGGTGGTCGTTTGCTCGGTAGTCCCGTCCCTGAAGAGCGTAGCTGGTTGGCGAACGCGTTGAGCGAGGTGGCACAGCGGGACAATATTACCTTGCTGTGTAGAACCACGGTCAATGGATACTACGACAACAACGTGCTGGCCGCGCTGGAGCGCAGGAGTAACCATCTTGGGCCGCGTTCGGGGAATGCCTTTCGAGAATGCTTCTGGCGTGTCTTTGCCGGCCGTGTGATTTTGGCCACGGGCGCTATTGAGCGACCTTTGGTCTTTCCCAACAACGACCGGCCGGGGATCATGTTGGCATCGGCCGTTCGCGAGTACACGCACCGCTACGGACTGACTCTGGCCCGGGAAATCGTCTTCTATACCAACAACGATAGCGCATGGCAGGTGGCACTGGAGCTACACCGTGTCGGTGTGAAGGTGGACGCCATAATCGACATTCGTGGCGCCGTGGACTCTGCTCTGGTCGAAGGCGCCCGCGATGCGGGTATCAACCATTACCTGGGAACAAGGGTAATCAACACCAAGGGTCGGTCTGGTATACGCAGGCTGAAAATCCAGCGTGCTCCTGCCGATGGCGACCCCTCAGTTCAGTCTGTCGAGTCTCTGCCGTGTGAGTTGCTCGCAATTTCCGGCGGCTGGACGCCCACGTTGCACCTGTATTCTCAGTCCGGTGGAAAACTACAGTATCGCGAGTCAGATGCGTGCCTGATACCGGACTGCAACAACCAGAACATCTCAGTGGTGGGGCGGGCCGCAGGGGAGTTCCGCGGTGAGCTGAATCTCCAGTGCCAGTGGCTAACACCGGATGTCCCGCCGGAAAATCAGTGGGTGGATTTCCAATACGATGTGACCGCCGCCGATATCCAGTTAGCCGCGCGGGAAAATTTTGTATCGGTTGAGCATGTGAAACGCTACACCACCAATGGCATGTCGGTTGATCAGGGGAAAACCAGCAACGTTAACGGTTTGGGAATTCTGGCGCTGGCAACTGACCGTGAAATACCGGCGGTAGGAACCACGCGTTTTCGCCCGCCGTTCCATCCCACAACGATAGGCGCCTATGCGGGCATTGAGCTCGGTGCGCTGTACAAACCGGTGCACTTGCTGCCCGCACATAAAGCACATCTGACCTGTGGCGCCTCGTTTGACGACTACGGCTCATGGCAGCGCCCCGTCTGCTACCCGAAACCCGGCGAAGCGGAGGCCGCTGCAATTGCCAGGGAAGCCGTGGCAGTGCGTGAGGCTGTGGGTCTGCTGGATTACTCCCCACTGGGCAAGCTGGAGGTCGTCGGTCCTGACGCCAGAGCCTTCCTGGATCGCGTGTACATCAACAACATGGTTTCCCTCAAGCACGGAGCCGCTCGTTACGGTCTGATGCTCAATGAGGCGGGTATCGTGATCGACGATGGCGTTGTGGTGTGTCTGGCGGAGGATCACTTTCTGTTACACACCACCAGTGGTGGGGCCGCTGTCATTCACCGCCATCTGGACGAGTGGTTGCAGTGTGAGTGGACCGACCTCCAGGTGGTTGTTAACAACTGCACAACCCAGTGGGCGACCATGATGCTGAGCGGTCCCAAGGCGCGAGATGTCCTGCAACAACTGGACTGCGACATTGACCTTTCACGCGAGTCATTTGGCCATATGCAGTACCGCGAGGGTCATTTACTAGGCCAGCGCTGTCGCATTCTTCGTGCCAGCTTTACCGGCGAGGTTTCATTCGAAGTGAGTGTTCCCGCACGGTACGGCCAGTCACTGTGGAAGATACTGATGCAGCGCGGCGCGAACATGGGCATAACGCCCTTCGGCATCGAGGCGCTCATGTTATTGCGCACTGAGAAGGGCTATCTGCATATTGGTGCCGATACTGACGGCAACACTATGCCACAGGACCTGGGGTGGGGTGGCGCCATCGCCAGGAAGGCAGGTGATTTCATCGGAAGTCGGTCCCTGTCTCTGCCTGTGGGACTGGATGCTGACCGTCTGCAGTTTACCGGGCTGGAATTACTCGACCCGAAGGGGCAGACCATCAGTGGTGCCCACATTCTCTCTGCGGACGAGCGCACGACGAATGGTTATGTCACTTCCGCCGTACACAGTCCAAATCTCAATCGAACCGTGGCGCTGGGGATTGTTGCGGGGGCTGCGCAAAGACAAGGGGAAGAAGTGACCGTCTTCTACGATGGGTTGCGACAGCGAGCTCGGTTAGTCAGTCCGTGCGCTTATGATCCGGAAGGAAATGCCCTCAATGGATGAACTGATTGAAGAGACCGTTCTGGCCGGTGCCAGTGTTCAGCGAAAAACATTGCAGGTTGTGGAATTGGCTGCGTTTGGCCTGGTGCGTCTGCAGGCTTGTGATCGCACAGAACGCGGATTGGCAGTACTGTCAGAGCAGCTTGGCTTGACACTGCCAGGCCCCGGGCTGGTGTTGGATTCACAAGAGGGCGCATGGTTCTGGACGGCGCCTGGTGAATGGTTGGTGGCGGTAACGGCGGGTGCGGAGGAACAGAGCCTGTCGGCGTTACGTTCAAGGCTGGGAAGTGAGGGCGTGGCGTGCAGCATCGTGACCGACAGCCACGTGGTACTGGAGATCAGTGGTGTAGCAGCGCGCGAGGTGCTCGCTCGAGGCAGTACAGTTGATTTCCACCCGGTGAACTTCCCTACCGGGAAATGCCTATTGACGCAGTTTGCAGGCCTGCCGGTATTGCTTGCCACACTGCCTGGCCGGGATACCTTTATTCTTTTCGCCGACCGCTCAGTAGGGCAGTACTTGATTGAATGGTTCAAGTCGGCGAGTAGCGATTGTTGATTGGATAGAAATCGATGTCTGGATCCGCGGAATTTTCATCTTCATTGCCCTTTGAGTCGGAACTGGCGGCTGCACTGGCGGCCTATGTTCAACCTGAGGAGCTCGGTTTTGGTCGAGTGATGGCCCCTGCCATGTTCAGCGCACACTATAGTGGTGGTGAGTGGAAGGCGGGCAACTTTGAGCCCTTTCGTCCCCTTGAGATATCACCTGCGGCCAAAGCGCTGCACTACGCGCAGCAGGCGTTTGAGGGCCACAAAGCGTATCGGGTAGATAAGCAGCCGGTGTCGTTGTTCAGGCCGCGGGAGAACTGGAAGCGCCTGGCGCGCTCAGCTCGTCACCTGTGCCTTCCCCAGGTGCCCGAATCGCTGTACATGGATGCCGTTTTCGGTGTCAGCGCATTGAATGCCAACTGCATTCCCCGTGACAGCGGTGAATCCCTGTATCTACGACCCTTCATCATCGCGACGGAAGGCGAGTTTGGTATGGGAGCGTCCTCCGAGGTGGCCTTCATGGTCATCGCGAGCCCCTCTGCAGCCTACCACCCGGGCAGTATGAAAGTGCTGATAGAGCGCCAGGAAACTCGCGTTGCCAGTGGCGCCATCGGTTCCGTCAAAGTGGGCGGAAACTATGCAAGCGCTCTGCACTCTGCGGCGCGTTGTGCGGATGCCGGTTTCGACCTCAGCTTATGGTTGGACCCGGTGCATCAACGCTTCGTCGATGAGTTGAGCGGGATGAATTTCTTTGCCGTGGTAGACGGTGAACTGTTAACACCCAGCCTCGGTGGATCAATACTGCCGGGAATTACCCGGGATACGATCATGCGATTGGCGATGGACCGGGGGTATCGTGTGCGAGAAACTCAACTACCGATCGATGAGTTGTTGCGCTGGATTTCATCCGGCCGCTGTTCAGAATGTTTCGCCTGTGGCACTGCCGCGATTGTCGCCCCCATCTCCGTGCTCGGCGAAGCGAATGGTCAACAGTACGAATTGAATCCGGACAGGAGTGAAGTTGCTGCTGTGTTGAGGAAGGACTTACTCGATATTCAGGAGGGGCGGGTTCCTGACCGACACGGATGGGTAGAACGGCTTCCAGATCGCTGGGCCGGTATCGGACACTGATCTGACTACCGGTCTGTGACCTTCTATCACCCCCGTCTTCGCCAGACGACGGGGAAGTGCTCACAATCCATTTCATCGCCATTTTGTAGCCCCACATCCTCAGCGGGGAAGGCCACCTCTCCCTGTTTGGTATCAAACCGTGCATCATCACCCGTCCAGCGGGTCGACCAGGCCCTGCGACGCTGTTCCAGGGACAGGTTGCCCATTGATCCGTGGACCATCATGGCCTGGAAAACAAGGCAGTCGCCGGGAGCCAGATCCCAGCCGAGTATTTCATAGCGATCGGGTTCTGCGTCAATGTCGGGTAATTCCGGCAACCCGGTTCCCTCGTAGGGCGTGTTGTCGAGAAAGTGACGGGGGTTGAACTCTCCCCAGCGATGACTGCCTTTTATATATTGCAGCGCGGATTGTTTGGGTACCGGGTCCAGTGGCAGCCAGAGCGATGCTACCTGTGCTCCGCGCACGGCCCAGTAGGGTTGGTCCTGATGCCAGGGTGTCCGTTGCGAAGTGCCGGGTTCTTTAACCAGTAGTTGATCATAGAAAAAGTTTACCTTTTGCGATTCCATTAACGTGCCGACGATTTCGGCCGCAGGAGAGCGATGCACAAACTCTCTAAACCGCTCGTTACGTTCGGACACATTCAGTTCGCCATAAAAACGGCCGCCGCCGTCGGCATACTCTTCCGCTGTTGGGCCAGGACTTGCCATGGCAGCTTCCACCGCAGGTCGAAGAAAGTTGATCCACCCCGAATCAAATACGCCTTTCAGCAGGACCACGCCCTCACGGCGGTACAGTTCGATCTCTGCTTCGCTGATCGCCCTTAGCGGTCGTGCACTTTTCATTCTTCCTGGACCTTCTGCAGGGAGGTGTTCTCGCGTTCGATGTACTGCTCTATACGACGCTGCAATACGCTCATTGGCATGCTGCCACTTCCAAGGACCACATCGTGAAAACGTCGAATGTCGAAATTGTCCCCAAGTGACTTCTGCGCCTCCATTCGAAACTCGGCTATTGAGCGGTGGCCCATTTTGTAGGCCAGCGCCTGGCCGGGTATGTCGGTGCTGTACCGCAGTGTTTCCGAGTTGATTTCCACGTCGGACTGAAAGCTATGTGCTTGCAGAAATTCACGTGCCTGTTCCAGGCTCCAGCCAAAGTAATTCATCCCTGGATCGACGATCAGTCGATTTACCAGAAAGGCTTCCATTAACAGCGCGCCGTACCGCTCTAAAGGATCATTAAACAGGCCCATCTCGAATGCCAGGCTCACAGCATACTCTGCCCACCCTTCACTGAAGGCGACATTGGCATAGCCATCGCGACGCAGTGGCGGAAGCCTGGTGTTTTCCTGTTGAAGCGCAAGGTGAAAATGGTGGCCGGGGATCAACTCGTGGTAGATGAGGGATTGCGCGCCGACCAGCGAGCGGGAGTCCAGGTCAGAGCCGTTGTACCGGTACTCACCTTTGGGATTGCCGGGAGTAGGAACCTGGTAGTAACCGAAAGTGAGCCCGGCCTCGGTGGCTGGATCGGCCCGGCGAACGCCATAGGGGGCCTGTGGCTGCATGTTGAAAAACTGGGGAATGAGCGGTTCTATGCGCGCTAGAAAGCGCTTATAACGTGCTTCGATGGCCGCAGGAGAAGCGGGTCTCATTGCCGGGTTTTGTCGAAGCGTATCTTCAAACTGCTTGGCGCTGCCGGTGAAGCCCAGAGCCTTGCGAATGTCATGCTGTTCGCGCTCGATCTCCTCAAGCCTGGATTTGCCGTGGTCAAAGACTGCTTGTGGCGACACGTCGCGAGTCGTGAATTTACGCACCAGGAAGCGGTAGTATTCCCGGCCGCCGGGATATTGCGACAGGCCAACGCGATCAGGAGCCTGCTGCTTGTAGTGTTCATCCAGATAGTTGAGCAGGCGCTGGTAAGCTGGAATTATTCGGGATTCCAGAATCAGCCGGCTCTCGTCAGGCCATTGCTGCGGCGGCATTGTCTTGCCAGCCATCTCCACCTGTCGCTCGACAATTGACACGATCTGGTCGCGTCGCCCCGCAAGGGACTGACGTACGCCTGATAGCGCCGCTTTGGGAATGCGAATCCCTCGCTCAGCCTGCCCACGCGTCTTATCGAGAAACTGTTGTATACGATCCGCGTATTCGCCGAGCAACAGAAGATAGTTCGACTGATCGGTTTCCAATTCCAATGGATAATCTTCCATCGCCCGGTGCAGCGCATTCATGTCGTAGCTGCTGTAGGGTGTGACGACAAAATCGAGCCAGTAGTAGTCGGCTTCTTCTATGTGTATTCGGAGTTGCCAATCCAGAATCGCGTGGGTGAGTTGCTGTTCCGCGGACAAACCCTGTTGTGATATGGCCAATAATTCCGCTAGAAACTGCGCCCTGTTCGCCCTTTGTGCTTCATTGGCTGCGGACGTAATGTCGGGTAGTTCAACGAGGGGAAGACCGTTTTGGATGCGCAGGGCAGGGCTCAATGTTAGCTCATACTGCCAGACTCTTTCGGTCAACTCGTCCATGAGCAGGGAATTGCGCTCATTTGGGGTGGCCGCCTGGAGAAACTGTGCGCCTGAGTATATTGCAACCAGGAGCACAGCCTTTGCCAGGGCGGCACTCCACTTGTTGGCTACCGTCCTGGCTTTCATTGCAATCCTTCCCTATGCCCTGGCTTCAACGAAGCTTGCGATCTTGTCGAGCGGTTTTTTCACCGTAGCCGCGCGTGGAATCTGTGCATCTTCAGTTGGATGACCTACAACGAGCAGAATGTAAGGCCGCTCGTTGGATGGGCGATCCAGAATTCGATTGAGGAACTTCATCGGGTTGGGAGTATGGGTCAGAGTGGCAAGCCCGGCCTCGTGGAGTGCGTTGATCAGAAAACCTGTAGCAATGCCGACCGACTCAGGCATGTAGTAGTTCTTTTGCTTGTTACCCTGTTCGTCCACACCATAACGCTCAGCGAAAATAGCTATCAGCCAGGGCGCCGTTTCCAGAAAGGGTTTGTGCGCATCGGTGCCGATCTTTTTCAGATCGTGAAGCCATTCGTCGCCGGCTTTCCCACCGTAGAATTCGCGTTCCTCCTGTTCCGCCGCTTCACGTATAGTCTTCTTGATTGCCGGATCACTGACGCAGGCAAAGTGCCAGGGCTGGTGATTCGCTCCCGACGGCGCTGTGCCAGCGGCAAGTAAGCAGGCTTCGATCACGGCACGATCCACCGGTTGGTCGGTGAAATTCCGCACGGTGTGACGCTGTCGAATAAAGGCGTAGTACGCTTGCGCTCGACGCAGGGACTCTTCCGGTGACAGGGACTGTCGGTGGGGTAGCGGAATCGGGTCGTAGTTAAAGTCCATTACTGTTCCTCTTCAAGCAGCAGGTCGAAGCGCCGCAAGAGCGCGTCCGGGTCGGGATCATTGCCGCGGAAATGGCGGTAGGCTTCGTCGATTGGTAGGGTATTGCCCGCTTCCAGTATGTGTTTGCGCCAGAGCAAGGCTGTTTCCTGGTCGAACAGACCATCTGGCGTTTGAAGGAAGGCCTCGGCAGCGTCAGCGGCGATAGCGTCTGACCATAGATAGGTGTAGAGCGCCGCCGCATACTCTTTGGAAAACGTATGGAAAGCGTGTGGCACGTAGAGAGTCAAATCGATGGAGGGTGGCATCGCCAGCTCTTCGATAACCTGCTTTTCCACTTCAACCGCATTGATTTCACGACCATCGGCCAGCAGATGGAGGCGCATGTCTACCAGTGCCGAAGCCAGGAAGTTGAAATTGACACTGAAAACCCGATTGTATTGATTGACCTGTTCAAGGCGGTCCATCATCGACTCTGGCATCGATTCGCCGGTTTCATAATGAGTCATGAATTTCTGCAGCACACTGCGATCAGCCAGCCAACGCTCATTCAGGAGTGAAGGCACCTCGATAAAGTCCCATGGCGCTGCCAGGCTGTTCAGGGAAGGGTAGGTGCCCTGGTAGGACAATGTATGCAGTGTGTGACCGAACTCATGGAAAATAACATTCGCCCGTTCCCAGGGAACCAGGACGGGTCCACCGTCGGGGGATTTCTGGGCTGCTGAGTGTAATACCACCAGAGGGAGCTGTTTTCCGCGAAATGTTTCGTGGCTGCGGTACTGACTTGCCCAGGATGCCGGCTGCTTGCCTTCCCGCGCTAGCAGGTCCATATAGATCAGTCCCAGCGTACTGCCTTCGCGAGATACCTTGAACACGCGAATATCTGGGGAAACCGCCGGAATGTCTTCAATTTCTTCAAATTCCATTTGGTAGGTTTCAGCCGCGGCCCAGGTCATAGCCCTGATTACGTTATCGAGGGAAAAGTAGGGCTTGATGGATTCTGCATCGAAGTCGAATTTGCTGACGCGCAGTTTTTCGGCGTAGTAAAGCCGGTCCCAGGGCTCCAGTTCACTCACACCATCCTGGGCAGCGATGGCCATCAGTTCGCGGGTTTCCTGTGCGGTAGGCTCTCTCAGAGCGTTCCACGTGCGGGTCATCATTGTCATCGCCGCCTCTGGACTACCTGCCATCCGGGCGCTGGTCTGGTAGTGAGCAAAACTGGGGTAGCCCATGAGTTGCGCTTTTTCTCCGCGCAACGCGAGAATCTCGTTGACGATCGGGCGGTTGTCATTGGCGCCGGTATTGCCGCCGCGAGTAGCCCAGTCCTGCCAGACTTGCTGACGGAGTTCGCGGTTGTCGGCATTGGTCAGCACAGGCCAGACCGAGGGCCGTTTGATCGGGATGCTCCAGCGTTCGGGGTAGCCCTGTTTGACCGCTGCGGCCTTTGCTGCCGCTATTTGACTCTCTGGCATACCAGACAATTCAGCTTCAGAGTTCACCGACACTACAAGGCTGGCTTCGTCCGCAACCGTGTTCTGCACGAACTGACTCCGCAGTTCGGCCAGTCGAGTGTTGATTTGTTTCAGACGCAATTTGTCCTGCGTATCCAGGGCTGCTCCGCCACGCACAAACTTGTCATGCACTACGGAGACCAGGCGGGCGTCCTGTGCGTCCAGGTCCAATTCAGGCAGTTGTTGGTAGACCGTGTCGAGACGCATGAATAGTTTTTCATTCTGGACAATCTCGTCTTCCAGGGCCGCGTGCAGCGGCGCCAGTTTTCCGTGGAGGGCCTTGTAGGCAGGATCATCAACCGTCGCACTGAAAATCGACAGCAATGCCTGTACGCGGCCCAGGGCGAGTCCACTGTCTTCCAGCGCAAGATAAGTGTTGGTGAAGCTCGCCGGTTGCGTGTTGTTGGCTACTGTCTCGACCTGGGCACGCTTTTCCTCGAGGGCCCGAAGGTAGGCACTTTCCACGCTTTCTGGCGTGGCAATATCCACAGGTGGCACACCGCCGAAAGGGCCGGGCCACAGCGTGGTGAGTTGGCGATACTGCCAGTCTTGCTCAGTCTCCGCGACGATTTCCCGCATGGTATCGATCAGCCATTGTGGTTCCTGGTCGGGAAACACATGGCCGGTACCACTTGGAGCGTAGATTCTTTTGCTGTTACTCGACATGTCCAGGTAGCGTTCGCGGGAGTGCTTGAGAAACGCCACGAATCGGTCTGCTTTTGCCTGACTGTCAGTTACCATCGCTGCGTAAGGCTCAGTGGTGGGATCCTCGCCTGGCGCCACCAGATATACGGGTATGGCACCGAGTTCGCCGTCATAGACCACGGTCTCATGGGCGCGGGGAATGAGTCCTTCTGGCGTCAGTTCATCGAAGATGGAATAGGCCGCCAGACCAAAGCGCGGTGTAGCGGAAATCGTATTGCGCAGGGCCATGGGGTCCTCGATTTCTACCAGCCCGTCACTATTCCTGGTCGCGGGTGGCGTCTCCGGCAGGCTACCGTAAAACCCAAACGCGTGGCGCAGTCCAAGATTTAACCCGAGGCTGCGAAAGCCAGCGAGGCCGCTACGATCAACGCCATAGAAAATGATATCCAGTGGTGTGGCATCGAGCATGACCACCGATGCCGTGAGATCCGGGTAACGCCGTGCGATATTGGCCGCCAACAAGCCACCGAAGGAATGGCCGGCAAAAATGTACGGTCCTTCCTCACCTGCACCTTCCAGCGCTCGGATCACTTCTTCTGCTTCGACAGCGGTAGTACGGGGGAAGGGGCCGGCTTCACTCCAGCCAGTTCCAGGGCGGTCTATCAAAACCGACCGGGTTTCATCACGCAGGGCAGCGTGAAACTGGAACATAGGTAGTCCGCCAACATGGCCCCCGGCCAGCCACACAATGGTAGGCCCCGCCGTGGGCCCCTCTGCGAGGACGTGCAAGCGATAGCCGCCGACATCGACCATTGCTCCCGGCGGGGGATAGGCAGCCTCGCGAGCGCTATGGCGTACCAGGTGGCTGGCGGCGCCTGTCGCGAGCACCAGCGCGGCAAGGGTGACGGTGCCCGCCACTGCCTTCCAGTGCCATCGGTGCGATAGGCGCCAGACAATTACGCCGAACAGTACGGCCACGATCGCCAATACGAGCCCACCATATTCCTGGCTGAGCAGGGAGAATAGCCAGTCAGTCATTGCATTTTTCCTTATTTATTAGCTTGGCGTTGGTGTTCATGCGACACGCTTGCCTTCGGCTTCCTGTTCGGCGATCCATTCATCGCAATGGGCTTCGAGTAGGGGCAGCGTAACCGGGCCTACGGCCAACAGTGAATCGTGGAAGCGGCGCAGGTCGAATTGACTCCCCAGACGCTGTTCCGCGCGCTGACGTAGTTCGCGGAATTTCAGGTTGCCGGGTTGATAGGCCAGGGCCTGGCCGGGCAGGGCGATGTAGCGGTCTACCTCCGCGGCAATCATGGCCGGTGTGATAGATACGTGCTGTGTCATGTACTCGATCGCCTGCTCCCGGGTCCAGCCTCGCGTGTGAATGCCGGTGTCCACTACCAGGCGGGCAGCGCGCCACATTTCCATGTTCAGCCGGCCGAAGCGTTCGTGGGGTGTGGTGTAGATACCCATGTCCTCACCGAGTTGTTCGCAGTACATGGCCCAGCCCTCGATGCAGGCGGTGTACTTAAGCGATCCATTGCGGCGGAAGGCCGGGAGTTGATCCTGTTCCTGCATCAAGGCGATCTGCATCAGGTGGCCGGGCCAGGCTTCGTGCAGGGCCAGTGAGGGATACATGTAAGTAGGACACTTGTTCAATTGACTGGTGACCCAGAACACGCCCGGTGAAGAATTATCGGCCGGGCTGGGCTGGGCATAGGCAGGTGGCAAAGTTTCAGCCAATGCTTCAGGAATGCAATTCACACCGTAGGTGATTCGGGGCAGGCGGCTGAAATAGGCGGGAATATGTGCATCGATGCGCTTGCACAACGCGCGCAGGTGATCGAGGTGCGGCGCGATGGCCGTCGGAACGAATTCCGGCGCTGTGTCCAGATAGTGGCGATATTGCTGCAGTTGGCCGGCATAACCCGCGTCTGCCGCTACCGCCTCAAGTTCCTCGGTCAATCGCTCCACTTCGCGCAGGCCCAGCGCATGTACCTCATCGGCGTCCATATCCAGCGAGGTGAAGTTGCGCACCAGCAGGTTGTAGAACTCCTCGCCTTCTATGTCCTCGCTGCAGGCGATGCTCTCGCGGCTGGTAGCCCCCAAGCGCTCTTCGATGAAGGCAACGTAATTGCCCAGGGCGGGCATAATGCGCTCGGCAATCAGCGTAAGCGCACGCTCGGCGATGGCAGTTATCTCGGCTGACTCGTTCGTACAGCGCAAAAAGGGCCCGTAAAGTTGTGACGTTCGGGCGTCAGTCGCGAGATTGGCGCGCGCTGCTTCCGCAGCCCGGCTAACTACAAACTTCGGGTAGCGAAATCCTCGAGCGATGCCCGCTTCCAGGCTTTCCTGCAGATCCTCGAACATGCCCGGTGCCGTCTCAAGTCGGTCGAGGTAGCGCTGTGCATCTTCGGGGCGAGAGAGGCTGGTTCCGTTGGCGAGGAACACCAGACTGAACTCCGGTCCCGCGGGGAACAAACTGGGACGCAAGTGGGCGCCGAGTCGATGACTGTCGATGAGGTGTTGCAGTTCACGTTGCATCAGCTCGCGGGTCTGGGATTCCGAGCCCGTCAGGGTTGAGGGTGAAATAGCTTGCAGGCGTGAAAGCAGAGTGGTGGCACCCGCTGCGCGTCGATCATGATCCGCTGGTGACTCACGAAATATGACCGTATCCACGGTAGTTTCGCCGGCGAGAATGGCAGTCATCGGCGATTCGTAGCAAGTAAACTCCCAATAGTCGGCAGCCAGTTCAGCCAGCTGTGTTGAAGGCGTGTGTTTCACGTCAAAACCTCTCGCTTGGCCAGCCATCTGGACAGGATGCGCTGGCGATGTTCGTTGATAGGGAAGCGCCAGATCAGGGGCACTGAGATGAGCGTTACCAGGGCGGGCAGGATGGGGAAGGCCAGTAGCAGTCCCTGGGTGCCCGCTGAAGTTTGTTCTGTGGCCTGTGGCGCAAAGCCCATGGCGCCGGCAACGGCCAGACCAATGGCGGCGCCAATTCCTTCCACACCTTTCTCCATCATGGTCTGCACCGAGTAATAACTGCCGGCATAGTCCCCGCGAAATTTCCAGCGGCCGTAGTCGACAACATCGGCCAGCATGGAGGCGGGAATAACAACCCCGGCGGAACTCACCGCAAACACGCCAAGATTCACCGCGACCAGCATCCACTCATTGCCGGCGCCCTGTGGTATCAGCAAATGCATCATCAGGAACACAGCCGACAACGCATAGGCAATTGCCCAGGCCTGCTGTTTGCCGGTTCTGCGGGCGAGGCCTGCCCACAGGGGCATAAACAGCGCGCCAACCGGCGCCCCGAGGACGAACAGCAGAGCCAGCGTTCCGGCCATGTCGAGGTGGGCGCCAACAAAGAAATACAACATGCCGTAGGACATGCCTGTCGCCAAACCGCTGATGGCGTAGATCATGAGGAAATACATCAGCGGTTGATTGCGCAGAATTGCCGGCATCGCCCGTCGCAGACTCACCGTATTTTCCGCCGGCGCTCGTTCACCGCGCGGTACGAAAGTGACCGCAATGATCGCTGTCAGCGGTAGTGAAATCGCAGCGAGTATGGCGGTAACGCGCAACGTTTCTGCAGTGAACTCAGTCGTTTCGAACATAGGCAGGAAGGGAATGCCATAGAACGCAATAAAGCCCATATAGCGAGCAAACGTACGCCATGTGGCAATACGGGTGCGCTCGTTGTAATCCTGACTGAGCTCAGCCATCCAGGCCCGGTACGGTATTTCGGAAATGGTCCAGCCAAGGTAGGCCAGTAAAAACCACAACAGGAAGTAGCCTGCGCTGACTTCCCCCGCGGGCACGTAGAGGTACCAGCAGGCAACAACCGCGATTAGCGAGCCAGACAGTAACCAGGGTTTGCGGTGCCCCCAGCGGGTGTTGTAGCGGTCCGACAGGTAACCGATCAGTGGATCGGTTACCGCGTCAAAGATCCGCGCGACGACCAGCACCGTGGCAATTGCGGCAAGTGAAACGCCGAAATCGCTACCGTAAATACCCTGAATCACGGTGCCGACCGGGCCGTGGATCAATGCCTGGGAGAATGCTGGCGCGGCATAAGCCGCGAGCACTCGCCTGGGCAGTGCGCCGGAAGTGGTTTTCATAGTGGTTATCCGTTAAAACTCAGATCAGAAGGATAACCGCATCTCCACGCCAATAGTGCGAGGCATCGACAGTACCGGCTCTACGTTGGAGCCAATGATGGGGTAGATGGTGCCATCATCGTCGAGCAGGTTATTGGCAAATACGTACAAGGCATAGTGCTGATACGCGCCGCCCAGCCGCAGGTTTACCAGGTTGCGCTCATCCGCTGATTCCTGCTGATTGAAGGGCGGGCTGCGCAGCGTCAGGCTGAAGCCGTCGGTGTACTGGTAGTCCAGTCGAGCTGAGAGATCCAGGCCGCTGTCCAGCGTACGTGCCCAGGCCAGGGAAGTAGAGAAGGTTTGCTTCGTGACCAGGTCAAGCGGATCGCCTTTCTGCCTGTCTCCGGAGTTTTCGTCGTACTCCATGTCAGTCCAGCCATAGGTAGCGCTGAGGCTGAATTCTTCGCTCAGCATAGCACTGAGCGACAGGTCCACACCGGGACCTGACGCCGCTCCCGCATTGGTGTAAAACGGCACTGCACCTGCCGGTGAGGGCGCTTGAATGTCATCCCACTGGTTGTAGAACGCCGCCGCTTCGAAGGAAAGCATTCCCTCCAACCACTCTTGTTTGGTGCCGATTTCGTAGGAGTAGAACTCTTCCGGGTCGAATGATTCGGGGATATCGAAGCCGGGGATGAGGTTATTGAATCCGCCGCTGCGGAAGCCTTTGCCCGCATTGAAGTAGTACTTGCTATCGTCGGTGGGGGTCCACGCGAGATTGACGCTGGGGTTTACCGTGTCAAAGGTGGCCTCTCGTTGTGGCGCGAGGGCCGCGTTTAATTTGCGCTCGTCCTCGTAGTAGCGCACGCCCACGGTCAGCTCCCAGGCATCATTGAAGGTGTAGCGTACGTCGCCGAATACCGCGTAGGCATCTGATTCCTGAGAGGAGGGTCCGGCGGCAAACGGATCAAAGCCGAGCAGGTCCTGAATGGATACCGGTGCGGTCACGGTCATGCCGCCGGATTCAATTTCAACGGAGCGTTGGTAGAAGCCCACCGTGTAGTTCAGCGCTCGATCCCAGGTGGAACTGATGCGGTATTCCTGTGACCAGGTCTCGTTGACGCTGTCCTGCGTGAGGCCGACGCTGGTAATCAGGCCAGGTGGCAGGCCAAAGCCCGCGGGTGGCGGTGCCTCAAAAAATGGCACGCCGAAATCGGTCAGGTCAAACGCAGTGTTGCCTTCGCGCTTGAGATAGCCGACGGTGCCAAACACGGTGAAGCTGTCGAAGTCATAGCTGGCGATCAGATTGCCGAGATCGTAATCCTGGTCGTTCAGTGTTGGGAACCCGGTGGCGGTGCTGCGCGTGTCTTTGTCACCGAAATTCTGGTAGTCCTGGCTTTGCTCCTGCGTCATTCCCATCAGCGAGAGGGTGAGTCGGTCAGTCGGTGTCCACAGGGCCTTGACTCGCAAGGTGGTGAAGGAAGCCTCGTTGACATCTTCTTCCCCGGTATTCTGAAGGTCGATCCAGCCGCCTACTTGCTCTTCGGCTGCCGCTACACGCACACCCAGCTCATTCTCGATCAGCGGAATGTTGAGCATACCGTCGACACGGTAGGACTCACTGCCATCGGCAATGGTGCCGTAGCTTCCGCCGACCTGCCCTGAAAACTCATCCAGGGCGGGATCGGCAGTGATGTAGCGAACGGTACCGCCCATTGAACTTTCACCGTACAAGGTAGGCTGGGGGCCGCGTAGTACTTCTACTCGCGCCATGTCCAGCAGGCGTACGTCGGGGCCCGCGCCGCCAACACCGGCAACCAGAGGCACTTCGTCGAGGTAAAAGCCCACTGTCGCCAGGCCAGTCGCACCGCCGGCAGTACCCGTGCCACGCAACTGCGCGCGTTGTTGTCCGGGCGCCGTTTCAGACAGCGTCAGGCTGGAGATGGCGTATTGGGCGTCCATCAGATTGCTGATGCCGCGTTCGGCGATTTCCTTTCCGGACATGGCAGATACGGAAAAGGGTACGTCGAACACGCGTTGTTCACGTTTCTGCGCGGTAACGAGTACCTCTTCCAGCGCTTTGCGGGTGTCCTGCGCAAGCGTAGGCAGGGAATAGCCTATCGAGGGCAGGGCAATGCACAGGGCGAGGGCGGTTTTCCGGCTTATTGTGGGGGGTACACTACGGTTGGTTTGTGCTGACATTTTGCTCTGCCTCCCTGAGGAACTATTTTTTTGTCAGCTTGATTGTGCCACCGTCATCCAGCCCGGTGTCGGGCTGGAGTCACATCAAATCGGGCAGGCGTCAATTTGCGGAGGGTGTTACGTCTTCCGGAATGACTTCCGATGGCAGCATGTCAAAGCGGGCTTTGAATGCCTTGGTAAAACTGCCGGGATCGCTGTATCCCGCATCTTCGGCCACACGGCCGATGGGCGCACTGCGCGACTTCAGGGCCTGCAGGGCGAGTTGCAGGCGCAACTCGCGGTGGTAGGCGCCAATCGTCATGCCAAACACATGTTTGAAGCCGGCGGCGAGTTTGCTGCGATTCAGGCCGACCTGTCGCGCCAGTTCGCCCAGGCTCGGCGTAGTGGGACTGGCTTCCAGGAGTTCTCTGGCCCGATTCAGGCAGGCCACATCGTATTGCCCCAGGCGCAACGTGGGGCTGACGGAGGGACGTGTGCACTGCAGGCGGTCCATCGCCAGGCAGACCAGTTCCACTACTTTGGCGCGCAGGTAAATTTGTTGGACACTGCCGGAAACACTGGGGTGGAGCAGGGCATTGGCAACGGAAGACATTTCATTGGTCATCTCCCCGGCGTACCAGAAGTCGACGTTGTCTTCGCCAGCCTGAAAGCGTCGCAGTTCTTCCGGCATCACCTCGTCCCGCAGTTGCAACTCACGGGCTACGAACGAGGGTTGGCAGACAATGCCCACTGTGCGCCAGCTATCGCCGAGCACTTCACGAGTTGTTGCCTGGCCATGGCGTGAGGCCGACAGGATGAAACTGTTGCGCCCCAGCATGGCGGTATCTCCGCTGGGAGAGGCTTCCCGGCTCAGGCCGTCAAGACGGAAGTGAAGGAACAGCCAGCCATCGTACTGCAGTGAATAGCAGTTTTCGTGCGCGGTTTCGGGAATATGCCTGACATCCATGCGGGTCAGCATCAGATCTTCCGTCAGGGACAGGATTTCCTGAGTGCCGTCGTGGGCAAGCTCACCGCTGACAATTTGTTCCTGGGGTACTCTGGTTGGGTCGCCACCCGGTAGGTAGATGGTGGCCAGACCATCGGCGGCTGCCTCAGCCGACGCTTGCAGTTCCCGGATTGTGACGGGAATAGATGCCGCGTTTTCGCGTTGATGCCGTGTTGCCATGTTCTCGATCAAGACAAAAGAAGCATCATGCGCCGGGGGGCGAAGTTGCGTCAAGCGGGTATTGCGGCGGGCTTCCAGACCTGCGCGGCGACTCGCCGCCAGTTGCCACCGAGTACGCTGTGAATAGCCGGTTCGTCGTAGCCGAGCCCCTGCATGCCTTCAACCAGTTCCGGCAGTACTTCCGGGGGAGCCATGCGAACGGCAGATTCAATGTCGCTCATGTTGGGGAACAATTCTGGCTTGGCCAACAGGTAATCCACCAGTTCCTGGCGATCAAAGCAATAGTCTAGCGCCAGGCCGACATGCCGGGGGCCAACCAACTGCACGATGTGGTCGATGTGTCGTAACAGTAGCGCCGCGTAGTCGGTTCCGTCTCCCAGAAATTCTCCGATGCCGTTCACGCCGACAACACCGCCGGTAACCGCGCAGGCGCGAATCAGCTCGTCCGGGATGTTGCGCAAATGATCATGCACGGCCGAGGCATTGCTGTGGGAGAAAATTACCGGGCCCTCTGCGGCCGCCATCAAGTCCCTTGCGGTGCGGTGGCCAGAGTGGGAGCAGCAGGGAATCATACCAACGCGCTCCATTTCCCGGAGTATGCGCTGACCGTGTGCGGTGAGGCCGCTGTCACTGTCCATACAGCCGCCGCCGGCTGCATTGTTCCTGTTGTAGGCAACCAGCATCCATCCTACGCCGCGCTGCCGAAGCTCGGAAATGGGTTCGATGTCGCCATCGTCGAGCAAGGCCATGCCCTCGATATCGAATAGAACGGCGAGCTTGTGCTCCTGACGGGCCCGGTCAATGTCCGACACCGTGTAGGCGACAAGGTACCTATCAGGGTGTTGTGCCAGCCAGCTGTGGAAGCTGTCCAGCATGGCCAGGTGTTCCTTCAAAGATTGCGTGCCAAAACCGATGTTGAGTGTAACCGCATCGAAGCCCATCGAACGCAAGCGCTCCAACTGCGGCAGGAAACTGTGGTCGTGCGGGCGCAGCGGCATGCAGGCGTGGTTATCCCACACCAGGGCCTCTTGCAGGATGGCTTCCGCCTTCGATTCGCTCACGCTATAGCACCTCGTCCAGAAAGTGACGCACCGGTGGTACGATGGCATCGGGTTCCATGACTACGCTGAAATCGCGATCCGGGATCAGTGTGACCCGCCAGCCGTAGCCCTCCAGCGTGGCGCGCTTCTCGCGCAAAATGCTGGCGTTGCGCATCCACTGCGAGCCCGCGTCGATATCGCCGTTTTCGCCAGCGATGGCCAGTCCGGGGCAGCGTAGTTCAGCAGCGGCTTTCGATTCTGGCCAGCCCTGAATACTGTTATAGAGAGACTCCCATTGCGCATACTGCTCCGGCGATCGGAGAATCACCTGTGCGGACTCGGGGGGACTCTCCTTCTGCTCGATAGCCGCCTTCAGGATATCGTCGTACTGAGCTCCCAGCGGCGGCCAACCGCCTACCACCAGCGCAGTTAGCCGGTCGGTACGCCAGGCCAGCTGTAAGCCGGCAACGGCCCCAAAGGAGTAGCCCCAGTAGGCGAATCGATCAAAGCCCGCAGCATCCGCTACGGACAGCAGGTCGCGGCAGATTCGGTCGGCGGTAAAGTCCTCTACGGGGATGTCACCGCTTTGCCCAATGCTCGGGTAGTCGATGCAAAGCACCTCAAACCGGTCGGTCAAGCGATCGAGGTAGCCCTGTTTTACCTGCTCGCCTGAGTCGCCGAAGAGCGCCTTCTGGGAAGCCATCAGGGGAAAGCCCAGGAGCAGGGGGATCCCGCTGCCGTGGAGTTCGTAGTAAATATCGGAATTAGTGTCGTATGGCATGTGGCCGATTGTAGCGTCGGGGGAGTGGGGAGAGGTTGGTGTGTCGTCCGGAAAATTCGGGGCGGCGTCTCTCGTGGCGGGTATTGAGGGCGCCCCGATCAACGCCGCTCCCAAGGTGGGAAGCGGCTAACTGATATTCAATAAATACATGTAAAACAGACAGATAGCGCCATTAAATAACCGTAATTCTAGTTTTTGGACGCTCCATCTCACCACCACTTGAATCGCCTGAACAGGAACATCATCGTACCCGCCAGCGTCGCCATCACGCTCAACAACACGAAATAAGCATACTTCCAGCCGAGTTCCGGCATGTACTCGAAGTTCATGCCGTACAGCCCCGCCATAAAGCCCAGCGGTACGAAGATGGCCGTGATGATGGTCAGGATTTTCATGGTGTGGTTGAGCCGGTGCGAGCTGAGCGAAATATAGCCTTCCACCAGGTCACCACAGATCTCGTAATACATGGCACACAGACTGTGCAGGCGCTCGCAGCGCTCGAACAAGTCCCTGCGCTGCGGCAGGCTGTCGTCTTCTCCTGCGCCCAGTAGCGGACAGTCGCCGCGCCAGATTTCCTCTGCCAGGCGTTGGTGGTAATTAAAGATCCGTCGGAGTTTGCGCAGGCGTGACCGATAGATCACCAATTCTCGCATTTCCGATTCGGATTGCTCCATCAACATGCCGTCTTCCAGTTCGCCAAGTTGATCTTCAAACTGCAGCAGACGCTCCAGGTAGCGCCCGCTGGCAAAATACAGCAGGCGCAGTGCCAGTTCGCCCGGCGCGGGTAGGGTCTGCGTGGCGCGTTGTTGTTCCCACCAGTGCTGAATGCTGACAGATTGGCCACGACGAATGGTGATTAGAATGCTTTCGCCCACCCACAGGCCCAACTGCTGCGCGTCGAGATTCAGGTGCTCATCCAGAGCGGCGATACCTCGAAACAGCACGAAGGTGTAGTGTTCAAACTGCTCCACACGGGGGGGATGCCGTTTGCGAAGGCTGTCGCGAATGGAACTCTCGTCACATCCGAGTTCGGCCAGTAATTCGACACTGGCCTGAGGGTCCTCGATGTCCAGCCAAAGTCTGGCATTGGCTTCCTGTCGCCAGCGCTCGATCAACTCGGCGCCGCCCTCATTGAACTGTCCCTGTTCCGATAGCAAAATGGCTCTGATCATGACAATAATTCCCGCAAATCCCCTTCGCATTCACAACCGGGGCCGTGCAAACTCAGCGCCCCTTGCGATTCGGCCAGAGCGGAAGCAGCCACGAGGCACCCGATGGAACAGGTTATCGAATTTTTGCGCTCCCCCATAGTCACGATTGGTGATCACACCCTGAGCACCCTGCAATTGTTACAGGTGGCCGGGCTGGTAGTTCTGGGTGGTTTACTGATCATCTGGTCGGGTCGTTTCCTGCGGCATCGAATGGGTGCGCGCGGCGTAAACCGTGATCTCGTGCAGTTACTGTCGCGTGGCTACATGATCGTGGGGTTTGTGGTACTCGGCCTCAGCACGCTGCACTTTCTGCAAGTTCCCCTGGCGGCCTTCGCATTTATCTCAGGTGCGGTAGCGATTGGGGTGGGTTTTGGCGCCCAGAACATCATCAACAACTTTATCAGCGGTTGGATCCTGATGTGGGAGCGCCCCATCAAGATCGGGGACTTCCTGGAGTTGGACGATGTAAAAGGTACCGTCGAGTCGATCAATACTCGCTCCACCCGCATTCGCCGTGTGGATGGCGTTCACCTGCTGGTGCCCAACAGCCACCTGTTGGAAAATACCGTGACCAACTGGACGCTGGTAGATCACGAGGTGCGTGGCACGGTCAGTGTTGGCGTCGCCTATGGCTCCGATGTTCGATTGGTTGAGCGTTTGTTACATCAGGCTGCGCAAGAGCACCCAGACGTACTGGAAAAGCCCGCGCACAAAGTTTTCTTCGAAGGCTTTGGCGATAATTCACTCGATTTCACCCTGGATGTCTGGGTTCACGCCGAGGCAGAGGGCGGCTTGCGCGCGGTACGTAGTGCTTTGCGCTTTCATATAGATGAAGTGTTCCGGGCGCACGATGTGGTGATCGCGTTCCCGCAACGGGACGTGCACCTGGACGGCACTTTGGTCCTGCAGAAAGATTCCTGAGGGGAAGTTACGCATGGTGAATCAGACACTGGGGTGGAGAGAATGGCTGGCGCTGCCCGGCCTGGGCATTGAGCGGATCAAGGCCAAGGTGGATACCGGTGCACGGACCAGTGCGCTGCATGCGTTTCGACTCGAGCCGTTTGAACGGGACGGTGCGCAATGGGTGCGCTTCTCCATTCACCCTCGGCAGGATGATCTGGACTATGTGGTTGAGTGCGAGGCACCGGTTGCAGACCAACGCACCGTGCGGGATTCAGGCGGGCACGAAGAGTTGCGCTATGTGATCGAGGCCGAAGTGGATATCGGCGGCAATTCGCACCGCGTGGAACTTACGCTCACCGACCGGGATACCATGAAATTCCGTATGCTGTTAGGGCGCACCGCTATCCGTGGCGATTATCTCGTAGATCCCGGGCGTTCCTATCTCAGTGGCTACAACCAATCCCCCGAGCAATAACGCGCTACACGCCAGGGAAAGTATTAATGAAGATGAAGCTGGGCATCCTGTCTCGCAACAAAAATCTGTACAGCACGCGACGCCTGGTGGAAGCGGCCACCAAGCGTGGCCATGAAGTACGAGTGATCGACACCCTGAAGTGCCACATGGACATCAACTCGTCCAAACCCGGCATCTTCTTCAAGGGGGAGCGCCTGGAAGGTTATGACGCCGTGATTCCGCGCATCGGTGCCTCCATTACGGACTACGGAACAGCCGTGATTCGGCAATTTGAAATGATGGGCGTTTACTGCCTGACCGAATCGATTCCATTGGGACGATCCCGCGATAAACTGCGTGCACTGCAATTGCTCTCGCGCAAGGGACTCGGCATGCCGGTCACGGGTTTTGCGCACGATGTGCAGGATGCCCGTGCATTGATCAAGATGGTTGGCGGGAGCCCGGTCGTGCTCAAATTGCTGTCGGGTACGCAGGGCAGGGGAGTGGTGCTGGCCGAGACGATCAAAGCGGCAGAGTCGGTGATCGACGCCTTCACTGAACTGGGTGCGGACTTTTTGGTACAGGAGTTCATCAAGGAGGCCGGAGGCAGTGATGTGCGTGCTTTTGTGATCGGCCGACGGGTGGTGGCGGCGATGGAGCGTAGCGCGGCGGATGGAGACTTCCGCTCCAATTTACATCGCGGTGGCAGTGCCATCGTGACAAAATTGACGCCGGAAGAACGCAGCACGGCAGTGAAGGCGGCCAGCACTATGGGCTTGAATGTGGCGGGCGTAGACATCCTGCGTTCGTCTCGGGGCCCGCTGATCATGGAGGTCAACTCGTCGCCAGGACTGCGCGGTATTGAGGAAGCAACCGGCAAGGATATCGCCGGGCGTATTATCGACTACATCGAAGAAAATGCGCGTCCCTCCAGGGGTTCGCGTCGGACCCGGGGGTAAAATGGCGCAAAAACGGCCGGACTTTGTGATTGGGGGCGAGAGTATTCCGCCCGGAGAGCGGCGCGCGGTGGATATTCGGGTTGCGCCGATGTATACCCATGACGACCTGTCCATAACGTTGCAGGTAGTTCACAGTAAACGTCCTGGCCCCACGCTGTTTATTTCTGGCGCGATCCACGGCGATGAAATTAATGGTGTGGAAATTGTGCGTCGCGTGTTACGCCACAAGTCATTGGCGAACCTGCGCGGCACGCTGATCGCCATTCCCATCGTCAATGTCTACGGCTTCCTCAATCACGCGCGTTACCTGCCCGACGGTCGCGATCTGAATCGCAGCTTTCCTGGCTCCGCCAAAGGATCCTTGACCGGGCGTGTCGCCCACACCTTCGTGAAGGAAATTGTCAGCAAAGCAACGCACGGTATCGACCTCCATACGGGGGCGCGTCACCGCAGTAACTACCCGCAGATTCGTGCCGACCTCGATGACCCCGCTGCTCTGGAAATGACCCAGGCCTTCGGTGTGCCTCTGGCCATCGACGCAAAAATTCGCGACGGTTCCCTGCGCGAGTGCGCCGGCGATATGAATATTCCGGTGATTCTCTACGAGGCGGGCGAGGCCCTGCGTTTCGAGGAAATGTATATTCGCGCCGGTGTGAGAGGCGTGGTTAATGTTATGCGTTCGATAGGCATGCTACGTAAGAGTCGGGCGACCAAAGCGACCGCACCTCCGATCATCAGCCAGCAAACCCACTGGTTGCGCGCGCCGGAGAGCGGCATCCTGCGCACGTTAGTACCGCTGGGTGCGAAGGTTGTTCGTGGACAGGTGCTGGCGCTGGTGGCTGACCCACTCGGTGGCACCGAAACCGAGTTGGTGGCCCCCGATGCCGGCATGGTGATCGGTCGCACCAATTTGCCGCTGGTGTATGAGGGTGATGCCACATTCCACATTGCACAGTACGGCCGGAAGGTAACCGCGGTAGAACGCCAGATTGAGCAATTCCAGGAAGAGCATCAGCCTGAGGATTCGGCCCTGGCCGTCGGTGAAGACGCCAGCGAGGCGCCAATTACCTGAATACAGCGACGCCCACGGCCAAGTGCCTGTCGCTACCAGCCATTCGATCCAGACTCCCAAGCCACCAAAATGGTGGCATTCAAGGGAGGAGCGTACATGGATCTGGGCAATCACGAATTTCTGGTTTTTTCGGCCTTGCTGTTGGCGGGGCTGGCGGCCTGCATTCACTACGTATTGAGTTTTCTCGCCGAGGAGCGGGAACTGACCTTTGAGCAAGTTTGTAACGTGTGGCAGGTGTATTGCCGGGAGAATGGCCTGCATCACAGCATACCGCGGGAACAGTTCTCCGTACTGCTGGATGGACGTTGGACGCTCCATGACGGCATCCACAGGATTGCGCTGATCCATGCCCGTACCGGCGCGGTGGCCCCGCTGGTATCCACATCCGCCGAAGCGTATCCCTCTCGTTCCAGGGTTCAGTCTGGACAGGGATTGAAGGCTGAGCCGAGTCCCGTCCGTATTCGCGAAGCACGTATCGCCAAGTCCCTGCGTACTGCCGCCAATGAATGAGTAAGACCTGTGCCGGGCTGCCAAAAAGGGGTGGCAGTCCGGCGTGGGCGCGTTACCATGAGGGCGAGGCACGGGCCTGCGTGCTTTCGGCCAACATGGGGGCAATGAGCATGCGATATCTCTCGATTCTTTTCCTTGCGGTAGTGCTTGGCGGCTGCGCCAGTCTGACCAAGGAATTCGACCCACCCAAAGTCAGCCTTGAGAACTTCCAGAGCCTACCCTCTCAGGGTGGTGGCCCTCGTTTTCGTATCGATCTCGAAATCCAGAATCCCAATGCCGAAGCCCTGGATATTGCCGGTATCAGCTACGACATCGAAGTGCAGGGCAAAGACCTGATCAGCGGCGTGAGCAACGAGGTACCCCGCATCGAAGGCTACAGCGCAGAAAAGGTCACGCTGGAAGCGGGCCTTAATATGATTGAGTTGATCCGCTTCCTCACCAGTATTGGCACGAGCCACCAGGAGATGCATTCGCTGGAGTACACCTTCAAAGCGAAGATCGACTTTCGGGGCTTGATACCCACCCAGCGCATCGAAGAGTCCGGCGTGATCGGGGCGCCGCGTTAGCGCCCCATGTGGTTACCCAAACAATGACTGTACGAAGATACCCAGAATAATCAGCGGGCACACTACGCGCACATACCAGGGCCAGATCTTCCAGAACAGGCCCTGTTCCACATCCGGGTTACCCTTGCGTAACTCCGCAAGCAGGTTATCCCGGTGCCATACCCAGCCAGCATACACACAGAACATGAAGCCCAGCAGTGGCTGACTGTAGCGCGTGGTAACCGCGATCACCAGGCCGAACAGGGTGCTGAAGTTGGCCAGAATCACTACGCTGCACAGGGCGATGAGGCCGCCGATGATAAATACCGCCTTCTTGCGGCTCAGGCCGTGCTCTTCGATGGTGTAGGCCACCGGCACCTCCAACATGGAGATACTGGAAGTCAGGGCCGCAATGCTCATCAGGAAGAAGAACAGCACCGATACCACAATCCCGGCGATCCCCATGGTGTCGAACAGGGCGGGTAGTACCGTGAAGATCAGGGTGTCTTCCGAGATCAAATTTCCGGCTTCGTTGAAGATTTCAACACCGTTGTGCAGGGCAACGTACATTGCCGGCAGTACCAGGAAACCGGCCAGCACTGCGATGGAGATGTCCACCAAAGTCACCATGCCGCCCAAGCTGGGCAAGTTTTCCTTGTCACTGACGTAGGAGCCGTAAATCAGCATCGTGCCAACCCCCAGCGACAGGGAGAAGAAGGCCGAGCCGAGCGCGGAGATGATCAGTTTGGGTGACAGCACCTGGCTGAAATCAGGCAGCAGATAGGCTTTCAGTCCGTCCGTGGCGCCATCGAGGGTCAGCACGTACACCACCAGCAATACCAGAGTTACCAGCAACACAGGCATCAGGCGCGAGGACCAGCGTTCGATACCTTGATGCACACCTTCCGAGATAATCCCGACGGTGAGCGCCATGAACAGCAACATGAAGATCACGTTGCGTTCCATGCCAAAACTCACCAGCCATTCGGCACCGCCACCCCAGCCAACCAATTGCAACAGGGAGCTGATACAGAAGGCGATCATCCAGCCGGCTACGATGGCGTAGAAGCTCAATATCAGGCTGGCCACAATAAAGCCGACCACACCGACCCCGGTGCCAATTCTGCGACTCAATGCGCCCGGCGAGATGGTCCGCAGGGCATTCACGGCGTTGGCGTGAGCGTGCCGCCCGATGATCAGTTCTGCCATCAGGGCCGGGTAGGCGAGGCAGAAGGCGAGGATGAGATAAACCAGCAGGAATGCCGCGCCGCCATTGGACGCCGCCTGGGTAGGAAAGCCCCAGATATTGCCCAGGCCGACCGCACTGCCGGCAGCCGCCATGATAAAACCAAAGCGCGAGCTGAACTCGCCGCGAGAGGAGGCCATAAAAGCACCTGTCAAATTATTATACGCGCGGGAGTGTAGCACGAGCCGAGGCAAAAGCGGCCCTGAAACAGCACGAGATTCGCTCTGAGAAGAGGGCGTTAACTGGTTGAAATTGAATGAAAATTGATCAGTTTGAGAGCGACATCCCGGTAGGCAATCAGGCTCCCCAGTCTCGGCGCGGTTATGCTATGATGCCGCGCCCGCCTGCTGCGGGTTTCCTGCCTTCCGCCCGGATGGTGAAATTGGTAGACACAGGAGACTTAAAATCTCCCGCCCTAATACGGCGTGCCGGTTCGATTCCGGCTCCGGGCACCATAACTTCAAGTCCTCAGTGACAAACCATCACGCCGTGCCGGCCGAAATGTCGGACCATCGATTCCGGCTCCGGGCAACCCAAAAAGATCCACATGTGGCGTTCAACCTAGAGAGATAATGGGCCTGAATAAGAGCCTCCTTTCCGTTTCGTTGTGTTTTTTGCTGACCGTGAGTGGAGTAGGTTCGGCACCTGAAAAAGTAGCGCTTGGGATAGTTCTGCTCCGGGCTTATCACACCAAGTACTGAAACCTGGACTCGCTGTTTCCCAGCTAAAAAAGGTGGTGAATAATCAGAGTGAATCCGCTCGGTAACGCTTTGGTTACTCTGTTCGGATCTTTTCGATTACTTATGTTCTAAGCTAAATGGAGAATCTCGCTGTAGGGCACTACAGAAATTATTTAGTTATGAAATTTCTCAATCCACGAAATATCCTACTCACATGGTTTGCCATTGTGTTTACATCCTTATACGTGGATCTTCCTATAGGAGTCGAATTGGTCGCCCCCGTATTGGCGTTGGTTGTCGCCTCTACTCTGGTTTTACTTTGTCGATGCCCTGGCTGTGGTGAAAGCTATGGAGTATTCCTTTCCAGTTATGATTTTCGTAGCAATCGATGCACTACTTGCTCTGGAAAGGCCGATACAGGTGAATAGCATCCTAGAAATCCGATTCAGCGGCGCACCTTGAGCGATCATCTTGTTTTTACAGTGGAGGAACACCAACTCCGGCTCGATGGTAGATGGCTGTCTTGATCCACCAGGAACCGTGCCTGTGAGGTAAGGAAAAAGCTAATGATACGAGTGATAAAGAGGATTACAGCGGTCTTTTTCATAATTGTGAGCCTGGTTTTTATTGTTGGGTACACTTATAACAATTTCATCCGTCCGGATATTTTTTCGGGCAGTGTCCAGTTACTGGAATATGCATGTACTGATCGAGGCCGAATTGATTCTCATCGTCTGGTATTCAGAGATGCTAAGGGCGCTAGGCACGAGCTGAAGACTATCGGCTATTCCTGCCGTAAATTGGCTGTATTGCGAGACATCGTAGGTGGCACTATCTCCATAAAATACAATCGCACTAACCGATCACTGAAGCAACTTGGTATCGGCACTGTAGCGATAGTGAGCGAAGCGGCTGGTACGATCGTCCCATTAGCTGGCTTGTCTTTAGTCTGTGCCATTTGTTGGTGGGGAGCGCTTCTGTTTTGGCGAGATGCGAGATAGACCTCAGGCTTTCTTCTCTTTATCTCTAACCTGCCTCCTGGCAGTAGTCTCGCGCCGAGAGCGAAGTAGGAGAGGGCTGCTATCCGTCCGTCGGGCCTATATTTGTTGTATCAACATTGTTGCAACGCCAGGGCGGCACTGCTACCGTGTAAACATTGTTTATACGGAGGTGTGAGTGCTATGAAAATCGCTATTCAGAAATGGGGCAATGGGGCAGCGGTGCGGCTTCAGCGAGCATTGCTCCAGCAGATTGACTGCGAAATCGGCCAGTCGCTGGAGGTTGAAGTCGTAGAAGGTGGTTTGATGCTTCGTCCCTCTCGGGAGCCCGAGTTTTCATTGGAGGAACTGTTGTCTACCTGCACCCCGGCAAAGGTGGGGCTGAGCGAGGAAGACAAGCAGTGGCTGGACGATCAACCCATGGGCAA
Source organism: Gammaproteobacteria bacterium (assembly GCA_030427085.1). Classification (GTDB taxonomy): domain Bacteria; phylum Pseudomonadota; class Gammaproteobacteria; order Pseudomonadales; family Halieaceae; genus JAUHXH01. The sequence continues at coordinate 819,466 of JAUHXH010000001.1, read as the reverse complement.
GGAGGTGCTCTAGGTGGTGCGGCCGTATACACCAAAGCGCGGTGATATAGTTTTCACCAATTTCGACCCGGCTGCGGGACACGAACAGCAAATGCCGCGACCCGCGTTAGTGCTTTCTCCTGAACCTTTCAACGAGAAAATCCAACTGGTGTTGGTGGCACCGATCACTTCTAAAGTTCGAGGTCACGGCTTTGAAGTCGGACTGACAGGCGCAGAAACTGTTGGGGTCGTGCTTTGTCATCAGGTGAAAGTCATCGATCCGGAAGCCAGGGGAGTGCGATTCATTGAACGAGCGCCCGAACCGGTGGTGGCGGAAGTGCTGGCTAAGGTTCGTCTATTGGTGAGTTGAGCGCTCAGGGTCGAAACTTCGAATCTGGCTTTGATAATTGATCCACCCCTCTGTGCTCGCTCCTCTCTGGTCAAAAATGGCTGATCCCACGGTTAGAACTGGGCACAGGCTGATGATAGCTTGTGTTCAGGGGGCAGTATTCAATGAATACCCAGGGCTCACAGTGATACAGGTATCAAAACGAGGCGCTCGTGCGATCGCCATCGGGTTTGGCTTGATCTCTTTGGTGATGGTCAGTTTGTCGTGGTTTCGTCAGGAACTGCCATATTTGGTGTTCTACTTGGGGTGCCTGCCGTTCGCCGTGTTCATGTATCAGAACACGGCGGTTTTTTTGTCGAGGTCGATGGAAGAGTTGGACGATGCGATCCTGACTGTCAGAGACCGCCAGTTCTTCTGGGTGGCTGTGGCTTGTCAGGTGCTGGCCTTGGTTTTGGGAAGCCACCAGATCTGATTGGGATTGGCGGCCTCGTTACCAACGGCTCATATGGCACTGCGTCCCCAACACTGCTAACCTCCAGCGTTTTCCCCCTGAGACCAGTACATTGAAACAAGCCTTCATCAACATGCTGCAGATGCAAAACAGCATGAACACCCGGGTTCATCCACAGTGGATTGAGCAGAATTATGAGTGGTATCGCGCTACGTGGATTGAGTGCGGCGAACTGATCGAGCATTACGGTTACAAGTGGTGGAAGAAGCAGACGCCGGATCTGGACCAGGTGCAGTTGGAGGTAATCGACATCTGGCACTTCGGTATGTCGGCGCTGTTCGTGCCCGGTAAGGACATTGAAGGTATAGCAGACGGCATGGTCGCCGAACTCGATGGATTCACTCCCAGTGGTGAGGGCGTCCGCGAAGCCACTGAAGCACTGGCGCTGCACTGCCTTGAGACCCGCAGTTTCTCCGTGGCTCGCTTCTGGAGCCTGATGTTGGCATCTGAGCTGGACTTCGACAGTCTATACAGCCGTTACGTGGGCAAAAATGTGCTCAATTTCTTCCGCCAGGACCACGGTTACAAGGACGGTACCTACGTGAAGAACTGGCAGGGCCGGGAAGACAACGAACATCTGGTAGAAATTCTGGCGGCACTGGATAGTGGGGCTGAGGATTACGCCGACCGTGTATATCAGGGCCTGGCGGCACGCTATCAGGATGCGGTAGCAGCCCACTGAAGCCATGGCGCGCGAAGCGGAAAAACTCTCAACCTCGGCGTTGGCGCGAAAGCTGGAGATTCCAGCGAAGCAATTGTTTGCCTCGCTGCAGGATTTTGGCTGGGTGCGCCGCCATGAGGACAACTGGGTGCTCACGCCCCACGGAGAGTTTGAGGGCGGCAGCTACCAGCATAGCAAGCGCTACGGACGTTACATCGTTTGGCCGGAGTCACTCGCGCAGCACAAACTGGTGGCGGGCATCGAATCCGATCAGCGCATTACCGCGCGAGGTATGGTGCGTTACTACCCTCAGTTACACCCCCGTCAGATCAACCGGGCGCTGGCGGAATTGGGCCTGCAACAACACAGCATTCTGGGTTGGGAGCTCACGCAGCTGGGCAAATCCCTTGGCGGGCAGCAGCAGGAAAGTAACAGTAGTGGCGCGTTCTACGTGAACTGGCCTCACGAGCTGGTGGACCATCCGGTAGTCCACCGGGAACTCAGCGCCCAGGCCGCGCAGTTGGCATGTGGGAAGGCAAAGGAACCTTCAGAACAAAGTGCGGAAGCGCCGGACCTGTTTTCCCAACCCGCAGCGCCGGTTGCAAGCGAACTGCGTGCTATTGATGGACACGTGCTGGACTCGCCCTTACAACTTCAGGTGTGCAATTGGTTGTATCTGGCGCAATTGGCTCACGCGCATCGACGGCAATTACCGACCGAGGAAGAGTCGGTAGCTGACTTCTACCTGCCGGAAGGTAGCATCTACATCGACTGCTGGGAGGGCCAGGATACGGCGAGCACCCTGGCGGCGAGGCTGCGGCGGCGAGAACTGTATGGTCAGTTGAAGTTACGTCACCTGGAAATTAATGCGGCTGACGCTGATCGTCTGGATGAAGTGCTGGGTCGTGGATTATTGGCCTTCGGCATTCGCCGCTAGATCAGCGTTTCAATTTGCTTCGCAAGTGCGAAGTCCAACTCGGTGATACCGCCCGCGTCGTGGGTAGTAAGGTAAATCTCCACCCGGTTATAGACGTTACTCCACTCTGGGTGGTGATTCATCGTTTCCGCCAGCAGGGCCACCTGCGACATAAAGCCAAAGGCCTCGATGAAGTTACTGAACACGAAGTGACGGTAGAGCTTGCCCTGGTCGATCGCCCAGTCATTCAGTTGGGCAAGGTGTTCCTCGATCGCGGCCTGTGCCAGTTTTTCACGGTTCATGGTCTGCCCACCCTGTGTGTGGATAGCTTGAGTATAGTGGCTGCTGAGCCAGACTGCCGTTACCGGCGGCGGAGCAGTACACCGCACTCCATATGGTGGGTGTAGGGAAACTGGTCAAACAGCGCGAAGTCCACCACTTCATGCGTGTTGTCCAATTGCCGCAGGTTGTCGGCCAGGGTGTGGGGGTTGCAGGAAATATAGAGAATTCGCTCAAAGCCCTGCACCATCTCGCAGGTCTGTGGGTCCAGGCCCGCCCTGGGCGGGTCCACCAGCACCGTGCGCAAATCGAACTCGCTTAGCGGGCGGGGAAGGTGAGCCAGGCGCCGGAAGGGGCGAACGTTGGCCATCGCCTGGCTGGTTTCCTCGGCTGACAGCCGAATGATTTCTACATTCTCAATCTGATTCCGTTCGAGGTTATGCTGGGCGGAGCGCACAGAAACCTTTGCCAGTTCGGTAGCTACCACCGAGTCGAAGTGTAGCGACAGCGGTAAGGTGAAGTTGCCGTTGCCGCAGTATAACTCCAGCAGGTCGCCATCCAGCGTAGCCGCGTGGTTGCAGGCCCATTCGATCATGGCAATGTTTACCCGCGCATTGGGTTGAGTGAAGCCCTGTTCGTACTGACGATAGTGAAAGTCCCGCCCGTGGATGGGCAGGCACTCGTTGACGTAATCACGCTCCAATACGATTTTTTGCTTGCGGCTGCGGCCGATGAGCAGAATGTCCAGGTCTGCCGCCAGTGCCCGGGCCTGCTCCTCCCACTCCGTGGTTAGAGGGCGGTGGTAAATCAGCGTAACGAGCATTTCCCCTGACAGCGTGCTGAGAAATTCCACCTGGAATAGTTTGCGACGCAGCTCGGCCTCATTTTTCAAGCGCTCGCGCAGTGTTGGCATCAGCGCTTGAATGGTGGGGTGGGCGATCACAAATTCGTGAATGGGCACAGGGTCTTTCGGTGCATCGCGATGGAACATGACGTAGTCCAGCGCATCGCCATCGTGCCACATGCGAAACTCGGCTCGCATACGAAAGCCCGTCGGCGGCGAGGCTACTATGGTAGGCGAAGGCATTGTCAGCCCATCGAAAACAGACTGTACCTCAATGCTTTTGGCATCGAGCAGCGCCGGGTAATTCTCCGGGTCAACCTGACTCAGGGGCATATCAGTGGTCCAGTGCGTCGCGGTCGCGTGCCTGCCACAGCTGCTCAGCTTGCGCCATTGCGCGCGCAGGCTCGCGTTCGTCGGTTAGCAGGAGCAGGGCGGTTGCGGCAGTGTCGATTGTGGCGCGCAGTCCGTAAGCATCGTCCAGTTCGCCGCGCCACAGTTGTCGCAGCGGCTCTACGGCGGGCTCGGCAACGGCGGGTACGCGTTCCGAAATATGGCGGGGCCACTGTACTTCGTGTGTGCCATCAGGCGTCAAACACAGCACTTTCACCTGCGCATGGGGTTTGATTTCAACCTCGCCGCTCTCACCTTTGAACACGGCGGCGAACTGCTGGCCCAGAAGGCGATCCGCTTCCTGATGGAGTGCCGCATAAGCAGGATGGAAAATACTCTGCAGGCTGCAAGGTGCACCGAGAGGATTGAGCATTCGAGTCAGTGTATTGACCGGGGAGCGCAGGCCCAGCAAGGGGCGCAGTTGGATTATGTCGTGCAGCGCGGGGCACAGTGCACGCAAGGGGAAATAACACAGGCTGCGATCTGCCAGTGCGGTCGTTACGGTATTCCAATCGTCGGCAACGGGAAGACCGAGCGCACGGTAAACCTGCTCGGTGTACAGTCTGCCTTGCGTGTGCCCGTCGGAGCCGTGGGTGAGCACCCGGTAGCCCCCCTGTGCCAACAGCAATTGGGACAACACAAACCAGGGGTGCTGATGCCGTTTGCCGGCGTAGCTGGACCAGTCCAGGTCAGCACTTAAACCTGTTGGCGGCTGAGGCAGGGCAGCGCGGCAGGCATCCACAAAGCCAGCCAGTTCTTCGCCGGTTTCCTCCTTGACTCGCAGGAGCATCAGGAAGGCGCCCAACTGCAGTGGTTCCACCTCGCCGGCGAGGATCATGCCAAAGGCGGTGCGCGCCTCGTCCCGGTTAAGCGAACGGCTGCCCGTCTTGCCCTTGCCGAGAATGCGCACGTAGGGTGCGAAGGGATGTTCCTCGCGCGGTGGAGTAAAGGCTTGGTTCATGGCTTACAGGCAGTTATCCGGCTTGGGTAGGCCGGCTATTTTACTACCAATTTTGGCCGGAGAGCCGGGAAAGAGCTGCATCAGATAGATGCTTTTGCCTTTGTCCGGCCCCAGTTTCAATTTGCAGTAGCTTACCAGCGGTCGCATGGCGGGCGAGGCGTCGAACTCGTCATAGAACGCTCGCAGCAGATGGAGCACTTCCCAGTGCGCCTCTGTGAGCGCGATACCCTCGGCAGAAGCCAGTTGCTCGGCGACACCGTGGTTCCAGGCGTTAAGATCACGCAGGAAGCCTTCGCCGTCAAAGGCGCTGTCAGGCAGGGGTGGCATCAGAACCAGGCCTGCTGAGCGCTATAGCGTTCACTGAGGGCGACAAACTCTGCCATGCCAATGGCCGCTATCCCATCGCTCAAGCGACTATCGACACCTCGCGCCTGAGCATCGGGCATCAATACGAAAACCAATCCTGACGCCACGTTCAGTGTGTTGAGTGATTCGCTGCCTGCCAGGGCGGCGTACACAGCGTCGCCCATCAAGAGCAAGGCATCATCGTCGCCACGCATGCGTAGACAGTCTCGAAAGGTTAGCGAGTCGGGGCCGGCACTCAGGCAGTGGAGCAGCATGTCAAAAGCCCAGAATGTGGTCGAATTGGTGTGGAAAATTCTGCAGGTCGGTGTCGCTCAAGGTTGCAACCCAGGCCGGCAAATCTCCTGCGGCAAGACCGTGACGTGCGAGCGCTGAGCTATCCGCGTAAACGGTTTCCACGCCGTACAGGGGGAGGGCAGCTATCATCTTCTGATGGTTGCGTGTTCCCTCCGTCGGTGACTGGTTCGGTAGCAGTTGCAGGACGCCATCACCCAGCAGCAGTAGCGATACGTCCTGCTCAAAGGCGGCGGCTGCCATCAGGCAGTCCAGGGCTGCGCGCGCGCGACTGTTGCCGTAGGGTGCATGACGGCTCACCACCAGCGTACGTTTGGGCGCGGTGTCACTCATGGGCTTAACCGAAGGTGAGCAGGCGGTCAGCCTGCGCGCTGGCCTCAACCAGCAGGCCAAGGCCGCCTACGGTAAAGGCTGGGTGAATGGTAGCGCCGGTTTTCTCGTAGCGCTGGGCTTCATTGCTGTCCAGGGCACCGCGGCGTACAGCAGAGCCGATACAGAGCACTAGCTCCACTTCCTGTGCAGCCAGGGCAAGCCATCCGGCTAGTGGGTCGCGTTCATCCTGCGGCGCGACAATGCCTGCCAGGCCGTTGTAAACGCCTTCATCGTAGAAAAATACGCGTTCAAGGCTGTGTCCGGCATCCAGCACGGCGTGAGCGAAAGCTGCAGCCCGCGCTGAAGACTCATCGCCCAGCGGCGTGCCCATCACAACCAGGGCGTATCGCATTCAGATAGTCCCAAACAAAAACCCCGGCAGCGCCGGGGTTCGAGAGCGGGTAAGAGGTGCTCGATCAGTCATCGCCAGACATCGCACCCAGCAGTGACAGCATGTGGATGAACAGGTTGTAGATGCTCAGGTAAAGCGACACGGTGGCGCGAATGTAGTTGGTTTCGCCGCCGTTCACGATACGGCTGGTGTCGAACAGGATCAGGCCAGACATGATCATGATGATCGCGGCGGAGATAGCCAGTGACAGGGCGGGAATGCCCAGGAAGATATTGGCGATCGAACCGATCACCGCCACGATCAAGCCCACGAACAGGAAACCGCCCATGAAGGAGAAGTCCTTTCGGGTGGTCAGTGCGTAAGCGGACAGGGCGAAGAACACCAGCGCGGTGCCGCCGAGGGCCTGCATTACCAGGGCGGGGCCGCTGGGCATAGACAGGTAGTAGTTCAGCATGGGGCCGATGGATGCACCCATCACGCCGGCAAAGGCGAAGATCGCGATGATGCCCTTGCCGCTGTCAGCGGTTTTGTTGACCACAAATAGCAGGCCAAAGCCCACCAAAGAGAGAATGAGGGCCATACCGTGACCCAGGCCCATCGCCATGGACAGGCCGGCTGTCATAGCGCTGAAAACCAGCGTCATGGCCAGCAGCATATACGTGTTGCGCAGCACCTTGTTGGTGGACAGGACGGACTCCATGCCCTGGGTGCCCACGTTGTACAAAGTCTTGTCTTGCATTGCCTAGCTCCGTCGATACATCGCGCAGGATTGCGCAGTTGCTTTGACCAATGATAAGGGTAGTTGGTTCAAAATCAACTGATTCCGGAAGGGGGTTCTCGTCGGGCTTGGCCTACTGCCATATAAAAAAGGGGCACCCATTGGGTGCCCCTTTTTTATATGGCGGTGGGCCAGGGATTCGAACCCCGGGAAGGTTTCCCTTCAACGGTTTTCAAGACCGCCGCTTTCGACCACTCAGCCAGCCCACCATTAAACTTTTTGTCATCTGCGACCTGCGCAGAGGCGGCATTATACCGCTTCGTTGTAAGGGGGCAAGGTGTGCCCCCGAATTCTTTTTACGCCTTTCTAAACAAGCGTTTTCAGTGCGGAGTAAGCAGGCTGTAAAGCCGGTTTACTCCGCCTCTGAATCAGGCGCCAGTGGCGCTTTCAACGTTGCGTTGACCGCGTGGGTCGTTGATTGCACGCGGCGCAACGCGGCCAGACGGCGCGACAGCGGGGGCAACATGAGCGGAGAAAAATTCCACCTGGCCGGTGCTGATCGTTACGTTTTCCACCGGGCGCGGCGCAACTCGAGGATCGTTAACCGCGCGGCCATCGTCGGTCAAGCCGGCGCGTGAAACAGCCGGCTCTTCCTCCGCAGGCTCGTTCGCTGCGCTGCTGACAGCTTCAGGCTGTGGCGCCTCGGCAGTTTCAGTCAACGGAGCTGCTTCGGCCACAGCGGGTTCGTCCTGGGTAACGGGCGTTGCTTCTGCGACGGGCTCTGCTGCTTCCACCTCAGGCGCCACTTCAGCTGCCGGCGCCTCCGCTTGCTCGGCGGCTGGCTCCTGCGCTTCTTCGCTCGCTTCCACCGCGGGCGCTGGCGTTGAATCAAGGCTGGGCTCGGTCACAGTAGTGTCTGCAGGTTGTTCAACCGGTGCACTCGCTTCAGCGATCTGGCTCTGTTCAGTCTCGGAGACCAGAGCTTGCGGTTCGGCGGCCGTTTCCGGGGCCTGTGCAACAGCTTTGGTCTCTTCAGTGACAGGCGTTTCCGCCGTGCTGGCAACAGTTTCAACCTGAGCTTCCTGCTCCTGAGCCTCTACCGGGCGCGGGCCACGGTTACGGCGACGGCGCTGGCCACCTTCGCGGCGCTGGTCGGCGGGGCGACGGCGCGGCTTGTTGCCGGACTCTTCGCGCCCTTCAGTCGCGGTATCGACAGTAGTAGCTTCCTGCTCAACTGCGGTTGCAGTTTCTTCCTGCTGGCGGCGCTCGTTGTTGCGACGGCGGCGATCCCCGCGTTCATTACGGCGACGGTTCGCACGCTCTTCGGAACGGTCCTCATGGCGGCGGTTATCTTCACCCTTGCGGCGCTCGTCGGAACGGCGGTCCTGCTTGGGTTCGCGTTGGTCATCGCGCTCCTGGGAACGGTTGCGATTCTGGTCGTTGCGATCCTGGTTGTTGCGGTTGCGGTTCTGACCACCGCGACGACGACGATTCTGGTTGCGCTGGCCCTGTTTCTCCTGGCCTTCGCCTTGGCCCTGACGGCGACGTTGGTCCCCGCGCTTGGGCTTTTGCTCGGGCTCCGGCTCAGCTTCGGTTTTACCGAACAGGCCACCGAACAGGCGGGTGAACAAGCTTGGCTTCGGCGCCGGAGCGGGTGGCGCCTTGCGGTTCCGGTTGCGGTTGCCATTGCCACCGCGAGAGCGGTTGCGCTGGGGCTTGTTCTGGCTGGACTCGGTTGCTGCGGCTGGCGCAGGTGCCGAGCGCGGTGCTACGGACTGAACGGCCGCTTGCTGCTGCGGGATGTCAGTAGTGGAGGCGTCGGTGAGAACTTCCACTTCCGGCGCCTGCAGATCGATCTTGTAACTGGTGACCGGCTTGGCGTCCACTTCGTCGTCGCGCAGGCGCTTAACTTCAAAGTGCGGGGTTTCCAGGTGCGGGTTGGGTACCACCAGAATCCGTACCTTGGCCACTTGTTCGATCTCGGCCAGCGCGAAACGCTTTTCGTTCAGCAGGTAAGCGGCCACGTCCACCGGAACGATGCCGCGTACTTCAGCTGTGCGCTCCTTGATCGCTTCTTCTTCCAGCAAACGCAGGATGGAGAGAGCCAGGGACTTGGTGTCGCGAATGGTGCCCTGGCCGCTACAGCGCGGGCAGGCGATGGCACTGGTTTCGTCCAGCGAAGGACGCAGTCGCTGGCGGGACATCTCCAGCAGGCCAAAGCGAGAGATACGGCCAACTTGTACGCGGGCACGGTCAATCGCCAGTGCGTCGCGCATGCGGTTCTCTACGGCGCGTTGGTTGCGCGAGGCCAGCATATCGATGAAGTCGATCACCACCAGGCCGCCCATATCGCGCAGGCGCAGCTGGCGGGCGATCTCGTCGGCGGCTTCCAGGTTGGTCTGCAGGGCAGTGTCTTCGATGTCGCTACCCTTGGTGGCGCGGGCAGAGTTGATGTCGATGGACACCAGGGCTTCCGTGGGATCGATCACGATGGAGCCGCCTGAGGGCAGGCGAACTTCGCGCTGGAAGGCGGTTTCGATCTGACTTTCGATCTGGAAGCGGTTAAACATCGGGATGCTGTCGTTGTACAGCTTGATGCGGCTCTTGTACTGCGGCATCACCTGGCTAACGAAGTCCAGGGCCTGCTGGTGCGCTTCTTCCGAGTCCAGCATTACCTGGTCTACGTCGTCGCGCAGGTAGTCGCGGATGGCGCGGATGATGACGTTGCTTTCCTGCAGCAGCAGGTGAGGGGCTTTCACCTCGTCGTTGGCCTTTTTCACTGCGTCCCACAGGGACAGCAGGTAGTTCAGGTCCCACTGCAACTCTTCGCTGGTGCGGCCTACGCCGGCGGTGCGAATGATCACGCCCATGCCGTTGGGAATTTCCAGTTGTGACAGGGCTTCGCGCAGTTCGCTGCGGTCGTCGCCGTCGATGCGGCGGGAGATGCCTCCGGCGCGCGGATTGTTGGGCATCAGCACCATGTAGCGGCCGGCGAGGCTGACAAAGGTGGTCAGTGCCGCGCCTTTATTGCCACGTTCTTCCTTATCGACCTGGACGATGACCTCGGTGCCTTCCTTGACCACGTCTTTGATTTTAACGCGGCCCTCGCCATCCTTCTGATCGCGGTAGAAGTATTCACGGGCGATTTCTTTCAGGGGGAGGAAGCCGTGGCGCTCGGCGCCGAAGTCGACGAAGGCGGCTTCGAGGCTGGGCTCGACGCGGGTGATCTTGCCTTTGTAGACGTTGGATTTCTTCTGCAGACGGGTGCGGTTTTCTATATCGAGATCGTACAGACGCTGACCGTCTACCAGCGCGACGCGCAACTCCTCGGCGTGAGTTGCATTAATAAGCATTTTCTTCATTAGGCCTTCAACCTTGTGCAATTGCACAGTCGAGGCCGGTACTGAGCTACGGAAGCCGCATGATTCGCGGCTTTAGGGTAAGTTTCGGTTCGTCTATCTTGAATATACGGCTGCGGTTACTGCCGCCGCCCGTGTCTTACCGTGTCACAGTCTCGCGTTTCGACCGACGTCGCCCAGTTGTGGCGAGGTCGGCAGTTCGGTCGGTCACCAGCGCGGTTCTTGGTGGCGCTGGCACTGCCTTTTTGCTAGTGTCTGCGCCTCATTGCGCGACACCCTGTAGTTCCGTGTTTGTTCTTCAGCCCGGCACATCTACTGCGCGGATTTTTAATCAATGCCGGTGGTGGGGTCGCAGTTGGCAACGCCGCAGCGGCAATCGTTCATTCATGTGCTGCTCCGGGGCGGCGAGTAAAGCGGTAATTTCATCGCTGGCCGCAGCCGGTAGTCACCCGGGGAATGCCCCGTTTCAGGTTAGTGGTGACTCAGGCACGCGGCGGACTATAGCAGCAAATGATAAGTCCTTCAATTTAAAATAGTTTCTCGAAAAGTGGCCGAAATAGACAAGCCCCAGCGCTCAGGCGTGCAGCATATCGAAGTGGATGCGGACTACGCAGGGCAGCGCCTGGACAACTATCTGGTGCGTGAATTGCGCGGTGTGCCGAAAACGCGGATCTATCGCGCCCTGCGCAAGGGGGAGATTCGCGTTAATAAAGGGCGAGTCAAGGCCGACTATCGTCTGCAGGCTGGTGACACTGTGCGTTTGCCGCCCCTGACCCGCGTGGAGCGTGAGCCCGGCGTGGCTCCCCAGTCACTGCAGCAACAGTTGGCCGAATCTACGGTGTATGAAGACGTAGGCTTGCTGGTAGTCGACAAGCCCTCGGGCCTGGCAGTACACGGCGGTAGTGGCCTCAATTTCGGCCTGATCGAAACACTCCGCCAGATGCGCCCCCAGGACAAGTATCTGGAACTGGTACATCGGTTGGATCGAGACACCTCCGGCCTAATCCTGATTGCCCGCAAACCGGCAGTACTGCGTGAACTCCACCGCCTCCTGCGTGGCGACGGGGTCGACAAACGCTATCTCGCCCTGGTGGCGGGGAGTTGGCCGCGTCGAATGCAGCGCGTTGAGGCGCCCCTGGCCAAGAATATCCTCCAATCCGGTGAACGGATGGTGCGTGTGGCTAAAGAAGGCAAACCATCTATTACCGAGTTCAGTGTGGTGGAGCGCTTCAAGGGCGCCACTTTAATTGAGGCCAAGCCTGTTACCGGGCGTACTCATCAGATTCGGGTCCATGCCCGGCACGCGGGCTTTCCGCTGCTAGGCGATGCAAAATACGCAGACGACACCTCCGAAGCGCTCACTCGCCAGCTGGGTCTAAAACGGCTCTTCCTGCATGCCGCCGGTTTGCGCTTTACGCTGCCCGAACAGGCGCCGATTTCGCTGCGTGCCGAGCTGCCAGGCGACCTAAGTAAAATTCTCGATAAGCTACGTAACTAATTGTAATGATTGTAATATTTGACTGGGATGGCACCTTGTGTGATTCCATTGACCACATTGTTGATTCCATGCAGAACGCAGCGCGCGCAGAAGGCTTCCCGGTGCCTACACGCGAGGCGGTTCGCGACATCATCGGGCTGGGTTTGCCCGAAGGCGTGGCGATTCTGTTCCCCGAAGGGAGTGAGGCTGAGCGGCAGGCCCTGGCGGCGTCCTACAGCCGCTTTTATGTGGAAGGGGAGCCTTCGGGGCCGGTGCTGTATCCCGGAACGCATGATTTGCTGGGTGAATTGCAGGGCAGGGGTTTTGAGCTCGCCATCGCCACTGGCAAGAGCCGGCGCGGGCTGAACCGCGTACTGGGTGCGCTGGCGATGGAGGAGCACTTCACTGCCACGCGCTGCGCGGATGAAACCCGCTCCAAGCCACACCCTCTGATGCTGGAGGAAATCCTGTTAGAGCGCGGCAAGGCCCCGACTCAGGCGGTGATGATCGGCGATTCCGAGCACGATCTGGCGATGGCCGCGAATGCCGGTATGCCCTCGATCGGCATCAGCCACGGCGTGCACGACCACGCCCGCTTGTCACGGCACAATCCGGCGCACATCGTGGACAGCCTGGTGGAATTGCTCAGTCTGGACCTGTTGCAGGCTTGATGCCCGCACCAGTGAGGGGTTCGACGCCGGCTTCTCGTAACAGCCCGCACAGCGCTAGCAATGGCAGGCCGATCAGTGCGGTGCTGTCGGGAGTGTCCAGTGATTCAAACAGGGCGATCCCCAGGCCTTCACAGCGAAAGCTGCCGGCGCAGTCCAGGGGCTGTTCCTTCTCTATATAGGAGCGTGCTTCGGACTCGGTGAATGATCGAAATCGCACCGTCACCGGTACAAGCGCTTCCAGTCGCAATTGCCGGGCGTGGCCCTGCAGGCTGATTCCGGTAAAAAAGCTGACACTGCGCCCGCGACTCGCCATGAGTTGGGCGACAGCACTTTCCGCATCTCCCGGCTTGTGCAACGGTCCATCAGGGCCCCAGGCGACCTGGTCGCTGCCGATCACCAGTGCCTCGGGGAATTGGGCGGCAATCGCCGCGGATTTCTCAGCCGCCAGGCGCAGGGCGCGTTCGGTGCCGTTCTCGCCGGATCGTGCCAGCTCAACCACGCCGGGATCTACGTAGCGAAAGGGCAGTTGAAGGCGGGCGAGCAGTTCCCGGCGGTAGGGCGAAGTCGATGCTAGAATCAATTCGGAGCAGGCGTGGATGGCGCAACCCTCATGCTTGGGGATAAGTGCTTGAAGTGTTTGTATCTTAAAGATTTTTTTGACAAGGGGCGAATCCGTCCCTATGATGCGCGCCTATGTTGACTGAGCCCCTCCCGAAAACGCTCGACGTTCGCAAGGCGGCCGCGCGTGGTGTCACAGTCAGCGGGTGCCTGAACCTTCCGGAACTCGAGCGATTCAGCGGCCTTTTGGCCGATGATCTCGGAGACGTTGAGGCGGTTTTGTCGTTCTCTAAAGACGAGGAAAACCGCTGTATTCTCAGTGTTTCGCTCAATGCCTCGGTGGCAATCGTATGCCAGCGATGCCTGGAGCCAATGGAGATTACCCTGGAAGGCGAACACCAGCTCGCGGTGGTTTACACCGACGAGCAGGCCAGGCATCTGCCGCGCCATCTGGAGCCGCTGATAGAGGAAGGGGAGAAGACTGACCTGTGGTCGGTAGTCGAAGAAGAGCTGATTCTGGCCTTGCCTTATGTCAGCTATCACGATGCCGATGACTGTCAGATGAATTACACAGGGACGGAAGACGAGGAACCCGAGCAGGGTGCCGAGAGCGACCGCCCCAATCCGTTTGAAATGCTGGCGCAACTGAAGCCCGGCAAAGAGTAGCAGGAGCTTACAATGGCTGTTCAACAGAACAAAAAGACGCGTTCCCGCCGTGGCATGCGTCGTTCGCACGACGCGCTGAGCGGTTCCACCCTGTCTGTAGACCAGACTTCCGGTGAAACCCACCGCCGCCACCACGTGTCTGCCGACGGTTTCTACCGCGGTAAGAAAGTCGTCGACAGCAAAGACGACGAGTAAGGTGAGCGTTGGCGGCGTTCCGGCATTGACCGGTCGTTGCACAACACCCAGGGCGGTGGTTTCGGCTTCCGCCCTTTGTTTATTCCCTATTGCATGGCTCACCGCGCAGTACGGATCTAACTAGCTGCTGCGTGCCCGGCGCCGGCCGGCTAAGCCATGCCTGATCTTTGGCTAACCTAAGGACAGGCTCTCCATGACTGACTCTTCCGCCAGCACCGCTTTTGTATTCCCTGGTCAGGGCTCCCAGAAAATCGGCATGCTCAGCGAAGCGCATGCGCAATTCCCCGAAGTACGTGACACTTTCCAGCAGGCTTCCGATACTCTCGGCTACGACATGTGGCAATTGGTCAGCAGCGGCGAGCAGGAGCAGCTCAATCTCACCGAAACAACCCAGCCGGTATTGCTGACATCCAGCGTCGCTCTGTGGCGCGCCTGGCAAGCACAGGGTGGTTGCGCGCCGGTTGCCATGGCCGGACATAGCCTCGGTGAATTCTCTGCACTGGTGTGCGCGGGCGTGCTGGATTTTGCCGATGCAGTACAACTGGTGCGCCAACGTGGTGCGTTTATGCAGGCGGCGGTTCCGGTAGGGGTGGGCGCGATGGCGGCCATCATTGGCGTTGAGGACGACACCATCCGGGCGGCCTGTGATGAGGCAGCTGCACAAAGTGGTGAAGTGGTCTCAGCAGTGAACTACAACTCGCCAGGCCAGGTGGTGATCGCCGGGCACAAGGGAGCGGTGGATGCGGCTATCGAGATTCTCAAAGAGGGCGGTGCCAAGCGCGCGATGCCCTTGCCGGTGAGTGCTCCTTTCCATACCTCACTGATGAAACCTGCAGGCGAGCGTCTTGCCGAAGCAATGGCCGGATTGACTCTTAGCGCACCGCAAATCCCTGTGGTCCATAACGTGCATGCAAAAACAGAGTCCGATCCGGAAGTGATCCGGGCTTTAATGGTAGAGCAGATTTACAGCCCGGTATTGTGGACGGACTGTTTGCAGGGCCTGATCAGCCTGGGCGCTACGCAGTTTGTTGAATGCGGGCCCGGGAAGGTGCTGGGCGGCCTCAACCGCCGTATCGACAAGTCCCTGCAGAGCTTTGCCCTGGAAACGCCCACCGATCTTGAAGCGGCGCGCACAGCGCTGGCCTGATTGTCCTACTCGAGGAGTTGTTCATGTCAGAAGAAACACAAGCTAAAGTCGCGCTGGTTACCGGCGCCAGTCGCGGAATCGGCAAAGCCATCGCGCTGAAGTTGTCAGCCGACGGCTATACAGTCGTGGGTACCGCCACCAGCGATGGCGGTGGCGACGTCATTTCCGCCTACCTGTCTGAGGCGGGCAACGCGGGCCGCGGTATGAAGCTGGATGTATCGAATGCGGATAGCGTAAGTGAAGTGTTGACAGCGATCACAAAGGAATTCGGTGCACCTTTGGTGCTGGTCAACAACGCCGGTATCACGCGCGATAACATCCTGATGCGGATGAAAGATGACGAATGGGATGGCGTGCTGAACACTAACCTCAGTTCACTCTACCGCGTCAGCAAGGCCTGTTTGCGCGGCATGACCAAGGCGCGTTGGGGGCGGATCGTTAATATCACCTCCGTCGTTGGCAGCATGGGTAACGCCGGGCAGAGCAACTACGCGGCCACCAAAGCCGGCGCAGAAGGCTTCAGCCGCGCACTCGCTCGCGAGCTGGGGTCACGCTCTGTCACCGTTAATTGTGTGGCCCCGGGCTTTATCGACACCGATATGACGCGAGAGCTGACCGACGACCAACGCAATCTGATGCTGGGCCAGATTGCTCTGGGCCGCCTGGGCCAGCCCGAGGAGATCGCAGCGCTGGTCAGCTTTTTGTGTAGCGACGCAGCCGCCTACATTACCGGCGAAACGGTACACATTAACGGTGGCATGTACATGAGCTAAGCCCTTGAGCGGCAAGCAATATCACCGGCATTAAAAAATGGTGCGTGCGTGCACTAAAAAAACCCTTATATCTCTGCCGAAAATCAGAGTAAAATGCGCGCTCGAACCGCAACTAAGGTTTGAATACCGAACAACAGGAGTTGATTAAGATCATGAGCAGCATTGAAGAACGCGTTAAAAAGATTGTTGCAGAACAGCTTGGCGTGAAAGAGGAAGAAGTGCAGACCGAAGCTTCTTTCGTCGAAGACCTTGGCGCGGATTCACTGGACACTGTAGAACTGGTGATGGCTCTGGAAGAAGAGTTCGAGACCGAGATCCCGGACGAAGAAGCGGAGAAAATTACCACTGTTAAGCTGGCCATCGACTACATCAACGAGAACCTGGCTTAATTCAACTCCCGCACCACCCGAAGCCGTTTCTATTTCACGATAGAGCGGCTTTTCTTGTTTATGGTGCCGGCGTCGCATTGATTAGAAGTTTGCAGGAGTAGAGCGCCTTGATCGGCAGAAGAGTTGTAGTGACAGGACTGGGGGCAGTGACTCCCGTGGGTAACACCGTAGACCAAACCTGGGAGAACATCCTGGCGGGTAAAAGCGGCGTAGCGCCCATCGACACCTTTGATGTTTCCGCCTACACCACGCGCTTCAGTGCCAGCGTTAAAGGGCTGGACGTGGAGCAGTACCTGTCGTCCAAGGATGCCCGCAAGTACGACACCTTCGTGCAGTACGGTATGGTCGCGGGTATCCAGGCGATGGCAGACTCCGGTCTCGAGGTTACCGAAGAGATCGCACCTCGCGTGGGTTGTGCCATCGGCTCCGGTATTGGCGGGATCGGCCAGATTGAGCACAATACCGAGGTAGTTCGCACCCGCGGTCCGCGTCGCATCTCCCCGTTCTTCGTTCCCGGTTCCATCATCAACATGATCGCCGGTAACCTGTCCATCAAATTCAATCTGGCTGGGCCCAACCTGGCGGTGGTAACTGCCTGTACGACGGGCACGCATAACATCGGCCTGGGGGCACGCTCCATCGCTCTGGGTGATTGTGATGCGATGCTGGTAGGCGGTGCTGAAATGGCTACCACGCCAGTGGGATTGGGCGGTTTTGCTGCCGCGCGGGCGCTGTCTACCCGCAACGACGATCCACAGGCGGCCAGCCGTCCCTGGGACAAGGATCGCGACGGTTTCGTCATGGGTGACGGTGCCGGTGTGATCATGCTGGAAGAGTACGAGTTTGCAAAAGCGCGTGGCGCTCGTATCTACGCCGAGCTGACCGGTTTCGGAATGAGCGGCGATGCCTACCACATGACCCTGCCTCCCGAGGATGGGCGCGGTGCAGCCGCTTCCATGCACAACGCAGTGCGCGATGCGGGCATCGATGTGGCCAAGATCAACTACGTCAATGCCCATGGCACCTCCACGCCTGCCGGTGATGTCGCCGAAAGTCGTGCGGTGGAATCGGTGTTGGGCACTGCTGCCGAGCAGGTGGCCGTGAGTTCCACCAAATCGATGATCGGCCACCTGTTGGGTGCTGCGGGCTCGGTGGAAGCGATTTTCTCTATCCTCGCCATCCGCGACCAGGTTGCGCCGCCCACCATCAACCTGGATAACCTGGATGATGGCTGTAACCTCAATTACGTGCCTCATACTGCGCAGGAGCGTCCCATCCACAGCGTACTGTCCAACTCCTTCGGGTTTGGTGGTACCAACGGGTCGCTGATTTTCAGCAAGCTGGACTGATCCGTCGGCGTGACGGATGCGGGGCCGCAAGCGCAGCGCTTCTGGCTGAACGGTCAAGCTACCGAGAGTCTGCCGTTGCCGAGTCGCGGCTTCGACTTTGGTGACGGGCTGTTTGAAACTCTGCGCCTCTCTCAGGGGCGCCTGTTGCTGCTTGAAGCCCATTTGGCACGGCTTGCTGATGGACTGTCCCGCCTGAAGATTCCGGATTGCTTACCGACTTCCCGGTCCTGCCTGATTTCCGCTGCTGCCGAACTCAGCGCTGCGAGCATCGCTCACGCGACGCTTAGGCTCACGGTTGCCCGAGGTGCAACCGGGCGGGGTTATCGCCCCGATCCACTCACCGAACCCTTACTGCTGATTGCGGCCACACCGCTGGCTTCTCCCGCCTGGCCGCCGGAAGCGGCTCCTCTGAGCCTTGCTACATCTGCAGTTCGGCTGGCCAGCCAGCCAGCGCTGGTCGGTATCAAACACCTCAACAGGCTGGAGCAGGTATTGTTGGCAGCTGATGCCATGGAGCAGGGTGTGGATGACGTCGCTGCGCAGGACCAGGCCGGACTGGTGGTCTCTGTGGGCAAGGGCAATCTCTTTCTGGTCGAGGGCAGTTCCGTCGTCACGCCCGCGATCAATGACTGCGGTATTCGGGGTACGGTGCGGGAATACCTGCTGACGACGGTCCTGCCCGGGCTGTCGGTGGCGTGCTCAGAAGATAAGGTCAGTCTGGACCGCCTGCTTGGTGCCGACGAGGTTTTCTGCACCAATAGCCTCTGGGGTGTGGTGCCGGTAGGGCAGTTCCTCGATCGTCGCTGGTCCAGTCACCCAATGAGCGACACACTACGCGCTGAACTGGCGAGACAGACCCCATGAAGTGGCTCCGTGTATTGCTGGTGCTGATCCTGCTGGTTCTGCTCGCGCTGGGTGTAGGCTTTCTGGAAGCCAAGCGACGGCTGGCGCAACCGTTAAATATTCCGGAGGCAGGCTTTCGGTTAAATGTTGGTGCCGGTGATAGCGCCGCGGCGCTCACGCGGCGCCTGGCCCGTGATGGCGTGTTGGCGGACCCGCAGTTGCTGCGCTGGTATGCCCGCTTGCGCGGCGATGACGCGCGGATCAAACGCGGCGAATATCAATTGCACCCGGGGCTGGACAGCTACAGCTTACTGGCCTTGTTGATCAGCGGCGATGTCATTCACTATCAGGTGACCCTGCCCGAGGGACTTAACTTGCGTGAAGCGCTGCTTCGTTTGCAGAGTAATGACAATCTGCAGCAGACGCTGACTGGAGTTAACGACCCTGCGCTGCGCGCACTGGCGGCGGATCGGACCTCCCTGGAAGGTCTGTTTTTCCCCGATACCTACCGCTTTGAAGCGGGGGCCTCGGACCTCGATATCCTGACACGGGCTTTCCATCGCATGGCGAAAGTCCTTGAACAAGAGTGGCCCCAGCGCGATGTTGGGTTGCCTTACGAGAGTCCTCACGAGGCCCTGATCATGGCATCCGTGGTCGAAAAGGAAACCGGCGTGCCGCAGGAGCGTGGCCAGATTGCCGGTGTATTCGTGCGCCGACTACAGCAGCGCATGCGCCTGCAAACTGATCCCACTGTGATTTATGGTCTGGGGGAGGGCTTCGATGGTAACCTGCGACGCAAACACCTGAAGGACCAGAACAATCCCTACAACACCTATCGACACCACGGCCTGCCGCCCACACCGATCGCATTGCCGGGCCTCGCAGCGATTCGCGCCGCCCTCCATCCGGAGCCGGGCACCGCGCTCTATTTCGTCGCACGCGGCGACGGTACGCATGAATTTTCCGATACCTTGCAAGCGCACGAGGCAGCGGTGAAACGCTACCAGAAAACCCGGCGCAAGGATTACCGTTCCAGTCCGGTGGTGCCTCGCTGATGCGCGGCCGCTTCATTACCGTGGAAGGCGGGGAAGGTGTTGGCAAGAGTACCAACATCATGCTCCTGCAAACGCTGCTCGCAGAGCGGGGCATTCCAAGCCGCTTGACCCGCGAACCCGGCGGCACAGTGTTGGGAGAATCCTTGCGTGGATTGCTGCTACAGCCCGACGGTGTACCCCCTTCCGACCTGAGCGAACTGCTTTTGATGTTCGCTGCCCGGGCCCAGCATCTGGCAGAGGTCATCGAGCCGTCCCTGGCGCGGGGGGACTGGGTGATCTGCGACCGCTTTACCGACGCTACCTTTGCGTATCAGGGTGGGGGGCGCGCTATGGATGTGTCGGTGATCGCCCAGTTGGAATCCCTGGTACAGGGTGACCTGCGGCCGGATGCCACAGTTTTGCTGGATGCGCCGGCGGAAGTGGGCATGGCACGCGCCCGAGGGCGCGGTGAACTGGACCGTTTTGAGCGCGAGGATGTGGCGTTTTTCGAACGTGTGCGTGCAGCTTACCTGGCGCGCGCTGAGGCAGAGCCGGAACGCTTCCACGTTGTCGATGCTGCGCGACCACTGGCTGACGTGCAGCAGCAGGTTGCACAGATTGCCGAGCACCTGCTGGAGCGTGCTTCACATGGCTGATTCACCGGAGTCGGGTTTACCGGCCATCAGTACCGCCATGCCCTGGCAGGGCGAAAGCTGGGCGCGGCTGGGCGAACAGTTCAGCCAGAAGCGCCTTCCACATGCTCTGTTGCTGGGCGGTGCCGCGTACAGTGGCAAGGCGCGTTTCGCCATGGCGTTGGCGCGCCTGCTGTTGTGTCACCAGCCACGCGATGGCCTCAACTGTGGCGAGTGCCACGCCTGCGAGCTGAGCCGTGCCGGTACTCACGGGGATTTGCGCTGGGTTGCGCCGGAGGAAGGCAAGCAGCAAATCAAGATTGATTACATCCGGGACGCTATCGCCTTTAGTGGACATACCGCCGGACTGGGTGAGCGCAAGGTCATTGTGATCACCCCGGCGGAGGCAATGAACCGCAACAGCGCCAATGCCCTGCTCAAGTGTCTGGAGGAACCGGCTGAAAACACCCACCTCATGTTGTTGAGCAGTTCGCCGGTGCGCCTGTTGCCCACGGTCCGCTCGCGCTGCCAACAGCACACATTGAGCCAGCCGACTCCTGAACAGAGCCTCGCCTGGTTGGACCTGACCACCGGCGAGCGTAGCCAGAGCGAGCGTCTGCTGGGGCTTGCGGGTAATCAGCCGTTGCTGGCGGCAGAGTTATGGGCCAATCCGGAACTGGAATCACTGGTGGCCTTGCCCGAGATGCTGGCCGCACTGATTGGTGGGCGAGGGGAGCGGCGCAAGGTGGTGCAGGCGGCCAAAGATTTGTCGCCCGCAGAATTCCTGGCGCAGGTGGTGCGTTTCCTGCAATCCCACGCCCAGTCCCTGAGCGCAGAGGCGCTAGCCAGTCCGCGTGGGCGGGTATTGTTCCAGCTGCTGGACGACTGCATCGGGCAGCGCCGGGCCTTTGCTGCGGGGGCCAATCCCAACCGCGAACTTTTTATAGAAAATCTGCTGTTAATGCTGGAAACCCGATTGGGACCGGCCTGAGCCTCTGCTAGTATCGGTTTTTTGAACAAGGCCTTTGATATGAGTGAAGCGCCCGGAGGTAGTCGAAACGGCATCCTGTCCCTGACGATCAAGGACAAGGCGGTGCTGTACTCCGCGTACATGCCCTATCTGGAGCATGGCGGCCTGTTCGTTCCCACCAACAAGCCCTACCGCATAGGTGACGAGGTTTTCATGCTGCTAAGCCTGATGGATGAGCCTGAGAAGATCCCGATTGCAGGTACGGTGGTGTGGATAACGCCGCGCGGTGCCCAGGGTAACCGCACGGCGGGCATCGGCGTGCAATTCAGCGAGCAGGATGCCGCCGCCAACTCCAAAATCGAAAACCATCTGGCGGGCTCTCTGTCTTCCGATCGACCCACCCACACGATGTAATTCTAAGGCTAAACCTTAAAAACCCATCCCAAACGATTGATTTATATGAATTTTACGCCTAAAAAAATGGGTCCCAAAAGGGACCCAATAAGACCATTAGGAGTGAAACATAAAGGAATTGCTTCCCTGGAGGCATAGGGAGTGCCTCCGCAGCCACCCGGTGTTTGCAAGGGGATAGGTGGCCACACTCCTAGTATCGCTCAAACTTGGTACTTTTCCACAGGGGTTTTTGAGTATTTTTAGCATTTTTTGGAATATGGATATGAGTTGCATATTCGCCGCCGGGATTTGGCTACCGTGACGGGGGCCGGTGCAAAGCCCCGTGAAAATTTTCTCGCGGGTGTGATCGAAGGGTTCTATGGGCGCGCCTGGAGCCAGCAATTACGTGCCGCTTACGCGGGATTTTTGGCCGATACCGGGCTCAATACCTATCTCTATGCGCCGAAAAATGACCCCTATTTGCGACGGGAATGGCAGTCCAGCTGGCCTGAGGAGAAGTACACCGAGCTACGTACATTGGCCGATACCTACCGGGAACGCGAATTGTTGTTTGGTGTAGGGCTTTCTCCCTTTGCCCTTTACCAGTCTTACGGCGCTGCCGAGCGAGAGGCATTGCGCCGTAAAGTCTCGCAAATCAATAGCCTTGGCGTGGCCGTGCTGGCCATCCTGTTCGACGACATGCCTGGCGACCAGCCCGATCTGGCGGCGCGGCAGGTCGAAATTGTGGCAGATATCCTGCAGTGGAGTGAGGCGGGGCGCCATCTGGTCTGCCCAACTTACTACAGCTTTGACCCCATATTAGAGAAGGTATTTGGCCGGCGCCCACCCGATTACTGGCAGCGCCTGGGGGAGGCCTTGCCCTCAGGTGTGGATATTTTCTGGACTGGCGCCAAAGTCTGCTCGGACCAGGTGGCGCGCGCCGATATCGAGGCGGCAGCAGCTGAACTGGGGCGCCCGCTGGTGCTGTGGGACAACTATCCGGTCAACGACGGCCAGAAAATGTCCCGCTTTCTGCACTTGCGCGCACTCAGCGGGCGTGATGAGTTGCCTGATTGTCCGCAGGTTTCGGGCCACCTGTGCAATCCCATGAACCAGGGGTATTTGTCACTGCTGCCACTGTTCGGGCTGGCCTCGCTTTACGGCTCTTCAGGTGATTTTCCGACCTGGGCGCAAGCGCACTTCGGCGAGTCGCTGGCCCGGCAACTGCTGAGTGATATCCCCTTGGTGCAGGACGCCGGTTTGGACGGCCTCGAACCCGAGCAGCGTCAGCGCCTGCTGCAATCCTATAGCCAGTTTCAGCACCCCGCGGCGCAGGAGATGGTGGCCTGGCTGCGGGGCGAATATACTTTCGACCCCGCGTGCCTTACTGACTGATACCCCGCCGGAGAATCCATTTCGATGAGCGACTACCTGACGCTGCACCCCGCCGACTCGACTCCGCCGCGAGAGGTGCTGTTGCGTTGGTTGCCGCACGCCGTGGCTGGTGATTTGCTGCGGGTGGATTTCTCTCTTGCTCAGTACTGGTTGGAGGACTCGCCAGCCATCGATCTGGTTGCACTTTATCTGGCCGACGGAGAGGGCGGAGTGGCTGCCTACAGTGTGAGTAATGCCTTCGATCAGCCAGCAGATGAAATGTCCGGTGAAGCGCAATTTCGCAGCTGGTGCGATGCGGCGAGTACTCCGATGCTGGTGCCAGACAATGTACTCGGGTTGTCGCCACACATCGAACCCAAGCCCTGGGGGCGTGAAGTCTGGTTCAGCGGCGTCGAGCGTCGTGGCCTGAGTCAATTCCGCAGTGGAGACCTGGCCCTGCCAATTCCCTGGGTGCTGGCTGCCATGCCGGGGTCCCATGTCCCGGAGCGCCTGGTGCTGCTGAAAATACTCGATCCTCTGGCGGAGGAGGTAAGGGGTGACCTCTACTATGAGCTTCACCGCGAAAAGCGCGAAGTCTATGTGGTCACCCATGTCGACACTGGCGCCTGGCCGGATGGGACGGGTTATATCCGCTACGGATTCAATCAGGAACTACGCGCTGAGTACCGCGATGATGAGGCCTTTCGCACCGCTTACCTGACGGCCGTGGATGCCTATGAGGCAGTGCGGCGCACTATAGATAGCCAGCAGGACGCCGGGGAAGAGTCGGCAGAAGCGCTCTATCAGGAAGAGCGCGAACTGCGCGCGGCAATGAATCGCTTCTCTGCCATGCGCCCGCTGCAGGTGGGTGACGTGGTCTCGGTTCCGCTGGATACACCCCATTCCTTGCAGCATGGGGTCCGAACCATCGAATTTCAGACGCCGGTGTACGAGCGGCTTATATTGTCTTTCGCGCAGAAAGTATTAACACAGGATCACTGGGATACCCGTGCGGCCATGGCCGTGGCCCATCTGGATACACCGCAGGAGCCCGCCTTTAAGGTGCTGGAGTCTGGCGACGGTGTGCTGGTGGAGCGGATCGTGGATTTTGAGGACTTCAGCGTTGACCGTGTGCGCCTCGATGTCGGGGCGGGCTGGCATCTCAGTGCCGGTAGCGACTACGCCCTGGGCATGATGGTCAGTGGGGAACTGGTGCTCGAGGGCCAGGTTTTCGCTCCCGAGCAGGCCTTCTTTCTCCCGGCCGACTACCAATGTCAGCTAAGTGAGGGTGGGGCGGAGCACCCGCGGGTATTCCTGCTGGCAAGGCCCCGTATCTGAGCGGTTGAACCGGGCCCGCCTTTGTGGCAGAATCTGCGCCCTTGCGGCTGCCCCCAATTCAGGCAATTTCCGGAAATTAATTCATTTTATTCAATGAGTTAGCTCGCGAATGTCAGGCTTTTTCCGACATTTGTGAGGGGCGCGGCAATCTGCGGAAGTGGTGGAATTGGTAGACACGCTAGATTTAGGTTCTAGTGCAGCAATGTGTGGGGGTTCAAGTCCCCCCTTCCGCACCAGTATTCAAGGTCTGCTCCTGAAGGGGGCGGGCTTAGCCATGTAAGGCCGGTATAAGCCGGCAGAGAGTGCAAGAGGGTTTTTCATGCAGGTTTCAATTGAAACGACTTCCGGCCTGGAGCGCCGCCTGACCGTTGGGGTCCCCGCCGCTCGCGTCGACAGCGCCGTAGACGAGCGTCTGAAAAAGGCCGCCAAGAACATCCGTCTGGACGGTTTCCGCCCCGGTAAAGTCCCGATGAAGGTGATCCGCCAGCGTTACGGCGCCGGTGTTCGCCAGGAAGTACTGGGCGAGGTGATGAGTCAGTCCTTCCAGGAAGCGGTCACGCAAGAAAAACTGCGTCCCGCCGGCCAGCCGTCCATCGAGCCTCGCTCACTGGAAGCGGGCAAGGACCTGGAGTACGTGGCCACTTTCGAAGTGTTCCCCGAAGTGCAGGTGCAGGACGTCACCGGTTTCGACGTGACCCGTCCCGTTGCCGAAGTCACTGACGGCGATATCGACGAAATGATCGAAATTTTCCGCAAGCAGCAGGGCCAGTGGACCGAAGTGGAGCGCGCTGCCGCTGAAGGCGACCGCGTCAACATCGACTACACCGGCACTCGTGACGGTGAAGCCTTTGAAGGTGGTTCCGCCGAGGGCAGTGATCTGGAACTGGGCAGCGGCCGTATGATTCCTGGCTTTGAAGCCGGTATCGAGGGTATGAAAGCAGGCGAGGAAAAAACCCTGGCCCTGACTTTCCCCGAGGACTATCACAGCGAAGAGCTCAAGGGCGCCGCCGTTGAGTTTGTGGTCAAGCTGAACAAGATCGAAGAGATGGTGCTGGCTGAAATGGGTGAGGAATTCTTTGCCCAGTACGGCGTGGAAGAGGGCGGTGAAGAGCGCTTCCGTCAGGAAATTCGCGACAACATGACCCGCGAGCTCGGCAATTCCGTTAAAAACCAGCTCAAGGGCCAGGTGATGGATGCCATCCTTGCGGCTCATGAGTCTCTGGAAGTGCCCCGCGCTCTGGTAGAGCAGGAAATCGACGGTCTGCGCCAGCAGATGTTCCAACAGTTCGGCGGCGCTTCCGCTGAAAATATGGATCTGAAGTCCCTGTTGCCGAACGAGATGTTCGACGAGCAGGCCCAGCGCCGCGTCAAGCTTGGTCTGGTGCTGTCTGAGCTGGTTAGCAAGGGTGATTACAAGGCCGATGGCGAGAAAGTTCGCGCCGCCGTTGAGGAAATGGCCTCTACCTACCAGGACCCGGAAAGTGTTGTGGAATGGTACTACGCCAACCCGGAACAGCTGGCTTCAGTAGAATCTATGGTTATGGAAGAGCAAGTGGTTGAAAAACTGCTGGAGAATGCCAACATAACTGATGAGGAGTGCACGTATCAGGAGGCCCTGCGCCGCGGTCAGAACCAGGCCCAGGCCTGACCCGTGCCCCCGCCGGGGCGGCATTTGGCCGCCCCGATACCCATAATCCAACCCCAGGGGCACTATCTATGTCACATCAGTTCGACGGCATCAGCCGGCAGTCGGTTAACAATCTGGGCCTGGTGCCGATGGTCGTGGAGCAAACCTCCCGCGGCGAACGCTCTTTCGATATCTACTCCCGCCTGCTCAAAGAGCGCATTATCTTCCTGGTCGGCCCGGTGGAAGACCAGATGGCCAACCTCGTGGTGGCCCAGTTGTTGTTCCTGGAGTCCGAAAATCCGGACAAGGACATTCACCTCTACATTAACTCCCCCGGCGGCTCCGTGACCGCGGGTATGTCCATCTACGACACCATGCAGTTCGTCAAACCCGACGTGAGCACCATGTGCGTGGGCCAGGCGGCCAGCATGGGTGCCTTCCTGCTCGCCGGCGGTGCACCGGGTAAGCGCTTCTGTCTCCCGAATGCCCGTACGATGATCCACCAGCCCAGCGGCGGTGCTCAGGGTCAGGCCACCGATATCGAGATCCAGGCACGGGAAATCCTCATTTTGCGGCAGCGCCTGAATGAGCTGATGGCCTCCCATACCGGGCAGGATCTGGAAACAATCGAGCGAGATACCGAGCGCGATCGCTTCATGAACGCCGAAGAAAGCAAGGCTTACGGCCTGATCGATGAGGTGGTCAGCAAACGCTGACCCCCGAATCCAATGGTCATGCGGCCCCCAGCGCGGGGCCGCAGATTGGCCCGGATAGCGTGATGAATGCGGCCTTCGGGCTTGCAAAATATTCAGAAAAACATCATCTTAGGTTTCAGATGATGTAGTAATGCAAAGAGCATGGTCAGTTAATGAGCGATGAAAGCACAACATCGGGTGATGACAGCGGTAAATTGCTGTATTGCTCGTTCTGCGGCAAAAGCCAGCACGAAGTCCGCAAACTGATCGCCGGCCCTTCTGTCTTTATCTGCGATGAGTGTGTCGATCTGTGTAACGACATCATTCGTGAAGAGGTTCAGGAAGGCTCAGGCGACGCCAAGCAGGACCGCCTGCCCGTCCCGCAGGAAATCAAGGAAATCCTCGACGAGTACGTGATTGGCCAGCAACGGGCCAAGAAAGTCTTGTCTGTAGCGGTGTACAACCACTACAAGCGCCTGCGCCACGGCCAGGCCAGCCGCGCCGACGAAGTAGAGCTCGGCAAGAGCAACATTCTGCTGGTGGGTCCCACCGGTAGCGGCAAAACCCTGCTGGCCGAAACGCTGGCGCGCCTGCTGGATGTTCCCTTCACGATCGCCGACGCTACCACCCTCACCGAGGCGGGTTACGTGGGTGAGGATGTTGAAAACATTATCCAGAAGCTGCTGCAGAAATGCGATTACGACGTGGACAAGGCTCAGGTGGGCATCGTCTACATCGACGAGATCGACAAGATCTCCCGCAAGTCCGATAACCCCTCCATCACCCGCGATGTGTCAGGGGAGGGCGTGCAGCAGGCCCTGCTGAAGTTGATCGAGGGTACGGTTGCCTCCGTTCCGCCTCAAGGCGGGCGCAAGCATCCCCAGCAGGAGTTCCTGCAGGTAGACACCTCGAATATCCTGTTTATCTGCGGTGGCGCATTTGCCGGCCTGGATAAGGTGATTCGCGATCGCTCCGAGAAGGGCGGTATCGGCTTCGGCGCCGAGGTGAAAAGCAAGGACGAGTCCAAGAACGTGGGTGAATTACTCGCGGACCTGGCCCCCGAAGACCTTGTGCAGTACGGCCTGATCCCGGAATTTGTGGGTCGCCTGCCGGTTGTGGCGACTCTGGAAGAGCTCGATGTGGATGCCCTGGTGCAGATCCTCACCGAGCCCAAGAACTCCCTCACCAAACAGTACGCCAAACTGTTTGAGATGGAAGACGTGGAAGTGGACTTCCGCGAAGACGGCCTGCGCGCGGTGGCAGAGAGGGCGATGGAACGCAAAACTGGCGCTCGTGGCCTTCGCTCCATTCTGGAAGGTATCCTGCTGGACAGCATGTACCACATTCCCTCGCGTGACGATGTCGCCAAGGTGGTAATTGACGAATCGGTCGTTCGCGGCGATTCTGAACCGCTGCTCGTCTACCAGAGTGCGGAAACCGCCCTGGCTGCCTCTAGCGAGGACTAGCATTCAATAGCGCACCCACCGCCGGGTCCCGGTGGTGGGCATACGAAACAAGCCCCGGGGCTTGCAATAATCCGTTCAGGCCCCATAACCAACACTTGAAGTGCGCTGTTCGCGCTGCGTTGGTTGAACTGGAGTGAACTATGTCCTCGTCTTCTGTCGAACTGCCCCTGCTGCCCCTGCGCGACGTGGTGGTCTATCCGCACATGGTGCTGCCGCTCTTCGTGGGGCGGGAAAAGTCCATCCAGGCGCTGGAAGACGCCATGTCAAACGACAAGCAGGTGCTCCTGGTTGCCCAGCGCAATGCCTCTGACGACAACCCCGGTGTGGATGACATCTACCAGGTTGGCACTGTCTCCAACATTCTCCAGTTGCTGAAATTACCCGACGGCACCATCAAGGTGCTGGTGGAAGGTGGCTATCGCGCCGTGATCGAAAGCGTCGATGACGAAGGCGAGTTCACGGTTGCCGCTGTCCGTGAGGTGGAAACTGACGACATACCCGAGGACGAGGTGGAAGGCCTGTTGCGCTCCACCGTCAGTCAGTTTGAAAAGTACGTCACCCTGAGCAAAAAAGTGCCGGCCGAAGTGCTGACTTCACTCAGTGGCATCGACGAGCCAGGTCGCCTCGCTGACACTATCGCCGCGCATATGGGTGTGGAACTCGAGGAGAAACAGAAGATCCTCGAAATTTCCAGCATACGCCAGCGTCTGGAACACCTGATGGGGCTCATGGAAGCGGAAATCGACCTGTTCCAGGTTGAAAAACGCATCCGTGGCCGCGTCAAGAAGCAGATGGAGAAGAGTCAGCGCGAGTACTATCTCAATGAGCAGATGAAGGCGATCCAGAAAGAACTGGGTGAGATGGACGAGGCACCCAGCGAGCTGGACGAGCTGCAGTCGCGTATCGATGAAGCCAAAATGCCTGCCGAAGCGCGGGATAAAGCCCTTGGCGAACTGAACAAGTTGAAAATGATGTCTCCGATGTCCGCCGAGGCATCAGTGGTGCGCAGCTACATCGACTGGATGGTCAATGTGCCGTGGACCAAGCGCAGCAAGGTAAAACACGACCTGAAGCGCGCCACACAGATCCTCAATGAAGATCACTACGGTCTGGAAGAAGTGAAAGACCGCATTCTCGAATACCTCGCGGTGCAGAAGCGCGTACGCAAAATGAAAGGCCCGGTGCTTTGTCTCGTCGGCCCGCCCGGTGTGGGTAAAACCTCTTTGGGCGAGTCCATTGCGCGCTCCACCAATCGCAAGTTTGTCCGCATGGCCCTGGGTGGTGTGCGCGATGAAGCGGAAATTCGCGGCCACCGCCGCACGTACATCGGTTCCATGCCCGGCAAATTACTGCAAAAAATGTCCAAGGCCGGCGTAAAAAATCCGCTGTTCCTGCTCGATGAAATCGACAAGATGGGCATGGATCACCGCGGTGATCCGGCGTCTGCCATGCTGGAGGTACTGGATCCGGAGCAGAATCACGCGTTTAACGATCACTATCTCGAAGTGGATTACGACCTGTCGGACGTGATGTTTGTCTGTACGTCGAATACGATGAACATCCCTGGCCCGCTGCTGGACCGCATGGAAGTGATCCGGATTCCCGGCTACACCGAGGATGAAAAGGTCAATATCGCCGAGCGTTATTTGATTCCCAAGCAAATCAAACTGAACGGTCTGAAGAAAGACGAACTGTCGATCCCTGAAGCGACCGTGATCGATGTGATTCGCTATTACACCCGGGAAGCGGGTGTGCGCGCCCTGGAACGCGAAATGGCCAAAATCTGCCGCAAGATGGTCAAGGCCTTCGCCCTCGGGGAACGCGAAGGGCAGCACGAGGTGTTGCCCGAAATGCTGCCCGATCTGCTGGGTGTGCGTAAATTTAATTACGGTATCGCCGAGGAAGAGAACAAAATTGGTCAGGTCACCGGCCTGGCCTGGACTTCAGTGGGCGGTGAGTTGTTGACCATTGAAGCCGTTGCGGTATCCGGTAAAGGTCGTCACGTAAAAACCGGCTCGCTCGGTGACGTGATGCAGGAATCAATCCAGGCAGCGATGACGGTGGTTCGCAGCCGCTCCCAGTTGCTCGGTATTACTGCACGTTACCACGATACTCACGACGTTCACATTCATGTTCCCGAAGGTGCCACTCCGAAGGATGGCCCGAGTGCGGGTATTGCGATGTGCACCGCGCTGGTGTCGGTTTACACCGGTATTCCAGTACGAGCCGATGTGGCGATGACGGGTGAGATCACCCTGCGGGGTGAGGTGTTGCCGATTGGCGGCCTCAAGGAAAAACTGCTGGCGGCGCGCCGGGGCGGCATCAAAACCGTCATCATTCCCCGCGAGAATGAGCGTGACCTGAAGGAAATTCCGGACAATATCACCGATAACCTCGAAATTCGTGCAGTAAAATGGATAGACGAGGTACTGGACATCGCACTGGAGAGTTCACCGGAGCCGCTCTCTGATGAAGAGTATCTGGCAGATACGCTGTCCCCCTCGGCGGAAAGCGCACAGGACGAAAAAAACCGAATTAATACCCACTAGAACCCGCGAGTTTATTGACCTTGTTCAGACGAACGGTGTAAAGTCGCGTGTCTAAAAGCCCCGGTATACAGGGCTCTAACAATCACCTCCAAGACTATCTCCAAGGGGACCAGAGTGAACAAAACTGAATTGATTGATGCGATCGCAGAAGCCGCCGACCTGCCGAAGGCTGCTGCCGGTCGTGCGCTGGATGCGACTGTTGACGCGATTACTGCAGCACTGAAAGCAGAGGACACCGTTTCCCTGGTTGGCTTCGGTACTTTCGCGGTGAAGAAGCGTGCAGCTCGTACTGGCCGTAACCCGCAAACCGGCGCAGAGATCCAGATTCCCGAGGCCATGGTGCCCGGCTTCAAGGCCGGTAAGGCCCTGAAGGACGCGGTAAACTCCTGATTATCGCAACACGCGAGCCGCAGTTTTGATTAACAGTCGCGGCGCCGCGGAATAAGTAGCAACAGGATCAAAAAGGCGCACTTTCCCAGTGCGCTTTTTTTTTAACAGTACACGGACACTCCCATGCTCCAGGATATTCGCTCGAACATACAGGGCACGGCCGCCAAAATTATTATCGGCCTGATCGTCATTTCCTTCTCTATTTTCGGTATCGAGTCCATCTTGCTCGGTGGCGGCAGCAACAGCGTTGCAGAAGTCAACGGCGAAGCGATTAGCCCGCAAGAAGTACAGCAGGTCGTACAAACGCGGCAACGCCAACTACTGCAGATGATGGGCGATAACATCGACCCCAGTCTGCTCGACGATCAACGCCTGCAGGCGGAAGCGATCCAGAGCCTGATCCAGCAACGCGTGCTGATCCAGGCAGCCCAGGGCGAAAAAATGGTCGTCCCCGAGCCGGTGTTGGGTGAAATTATCGCCTCGATGCCGCAGTTCCAGATCAATGGCCAGTTTTCTCCGGAAGCCTATCGTTCAGTTCTTGCGAGCAATGGCTACAGTCCCGCCATGTTCAAGCAATCCCTGGCCAATGACCTGCTGGTCAACCAATTGCGTTCTGGCATTGCTGGTAGTGATTTCGTCACCCCTGGCGAGATGGCTTTAAGCGCTCGATTCAACGCTGAACAGCGGGATTTGCGCTACCTGATCATCCCGATGGACGAATACCTGGTTGATGACAGCGTCAGCGAAGGCGATGTCGCCGCTTACTACGAAGCCCAGGCCGATGAGTTCATGACCGCGGAAAGCGTTGACGTGACTTATCTGGAACTGACGCCCGAAGCCTTCTTTGTGCCCGTCTCTGAGGACGATCTGCAGGCAGAGTACGAGTTGGCTATTCAAGACTACCAATACGCCACCGAACGTCGCGTCTCTCACATCTTGTTTGAGCCCCGCGATGGAGAGTCCGACGAGGACCTGAACGCTCGTGTTGCCGTGGTGCAAACCGCTCTGGCCGCCGGTGAAGCGTTTGAAGAGCTTGCCAAGGTTCACTCTGACGATATCGGTTCAGCCAGCTTCGGCGGCGACCTGGGTTACACCACGGGCGACGCCTTCCCGGAAGCGATGGAAGAAGCCATTGAGGTGCTGGAAGTCGATGTGGTTTCCGAAGCGATCGAAACCGAAGCCGGTCTACATCTGGTGAAGGTGACCGAGGTGCGTGAGGGCTCTGCACCGGCACTGGCAGAGATGCGCGAGCAGCTGGAGCGCCAGGTGCAGGAGCGACAAGCTGCCGGTGAGCTGGTCTCCGCCGTGGAGCGTCTGCGAGACCTCAGCTTCAATGCCGAGGATCTGGCTGGTCCGGCTGGCACCATGGAACTGGAGCTGCAACAACGCGATGGCATTACCCGTGATACCAGTGACGAGCTGTTTTCCAATGCCCTTGTGCAGGCCGCGCTGTACTCCGACGACGTGCTCCAGGGCGGGCACAACAGCGAAGTGATCGAGCTATCCGGCGATCACTATGTGGTATTGCGTATTCGTCAGCACAACACCCCGGAACGCCTGCCGCTGGAAAGTGTAGCGGCGGAGATCGAAAGCCGTATTGCCCTGGAACGCGCCCGAGAAGGTGTTTCCAGTGCAGCGCAAAGTGCGCTGGAAAAATTGCGAGCAGGAGAGGGCGTGGAAGCCGTCGCCACGGCTGCAGGTTATGAGTGGCAGGTGGAGTTGGGCGCAGGCCGAAGCTCACTGTCAGTACCACGCAGTGTGTTGAATCGTGCCTTCCGCTTGCCGACCCCGGCAGCGGGCGAGTCCGAATTTGATTTTGTCATCGACGCCGCGGGCGACGCCCTGGTATTCGAGGTGGCGAAAGTCACACCGGGTGAACTGGCGGTAATGCCCGAGGCAGCCCGCAACGGACTGCGTCGCCAGCTGGGTGTTGAGCACAGCCGCTTGCTCGACATCGAGCACCTGTCCGCGTTGCAAAGTCGCGCCGACATCGACGTTCTTTAATCTCCGAATACCGAGGGAAGCATGGTATCGAAAGTTCTGACGCTGAATCAGATCTCCGTGAAGGGGCTGGATCGCCTGCCACGGGATCGCTACGAAATCGCCAGTGAGTTTGCCAGCCCGGATGCCATCCTGCTGCGCTCTCACAAGCTGCAGTCCGCAGACATTCCCGCTTCAGTGCTGGCGATCGCCCGCGCCGGGGCGGGCACCAACAATGTTCCCGTCTCTGAGTGCACTGAGCGCGGTATTCCGGTGTTCAATTCGCCCGGGGCAAATGCCAACGCGGTGAAAGAGCTGGTGGCCACAGCGCTGTTGCTGGGCTCGCGCGGTGTGATCGAAGGTATCAACTACGTCGACACGCTAGGCGGGATGAGCGACGAGTCAGAACTGAACAAGACGCTGGAAGCACACAAAAAGGAATTCAAGGGTAGCGAGTTGGTTGGCAAGCGGCTCGGTGTGGTGGGTCTGGGTGCGATTGGCTCTCTGGTCGCGGAAATGGCTCTGACCATGGGCATGGAAGTGGTCGGTTACGACCCCGCGCTGTCTGTTGAGGCCGCCTGGCGGCTGCCCAGTCAGGTACAGCGCGCGGATGCGCTCGCCTCACTGTTTGCGCGTTGCGATTACATCACCCTGCACCTGCCCGTGCTGGACAGCACCCGTGGCCTGGTCAATGCCGATCTGCTGTCAGCCATGCAACCCAATGCCTGTCTGCTGAACTTTGCGCGGCAGGAAATCGTCGACGGCAAGGATTTGTTGGCGGCGCTGGAAGCAGGGCAGTTACGCAAATACATAGCGGACTTTCCGGCTCCAGGCTTGATTGGCCGCGACGACGTCGTCCTGATGCCGCACATCGGTGCCAGCACCGATGAAGCCGAAGAAAATTGTGCCGTGATGGCCGCGGAGCAACTCCGTGATTTCCTGGAGAACGGCAACATCCGCAACTCGGTGAACTTCCCCAGTCTGCAACTGGAGCGTTGCCCGGGTACGCGTCTGGCTGTTACCAACAGCAATGTGCCCAAGATCCTTGGCTCTGTGCTGGCGATCCTCGCAGATGAAAACATCAACGTGATCGACATGCTCAACAAGAGCCGCGACCAGATTGCCTACAACCTCATCGACGTGGCAGATACGCCGTCTGATGCAGTGTTGGAGCAGATGCGGCAATTGGAAGGTGTCATCAACGTCCGCCTGATACTGAACGGTAAGGCCTGACAGGGCAGCGCTCGCCGCCCATTATTGCCCTTTATTTGCTTAGAGCGCTACGGCGCTCTCCCTCATCACTCGCCCCGGGTTGTTGGTTTTCTGCCAACGGATCGGGCGCGATATAAAAATCCCGTTCTTCCTCCGTTAATTCCAGCGAGCCGTGATAGGGCGACAGCTTGGAGCTGGCGTAATTGCCGAAGTCCAGGAAGGGGTACTTGATGATGTCGAAGTAGGGCGAGTAATCGAAGTCACTCGGCGTACAGAGTTTGGGGTTGCGACGGTACAGGCGGACGTCGCCGTTATCGCCTCGTTTTACCAGCGGCAGGATAGGGAATTGCACTGAGCCGTAGGCTTCGGCAATCATGGTGGAGCACACCGTGTGCGTGTTTGCGCCCGGGTTCTTTTTGAACAGGCTGGAGCGCCACCGCCTGGGCAGCATAAACCACGGGAACATGAAGCGGGCCAGGTCGAATATCTGGCGCACGTCGTATTGGGTCCCCAGGCGCCCGATCGCGTAGGCTATCACCCGTTGGGTGCGCGCAAAGTCGATACCGCGTGGGCGGCAGATACGCAGGTGCTCGCCTTCGTACACCGTGAGGGGGCGTACCACGGTGCCCAGCCCCAGTTCGCTCTCCACAATCAATTGGGTGTCTGCCGGGCCCATAAAGTGCTGCTGAACAACGTCCCGCAGCAGCGGATCTTCAATATCGTGCAAACGCCCCAGATACAGGGCGGCATGAGACCAGGGGCTCTGGGTGATGAGCTTGATCACGTCGCTCACGCGCGAGCGACCTTCGATCAGAAGTACGTCACAGGGGCGTATTTCGTGGCGCAGGCGCTGAAAATCGCTGAGGGGCGTGGTGGGAAGCGGTTTGCGCTTCTTTAGCCACGCGATCATGCTCTTGCGGATATAGCCGAACATGGGAAAACTCTACCCTAGAGCGGGCCGGGATAGAATCCCGGTTTCTGTAATTGTGAGATTGTCCCAAGCATAGACTTCTGCAGACATGAAATTAGACAGTTTACGGCAACAGATGGCCCCCTTGGGTGAGCGCACCCAGCCGCCATTGGATCAATGGCACCCCGACTTGTCGGGGGACATCGACATAGAGATTCGTCGCGACGGCAGCTGGTGGCACGAGGGTGAGCGCATCGCACGAAGTGAACTGGTGCAAGTATTCGCCAGTATCCTGCGCCGCGAGGCCGATGGCGATTACTACCTGGTCACACCGGTGGAAAAGTGGCGCTTGCGAGTAGAGGCCTTGCCGTTGGTGGTGACCGACGTAGCGCTTCGGGGCGACGAACTGGTATTAACCCTGAATATTGGTCGCGAGGTGACAGTGGATTCATCGCACCCGCTGCGCACTGAGCCCGCGTTCGATCAGGTCGCTTCTGTCCAGTTGGAGCACGGGCTGGCGGCCCTGTTCAACAGACCGGCGTGGTATCGCCTGGTGGAACTGGCTGAGGAGAGGGAAGGGGTAACGGGCGTAAGCAGCAGGGGGCATTTCTACCCCCTGCAATAGCAAGCTTACATGTTGGGGTAGTTCGGTCCGCCGAAGCCTTCCGGTGTGACCCACACGATGTTTTGCGACGGATCCTTGATGTCGCAGGTTTTGCAGTGCACACAGTTCTGGCCGTTGATCTGGAAGCGCTTTCCAGCCTCGTCTTCCACTACTTCGTAAACACCTGCCGGGCAGTAGCGCTGGGCGGGTTCGTCCCAGGTGGGGTAGTTCTTGGCCATCGGCACGTCGGGGTCGACCAGGGTCAGGTGGCAGGGCTGGTCTTCCTCGTGGTTGGTGTTGGACAGGAATACTGAAGACAGCCGGTCGAAACTGATCACATTGTCAGGCTTCGGATAGTCGATCTTCGCGCACTCACTGGCGGGCTTCAGGGTGGCGTAGTCCGGCGTGGTGTCATTCAGTGTGAAGGGCAGCTTGCCGCCGAAAATGTTCTGGTCGATCCATACCAGGCCGGCGCCAATCCAGGTACCGAACTTGTGCATAAAGCCCGAGAAGTTACGGGTGGTGTAGAGCTCTTCGTGTAGCCAGGAGTTCTCCACTTTAGTGGCGTAATCAGCCAGGTCGGCGGGTGCAGATTCGCCCTGGGCCAGTGCTTCCACCACGGCTTCGGCAGCCAGCATGCCGCTTTTCATGGCGGTGTGATTGCCTTTGATTTTCACCGAGTTCATGGTGCCGGCGTCGCAACCGATCAACAGGCCGCCCGGGAAGTGCATCTTGGGCAGCGAGTTGAAGCCACCTTTGGCCAGGGCGCGCGCGCCGTAGGCGAGGCGGCTGCCGCCGTCGAGATACTTTTTCACCTCTGGGTGATGTTTCCAGCGCTGGAACTCCTCAAAGGGGCTCAGGTGGGGGTTGCTGTAGTTCAGGTCAGTAATCAGGCCGATGTACACCTGATTGTTCTCGGCGTGGTAAAGGAAGCCACCGCCGCTGGAGTTACTCTCTGACAGCGGCCAGCCCAGGCCGTGTACTACCAGGCCTTCCTGGTGTTGTTCCGCCGGAATCTCCCAGATTTCCTTGATGCCGATGCCGTAGTGCTGGGGGTCTTTGCCGTCATCGAGCTTGAACTGGCTGATCAGTTGCTTACCCAGGTGGCCACGACAGCCCTCGGCGAACAGGGTGTATTTGGCGCGCAGTTCCATGCCGGGCATGTAGCTGTCCTTGTGCTCACCGCTTTCGCTGATACCCATATCGCCGGTGATGATGCCTTTAACCTGGCCGTCTTCGATCAGTAAATCGGAGGCAGCAAAGCCGGGATAGACCTCAACACCCAGCCCTTCGGCCTGCTCGGCCAGCCAGCGGCAGACGTTGCCGATGGAGACAATGTAGTTGCCCTCATTGTGAGTGGGCTTGGGGATCATGAAGTTGGGGAGTTTGACGGCTTTTTCGCCGTTCATGTAGAAGAAGAACTCGTCGCCGATAACCTCGGTTGTTAGCGGCGCGCCCATCTCTTTCCACGTGGGGAACAGTTCATTCAGTGCCCGGGGTTCGAGCACCGCGCCGGACAGGATATGGGCGCCCACTTCGGACCCCTTTTCGACCACGCAAACGGTCACTTCCTGCTCTTTTTCCTGTGCCAGCTGCATGATGCGGCAGGCAGCGGACAAGCCAGCCGGGCCGGCGCCAACGATGACGACATCGAACTCCATCGCTTCGCGTTCCATGGTAACCCCCTTAAGTCGCGGAGCTATGGTCTCCGCTGTTGTCATTGATGCGTTGTGATTGGTGCTAAAAACGCACGCAAGTATATAGTTTTCGCGATTCGAGGACTATTCGTCCCGGTGATAGCGAGTATACGGGTTTAAATTTCATACTGGAAGTTCAATAGTTGACCCGGGAAGCAGTAAAAGGCAACATACCTCGCCGATTGAACGGTCAGGGCTGTCTAATTCGCCCATCTGACCGCTACCATTCACCCTTTGATTACCCACTGGAGAATCCATGAAGGTTCTTGTCGCTGTTAAGCGCGTCGTTGACTACAACGTCAAAGTGCGTGCCAAGGCCGATGGTTCTGACGTTGATCTGAATAACGTCAAAATGGCCATCAACCCCTTTTGTGAAATTGCGGTCGAAGAGGCCGTTCGCCTGAAAGAAGCCGGCGTAGCCACCGAAGTGGTTGCCGTTTCCATCGGCGACAAATCCTGCCAGGAGCAAATTCGCACCGCGCTGGCACTGGGCGCTGACCGTGGCATCCAGGTTGAAACCGAAGGCTCCGTGGAGCCGCTGGTAGTGGCCAAGCTGCTCAAGGGTGTGGTCGAGAAAGAACAGCCGCAACTGGTTATCCTCGGTAAGCAAAGCATCGACGGCGACAACAACCAGACTGGCCAGATGCTGGGCGCGCTGACTGGCATGGCCCAGGGCACTTTCGCCTCAGAAGTTGCGGTAGACGGTGACAAGGTCAACGTAACCCGCGAAATCGACGGCGGCCTGCAAACCGTTGGCCTGAATCTGCCGGCTATCGTTACCACCGACCTGCGCCTGAACGAGCCGCGCTACGCTTCTCTGCCTAACATCATGAAGGCGAAGAAGAAGCCGCTGGACGTATTCACTCCCGCCGATCTGGGCGTAGAAGTGACTTCCCACCTGACCACGCTCAAAGTTGAGCCGCCGGCCGAGCGCCAGGCAGGCATCAAGGTAGAGAGCGTTGCAGACCTGGTAGACAAGCTGAAAAACGAGGCGAAGGTAATCTGATGAGTACTCTGGTTATTGCAGAACACGATAACGCCAGCCTCAAGGCGGCAACTCTGAACGCTGTCACTGCGGCTCAGGCTCTCGGCGCGGACATTGACGTACTGGTAGCCGGTGCCAACTGTGGTGCGGCGGCAGACGAAGCGGCCAAAATCGCTGGCGTTGGCAAAGTGCTGGTTGCCGACAACGCGGCTTACGAGCACCAACTGGCGGAAAACGTCAGCCTGCTGGTGGCTGAAGTTGGTGGGGCTTACGACAACATCGTCGCGCCGGCCACTTCCAACGGCAAGAACACCATGCCCCGCGTAGCAGCCCTGCTGGACGTGGCGCAGATCTCCGACATCATCTCGGTTGAATCCGCTGACACCTTTAAGCGCCCGATCTACGCGGGCAACGTGATCGCCACTGTTCAGAGCAGCGATGCCAAGAAGGTCATCACGGTTCGTACCACGGCTTTCGATGCCGCACCTGCCGAAGGCGGTTCAGCCGCAGTTGAAGCAGTTGGCGCTGCACACGACGCCGGTATTTCCAGCTTCGTGGGTGAGGAAGTGGCGGTATCTGACCGTCCTGAGCTCACGTCTGCCAGCATCGTCATCTCTGGTGGCCGCGGTATGCAGAACGGCGAGAACTTCACCCTGCTGGAAGCAGTGGCTGACAAGCTTGGCGCTGCTATCGGCGCTTCCCGCGCTGCGGTTGACGCCGGGTTCGTTCCCAACGACATGCAGGTCGGCCAGACCG
This sequence comes from Gammaproteobacteria bacterium, assembly GCA_030427085.1. Classification (GTDB taxonomy): domain Bacteria; phylum Pseudomonadota; class Gammaproteobacteria; order Pseudomonadales; family Halieaceae; genus JAUHXH01. The sequence goes on along the minus strand of JAUHXH010000001.1, from coordinate 780,438 downwards.
GTAAGATCGTTGCGCCTGACCTGTACATCGCGGTTGGCATCTCCGGTGCCATCCAGCACCTGGCGGGCATGAAGGACTCCAAAGTCATCGTGGCCATCAACAAGGACGAGGACGCGCCGATCTTCCAGGTGGCGGACTACGGACTGGTAGCCGATCTGTTCGAAGCACTGCCCGAGTTGTCCTCTTCGCTGTAAGGGCTTCTCTTTGTTGCCCTGACGGGCAACCAGTGAGGATGAGAACCCGCTCCCAAAACGGAGCGGGTTTTTTGTATCCGGCGCAAAGACAGTGTCTGCGCCGCTGCGCTATAGTTCAGTAAAGGCCTGTCAGCGGGGAAACCGTTATGGACTCGAAAACTCCCATACCGAGTCGTGGCGTTATCAACGTACTCTTTCGTCTGCTCGCGGTGAGCCTCGCGCTCCTGCTGGGCGCCTGTAAAATTGAAATCATCGTGCCGGCCAACGGCAAGGTGGTCAGTCGCGACGGCGATATCGTGTGTAACGCCGGCGAGCGCTGTGTGATCGAAGTGACCGATACCACCTTCGATGAGCGCTTTGTGGCCATGCCGGCTGATGGCTTCATCTTCAGCCACTGGCGCGGCGGTGAGCGCCGCTTCTGTGGCGGAAATCGCATTCCCTGCCATCTGTTTACTTCGTCATTCCCCGGCACACCGCTGGCTCCGTTCCTCGAAACCGACGATGTGTTTTTCCTGCAACCTGTTTTTGTACCGATGGATCACGCATGGTGGTTCCAGACCCTCGGCGAGATCAGGGACGGTACGCACGCCACCGATGATTTCCTGTATCAGATCGTGCCCAATGTGGAACAGTGTGATCCGGGCATGTTGACCGTAGCGGCGACGGAGCGCGCGCTGGAGGGAACCAACCAGATTCGAGCCCTGCATGGCTTACCAGCCGTCGATTACGACGACTTCTACGATACCGAGATGGCCCAGGCGGCACTCGTGCAGATCGCCAATAATTACCTGAGCCATTTCCCTCAGTCCGGAGACCTCTGCTTTACGGAATCAGCTGCAGAGGGAGCGCGCACGTCAAACCTGGGCCTCGGGCCGCAGGGCGACCCGGTCAGCGATGTGATCGCCTGGACCAACGACAACACCAACGTCGCCTTGCTGGCGGCAGCGGGCCATCGTCGCTGGGTGCTCAGTCCAACGCTCGGTGAAGTGTCCTACGGGCAAGTACAGGGGGCGTCATCGCTGAAGGTATTCGGCTTCAATCGCGGTTCGACGCCACTGCCGGACATTGACTATATTGCCATGCCATCCGGCATCTATCCCTATGTGTTGGTATCCCAGGGCCGCTTCCCCACACCCTGGAGCCTGACCATGGTGCCTGACTCGGAGGGGCAGGGCGTGCACGACTACTTCAGCCAGGCCGAAGTCAGCATCAGCACCGCCAATGGCAAGCGGGATCTGGTGGTTCATTCACTCTACAGTGATACGGATAACTTCGGTGTACCCAACTTCCTGTCCTGGATGGTGGACAACTGGAAGTACGATGAAGAGTATCGGGTTACTGTCTCCAATGTTCGCATGCCAAATGGCATGTTAGAGGACATCGAATACAGCGTGGTCGTGGATCGCTACAATTTCTTCGACGTCAACGATCCGCTGGAGGGCGGTGACGCCAGGCAAGGGCAGCAACTCAGTGGCAACTTTGATGGCGAACGTGACCGGGACAGCTACCTGATGGAGTTGTCCGGTAACGTCGAATTCCGTGCCGCCAATGGCTTTGCCTCACTGGGCTTTTTCGTCCTGGTTTACGATGAGGCGAAGCGACTCGTGGCCTCGTTTGATGAGGCGACAGTGCTGTCCAATCTGTCGGGCGAGTACACGGTGTCGATCAGTACCTACAACGACGATGGGTCGTTTTATCCAGGTGATAGAAGCTACAGCCTGGTGGTGGAGTGACTCAATCCCGCCGCAGTTTGTCTGATATGGCAATGGGTGTGGGGTAGTTGAGCACCACAATGTAGGACGAAACCACAAAGGTGATTATTGTGGTGGCCTGGATCAGCAAGCTGGCGTTGGCGCCGATCAGGCCTGCGGTGGTCGCCACATAGGCAATCAGCAGTGAAAACTCGCTGGCCTGGCCGAGGCGAAAGCCAAGATCCCAGGCCAGCACGCGTTTCTCACTCACGCCCTTGAGCAAGAAGCGATAAATCGTAGGCTTCAGTGTGAGCACCAGTGCTGCCAGCAGTGCCGCCGGCAGGATAACCTGCGACAGCAAATCCAGATTGAATCGCGCACCCACCGAGAAGAAAAACAGAATCAGGAAGAAGTCGCGCAAGGGCTTCAGGTTGACCGCGATGTACTGGGAAATCGGACTGGTAGCGATACTGATACCGGCGATAAAGGCGCCAATCTCTGCCGACAGTCCCAGCATGTGGGCGGCCTCGGACAGCCCCAGGCACCAGCCGATCGCCAGTAGGAAAATGTATTCGTGGAAGCGGTCAAAACGGGCGATCAGCGGCAGTAACACGAAGCGCACGATCGCCAGCGCAGCGCCGATTAACAGTGGCAGGGAGAGCAGCGACAGCGCCACGGATTTACCCACTTCCTCCGGGTCAGAGTTTGCCCCCAGTAAAATCATCAGCACGATGATCGCGATCAAGTCCTGAATCAACAGCAAGCCAATCATCAACTCGCCGATGTGCCGGTGGTGCAACACGGTGGTGGGCAGCAGTTTGATGCCGATGATGGTGGACGAAAACATCATCGCGGCGCCGATGATGAGGGACTCCTGGGCTGTGAAGCCAAAAGCCCAGGCAACGCCGTAGCCCATGCCCAGAAAGGCTGCGGACGAGATAAGGGCCACAATGGTGGATTGGCGCAGCGTTGACCACAGAGCCTGCGGCTGCATGTCCAGACCCAACAGGAACAGCAGGAAGATAATGCCCACGTGGGCAATATCTGAAAGGAGCTTGAGGTCGGTCACCATCGACAGCCCAAAGGGCCCGATCGCCGCTCCCAGCGCGATATAGGCGATGATCAGCGGTTGGCGTGTGTACAGCGCGATAGAAGCGAGTACCGCCGCGCCGGTGAAAATCAGTGCGAAGGAATAGGTGACGGTACTGATATCCACCGTGTGCAGGCCTCTCGTTTACGACAGGCCTCCAGTGTAATCACAGCGGGCGCGCTGCGATAGGGGCGGGCGCCGCTAGCGGCGCCTAAATAGCGGTAGTTCAGGCTCGATACTGGCCTGATAGTGCTCGCTGAAGTCCTGCAGGCTGGCCAGGGCCGCCTCCAGTTTGCTGTCGTCATCCAGGGCGAAGGCATTACAACCCACCCGGCGCAGGTAAGTCATCTGGTCGCGCTGGAAGTGACCTGTGGCGCGCAGCTCACCCGTATAACCCTTTTCCCGCAGCTCCCGGGCGTAGGAAAAGCCTCTGCCGTCGGTAAACACTGGAAAGTTGACCGCAATCAGCTCCAGCGAACCGAGCGCTTCCAGCAGCGGCCAGGGCTCGTCACCGGGTTCCAGTTGGACCGCATTGGCGCTCGGGTTTGCCTGCCACTGCGCCAGGGTGTGAATGCGGTTGTCGCCGGGCTCGCCCTCGGGATCCACCGGCAGCCAGGCGTCCTCGACTATGGCGCCGTCTTTAATGAGCCTTGGCATAAACACGCTCCTTGAAGGGGTCGATGCCCACCCGGCGATAGGTTTGAAGGAAGGTTTCCTCCTCCTCGCGCAGGTCCAGATAGGTGGTGAGCAGTTTTTCCATGACGTCCGGCATCTCTTCCTGGCCAAAGGAGGGGCCGAGGATTTTACCCAGGGATGCATCACGGTCCTGGCTGCCGCCCAGGCTCACCTGATAGAACTCCTGCCCCTTTTTATCCACGCCGAGAATACCGATATGGCCGATATGGTGGTGGCCACAGGCATTCATGCAGCCGGAGATATTGAGCTCGATCGGGCCCAGGTCATAGAGGTAATCCAGATCCTCGAAGCGCGCCTGAATAGCTTCCGCCACTGGAATGGATTTGGCATTGGCCAGTGAACAATAATCGCCACCGGGGCAGCAGATCAGGTCAGTTAGATAACCGATATTGGGCGTGGCCAGCGCGGCGGCCTGGAGCTTCTGCCATAAGCTGTACAGCTGTGCCATCTCGACATCCGCCAGCACCATGTTCTGTTGGTGAGTCGTGCGCAGCTCCCCGAAGGCGTACTCGTCGGCGAGATCGGCAATCAACTCCATCTGTTTATCGCTAACATCGCCCGGCGCATAGCCCGTGGCTTTCAGTGACACGTTGACGATGCGATAGCCCGCTTTCCGGTGTGACACCGTGTTGCGGCGCACCCAGTTGGCGAAGATCGGATCGGCAGTGCACTGCGCGTCCAGCTCGGCTTCGGCGCTGACCGCATCGATAGTGCGGTAGGCCGGTTCGGTAAAGAAGCTGCGCGCGCGGTCCATTTCTTCGTCGGTCAGCGTGGTGGGGCCGTCCTTCAGGCTTGCCCACTCTTTCTCTACCGCGTCGCGGAAAGATTCAACACCCATGGCTTTCACCAGGATCTTGATACGCGCCTTGAACTTGTTGTCGCGGCGACCATAGAGGTTGTAAACCCGCAAAATGGCTTCGAGATAGCTCAGCAGGTGTTTCTTCTCCAGCCACGGACATACTTCCTGGCCGATCATCGGCGTGCGGCCCAAGCCGCCACCGGCCAGTACGCGAAAGCCCACTTCACCGGCGTCATTTTTTACCAGTTCCAGCCCGATGTCGTGGGCGTGAACGGCAGCCCGATCCTGCTCGGTGGCGCACACGGCGATCTTGAACTTGCGCGGCAGAAAGGCGAATTCCGGGTGCAGGGTAGACCACTGGCGAATCAGTTCGCAGTAGGGGCGAGGATCTTCCAGTTCGTCGGTGGCCACACCGGCATACTGATCGGTGGTGGTATTGCGGATGCAGTTACCACTGGTCTGGATGGCGTGCATTTGTACGCTGGCCAGTTCCGCCAGAATGTCGGGCACTTCTTCGAGCTGCGGCCAGTTGAGCTGGAAGTTCTGCCGGGTACTGACGTGGGCATAGCCCTTGTCGTAACGGCGGCTGATCTCGGCCAGTTTGCGCAACTGGGTGCTGTTCAGCAGGCCGTAGGGCACGGCGATGCGCAACATGGGCGCCAGGCGCTGTACATACAGGCCATTTTGCAGGCGCAGGGGCAGGAACTGCTCCTCGGAGATCTCTCCAGCGAGGTAGCGCGCGGTCTGGTCGCGGTACTGCGCGACACGATCATCGACTATGCGCTGGTCGTAAGCGTCGTAGACGTACATGAATCACACTCTGGTGGTAGTTCTGATGGTCGTTCTGGCGTTTGTACAGGAAGAGCAGGCGTCAGTGCACTGCCTGAAAAAAGCAGGCCGTACCATACCAGATTCACCACAGGGCAAATAGTGTTTGTATTCATATGCTTAGAACGAAAATGCAGAAGCGGGTTAGAGCGTGGCACAGGGCTTGGGAAATGCCGCGGCCCTGCTATAATGCGCGCCTTTGCGCACAACCCAAGGAGCAATAACATGAGTGAGCAACTGGACCAGGAACGTCAGGCCGACGGCGTGGCAGACAGCATCGCGGCTACCGCCATTCTCAGCCTGGTGGTGTTCTCCGTTTGCCTGTGGCTGTCAGGCATGCCCACCTGATCAGCCTGTGGTCAGTACTGGTCGGCCCTAGCGACCGGCCAGTACCAGGCTGACCACCCCGTACACCGTTCCCACGAACAGGGCAGTAAATAGCAGCCCTGCCACGATGAAGGTGCCGATCCGGCCCTGATTGAAATCCCGTTCCCGATTTTTACTGCTTTGCACACCGAGCCCGGCGGCAAACACACTGCCGATTACCTGGAAGGGGTTGAGCTTGCGCTTCGGCGGGCGTTCGGCGGGATTATCCTGTTGAGCGTTGTTTTCCACGACCTGTTACCTCATAGGTTGGGAGCGAGCCAGCGGCGCATTTCGTCAAAGGGCTTGCCCTTGCGCTCGGCCAGACTCGCCACCTGATCCTCGCCAATCTTGCCGATCGCAAAGTAGCGCGCTTCCGGGTGCGAGAAGTAGAACCCACTGACCGAACTGGCCGGCGTCATGGCGTAATTGTCGGACAAGCCTACACCACAGTTGGCCTCGGCATCGAGCAGCGAGAACAGAGTAGCCTTCTCGGTGTGATCCGGACACGCTGGATAGCCCGGAGCAGGGCGGATACCGCGGTAGCGCTCGCGAATCAGGTCGTCATTACTCAACGATTCATCGGGCGCATAAGCCCAGTACTCAGTCCGCACGCGCCGGTGCACATGTTCCGCCAGGGATTCCGCCAGCCGATCTGCTAACGCCTGTACCATAATCGCGCTGTAATCATCGTGCTGCGCATTGTACTCAGCCACCAGTTCCTCCACGCCAATGCCGGTAGTCACACAGAACCCGCCCACGTAGTCGGGGACTGCTGAGTCCACGGGAGCAACGAAATCCGACAGGCAGAAGTTGGGCTTGTCGCCGGGCTTCTCACCCTGCTGGCGCAGGTGGTGCAGGCGGGTCAGCTCTTCGCTGCGGGATTCATCGGTATAGAGCGCAACATCGTCAGTGCCCACTCGTGCGGCGGGCCAGAAGCCGATCACCGCGCGTGCTCGAATCAGCTTTTCATCGATCAAGCGTTGCAGCATGGCCTGGGCGTCCTGGTAGAGGGCTGTTGCCTGTTCGCCAACGACGTCATCCTCGAGGATGCGCGGGAACTTGCCAGCCAATTCCCAGGTAATGAAAAAGGGCGTCCAGTCGATAGTGTCGATCAACTCTTCGAGCGGGTAGTCCTCAAATACTTTCAGTCCGGTAAAGGCGGGGCGGGGCGGTTGGTAGCCTTCCCAGTCCAGGGCCGGGCCACGCTGGCAGGCCTCTTCGTAGGGCACCAGGCGAGTGCGCGGGGCCCGGTTTTCGATTCGCTCGCGGACTTTTCCGTATTCCTCGCGCAAGGTTTCACCGTAGGCAGCCTTACCACTGCCCATCAATTGCGTGGCGACCGCTACACTGCGGGAAGCGTCTGGCACGTATATGGTCAGGTCGTTCTGGTAGTTGGGTTCGATCTTGACCGCGGTGTGTGCCTTCGAGGTTGTGGCACCGCCAATCATCAGCGGCACCTGGTAGTCCAGTCGCTGCATTTCTGCCGCCACATGTGACATCTCTTCCAGCGAGGGCGTGATCAGGCCGGACAGGCCGATCATGTGTACCTGTTCCTCCCGCGCTACGCGCAGGATTTCATCACAGGCCACCATCACACCGAGGTCGATAACCTCAAAGTTGTTGCACTGCAGTACCACACCCACGATGTTTTTACCGATGTCGTGAACGTCGCCCTTCACTGTGGCCATGAGGATTTTGCCGTTGGAACTGGCGCTGTCGCTTTTCTCTTCTTCGATAAAAGGCTGCAGGTAGGCGACCGCCTGTTTCATCACGCGGGCGCTCTTTACCACTTGTGGCAGGAACATCTTGCCCTCGCCGAACAGATCGCCAACCACATTCATGCCATCCATTAGCGGGCCTTCGATCACCTCGATGGGGCGGTCGAATTCCTGCCGGGCGGCTTCGGCGTCTTCGATGATGTAGGTGTTGATCCCTTTCACCAGAGCGTGTTCCAGCCGCTTGGCGACAGGCGCTTCACGCCAGCTCAGGTCTTCCTTGCTGGCAGTGGTGCCGCCGCTGTCGCGGTAGGACTCCGCCAGATCCAACAGCCGCTCGGTGGCGCCGTCGTCCTTGTTGAGAACGACGTCCTCAACGGCTTCTCGCAACTCCTTCGGAAGTTCGTCGTATACGGCCAGCTGGCCAGCGTTGACGATGCCCATGTCCATACCCGCACGGATGGCGTGGTAGAGGAACACGGAGTGAATAGCCTCGCGCACCGGATTGTTGCCGCGGAAGGAAAACGACACATTGCTGACGCCGCCGGAAATCAGAGCACCGGGCAGTTCGCGCTTGATGAACTGGGTGGCTTCGACGAAGTCGACGGCGTAATTGTTGTGTTCCTCGATACCGGTGGCAATGGCGAAAATGTTGGGGTCGAAGATGATGTCCTGAGGCGGGAAGCCGGCTTTTTCCACCAGCACCTTGTACGAGCGGCGGCAGATCTCCTCGCGCCGAGCCAACGAGTCGGCCTGGCCGTCTTCATCGAAAGCCATGACGACTACCGCAGCTCCGTAGCGGCGGCATAGCCGGGCCTGCTCAAGGAATTCTTCCTCGCCGTTTTTCAGGGAAATGGAGTTCACCACCGGCTTGCCCTGGATACAGCGCAAGCCATCCTCGATCACACTCCACTTCGAGGAGTCCACCATGATCGGCACCCGGCTGATGTCCGGCTCCGAGGCGATCAGGTTGAGGAAGGTGGTCATGGCGTTGTGGGCGTCGAGCATGCCCTCATCCATGTTGATATCGATGATCTGAGCGCCGTCTTCCACCTGCGCGCGAGCCACATCCAATGCAGTTTCGTAGTCGCCTTCCAGCACCAGGCGTTTGAAGCGCGCGGAGCCGGTGACGTTGCAGCGTTCGCCCACGTTGACGAACAGGCTGTCGGCGGTGATATTGAGCGGCTCCAGGCCACTCAAGCGGCAGGCAGGCTCCGGCGTGGCGGGCACGCGCGGTGCAGAGTCAGCCACTGCGCGGGCGATGGCGCGGATGTGGTCGGGTGTGGTGCCACAGCAACCACCCGCCAGATTGAGGAAGCCCCGATCGGCAAAATCTTTCAGGTCCTCGTGCATGTCTTCGGGCGTTTCGTCGTACTCGCCGAAGGCGTTGGGCAGGCCGGCATTAAAGTGGCCGCTGATGTAGCAATCGGCAGCATTGGCGAGCTCCTCCACGAAGGGGCGGATCTCCTTGAAACGGCGGCCGCAGTTGCTGCCCACAATCAGTGGATTGGCGTGGGCGATCGCGTTCCAGAACGCTTCCGGGCTCTGGCCCGACAGCACCCGCCCGCTGATGTCGGGGAAGGTGACCGAAATCATGATCGGCAATTCGCGGCCGATTTCCTCAAACACACCCTTTACAGCGTAGATCGCCGCCTTGGCATTGAGCGTGTCGAAGATGGTTTCGATCATCAGGATATCAACGCCGCCCTCGATCAGGGCTTTGGCGGCCACCGTGTAGTCCTCCGCCAGTTTCTCGAAAGTGATATTGCGCGCGCCCGGATCGTTTACGTCGGGTGAGATGGACGCGGTGCGCGGTGTCGGGCCGAGTACCCCGGCAACGAAGCGGGGTTTCTCGGGATTGCGCGCGGTGTATTCGTCGGCGGCTTCACGGGCAATACGCGCCGCTGCCAGGTTCAATTCCTCAACGATTGCACCAAGCTGGTAGTCGTCTTGTGACACCGCGGTACTGTTGAAGCTGTTGGTGCCAATCAGGTCGGCGCCTACATCGAGATAGGCGCGGTGAATATCACCGATGACATCAGGCCGGGTCAGGCTGAGCAGGTCGTTGTTGCCCTTCAGGTCGATGGGGTGATCGGCAAAGCGCTCGCCGCGGTAATCCGCTTCCTGTAGGTTGCGCGCCTGGATCATTGTGCCCATGGCACCATCAATCACCAGTATGCGTGACTTTAGGGCCTGTTCCAGGGGGGATAACTCTGCGTTCATACTGCGCTGTGTTCCTTGCCGGTGGTGGGGCGGGCGGAGCCGTCAATTCAGGGCGGGATTCTAGCAGCGACACCAATCTATATCAAAATAATTCGATATAGATTGCCAGGCGCGGACTTTGGCTCGCCTCACCGAAGGTGAGTTGTTAGAATACCTGACTAAATCAGTCAGGAAGTCCTGTCAGGAAATTGTAGATGCTGACCATTACTGAATCTGCCCAGGGTTATCTCGCCGAACTGCTGACCAAGCAGGAAGACGCACTGGGTGTACGTATTTTTATCAACCAGCCCGGCACGCCCCGCGCCGAGACCTGTATCGCTTACGCCCGCGACGGCGACGTCAAGGAAGACGACGAACAGCGCCCCTTCGAGGCCTTCACCGCCTACGTCGACGCTCGCAGCTTGCCATATCTGGAAGATGCGCTGGTGGACTACGCCAAGGATCGGATGGGTGGCCAGCTCACCATCAAGGCACCTAACGCCAAGATGCCGCGGGTGGACGAGAACAGCCCCATCGAAGACCGCATCAACTACGTGCTGTACAACGAGATCAACCCGGCGCTGGCTTCTCACGGTGGTGAAGTGAGCCTGGTGGAGGTCACTCAGGACCAGTACGCGGTATTACGCTTCGGCGGTGGTTGCCAGGGCTGCAGTGCCGTGGATGTCACCCTGAAAAACGGTGTGGAGAAGACCCTGATGGAGCAGTTGCCGCAACTGGCCGGTGTGCGCGATATGACCGACCACACCGACACGACCAACGCCTACTACCAGTAAGACATCACCGCGCGCCGGTTCACCGGCGCGCCTTCACATCGTTAACTTTCGATGCGCCCTTTCAGGGCATCCTTCACGCGATCGCGCAGTTGGCGCAAGCATTGTTCGGTCGTTTCCCAGTCAATACAGCCGTCAGTCACTGACACGCCGTAGTCGAGATCGTCCAGGTTGGCGGGGATGGACTGGTTGCCGGCATGGATGTTGCTCTCGATCATCAAGCCCACCAGTGACTGGTTGCCTTCCAGCACCTGGTTACCCACGTTTTCCACTACCAGCGGCTGTAACTCCGGCTGTTTGTTGGAGTTGGCGTGGCTGCAATCCACCATGATGTTCAGCGGCAACTTGGCCTTGGCCAGTGCGTCTTCGCACAACTTGACGTGAACCGAGTCGTAGTTGGGGCCCGCGCTGCCGCCGCGCAGCACCACGTGGCCGTAGCGGTTGCCCTTGGTGGTGAAAACCGCCACCTGGCCCTGACGATTGATCCCCAGGAAGCGGTGGGGGTTGGCCACCGAGTTGAGGGCGTTGATGGCCACGGTCAGCCCGCCGTCGGTGCCATTCTTGAAGCCCACCGCGGAAGACAGGCCGCTGGCCATTTCCCGGTGCGTCTGCGATTCCGTGGTACGGGCGCCGATGGCACTCCAGGAGATCAGGTCCTGCAAGTACTGCGGAGAGATAGGGTCCAGCGCCTCGGTGGAGGTGGGCAGGCCCATCTCAAGTACATCCAGCAGCAACTGCCGGCCGATGTGCAGTCCTTCCTCGATTTTGAATGAGTCATCCAGGTGGGGGTCGTTGATCAGGCCTTTCCAGCCCACGGTAGTACGGGGCTTTTCGAAGTACACGCGCATTACGATGTAGAGCGTGTCAGACAACTCATCCGCCAGCGCTTTCAGGCGGCGGGCATAGTCCAGAGCGGCTTCGGTATCGTGAATGGAGCAGGGGCCCACCACCACAAACATGCGGTGATCCTTGCGGTCGAGAATGTCCCAGATCACCTGGCGGCTCTCTACCAGGGTTTCACGCGCGCTGTCGCTGAGGGGCAGGGTATCCTTGAGCTGCTGTGGGGTGACCAGGACATCCTGGGAATCCACGTTGATATTGTGTACTTCAATCTTGCTCATGAGTGCCCACCTGATAGAGTATTTTTTTGCCGTAATGTCGCTTCAGGCGACAGTGCGGCGCGCTATTCTATAGCAGCCGCGCCGCGCTTGCACAGGCGGGTGTGGCGTAGCCTCAAGGGTGCCGGCTAAGTGCGCCCCCCGATAACTGCCAGGATGCACCGCTTGAACCAGCCCGGAACCGCGCCCCTCTATAGACTCGACGCCCTGCAAGCACACCTGGAGCAGGGCCGTACTTTGCTCACGCCCAATTTCCGCCTGGCACGGCGTATTCGCAGCCAGTGGGATCAACAGCAGGCTGCCAGTGGGCAGGGCTGTTGGCCAACGCTGCGCGTCTATGCCCTGGAGCACTGGCTGGGAGAACAATGGCAGCAGGCGCGCCGCGCCGGTCGGGTATCGCCGCGGCAACGCATCGACACCGCCTGGGAGAAGGAACTGTGGCGGCAAGTGATAGAGGCGGATCAAAGCCAGAGCGGGGAATACACCATGCTGGCGCCCGGCGCGGCCGCTTCCATGGCTGCCCAGGCGCGCCAGTTACTGGTGCGCTGGCAGGTGCCAATTGCGGATGCAGGGGTAGCGGCGGGGTTTCGACTGGATCCGGATTGCGCGGTATTCCAGCGCTGGTTACACCAGTTTGAGCAGCGCTTGGATGCCGGCGGCTGGGCCACCACCGATGACTGTCACGCGCAGTTGCTGGCGGCGCCAGAGCAGACGACAGACGATCTGGTACTGGTTGAATTCGACGAAATTCCGCCCTTGCAGCGCGCAGTACTGGAACACCTCTCCGGTGAGTTGCACTGGTCCCGGAATACGGAAGCCCGATCAGCGCAACAATGCCAGGGCTTCAGCGACAAACAACAGGAACTACAGGCAGTTGCCGACCGCGCCGTCGCACTGTCCCGGGATCCAGCGCAGCCCACGCTGGGCATTGTGTTGGTGGACATGCCCGGAGACCGAGCCCCGCTGGAATATGCCCTGCGGGCCGCTTTCGATTGTCTCGGCGAAGACTATGCCGGCCTGCCGGTTAACTTCTCCACCGGCTTCACACTCGATCGGGTGCCCGTGGTGCGTGACGCGTTGCGGTGTCTGGACCTGGTCACTGACAAGCTGCGACTGGAGGACATTGCCGCGCTCCAGCAGTCACGCTTTGTCATCTTGCCTGAAGAGGCCCAAATCCATGCAGTGGCGGCGCTGGCGACACTGTACCGCAATGCGGTTGAGAAAGTGGACGCCAGCGATTGGCGCGCGGCGCTCGACCAAGCGGCGAAAGGGCAGTCGTCACTGGCTGAGCTGCTGCTCGCCCAATCCACGAGACGCCTGCGCCGCCTGGTACAAACTCCTTCCCAATGGCTCGCTGCAGTTTGCGAGGTGCTCGATGACTGGAGCTGGCCGGGGAAAGGGCCCCTGGATTCCCTCGAGTACCAGCAGGTGGAGCTGTTTTACCAGGTGCTCGAAGACCTGGCTGGCCGCGATGCCTTACTGGGGGAGCTGGGCTTTCAGGCGGTAGTACAGGCATTGCGAACTGCCTGTGAAACCCAGGCCTTCCAACCGCAAACACCCGACAGCACCATTCAGGTGTTGGGCCCACTCGAGGCGGCCGGCCTGCAATTCGACGAGTTGTGGTTGGTGGGCGCACAGGCCACGCGTTGGCCCGCGCCGCCGCAACCCAATCCCTTCATCCCCCATGCCCTGCAGGCAAAGCTCGCGATGCCTCACGCGACGCACCAACGGGAGTGGCAATTTACTGCCGGCCTGATGCAGCAGTACGCCGCCAATTGTTCGCATTTGCGGGCCAGCTACGTGTTGCAGGTAGATGGGGTCAGCGATGCCCCCAGTGCGGTACTGGCAGATTGGCCAATCGAACATCCCCCCGAGGTGTCACCGGTACCTGAACTCTGGACGACGATGAACAGCGATAAACAGCTGCAAACCCTGCATGACGAACAGGCTCCTCCCGTTGATGATCGCGAGCGAGACGCGCTGCGCGGGGGCAGCGGCATTCTTGAAGATCAGTCCAATTGCCCGTTCCGCGCCTTCGCCAGGCGGCGGCTGGGCCTGGAGGCCTTCGGTGATTACCGTAGCGGCCTGACTGCCGCGGAGCGCGGTGACCTGCTGCACCGGGCCCTCCGGCGTCTGTTTGAATCCATTGCCGACAGCGAACAACTGGCTGCATTGAGCCCGCAGGGAGAGCGCCATGTGATCGAACACGCCGCGAGCGGCGCCATGGACGACGCTGCCGGTAAACTGCGCCATCGTGTCAGCGCAGCCTGCCTGGCGCTGGAACAATCGCGCCTGGTAGCACTGCTCGGTCAATGGCTGGAGCAGGAGCGGGAGCGTGAACCTTTTACGGTATTGGCACAGGAGTCTTCACACGCGATTACCCTCGCCGGGCTCCCACTCTCGCTACGAGTGGACCGCGTGGATAGCACGGGCGACGGCCAGCGACTGGTGATCGATTACAAGTCGGGTGCAGGGAAAGTTGGCGACTGGTTGGGACAGCGCCCGCAGAAACCGCAGCTGCCACTGTATGGCGTGACGGCGGAGCCACCCGTCGCCGGGATCAGCTATGCCCTGGTGCGCGATCGCAACTGTGCTTACGTCGGTGTGGGGGAAATAACCGGCGTGCCGGGGGTCCAGAGCGACCTGGAAAAGGCGGTTCGGGGTGAGTCGCTCCCTCACTGGCACGAATGGATTGCCCGCTGGCGAGAGGACCTGGAGCTCCTCGCGCGCAATTTTCTCGCCGGTGATGCCGCGGTCGACCCGCTGGCCTCTGCTTGTCGCTACTGTGGCATGCAGGCCCTGTGTCGTGTGGATGTTCCCGCCCAGCAGGAGGCCCAGCCATGAGCGTGGTAGATACACCGCAGCGCGAGGAGGCACTGGACCCCAAAGGTTCGTTCTGTGTCACGGCGCCGGCAGGATCTGGCAAAACCGAATTGTTGATCCAGCGCTTTCTGGCCCTGTTGGGCCGCGTGACCCGCCCGGAACAGGTTTTGGCCATTACCTTTACGCGCAAGGCAGCCGCTGAAATGCGCGCTCGCGTGCTGGAGGCACTGGAGGACGCGCGCCTGAATAGGCCCTGCGAAGCCGAGCACGAACAGCGGACCCGAACCCTGGCGCTAGCGGCGCTGGCTGCCAGTGATGCTGGCAACTGGCAGCTGTTGCAGACGCCCGGGGCGCTGAACATTAAAACCATCGACGGCTTCTGCGCCGGACTCACGCGCCAGATGCCCATCCTGAGCCAGTTCGGCGGGCAGGTGAGCCTGGTAGAGCGTGCGGAGCCACTGTATGCCGAGGCCGTTGAGGACCTGTTCGCCATGCTGGGTACCGGCAGGGCGATCGAAGACGACCTGACATCGCTGCTGCTGCACTTTGACAATGACTGGTCGAAGTTGCGGCAGTTGTTGATGCAACTGCTGGCACGACGCGATCAGTGGCACGACTACATGGGGGCCCACCACACCGCGCAGGCTTCCGAGCAGGCGCTGCTGGCGTCGGTGCGCTCCCTGGTGGATGAGCAACTGGACGCGCTGGCGCAAGCCTTGCGCGGGTTCGAAACGGAATTGGCGGCGCTGTGGCACTATGCGAATGATCAGCGCGGTCTTACCCCGGTAGCGGCTTTTCCGCAGCCCAATAGTACCGATCTTGGCCTGTGGCGCACCTTGCCTGGCTTGCTCCTTACCGCTAAAGGTGAGTGGCGTCGCAGTGTCGACAAACGGGCCGGCTTCCCGACGGGGAAGGGCGAGCCAGCGGAATACAAACGCCGCATGCTGGAGTTGCTGGCGGCGCTCGCCGAAGTGCCTGATCTCGAACAGCAAGTGGCGGCCTTGCGCTACCTGCCGGACATTGAAAGCAACAGCACTTCCTGGCAACTGGTACTGCAGCTGTCCCACGTGCTGCCGATGGCGGCGGCCTGCCTGCTGTTGGTGTTCTCCCGCAGGGGCACTGTGGATTACAGTCAGGTCACCCTGTCGGCGCTGCAGGCACTGGGTGAAGACGACAGCCCCACCGACCTGGCATTGCGGCTGGACTATCGTATCGAGCATATACTGGTGGACGAGTTCCAGGACACGGCGATCAATCAATACCAGCTGCTACACCGCTTGACGCGCGGTTGGGGTGAACACAACGCAGCCAACCCGGATGCCCCGCGAACCCTGTTCATCGTGGGCGATGGCATGCAGTCGATCTACGGATTCCGCGATGCGAATGTGGGCCTGTTCCTCAAGGCCCGCCAGCAAGGCTTCAATGGGGTTGTACCCCGCGCTCTGGCGCTGCAGTGTAATTTCCGCTCCCGCGCCGGCGTGGTGGACTGGGTGAACAACAGCTTTGCCCGCGCCTTTCCGGTGGACAATGACGAACGCAAGGGGCAGGTGGCGTTCACACCTGCCGTTGCCGTCCAGGCCGCAGAATCGACGCCGGCGGTGTCTCTTCATGGCTTTCGAGGTGATTTGGCCACTGAACAGGAGGCGGCGTTTTTGTTGTCTCAGGTACGCGAGGCACTGGCCGATAACACGGTACGTTCCATTGCCATACTGGGGCGGAGTCGCCGGCAGCTCGCGCCAATTCTGGCAGCACTGTCGGAGGCGGGCATCAGCTACGCCGCCCAGGACATGGATGCGCTTTCCGGCTCCCCCGTTGTCGTGGATTTGCTCAGCTTGTGCCGCGCGTTGGCCAACCCGGCCGATCACGTCGCCTGGTATGCCGTTTTGCGTGCTCCGTGGTGCGGTCTTACCCTGGCTGATCTGCACCGTATTGCCGCCTCTGGCTTTAATGACCCGTGGCAGTGGATCGAGCAGGCAGGCTCAGTACCCGGATTGTCGGCTGACGGGAAAAAACGCCTTGAGCATGTAATCCGGGCGCTACAGTGGGCGCAGAGTAAGCGTGACCGTCTGGCCTTGCGTGTCTGGTTGGAACAGCTCTGGCTACATCTGGGTGGCCCCGGCTGCCTGGAACAGAGCGCGCAGCTTGTCGACGCACAGCGCTTTTTCGAGTTGATTGAGCGTGCCGACGGAGAGGGCGTGGGTCTCTCCATCGACTGGTTGCGGCGGGAACTGAACGGCTTGTTTGCTGCCGCGCAGGATCCCACGGCCAGAGTACAGGTGATGACGCTGCACAAATCCAAGGGCCTGGAGTTCGACTGGGTACTGATCCCGGCGCTGGGCCGCAGCACGCGGGGTAATGACCGGGAACTGCTGCTGTGGGACGAATACATCAGTCCCGACGGCGATCGGGGTTTCTTGCTGGCCGCGGATGATCACAGTGCCGCTGACGACCCCAGCCTGTACAACTTCCTGAAACAACAGCGTAAAGAGAAATTCCGGCTCGAAACCACTCGCTTACTCTACGTTGGGGCAACGCGAGCAGTTCGCCGGTTGGTCTTAAGTGCCGAGCTGAAGGTCACTGGCGACCCTGAAGATCCCTCCCCGGATTACCGTCCACCTTCCGAGGGCGCCTTGTTGCATCCCATCTGGAATGTATTCTTGGAACAAATGCATGAGCACGCCCCGCTATCTGCCACAGAATCCGCTACAGAAGCACCGGCCGAAACGCAGGGAAGCACGCGCCCGGCACTGTTACGCCTTCATATACTGCCATCGCAAGTGCCAGTAGAGCCCCTGCCGGAAGAACAGGCTGCCAATATCCCCGACCGTGTGTTCAACCGTTTTGAGCGGCACGTTGGCACCGTCATTCACCAGGCGCTGGAAGACCTGTCCGCCGAGGATGTGTTGCCGCAGTCTGTCACCGAAGAAGCCGTGGGTCGCTGGCGCTGTGCGTTGGCGGAACTGGGCTTTCATGGTGCGTTGCTTGATGAGGCCTCAACCGCGGTAGAGTCCGCGGTGCAAAAAGCACTGAGCAGTGCCACCGGGCGTTGGGTGCTCGACGCGGGCCACCATCAGGCAAGCAGCGAGTGGCCCCTGACCGCCCGTGATGAGCAGGGCCGGCTTCGCGATTTGGTAATCGACCGAACGTTTATTGATAGCGATGAACAGGCTCGCTGGATTGTGGATTACAAAAGCAGCCGGCCGGCTTCAGGCGAGACGGAAGCCGAGTTTTTTGCCCGGGAAGCACTGAGCTACCGTGCGCAATTACAAGCCTATCGGGATGCGCTGGCGGCATTGGGGGAGACAAAGATTCGCTGCGCGCTGTATTTCACCGCTTTGGGCCAACTCCACACGCTGGAGGACCTCAGTACCTGAGGCGAGGAAATCCACCACTTAAAAGCGGCTGATCACCTCGTCCGCGAAGCGTTTAATGGCATCGATTTTCAGTGCAGTGTCCTGCGTTTCACCGTGGTACAAGGCCCAGGGCAGGGTCAGGATGTGCGTTACTCCCTGATCTGCCAGTCGTTGGTAACCCTCGACCTCCCAGGCATCAGAGGGCGTGGCCATCACCTCAAACGGTGTTTGTTCACGCTGATACTCCCGTCGCCACTGCTGAATCTTGCCGATACAGCGCACAATTTCTTCACTGCTTTGCAGGTCACTGACCCAACCGTCGCCCAATCGTGCGGCCCGGCGCATGGCCGGTTCGGAAATTCCGCCAATCCAGATGGGCACCGGCGCACTGGGGGCCGGATTCATTTCCATTGGATCAAACTGGTAGTGGGCACCCTGATAGCTGACCATTTCACCCGTCCAGAGCAATCGCATGATCTCGAGCATCTCATCGGTGCGCTTACCGCGAGTGCGGAAATCCTGCTGCATCAGCGCAAACTCATCCTCTGACCAGCCAACACCAAAAGCCGGGGTAATACGGTTATTGGTAACAACAGCCGCCGTGCTGATGGCCTTTGCCACCAGGTAGGGGTTGCGCATTGGCAGTACGAAAATGTTATTGGTGAAGCGCAGGCGTTGGGTAATGCCCGACAGCGCACCAATCACCACCCAGGGATCCGGCCAGTCAGTAAAGGCCTCCCAGCGCCGATTGCCATCCACGGTGTAGGGGTAGGGCGTTGTTATCTGTTCAGGGTGGACCACATGGTCGGAGAAAGACATGGCATGCCAGCCGTACTCATCGGCCACCGGCGCCAGGGTGGTCAGATCCTCGACCTTGCTAAATGAGGTAGACAGAACAAACTTCACCGCAACTCCAGCTTCGATGGGGCCTGCGTGTTACTGTGACACAATGGCTTTGCCGGTACAGTGCGACCGGGCGCTAAAACGGGGGTAAGCGTATATGGATCGCCAGTTTGACCAAATTGTCATACTCACCGGCGCGGGAATCTCGGCCGAGTCCGGTGTTGCTACCTTCCGCGATGCCGACGGCTTGTGGGAGGGGCACGACCCAATGGCGGTTGCCACACCGGAAGCCTTCGCTCGTGATCCGGAGCTGGTGTACCGCTTTTACAACGCCCGGCGGGAACAACTACATACCGTGAAGCCCAACCCCGCGCACCGGGCACTCGCCGATCTAGCCCGGCAAAGTCGAGCCACTGTTACGCTGATCACCCAGAACGTCGATGATTTACACGAGCGAGGTGGCTCGGCGGCGGTCTACCACATGCACGGGGAACTGATGCAGATGCGTTGTCTGCACTGCGGCCACACCGGCGCAGCGCCGAACACCTTTGACGGCGGCACCGCCTGCCCGACCTGTCATCAACAGGGCGGGCTGCGTCCGGATATTGTCTGGTTTGGTGAAATTCCTTACTACATGGATGAAATCGACGCGGTGTTGTCCCACTGCGATTTGTTCGTGGCCATTGGCACCTCCGGGGCGGTGTACCCGGCCGCCGGTTTTGTACAGGTGGCGCGCGCCGCGGGCGCCTACACCCTGGAAATTAATCGTGATCCCAGTGACGTGAGCGGACTGTTCCACGAGTGCCGCCGTGGATTAGCCGGGGAGATGGTGCCGCAGTGGGTGGCGGAGTTGCTGCTCAGCGAATCGCCGACCAGAGGGTAAATTTACGGTTTTGAGCGACCTGTTTTACCGAAGTGAAACTGCGTTGCAGTGCCGGCCCGTAGGTCAGGTGACGGTTGGCAACGGCCAGTAACTGCCCGCCGGGTTTCAATTGGCGTGCTGCCTGTTGCAGCAGGCGGCGCCCGGCATATTCATCCACGGTGTGTCCCAGATGGAACGGCGGGTTGCATAGAATGCTGTCTACGGGTTCCCCCTCATAGGCGCCGCTGCCATCACCCCAGCAAAACCCGGTATCAGCGGAAAGGTCCATGCGTGTGGCGTTATCCTTGGCACTGGCCAATGCCATGGCCGACTCATCGCAAAATACCAGTGCGCCAACCAGCCCCTGATGGGCGGCGGCAAGCCCGAGCACGCCGTTGCCACAGGCCAGGTCCATACAGCGCTCGGCAGGGCGTAACTGGCTGAGGTTGTCGAGCAGAAAACGGCTGCCGATATCAAGCGAATCACCACTGAAAACACCTGGCAGGCTGTGCACTGAGTTCGGCAGATAGTCACACTGGAAGCGCCGCCATGGTATGTCAGGACACTCCGCGTTCGCTGGCACACGGGCGCTGAATACGCGCGCTCGTCGCGCGCCCCGATGGCGCTCTGTGGCCCCCAGCACGGCCTCAATTTCCTCTGCTGTATTCGGGGCCAGGTGTTTGTCCATGCCGGCCAGTAGCACCGGCGTCCCTGTTGGCAGATGCTGGGCCAGTAGCTGTAGTTGCCAGCGCAATAACGCCAGCTGTTTGGGGATACGGATCAGTACACCGCTGCAGTCGGGTGACGGCAAGCCAGGCATCGACGTCACTGAGTAGGGCCGTTCATTTGCCTGGGCATTTCGGGCCAGGGCCTCGGCGCTGAGCCAGGAGTCCAGCCAGGCTGTGCCATCGGGTGCGGCGAGTGTCAGCGCACCGAAATCATCATTGACGCAAAGCAAGCGCTCGCACAGGCCGCGCGCGGCGGCAGCTTCCAGCAGCAGGAGGTCGGCGCTGCACCAGGCCTGCAGGGGTTCGGGATTGCGCCGTGGGTAGCGAACGAGATGCAGTTCGCCATAGGGTGTGGTGCAGCGCTGGGGGGCCGCGGCGGGCATGCGTTTCAGCCGCCGCGGGGGTAAATCGTCAGTTTCTGGCCTGGCTGCAGATAGGCGGTGGGGTCCAGTGAGTTCCATTGCACGATGTCATTGACACTGACCTTGAAGCGACCGGCAATGCGGTAGAGCGAATCCCCGCGGCGCACCTGGTACCCCATTTTCCGGCTTTTGCGCACACCGGCGAGGGCGAGGCTGGCGGTGTACTCGGTGGAATTGGGGATCAGTAATGTTTCTCCGGCGCGGATGAAACTACCGCGGATATTGTTGACCGCACGCAAGGTGTCTACCTGAGTGTCGAAGCGGCGGGCAATCCCGATCAGGTTGTCTCCGGAGCGAATGCGGTAGTGCTGCCAGGTGACGCGTTGGTCTGCCGGCAGTTCGGCAATACCCGCTACCAGACGGGGCGCCTTGTCGCTGGGCACCAGCAACTCGCCCGCTTGCTCGGGCGCGGTAGCCCAGCGCAGGTGGCCGGGATTAAGCTTCAACAGTTCCAGATGGGACAGGTCGGCCAGTTTGGCCGCTCGGGCCAGCTCGATTTGCCCTCCGGTTGATACCGCTTCGAAGTAGGGCGCGTTGGGCACTTCGGCCAGTGCTACGCCGTAGTGATCGGGTCGTGCCAGGATACTGGCGATGGCGAGCAGGCGGGGTATGTAGTGTTCCGTTTCGCGGGGCAGATCAATGGACCAGTAATCCGTCCCCTTGCCCTTGCGGTCATTTTTCTTGCGGGCTCGCAGCACACGACCCTTACCGGAGTTATACGCAGCCAGCGCCAACAGCCAGTCGCCATCCAGGGACTGCTGCATTTCCTCCAGGTAGTCCAGCGCGGCATCGGTGGAGTCGCGCAGGTCGAGACGGCCGTCGTACCACCAGTTCTGGGCCAGGCCCAATTGCGTGCCGGTCCGAGGCATGATTTGCCACAACCCCGCGGCATTGTCACCGGACAGGGCGAAGGGGTTGAACGCACTCTCCACCATGGGCAGCAGGGCAATTTCAATCGGCATGCCGCGTGCTTCCACTTGCTCCACGATGTAGTACAGATAGGGGCTGGCACGCTCGGTCACAATGGCCATATAGCGCTGTTCGCGCAGGTAACGCTGGCGCGCTTCAACGACACGGGGATGATCGGTCGGCAAGCTGAGTTGGCGCTGGATCCGCGCCCATAGGTCGGCGTCGGGCTCGGGAACAACTACTTCCGCCACAGTGGGCTCGCTGTAATCTGACTCGGTGTCCGTTCCTACGACCACTTCGGATTGAGTCGTCGGTTCATGCGGGGCATTGACGGGCTCTGGACCTGTGCCGCCCATAAAGGGCGGCAGAGACTGACAGGCCGACACGGCAACGGATAAAGCAATTACTTTAAATAAACGATACAACATATTGATTTAATAGTATTTATTAGAAGTTGTCCTTCCAGGCTCTGGTGGCGGCAAAAACGGCCACGGGATCGTCGGCGTCAACACCATCCCGGTGGGCCAATGCGTGGGCCACGCCCGGCTGCGTCGCGCGCAGGAAGGGGTTAGTCGCCAGTTCGAGGGCCAGATTGGAGGGTACGGTGGGCTCTCCATTCTCCCGCAACAACCTGGCGGCGGCGACACGCTCACGCAAAGGGCCACTGTCTGGCTCGACAGCGGCGGCGAAAGCCAGGTTGGCCAGGGTGTATTCGTGGGCGCAGTATACACGCGTGTCCGCGGGAAGCGATGCCAGCCGCTGTAGCGATGTATACATCATCGGCGCTGTGCCCTCGAAAATTCGGCCACAGCCACCGGCGAACAGCGTGTCGCCACAGAACAGTAGAGGTGTGGGCTGCGCACAGAAATAGGCGATATGGTCGAGGGTGTGACCCGGCACGGCTAACACTTTGAAAGTCTGTCCAAGCACCGTAACCCGGTCCCCGTCAGTCACACGCTGGCCGATCTGGGTGATGGCCGGGTTGTCGGGACCGATGATAGTTGGTGCGTAGCGCTCGACCAGCAGGTCGAGCCCGCCCACGTGGTCCATGTGGTGGTGGGTGACGAGAATCCCGTCCAGCGTCAGGCCGCGTTCGTCAAGTGCCTTGCACACAGCAGCACCGTCGCCCGGATCAACCACCCAGGCACCAGAATCCGGGGCCTGAAGCAGCCAGATGTAGTTGTCGGAGAAGGCCGGTATAGGTGTAACAGACAACATGTGACGCGGTCCCCGCAGTGAAAAAAATACGCTACCATGTGGCCATGGACAGGGCAATAAATACCCCGAAGTCAGCGCCGGCAGTGTGTGAAGCGCTGGAACACTGGTACAGCCGGGAAAGCGGCCAATACCTGCTGTCGAAGCAGCGCGATCGCGTGGCGCAGTTGCTGGAAACGGCCTTCGGCTACCACATCCTGCAATTGGGCGTTACCCGCGACCATACGCTGATCGACGGCAGTCGCATCAACCACCATGTATATGCTGCAGCCTGTCCCGGTGGGCGTGTTTCACTGCTGTGCACGGGCGACGAGATACCGCTGGAATCTGACAGCGTCGATGTACTGGTAGCTCATCACGCCGTGGAGTTCTCCGACAACCCCCACCAGTCCCTGCGCGAAATGCACCGGGTACTGGCGCCTCAGGGTCGCCTTATTCTGCTGGGCTTCAATCCCTACAGCCCCGGGAATATGGCGCACGCCATTCAGGCGCGGCTGGGTTACGGCCCCTGGCCCGCCCGCCGCACCGTGGGGGCGCCGCGCATGATCGATTGGTTGCATCTGATCGGTTGCGAGTTGCAATCGGCGGACTACCTGTACACACTGCCGGCCCCCCGCACCGGCCGTCTGCACGAGTGGCTTCGCAACAGTGACCAATGGCTTGGGCAACGCAACTGGCCGCTGGGGGGGGTGTATGTCCTTCATGCCATCAAACAAGTATGTGGCAGGGTGGAACCGCGCCGCCTGGCGCAGGGCCGCAGTCGGCGCCTGATCGGACTGGTGTCGGACCCGGCACCCCAGCCCACACCCGCAGTCCCGGGCTTACGGAACAGGAACAAAAACGATTGAAGCAGGTTGAAATTTTTACCGACGGCGCCTGTCGGGGGAACCCCGGGCCAGGCGGTTGGGGCGCGCTATTGCGCTATCGCGGCAACGAACGAGAGCTCTACGGCGGCGAGGCCCACACCACCAACAATCGCATGGAATTACAGGCCGCCATCGAAGGGCTGGGCGCGCTCAGCGAATCCTGCCAGGTGGTGCTCACCACCGATTCAGTGTACGTCAAAAACGGCATAACCCAGTGGCTGGCAGGTTGGAAAGCCAAGGGCTGGAAGACCGCCAGTAAAAAGCCGGTAAAGAATGTTGATCTGTGGCAGGCGCTGGATGAGCAGGCGTCGCGCCACGAGATAGAGTGGCGCTGGGTGAAAGGCCACAGTGGCCACCGGGAAAATGAGATAGCCGACCGACTGGCCAATCGCGGCATTGATGAACTGCCGAACAAGGGAGCTGCCAAGCCATGAGGCAAATTGTTCTCGACACCGAGACCACCGGGCTCGAAGTCAGCCAGGGTCACCGTATCATCGAGATCGGCTGTGTCGAACTGGTAAACCGCAAACTGAGCGGCAATCACTACCACCAGTACATCCAGCCTGATCGCGAGATCGACCAGGGCGCGATAGAAGTACACGGCATCACCAATGAGTTCCTGGCGGACAAACCCCGCTTCGCAAAAATTGCCGACGACTTTTACCGATTCGTGGAAGGCGCCGAACTGGTGATCCACAACGCCGCGTTTGACGTGGGCTTCCTGGATGCCGAACTGGCGCGCCTCGACCAGGGCTACAAGCCGCTGGAGCAGGTGTGCAGCATTGTGGACAGCCTGATGCTGGCGCGCACCCGCCATCCGGGTCAACGCAACAACCTGGACGCTCTCTGTCAACGCTACGGTGTGGACAACTCCCAACGTGACCTTCACGGCGCGCTACTCGATGCCGAGATCCTGGCTGACGTCTACCTTGCGCTCACCGGTGGGCAAACGTCGCTGGTGCTGTCTGATGAAGGTGAGGGTGGCGGTAAAAGTAGCGGCGCTGAATCGCGCCGTCCGGTTGCCGCTGGATTAGACCTGCCGCTGGTTCGAGCCAGCGAGCAGGAACTGACTGCCCACGAAGTACAGCTAAAGGAAATAGAAAAGGGGAGTGGATCACCCCCCTTGTGGCGGGAACTGTTTCCGGGCTAACAGCGCGCCCTAGACAAACAGCGACACCGCCGTCACTCCAACGCCGCCCAGCACGAGCGTGTAGGGCAGCGCCATCCAGACCATGCGGCCGTAGGACAGGCGAATCAGCGGCGCCAGGGCTGAGGTCAGCAGGAACAGGAAAGCGGCCTGGCCGTTAGGTGTTGCGACACTGGGCAGATTGGTGCCGGTGTTGATCGCGATGGCCAGTTGATCAAATTCCTGGCGAGAGATCGTGCCCGCCTCCAGCGCATTCTGCACCTCCGTGATATACACCGTGGCAACGAACACATTGTCACTGATCATCGACAATATACCGTTGGCCAGGAAGAACATAGCCGGCCGGATTTCCGCATCCATGGCTAACACCCGGTCGATAACCGGCGTGAAGAGGTGCTGCTCGTGGATGACAGCCACAACGGCAAAAAACACGACCAGCAGAGCGGTAAAGGGCAGGGCTTCTTCAAACGCGTGGCCGATCTGGTGTTCCTCGATAATGCCATTGAATGCCGTCAGCAGGACGATCACTGTCAGGCCGATCAATCCCACGGCCGCCCAGTGGAAGCCGAGCGCCAGCACCAACAACAGGGCCACCAGCGCCTGAACCAGCAGTCGCGCGTTCTGACGGACCGAGCGTTGGGCTTCCTCTCTTGACTGAAAGTCTTCCAACACGGCGCGAACCGAGTCGGGCAATTCCACGCCATAGCCGAATTTGCCGGTGCTCTCCAACACCAGGCAAGTGATCAGTCCACAGGCCAGCACAGGCATGGTGACCGGCGCCATATGCAGGAAGAAATATACGAAATCCCAGCCGGCCACGGTGGCGATCAGTAGATTTTGAGGCTCGCCCACCAGGGTACACACACCACCCAGCGCAGTACCGACGGCACCGTGCATCAACAAACTGCGCAGGAAGGCGCGGAACGTTTCGAGGTCTTCGTGATGACTGTCGACCACGCCGTCGTCCACCGAGTGATCGTGGGCCCCTTCGTCCTGAGACCCTTTACCCGACGCAACCTTGTGGTAAACCGCGTAAAAGCCCACGCCCACGCTGATCAGAACGGCCGTTACGGTGAGGGCATCGAGGAAGGCCGACAGTACAGCTGCCACGAGCGAGAACAGCAGTGACAGCATTTTCTTGGATCGCACCCGCAGCAGAATGCGCGTGAACACAAACAGCAGAAGATCCTTCATGAAGTAGATGCCGGCCACCATGAACATCAACAGCAGGATTACCTCAAAGTTGGCGGCCGCTTCATGGAACACCATTTCTGGAGAGGTCATACCCAGTGCCACGGCTTCAATCGCCAGCAGGCCACCAGGCTGAAGTGGGTAACAGCGCAGCGCCAGAGCCAAGGTAAAGATGAACTCAACGATCAACAACCAGCCGGTGGCAAACGGCCCAAGCAGCCACAGGGCCACGGGGTTGATCAACAGGAAGGCGATGATGGTCTGTTTGTACCAGATGGGAGAGGAACCGAGGAAGTTTCTCCAGAAGGCATTACCCAGGGTGTCGGTCATGGAGGGTCCAGATAATTCTAACGAGCGCGAAAAAAAGGCGCCCTGTATAGCATGTTCGCTGGAGGACGTAAAACAGAAGCAGCCCGGGGTCGGTTGCCGCGGCAGGCAACTGCGGCATACTATACCGCCTCTCACTCGCTGCGCCACTGGATAGACTGATACATGCTTCGCCTGGAAAACTCCCCGCCGCCCGTCAGTTCGGAAGACTGGTGTGTGGTATTTGCTGGCCGCTCACTCGTCAGTGACCCGCGAGCCGCCGAGCCCTGTTTGATTTCGCGACGGACAGTACGTTTGATGGGCTGGGAGCCACAGCGGGAGCAGTTTCTGGGCTTCTGGAAGGACCAGCCCTGCTACGCCGTGCAGATCGACCGGGGTGTCGAAATCGATCCGGTCACCTACACCACCGGTCACCTGATGCAGATACTGGGGCGGGTCGATGACGCGCTGTTTGCAGTCGCCGGTCGTGCCTCACAGTTGTTGACCTGGCGCAAGGAGCACAGCTTTTGCGGTGCCTGTGCGACACCGATGGAATTCAACGCTGGCGAAAACGCCATGCACTGCGCTAGCTGCGACAGCAATGTTTACCCCCGGATCAATCCAGCCATCATCACGCTAGTACACCGAGGGGAGGAGGTTCTGCTGGGGCGCGGGCCGAAGTTTCCGCCGGGTATGTTCAGCACCCTGGCCGGATTTGTGGAGGCGGGGGAGAGCGCTGAGCAGACTCTGCGGCGAGAGGTCGCCGAAGAAGTCGGGGTGCAGGTGAGTAACATCGAATACTTTGGTTCCCAGTCCTGGCCCTTTCCCAGTCAATTGATGCTCGGCTTTTTTGCTCAATACACTAGCGGTGATGTGGTGTGCCACGATGAGGAAATTGTTGAGGCCCAGTGGTTCCACTGGAGTGATTTGCCCCGGGTACCACCGCGGCAATCTATCTCGGGCGCGTTGATCGCTGACTGGCGTGAGCGCGTTCAATCTAACTAAGCGGAGAGTCTATTTTGGAGTTTTTGTACGACTACGGTCTGTTCTTTGCAAAGGTGGCTACGGCGGTGATTGCCATCGTTATTGTAGCCGGCGCGCTGGTTGCCATCGGTCAGCGGCAGCGTGGAGAGAGCCGCGGGCACATAGAGATTACCGACCTTGGAGAGCACTATCGCGACATTGGCGATGCACTGAGGCACGCCATACTGCCCGACGACGCGTTCAAGAACGAGCAGAAGCAACGCAAGAAGGACAAGAAGGCGGAATCCAAAGCCGAACGCAAGGCGCGCAAGTCAAAGAAGGATGCAACGGACCCGCCGCGCAAACGTCTCTACGTGCTGGATTTCGATGGAGACATCAAAGCCAGTGCCACGGAGCACTTGCGGGAAGAAGTCTCGGCGATCCTGCCCCAGATTCAGGAGGGTGACGAGGTGCTGCTTCGATTGGAAAGTCCCGGTGGTCTGGTACATGGCTACGGCCTGGCGGCAAGCCAGTTGCAGCGCTTCACTGCTGCTGACGTGAAGTTGACGGTGGCCGTAGACAAGGTGGCGGCCAGTGGCGGCTACATGATGGCCTGCGTGGGGCAGCGCATCATCGCAGCGCCCTTTGCTGTCATAGGCTCAATCGGCGTACTGGCTCAACTGCCCAATTTTCACCGCCTGCTAAAAAAACACGACGTTGATTTCGAGTTGTTCACCGCCGGTGAGTACAAGCGGACCCTGACCCTGTTCGGTGAGAATACCGACAAGGGCCGGGAAAAATTTGTTGAAGAACTGGAAGAGACACACGTTCTGTTCAAGGACTTCGTGCGTGAAAACCGGTCGCAACTGGATATCGACAAAGTTGCAACCGGCGAGACCTGGTACGGGCAGCGCGCGTTGGCAGAGGGCCTGGTGGACGAAATCCAGACCAGCGACGCCTACATTCAATCCCACCTGGAATCGCATGATGTGTACGGTGTTCGCTACCGGCACAAAAAGAACTGGCAGGAAAAACTCGGGGTAGCCGCCGAGGGGGCACTGGAAGGTGCCGCCCTGCGTCTGCTACAACGCGGGCAGCAGCGCCCGCCGGTGTAATCTTCAGTCCACCGCTGACGGCAGGCGGTGCTGGTAACGGTTGTAGTCGAACAGGCCGGCTTCCACGCCGGCCCGTTGCTGTTGCATACGGTGGAACTTGTCACTGACTCGCCAGAACCAGCTACTGTTTCGCATTACGCCGTAGTTCGCCAGCAGGGCTTCATAATCTGCTGTTGTCTCCAGTGCATTTACCTGTGCGACGAACTTGTCCAGATCCTGCTCCGATACCTGGAAGAAGCTATTCGGGTAGGCGCCAAGAAAACCTGCCACTACCGTCATCTGGTCCTCCTCCGGCAAGCGACGCTCCTGCTCCCAGAATAGCTGCGCAATGTTGCTATAACCTGAGTCTCGCAGCAGAGTTACAACATGGTCGCCGTGCTGCCCGAAGATGTTCACGAATGATACCTGGGGCATGAAGCTGTAACTGCTTGAAGCCCGACCCCGGAGTTCGTGCAGCGATTCCAGCCATGATGCCGGCAGCTCCGACTCAAGGCCGGCGCCCGCGGAGCCCGCCGCAAAAATCCGGCTTCGCTGGGCGCGCAGGAACTCATGCTTGGGCTGATCGCTGCGATAGTCGATATCAGGCGCGCGGCGGTTGAACGCGCTACGGGCGCGGATGTGTTTCAGTGTGTCCTCGCCCGCGCCGCGGTACCAGTAGTCTCTCATTGGCGCCCGGTGATCGATGGGCATGTAGGCGAGGAAGTTGCTTTCACCCTCTACCCGCAGGAAGTCCATATACAGCCTTGATTCCAACTGGTGTGCAACAGAGCCGTAAACATCGAAGCCTGCCACCAGCAAGTAGTGGATACGTTCCAGCAAGGGATAATCGATGACCCACGCAGTCTTTGGCACGGTACCCACGAAACCATCGACTACCGTGGCCGTATCGAAATGGCGGAAGATGGTAAGGGCTCCATTGGGGTTGTTGCCGTTGCCATCCCAGATGGAATCCAGGTCAAGGCGGCGGCCAAATTCAGTGTATTCCCGGCCGAGGTAGTCCGAGCGTGCGCTGGCGTAGCGCTGCTGGGATTTTGAATATTTGCGCCAGGCGAGCAGATCGATGGCACTGCCGCGCTCTGGCAAAGGCAGCCCCAACTCGTCGGCGTGGGCGCGTAGAAATTGCTGTTCCCGTGCCGGGTCGATTTCGTCGGGGTCGAGAAACATCACCCAGAAGCGATCCTCGATAACATTCAGTGCTACCTGGCCACGGCAAACCGGCCCCTTAATGAAATTCATAATGCTGAATCGCGCCTCGTGGAGCAGGAAGCGATAGCGCGAGCGCACGGGCATATCAGCAAAAACGTGGAAAGGGTTAGCGCCCTCCGGTTCGCTGTAGTCGGGTAGCGACTCAATGTTGTAGTCAGGCTTCAGGAACAGGTCGCGGTACCAGTCCATGCGCGCCTGACCGAGAACATACGGCATTTGCCGCTTGATCAGCACGGTGTCGGGCATGCGCTGCAAGCGATAGTAAAACGCGTCCTTGCCGGGAGAATCGAAAGGTCTGCGAGTGGCGATCACCGACACAGGCTCTCCCGGTGGCGTGCGCGAGCGTACCATTCGAAACCAGGTGCCAGCCTCATCCGGAAAATACAGGGAGGCCAGGAACAGATGCTCGAACAGGTATCGCGACATCAGTCGCTCACGATTGGATGTTCCGTTCAGGAAACGTTCCCAATTGGCGACCTGGTCGGCCACAACTTGTGCCAGTGGTTTCTGTGACAGCAGCGTCGCGCCGGTAGTCAGCCATTGGGTGAGCGTTTTGTGGTCGTCGCTGTTGAGCCCCGGCAAGCCATAGGGCATTCCCCACAGCGGGTAGTCCTCGCGAAAATCTGCCATTTCCTCACCGGGTTTGGGGCACTGTTGCTCGCGATCCAGGCGGAAGTCGAAGCTTTCTGGCATTGGCCCCTGCGTAGGCAGGGGATGTGCTTGTTTGAGATCCAGCATCTGGTAGAGCACGGAGCTCTCCGGTTTGGTGCTGTCAATGACAGGGAAAAAACCTTTGTCTCGCCACTGGTTGGTGGTAAAGCCATCGTCGAAGAGACGGGTCAGGTTTGCTGCGATCAGGCGCTCACCGTCGTAGACTTTTTCCTTGTTGGCACCGCGGTTCAGACCTTCCTGCGACGTTAGCTTAAGCTGGCAGGGGGCGTCGAAGCAGCCGTGGCATACCATGCAGCGGTGTTGCAGGAGGTTATTGGCGCGCTGGGCCAGTGATTCATCAGATGCTGCTCTGGAGGGTGCGCCGCACAGGGCCAGAGCTACGCCAAAAAGATAGACGGGAACATACAAAAAAGGTCTCACACACACTCCGGAGATATTTAGGGGTCACTTTCAGGATTACACAACGCGCGCAATATCATCGCGCGGTTGATCAGCGCGTCCTGGTCACCGGATTCATCGGCGAGCACAGCCGCTGAAACATCGTTCGGCGGATTCGCGCAGGGGTCGGTCTGCCCGCCGGTCAACCAGGCCAGGGCGGCTACCAGCAACAGCACCGTGATTGCCGTGACCGCGGTGAGTACATTTTTTTGACCACGTTTCAGTTCCCTCAATTCGCGGCGAGGCAGGTCGTTCACCATGTTATGCTCGCACACTGCGACAACCCACCACAATCAATAATCAAGGGGCAGTGTCATGGCAGGAACAGATCCGGTAGTGCTGATCACCGGGGGCGGCAGCGGCATGGGGCAGTTGGCGGCGCGGCAACATGCAGAGCGCGGTCGTACCGTTGCAGTACTGGACGTTAATCGCGAAGGGATGGCACAAACCTGTGCGGACAACCCTCGCATCCACTCTTACCACGTAGATATCACCGACGCAGCCGCAGTCACCGAAGTAGTACACGAAATAGAAACCGCACTGGGTCCAGTGCACAGTGTTTACAACGCTGCCGCGATTATGCCGCTGGGTAAACTGTTGGACCAGAACACGGATGTCATCCACCGTTTGATGGCGATCAATTACGGCGGCCTGGTCAATATCACCAAGGCTGCGCTGCCGGCGATGGTGGCGCGGGGGCAGGGCGACTTCGTCAGCTTTGCCTCGCTGGCGGGCATCATGCCATCGCTGTATGTCGGTGCCTACAATGCCACCAAATTTGCCGTACGCGCGTTCACCGAGGTGCTCTATCATGAGAACCGTGACAGTGGCGTGCGTTTCGCCTGCGTCTGTCCGCCAGTGGTAAGCACCCCGTTACTGGACCAGGGGCGAGACACGGTATGGCCCAAGCTGTTTGATAAAGTCACCTCGCTGGCACCGGAAGAAGTGCTGGCAGAAATTGACCGTTGCCTGGCACAAGGTGAATTCTGGGTTTACCCGGGCAAGGGCACACGCAGCGCCGTTCGTATGCGCCGCTGGTTTCCCAATCTGCTGTGGAAACGTATTCATAAGACCGAGGGCTTCTAGGCGCTCTTACAAGGCAAAAACGACAAGACAAGAACGACAAGGCAAGAATGCGGTGAATCTGACCGAACTACTGGGCATTATCGACCAATTGGCCCTTGGCGTGTTTGCCGTCAGCGGCGCGCTGGCGGCGGCGGAAAAACGGCTGGATATCCTCGGCTTCATTCTGTTCGGCACCATCACCGGCATCGGAGGCGGTACTACCCGGGATCTACTACTGGATGTGCCGGTGTTCTGGGTGGTGGAACCGCGCTATCTGGTAATTTGTATCGCCGCCAGCGTGTTTACCTGGTTCCTGGCCCGTCAGCTGGACTCCATCGTCCGCGCTCTGCGTTGGGCAGACGCAGTGGGCCTGGCACTGTTCTCGGTGCTGGGCACCGCCAAAGCCCTCGACCTGAACTTCCCGCCCATCGTCGCCGTGGTGATGGGGATGATGACGGCGAGCTTTGGTTCACTAATTCGCGATGGCCTGATTGGTCGCCAGCCGGTGCTGCTGGAACCCGAAATCTACGTGACGGCAGCCTTGCTGGGGGCCTCAGTGTATATTGGCCTGTCGTATCTCCCCTTGAAGCCCGAAATCGCCCAACTGATCGCCATGGCGTCTGCTTTCTCATTGCGCGCCGCCGCGATTGTGTACGATTTACGCTTGCCGAAATACGACCGCTAGCCCACATTGCAGCTTGGCAGTCGTGATCTATGTCTCAGAATCGCGCCCGTGAAGCGCTGCCGCTATGCTTTGTCAAAGTCAGGTGGGAAAATACCCCGAATGACAGGGAGTTGTACTATGAAAGCACGTTGGTGGCGGCTGGTTCTTCTGCCGTTGGTCGCTGTAATCCTCACAGCCTGTAAACTCCGCATTATCGTTCCGGAAGAGGGCGGTATCGTGGTCTGGGGGGAGGGTGAGTCCTGCCAGGCGGGTGACATCTGTAACATCGACGTTTCTGACCAGAACTTCGACGAGACTTTCCGCGCCGTACCTGACGCGGGATACCGTTTTGTGGGTTGGCGCCGTATGGAGCGAAGCTTCTGCGGCGGCAAGGATGGCGATTGCCATCTGTTTACCACCACCTTCAATGACAACCCCAACCTGGTGCGTTTCCTGGATTCACCGACCGATGTTTTCCGGCTTCGGCCGGAGTTCGAGCCCGTAGCCGGCTATGATCCCGCGTTCTGGCAGGCCTTGGTGGCGGAGTTCCTGGTAGGGAACATCATTCCCATCGATGTTGACTACCTCTATGCCAGCCAGCCCAATGCCGAAATGTGTGACCCGGGTATACTGAATGCAGAACCGGGAGAAAGGGCTCTGGAAACCCTGAACCAGGTGAGGGCCTTGCTTGGCTTGCCCACCGTTGCAGCCAATGCGGAGAACGACCTGGTGATACAGCGCATTGCCCTTATTCAGGCAACCAACGCAGAACGCTGGGGAGGTCTGCGCAGGGACGTATCGGGTAGCGACGCCTGCTACGATGCCTCCGTCGACGATATTATTGAGGGATCAGCCCTTTCCGCCTGGGCAGTGCCCATCGATCCAGCCCGCGATGTGGTGACCTGGTTGACCGGGCAGTTCGATGCCAAGGCCCAGATCATGCGGCGACTGGCGATCAGCCCCTACCTGACGCGGTCCAGCTATGGTCAGGTGAACAATTTTGGCAGCCTTGATTTATTACCCGACACGGCGGATCTGGATCCAGCCAGCCAACCGTTTCCCGAGGAACTGGAATTCGTCGCGTATCCATCGGGCAACTTTCCCTTTCTGTTGATGACACCACTGGGGCAGGACTACCTGATCCCCAACCAGCCGAGCAATGACTTGCGGTGGAGCATTACCTGGGTAGCCGACGATGCCGGCCGACAGCGCCACCGCTTTTTCCGCAATGCCCGGGTAAGCGTGGCTCATCGCGATACCGAAGAGCAGTTAACGGTGCGCGGGCTGTATCAGGAGGGAACCGTTCTGCCCCTGAACAACGTGTTGAACTGGCGCGTAGACAATTGGCAGTTTGATGAGCCCTACATTGTGACCATCAGCGATGTGGAGATGGAAGATGGTTCAATCCGGGAAATTCAATACCCCGTGACCATCGACCGCTTCCCACTGGTCGACGAATTGATCACTCACGACCCCGCGGAAGCTGGGGATTCGCGCTCCTCACAGGCGGTGCGGGGGCGCTTCAACAGCCAGACAGACTCGGACAGCTTTGCCGTGGAACTGGACGGCAACTGGGCGTTTCAGGAGACCGGAGACATCGGCGGCCGGGATAGCAGCGGCACAGTAAAACTCGGATATTTCCTGCGCATCTGGGATACCCGCAAGCAATTACTGCTGGAAACCGATCAACCAGTGGGCATTGGTTTCCCTGCGGGTCTCTACACGCTGGTGTTGAGCCCTTGCTCCCTTGCCGGCGCCTGCTATGTACTCGAGGGGCGCCCGGATGAGTACAGCCTGGAGTGGGCCAGATTCGAATGACCACGCTCCACGGCTCCACTGCGCTGTCCGCCGTACCACGCCGCTCGGTTCTGTACATGCCGGGCGCCAATGCCCGGGCGTTGGAGAAAGCGCGTACGCTATCGGCAGACTCGCTCATTCTGGACCTGGAAGATGCGGTCGCACCAGAGGCCAAAACACAGGCCCGCCAGCAGGTAGTGCAGGCGCTGGCGGTGGGTGGCTACGGCGATCGCGAGGTCATCGTGCGAATCAACGGCCTGGACACCGCCTGGGCACAGGACGATATCGCCGCACTGGCAGCTGCCGATGTCGGCAACCCTGGCTACCTCGTTCCGAAAATCTCCAGTGTGGCAGACCTGCAGCGCGCTTTAATCGCGTTTGAAGCCGCCAACTGCTCGCTCGATGGTGGCTTCTGGATCATGGCAGAAACGCCTGCGTGTATTTTAAATATCGCCGACATCGCCGCCGCGGACCAAAGGCTTACCGGGATCGTACTGGGTACTTCGGACCTGGCCCGGGACACTCGTGTGAGACACACAGCCGATCGACTTGGGCTGATCACGGCACTGAACCTCTGTGTCTACGCCGCGCGCGCCAATGGCCTGGCGGTAATCGACGGTGTGCACCTGCAACTGGATGATGACGAAGGATTCCGCGCGGCTTGTGAACAGGGTCGCGACCTGGGTTTTGATGGCAAGTCACTGATCCACCCACGGCAGATTGAAGCTGCCAATGCCGTGTTCGCGCCGGACGCGGCGGCTGTCGCGCTGGCCAGAGAAATCGTGGCTGCCTGGCAGGACGCACAGGCACAGGGCAAGGGCGTAGTTGTAGTTAATGGTGCGCTGGTAGAGAACCTCCACGTGGAAGAGGCGCAGCAGACTCTTGCGATGGCTGAGCTGTTGGCTCAACGCGCCCAATGAGCGCGCTATAGCTCGTGATCGATGGGCAGCAGGGAATAAAACCAGGCTTCCAGTCGCTGAAACTCTGAGTCTGCCGGCTGAGCCGAGCGCCGCTCATCACCCGAGACCCAGTCGATCCGGCCGTTGTCCTGTAACTCCAGACGCCAGGCATTTTCACTGTGGAAGTCCACACCCACCGCCTGCCGCAATTCCTGGTTGAAGGCCTCGCTCTCGATCAGCAGACCCATTTCCGTATTGAGCTTCAGCGACCGCGGATCCAGGTTCGCGCTGCCGATAAATACCCGCGTGTCATCGAATACCAGTGCCTTGGCATGCAGCGCCAGTCGCTTGCTGCTCACCGGCTCGATCATGTAACGCGGGCGATCCCGGGCATCGATGCGTACTTCGTGCATCTCCACACCGATACCGAGCAGCGTGTTGACGTGCGTTTGATAGGCGCCGTGAGCCACCAGGTGATTATTGGAACTGATGGAGTTGGTGAGTATGCGGATGCGCACACCGCGGCCCAATGCTTCGCGCACCACCGATTCGAGCACGGGAGTTGGTATGAGGTAAGCGGTGATGATGATAATTTCCCGCTGCGCTTGCGCAAAGAGCTGCGCCAGCTCCTCAGCTACCTGAATCGGCGCTTCGTCCGGTGATGCCGGATTGTCTTCAGGCGGAATATCGACCAGCAAGCGGGTCTCGCCACCGTCGGCTTGCGCGCGCAGGGCCTGCCACTTCGCCGTTAATTCACGGTCGGGGAGATCTTTGTGCAGCGCGCTGGTGCCGCGTGTGTAGTGTCGGATGTCTTCCAGTTCGAGTGGCTCTGGCAATGAGTGAGAGAGCTGCTCGATCGGTACTGACCAGCGGTCGTTCCAGTATTGATCGAAACTGTCACTGGCATTGCGCACCACCGGGCCACCCAGCAATACGTCAAGGTCGCGGAAATTACTATCGGTGTGAAGGCCGAAGTATTCATTGGCCAGATTGCGGCCGCCGATAATCGCGACGCGGTTGTCCACGATCATCGACTTGTTATGCATGCGATGATCAAGGCGATGGAACTCCGCGATATTCAACAACTGTCGCGTAACGATGGAACCCTGGCGCCGTTGAAAGGGATTGAACACCCGATATTCGATCTCGGGGTGGTCTGCGAGAGCCAGCAGCACGGTGTCTTCGCGCGCCAGGAAGGTGTCGTCCACCAATATTCGCACGCGAACGCCGCGATCCGCGGCTTTGATGAGGTGGTCCAGTACCAGCGCCCCGGCCAGATCAAAGTGCCAGAGAAAGGTTTGTAAATCGATTTGTTCAGTGGCGCTGTCGATAGCATCGAGCCGTACGTCGAGGGCATGTAAACCCTCGTTCAGAAGCACGTGCCAGTTTTCTGATCCGTCGCCATCGACGGTTTGCCACAAGGGTGCCGAGGAGGGGGGCAAGCTGAATTCCGGCGCTTGGGCTACTGGGTTAAATTGCGCACAACTCACCACGAACAACAGCAACACCAGCAGGCAACTGCGCCACCGTACCGCTGTCTGAGCAGAGCGTACGGTACCCAGGCCTGAGGTCATTGGTGCAGGAAAAGCTCGCCCCATCCATCCTCTGGTTGAATCCTTTCTGTTCCGAGGCATCGCTGTACGCGTCCTTTGTCAGGTTCGGATTTCGATTGTCTACGGTTGTTCGATTGGCCGCAAATCCCTTTTATACCCCTTGAATCTTGCCTTAGAATCGCGTTTAATCGCATGTTAAACGTTTAACATTCATCGATCTTAGAATAATGACCGGTCGGATTGACCCGGAAGGATGGAGGAACGGCGCGTGAAACTGACTCACGCGTACCAAACATGCAGATCACATTGAGTACTCGCGCAATCGCAGCGAGGTTGTTGGTGAGTGGAATCCTGATCATGAAAGCCCTGACGACGAATGCAGAACCGACCGATTGGCCGGCACTGACATCGCCATTGCCCCCCAATCAGAGTCTGGAGCAAACAGTGAATGCACTGCTTGCCGGTATGACCCTGGAAGAGAAAGTCGGGCAGATTATTCAGGCCGAACTGAAGTACGTTACCCCGGAAGATGTGCGCGATTACCATTTGGGTTCGATTCTTAATGGCGGTGGTACTCACCCTGACAACAACCCGGATGCGCGCCCCGCAGACTGGGTAGCGTTGGCAGATGCGTTTTACCACGCCTCCATGGACACCAGTCACGGTGGTCAGGCCATCCCCGTAATCTGGGGCTCAGACGCGGTGCACGGCCATAACAACGTCAAAGGAGCCACACTATTCCCGCACAATATCGGCCTGGGTGCGGCACGTGACCCGGATCTGATCCGCCGGATAGGTGAGGCCACTGCCAGGGAAGTGCGGGCTACCGGTCTGGATTGGACCTTTGCCCCGACCGTGGCGGTTGTTCGGGATTTACGGTGGGGCAGAACCTACGAAAGCTACTCGGAAGACCCGGCTGTTGTTCGGGACTACGCCAGCGCGATGGTGCTGGGGATTCAGGGGCAGCCGGGAACCGAGGCCTTCCTCGATCATCAGCATGTCGTGGCCACCGCCAAACACTACGTGGGCGACGGCGGCACTGAGCGTGGCACGGATCGGGGCGACACGCGTGTATCGGAGAAGGAACTGGCCGACATTCATGGTGCTGGCTTTGTCACCGCCCTGGAAGCGGGTGTTCAGAGCGTCATGGCGTCGTTCAATAGCTGGAACGGCTCAAAAGTACACGGCGACCGATACTTGCTGACCGACGTGTTAAAAGGCCGCCTGGGATTTGATGGCTTGTTGGTCAGCGACTGGAATGCCCACAGTCTGGTGCCGGGTTGTCAGGCCGACAGTTGCCCTGAGGTGATCGACGCGGGGCTGGACCTCGTCATGGTACCTTCTGACTGGAAGGCGCTGTACCACAACACACTGGCACAAGTACGCGAAGGGCGGATCGCCAAGGCGCGGCTCGATGATGCTGTGCGCCGAATCCTGCGCGTGAAAATACGGGCGGGCTTGTTTGAGGCCGGCCCGCCGTCTTCGCGTGCCCTGTCCGGGCGAAATGACATTCTGGGCAGTGCCGCTCATCGCGCTATCGCGCGAGAGGCGGTGCAAAAATCTCTTGTACTGTTGAAAAATAACGGCGGCTTGCTCCCGCTGGATCCCGGCAGTGAGATATTGGTGGTTGGCGACGGCGCCCAGGA
The DNA here is from genome assembly GCA_030427085.1 of Gammaproteobacteria bacterium. Classification (GTDB taxonomy): domain Bacteria; phylum Pseudomonadota; class Gammaproteobacteria; order Pseudomonadales; family Halieaceae; genus JAUHXH01. The sequence continues at coordinate 742,265 of JAUHXH010000001.1, read as the reverse complement.
CGTGGGTAAGCAGTCCGGCGGATGGAGCCTGACCTGGCAAGGCACTGATACCAACCGCGACGATTTTCCAAAGGCACAAACTCTGTTCGAAGGTATTGCGCAAGCGGTGCAGGACGCCGGTGGTCGCGCGATATTTCACGAAGACGGCAATTGGTCGGCCGACGAGTTCAGCCGCGGCAAGCCGGATGTAGCAATCGCCATCTACGGAGAGGATCCCTACGCCGAATGGCACGGCGATGTTTCCAGTATCGAATATCGGCCCGGGAACAAACGCGACCTTCAATTGCTGAAGTCCCTTACAGAAGCTGGGATTCCAGTGGTCTCCGTATTTCTCACCGGTCGCCCATTGTGGGTCAATCCCGAAATCAATGCCTCCGACGCCTTTGTTGTCGCCTGGTTGCCGGGCACGGAGGGCGGTGGCGTTGCAGACGTGTTGCTGCGAGATGCTCACGGTCAGGTGCGGCACGATTTTGTCGGCCAATTGCCTTTTAGCTGGCCACGGGAAGTGGGACAGGCTACCTACAGCGAACGACAGGGGAATGATGCACTGTTTCCTCGAGGCTACGGCTTGCGTTATGCCAACGGTAAAACCACCGATCTGGCGCAGCTCCCCGAGGAGTCGCGGCGTTTCGACTCAGATCAGCCACAGGAATTGTGGCTCTTCGTCTCCCGTACTCACCGCCCGTGGTATCTGGAATTGCAGGAGGACGGTGCTCCGGGGCAACCCGTGAAATCCAATCTGGCCAGCAGTGCGCCCGGCGCTCGAGTCGAGGTGGCAGTGATGGATCGTCAGTCACAGGAAGATGCGCGACGTATCCGCTTTAAAGGCGACGGCCCGGCTGCGTTGGCACTTCGCGCGTTGCATCCGCAGGACATCAGTCCCTTTGCCCAGTCCGGCGGGCGCCTGGAATTTGACGTACACCTTTACCAACCCATGGGTGACAGTTTTGAAATTGTCATGGAGTGCGGTACAGGTTGTGAAGCGGCATTGCCATTGGCGCAGGTTATTCCCGCCGCTGCTAACACTGAAGCCTGGCAGCGCGTTAGTATCGACCTGGCGCGTTTCGCTGCCGCAGAAATGGACTTCACGCGAACACTGGGTGCCTTTGTCATCCGGGGGTCGCAGGCGGCCGACTTTGCGCTGGCAGAAATAAAAATAATACCCCGTAAGGCCATCGCCGAGACGGGAGAAGACTCGGAGTGAATGTATGCGCGCAACCACCATCGACGGTGCAGGAGTACCGACCACAGCAGGTGAGCACACCGTTCAGATAGCTGTTGTTTGCTGTATCGCAACCCTCGGCGGGTTTCTGTTTGGATTCGACAGTGGTGTTATCAACGGCACTATTGACGGCTTGCGTTCATCCCTGCAATCCGACTCGGTAGGAACCGGATTCAATGTGGCCTCGATGCTGTTGGGCTGCGCTGTTGGCGCCTTCTTCGCCGGGCGGTTGGCTGACTTTTATGGCCGTAAATGGCTGCTGCAACTGTCGGCCGTGTTGTTCCTTGTGAGTGCCTGGGGGTCGGGCATTGCCGGTAGCTCCATCGCATTTGTCTGCTTCCGCATCCTGGGCGGATTAGCGGTAGGGGGCGCAAGCGTACTCGCCCCGGCCTACATCAGCGAAGTGACCCCCGCACGCTATCGGGGTGCCATGACGTCGCTGCAGCAGATTGCCATTATCAGCGGCCTGTTTATCGCCTTCGTCAGCAACTATCTGGTTGCACAGTCCGCCGGTTCCGGCAGCACTGCATTCTGGTGGGGTTATGAGGCCTGGCGCTGGATGTTCTGGGTGGAAATCATTCCCGCGTCGATTTTCCTGATAGCGCTGGCTTTCATTCCAGAGAGCCCGCGCTATCTGGTGCTCAGCCGACAAACAGCAGCGGCCCGGTCGGTTTTAACCAAACTTTTTGGTGCTCGCGCCGGGCAGGACAAACTTGCCGAGATCGAAACAAGCCTGGCGAGTGACCACCACCGTCCGCGCCTGTCGGACCTGCTCGGAGACAATGGCAAGGTGCGCACAGTCGTGTGGGTCGGTATCGGCCTCGCCACATTCCAGCAACTGGTTGGTATCAACATCGTGTTTTATTACGGCGCTGTGCTCTGGCAGTCGGTGGGCTTTTCAGAGTCCGATGCCTTGATGATCAATGTGATTTCCGGCGGTATTAGCATTTTTGCCTGCCTGATCACCATTGCCGTCATTGATCGAATCGGTCGTAAACCGTTGTTGATGTTGGGGTCCGCGGGCATGGCTGTGACTCTGGCGACGCTGGTGTGGGTGTTTTCCGGTGCGTCGGTGATGGACGATGGCACCCTCGAATTGGGTGAAGCAGCGGGGCAAATAGCCCTGATAGCAGCGAACGCCTTCGTATTTCTGTTCAATATGAGCTGGGGGCCGGTGATGTGGGTGATGCTGGGCGAAATGTTCCCCAACCAGATACGGGGTTCCGGCCTGGCAGTGGCCGGCCTGTTTCAGTGGGGCAGTAATTTTGTGATCACCATGACCTTCCCGCTGCTGCTCGCCGGATTTGGTCTGGCGTCGACCTACACTCTCTACGCTGTGAGTGCCGCGGTTTCAGCAGTGTTTGTGTACTACGCGGTCAGGGAAACCCGTGGGATAGAACTGGAAGACATGGGCGCCTAGTACTAGATGCCGAAACCCAGTTCGATGCCAAAGCCACTGACGTCGCTGCCGAAAATCGCTTTTGCACCAACGTGGATTTTGTCTCTGGCCCATTGTTTTTCCGATACGTCGAACTCAAGGGCCAGGCCGGCCTCCAGAAAGTGATTAAACCCGATCGTATCCCGCTCCTCGCCAATAAAAGCGGTGGCGCCAAGTATCGTTACCAGCGTCAGTGGTGCATTACCCACTTCCGCCGATAGCGGGTGGAAGGTGTTGTACTGCATATCAAATGTTCCTACGCCAGCCTCGAATTCGGCTAACTCACTGTCGCTGTCATAGGTGGACACACGGTTATATCCCAGGCTCGACTGCAGGCGCATATCGATACCGGCGTGGCGAGCGCGGTACTCCCCCGACAGCCCTGCAGCGGTGGTATAAGCCATTGAAGTCCAGTCGAACAAGAGGCCGGAGAGCGCGGGCTCAACAAAATCTTGCGTGAGTTCACCGATGTAGTCTGCTTCGTTTTCGAGACGAACCAGACCGACGTCAATTGCCGGGGTGAGGGTCAGGTTGTCGGTGGGTTTGAATACCGCGCCCAAAGTGACGGCGCCGCCGTATGTGCGCCACTCAGCGTCGATCTGCTCGTCAGTAAAAAGGGGTATAACTGCCGTAAACGTTTGATAGGCGAATGCCCCCTGCGCGAATACCTGTAACCCCTGCCACTCGGTCTGATGGATCAGTCGGATCGGGAATCGATACACATCGATCTGTGAACGTTCTCCATCTTCGCCTATCGCGTCATCGAGTTTGTAGGTCGCTCCCGAGATATTTTTGTTGACGGCAAAATTTACCAGCGCTGCATAACCCGCACCAAGTATGGCGGGGTCAAGGTCGGCAAGCACCTGCTCTCTTATATCCTCAATGACGTCTTCGGCGGTAATTTGCTGTGCCTTGGAATCGATGGATGTGGTGAGGAATAGCGGTATGAGCAGACGGAGCGCAGCCACCCGATACGAGATCGATGTGTACGGTAAATGCCGGGCAAAAGCAGCAGCCGACAGGGGCGGGCGCATGGGGGATCCTCCGGGGCGGTTACTTTGATGGTGGTTCATCGCCCCGCCTGGGTCAAGTTGGAACGGGGCCGATTCATGTTCAAATCAGGCGCCTGTGATACTGTGTCGGGGCAGGTCTGCCACCGGCTTCGTACGCCGTGCGAGCAGCGAGCTAATCAAAAATTGTAACAACAGGGATTCATTGCATGACCGCAGACAACACGCCCATTCTGGTGGGGGCTGGACAGTATGTCGAAAAGGAAAAATCGCTCCAGGGGCCGCTCTCCATGGCCGCGCACGCCGCCCGCGCTGCGATAGAGGATTGCGCTGGCAGTAACGTTGCGCAAGCGATTGACACCGTGGCTATGGTACGCATGTTCGCCGACTCCTCGCCGATGTGGCGCTGCCCCTTCGGTGGCAGCGACAACCCGCCTGCCACAGTGGCAAACAGCCTGGGACTCACACCTTCCAACCTGATCTATTCCCAGGTGGGCGGTATCGAACCGATGACGCTGGTATTTGAACAAGCCGCCGCCATTGCCCGCGGAGAGCGCCACGTGGCGCTGCTGTTTGGGGCAGAGGCCCTGCGCAACCAGAAGCACGCCCAGCGCAGTGGCGCCGAACCGGACTGGTCTGACACCACCGGCATCCCCTTGGAGGACCGGGGGGAAGGCGCACCGCTGTTTAGCATGCAGGAGATTCATGTCGGCCTGATGGCGCCGGTCTATTTTTATTCCCTGATAGACCAGGCCCGCCGCCACCGGCAGGGTCTCAGCGTAGAGGCCTACCGGGCAAGCGAAGCACGCTTGTTTGCGTCGTTTTCGGCGATCGCCAGCGGCAATCCCAACAGTCAGTTCGACGGCTGCCAGAGCGCGGCAGACATCCTGTCAGCGGACCCCCTGACCCACCTGTACACCAAGCGCATGGTTGCCCAGGACGGCGTCAATCAGGCCGCGGCGCTGGTGATGTGCAGTGTTGCCAAAGCCCGGGAGTTGGGTATACCGGAGTCTCGCTGGGTCTATCTGCACAGCGGTGCTGCCGGGGCAGACCGCATTCTTACTGAACGGGAAGATCCGGGCCGCTCCAGTGTCGCCGAGGCAGTTGTTTCAGCGGCCTGTGACGCGGCTCAATTGGCCCCCGAAGAAGCCGATCTGGTGGATATTTACAGTTGCTTCCCCTGCGCTGTAACAGCCATCACCGACCACCTCGGGCTCCCGGACGACGGCAGTAGGCCCCTGTCTTTGACTGGAGGCTTGCCGTACTTTGGCGGCCCCGGCAACAACTACACCATGCACGCATTGGCCGAGATGGTCGGCCAGATTCGCGGGCTTGCGCCTTCCGCACGCGCCCTGATCACGGCCAATGCCGGTATGCTGAGTAAACACGCTGCAGCCGTTTTTGGCCGCGCCCCAGGCGCTCTGGACTGGTCGCGTTCCGGCCATACCATCATTCCCACACCAAAGGGCAGGGAAGTTGCCACAGCGCCGGAAAGCGGGCGAGTTCTAACCTACACTTTGAACTATCTGGGCGACAATCCCGTGCAGGTAATTGCATTGGCTGAAACGCCTGACGGCCAGCGCTTTGCGTGCTGTTCTGAGGGGCAGGACACATCAACGCTGCAAGAGGCGCTCAATAGCGATCCCACCGGTAGGGAGATAGTAGCCCGACCCGGCGAGAAAGACGGGGTGTATTTCCGCTTTGCCTGAGGTATCAACGGCAGTAGTGCTGCATTCTGACCCCGATGCTGTCCGGAGTCAGAGATTCTGAGCTAGAGTCTATATGAGCCAGGCCGGTTTCGGTTTCGAACTATCGGGATAAGGAAATCTGTATGAGCTTTAAAGGGGTTACGCTAGTCCTTGCTTTACTGCTGAGTCAGGCCGCCCTGGGGAATACTCCCTCCGCTAATACTGCGGACACAGCGGCCTACCGGCAGTGGATTAGCGACATGAAAGCGGCCGCTCGAGGGCCCTTCGAGCGCATTCGCTGGTTCTGCAACGACGGCACCGTGTTGCCTCCCAGGGCCTATGCCTGCAATGACCACGGCGGTGGGCATCAGCACGGTGAGTGGAACCAGCACACGCAAACCCTTCGGAGCCAGGGATATCTGATTGCCAATGTGCTCGCCGGGCTCGATCCCGAGGCACTGCTTGCCGCTCCTGGCGCGCGCGATGCGCTGGCGCAGATTCTCGTTGAACGCTATCTCGTTGCCGTTGATGACGGCTGGATCTTCCGCAAGGCGCAGTTCTATCGCGGTGCGGTGCAGGAGGAGGACGAACGCAACAGTGCCCGCGCTCTGCTGATGGCCCTGGTCGCGGATGAGCATTGGTTAGCAACGCGCTACGCCATGGTTTACAGCGCGGCTCGTTTGTTGCCCCACGGAGCCACCAGCGCCTCTGTGCAGGAGGTCAGGCAGGTCTCGGCAGGCTTGTCCGACCGCGACGCAAACTTTGCCCCGCTGCGCGCCAAAATCCACGGCGCGCCCTCTGCCGATGATGCGTTGCGGGTACGGGAGTACGCGGCCGCGCTACCACAGTCTGCGCAACAGCCGTATCTCGACCTGGCTGACGCTATCGATGCAATCTATCAGGCGGCGCCGCTGAATGCGGAATTACGAACGCAGGCCGATCAATACACGGCAGCGCCCTGGTTACAGGAGATGCTACGTAACGCCGCCGACGACTATGTCACGAACACCACACCCGCTGAACGCCTGCGCAGCACCGGCAAACTAATCGCGCAGTTACGCGACGCTTTGCCCCGCGTACGCGCGAGTTCAGTGCGTCTTGCGTTAGTAGATTTATCACTCCAGGTTGAAGCTGTACATTTCAATGCGGCAACGCAATTGCGCCCAACATTATCGCGGGCTTCGCGCGCGGAACGCCTGGCATATTTGCACAGTGCCGGATTGGCGGCATACGGGACCGGCGCGCTGAACCGGCGTCTCACGCAGGCGTTAGAGAGTTCGCTGAAAACGCTCTCCGATACATCTGTGGCTTTACCAAGCTATCGCGATGCAATCGGTTACCTGTCCCGGGCCCCGGGCTGGGGCACGCAACAAATGCGGATGCAGTTCTATGAGTCGATGCGCAAGCTGTCCGACATCGAACCACGCGCCATGTTGTTTATCCAGGATCAATTGCGCGGTAGCCCGCTGCTGTTTTACTCGCAGGTACTGGACGGTCTGGGGCGGGATGCAAGCCAGCTGGCCGGTGTGCAGCACCGTTTGTTTGGCAAAACCATCGGCTCGGGGTTTACCGCGTTGAATCCGGGTCTGGCAACGGGCATTCTCCATACCCGGCCGAACCTTGGGAAGCTTGAGGAATTTCGCAGCGATGGTATCTACCTGCTCCCCGAAACGGTGTCGGGCCTGCCGCCGGTCGCCGGCATCCTGACAGAGGGAGAGGGCAACCCTCTGTCGCATGTGCAGTTGTTGGCCCGCAATCTCGGCATACCCAATCTGACGGTCACTGCAGACTTGGTCAAGGACCTCGCCGCACACGACGGGCAGCGCATTGTATTGGCTGTCAGTCCCTCGGGGCAGGTGGAAATGGAACGATGGAGTTCAAGGTGGGAGTCTATTTTCGCGGACCAGGCGGCCAATAAGGGCGTTGAAATTAATCCGGATCTCGAAAAGCTCGACCTGAGCGTCCGCGAATTTATCTCACTGGACAAACTACGCGCGGACGATTCCGGCCGCACAGTTGGCCCAAAGGCGGCGAAACTGGGCGAATTACGTGCTCATTTCCCCCGGCAGGTATCGCGCGGAGTAGCCATTCCATTCGGCATGTTTCGACAGGAGGCCCTCGAGCGACCCCATCCCCGAGCCGAGGGGACGGTATTCGACTGGATGGTGGCGCAATACCGCCAGCTGGAGTCACTGCCCGCTGGCAGTGTGGAGCACGAACAGTTCAGTCGCTCATTCCGCCGGGAACTGTACGGCATCATCAGTTCCACCCAGCCCAGTGACGAATTCCGCACTGCGCTGAGAGCAGCACTGGCAGATGCCTTCGGTACGGCTCCTGGTGTTTTTGTCCGTTCAGACACCAATGTGGAAGACCTGGCTGGTTTTACCGGTGCCGGCCTCAATCTGACCTTGCCGAACGTTGTCGGCTTTGACGCACTACTCGACGGAATCGTTGAGGTATGGGCGTCCCCCTTCACGGCCCGGGCCTTTGCCTGGCGGCAATCACACATGAGCCAACCGGAGCATGTTTACACTTCTATCCTGCTACTGGAATCCGTGGCATCCGATAAATCCGGTGTGATGGTCACCCAGGATATCGATACGGGGGAGTCCGGCGTGTTGTCTGTGGCGATCAACGAGGGACTGGGTGGCGCGGTTGATGGCCAGGCCGCCGAGTCCTTGCGCATTCCGCTCGATGGTTCCGATGTCCGGGTGTTGGCCACGGCAACCGCCCCGTGGCGCCGCGTTCCCGACCCTGCGGGTGGCCTGCAGTATTTGCCCAGCACTGGTAGTGATTCCGTGCTGCAACCCAGCGAAATCCAGCAGTTGATCACCTTCGCAAAGGAGCTGCCGCGGGAGTTTCCCCCCATTACTGATGACGAAGGTAATCCGGCTCCGGCCGACATTGAGTTTGGTTTCCTGAATGATGACTTGCGTCTGTTCCAACTCCGGCCTTTCCTTGAGAGCAAACAGGCCCGAGGCACGACTTACCTGCAAACCATGGAAGCTGCAGGGCAGCAAAACCCGGATGTCAGGGTCGACATGCAGGGGGTACCCAATGCTGATTAAGCTGCCAACCCGTTTTGGGCTTTCCGTGCTCCTGGCCACCTCGCTGCTAGTGAGCGATGGTAGCCATGCTTACCCTGTCGATGGTTATCCCGACACGGGTATCCGCCGCCTCGAAGGGGCACGTTTGACTAATGCCGGGGAGATATCCGGCCAGAAACTGGCACCGGGCGCGTTGGCACCCACGGCCAGCATCAGACCGCGCCTGACCGGGCAGCCTCCGCTGGTATTACCCGCGGAAGACGCCGCTCTCTCCGCGCAGGTAAAGGGCTTACTCGGCGAGCGTGCGGATGACTACGGGATTGCACTGGTAGATCTGACCACGCCGTCCAGCCCGCGCTATGCCGAACACAACAGCGACTTCCGGCATAACGTGGGCAGCGTTGGCAAACTGGTGGCTGCGTTAGGCTATTTCCAGGCGCTGGCCGATGCGTGGCCAGACGACCTCGCCAGGCGAGAAGCCATCCTGCGAGACACGCCCATCGTTGCCAGCGGCTTTGCCCACAGCGATCACCATACGGTCAGCTTTTTCGATGTTGAGGCGCGAGCACTGACACGGCGTACCATTCAGGACGGTGATACCGGCTCGGTCTGGGAATACCTGGACTGGACGCTGTCAGTCAGCTCCAATTCGGCGGCCGCCATGGTCATGCGCGATGCCATGCTGCTGCGCCAGTTCGGTCAGCAGTACCCCCTGTCACCGGACGCATCGGAACAATTTTTCCGTGATACGTCGTCCCGTGAGTTAACGGCTTTGTTTCAACGCACCTTCTGGGAGCCGCTTACCCGCCAGGGCTTCAGCCTGGATCAATTACGTCAGGGCAGCTTTTTTACTCGGGAAGGAAAACGCCGGGTTAACGGCGGTGGATCCAGTCATGCCAGCGTCAACGCCCTGTTGCGGTTCGTGTTGAAAATTGAACAGGGGATTTTGGTTGATGAGTGGACCAGCCTTCAACTCAAGCGATTGCTGTACCTGACTGATCGACGTATTCGCTATGCATCTTCACCTGCACTGCGATCTGCCGCGGTGTACTTCAAGTCCGGATCGCTGTATCGCTGTTCTTACAAAGACGGTAAACGCTGTGGTTCCTACAAAGGGGACCTGCAAAATTCAATGAATTCTGTGGCAATCATCGAAGACGACTACCAGGGCACACAACTGCACTACGTGGTTATCGTGCTGTCTAATGTGCTGGGTGTGAATTCAGCGGTGGAGCATCAGCGCCTGGGCACAGAGATTCACCGATTGATGCAGGCTTACTACGCACAGCCGGCGGCTGCCGAACCAAGCGCGTCACCGTAGAGTCAGCGTTTGCGTGGTTCACGCGGTGGCGGGTTGACCGCAAGCTGGTGCAGTGGCTCGGCCAGTTTTCGCATCCACTGTTCGCCCTTGCCATTGCGCGCCAGCGCCACCATCACGTAAGCACGATCTCCAACTTCTACCAGAGCACTGTCGGCATGAAAGCTCTTCCAGGTGCCTGATTTGCGGTAAATATCCAGGCCGGTGATGTCTTCAAGCCCCTTCACAAATTTATGGCTGACGCCGGGCGCAACCAGCGCATCGCGCATCAATGACATCTGCCGCGGTTTCACCAGCGTGCCACGATTGACCCCGCAGTAGAATCGAGCCACCTGGAAGGTGGTGGCACCATGAGAAAGATGATGCAGAGGGTCTCGTGCAAAGGCCGGTTTCTTGCCGTACTCCTTGCCGATCCACAAACCGCCACCCTCGCTTGCATCGTAGAACGCGAAGCGCTCAGACTGTAACAGCGGCGGGAAAGTATCCGGCCCAACGGCAGCCAAAACACGGTTGGAGCAATCGTTACAGGAATAACGGATCATGTCGTGAATATCGGACTCGAGCGTGCGTGACAATTTCAGTCGGCCCGACTCCAGGGCGACCGCGGCACCTAACAAAATCGCAATTTTCGGCAGGCTGGCGGCGTACATCATCCGGTTGCCATTGACCTGGGCGAGCCGGGGGCGAGTATTGTCATTCAGCAGGAGGAGGGTTACCGCCAGTTCACCACGGTCTAATGGGCCGTCGAGGTCAAGCTCAGACAGCCGAGCTTCAAGGGCTGCTTGCAGGGGCGTATCGCTGCCTGATTGCAGATTGCACACAGGGTCCCAGGTCTGGGCCATAAGCTGCGCGGACACAGCGCTTAGAAATGCGAAAGCCGTCAGAAAACGAAATACGTTCACATTGAGGTACCTCGTCTCGCCCAAAAGGCTTGCCAGGATTGTGACAGCATATCGCGGCTGGACCGTTTAGAAAAAGCCCGTTACGCGGAGCAGGCCAGCCACGCTGACCAACAACAAGCCCGCTCCCAGCACCCGGAAGAATACCCGGGTGTCTGCGCGCAGGGTATAACGGTGAAACCGCAGCCCCAGCACATGGCCAACGGCGGCACAGGGTAACAACCACAAGTGTGCCTGCCACTGCAGGTCAACGCCCGTCCAGTAAAAGGCTGCCAGCTTGATCGCCACCAGAACAAACCAGAGCACAAACAAGGTGTCGCGCAGTTGTTCCTTGCGTACTCGGCTGGCGGCAACCGGCACCACCAACGGCGCCGCTACCAGCGAGGTGCCACTGACGTAGCCGCCAAGCAGTAAAAACAGGGTATCGACGGCTTTGCTGTTGCTTTTAAACGGCCGATCGAGAATATACGAAACGGCATAGACGGCGACCACGGTAAAAATAAAACCACTCACCACGGCGGTGGGCAGGGTCAACACACCCGCCACACCGATCAGTTTGGGAATGATCATCAACGCCAGGGCATAGCGTAGAAATGGCCAGTTCACCGTATTGCTGTCGTGCGGTTGCCCACGCGAACGCCACTGGGCCTGTACGATGGTAAGGCCTGAGAAAAACAACAGGTGGACGGCGATTATAGGGAGATAAACCAGCGGCGCGTTGTGCACCATCAGTAAAAAGGGCAGGGTCAGCACGGCGCCACCGAAGCCAAGGCCTGAGCGTACAAAGCCACCCCAGACAAACAGCAGTCCGATCAACAGGTATTGCCAGATGGCGAGTCCTTCCACGGCTCAGGTTTGCTCCGGGGTCGTGTCGAGGGAATCGCGATAACGCGCGAGAGGTGCTTCCAGCCGGTGAAACCCTTTATAGCGATATAGTTCCGCTGGACTGTCGTCGATCGCTTGCAGCAGGACAGGCAATGCATCGCCGAAATGCCTCAGGGCTTCAAGCCGGTGCAGATACACACGAATCGTGAAAACAATGGCACCGCTCACTGGCAGACGCCGCAGGCTTTGGCGCTCCACGCGGTAGTAAAGCTCAGCATCTGCCAGTGCATCACCAATATGTTGGTCGCGCCTGTTTAAGGTGGCGCCTTCCTGCAGCCCCCAGTTATAGCGCTGTACCGGGTGCTCAACGCGTAAGTGCCGGAAAAAGCGCTCCACACGGGGCAGCAAGGTGGTATTGAAACCGGGAATCACGGCGTGAATATCCGCCAGGGAGCCACCGAACTTGTCTTCCAAGCGCCAGTCACTGGCACTGCTCAGGCTGGCCGCGGCGAGATAATAACTGTCGTCTCGAGGCAGCATGAGTACCAGATCGTCAGCTATCCACTGGGCGGCTTGCCACAGGGGTTCTTCTGATGAATCGGCCACTTCGAAGTCGCCAGCAAGATTTTTTATCCCGTCCGGTGCAGGTTGGTAGCAATCAGGGTGTTCCCGCAACAGATAGTCTCGAAGACGTGTGTAGAGCTCGTTCTGCGCGGGCAGAGAGGCCTCATCGCTGCGATAGGCTCCTCGCCCCAGCTCTTGTCGTTGCACCAGCTTGTTGTCGTAGAACTGCCGGGCACCCGTATCCGGTTCAATCCAGGCGGTACTGTCGAGGGGGCTGAGCCCCATAGACAGAATTTCTGCATTGGTCAGGTGGGGCAGGTGGCGGGGCAGGGCGTAGTCGTACAGCATCCCGGGGCAGCGCTGGCAAGGGGGAAACAACCTTACCCCAGACTGCCGCCAAAAGCAGCCCGGCTTAAGCCAGATGCGTCAAAATATAGTCCCACTCTTCCTGGCGAACTGGCTGCACGGACAGGCGACCCTGCTTGAGTAACACCATGTCTACCAGGGCTTCCTGCTGCTTCAGCAGCTTCAGGGGAATCAGCTTGTCGAGGGTTCGTTGATAGACGACATCCACCCGATACCACCGGGGAGTGTCCTGCTCGGCTTTCGGATCGTAGTACTTGCTCTCCGGATCGAACTGATCTGGATCGACGTACGCAGCACTGGCCACGCGTGCGAGCCCGGCGATACCCACCTGGGCACAGGAGCTATGGTAGATAAAAACCTCATCCCCCTCGGCGACTTGATCGCGTAGCAGGTTCCGCGCCTGATAATTCCGGATACCGTCCCAGGGCTCGGATTTCGGGTGTATTGCCGCAAGGTCGTCGATGCCAAAGACTTGCGGCTCGGTTTTGAATAGCCAGTACGCCATGGCGATGTTGTTGCCTCTATTTTGGACAGGTTAGGGTAGACTCACGGGGTAACCAGCATGCTCAGGCGAGCTTCCCGCTCAAGTGCTATGCTGCTGCCCAGACTGTAGGATTGTTTTTCGCCAGACGCAATACGGGTGCCCAATTGTCATTAGATTTGATCTTTGAGGCCGGACTACCGGTATTTCTACTCACCTTCGTTCTGGTTTACTGGGCGTTGCGCGATGGCCGACTAGCCGGTAAGTCAGTGAAAGAACTTCAGGCGGGCATTGGGTCGCTGTCCAAACCCTCGAAATCTCAAGCGGCCAGGACTTCAGTCGACCCAGCGCTCGAACGCTGGCTGCGCTTCGGCGGGGGTTTCTACGGCCTTATCGCCCTGTACACCTGGCTGTTGATCGAGTGGGAAGACGTGGCGACCTTCATTGCGGGTTTGGCGGATGTTCTGTTCAGTTTCGAACCAGCGCGCCTGTTCAGTCTGGTGCTGAATTTGTTTATCGAATCGATCATGAACTTTGTGGTCGCCATCGGCTGGCCTGCCTATTGGCTTAGTAAGTCCCGGGAGGCCTGGCTGATGCTCGGCGTGGCTTACGCCAGCTACTGGCTGGCGATCAAGGCAGCCCAACTGGCCTGGCAACGTGGATGGTGGGGTTATGTCAGTAATCGCATACTGGCATGGTGGCGGCGTACCGACTGATCTGTGAGCGACGATCAGGGGGTAGTCAATTCGGAGTATGCCTGGCCCCAGGATTCCCACCTAGAATGACCTGATTGTTCACATCCATTGGATCATTCGCCCAGGAGTGCTCGATGCATCTCGGTTTTACCTCAATGAATACCGTGCTGGACCCAGCCCCGGCCACTCTGGCAGGCATGGTCGAACAAGCGGGCTTTGAATCCCTCTGGTACGGTGAGCACAGTCATATTCCAGTCTCACGCCAAACACCCTATCCAGCGGGTGGTGAGTTGCCAGAACCCTACAAAAAAATGATGGACCCCTACGTGTCGCTGATGGCGGCTGCAGCGGCTACCCGCACACTCAAACTCGGTACCGGTATTGCGCTGCTGATGGAACGGGACCTGTTCTCCCAGGCCAAAACTATCGCCACTCTGGATCGGCTGTCTGGCGGCCGGGTGATCGTTGGTACAGGCGTGGGTTGGAACGAGGAAGAGTTCAACAATATCTCCCAACAACCCTGGAAAAAGCGCTACAGCGTATTAAGAGAAACCGTCGCTGCCACCCGGACCCTGTTTACTGACGACGAGCCTGAGTACCACGGTGACTATCTGGACTTCGACCCGGTCTGGTTCGAGCCCAAACCGTTACAACCACACGGCCCCAAATTCCTGTTTGGTGCCATGGGCCCGCTGGGGGTCAGGCACGCAGCGCAATGGGCCGATGGCTGGATGCCGGTGGACGTGGCCATGCCTGATGTGGCAGCGGGGATCGCTGATTTCCGCCGGCAGGTGCGTGAGTTCGATCGCAATCCGGATGACGTTGAAATCACCCTGGTGGTGATGGGTGAGGTAACGGAAGACGTGCTAAAGCGCTATCGCGACCTTGGCGTGCACCGGGTTAATGTTGGCGTGGGGATGGAGAACTGGGATCGCCCGGAAGTTATCGAGCCCATGATCGCATTGTGTTCGCGACTTATCGATGTGCTGTAAAGCGGAGCCAGTGTGATGACAGATTACTCGGGAAAAACGGTGATAGTAACGGGTGGTGCCGGACATATCGGCGCTGCCATTACCCGGGCCTACCTGAGCGCCGGTGCCAATGTGCTTATTTGCGGCCGCCGCCTACCTGCGCAACCGATTGCGACTGACACCGGAGAAGCTGTCTTTGTCACCGCAGACATTCGAGATCCCGAGCAGTCCCAGCATGTAATCGACGTGGCGCTAAAACAATTCGGTCGACTGGATGTACTGGTGAATAATGCCGGTGGCAGTCCACCGGCAAAAGCTGCGGAAGCGAGCCCTAATTTCACCCGCAAAATCCTCGACCTGAACCTCACTGCGCCGCTGGTGATGTCGCAACAGGCCTACGTGGCCATGCGCGATAGTGCCATTGACCGCCCGGGAAATATCATCAATATCGCCAGCGTAAGCGGTGTTCGGCCATCCCCTGGTACTGCAGCCTATGGCGCGGCCAAGGCGGGTTTACTTAACGCAACGCGTTCACTGGCAATGGAATGGGGGCCAGACGTACGGGTAAACGCCGTTGTGGTAGGCCTGGTGAAGCACGAGGGCGGGGCGGAGCACTATGGCGGTGCAGAGGGTTTCAGGCGCGTCGAGCAGATGCTGCCACTGAAGCGGATGGCGTTGCCGGAGGATGTAGCGCAGGCCTGCCTGTACTTGTCATCTGAGCAGGCAGCCTATGTGTCTGGCGCCAGTCTGGAAGTAACCGGCGGTGGCGAGATGCCGGTGTTTCTGTACCTGTCGGATCCTCAGGCCTGACCCACCGAAAAATCGTGCCCCCAGAAGCTGTTCACGGTGGACTGGAAAGGTGAGTACCGGCTCCAGTCCTCAACGGTGCGCCCCTCTGCGCCGTACTCCACCATAAAACCCGAAGGCGAGGCCATGTAAAAGCTCACCATGTGGTCGTTGGCGTGGCGCCCCAGTGTCCCTGTGAGGGGCACACCCGCCGCCTGCATACGGTCGAGCGCGCGACCCACCTCGTCCACCTTATCCACTTCAAACATCACGTGGACGCAGCCGGTGGGATTTTCCATCTCGAAAATGGCCAGGCTGTGGTGCCGACGATTGCAGTGCAAGAAGTACAGGCGCTTTTCCGGCTCGGCGGGGTCGGGAGTAAAGCGTACCTTCATCAGGTCGGAGAGACCGAAGCCCATCACGTCGCGATAAAACGCCAGGCAGGTGTCAAAGTCCGGAGCGGGCAACACGGTATGGCCCACACCCTGATCCCCGGTAACAAAGCTTTTTATACCGACCGGCGAGGCGAAGGGAAGAAAGTCCGAAACCACACCCCAGAACAGTTCGTGTCGATTACCCGCCGGGTCCTCAAAAGAAACCAGGTCCTGCACGCGCCGACGCGCAATCGTGGCGGCATCAGCTTGTGTATAGGGCACCGAATGCCGGTCCAGGTGGGCTTTGGCCTCGGCGAAGGCGTCCGGTCCTGCCACCTCCCAACCGGAGGCGGCATAAGCATCCGTAGCAGAGGGTTCCACCACAATGCGATACGGGCGGTCATCCATTTTCAGATAGACGCACTGTTCGGCATCGCCATTTAGCGCATCGGAAGCGTCCACCATGCCCAGAACCTGAGTTCCATACTCGGCCCAGCGCTCTGGCTGGCTGGCGTTGACAACGATATATCCCAGACTGTGTATGCGCATGATGGTCTCTCTTCCTGTTCGATTAACGGTTGGCTACGTGTTGTATCCGCGCAATTCCGTTTTGAGCACTTTGCCGGATGCGTTTAGTGGTAGGGCATCAACAAAGGCCACTTGCCGCGGACATTTGTAGTTCGCCATGTGCTCCCGGCACCACGTGATGAGCTCGGCTTCGCCCAGCGGCTGGCCGTTTTTCAGTACAACAAAGGCTTTTGCGACCTCACCCAGGCGTTCATCGGGTATTCCAATCACGGCAGACATGGCGATAGCGGGGTGCCCTGCAAGGGTATTTTCAATTTCCGCCGGATAACAATTGAAGCCGCCGGAAATGAACATGTCTTTCAGGCGGTCGGTAATGCGCAGGTTGCCGGCGGCGTCAAGAATGCCTATGTCACCGGTATGGAGCCAGCCCATCTCGTCGATGGTCTCGTTCGTCGCTTCGGGATTGCCGAAGTAGCCTTGCATAACATTGAAGCCGCGCACCACAATTTCGCCCGGCTCACCGGCAGGCACAACGTCACCTTGCGGGTCGACACAGCGTACTTCCGTTTCGGGTATGGCGCGCCCGGAGGTGGTGGCGATGGTGGCGGCGCTATCCCCGGCGCGGCACATGGTGGCCAGGCCGCAGCACTCGGTCAGGCCGTAGGCGGTAATCACCCGCTCAAAGCCGAGTTCGCTGTGCATCTGCTCAATCATCGTTACCGGTATAGAGGCCGCACCGGTAGTCGCGAAGCGAAGGCTGGACAGGTCGTAGTCATCGCGCTGCGGATGCGCCAATAGCGACTGAAATAGCGTCGGTGGTCCTGGCAGTACGGTAATTTTTTCCGCCGCAATCCGTTGCAACACACTGTCCACATCAAATACCGCGTGGGGGAGCAGTCGGGTCCCGCGAATCAGACAGGCCAGAATACCGGCTTTGTAGCCAAAGCTGTGGAAGAAGGGGTTGACCACCAGGTAACGATCATCGGGGCCAAACCCGCCGATGTCAGTGAAATGGTGGAAGGCACGCACATTCTGGCCGTGGCCAGTCATCACGCCCTTGGGGGCGCCGGTGGTGCCCGAAGTGAACAGAATATCGGCTGTATCATCGGCGCCGATTGAGGCTATGCGAGCAGCTATGTCGGCGTCCGAATCGGCGCCTGCACCTTGCAGAAAGCTATCCCAGCTTTCCCGCTTGTCGTGATCGGCGATATCTACCGAGCGGAATATGATTTGGTGTTCCAGCTGCGGCAGCGATTCACCCTCGAGCATTGCTGGATAGTCTGCACCCAGAAATTCGCCCATGCAGAACAGCACTCGAGCCTGACTCTCGCGAAGAATATAGGCGGCTTCACTGCCTTTGTAGCGGGTATTAATAGTGACCAGAATTGCGCCGGCACACTGTGCGCCAATGCCTGCCAGCACCCACTCGTGGATATTCGGTGCCCAGACCGCAACCCTGTCGCCCTTCTTGATGCCGCGCTGTAGCAGGGCGGCTGCCACCCTGTGGACCACACTGGCGAACGTCGCAAACGACAGGACCACGTCATCGTCGTGGATGAAGCAGGCATCCCCGAACTGTTTACCCGCCTCCTCGACCAACTGGGGGATGGTTGATGGTAGCTGTGCGGATCTTGGCGGCATTCAGGCTCTCTGTAGTGGGTGGAGTGGGCTGTAGTGCTGCCCACGGTGCTAAAGCTAGAGGAAGCGAGCGGGGCTGTCATAGTCCCGATGGATGATGCCCACGGGAATGGCCGAAGTGATAATGATTTCAACAAAATCGGCGCTAGCCCTTTGCTTTTTAAGGAGTTCTACGGAATGACCAAGGTGTGTTCCAGCCAGGCTGCCATCGCTACGATTCGCGATGGCATGACCATCGGTATCGGTGGTTGGGGCCCACGTCGCAAACCGATGGCATTGGTGCGGGAACTGCTCCGTTCAGACATCAGGGACCTGACGGTGGTGGCGTACGGCGGGGCCGATGTTGGCATGCTCTGCGCCGCTGGCAAGGTTAAAAAAGTGGTGTTCGCTTTTGTCTCGCTGGATTTTATTCCTCTGGAACCCTATTTCCGTCTGGCACGTCAGAGCGGCGCTATCGACACCATGGAAATTGATGAGGGCATGATGTTACTCGGCCTGCGAGCGGCTGCATGGAACATCCCCTTCATTCCCACCAATGTCGGGCTGGGCACCGATGTGATTCGCCGGAACGAGGCGATTCGGGTGATTGATAGCCCCTATGACGACAAGGAATGGGTAGCAATGCCGGCCCTGAAGCTGGACGCTGCCTTAATCCATGTCGATCGCGCAGACGATCGCGGCGTGTGCGAAATAGCCGGCCCGGACCACTACATGGATGACTGGTTTGCCCGCGCTGCTGATACCACCATCGTGAGTTGCGACGAACTGGTGGCAACCAGCTACTTTGCTGAAGGCGATCGTGCCCGCAGTGTGTTCTGGGAGCGTTCGCAGACCAGTGCCGTGGTGCACATCCCGGGCGGCGCTCACCCCAGCTCCTGTAACCCGCTGTATGGCTACGATACCGCCCATTTCACCGAATACAGCGCAGGGGCAAAGGAGGGCGGTTTCAGCAGCTATTTTGCGAAGTACATCGAAGGCAAGACAGAGGCGCAATACCAGCAGGCTGTGGGCGGCCTGGACGCCATTCGCAGCCTTCCATTGCCGGTCTACTGAGGAACAGTATGAACACTGTGCAAGACTACAGCCTGGCGGAGCTACTGATTTGCGCCGGCGCCGAGGCCTTCCGCGACAACGGTGAAGTTTTGGCAACAGGCATCGGTGTGATCCCTCGCCTGGCCGCCAGTCTCGCCATGCTCACTCACAACCCTCGGATGATGATGACCGACTCTGAGGCCTGGTTACTGGCCACGCCAAATCCTGTCAGTGGCCGCAGCTCCCATCGGGGGCAGGCCCAGGAAACCTGGATGGGCTTTTCTCGCATTTTCGACAACGTCTGGAGTGGCCAGCGTCACGCGATGGTAGGCCCCACGCAGATCGATCGCTTTGGGCAAACTAACATTTCCGCACTGGGCGATGATTACGCCAAACCGAAAGTACAGATGTTGGGCGCTCGAGGTTTTCCCGGAAACTCGATCAGCCATCTAAACTCCTTCTTCGTGCCAGCCCACAACACCCGGGTGTTCGTTGAAGGCGAGTGCGACATGGTGTGTTCCATCGGCTACAACCCGGATCGGCTGCCCAGGGGTTACAACCTGGAGGACATCAAGCTCGGCCTGGTGATTACCGACCTGTGTGTTATGGACTGGCAGGGCCCCAATCACCAGTTGCGTTTACGCAGCCTCCATCCGGGAATCAGCGTAGAACAAGTGTTGGCGAACACGGGATTTGAGGTGTTCGTGCCCGACGCGGTGGCCGAAACGACAGCGCCCTCTGCCGAGCAACTCGCACTGATCGAGCACCTCGATCCGGAAGGATGGCGTGCTCGGCAGTTGAAAGACAACCCACCCGGGGACCGGCGGCAGGCCGCCTGATTCCGAAGTGGTGCAGCGAACAACAGGGGGATAGCAGGTGAGCGACGAAGAATATCAATACGAAGAAGACATCGTTCTCTACGAAGCAGCTGACGGTATCGCCACCGTCACCATGAATCGCCCCAAGTACCACAACGTCCAGAACGGTCGCATGACCTATGAACTGGACGCGGCATTCAAGCGCGCTGTAGCCGATGACAACATCAAGGTCATTGTATTGAAAGGCGCGGGCAAGCACTTCTCCGCCGGCCACGATATCGGCACCCCTGGTCGCGATATCAACGACAGCCAGGATCGCGTCACCATGTGGTATGACCATGCCAACAAAGAGGGCGGTGAATTTCTCTACGTGCGCGAGGCGGAAGCCTACCTCGGTATGTGTCGCCGCTGGCGCGACATTCCCAAGCCGACCATCGCTGCGGTACAAGGGGCATGTATCGCCGGCGGACTGATGTTGGCCTGGGTGTGCGACCTGATCATTGCCACCGACGACGCATTTTTTTCCGATCCCGTTGTACGCATGGGTATCCCCGGCGTGGAGTACTTCGCACACCCCTTTGAGCTCAACCCCCGTATCGCCAAGGAATTTCTGTTTACCGGCGATCGCATGTCGGCCGAGCGCGCCTACCAGATGGGCATGGTGAACCAGGTGTCGACACGGGAAAGATTGGCAGCGGACGTAATGGCGCTGGCAGAAAAGGTAGCGGCACAACCCCGCCTCGGTCTGGCACTGACCAAACAGGTGATCAACCACATCGAAGACCTACAGGGTAAGCGCACTGGCATGGATGCCGCGTTCGCCTGGCACCACTTTACCCACGCGCACAACGAACTGGTCTCTGGGGATCGGCTCAGCGGCTTCGATGGCAAGGCGATGGCGAAAGCCAACAAGGCGCAGGCAGACGACAAAGGCGATGCATCCACATGACACTGCCCACAGCGCTTACCGAGCTACTCGGATGCCGCTATCCGATAATCCAGACGGCGATGGGTTGGGTGGCGGATGCCAATCTGGTCGCCGCCACCTGTAACGCCGGGGGATTTGGTTTTCTAGCCGGGGCGGTCATGACGCCCGAGGAAGTGGAAGCAGGCATCACCGCAATCCGGGAACGGACCGCCCAACCCTTCGGTGTAAATTTTCACATGTATACGCCCGGTGCTGATCGCATTGTAGATATTTGCGTTGCGCACAAGGTTCGCGCGGTGAGTTACAGCCGATCACCAGCACCAGACAAAATTGAGAAGTTAAAGGCGGCCGGCATCGTGTGTATCCCCACAGTCGGCGCGCTCAAACATGCCATCAAAGCCGTGGAGTTGGGCGCGGACGCCGTGGTGATTCAGGGTGGGGAGGGCGGTGGCCACACCGGTGCCGTAGCCAGCACTATTTTACTGCCCCAGGTTGTCGATGCTCTGGACGTACCAGTGGTGGCGGCGGGTGGCTTCAAGGATGGGCGCAGTTTAGTGGCCGCACTTGCGTACGGCGCTTGCGGCATTGCGATGGGTACGCGGTTTCTAATGAGCCAGGAAAGCCCTGTACCGGAACTGACCAAGGCGCGCTATGTGGCTGCGGTGCCGGAAACCATTATCGTCAGCAGCAAACTGGACGGAATACCCCAACGGATGATCAACAACCCTCAATTGCACGAGCTCGAAAACGCTTCTGCATTACGCATGCTTTGGCTGGCATTGTGCAATGGCCTCGCCTTCAGCAAGGTCACAGGAGAGGGCCTTTTCAGCCTGCTGTCTTCGGGCTGGAAAATGAAAAAAGCGACCGGCATGACATTGCCCCAAACCCTGATGGCGGCCAACGCGCCAATGATGATTCAGGCCGCAATGGTGCAGGGCCACCCCGATGAGGGGGTTCTGCCTTCCGGGCAAATCGCGGGGGTGATCGATGCCATTCCCTCCTGCGAGGAAATCATCAGCGGCATTGTTGCCCAGGCCCACGAGCGCATCGCCAGCCTGGGCGCACTGACTGCGCAACGACCTTCACAGGACTGACACCATGGTATTCAACACCAGCATTGAACAGGGTATCGCTGAACTGGTGCTGCACAATCCGCCGGTGAATGCGTTTGACAGCGCTGGCTGGGTGGCCATCGCGGCGGAACTGGAGCGCCTGGGTCACAGCGCCGAGGTACGCGTAATCGTGATGCGCGCCGAGGGCAAAGGCTTCTGCGCGGGTGTGGACATCAAGGAGCTTGCCGCCGACAGCAGCCGCATCGTGGCGGTCAATCAGGGCAACTACGATACCTTCAAATCCATTCACCTCAACCCCAAACCGGTGATTGTGGCCCTGCACGGCTATGTACTCGGTGGCGGTATCGGCATGGCCGGCGCTGCAGACATCATCATC
Organism: Gammaproteobacteria bacterium; assembly: GCA_030427085.1. GTDB lineage: Bacteria > Pseudomonadota > Gammaproteobacteria > Pseudomonadales > Halieaceae > JAUHXH01. Next base: position 720,188 of record JAUHXH010000001.1, on the reverse strand, counting down.
GCCTCTACCTGCGCCCGCTTTGGTGTGCCGGAGATCGATCGTGGGGCGATGGGCGGGGGCGCACATCTACAGCGTATGTTTCCGGTGCAGAAGGTGCGCTACATGTACTACACCGGCGAATTTATCGACGCAGAGGAGGCCTGGCGACTGGGTGCCGTCGAGCGTGTAGTGCCACGGGAAGAACTGCGCGACACGGCATTGTCGGTGGCAGCAAAGATCGCAGAGAAGTCACCCGCGATGATTGCCCTTGCCAAGGAATCGCTCACCGGTATCGAGGACGGCAACCTGGAAGACAAGTACCGCTGGGAGCAGGGTTTTACCTTGCAGGCGTACACCGAGAGTGATTCCCAGGCTTCACGCGATGCATTCGTGGAGAAACGCGACAGCAATTTCCAACCGTCTGACAAGGGTTAGCAGGGTTCCCCCATGGATTTGAATTACACCGCAGAGCAAATTGCCTTTCGCCGGGAAGTGCGCGAATGGCTGGCGGCCAATGTCCCGACTGATCCGCTGGCGTCCTTCGATACCGCGGAGGGCTTCGCACAGCACCGGCAGTGGGAACAAACTCTGGCAAGCGGTAATTGGGGTATGGTCACCTGGCCGAAAGAATACGGTGGTCGGGCCTGTTCGCTAATCGAATGGCTGGTTTTCGAGGAGGAGTACTACCGGGCGCGTGCACCTTTGCGGGTTAACCAAAACGGTATTTTCCTGCTCGGGCCAACCCTGATGGAATACGGCACCCCGGAGCAGAAACAGCGTTTTATCTCTGCGATGGCCAGCGGTGAAGAAATGTGGGCACAGGGGTGGTCGGAGCCGGATGCGGGCAGTGACATGGCGGCAATTCGCTCCACGGCGCTGCGACACGGCGACGAATATGTCATCAATGGCCAGAAAGTGTGGTCCACCCGTGCGGTCTATGCCGACTGGGTGTTTTGCCTGTTTCGTACCGATAAAGATTCTGAACGCCACCAAGGGCTGAGTTTCATCCTGGTACCACTGGACGCACCGGGCGTGACGGTGCGCCCGATTCCGCAATTGAACGGACTACCGGGTTTCGCAGAGATATTCTTCGACGAGGTGCGAGTCCCGGTTTTCAACAGGCTGGGTGAGGAAGGGCAGGGGTGGAGCATCGCCATGTCCACCGCCGGATTTGAACGCGGATTGATGTTGCGTTCTCCGGCGCGCTTCCAGGAGACCGCGAAACGCCTGGTGGAACTGTATCGCCAGCACCAGAACGACATTCTCGACCTCAGTATCGAAGACGCGGTGGTCTCGTCCTTCATGGATGCAGAGGCCTACGCGCTTTCCACCTATCAAACCGCGTCACGCCTGGACCAGGGTGGCAAGATTGGTCCTGAGTCTTCGGTGAACAAAATTTTCTGGTCAGAGTTGGACCAACGCATGCACGAAACCGCGCTGAATATACTGGCTGGCCGCGCAGAGCTGTGGCCCCACGCCTCAGCGGCGACTGGGGTGGGTAATTGGCTGGATGGGTTCCTGTTCGCGCAGTCGGGGCCAATTTACGCCGGCACCAATGAAATACAACGCAACATCATCGCCGAGCGAATGCTCGGGATGCCGCGTAAATAGGGAGCGTTGCTGTATGAACTTTACCTTCAGCGAGGAGCAGTTGTTGTTCCAGAGCAACATCGCAGATTACTTGCAGAAGGAAGTGACCCCCGAAGCCGTGCGGGCAACGTGGGAGACTGACACAGGTCGTGACGAGGCCCGTTGGCAGCAAATGGCAGACCTTGGGCTCACCGCCATGTTAGTGCCAGAAGCTTATGGTGGGCTGGGGCTGAAGGAAATTGATTTTATCCTGCTGGCCTACGAGTGCGGCCGTGTGGCGTTGCCGGAACCTCTGGTGAGCACCGCCATGGTGGCTACCCCCTTGTTAGCGAGCGTCGCGCAGGATCATCCGCAGTGCGCTGAGGTGTTGCAACAAATCGCCACGGGGGAAGCGCTGGTGGCGATCGGCCACACGGCCAGCGATTTCGTGTGCGATGCACATACCGCTGATTTTCTCTTGTTACCTCAGGGCGACGAGATTCATCTGCTACCGCGTAACGCGGTGCACTACACAGCGCAGCCCAGTGTAGACCCCAGTCGCAGGTTGTTCACTGTTGACTGGCAAGCGTCGCCTCAAACACGATTGGCTGGCGGAAAGGCGGGCGTTAAATTGCTGGCAGCAACGCTCAATCGGGGCGCGCTGGGTGTGGCCGCGCAGTTGTTGGGGCTCGCTCAAACCATGGTGGACATGACCGTGCAATACACCGCAGAGCGAAAGCAGTTTGGCCGTGCTATTGGCAGCAACCAGGCATTGAAACATCACATGGCAAATTGTGCTGTGAGTATTGAATTTGCGCTCCCCGTGCTCCACCGGGCGGCGTACACGGTCACACAACAAGCCTGCCTGGCCGATTACCCGGTGTCCCACGCCAAGGTGAGCGCGTCTCAGGCGGCGCTACTGGCAGCGAAGAACGGGATTCAGTCACACGGCGCCATGGGCTACACCTGGGAGTGTGACCTGCACATCTTCATGAAGCGCGCCTGGGCACTGGACAAATCGTGGGGGCACAACGGCTTCCACAAAAACCGTCTGCACCAGTGGCTGCTGAATCCCGCTGCCCTGATCGGCGCGGACAAAACCTTTGGCTTGCAACAGGCATCCTGACAGCGCCATTAAGCGGAGGAAATACGAGATGGCCGAAGCCTACATTGTCGATGCACTACGCACGCCCACGGGGCGCAGGAAGGGGGGGCTGGCCCACGTGCATGGCGCCGACCTGGGCGGATATGTGCTGAAACACATCGTAGAACGCAACGGTATTCCCGACGGCGATTACGATGATGTGATATTCGGATGTGTCGACACCATCGGGCCACTGGCCGGGGATATCGCCCGCACCTGCTGGCTGGCAGCCGGACTTGACCAGGGAGTGCCCGGAACAACCATTGATCGGCAGTGTGGCTCCTCACAGCAGTCGGTCCACTTCGCAGCGCAGGCGATTATGTCCGGTTGTATGGATGTGGTGGTTGCGGGCGGTGTGCAAACCATGAGCCAGATACCCATTTCCTCCGCGATGACCGCGGCGGAGCCCCTCGGCTTCACCGATCCATTCACCGGCTCAGAGGGTTGGGTAGCACGCTACGGGGCTACACCGCCCACCCAGTTTCGCTCCGCCCAAATGATTGCGGACAAATGGAATATTTCCCGACGGGAACTCGAGGAGTATGCACTCGAGTCCCATCGCCGCGCACTGCAGGCCATAGATGAAGGGCGTTTCGAGCGAGAAATAGTGCCATTGGCTGGCGTGGAGATGGACGAAACACCACGCCGCACGACGCTGGAAGCAATGGCAGAGCTGGACTTCCTGTTCGGCTGCGACAAGGTGACTGCGGCAGTTTCATCGCAAACCTGTGATGGCGCCTCTGCCATGCTGCTGGTTTCCGAGCAAGCGCTGCAACGCTACCGCTTGACCCCTCGAGCTCGCATACACCACATGAGTGTTCGGGCCGACGACCCGATCTGGATGCTCACTGCCCCCATTCCTGCCACCGAGCATGCACTGAAAAAATCCGGGATGTCGCTGGCCGATATCGATCGCGTGGAAATTAATGAAGCCTTCGCCTCCGTAGCCATGGCCTGGTTGAAGGAAACGGGCTACGACCACGCGAAAACCAACGTCAATGGTGGGGCCATCGCACTGGGTCACCCATTGGGGGCAACGGGCACCAAACTGATGACCACCTTACTGCATGAACTCGAGCGCAGTGGTGGCCGCTATGGCCTGCAAACCATGTGCGAGGGTGGCGGGCAGGCGAATGTCACTATTCTGGAACGGCTCTGAGGCCGGTTGATCAAGGGATACGGAAGGTAGTTATGGGAATTCTGGATGGTCGAGTAGCCATTATTACCGGCGCCGGCGGTGGACTGGGAGCGGCCCATGCCAGGGTCTTCGCCGCCGAAGGTTGCTCAGTAGTGGTCAACGACATCAACGTTCCTGCCGCGCAGTTGGTCGTGGACGAGATCGTGGCGGGTGGCGGGAAGGCAGTGGTCAACGCATCGGATATCACCCACTACGAAGACAGTTTGAATGCGGTAAAACTGGCTATCGAAACATTTGGCGGTTTGCACATCGTCGTCAACAACGCTGGCATCAATCGCGATCGGATGTTCGCATCAATGACAGAGTCCGAGTGGGACGCAATCATGGCGGTGCATCTCAAGGGGCATTTCTGCATTAGCTCCCACGCTGTGCACTACTGGCGCGGGCAATCCAAAAGTGGTGAGCCGGTATCTGCGCGGATCATCAACACCACCTCCGGGGCAGGCCTGCAGGGCTCCATTGGCCAGTCCAACTACGCAGCCGCCAAAGCCGGCATTGCTGCGCTCACCCTGAATCAGGCAGCGGAGCTAACCCGTTACGGCATCACCGCCAATGCCATCGCCCCGTCAGCCAGAACGGGCATGACCACCGCCGTACCGGCCATGGCCGAACGTATGGCAAAGCCGGTAGATGGTAGTTTTGACCATTTCGCCCCCGAAAACGTTTCGAACCTTCTGGCCTGGTTGGCATCCGCCGAAGCCGGGCATGTGACGGGCCGTGTATTTGAGGCGGAAGGCGGGCGCATTTGTATCTGCGACGGCTGGCGTACTACCGAGGGTGTTGATCGAGGCGCTGCCTGGGCGCCGGCGGAGATTGGCGGCGTGATGGCTGAATTGCTGTCCAAAGAAATTCCCGCCCAGAAAGTCTGGGGGAGCTAAGCCCAATGGATTTCGCGTTCTCTGATGAGCAGGAGATGATTCGCGAAGCGGCGGCAGCTTTCCTGTCGGAAACGTCCACCAGCGATGCGATTCGCCGCGCGATGCTTAGCGAACCCGGTTATGACCGGGATCTGTGGCGCCGTATCGCTACTGAACTGTGTTGGCCGGCGGTGCATATTGATGAACACTGTGGCGGGATGGGACTCGGGTATGTAGAACTGGTCGCCTTGCAGGAGCAGATGGGGCGCTATCTGCTGTGTTCTCCGTTTTTCTCCACTGTGTGCATGGCGGTGAATGCCTTACTCCTAGCCGGCAATCGGCAGCAGCAAGCGCAATACCTCAACGGCGTGGTGCAAGGGCAAACTATGACGCTGGCCTTTGGGGGCACGGCAGCGGCGCGCCGGGGCGGACAGTGGGGCCCCGAGATAGTGGAGTTGATCGCCCAGCCCGACGGCGATGGCTATCGACTCACTGGTACACAACATTACGTGGTAGACGGCGCAAGCGCTGAAACCCTGATTGTGGCGGCGCGGCTTCCCAATACGGCAGGCGAGAAGGGCATCTCCATTTTTCTCGTTCCAGCGAATACCGCGGGGCTGACTCGGGAAACGCTGGCCACCATGGACCAGACCCGCCGACAGGCGAGAGTGCATTACGACAATGTTCAGGTGGCTGCGGAAAACCTGTTGGGCACAGCGGGCGAAGGTTGGTCTGCACTGCGCACAACTTTGGACCTGGCCGCCATCGCTCTTGCTGCCGAGCAAGTGGGCGGCGCACAGCAAATGCTCGGCATGACGGTGGCTTACACGCTGGAGCGAGAACAGTTCAATCGGCCCATAGCGAGCTTTCAGGCCGTTAAGCACAGAGCCGCCGATATGATGACCCGGCTGGAAGTGGCTCGCTCAGGCGTGTACTACGCCGCCTGTATCGCACAGGAGGCCTTGGCGGCCGGCCCGCTGGCAGGTGAGCTGTCTGAAGCAGCCAGTATCGCTAAAAGCACAGCGTCGGAAGCCTTTTTGTTAAATAGCGCTGATGCACTCCAGCTGCACGGTGGCGTGGGCTTCACCTGGGAATACGACGTGCATTTGTATTTCAAACGCGCCAAAGCAGGCGAGCATCTGTTGGGTAGCCCCGTCTGGCACCGGGAGCGTCTGGCCAACCTGCTGCTCGATCACGAGCAGGCGGCGACGTCATGAGGCTCGAATTCAGCGAAGCCGATGAGCGCTTCCGTAAGGAAATCGCCGGCTGGCTTGAGAACAACCTGACAGGCGAGTTTGAGCAACTGAAGTTTCGAGGCGGCCCCGGCGACGAACACATGTTTCCCGCCGAACGTCAGGCCTGGGAGCAAAAGCTCGCCGAAGGGGGCTGGACCTGTGTGGGCTGGCCGGAGGTTTATGGCGGCCGCGGCTGCACCATCGAACAACAGGTGATTTTCTTCGAGGAATACGCCCGCGCCGGTGCGCCTGGACGGGTCGGGCACATCGGCGAGGGCTTGGCGGGACCGACCATCATTGCGTTTGGTAACGATTATCACCAACAAAAGTATTTACCGGGCATCCTCGCCGGCACTGAATTGTGGTGCCAGGGATACTCCGAACCGGGCGCCGGTTCAGATCTCGCGAATGTCAAAACCAAAGCGCGCTTTGACGCCTCGGCCGGAAAGTGGCTATTGAACGGCCAGAAAGTCTGGACCTCACTGGCGCACGAGGCGGACTTCTGTTTTGTCATCGCACGCACCGATCCCGACTCGGTCGGCCACAACGGCCTGGGGTTTTTCCTGGTAGCCATGGATCAACCCGGCGTCGATGTCCGGCCTATCCAACAGCTAACCGGCACCAGTGAATTCAATGAAGTTTTCTTTGATGATGCGCAGTGCGATGCTCAGGATATCGTCGGCGAGCCAGGGCAGGGTTGGGCGGTGGCCATGGGCCTATTGGGCTTTGAACGCGGTGTCTCCACGCTCGGGCAGCAAATGCAGTTTCAGAATGAGCTCAACGACATTGTTGCACTGGCAAAAGAGAACGGTGCAGCAGAGGACCCTGTAATTCGGCAGCGTATTGCCTGTGCTCACGCGGACCTGAAAATCATGCGCTATAACGCCATGCGCATGCTGTCGGGGCAAGATGGCAGTGACGGATCGCTGCAGAAAGAGGCGCTGATCTACAAATTGTTCTGGTCGAACTGGCATCGCGATCTGGGCGAACTGGCCATGGATGTGATGGGCCCCGCGCATCAGGTGCTCGCCGGCAAACCCTACGAACTGACTCGCCTGCAATCGCTGTTTCTCTTTGTGCGCGCCGATACGATTTACGGCGGCACCAATGAGATCCAGCGCAATATCATTGCTGAGCGAGGCCTGGGCATGCCAAAGGAGCCACGGTGGCCGGCGAAGTGAGCGTGCACCGAAGCACGGCAGGAGGAATGCATGGACATCCATAATCCCCAGTATGTAACGGGGCACAACCTGTTGCAGGAAAAGTCGGTACTGATCACGGCTGCAGCGGGTGCGGGAATTGGTTTTTCCGCCGCTACCAGAGCAGTGGAAGAGGGCTGCCGCGGCATTGTGATCAGTGACATCCACGAGGGGCGGCTGTCTGCGTCTGTGGAAAAACTCAGGGAAACAACCGGCCTGGAGGCCGTTTACGGCCAACTGTGCAATGTAACAGACGAATCGGCTGTACGATCCCTGATCGATTTCGCTGAAGCACAACTCGGTGGCGTGGACATCCTGATCAACAACGCCGGGCTGGGTACTTCAAAGGCCCTGATCGACATGGATGATGAAGAATGGAACAAAGTGATCGACGTTACCCTGAACGGCACCATGCGCATGACCCGCTACATGATGACCGTGATGAAAGCGCGCGGGGAGGGCGTTATCGTCAACAACGCCTCGGTGCTAGGCTGGCGTGCGCAAAAGGAGCAGGCCCACTACGCAGCGGCGAAGGCCGGTGTGATGGCACTGACGCGCTGTGCAGCACTGGAGGCCGCCGAGTTTGGCGTGCGTATCAATGCGGTTTCGCCATCGCTGGCGGTTCATTCCATGCTGAAAAAATCCGCACCGGAGGATCTGCTGGCAGAACTTGAGGCTCGCGAAGCCTACGGTCGTGGGGCCGAGGTGTGGGAGGTGGCCAATGTGATGATCTTCCTGGCTTCGGATTATTCCAGCTATCTCACCGGCGAAACCATCGCCTGTTCCAGCCAGCGAGCCTGAACAAAGAGGGAACGTTGTGACCACTGTATTTAAGTCACCCGAAGAACTGCTCGATCACGTGGGTGACCACCTGGGTAGCAGCGATTGGCTTCAGATTGACCAGGCGCGTATCAACACCTTTGCGGAAGCAACAGGCGACGATCAATGGATACACGTCGATCCCGAGAAGGCGAAGGAAGGGCCATTCAAGTCCACCATCGCCCACGGCTACTTGACCCTGTCGCTCGTAAATCTATTTCTTCCCCAGATTATCGAAGTGCAGGGCATTTCGATGGGTGTGAACTACGGTAGCGACAAGCTGCGCTTTCCTGCACCGGTGCCTGTGGATTCGCGAGTACGTGGCGTGGGGCAGTTGATCGCCGCCGAAGTGGTCAAGGGTGGTATACAGGCTACTACGCGTGTGACTGTTGAAATAGAGGGCAGTGATCGCCCGGCGTGTGTGGTGGATACTATTTCTCGCTATTACCCGGCCTGATTAAGCCAGGGTAAGGGCCATCACGAAAAGGTTGCCAGACTCTTCAATATCAGGCTTACCAATAACGACTGCTGGGTAACCCCGGTCTTGGCGAAAATAGAGCGCAGTTGCGCCCGGGCAGTATTGCGAGCGATACCCAGGTGGGTGGCACTCTGATCGAGAGTCATACCTGCGGCCAACTGCTTGGCCAGCATGGATTCCGCCCGAGTCAGTTGATACAGCGACATCAGCATTTTAATGTCGATCTCGTGTTTGCGCTCCGGGTCACTCACAAACAGCATGATGTGCGGCGTGTCGGCGGATTCGACATTCTTTTCCACCACCATCGGCTTCACCAGAATTTCCAGGTTTCCCTTACCCGATGGGCGAGGCACGGCCAGGGCATTGAGTGGGGCAGGGGACTGATCCCTCTGTGCCTCTAACACCAGGGCGACGTACTCAACGAACTTCTCGCGGGCCGCCGTATTAGCGATGTAGAGATGGTCGTTCACGATCGACACACCATCTTTGTCGCGCAGAATCTGGTCCGCGGCGGCGTTGCAGGTTACCACCTTGCTGCGCTTGTCCAGCGTGACAATCCCAATGGAAAGTCCGGATATGGTACTGGAGAACAGCTTGCGCTCACTGTCCAACTGGATTAACTGCATACCATTGGCCACGGCACGCTGAATGTGCGGTGCCAGTTCCAACATGAAGGCGCGGTCATCCGCGCTGAAGTTATCTGCCGCTCGAGGGCGACAGAAGCGCACCGTAAAGCGCTGACCGTTAGCCAGGCGCAGGTCGATGCCTGCCATGTGATAGATGTCGATCGGTGCCATACAGATTCTGTAGAGCTCCGTATTTTCAAACGAGTCGTAAGACATCAACTCGTCAATGGTCACTACCTTGCCCCAAGGCAGGTTGCTCATGATATCCGAGGTGTAGTACTGGTCGGTGTAGGGGTTGTCGTGATCGTCTATCAGCGTTTTAGCGAGCTTGTCACTGGAGATAAACAGCAGGCCGCCGTCCTCGCCCAGCGGTTCGCGCAGGGTCATGGAGGCGAAGTTCAGGTCCAGCACTGCACTGACTTCGTCCAGGAAATGACTGTAGGGGTCCTCTTCCAGATGGCCGTCATACAGATGACTCAGCAGGCGACTGAAGGCTGGTATGGATATATCGTGTGCCATGTTCTTCTTGGAATAGTTTCCGTTAGCAACTACGGAAGCGGCTTTCACGAGAGCGCCGACAGAGTCAGACTTTGTCACAAAGTGAGGGCCCCGGTAAAGCCTTGTCATCGTCTGTTCAAACTAGCGCACGCTGGTTGCCATCTACACGGCCTAATGGGTAGCATCAGATTCAGCTCACACGCCCTGATCTGCGCAGGAGATTGCCGCAATGCCCATGCCCACCGATATCGGGGTGATCGATCTGATGCTCGCCATTCCTGGCGACGACAATTCGGCAATGTACGACTTCATGAAGCCTCTGTTGATGGACGAGCAGAGTCATAAACTGTTCAAAATGCCTGCAGCCTATATGTTCAAGGACATTCCAGACACCGGGAAGCAGGGCGATTACATCGCTTATACGCTGGATAAAATGGACGAGGTTGGCATTGGTCGGGCCATGATCAGCGTGGACGAAGCGCCGGAGGGCGCGGCCTTGCTACAGAATGAAGCGGTGAGGAAGCATCCCGATCGCTTCTTTGCGTCCTACGAGTGTAATCCCAACAAAGGTATGGAAGAGGTGCGCAAAATCAGGCGCATGAAGGAGCAGTTCGACATCAAGGCCGTAACGGCCTTCCCGGCTGGTACGTGCCCAACGGTGCCGCTGAACGATAAGCGCTGGTTTCCCATTTTCGTCACCTGTATCGACCTGGATATCCCGTTTTGCTCTTGTGTGGGCGTGCCGGGTCCACGGATCCCCATGGAAGCACAGAAAGTCGAACACCTCGATGAAATCTGCTGGTTTTTCCCGGAACTCAAATTCGTCATGCGACACGGCGCAGAGCCCTGGACCGAACTGGCCTGCAAGCTCATGTTGAAATACGAGAACCTGTATTACTCGACCAGCGCCTTCGCGCCCAAGCACTATCCGCAGGACATCATTCAGTTCGCCAACACACGCGGCGCGGACAAAATCATGTACGCCGGTTACTTCCCGATGGGATTGTCACTGGAGCGCATCTTTAGTGATATGCCGGGTGTACCGTTCAAGGATGAGGTGTGGCCAAAGTTTTTGCGGGGGAATGCTGAGCGGGTGTTTAAACTGTAAAGGATAAAGTTGAGGATGGTTAAACGGTGAGGCTCGTTTTCTGTGGGTTAGTCATTGTCGGTCTGGCTCTCTGTGGCACCTCATATCGCGTCAAATCTGCGAATGAGGAGCAGCTATCGCATCGCTCAAGTGAAACGCTACCTGCACAGATCAAAAGCTCAAGACACCAGTTGCCAGCCTGTAAACTACTTCCTGAGGCTTCAACACACCAGTGTGACTTGTTATTCGGAAGGGCCAACGATGGGCATGTACCTTCGATGTTTGAGTCTTATCGCCTTTTCGCCGGCCACATCGGCGAACTTGCGAACTCCAAACACTCGTTTTCTGCAGATGAGATCGCCAAGCTGCAATTCATGGACAGCACAGCGCAAATTTACCTTACAAAGGCCGCAAAGGGCGGCGATACACAGGCCGCATTAACATTGGCCATCACACTCTATGAAGGACTAACTGTTCTTCGCAGTCCTGAAGTTCTAATAAGGCAGCCAGACTACTTTGAAGCTTTTGTGTGGGGCTATGCCTACGAGCTACAAACTGGGCAGGATGCCTGGTTGACCCTGATCGATGAGAAGCTGATCAGCGCGAAACTGAAGGAAAATGGTTTAGATCTGGAAGACGCAAGAGAAGCCGCTCGGGCTCGCTACCAGTCTTATCTACGCCCACAGGGAAGCAACTCCCATTAGAAGCAATAAACCTAATGTCTACGTTATTTAGAGATGTCGGCCCCTGCATTTTTTAGAAATGTCGCCTCCGGAGAATCGGGTTGATTAAACAGCAGGATTGTCCTGCCGGGTTCTTTCTTCCCTGAATTGTCGCTGGGCTGACCGGGCAGGGCCTTTCTTGCTCCGCGCCGTGGGTCGCTCCTGCTGTCTCTCCTGGGCAAATGCCAATACTGCGCCCAACCGCTTGTTACTCACCACCTGCCCCTGATCGACCTGGCTGGCTTTATCGAAAATAGAGTAGGGCAGGGCCAGGCCCTTGTACTTGATCGAAATCGTGCCATCCGAGTAGTCGTAAACCGTCACACGCTTGCGAGGCAGTTCCTGCGCCACAGCCACGGTCTTGTCCAACAGGTACAGCACCTTGTCATACTGCACCGTGAGGCTGCTGCTCACGGTCCGCTCTTCACGCCAGCAGAAAATCTCATCCAGTTCGAGCTCGGGATCCAATGGGCGATGGGTGTTTTTGTCCTTCACGGGTTCCCGGGCAAAGCGGCCGTTGAAGGCCTCGATGAACTCCGGAGCGTAGGCATTGGCATCAGCGTGTGTACTGATCTCCCGGAGTCGCAGCTCCTTGACCAGACGATCCTGCAGCGTCTTGTTCGCCCGTTCAACACGCCCCTTGGCCTGCGAGGTGTTTGCGCAAATGATGTCGATGTTGAGCTCATGCAGGGCCCGACCAAACTGCGTCATCCCATCGCCACCGATCGCACCGACCTTATTCACCCGAAAAACACTGTGTTTATCGCTGTAAAACGCAACTGGGCGCCCGTATTGCTCCAGGTAACGACGCGTGGCTGTAAAGTAGTCAAACGTCGACTCTGACTCCACAAATCGCAGGTGCAGCAATCGGCCGGTGGCGTCATCGATGAATACCAGCAGGGTGCAGCGCGGTCCACGGTCCTCGAACCAGTAGTGATCCGAGCCGTCGATCTGCACCAGTTCACCAAAACACTCACGCCGGGCGCGTGGCTGATGGATAGTTATCGGGCGCTGGTTCCGGGGCACCCACAAACCCTCACTGATCATCCATTGCCGTACCGCAGAAACCGAGAGCGTGATGTCATGGTGCTCCAGCAGCTTCTCGCAGGCCAGTGTCGGGCCAAAATCGGCGTAGTACGTGCGCAGGAGCGCGACGACATGCTCGCGGAGTGACCGGGGGTACTGGCGGTTGCTGGGTGCACCACGGCGTCGTGACAACAAGCCGGCAGCACCGTCGCGCCGATAGTTACTCACCAGGCGCTGTACCTGCCGTGTGCCCAGCCCCAAAATGTCCGCTGCCTGCCGCTGGCTCAGCCGGCGGTCAGCGACCTGCGTAATAACCTCCAATCGGTCGATCTCTTCCTGGCTCATCGTCAGAACTGTCACCGTTTGATCCTCCCAGTGTCCACGGATACCCTAAGGACACCTTAGAAGGCGACATTTCTAAAAACCGGAAATACGACATTACTAAAAAACGCCTACACCTAATATGCGCATAATGTATATTATGTTAAATCATAAATGCATGGCGCTCACTGATAACTCGAGAGCGCTCCGCTCGGCTGATGCTCCTAGTAAATCCCCCTACCCTTGACCCTATTTTTGCGCCAACTGCTTGAGCAAAGGACCCAACTGCAGCATAGAAAACCTGATGAACCGCCCAACAGGAGTACATGAAACGTAAGAATTCACCCAACCGAACAGGCCTCTATCTAGCAAAACAGCAAACTGAATATAGCGAGCTACGAAGCTACGAAAGCCTCGAGAAATTAAGGGAATAGGAAGCGACAAGAATGGCGCACAGGAAAGACCGCTTACTTTCCTATGCATCATTTTTTAAGCCGTCGAGCACGAGCGCCCTATCACATCGGAATTAGCGAGGCATACGATTGGTCTTTTTTAACTCTAGACGTTGAAATCCAGATTTCTCGATGGAATCCAGAATCATTGAGTCGAGTAGTTGGAGATATTTGGAATCTAAGGCGGATAGCTGTCGCAATAGTGAAAGCGTAAACCGCTTTATAGTCTGCATCGTCAGTTGATCGAAATTTTTTACGCTATTATCCGTCGCTTTTCTCTGGAATAGATTGAATATTCGGTCAGCATGTCCTGCAAGCCTAAACCCTTCACGATGCGCGGTCGGGACATAGGCGGCTGCAAATGATATACCCGATCCGTTAGGAAATTCTGATTTAGTGTCTAATGCCTCAAGAATAAATCGGAGGTCTTCGGCGTCACATATACCTCTGACCTCTACTGCCTCTGCCATGAATCGCGCCGTAATTTCGGGAAACTCGAGCAATTGATCAGCTTTTGTCAGTAATTCAGGCTGGCCCACCAGGGCGACTATAAGGAATATGCCGCGCTTGTCGAGTTCATTGTGGAGCCACATTAGCCAATGATATTCGGAACGCTGTATCCACTGTGCGTCGTCTAGCATCAGAATAATCCTATTGTCTTTTGACTCCAGGGAAATGCATTCGAAATGATTCACTATACTTATTCGTGCCCTATTTGTGCGAGTCGGAGCGTCGAGCGCAAAACCGGTTGTTTTCAATAGCCCCGAGAAGAAATCGAGTTCTGTTGGGTTTTTAGGGTCACTGCAGCAATGAAAATAGGTTGGAATCTGCTTTCCAAACAATTGCTCCACCCTCTTTTCGATGAATTTTGATGCAAAGGTTTTACCTACTCGTTGTGTACCGTGAAGAATGCCACCTGGCACATAATCTTCGACCCATGTTTTGATCTCATTCACGCACAGGTTAAGTGCAGGCGTAGGCAGGATAGCCGTATTTCGTTCTAACGGATGATCCAGTGGAACATGAGTTCCCTTCATAGTTATTTGTCTTCAAATGCACGATCAAATAGGATCACTGGTCTTTGCTTATCTCTCATTCTTTCAAGAGTTGAGGAAGTTACTTGCCGGTCGCGAGAAAGATGATCGCTCATGTCCCGTTCTTGCCTGGCGAATTGTTTCGCAGCTTGTTTATTCGATGACGCTTTGCTTTTGAGATGCTGCCTGTAGGAAGCTAGTACTTGATGGTTTGGATTAATCTGTCTCTTAGAAGCAAGTCTCATACGATTCGCATTGTCTCTAGTGTCTAGATCGTGTTTAAAGTCACCCCACTCCCCTTGTGCATAAACATCCATTGAAGTTCCTGTCTGGTCTTCATAGCAACGAATTGTTCTAAGGTCGGTCCGGTCGATTTCAAGAAGTAGCTCTGTGTGTTTCGAGGATTTGAATTCGGCGCTCGAAAGCGCTTCAGACCGGTAGTTTGCGTATTTATATTGAATGTACGGCTGTAAGCCTCGGTTCCTGCCCCGAATTGTTCGCGTGACATATATGTAATTCAAGGGGTTGCGTCGCTGGAAGGCAGGCAGGAGGTACCTCGGGATAATTGCTTTTTGGTTGTCAAAGGCCTCGATTGTTTCTAACGGGGACTGTCCAAACAGCCCGCTATGAGTTCTACTGGCATTGTAATTTGCCAACATAACATCAGCTAGAACATATATCTCATTGATATCTACATCGTACTTTTCAGCTTCATTTTCTGGCCCCCTCCTCCGGTAATCGAAAATATTTGTGCCGGTGGTGGAGATCATACGGTTGCTTAGAAGTTTGCCTAGGCTATTAAAAAAGCTTTCAACATACGGGCGCTTCGCCGGCTCTCCGGATTCTCCAAAGTTTAATCTGGATTCTGAAACATGAGATATCCGTTCTATGGTCCGTGAGCTAACGTGGGTGGCGCAGTTGTCCATTTTGACCTCATCGAATAGACGCCAGCGACAATTGTCGATAACGCCCGATGGAAAACCCGCCCCAGGTTCATATTGGGCGAATGGCAGGCTGGAAACTATTGGCTTCCACGGCGTAAGTGCATGAGCGAAGCATTGCAGAACATCATCACTAGTGTATCGAGGGCTAAGAGAGAGACGATAGCCAAGAATTGCTCTAGACACGACATCAAGTAAAACGAGAAGCCAGCATCGAGTAAGCACTTTTGGCTTTGTTATGCCTTCTGGTGTCTGGCACTGTACAGTCATAAAAAAGTTTAGAAGGTGCTCGTCAAACTCAACTATGTCATACGGAACTAGGTTCGTTTTCCAGGGAAGTTTTCGTGTGCTTGGTGAAGTTGCATCATGCCGTTTTGCCGCTTCTTGACCTTGGCGTGCATGAATGACTTTTCTCGCTGTCACACCTTGATCATATTCTCGGCACTGTAATCTGACAAATTCGTATGCTAGATCTTCATTTCTTAGGGGGTAGTCGGTTTCTTTAACGCCTAGCTTCTTGGCCTTTTGCGTAAAATGCCAGTGGACATATGAGATAGGGCCACCGCGCTCATAGATAAGTTTTTCGTCAGTGGTGGAGAGGTTAAGATAGCGATTCTTTATCTCCGACTCCAGTTCAGGGTAGTTCCGGAAAAATTGTTTTCTACGACCGGCTAACCCTCGATCGGTCACTGTCAACCTCGTATAGTCTTTGATTCTGATCCTCGGTTTTAGAGCGACAAAACCCCATATTTCGCCGTCAGACTTATACGTAAGTGCCTTCTGGATAAAGCCGTATAGCTCCTTTCTCGCAATACTTGTGGAATTATAGATCGCAGTTAGAGGCTTTCCGTCAAAGGCCATGCATACCGCCCTATATCGCCTATCGAATATCTCTTTATCTGAGCGACTCCAACCCCAGAAAATTGGCATTGGCCAACGAGAAACATCGTGCCAGTGGGAGTCTTCACAGTACTTATGTAGTGTTTCTGGCTTCACTTTCTTTGAAGAAGAATGACGCTATCAAAGTTAAACTCGGACCTGTTTAAGTCGCTGGTTAAGTTCCCCTGTCTAATTTGTTCGTAGATATAACCTTGTATCTGCGTTGAATGGTACTCGCTTAATCGGCTAGTGATCTCACGCACCGAGCTTTCTTTAGTTAGATCCATAAATTCCTCAACAGCCAAGGCAATGCCGGGCAGCTCTTCCTTTTGATATTGCTGAATCGCAGGGATCATTCTCTGCCAGTTCTTGATAAACACTTTTCTATTTATGAGTTCTTCTTCGGTTCTATATTCAGCATCAATCCCGCGGGCTTTCGTCCATTCAAGAACGGATTCCCACTTTGCCGGCCCGCTCAGGCCATTTTTAAACTGAACCAGGTCTGTGGTTGCCTTGAAATCAAAATATTTAACAAGGCCTGAATACCACGCCACTTTTAAGTCGAAGGTGTAGTCTAAGTGCTTGCCGCGGACTCTTTCATTGATCCGCAGCGGCTGTTCAACTATTTCGGATACCCCTGGAGTGGTCTCAAATAATATTCCGTGCAGTGCTTCATATGGCCCTTCAAATATCATGAGGCGCCTCATGGTGGGGCTGTACTGGTAGGTTATTTCGTTCTTGTCGTGTCGCCCCTTTGAAATCGATACCCCAGGTTTGGGCATATCTGTAGTCAAAATTCCCGTCATAGCGTCACCCAATTGTCATTGAGATGTGGCTCTATTGTTGACACTGCCTGATTTCATCAGCCCATCCAGTATCGACGACTCATCACCAAGACCCTACCGCTCCCAGTTTGAAATAACAATAGATAATATAGTTAAGATATTGATATATAAGGATAATATTGTATTTTCACAAATTAATTGTTGCAAATGGCGCTTATTCTAGAGGAGGAGAAAAGGCGTGCAGCCGATTGTTTTATAAACAAAAATGGCATCGCGAGGCCGCACCGCCGGAGAGGCAGATTGCCGAAGACTTATAAACAAATGGTATATATCGATAAAGGGTTGATAGCTATATATTATTAGCAGCCGTAGCTGTTATTTTTTACCTGACAATGCTGGAGAGGCGTTTGTCGCTCGCCGATTTGTAGCTAGAATCGTAATGGCTGTCACCACTCACCCCTACTCTGCAATTTGGTCTCAAATCAAAGATGCATCATCTAGAGCGCCACAACAAGAGCGCCACAACAACCCCCACAACAACAAAAGCGCCGATAATCTATCTTATGTTAAATATGGTGGCCAATTTTGGAAGTCGGCTTATATTAACTTGCTGGGAGATTACACCATCGATACATCTAGACGGACTGGTAAGCGATATACCCGCCTTTAGAGGGTCTGTCTGCCCAGGTTTTGCGCAAACCGAAACTTTTTACACTTTTCTTGGCCAGACCTCTGTTACCACTATCACTCCGCGATCGGTTATACGTCCGGACAAATCTGTACCTGAAAGCATCCGCTTTAGCGCCTGGTCCAACGTGTACTGACCATCAATGGCCGTTGACACATAGGAGCTGACCAATTCGCTGGAATAGATGATTTGAGAACCTGACTGCTTTGCAAGGGCCGTCAGGGCGCTATCAACCTGCATTGATGGAACAACAAAATGATAAATACTTACGTTCCCTTCAGGCTGGGCTTGAACACTTGCTCCTGTCATCCCCAGCATCAAGAAAAGAACGAGACCTATCCCTTTCCCCATCTTTCCGCGAATCGAGAAAATCAGATTCTTTGGCATGATCTTCACCGGTCCTATTTCTTGTAATACGCGTCTAATTTGCATCTGATTTCTTGCAACTAAGTTAGCACCCAGAGCTTTCTCTATGATTACTGCTTGATTACATCCTTGTAATATTTTCGTCATATGGAAGACAGACCAAAAGTACTAAGATGGTCACTAACATCACGCTCATACAGGATGGAAATGTCCCTGGCCCAAGACTCCAAACTTGCGAAAAAATCAATTTTGCAAGCGCCTTGTAGACAGATTAGCGGCCCACAGTGTATTGGTGTAAAGCAATGAAACGGACAAAAGATGCTATAGAACAGCTATATTTTAGGTCCTAACGAACTGTCCGAATCAACGAAGAGTGGTTTTTCTTAACCAGGGAAGGGCAAACTAAGGGACCTTTTGTGGATAAGAATACTGCTTTAGAGCATGTCGACACGTATCTCGATGATGTGAACCCTTCGAATTTGTCTCGTACGTTGGAACACGCATCATCTTAATCCCTGTTCTTTTTCAGGTGAGCAGCATCAATTTTCACACCGGCAGCCTACTCCCTTAGAGAAGATTCGTCATGTGCATCTATTTGTTCATCAACTATGATCGCGTTGCCAGGGCGGGGGAAGTCGGTGCTTCACAACAACAAGTACCGAAAAGAGCAGAACTTCTTGTACGAGGAAGACCATGCCTCCCAGGTTAAACGCCAGTGTTACCAACGCTTGAACGCCGGAGCCCCAAAGAAAGTCGTAAATCTGGTCCCTACAAATTTCACAAACGTTAAGTCTCAAAAATCGTAGTGTAGTACTCATACGGCAGACAAAACATCTGCGCTGCTTCTCTGTCACTGTCTCCACGGCGATCTCCCTCGCTATTTCTATTCCGTCCTAATACCAAGCATACAATTCAAATTGTCGCTTGCAGAATGGCGATAGTACCCAGTGGGGTCGCCATTTTTTCGAGTTCAACAACTTTCAAAAAGCCGTTCTCTCGCATAATTTTAGGCAAGTGTCCAAAGGCGTTATCGCGAGTGGTCTCGAAACCGTCCAATAGCCGGATTAACAAAAACAGTGATCGCATCCAGATATTTTGCCCCTGCCCCCAGTCCGCCAGGATAAATGTTCCTCCGGGATGCAACACACGACACACCTCAGTGAACGCCGCACTTTTGTCTATCGCAGTCAGATGGAGAAAAAAGAGGCTGGAAGTGATCACGTCAAAGGTGTCATCGGCATAGGGAAGCGCCTGGGCAAAGCCGTGCTTGTATTCAACACTGATACTCTGTGCTTCGGATTTTTCTCTTGCTCGGCGCAGCATATCTTCATCGCCGTCGAGTCCAATCACCCTGTACGCGGGCGTATGCTGCTTGATCGCTCTAGCCAAAGTGCCCGGGCCGAATAGGCCAAGAGTGTCATCTAAACCCGGGTAAGTCCAAAGCCAAGGTGGCGGGCGCTGAGAATAAAATGCAACCTGTGTCTATCGTGGTTGTCGTAATCGTTGTAACCGTTGGTCGTGTTCTTAAAGGGGTGTAACAAACCCGCTCTGGTGTAATATCTTACCGTGTCTGGAGTCACGCCCAGATTATTCGCGACCTCCTGTACCTGCATCCTAGAAACCCTCCTCTCAGATCCAGTGAGTAATCCATTACTTTGGCCTGGCGTTTTAGCAACCATGTTCCCCCTTCTCAAGCAGGGCTCATGCCATAGTTTTGAGCGTACACCTATGTCTTACTCACAGGACAATAGGTAACACAGGCTTAGAGGAAAATCCGTCTTATTAGTTCGCCATCTATCGATGAACCGTACCAATTAGATTAGCACCTTCGCTCATTCTCACTCGGGAAAACATCGCGCGCGAAAATATCAAATAAAACAGACATTTATCGGCTTTTTGTTCTAAAATTGCCTAGTTCGAAAGAGTGATAGAGGCGAGAAACCAATGGCGGAAACCATCAAGGACCTTCTTCAAGGTAACGTAGACTGGGTAAACAAGACACTGGCGAAAAATCCCAATTTCTTCGAGAAACTGTCCGAGGGCCAGTCACCCCAGTTTCTCTGGATCGGTTGTTCCGACAGCCGAGTACCAGCGACGGAAATAACCAATGCGATGCCGGGATCCATCTTTGTCCAGCGAAATATAGCCAATATGGTTGTGCACACTGACAGCAACCTCCTCAGTGTTGTTTACTACGCTGTCAAAGTACTCAAGGTCCGCCACATAATCGTATGTGGTCACTACGGCTGCGGCGGCGTCCAGGCAGCCATGTCAAATGAGAAGTTTGGCTTCCTGGATAACTGGCTGATGCACATCAAAGATGTCTACAACATCCACCGGAATGAATTGGATCAGATATCAGACGAGCAGAAAAAGCTCGATCGCTATGTGGAATTGAATGTTTTTGAACAAGTGAACAACCTAGCCAAGGTTTCCTTTATCCAGGAAAGCTGGGAGGAGGGTGAATTCCCATATATACACGGCTGGGTTTATAGCCTGAAGGATGGCCTAATCAAAGATCTGGATGTTTCCATGAATTCCAATTCCAGCTTGGATAGCGTGTACAAGTATCAGGATTAAGCGCGAACTATGGCCAGTTTATTCTTGATTTGCCCCGAGTGCTTCAGGGAAAGCGATCTTCGCGCCGATAGTGATGACGACACATATTTTCTGACAGCCCTTGGTGCCGCTTTTGATGAGGACCCAACTGGGTCTTTGGCGAATGTGGAGTATCTTTTAAGTTCGACACCAATCAGCGAAATCTCTATTTACCAAAATACTGATTGCGAGTTTATTAACCAACCTTTCGGGGAAGGCCGAGAGTCTATCGGCCTTGCATTGGAAGGTACGTTCAGTGAGGCTTATCGCGATATTAAAGAGAAGCCTGTCGTGCCGATATCAGTGGCAGATAGGAAGTTGGCCATAGCTGAGACAAATTTGCACCGCCAGCTACAGTTTGTAGCCCGCTTTTTAGAGAAATATAGCGCTAAAAAATCGGAATCGATAGCGCTAAAAGGGCTGCTCTACCGCGATGCCAAGTCCACCTCCGAGCTAGTCTTGATCAAAGAGATTAATGCTGACGACTTGTAGCCATATGGCTTGATAGTTGGATATTTATGTCTGCAACTCGGCCAGTTGGAATCCAACGATTGTTTTAGGCGAGAATTTTTGCCGAATAGAGCTCAGTAAACCAACTTTGCCGAGTTTAGTTGATCGACCACTATTGAACTGCGGATCCGATCAGATACCCACTGCTGGCCCGTACGGGCACAACCGATATGCTTCTCATCGTGGCGAAATCGCCGGCAGCCCCCTGATCCATCATCGCAACTCCACCACCACTGAATGACTGCCTTATAGGGCGTCAACCTAAAATTCGGACGTACGGACTGCACTCGAATCCCCGGGCTCAAGCTGAGCACTTTAATTTATACAATATTATTATATTATAATTGATTTAGCATTTATCAAGGTATGAAGGTAGGATAAATCTCTATCCATTACACCTCTCCTGTCTTCGGATTTGCTATATGCCGCGTCTATTCTGGTTTCTTGCACTAACGACCTTCGCCCTAAACGCTCAGAGCGTTGCTGTCACACCTTCCCCACCGCAGGTCGCTGCCAGCGCATATTTACTCATGGATGCGACCAGCGGCTCAGTATTGGTTGAGCACAATTCGAACGCTGTCCTGCCCCCGGCGAGCCTCACGAAAATGATGACCAGTTATGTGCTCTCGGCTGAAATCTCTGCTGGCAGGGTAAAAAGAGATGATCTGGTTGTGGTAAGTGAAAATGCCTGGTCACAAAACCCCGTATTTGCGGGTTCTTCTCTCATGTGGATAGAACCGGGCAAAGATGTTCATGTAAAAGATCTCCAGCGCGGTCTCGTAATATCTTCGGGCAACGACGCCGCTGTAGCGATTGCCGAACACGTAGCCGGCAGCGAGTCTAACTTTGCAGACTTGATGAACAGATATGCGCATGACCTGGGCTTGTCCAATACATTCTTTGTAAATTCACACGGATTGCCTCATCCAGATCACACAACCACCGCCAATGATCTCGCCACCCTTGCTCAAGCGCTAATCAGTCAATTTCCAGCAGACTATGCAATCTATAAAGAACGAGAGTTTACCTACAACAACATCCGGCAGTACAACCGCAATACCTTGCTTAAAGAAGATCCTTCTGTCGATGGTATCAAGACGGGCCATACTCTTGAGGCGGGTTATAGCTTGGTGGCATCAGCAGAAAAGCAAGGTTTGCGTTTGATTTCTGTTGTCCTGGGCGCACAAAGTGCTAACTCGCGAAAGAACGAATCCCGAAAGCTACTTAATTACGGCTTTCGTTACTTTGAAACCAGCTCAATTATCGAGGCTTCGCAAAAGATCAGGAATACGCGCATCTGGAAGGGGCGACAAGATTGCTTATCTTTGGGCGCGAGTGAACAGGTGTATTTGACCCTACCGAGGGGGCACAAGGAGAACCTGGAAACGGCGATTGAAGTAGATCACTTCATCGAAGCTCCAATCTCTCAAGGCCAAAGGCTGGGGTCAATAAAACTGATATTGAACGGCGAAATCATGTCCAGGGTCCCACTAGTCGCTCTGGAGTCGGTTGATACTGGAAAAATCTTCGTTCAATTATGGGACAGCTTGTTGATGTGGATATTTAAGCTGTTCGATAATTCCGCTGGTTCCGCTCTTTGCGAAGTATAGATGACCTAGTAAAAGTTCAATATTCATGATTGCCCCCTCTCTGACGCATTCAGGCACTAATCTGGAAGAATTGCTGGAACTCCAACACCCTGTGCCGGGATCAATCCTCTTTATGGATAACGCATTTCCGGCTGCTTTGTGCCTATTGACAGAAAAGGCCATATCAGAACCCTAAGCCAAGCAGGGACGGCTGCTTGATCGCAATCCCATATTAGCCATCTTCTTTGGCGTTGTTGTTGTCCTGTACACGGGCAACTCTAAATGAATCCAAAATACCAATTAGCCAAGAAATAGACAAAATAACAATAGCAATATTCAATAGTAGAGAATCAGCGCCTGTTGATTGCCTCGACACTAATTCTGTAATTCTTGCGATATCTAACTGAACTTCACCACTTTGAATTTTCTCCACTATTTGTTGAGCCCTCTCTAGTGACTCATAGATAATTAAATAAAGCGCCAAAAAAGCAGCACCAGCCAAACTAGCACCAAGGGCATACTTCTTTAAAAAAAATGCCCCGCGCCAGGGAATAATAAGGCTGACAGCAGGACGGCTTTCATCGGCTTATTCATCGGTTTCAACTCCTGACTGTGGATTGAATGACCAGCGGTTACACCTTTCTGAAATCGGTAAAGGAATGTAGTGCTAAAGAATCCGTTGCCAGGCCCGTCAATTCCTCGAGCCATGCTAAATCGTCGACTTCAGTAGTTGGGTACAGGTTAAGTGCTTTCATTTTAAAACCTCCTCACTCAGTGAAAACTGCTGAAGTGAATGAAGCATTGATGCTGAATTTCGTATCATTCGGTTTGCCACCCGCTCTCTGGCCATGTCGAAAGCCAGTGACTCTGAGGTCTGATGCTCGTAAATATCAATGGGGCGTCGATGCGGTATATGAATAGACAAATGACACGTCACCAGGTCTTCTGAATTTCTGTGGTGAGTTTCCTTACTGAACACTGCTCGTGCTCGGATGATGGTTGGAACATATCTGGATAGTGCCATTAACTCACGGCCAATATCGTTGCGACTCACATGCGCTTCGGTACCATGACGGCACGTAATAGAAACAATCATGAGTTCACCTCATTAATTAGGTTTAAGTTGTGCTTTCACGCGATTGTAAAAAAACCTAGCTTGAGGTGGGTGGAGCCCTTATTAAATAGTGGCTGTGAGAAGGGCTTGTAGAATGGAGTGCCAACTCGGCGAGAGCGAGTGGCCGGAAGTGCTCAACTGCTTCAAGGGAACTCAAGCTAGCGGAGTCTTCTTGATCGTTACAGTCACCTTTCTCGCTATCTCCCAGCTCGCAGAAACCATACTGCTGTGCCAGCTGGTTATCATCGAGCGATGCCACCCCTTCTCCAGCAGCATTGCCGGAAGCAAAGAGTAAACTGAGATATAGCAGGATTTTGATCATCAGACCTTCTTCTTGGAACCTACTTCTATATATGGCGTGTAGCTTCGACCATTACAATCCCATCAGGTTTCATTACTATCCCTATTTTCGGAATTTTGAAGGCAAGTTAATCGCATCAATATAATCCCACCGCCAAAGACCAGTAATGCTACACCCTGATGCAGTGCTGCCAGTGGAACAGGAACGGCTTTCAATAGGGTTAGGATACCTAATATAACCTGACTGCCAATCAACAGGCACCATGACACCACTAACGCTTTGTAGGGTCTAGATACCTCTACACGCACTGCAACAACGAACAAGAACGCCGCCAAAGCACTGATGTAATAAGCAACCACACGATGATTGAACTGCACCGTGGTACCATCCTCAAATGCCGACAGATACCAGGGAGACTGTTCGTACAACCCTATGGGGATGAAGGTATCCCCCATCAGAGGAAAGGTATTCCACACCAGGCCAGCCCTTAAGCCAGCGACCAGCCCTCCCAACAGAATCATCAGGTAAATCAGTATAACCAGAGAAACGACAACTCGCTTTATTCGCCCATCATAGATCAGTTCCCTTGAATCTTTGCTCAGAGCTAGCCCAGTCATAACCCAGAGCAAAGCACCAAACAAAGCAGCAGCCAATCCCAGATGTGCAGCAAGTCGATATTGACTAACACGAGGTTCATCCACCAAACCACTTTGCACCATATACCAGCCGAGCAAACCTTGTAGACCGCCGAGAATAAAGATGGAAACTAAGGAAATCCCTAGGGGCCTAGATATGCGTTTTCTAAGCCAGAATACTAGTAAAGGCACCACAAATATCAGACCAATCAAACGTCCTAACACCCGATGTGCATATTCAAAATAAAATATGGATTTAAACTCAGACAGGCTCATACCGAGGTTCACTTGCTGGTACTCTGGCGAGTGCTTGTATTTACTAAAAACTTTCAACCAGTCAGCTTCAGTAATGGGTGGAATAATCCCCATCAGCGGCTGCCAGTCCACCATTGACAGACCTGAGTGTGTTAGTCGGGTGACACCTCCCAAGACTACCATGACAAATACCAGCAAGGCGCACCCCCCCAACCACACTACGAGCGCTCCATTTTCTGATTTAGTTGGCATGGCGTAAGGGCTGCCTGCTGCTGACAAAGTGTTTTTCACAATAGTTCCTGTCATACCTTTATATATTTGGTTACATATTACTGACACACAACTGACCATAACCGAGACAAACAAACAGGCTACAAAGCACGAGAGTAATTAACATGGCGGGGATCTCCCTGGTACCCCATATAGGCTAGAAAAATCAGGGCTCTTGCCGACAAATTGATCGGGTATGATCTCATTCGCAATGTCGACCGAGGAAAAATATCCCACGATCGTAGCGCCCTCCTCTTCCGTTACGAGGCAATGATGCTTCTCGTACAGACTCAATGCGTTGAGCAGGTCAGCAATAGAGCTATTGTTCACTTGCTCCAGTGGCAGCGCGTGAAGCGTGTCTAATGGCTGCATCACTTCAGCCACCACCAGAGCGTCTCGGCGATACACGCTTGACACTCTTAGCCGAAAGTCTATTCGCTCAAAATCATCCAGGCTGAGCACTCCCAAGAGATGCTTGTCTTCGTCAATTACCATTTTGAAGCTTACGTGGGCTTTTTGCATAAACTGCTGCGCCCGATAGGCATCAAGGGAGGACTCAATGACGAGTGGCCGATTCCGACGGAAATCTACCAGGACTGACGTGGCTGGTGAATCCAGAGATATCCTGTGATCTGTGTGCGGCCACTGAAGCCGTTCATCGCCTCTCATTTTGGATAGTTCGAGAATCATTGTTACCCTCCGCTTTCACGTCATGTGCTAATCAAGAGGTGAACGAGAATGCTCGCTGCATAGCCCAGGGAAATAACCGGCGTCCACTTCAGATGGCTGAAAAACGTGTACTTTCCTCTGGCCTGGCCCATCAATGCTACTCCCGCAGCAGAGCCAATCGATAGTAAACTGCCGCCCACACCTGCGGTTAGCGTAACAAGCAGCCACTGTGTTTCACTCATCTCAGGATACATGGTAAGGACCGCAAACATCACTGGAATGTTATCTATCACTGCAGATAATACTCCAACAAGGGTGTTTGCAGTCGTCGGACTGAGTGTGCCGTATACGTCTTGGGATACTATGTCCAGATACCCCAGAAAGGAGATCCCTCCAACTGACATGATTACCCCATAGAAAAAGAATAAGGTATCCCATTCCGCCTGGGCAATCTTGGCGAACACATCAAAATCATAGGGATCGTCCTTTGATCCAGGCGGTACTTCAGTCGCCTGACTCCATGAGGACACATAGCGACGCAAGAAGAATCCGTAAATTTTTAGATAAGCCAATCCCGCCATCATTCCGAATACCGGCGGTATGTGTAGAAAATTGTGAAAACAAACTGCCGTTACGATGGTCATCAAAAAGAGGAAGAGCGTAGTTAGGCCACCTCGTTTTAGCGCATGCCCATTTGAACTTCCCAGCGCCGGCCGTTCCTTCGGCACAAAGAACTGCATGATGACGGCGGGAACGAGAAAATTAACCAGGGAAGGTACGAACAACTGGAAGAACTGCTGGAACTCGAGCACCCCTTTCTGCCACACCATCAGCGTCGTAATGTCGCCGAATGGACTGAATGCTCCCCCGGCATTGGCAGCTACGACAATATTGATACACGCGACAGAAACGAATTTTGGGTTATCTTCAGCTACAGTAAGGACCACGGCGCACATGATCAGCGCAGTGGTCAAATTGTCTGCGATTGGAGATATAAAAAATGCCAATATCCCCGTCCACCAGAATAATGCCCTATAGGTATACCCCCTCGATATCAACCAATCTCTCAGTGCATCGAATACGCCGCGGTCCAGCAGCGTATTTACATAGGTCATCGCGACCAGAAGGAAAAAGAACAGTTCACCATATTCCAGGAAGTTGTGCCGGATAGCATCTTCCAGATGCCCTGGATCACCACTGTAAGCGAACCCGATCAGTGCCCAGATAATCGCCGCGGCCAGCATTACCGGCTTTGATTTTCTCAGGTGTATCTTTTCTTCCAGGATGACCAGCACATATGCCAGCGCAAATACCAGGACAACCGCTATACCAACCCAATCTGCTATCTGGCCAACGCTCTGGTGGACATTCTCTGCTGCAAGCACACCACCTGCGCAGAGCGCTGAAATGATATAGGTTAGAACTGAGTTTTTGATAAATGAAATGTTCAACACTGTTCGCCTTTATAAAATAGGAAATGTAAACGATCGATGCCTCAATCGAAGGCCATTGCACTCTTCTTGGCTTCCACAAGACTGGAATAAGTAAATGTCGTTTCGTTATCTGGCTGGAAGCCCGACCTAGCCAGCGCCTTCAGCGGCTGGAACTGAAAATCACAGATATGGATTTTCCTACTCTGCTTTTTGCAGTTAGCCAGATACTTTTCAAATGCAGCCAGCCCCCCATCATCCAGCAAAGAGACTCCCTTCAGCGACAGAATCACCCCTGCACTGTTCTGAGTTTTCAGGCTCAGTTCCCCAAAAATTCTATCTGCAGCAGCAAAAAACAACGGCCCCTCAACACTGTACCCCTCCCAATCCGGAGGCAGTTTCTTGCCAATTTCCATTTCCCGGTTTTCGAGCGGGACAAGTATGGTTGCCTCTGCCATCTGCCGCATGAAAAACACAGATGCCAGCAACACGCCTACGATGATTGCGACGACCATATCCATAAATACGGTAAGTGCCAGACAAACAATAAACACCATGATGTCCCCCACAGGGGAAGAAGTGACCAGCCTCTTGGCTTCACCTATATCGCTCATTTGCCAGGCAACGATCAGTAGCAGTGCCGCCATACTCGCCATGGGTAGAAAATTGAGTAGGGGCGCGAGTGTCACCATCGCCAAGAGCACTACAATCGCGTGAATGACCGCCGCAAGAGGCGTGACAGCGCCGGACCTAAAATTCGTCGCTGATCGAGCGATGGCCGCTGTGGCGGTAATCCCCCCAAAAAACGGCGCCAGCAAATTGCCTATACCCTGCCCTAGCAATTCACTGTTCGCACTGTGCTTGGTACCACTCATCCGATCCAGCACGACCGCACAAAGTAGTGATTCAATGGCGGCCAGCATCGCGATTGCAAACGCCGCACCCAGAAGATCCTGGAAGGCTTGCCAATTCAGCTCGAATGGTTTGTCACCTTCAAGGCTCCTCTTCCACGGCCAGTCAAACTCGGGAAGCGAACTTGGGATACCGGGAACCAATTCACCGTTCTCGCCAGTGTATTCGAACGAGTTACCTATAGTAGCGAGGTCAAATCCGTACTGAGGTAACAGCCATCCCAAAATAACTCCCAGCAGTAGGGCGACCAGATGCGCCGGCAACCGGGTATTGAGCCTTGGCCACCCCATCATCACTGTCAGCGAGAGGAGGCCTACAATGGCAGTCGCTAGGTCTACCTCATCGACGGCACTTACCAGAGCGACCAGCCTTTCAGAAATATGATCTGTTGGGCCCTGTATAGAAAGCCCCAGGAGGTCGTCCACCTGCAGCACAGCGATCACCATGGCAATCCCGGCGGTAAAGCCAAGGGTCACCGCACGCGGTATGTACTCGATGAATCGGCCAAGGCGAAGCAGCGCCATCATAATGAGAATGGCACCAGCCATTAATCCCGCCGTGAGCAGTCCGGCCAGGCCATATGCATTTGCAACGGGCAAAAGAACCACCACAAATGCGGCCGTGGGACCGGAGACACTGAATCGAGAGCCGCCAAGCAAGGGAATAACAATACCGGCGGTGATAGCCGTATACAGACCGAACTGCGGAGGCACCCCACTACTTATCGCCAGGGCCATCGCCAGTGGAACTGCCACAATACCCACAGTTATTCCTGCAAGAAGATCACCCCTCGCACTAGAAAAGCTATAACTTCGCCCTGAAAGGGATTCCCTCAGAGCATGTCCAGCCCTGAGGGAAAACAAATGAGCACGATGTGCCATGAGTCACCACTCGAAGATACAGGCAACCACAAATGATGATCACCCAACTGCTTAGATATTATACAATTATAATGCTATTATAATCATATGCAATTAGACGATAGCCTCGATCAAGCACATATATCGAGAAGGGTTGGTCAAATATGGCAAAACACTATTGGATGGGCGCGCTATTTTTCGTGGCAAACGCCATAAGTCAGGCCGCACCGCTGGAACAAAGCAGCGCCGGAATCGAGGGTTTTCGGCAGTCTCATTGCGATCAATGCCACGACGACACAGGCATCACTACTATTGATGTATGGCCCAATCTCGCAGGACAGCATGAGGGTTACCTCTACTTAAGGCTGACCGAATTGAGAACCGACTCTGGAGAAAAGGAGCACCGCGCCATCGCTGACCTGACCCTAGAAGAACTACGGCAATTGGCCGAGTACTACACCAGGCTCCCCTGCAAGGGAACATAGCGATGGCGGACGCGCCCTCCTGTGTTCAACACGTCCGCGCATCTATCAGAGATGTTCCCGAACTACCGAAAACACGTGCGCAAAACTCGACCTATTCTCAATTTCGATCGGCAAATGCAGCTTCCGCGCCAAATCACTCGCAGAGATAATGCCGCGTATGGCATGATTTTCCCGGTCGATGACCAGACAATGTTGTTGACCACTACACCGCAGCGCCTGGATAACATCACGTATTCGAGCCTGTGCCAACTCTGCGTAGCTGAAAGCCTTGAGCTCCGATCGACGGCGCATAAAATCGGTCACACGCAGTTCCTCCGGTTTAAAGCCCTCTGCCTGCTTTTTGATCAATGATTGATTGTCCAGGTCCTGAAGGCTGACAACACCCAGGAAGTGATTGTTGGCGTCGACGACAATCTTCAAGCGCACATGTGCACGTTGCATTAGCGTCCGGGCCTCGGCTGCAGTCACGCTGTCCTCCAGCACCAGCGGTTTTTGTTGAGTAAAGTCCGTCAATACGTCCGTAGCCGGTGTATCCAGTGATACAGCATGGTTCACTTCCGGCCACGCGAGTTCGTCAACAGACTCTGTGTCATAGAGTTCAATAGTTTGCATAGTGTTTCTCTTCGCCTAGCTGGCAGTAGCCCCGGACCGGCTCCGCTGGGTGGTTTCAAAGGCCTGAATACGCGATAGGCTTGAGACCGCTCTCTCCCTTGCTTTGTCAAAAGCCATGCCCGGGGAACGGCAACGCTCGTAGATGTTTACCGGTTTTTTGCCGGAAAGCGACAAAGCCATGTGACAGGTCACGAGGTGATCGCTTTTACGGTGGTGGGTTTCTTTGCCAAAAATGACTTGAATGCGTGTGATCTGCGGCATATAGCGCGCAATCGAGACACATTCCTTCTGAACCCTGCTTCTCAAAGTAGAATCTTCAATTCCATGCCGAAAGGTGGTGGTAACAATCATCAGATTGCCCTCCTGATACGATTAAATGTCTGGCTTGATCAGTTCGTAGACTGACGCGTTGATTGGCTAAACCAGGGCCGGAGGGGCTCTAATAGGATTGGAGCAAAGGTAGACAGTCTTTTTGACAACCAATGGACCCTGTTGCGATGGCCCACCTGAATCGGCCACAATAGTGGCCATATCTGCGGCAAAAGGTATTGGGGCGGGCAAGTCTTCCGCTTCGTCAATCGAGGTGGGGAAGGAACACAATTGCTCCGCAGACAGATAGGCACTATCCTGCGGCTTACCGGCATCCGATACAGCCACTGTAGCGGAGAGTACCAGGCTACAAAATAGTGTAATCCATGTGTACGGCATAGGCGTTCGACCTGACATTCACAATGACTTGTGGCTGCTCTTGTTAGTCACTATACTCTCATCAAAGTTTCATTTAATTATCATTTAATGGTAATCCCATGGAAAAGCGCACCGCGCGAATCACCATACTCATCGATCCCAAGAAAAAGGCTGTCTTCGAGCAATTGTGCGACGAAGAGGATGTGAATTCGTCTCAAAAGATTCGCCAATTCATTCGCGAATACCTCGAAGACAAATTGGGGGCGGACTGGCGCGATGAGGTTTTTGGGGAGGAGGAGAGCAGCTAAAGCCCTGGGTACAAACCCACACCGCACCCACCATTGATCAAATTGAGGGTATTTCCGGATCACACAAGTATCCCTCCCGACTCCAGTCCCGATAGGCTAACCATACGACTGACAGCACGCCCGCCAACAGCGCCACGGCAACGCTAAGATCGATTACCCAGCGCCATGGCTGCGGTAGTCCCTTCACCCAGACCACAAGGCCTACAATGGCCACTGTGATTATCCAGACGACGACCTTTCGGCGCTGGTAACTGCCTATAAATCCCATGCAGAACAGTGGCGCCAGTAACTGATAAGGCCAGCTTTTTTGATCAGCAAGCGCCTTACTTCGGCTAACAACGCGCGGAGCAAAGCCCCGGTAAAACCCCCTGTAGCCTTCAATATACAACATGGTCGGCAACAGCAAGCCCAGGGCAATATATGCTTGGGGCCCGTGATCTACACCGGCCTCATTCCAACCCGGCATCAATCGCCACACCGCACTGACCAGGAGCGCCACAACCCCTGCCAGACCCCACAATCGACTTATTAGTCCCACCAGGCCACCTCAGACTCCTTAGCTGCCAGGATCACTCTTCGACCCATTCTACACACATTATATTAGTGTTGTATTATCATCTATTTACAATTATAGATATATTTGGTTATTATTCCTCCGTACTCACTCCGCCCGGCCACGGAGGCACTTGGAGCAGGGGAATTACCCTCTTTCACACTATTTCGCTTAGATCAGCCCATGGCAATTGAATTGAAGACACTTGATATATCCGCTGATTCTTCTGAACTTGAGGATCTCCACACGCTGCTGGAAAAAGAGACTCTATCCGTGCCATCGGGGACAAATGGTGCGCTAAGCGTCAAAAGACTCTTCACATCTCAGGGACAGAAAGTTGTTTTTCAGTGTGAGTTCAGCATCAGTATCGGTCGGGACCGGTCCGTCTGCAGCTCGAGAAATAGCACAACACCGGAAGACGCCGCAAGGAAAGCGCATACCCATGCGCTCGAGCAATTGGATTACTTAAATCAACTTTCCCGGGCTTCCTGAGAAACTGGGACAAAAAATAGGCCAGGTATTAATCGATGATGCTCATAGACACAATCAGTCCGGACAGCTTTTACAACAGCGGTGCGCATTTTCTGTTCTTCATGGTAATTACTGCGCATGCCTGCGTCCTCATAGACATTTCACCATGGCAGAAACACCCAATTTGCCAACTGAACCTCCTGCTAGCCAGCATGATCTCGGCAGCAATACCCTCAATATTTGTCAACTTAGTATCTTTTTCCACTCCAGTTATTGAGCTTGTAGCGGGTATAAGCGCCGCCCTGCTTTTGAGCCTGATATCCACGTTGACAATTCAGCGCTTCATTGACATTGACGTTAATTATTAGGGTCGTATCACCCGAATAGCGCTCATCATCCCCGGTGAGTTTTCTCATTAGTCGCCCCAAGCCGCTCCGCGGTATTTGGGGAAGACTGGATTAAAGTCGCAAACTCCTTACCGGTAACCTCCTCATTCGCCCTCAATCGATACAAATTTCGCTGGTAAGCCTCAACACTCCAGATAGATTGAGATACCGCCCGGTCTATTAATTGCACATCATTTGCACTAACCGGGCTGTACCCCGTGTCATGCCTATAGTCATAGACTTCGGGTGGCTTATCAGGGGCCAAAATCACGATGCGGTCATCCTGTAAGTAGGCCTGGGTATCTCCATATTGCATAATCGCCCTGCCAGGGATGTATTCCACATCAGGCCTCAACAAATCAATTCCCGTAGCGGGATGTGGTGCATCGATGCCCGCAAGATCCAGCAGGGTCGGCAGCAAATCAACCTGGCTTGCCAGGCGGGAATATTTTAGTGGCTTGACGGCGCCGCCCATTATCAGGGCGGGAATATGGAAGTACTCGACCGGGACTCGCTCTGCTCCACGAACCCTTGAATTATGGTCCGCCACAATCAGGAACAGTGTGTCGTTCCAATAGCCAGAATGCTTCGCCTCATCTATATACTGGCCCAGCGCATAGTCGGCATACTTCACCGCATTGTTCACCGTGGCCTGCGGTTGCTCATACAACTGGACCTTCCCCTCTGGAAACTCGAAGGGAGAGTGATTGGATGAGGTAAAAACCAGGCTGAAAAAGGGCTGGTCCCGCGCGTGCATAGCCTCGAATTCACGGTGCGCACGCCTGAACAGGTCCTCGTCGCTCACACCCCAGGATCCAGTGAACTCGGCGCTGGCATAATCTTTCTGCTCGATTACCCGGTCAAAACCATTTCCCATGAAGAACTGGCGCATATTGTCGAAGTGGGCCTCTCCGCCATATATGAAACTCGAATCGTATCCATAGGGCTTCAGCAGCTGTGCAATAGTAAAAAATCCAGTCTGGGATTTGGGTAGCTTTACGACACTTCTGGCCGGTGTCGGTGTAAATCCGGTGATAACCGCCTCGATGCCTCTCACGGATCGAGTGCCAGTGGCGTAGAGTTGTTCAAACCAGATGCCCTGGCTCGCCAACTGGTCGAGTTCGGGTGTAACCCCAATGCCCCCAAGAGCGCCGACATACTCTGCTCCCAGGCTTTCTTCCAGAATGATTACGATGTTGGGGTGCCGAGGTGTGCCCGCCACCCACGGAGAATCGTGTAATGAAGGATACTCGTTGGAAAGAAAATCCTCCTCGTCCAGATACATAGATGAGCGGATGTCGTTGACGACAAGATCCCAGGGTTTTCGTCCGTAAGATTTGACACCTCGCTCATGTCGCTGGTTGCTGTAGACGGCGTACAGCAGGCTGTAAGTGGAGTTCAAAGCGAGGTCGTTGACCATCATGTCCGACGAAAAGGCCACCATACTGGGATTGGCGGGCCGATGCCCAAAGCTGGACCGGATACCGAGTGCCGCTATGGCAATTACGGTAAGCGACAGGACGATTTTACGGAGAAGGCCGCCCTCTTCCACTGCTCGAGCCTTGCCAAACAGAATCCTGGATGATGCAAAGGTGAGCAGTCCAACAGCGATCAACCCCAGAATAACCTGTTCTCGATAACCTACCCACAGCATGCTGAATACTTCTTTCGGATACTTCAGGTATTCGACGAACAGCATATTCGGACGTGAATCATACTCTGCGATAAAGGTCGGGGACGCGGCCTCCATGAAGAGAACCAGCCCTATGCAGACAATGAAATAAACACGCGTGATACTGACAAGCATCTCTCGCCGGGAAACCCAGGGTGCCAGTGCCGCCGGTAACACCAACAACATACAGGCAAGGATGACATCAAATCGTAGTCCCTGGAGAAACACCGCCCCAATGTGACCAGCATCTACTACCCGATCCCAATACAAGACGGCCAAACCCGCCCGGCTGATCGAACCTATGGCAAGAACGAGCAGAAAAAAGATCAAACTGCTGCGTAACTCGCCGGGAAAGCAATCTCTTTTCAAACGCAATGACACTCTCCGAATTAAGGTCTATGGTGTATGTCAGCGATTGTAGCCGGGACAGGTTAAGGAAAGCTTAAGCCTCGAACCGTGCTTGACCCTGCGATTAGCCTGCGCCCCACTTCAAGGGAGACTAAATGAGTGACATAACCCCTTACTCCGAGATAACTTGCCCTGCCTGCGGTCACAAGAAATTGGAAGTTATGCCCATAGACGCTTGCCAGTGGTTCTATGAGTGTGAAGGTTGCCACGAGTTACTAACGCCAAAAGCCGGCGACTGCTGCGTGTATTGCTCCTATGGCAGTGTGAAATGTCCGCCCATCCAGTCAGGTGAGTCTTGCTGCAACTAGTTGACACCGGCTACTCATAAATTGCGTGAGCGGGGATGGGGCGGACAATATATGAGATATTCGGCCTCTGAGAAGCAAGAAATCATCCGTCTGGTGGAGCAGTCCAGTCTGTCGGTTAAACAGACACTCGCCCGCCTGGATATCCATCGGTCCTCATTCTATAACTAGTTAAAACGCTAAGAAGCCGTGGGCGTTGAAACACTTGAGGAACGCAAACCTGTTCCCCGGTCTACCTGGAATAAGCTGCCTGAAATAGAACAGGTGGCCATTGTGGATTTGATCCTGGAAAAACCGGCGCTACCACGAATCGCTCAGCAACCTGACGCCCGCTGGTGTGTACTATGGACACGGTCAGCAGGACTTGGATCGGCGAGAGAAGATCAAATTTAGTACCTTGGTGATGCGTCGCTAGATGCATTACGATAAGCAACTGAAATTACAGACCCAGATGAGCTGAAGCGTCTCTTAAATCAGGCTGCGATCTGTCCAGAAGGTTCTGACGGCATACAAGACGGCCTTCATAGGAGAGCGCTAATGGACCGCAGACTACTCATTACTATTCACATGTATCTGGCGGCATTTTTTGCACCAGCGGTGCTACTCGTCGCTATTTCTGGCGGCCTCTACCTGGCGGGAGTCAAAGGCACAGTCGAGGAAGAAATAATATATAGCAGCAACACCGCCACAATTGACAGTAAATCGGATTCACTCCATACCGATGTGGCCGCTTTATTGGCCGACGCGGGGGTCAAGTCCTACAACTACGAATATGTGAAAGTTAAGGGCACGGACCTATATACTCGCCCCACCTCGTCAAACCACTACATAATCAAATCAAACGAGGACGGAGTGGAGGTCATTCACGCCAGACCCAGCCTGCAGAGCCGGATGATAGAACTCCATAAGGGGCACGGTCCATCCGCATTCAAAGCTTTTCAAAAGGCCTTCGCCATTGGACTTACCTTAATCATTCTCAGCGGCCTATGGCTTGGCATGTCCGCTGCACGGCTACGACGATCTACACTGCTAACTGCTACTGCCGGGGCAGTCGTTTTTGTGTTGTTGTTATTCTAGATCCAGATACATCAGCTTTCGAAAAGATAGGACTTACGCACAGGATCAGGACACATGTTAGCCCTCAGAATAGGTTGAACAATAAAGGACTTCAGAATTCGTACTCGAGTGCAGCACGCAAGGTGTAGTCTGCAGTATCACTATCCGCTCCGAAGATGACACCCGCCTCCCAGCGCAGGGCTTGCAGGGCGCCAATTCGCTCCATACCCATGAGAACCGGCCCTAGCCCAAGAGTGTCTTCTCCCATATAGAGTTCAACCGCAGGCTCCAGGCGAGGAGACATTCGATAGCGGCCCTGTAACGCCAACGAGGTTTCCCACTCATTGTCGATATCGTCGCCCCATTCGTAAATTAAACCGATGTTTGCGGTTGTGCTGTAGCGCCCGAACTCCTTCTCCAGCAGCAGTGTCGTGGCATATTCCCAGATATCCTCATCATGCTCCTTTTCCAATTCGAACAGGAGCCCGTAATCGACAACATACTCCCCTTGCTCTGATAGTTGCCACAAGGCCTCCACTTCATACGCGTATAGGTTCAGGCTGTCATCGGCGGAACGCTGCCCGATCAGATAGGCCTCCGCAAATAGATATTCGCCAATGCCGTGCCCCAATCCCAACTTGTGGGTCTGTGGTCGATCAACACCCGTCTGGGGATTTTCATTTTCGTGGGTCATGCGCCACTCGAGTTCCCACTCCAACTGCTCAACATAGGGATGATATATTTTGTCTATCACCGATCCATCGCCGAAAGCTGGCACAGCCAAACCGGCCAGCCCGTATAGGACCAGAAGTTTCGCAATAAGATTTCTATTGCTCATTCAATCGTTTCCTCAGAAATCGGGATGAATAGTAGGCGGTTACCATCGCAACCAGACTGGCCATGTAAAGCGCTCCCTGCACAGGACTGGGTGTGGCTTCATAGCCAAAAACCGCGTAAAGCAGTTCGCCACGGAGAGAACCCTCGCTGACAAGAGAAGCGCTATCCCACAGCGCTTCTCCAGCCTCCAGCCAGTCCACCTGCTCCAACAGCATACTAGCCTGCATCACCATACCGGCCCCGATGAGTGCCAGCAGCGCCAGGCAAGCGGGGCGCTGCCATACCGACGGCAACGCCCGCAAGCTAGAGTAGAGAAGGACGCCGAGACTTATACCAATACCTGCGCCCATTGCGCTGCCTGTGAGAACAGGAGTACGCAAATCAGGGACTGCCGCAAAGCCACTGACATATATCCAGATTTCAGAGCCCTCCCTGATCAGGGCAAGTGATACTGCGCAGACCATCACGAGGCGCATTATCAACCCAAGGCGGGTGGACCAGATGCCCTCTATGAAGACTACTACCACAATACTTACAAACACCAATACCTGTAGCGCGGCATTGGCTACTTCCTGTCCTGCACCGTCAAGGGCATCAGTGAGTGTATCCATAGAAGTCGCAAACCATAAGCTGCCGACCAGGGCGAGGGGTAATGACCACCAGACCCAGCGCAAGCCCTGGCCCAGGGAGCGAGATAAGGCCAGCAGAACACTCACCAACACAGCGGCCTCCAGAACCTCGCGCAGTATGAGAATGACGGAGTTCAGTAGCATCTACCCTACTCCACCACGACCCGGCCCTGGGCCGTCTTCGGATTGAATTCGCCAAAGAAGGGGTAAGTACCGGGCTCAAGCGGGCCAATGAAGATATTGGCCTTGCGGCCACCCATAATCACTTTCTCGCGATTGAGTTCGTAACTTTCGAATTCCTCTGGCGTGGCATCACGGTTGTAGACCACCAGCTTAACCTTGGTGTTAGCGGGGATATGTATTTCCTCGGGGTGAAACAAATGGTCACGAATCTCCACCTCAAATACCGGCGTTTTCCCCCACGCCGTTGGCAGCCAAAGTAGGAATAGTATGATCCCTGCAAGCCGAGTCATCGTGGGCTCCTTTCCCGGGGAAAGTCGATAATAACTGCCAGGCCATCCTCGAATTGGCTGTCTGCCAGTTCAATCTGTGCATTGTGAAGCTGTACGATATGCCGCACGATCGCCAGGCCGAGACCGGACCCGGCCGGCCCGTCAGTGTCCACCTTCGACCCTCGATAAAAACGCTCGAACACCCTGTCTCGCTCATCATCCGGGATCCCCGGGCCAGAATCCTCCACCCGAAGACGCGCCATGCTGCCGCTCTCTTCCACAGTCACCAGCACCTCACCACCGATCGGGGTGTATTTACGTGCGTTGTTCAGAAGGTTGGTCAGCAGTGTTTCCAACATGGCTTCGTCTCCCACCAGGGGCAAACGCTCGCCATTGAGTGCCAGGTTTTGATCTCTGGACGAGAAAGCTGGCCAGGCCTCAGCCGTTACACGCTGTGCCAGGGCATGGAGATCCAACTCATGAAAATGCCCCTTGATAATCTCGGGGTTGGTTCGATTCAGGTCCAGTATCTGCTCGACCAAGTGGTGCATTCTCTCTACACCTGCATTGGCGTGCGCCAGGCTCTCGTGACCCGCAGGCAGTTCGTCAGCAATATTGTGCAGGTGTATCTTCAGAACGCTCAACGGGGTTCTCAGCTCATGGGCCGCATGGGAGGCGAAGTGCTTCTCGCGCTCAAAGGCAGCAGACAGCCGGCCAAATAGAGAATTGGTTGAATCAATCAACTGGACCAACTCCCTCGGGGGCTCTTGGTAATCGACGGCTTTGAGGTCATCGGGTTGCCTGGATTGAATTTGCTTGCTGAGCGCCCGCAGCGGACGCAAGCCCCAGCCTACCAAGACCCACACCAGAAGCGCAGATACCGGCAACCACAGCACCAGTGGCAACACCGATTCCAGAACCACTTTCTCAGCCAGGATATGCCGGAGATCTGCCCGTTCGGCCACAACATAGACCAGCCCTTCCGGTGAGCGTCGTGTGAAAGAGCGCCATCGATAACCGCCGAAGTTGGTATATCGAAAACCTTCCGACAGGTTGGCTATCGGCTCTGTGGGAGCTGCACCGGAGCGCAGCAGTAGATCGCCGCCCTGCCACACCTGGAAAACAAACTCTGCAGCGTCACCGTCGAGATTGGCGATGGTCTGGCTATCCGGCACATCCATTGCAAGCAAAATATTGCTACCGTACCGAAGCTGCTTGTCCAGCAGCATTTCCGCCTCCTCCATACTGGCGCGGTAACCGTTCAGGGCAGCGAGAAAAGACGTCAGTGAAAACGCCGCCACCAGCATGACCGCCAGCGTGGCGCGTATCGAATTCATGGTCGAGCTACTGTATAGCCAATACCCCTGACCGTTTTGATCATATTTCCGGGTAACTTTTTGCGCAGGTGATGTATGTGGACTTCAAGGGCATTACTGGAGACTTCCTCGCCCCAACTGTAGAGACGATTTTCCAATGCCTCTCTGGTCAGCACCTTACCGGCACTCTCCATTAAGGTCTTCAGAAGCATATATTCACGGCGCGGAAACTCAACCGCAGCACCGGAAACAATGACCGAATGCGCTGACGTATCCAATTCGACATCGCCAATGCTAATGGTGCTGGTATTGGCCGTAGAAAGCCTGCGTTCGAATACCCTCAGGCGGGCAGCCAATTCCTGCATATCAAAGGGCTTGGCAAGATAATCGTCAGCACCCCGGTCCAGGCCGATGATCTTGTCGTCCAGCGAGTCCCTCGCGGTCAGCACCAGTACGGGTATGGGCTCGTCCAGCTTTTGAAGCTGCGCGAGTACATCCAGACCGTCCATGTCCGGCAGGCCGAGGTCCAGGACGATGATATCCGGCCTGTCCGTCTTTGCAGCCGTGAGCGCTTCCCTGCCAGAGGAAACGTGATTCGCACTGAACCCCTCCCGGTCCAGCGCACTCTTTAGTCCTGCGGCCAGGGAAGCGTCGTCTTCAACAAGAAGTATCTGCATAGCCTTTAGATTCTAAGTTCTTTGTTCAGTTCCCGCCAGCGCCCTTCGTCGAATGGCGGGCAACTGCTTTGCCAGAGCCCCGTCCACCAATGATGGGAATAATGCGTTCAACCGGGCAAAGAAGCGCTCAGGTAGCCCAATAGCGCGGTTGCCTTTACCTTTTTTCAGAAGGGCGAGCAACTCATCTGCTACCCGCTTGGGAGAGTCGGTGGTATTGCCAAGTTCCTTATTCAGTTCCACGACTTCCGGAGGATTCATCGCGGTGTCCGTGGCGCGCGGGGCAAAATAGAGCACACTCACGGCCGTATCAGCCAATTCACGCCGCAATGCTTCAGTGAACCCGCGCAAGGCAAACTTGCTGGCACTGTAGGCACAGTACCCGGGAAATCCGATGCTGCCGAATCCCGAGCCCACATTGACCACAAAACCCGCACTCTTGGTCAAGGGATATAGCAAGTCCCGGATCAGTAGAATCGGTGCCATCGCATTGATCTCAAACATCTGGTGCAACTGGCTCTCATCCAGAGTCTCCAACATGCCAAAACTGTTGATACCGGCGTTGTTAATCAATCCGTCCAGTTGACCCTGGCAGGCACTAACGATCTTCTGTCGCCCCTCAAAAGTGCCGATATCTGCTGAAACCACGGTATGCCCCTCGCCCGGCAATCTCGCCAGTAGGTTGTCCAAGCTGTATTGGTTACGGGATACGAGTATTAGCCTGGCGCCCTCGCCCGCCAGACGATGTGCCAGTGCCGTGCCGATGCCGCCTGTCGCGCCAGTGAGCAGCAGGGATTTACCGCTTATATTCATGCCACGTTCTCCAGCACTAACGAGCGCGCCTGATACGCCTCCACGCTGCGATAGACATCGGCATAAAGATGGTAAAAGTTGCGGGCACAGTGAAGGATTATCTGCTGGTCAGCCTCATCGTTCACACGGTTCATCAGGTTCTCGAAAAATTTCACATGCTCGACATCAAGTGCACCGTGCGAACGCAGGTAAGAGAACGCATGATCTGGCAAGCCCGTCGCTTCCTGAATTAGCGCTGCTGCACTGTCCGCCATAGTGACGCTGGTGCCCTCCAACACATGCACCATGCCGAAGAAGCCTACCGGATTGACCCGATCGATGACATGGTAGGCATAGGCCACCATGAGTTCAGTAGCCCGGTTCGGCGTTGACTGGCGCGCCTTCTCCTTGTCGTAGCCGCATGCGGCGATATCGTTCAGTACCCACTCCTGGTGGCCGAGTTCCTCCTCGATATACTCGGCCAGGGCATCACGCAACCATTCTTTTTCGGCCGGCACACGACTACCGGCCGCCATCAGCAAGGGTGTTGTGTGCCTCACATGGTGATAGGCCTGCTGCAGGAAAGCCACATAGAGGTCTGTGGTGGCTTCGCCAGAAAGGGCTGTTTTAACCAGTTCATTGGCCAACAGGGAATCCCGTTCCCGGGTAGTTGATAATTGCAGGGTTTCAAAAAAGCTCATAGACCCTTCATCTCCTTGAGGCGTGGGTAGAGTGATTCAATCAGCTGGCTGTACGCCAGCCCAATAAGGTTACGGCGGGGACGGCCATTGGCTGTGAGTAAGCTACCGGCGGTCGTCAAGGGCCCGGGCAAGCGAGCCCAGGCACCCACCCTGGCATAGTCGGGCAATCGGTCATTCACCTTATCGATAGCAAGCTGAACGGCAGTATCAGTACAATTTTCGTCCAGTGGGTAGATCAGTGCCGTACAGTAAGGTCGACCGTCACCAAACACTACGGCCTGCCTGAACACACCGGTGCCAGCCAGTTCGCTCTCGATCCACTCCGGGCTGATATTTCGCCCGTAGCTGTTGATCAGCAGGTTTTTCTCCCTACCTTCGATCGTGATATAACCATCGGTATCCACGGTGCCAACATCGCCGGTATCCACATGGTTCGGATACCAACTCTCTGGTTGGTTGAGGTAACCCAGAAACGCATTGCCGGTTACGCGTAACTGGCCATGGTGGTCGGCGACCGCCAAATGATCCAATACCTGGCCACTGGTCCCGGGGCGGTCACGACCCGGGCAATTTAGACTGACCACGGAAGCACACTCTGATATGCCGTAACCTTCGTAAACCGGTAACCCCTTTGCCCTTACTCTCTCTACCAGTGATGCGGAGACTCTGGCGCCGCCGACGGCGATAAACTCCAGAGATTCAGGGGCCTCCCAACCCAGTGCCAACGCGGCATCCAGGACTATCAGCAATTGCGGCACTAGGATCAGTGTGGTTGGTCGGTAGTGGGTGAGCGCTTCCAGGAATTTCATCGGATCAATGCCCGAGCTTTCCTCGAAACCCAGGTCTTGCAGTGGCACTGTGAGAATAGTGCCATCGACCAGCAGGGGTGCGTAGATGCCGGCAATATTTTCCAGCAAAACAGGTAGGGGCAGAACACAAAGATGCCGGGGTTCCTTCAAGCCAGTGGCCCAGGCCAGCGAGTGAGCCACATTCAGACAGTGCTCGAAGGACAGGCAAACTCCCTTGGGATCCCCCGTGGAACCGGAAGTAAACGTGATTTTCGATGTCCCCTGTGGAATCCTGCCCTGCTCTTCTGCAGCGAGGGGCAAGGCTTTAAGAAGCGAGAACAAAGAGAATTCAGCGCCACCGACAGTGGCATTGCCTGGAATACACTGATCCAAGCCCTCCTGGTAGATCAACAGGTCGACCCCCGCACTTCGTAGTACGTGGGACAGCTGCTGGGAACTAAAAAAGGTGGGTAGCGGGACCAGACAGACGCCCTGCATTTGACAGGCCAGGTCCACGACTACCCACTCAGGGGAATTGTCCGCGTACAGCGCTACGGTTTGATATCCGCCAGCCTTCAGCGTGAAGGTGACTTCCTGCAATAATGCCAGAAACTCACT
Source organism: Gammaproteobacteria bacterium (assembly GCA_030427085.1). Classification (GTDB taxonomy): domain Bacteria; phylum Pseudomonadota; class Gammaproteobacteria; order Pseudomonadales; family Halieaceae; genus JAUHXH01. Next base: position 677,392 of record JAUHXH010000001.1, on the reverse strand, counting down.
GATATTAACGGCGCGGTCAGCCATTTCCAGCACTATACTCTCGGGTGACCGACAAGCGCGCTTTTCCAGTTGTTGCAATAACTTGTTCACTTCAGGCGCAGCTGGATGATTTCAACGAGTTCATTAATGGCGTCGCGATAGAATGCGAGAACGCTGGCGATCAGCGGATTTACCGTGCAGCTTTCCATCGCCACGCGCACGTCCCCAAGCATGACTTTTGGATCTCCATTGTAATAGCTGCCCCAGTCGCAACCTGTCGCCTCAAGGCGCCCCCTGTCTGCACTGGCGATCGGTACACTGGCCAGGCCGCTTCGCTTCAGGGACAGGCGTACCGCCCTGTTGGCGGTGAACAGAAGATAGTCCATGCCGGCCTCATACATCGCGGCCCCTACCAGGGTATACAAGAGTGCAGCATGCCCCGGATTTGACGCAACGAGATTCCCCATCTCAAGGACTCTCTCTCGCTGCACCTGGTGCCCAAAATTGGCTTGCACATGCGTTTCAACCGGATCATCGAGATATTGCTCACAAAACAATCGGCTACCCGCGGCGCCTCGCAGGCCCAGGGCTGAGGTGAGACGGCCTTTTTCCCGCAAAGATACGAGCAAAGGCATGAATTCTGTTACCTGTGCTCCGTAACTCATCTGGAATATGCCAGCAATGTATCGCTTAACATCCTCTCTCTCTCTGTCACCGTATACGCTGTGCTCCAGCGACGGAATTGCTGGCTGGGAGCTCGGTACGCGTGTCGCGATGTTTTCCGCTATTCTCATCATGGCATTGCTTCCAACGTGTCCGTGAAGTAACTCTACTGAAGTTTCCTTAAGACAAACTTACCCGTCCGCTAATCCCGCAGCTTGTCATCCACTTTTGATAGCAAGTTGTCAATTTCCGCCTGGCGCCCTCGATCTGCCACCGGCCGGTCGGGTCGCGGCTGTGCGCTCTTGGCTTTCAGTAAATGCTGCCGACTCTTCTCGTACTCCCCCTGCTCGTAGAGATATTCTCCATAAAAGTAATTGGGATCTATGCCGTCAGGGTTTAAGCCAAGGCCCTTTTGCAGGTATTCCCCGGCCTCATCATCGTCGCCAAAACCCACCGGCCATCCAGGAACCTTGAAGTAGAGCGTTCCGAGGCTGGTGTACGCAGAGCCGGACAGCGCCTCTCCGTCGAATTCAATCGCATTCTCAAAGTCCTGGCGGGCAGCTTTGGCATACTTCATGGCGGAAAATGGGCTGGCCATTCCGGCATAGGTGGACCGGACAATACCGCACCAGATCACGGTTTCAACGGCCGGGTTCTCCGGTGACATGGCGTCACAGCTGGCCACCAGATTTGACATGGCATCAGCGCGGTCATCCTCCGATACTTCGTAGTTGACCCGAGCCCATTCTTTTTGCAGGTGCAGGGCTTCCTCCGGCATTGCAGAAGACGACTGTCCGAATGCGGCTGTGGCCAGGTGTGTCAGTAGTACGGCTGACAGGGCTTTGGTATATCTCATCAGGGTTTCTCCTATCACGGCTTCGGAGAAAGTCTACCGTCCGATTCTTAAGGAACTCTTATGCCGGGCAGGACTGGTCAAACCTATGAAGACATTAATGAGGCCAAGTATCCGGTTACAGGAAGTCGAATCATGAAAAATTCAGTCCGACATCTGCTCCGCATAGAATTTCACGATGGCAACGTGACACACGTGGTATAGTCGCTTCCCGTAACTCAACACCTATTCCAACTTCTGCGAGATGTCGTTGTATTTCCTTAAACCCCAAACTAGATTATTCATTCCACAATCTGCTCTAAGGTTTTTAGTATGAAGCTATCAGCGATAAAGACAGAATGTGAGAATGCCTATTTCACTCTCGTTGAAATCAGAAAGAACCCTGGAAATGCTAGCGAATACATAGGCTTGTTATATGGCCGAGACGGTAAATCTTTCATGCTTTGTGACGAAAACGACTCAGTTATTTCAAAACAAGAGCTGGGCGAAATCGTCATTTTGCTGAAAGAAGCCGGATTCAAGAAAGCTAAATTGTATTTTTGAAGTGCATTGTGGGCTTTTGGGCCAGACATCCGAAATGAATTACTCGACCATCCCATTGATTTGGACCAAGAGGACCATAAGGGATTATCGGCATAAGCACCCGGAATCCCCCAGCTCGAATGGTGGATGAGGCCCTACTTAGCCTCTTTGTGTCCAGTAATCATACTCTTAACCAGTGATTCATTGTGGCGGCGACTGGACAGGAATACGCCTCCCACGTGCAAAATGATCAGCAGAAGCATGAAATTGACCGATGCCTCCTCTAGCCGAACTCATATCTGTCTCAGGCGGATCTTTTCTGCTTATTTTTCTTGCTGAATTTGGCGATAAAAGCCAACTGGTCTGTATGACACTGGCCGCCAGACACCGTGCATGGCCAGTACTGGCTGGCGCAATGACAGCCTTTGCCGTCCTGAATTTGTTGGCTGTGTTATTCGGCGCGGTGATCGCTGCATGGATTCCCGAATTCTGGCTGTCCATAACCGTGACGGTGCTATTTGCTTCTTTTGGAGTTCATTCACTACCCCGTGATGAATCGGAGTAAATCGAGGCCCCTGGAAGCGAGCAGATATACCGCCAACACCGGCTGCTGGGAAGGCTCTGATCGACATGGATTGCATGTATTCATTGGCGAAAGCCAGTGGCAGCCCACAGGTTACACGGTCAGGTGTGCATACATGTTAAATAAGGTGCGCGCTGGCAACTCAGGGCACCTGCAGGACCTTTTCTCCCTCTTCCAGGCCGGAGATCACTTCCACCAAATTGTCGCCAGAGGGCCGACCAAGGCGTACAAAACGGCGCGTCACACCACTGGACTGGGCCACCCATATCACATCGAGCTGACCAACCTCCGCCACTCGATCAACCGGAATTACCAAGCGGGAACGCTCACCGGCTGGCACCTGCAGGCGGGCGTACATGCCGGGCAGCAAGCCTTGCTCATACGACAAGAGGGCCTTCACCAGAAAGCTGCGAGAGCCCGGGTCGGCCGCTGGGACTATCTCCTCGATACGCGCGGTAAGCACCTTCTCCGATGAAGGTATCTCCACCTGCAGTTCCTGACCCATGCCCAGGGACAGTGCCAGTTGCTCACGCACTCGCGCTTCGACCCATAATGAGAAGGGGTTATACAGGGACAAAAGTGTGGCACCCGGAGACGCGGTGTCCCCGGGCTCGGCGAAACGGTCCACCACCCGACCGCTGATCGGCGAGCGAATCTCGGCGTAGCTCATTGCCGTCTCCGCTTCTTCCAGTGCCTGCCGGGCGGCAGCTAGGTCAGCCTCCAGGGAACTCGCATTGGCCTGCGCCGCGTCTCGGTCAGCAATAGCAATCAGCCGTTTCTGGTGTAACTCCTCGGCGCGCTCCAGGTTCTGCCTGGCCTCGGTGAGTCTGGCTTCCACTGCCCGCACTTGTTCCTTTGCCTGCATCACACGGGCTTGAAGGTCGGTGCTCTCCAGCGTGAGCAACAATTGCCCCGCTTCTACATAGTCGCCGGCACGGACATCGATAGATGTAATACGGGCCAGCAAGCGAGAGGAAATGATAGTGGCCTCCCGAGCCTCAACCGAGGCAGGAACCGGCTCTGTGAAGGTCCCTATGAGCCGCACAACCTCCACTGCTGACGTCATGTCCACTTCGCCGAGCTCATCCAGGCCTGGCTCTATCTTGTGGCTGAAAAAACCTGCCATTGCGGCCACCAGCAGCAAAAGCACAGCAACGGCACCCAGAGGTAGGAGCAATCCCTTTTTAGTATTGGTCATGATTCAATGCCCTCCTCGGGAACGGCATTCAGGCCGCGCTGTTCAGTCTTGTCAAACACCAGCAGATACACGGCGGGCACCACAATCAGGGTAAACGCGGTGGAAGCTACTATGCCAAAAATAATCGCCAGGGCGAGCCCGCTGAACACCGGGTCCAGGGTGATGATGAGGTTGCCCAGCATCGTAGTACCGGCCGTGAGCAACACCGGCCGCATACGCACGGAACCGGCCTGCAAAAGCGCGTCGCGGATACTGGCGCCCTCCTCCCGGGCCTGAGAGATAAACTCAACCAGGATGAGCGAATTGCGTACCACGATGCCGGCCAGCGCGATCATGCCAATCATCGCGGTGGCCGTGAATAACACCGGCTCTGGCGCCCCGGCGATGGCCCTCTCACCCAGCTGGTTCATCAACCAGAAGCCCGGCATGATGCCTACCACGGTCAAAGGTATGGCGGACATGATGATCAGGGACAGGGGCGTGGAGCTGGTCTGTAGGCGTAACACACAGAATATGGCGAACAATGCGAACACGTATCCCAGGCCCATATCCCGGAATACGTCTTTGGTGATACGCCACTCGCCTTCACCAGTCCAGGCGATATCGGTTCCCGCGGGCAATTGCCAGCCATCGCCTGCGCCGCTGGCAAAAAAGGTACGGCCCTGCCAGTCGTTCGCGCTACCGGGTTCAGTACCCATGTCGGCGTGGACGTCTGCAATCACCTCGGCCGGTGTACGCCCGTTGAGTTCCGCCATGACATATACGACGGGACGAAGATCCTTGCGGTGAATGAGTTGGTCAGCGAGTCCGATCTCGAACCGGCCTAACTCGCCCAGGGCTGCCAATGGCTGAGGGGAAACCTCCAATCCCTGTTGTGTCATGGTTTTCGACACGCCCTGGCGCCCTTTTACCAACAGCCGTTCGAAATCGTTGTCCGCGACCCGCTGCGCCGGATCCAGTCGCAGTTCGATCGGCAGGGGCCGGGATTCACGTTCTTGTTGCACATAGCCTGCGACATAGCCGTCATTCGCCATGGCCAGGGTCTGGGCCACATCATCCGTGGAGATACCCGACAGCGCCGCCTTGGATTTATCCACGACGAACCGCTGGCGGATCTTGTCAGCCTCGATGGTGGAGTCGATCTCCACCACGTGCGCTTCCCGGGACAGACGCTCCATCAGTACCCGGGCAGCCTGCTTCTGGGTCTCATAGGGCGTCAGGGTTTCGCCGTAGACCTCGGCAACAAGGGTACTCAGCACCGGTGGGCCCGGCGGCACTTCCACCACCTTGATACTGACACCCTCACGGCTGTAGGGGGACAGTAACTGCCGCAGACGCAATACCAGGCCGTGAGACTGATGCTGCCGCTCGCTCTTGTCCGCCAGGGTGAGTCGCAACTCGCCCAGATGAGGACCGGAGCGCTGATAGTAGCGGCGCACCATGCCGTTGAAATCCATAGGAGAAGGCACGCCAACGAACGCCGCTGCCGCCTGCACCTCCGGCATCCGGGTAACCTCAGTGGCGATTTCCCGTGCCAGCGCCGCGGTGTGCTCCAGGCTGGCACTCTCGGGCACGTCGATTAACACCTGGACTTCGTTCTTGTTGTCGAACGGCAACAACTTCAGGGGCACCACGCGGAACACCGGCAGTAATGCGGTGGCGATGAACAGGCCCAGGACCAGCCACAGAACGCCCTTGGCCAGGCGCCGGTTATCCAGCACTGGCGACATCAGTCGCGCGTACAAGCCGTCTTCTTCAGGGGCGGCAGTATCCATAACCACCTTATCTTCGCGCAACAGGCGGCTGGCCAACCACGGGGTTACCAGAAAGGCCACCGCCGTGCTGCTGATGACGCTGACCGGTACATTGAAGGCCATGGGTGCCATATAGGGGCCCATCATGCCCGTGATATACGCCAGTGGCAGAAAGGCGAAGATGATAGTCACCGTAGACATCAGCAGGGGAATGCGAATCTCCGCCATCGCACAGACGATCCGCTCGCGCAAAGGCATGGATTTCTTTGCCATGAAACGGGAGATATTGTCCACGCCGGTAATGGGGTCGTCCACCAACAAGCCCAGGGACAGAATCAGGGCGAACAGGGTGACCCTGTTGATCGTATAGCCCAGCGCCATGTCCAGGGCCAGCGTAATGCCGTAACAGATGGGGACCGCCAGACCTACAACGATGGCCTGCCGCCAGCCCAGGAACACACCGATAAAAACCACCACAGTTACGATGGCGAAACCCAGGCTGCTACTGAGGTCGTTGACCTTTTCATTGGCGGTCTGGCCGTAATCCCGCAACACTTCCACGTGTACTTCGGGGGGCAACAGGTCTGCTGTGAGTTCCGCCATAAGCTGGTGAACTTCCCGGGCCACAGCGACCGCATTGGAGCCCCGTTGCTTGGCGATGGAGATAGCCACCATGGGCCGGGTCCCCTCCACGCCCGCCGGATGAGCCTCAGCAAAGCCAATCCAGCTGTAGTAGTCGGGCTCCGACGGGCCGTCGACGATACGCGCCACATCCCGCAGGTAGACCGGCACACCATCGATGACATTGACCACGAAATTTTCAAGCTCAGCCACTTCCCTAACGACATCGCCGCCTTCCAGTAAGATTGACTGGTTGCCAAAGGTCCAGTTTCCCGCACTACGCAGCACGTTGGAGACAGCCAGCGCAGAGACAATGTCCTGGCCAGTGGTTTGGCGAGCTCCCAGGCTCTCCGGGTCGATCAGGATACGTACGGTGCGCGGTCTTCCGCCCACCACATTGACCTCACTGGTCGCGGGAATGCCCTGTAATACGGTGGACACCTCCTCGGCCATGCGTCGCAGCTCATAGTCGCTGTAGCGGTCCGCATCGTCGCTCCACAGGCCCAGCATCACGATGGGAACATCATCCACTTCCACCGGGCGCAACATCCAATTGCTGACCACCGGGGGAATGCTGTCCTGATTGGAGTAGAGCTTGTTGTAGGTGTTGAGGATCGAGTCCTCGCGGTCTTCTCCCACGTGAAAACGCAGCGTCACCGCAGCCTGATTAGTGCCCGTGGAGGAGTACACATGTTCCACGCCCGGAATTTGTGCCAGCAGTTTTTCCAGTGGAATGGTCACCTGCCGCTCCACTTGCCGGGCACTGAGCCCCGGCGCCTGCACCAGCACATCGACCATCGGTACGACGATTTGCGGCTCCTCTTCCCGGGGAGTCAAGGCCAGGGCCATTACACCGGCGGCCAACCCTAGGATAAAAATGAGCTGAGGCAGCCCACCGGCCAGCGTGTACCGGACCAGTCGATCAAGAGGGTGGGACATAGTGACTCGGCTCCGTTTTCAGCGTTTTACTGGAAGGCGCAGCCGGGTGTCTTGCCCATGCGTCTCAGAATCATCGCCAGCGGGCAAAAACCGGTAAACGCGGCCTGGAGCATATTGGCACCAACAAAAGCGATAAACCACAGCCAATAGACTGAGTGAACCTGGCTCAACACCAGACTGACCAGGATAAAGAGGCCGGCAATGGCAAATACCAATCTGTCTACGTTCATATCAACTCCGTCGGTGCATTGATTGATTGAATATCCAATTAGTCCGAGCAATAGAGCTCATGTAAGGTCTCCAGAATTGCGCGCACCTCGGGGTTTTGCAGCGAATAGAAAATTCTCTGGGCTTCTCGCCGGGTGGATACCATATTCTCCTCCCGCAAGCGCGCAAGGTGCTGGGATATGGCCGGCTGGCTAAGCCCTGTTAACTCTTCCAGCTCGCCCGCCGTGTGCTCGCGGGTGACCAGCGCACACAACACCAGAAGGCGACTGGTATTGGCCAAGGTTTTGAGCAGTTTAGACGCCTCCCCGGCATTGGCCTGCATTACATCGATTTCCACCGCATCCCCTCTCCTGCTTGCTATAAATCCATCTCAAGGCTTTACATTATTAGGCATACCTTATATAAGGTCAATCTAATATTTGGTACTCACAACCTAAGAGGAAGCGCCCGCCATGCTAACCACCCTGCCAGAACTGATCACCCGCGCCCGTGCGACATTGCGCTGCCTCGATGCTGAAACTGCGGTGAATGAGTTACAAGCCACCCACGGCACAATGATTGACGTGCGAGAGCCGATTGAGCTCGAGGCCTCCCCCGCACCCCAGTCCATCAATATTCCCAGGGGTATCCTGGAAATGAAAGTTATGGACCTTATCCCCGACGCCGCACACCCGATTTATGTGCACTGCGCCACCGGTGGTCGCGCCACCCTGGCGGCAGAGCAGCTGGAACGGCTGGGGTATACCCGCGTAACCGTCATCACCTGCCCGGTGGACGCCGTTAGACAGCACCAGGAAAACCTGGGCCGCTAGGGGGCAAGAAATGAGGCGGCTCATGGCAGGGGGCATGCTAGCCCTGGCCTGCGGCGGCGCCCTTGGCGCAAGTACGCAGGGCAGCAGCCGGGGCGAGATCGTGTTTATTCACCTTAACGACCTGCACGCGAACCTTACTCCCCATAAGGATCTTGTTCGGGATAGTAGCGATCCAGGCGAGCCAACCACCCGCGTCCAGACCCGCGGCGGACTGGCCCGTATAGCGACGGCGATCCAGCAGATTCGGGGCTCGGCGCAGCGTAGCGTCCTGATGAACATAGGCGACACCTACCACGGCGGCGTTGAAGCACTGTATAGCCGGGGCAATGCTATCGTTGCACCAGTGAATGCCCTCGGCATCGATATCGGTGTACCCGGTAACTGGGATTTCGCCTACGGACCTATCACTACCCGACTGCGTTACAACCCTGAATCTGCCCCACTGTCGCGGCTGGTGAACCAACTCATGTTTGGCGAGCCGGTCGCGTCACCGAACTATCCCCTGCTGGGCGGCAATGTCACTACTTCTGTGCCCCTGCTTGATCGGGGAGCGCCGTTACTGCCACCCACCCATATGATGTCACTCGGTGGCCACGACGTTGGCTTTATCGGTATTACCTCTGACATCATCCCACGCATGTCGCCCATGCTGGCTCTTGGGTTTGAGTTTCTGCAGGGCGAGCAGGCCTACCAAGACTATATCAATGCACATGCTAGTACCCTGAGACAACAAGGCGCGGACCTGATAGTGGTGATGAGTGAATTGGGGCTGCACAAGGATTGGCAATTGGCGAACGCCATCGAGTCCGGGGTAGACGTCATCTTCTCTGCACATACGCACGAAATTACTACCCAGCCCCTGGAATCTGCCAGCGGAGCCCTGGTTGTCGAAGCCGGCAACGACGGCTTGTTGGGCGTGATGACCGTGAACCTAAGGGGCGATGGATCAAAACACTTCGACTGGAGCCTTGTCCAAATACACGCGGATATTGAGCCCGACCCGGAGGTGTTGCGCCTGGTCAAAGACGCTCGCGCTCCCTTCCTGGTCGACAACCCCGGCTTCAGTTCTCCTATGCCGGGTAGCGACATGCAGCTCTCCGAATCCATCGATACCATGATCGGGCTCGCACCCGCGTCACTGCATCGGCGCCATGCGCTGGAAAACCCCTTCAACCAGTTCCTTTCACAAAGCCTCAGATCCCACTACGGCACCGATCTCGCCATCACCCCAGGTTTCCGCTTTGACGCGGTGGTGCCCGCCGGGCAAGGCGTGACCGTGGAAGACAGCTACCGCTACCTGCCCGTACCCCCGGTGCTAGCGAGGGGCGTTATTACCGGGAAGTCGCTCCGCGCGTTACTGGAATTTGAGCTGAGTCGCTCCTTCTCGGTTGACGCATTCGACCACAGTGGTGGCTGGTTGATGGGGCTGAGCGGTGTCGCGCTGAAGCTGGACTTGAATGCTGATAACGGTCATCGAATACTGCATATGCGACGGGTAGACGACGCCAGCCTGATTACAGACACAGATGAACTGACGGTGGTTAGTTGCCTGCGTCCTTTCGACCCCTCCGACGCGCTTTGCGGAAACAGGGGCTTTGCCGACATCCAGGAGCTCGAGAGCCCCTGGGGCACCGAGTGGCCAGCCCGGGAATTTCTGCAGTGGCGTATAGAGCAAGGCGGTCCAGTGCCCACTTTGGAGCACCAGATTATTGATGTTTCGGGCACACGCCTGTGGCCGGAATCAGATTATGTACAACCCTTGCGCGCCCCCGTGGTGCGCAACACCGGGATCAAACTCATTGAGGACAAATAGATGACAGTACAAGAACTACCCCACCACTACAAAATCTCTGCCAATGCACAACGAGAGGGTGAGATCACACTGCGCGGCGCGGGAATCCCCGACCTTCCCTCTGCCCCACCCGCACAGTTCGGCGGGCCGGGGGACCAATGGTCGCCGGAGGACTTGCTGGTAGCCGCTGTCGCAGATTGCTTTGTTCTTACCTTCCGCGCGATCGCCCGCGCCTCCAGGCTGGAGTGGATTGATATCGAATGTACCGCGGAGGGCAAACTGGAACGAATCGACAGGGTTACCCAATTTACCGCTTTTAATCTCCAGGTGAGGTTGACAGTCGGGGCTGATACCAACTCTGAGAAGGCCCGGAATATACTGGAGAAAGCGGAGTCTAATTGCTTGATCACCAACTCGCTGCAGGCGAGCAGTCATTTGCAATCTGAAGTCCTAGTCCAGCCCTGAAACCGGGGCTACCGAGGCAAGGTCCGAGCTATCTGAGGTCTCAGTCATGACGCGGACTGACCTGCAGGAACGGGGTGACAATGGAATGAGCCGGATTGTTTGAGGGCTTTGGTCAACCTGTCGTGGAGTCGGCTTCCGGCCAAGATTCAGTACCCCGGTCCGTCAAGCCGCGTCTGAAGCAAGAAAATCCTCAAGGAACCATGCGGATAGCGCGTGGCGGCCATCCAGTCCTGATTTGCCGTAAATTCCGGAAGCCTGCTGGCGCACCGTCTTTTCCTTTGTGTCACGCACCGTGGCTATTTCCTTTAAGCTCAGCCCCTTGAGCATCAGCATTGCGACCTGCTGCTCACTATGCGTCAGGCTCCAGTCATTGAATTGTTGGTGGATAGTCTCCCCATAACGTTTGCGTGCATTGCGCATATCCTCAGTAATGTTTTTAAGCTGCTGGTCGGCCTCTGACAAAGTCTGGGACAAAGCTTTCATTTGCCGAATACGCCGCTGCCGCTCCCACAGTAGATAAACAAACCCCATTGCCGAAGCGAGTACGATGGCCGTTTCTCCAAGAATATGCTGTACCGCCGCCCCCATTTTAAGGTCGTAAAGTACATCCAGAAAATTCAGTGCCATCACGACAGCGAGCAACGCGGCAATAAGTATATCTTTCATTTTCCCTTATAAAACATAACGTTAGACAATATAGGGCAAGTGTACCATAGGCTCCAAAAGGACACATGCCCGATGTTTTCCAGGCGCTGCCTCCCTACCATGGCCCTTCTGTTTGGCACTCCCACAGCAATGATGACTCGACATGAAATTCTCCCTATCAAGACTCCTACTGACACTGGCGTCGGTGATTTTTCTGCCCACGGTCCTGGCCGCGACTACCGCGTCCAATCTCAATCTGAATGAAGTAGTGACAGTTGCGATGGAGCGTAGCGCTCCGGCTGATAACACGGTCGCTCCCTTCAGCTCCTCTTCATGGCTTGCGGCGCTGCCCAGCGTTAACCTCAGCTATCTGGCAAGCGACGAGCGGGAGGGCACCGACGAAACAGAGCTAAGTCTCAACCTGCCAATAAAATCTGCCGGTGGCCGGCGACACGACAAGATCATAGCCGAAACCTCCACCCAGGCAGAAGACACCAGCAAGCAACGTCGGCGTCTCTTTTATTCAGGACTGGTACGCGAAGCCCTGTGGTCGCTAAAGCTATCCACTGCCCTGGAAGAGCTCACCCTGAGAAAACTCAACTTGCTGCAGGAACTGGAAGTGCGCCAGCAAGAGCTACTGGCGGCTGAGGCAGCATCACTCTACGGCTTACTGGCCATCCGGCAGGAGAAACTACAGGCGCAGATTGAACAAGTGGAACAACGCCGGGAAACGGCCCGCTGGCAGCAGCGCTATAGACAAGTGACCGGACTGGGCAATGTACCCATCGGGATTGACGAGCCGGAACCCCCAGCACAATTTTCGCCAGCGCAGCACCCGGATATGCAATTGTTGACTTTGGATTGGCAACGCCGCAAGAGCTTGTTGAGCGCGGCCAGCGAACACAGCAGCCCCTGGTATCTGTCAGTCACCGCCAAACAATTGGATAACCCTCAGTTTGATGAGAACCAGTACGGTGTAGCCATTGAAATCCCCATGTCTTTCCTGGATCTGGACAGCGAAGCCAATCGCGGAGAATGGCGGGAGGCAGCACAACAGTATTGGCAGGCTCACGACGAATTACAGGCGCAGCTTAAAGACAATTGGCAGCAACTCGCCAACGAGGGTCAATTCCTGCGCGAAAAACAAACACTTCTAGACGAAGCCGCCGCTACGGGCAAGCAACTGATCGGTCAGTTGGAGCAACTACGCATCTCCAATGAGTTAGGTGCAGAGGTCTTGCTGCGGCGCACCATGGAGGCCGTTGACACGCAAGCGGCCACAGAAACCAACCTGATCCTAATTGGACAGAATCGAGCCATGCTGCGACAGGCAGCGGGAATACCACTATGAACTACCTGAACACGACTTTCCTGACAGCTCTCCTGTTTGCGCAGGCGGCCAGCGCTCAGGTAATCGATGCTGCAGACCTGGGCCACCTGGCGCTGGAATATCAACCGGCCACAGAGGTCGACTCTTATGCCGGCCAGTCCCTGGCCGCGCAGGTGAGCTTTCGCCAGGGCGAGGCTTATAGCGTCGTAACCCCCTACCGGGTACAGCGACTCAACTACCTGCTACAACCTGGCGCCGAAGTGGCTGCGGGGCAGCCTATTGCCGTGCTGCAGGGCCCAGAGATTCATCACTTCCTGTCGGAATTCGATATCAAGAAACAGCTGCTACGGGATGCAGAGAAGCGCTTTAACAGCAACCGCGCTCTCTATGATAAGAAAGCCATCAAGGCCAGCCAATGGCTGCAGATCAGCGAAGACTACTACGGGCTCAAGCTCGATTTTGAGCACATGCGCCACTTCCATGAGTTGCTGATAGAAGAACAGGGACAGGATGAAGATTCAGTGACCATTACCGCCCCGGTCAAGGGCATAATCCAGTACAGCCAGAATGCTCCCGGTATCGCCGCCGACGATGAGATCGCGGTAATTGTTCCACCCTCAGCCATTCGCCTTAGAGTCGCCATACCAATGAATCAGCGCACACAGCTGGCAGGTTTCAAGGCCGAAACCTGCGAACTTGAAGTCGCCATTGTCAGCGGCATTATCAACAACTTTTTCCTTGAGGCCTGGAGTGAACCGGTACAGAAACAGTGCGGTTTTCTACCGGGGCAGCAGATCATGGTGAGACCCTACTTCGAGCTGCCCGCCTACAGTGTAAGTCGCAGCAGCGTATTCCAGTGGCAGGGCCAGAGCCACCTGTTTCTCCTCGACGGCGACAAGTTGGTAGCGACCCCTGTCGTGATCGCAGGCTCAGAGGGTACTGACTATGTCGTTACCACCGATCAGTCGCTGCAAGGTCACGAAATATTGGTCACTTCAGTCAGTGCAGCGCAGGGTGTGCTGCTGGGCCTGGGGGGCGAGTAAGTGCTGCAATCGGTAATCCGCTTTTCCCTCACCCAACGACTGTTCGTCGGCCTGATCACCATCGTGGTTGCCGCCCTGGGCCTGCGTGCCTGGCTGAACATGCCCATCGATGCCTTCCCCGATATTGCGCCTACCCAGGTCAAGATCATCCTCAAGGCGCCGGGCATGACTGCAGAAGAAATCGAGCTGCAGGTAACCCAGCCTATAGAAACAGAACTGTTGGGTATTCCTCGCCAGGAGATGCTGCGCTCAACCACTAAGTACGCCATCACCGATATCACCCTGGATTTCGAAAATGGTACGGATATCTACTGGGCTCGCCAGCAGATCAACGAGCGCCTGGCGAACATCCGCGACATCTTGCCGGCTGGCATCAGTGGCGGCATCGCACCCATGAGTACGCCGCTGAGCGAAATGTTCATGTTCACCCTCGAGAATCCGGCACTGTCGTTGATGGAACGTCGGGAACTACTGGACTGGGAAATACGCCCCATCTTGCGCACCGTGCCCGGGGTGGCCGATGTCAATGTGCTGGGAGGCTACGCCCGCACCTACCAGATTAACCCCCGCGCCGCTTATATGGCTGAGCTTGGTATCAGTCTCGAAGAACTCACAACCGCACTGAATGAAAACAACCTGAACATGGGCACCGGCCGCCTGGTGCAGGGCAATGACACGCTCATTGTCCGTACCGAGGGCCGTCTGGATGATATTGGGGATCTAAGAAACCTGGTGATTACCGCCCACGATGGCGCTGCCTACAGACTCGGCGATGTCGCGGACGTCTCTGTGGGTTACCTCACCCGCTATGGTTCAGTGACACGAAATATGGAAGAGACTGCAGAAGCCCTTGTTATTGCCCTCAAGGACAGTAACACCGGTGAAGTGGTGAAAGGAGTTAAAGCAAAGCTTTCCGAGATCAAGGCCACCCTACCTCCCGGTACAGAGATCAATATATTCTACGACCGCTCGTCCCTGATCGACACCGCCATTGAAACCATTTCCAATGCGCTATTACAGGCAGTCATTTTGGTGATCATTTTGCTCGCCATTTTCCTTGGCAACCTTCGGGCAGCACTGGTGGTGTCGCTGTCACTCCCCCTGGCAGCCCTGGCAACCTTTTTTATGATGAGCCAATTCGGGCTTTCCGCCAATCTTATGAGCCTGGGAGGGCTGGTGATTGCCATCGGTATGATCGTTGACTCCTCGGTGGTTGTAGTCGAAAACATCACCATCCAACTGGCGGGCAAGCCTGGCTTACCGCTACTGCACCGCGTGTATCGCGCGAGCAAGGACGTTGCTGTACCGGTTGTTTCGGGTACTCTCATCGTGCTCATAGTGTTCTCCCCACTGCTCACCCTCACCGGGCTGGAAGGCAAGCTATTTACGCCCGTGGCGCTCACCATTGTGTTCGCCATGCTGGCGGCCCTGGTGATATCCCTGACAGTGATCCCCATTCTGTCGTCATTTTTGTTGGGGACTGAATCCGCGCACGTACCACGCTATATACATACGATGCAGGTTTGGTACGGCACAAGCCTTCAGCGGGCTATGGGTAACGCGACCGCGTTAATCATCGTACTCGCGATCTCCCTGCCGGTTAGCGGTGTACTGCTTTTTCTTACCGGAAAAACATTTATGCCAACCCTGGACGAAGGCGACGTGATCGTACAGCTGGAAAAATCCCCTACCATTTCTCTACAAGCGTCTACCGACCTGACCAAACAGGTAGAGGCCGCCCTGCTGGAAAACATTCCTGAAATCCGCCAGATCGTGGCCCGCACCGGTTCAGACGAGCTCGGTCTGGACCCCATGAGCCTCAATGAGACCGATGTGTTTATGGAACTGGAGCCAGTGGACAGTAGGCGTGTTAACGACAAGCAGGCGCTGATCGACAGCATGCGGGAAGTACTGATTCAGTTTCCGGGTATCAACTTCAACTTTACCCAGCCCATCCAGATGCGGATTTCCGAAATGCTCACCGGGAGTAGTGGCGACCTGGCGATCAAGGTGTTCGGCAATGACGTGAGCACCCTCTCCAGGCTCACCGGTGAGATCACGGACCTGGCTCGGGAAATCGAAGGTACCGTCGATGTCCAGAGCTCGGTGATAGAGGGCGGACAATTCCTCAACATCAAACTCAACGACAGCATAGCGCGCCGCTACGGTATGAGCGTGGCAGCGCTGTCCACCTACGTGAAATCCCGTCTGGAAGGGGTAGTCATCTCTGAGTTCATTGAGGGCAAGAAGCGCTTACCCGTGGTGCTCGCCAGCCGCGGAGACCAGGATGCGCCAGGCTCCAGTATCACCAATTTACGGGCCCAAATAATCCTTATGCCCGATGGAACTCTCGCCCCCCTGGAGGAGATCGCAGA
Source organism: Gammaproteobacteria bacterium (assembly GCA_030427085.1). GTDB lineage: Bacteria > Pseudomonadota > Gammaproteobacteria > Pseudomonadales > Halieaceae > JAUHXH01. Next base: position 661,590 of record JAUHXH010000001.1, on the reverse strand, counting down.
TATCAGCTTCAAGGAAGGTCCACTACTTATAGAGCGGGAGCGAAGCAATCGCTTCGGCGTGGTCACCACGAACGTTACCGGGCGGGACATCGTTGGAGTGGTAGAAGAGCTCGATAGCCGTATTCGCGCGGAAGTCGATTTACCCACTGGCTACTATGTGAACTTTGGCGGAGAATTTGAGAACCAGCAGCGGGCCATGCGCAATCTGGTGATGGTAGTACCCGTGGCACTGCTACTGATCCTGGTCATCCTGTTCACCACCTTCCAGTCCGTTGGCAAGGCGCTGCTCATTTTGGGCAATATTCCCTTTGCTCTTGTCGGAGGCATCGTCGCTCTATTTTTGAGTGGAGAGTACCTCTCGGTGCCGGCCTCTGTGGGCTTTATTGCCCTGCTGGGTATCGCAGTACTCAACGGCGTAGTAATGGTAAGCCACTTCGAGCAGACCCGGGGCACCATTGGAGACCTCACCGAGCGGGTACAGAGTGGCGCCGTAAAGCGGCTGCGCCCCATTCTTATGACCGCGACCACGGCTATGTTCGGCCTCTTGCCATTGATCTTCGCCAGCGGCCCCGGCGCCGAAATACAAAAACCCCTGGCTATTGTCGTGATTGGTGGCCTCATCACCTCCACCCTCACCACGCTCTATGTGCTACCACTTTGCTATACATACTTCGAAGGGAGACCGTCATGAATCAACAACAGCTGCTGGTCCTGATTGTCGCCGATGAACTACAGGACGACATTGTCGATGCCCTGATTCTCCTGGAAGATATATCTGGCTTTACCCTGTCGACAATCGAGGGCTATAGCCGGGAGCACAGTCAGTTCAATTTGCGTGAGCTCGTAGAGGGGCACCGCAAGATGTCACGCTTCGAAATTATGCACGATGCGGCGCAGGAACGGGAAATACTCGACGTTCTTGCAGCAGCCTGCGGCGACAGGCAGGCCCGTTACTGGATCACTCCGACACGAAGTGGTCACCTGGGAATTAATGGAGGTCAAGCCGGAGAGTAGAGCAACAGGTTTAGAAAGCTGAAGTGTACCAATAAGGCTATTAGAGCGTCGGTCTGGTGAAACTTTACACAAAGCGGAACTTTTTACATGAATCTTGGCCAGACCTCAGTAAGGATCCCAGTAGAGAGGTGATTTGTAATCTAATCGAAGGTTGTCGAGTAGCGTTTGCCGAATTCCAACTTTGCTGCGTCGTGATCTATCTTCTTGCCCCAGTTAAAGATCGTATAGCCATCGGATTGCAGGGACTCAGGGGAGGGTATCCGGCCCTTGAATACGCCTTTGCGGTAGTTCTTTGCGACCTCGGGTTGGATGCCATTTTGATGCCAGATCCAGAGTAGATATGTTGGTTCGAAAAGAAGGCGTTTTCGATTCCAGTTTTCTGGAATGCTGCTCAACAAAGTTCTGCGAATCAGTCTAGGAGTATGTAAGACAGGGTTGGGTGCATAGATATTTTGGCAGCGGAAGAAAGCTAGCGTTTCCCACAGCCAGTTCTGCCAGTTGCTGAGTTCCTCGTTAGGGCGCTTACGCTGTCGGTGGACAACCAGGGGGCGACTAAATTCTTCTTCAGGATCTCTTAGGGCTCTGAGTAGCAGCATGTCATCGTGCCACCAAATCCAGGATTCGAAATGTTCGGCGAATATGTACTGGTGTTCCCAAAGGCGGAAAACCTTATTCGCTCTCGGAGAATGCTTCCAGTTAGTGATTGTCTGTATATCGTTGCGTTCTAGCCATGTCTCTGGGGGCAGGTGTTGCGTCTCCGTCAGAAGGGCGATGGGCCAGTCCCCCAGGTGATGCCGAATTGCAGCGACCACCACGGGCAGGTAATCCTGCTCCTTCGGTCTATAACTTATGGCAATCGGGGGCCTGTATTTGTCTGGGGGAAAAGTCATAGCTTATAAGCTTACCCCGGAATGGTTTACCGGAACACCAACAGTATAGGGATGGCAGCCACTAAACCCTTTGTTAGTGAACTTCACTCTTATGACCATGACCGCCCCTGGATTAATATCCGAGGGGCTTCACTTGGCAAAGTGTTCCCGATAGCTGCTCAAGGAGTGCTGTCGTCAGAGTCATCAGAGTCGTCAGAGTCATCGGAGTCATCGGAGTCGTCGGAGTCATCGGAGTCATCGGAGTCGTCGGAGTCGTCGGAGTCGTCGGAGTCATCAGAGTCGTCAGAGTCGTCAGAGTCGTCGGAGTCGTCGGAGTCGTCGGAGTCGTCGGAGTCGTCGGAGTCGTCGGAGTCGTCGGAGTCGTCGGAGTCGTCGGAGTCATCAGAGTCGTCGGAGTCGTCGGAGTCGTCGGAGTCGTCGAATTCTGGCCCCCCATCGAGCTGATCTTCAAACTCGAATTCGATCTCGTCGGCGATACCGTCGGCCAGCTCTTCATCTTTCACCTTCACCAGGTCGCCAACCTGCAGTTGACCGAAGAAAGCGTCCGAACTTATCGATTGGTCGTTGAGATCCTCGAATTCTGTGCCTGATATGCTAAAGGTTACTCCGAGAATCGTAATGTCTGCGCCGGCGTTAAAGCTATCCACAGGGCCTTGCAAAACATCATCGTCCTGTTCGTCGCGATCAATGCGTGTCGCAATAAGGTTGCTGCCATCGAGGATAGCTTCTACCTCAAGGAAATCGCCGGGGTTAATGTCGGACAACGTCAGAGTTTCAACACTCTTTGTGTCGTCGTCCAGTAAGGATTGGGCGTTTACCTGGATCGTAATTTCCCCGCTGAACAGTCCAAGTGTGACACTGTCTGCGCCCACATCGTTAACCATCGCCTCGATTTCAACTCTTCCGCGACGAGATTCGACTGTTCGCGCTGTTAGTACGGTACCATTCCACGAGCCTTCAACTTCAACCACTACCCCGTTAGAAAGAGCCAACCCGGCTGGGCTGCGGCTAGCATTACTGGCGTTGATTCTGACCCCATTGATTTCGAAGTTCCCGGGGTTGACGAAATTGGAAATTGTACCTTGTACGCTGAAGTCGTCATCATCATCAACCAGATCGGTAATGTCATCTTCATCTTCGATACGTGAAGCGCTGATTACCTGACCTTCAAGAGTGCCGTAGACTTCCACAAGCTGCCCCTCAGAAAGACTTCCTCCACTCACGCCTGAGAGGTCCGCGTTACTATAGTCGACGATGAGTTCTCCGAGATTGAACTGGCTGTCGGTCAAGTTCTCGACTGCGCCCTTCGCTTCCACTTCTGTCTGGCCAGAGATGAATGTAGATTTCTTCTCTACCCTGGTCGCGCGCAGGTTATTGATTCCCTCTGGGAAGCCTGATACCTCTAGTACATCGTCTAGGGCAATTGTATCGAATGTCACGTCCTCGAAGACTGTTCCCGTGCGCTCTACGATGACATCGATTCCCAGTATCGTCAGTAGCTTGGAGTCGTCGTCCTGTCCGAGCTGAATAGAGCTAACCGGCCCTTTAATCTCGTTGTCGAAAATTACACTCTCGGCAGTTCCTGTGATGCCATCGTCATTAACAGAGCCTTTGACCAGAACCACCATGCCGACATCAAGGTCGTCTTCGCTACCTTGCTGCCCGTCAACTGTGATGTTGGCACCGTCTGTCTCAAACTTAATACCGTTAACGAAGATGCTACCGAACCCGTCGATCGTACCGGAAGATGTTTTGCCACTGCCACTTATTCCTCCAGCTGGGCCATTATTGACTGCGGCAATAGAGCCGCCACTGCTGCTCCCCCCACCGCCACAGGCGCTCAAGGTGATAGACATAATTGCTGCAGGAAGTGCTTTCTGCTTAAAAGAGTTCACGGGGCGATCTCCTGTTCTGTATGTTCAACATAATAGATTCCGACTGCGACATAGGCCGCCTCAGCGTCGTCTCGGACTTCGTGTTTAGAAAGCCAAGCGTCGTATGCTTCCAAAAGTTCCTGCGAGCGTCGGTTAGACAGTTCACGAAACTCGGGCAGAGCATCCCTGTCTACCAATGCGTTGGAGACTTTGCGCTGAAACAAGCGATGCTCGGGTGTGGCCATCATGTTATGGCCAATAGTTTCAATGAGTTCCCCTGCATCAGTACCAAGGATGTTTAATCGATCGAGGGGTGTAGCCATTGGAATAAAGGCCTTTTTTTCCAGAATGACGTAGCCGTTGTCGACCCGGACATTTCCGCTATCCTGTAGCAGCGATAGCATGGCAGCTGGAGTTACATCTCCGCTATAGCGCTTCACTAGTTCGGCGAAACTGTATTCTTTGCCTTCAATCGCCAATTTCCCAGGCTCTGCAGCTGTCTGAAAGTCAGGGTCGTGCATCCATCCGCTAATGACTCGAATGGCCTTGTTGCGGCGGTGTCCTTCTGCACCGAGTGCTTCGCCATCAGTCTCATTCAGCCGTTTTACCTCTTTCCTGCTAAGGCCCGTGAGGGCTGCCACACCAGAAACAGTCGCCCGTTTCCCGCGACTTTCCATATGAGAAAAACCCTCTGCTACATATGCCTGGCGGCTCAGCTCGGCGAAGGCATCCTGGGAGACTCCATGATTAATTAGTACTCGCACTAAAGGCCTCAACACTTTGAGTACCGTTTGGTGGAGAGCTTGGTGTATTGACTTATCCATATTTGGGATAATAATCCCAAATATGGATAAGTCAAGAAATTAATGTATGGTTTTAAGGGTTGGGTGTCCTGGACGAACAAAAGTGCTTCATATGGCTTTGGAGGAACCCTATTTAACTGATAGGACGTAAGCTGTGGAGGCGGAAAGTTTGGCTTTGCGTGTTTGCTATACCGGCGTTTCAACTTGTGATGATGCGATATCGGACGCCGTCTAACCGGCCAAAGATTCACAGCAAGGCCAAAATCATTAGCATTGAAGTATCATGTTGTCTGCTTGCGGCTCGGTCGATTGAAAGCAGCTTACTTCCGATCAATAGGGCAGGTGTTAAGACCAACCAGTTTGTAAATGGGACAAAATCCGATTAGCCCTGTTACTAGAGTCACCAGGCCAATATATCCCCATGGTGTATTCGGTCCGACAACGGTCAGGCTCAATAAAGCCAATCCAACAATCACACGCAGTGCCCTGTCCAAGCCACCTTCATTTTTCATTTTCAGTCCATCCCGAGAGAAGTGTATAGGAGGTGACAATTCTTGCCTGTGTGCGGGGTTCGTTCCGTGACTTAGTCACATTGAGTATTAACTTCCCGTTAATCCAGGGACTCAAGCGCTCGCGCGTCGATAATGCGTATTCGCCCTCTGACTGTTTCAACCATGCCGGCACTGGAGAAGCGTTTCAAATGGCGACCAACAACTTCCCGTGCAGAGCCGATTTCTGTGGCGATAGATTCATGAGTAGACGCTACAAATCCATCAGTATCAGCATGCGAAAGAAGATACTGAGCCAACCGAAAATCGACCGATTCCAGTACGACTTGCTCAATCAAAGTGATTAATCCGGTGAGCCTCTGGCCGAAGCTCATGAGAACAAACTCGCGAAACTCCTCAGAGTCTTTCATCATTTGTACGAAATCGCGCTTTGGCAACGCAATCGCAGTCACGTCGGATTCAATAATGGCATCTGCAGGATACTGACTTCCGGAGAGGATACAGGAGGTAGTAAGAATGCAGATGTCTCCGGGGGATACTCTATACAGGACGACCTCCTTTCCCCTGGGAGACCTTGCGAATACCTTCACAGCTCCATCGAGCACAATGTAGTAACTACTGCAGGCGTCCCCCTGTCGAAACAGGGTCGAGCCCGCCTCTACAGTGACGGTCCTGTTGGATTCGATTCCTTCGGGTAGTTTTAATTTCATTGCTGCATTCTGATATCTGCCCAACTCAGGGTAAAGCGATTTCAGCTCTTACTGAGTGTGGCACCTTCCTGGAGTAAATCCCGGATAGAGGAGATAACCATCAACTTTCAAGCACCGACCGTTGCTTAAGGATTACTTATGGGGAGAGACTATTGGCCGTCCGTCTGGGCCAATCGGCATCATCGGTTTTTTATGAAAGATAAGCCAGGCATCTGACACCTGGCCCATTCTCTCAGGTTGTCTCTATCACCCTTCCTTATACCCCGTGAGCATACCCTTCACCAGTGATTCATCGTGTCGGCGACCGGACAGGAAGACGCCTAGAACGTGCAAAATGATCAGCAGAAGCATGAAATTGACCGATGCTTCGTGCAAGTCCTCCCAGTATTCCTCGGCTTCTTCATTCTCGTGGTCATCTTCACGCTCATCCTCGCCGTCTTCGTCGTGATGTTCGTAATAGTCGTCCCGATCGTCAGAGTCAGCGTAAACCTGACTGACGGGAGCGAGAGAGATATCACTTGCAAAAGGCCCCTTGCCCTCTTCTATAGCGTAGAGTTTCAACCCGCTAAACCCAATACAGGCTAGGGTAAGCAGCATCGCGATAACCATCATCCCGCCGGCGGGATTGTGGCCCACATCCCGTTCGGTTTTCTCACCTGTCACCAGACCCCTAAGGTAGCCGAATACCCTTACTGGCGAGTAAATGAAGTCTGAGAAGCGTGCATATTTGGAGCCAACGAAGCCCCATAAAAGGCGCAGCGCCAGCAACGTCAGAATAGCGTAGCCGGAGTACGCATGAATCCAATGCTCTTCCTCTCCCGTCAGGTAACTGGTCACAAAAAGTGCCACCAACGACCAATGAAAGATCCGCACAAACCGGTCCCAGACATAAATTTTGTTCGACACGGGAATCTCCCTCAAAGACTTTGTGAGCCAAACTATTGATCTGTATCGGCGTCTCTACCATCGGGCAAATGTCATAATCAGCAGTATTTCGAACATATGCGCGAGGATCCACGGCGTGCTCAACCGTTTAAGTCCAGACTATTTGATCATTGTTTTCCTTGCCCTGGTGGCGTTGGCCAGTGGCGCAGATCTGATCGCAGACCTCAGACACGGCGCAAATGATTCTCATTTAATTCAAGAGGGGCTGATCCTGGGTATAGCATTGGCTGCTATTACATGGATGTTGGTGGCACTGCGGCGCCAGTCAACCGAACTCACTGCGCTTCACGATGAGTTAAAGACAATCCGAGTTTCAGCTTCAGCCCAACCTGAAGAAGTCATAGAAGCTAAACGCAGGCTCGCGGAAGTGGTTACCAACCAATTCGAGACCTGGTCACTCAGTAAAAGCGAGAGTGAGATTGGCTTTATGCTGCTCAAGGGTTACAGCCTGAAGGAAATCGCCCAATTACGCGGAACAGCCGAGAAAACCATTCGGCAGCAGGCGTCCGCTATTTATAGGAAGGCAGGGCTGACCGGGCGGCATTCATTCTCGGCATGGTTTATCGAAGATATTCTGTGATCTTCAAAAAGTGGGCTGGTCGTGAATTTAGCCAGAGCATAAGTCAACATACATGGACTTTAACACTTCCGATAGTCAGTGCGATTGAAACAATAATATGTCAATGATGGGGCAACCAGCTGTGCTGTTCGCGTCGCATTGCCCGATTAAGTCTTTCAGTGTCCGCTCCATGGCCCGCAGATCTTTGATTTTGGCCTGCACATCGACCAGATGCGCGGCGGTCGCCTGGCGAACCTGCTCGCAGGTTTTCTCATCGGTTTGGGCCAGGTCAAGCAGTCCGGTGATTTCACTGATGGCAAACCCGAGTTCCCGGCAGCGGCGGATAAAGTTGAGCTGCCGCTTATGATCATCGGTATACATCCGGTGGCCACCGGCCGTTCTGCCCGGTGCCGCCAACAGCCCGCATTGTTCGTAGTAGCGGATCGTTTCGCCTTTGACGCCGGTGGACCGGGCCAATTGGCCGCGTGAGTAGGTTGGAGATTCAGTAGTCATAAAGGGCCTGAACCTGTAGTGGCTACAGGTTTTATAGTCCTCTAATGCGTTATTTGTCAATCTGGGAGGTCACGCCATGGGGCGGATAATACGTGCACTCGATAAGGTCGGGCTGTTCGGCGTGATTATCGCTGCGTTGAGCTGTACGGCCTGCTTTCCGGCCTTAGGTGCACTGGCAGCAGTACTTGGCCTCGGCTTTTTGAGTCAGATGGAGGGTCTGGCGATCAATCACTTGTTGCCACTTTTTGCCGCCGCCACGCTCGCGGTTAATGCCTATGGTTGGTACCAGCACCGTGTGCATTGGCGTGGGCTGGTAGCCATCCTGGGGCCGATCGCGATACTCGCCACACTCTACCCGCTATGGCAGTACGGTTGGAGTACCCACCTGTTTTACGCGGCCCTGGTGTTAATGTTGGTGGTATCCATCGCTGACCTCATATGGCCTCCCTTAAAGGTATGTCCGGTCAAGGCGCCCCTGGGATGAGTGAGGTGGTACTGCAATCGCGGATTACTTGCCCTGAGTGCGGGCACCAAAAACTCGAAACCATGCCAACCGATGCCTGCCAATGGTTCTATGAGTGTGAGGCCTGCCATACCGTGTTAAAGCCGCAGCCCGGTGACTGTTGTGTGTTCTGCTCCTATGGCACGGTAAAGTGCCCACCAATTCAATCAGGCAATTCCTGTGCGTGCACAGATAAATGATGAATTGCTTACAACTATACCTCCGAGCTCTTGTGCCAAAGGGTCGTCGTCGGTCCACCGGAGAGTGGCCTAAAAACTGTCATAACGCCAATGGCGTTGTAGTGTATGAGGAATCTAGGGACTGTATAATGCGCCAGCATTATATGGGCTTCGTGAATGGAACTACACTTCTCTTCGTTAGCTGGACCACTGTCCATAACCGGCGCATCTTTTATCCTAATTTTTCTTGCCGAAATTGGCGATAAAAGCCAGCTTGTCTGTATGACACTGGCCGCCAGACACCGCCCTTGGCCGGTATTGTCTGGTGCAGTGGTTGCCTTTGCTGTGCTTAATTTGCTGGCCGTAATGTTCGGCGCAGTGGTCGCTGCCTGGCTTCCCGAGCCTTGGCTGTCATTAGCCGTGGCGGTGTTATTTGCCTTTTTTGGTGTCCAGTCACTGCTATTTGATGATAGCGACGAAGTCAACGATGCAAAAGCGCGAAGCACCCACAGCCTGTTTGCCACTGCATTGCTGATGATTTTCATCGCTGAGTTTGGTGACAAGACCCAATTGGCCGTTGCTGGTCTTGCTTCAACTTACCATGGCCTGCCAGTTTGGATGGGAGCCACGCTGGCTCTACTGAGCACTACAGCACTGGGAGTCATTGCAGGGGAGCATCTGTTGAAGCGCATGCCGCTGGAGCTAATTCATAAATTTAGCGGTGTACTGTTTTTGGTGCTCGCGTTGGTGGCTCTCTATCGTGTATTTGACTGAGCTGCGTTGTCTACTTAGTAAACTCCAGGAAACAAACGATATCTTACGCGGGTTGAATACCCCCGATATCCTGGCAACTCCTCCTGTAGTGCCCGATCTTCCAGGGCGGTCCTGATCACAGCGACAACCAGCGCAACCCCCAGCGGAACGAGTGTCCACACGGTATTGAGGGCCAGCACAATACCCGGTAATGCGAGAAGGTATCCGGCATAGCCCGGGTGCCGGACGATTCGATATGGTCCACTGTCACATACCATGTGCCCCCGATCGATCTGGATGCGCATCAAGGCTGAGAAAAAACGGTTCTCGACAAATGCCCACGCTGCAAAGGCGTATCCAAGTGCAACCATGAAAAAACCGGTGACGTTAAGCCAAGCGGGAAATATGGGAGACCACCCAAATCGGTGATCCAGCCCTGCCACAATGACCAGCGGGAAGGAAAGGCTCAATGCCATCAGCGGCCCTAAGACTTTATCCCATGCTTTGACATCTGAGGGGTCGGTTCCGGTACGGGGCGAAATGACACTCTAAGGACAGGTGCACCCTCCTCTGCCCCGCTGGATATTCGCTCAATAATTGAGCTTTCTATTGCAACTCTCTGTTTTTATTATTGATATTGGCAACTCCAATAACCAATAAACTGACAAGGACTGTTATCCATGCCACGACGCAATATCCTGACCGAACGTCAGCGCTCTGCCCTGCTTGATCTTCCTACCGACGAACCCTCACTGCTCAAACACTACACCTTCGCGGACGACGATCTCGAGTTAATCCGGGAGCGCCGTCGTCCTGAAAATCGGATCGGATTTGCTCTTCAGCTGTGTGCACTGCGTTATCCCGGTCGATTGCTCTATCCCGGCGAACTAATTCCCAATGAGGTTCTTTCGTTTGTTGGCGCCCAGCTTGGCCTCACAGGTGACGCTCTACTCCCCTACGCAGTTCGGAGACAGACTCGCCAAGAACACCTGGTAAGCCTTCGAACCCACTATGGCTATAAGAGTTTTTCCGGCAGAGGTGCCAGAGACATCAAGGAATGGCTCTCTGAGCAGGCGGAAGACGCCCGATCTAGCGAGGATCTGGCCAAACGATTCGTCGATGAATGCCGCCGAACTCAGACGATCCTTCCCGCTGTATCAACCATTGAGCGCCTTTGCGCGGATTCTCTGGTGGCGGCAGAACGACAAATAGAGACCAGGATCGTGCGACATCTGGATCCAGATATGTGTGGAAGTCTGGATGCACTACTACATGACATCGTAGACGGCCACCGCACGCGCTTCGTCTGGCTGCGCCAATTCGAAGTTGGCAATAACTCAGCCGAAGCGGGACGCTTGCTGGATCGCCTGGAGTTCTTGCAAAGCATTGAGCTCTCCCCCGATGTGCTCGCAGAAGTCCCACCACACCGGGTCACTCGTTTACGCAGGCAAGGCGAGCGCTACTTTGCCGATGGCCTCCGCGACATATCAGGCAATCGACGGCTAGCGATTCTGGCAGTTTGCGTAGTGGAGTGGACCGCTGCCATCGCTGATGCCATTGTCGAGACTCATGATCGGATTGTCGGCAAGACCTGGCGCGAAGCCAAGAAGCTTTGCGATGCCCGCATTGATAATGTCAAAAAGACCGTTCAGCAAACCCTCCGGTCTTTCACCAACTTCGGGGCAGCGCTACTTGAAGCAAAAGAGGACGGTGCGTCGCTTGAACAAGCGGTGGTCTCTACCCTGGGCTGGCACGGACTACGAGAACTGGTAGCCACTGGCAGTAAGCTAACGGATACAATGGCTGGCGATCCATTAGCCCACGTTAACCAAGGATTTCACCGTTTTCGGCGTTATGCGCCACGAATGCTGCAAGCGCTGGAAATCGAGGCGGCCCCAGTCGCCAATCCACTCATGGCAGCGGCCAAATTGCTGGGCAAAAGACAGGCTTTACGGAATCCTCCAAGATCGTTCCTGCGGCAAACCTCAAAGTGGCACCGGCACATGAACAATCAAGAGGATGGGTGTACCCGCCTGTGGGAGGTCGCAGTGTTGTTTCACCTGCGTGACGCCTTCCGATCCGGAGATATCTGGCTACGCCGTTCCAGGAGCTACGCGGACCTTAAGCAAGCTCTCGTTCCAATTGAGGCGGCACAGGCGACAGCCAGGTTGGTGGTTCCGTTTAATCCTGAGGAATGGCTTGCCGACCGCCAGAATCGAATGGAAATAGGCCTCGATAAGCTAGCCAAAGCTGCCCGTGAGGGTGCTATCCCGAATGGCAGTATCGAGAATGGCCGCCTCAATATTGATCGCCTGACAGCCAAGCCAGTGCTGGATGCGGATGACTTACTCTTTGATCTATACAATCGAATGCCATCAGTTCGGATCACCGACATCCTGATTGAGATCGATGATGCCATTGGCTTTACCGATGCCTTTACGCATTTGCGGACTGGCGCCCCCTGTAAGGACAGGCTCGGCCTATTAAATGTGCTGCTCGGCGAAGGCGTGAATCTCGGCCTGAGGAAGATGTCAGAGGCCTCAAACTCCCACAATTACTGGGAACTGACGCGTATCTCGCGCTGGCACATCGAGGGTGATGCCATGAATCGAGCGCTCGCAATGGTCGTTGAAGCGCAATCGAAGTTACCCATGGCTCATTTCTGGGGAGCGGGCACCACCGCATCCAGTGATGGGCAGTTCTTCCCAACTACACGCCAAGGCGAGGCCATGAACCTTATCAATGCAAAATATGGCCGTGAACCGGGATTGAAAGCCTATTCCCATCTCTCGGACCAGTTCGCGCCCTTTGCAATCCAGACCATCCCCTCTACAGTAAACGAAGCGCCATACATTCTGGACGGTCTTTTAATGAATGATACAGGGAGACGCATACGGGAACAGTACGCCGATACCGGTGGCTTCACAGACCATGTCTTTGCGGTCACCGCTCTCTTGGGGTATCAGTTTATCCCCCGGATCCGTGACCTCCCCTCAAAGCGTCTCTATGTCTTCGACCCCGCTTCCACACCAGATGAGCTGCGAGGACTCATTGGAGGCAAGGTACGCGATAAACTCATCTCGACAAATTGGCCGGATATTCTACGAAGCGTGGCCACGATGGCTGCCGGAGTAATGCCACCGAGCCAGTTATTGCGCAAGTTTGCATCCTATCCCCGTCAGAATGACCTGGCCGTGGCGCTCCGCGAGGTTGGCCGTGTTGAGCGGACGCTTTTTATTATCGATTGGCTCCTAGATATCGACATGCAACGCCGCGCCCAGGTAGGCCTGAATAAGGGGGAGTCTCACCATGCCCTCAAGAACGCATTACGCATCGGGCGCCAGGGAGAAATCCGAGATCGTACCTCCGAAGGGCAGCACTATCGCATGGCGGGACTCAATCTCCTCGCGGCAATCATCATCTATTGGAATACGCTGCACCTGGGCCATGCAGTGTCACAACGCCAGGAGAGCGGCCTGCCCGTCCCACCAGAACTGCTACCACATATATCCCCCCTGGGCTGGGCTCACATCTTACTTACTGGGGAATACCGGTGGCCGAAAAAACGATGATTGAGGCTTAGAGTGTCATTTCGCCCCCTACCGGAGCTGACCCCCAACTGGGGGTATACAGCAGGCCGAAGCGAGCCATATCACGCAGCCTGCTCGACACCAGGCCGTGTACAGCGGCGGTCCCGTCCGCTGCCAGGTGGATTTGTAAGCTACCTTCGACATTCATGTGAGACCACACCCGCTGCTGAAATGCGTCAGCCCACTTTTGTTGCGTCACCTCCTCCGTAAGCAACACCAATGCCTGGGTAACAGGTGAGCCGTAGTCGAACGATGTACCCGGCTCACGTATTTTTCGCGCATCCTTTAACACATCACCCACTGACTCTACGGCTCCGGTCCTGGCGTACGGTTCTCCAAACTCGGCCAGAAAGGTGCGAATGGCGATCGAATCCGGATCGCGCCGGGTTCGATCATCTTCCTCAGTATCCAGCCCCGGTGTCATATCGAGAATATCAATCACACGAATGTCTTCCCAGGCTGTGCCGCGAAAGTCGGGAACGTAGTGTCCAAAGGTCTGGTTTTGGTCAATCAATCCATCGTCGATCAGCAAATCAATCAACAGTGAACTGAGGGGCTTGGCGTTGGAGGCCCAGAGGTGACTCTGTTCAGGGCGCATTCCCGGGTATTGTTCGTAAACAACTTTACCGCGATGAACAACGACAAATCCCTGGGCAAAGCTGCGCAAATCCCGGAGGTAATCGTCCAGTGCAAGCTCGCCCAATGCAGATTTTGCCGTGACTTTACCAATACGGGGATCCAGCTTCTCAGGAAGCATTTTCGTGGGCTGCACCCTGGGGAGGATTGCCGTGGGCAAGCTATTGGCCACCTGTGAGGTCCAATACAGCGATTCGTCATGACCTTTTAGCAGGGACGATACTGAAATACGCTTTTCTATGTCTCTTGCCTCCTCAAGAGAAAACCCATTTTTTGCTCGCGTCACTGGTAGCCGCTGGGCCTCCTGTGCATGGGAGCCCCCGACCACTAAAAAGAGTGAAACAGCTAGGCAAGCTGAGACCCGGCGGAAACCAGAATTGGCCGACGGACGAATTAAGTACTGTGTGTTTGTCATTGCTTTGTTCCTTTCCGGTCGGTTCAGGCCACTACTCGTACCAAGGCTACTTAGTAGCGGAAAAACTACTCTACTTACAAGGCATCGAAGTGATACTCCAAGCTTACACCAGTGGACAGGGGTGACTGTCAACTAGTTGACAGTGTTATGGGCGCCACACTCCTACTATCACCAACTATGCTGTGAGGTAGTATTAGGCACGCTATAACAATACGAGGTGAGTCACATATGGAATACATAGGACTGCTGGGCAGCGTGGGGCTGCTCATCTGGCTGGCTTTACGCGGCGTGAATATTATTTTCGCCTCATTGCTATGCTCCCTTGTAGTCATTCTCACCAATGGTCTTCCTATTGCAGAGGGAATCAGCGACTACTATTCATTTGGCTCCCTGGGAGCATTTACCTTTGCAGGAAAGTTCTTCCTGTTGTTTGCAGCCGGCGCCGTTTTCGGGCGGGTCATGGGCGACAGCCATGCGGCATCCAGCATCGCACTGGCACTGGTGCGTCGGCTCGGAGCGCACCGGGCACTTTGGATCACGGTACTGGCCTGCGCCCTGCTGACCTATGGTGGGGTAGTGGTATTCGTCGTTATTTTTGCCATCTACCCCCTGGGTTTAAAACTGCTGCAAGAAGCCGATATACCCAAGCGACTGTTCTGCGGCGCGCTAGCCCTGGGCTCCGGCACTTTTACGCTCACGGCGTTGCCGGGAACACCCTCAATTCATAATGTCATCGCCTCGGTGGCGCTGGGTACCGACCTGTTTGCCGGCTTCTGGATTGGCCTTCTCGGTGGCGTAATGATGTTTGCAGCGGGCATGTGGTATCTGGAGCGGCAGCGACATCGCGCCATACTTCAGGGGGAACACTTTACTCCGGGGCCGGGCGATCGTATCTCCAGTATCGATGAAGAAGGCTATCCGCACTGGCTTGTGGCCTGTTTACCCCTGCTACTGGTGTTATCGACCATCATTGCCCCGCGCGTCATTACGCTGGCACTGGGGGCCGAGGCAACACAGGCAGAAGGAAGCCTCTACGATCTGCTGCGTTTTGCGGGCAGCCAACCCATTGTATGGCCCTGTATCGCTCTATTTTGCGGTACACTGCTAGCGGTGCTGCTGTTCCCGGTGGTTCGCCAGGAGGCGCTTACTGTCCTTGGCAATGGCACCCAGGATGCCATTATGCCGCTCATCAACACCGCCGCCGTGATCGGCTTTGGTGGCGTAGTTACGCATACCAGTGGCTTCACCGCGTTTACCGGCGCCATGCTTGACTCAGCCTTGCCGCCGCTATTGTCGGCATTTACCTCGGTCAGCCTGGTCTCTGCCATCACCGGTTCCGCTTCCGGCGGACTACAAATATTCATGCAAACCATGGCGCCCGCCTACCTGGACATGGGCGTTGATCCCCAGACCCTGCACCGCATTGCCACCATGGCCAGCGGAGGCTTCGACTCCCTACCTCACTGCGGTGCCATTGTTGCAATGCTCACCATCACTGGACTAACACACAAAGAAGCCTACCGTGACGTCGGGATAATCACAGTGGTAATCCCCGTTGGGGTGACCCTCACAATGATCGCGCTGTCGCCCTGATCGGATAATGCACCTGGCAAGAATAAACATGTGTCGCCCTGTTGACAGTAGGTGCGCACCTCCAGGGCCACTACGCTGCGGTCAACCAACATAGTCATTTATCGGAGAAGGAATCCATGTTCAAGCCTCATATCGCCGTAGCAAGACCTCTGCCTGACCTGTTAATGCAGGCCCTGGGGCAGCTGGGCAATGTCGGTGTCATCGGTACAGACGAAGACGCACTGAACAATGCCAACATTCTCGTTTGCACTGCAATGGACCCGATGGGAGCCGAGCTTATTGAGCAGCTACCGGAAAATCTGGGCCTGATCGCCAATATTGGTGTCGGTATCGACAATATTGATCTAAGCGCTGCTACCGATCGAGGAATTGCTGTCAGTAACACACCCGTAGTCACCGAGGATACCGCGGACCTGACCATGGCGCTGCTGTTGGCCACATGCCGCCGGCTCAACCGCAGTGAGCAACTGTTGCGCGACGGTGACTGGGCCGCTGGAACCGCCCAGCTCGGTGTACGCGCACATGGCAAGACACTGGGCATTATCGGCTTCGGCGCCATTGGCCAGGCCGTTGCCAGGCGGGCCCGGGGATTTGGCATGAACATTTGCTACCACGGGCCCAACCCGAAAACCGAAGCTGCGGCCGAACTCAACGCGCACTACTACTCGTCCCTTGGCGCATTGCTAAGCGAGACTGACTTTATATCTCTCAACTGCCCGTTAACCGAGAGCACTCGACATCTACTAAACGAGAAAACACTGGCATTGCTGAAGTCTGGCGCGATTGTGATCAATACAGGGCGGGGGCAATTAATCAATGAGGCGGCGCTGGTTAAGGCACTGGACAGCGGCAATCTTGGCGGAGCCGGCCTGGATGTATTCGAATTTGAACCAAGGGTGACCCCGGACCTGCTGCGTTTTCATAACGTCACCCTGCTGCCACATATTGGCAGTGCCACCGGCGAATGCAGGACCGACATGGCGATGCGTGCCATCGCAAATATCAAGCACTTCCTGGAACACGACGCGCCACTGGATACCTGCCAGGGTGTGCAAAATACGCATTTCACGGAGCTGTAATGAGCATCTATAACGTCACACCCGTCAGCGTCGAAGATCATCGACGCCGAGCAAAACGCCGCCTGCCTCAATTCCTGTTCGATTATGTCGATGGCGGAGCCAACGCCGAGGAAACGATGGCAGCCAATGTCAGCGATTTTTCCCACTATCGACTGGTACAGCGAGTAATGCGCGATGTTGATGGCATCGATACCAGCACACAACTGGCTGGCCATGCCAGCAGCATGCCGCTGGCGCTGGCTCCCGTGGGCATGGCCGGCATGTTTGCCCGGCGCGGTGAGGTACAGGGTGCCCGGGCTGCAGCGGCCTGCCAGATCCCCTTTACAACATCCACGGTAGGGATATGTCCGGTAGAGGAAGTGAGTGCAGCCACCGGAAAGCCCTTCTGGTTTCAGCTTTATATGTTGCGCGATCGCGACCTGGTGCAGCATTTACTGGAGCGAGCGAGGAATGCCGGCTGTGACACCCTGGTCTTTACCGTCGACCTGGCAGTACCTGGCATGCGCCTGAGGGATTTTCGCAACGGTATGCTGGGCGGAGGTCTCCCTGGGAAGATTTCCCAGCTGGCGCAAATTATCAGCAGCCCCCGCTGGGCCGTTGATGTGGGTCTGAAAGGTAAACCCCACAATTTTGGCAACCTGCGCGACGTCGTGCCCGACCCGGACGACCTGGACGCTTACAAGGCCTTCATCGATGCCCAGTTCGACCCCACCGTCACCTGGAAGGACATCGCCTGGCTGCGATCGGCCTGGACCGGAAAGCTGCTGATCAAAGGAGTGATGGAAATTGACGATGCCAAGGCAGCGGTGGATGTGGGAGCGGACGGGGTCATCGTCTCCAATCATGGCGGCCGACAGCTCGACGGTGTGGCGTCCAGCATTTCCAAACTCCCGGGGGTTGCCGCCGCCGTTGGCGATCAAACGGAGGTCTACCTGGACGGCGGCATACGCAACGGTATTGATGTGGTTAAGGCCGTGGCCCTCGGCGCCCGGGGTGTGCTAATTGGTCGTCCCTGGGTGTGGACGATGGCTTCTGCCGGGGAGTCGGGGCTGATCGCCCTGCTCGATAACTTTCAGAAAGAGATAGCAACGGCGATGGCCCTGATGGGTGTAACTCGCATTGAGGACATCGGCCCTGAACTCATCGAACAGTAAGGAGCTTTAAACATGAGCAAGAAAAAACGCAGTGATATCATTTCCTCCAGCCCCAGTCCGGTGATGAATATTTTTCGCGGGGGGCTCCTGCACGGGGCGGGATACAACAGCGAGAGCCTCAAGAAGCGGCCGCTGATCGCCATCGCCAACTCCCACACAGATCTCACCACCGGACACTCCCACCTGGCTATGCTGGCCGCCAAGGTCAAGGAGGGAATCATTGCCGCCGGGGGTGAAGCGGCCGAGTTCAATGTACCCGCTCCCTGCGATGGCATTGCGATGGCTCATGACGGCATGCGCTATGTGCTCGCACAGCGAGACCTGATTGCCGATATCGTAGAAACTCACGTGCGCTCGCAACCCTACGATGGCGTGGTGATGATTGCTTCCTGCGACAAGATAAATCCCGGAATGATGATGGCCATGGCCCGCCTGGACCTGCCCGCCATTTATCTCTCCGGCGGCCCCGGTCAGATGGATATCCGCAATACCGCGGGACAGCGCGGCTCCATCGACCACGGCGATTATCGCAATGAGCCGGAACTGTTCGCCAAAACCGCCACCTGTTCTACCTGTGGCGCCTGCGAAATTATGGGAACTGCCAACACCTTCCAGTGCCTGGCGGAAGTAATTGGGCTTTGTATTCCTGGCAGCGCCAACATTCCCGGCTGGCACAGTGACAAATTACAGGCCGCACGCCTTACCGGCGAGCGTATCGTTGGCATGGTGGACGAGGAGTTGAACGCCGGGCAGCTGTTCACCCCTGCCGCCATCCAGAACGCGGTGAAAACCGCAATGGCGATTGGCGGTTCTACCAACACCCTGCTGCACCTCCCCGCGATTGCGCACGACGCGGGCGTCGAGCTCACTATGGATGATTTTGACGCTGCCCGTGACATCCCTACCCTGCTTGCCATCAGCCCCAACGGACCCTGGGGCATTCAGGATATGTGGGCTGCCGGTGGAATGCCCGCCGTTCTAAAGCAGATCCGTCCGCACCTGGATACCACCTGCATGACGGTAATGGGCGAGCCTCTCGAAGCGGTCATAGAGCACGCAGTGATATCGAATCTGGAGGTTATTCCACCACTGGATAAAGCCTTTCGCCCCGGCGCCGGCATCGCTATTCTCAAAGGTAATCTGGCGCCGGACAGCTGCGTTATCAAAGCGGCGGGGGTGCATGAATCCATGCAACAGTGCAGTGGCCCCGCCCGATGCTTCAACTCGGAGGAGGAAGCCCTGGCGGCAATTAACAGCGACCAGATTCTACAGGGAGAAGTGGTAGTACTGCGCTACCAGGGTCCCAAGGGCTCACCAGGCATGCCGGAGATGCTTGGCGCAACCATGGCGCTCAAGTCCAAGGGACTGGACCGGACCGCGCTGATTACCGACGGGCGCTTCTCCGGTGCCACCTCGGGTCCCTGTGTTGGCCATATTTGTCCAGAGGCGAGCGACGGCGGCCTGATAGGCCTGATTCACGATGGAGATATCATCGAAATTGACATTCCCAACCGAAATATTCACCTGGCCGTGAATGAAGAAGAACTGGGGCTGAGGCGAAAAACCTGGCAACCGGTAGAGAAAGCAGTACCGGCAGGCTATATGCGCCGATACCGTAAGCATGTGCGCCCGGCATGTGAAGGTGCCATTCTGGACTAAGGATTAGTTCTCTTCGTCGTAAACAGCGGTAATTTGTTCCGTGCCCATCAGGCTTTCGTATTTTTCGTGCAGGCCGCTGATGCTCTTGATGAAAATTTTGCCGTACTGGGGTCCTAGGGTTTTTCCGCCCATAACGGACAAAGACCGCTACAGGCCCCGCCAGCCGAGGCTTTCCTGAGGGTATTACTTTTCGCTCACGCCAATTATTGGGCTGTTTTGGTTACTATGCTGCTTTTTTCAAGGCAAGAGCGATGGCAATTCAAGACCGAGTTTTGGTACTGACCGAGGCAGAACAGGCTGCTTTCTATGGTCCGCCCAACTTCACAGCAAATGACCAGCGCTACTTTTTTGCGCTCAATGACAAAGAGCGATCTATTGCTAGGAAATTTCGTCTCAGAAACCAGCGTTGTATGTTCGTGGTTTTGCTGGGGTATTTTAAAGCCAAACCCGTTGTATTGCGGCCAGGTTACCACTCAGTCAAAACAGATCTTCAGTATGTCGCGCAGACTACCTTTCCCGGTCCTGGACACCGCCCATTTAACCTGTCACAAAAAGAAAATGTGAGAATCTATCAGAGGGTATTTGAACTGTGTAACTACCAGCGCTGGAACCCCAATTTACACGAGAAGGAGCTGACCTCTTACTTGGATGCACAAGCAAAAGTGTGGTCAGAACCACGATGTTTATTCGATGCCGCTGTCGAGTATTTGTCGAACCAAAGAATCGTGCTCCCTGGCTACAGCACGCTTCAGAAACACATTGGCCAGGCGATCATTAACAATCAAAATGATCTAATCAATCGTTTCAACGAAAGCATCTCAGATGTGGCAAAGCAAGCCATCGATACAATTCTGGTCGGAAAAGATGGGCTATCACTGCGTCAACTCCGGCAATCAGCTCGAAATTTTACGGGCGCTGAACTCGCAAAAGAACTGGCTGTTCACCGACACGTCGCACAGTGGATGCCGGAGGTAAGCGCGGCGCTAAACGCACTCTCGCTATCCCAAAAAAACCAACAGCACTTTGCCGAACGGGTTGACTATTATGGCGTGAAACTCAAGCGCCAATCGATCGACAATCAGCGTTTGTATCTACTGTGTTATTTGCAGCAACGCTGGCAGGAAGCGCAGGAACGTATCGCTGATGGGCTTGTTTATCATGTAAGGTACGCCAAGCAAAAAGCCAAGCAGTATGCGCAAGAATCCGTTGCTAGAGATTGGCAAAAAGCCGAGAAAAACGTCATTAAAGCAGCGGATGTTCTACGCCTATTTGTCGATGACCCAGTGGATGATCAGCAGCTGTTCAGCGCGGCACGGCAAAGCGCCTTCGATATCATCAATAAAGCAGATTTGGAATCAGTGTGCCTGTTTCTCAACGATCAGCGGCGATCAGTTGATGAAGCAACATGGCATTACTTGGAGCAAAGGGATAGCTTACGGGTTGGCTTGGTCCGAGAGCTATTCATGTGCCTACGGCTCGAAGGGCGTGAAGGCTGTGAGCGCTTGGCGCACACGCTGAGCCAGGTACAGGCAGAGTTCGCCGATAAAAAGGAACTCTCACAATCAACATATTACAAACGACACCTGCCACACAAGCAGCGCCCGTTTCTTCAAGACAAAGAGGGAAATCTCAGGCTGAAGCGGTACGAATGGTATTTGTATTTGCAAATACCCAGCCGGCTCAATGGCAAGCTCACCTTGCCGGGAATCGCTAAATATCAGGCGTTAGAAGCCGATTTAGTGGATACCGAACGCTGGAAGGCGGACAAAGAATTACTGATCGAGCAGACTCAACTGCCCAAACTAGCGGTCGATCCGGTCCCGCTTATTCATGATATGGCACAGGGCTTGGATTCACGTTTACGCGCCGTGGGCGACTATCTCGATAAGGCGGATAATCGGAATGTCGTCTTGAGAAACCCGAAAGGAAAGCGCTCGTGGCGACTGCCTACGGGTAGTAAATCAGCCATGGTCAACAACCCATTCTTCCAACAATTGCCAACGACAGCGGTTGTCGACGTACTGCGCATGGTCGATCGCGACACCGGTTTTATCGAGTGCTTCCGGCACGTCCTGGGTGCGCAGTCAAAGAATCGCGTTTACGAACAGGACCTACTTGCGATATTGATAGCTAATGCAACCAATCAGGGCACCTATGGCATCTCACAGATATCGGATCGATCCTACGAGCAGCTCAGTACCATTCAAGCGAACTATCTGCGTCTAGAAACAATCGAAGCGGCAAACGACTGCATCAACAATGCGACAGCCAGCTTGCCGATATTTAGACACTACAATATCCAGGAAGATATTGTCCATGCGAGCGTGGATGGACAAAAGTTCGAGGCCAAACGAGACACGTTTAAAACGCGCTATTCGTCAAAGTACTTTGGGCCTCAAAAAGGTGTATCAGCTATGAGCTTGATCGCAAATCATGCGGCGATTAACGCAAAGGTCATCGGCGCGAATGAGCATGAATCGCATTACATTTTTGATCTTCTGTACAACAACACTTCTGAGATTCAACCTGATGTATTATCCACCGACACGCATGGCGTGAACCACGTAAACTTTGCGTTGCTGGATTTATTTGGCTACAGCTTCGCGCCACGGTATGCCCAGCCGGGGCGAATCATCAATGAGATGTTCGCGGTCACGGAAGACGAGGCGGGAAAAGTACAGCTGTCGCTACGAACACCCATCAACACGAAATGTATTGCGCGTCACTGGGACGAGATTCAGCACATCGTCGTGTCGCTCAAGGAGCGGAAAACGACACAGGCTCTTCTGGTCAGAAAGCTCTCGACCTACAAGAAAAATCACCCGTTGCTGGAGGCGCTGACGGAGTACAATCGGCTCGTGAAGGCAAACTATCTGCTGAACTATATTGATGATGCTGATCTACGTAATCATGTTCAGCGAGCGCTAAATCGAGGCGAAGCTTATCATCAGTTACGACGTGCTATCAGCGACGTGAATGGCGACAGATTCAGAGGCAACTCGGACGAAGAGATTCAACTGTGGAACGAATGCGCACGGCTGCTGACCAACACGATTATCTATTTCAATTCCAGTGTTCTAAGCCATCTACTCAAGAGCTTCGAATACCAAAAGGATGAGCAGAAGCTAGCGATCGTAAAGCAAGCCTCGCCGGTGGCCTGGTACAACATCAATCTAAAAGGGACGTATCGCTTCAAATCGACGGGAGAAGTGCCCGATTTAGAGCAAATGATGCGCCATATTGAAGGATATAAGCCTGTTCGGTAAAGTAATACCCGCTGCAAAGCCACGGTTGGCGGGGCCTGTAGCGGTCTTTGTCCGTTATGGGCGGAAAAACCCTAGGACCCCTATTAGGGGAATACCGTCTGAAGATCAAGAAAAGACGTTCCCGCCAGGCGCTTCAACTGTCCTAAATCGAGGGGCGGCCGCGGAAAGTGGCTGATTTTACATGGATCGTGGCCGGCCCCCGACAAGCGATTCCCAAAGGACGCGTATGTCGAATTCGCTACAGACCATATCCATGTACGCCGGCGTAAAGCGCCGCCGACACCAGAAGTGATGAAACGGTTTGATGCCGCCATCCGCGACGCCATGCCGCCATCCGCGACGCCATGCCGCCAATCAACATTCTGGATTTACTGGTAGAGACCTCACAGTGGGTAGATCTTCACAAGTCTTTCAAACCAGTTTCCGGTCATCAAACCAAAATCGATGATTACCTGAAACGATTGGTAGTGACTCTGTTCTGCTATGGGTGCAATTTGGGACCAGTACAAACAGCTCGATCCGTCAAAGGCTTTTCTCGCAAGCAAATTGCGTACTTAAATATCGCTCACACTCGGGAGAAGGACCTTATCGAAGCGACTCGCCAGGTAGTTAATGCCTATAATAAATTCGAGCTGCCCAGCTACTGGGGCACCGGCACCTCTGCATCAGTTGATGGCACACGATTCGACATGTACGAGCAGAACCTTCTGAGCGAATACCATGTCCGTTATGCTTCCTACGGCGGTGTCGGCTATTACCTGGTCAGTGACACCTATATCGCCTTGTTCAGTCGTTTCATTCCGTGTGGCGTCCGGGAAGCCATGTATTTGATCGATGCGCTCATACAAAATGAGTCCGAGATTTCTCCCGATACCATTCATGGCGACACCCACGCCCAGAGCACTATCATCTTTGGACTTTGTCATCTATTGGGGATAAAGCTCATGCCGCGGATTAGGGATATTAACAAACTGATCTTCTTCAAGCCGGATGGCCGCGCTCGGTACAACCATATCGACCAGCTATTTTCAGAACCCATTAACTATCAGTTGATTAAAACCAACTACGCCGACATGCTCCGTGTTGCGATGTCGATCAAGGAGGGCAAGGTGACTGCTTCAACCATTGTCCGGCGACTGGGCGAGCGCGGCATCCGCAATTCGCTTTACTACGCCTTCCGGGAGCTGGGCCGCGTCATCCGTACCCAGTATTTGCTGGAGTACATTACCGACATTAAGATGCGCGAGACGATACAGGCAGCTACGTGCAAGAGTGAATCCTTCAATGACTTCGTCAAGTGGGTATTCTTTTTTAACAACGGCGAGATCCAGGAGAACCTCCGGCACGAGCAAAACAAAATGGTCAACTACAATCACCTTGTGGCAAATCTAGTGATTTTGCACAATGTGAATGCCATGACCAAGGTGATCCGGCAGCTAAAAAGAGAAGGCCTCGAGATTACCGATGACATGCTGGCAGGCATCGCTCCCTATCGAAGGGATCACATCGATTTACTGGGCAAATATCCCTTGCGAGTCAACAAGCGACGATCTCGGCAATCGCTCAAATTGCACTAAATTCAAGGTCAACAACGGCCCCACTCGGGGCCAAGTGGCCGCTTTTACACGTATCTTGGCCGGACCCCTACTGGGAGATTACCGCCTGAAGATCAAAAAAAGACGCTCCCGGCAGGCGCTTCAACTGTCCTAAACCGAGGGGCGGCCGCGGAAAGTGGCTGATTTTACATGGATCGTGGCCGGCCCCCCTGTCGGGCGACCGATACAAGCTCTACAGCAGTGATGCCGGCAAGACCTGGAAGCTGTTCGACCTGGACCTGGATCCCGCAGAGTCACGGGACCTGGCGGGGCAACACACAGAGATTGTGGCGAGTATGCAAGAAGAACTGATGCGCTGGATAGAAAGAACTCGCGCGGACGCTCGCCGCTGATTTCTTCTGCCGGGTACCAGCAATGCTGGGACTGTCTCCGCCATGGTACGCACTGAATTAGTGCTCCGCATTATCGAGATTTTAGGGCCAATATCCAGAGCCTGAGTGCTCAATTCTTCAGGCTCGATTACGTTAACTTGGCGCAGCCCCTAGGAGAAGCGTAGAATTATTTGACCGGGAATGACTCCCCTTCAAAGACTGTCCCGAGGATCTCAATATCCTTGATCTTCATCGGATTAACCTTCATAGGATTTTCGTTCAGAATCACGAAATCCGCTTTCTTGCCGGCCTTAATACTTCCTACTTCATCCTCCAATCGCAGCATATAAGCGCCGTTAATAGTGATGGATTGCAATGCTGTGTATACCGGCACTTTCTGGTGGGGTGCCATTTCTGTGCCCTCGGCAGTCACACGATTCACGGCTACCCATGCCAGCCGTAGCGGCTCAAGCGGAGCCATCGGGAAATCTGTGTGCAGAGCGAAACGGACATTGTTCCTGTACAAGTCACCCAGCCGAACGATTTCGGGACCCGCCTCCGGGCCTAGATTGCCTTTGGTGTAATAGTCGGCGAGGTCGTAGAGATAGATCGGATTGGCGGAGACATTGACTCCCAGCTTGGCAGCTCTCTCTACTTGCCCGGCCGTAGAAACCCCAAAATGTTCGATGATGAGCCGTTGACCACGGCGGGGTTCAACGGCAAGAAGCCTTTCAACCTCGTCCAGAATGGCCGTCAAGGCCATGCTGCCATTACAGTGTATATGGATGTCATAGTCGCGGCTCCACCAGAATGCGATCGCTTTTTGGAGATCGCCCGGGGGCATCATCCACTCCCCTTCGTGCCCGTCCTTATAGCCCGGAGGCTCCAGTTGCATGGCCTCGCCAAAGAACGCGCCATCTGCATACAGTTTGACCTGCTTACCCCATAACATTCGTCGGGTATTCAGTGTTGCCAGCCCCTCGACCGTTGCGGCGAGCTCAGTCTCATCCGGGGTTTTCAGGCGCAGTGTTTTGACGTCGGGAACCAGACGCACACGAAACGGGGTAGTATCGGTATCCAGATTCACCTTGTTGTAGTTGAAGTCGGCCATGATATTTCCCGCTGAACCGGTACCCATGTCCCCGACAGTCGTGATACCCCCTAGCGGCACAAGTTGTGCCAGTCGTTGGAGTCCAATGTTGATCTTCTCCGGTGTCTGGAGAAGATGTATGATTTTTGGCACGGCGACCTGGAGTAAGCCCGATTCCCGATAGAAGCCCTCTTCGTAATCGATCTGGTCATTGCCCTTCGCCTGCTCCGCCGTAAGACCGTATTCATTCAGGGCAGCGGTGTTGAAATACATCTCGTGTGCAGAAAAAGACCACACGATGATCGGGCGACTGGTAGAAATCTTATCCAGGATGGAGCGGTTGAGCCGGTCGTGGTAAGGCTCCAGGTAACCCCATACAATCAGCGGCTCAGTGGGGTCGGTAACGGCCCGCTCGTAGTCTGTGACTTTGGCAAAGAAGGCTTCACTTCCCCGTATAGCCTTTGCATCGCCCCAGGGAAATTTCCAGTCAAAAGGCGTTACATACCTGGGCATTAGCATCGTCGCTCCCTGTACGGGATGCAGGTGGCTATCGACGAACCCCGGCATCAGCGTTCGGCCTTTGATATCCACCAATTTCGTATCAGGCCCTTCCAGTCTGTGAGTCTCTGCCCTGGATCCCACCAGAACGATGCGATCATCCCGGATCGCGACTGCTTCTGCATAGACGGGCACGTCACCCTCCATGGTAAGGATGTCGCCGCCGTAATAGATTGTCGTGGCCGCAATGGATTGAGACATGGATGGTGCACTAAAAGTACCGAGTGCAATCCCATAGACTGCGAATGCGATGCGGGTAATGAGCCCCATGTTAAATCCCTCCTGTAAAATTACTTTCCGTCAAGATCATTCTTGCACGAGCTCGATCAATTCGGGGTTGATTTCCTCGATGGTATTAACTCCCATGAGTGCCATAGCAACTGAGATTTCCTGCTGAAACACGGCCAACAGATCTTCAATACCGCTCTGTCCACAGGCAGCCATGGCAAATACCCAGGGCCTACCGATGAGCACTCCCCTGGCCCCTAGAGCTATCGCCTTGACTACATCGATACCACTGCGAACACCACTATCGAGATAGATCTCGGTGCTTTCGCCTACCGCAGCGGCGACTTCGCCCAGCTTGGTGATGGTCGACGCCACTCCATCGAGTTGACGACCGCCATGGTTGGATACAATGACGCCATCCGCACCCGTATCGATGGCGGCCCTGGCGTCATCTGCCTCCAGAACACCCTTAATCAGTATCTTGCCTTTCCAGACGCCACGCAGCCACGCAATATCCTCCCAGGTGACAGTGGGATCAAACTGGGAATCGATAAATGCCTTGTAAGCATTGAGATCGTCGGGGTCGGGCACCACGTCACTCAAATTACCAAAGTGGTGCGGCCTCCCCCGTAACCCCACGTCTACCGCCCAGAGCGGGCTGGAAGCGATTTGGGCAAGCTGGGAGAGCTTTCCGGGCAACCCTCCCCCCAACATTCCGTTACGAAAGTCTCGCAGGCGCATGCCAGGCACTGCCAAGTCAACCGTGAAGGCCAGTGTGTCGCAGCCCGCTGCTTGCGCTCGCTCAAGTAGCTTCAGTACCAGGTCTCGATCTCGTAGCATATAGAGCTGGAACCAAAATGGTTCGCCCGTGGCTGCAGCCACTTCTTCTACCGGACAAATGCCGACCGTGGAGGTTGTAAATGGAATACCGGCCGACTTGGCCGCATTGGCAGCTAGAGTCTCGCCGCGACGAGCGAACATACCCGCCATTCCGACGGGTGCCAGGGCGACTGGCATCGCGCTCGCACGACCAGCCAGTGTTGTGCTGGTATCGACCGAGTCCACATTTCGCATCACACGCTGCTTTAATTGGTAACGACGAAAGTCCGATACGTTGGCAATCAGGGTGTCTTCGTCATTGGCGCCGCCATCGATGTAGTGAAAGAGGAATCCGGGCAATCGAAGTTTTGCCCGTCGTCGGTAGTCTGCAACACTGACCGGAGTTATATCGTAGATACTCATATGATCGGAACCTCACACAGGATCGAATATTGTTCAGCTATGTTCAGAGGTACGTCACCACTATCTGATTGTTCTGCGACCTTATCAATCATCCTCTCCACCTAAAACAGTTGTCATTCACCACAAGACTGCTCATACAGCCGCCAGCACGTCTCGCGAGACGATACCCTCGAAGACCAGTTGGGCAGATTTCGCTGCGCCCATGGAACCTTCGTAGCCCGGCGGGCAGACACCGTCTCCCACATTGTAGAGGTTTTCCACTGGCGTACGGTGGGAGGGACGCGATCCCGACACAGTGCGAAATCCCGGCCACTTTCCACGATAACAAGTTTTGCTCAGAATCTGGCAGTGCTCATCAAAGCTAGGGAAGATATCTCGCAGGTCGGCCATCACAGCTTCGAACTCGGATTTGATGTCCACCGGACTTATTGAATCCAATGGCGCCGCGCCAACGGTGTACAAATGTTTGCCGGGGGGCGCCACCCCACCCGCTTCTAGGGAGGGCACATCGATCATATTGACCCGGCGGCTACAGCCAACGCCTATGGCCGAATAATCCATCAACAGTTCATTGCTGGCGAAATGTAACCACATAATCGCCGTGGGCGTAATTTTATCAAGTTGGGCTAGATAGCTATCTTCCATAAACGTTGAATCCACCATGCTTGCGGTTGCGGTGGGCCCCAGGTTGCTGATCACAATAGGGGCTGAGAGCAGGTGACTCTCACGCTTGTATCGCAGGTGGACGCCGCTAACGCGATGGTCAGTCACCAAGATTTTCTGGGCCGCCGCACCTACCAATACCTCCCCACCCGCTTGCTTGACCAGTTCGCCTATACGCAGCCACAGGGCCAGACTCCCGCCCTCTATGAAACCAAAGGTCAGGGGCGATATAACCTTGATCACCTTGAAGTACTCGCCTGCCGGTAGCTCGTTGCTGTTTACAGTTAGCAAAGACGAGATGGTGGATTGAAACATACCGTGGATACGACTATTACGTGTGTACTGGTTTAACCAGTCTCGAAAGCTGATGTGGTTACCCGGGGCCTCCCACTCCATGGCCCGGTTGAGGGCATGGAGCACTCGCTGTGCTTCTTCGGGTGAATCGGCCACCTCACGAATAATGCGGCGGGTGACACCGCTTTTATGATCGTAAATCTTGCCGTCCAGCCAGGTAGCCACTTTGGTGGAAGGTTTGACGCCGGACGGGATGCCCACCTGCTGGCAGACTTCATCCAGGTTGCGTCCCACAGGCACCGCCAAACCACCGGTGGCGCATAGATAGCCGTCTCGATTAACCGTAGAAAAGCGACCTCCGAGATAGCTGCGTTTTTCCGCCAGCAACACCCGTTTTCCTTGATAGGCCAGCAGGGCGGCGGCACAGCAACCACCAACGCCTGAACCCAACACTATGGCATCATATTCTTTTTGCATAATGACTCGCTTGTCGACAGAAAATAACCTGCTTCGGTATGGCTGGGACCTCGGATTGCGTAACTACCCCACAGATTTCATCACTGTCATTTCAGCTGCTGGGCAATTTTTTGTGCAGCAAACAACTTGGATTGAAATTGCGGGTTACGCGAGGCGCTAGCCACCGGCAGGCTGGAGAAATAGGCAATGACAACGTTGGCGCTGCGGTTGATGTAAATCACCTGGCCGTGAACGCCGACAGCGGCGTACTCGCCCTGTTCGTGATCGATAATCCACCACATGTTTTTATAGGCGGTCCAGGAGTTGTCCTGATACTTGGCATTACTTTTCATTTTCTGTGTGTCTTTTTCCGATACACGCAGGCTTTGGTCTACCCAGTTAGCGGGGATGACCTGCTGGCCGTTTACCTGCCCTCGCTTGAGAATCATCTGGCCAAACAGGGCCGCATCGCGCAGCGTGGTTGTCATACCTCCAGTTGCCACCGGCATATAGGCGCGGTCAACTGCAATCAAGGCATCGTGTTCCGCGCCCAATCGGGACCAGATTTCTTCCTGGAGAAAATCGTGTAGAGGCATGCCGGATACACGCGCCACCAGCCAGCCAATCACATCAGCATTGGCGGAGTTATAGTCAAATTCCTCGCCGGGCTGCAGGGCCTTATCTTCACGGACAAAGTGTGTGAGGAAATCGTGGACGCCGTAAATACTGGTGCTTTCCGGTTGTGCGTCCCGGCCACCCGGAACATAGGCCAGATTCAGAGCGGGGCCGTAGTACTTCAGAAAGTCGGAATCCAGGTCTGTGTAGTTTTCTTTAAAGTCGATGGCACTGCTATGATTAAGTACATTCTGAATCGTGGTGCGCTCGAAACCGCTGCCCTTCAACTCCGGAATATATTTGGCAGGCGAGTCGGATAATTTGATCTTGCCTTCCTCAACCAGAATGCCGATAGCCGTGCTGACAAGAGACTTGGTGGCCGAGAACCAGATGTGATGATCATGACGATTCATATCGCCATAGTAACGCTCAAACAACACCGCATTGTCCCGCAAGACGACAATTCCATCTGTGTCCGTATCGGCCAGGATGTGCTCAACTGTACGGGTCTTGCCAAAGCCGTCGGTCAGCTCCAACTGGCCCAGTTCCGCATGGTCTTCCTCACCTAGCGAAGCGACCTGTCCTTCCCTGGGGATCGTCAGCATATTGAAGGGAGCACTGATATTGTGGAAGGACCATTTGTTAAAGGGGTATTGTCGGTAGTTCTTGAAGGTGACCTGGCTTTCTTTACTGGGGGGCGCACCCTCCATGATGGGAGTTTCGCCCGCCTCAGAAGCCTGGGTGTGGGCCACTGACGCGAGCAAGCCAAGGGTAACTATAGTGAGTACTGTTTTCATTTTATGACCTCAAATTCTAGTTGACCGAGCCGAGTATTTTGCGACCGGGATAGCGTCCCTCAATACGCTCGGAATCCTCGACCACCTGGCGCCCGCCCACGATGACGTGCTGTATGCCGGTGGGCTTTTGGTAGGGGTCGCCGTAGACCGCATTGGCGGCCACTGTATCAGGGTCGAAGATGACAATATCGGCATCGGCGCCTTCCTGTAAGCGCCCTTTCTTTTTGAACGCCGGGGAAGCCTGCTCCATCCACTGAGCCTGGTACAGGCTCATCTTGGCCAGGGCTTCGTTGAGGCCTAACAGGCCTGTCTCGCGCACGTAGTGGCTCAGTACCCGGGAGAATGTACCCGCCACGTTAGGATTGGCCAGCACATCCCGGTCCAGCGCGGGAAGCGCGTCGGTGGATATCATCATCTTTGGCCACTTCATGGCCGTTTTCATCCATGGTTCTTTTACATAGTGGTGGTTAACCATGCCGGTGGGCTGCTCTTTGGCGTATTTGTCCCAGGTTTCTTTGGTCAACCATTCTCCAGTTGCAACCCACTGCACGTCTTCGTAGGTGATGTCGAAAATCTTCTGCCAATCTCGGCGCCTGAATACGTCTGCCGATATGCTGGTCCCGCCAGCGGCATAGGAGAGTGTTTCGGTAGTGATATTGGCGCCTTCAGCATTAGCCTGATCTATCATCGCCAACCAATTGCCGATATTACCCATAGCGTTATGCGTAATATGACAAACAAACAATGGGGCATGGGTCGCCTTGGCAAGCGTTATCACCTCTTCCAGACCGGCAGGGTCGCCTGTGTATCCGCGTCGCACATGCACGTAGATTGGCACCTGACGCTTGCCTGCCACCTCGAACAGCATTCGCAGCTCGGGCTCGGATACGGCCGCCGTCATATAATCGAGTAATACCCCAATACCGAGACCGCCGTCGTCAAGGCCCTGGTTCACCAGGATACGCATTGCTTCAATCTGTTCTGGAGAAGCGGGCAGCACCCAGGCGTCTCCGCCCATCTTCGCCGTCTCATGTCCAACAAAAGCGTAGGGCTGATCCCGGTCGTCGACAACCTTCATTCGGATGGCGAAATGCCCCACAGACGAGCCGTAGTTAAGTTGGGCGCCACCTTGAAAGTGTTCGCCGTAGAAGCTGATGGGGAATGACCCAGCCTCAAGATCCAATTGCGTCGTTACGCCGTCCAATAGGTTCATGTGTTGACCCAGCAACGACGGTGTATGGCTGTGCACGTCGATAAACCCCGGAGCCACCACCAGGCCGCTGGCGTCTATGGTTCTCTGTCCAGACAGGGGCTTTTCAGATACAGAGATGATCTCTCCCCGGGTGATACCCACGTTGCGAATAGCATCCAGGTTTGTCTCAGGGTCGATGACGCGGCCACCGTGAATAACCAGATCGTAATCCGGTGCAGCATTTACTGGTAGTGCGAATACCAGAACTAGCAGTAACCATTTGCGTGTTCTTATTTTTAACATCACTCAATCACCTATCGTCTATTGAACTGTGGAATTTATCGCTCTGCTAAAAACTCAACAGGCTTCGAAAACTACCAGTGTCGCTGCGCTTGCACCAGTATTGCCCAGCCGCTGTGGGAGCTGTTTCTCATCGAAGCGGAAATCGCCAACTTTCACTGGCCACTTCTCAGCATCGACCGTCAAACTCGCTGGACCAAGAGGCACAAACAGCAGCCCGCGACCGCCCTCCGGCAGGTCGATCTCGGTGCCAGGCGGCAGGGTCAATTGGTATCCCTGGCCCCGGCGATTCGCAGTTGAGGCTTCAGCCAAGGGCTCAGTCCATTCTGCAACTTCACCACTGCAATCCAGTTTTTGAGAGTCCTGAAACTCAAGACCTATATTAATAAATGGACCGTCGCTGTGCGCGCCTACACCCACACGGTGTACATAAGGTGTCGCCTCCTCCGCATAGGGGAAAAACACCAACGTACCGGCGGGAGCCGACTGTTCCCGCGGCTGCGAACCCTGTGCCTGACTTTCTGCGGTCGTATCGATCGCGATAACCGCCAACAGGTCATTGCGGTGTTCGTGATACAAAGTCTGCACGCCGGGCTCTATCCAGTTGGTATAGACGAGAAAATTTTCGCCACGATGCTTAACAACGTGCAGCGGCTCGTCTAACACCGGGACCACTTGGGTGGACGCCTCGGGCTCAGGGAAAGATGATGTGCCAGCGCTTGGGAATAGGCCGGACTTCGCCAGTGGGCGCATATATGAAGTGAGATCCCCTCCCTCAATGCTCGTTGAGAAAAAAGCGATAACCAAGTCACGATCAGGCGAGACGTACAGGCCCTGCCCCATCAAGCCACCCTTGAAAAAATCACCGTCTTCAAAAATGGCATCCCACTGCCGGCTGTTACCCATGATTCTGTCATTGAGGCGCCGGGTAAAAATCGGGCCATCGTAGCCGGCCAGGTAAAAGTCCTCACCCCGCACCCCGTCGCGAATCCTGTCGAGTATCTGTGGCGTTACAATCTGCTCTTGGGCTACCTGTGACCAACTGGGCGTATAGAGCAAACCAAAGCGAGCCATGTCCCGCAGTCTGCTGGATACCAGACCGTGAACCGCTGCGGTGCCATCAGGCGCCAAATGAACCTGCAAGCTCCCCTCGACATACATACGCGACCAGACTTTTTCCTGGAAAGAGTCCGCCCACTTTTTTTGTGTAACCTCCTCCGTCAAAAGCACGAGAGCCTGAGTAACGGGTGAGCCATAATCAAAGGAAGTGCCGGGCTCACGTGTCTTGCGTGCGTCCTTCAATATTTCACGCAAGGTTTCCACGCGACCCGCCCTGGCGTAGGGCTCATTGAACTCAGCTAGAAAAGTGCGAATTGCTATAGAGTCGGGGTCCTGTCTGGTTTGACTGTCTTCTTCGGTATCGAGCCCGGGTGTCATATCGAGAATATCGATGATGCGGATGTTTTCCCACGCGGTACCCCGGAAATCTGGAACATAGTGACCAAAGGTCTGCTCCTGGTCGATCAGGCCCTCGTCAATCAGCAAATCTATCAGCAGTGAGCTCAAGGGCTTGGCATTAGAAGCCCACAAATGGCTTTGCTCTGGCCGCATACCTGGATATTTCTCGTAGACAACCTCTCCCTTATGAACAACAACAATACCTTGAGCAAAGCTACGTGAATCCACCAGGAATTCTTCCAGCTCGAGTTCTCCCAAAAAAGTCTCCGCCTTTACGCGTCCGACCCCGGGCTCAATATTTCGCTCAAGCATTTTAGTGGGCAGTACACGCGGCAATATCGCCGTAGGCATACTATTGGCCACATGTGTCGTCCAGTAAAGAGCCTCATCCTCTCCCTTCAGTAGAGAAGCTACTGTCGATCGACCTTCCAGGTTTCTGGCTTCTGCCAGGGGAAAGCCCTCTTTGGCACGGGTAACGGGAAGACGGGTATCCTCAGCCTCAACTGTGCCCGTTCCCAGAATAAGGAGAGCCGTCATACCGCAGATGCTCGCTGTAATACGATTCATAAATAAAATACTCCTCGAAATTTTCTACCCAGTCAGAGGGCCAAGGTGCGCCCCTAGTAAACAACCACTGAGCGAATACTTTCTCCAGAATGCATCAGGTCAAAGGCTTTATTGATGTCCTCAAGTGGCATGGTGTGCGTGATCAGGTCATCAATATTGATTTTACCGTCCATATACCAGTCGACGATTTTCGGCACATCCGTACGCCCTCTGGCACCACCAAACGCAGTACCGCGCCAGGACCGGCCGGTCACTAACTGAAAGGGGCGAGTCGATATCTCCTGCCCTGCACCCGCCACACCCACGATACAGCTTTCACCCCAGCCCTTGTGGCAACATTCCAGCGCCTGACGCATGACATTCACATTGCCTATGCACTCAAAACTGTAATCAACACCACCACCGGTCATTTCTATCAGGTGATCAACGACGTTCTCTACATCGCTGGGGTTTACAAAATCTGTCATCCCAAACTGGGCTGCGAGCGGTACTTTTGAGGGATTCAGGTCAACCCCAATAATACGGGTCGCACCCACCATCTTGGCACCCTGGATCACATTCAGACCAATGCCTCCCAGGCCAAATACCGCCACGGTAGAACCGGCTTCCACTTTCATTGTGAAGGCAACAGCACCAATCCCCGTCGTCACGCCACAGCCGATGTAGCAAATCTTGTCAAAGGGAGCATCCTTCCGTACCTTGGCTAATGCAATTTCAGGCACCACGGAGTAGTTGGAAAAGGTAGAGCAGCCCATGTAATGAAGAATTGGCTCGCCGTCCAGAGAAAAACGACTGGTCCCATCCGGCATCAGGCCCTGCCCCTGTGTCGAGCGTACCGCCTGACAGAGATTGGTTTTCGGGTTGAGACAGAAATCACATTGCCGGCATTCAGCTGTGTAGAGCGGAATAACATGATCACCTGGCTTCAAGCTTTTTACGCCAGCGCCCACGTCAACCACCACTCCGGCACCCTCGTGACCGAGAATGGCCGGGAATACTCCCTCAGGGTCATCGCCTGATAGAGTAAATGCATCAGTATGGCAAACACCCGTCGCCTTCATTTCGACCAATACTTCGCCGGCTTTGGGACCTTCAAGGTCAACTTCAACTACTTCCAGGGGCTTTCCAGCCCCAAAAGCGACCGCTGCTTTCGTCTTCATAATGAACTCCTACGTTGCGTCACAAGCCGCGACACACAGATTACTTTTCCAACGGGAATGACTCACCACCAAAAACGGTACCCCAGATTTCAATATCCTTGAGACGTAGAGGGTCGACCTTATAAGGGTCCTCCTCGAGTATCGTGAAGTCTGCACGCTTACCAGGTTCTATACTGCCTACTATATTCTCGACACCGATAACATAGGCGGCATCGATAGTGATCATCCGTATCGCCTCATCGACCGACAAGCGCTCTTCAGGTGCAAGCACTTTGCCCGACTGGCCCAGTCGAGTGACCGCAACCCAGGCCGAGGTTAAAGGCAAAGGCGGTGCCACAGGCGTATCCGTATGCAATGTGGTGAGCACACCGGCATCGACCAGTGTTTTTAGTCGAGATGAGTGATGGGATACATCGGTCCCCAGGTGCTCTTCATTGATTTCACCGCGGAAATATACATACCACGGGTTCACGCTTGCCAACGCACCCAGCTTACTCAGTCGCTCCGTCTGCGCGGGGGTTGAAATACCATAATGTTCAAACGTGAAACGATGGTCATCGCGGGGATGCTGTTTCTGCAATTCCTCGAGGGCATTTAGAACAGCGTCCTGGCTTTCATCACCATTGGAGTGGATATGTATGCGAAAACCGGCTTTCCACCAGGGCAGGAGCTTCTGCACCATGTTATCCGGCTCGATGATCCAAATGCCCTCGTGGCCGTCCAAGTAGGTCGCTCGCATCGTCAGCGAAAGAAAGGCGTCATCTGCAAGAAATTTGACACCGCTATACATAAACTTGTCTGTGGATTGCTTCTGAAGCTCTAAAGCATAGGAAACTGCCTCAGCCTGCCCCCCCTTCGTCTCTACGTATTTAGGCTCGTAAACTGCGGCCACAGCGCGAATAGGTGTTTTTGGATCATTGTAAACACCCGGAAGAAGGACTTCCTCCATATCGGGGTTAAGACCACCGAATGCCATTTCTCCAATGGTTGTTACACCACCTTGCCGGTAAAGCTCGATACCCGTCTCGACAAGTGCGCGACGGTTCTCCGGCGAGAAATATGTCTGCAGCAAAGGTAGCAGTATCGGGTGGATAATCTTGTTGCTGAGCAACGTGCCGGTCAGCTTCCCACTGTCATCTCGCTCTACCCCTGGGGCATCGGGCAAATTCTCCAGGTCCTTCAGCGCGATGAACGTCGAATTCATGTAGATATTGTGTGTGGATGCATCCCAGACAATGAGTGGAACTGATGTCGTCACCCGATCAAGATCATGACGTGTCAAATGACCGTCGAGAGCGATCGGGTCATAGCCGTAGACAATAAGTATCTCTCCTGGCTTACCAAGGGTTTCTACATACTCCTCAAGCCTCTTAAACACTGCCTCTTTTGACTTAACACCTGGTAGAGAAGTGCCATCTGGCAGCATTGTGTCGTAGTAGGCCACATTGGGGAGGGAGGAAGTCAGCGAAGCTGACAGCACATGCTGATGCGGGTCGATAAAACCCGGCATCAACACCTTGTCCTGGAAACTGTTATCAACTTCATAAGCGGTTTTACCCAAAGTTTTCTGGATACTCTCGAGAGTACCAACATCGAGTATGTCGCCGTCCTTCACTGCTACCGCCGTAGCGGTCGCGAGTTTCGGGCTCATGGTATTAATCGTTTTCGCAGTATAGATAGTGACTTCTGCGGTATTGGCCTGCGTGCTAAATGGCACTACAAGGGCCAACAGCAAGCTACAGATCAGGGCGGACCTAATAATCGTATTCACAGCAATTGCCTCATATAAAAAAGCCCTCATAAAGAGGGCAAAATGGACCTATCGGTCACTCGCATTGAGTTGGATCACAGCCACCATGTCAGTGTCACACCGGCTGTACGTGGCGCTGCAGGTGTAGGATTGGCAGCAACACCAGGATTAATGGTGAAGTTATGAAGCATGTACTCTTCATCAAAGGCGTTCTTGACCCATCCTGCCACTTCCCAGGATTCGCTCGCCGCGGTATAGGCCAGGCGAAGGTTGGTTATATCGTAAGATTCGATAGCACCCTCCTCTCTGTTCTGAACGTCCTGATACGCCTTA
This sequence comes from Gammaproteobacteria bacterium, assembly GCA_030427085.1. Taxonomy (GTDB): domain Bacteria; phylum Pseudomonadota; class Gammaproteobacteria; order Pseudomonadales; family Halieaceae; genus JAUHXH01. The sequence goes on along the minus strand of JAUHXH010000001.1, from coordinate 624,317 downwards.
TCCTTGTGCGTGTAATCGGCCCGGGCGTTGATGCTTCCGCCTGAAGACAGAGGGTAGTCGAATATCACGCTGAGCGAACCGGCATTTTCAGGCGCATTTCTCAAGGCGTTGCCTTCGAAAGGCTGCAGGTTGCCGTCCAGTTTCGTGTACTCGGTATCAAGATACGCGTAGGTGCCCGCCAATTGTAGATACTCAGTCAGCTGCCATTGCACTTCAAGTTCTACACCCTGGCTTTCCGCTTCACCCGCATTTTGCGTGAGGTTGGGGCCAGGAATACCTCCGGGGCCTACAGTCTGGATCAGAACCTGCAAATCGTCGTACTGCGTGTAGAACGCCGTAGCGCTGAACCTCAGGCTGTCGTCCAACACCGTGCCCTTAATGCCCGCTTCGTAGTTGGTAACGGTCTCTTCATCAAAAGGTGTCGTTGCAGCGGCCTCGGTAGGCGCAGAGCCCTGGAACCCTCCACTCTTGAAGCCGGTGGAGACGGTACCGTACAGGGTAATATCACCCAGATAGTAGTTCAGGGCTACTTTGGGCGTGAACGCGTCCCAGCTCTCGTCCATCTCGACATCAAACTCTTCAAGAATATTAACGTGGTTTGGCTGCGAACGGTTTGTTGCATCCTTGGTTTCATCTGTGTAGCGGGCTCCGACTGTCAGGTCAAATTTCTCGCTAAACGACCAGGTTCCCTGTGCAAACAGTCCAAAGCTCTCAGTTTCATTGGTTTGGAAATTGGCAGCTGTTGGCAGTACGGTACCCGTCGGAGCGCCGCCCAGAGGCGCACCAATGATGCCATCAAAATACTCATTTCTGTCTATTTCTTCATTCAAGTAGAACACACCAGCCTGCCAAAACAGGCTATCACCCGCCTCACTCGCAATGCGGAATTCCTGGGTAAACTGATCGCCGTCTTCGTCGAAATAGTTCTCAACGGTAATGACTGGGAAGTAGGGGAAATCAACGGCGGGCTGCGGATCATACACGTCAGCTTCTGTGCTACGATACGCGGTAATCGAGGTCAATGTGCCGAAATCGATATCCCAGTCAACCTGCATGGACAGTCCCTGGGTTTCTGTCTCTGAACTAGGTTCATTACTCTGCAGGTTCTCGTAAAAATCTGGCTGCAGCTCCGCCGGCCACATCGACATTACGCCACCCAGAGCCAAACCTTCACCCGGGGTGCGCCCAGGACCATTGCGCTCGTCGTCTGACGCATCAGCGGACAGTAAGATGTCCAATGTATCACTAGCGCGAATCAACAGCTGGCCGCGAATACCATCTGTATCGTAGCCATTCATATCGTCGATATCAGCGACCAGGCTTTCAACGTAGCCGTCACGTTCTTTGTGGCTGAAAGAGACCTTTCCCGCCATATTGTCACCGAGAGGCCCAGAGATCCGACCACGAACACCTAAGTAATCCAGGTCTCCAGCCGACACCTCGATGGCAGCCTCCAACTCTTCTGAAGGTTTGCTGGTAATAATATTGAGTGCACCACCCGCTGCATTTTTGCCATAGAGAGTGCCCTGCGGGCCGCGCAATACTTCCAGTCGCTCAAGGTCAAACAGATCAAATGCCTGGCCGGCAGTTCGACCGAGATAGACACCATCGAGGAATACGACTACCGATTGGTCTTCGGCAGCGCCGTCAGCGTTAGATCCGACACCCCGGATGAACAATTGTGGCTGAGCCGGGTTGAAAGCACCCATGCTAAAACCAGGTGTACGCAGTGAGATAGAGTTGATATCACTCACGTCTGCAGTTCGAATGTCCTCTGAACCGATTGCAGTGATGGCAATAGGTACATCCTGCAGGTTTTCCTCACGGTGCTGGGCGGTAACAACCACCTCCTCCAGCGATTGAGCATGGAGTTCAAACGATGCCGAGGCGACTGCCAGAGCCAGAATCGACTGCTTTACGTATTTGGTCGAGCGAATACTTATGTTATTCATAGTTAATGTCTTCCCTTCTAGTTACGTTGCTTCAACACCCGGGGGTTGTCATCAAGTCCATCGTGAAGCAGATCCCACTGCGACTCATGGAGCCTATCCCTATAGGCCAAATGACTACCTCATGTCACCAATGTATCGCCATTTCTCACCGCAGTTGGCAACAACTGTTGCATTCCCACAAATTTAGTAGGAATTCCCCGAGTTCGGCTGCGCCAGTACCCCTATTTCCGGCTGTATCCGGTGTTTCGCTGTTTGAGGTAGAATGGTCCATTCTTCTTCCTTTGAAGCGCTCGGCCATGCAGAAAATACACGGCTTACACAATTGGATAGATATGCTCTCACCCGAAGCGAGAGACAGCGTACGTAAATGTATGAGGCTGCGTCATTTTGAAGACGGCGCAGCCATCTATATGATGGGAGAAGAAGGACACGAATTATTCCAGATTGTGAGTGGGAAAGTCCGAGTCTGTAACTATGCGCTGAATGGGCGAGAAGTTCAGATAGGAGAGATTCGCGATGGCGACTGTCTGGGAGAGCTGAGCCTTCTGGACGGCCTATACCGCGCTCACTGCGCCTTCTCTGTCGGCCCATCCGACATACTAGTCCTCCACAAAAAAGATTTCGAACGACTTTATCAAGATCACCCACAGGTATCCCAGAAGATCAATGAATTGCTCGCTCGCCGTCTGCGGGTGGCCTATACAATTATAGAAGATGCCAGCTTACTGACCATGAGAGATCGTCTAACACGCCTGCTTTCTCGTCTGGCCTACAGCATTGGCGAACCTGGTGAAGAAAGCAGCATAGTAATCCGGGGAACCACCCATGAGCACATTGGCAGAATGCTGGGCTCAACACGTCAGGCAATCACGCGAGAAATCAAGCAGTTGGAAAAAGAAGGGCTCGTTCGCTGTAGTTATGGGAAGATTTTTATAGACGATATTTCTTCGCTAGTAAAACGAAGCGATGAAATGGTCGGGGCCGATACAATTGTGCCCGACTATTCAGAATAACGAGCTATGGGCCTACACGACCGCCTCTATTAGCCGTGGCCCAGTACCAGCAAGCGCGTCGGTCAACTGCTCATGGAACGCCTCCACAGTGGTTGCCCGTGTAGCGGATACCCCCATACCCTCAGCCAAAGCCAGCCAGTTCAGCGACGGCTTAGTCAGGTCCAGCATAGAGAGAGCCTTAGGGCCTGGATTTTGAACGCCCACCCTTTCCAGCTCGATATTCAAAATCGCATAGCTGCCATTGTTGATAATGACAGTGACCACATCAAGATTTTCCCGTGCGATAGTCCAGAGAGACTGCAAGGTGTACATGGCACTTCCGTCAGCTTGCAGTGCCAATACCTTACGCTCCGGACAAGCCACAGCTGCTCCTATGGCCACGGGCAAGCCCTGCCCTATAGCGCCTCCTGTTAACATCAACCAATCATGCGGAGCGGCACCAGCCGTCACCGGCATGATGGCCAATCCCGCAGTAGCAGATTCATCAGATACAATCGCCTGTTCCGGCATTAGCGCAGCTACACACGCCCCTATTCCCCCAGGTGTCAGCTTTCCTGCCGGAATTTCAGGAATCATTTCCTGCTGTACACACGAGGGCTCGATTGGCGCGTCAATGTAGTCGGCCAGTGCCTCCAGTGCAGCAACAGTATCGGTACCAGGCTCAGCCAGTACTGGGGTTTCACACCCGGGAGGGCTAAGCCAACTGGGCTTTCTCGGATAGGCAAAAAATGAAACAGGGGCTTGCGTCCCTACGATTATGATGTGGCGAAAATCTTGCAAGAACTCCGCAGCCATTTCTCCAAAATAAGGAATACGTTCAGGTGTAACTCGTCCGGCGCCCCGCTGCAGCCGTGCAGCAAAGGTTTCGCAGAGCAACCGGGCACCAGTCGCTGCAGCAATACGCCCCGCCGCCGTAAGTGCGGGCTCCTTTAGAGCACTTCCACCCAAAAGAATGGCGACTGGCTCACCGGATTTGAGTGCGCGTGCAGCTTGCTCTATCGCCCCGCTGGGCACAGTTGCTGCCTGGGGTGGTGACTGAGGCTCTGCAGCCTGATCGGCCGGGTCCCAGGCATGATCAGCGGGTACAATCAGGGAGGCGATCTGCCCCCCGTTCTCCAGGGAGGCTGCTACTGCTGCTGCGCCCGCATGTCCCAATTGCTTTGCAGATTCACTAACCTGTACCCAATCAGAAACCGGCTTGGCATGTCCGACAACATCTGACGTCAGGGGTGCATCATATTGCAAATGATAAGTAGCGTGATCTCCGATAACGTTGACCACGGGAGTACCTGCACGTCGTGCATTGTGCAGATTCGCCATGCCGTTGGCCAACCCGGGACCCAGGTGCAGTAGAGTTGCCGCCGGCTTCTCCGCCATTCGGCCATAGCCATCCGCCGCACCGGTCGCTACACCCTCAAACAACGCCAGCACAGGACGCATGTCATCACAGCCGTCTATAGCCGCAACGAACTGCATTTCTGAGGTACCGGGGTTGGCAAAGCAGACTTCTACACCTGCATCGGTCAGTGTTTTCAATAGGGATTCGGCGCCATTCATAGGAAGTCCATCGTCATTGTCTAAGTACGGTATTGGTTGTATCGGTAAATCTAGTCGAGAATTGCACCTTCACAGGCGGGCCGAACATGACGCCGGTAGCGGCGCATAAACCCCGGGGGAACGGGCTTTTCCAGAGGCTCCCAGCCTTCTTTGCGTGCAGCCAATTCTGTATCGTCTACCGCCAGGTGCAGAGTGCGTGCAGGAATATCGATCTCGATTATGTCGCCATCACGAATGAAGGCTATCGCCCCACCGTCACTGGCTTCCGGGCAAACGTGTCCAACGCAGGGGCCCGATGTCGCGCCAGAGAAGCGTCCATCTGTAATTAGAGCCGCTTTGTCCAATCCCTTGGTCTTCATCGCCATAGTGACGCCCAGCATTTCCGGCATCCCGGGTGAACCTTTCGGTCCCTGGTACCGTAAAACCAATACCTCGCCCTGCTGAATTTCATCGTTAGCGATAGCGACTAGAGCGTCCTCTTCTGAGTCGAAACAGCGGGCAGGTCCGCTACAAACCTGCATGGTTTCGTGTACCCCGGAAGACTTTATCACTGCCGTATCAGGGGATAGATTGCCGCGCAATACTGCTATCCCTGCGTCAGTCCTGAACGCTTCTTCCACCGGGGGGATCACTTTCGAGTTCAGGACAACTGCGGAGTCAGCTACAGCCTGCAACGGCAAGCCACTCACAGTCATACAATCCATCTCCAGCTTTGATTGCATCCGCTGAATGACAGCGGGCATTCCACCAGCAGCCCAAAGATCCTGCACACCATAAGGGCCGTTGGGGCTCACAGCCAAAAGAGTCGGTATATCGTCAGCCTTCTCGAAATCGGACATACCCAGAGGTACTTCTGCAGCATGGGCTATAGCCGGTAGGTGTAATAGCGTATTAGTCGAACCCCCAATGGCCATAGTCATCTTTATGGCATTTCGGAATGCCGCCTCACTGAACATCTGGCGAGCATTGAGGCCTTCCTTGACCAGTTCAACGACTCTCGATCCAGTAGCTCGCGCCGCCTGTAGTTTGTCGCTGTGCCAACCTGGAATATTACTTGTACCTGGCAGGCATAGCCCAAGCACTTCTGCGAGGCATTGGAATGTATTGGCGGTACCCATGATTTCGCAAGCGCCGCAGGTTGAGCAGGTCGCCGTTTTCGCAAACAAGTCTGGCTCCCCCTTATAATCACCGTGATCAATCGAGCCCGTTGGCGTATCCGTGTTGCGTATATCCATCTGCCCTGGGCCAGCTGAAAGATAAATAGACGGAAGATCCAGGCTGGCAGCCGCCATCATCATTCCAGGATTGATCTTGTCACACCCGGCAATAAAGACCACGCCATCGTACGGCTGAGAGCGAATGTGTGTCTCGAGGATATCAGCGATAAGGTCCCTCTGAGCGAGCACATAGCGCATTCCATCGTGGGCCATAGCCACACCATCGCATGGTGCCGGTACATTAAATTCTGCAGCCTCGCCTCCAGCGGCGATCACCCCTTCTTTGACCTTTCTCGCCAGGATATTCAGGTGAGAGTGGCCCGTGGTCAGCTCGGTATGCGAATTAGCTATCGCAATAAGCGGGCGTTCCTTAAGGCTGTCCGCATCGTACCCAGCACCATGTAGCAGTCCCTTGCGAAACATGTTCATTACAGGGCTCGGGCTGGAAGAAATAATATCGCTGCGCTTTTTCATAATTTGTTCCTGTCTTGAATTTTTATTACTGGCTTTAGATCAATGAAGCTACAGCGAGGGTCACCAAAGTCGCTCCCACGGGTATCACCACGGTAACCATTCCGACATCTCGATAGGCTTCACGGTGGCTCAACCCGGTAATAGTTAGCATTGCCACGATTGCACCGCAGTGAGGCAGTGAATCGAACCCTCCGCTGGCCATGGTGGCAAGCCTGTGCAAGGTCTCTGGGGCGATACCCATTTCAATATATGCCGGAGCCATTGTTTGCATAAATATCTGCAGGCCACCTGAAGCAGACCCCGTGATAGCAGAAACCAGACTCACCGAAGTGAACATAGAAATTAACGGAGGTAGGTCAGACTCCAGCATCAGCCTGGTAAAGCTTTCAAAGCCTGCAGTGTGGGTTACCACTCCGCCGAAACCGATCACAGCCGCGGTATTGATCAGGGGCATGATCGAATCCTGGGTACCCTGACCAATAACTGTGAGCGCCTGGGGGCGCAGCGTTGAAAACAGTAGAACCGCTAGTACGGTACCGCTCATCAGTGAAATGCTAGGCCATACGATGGGCTGGCTATTCGCAAAACGAAGAAGCTCGAAGAACCAGCCAGAACTCTCCATGGTCTCAGGGGCGACAATCATCGTAATTACGCGAGGTGCGATAATGGTTAGCAGCACCAACGCCAATGGCATGATAGCCAATTGCCACGATGGGGCATCCCCCTCGGCAGGATCGGTGATACGATCATTAGGCCCGGGCTCAAAATGCTCGCCATTTTCGGTTGCCAGTTTCCGTTGGCGCTCTAAATACCACATCCCGACAACGAGCATCAGACCTCCACCCAGGACGCCTAGCCAGCCCCCGGCAAACAGGTCGGTATTAAGCGCTACCGAGGAGATAACATTATGAATGGAGGGTGTACCGGGTAGCGCGGTAAGGGTAAATGTCCCGGCCCCTAAAGCCAAAGCCGCACAGAACAAGCGCTTTGGAATATCTGCTTCCTGAAGTAAACGAAGTCCCAGCGGATACACCGCGAATACCACAACGAAGACCACGACGCCGCCATAGGTTAGCAGCGCACATGAAATGACCGTAATCCACAGCGCTCGGTGAGCACCAAGTTTTGCCACCAGGGCCAAAGCGATGCTGGATGCTGCATGACTATCACCCATCACTCTCCCGAACATGGCACCTGCTGCAAACAGGAGGAAAAACTTACCGGCGAAGGTGAATGCCCCCAATGGACCGAAGGAAAAATACGCGGTCATGCCCTCGGCAATGGGAAGGTCATTTGTGAGAATCACCATCAATGAACAAATCAGAGAGGCGAAAATTATGTCGACGCCTCGCAGCGCCAACACTATCAATAGCGCAACACTTATCAGTAAACCTGCATATTCCATGGCTTAATTTCTCACTGGATCAAGGACGGTACCGTCCTGGAGGAATTGCCTGACATTGGCAAGTCCGCGTAGTGCAATATCCTGGCGACACTCTGCAGTAGCACTGCCAATATGAGGAAGCAATGTGACATTATCAAAATTGAAGAGCTCTGCCGTTACTGCGGGCTCAAATTCAAATACATCGAGGCCGGCGCCCCCCAAATGGCCGTCAGCCAGTGCACTAACCAGGGCCTTTTCGTCGACCAGCGCACCTCGGCCAGTATTAATCAAAATGGAACCAGGCTTCATTTGCTTGAGCGTTTTCGCATCAATTACATGCCGGGTTGAAGCACTCAAAGGACAATGCAGGGATACGATGTCAGATTCGCCTAGCAACTGCGATAAATCCTCACAATATCGGCCCTTCGTTACCGCCTCAGCATCTTCTTTACGGTTCGGTCCGTGATATAGGATTTCGAGGTCAAATGCCTTTGCTCTGCGGGCTAGAGCCTGCCCAATGGCACCAAATCCGACTATGCCAAGCGTTTTCCCGTGCACACGCGTGCCCAGGTGCTTCTGAGAACTACCCCAGTCATCGTCCCTCAATAGTCGCTCACAGACGCTCAGACGGCGACAAGTCGATAACAGTAATGCCATGGCGAGATCAGCAGTGTCCTCGGTAACGACAGGTGTATTACTAACTTGAATCCCACGTCTATCGGCTGTGCTCAAGTGGATGTTATCGGTACCTACCCCCAAATTAGCAATCAAGCCCAGGCCGCTGGGAAAGCTTTCGATGATTGCAGCCGGTAGTGGGTCCATGGCAGTGGAGACAATAACGCCCACTTGCTCCGATATTTCTATGCCGAAATCCGGGGATGCTATCTGTACCTCCCCAAGGCCTGAAAGTGCAGCCACCAAAGGATCTGGGAGAAGTCTGCTGACCAAAATTGTCTTATTATCCATGGCAGAGTAACCACTTATGTCGATATCCTGAGGATGAAGCTTAGTCGCTCTCACGCTCAAAGACTGTCCCAATTGTTTCATTTAGACATATGTCTCGGATGTAGATGACGAGCAGGGCTTACTGATTCGCTACTTTACAAGAAGGAAACGCAACTATAGATCGTTATTGACGCGGGGAAGGTGGATATTCGTGACGGGCAACAAGACAAAGTTACACTTACCCTTTACCCTTCTCCAAAAAGAGATTTCCATCGTTAACCCTAGAAGGGAATAGCCCTTGAGCACAGCATGAGGAGTGTTGGGTTCACTCCTTCTTTTTATCGCTGCGGTCGGTCAACAACTGGGCCTGGAGACCGGCCACCGCGTCTTGTAGGGCTCCCAATTCCCCGCCCAATGTATGTTGCTGTTTATAGGCAGTGAATTGCTGCTTGACCGCGGCGGCTTCCGCTTTCTGCCCCTCAAGCTCTGCCTGTAGAACAGTGTTGCTTCTAACCTGAATTGCTCGCTCCGACTCGACTTTCTCGTTCTGGCGAGTAAGCTCCGTGACGGTGGTCTCTAAAGCAATGAAAGCGTCTCTCTGGGCCTGGAGAGTAGAACAAAGTGGGGGCAGATTTTGAGAATCCAGGTCAAAATAGGCGCGCAACTTACTGACCTGTTTAAAGGTATTCGCAGGACACCAGCTGAATCCAAGCATGTGCCCCCGGTTTGTCCTGCTCTCTTACTCCTTCTTTTTCTTCTTGCGTTCGGTCAATTGAGCCTGGAGACCGGCGACAGCGTCCTGTAGTGCTCCCAACTGGCCATCTAAAGCATGCTGCTGTTTATAGGCGGAGAATTCCTGCTCGATCGACACGGTATCTGCCTTCTGCTCCTCTAGCACTGCCTGTAGAGCAGTGTAGCTTTCAACCTCGATTGCTCGCTCTGACTCGACTTTCTCGTTCTGGCGAGTAAGCTCCGTGACGGTGGTTTCTAAAGCAATGATAGCGTCTCTCTGGGCCTGGACTTTCTGCGTGACCTTGTCCAGGTTACCGGACAACTTTGACTCTGTTTCTTTGGATTCCTGTCTCTCCTGGTCCAGGAGCACCATCAGTCGGTTTTCAGCCTGCTCAGCTTCCAGCGCCAGCTCCTTACGCTGAGCTGCAATTGCCGTAGCGTGCTCCTCTGCTACTCTCGATCGCTCCTGGGCAAGCTGCTTGAGTAGCTCCCGTTGTTCAGCTTGCATCGACTGAATCGTAGTCTTGTGTTCTTTTTCCATACGAGACACCTGCCCGGTGAGGCCGTCGTTCTCGGTCACCAGTCGGGCATTTTCCGTCCTCGACTGCTCCAGCTCTTTTTGGGCCTTCTCGAGCTGCTCGGTAAGTGCTGCGTTTTCAGACTCGCTGGACGCTAGGCTTGCTGTTGTCTCTTCCAACTCGGACTCCAGGTTCGCTAACTTTTCTGATAACGCTGAAATCGCTGTATCGAAGATCTTCTGGCTCTCAGTGAGTCGGCCCTCTGCTTCCTGGGTAAATCCAGCAATATGCGCCTCCAATGAGGCTGCCACCTGCTGGAGCAACTCGGTTGGTGTGCTAGGTGCCACTTCCCTCAGTGGCTTCAAGCCACGCCAGGCCTTAATTAGCGGATCGATAACAACCCAACCACCGCCCCCAACTTCACTGCGAACATCCTCTCGATTCCATCGTTCGTTAGCTGCCTCGAGCCTGTCGCAGGCTGCAAACACGTTACTGGCGGTGGCAATTGTCTTAGGCATGATCACTCCCCTGCCGGCGGGTCAATATGCCCACCGTATTTAACATAAACATCTTCAACAGTAGGAATTTTACAATATGTATGATGTACGATGTATCGATATTAATACTTTTTGATTCATTTTTGTCAGTAATTCATGATTAACCCTATTATCATGAATTTTATAAACGTACAATGAACGAATCTGGGATTTCGCAGTAGGAGGCCCTCAGTGGTGGATTTGATCGTATTTAGTGAGCATCCTGTGTCATTTGATGCCTTGGGAGCGCTCCCAGCGGAACTGGATGGCAGCCAGGGCGACAATCGCCTGCCGCAGGGCCATTGCCAGATCCAGGCTGAGAACGACTGGGAAGCCATCAATTGCTGGCTGGCCGAATTCGAAGACTCTCCGCATACTCACCGCAAATACTGCAAGGAAGCCGAGCGCCTTCTTCTTTGGTCCACCAAACAGCGGCATAAGCCGATATCAGGACTACTGCGGGAGGATTTTCAGGCCTACCAGGCGTTTCTCGCGAATCCACGACCGGAGGCATACTGGTGCGGCCCGCGAGCGCCGCGGCAGTCTGTTTCCTGGAAACCCTTCCAAGGACCTTTAAGTGAGAGCAGTCAGCGCCAAACTCTCATAGTGCTCAACGCCCTCCTCTCCTACTGGGTAGATGCCGGTTATATACGAGGTAATCCGCTCTCGCTAATTCGGCGACGAAATAAGAGGCTTACGCCGGCAACCAATGACGTCATTGCACAAGAGCGTTTTCTCGATCAGGAGACCTGGGCACATCTGAAAAATTATATCGCTGCCCTACCCCAGGGAACGCGACGAGAGATCGAGCACTTTGAGCGTTCACGCTTCTTATTTCATTTTCTCTATCTACTCGCGCCAAGGGTGTCCGAAGTCGCCAGTCATACTATGAACAGTTTCAGAGAATTTCGAGGAAAATGGTGGTGGTTCGTAGAAGGCAAGAGTGGGAAGCGCGCCAAAGTCCCGGTCAATGACGAAATGCTAGACGCCCTGATGCGATACCGCCGTTTCCTGGGGTTGGATGACCTGCCCGCTGAAGATGATATGTCACCTGCTCTCCGGAGTATCAAGGGTAACAGTGGTGTATCCGACAATATGATTTATCGGCTGGTGAAAGACATCGTTAGAGGTGCCGCTGATACCTTGGAGGCAGAATCGCCGATTAATGCTCGAAAGCTCCGAAAAGCATCTTGCCACTGGCTAAGGCACACATCAGTCACAAATAGCGATGATTCGGGCATTGGTATCAAATATATTCAGGCATCTGCCCGGCACAACAATTTAGAAACCACGGCAATCTATCAGCACGCTGAGGATCATAAATGGCATGACGAGTGGCAACGTCTTAGATACTAAGACGGGTACAATAATCACATATACAACTTAGAGAGATATACCATTCCCAAGAACTGGCACAGCTAAATAGTCAAAGCACGATTCTATCGATCATCGTGAACGCTTCATATTCGTGCGCGTCATATGAACCACAAAGGGTTCCGTCGTAGGCGACCAGTTAGAATAGGCGCCCATCGTTTGTGATCGGACAAAACCGAGTTAGTAGTAATGTCGGACTCTCCTGTACAAATTTTATATATCTTTGAAGTGCGTTTGGCGGTACCGGCAAGCCACCGATCATATGCCTCCCTCTCCTTTTTGTAGTATTGAACCAGTTGGGGAACGTGCCTAGCAGCTTCATTTGATTCCTCCTTAATAAATTTACGTGAAAAGGAGTGATCAATACGTTTTAGCTCAATACCTTCTGCACAGTTTTTCACGAGCCAAGCTCGCTCTGTCACGAAGTCCTCTAACGGTGGAGGTGAAAATGATTGGTTTCTAACAGAGGATTGAAAGTCATAGTACAAATACTCCATGTAGTCTTTTACTTCGACTCGCAGCATTGCTGTAAACAGCCAGAGCATAAATTCTTCAATCTCGTCACGTGAACTCTCATTTGTTTCGAGGAATATAGAAATATGTGAAAAGTGGCCGATACTGAGTGAAATTGCAGTATTGACATCGATAAATTCTGCTCCGTGAGGGACGGAGACTCTTCTACCGTACGAAAATTCCTTATTGTGCAGCCATATTTCTTTCATTGTTATTCTAATCAGGCCAAATACGCATAGAGCTGGCCAATGAACGGGATGTGAATCAGAAAGAAATTCTGTCTGTGCGGCCTCACATTCTTCATGTTCAGAAAAGAATTCTCGATTAAGATCGTCGAGAATTCGTGTAAGGTTATTCTGTAATTTTTCGATTATGGCAAGCATAATGCTATAAACATACTCTCCGGACCTTCTAGCGACATAACGGTCGGAGGGTTCCATAAAGTATCTCTGCCATCCAGATGCATCGAAATGTAAACTCTTAGACCTGAACGTCTTTTTGCTAACGCGAAGCCCTTTTTCAGCATTCACCAAAGCAGGAATTCGGTCTCCGTTGTAGAGCTTTGAGCATATAGAAACCAGTGTTCCCTCACTTAATCTCTTGTTTCTAAAGTCTCTTGCTGATGCTAGACCGGTATCCTCATCACTATCTCGTCTGGTATCAGGTGGAGGTACGTCTCTACTAGGACGATAAATCAATCCATCGGAAACCGCTTTGGAAAATGCCAGGGTTTGCCAAGTCATCAATTGCTGCGACCTTGCGTCTACACGACGGCGTGTGATCTCTAGTTTCTTCGGGTCACTGCAACGAGTAAGGATTTCGTGCCCGTTTGAGCATTGATTTGGTTGTCTCAGTGAGGGATGTAGTTTTTCTCCGCACTCATTGCATGTATCTATCAGAGGCGTTCCATGAATAAAGCAGTTCGGTAAGGACTCAAATTCATGCCACACCGAGTGGTAACCAATTTCTATGCATTCAGGACAAAATTTTGAAAACCCTTTTCGAATTAACTTCCCAGTATCGCTTATTAGTTTCCAATCATGAATTGGAAGATCCTTGTACTCCGCATCCTCCCATGACAGCAATTCGATCAACGAATCTCTTAGTCGTTGCTCTCTTTCCATATATACATGATCGGTTTCTCTGGTCTTCTGGTTGAAATCCAGGGGCCAAATGTCGGTGAGGGAGACAACGTCTTTATGGGTAGCGCCGTTCAAGTACATAAATTTGTGTACGACTGAGATCGTCGACTGGAACTGTATGTCAAATTGTGGGTACCAGATGAGAGACATGTCTGTCCTTTAAATGTATTCCGTTATTTGCCCAAAAAGTACTTCGTTTTCATTCGCCACATAACTAGCCCTAGTAGAGAAACCAAAAGATTCACACTTTTTCTCCATATACTCGTTGGGAGATTTATTCCAGATGTTGGGCTATTCGACAAGTTTGTGTTTTTATCCTGTGTCGCTAATGCCAACGCAGGGAAATCTACTCAATGAAGCCCTTACCATACTTGATTTTCGTGTTTGTTCTTAGTTGGGAGAATTACTAGGGCTATCGTCGGCAGCGCCAAGCGGTGGCTTACCGCCAGTGATTCAACAAACCGCCGGTCGTGGCTTACAACGATCAATGCGCCCTGATAAGCGCTCATAGCCTCCTCCAGTGCGGCGAGACTATTGAGGTCCAGATGATTGGTCGGTTCATCGAGCAGCAGCAATTGCGGCGTGGTGGCACCCAACAGATGCGTAGCCAGCACAGCTTTTAATTTTTCTCCGCCACTGAGTTGCCCGAACGGCAATTCCGCCTTGTGATTGCGCAGCTGTAATTTCGCCAGGCGCGCCCGTACCTCATGCTCGCTTAACTCGGGTTGCTGCTGGATGAAATACTCAATGGCAGAACTCTCAGCGTCGACGTGGAAAAACTGTTGATCCAGCATCGCCACTGGAACATGCACCTGTGACCTTCCAGCTATAGGTGTGATTCTGCCAAGTAATGTATGTAGGAGCACACTTTTACCACTGCCGTTACAACCCTCAACGTGCAACCTGAAAGCACCTTGCAGTACCGCATCGACTGGCGGGTGATTTGCGGTAGTCACGCCGCTGCTGAACCTATCCAGAGTAAGCACAATCTTTTGGTCCGGTAGCGCGGAGTTCGGTAATTCAATATCGATAGGATCCATCCACTCCCTACTTTGCTCGGCCTGAGCAACAGCAAGGGCATCCGACAGGCGGCGCTGCTCACGCATGGCTCGCTGGTTATGTTGCCGGTTTTCAGCGGACTGTTTCATGGCGTCACGCAGCATTTTGTCGGTACCCGTTCTTTCCGCCGTCGCCTTGCCCCGTGCTACGCGTTGTTGTTGTTTTTCCAGTGCAGCCTGTTCGTCCCGAAGACGTTGTTTACGCTCGGAGCGAGCTTCCACCACCGCACGTTGTTGCAGTTTACGGCGCGCAGCCTGGCGCTCTCGATAATCGCTGAAATTCCCGGGATGACGATGCAGCGCTGTCGCCGTTAACTCGTAAATACAGTCCACCTGATCCAGAAGCTGTCGATCGTGACTGATAACAATAACGGGACGGCTTTCCTCCTGCAGCCAATCGCTAAAACGCGCCCGACTCTGTGTGTCCAGGTGATTGCTGGGCTCGTCGAAAATAAATAGATCGGGGTTGGCAAACAGTGCGGCAGCCCACATCAGGCGGAACTGTTCGCCACCGGAAAAGCTCTGGATTTCACGGTCAGTATCCAGGGACTCTGGCAGCGAGGCGCTACAGAGCGCTTGCTGTAGGCATGCGGTCGCATCCCACCACGACTGAGCCTGCACATAATCCTCAGTTACCAGTGACCCCTGCTCTACCCTCTGTGCGGCCTTGTGCGCTGCGGTAAGCCCGAATATTCCCGTCACCGATTCCTCCGGGAGCCCCGGCCAGCCCTGGGGAACGTAGTGAATCAGGCCGCAGCTACGAACACTGCCCTCTTCAGGTGTCAATTTTCCGCTGAGACATTGCGCCAGCACAGACTTTCCGACACCGTTATGTCCGACGATGGCAGTCAGCCTTTCGGTCGCTGAAAAAGAAATGTTTTGAAACAGCGTAGAGCCGTTTGTATGCCTGAATGACAGGCTATTTGCCGACAGTAGAACGGCCATGAGTGATTCTCCTGATTCCGAATAGAAGTATGCGGGATTGGAAAATCACTGAATCACTGGCTGGTCCTGCGGTTGCGGATGAGATCGATGGGGCTCAAGATTTTAACAAGTTCCGCCGGGCTACCACAATGACGCCTAGCAATAGGACAAGGATGCCACCCAAAGCGGGAAAGATGGCGCTATCAATGACCTTGTCCACTGCCAGCACGTCCGGTACACCGGTCTGCCAGAACACCCATTCCGCACCAATCCTGGATGCGATCGAAAGGTGACCGGACACCAATCCGATGATCGCGTCGCCGGTAACGGGATTGATACGCAGGGTGGTGTTGATCGCAGGATCGTTGCGACCGTCGTGGCCGAACACGAACGCCCCACTCCCTACGGGCGCGTAGAGAATGCTTCCAAGGCCCCAGAAGTCAGCCCCTAGCGAACTGGCACCGGGCTCCTGCAGCAGGCTAATGCGGCTGGCAAGTGGGGACTTCTCGTTGAGAAGAGCCCTCGCCAGCCGCGTCAGGTCATCTGCCGAACTGTTGAATCCCGTGGCAGCAGGCGACGCATACTGCGAAGCCGGGACAGGTTCTCCATCTAGATCATACGACAGCGTGGCATTGGCCTGCGACGCATAGAACGCATAGGTGGAACGGTTCATGTCGAGCGGATCGAGCAGGTCGCCCTTCACGTAGTCCGCGAAAGGCTGCTGTGTGACCTCCTCCACCATCAATTGAAGGATCAGATAGCCTCCCCCTGAATAGGCATAACCACTTCCGGGTTCCTCGGTAACGCGGATCTCTCGCACACCTGTCGATGCGCGCGGCGAGCGCAGCGACTCGACGGTGGTAGGGAGTTCCTCCTCCGCGTCATAGTCACCGAACCCAAGCCCGTCCGTAAGGCCGGCGGTATGACTCAGCAGTCGGCGTACCGTTACTCCGTTGTGATCAAAGCCTGACGCCGGCAGCTCCCAGCGTGTGAGGTAGCGTGAGACCGGTGAATCGAGATCCACCTTGCCCTGTTCATGCAGGCCTATTACTGCCAGGGCTGTAATGAACTTGCTGAAGGAGGCAGTCGGGAAAAGTGTGTCCCCGTCCGTTAGCCCGGCGGGAGCGAAGTACTGGTGCGCCGCCTCACCATTTTCAATCAAGATAAACGCCGCACTTCCCCTGTGATCTTGTTCGAGTTCGTTTACCATCCATGCCCGAAAAGCCGCCACATCACCCTCCGCGGCAACCGGCTTCATCCACCAGCCTTCAAACGCGAGCAGCAAGGCGGCCACCGACCACACCCCGGCGAGGCCGAGGAACAGAGCCGTATATTTCAAGATCCTCATTCTGGTTCTCCCTACGATATCAATTGCTGTCTACGCTCTGACTCATGCCACTGCTTGCCAGACACCGGTTTCCGCAATCCCCCTGGCGTATTCCGCGAAGTCCTTCGGCTCCCGACCGAGGGCGCGTTGTACACCGTCAGCGAGGTAAGCGTTACGTCCATCGAGTACTGTTGCAAACAGGTAGTCGAGCATCCACAGCGCGTCCTGTGGTGCGCCGGAACCAGCGAGGCCCTGGATAAATGCGTCGTGCGGTACCGGGTTATATTCTATCTTCCTCCCGGTAGCCTCTGACAACTCCTCAGCAAGCTCGGCGAGGGTCAGCATCCGCGGGCCCGTCACTTCATAGAGCTCGCCAGCGTGGCCAGGTTGGGTCAGGGCTACTACTGCCACCTCTGCAATGTCGTCCACGTCTACAAAGGGCTCAGCCGTTGATACTTCAGGCAGTGTGATCTGACCTGCCTGAACCATCTCGGTAAACGCACCTTCCGAAAAATTCTGATTGAACCAGCTTGCGCGCACGATAGTCCAGTCGATACCACTACCCTGGACGATCGCCTCACAGGCCTGTGCTTCCTTCTCGCCTCGTCCCGACAGGAGCACCAGTTGTTTCACCCCGGCGATCTTCGCGCGGACGACCAGGTTGCTGATGGCGTCAGTAGCGCCGGGCATGGCCAGATCGGGTGCGTAATTAATGTAGATCCTGGTCACGCCTTCAAGGCATGCATCCCACGTGGTGGCGTTATCCCAGTCAAAGGCGGGCGTGGCATTTCGCGAGCCCCGCCGCACTGGCACGTCCAGCGCCTCCAAAGAGGAAACGATGCGGCGGCCGGTCTTGCCAGTGGCGCCCAGAACGAGAACAAGCTCAGAACTTAACGATTGCGGTTTGTGAATAGGCTTAGTCATGGTGACCTCCTCTGGGTCAGGTAAGTATTAGTCAAAGCTTGTCCGCGATACTGCCCAACTCGCCGGCTTCATAGGCTGCCTTGATGTGGGCGATCTCCGCATCCGAACCCATCACGAACGGACCATCCTGTACGTAGGTTTCTGCGATTTGTGCGCCATCCAGCAAGGCAAAATGCACTGTCTCACTGGATGCGTTAGCGATGTTGATTTCCGCGTGCCCCTCGGCGGTTACGGCCATAGCCTGGCCGGGGGCCAGGTCCCGGGCGATGCCACCCACGGTAACCTGCAGGCTTCCTTCCACGGCTTGAACCCAAATGCCCCGCTTGCCAGCTGAATCATGCGAGAAGCGACCGCCTGCCCGGAGTGTTCCGTCAAGAATGGTCATCGGGGTTGTTGGGGAGGTTGCGCCGCGCACACCATTTGATTCACCGAGTGCGACCTTCACTGAATAGTCTCGACCCTTGATCACAGGCATCTCGCCTGATCGGACGAGAAGGGACTTGGGCGCATCGAACCGTTTGCTCTGCGGTACGTTGACGAAAACCTGTAATCCGTGGATACGGGCATTCGCTCGCGGGGATTCATCGTGTACTGCGCCGCTGCCGGCGCTGAGCCAGTACAAATCTCCCGGTTCAAGGTCGAAATCGTTTCCCAGCGAATCCCGGTTGTGGAACAGGCCCTCGCTGTCCTCAAACAAGAGGGACACGGCAGACATCCCTGCGTGGGGGTGCGCGCCAAAGGTGGATTCCGTCATCAGGTAGTGGTCAACCATTACCAGAGGGTCCATCACTTCTCCTACGTCTTGCGCTCGAAAGCTCTGCGCACTGAAGCCCGTTCCAAGAGTGAGATCGGCGCCACTGACGGGGGCCGATACGAAAGTTTCGCTCGCCCCTGTGACGACGTCCGAAAAATAAGCTGCCGGATTGATTGCTCTCATTTTGCTCGCCTCTTTGCAGTTCAGTACTGTTAAGGTGAGTATATAAACGGGACAATTACATTGAGAACGGCCAATAATCGAACTTATAATCCCATAAATAGAACAAAAGAGGCGAACTTCCCATGCCCCCGGTTGACTTGAATGACTACTTCTACTTTTTGCACGTCGCTGAGAAGGGAGGCTTCACTCGCGCTGCGGAGTCCCTCGGGATCCCCAAGTCGCGGCTGAGCAGGCACATCGCCCAACTTGAAGAGCGCCTGGACACAATCCTCATCCAGCGGACCACGCGTCAATCGAAGCTCACAGAGCTGGGGGAAGTGTTTTACCAGCGGGCGCGCGCCGTGGTCGATCAGGTAGAGCTGGCTGAAGCCGAGGTGAAACGTAAGAAAAACCTACTGCAGGGGAATGTCACACTCAGTTGTTCGGTAGGCGTTGCGCAGTTCGCACTGAAGGAGCTCATCGCGCGCTTTATGGCCGACAATCCCCTGGTCACAGTGCTGCAACAGGTAACTAACCAAAGCGTTGATCTTGTTGCCTCAGGTGTCGATATGTCGATCCGTGGCCACACTGATCCACTGCCTGACTCCACGCTGGTACCCCGGCTCCTGGCTGTGGTCGAGTGGAACCTGTTTGCTGCGCCGGACTATCTCGCCAATGAGGCTCCGATCACAAGCCCCGCCCATCTTGCAGGCCACAAATCTCTCGCCCTGGGGTGGCAAGCAACAGGCGACCAGTGGAAGCTGGTGGACGAGGCGGGTACCGAAGAGATTGTGCAGATTGCACCTCGCTTGAAGAGCGATGACATGAGTACCCTGAAGCAGGCCGCGCGCGAAGGTCTGGGCATCGTGGCATTACCCGCCTACACCTGCCGTGACGAGTTGGCGTCCGGCCAGTTGGTGAACGCACTGCCGGGGTGGCATGCCGGTCGGGCGAATCTCAGCCTCGTTATGCAGCGCAGGCGTGGATTTGCTGCGCCGGTTGTTGCGCTTCAGGAGTATCTCCAGGCTGAATTCGCAGGCTTTGTTGCGATGCGCTAGAGCCTGCTCTAACCGTCTGCCCCCTTTTCAGTCTCGCAGCACTGTTGCAACGCGCCCATCTGCTCACCCAGAGCCGCCATTATTCGAGGGTGATCGGGAACACCCTGTAAGCGGAACAAGCGCACACCGTGCGCCGGAACGTCCACGCTGGTTGCCATTGAGCCCCCATTTGTCTCCAGCGCGCCAGTCCCTAACATGTCCTGCCAGTGGCCGGGTATCAGGTAGTTGTCTACCTTGACCGCCTGTTTTATTTCGCCTTTGTTGAGCACGACCAACACAGTTTCCTCCACATCCTCGTATGAATAGACGCGCATGAAGCTGGCGGTGTCGCCACTAAACTCGATATTGAACTGCAAGCCGCGCTGCAAGGCGATTGAGCTGCGACGAGCGGCAGCCACAGTCTCCAGTGCGAGTCGCACCGGGTGATTGCGCGAGGCAATAACTCGCTCCACGCCGTAGAAATTACGATTACCATAGTGCTCTGCTGCACCACTCATGAAACCCGTCTCGCTCCCGTAATAGACCACGGGAAACCCGCGAGAGGTAAACAGCCAATTATGCAGATCCTGGTATTGAGCGTCACTCGCACTGACCCGCGGCATATCGTGGTTGTCGTAGAAAATCGCGAGTTCATAGGGGTTGTGATACATGCCATCACTGAGGTGAAGATAGGCCGGGAGCTCTGCGAAATCGCCTCCAGGTTGGGTAAACACTTTTTCCATGGCCTGCTTACCCGGAAAATCGAGCACGCTGACGCCACCATTCTCTGGATACGTATGGGGCGCGATCTTTTCCGCGGCATAATCGAACGATTCAGCAAACATGAAGAAGTCTGGATGCTTCGCACGAATGCGGCTTGAGAATTCCTTCCAGAAGCTATGTGGCATGTGTCTGATTGTGTCTACCCGAAAGGCATCCGCGCCCTGCTCTATCCACTGCAGGTAGGCGTTGACCAGATAGTCCACCACCGCCGGATTGGTTTCATCGAGATTGGAAAGCTGGGCCAGGTCGGGTTCGTGGTGGTAAAACTGATGCAGTGGATTTTCACGATCGAGCGTTGTTGGATGTAAATTCTGATGATCCGCGACCAACACACCCTTCTGATCGTATATCTCGCCAAAGCGATCTTGAGGCGCAGACATGGTGAATGCCGGAGAACCGTGATTGGCTACGATATCCAGAACCAGCTTTAACTGTTTGGTTTCAAGCGCCTGCGCGAACTGTTGAAAGCTGAGATTAGCGGACTCCAGGTGCTCATCCACCTGATAAAAGTTAACGCCCCAATAGCCGTGATAACCGGTTTTACCGTGATCGGCGAATAGCGCCTGCCCTACTTTATCCCCGCCAGAGAATGCCTCATCCGGATTATCCACAATGGGGGTAATCCAGATGGCATCGAAACCCATTTCCTTGATGTCATCGGCCCCATCGAGTACACCCTGAAAGTCGCCGCCGAGATAGCCAATGTTGGCTTCACTGCTGCCATCGTGGCGCAGCGGGCGGTCAAAGGTATGCCACTGTCCGCCCTGCTCCACCTGATTATTACCGGGATCACCGTCCACGAAGCGATCCGTAAGCACGAAGTACACGGCGTTGGCGACGAAGGGCTCCAGAGTGCCGTAATAATCGTCGGCACTGGCTGGTACACCAAGTAGAATCAGGCTAATCGCCCAGCGCTTGCGCATAGCAATCATGCCACCTCCTCCTGCACTCGCAGGGTGGCCACACCCGCCAGCACCATCAAAATGCCGCCCAACACCATGGCTTGTATCGCCTGACCTTCGAAGAGTGTGCGCAGTAAAAACCCCAATACCGTTGCAGCCAGAATTTGTGGAATCACGATGAAGAAGTTGAAAATGCCCATGTAAACACCCATGTGAGCAGCGGGTAAGGCGCCTGACAACAAAGCGTAGGGCAGCGACAAGATGGACGCCCAGGCAACCCCTACGCCAACCATGGACAACAAAAGCCAGGTGGGATTGTCGATCCAAGCCATCGACGCCAATCCCAGTCCGCCCAGTGTTAGATTCAGTAGATGACTATGGCGCCGCCCGAGTTTTGCCGCCATCGGCGCTATCACCAGTGCCGCCAGTGCTGCGAAGAGGTTGTAAGCTGCGAAGAGCACACCGACCCAGTCGGCCCCGTCGTTGTAGGCCTGCGTCGTAGGATCACTGCTACCGAAGTGATGAGATGTAATCGCGGGAGTGGCGTAGATCCACAACGCGAACAGCGCAAACCACGACAAAAACTGTACTACTGCCAACTGTTTCATCGCGCCGGGCATTTGCTTCATCAGCGCGATGATCTGGAACAAACCGGATTCAGTTCGCCCCTTGCTCGCCCTGTTTGCGCAGAATAACTGCACGCCGGAGAACAACACCAAGCCGCCACTCAATATGAGTAACTGCCGATCAAGCTGCCACAGCCAGATTGCTGTCAGCAGTACCAAGCCACCAATCCCCCAGTAACCAGCACTTGCAAGAAACTCCCTGGCCGGTAGCGTTAGCACTGTCGCAGGCGTATGCCTGCGGCGATCATTCTCGAAGGCAGCAAGTTGATCGGGACTATATTCCCGGGTGCGCAATATCGTCCACATGACAGCAGCGAACAGTGCCACGCCACCGACATAGAAAGACAGACGTACACTGTCCGGCAGCGAGCCGGCGGCCGCCGTGTTGCTCACATTGAACCAGTTGGTCATCATCCACGGTAAAGCAGAGGCCACCACGGCCCCCGTGCCGATAAAGAAACTCTGCAGTGCAAAGCCCTGGGTTCGTTGGCGATCCGGCAGCATGTCACCCACCAGCGCTCGAAAGGGCTCCATACAGATGTTCAGCGAGGCATCCATTACCCACAGCATGCCGGCCGCCATCCACAGCACGGGGCTGTTCGGCATGAATATCAGCGCGGTGCTGGCTAGTAGTGCGCCAGCAAGGAAGAACGGGCGCCGCCTGCCTAACCGGTTCCAGGTTCTGTCACTCATGTAGCCGATAATCGGCTGGACGAGAAGGCCTGTTACCGGCGCTGCGATCCACAGGATGGGGATGTCCTCGATGTCAGCACCGAGTGACTGGAAGATGCGGCTGACATTGGCATTCTGCAGTGCAAAGCCCATCTGGATACCCAGAAAGCCGAAGCACATATTCCATATTTGCCAAAAGCCCAGGGCTGGTTTGTCGCTCATAAGGCGAATTTTCTCTTGTTATTGTCTGTCAGTGTAGCGTCCTGCACACAAAAAAAGGGCGGCCAGGGGCCGCCTAAGCTCACCGCTAAGTTTAAAAGTGGTACATCACGCGCATGCCCATCAGGCGCGGCGTATTGAGGAAGCGAATATTCACCGAGTCATTGATGAAGGCCTTGGTGGAATAAGTCTCGTCCGTGAGATTGCTTACCCAGGCTTCCACGCGCAACTGTTCCATGCCGCCGAAATTGATACCGGCATTAAGGTTCCAGATCATGGAGGCTGGCACTTCGTCCGAGAGGAAGTTGCCGTTGGCTTCGGGGAAGCCGGCACCAGTAATCAACCAGTGGTTATTGATCGCCATGTTCGACAGGGGAATTTCATTGCCGTTGCTGTCAAAGCCCTGACTATTGAAGGGTGAGAGGTAGAACTCGCTGCGATAGTTCCCACTCAGCGTCCAGTCAAAGGAACTGAGGTAGCCCCAATCGAGCGCCAGGGATTGATTGAGCACCACATTGAAGTTCCACTTCGAGGTGTTTCGCATCTGGTTGCCGGAAATATCTACTTCCACCGCACCGCCCTGCCGCGTGTCGATGACCACTGCACCGTCGTCGTACTCCGCATCCAGATAAGCGAGGTTCATACCAAGATCGAATCCGAGGGGCAGTGCAAAGTTACTGTCCACTTCAAAACCCAGCACGGTGGCCTCCGCTACGTTCTGGTTTTGCACGTGGTTTACCGTACAGGTTTGCGCGCTGGGGTCGCAGCCTGGTTGGCTAACGGTAACCAGGCCTTGAAGTACTTTGTCACTGTAGTCGTAGAAGAAAACGGCGCCATTCAATCGCACCGGAATATCACCCCACTGCAGGGTGTTTTTTGATCCCAATTCATACACCACCAGCTCTTCCGGGTCCCAACTCACCGGGTTTTCGGAATCTGCGCCGGGTAAGGGGCGGTTTATACCGCCGGCCCGGGTGCCGGTGGAAATGGTAGCGTAGAGCATCTGGTCGTCATTGAAGTCGTATTCAGTGCCAATGCGCCAGTCGACGTAGCTTTCCTCATACCGTTGTTCGATGTTACCGCTGCCAGCGTCAGGCACACCGTCACCATCGCGGTCGCGCTGGAAATCCGAGCTTATTACTACGTTGAACAGCTCCGGGTTGTACGCGATCAAGTCGTCTATGTTGTCGGCATGACCCCAGCCGCTAATGCCATCGAGGAAGTACTGTCGAGTAGCTGCCGAATTGCCCAGAGGCACAGTGTTATTCGGGCGATCGCCGGCTCCGGTCAACGCCAGGCCATCAGTGCCCATCACAATGTCCTGTGGGCCAGCAAGCCCCAGCGCCGTGAGCGCCTCGTCCGTCAGTACCAGTTGATACTGGGCATTAGCTTCGCGTGCGGTTTTTTCATCGTCGGTGTAACGCAAGCCACCCAGCACTCTGAAGCGCTCAGTCACATCGTAAGTGCCATCAACGTAGAAAGCCGTGGATTCAACTTCAGATTCATCATTGCGGTTTTCACTGGACAGCCCATTCAGCCAGCCACACACCGTGCCGTCCTGAAACCAATCGCAATCACCCCACCAGCCATGGTTGAAGTCCTGTGAAGCCCAACTGAAGTCTTCACTCAGATAGAACGCGCCGAGTGCCCAGCGGAAGCGCTGGTCGTCATTGGCAAACAGGCGTAACTCATGGATCTGGGTTTCAGAGATTTCACCCTGAGTGAAATTACCGTAGGCGGTTTGCTCATTGCCCAGAATAACGGCTTCCGCTTCGTCGCGGGCCGCGGCAAAGTCCATACCGATTTGCCATTCCCGCGCCGCATTGCGATGTTGGAAGTCGTATTCACGCCAGGCGCCGTTGTATTCCACTGATACGGCACCGAAGTCATAGACCAGCTTACCGACCACGCCGTTGATGTCGTTCTCGATATAGCCCTCGTTCACGAAATACTGGCGGTAGGGATTGTCGAGGTCTTCAATATCCTCGCCAAACGCCAGGGAGCGGCCACTGAAGGCGCCCGGCGTGCCGGAACCGCCCTGCTCCACATGATCGGCCATGACATAGGCGCTGAAACGGTCGTTGGGTTCCCACAGCAGGGACACCCGCAGCGCCGAATCGTCAATGGCGCCTGGGGCCTCAAGGGAATCACCAAAGGCATCGGCTACACGCGATCCCTGCCCCGCCAGGTTGTCCAGCATATCGGGTGACAACACAAAGGCGTTTTCCATGTAGGTGTCGCGTTCTTCCTGATAGTAGGCGGCGCGCACCGCGAAGGTATCACCGATGGGGATATTGATGACGCCTTCAAACTGTTGCTGGTTCTCGTTCCCGATACCAGCCATCGCACGGCCGGAAAACTCAGTGAGCTCAGGGCGGCGCGAAATGATATTGATCGTTCCACCCGTGGCGTTACGGCCCCTCAGGGTGCCCTGCGGCCCTTTATTGACCTCCACCCGCTCCACATCGAAGAACATGGGTCCGAGGGAACGTGGGCGTGGCAGGTATACGTCGTTGTAGTGGGTCGCTACCGATGGGTCAGAGGCAAAGTCGCTATCGGACGAGCCGATGCCACGAAGATACACTTCCAGTTTGCCTTCCTGGTTGGAGATATGCAGCCCGGTTACGGCGTGCTGGAGTGAACGGAAGTCAGTGGTGATGCCGAGCTTTTCCAGTTTCTCACCGGAGAAGGCCTGCACGGTGCCAGCGTAGTCTTGCAGTGATTGCTCGCGCCGCGCCGCGGTAACAACCACTTCTTCAAGGGCTGGGCCGTCAGACAGGGTTTGCGCCTGTCCGAGCACGGGGATAGCCGCCGCAACGGCAAGTGAAAGAACAGTGGGTTTGAAACAGCGTTGCCGTATCTGGCGGTAGGTGGTCATGTGCTTACTCCCGTTATAATCGTTGTGTAGTAAAGCGTGTAGTGCACGGCGAGATAGTAGGCGGCTGCACTCAGGCAAGACAACTGCATGCATACGTATTCACACATCTGGCCGCCATTGAATACGTATGCACGCGCTTGCGATGACCCGGCACTGACTTTAACTTCATTCTGGCAGGGCGGCGCTACCCGCCCGCTAATCGAATAACGACAACAGGCCAGACAATGACAGGCGCCCTGACAACGACAGAAGCCGCCGAATGGTGGCGCAGCGCAGTGATCTACCAGGTTTATGTGCGCAGCCTCTATGACGCCAATGGTGATGGTATCGGCGATCTGCCGGGCATCACCCAGCGTCTCGAATACATTGCCAGCCTGGGCGTTGACGCCCTGTGGATTACTCCCTTTTTCCGCTCACCCATGGATGATTTCGGTTATGACGTCAGTGACCATCGGGCGGTAGATCCTCTGTTTGGAACATTGGAGGACTTCGATACCCTGCTGGCCGCCGCCCATGGCAAGGGGCTGCGGGTCATCATCGACCAGGTGCTGAGCCACACCTCAGACCAGCACAGCTGGTTTCAGGAAAGTCGCCAGGATCGCAACAACCCAAAAGCGGATTGGTATGTGTGGGCTGACGCCCGCGAAGACGGTACTCCGCCCAATAACTGGCTATCCATCTTCGGTGGTGGTGCCTGGACCTGGGAACCGACTCGGCAACAGTACTACCTGCACAATTTCCTCAACTCCCAGCCCGATCTGAATTTCCACAATCCGGAAGTACAAAGCCAGATACTGGCCGAAGTGCAGTTCTGGCTGGACCGCGGTGTGGATGGCTTCCGACTGGATGCGATCAACTTCTGTTTTCATGACGAACAACTGCGCGACAACCCCCCCAAACCGCCAGAAGAACGCGAGGGTCGCGGCTTTTCCGTGGATAACCCCTACGCGTGGCAACGCCACCTGTACAACAATACGCGCCCCGAAATGCTGCCCTTCCTGGAGCGCCTGCGGTCATTGATCGATCGCTACCCAAGTGTAGTCACTCTGGGGGAAATCTCCTCGGAAGACTCCCTCGCCACCATGGCGGAGTACACCGCACAGGGCCGCTTGCACATGGCCTACAGCTTTGAATTGCTCGTCGACGAGTACAGTGCCCAACACATTAAACGGACCGTGGAAGAACTGGAGCAACGCATCGGCCAAGGCTGGCCCTGCTGGTCCGTGGGTAACCACGATGTGCGCCGGGTGTTGAGCCGTTGGGGCGGCCCCAACCCATCTCCCATGCAGGCGGTCATGTTCAATAATCTGTTGCTGTCTCTCAAAGGCAGCGTGTGCAGCTATCAGGGTGAAGAGCTGGGATTAACGGAATCACCCATCCAGCGACATCAGGTGCGTGACCCTTATGGGCTCGCTTTCTGGCCTACGTTCAAAGGGCGGGACGGTTGCCGCACGCCGCTGCCGTGGAGTAATGAGGGTACCGCTGCAGGGTTTAGTAGCACCACGCCCTGGCTTCCTGTTCCCACTGAACACCGGGCCAGCGCCGTGTCGTTACAAGAGGCGGACGAGGCCTCCGTATTGCAGGCTTATCGTCGAATGATTGCCCTGCGACGGGAATTGAGTGAATTGCGCACCGGGGACATTCGGTTCCTGGACGCTCCTTCTGATGTTCTGCTGTTTGAGCGTCGCGGCCCTGAGCGCAATGTGCTGTGCGCTTTCAATCTCAGTGCAGAAAGCGTTGAGCTGACTATGCCCGGTGCGTTTACTGATGTGACCCCACCGGGGCTCACGCCATCGCCGGCAGAACACACTGACAGTCGTGTCGTCCTGACAAAATTCGCCAGCTTTTTTGCCGTGGTCGACTGACAGCCTCCGAGCCGGTGTCTTCACACAGCATTGCGCCGCCTTCGGCAAAGCCGGACAATCAGGGCTTCGCGAATTCGGACGTTGCCATGAGCACTCGCAAGCCCACCTCACTGGATATCGCCGCGCTGGCCGGCGTGTCACAGAGCACCGTTTCACGCGCCCTGCGTGACAGCCCGCAGGTGGCGCCTGAAACTCGCCAACGTATACAGAGCATTGCCCGCGAATTGAACTACCAGGTCGACCACGTCGCCAGTAGCCTGCGCTCGGGGCAAACACGTACGCTGGCTTTGCTGCTGTTTGAAGACGAAGGCTCTGACGAATCCCACATCAACCCTTTCTTTCTCAGCATGATGGGCAGTATTGCGAGAACCTGTGCTGCGCGTGACTACGACCTGCTGCTGTCCTTCCAGCAATTATCGGAGGACTGGTATGCACGCTATGAAGAAGCGCACCGCGCAGACGGTTTGATTTTGTTGGGCTACGGCGACTACACCCGATCCCGGCAAAACCTGGAAAGGCTCGCAGAATCTGGTGCTCACTTTGTACTGTGGGGTCCGCAAGTAGCCGAACAGCCCGGCGTGTCAGTCGGATGTGACAATGTGCGAGGTGGCCTGGAGGCCACTCGCCATCTATTGGCCCTGGGGCGCAATAACATTGCCTTTCTCGGCACAGCTTCAGAACAGGCGCCCGAATTTTACGCACGGTATCACGGCTACGAACGGGCCCTGGTTGAAGCGGGTATCCCCTCCCCTGCAGGCCAGGTAGACGCCGAAAACAGCGAGTCCAGTGGCGCCCACGCGGTGAAAGCCCTACTCGAAGACAATCCTGATATAGATGCCCTGTTCTGCGCCAGCGACCTGATTGCTATTGGCGCCATCAACGCACTGCGAGACCAGGGCATCGACGTGCCGCGGACGATCAGTGTGGTTGGCTTCGATGATATCGGCGCGGCGGCCTACTGCCGGCCACCCCTCACCACGATGCGTCAGGATACGCTGGCCGCCGGCGAAGCACTGGTAGATACGCTGCTGCACCTTGTAGCGGAGGGCCCTGCTCACTCGCGTCTCCTGCGGCCAAGCCTGGTGCTGAGAGACTCCTGTGCGCCAGCTACTGGACCGGGCTTGGTAGCCTAGGCTCGCTCGTCTTTCGGCGACTCCATCACCACAAAACTGGTAATGGAATTCACCTGGGCCAATGACCCTAGCACGTCGGTGTGAAAGCTCTTGTAGGCATTGATATCGCTCACCTCCACGCGCAACAGGTATTCGTAAACACCGGTCACATTGTGGCACTCGCGAACTTCGGGAGACTTGATGATGGAGCGTTCAAACGCTCGCTGGGACGCTTTGGTGTGACTGGATAATCCCACCGCAACGTAAGCGGTAAAACCAATGCCGATAGCACTGCGATTGAGCACTGCTCGATAGCCACTGATCACGCCTCCACGTTCCAGTTCCTGCACGCGACGCAGGCAGGCGGACGCTGACAATCCCACCCGCGCGGCAAGGTCGGCATTGCTGAGGCGGCCGTCTATAACCAGCTCATGCAAGATTCTGTTGTTTATTCGATCCAATTTAACCATATATTGCAAAAATAGACGCTGGAAGCACGACTTTGCAAGCACCTTGCGCCACAAATCCCCCATAATTGCGCCATGATTTACGAACTACTCACCGGCCTCGCGCTCTTTGCCCTGGTGTCGTCCCTGACACCCGGCCCCAACAATCTGATGCTAATGGCCTCAGGGGCCAACTTTGGCTTTCGCCCTACCGTCCCGCACATGTTGGGCGTGGGCTTGGGATTTACCCTGATGATCGTTCTGGTGGGCGTGGGCCTGGCGAGCTTGTTTGAGGCCTGGCCGCCCAGCTACCAGATTCTGAAAGTGCTGAGCGTCATCTATCTTCTGTACCTGGCATGGAAGATCGCAACGGCCGCGGCCCCTTATGGCGAAACGTCCTCGGCAAAGCCCTTTACCTTTCTGCAGGCGGCCTTATTCCAGTGGGTAAACCCCAAGGCCTGGGCGATGTCATTGACTGCGATAAGCGTGTACTCGCCGTCACAGAGCTTAGTCTCGGTGATATTGGTTGCAGGGGTGTTCGGTAGCATCAATCTACCCTGCATAAGCATCTGGACGCTGATGGGGCAGCAACTTCGCCGCCTGCTTACCAGTTCACGTCGTTTGATCGCGTTTAACGTGACGATGGCAACGCTTCTCGTTGCTTCACTCTACCCAGTGCTCTCCCTGGGCTCGTAATACCCCCCATTACTCGGGCAGGGGAATGTACTCGTCTTCGTCTCCTGGAACGAGTGGGAAACGCTGCTGCTTCCAATCCTCCTTGGCTTGCTCGATGCGCTCTTTGCGACTGGATACGAAATTCCATTCAATGAAGCGCTTCGACATCGTTTCGCCACCGATAATCCCTATTCGGCTCTCTTGTTCTGCGCGCAAAACCGAAGGCCCGGAGCGCAGAATCGCCATGCCATGCTCAGGCACGTGGCAGTCATCGATACTCACCACTCCACTGGCAACGTAAACACCACGCTCTTCGGCGTCAGGTAATGTCATGCACTGTCCAGCCTGAAGGTGCGCTTCGACGTAGAGTGTGTCTGCAAAGGTTTTCACCGGTGATGTTGTGCCAAAGGCGGTGCCCATCATTACGCGCACGGGAACTTCATCGACGATTACCGTCGGGATATCCGCTTCGGGATAGTGGTGAAACGCGGGCTCGATTTCCTCGTGCCGTTCCGGGAGCGCTAACCAAAGCTGAAGGCCGTGGAGCGTATGAGTCTGCGCGGTGACTTCGGGGCGCTCCCTCTCCGAATGAACGATACCTTTGCCAGCCACCATCAGGTTGATATCCCCCGGACGAATAGCTTGCAGGCTTCCCAGGGAATCCCGGTGAAGAATTTCACCTTCAAACAGATAAGTCACCGTTGCCAGATTGATATGCGGGTGCGGCCGGACATTTATTCCCTCACCAGCTGAAAAAGTAGCCGGCCCCATGTGGTCAAAAAAGATCCAGGGACCCACCATCTTTTGCCGGGCTGTAGGTAACACACGACGTACCGAGAACCCTCCCAAATCTCGATCTCGCGGCTGGATGATCTGTTCAACGGCACCGGTGCCGTCTGAGCAATCACAATCCTGTTCGACACCCTTTGACTCGATACTCACGGCTTGCTCCTGTGGTAACCGATATAGCTAATGTGGGCTGAAGTCAGTCCAGCGAAGAGAACCAGGCTGCCACGGCCTGACCAATTTCCACTGGGGAATCTTCCTGAACGAAGTGCAGGCCCTTTACTGTAACTTCTTGCTGATTAGGCCAGCTGCGGCAGAACTCTCGCTGGGGTCCAACGAGGATAGATCCAGGGTCGGCGTTGATAAAGAGTTTGGGGATATCACTGGCGGACATGAAAGCTGCATAGTCGCCAACAAGCTTGGCCATCGCTTCCGGCTCGCCATCAATGGGGATATGCCGTGGCCAGTTCAGGGTGACCTGTCGATTTTCAGGCTCAAGGAAGGGTTTCCGGTAGTGTTCCATCTCTGCCTCGCTGAGGCCACGCAGCACTGAATTAGGTAGCACTGCTTCGATAAACATATTCCGATTGAGTATCAGGTCTTCCCCCTTTGGCGATCGAAAGCCTTGAAAAATTCCCTTGGCCTGCTCTGGCCACGCATCCCAGGTGACAGGGCAGACTATCGCCTCCATGTAAGCGATACCTTTCACGGCGTTCGGGTGGTTTTTCGCCCAGTGGAAGCCAAGGCCGCTACCCCAGTCATGGATAACCAATGTAACTTTCTCTTTCAGTCCGAGTTTGGCCAGCAATCCTTCAAGGTACTTGTAAGCCACCAGAAAGCCATAGCGATCAGGACCATCGCTGGCCGGTAACTTTTCGGAATCTCCCTGCCCGATCAGGTCCGGCACGATCACCCGGCCAGAGCTTTCCAATTCCGGGATTACGTTTCGCCACAAGTAGGAGGAAGTGGGGTTACCGTGCAGCAATACAACGGGGTCACCTGCACCGGCGTCCACATAGGCAATCTGCTTGCCTTCTACTTCTATAAACTTTTTTTCGTAAGGCATTTCTGGAGAAATCATTGGAAGTCCTCGGTATAACCCTTAGGTGGCGGGGTCCACCCTCGTTCGGCACCGGAGTGCCTGTCAGTACGGTCGCTCTGCATCGCATCGGCAAGGAGCGCCTCCAGTTTCATAAACAACTCTCGATAATGCTGCGTAAAGGCCCTGCCCTCCTCCTCATGCAACCAGCTTTGGTAGAGTTTTTCGTTCTCTGCCTGTTCTGTTTCTACAAAGGCATACTTCATTTGCTCGGCGGTGAAGGGATGTACACCGAGTCCGCGCAGAGCTTCCCCCGCCATTTGTAACGCCGAGTGATACGTTTCACTGAGGATAACGTCGGCGCCCGCATGACGAAGTTCATAGCCGTGTCCACGGTCAAATGCCCGTGCCAGGATTTTTAGCTTCGGATGGTTTTCTCTGGCGTGCTTAACCAAATCCACCGCGCGCCCCCTGTCATCAATCGCGATCACCAGCAGACTGGCCTCATCAATACCGGCTGCGTGTAACAAGTCTGCGCGGGATGCGTCGCCAAAAAAACTACGAACATTGAGCTTGCGCATGTTCTCGATCTGGCCCGACTGGGAATCCAGCACTACAGTTTCCACGCCATGAGCTACCAGCATACGATTTACGATTTGGCCAAATCGTCCGATTCCCGCAATGATTACTGGCCCGGATGCCCCGATCTCATCGTAGGCCGCGCTTTGGTCAGTTTTGGTATAGCGCGGCACGATGACCTTATCGAGTAGGATAAAGAGCACCGGCGTGAGGAACATGGACAGGCCAACGACCAATGCCAACAATTGGCTGAGGTGGCCAGGTAGCACCGAATGCTGTGAGGCGTAACTCAACAGCACAAAACCAAATTCACCTGCCTGTGCCAATCCCAGGGTCAGTAACCAGCGGTCGGTTCCCTGCAGCTTGAACAAAAGCGCCAGTAGTAACAGTACGATGGCCTTGACCAGCATCAGGCCGCCGGTGGCGAGCAGAACCGTTTCGAGGTTGTCCGCCAACACATTGAAGTTGATACCGGCACCTACCGTGATAAAGAACAGTCCGAGCAACAAGCCTTTAAAGGGCTCAATGTCGGCCTCCAGTTCATGGCGGAACTCACTGCTGGCGAGTACTACCCCCGCCAGGAAGGTGCCCAGAGCAGGCGACAACCCGACCAGACTCATCAGCGCAGCGATACCGATAACAAGCATTAGCGCGGCCGCCGTGAACACTTCCCGCAATCCGGATGCGGCTACGTACCTGAACATTGGGCGGCTGACGAAGTGCCCGCCCACGACTAGCCCAGCCACCGCGGCAACTACCACCGCCGCATGTGCCCATGGCGCCAGGCCAGCTACCAGGCTAAGTTCTTCGTGATGATCAGCGCCTGTCGACAATGCCTGTGATTGGTCCAATAGCTCCGGCAATGCCAGTAGTGGCATCAGTGCCAGAATGGGGATCACGGCAATATCCTGAAACAGCAGGACTGAGAAGGAACTTTGGCCACCCTCGGTTTTGGTCAGACCCTTTTCACCCAATGTCTGCAACACAATAGCGGTTGAGGACAACGATAGAATCAGGCCAACGGCCAGTGCGACGGTCCACCCCAAGCCGGCGAGCAAACTAATACCGGCAAATGCGGCAGTGGTCAAAGCCATTTGCAGGCCACCCAGCCCCAGTAGTCGATTGCGCATTTGCCAGAGCGATCGTGGCTCCAGTTCAAGGCCTACCAGGAACAGCATCATCACTACACCAAACTCAGCGAAGTGCTGGATGGCCACTGTTTCCTGACCGACCAAGCCCGTCACTGGCCCGATGACCACACCTGCCACCAGGTAACCCAGCACAGACCCCAAGCCTAATTTCCTGGCCAGTGGAACCGCAATAACTGCCGCGCAAAGATAGATAAAGGCCTGCACAAAGTATGCGGTCATGCTTTGCTCCGAATCACGCGGGATAGATCGTCATTAAGTGTGGAAAGGGTGGCGGCGTCATCCGTGTCGATACGCCCCTCAATAACGGCGTCCAGAAGCCGCTCCCAATCGGCAATGTGTCCCGACAAACGTCCCTCGTCGACCGCCGTGCGGGAGCCAAACAGAGCGAAAGGTGGCAGGTAAGCCATACCCGTCAGGCGAGCCGTTTGTTCCAGCGGTTGCAAGAGTTCCCGGATGGTGAAGTGGTTGTAGCCCTCGGCGTGATAGGCCTTCTCTGCGCCCCCGGCTGACAGTGCACAAAAAAAGGTTTTGCCGTGTAACGCGGTCCCTTCGGTACCGTATGCAAAGCCGTACTCCAGCACCAGGTCCTGCCATTCCTTCAGGATCGAGGGCGTGGAATACCAGTACAACGGAAACATGAATACGATCACATCGTGCTCGCGAAGCCGCTGTTGTTCGCGGTCAATTGAGATGCGGTAATCGGGGTATTCGCCGTAGAGATCCACTAGCGTGACGGCCTCACGCCCTCTTGAGGCCTGCAGCAAGGGCGAGTTCACTTCCGATCGCGCACTCGAAGGGTGGGCGTACAGGATAAGCACACGATTTTGCTGACTCTCCATGATTGTCGAAATTTCTCGTTTGTCGTTCAACTTGGATCAATCCCCCCTACCCTATCACCGTAGCATCTGTACGCAATCGTCGCCGATCGACACCACCCCTGCATTTTTGGAACCTTGACGTCCGCTTGAACATCGACTAATTTGAGTTGAGCTCAACTCAATATATCAGGAATAGTGATATGTCATCAGACGTTGCCACGGGTAAATACTTTAAATCCGACCTGGCGGGAAAGTACCGCCGGACCACCAGCGAGGCTGCCGCCCGGGTTCCACGCGAGACAGTGGCAGCGGACCTGGCCTCGATCGAGGAAAGAGGCTATGTGGTGATCGAAAACCTGCTGTCTGAACAGGAGTTGGAGAGCATTCGAGCTGCCGCTGCCCCCCTGCTCAAGGAAGTTGGTCGCAATGACTTCGAGGGCACCAGAACACAG
Source organism: Gammaproteobacteria bacterium (assembly GCA_030427085.1). Taxonomy (GTDB): domain Bacteria; phylum Pseudomonadota; class Gammaproteobacteria; order Pseudomonadales; family Halieaceae; genus JAUHXH01. The sequence continues at coordinate 589,771 of JAUHXH010000001.1, read as the reverse complement.
CGTGTATACGCGGTATTAGCCAAGACTCGGGGGCTTGATCGTCTGGTGGACCACCCGCGGATACTGGCCTTGCTGGATGAAATTTTCCAGCCCAACTACCTCTTATCCCAATTGCAGATCATCAACATTCTGCCCGGCGAATCGGAGCAGGCCTTGCACACCGATGACAGCTTTTATCCCGTGCCACGCCCCCGCCCTCCCCTGGGTGCGGCAACCGTATGGGCCCTTGACGACTTTACTGAAACCAATGGAGCCACCGCAATCGTGCCCGGTTCCCATCGCTGGGGTGACGACCGGCAGCCAATGCGGGAGGAAGCTCGCCCCGCGGTAATGCCGGCGGGCTCTGTCATTTTTTACCCAGGCACGTTCTGGCACGGTGGCGGGGCTAATCGATCTACCAGCGATCGACTCGCCGTTACCTGCCAATACTGCGAACCGTGGGTGCGAACACAGGAAAATTATTTTTTGGGCACGCCGCTGCCCGTGGTCAAGGAAGTGTCCGAAGACATCAGGCGCATGTTGGGCTACTCGATCCACCCGCCTTTCATCGGCATGGTTAACGGCATGCATCCCAAACGTCTTCTCGAGGATATTTGACCATGGCCTCGCCCGCGACAAAAAAGCAGACGAAAAGTAGCACTAAGAAACCGGCCAGGAAGGCAACGCGGGACCAACTTCTGGACGCCGCCCGCGCAGAATTGATCAAGGGTGACGGCGAGTTGGAGTTGGCCAAGGTGGCCAAGCGCGCGGGTGTGTCGGACGGTTTGACCTACTACCACTTCGGCAACAAGGCCGGCCTGATCAAGGCCTTGGTGCATACGTTCTACGCTGCAATGGATGACCACGTGACCGCCATTCCGTTTGAGGGTGAGACCTGGGCGGAGCGCGAGCGGGCCAGAGTTTTTGCCATGGTTGAATTTTTTTACCGCGATCCCGTCGCTCTGATCGTGGCAACGCGGTTGCGCACGGAGCCCTCACTCGTCGCCGAAGAAGCCACGCGGGCAATTCGCTTGCATGAGTTGGGCGCGAAAAATATTGCCCAGGCCCAGAATGCAGGTGAAATCAGCGCGTCGTACAACCCGCTACTGTTGGTGTCGATGATTCTCGCCGGCGTTACAGAAGGCGTCCGCACCGCGCTCAACACCAAACCGGTGCCACCGATTACCGAAGTGCAACATGAGATCTGGTCCTTCGTCGCCCGGGCTGCGGGCGTGCAGAGTTGAACCGCTGGAGTTCAGGCAATCGCGTCGTCCACGAAGGCGTTGAAAGCTGCTAGCGCGCCTTCGAACCGCCCAAAATTCAGGTGGGTATTTGCGCCACTTTCCAGCCCCCGCTGTATGCCTTCGGCCAGATCGAAATCTTCTTTCAAGGTAATCAGGGTTAATTCGTGGTTGCGGGCCCAATAGGCCTGACGCTCTGGCGTGTTCTCTTTAGTTGGAATCATCGTCGACAGCTTCAGTCGTGTTTTACCAGGCGATAGCGCAATCCCCTGAATCCACACAAAGTGATCCTCCTGAACCAGGAACTGTGAGCCTGGGAACAAGCTGTACAGCACATTGGCGTGCTCGCCCATGCGCCAATTGCTCTGCGGTTGCTCACGCAGCTCAGGCAAGGTACTGCGCGGCAGTATCGAGCGCGTGTGGCGACCAAAACACTGGTAGGACGACAGGTTGTCCAGAAACAAGGGCGCGATGGTATTTCGATGTGCCACGCGGAAGTGATAGGCCTCGAGCCCCCCTTCCACCAGTAACTTCCAGTTGGCGGGGATGTCCATGGTTGTGCTGTCGAACACGACGTGCTCGCCTGCTGACATTGCGGCTATCTCGCCGGACATTTCACCGAGATAGCGGGCAATATCGATGTTATTCGCTTCCCTGGACAAATCGATCCACACCCAGCCGGCATATTCTTCACAGAGCACGGTATGCAGACCATGTGTACTGCGATCCAGTCCGGGGAAGCCGGTCTTTTCGTGGGGGACGGCAATCAGTTTGCCGGCATTGTCCCAGGTCCAGGCATGGTACGGGCAGCTAAAGCGGTGTTTGCAGCCAGACTCTTCTGGTACCAGTTCTGCCCCCCGATGCCGGCACACGTTATAAAACGCCCTTGCCTGCCCCTCTTCGCCTCGGGTCAGTAGCAAAGGCACACCACCAAAATTCAGGGTTTTGAAAGCGCCTGGCTCGGGGAGGTCCGAACTGTGAGCAACGATTTGAGGTAATCCGCGATGAATGCGTGCCTGCTCCCGCGTAAAGCGTTCCTGGGACAGGTATCGCTCACAATCGATCTGCTCCCACCGCTCGTCGAGGTACGGTGATTTGCTCGCATGCAGATTAACCAGTTCATCCAGCAGGGTGATTTGGGTGCTTTTGTCCATCGTCGGGTTCCCTCACTCAGTGCACCTACCATTCGGTAAGTGGATCCGAGAATACTTACCGAGTGGTAAGGTGTCAAGCCCTGGGTTACACTGAGCGCCTGACTTTGAGACCCAACCATGACTACCAGCACACGTGACCAGTTCATACGCACCGCCCAAAAACTCTTTGCAGAAAAGGGTTTTTATGGCGTTAGTATTGCCGCCATCGCGCAACAGATGGGCCTGACCAAACAGGCCCTGCTGCATCATTTTGGTAGTAAGGAAAAGTTGTACGGTGAGGTTCTGCAGCGAATCTCGAACGAGCTAATGGCAGAGAGTTCGACGCCGTCAAATAGCGAACTCGATCCGATAGCCGACCTTACAGAACGGGTGCTGAGCCAATACCGCATGCAAATGGGCGATCAGGATGCCGCGCGCCTTATCATGCGCGAATTGCTGGACAATGAGCAGCGAGCCAGCAGCGCGGCCAACTGGTATTTGCAGCCCTGGCTTGACTCGCTGGTTGAATGCGTCCTCGCGATTAAATCTCAGGCTGACATCAGCCGCGGTCAGGCGCTGGCGCTGGTGTATCAGTTTCTGGGGGCTGCACACTACTTTGCTGTATCGCAACCAACGCTGTCTCGCATGTTCGATCAGGCGGTCTATGATGAGGCCTGTCAACACTATGAAGCGGAATTGCGCGCGTTAATCATTGCGCGGCTAGGAGATTAACCCTGTGACACAAGCAGTAGACAAACAAGCCCTACAGGTCGACATCGTCTCCGATGTAGTGTGCCCCTGGTGCATCATCGGCTACAAACAATTGGAGAAGGCGCTGGCTACCATGCCCGAGCGGTTTGACGTTGAATACCGCTGGCATCCGTTTGAGCTGAATCCACACATGCCCGCAGAGGGACAGGACTTACGCGAGCATGTCGCGCAAAAGTACGGTACTACGCCTGAAGCCAGCCGTGCGGCACGCTCCCGACTGACAACGCTGGGGGATTCCCTGGGGTTTACATTCGATTACTTTGACGGCATGCGTATGGTGAATACCTTTCGCGCGCACCAGCTTCTCTATTGGGCGGGTCTGCAGGGTCGGCAGACAGCGCTCAAGCTAGCCTTGTTTGAGGCGTTTTTCAGTCATCGCGAGGACGTTAGTCAGATCCCGGTGCTGGTAGCTGCGGCAGAACGAGTCGGACTTGCACGCGATGAAGCTACTGCGATCCTTGAGGACGCGCGCTTCGCTGATACTGTTCGTGCAGAGCAGGCCATGTGGCTGGACCGCGAGGTTCACGCGGTGCCGATGTTCTACTTCAACGAAAGGTACTCAGTGCCAGGCGCGCAGGAAGCAGACACTTTTGTGCGTGTGCTCGATCGATTGGCAGAACGCTCACCTGCCTGACCTGGGAGTACTACTCCTTACTGAGGTATTGCTTGATCACCAGGTACTTCAGCTCCGTATCGCCCACGTTCCTGATGCCATGCATACTGCCTGAAGGACAGTAAAAACTGGTCATCGGGCCGCCCGTTCGCGTTTCTCCGTTCAGATGGAATTCCGCGGTTCCCTCGAGGACAAAAAAGAACTCGTCCTCCTCGTGTTGGTGCGGCGCATGAGTGGCAGCGTGCGGCTTGACCACGCTGAGTTTTAGCGTTTTGCCATTGGCGAAGGTTTTGTCGGCGAACCAGTACTGGTAGCCGACACGGGTTGGATTGGTGTTGCCAGGATCGAAGGTATTCACCACGTTATCTATGGTGTATTGGGCCGGGGCGGCCGATGCTGTGCTCACCGTCGCCAGAAACAGGGGAACAGCAAAAGTTATTGATGTTTTGGGCATATCACAGCTCTCCCGAATAAATCCGCGCAACTATAGTACCCAATTCAAGCAAATCGCTCAGGCTGTTGCGCTAGAAAGGGGAAAAACTTGGTGTCGGTATCCAGCAGTTTCATAAAGCCCGATACCCCCAGATCCGAAATCAGGTGTAGCTGACCCAGAATGTCGTCCAGGCACGCTTTGAACCTGGGTTCCTGTTCCGGGTCGAGCAGTTGCAGGTAGTTGTGAATTTTCAGGTCGAATTCCAGACTTTCAAAGATGATACAGCCGGTGTGGTCGATGCTGTTCATGATCGCCAATTGATCGAGTATGGATCGCGGCAGTTCCAGCATCTCATCCGGGTCGTCACCATCTTCAAAATAGGAGTGCAATTTACTGTCTGCGCCTTCCGGCGGCATTTCACTCACTTCATAGGGGATGTGCATGCCAGGTTTGACCCGGAAGGAATCGTTCCGTGATCTGCGCTCGATGTGGAGTGTGTTGCGCGCGTCGAACATACAGCTTTTGAACACGCCGGTTTTATTGATCGCCCGGCCCAGATGCACCACATTGTTGACCGCTGAAGTAAAGGCCGGATAAAGCGCTGCATCGTAGAGATTGAGGTTGGAGTCGATATTCATCCCCTCCTCGTTCCAGTGGATGGCGAGCCCACCCACCACGGGGAAATAACCCAGGTGGCTTACGGCGATAACGAAGGCTTTTTCCGTGTCGCCCATCCCTTCGAGATAGTTTTTGTAGTAGCGATCGAGCTCGGTGGGGTCCACATCAGCCACCAGTTTCTCCGGGATCTCCTGCCGTAGGAAGGACTTGCGCGAGCTATAAACCACACTGTCGACGTCGCGTGGTTCGGGCGATTCCCAGACGGGGACTAAGGGTTGCTCTGCAGGTTGCGATGCGTTGTGCTCTGACGGGATCACGATACGCTTCATATACCGCATATTGTCGAGAAAGTAGTCCCCTGCCCTGTCCCGCATCGACGGGTCCGGCGACAACAGGTTGCTCAGTGTGCGAGCGAATTCAATGGGTAGCCCAAGACTGGTGGGCGTAATTACGCGGCTGCCAAAGCGGCTCGACTGGCCCGATGCCAGCGCATACAAAGTACCGGCAACACCCTGCTCGTCAAAGCGTGGGCATGACAGCGCACCACTGAGTTGCTCTTCACCAATAAAGTAAATGTCACCCAATTTGGCGTTGGTTTGCTGCGGGTCTGAAGACAAGGCGGCCAGCCCGGCCACACTGGTAAACTGTCGGCTCGCATCCTGCTGCGCGAACACAGCGGCCCCCCAATCGATCAGCGCTACTTCCTCCCGTTCCTCGTCAAAAACCACATTGGAAGGTTTGATGTCACCGTGAATAATCGGAGGGCGATCACGGCGTAAGGCGTCATCACGCAAGGAGCGTAATATATCGGCCAGTTGCGCGGCGATTTTCAATACGAGTCGAGGTTCCACGCGACCGCGTTTCAGGATGAGTTCCTGTAAATTGATACCCGGGCCGCGCTCCATCATCAGGATCGACTGGCCGCGTACGCGCTGGAACTCTATAAACGCTGGAATATGAGGCAGCGCCACCTGGGCCAACATATAGGCTTCTTCTTCCAGACGATCCTGTACGTGGCGAGGGAGCGTAATTCGAGCGAACTTGAACACCAGTTGTCGTTCGCTGGCAGACACGCCGGCCTCGCGCGCCGCAAACACGAAGCCGTAAGCGCCCTTGCCGATGATTTCGATGGCTTCGTAGCCCAATAGCTGGAGCTGCTCTTCACACAGTGCCAGCCACTGTTTGAGCTTGCGAGCATCGCGATGGCTGAGCAGGTAGATCGACTGCTCTTCATTGATATAGAAGTGTTGTAGCCCGCGGCTATTGCCCTCCGGGCGAATCATATCCATGCAGTAACTTCAGGCACTCAGCGCATCGCTGCCAACATCGAAGATGGATCTTCCAGAAAGCCTTTCCAGGTATCGCTGAAGCGTGCCATGGTCGCGCCGTCGATCACCCGATGATCACCTGACCAACTGGCGGTCATCAACTGGCGGGCTTCCACCTCGCCCTTATCGTTAAATCTAGGCAAGCGCTGGACTTTACCCAGGGCCACAATGGCCACCTCCGGCTTATTGATAATGGGCGTTGCCACCGTGCCGCCCACGGCGCCCACGTTGGAGATAGTGATGGTGCCGTCGCGCAGGTCGGCTGGGTCGATCCGCCCCGACCGGGCCACTTCAGTGAGCCGGTTTAATTCACGTGCCAGCTCCAGCAAAGTCATGTCCTGCACATTTTTGACATTGGGCACCAGCAGACCCACGCGTGAATCCACGGCCATGCCGATGTTGTGGCTGCCGATGTAATGCAGTTCCGTGCAGTCCTCGTTCGGGCGGCTGTTCATGATCGGAAAATCGTTGATCGCCAGTGACAAAGCCTTGATGAACAGGGGCATCATGGTCAGCCGCACTTCCTGTTCGGCGAAACGCTCTTTGAGTCGCAAGCGCAGTGCTATCAGCGCTGTCAGGTCAACTTCGTCGACATAGGTAAAGTGAGGAATCGTAGACACGGATTCCATCATGGCGCGCGCCATGACAGCGCGGGGTCCTCGAATGGCTTCTACCCTGTCTTCCGTTGCCGTGGTCGCTCTTGCTGCAGGCTGGGCTGCTCCGTCCTTTTGTGACAGGTAGGCCAACACATCTTCTTTCAGCACTCGCTCGTTCTTGCCTGTGCCGGCTACCTGGCTGAGGTCGAGGTCGTGTTCTCGCGCAATACGCCGAACCGCTGGTGTGGTCAGTACTTTTTCGCCCCCTTTGGGCGCTGCCGGCGCTTTGGCGGCCGCTTGTTCAGGCATTGCCTCCGTTGTTGCCGGGGCCGCTTCCGAGGCTGAAGCGCTGTCTCCCGCACCATCGTCTTCCCGCTCCAGGGCGAACAGGGGCTCATGTACGCGCGCGATATCGCCCTCGGCGTAGTATAGTTTCAGCACTCTACCGCTATAGATCGACGGGATTTCTACCATCGCCTTGTCGGTGCTCACCTCGGCCACGGGCTGGTCTTCAGCGATCTGGTCGCCCTCCGCCACCAGCCACTGGACGATCTCGCACTCCACGATGCCCTCACCGATATCGGGCAGAATAAAATCGGTCTTCATGCCAGCTCTCCAGCTAGAATTTCAATAGTTCAGGCTCTTTTTCACTGCTTCCAGAATCTTCCACTGGTCGGTCATGTACTCTTTCTCCTGCGCCAGCGGAAAGGGAGTGTCTATGCCGGTCACACGAGCGATCGGCGCTTCCAGATAGAGGAAGCACTGCTCCTGAATGCTTGCGCTGATTTCCCCCGCAAAACCGCCGGTTAATGGCGCTTCATGAGCGATTACCAGCCGTCCTGTCTTACGCACAGACTCCGCGACACAGTCGCGGTCCCAGGGTAACAAGGTGCGCAGGTCGATCACCTCGCAGGCCACGCCGTCCTCAGCCGCGAGATCAGCGGCCTTGAGCAGATGCTCCATCTGTGCGCCCCAACCTAACAAGGAGATGTCCTCACCCTCACGGACCACTTCCGCTTTTCCCAGCGGTAAGGAAAAGTCGCCTTCCGGGACTTCTCCCACAGCGGCCCGGTAGAGCCGTTTGGGCTCAAAGAACAACACCGGGTTGGGATCGTGAATGGCCGCCGTCAGTAATCCCTTGGCGTCTCTGGGGCCGCTGGCGACCACTACCTTGAGGCCAGGTGTGTGACAGAAATAGGCCTCCGGAGATTGGGAGTGATACAGGGCGCCGGCAATACCCCCACCGTACGGCGAACGAATTGTCAGCCCCGCCACGTCGAACTGGTTGCCCGAGCGATAACGGAACTTGGCCGCTTCATTCACGATCTGGTCGAAGGCTGGGAAGATGTAGTCCGCGAACTGGATTTCCGCGACGGGCACCTTGCCCTGGGCAGCCAGCCCAATCGCGAAACCGGCGATGCCCTGCTCTGTCAGCGGCGTATTAAAACAGCGCGCCTTACCGTACTTTTCCTGCAGGTTACTGGTGGCGCGGAATACACCACCAAATCCGCCAACGTCCTCACCCAGGCAGATCACTCTATCGTCCGCCGCCATGGCGATATCCAGTGCCTGATTAACCGCTTGCAGTAAATTGATCTGGGCCACGACTCAAACTCCTTTGCCGGAGGGATAGTGATCCGGGTATTGCCGAACGTGGTCATTCAGCGCATCCATTTGTTCGCGCAGATGCCACGGCGGCGTGTCGTAAACGTCTTCCACCAACAGAGACAAGGGCGGTTTCGGTTCCTTTTCCTCTGCCTTGAGCTCCGCTAAAACCTCAGCGCGGTAGCCCTCCAGCGTTTCTTTTTCCTCGCCTTCGCTCCACCAGTCGCGCGCCACCAACCACAGGCGCATGCGTTCGATGGGGTCCATTTCCCGCCAGCGGTCCTCCTCCTCTCTGCTGCGATAGCCGCTGGGGTCGTCAGAGGTGGAATGCGCGCCGAGCCGGTAAGACATCGCCTCAATCAGCACCGGCTCGAGCGATTCCACGGCATTGCGCCGGGCCGCAACCGAAGCCGCGTAGACCGCCAGAATGTCGTTACCATCCACGCGGATGGTTTGCATGCCATAGCCCACACCGCGGGAGGCAATGCCATCGCCGGCGTATTGCTCGGCGGTAGGCGTGGAAATAGCGTAGCCATTATTGCGACAGAAGAACACGACGGGGCACTTCAACACTGCGGCCATGTTCATCCCGGCATGGAAATCGCCTTCGGAAGCGGCACCGTCTCCGTAGTAGCACAGAGTGCAAAGGCCGCCGTCGCTGTCTGACTTACCGGCGTCCAGCCGCTGGCCGTAGGCATAACCGGCTGCCTGTGGGATCTGGGTTGCCAGCGGCGAACTGATGGTCATGAAATTCAAGTCGCGGCAGCCGTAGTGCACCGGCATTTGCCGGCCCTTGCCCAGGTCATTGCGAGTACTGAGCAACTGGGTCATGAACTGCCGCGCGGTGAAGCCCCGGAAACGCAGGGCCGCCTGCTCCCGGTACTGGCCCATGATCATATCGCCGTCGTCAAAGGCTGCTGCGCTACCGGCAACAGCGGCTTCTTCACCGGCGCAGGTGAGATAAAAGCTCAGCCGGCCCTGGCGCTGGGCGGAAGTCATGCGCTCGTCCAGAATGCGGGTGAAAGCCATGGTGCGATAAATGCGAACCGCAAGGTCCCGGGACAGTTCGGGTGCTTCGGCGCGCTCGTACAGGGTCCCGTCAGGGCGCAATATTTCCAGGGTGGGGATGGGCAAGTCGCTGCCGGAGATAAACTCCGGCCGGTGGACGCTGCGTTTGTCGTGCTTCATGGGTGACTCCGTACTGTCCGGCAGACAAATTCGGTTCACCATACTATAGCTGCTCAGCAGAATTTTGAGGTGGCGACATCGTCTTGCCGCCCAGCCGGTGCGGGTCGAGACTACAACCCGGGAGGCAATGCCACCTGATCTACGATCTCATCGATGACGGATTTATCGGGCACACTCAGAAACCCCGGACGCAGAAACGCCGGATCGGGATAGCTGTAATAGCCCTGCCCGGTCTGGGTACCCAGCAAGCCCTTGTCGATGAAGTTGTTCTTCAGGTAGGCCGCGTTGGCGAGGACCTGCGGATCGTTGAACAGCGTTCCCCAATGCATGTTGATGTTGTACACCGTGTTCATGCCGATCACGTCAATCAACCCCATCGGTCCCACGGCGCAGCCGCGATTGGCCAGCATGTAGGTGCGGTCAACGACTTCGGGCGTGGCCACGCCATTGGTTACCAGCGTCTGTGCTGCGTTGAGCAGCGCGCCCAGCCAGGTATTCAGTACGTAGCCGTTTTGTTCCTTGCAGACCGGGATGGGCACCATGCCGGTATCGATCGCAAATTCCGTCACCGCTGCCAGCGTTTCTTTCGAGGTACCGGGATGCGCCATGATTTCGGTCAGGTTCATCCGCCAGATCAGATTGGCATAGTGCAGTGCGCAGTATTTCTCCGGGCGCCCGGTGACTTCGGCGAAGTCGCGAGGCAGCAAGGTGGAAGAATTGGTAGCGATTAAAGTGTGCTCTGGCAGCAGCGGTGCCAATTCTGCATACACGGCGTTCTTTACCGCCGGATCCTCAGGCACGGCTTCAATCACCAGGTCGGCACCGGATGCCGCTTCTGCAAGTGAGTCGGTGTACGACAAACGTGATTGGGTGGCCGAGATATCGTCGTCAGATGCAGAGAGTTCTGCGCGATAAATGTCGGCGTAAAGTGCGTGGTTTTCACGACACCGCGCCAATGCCTCCGCGCTGATATCGAACACACAGACGTCTTTCCCCTTGAAGGCTGTGTGCCAGGCGATTTGCCCACCCAGTACGCCGGCGCCGAGCACTGAGACCCGTTGTATCACTGACATAACAATATTTTCCTTGTTTTTCTTTACGCAGCGCGAGCAGGCTGGGCCGACTCGCCCGAACCCGTGTTGGCCGGAATAAACGTTAAATGTTCATCTTCGACTGGATCTTCCAGTAGTTGCTTGCGGTCACAGCCATAATTCATGAAAACCCGCCATGGAAGCGTGCGACCCTGGCGGGGCATCGCGTCGCGGCCCCGCTGCACGTAGCCGGCCTGCAGGGAATCCAAAATACCCTCGTCCAGCACTTGCCCTTCGTTATCGCGTGGCCACACCACGCGGTAGTGATTGGCGTCCATGTGCCCTAGCAAGCGGCACAGGTACTCCCCAACCAGGTCTGCCTTCAAGGTCCAGGAAGCATTGGTATAGCCAAAGATCCACGCCATGTTGGGCACGTTCTCCACCAGCGCGCCGCGGTAGGTCATCTGCCCTTTCAGTGGCCGCGCTTGGCCGTCGACCTTCAGTGTTACCCCGCCCATCAACTGCAGTTGTAGCCCCGTTGCGGTAACGATGATATCGGCTGGAATCTCGGTGCCTGATGCTGTACGGATGCCATGCTCAGTGAAGCGTTCGATCTTGTCGGTGACCACAGACGCCTTGCCTTCTCGCAGCACACGGAACAGATCATCGTCGGGTACTGCACACAATCGCTCATCCCAGGGCATGTACTCGGGCGTAAAGTGGCGCATGTCGAAGTCTGGACCTACCTGCTTCCGTACACGTTTCAGCAGAAAGCGCCTCGCCTTCTCCGGCCACCGCCGACACGCCTGGTACATCCACTGTTGCAGCAGAATATTCCGCTTTCGTGTGAGTGCAAAAACCCACCCGGACGGTAAAACCCGCGCGAGCAATCCGGTCAGCCAGTCCCGCCCCGGTAGGGAATACACATACGACGGCGAACGCTGCAGCATGGTGACGTGCGCGGCGCTGTCTGCCATCGCCGGTACCAGTGTTACCGCCGTTGCACCACTGCCAATCACGACAACACGCTTGTTACGGTAATCGAGGTCTTCAGGCCACAGTTGCGGATGTATGATCTCTCCGCCGAAGGCCTCCTCGTTCGGGAAGGTCGGGCGATACCCTTTCGAGTAATCGTAGTAGCCACTGCAGCTAACCAGGAATTGGCCCCGATACACTCGTCGCTCACCGCTTTGGGCGTCCTGCCCCGTCAGCAGCCAACACTGCTCTTCACTGCTCCAGTTCGCCTCAACGATTTCAACGCCGTAATGAACGCACTCTTCCAGTTGGTGCTCCTGCGCCGTTTCTGCGATGTAGCGTCGGATCGAGGGGCCATCGGCCAGTACTTTCAGCTCGTTCCAGGGGCGGAACTTGTAGCCGAAGCTGAACATGTCTGAGTCGGAGCGAATACCTGGATAGCGGAACAGGTCCCACGTACCGCCCATACGCTGCCGTCGCTCGAGAATGGCAATTCGCTTGCCGGGATGCTCCCGCCGTATGTGGCAGGCAGTACCGATGCCCGACAGGCCGGCACCGATGATCAATACGTCGTAGGTCGATTGGTCAGTTGTGGTTTTATCCATCGCCGTGCGCCATTTATTCTGATTGTGGCAGCTTATCCGGTGAGAAACTGCAATAATTGCCTTCATGCGACATATTTTTATCATCTGGCGAAAATCATGCAGAGCCTGATCCGTGCCACTACCTTGCGCGGTTACCATGATCTGGTAGCGAAACTCGGTGGCGACCCCCAGAGTTTGTTGCGTCAGTACCGGTTGGACGGCTCAACCGACAGTGCGGATAGCTTCATCCCGTACCGGAATGCAGCGGCCCTACTGGAGGCCAGTGCGCAAATGCTGGACTGCCCTGACTTTGGCCTGCGACTCTCCCGCTACCAAGGCCTGGATATCCTGGGGCCGGTGGCTGTGATCGCCCGCAATGCAAATACCGTACTGGGTGCCTGCAACACGATCGCGGGATATCTCCACCTCCATTCTCCGGCCCTTAGCCTGCACCTGACGCCGACAGTGGACACGTCCGGTTTTCAGTTCAGCTATCACATCAATGAACTCAGCCTGCAGCAAAATCGACAGGCCTATGAATTGAGTCTGGCCAACGGCCTGCAATTACTCAGCTTGACGGCAGGTGGAGAGTTTCAGTCAACGAAAGTCGCCTTCAGACATGCCAGGCTGTCGCGCTACGCTGTTTACCGGGAAGTGTTTAACTGCGAAGTATTATTCGAACAGGAATGGTGTGGCTTCCACATTCCGCAGGAGGTGGCTGATCGGGAGATCGATCACGCAGACAACGCCACGCATGAACTCGCCCGCTCTTACCTGGATAGTCACTTCACAAGCTCAACTGCAGTGTTGGCAGATCAGGTGCGGTCACTGATTCGCCAGCTTATCGCCACTGGCCAGTGCAGGATTGGCAGCATTGCGGAGCATCTCTCGATGCACCCGCGAACACTGCAGCGCCGGCTGGCCCAGGACGACTTGCGCTTTGAAGACCTGCTGGATGAAGAGCGAAAACGACTGGCGCTCGACTACCTGCAACAACCGGGACTCTACCTGAGTCAGATTACCGGCCTGTTGGGCTACGCGGAGCAGAGCGCCTTTAATCGTGCCTGTCGCCGATGGTACAACAGTACCCCGCGACAAATACGAAGTGCTGCTACCAACCCAGATCCAGCGGGGGAATCCGGGCGTCGATAAGCAGAGGCCCAGGCGTGGCCATCCCCTCCTCCATCAGTTGATTGAAAGCCTCAGCGGTTTCGGCAATACCCGCTTTCAGCCCCATCCCCTCGGCAATCGCGACAAAATCCATATCGGGCGTACCGATATCCAGCGAGCTGGCCGCTTTCGGACCCGGCTTACCACCACGTGCACCGGTGCGGGCAAACTCCACTTCGAGCACGTTGTACTTACGGTTGTTAAACAGGATGACCGTCACGTCCAGGTTTTCCCGCGCCATGGTCCACAGGGATTGGACGGTGTACATGGCACTGCCGTCCCCCTCCATACAGATCACCTTCCGGTCGGGCTGGGCGATGGCAGCGCCCACGGCAGCGGGCAAACCCCAGCCGATGGAGCCACCGGTCAGGTTCAACCAGTCGTGTTGGCGCGCTTTTACCGTTGCCGGGAAACAGGCCAGTCCCGCCGTAATGCCTTCATCTACCACAATGGCATCCTCAGGCAGGTAGTGAGCGAGTGACTGGCCCGCGGCGGCGGCATCCAGCGGGCCACTCGGCGCATCGGGCAAATCCAACGGATTCAGGGTTGGCTCAATATCCGCCGCGCCCAGTGCTTCAACCAGCGCAGCCAGTACGCCGTCGATATCGGCATTGGCATCTGCCAGTGCCAGTATCTCGCACTCGGGCGGCGTCAGAATGCCGGGCACATTGGGGTAGGCGAAGAAAGACACCGGGGCATCCGCGCCCAGGGTGATCATCTGTTCGGTACCCTTGAGACTCTCGATAGCCAGTTCCGCGAGGTAGGGTAAGCGCTCGATCTCCGCCGTTCCTGCACCACGACGCACGCGCGCGGGGAAGGTTTCTGTCATGATGCGCGCGCCAGTCGCCTGGGCAATACGCTGGAGCTGCAAGCCCTGCTCCAGCGTCAGCTCTCGTCCGCCGGCGAGTATCACAGTAGCCTTTTCAGCCCGCAGCATGTCGAGGGCTTGCGAAATTTTCTCGGCGCCAACGGGTGTCGGCTCAGGCAAGGTCACACGTTCTGCCGGTCCGTTGGGGTTGTCGCCCCACGATACATCTGCCGGCAAGATCAGGGTTGCCACCCTACCCCGGCCTGCTTCGGTAATGGCTGTGGCGGCGTCGGCGGCAATATCTCCTGCTTCGCGTGACGTGTGCACCCAATGGGACACCGGCCCCGCGATTCCCTCGATATCCGACGTCAGCGGCGCATCGTATTGCAGGTGATAGGTGGCGTGGTCACCCACGATGTTTACGATGGGTACGTTGCCCTTGCGCGCATTGTGGACGTTGGCCAGCGCGTTCCCGAGGCCGGGACCGAGGTGCAGCAAGGTGGACGCAGGTTTTCGAGCCATCAAGGCATAGCCGTGCGCTGCACCACTGACTACACCCTCGAACAGGCAGAGCACGCAGCGCATGCCGTCGACCTCATCCAGCGCCGCCACAAAGTGCATCTCTGACGTACCCGGATTGGTAAAGCAAACCTCTACCCCGTTATTGACCAGTGTCTGGATCAGGCTTTCAGCACCATTCATTGGCTGGCTCCTTTATTATCGCGTGATCGAGTGGCACGAAGTGAACGACGCACTACCCGGAAGGCTTGCATTATAGGGGCGACACAGTACGCTGTTTGTCGCCTTTGCGACAAGTAGATATACCGATCCGTACCCCTACAGAGGATTGCCGTTGTGCGCCCCAGTCTATCTCGCCCCGGCGCTAGTCGGACTCAGCCTCTCCTGAGCTTTCTGTTCCTCGTTGTCACTCCCCTCCTGTGCCCGCCACTCGCCACGGCGGAGGATTTTATGGCGCGCCAGATTCAGGCCTTCGCCGACAGCGAGTTTGTCTTTCAGCGCTCCTCCTCTCTGATTCCATTCCCTCCTCTTGCCTTCGTAGGCACCAAGCACTACAGCGACGCCGAAGTCACTTCGTCCAGTCGCGGCGTGGAATTGAATTACGGCCTGACCAGCGTGTCCCAGGCAGCGGCTATTCCGCTGCTGCTCACTGAACGTGACGCTATAGTGATCGGCGAATACCTGAACTGGTCCAGCTTTCGGATACGCGACGACGCGGCGGAGGACTTCAATGTTGCCACCATCGGCCTCCCTATCGGCTGGATCAGACAAATCGATCCGCAGTGGCAGGTGGCAGCCTTTGTGATGCCGATGGGCCACAAATCGACCGCCGAAGACGCCGACTGGACCTGGCAAACCATGGGCGGAGCCTTCTGGCGCTACGTACAAAATGACCGGCTGTGGTGGGCCTTCGGCGCTTACTTCGATGCTGCTCCGGGGGATGACTTCTACATTCCCTATCTGGGGGCGTCATGGACCATCAACGACCACTGGACCCTCAGTGCGATCATGCCCTGGCCAGCCGTACTCTACGCCCCCAACGATGACTGGCTGTTCCGTCTGGGTCTGGCGCCATCAGGCGCGTCCTGGTCCGCCTATCCGCCGGGAGAGGACCATGCGGTGGTGATGAATCTCGACGCCTGGGATTTTGGCCTCTCGGTGGAGCGCCGACTGTTTGGTGGCTATCACGCCGGCCTGGAAGTGGGCGTAGGTGGATTTCGAGGTCTACGCTTTGATGATGCCGGACTGGAAGGTATCGATATTGACGCCGGCACCAGCGCCTACTTCGCGCTGGAATTCAACTTTCGACCTGGAGAATTCTGATAGATGTACAAACAGCTGATTGCCGGGCTCAGCCTGCTGTCCCTCGCCAATACAGGCCGCGCGGATTATTTTCAGGAGTATTTCATCGATCCCGAGGATGGCAAGTTCGACGCCAGCCGTTATCTGTCGGAGGTTCCCTTGGGCTTTCTGGCAGTACCAACCATTATCACTGAACCCGCCGTTGGTTATGGCCTCGGCGTTGGCGCCATGTTTTTCCAGGAATCCGAAGAACAGCGCAAAACACGCACCGCCAAGCACGCCTTGCTGCCCCCCAATATCAACATGCTTGGCGCTGCGGCAACCGAGAACGGCACCTGGGGGCTGGGCGTGGGGCACCTCGGATTTTGGCGTCAGGATAGCATTCGCTATCGCGGTTTCGCGGTGTACGGCCCCATCAACATGGACTTCTATTCACTCCCGGGCGTGGGGGACCTGCCTCGCCCGGTTGAACTGGAAATCAAAGGCCCGGCTGTCATTCAGCAGATCAGTTTCCGCATTCCCGAAACCAAATTATTCGTAGGCGCCAAACAACTCTACCGACACGTCGATACCTCGCTGGCAAGCAAGCCGCGCTTCGACATTCCGGACGCCATCACCAACTACCTGGACAACCACCTGCAGTTGGACACCACCACATCCGGGTTTGGTGTGACACTGGAGTACGACAGCCGCAACAACCCCTTCAACCCGGAAAAAGGCTACGACTACAGTGCCTCCTACATGTTTTTCGACGACGCCATTGGCTCTGACATCGACTACGAAAATTTCAATGTTACTGCACTCAACTACTGGCAGCTGACCTCCCACGTCAACCTGGCCGTGCGCCTGCAGCTGGATGGCATTAATGCCGACGAACACACCCGACTACCCGCCTATGTACCGCCCGACATCAAGCTGCGCGGTGTGCCCTCCTCCCGCTATCAGGGCGCTCGCGTGGCCGTGGCCGAGGTGGAGGTGGATTACAAATTCACCCCGCGCTGGAAGGTGGGTGTATTCACCGGGATGGGCCGGGCCGCCGATAATTTCGATGGTCTGGGCGGTGCGGAAAATGTGGATTCTTACGGTGCGGGCTTTCGCTACCTGATCGCCAGGCGCTATGGCTTTGCCATGGGCATCGACGTGGCCAGAGGCCCGGAAGACACGGCATTTTACATCCAGGCTGGATCGACCTGGTGACGATACAATCGGGTACAAAAAAGCCGCTCTGTTCCCCGCAAGAGTAGCGAACGAGAGCGGCTTGTCCTGGCGCTGTTACAAGCGCGCTGGCTGTGACGCCTAGTTAGCGGCGCGCGCCTTATCCAGGCCACTACGCAGCAGCGAAGCCCAGCGTTTCATTATCCGGTCCGCTTCAGCCTTGTTAGTCACCGAATTGCTCCACTGCAGGTAGCTCTTGTCATAGTCTCTCTGGCGATCGACGATGCGTGCAACGGTGTCACCGGTGGTGCCATCCAGCAGTTCGAGATAAAGCGTCATTTCACCGGCGCTGGTGGTGTAGTTGTAACTGATGCCCGCGCTGCGAACGTCTGGTGCATTGATGTCCAGATTAACGATCGATGGGCGCAGAATCAGCACCTGCTCACCGTCATGAAACTGCTCAACCACCTTGTAGGCCGGGTCTTCGGCAAGGGCTGCGCGGAACTTTGATTCACAGTCGGCCGCCAGTTTATCTTTGATGCGGTCCACATCTTTTTGTGTGACTCGATTGGTCAGGTCGATGCGATTGGAATTCTGGTCGCGCAACCAATTTTTCTTGAAGGCGACGGTGCAAGGCGTTACTCCAAACTCATCGTAGGCCTTCAGGTCTGCGCCTGGCTTGACGTAGACGTCGCCAAACTTGGTACCATCCAGCTTGGTCATGCCGTCGAAACTGACCCCCTCCACCGGCGGTGCGCTGGTGGCGCAGGCGCCGAGCAAAACCGAGAGTCCGCCACCGATCAGGGCGTTGCGTAAGATTGACTTGCTTCCCATTGGAACTTCCTTCTTTACGAGAGATTTAAGCTCCCAGCCTCGCGGGACAGGCTGAGCCCTGCACGTAGTGTAGCCGGCGTATTGGGCTTCGTCTGCCCGGAATTGGCCGTAACATGCCCGCCGGGGTCGATTGACACCACCCGATACGCCGGTGAAAATCGCCCTTCACCACAAAATTCAGGCTTTCAATGCGAGTTATAGTCGGCATTTCCGGTGCCAGTGGCGCAATTTACGGCATTCGCCTGCTGCAGGCATTGCACGACATCCCCGATATTGAATCCCACCTGATTCTGTCCCGGTACGGGCGGGTGAACATAGAACTGGAAACGGATTACTCTGTCGCAGACGTTGAAGCATTGGCTGACGTTGTGCATTCCGATCGGAATCTAGCCGCATCGGTTTCCTCGGGCTCCTTTCGCTGTGACGCCATGATCGTTGCACCTTGCTCGATGAAAACCTTGTCCGCTATCGCACATTCACATTCCGACTCTCTGCTGGTACGCGCGGCGGATGTCACCTTGAAGGACTGTCGCAAGCTGATTCTGGTACCGCGGGAATCCCCCATGCACCTGGGGCATTTGCGTTTGCTGGTGCAGGTGGCCGAAATGGGCGCCGTGGTTGCCCCGCCCGTTCCCGCCTTTTACAACCGTCCCACCTCGATTGATGCCATGGTGAACCACACGGTCGGACGGCTACTTGATCTGCTGGGCCTGGACGCAGGTTTAGTGGAGCGCTGGGCGGGTCTGTCGGATCGTAAAGAATAAATCAAATTGGCCAATTTATCCCATATATATCAAAGGGTTGTATGACACATATAACCCTATTTATCACTATTAGAAACCAAGGTTCACCGACACATTTCCACCGACTTTGGGAACCGGCCGCCGTTTTTGCAGTCTTTTCTAGTACAAAACAGTATTGGCATTTGACCCACCTAGCGCTGCCATTAAACTAAAGAGTGACACACACAGCATGACCGCCTCACGTCGGAGGTGTGCCCACTCGCTGTGTTACCGGAGTGAAGGCCTTGAAACAACGCATATCCCCTACCCCCACGCAGTCTTGCATCCGCCTGGCCCTGTGTGCCGTTATCGCCTACGCGGCGTCCGCACCGTCGGCCTTCGCCAAGACGATCGGCTACACCGACAAGCAGGCCGAGACCGCGATCGAAATGGTGGAAACACTGGAAAAGCGTCACTATTCCAAGCGGCGATATGACGATGCCCTGTCATCCGAGCATCTGGACAATTACATCGATTCACTGGACCGCGGGCGGATGTTTTTCCTCGCCTCAGACGTGGCCAAATTCGAGCCGTTTCGCACCGAACTCGACGACCAGACGTCAAAGGGCAGACTCGACACTGCCTACGATATCTTCAACCTCTTTCACCAACGCCTGGAAACACGCCTGCAACAGGTGATCGACACCATGCCGCAAACAGTGGCCGCGATGGATTTCACCGTTGAGGAATCCTACCCCCTCGACACCGACGGCATCGAGTGGGCCACCGAGACCTCGGAGTTGGATGATCGCTGGCGCAAGCAGATCAAAAACCAGGTACTGAGCCTGCGCCTGGCCAAGAAAGATCCGGACGAAATCGTTCCGACACTGGAAAAGCGTTACGAAAACCAGTTGAAGCGCGTGAAACAGTACAACAGCCGCGATGTGTTCCAGCTGTACGCCAATGCCCTGACCGAGCTGTACGATCCACACACCAACTACTTCTCTCCCACGCGCTCTGAGAACTTCAACATCAACATGAGCCTGTCGCTGGAAGGTATTGGTGCCGTGCTACAACTGGAAGACGACTACACCAAGGTGGCTCGCTTGGTACCCGCAGGTCCGGCGGACAAAACCGGCGAGATTCATCCCTCCGACCGCATCCTCGCAGTTGCCCAGGGTGAAGATGGTGAGTTCGAAGATGTCATCGGCTGGCGCCTCGACGAAGTCGTTAAACTGATTCGCGGCCCCAAAGGCTCTACCGTGCGGCTGGAGATCATCCCCACCAAAGCGAAGTCAGAAGACGCCCGCAAGATCGTCACTATCGTGCGGAACAAGGTCAAACTGGAAGAGCAAAGCGCCCAGAAGGAAATCATCGAAATCCCCAATGGCGATGAAGTTCGCCGTGTTGGTGTGATCGACATTCCGGCGTTTTACATTGATTTCGAAGCCTCTCGTCGCGGTGACGAGGACTACAAGAGCACCACCCGTGATGTGAAGCGCCTGCTGGATGAACTGGTAGCCGATGGTGTGGATGGCATCGTTATCGACCTGCGCAACAATGGCGGCGGTTCACTGCAGGAAGCCAACGAACTGACCGGTCTGTTCATCGAATACGGACCCACCGTGCAGATTCGCCACTCCAGCCGGCGCGTGTGGCGTGACGGTAAACGCCTGCGCGGCGACTACTACGATGGCCCCCTCGTGGTGCTGATCAACCGCCTGAGTGCCTCGGCGTCAGAGATTTTTGCCGGCGCCATTCAGGATTACCAGCGCGGCATCGTGGTGGGCGACCAGAGCTTTGGCAAGGGTACCGTCCAGTCCCTGATCTCACTGCCGGAAGGCCAGCTCAAACTGACTGAATCCAAGTTTTACCGGATCTCCGGTGACAGTACCCAGCACCGAGGTGTGATTCCCGACGTCAGCTTCCCCGCGATCTACGACCCCGAGGAAATTGGTGAAAGCACCCTGGATCACGCCCTGCCCTGGGACCAGATCACACCGGTGAAACATCCCCTCTACCAGGACGTGGAATCGCTGATCCCCACCCTGTCGGGCCTGTTCCAGCAACGCAGCCTGGAAAACCCCGACTTCCTGTTCCTGCAACAACAGGTCGCCCTGGCCGAAGAAGCGCGCCACATTGAGGCAGTGCCCCTGCAGGAAGCGGCCCGTCGTGCCCTGCGGGAAGAGCAGGAACAACGTGAACTGGCCATTGAAAATGCCCGCCGTCAGGCCAAAGGCCTCGCCGCCCTGACCTCGCTGGATGATGAGGAAGAAGCCGATAGCGATGAGGACGCGACTGACGAAGCCACCGAGGACGAAGAGGAAACCGACGTTCTGCTGGTTGAAGCCGGTCATGTGCTGATCGATGCGTTGATGATGACCGAGCAACGCTTTGCAGTGAGCACTCCTGAGGAGCGCAAGGACTAGGGCGACAACACCCTACTCGGGCATCGCTCCAAACCAGCTCAGGTCACTCGCCAAACTCACCACAGCGCCGACGATCACCAGCGTCGGTGCCTGCGGCTGAGCCCGCTCCACCCGCTCGACGATGTTTGCCAGCGTGCCCACGATAACGCGTTGCGTGGGCCGTGTGGCCTGCTCCACCAGTGCAACCGGGGTATCAGGTGAGCGGCCATGCGCCTGCAGTTCAGAGCAAATCACCGGCAAACCTACCAGCCCCATGTAGAACACCAGGGTTTCGTTCTCTGACTGGAAATTCGCCCAGTCGTGGTCGACGGTATGCCCCTTGAGATAGCCGGCAACGAAACGTACCGACTGGGCGTGATCCCGGTGAGTCAGCGGGATACCGGCATAGCTGGCTGCCCCCGTGGCCGCAGTGATGCCCGGCACCACCTGGAAAGGCACTTTGTGCTGTGCCAGCAGTTCGATTTCTTCGCCGCCGCGCCCAAATACAAATGGGTCCCCGCCCTTCAGCCGTGCTACCCGTTTACCCTGCTTGGCGAGGTCGACCAACATCTGGTTGATTTCCATCTGCGGAACCGCGTGGTCTGTGCGAGCCTTGCCAACGTAAATCCGCTCGGCGTCACGCCGGGCAAGATCAGTGATTTCGGGTGTGACCAGCCGATCGTGAAGAACCACGTCCGCTGCCTGTAGCAGGCGAATGCCCTTGAAGGTCATCAAATCCGGATCACCCGGCCCGGCGCCGATCAGGTAGACCTCCCCCTGAGTTTCACCGCTACATTGCTGCGCCAGTAATTGCTCAACGCCTTCCCTGGCCCGCTCATCGCGCCCCGCCAGTACCTGGCTGGCTACCGGCCCCTGGAGTAAGTCCTCCCAGAACCGGCGCCGTTGGGCTTCGTCAGGCACGCGCTCGCGAACCACATCACGTAGATTGCCGGCAAACTCCGCCAGTCGTCCGTAAGCGGCGGGCACCAGGGCCTCGATGCGGCTGCGCAGCATGCGGGTAAGCACCGGACTGCGGCCACCACTTGAGACGGCGATCACCAGTGGTGAACGATCCACCACCGAGGGAAAGATGAAGCTACATAATTCGGGGCAATCCACCACATTCACGGGGATATGCCGGGATTTTGCCTCGGCAGATACAGCGCTATTCACGGCACTATCCGGCGTGGCGGCCACTACCATCGTGTAGCCATTGATATCCCCCGCTGCCCAGGGCCGCGCCTGCCAGGTACCGCCGTGCTCGTTGAGCCCCTTCTGCAGGGCTGGCGTAATCGCCGGCGCAATAACGGTTACCCGGGCACCGGCGCGGAATAACAGAGAGGCCTTACGTTGTGCGACGGTGCCGCCGCCCACCAGCAACACCGGTTCATCGTGGAGCTGGAAAAAGGCCGGCAGGAATTCCATTCGCGTGGTGTCAGGGGCGCAGCGCAGCGCTGCCACCCATCAGAGGCCGCAGCACTTCAGGCACGGTGACGCTGCCATCTTCGTTCTGGCAATTTTCCAGAATCGCCACCAGAGTGCGCCCTACCGCCAGGCCAGAGCCATTGAGGGTGTGCAACAGCTCGGGCTTCCCGGTTTCAGGATTGCGCCACCTGGCCTGCATGCGACGCGCCTGATAGTCACCGAAGTTACTGCAGGAGGAAATCTCACGATACGTGTCCTGGGCCGGCAGCCACACTTCGAGATCGTACGTGCGCCGCGCCGAGAAGCCGAGGTCACCGCCACACAAAATCACTTTCCGGTATGGCAGTTCCAGCGCTTGCAGCACAGCCTCGGCGTGCCCGGTCAGCGCTTCGTGTGCCGCTGCGGATTGCTCCGGACGCACCAGATGAACCAGCTCGACTTTTTCAAACTGGTGCTGACGAATCATGCCGCGGGTGTCACGACCTGAACTGCCCGCCTCGGAACGAAAACAGGGTGTGTGACAGGCAAAACGAATGCCCTCCTCGCCCAGTTCCTCGTTGTCATAGATGCGATCCCGCGCCATGTTGGTAACGGGCACTTCGGCGGTGGGAATCAGGTAGAACTCCTGCTCAGCCTGTACGCGGAAGGAGTCCTCGGCAAACTTGGGCAATTGTCCGGTGCCGAGCATGGACTCGCGGTTAACGATGTAGGGCACATAGATTTCGCGGTAGCCGTGTTGCTGCGTGTGCAGGTTCAGCATGAACTGGGTCAGTGCGCGATGCAGGCGTGCCACGTCGCCGTACATGACGGAAAAGCGGGAGCCGGTTACTTTGCTCGCGTTTTCAAAGTCCAGGCCACCCAGGCCTTCGCCAATTTCAACGTGGTCGCGCGGTGTGAAATCGAACTGGCGCGGTTCGCCCCAGCGGGCCACTTCTACGTTGTCCTCTTCACTGGCACCGGCTGGCACTTCATCGTCGGGCAGGTTGGGGGTGTCCAGCAGCAAGGCGTCGATGGCCGCTTGCGCAGTACGGGCTGCTTCGACAGCGTCATTGAGCTGTGCGTCCAGTTTTTTCAGGGTTTCATCAACTGAGGCCTTGGCTTCATCAACGCTCATACCCTGCTGGATAAGCTGGCCGATCTGCTTGGCGGCCGCCTTGCGTTCAGCCTGCAGGCCCTGACTGTCCACGTCGGCCTGTTTGCGCTGCGCGTCCAGGGCCTGGAAAGCAGCCGTGTCGAAGTCATAGCCACGTTTGGCCAGGCGCTGGGCCACCGCCTCGGGGTCGCGCCTGAGAGCCTTGATGTCGAGCATGTTCTAGTACCTTGATCGGCGGCCCCAACAGGCCGCGGTGTTACCGGATGCCGCCCCTCGATCGAGGGCCGGCTTATTCGTAGCGGCGTATTGTACTGGTTTTGTCGAGGCTTCGCAGGTAGGCGAGCTTGTCCGCGATCTTCTTTTCCAGGCCTCGATCGGTGGGGTGATAGAAGCGAGTGCCGGCCAGTTCCGGCGGGAAATATTCTTCACCGGCTGCATAGGCCTCCGGCTCATCGTGGGCGTAGCGATATTCCGCGCCGTGGCCCATTTCGCGCATCAGGGCAGTGGGTGCATTACACAGGTGGGGGGGCACTTCGGCGCTGTCGCCCTCGCGCACCATTGCCAGAGCCTCGTTATAAGCTTTGTAGACGGCATTGCTCTTGGCGGCGCTGGCCAGGTAGACAATGGCTTGCGCAATCGCCAACTCCCCTTCCGGGGAACCCAGCCGCTCCTGTACCTGCCAGGCTTCCAGTGCCAGCGTCAGGGCGCGAGGGTCGGCGTTACCAATTTCCTCGCTGGCCATGCGCACTACACGTCGGGCGATGTACAGTGGGTCACAGCCGCCGTCGAGCATACGACAAAACCAGTACAGCGCTGCGTCTGGCGCGCTGCCTCGCACTGATTTGTGCAGCGCGCTGATCTGGTCGTAGAACGCATCGCCACCCTTGTCGAAGCGACGCAGTGAGCCCTGCATGACTTCCTGGGCAACCGCTACATCCACGCGACGAACGCCATCACTTTCCGGCGCCAGGTCCATCGCGAGTTCCAACAGATTCAAGGCTCGCCGCGCATCGCCGTCAGCACCCCGCGCCAGTAGTTCCAGCACTTTCGGTGCAACGTTCACCGAAGGTAGATTCTCTAATGCGCCCTGCAGGACAGCTTCAAGCTGCGCTTCGTCCATCGCCCGCAATCGGTAGACCCGACAGCGGGAGAGCAGCGCGTTATTGAGTTCAAAGGACGGATTTTCAGTGGTCGCTCCGATAAAAATCAACGTGCCATCTTCCACATGGGGCAAAAAGGCATCCTGCTGGGATTTATTGAAACGGTGAACCTCGTCCACGAAGAGGATGGTGTCCCGGCCGGTGCTGCGATACTGGCGCGCCTGGGCGACTGCTTCACGGATATCCTTCACGCCAGACAGAACCGCAGAAAGCTGGATGAACTGTGCCTGCCCGGCCTGGGCGACGATGCGAGCCAATGTGGTTTTGCCCACACCTGGCGGCCCCCAGAAGATCATCGAGTGAGGCTGCCCCCGGTCTATCGCCTCACGCAGGGGTTTGCCCGGAGCCAGCAGGTGCTCCTGGCCGACATAGTCCGCCAGTTGTTGCGGACGCTGCCGGGCTGCCAGCGGTTCGTAAGCCCCAGCGTCGTCGCTGAACAGGTCACTGGTCATAGAAGAACTGATCGCTGTCTTCCGGTGGGGTGAAGGCGAAATCTTCCGGGCTGAGAGGCGCTTCTGACAAGGCTGAAAACTGGATGGTCACCTGCTGCTCCAGCGAGTCAACGATCTCCATGCGCGTCAGCGCGCCCTGCTCGAATATCAGTTCCAGCGAGGTAAATCCGGCATCACTGCCACGCGGGAGCAACTGCCAGCTTTCGTCACCCGTGTGGCTAACGGCAAACCGCTCGGCAAGATCCTGCGCCGAACCCGCCAGTACCTGCAGCGGTGTGGCGGCTTCCGTGCTGCCGATGGGGCGGCGGGTGACCGTGTCCAGATCCCGGTCGTACTGCCACAGGAATTCGGGGTCGGCTATCAGCAGCTGGCTATCCGGGGACTGAATGTCCCAGCGAAAGTAATTGGGCAACAGCAGGGCAAAGCTGCCCTGCGTGGTTTGGGCCAACTCGCCGGCACCATCCATTTGCTGTTGCGTAAATTGCCCACTGAGGGAATGAATAGCGCTCAATCGCTCAGCGAGTTCCTCTGCGGGATCAGCGTGACACAGGGCACTCAGGCTGAGTGCAGCGAAAAACACCAACGAGCGGAACATAGAATCTCCAAACAAAGACGGTGAGACAGCCAAACCCCGGAGTAGGTTCAATCACCAACAGGCGGCGGTGCCAGCACTTCCCGCTGGCCGTTGGTGCCCATTTCGCTGACCACGCCGGCCATCTCCATGGCTTCGATCAAACGAGCGGCCCGGTTATAGCCAATGCGTAGTTTGCGCTGTACCGACGAAATGGAAGCGCGACGGCTTTCGGTGACATAGTGTACCGCTTCATCGTACAGGGCATCGTCCTCTTCACCACCCTCTTCCGCGGCCGCGGACTGCATTTCGGAGGCGGTCACTGGCGTGGAACCGCCCTCGTCCAGCAAGCCTTCGATATAGGCGGGTTCGCCGCGGCGCTGCCAGTCTGCCACCACCCGGTGAACTTCTTCATCGGAGCAGAAAGCGCCGTGCACCCGATTGGGCACCCCACTACCCGGCGGCAGGTAAAGCATGTCGCCGTGCCCCAGCAACTGCTCAGCGCCACCCTGATCGAGGATCGTGCGGGAGTCCACCTTGGAGGACACCTGGAAGGCAATACGCGTGGGTACGTTGGCTTTGATCAAGCCGGTGATGACATCCACCGATGGGCGCTGGGTGGCGAGAATCAGGTGAATCCCGGCGGCGCGCGCTTTCTGGGCAATTCGCGCAATGAGTTCTTCGACCTTCTTGCCGACGATCATCATCATGTCAGCAAACTCGTCGATGACCACCACGATGGATGGCAGGCGCTCGAGTTCGGGCGCGGTCTGCTCCTCGTCAGTTTCGGCAAAGATCGGATCGGGGGTCCACAGCGGGTCGGCTATCGGTGCGCCGGCCTTTTGCGCCTCCTCTACTTTTCGATTGTAACCAGCGAGGTTTCGCACCCCCAGTGCTGCCATTAACTTGTAACGCCGCTCCATCTCGGCAACACACCAGCGCAGGCCATTGGCGGCGTCCTTCATGTCGGTGATCACCGGTGTCAGCAGGTGGGGAATGCCGTCGTAAACCGACAGTTCCAGCATCTTTGGGTCGACCAGGATCAGGCGCACGTCCGCCGGCGAAGACTTGAACAGCAGGCTCAGGAGCATCGCGTTCACACCCACCGACTTACCGGAACCGGTGGTACCGGCCACCAACAGGTGCGGCATCTTACCGAGATCCGCCACTACCGGTTCGCCGGAGATATCGTGGCCCAAAGCCAGGCTGAGTGGCGACTTGGACTGGTCGAAGGCGCGGGACGAGAGCACTTCCTGGAAGTTCACCACCTCCCGATCTTCGTTGGGAATTTCGATACCGACGACTGACTTGCCGGGGATTACCTCCACCACGCGCACGCTGATCACCGCGAGCGAGCGAGCCAGATCCTTGGCCAGGTTGGAGATACGGCTGACCTTTACACCGGGTGCCGGCTGGATTTCAAAGCGGGTGATCACCGGGCCGGGATAGACAGCGGTCACTTCCGCCGTGATACCAAAATCGGCCAGTTTTAATTCGAGCAGTTTGGACAAGCCCTGCAGGGCCTCTGGCGAGTAGCCTCGATCCGGGTCGTGGTGCGGTGGGTCGAGCAGATCCAGATGCGGCAATTCGCCGGTAACCGGCGCGTCAAACAGCGGCTGCTGGCGCTCCTTCTCCATGCGATCACTGCTCTCGGCCTTCGGTTTGAGCGCTTTGATTTTGGGCGGAGCGCGTTTCTTTTCTTTCTCTACGTGCTCGGTGATCTGAACCTTGCGCGCCTGTGCGGCACGAGCCTGTTCGCGCCGTTCCCGACGGCCGTCAAGCAACGCCCTGGAACCTTCGCGCACTTTCTTCCATGCCGCCAGCGCCCAGTAGCCCAGGTCATCCATTAGTTTCAGCCAACTCAGGTCAGTGAAAATGGTGACGCCAAAAAGGAAAATGGACAGCAGGATCAGGCGACCGCCAACCTCACTGAAGGCAGCCGTGAAACTACCGGCTATCGCCTGCCCCAGAATGCCGCCCGCCCCTTGCGGCAACCCGGATTGCCCAGGATCGTTCATCGCCGTCAGCGCCGTGCCGGACACCATCACCAGCACCAGCCCAAGTGACCGGATAGCAAAGGTCAGCCAGTCAAAAGCACCGCGCTGATGGCGTTCCAGAAAGATGATCAAGGCACGGTAGGCCAGCATCAGGGGGAACAGATAGGCACAGTAGCCAACCAGGGAGAAAAACACGTCCGCCATCCAGGCGCCTGCGGGGCCGGCGGCGTTGCTGACCGGCGCCCCGGTACCGCTGGCCGACCACCCGGGATCGGCAGGACTGTAGCTGAGCAGTGCCAGCATGAGGTAGAGGCAGGCGGCGCAAATGCCAATGAAAGCACCTTCGCGGAGGCGCGGCCCCAGGAATGTATCGTTGTCGGCTGTTTGTTCAGGCACTGGCTGTGCTTTCCTTCCCTACTGGGCCCGGTTTCTCGCCCCGCACCAAACGGCGCGAGATTTCGGGCACGACGTCCGGCTCAATTTTGCCCTCTTTATGCTTAATATTCAAAGGCTTATATTGTTTTTCTCAAACCGCATGTGAGCATGGCCTGACGACACTCTTTAAACTACCATATACCGCCCCAAGATACTGCTTATCGGCACCGCCTCCGGTGCTGCCACCCATTGCGCAAGGAACCCAACATGAGCGATACCCAACACCACCGGCTGGTCATACTCGGATCCGGTCCGGCGGGCTACACCGCCGCGATCTATGCCGCCCGAGCCAACCTCAACCCCGTGGTCATTACCGGCATGCAGCAAGGTGGCCAGCTGACCACCACGACCGAGGTGGAAAACTGGCCCGGTGGCGTTGCCGACTTGCAGGGTCCCGCGTTGATGCAACAGATGCTCGAACACGCTGAGCGCTTTGAAACCCAGGTCATTTTCGACCATATCGAAGACGTGGACCTGTCCTCCCGCCCCTTCAAGCTGAACGGCACCAGCAGCTACACCTGTGATGCGCTGATCATCGCCACCGGCGCCTCAGCCCAGTACCTCGGCCTGCCCTCGGAAGAAGCCTTCATGGGTAAGGGCGTGAGCGCCTGTGCTACTTGTGATGGCTTTTTCTATCGCAACCAGAAAGTAGCCGTGGTCGGTGGCGGCAACACCGCCGTTGAGGAGGCCCTGTATCTGGCCAACATCGCATCGGAAGTAGTGCTGGTACACCGCCGCGATTCACTCCGCGCAGAAAAGGTGCTGCAAGACCGACTGTTTGCCCGGGAAAAGGAAGGCAAGGTCAAGATCATGTGGAACCACACGCTGGACGAAGTGCTGGGTGACGACAGCGGTGTAACAGGCATGCGCATTGCCTCCACAACTGATGACACCAAGACTGATCTGGAGCTCTCCGGCGTATTCATCGCCATCGGCCACAAGCCGAACACCGACATCTTCGCCGGCCAGTTGGACATGAAAGACGGCTACCTGAAAATCCACAGCGGTACCGAGGGCAATGCCACAGCGACCAGCGTGGAAGGCGTGTTTGCGGCTGGTGATGTGGGCGACCACATCTATCGCCAGGCCGTCACCTCTGCCGGCTTTGGCTGCATGGCAGCCCTGGACGCGGAGAAGTATCTGGACAACCTGGGCGCCTGAAGTGAGCCTGATCCGGCGGCTCGCCGCCGGTGAGCGCGACTTCCCCGAGACGACCCTGGCGCTGGCGGAACCCAACGGTTTGCTGGCCGCCGGGGGCGACCTCTCCCCCGGCACACTGCTCGCCGCTTATGAGCGCGGCATCTTCCCCTGGTACCAGGCACCCCAGCCGATTCTGTGGTGGTCGCCGGATCCCCGCTCGGTGATTCTGCCCGGCCAGTTGCACCTGTCGCGCAGCCTGCGCCGTGAATTGCGAAAAAATCGCTATACGATCACCTTCGACCGGGCTTTCGAGGCGGTAGTTCGCTGTTGTGCCGAAACGCGGGAGGATGGCTTGGGCACCTGGATTGACGAGGACATGGTACAGGCCTACTGCGCCCTGCATCGTCGCGGCTACGCGCACTCCATCGAAGTGTGGGACGACGGTGACCTGGTCGGCGGTCTTTATGGCGTGGCGCTGGGCACCGCCTTCTTTGGCGAATCCATGTTCAGCCGCCGCAGCAATACCTCAAAGATAGCGCTCGTGGCTTTAGTTACACAGTTGGAGAAAGCGGGCTTTGGCCTGTTCGACTGTCAGGTAGAGAGCCCGCATATGAACAGCATGGGCGCTATCAACCTGCCTCGGCTGGACTTTGAACGACGCCTTGCGCAAACTGTCAC
Organism: Gammaproteobacteria bacterium; assembly: GCA_030427085.1. Taxonomy (GTDB): domain Bacteria; phylum Pseudomonadota; class Gammaproteobacteria; order Pseudomonadales; family Halieaceae; genus JAUHXH01. The sequence continues at coordinate 559,807 of JAUHXH010000001.1, read as the reverse complement.
ACAGGCACACGATCCCGCGATCTGGGCTTTTTCGCGGGGCTGCGGAGAGCTGCTTTGACCTCTTCCCTCAGGGATCTGAAGGTGTATACCACCTACCCCCACGCCTGCAGTTATCTGCAGGATCGGGAGGCTGTCACCCTGTTTGTGGATCCGGGAACGCAGATGGACGCCCAACTCTACAGCCGCCTCTCCCGGCTCGGCTTCCGGCGCAGCGGTGGCCATGTCTACCGACCCTACTGCAACGATTGCCGAGCCTGCATCCCGGCGCGTATCCCCGTCGCAGACTTCCAGCCCAATCGCAGCCAACGGCGAACACTGCGTCGCAATGCCGACCTGAGCGTTAAAATCTGCGACAGCATCTCCGATGACGCTGCCTTCCACCTCTACCAGCGCTACATCCACGCCCGCCACAGTGATGGCGACATGTACCCACCGGATCGGGAGCAATATGAGTCGTTTCTCTCCAACGAATGGGGCGTAACACGCTATTACCGCTTTCACGATGGCAACGAATTGCTGGGCATTGCGGTGGTGGATGAAGTGGAAGACGGCCTGTCGGCCATCTACACCTTCTTTGAACCGGAACAGGCCAATCGCGGCCTGGGCAAGTTCGCGATTCTCTGGCAGATCGAAGCAGCCCGCGAGTTGGGCCTGCCCTATCTCTACCTGGGCTACTACATCCGCGATTGCGCCAAGATGGCCTACAAGCTGGAATACCGCCCCGTTGAGCTGTACATCGACCAACGCTGGAGCACCTTGCTCTAGTACCTCCCCGAACGGATTGCCGAATTCACTGGCCGGACGCTGGCGTGTTGCCGCGATTTCGGGCAAAATGCGCCCCTCGAAATTTACCGGGTAAGGGCCGCATGGCGAAAGAAGACCAAATTGAAATGGAAGGTGAGGTGATCGACACCCTGCCGAACACCACGTTTCGTGTGCAACTTGAGAACGGACACGTGGTTACTGCGCATATCTCAGGCAAAATGCGCAAAAACTACATCCGCATTCTGACGGGTGACAAGGTCCGCGTTGAGCTGACCCCTTACGACCTGACCAAGGGCCGCATCACCTACCGCGAGCGTTAATCCTGGCCCAGCTCTTCCAGCCGGGCCTCCTCCTCCAAGACTTCCACCTGCAGTTCGTCGGCTGACGGGTTCACCCGTACCTGCGCGACACCGCCGTCGCGCGCCAGCGAACCGAACAGCACCAGCTCCGCCAGGGGCTTCTTGATGTGCTCGCGGATCACCCGATCCATGGGGCGTGCCCCCATGTTGATGTCGTAGCCCTTCTCCACCAGCCACAAACGCGCATCTTCATCCACATCCAGCGTGACGCGCTTCTCGTCCAGCTGCGACTGAAGTTCGGTGAGGAACTTGTCCACCACAGTCAGCACCACCTCGGTACTCAGCGGTTCGAACTGGACAATGCTGTCCAGGCGGTTGCGGAACTCTGGCGTGAAGAGCTTGTTGATGGCTTCCATCCCGTCCGTGCGGTGATCCTGTTCCGTGAAGCCAATGCTCCTGCGGCTGACGCTTTCCGCGCCGGCATTGGTGGTCATCACCAGAATCACATTGCGGAAGTCCGCTTTGCGGCCGTTGTTGTCGGTGAGCGAACCGTGATCCATCACCTGCAACAACAGGTTGAACACTTCCGGGTGGGCTTTTTCGATTTCATCGAGCAGCACCACTGAATGCGGGTTTTTGGTCACCGCATCGGTGAGCAAGCCACCCTGATCGAAACCTACGTAACCGGGCGGCGCACCGATCAGGCGCGATACCGTGTGGCGCTCCATGTACTCGGACATGTCAAAACGCACCAGTTCCAGCCCGAGAATCTTCGCCAGTTGGCGCGTAACCTCAGTTTTACCCACACCGGTTGGGCCCGCCAGCAGGAAGGAGCCGATCGGCTTGTCACCAGTGGATAATCCGGCACGGGCAAGTTTGATCGCGGCAGACAGGCTGCCTATCGCCTGATCCTGCCCGAACACCACCATTTTAAGGTTGTCTTCCAGTTTCAGCAGGGACTCGCGGTCGTCCCGCGACACCGATTTCGGGGGAATGCGGGCGATTTTGGCTACCACGGATTCGATGTCACTGACACCGATGACCTTTTTGCGCTTCTTCTCGGCCTGCAACTGCTGGTAGGCCCCGGCCTCGTCGATAACATCGATTGCCTTGTCCGGGAGGAAGCGATCATTGATGTAGCGATCCGCCAGTTCGACGGCGGTGCGCAGCGCTTTATTGCGATAACGCAACCCGTGGTGCTCCTCGAAGCGGCCCTTCAGGCCCTTCAGAATCTGGTAGGCGTCCTCCACGCTCGGCTCCAGCACATCGATCTTCTGGAAGCGCCGGCTGAGGGCTTTGTCTTTGTCGAAGATGCCGCGGTATTCCTGGAAGGTGGTGGAACCGATGCAGCGCAGGCGGCCCGAGGTCAGCAGGGGCTTCAACAGATTACTGGCGTCCATAACGCCACCGGAAGCCGCACCGGCACCAATAATGGTGTGGATCTCGTCGATAAACAGAATCGCGCCTTCGCGCTTTTTGAGTTCGGCGAGCAGACCTTTGAAGCGCTTCTCGAAGTCGCCCCGATATTTGGTACCGGCAAGCAACGCGCCGAGGTCCAGGGAATAGACCACTGCGCCGTTGAGAATTTCAGGGACTTCGCCGTCAACGATCATCTTGGCCAGGCCTTCGGCGATGGCCGTTTTGCCCACGCCAGACTCGCCCACCAGCAAGGGGTTGTTCTTGCGGCGCCGCACCAGAATTTGTGCCACCCGCTCCACTTCGGGGATACGCCCGATCAGGGGGTCGATGCGGCCGGCTTTGGCCTCTTCATTGAGGTTGGTGGCGTAGTTGTCCAGCGGATTGGACTCGCTCTCCGCTGCCGCCTCCTCGTCCGCCGGTTGTTCGCTGCCGCTCTCCTCGCCCTCTTCATTGGGCACTTTGGAGATCCCGTGGGTGATGTAATTGACCACATCGAGGCGGGCAATGCTCTGCAACTTGAGGAAGTAAACGGCCTGGCTCTCCTGCTCACTGAAGATGGCCACCAGCACATTGGCGCCGGTAACTTCATCGCGGCCGGAGGATTGCACGTGAAAGACGGCACGCTGCAACACGCGCTGGAAGCCCAGGGTCGGCTGGGTCTCTCGCTCTTCCTCGTCATCGGGAATCAGGGGGGTGGTGGCGTCGACAAACTCCGCCAGATCACCGCGCAGGCTACTGAGATCCGCAGCGCACGCTTTCAGAACCCGGATGGCATCGTTGTTGTCCAGTAGGGCCAACAACAGGTGCTCCACAGTCATGAACTCGTGCCGTTTGGCGCGCGCACCCCGGAAGGCGTCGTTCAGCGTCTGTTCAAGGTCTTTACTCAGCATTACTGCCTCCTCACTTGAAACCGGTGGTCACTCAGTCCTCTGAGGCCTCGATCTCACACAACAGTGGGTGTTCGTTTTCGCGCGAGTACTGATTCACCTGGGCCATTTTGGTCTCGGCGATATCACGGGTGTAGATGCCACAAACCCCTTTACCCTGGGTGTGAACCGTGAGCATGACGTGTGTCGCCTGCTCTCGGTTCATGTGGAAAAACACTTCCAGTACTTCCACCACGAATTCCATCGGCGTGTAGTCATCGTTCAGCAGTACCACTTTGTACAGCGGCGGCCGCTTGAGTTTCGGTTTGCTCTCCTCGAGGGCGAGTCCACCGTCGCCGTCGCGCTCCTCGGCGGACATGCGCCACGCGGGGGATGTTGTATACAAATGCACTGAACCGCTTCCAATCATTCACGCCAGCTACTGGATATAAGGCCATTATAGGGTAATTCAAGAGCACGCCGGCAGCTACACCCGGGCGCCGTGCCGTGCTATGGTGGGAATCTGTCTCGGGCCCGACGCCCAGAATTTCACAATCACTTTGTCAACGACGGGCCCCAATCCACGATATGACCTCCCTCTCCCAGGTTGCCGAGCAGTTTGCCGCGGCCGTATGGGGCGTACCCCTTGTGGCACTGTTACTGTGCGGTGGTGCCTTCTTCGCTGTGTTCTCACGTCTGCTTCCTTACCGCCACTTCGGCCATGCCGTCGGCATCATGCTGGGGCGGCACGACAAAGCAGACGATCCCGGTGAACTGAGTCATGCCCAGGCCCTGGCAGCGGCGCTGTCCGGAACGATGGGGCTGGGCAATATCTCCGGAGTGGCACTGGCTATCGTTGCCGGCGGCCCAGGCGCCGTGTTCTGGATGTGGATATCGGCCATTCTGGGCATCGCCACCAAGTTCTTCACGTGCACTCTCGGCGTGATGTATCGCGGCGAGGACAGCCTCGGTCGCCTGCAAGGCGGCCCCATGTATATCATCCGGGAAGCCCTGCCCCGGCCGTTCTATCCACTAGCCATCGCGTTCTCCGTAGCGGGACTGATCGGTACCCTGCCGATTTTCCAGGCGAATCAGCTCACCGCATTGATTCGCAGCCATGTGGTGCCCAACGCCGATCCGCAACTGGCGGGACTGGGTATCGGGATAGCGATGGCTCTGGTAGTGGGCGCGGTGATTTTCGGCGGCCTGACGCGGGTAGCCCGCGTTGCGGTGGCACTATTGCCAGTGATGGTAGTGATCTACCTGTCCATGACGGTATTTTTGTTGGCGCGGCACGCTGCAGAACTCCCCGGCTTGCTGGCGAGCATTGTTAACGAGGCCTTCAATCCTGGTGCAGTCGGCGGCGGCTTGCTGGGCGTAATGCTGATCGGTATCAGCCGCGGTGTGTTTTCCAATGAAGCGGGTGTGGGAACAGAAGTAATGGCCCATGGCGCAGCGCGCACCCGCGAACCGATTCGCGAGGGCCTTGTTGCCATGCTGGGCCCGGTGGCGGATACCCTTATCGTGTGTACCTGCACCGCGCTGGTCATCCTGCTGGCGGGGAATTGGCAGCAACCGGGCGACCTGTCGGGCATTACGCTAACGATGGATGCTTTTCGTGCCGACCTGGGCATGACGGGTGCGGTGCTGCTCAGCATTGTGGCCCTGATCCTGAGCAGCACCACCATGTTCACCATGTGGTACTACGGCGCCAAGTGCTTCGGATTCCTGTTCGGTGCCCAGGTGCAGCATCACTACCGCTGGTTCTTCGTGGGCACAGTGATCTTCGGTGCCACCGTTAGCGTGGATGTGGTGTTTAACCTGATATCAGGCAGCTACGGTTTAATGGCAGTGCCGACGATGGTGTCGACCTTGTGGCTGGCGCCGAAAGTGATGGCGGCGGCAAAGGACTATTTCGCACGGCACCCCTATTAGCTGGTCCTCGCATTCGAGCCGCTCGGCTTATTACGGCCCATCTGCATGAGTGGATGTTCCAACCAGCGGTAACTGGCGTGTGAAATCGCCAGCGTAACCGCCAGACAAACTATCAACCCCACCATAGCCCCGGCTGGCGAATTCATGGACTCCAGCAGCGTGCGCTTAACAAGCATGAGCACCGGGTAGTGCCACAAGTAAATTCCATAGCTGATATTCCCCAGCCACACCATGGTTTTGCTCCCAAGCCAGCCAAGGCCGGGTAACGGCCACAGCAGCCCAGGCAGCATCAGCCCCATCGCGGCAGCCAGGCCTGAGTTCCAGGCAATGAGTGACCAGTGCCCGGAATAGTAGAGATCGACGTTATTTTGAAGCCAGGTTGAAAGCAGCAAAATGGCCAGAAAGCCAATACCGAGCGGAACCAGTCGCCTTCCCCGCGACAGAGTGCCAGCGCCTTCCAGATAGCTTGCTAGCGCCAGTCCCACACAAAAAGTGAACAGATAACCCGGCAAGCTGTCGAGTACGGGTAAATGTACGGTGTAATTGCTCGAACCGTAATAAGCAATTACCTGATAGCGCCACAGCAGTGTCACCAGCAAGGCGGCGAGCAACAAACTGGCCCAGCCAATCCTTCTGGATAACAACACCAGAGCCGGCAGCACCAGATAAAAACTGAACTCCGTGGGCAGCGTCCACCACACGGGGTTGAGCGGCTGGGTCATAGAAGGCGGCAGATTGATCCACAGCGCAACATGTCGCAAGACATCACCCAATCCGGCAATTTGCGGCATGAACGGAAGCACCGCAGCCAGAGCAAGTAATATTGCAAGCTGAAGCCAGTACGCGGGGTAAATTCGCAGGAAACGGCGTTTCCAGAACGTGGCCAGTTGTTTGCCGTGGGCGGGGTGCCGCAACAGTTGCCCGCCCAATAGGTACCCGGACAATACAAAAAATATAGGCACGCCTATCCAGCCCATATCCAGAAAGCGACCAAAGTCCCAGGAACCTGCGGGGGAATCCACAACCAGCAACCGGCGAATCTCAGGGAAAAAGCCGATGTCGGAGCCCCAGTGAAACAGCAGCACGAGCAGCGCTGCAATGCCCCGCAAACCATGAAGATTGGGATTAAAATTCGCAGGGCTTGAGGGCATGGAGTGGGCAACAGTTTAATTCCACAGCATTCTGTCACAGGGTAATGGGGGCGCTCAAGCAATCGCGCGTGGCGTAGTTCCCGCTACAGGCGTTCGTGCTTGCGCAGGGTGTAGATACCCGGTAACTTGCCTTGCGATCAGCACTGCGAATGCGCGGACTTAATTTGTCCTTCCCTCACTCCCAATTTATGAAATCCAGCCCCTTCAGCACCTCCGGGCTGCTGCTACTGATTCTGATTGCCGGCGCCTGTTTGCGCCTGGACCAATTCTTCGCTCAGGTACTGAGCAACGCAGAACTACAGCTTCTACCGGCAGGTGTGCTGCCTGCAAATGTGCTCCACGGCGCTACCGACAACTTGAGCCCGGCCAACATCGCTATGGGCCGCTTCTACAGCGCGGTGCTGCAAGTGGCAACGCTGTCAGAGTGGCAACTCAGGCTGCCACACGCCGCTGCCAGCATTGCCACCCTGTGCTGGCTCTCGTTGTTCTGGGCCCGACGCGAGGGCAGTCTCTACGCCACGGTGCTGGCAGTGGGGCTGGCGTTTTCACTGCCACTGGCAGTCGCCGGGCATACCGCGGACGGATCCTCAATACTCGTGTTCCTGCAGGTGGCGGCGCTACTGACATGGTATGGCGGTGGATCAAAGGTCGCTGGCCGGCGCCTGGTGGCCTACCTGACCTTTGTGGCGTTGGCAGCAGTGCTCGACCCAATGTCTTTGATCGCCACTAGTGCGCCCTTACTGTTGTTCTTATCGACTAAACCACTCCGCGATGTTGAGCTTCCGATCAAAACGCTGGCGTGTGGGGCGTGGCTACTGCTGGCCGCTTGTGTGAGTGTCGGCTTTTTCAATTCGCAATTGTTCGCAGAGTCACTCACTGCGCTTGCCGGGCTGTCGGCTCCACCTTTGGTGCTGCCCTGGGTGCTGGTGGTTGCCTGCGTTGGTATCTGGGGGATGGGCAAGTACGCCCTGATTCTTTCACCGCTGCTTTTACAGCTCGGTGCGTTGTCCGTCTTTGCAGGCCTTGGGCTACTGGACAGCCCCTCACGGTTGCAACAGCTGCTGTTACCGCTGATACCCACTGTATGGTTGCTGTTTGCCCTGGGCTCAAGGCAGGTGTTCGGTCTTGTGCAGTCATCCAACAACCGCGCTTTGCACCTGCTGCCAGCCCTGGGCTGGGCACTGGGATTTGTCTGTTACGTCGCCCCGCTCTGGACTGCGGTGCAAGTACCCAATAGTTATTGGGCTGCGGGCACATGGCGCGCGGAAGCGGACAATCTCCCGGCTTCCAACTCGCCGTTCTGGAGTACATTTACCGGAGCTGAGGGCCGGCCCAACCTGCTGGTTATTGCGCCACTCAATGGCGGATTAGCGCCTGCTGCGCTGGCGAGCCTGGAGCAATCAACCCGGCAGCGCATCTGGCCTGCATCGCTTTCGAGCTTGTGCGGCTCGCAGACCAATGTCTCCGAAACGAGTTCTTCGCCGCAAAACTTACAGCTGCGTACACGCTACGCTGTCGGAGAGAGCCCCCAATACTTTCCGGGGGTTAAGCCAGATTGGCTGATTTACCTGGGCGGGGGAACCGGCCGCGCAAATTTGCCGGATCGCGAGCTTCGGCGGCAGAGCGGTGTATGCCTGCAGGCCTTACGTGATCGGTTTGGGAAGCCCGCCTATCGGGATGAATACCTGGCAGCATACCGTTTGACGTCACGCTGAGATCCTCAAAGTCCGTCTGGCATAAACAAAAAAGCCCCGGCACAGGCCGGGGCTTTTGATGGTTTCCACGGGTTCGTTGGAAACGAACCCATGTCGCCCATTACATCTTGCTGACAATCGCCTTGCCGAACTCGGAGCAGCTCACCAGGGTGGCGCCGTCCATCAGGCGTTCGAAGTCGTAAGTGACAGTCTTGGCCTGGATGGCACCGTTCATGCCGTCGATGATCAGGTCAGCCGCTTCGTTCCAGCCCATGTGGCGCAGCATCATTTCAGCGGAGAGGATCAGGGAACCGGGGTTCACTTTGTCCTGGCCGGCGTACTTCGGTGCAGTACCGTGGGTAGCTTCGAACAGGGCAACCTTGTCAGACAGGTTGGCGCCGGGAGCGATACCGATACCGCCTACCTGGGCCGCCAGAGCGTCGGACAGGTAGTCGCCGTTCAGGTTCAGGGTGGCAACCACGCTGTACTCTTTCGGGCGGGTCAGGATCTGCTGCAGCATGGCGTCGGCGATCACATCCTTGATGATGATTTCGTTGCCAGTGTTGGGGTTCTTGATGGAGACCCAGGGGCCGCCGTCCAGCAGTTCACCACCGAATTCCTCGCGGGCCAGCTCGTAGCCCCAGTCGCGGAAGGCACCTTCGGTGAACTTCATGATGTTGCCCTTGTGCACCAGGGTCACGGAGTCCAGGTCCTGATCGATGGCGTACTGGATGGCCTTGCGTACCAGGCGCTTGGTGCCTTCTTCAGACACGGGCTTGATGCCGATACCCACATTTTCGGGGAAACGGATCTTGGTAGCGCCCATCTCATTGATGATGAAGTCTACAACCTTCTGCGCTTCGGCGGTGCCGGCCTGGTATTCGATACCCGCGTAGATGTCTTCGGAGTTTTCACGGAAGATCACCATGTTGCAGGCGCCGGGGTCTTTCACCGGAGAGGGTACGCCTTCGAACCAGCGCACGGGGCGCTGACAGGTGTACAGGTCCATTTCCTGACGCAGGGCAACGTTCAGGGAGCGGAAACCACCGCCAACGGGGGTAGTCAGCGGGCCCTTGATCGCCACGGAGTATTCCTTGATCGCGTCGAGGGTCTCTTCGGGGAACCAGTCGCCGTCGTACAGCTCAGCGGCCTTCTCGCCGGTGTAGATTTCCATCCAGGAAATTTTGCGATCGCCGCTGTAGGCTTTCTCTACCGCCGCGTTGACCACATCGATCATCACCGGGCTGATATCCACACCAATGCCATCACCTTCGATAAAGGGGATAATGGGATTGTTGGGTACATTGAGGGAGTTGTCGTCGTTGACAGTGATTTTTTCGCCTTCAGAGGGTACCTGAATATGCTTGTAGCCCATGTTGTGCTCCGTAACTCGGGTGAAAGGAGAGCCGGGGGTCGCCCGGCGCTTGGAAAAGCGGCGCGCATTGTAGCACAGAAAAAGGGGAAATCTTGAAATTTGGCCGGAATACTGCCAGCGGTGGCAGGCGATGAGTGCGAAGCTCATTTTGTTCAATAAGCCGTTCCGGGTGCTGAGCCAGTTCAGCGACGAGGACGGGCGCGAGACCCTGGCCAACTACCTGAGCGCGCCCGGCTTCCGGGCCGCCGGCAGACTCGATTACGACTCTGAGGGCTTGCTCGTCCTGACCGACAACGGCGCGCTGCAGCAACAGATCGCCAACCCGCGACACAAAGCCTGGAAAACCTACTGGGTTCAGGTGGAAGGGTCTCCCAGTGAAGAGGCCCTGGACCACCTGCGCACCGGGGTGGAACTCAAGGACGGCCCAACCCTGCCCGCTCGGGTCAAAAGCCTGGCCGAACCGCCGGGTTTGTGGCCCCGTGTTCCCCCGGTGCGCGAGCGCAAGACGGTACCGGATGCCTGGCTGGAATTGTCGATTCACGAGGGGCGCAACCGACAGGTGCGCCGCATGACGGCCGCTGTCGGCCTCCCCACTCTGCGCCTGATACGCGCCGCCATCGGAGACTGGCATCTGGCGGAACTGCAACCCGGCGAGAGTCGCCGCATCACGGTGGACGCGCCCGCAGTGGCCAGCAAACCCCACCCTCGTCGCGCCCCGAAACGCCCACCGCGGTGGCACAGGCGATGAGGGACTGGCAGGCCCATGTCACAGTGGCCACTGTGGTTTTCAGCGCCGGTCGCTATCTGCTGGTGGAAGAGCGGGACAAACAAACTGGCCGTCTGGTATTCAATCAACCCGCCGGCCACCTTGAAGCGGGAGAATCCTTGCCGGAAGCAGCCCTGCGGGAAACGCGGGAGGAAAGCGGCTGGACGGTCCAGCTCACCGGCGTGCTCGGCTTCGCACTGTACACTGCCCCCGCCAATGGCGTGACCTATTACCGCACGACCTTTCTCGCCGAGGCACTGACCCTGGACAAAGGCGCTGAACTGGACCCGGACATTCTCGCCACACATTGGCTCAGCTATGAGGAAATCCAGGCGCACAGTGATAGAATGCGCAGCCCGCTGGTGCTGGCCTCCATCGAGCGTCACCGGCAGGGCGTAATCCATCCCCTTGATCTTTTCTACTGAGGACTGTCATGAACGACAAGGCTTCGACCAGGGTAATTGTCGGCATGTCCGGCGGGGTCGACTCTTCCGTTTCCGCATTGCTGCTGCTGGAGCAGGGCTATCAGGTGGAAGGCCTGTTCATGAAGAACTGGGACGAGGACGATGGCACCGAGTACTGCACGGCCAAGGAGGATCTGGCCGATGCCCAGGCGGTAGCCGACAAGCTGGGGATTCACCTGCATCAGGCCAACTTTGCCGCCGAGTACTGGGACAATGTGTTCGAGCACTTCCTGGCCGAATACCGCGCCGGCCGCACGCCTAACCCGGACATCCTCTGTAACCGCGAAATCAAGTTCAAGGCCTTCCTCGAATACGCCCTGATGCTGGAGGCCGACTACATCGCCACCGGTCACTACGCACGCCGGGGCTATGCCGATCGGCGCGCTACCCTGATGAAGGGGCTCGACGGCAACAAGGATCAATCCTACTTCCTGCACGCCGTGGGTCACGCGGAGCTGGAGCGCACGCTGTTCCCGCTGGGAGAAATTCCCAAACCCGAAGTACGGGACATTGCCGCGCGCCACGGCCTGATCACCCACGACAAGAAAGACTCCACCGGGATCTGCTTCATCGGGGAGCGCCGCTTCAAGGATTTCCTGCAGCAATACCTGCCCGCCCAGCCCGGCGATATTCACAGCCTCGACGGCGAGGTACTGGGCAAGCACCAGGGCCTGATGTATCACACGATCGGCCAGCGCCAGGGCCTGGGGATCGGCGGATTGGCGGACCACGGCAGCGAGCCCTGGTATGTGGTGGACAAGGATCTGGAGCGCAATGTGCTGCTGGTCGCCCAGGGCAAGAACCACCCCGCCCTGTTCAAAAACAGCCTGTTCACCGGCCCGGTGCACTGGGTCGCGGGACAAGCCCCCACTAGACCCCTGACCTGCATGGCCAAAACGCGCTATCGCCAGGCCGATCAACACTGCACCGTGCAGGATCACGGAAACGGTTACGAAGTAATCTTCGATGAACCGCAACGCGCCATCACCCCGGGCCAGTCTGTGGTGTTCTACACTGAAGACACCTGCCTGGGCGGCGGCGTGATCGAGGCCGCGAAATGAGCCGCGCCCCCTTGTCGCCACTCGAACAGCAGACCCTGGCGCTGGCCGGTGTTGCCCAGGCAGCCCGCCTGGTTGATCAGGTATCGCGCACGGGCACTTACCCGGAAGCCATGCTGCAGAGCACAGTCCACAGTCTGTTTCAGTTCAACGCTGACTCAGTAGCAGACGTCTACGGTGGCACACCGGGCGTCAAACTCGGCCTGACCACGCTGGAAAGCCTGCTGGCCAGCCAGGAAGTCGACGGTAGCGGCGCTGTAGTGCGCTATGTATTCAGCCTGCTGTACCTGGAGCGTAAATTCGCCGCACGAGGCGAGATGATGAACGTGGTGCGCTCCCGGCTGGAACATGCCCATTTCAAGTCCGAACATTTCGCCGGGCATGTGCAGGAAGTTTGTCATGCCGTGGCGGGTATCTATCAGGACACCCTGAGCACACTGAAATACCGCATCCAGGTCACCGGCAGCGCCCAACACCTGAAAGACGAGCGCAACGCCGACGTGATTCGCGCCCTGTTACTGGCCGGGGTACGCTCCGCCTTTCTGTGGCGCCAGTTGGGCGGTCGCCGCTGGCGGCTGGTGTTCCAGCGCCGCAAGATTCAGGCCTGCGCACGCGAACTGTCACGCGACCTCGGCGTGGTGTAAAATCGCCCCCCTTTTCATCCCCCTCAAATTCCCTCGGAGTGTCTTCATGGAGCTTTCCAGTCTCAGCGCGGTTTCCCCCATCGACGGCCGCTACGGCAGCAAAACCGCCGCACTGCGCGGTGTTTTCAGCGAATACGGTCTGATACAGCGCCGCGTGCTCGTGGAAGTGCGCTGGCTGCAGCAACTGGCCGCGCATCCGGGGATTCCCGAGGTGCCGGCATTGAGCGACAGCGGCAACCAGGCACTGGAGCAGTTGCTGGCAGACTTTGGCGAGCAACAGGCGCTGCGCGTCAAGGAAATCGAAGCCACCACCAACCACGACGTGAAAGCGGTGGAGTACTTCATCAAGGAATCCTTCGCCGGCAACACTGAACTGGAAGCCATTTCCGAATTCGTGCACTTCGCCTGCACTTCCGAAGACATCAACAACCTGTCCCACGCCCTGATGCTCCGCGATGGCGTGAACGACGTAATCCTGCCCGCCATGCAATCGGTAATCGATGCGCTGGAACCACTGGCAGTGGACGCGGCGGATGAAGCCATGCTGTCTCGCACCCACGGCCAGACCGCCAGCCCGAGCACCATGGGCAAGGAAATTGCCAACGTGATCGCCCGCCTGCGCCGTCAGGTCAAACAAATGGTTGCCGTGGAGTACCTGGGCAAGATCAACGGTGCCGTGGGCAACTACAACGCCCACCTGTCGGCCTACCCCGCCGTGGACTGGCAGGCGAACGCGGAGCAGTTCGTGACCTCCCTGGGCCTGACCTGGAACCCTTACACCACCCAGATCGAACCCCACGATTACATGGCAGAACTGTTTGACGCTATTGCCCGCTTCAATACCATTCTGATCGACTTCGACCGCGATGTGTGGGGCTACATTTCCCTGGGCTACTTCAAGCAGAAGACCATCGCCGGCGAGGTGGGCTCCTCGACGATGCCGCACAAGGTCAATCCCATCGACTTCGAAAACTCCGAGGGCAACCTCGGTCTGGCCAACGCGGTGTTCCAGCACCTGAGCGCCAAATTACCGATCAGCCGTTGGCAACGCGACCTCACCGACAGCACCGTGCTGCGCAACATGGGTGTGGGTATGGGCTATAGCCTGATTGCGTATCAGGCCAGCCTCAAGGGTATCAGCAAGCTGCAGCTAAACAGTGCGCGACTGGCCGAGGATCTCGACAACAGCTGGGAAGTATTGGCTGAGCCAATCCAGACCGTCATGCGCCGCTACGGCATTGAGCAGCCCTACGAAAAGCTGAAAGAGCTCACTCGGGGCCAGGACATGAGCGCCGAAGTGATCCGTGCCTTCGTGGAAAAACTCGACATCCCTGCCGACGCGCGCGAGGAATTGCTGGCGCTCACGCCGGCCGCCTACATCGGCAATGCGGCCGCACAAGCCAGGGCGATTCGCGAGTCCTGAGTCATGGCCGGGCTGCCGCTTGACCACGCCACTTTCCTGGCCAAGTACTGGCAACGTAAACCCCTGCTGATCCGCAATGCGGTGCCCGGCTTCGAAGGCCCCATCGATGCCGATGAGCTGGCAGGGCTGGCGATGGAACCCGAGATTGAATCCCGCATCGTCGAGCAACAGGGTGAACAGTGGCAGCTCTCGCAGGGGCCGTTCGAAGCCGAGGATTTTGACCGGCCCTCACCCTGGACCCTGCTGGTCCAGTCCGTAGACCACTACATTCCCGCCGTTGCCGAACTGCTGCAACTGGTAGATTTCCTGCCCCGCTGGCGGGTGGATGACATCATGGTCAGCTATGCCACCGACGGCGGCAGTGTGGGGCCGCACTACGACCACTACGATGTCTTCCTGCTCCAGGGTAGTGGGCAACGGGAATGGCGATTGGGCCAGCACTGCGCGCTTGATGAGGCCTGCCTGAGTGGTACCGAATTACGTATCCTCGCCCACTTCGAAGAGTCCGAACGCCACCTGCTCAATCCCGGCGACATCCTGTATGTGCCACCGCAACTCGCCCACTGGGGCATCGCGCGGGGCGAGTGCATGACCTGGTCGCTCGGCTTTCGCGCGCCGCGATTGAATGACCTGCTGTCGCGCTGGGTGGATGCCGCTTTGGAGCAACTCCCCGCCGAACAACTGTTCACTGACCGGGCACGGCCGGCGAGCCTGCGCGCGGGAGAGATCGACCCCGCCGATGTAAAACGCGCAAAACAACAGTTGCTGGCAGCACTGGAGCGCAGTTCAGACCCGCTGTGGTTTGGTGAAACGATTACCGAACCACGCTACCCCCTTGAGATCGAAACGCACCACGACGAGGGCCAACTGGCCTACCCCGAACCGTCGGCGCGAATCGCCTGGCAGGAATCTGTGGAAGGCCTGGTGGTGTTCTGCAATGGCCAGTCCAGACCCAGCCCCGCCGAAACTATCGCCGCCCTGGAAGTCTTATGCAACGGTGAATCACTGGCCTGGCCGGAAGAAAACGACAACGAGTTGCACGCCCTGCTGCAATGGCTGCTCGAACAGGGAGGTGTTTATCGTGACGACTGATGGGCTGCGCATCGTTCCGGCGCCATGGGAAAGCCACCGGGATGCGCTGCGGGCGATTCGCGAAGTAGTGTTCATCGAGGAACAGGGTGTCCCGCGGGAGATCGAGTGGGATGACGCCGACCCCCTGTGTTACCACGTCCTCGCTGAGCGCGGTGGTGTGAATGTTGGCTGTGGCCGCATCAATCCGGAAGGCAAAATCGGCCGAATGGCGGTGCTGGCGCAGGAACGCGGCAAGGGAACCGGTGCAGCGATTCTGCAGGCATTGGTAGCTCATGCCCGGTCCGCCGCCTTTCCCCGCACTTACCTGCACGCACAGCAACACGCTGAGCCGTTTTATCGCCGGAATGGCTTTTACCAGCGCGGAGAAGTGTTCGAGGAAGCCGGTATCGTACACGTCGCCATGGAACTCAGTCCAGACCCCGGCCGTGAACACAGCGGAATCGACTACCCCCAACCCTTTGCCGAACTCGCCTGCGCCTTAGCCGGACAGGCTCGCCGGCACTTGTGCATCATGCACCCTACGCTGGACGCTGCGGTGTTCGATCGCGAGCCGTTTTGTGACGCGGTGAGCGCGCTGGCCCGCAGCACCCGGCAGGCCTCAATCAGAATCCTGATTCAGGACTCCCGGCCACTGGTCACCCGTGGCCATCGACTTCTCCACCTGGCCCGTCGCCTCGATTCTGCAATGACCATTCAGCGTTTATCCGATCACCCTGAGTTGAGTGACGATGCCCTGGTCATTCAGGATCGAACCGGACTTCTGCTGCTTCCCGCAGCCGGCAAAAGCGGCGCCATCTACCGTCCGGACGACGCAGCAAGCACCCAGCAGCAACTCGATCGCTTTGAACAATTGTGGCAGAGCAGTCGCCCGGATCCGGAACTGAGGCAACTGCGCCTGTGAAACCCGCTGGAGAGTGTTGCCGTTAGTGCGCAGCGATGAGTGATGCCCGCGCGTCGCGTACACGGGCATTGACGGCGTAGATCAGCGCTGCCTCATTGTCCGCCAGTGCCGTACTCACCACTTCGGGAACGCAGGACAGTGCATCCTGCTGCAGGCCCCAACGAATGATCTCCAGCATCAGGGGCAGCACCGATAAACCCTTCTCTGTGGCGACGTAGCGCGCATTCCGGCCACCACCCTCGGCGGGGAAGCGATCGATCATGCCGTGCGCCTCCAATTGCTTGAGCCGATTGGCCAGGATGTTGGTGGAAATCCCTTCCGGAGACTCCAGAAACTCACCGTAGCGCTGCTTGCCAACCAGAAGCAGATCGCGCATCAGCAACAGCGTCCAGCGATCTCCCATTATCTGGAGCGTAAAGTCGATGGGGCAGCGTGTGCCGGGTTCAAGTATGTCCATCGCGGCAGTATTTCAACTTAACTTGCATTTCGCAAGTGATGGGCTAGAGTATAACTTGCACTTTGCAAGTTGAGCCGCAACCGTTGGAGCGGCCTACACAACAACCCCCTGTCACCCTTTTTACTGCCGGAGATAACCATGAGTGCATCCACCGTCACCCTCGTTGGAGTCCCCCTGTCACCCTTCGTCCGCAAGGTAGCCACCTGCCTGTTGAACAAGGGAATGGACTACGATAATGACCCCGTTCTCCCGCTATCTCTGCCCGAGGGTTTTGAGAAGATCAGTCCGCTGAGGAAGATTCCCGTACTGATAGATGGCGACCTGGTCCTGCCGGACTCCTCCGTCATCTGTGAGTATCTCGAAGACATTCGGCCACAACCGGCGATGTTACCCAGCGACCCCAAAGACCGGGCCCACGCACGCTTCCTGGAGGAAGTAGCAGACACCAAACTGGTAGAGAACACCGCCCCCATTTTTATTGAACGCTTTGTGCACGCGGTAGTACTGAAACAGGAACCGGATCTGGCACGAGCGGAAAAGGCTGAGCGAGACACCCTGCCACCGGTTCTGGACTACCTTGAAAGCCAGGTGCCCGTTACCGGGTTACTGTTTGGCGACTACCTCTGCACCGCGGATATCGCCCTGCTCTCGCCGCTGTTGAATGCACGCTATGGGGGCTTTGAAGTTTCCAGTGAACGCTGGCCACAACTGGCGGCCTACCTGAAGCGGGTGGAGGCACATCCGGTGGTGGCCGAAGTACTGGCCAGGGAAAGAGCCTTCGCACAGACTCTGGCAGCCTGAAGTTAGTCGTCCAGAACGACGCCTACTTCATTCCCTTCATAGACCAGTTCGAAGGTCCGCAAACCGCGACAGGGTTCTTCCGTCGCGGCAAGCAACTCCCCTGACGCCAGTGAAAAGCGGTAGTGATGCAGAGGGCACTCGATCGCCTTGCCGTCGATTAGCGCAACATCGAGTGGGTGATTACGGTGCGGACAGTGGGATTCGATCAGGTAGCGCTCCTCACCCCGCTGCAACAACAGCAGGCTGAGATGGTCGATTTTGATGTTGGCGGTATAGCCGTCGTGCAGGTTGATCAACTTTTCCAGCGGAAAGAATCGCACGCCCACTCCTCATACGGTCACAATTGCTAGAGGCAGCTTAGCACCTGATGGGCCGCCGCAAAGGGGGTAATGCGGTGATTGGCAACATCGTCCTCCAGTTTCGGCAGCAAGGCCTGGGCCTCCTTGTTGGCAGCCAGACGCATTTGTAACATCTCGCCGATCAACTGATGCATCCAGTCGCGGTTCTGGCGACTGCGCTGGCCGGAGAGCGTCCCGTTGTCGACCGCTTCGAAGTAGAAGTCCAGAATCATGCCCCACACGGCGGCAATATTGTCCCCCTGCAGTGCCGAGCAAGTCATCACCCGCGGCGTCCAGAAGGAAGTGTGGCGCAGCAGGTTCATCGCACTGGTGTAGTGCTGGCGGGTTTTTTGGGCCAGTTGGGCGCTTTCACCGTCGGCCTTGTTGATCACCAGGGCGTCGGCCAATTCCATGATGCCCTTTTTGATACCCTGCAGTTCATCACCACCGCCGGGCAGCATCAGCACCATGAAAAAATCCACCATGGCAGCTACCTGATACTCTGACTGCCCTACTCCCACGGTTTCCACCAGAATCACGTCGTAGCCCGCCGCCTCGCACAGCAACAGGGTTTCGCGCGTTTTGTGGGCAACGCCGCCAAGGGCGCCTTCCGAGGGCGACGGACGGATAAACGCCTCCTCTCGCCGGGACAACTCTTCCATGCGGGTTTTGTCACCGAGAATCGAGCCACCGGCAATCGGGGAACTGGGGTCTACGGCGAGCACCGCGACCCGCTTACCCTGCTCGATCAAGTACAGGCCAAATGCCTCGATAAAGGTGGATTTACCCACGCCGGGTACACCGGTGATACCGATGCGAACACTGTTGCCGGTGTGCGGTAGCGCCTGCTCCAACACCGCCTGAGCTTGCTCGCGGTGCTTGTCGAGCTTGCTCTCAACCAGGGTAATCGCCTTGGCCAGCGAACGGCGGTCGCCCGTGCGCAGCGCTGCCACAGAGATAGACGAAGTCATTGGAGATGTGGCGCCAGTGTAGTCAGGACTGAACCTCGTTTACGGCATCCAACACCTGGCGGGCACAATCGGGGATCGGCGTTCCCGGCCCGAAAATGCACTTCACGCCGGCATTGTAGAGGAAATCGTAATCCTGACGCGGAATGACGCCGCCGGCGATCACCACAACGTCATCGGCACCCTGCTCTTTCAGTGCCTTGACCAGTTGCGGTACCAGCGTTTTGTGGCCGGCGGCCAGCGACGAGGCCCCTACCACGTGAACGTCGTTCTCGATGGCCTGGCGGGCCACTTCCTCCGGCGTGGAGAACATCGGCGACAGGTCGATGTCAAAACCGACATCGGCGAACGCGGTCGCTACCACTTTCGCGCCGCGGTCATGCCCATCCTGCCCCATTTTGCACACCAGCATGCGGGGGCGACGGCCGTGCCGTTCAACGAAGGCCTCGATGTCTTTTTGCATACCCTGCCAACTCTCGTCTTCCTGGAAGGCGGAACCATACACGCCCGACACGGTTTGTGCCCGGGCGTTGAAGCGACCGAATTCGCGCTCCATGGCGAAGGAAATTTCGCCTACGGTAGCACGTCGCCGCGTGGCTTCAATAGCAAGTTCCAGGAGGTTGCCTTCACCGCTAACGGCGCTCTGGTAGATATCCTCAAGGATGGCCTCAACGGCGCTTTCATCGCGCTTCTCGCGAATGGCTGCAAGCCGAGCAATTTGTGAATCGCGCACCGCATCATTGTCGATTTCCAGAATATCGACTTCGTCATCACTATCCACCAGATACTTGTTCACGCCCACGATCACATCGTCGCCGCGGTCGATACGCGCCTGCTTGCGGGCAGCCGCCTCCTCGATGCGCAGCTTCGGCATGCCGGTTTCGATGGCCTTGGCCATACCGCCGGCGGCCTCGATTTCCTCGATCAGTTCCCAGGCCTTGTCGGCGATATCCTGGGTCAGACTTTCCATCAGGTAAGAGCCACCCCAGGGGTCAACAACGTTGGTAATGCCGGTTTCTTCCTGGATGATAAGCTGGGTGTTACGGGCGATCCGCGCGGAGAACTCGGTGGGCAGCGCGATCGCCTCATCCAATGCGTTGGTGTGCAGGGACTGGGTACCGCCGAACACTGCCGCCATCGCTTCGATAGTGGTGCGCACCACGTTGTTGTAAGGATCCTGTTCAGTGAGCGACCAGCCGGACGTCTGGCTGTGGGTGCGCAGCATGGAGCTTTTCGGATTCTTCGGCTCGAACTCGCTGACGATGCGCGCCCACAGCAAACGGGCGGCACGCATCTTGGCGATTTCCATGTAAAAGTTCATGCCGATGCCCCAGAAGAAGGACAGCCGCGGCGCAAAATCATCAATGCCCAGACCTGCCGCCAAGGCAGTACGGATGTACTCTTTCCCGTCAGCCAGGGTATAGGCCAGTTCCAGGGCATTGTTCGCCCCGGCTTCCTGGATGTGATAGCCGGAAATGGAAATGGTGTTGAAGCGCGGCATATTCTTCGAGCAGTAGGCGATAATGTCGCCAATGATCTTCATGCTCGGTGCCGGCGGATAGATGTAGGTGTTGCGCACCATGAATTCTTTCAGGATATCGTTCTGGATAGTCCCGGCCAGTTGGTCCTGGCTAACGCCCTGCTCTTCCGCGGCCACGATGTAACCCGCCAACACGGGCAGCACCGCACCGTTCATGGTCATGGACACGGAGACCTTGTCCAGGGGGATTTCGTTGAACAGGATTTTCATGTCTTCAACGGAATCGATCGCAACACCCGCCTTGCCCACGTCGCCGCTCACACGGGGATGGTCGGAGTCATAACCCCGGTGGGTCGCCAGGTCGAAGGCAACCGATACGCCCTGCCCGCCGGCGGCCAGCGCCTTGCGGTAGAACGCGTTGGATTCTTCCGCAGTGGAGAATCCCGCATACTGGCGAATCGTCCAGGGGCGCCCGGCATACATCGTGGCCTGCGGGCCGCGGATGTAAGGCGACATTCCCGGCATCGTATCCGTGTAGGCCAGCCCCTCTGTATCGGCTGCGGTGTAGAGCGGTTTGACGGGAATGTCTTCTGCCGTTTCCCAGGTGAGGGTGTCCGGCGACTTGCCTTTCATCTGCTTCGTCGCCAATTCCTCCCACGCTTCGGGAGTGGTGGCAGACGGGTCATAAATTTTGTCACTCACGGCTATACCTCGCAGTCAGTGGTTATCGCTGGGCTGACTGAGTTCAATCAGGACGCCGTCGCAACACTTGGGGTGAATAAAAATAACGCGGGCACCGTGCGCGCCGGGCGTGGGGGCTTCGGACAGAAACTGATAGCCCTTTTTCTGTAAGCGAGCCACGTCTTCGTCGATGTTGTCAGTGCGAAAACACAGGTGGTGGAGCCCACCACCGCGCTTCTCCAGATACTTGGCAATAGGCCCCTCGCCGTTCAGGGGGTGAACCAGCTCGATACTGGTGGGCGGCAGGGGGAAGAAGGCTGTGCTGGTTTTGGCGGACGCGACGTCTTCTGTCCCTTCAAAGGGCAGGCCAAAATCTTCCATGAAACGTTTCACCGCACCCTCGAAGTCGGGCACAGCAATGGCGATATGATCCAGAGCAGTAATCATGCGCTGGCACCTCCGGGTTGCAGTTGGGCGAGGAATTGGTCGCTGACCTGACGTTGCCGGGCAGCGATCTCCTCGGGTGATTCAATAACAATCTTTTCATCGGGTGTGATCTTGAACAGCGGCTGACCCTTGCTGATGATCACGCCATCTTCTTCAACCAGTACCTTGTCGATGGTGCCGGCGAAGGGTGCGTACACCTTATTGAACATCTTCATCACTTCCACGATATACAGCGGATCGCCGGCCTCAAAGTGGTCGCCCTCACTGACGTAGACCGCCTGGTCGGGCGATTCGCGGGGATAGAACATACCGCCACTCTCCGCCAGGATTTCATCGCTCTTGGCCACGGGCGGCGGCACCAGTACTTTAGCCATGGCCTCCTGTAGCTCGGAATCCAGCAGCTTTTCGGGGATGTGGATGGTGAGATCCGGGTTGACGGTGAGATCAAAGAAGCCGGTTGCCTCGGCAATACAGGGCAGCACACCCAGAATTTCGGTACCCGCCTGGAAGCCCAGGTGAGCGGCTTGTGTTTGTTGCCACAGGCCTGCATCGAAGCCTTCGGGGGTTTCGGAACTAGACAGCAGCGCCTCGAGCTCAGCCCAGTTGGATACCTGCACGCGATTGTTCAGCTCTGCATAGAAATCCAGTGCCTGTTGCAGCAGCTTGTGGTCGTGATCCCAAATCATGGTGGCGGCTGGCGCGCCGTCCACGTAGTCCATGTTCAGGTAGTGGTAGCTGTCGCCCAACAATTCCACCGGGTTTTCCTGCCAGCGGATACGGCCGTTTTCCACGCTATAGCTTTCCCGGTTCACGCTGAGCCAACCCGCCAGAATGTGAGGCTGCGCCAGCAATTGCTCCACCGGGCGCAGCAATAAGGTCTGCTTGCTTTGCAGTGCCAGCGACAGCGCCTGGGCGGCATCGCCTTCTGCCGTGGCCACGTTTGATTTCACTACCGAACGCCAGGCGTAGTCGAGGTCCAGGTTGTTGGCCTGCTGTTTCAGCTCCCCGACTGCGGTCAGATAAGGCACGATGAACCGCGTCGTAGGCCGGGCATTGATGTTCTGCCCGATAAACCAGTTCACCAGACCGTAGTGAAACTCCAGATTGGTGGCCAGATCCTTGCCGCGCATGTTGGTCTGGCGGATCACCTCGGCCATACGCTCGTAGGTGTCCAGGCGCGTCTCACCCACGGTCAACAGCAAGGCGATGTTGGAATCGTAGGCCCCTGCCAGGGTGTATTTCATAAAGGTGTCGGTGTCGGGGTTGTGCAGGCTGATGCCCTGGTCATCCCGAATTTCCCCCGCCACAGCGTCGGACCAGTACTCGATCACGCCACCGGCACTGGGCTGCAGCGCCTGGTTGGTGGCATTGAGGCGCGCTTCAACACTGTCATTGTGCCGCAGAATACGATCCGGACGCGGCAGGCGCTCACCATGGGCCGCCAACAGGACCATGGCTTCAACCAGCGATTCCACCATGAATGAATCGTCCGGATTCTCGGGGTTGCTGAACTGCAAGGCGTAACACAGTTCAGTCACGCGATGCTCAACCTGAATCCGCGTGTTCATTTCCATGAAGAAATGCTTGTCGCGATCCACGATACACTCGAAGGTGGATACGGAATCGAGCCCCACCGCCGCACCAAAACGGGAGGCCTCATCTTCCATTGCCTCCAGGGTAAGCAAATCCTGTTGCAGCACTGCCAGTTCGGTGTCGTTGCCGCTGGCCTGCGCCTGCTCGATAGCCGCACGCAGCGACTCGACGGTAACAGAGACTTCCAGCAGTTTCTGTTCGTGCATCTGCAGTGAGCAGTCGCGACCGCCGAGGGTGATACACCAGTCACCGTTGCCGATAACCTGTATCTCCTGGTGCCGGGTGGTCTCGATATTCAACTCCACCAGCACGTTCTTGTTATCGCCGACGCCGGTGGTTTTCACCTCGTTGAGAATTTCACGCACCATTTCGGGCGTGCGCGCCGCTTCACCGATACCCAGAATCCGCTGGCCTTTACCGCCGCCGCCGCTGATCGCTTTCAGTCGCACCCGATTCTGCGGGTACTCTTCTGCCATGCGTTGCACAGCTTCGGTGAGGGTTTCGCAGAGCTCATCAACGGTGTACAGATCTACCAGCTTGTCGTAGCTGGCGGCCAACACGAGATCCGCTTTATCTTCCAGCGCCGTTTCCGGATCATCCAGTGCACTGTCATCCACGGCCAGGCCGTGTTGCTGGCACAGCGCTTTGAGGTCCGCAACGGTCGGATACTTTTTCAACAGGGTGAGCGCGGTGCCGTTGTCGATACCCGGTGTAACGGATACGCCCGCCTTCAGGGCCGTACGTTTCGCTTCATCTTTCAAGCCCGCGTCGTGCACCGTGCGCGAGCAGGGGCCGATAAAATTAAGACCGGCTGCTTCCATCGCCGCTACCATGGTCTCGTCTTCGGCCATGAAACCGTAGCCGGCAAATATCGCGTTGTAGTCGTTGTCCCGGGCGATGGCGATGATCTGCTCGATACGCTGGGCGCGCTCCTCGCGGTTGGCGCCGGTGTAATCCGGAACGCGATGGATATGATCCGGGTTTGCCATGCTGCGCAGCTCGGGGGCCAGCGCATTCTGGTACACGATAGAGTCTTTCTCTGACAGCAGGATGCCGAAATCTGCAATACCCATTTCGGTGAAGACATCCATCGCTTCTTTGCGAATCGGACCACGGCAAATAATCAGCGGACGCAAATGCGTGCAATCAAATTGTTTCACCCACTCCGAGCCCCGCCGTGCCAGTTGACGGTCGCGGTGAATCAGTGGATTGCGCAGGTAGTGTTCGTTGGACACGGTTTATCCTCGATCTGTGTTCGGTGCGGGCTTAGTGGAATTCACGCTGTACGGACTGCATGGGGCTGGCCTGGTAGTGTCGCAGGCAGAAGTCCATATGCTCAGCCAGTACCTGGCGTAAATCCGAGGGCATGACAATCTGCGAAATCGACCCAAGGCTGAGGGCCTCATTCGGATTCATAAGTTCCCGCTCGTAACGTTGTGCCAGCAATTGTTCCTCGGCCTTGACCCAGTCCTGTACCAGTTGCTGCGCCGTCTCCCGCGCCTGGGACTCCGACAAACCGGCAGACATTTGCGCCTGACATTCATCGTCAATGCGCTGCGCCACGGAGCCGCGAATTTTCTTCAGCTCATCCTTGTAGACATACTCCACCCCGGCCGGGCCCATCACCGCCACACGCGTGGTGGGCAGCGCGACAACAAAGTCGGCGCCTGTCGGATAGTTGTTGTAGGACGCATAAGCGCCGCCAAAGGCGTTACGTACCAGCACCAGGAAGCGCGGCGTGCGCAAATCGACAATGGCGTCCAGCATGGCGCGACCGGCCTGAACGATACCGTTGCTCTCCTGCTCACGACCCGGCAGGAAGCCTGTAGTGTCTTCCAGGAAAATCACCGGGATGTTGTAGAGATTGCAAAAACGGATAAAACGCGCGTTCTTATAGGCCGCCGCAATATCGATCTGGCCGGAAGAAACCGCTGAATTGTTGGCTACAAAGCCCACCACGTTGCCACCCATACGACCCAGCGCGGTAACGGTATTACGTGCCCGCTCCGCCTGCACTTCAAGGAAGTCACCGTGATCGCAAAGCTGCTGGATCATGATGCTGATGTCGATTGGGGTGTTGAATCCGGTCGGCGAGTTAAAGGCTTTTTTCAGCAGAATATCGATATCCCAGGTCTTGCGATTGACCGGATCGGAAGACGCCTGGTGCGGCGCCAGCTCGCCGTTGTGGCTGGGCAGATAGTTCAGCAGCGCGCGCACTTTGCGCAGCGCGGCCACTTCATCCGGCACACAGAAATCAGTTACACCGCTCTGGCTGTGTACACCCGGCCCACCGAGTTCATCGGGAGTCACGTCTTCACCCAACACCGACTTCACCACGCCCGGCCCGGTCAGGCCGAAAAAGGTGTCATTGGGCTGAATCAGGAAAGAACCCTGCCGTGGCAGATAGGAACCACCGCCGGCATTAAAACCGAACATACACATGATGGAGGGCACCACGCCGCTGATCTTGCGCAGCGCAGTAAAGGCATCGGCGTAGCCGTCAAGGCCACCGACACCGGCAGGAATGTAAGCACCTGCGGAATCGTTAAGCCCCACAAGGGGGATGCGGCGTTTGGCCGCCAGCTCGAACAGTCGCGCCAGTTTTTTACCGTTGGTGGCATCCATGGAGCCGGCGCGGACGGTAAAATCGTGCCCGTAGATGGCGATGTCCCGGCCGCCGACACGGATCAACGCGGTAACCAGCGAGGCACCGTCCAGGTTGGGCCCCCAGTTCTGGTACAACACCTTGGGTTCTTCGTCCGCGAGAAAGCGAATCCGCTCCCACACGGTCATCCGGTTTTTCTGGTGTTGCCGCTGGATATTTTTCAGGCCGGCAGCCTGATACGGTCGCTGCTGGAGTTCCCAGCCGGCTTTCAGCGCGGTCTCGTACAAACCGGGCTCGGAAGCGACCTGGCCGGGTACCTTGAATTCCACTTCCTGGGCTTCAGCAAAGGGATTGTCCAGGGATGCGATAAGTGCGTTGTCTTTGGCGGTTGTCATAATGGTAGGCGTTACCGGGCCCAGATACGTCGCGAGCGCGGTAGATCCGATTCCTCTTGCTCGGGGGAATTTGCGCACACTGCTCTACAAGCATAGGATGCAGGCCTGATTTTGCAGCGGCGACTCACAGTAATTCAGGGGTATAAGTGAGTCAATTTCTCCAACTGACAGAAAAATTGACCGAAATTGACGCCTGGGCCAGCGCGGGTAGACATGCTCCACATCGACGAAATTCCATACCAAGCCGATTCCGCAGCCCTGTTTGAAGTACTGCGGGAGCTGCCGGATGCTGCCTTTCTGGATAGCTGCCACGGAGCCGCCAGCGCCGGCCGCTACGACATCATGGTGGCAATGCCGGCAACTGACAGCCCGCAGGCTCTGTCCGGAGACACCGACCAGGCCGGCGCCGAGTCATACTTCGCGGAGCTGGCCTACTACCACCGCTCCCGTTATCACGACGTACAGAGTGCCGATGGCGAGTGGCCATTTTGCGGCGGACTGCTGGGTTATCTCGGCTATGAACTCGGTAGCCGACTACATGGAATCGACGTACCCGGCCAGGCGAACACACCACTGGCCAACGTGAAGGCCTACGACTGGTGTGTCATCCAGGATCATCTACTGGCACGTTCTGCGCTGGTCGCCCTGCCTGCCCTGGATGCATCGCTGCGTGCCGATTTACTGCGCCGCCTACGCGACAAGGCCATCGTTTCGCAGTCTGCACCTTTCAGGCTGAGTGGGGCTTTTGATACTGCCTTCGATGCCGACACCTACGCCGAGGCGTTTGGGGCCATCGCCGATTATTTGCTGGCGGGTGACTGTTACCAGGTCAACCTGGCCCGGCATTTCACCGCACCATACGAAGGTGACCCTTTTACGGCGTATAAACTGCTGCGATCTATCGCCGGTGCGCCCTTTTCCGCCTATTTGACGCAGGCTGAAGGTGCCGTGCTGTGTGTTTCACCGGAACGCTTCCTCAGCCTGAAAAGCCGCAGGGTAGAAACCCGGCCGATCAAAGGCACCCGGCCGCGCGCCCTCGACGATCCCGAGCGAGACTGGCAACTGGCTACCGAGTTGCGCAACAGTCGCAAGGACCGGGCTGAAAACCTGATGATTGTCGACTTGCTACGCAACGACCTGGGGCGCAACTGCGAACCGGGCTCGATTCGGGTAGACAACCTGTTCAGTGTGGAAAGCTACCCCACCGTACACCACCTGGTAAGCACCATCAGCGGCGAATTACTCGCCGACCGCAGTGCAGTGGACTTGCTGCGCGACAGCTTCCCGGGCGGCTCCATCACCGGCGCCCCGAAACGGCGTGCAATGGAAATTATCGCGGAACTCGAACCGCAGCCCCGGCAAGCCTACTGTGGTTCAGCCCTTTATATCAGCGCCGATGGCAGGATGGACAGCAACATCACCATCCGCACCCTGGTCGCGCGCGAGGGGCAGCTACACTGCTGGGGCGGCGGCGGTATCGTCGCCGACTCCAACTGTGAGGAGGAGTTCCAGGAGACACTGGACAAGGTCGGGCGCTTCCTGCACGCGCTGGAAGCGCACTCCGGGCTACGCTAGAACGCCTTACAGGCTGAGACTGCGCTCGCTGGCCGCGATGAAGGCGCGCTTCAGGTCGTCGAACTCATGCACCGCTTCGAACTGCGGGAACTCATCGATGACATTCTGGGGAGCGTGGAACAGGATACCCACTTCCGCCTCCGACAGCATGGTGGTGTCGTTGTAGGAGTCACCGGCGGCGATAACGCGATAGTTCAGGCTGTGGAACGCTTTCACTGAGGCCCGTTTCGGATCGGGCTGGCGCAGTTTGTAATCCACCACACGGCCGTCTTCATCGCAGATCAGCCGATGGCAGAACAGCGTGGGCCAGGCCAGTTGGCGCATGAGGGGTTGGGAGAACTCGTAAAAGGTATCCGACAGGATGATCACCTGGAAGCGTTCGCGCAGCCAGTCGAGGAAGTCCTTCGCACCGGGCAGCGGTTCCAGGGTGGCAATAACGGCCTGGATATCATCGATTTTCAGGCCGTGTTGATCGAGCAGCGCCAGCCGCTGCTTCATCAATACGTCGTAATCGGGAATATCCCGCGTGGTGGCCCGCAGTTCATCAATGCCGGTTTTCTCGGCAAATTCAATCCAGATTTCAGGTACCAGAACACCTTCGAGGTCGAGGCAGGCTAACTCCACGGGCTAATCTCCATTGTCTGCAACAAAGGCGGCGAGCGCCGCCGGGGGCGCTAATGTAGCAGATCAAACCCAGTGCTAGTAGGTGGGCAGGTCGAGGGTGGAGAAAATCTCGTCCAGTTCCGCCTTGGTGTGCCGCGAGAAGGCTTCTGTTACCAGTTCCCGGGTCAGGTGGGGCGCAAAATCTTCGATGAAGTCATACATGTAGCCGCGCAGGAAAGTACCTCGGCGACAGCCAATCTTGGTGATGCTGGAACCGAACAGGTGGGCGGCATCCAGTGCCACCAGGTCGCTATCCACAGTCTCGTCGTAAGCCATGGCGGCCACGATACCGATACCCAGGCCAAGTCGTACATAAGTCTTGATGACATCAGCATCGGCAGCAGTAAACACAACTTTCGGCACCAGGCCGCGAGCGATAAAGGCCTCGTCGAGGCGCGAGCGACCGGTAAAGCCAAACACGTAGGTGACAATGGGGTGAGCCGCCACATCCTCCAGGCTCAACTCGGAAATCTGGGCCAGCGGGTGGTTGCGGGGCACCAGAATGCAGCGATTCCAGCGATAACAGGGCATCATCACCAGGTCCGAAAACAACTCCAGCGCCTCAGTCGCGATAGCGAAGTCCACGGTGCCATCCGCCGCCATTTCAGATATCTGCATCGGCGTGCCCTGATGCATGTGCAGCGACACCTCGGGATAGCGTTCGATGAAGGAGGAAATGGTTTCCGGCAGTGCGTAACGGGCCTGGGTGTGGGTAGTGGCGATGGACAAACTACCCTTTTTCTCGTTGCTGTACTCCTGCGCAACCTGCTTGATGCTCTCGACCTTGCGCAGCACCTCGCCGGCGGTCTGCAGGATAGCTTCCCCGGCTGGGGTAATGTGAGTCAGGTGCTTGCCGCTACGGGCAAACACTTCCACGCCGAGTTCATCCTCGAGCAGGCGAATCTGTTTGGAAATACCGGGTTGAGAGGTGTACAGCGACTGGGCTGTGGCAGATACATTGAGGTCGTGGTGAGCAACTTCCCAGATGTAGCGCAACTGCTGTAGTTTCATTGCTGGTCTCGCTGTGGCTCGCCGTGGCCCCTCGAAGTCTTATGAAGAATAGCCATTTAATTACCCGAATGCCAATATCAAAGGGAATAACGGCGTGCGAGTGCAACACAGTCCACAATCCGGGTGCTAACGGTTGGCAACCCCGTGTGGTACGTGCCCGGTGGCGATGTGTTCGCTGGCTGAGGCGCAGTGTGTAGCCTGATCGTCGAAGAACACATCGGCACGGTAGGCACGCAGGAATGCCGTTTTATCCAGACCACCAAGGAAAATTGACTCATCGATGCGGATGTCCCAGGCCCGCAGCGTGCGGATCACCCGCTCATGGGCCGGTGCCGATCGGGCTGTGACCAGGGCAGTGCGCAGCGGTGCTTCGGTGGCCGGAAAGGCCTGCTGCAGCTGATGCAAAGCACTAAGGAAGGGTTTGAATGGTCCGCCGGCCAGCGGTTGGCGAGCCGAGGCCAGTTCGCTGGCGGTAAACGCCTCCAACCCCTGCTCCTTGAAAACCTGTTCGGCTTCGTCCGAAAACAACACCGCATCGCCATCGAAGGCGATGCGCAATTGATCGTATTCCATCCCCCCGCCCTTGTTCGACACCAAAGTCGCAGCCGCCACGCCGTGATCGAGGGCGTGACGGACATCGTCCGCCTCGGTGGAGAGGAACAGCTGACAGCCGAAGGCATTGATGTAGCGATAGGGACTTTCGCCGCCACAAAAGGCGGCGCGACTGATGGCCAGTTTGTGGTGGGCGATGGAGTTGAAAACACGCAGGCCGGTGTCGGCGCTGTTACGGGACAGCAGCACCACTTCCACCTGCGGTTCGCCACCCAGGCGTGCGTTCAGGCCCAGCAGCTTATGGACCAGCGGAAAAGCTTCGCCCGGCTCCAGTGGCTCATCCTCATGATCAATCTGGTAGGCGGAATAGGCTTCCAGCCCCTGCTCGCGGTAAACCGCGTGGCTGGCGTCCAGATCGAACAGCGCCCGGGAAGAGATGGCAATAACCAGTTTGTCGCTGAGTTGGCGCGGCATGGGTGTTCCCTGATAGTGAGTAACAAGCATACCGCCGCCACACCATGGCGCAAAGCGGCAATTCAGAGGCCTCGTAAATATCCGCGTTGTTCCAGTTCCAGCAAGAGCAACTGTTGAATGAGGAACTCCCGACCGCTGTCAGGATGTTCCAGGCCCAGGCGTTCGAGGTAGGGTTTTGCCGCCTCGCTGTCAGGCCGGTGCAGCAGGGCTCGTAATAGTTCCGGCAGCAGAAGAGCTAAATCTTCGGATTCCGCCTGGACTGAACGCAAGGCCTCGCCCAGCGCAACTTCCTCGCCAGTAAGATCGGTACCAAAGGGAAAGGCGGGCAGCAGGCCATTCTCCCTCGCACTCCCCAGGGCAGATTGAATGCGTTCAGGCGTGTTGTGGCGATGTTCGAGTGGTATTTCCCACCCTGCTTCGATCTTGCCCGTCTGCTGCATTGCTTCCAGCAGCTCCCGCTGAAAGCGAGAGTCTGTAATGCACAGCAATCGCTTGGCGACTTCGGCGTCACCTTGGCCGCGCAGATCGGCAACACCGTATTCTGTCACCACCAGATCGCGCAGGTGACGGGGGATGGTGGTATGCCCGTAAGACGACACAATGTTGCTCCGCAACTTATCCCCTTGCCCACGGGTGCTGCGCACGCAAATCACCGAACGCGCGCCGGGCAGATCGTGGGCCATGGCTACAAAGTTGTACTGACCACCTACCCCACTGACCACAGTGCCATCTTCCAGTCCGTCCGAAACAACGGCTCCGCTAAGCGTCACCATCATGGCGGTATTGATGAAACGGGCCTGCTGGCGCTGCGCGCAGTACAGCGGCACGTCCAGCAGCAGTTGGTTAGTGCGCTCCACACCGGTCATGCAAAGGGTGCTGCGCTGCGCGTGATCCATCTCGCGCAATTGTCGATAGAAGTCACGAGGGCCAAGGAAAAAGCCACCATGCAGAATATGCCCGCCCCGCAACATCGCGCCCGTGGCACTGCGCTGTAGTGCCTGAGCCGTGTCGGGGTCGGCGGTGAAATTGAGGTAGCTTTGCCCGCCAATACAAAGCTGCCCGGCCACGAGCGAGAGGGATTCCGGCAGTACACCAACTGTCTGAAGCCGAGTGAGGTCATCCGGTGTCAGTACGGGAGGAATGATGCCAAGCTCAATAGCTTTCCGGATAAAGTCAGGGTCCACCGGCCCCTGTGACAGCTGCCCGTCATTCAGGGCGCACTGTAAGGCGGTATGGTCGAAAACCGGGCGCTTGAGCACACCCGCGTCGATCAGCGCCAACATCCCGCTGACAAACATCTCGGTACATCCGTACAGGCCTTTATCAAAGCAACCCCAATGGAACTCCCCCTCGCCCTGTGTACGAGCAAGCCGAGACAACAAGTCTCCATAGACGTCGTTGGACTGCTGCCTCAGCACCAGGCTGTGTGCCAGTGCATCACCCAGGGCACCGATACCGATTTGCAAGGTCCCGCCATCAGGGACCAGCGCACTGGCGTGTAACGCCGCAGCGTAATCCTGAAGTGGGACAGGGCTGTTTGGCACTGCAAATAAAGGAGTGTCAGTCTCGGGACTATCCAGTATGGCGTCGAAGAAACCCGGCCCCACTTCAGCATCCAGGGGCATGAAGGGTAGCTCCGAATTCACCTGAGCCAGCGCCAGCCAGGGGCGGCCGTCGCCTTCCCGCAAGCGGCGCACCAGCTCCAGGCTGACATCGGGATTGCAGGACAGGCTGATACGCTGCCCATCGTCACCCTCTTCCGCCGCTACCAGATTTAACAGCACGTTGACGCCCGCGGCGTGAAGGTCGCGGGCGACGTGGGTGTAATTGCAGGAAATATAGTTTTGCTGGGCCGCAGGTACCTTGGCCAGCGAACCCGCCTTGACGTAAAACTCGTGCAGGCGGACGTTTGGGGGAATCTTTCCCGCGCGCAGGTCGTGCATGTAGTCGAGCTCAACCACGCCGCCAAACAATCGTTCGACGATTGGCGCTGCCAGGCGGGCCGCTACGCCCTCCCCGACCGGCGGAATCTCCAGTGAGAGTGCTGTGTAAATAAGCAACTCGAGCGAATCATCGGCTACGGCACGTCGGTAGAAGGCATTGAGGAGTTGGGCAGGCTTACCCAGACCCAACGGCGCCCCTACTACCAGGCGTTTACCGACCCGCTCGATGGCCAGATCAACACCGGCCTCGGCGCTGTCCAGTCGCGCGGTCACGGAGATCGAATCGCGCCGCGCAACAACTCAGTCCGCCTGACGATTGAAGAATTCGCGCGTCAACTGGAAAACCACCGGGCTGAGTAACAGCAAGGCAATCAGGTTGGGAATCGCCATGAAGGCGTTCAGGGTATCCGCTATCAGCCACACCAGGTTGAGCTCCACTACGGTGCCGATGGGAATGGCTACCACCCACAACAGGCGGAACGGCAGAATCGCCCAGGTACCCAGGAGGTAGACCACACAGCGCTCGCCGTAGAAACTCCAGCCAATCATGGTGGTAAAGGCGAACAGGCACAGGCCCAGGGTGACAATCATGTCGCCACCGGGAAAGGCTTTCTCGAAGGCCATGGAGGTCAGGGCTGCGCCATTGACACCGCTGGGCAGCACGTCGGTCAGTACAATCACCAGGCCGGTCATGGTGCAGACGATAAGGGTGTCGATGAATGTACCGAGCATGGCAATCATGCCCTGCTGCACCGGTTCATTGGTGCGCGCTGCCGCGTGTGCGATGGGGGCACTGCCGAGTCCGGCCTCGTTGGAAAAGATGCCTCGTGCCACACCGAAGCGTAGCGCCGCCCAGACAGTAGCGCCGGCAAAGCCGCCGGCAGCGGCCGAGCCATTCATGGCAGCGTCGACGATGGTAACGATGGCCGCCGGTACAGCGGTGATGTTCATGGCGATGACCACAGACGCCATCAACACATAACTGAGGGCCATAAAGGGCACAAGCCAGCTAGCCACACTGGCAATGCGCTTGATGCCGCCCAGCACAACCGCACCGACCAACACCATCAGCACCAGCCCGGTGGCCAGCGCCGGAACACCGAAGTTGGTTTCCAGCACTTGCGACACGGAATTGGACTGCACGGTGTTGGCAATCCCGAAGCCAGCCAGCGAACCAAACAGGGCGAAAGCGCCGGCGAGCCAGCGCCAGTTTTTACCCAAACCATTGCGAATGTAGTACATCGGGCCACCGCTGTAGGTACCCTTGTCGTCCTGCTCGCGAAAGCGCACCGCGCAGACAGCCTCGGCATACTTGGTCGCCATCCCCACCAGGGCGGTGATCCACATCCAGAACAGCGCGCCCGGCCCACCCAGGGCCAGGGCCGTGGCCACACCGGCGATATTGCCGGTACCGATGGTTGCCGACAGTGACGTCATCAAGGCGCTGAAAGGCGAGATATCGCCATCGCCCTTACCCTTGCGCCCGCGAAGCAGAAGGCCGAAGGCCGCCGGGATTTTGCGCACCGTTACCAGGCGCAAGCCAACGCTAAGATACAGGCCTGTGCCCAACAGCAAGACCAGCATGACCGGACCCCAGGCCCAGCCATTGATTGTTTGGATGATCGCTTCCATCAAATGCCCCTTGTTATGGTTCTCGCGCGGTGACGCCCGCCTATACTAGCGTTCTCGTCACAGTCCTGCACGACTCTGTGCCGCACTGGCTACGGTGTGTGGTAGTGGGCCCGCTGTGGGAACAGGCCAAAAAGACCGCCGGTGTGCATGAACACCACGTCCGTGGCGTCGTCGAACCGGCCCATGGCCAGTTCGCTCACCAGCCCGTGAAAAGCCTTGCCCGTGTAAACCGGATCCAGCACTACCCCTTCCAGGGCCGCGAGTTCTCCAATCAGAGTGTGTACTTCGTCGGTGGCCACACCGTAGCCCGGACCGACGTAACCGTCGATGACCCGCGGAGTCACCGCTGGGGCGCGGCACTCATAGGCACGCTCCCAATGGGCGATATCCTCGGCCACCTTGTTCAGGAACCAGGCCTCGTCGTCGCAGACGTTCACGCCCCATACGGTCGCTGGCAATTGGTGGATGGCTGCACCGAGTGTCAGACCTGCCTGGGTACCTCCGGAGCCGTTCGCGGTGACGATATGCGCCTGCTCGATACCCGCATTGGCGAAATCCTGCACCAGTTCTTCAGCCGCAGCGATATACCCCCAGATACCGTGACCGTCACTGGCACCGGTGGGGATGCACAAGGCTTTCAGCCCCTGTTCGGCGTAGTGGGCTTGCCACTGCTCGAACAGGCTCTCGAGGTGATGGTGGTACTGGCGCTTGGGGTAGCAGCTCACCGTCGCGCCGGCCAGATGGTCCAGCAGAAGATTGCCGTCGGGTACGCCTTCCGGCTCACCGCGCAGGATCAGGTGAGCGTGCAGGCCCAGTTGTGCGGCCACCAAGGCCGTCGCCCGGCAGTGGTTGCTTTGCAAACCGCCGCAGGTGATCAGCACCTGGCAGTCGCGCTGCCGGGCCAGTGCCGCAATAAACTCGAGTTTGCGAACCTTGTTGCCGCTGAGGGTGGAACCCGTCAGGTCATCGCGCTTGATCCAGATGCGCTTGCCCCGACCGTAGCGCTCGCTGGCCCGCGGCAATAGATGCAATGGTGTGGGAAGGCGGGCCAGATCGACCCGCGGCGGGTAGTTGACGGTCACGCCAGCGCCCTGGAAAGGCTCAGCCGATGGACTTCAGCGTGCCCTTGGGCAAAACAGCGTGTACGTGGACCTTCTGGAACTTCATATCCACGTTGTTGGCCACGTTTAGCACCATGTAGTTATCGTCGAGGGCAGTCACCTTACCCAGGATGCCCGAAGACGTAACGACCTCATCGCCTTTGCCGAGTTCGGAAACCATCTGGGCGTGTTCTTTCTGCCGCTTGCGCTGGGGGCGAATGGCGATGAAGTAGAACAGCAGGAACAGGCCAACCAGAAAAACGATCTGGAACATTTCGCCACCACCGGCGCCGGCGGGTGCGGCATCCTGTGCGTGGGCCTGGGCAATAAAAAAGCTCATGGGAAATCCTCAGGTGTAAAGCGGGGCTAATGTACCGGGTTTACCGGCTGCGGACAAATTTACTGCATCCATCCACGCCAGCACTGGCGGCGGCGGACTGCGAGGCTTGTGCTAGTCTGATAAATCGGAACTCCCCAATGGACAGCGCGGGTTCGGATCAGGGCATGCATAAGACTACAGCGGAAACCAATCGGGATTTGGCCTATCGCCTGTCCAACAACCTCAGCCGCCTGCTGCGCGAGTTTGCCCGTGACTTTGAGGGGCGCATTCTGGACCGCTTGCATCAGCGTGGTCACAGCGAACTGCGTCCGTCCCATGCGGCCGTATTTTCCAACCTTGGCCTGGGTGCGGTCCGAGTCACCGAGTTGGCCGAGCGCGCCCGGGTCACCCAGCAGGCCATGGGTAAAATGCTCAAGGAACTGGAACGTATTGGCTACATCACCCGGGCGGTAGACGCCCGCGACAAACGCGCCCGAGAGATCAGATTGACTGAGCGTGGTGTACAACTGGTCGCCGACAGCATGGCTGCATTGGCGGAAGTGGAGCAGGAATACGCCGCCAAGGTCGGCGAGGCGCGACTGCAGGAACTGGAGCGGTTACTGGCGGATACAGTGGACAAGCTCGAACTGGAATATTTGCCTGAGTCCTGGGCCAGGCCGCTACGCGAACACGAGTAAGGCCAGCTACAGGCCCATAAATTCCGGCACGTTGAAGACCCAGCTCCGCTCTTCCTCACGGCGACTGATACGCCAGCCGGCAGCGGTACGCCGATAGGCATCCCGATACCACAGGCCCAGCATGTAGGTCTGGCACTCCCCTTCCCCCAACGCGATCTCCATCGGGTTGAAGCACATAACCCGGCCGGTGGCAGTGTCCCCAGCGATCTGAAAATGATGATTGGCGTTCAGGTGCTGGTAATTGGGAAACAGCTCGGGGGTCAGCGCCTGCTGGAGAAACGCAAGTGTCTCGTCCAGTGAGCCGACACTGCCGCCGAAGGCGCTGTAATCGATGTGAGCATCTTCCGTGAACACCGAGCGCAATTGGTCGAACTGCCGGGAGTCGATCAGCTGCGCATAGCGATGCACCAGGTCCTGCAGTTCCAGGCGGTCAGATATCTCCTGCTGTGACAGCATGCGGCGCTAGTCCTGCTCCGGCAGCAAAATGATCTTGCCCATGTGGGCACTGCTTTCCATCAGGCGGTGCGCCTCGGCCGCGTCGGCCAGTGGAAAGGTGCTGTGCACCAGCGGGCGCACCTGCCCCGCTGCCACCAGCGGCCAGACCTGCTCCCGTACCCGTGCGGTCAGGTCGGCCTTGAACGACGCTTCCCGCGCCCGCAAGGTGGACCCGGTGATCGTCAGGCGTTTCAGCATCACCGGCATCAGGTCCACTTCCACGCGCGATCCCTGCATGTAGGCGATATTCACCAGCCGCCCCTCTCGGGCCAGGCTTTTGATGTTGGACTGCACATAGTCGCCACCCACCATGTCGAGGATCACATCCACGCCTTTGCCGCCCGTCGCCTCGGCAACCCGGGCCACCCAATCCTCCTCCCGGTAATTGATCACGGTGCCCGCACCCAATTCGCGACAGAACGCCGCTTTCTCTTCGTTGCCTACGGTGGTCAGCACGTCTACATCGAAACAGCGAGCCAGCTGAATCGCGGCGCTACCGATACCGCTACTGCCGCCATGAATCAGCAGCCGCTCACCGGACTTCAGCCCACAGCGCATGAAAAGATTGGACCATACGGTCAGCAGCACTTCCGGCAGCGCTGCCGCATCGGCCCATGTCATTCCGTCCGGAATGGGCAGGCATTCGGCTGCCGCGGCTGTGGTGTACTGGGCATAGCCACCGCCGGCGAGCAGTGCACACACCGCGTCGCCCACTTGCCAGCTGTTCACACCTTCACCGAGCGCCACAACCTTTCCCGAAACTTCCAGACCCGGAATCGGGGAAGCGCCTGGCGGCGGCGGATAAAAACCCTTGCGCTGCACAATGTCAGCACGATTCACCCCGGCAGCGTGGACCTGGATGAGCACCTCCCCGGCTGCAGGCTCGGGCTGCGGCGCGGTGCGCAGTTGTAGTTGTTCCGGACCGCCGGGTTCGGCGATATCGATAAATTGCATGTCGGTCATTAGCTGGCTACTTCAAAGGCTATAGGCATAGCCTTGATGCCATTGATGAAGTTGGAACGCAACCAGTTAATCTCGCCATCGAGCCGCGGCTCCCGAATGTGCCGCACGATCTCGGCAAATATCAGCTCCAGATTGAGTCGCGCCAGATGCGAACCCATGCAGAAATGCTCGCCAATGCCAAATGCACGGTGCTCATTGCGCACCTCCTCGCGTTGGGGCCGGGTGATATCAAAGCGATCCGGCTCGCTGAACACCGACTCGTCGGCACTGGCGGCACCGTAAAACAGGACGATTTTGTCACCTCTGGCTACGGCCTGCTCGCCGATTTGGGTGTCCTCTGTCGCGGTACGGCGAAAAGCGATCACTGGCGGGTTGTAGCGCAGGATTTCCTCCACCGCGTCCGGGATGCGCGCCGGTTCCGCTACCAGCAGGCGGTACTGCTCCGGGTGCTCCATCAGCAAGCGCATGCCGTGGCTGGTGGCGTTGCGAGTGGTTTCGATGCCGGCCACCATCAACATCAGGAAGAAATTGCAGAACTCCATCTCACTGAGTGGCTCGTCATCCACCGTACCGGTCAGAAGCACATTGACGATATCGTCCTGCGGATTTTCCTTATGATTCAGGGCAATCGCGTTCGCCATCATGAACATTTCGGTCATGGCAGCCATGGCATCGTCCGGGCTGTGGGTCAGCTCCGGGTCGTCCATGCCCAACATGATATTGGTGAGTTCAAACAGGCGCTCTCGCTGATCCAGTGGCACCCCCATTAGCTCGCAGATCGCGATCAGCGGCAAGTCACAGGCAATGTCCGCCACGAATTCACAGCGGCCTCCGTCCAGCGCTTTGTTGACCAGCGCCTGCGCCACCTGGTGGAAGCGCTCCCGGTAGCTGTCTACGGCGCGCGGAGTGAACGCCGTGCGCACCAGACGCCGAAAGCGCAGATGTTCGGGGGGATCGAGATTGATGAGCTGGGTACGCATCAACTCTATTTCTTCATCCGTATGCTCAGGCAGAAAACAGGTACGCGCTTTACTGGAAAACAGCTGCGGGTTTTTGGAGACAAAATCCACGTCCTTCTGACGTGTGACCGCCCAGTAGCCGACTCCCTGTGCAGGGTCTTCATGCCAGAATACCGGAGCCTCCCGGCGCAGCCAGGCAAAGGCTTCACGGGGCATGCCACCGCGAAAGGAGTCGGGGCTGCTGAGGTCTATGTGCGGGCATCCGCTCATGGTTGGCATCCCTCTAAAGACGTGGAGGAATCAGTCTAGCCCCGGCCAAAGGCCTGAAAAAGCGGTCGAAGCTGAGAATCTATACTGGCGGGATACTTATTTGGGTCAGGCTTTCACGCTGAACGGCAGGCGCCGCTGCCGCTCGCCCGTGGCCGCAAATAAGGCATTGCCCAGGGCCGCCGCCAGGGGTGGAACTCCGGGTTCACCGACGCCGGTGGGTGGACCGTCGCCGGGTACGATAGCAACGTGGATCGCGGGGGACTGATCCATCCGCAACAGGGGGTAATCGTGGAAGTTGCTCTGCACCACCGCCCCCTTGTCGAGGGTGATTTGCCCGAACAGGGCCGCACTCAGGGCGAACACAATGCCACCCTGCATTTGCGCCTCCACGATGCCGGGATTGATCACCTCGCCGCAGTGAACCGCACAGAACACTTCGTCCACCCGGAGTTCACCCGCAACGGTGCGCAGACGAACGACTTCCGCCACAGTGGACTCGAAACTGCTGTGGACCGCGATGCCCTGAACAACACCGCTCGGCGGTGCCTGCCAGTCGGCCATCTGGGCCACCTGCATCAGGCACGCTCGCTCAGGAGAATCCTCTGGCAAGTACTGCAGTCGAAACTGCAAGGGATCAATGCCCGCCGCGTGAGCGACTTCATCGACGAAGCTCTCCACCACAAAGGCGTTGTAGCTGTGGCCCACGGAGCGCCAGAAACCCAGCGGCACGTGGGTGGGCAGATTGCGGAAAGCCACTTCCACGCCACCAAATTGATAGGGCAATTCAGCGGCGCCCTCCACGGACTGGGGATCGCGCCCGCCGATAATCTTGCCGGCGAAGCGAAACACACCGTCGGGCACCCAGGCAGGTGCCGCAGCG
This sequence comes from Gammaproteobacteria bacterium, assembly GCA_030427085.1. Classification (GTDB taxonomy): domain Bacteria; phylum Pseudomonadota; class Gammaproteobacteria; order Pseudomonadales; family Halieaceae; genus JAUHXH01. The sequence goes on along the minus strand of JAUHXH010000001.1, from coordinate 520,656 downwards.
GCGCCCATGGCCGATGCCACGGACTGCAACACACTGGGTCCCACAATGTGATGCGACCAGTTTTCCACACTACCATCGGAGGACAGGCGAGCCGCCAATCGCGCCTTCATTGCCGGCCGGTACATATCCTGCTGCGTGTCGTCCTCCCGGGACCACACCACTTTCACCGGCACGCCAGCCTGCGCTGCCACCCGCACTGCTTCCACCACCACATCGGGGCCAGCCCGGCGACCAAAGCCACCGCCCAACATCTGATTATGGATAAACACCCGATCCCGGCTGATGCCCAAGGCATCGGCCGCCGCGGCCTGGGCGACATCCGGCGCCTGGGTACCCGTCCACACATCGACACGCTCTGCCGTGACACGGGCAGTGGCATTCAGGGGTTCCATGGGGGCATGGGCGAGAAAGGGAACAAAGTAGTCACCCGAGACGGTGGGGTCTTCCGTGGATGCTGCCGAGCCCGTCTTACGTGCGGAGTGGAAACTGTCCGGATCCGCCAGGGCGCTATCCATCGCCGCCTCCAGTTCTGCGGAGGAACGATAAGCGGACTCAGGTTCAGAGAAGGTGAGCGCCACCGCCTTGGCCCCCTGCTGCGCATGCCAGTAGTTGTCGGCCACCACCGCCACCGCCTCACCCACGGCAAACACGTGCTCCACCCCGGTCATGTTCAGGGCTTTGGTGGCATCGAATTGTGTCAGTACACCGCCGAAGGCGGGGCTGCGACGCAATACGGCAACGCGCAGGCCGTCCAACTGCACATCCATGCCGAACTGTGCCGTGCCATCGGACTTGGACCGGGCATCGGCACGCTGGTCATACTTGCCCACAAAGCGATAGTCGGTGGGGGATTTCAGTGTCAATTGCTCAGGAATGTCGAACTGCGAGGCCAGGGGCACCAGCGGTGCCAGTTCGCTGCGGTAACCGCCGGCTTTGGCGCTCACAACGCCATCGCGCAGGCTTAGCTGCTCCACCGCAATGCCGCTATCGCGTGACGCTGCCATCAAGATTGCCGCTCGCGCTGCGGCGCCGACCTCGCGCAACAACCTCGCATAGACGCGGACAGACGCACTGCCGCCCGTCACCTGCATCCGGAACTCGGGGTCATCAAATTGCGGGTGCGCCGGCGCGTGTTCAAAACGCAGTAGTGCCGGCGATGTATCCAATTCTTCCCCGATCAGGGTGAGCATGCCGGTGATCACACCCTGCCCCATTTCCGCCTTGGGGATCTGCACCACGATCTCACCTTGAGTTGTGATACGCAGGTAGGCATCCGGTTGAAAATCACCTGGGGCTGCCACGGGCGGTAAACGCGACCCACTGCAGGCAGTCAGGCTGAACCCGATCGCCAGTGCGCCCCCGGCGGTGGAACTGTTCTTTAGAAATTGGCGACGAGAAATGCTCATTCTGTGCCCTGCTCCGCCGGATCATACGATTGCACAGCGGCCACAGGCGTAGCTGTTTCCGCTACCGAGGCAATGGCCTGTTCAATACGGGAATACGTACCACAGCGGCAAAGATTGCCAGCCATGGCAGAGCGGATAGCGTCGCGATCGGGCGCCGGGTTCTCTGCCAGCAATGCTGCGGCTGACATAATCTGACCCGATTGGCAGTAGCCACACTGGGGCACATTGTATTTCACCCACGCGGCCTGTAGTGGGTGTGCGCCCGCCAGCGATTCGATAGTGGCCACCTCCCGCCCCTCCACAGTGCTCACCGGCAAGATACAGCTGCGGGTGGCAGCGCCGTCCAGGTGAATCGTGCAGGCACCGCACAAGCCCATGCCGCAACCAAACTTGGTACCGGTCAGGCCAAGTTCGTCGCGCAGCACCCACAGCAGCGGCATGTCGGCGTCGACATCCAGTTCCCGCTGCTCGCCATTGAGCGTGAAGCGCACCATAGTCAGAGACCGAGTTCCCCGATCAGGGCGATCACGTCATCGTGGTGGGTTTTGGTTTTCACCTTGTCCATGATGTGCTTCAGGCGGCCATCTTTGCCGATGATGAAGGTGGTGCGGATCAGTCCCATGAACTCCCGCCCCATGAATTTCTTCAGACCCCAGCAGCCGTACTTGTCGGCAATGGCGTGGTCCTCGTCGGACAGCAGGGTAAAGTTCAATTCCTGCTTGTCGATGAAGCGCCCCAGGCGGGGTACCGGGTCGGGGCTGACGCCCAGTACCACGGTATCCAGTTTTGCCAGCTCCTTGCGGCTGTCGCGAATGCCACAGGCCTGGACGGTACAGCCGGGCGTCATTGCCTTCGGATAGAAGTACAGCACCACATTTTTTTCGCCGCGGAATTGCTTCAGACTGACTTTGTCGCCGTTCTGGTCGAGCAGGGTGAAGGCCGGGGCCATGTTACCGATTTTCGGAAAACTCATTGCGATTCTGTCTCCTCTTCGTTGTCGTTGTGGATCACCGCCTCCCCCTCACCTTCCAGGTGCTGCAGGGCTGCGTGCTCCCGGTGAACCGGGGCGCCCATGGTTTTCAATCCTGCCACCCTGCGCAGCAAATTGCCCTTACCCTGGGACAGGCGCCGGGCCAGGCGGTCATAGCTTTCTCTACTACGATCAAGGGCTTTGCCCAGATCATCCATAGATTCCAGTATAAGCACGAATTGGTCATAGATGCCGCCGGCCTGTCGGGCGATTTTTTCGGCGTTGCGATTTTGCTGGTCGTGTCGCCACAGCGTTTCCACGGTGCGCAATGTAGCCAACAGCGTACTCGGGCTGGTCAGGATCACCTTGCGTTCGCTGGCGTAGGACAGCAGTTGTGTGTCCGCCCGCAGCGCCGCAGTGAAGGCCGGCTCGATCGGCACGAACATCAATACAAAGTCGAGGCTGCGTAAGCCTGGCAAAGCACTGTAATCGCGCTGCGCCAGACCGGCGATATGCTGTCGCAAGGCGCCGGTGTGTGCTTTTAGTGCCTCCTCCTGAGCACTGCCCTCCTCTGCGGTGGCGAACTGTTCATAAGCCACCAGCGAAACTTTGGCATCGATGATCAGGTCGCGTTCTTCGGGCAGTCGAACCACCACATCGGGCAGGCGCCGGTCGCCGGAGGAATCGGAAAGTGCCACCTGGGTCTGGTACTCGATTCCCGCTCGTAGACCGGACTGTTCCAGTACCCGTTCCAGAATCATCTCGCCCCAATTGCCCTGCAACTTCTTGTCCCCTTTCAAGGCACGGGTCAGGTTGTGGGCTTCCTCGGACATCTGCGCGTTGAGTTTTTCCAACCCCTGCAACTGGGCACGCAGTGCGGCCTGATCCTGCGTCTGCCGCGTATTCACATCCTCGATGCGCTGGCGAAAGTCCTGCAACTGAGTCCGCAGCGGTGTCAGGGTATTGGCGAGTTGGCCGGTGGCGGTCTGGGTCAGGCGGTCCTGGCCCTGCTCCAGCAGGGTGCTGGCGAGCTGGCTGAATTCGAGCTTCATCTGCTCGCGGGCCGATTGCAGCAACTGCAGTTTTTCTTCGAAGGCAGCCTGTTCGGCTTCATGCCTGGAGTCCATGCGCGCGCACTCTACCCGCAAGGCTGTAGTGGTGCGCTGTTCCTGCGCCAGTTCGGCGGAAGTCTCGGCCAATTCGGCGACGGCCCGTTCGGTTTCATCCTGGGCCCTGGCACAAACAGATTCCAGCGCATGAAGCCGTTCCAATAGTGTGCGCCGGCGGAAATGCCCGTACATCAATACGACCAGACTAAACAGGAGTGCCACCGCCAATGCGGCGGGCAGCGCCCAGCTTGGGATATCAGCCACGTGGACGGTGAAAATGGATGGCGGATACGTCAACCGGGAAGTGATCCGTTTCCCGGTCGCGGAACCATGCTTCCAGTGTGCGCTTGACCACGGTGAAGGCCAACTCGTCCCAGGGGATTTCGTCCTCACGAAACAGCGCGCTTTCCAGGCTTTCCGGGCCCACCCCGTACTCACCATCAATCAGGCGGCAACGGTAAAACAGATAGACCTGACTGATGTGCGGCAGGTCGAACACCCGATACAGGGACATGTCATCCACCCGCGCCGCGGCCTCTTCCCAGGTTTCCCTGGCCGCGCCCTGTTCCGTGGTTTCACCGTTCTCCATGAAACCAGCGGGCAGTGTCCAGTAGCCCCTGCGCGGCTCGATCGCCCGCCGACACAGCAAAACACGATCTTCGTGGACTGGCAAGCAGCCCACGATCACGCGGGGATTCACATAATGAATGAAATCGCAGGCCACACAGACATGGCGCTCCCGGTCATCTCCGGGGGGAATGCGCAGCGTTACTTCGGCGCCGCAGGCGGAACAGAAATTCATGGAAGGTCCACTTCCCTCTCAGGCAGAGCCAGCAGTATACGGGCTGGGAGCGGCCCAGTGGAGTCCGGTTCAGTGCAACTCGCCATAGGCGCCTGCGGAAAACAGCAGCGGTTTACCCGTCGGCCGGTGATCCAGGTCACGCACTTTGCCCACGATGATGGTGTGATCACCGCCGGGGTGGGTGGCAAACAGATCGCACTCAAAACTGGCCAGGGCATTGCGAATCAAGGGCGTACCGTGCCGGCCGGGCTTGCAGTGTTCGGGGTCGAGCAGGTGATCGCCCTTGCGCGCGTACGTGTGGGACATGTGTGCCTGTTCAAGCGCCAGCACATTGATGGCAAAACGGCCGGCGGCCGTGTAATCGGCAAACAGATCCGAGCTATTCTGGATAGACCACAACACCAGTGGCGGGTCGAGGCTGACCGAGGCAAAGCTGTTGGCGGTCATTCCAACATTGCGGCCATCGGCGGTACTGCGTGTAATTACACACACACCAGTGGCGAATCGACCCAGGGCATTCCTGAAACTACGCCCGTTAATACTCATGCATTACTCCTGCTTACCCGGTCTGACACGACCGCGTTGTTATGTGCTATTTCGCCCCACTACATTAGCGGCGGCATCCCCCATTCGGCTTATGACCAGCGATTGCGCCGCTGGACATCGCTGGCACGTTCTTCCACCCAGTGTGCCCCGCTGCCGGTAAACTCCTTTTTCCAGAAAGGAGCACTGGTTTTGAGGTAGTCCATGATGAACTCGCAGGCGGCAAAGGCTGCTTCCCGGTGCGCGGAGGCGACTCCGACCCACACAATGCGCTCGCCAGGCGCGAGGCGGCCGACGCGGTGGACGACTCTGGCAGACATCACCGGCCAGCGCTTCGCGGCGCGCTGCACAATGTCCGTAATGCTTTTCTCGGTCATTCCCGGATAGTGCTCCAGCTCCATCGCCTCCAGGGCCTGACCGGCGTGACTCCCTCGCACATAGCCCGTGAACGTTGCAACGGCACCTTCACCGGCGCCGCCACCCAGTAGCGCCGCTTGCAGCTCCGCAATATCAAAGTCCTCGGGCTGAATACTGACCTGAATGTCCATCGCCCCTGCCCTAACCCCCGGTTACCGGCGGAAAGAAGGCCACTTCGTCGCCGTCCGCAACCGCTTGCTCCGGCTGCGCCATAACCTGATTTACTGCGGCCAACACCGTGTCGGCCAGGAGGACCGCGCCCGATTCGGGGAACTGTTCCCTGGCGAGTTTTTCGCGCAGGGAAGCTACTGTTTCCTGCGGCGACCTACCCTCCCAGTCGAGCGATGAGCAAGCGAGTTGTTCACGCAAACTGGCAAAGAAAACGATCCGGACCGCCATCAGCCGCTCACCCCGTCACGGCGCCAGTCGCCACTCTTGCCACCACTTTTAGTCAGCAGGCCCACTTGCCGGATTTCCATGCAACGGTCCACGGCTTTGCACATGTCGTACAGGGTCAGAGCCGCTACCGATGCTGCGGTCAGGGCTTCCATTTCAACCCCGGTCGGGCCGCTGACCCGACAGGTGGCGGTAATACGAACCGTGCTGTCCTGCGCATCCAGTTCGAAGTCCACTGACACGCCCGTTAACATCAGGGGATGGCACAGGGGAATCAAATCCCAGGTGCGTTTGGCCGCCTGTATGCCGGCCACACGAGCCACCGCGAGCACATCGCCCTTTTTATGGTTGCCACTGCTAATCAGGGATAGGGTTTCCGGCTGCATGGCAACGACAGCCTGAGCGCTGGCCTCGCGGCGTGTGTCGGCCTTATTGCCAACATCCACCATGCGGGCAGCACCCTGTTCATCCAGGTGAGTGAGTTTCGTCATGGGAGTCAAAACCGGGGATTACCGCTGAAACAGCCAGTGTAGCCAATGCAGGCCAGCGAGGTAAACCGGCGTTAACCGGGGATACCGGCGTACATTCCCACGGGTATTGGTGTGATCACTTTCGTCACTCTCTCCAGATCAGTCCACACGCTGAATTTTAGCGATAACTGACGTACAGTGATTTGATTTTCATCATTGGGCAGGTGGACATGGCGAAGTTAAAACTGGGGCTACAACTGGGATACTGGGGCGCGCACTACCCCGCCGGACACGCGGATTTGGCGGTGGAAGCAGAAAACCTGGGCTTTGACTCGGTATGGTGCGCAGAGTCCTACGGCAACGACTGCTTTACGCCACTGGCCTACATCGCCGCCCGCACTGAACGGGTAGGCCTGGGCACAGCCGTGGCACAGCTGTCAGCGCGCACACCGGCGGCCTGCGCGATGGCCACATTGAGCCTGGACCACCTCTCCGGGGGCCGCGCCATCCTCGGGCTGGGGGTTTCCGGCCCTCAAGTCGTTGAGGGCTGGTATGGCCAGCCTTATTCAAAACCCCTGGCCCGAACCCGCGAATACGTGGACATCATCCGCAATATTCTGGCCCGTGAAGCACCCCTCACCTATGAGGGAGAACACTACCCCCTGCCCTACACCGGCGAAGGATCGTGGGGGCTGGGCAAAGCCATCAAAAGCATTACCCACCCCTTGCGGGCCGATGTACCCATCTTCATCGGCGCGGAAGGCCCCAAAAACGTCACCCAGACCGCCGAAATCGCCGATGGCTGGCTGCCACTCTACTACTCACCCTACCGTCAGGAGGTCTACGCCGATCAACTCGCTGGCGCCGGCCCCGGCTTTGAAATCGCTGCCCTGGCCCTGGTGAATATCAATGACGACCTGCAGCAGGCACTCTACCCGGTGAAGGCCATGCTGGCCTTTTATGTGGGTGGCATGGGGGCCAAAAAGCGCAATTTCCACAAGGATCTGATGGCCCGCATGGGCTTTGCCAATGAAGCCGAACAGATTCAACAACTGTTCTTCGAGGGCAAACGGGAGGAAGGTATCGCTGCCGTACCTGACCAGTTTGCCGACGAAATCTCCCTCAGCGGCCCCATCGACCGCATTCGGGAGCGCCTGAAAGACTGGGAAAGCTCACCCGTGACTACCCTGCTGATCAATGGCGATGCAGCGCTGTTGAGGCAGATGGCGGAAATAGCCCTGTAAGTGCTTAAAAAGGCTAGAAACTTTCGCGGCGTGTGGTAACATGCGCGCCCTCAACGGTGAGGTGGCCGAGTGGTCGAAGGCGCACGCCTGGAAAGTGTGTATACGGAAACGTATCGAGGGTTCGAATCCCTCCCTCACCGCCATTTTTGTACTAAGAAACAACAAGTTAAGAACAATACCTAATCTTGTTTCAGGGCTCTACCACAAAAGCGGGGGACGGGCATCCATACCTACACGATTGATAATGCCCTCCCACCCGCAATGGGTCAGCACCCTCAACCGATAATTTCAGTAAGCGACCATCCAACAGTGTGATTTCTTCTCTCACTAGATGGGTCTCCAGTAGCCGTTTGCTGGAGGGTTAATCCCGACTCTCGCTTGTAAAAAATGTTCGACCCTGAACTGATCACCCATCAAGCATGCCGAAAATGCTCTAGCTCCAAGCGGCAAGGGCGAACATCCGCCCGGAACCTACTCGCTGCTAGCTAGGTTTCTATGATCTCGAGACCTTTGAGCTTCGGAGCTTGTGCAGCGGCTTCATGCTCCAACTTGTCCAGACGTGCCCCATCCAGCGAATGCGCGCGGACAAAGTCTTTCGTAAATGGTATTTTTTTAAGATTTTTCCACACACTCAAATATTCAGAAGGGTCGTACTTGCCAGCAAGAATGTCCCGCGTGGCCTTATCTGCGGCTAGCTCTTGTTCTTCATCGAATGTTTGATAGTCGTAGTTCCCAAATACCGAACTAGGGAGCACCAGAGTGGGAGCGCCAAGAGCACCAAGAGCCAGACCAGCTATTCCAACACCAACTTCGGAAACAACGGTATTAGAAATATATTCATCGTAATGACCTAGAAAGTGATGCGCCAATTCATGAGCCAGGAACATTTCTTGCTCGTCTGCACTCAAGTGATCAAACACTTCACCGGTCAATACATGATCACCATAGGAACTGACAACTGGCAGTACTTTTAGCTCAGAATCCCAGCGCGAAACGTATTTAATATCACACCGCTCTTCCATCGGTACCGAAACATCCAGCTCTCTTTCGTCTCGTCTCACGTGAATTGGAGAACTGCTATCAATCGCGGACTGGAAATCTCGTCGAAAACTAGCCAACTGCTTCTTGGCTTTGGAGGTAACTGACTTTTCCTCATGAAGCGACTCGGGCCTCTCCCAGATATACTCCCTTCCATCTATACTCAGAACCACATCACCACTTTGAAGATAGCCTGGATTACTTCTTGGACCGTACATTTCGGCAATAACGTATCGAGATGGCTCAAAGTACAGAGAGTAGTAGTCCCGCAGCTCTCGACTGGTAAGCATATTTCCCAGCACGCCCACATATTCCGGAGGTGCTGTCACTAAAGAATCCGGGCATAGCGAAGTGGACTTCCGCCTCAAGTCAGCGAAAATGCCCTTTACCCGAGAGAAACCATTATTGTGTTTTTCCGTTTCGGCATAAACTTCGTGAGATGCGCTCCTCTGATTTTCAATTGACGGGTTCGCGCAGCCTGCAACTCCGATAAATAAACTCATTGCCGCTGAACAGACCACCAACTTCCTCGCGCCATTTGGCTGCCAATTCTTAGATCCAAATTCGTTATCACATGTTAATTTCAATTTTCCGTCCCAATATTGATTCTGCTGCTCCATTACCAATCCTACGATGATAAACAAGCGGGCAGTGATATACATTACCGAATCCGCCAACAGATTGGTTTTCTGCGAAAGACTTGGTCTAATCTGGGAAGATCTCCGCACAAGCAGCAAAGAAGCTCCCGTGGTGAACAGTCATAGTGCAACCTGCTTGATGTACATGCCCCCACCACTCTTGTGGTGTATTCTTCATTGCCCGCATAACAAGTTCTCGCCAAACTAGGGCAATGAAGCGGCCTTCTAGTCTTAACGCCCCCTCCGGGTTGAACTGGCAAATAATCAGTTCCATCCTGCCCTACCTAGCGCGGTATCGGCTTCGCATTGCGCTGGCGTTAGCATGCTTGTTACTCGCAAAAACAGCGACTCTGATCGGCCCATTTCTACTGAAACACATCGTCGATACCTTGGAAGGCGGCAATCTCGCCGGGAGTGCACTTTGGGCAATCCCCCTCGGCCTGCTACTCGCCTACGGACTGGCACGTTTCGCCACGGTGATCTTCGGCGAGATCCGCGACACCCTGTTTGGTCGCGTTACCGAGGGCGCCATGCGTCGCATCGGTTTGCGGGTGTTCGAACATCTCCATCAACTCGACCTGGCCTTTCATCTGGAGCGGCGTACCGGAGGGCTGGCGCGCGACATCGAACGTGGCACCACGGGCATCGGTTTCCTGATGCGCTTTTTCGTGTTCAACATCGCCCCGACACTGTTCGAAGTGGTGATGGTCGCCTTCCTGCTGTTCTGGAATTACGGGTGGTTGTTTGGCGTGCTGCCGCTGTTTGCCGTGGGGCTGTATGTGACCTACTCGGTTTATACCACCGAATGGCGCACGCGCTTTGTACGGGAAATGAACCAGGCTGACTCGCGCAGCAACACCCGTGCAGTAGACAGCCTGCTCAATTTCGAGACGGTGAAATACTTCACCAATGAAGAGCTTGAAGCGCGGCGCTACGACGAGGAACTCGCGCTCTGGGAACAGGCGCGCCGCAAAAATCGTCTGTCCATGTTTGCCCTGAATGGCGGCCAGGCACTAATCATTGCCGCAGCCCAGACCGGAATGATGATCGCCGCGGCAATTCAGGTCAGCCGTGGCCTGATGACGGTGGGTGATTTCGTGGCGGTGCAGGCCTTTATGATGCAGTTGTTTATGCCACTGAACTTCCTCGGCTTCGTCTACCGGGAAATCAAGGGCTCACTGGCCAACGTGGAGAAGTTGTTTGAGTTGCTGGGACAAAAACCGGCGATCATCGATGCGCCCAATGCGCAAAGATTGACGGTCTCCGAGGGACGCATTCGTTACGAGGATGTTCAATTTGCCTACACCGAAGACCGGCCGATACTCAACGGCCTGGACTTCAGCGTGGGCCCGGGTGAAAAGGTGGCCGTGGTCGGCGCCAGCGGCACCGGTAAGTCCACACTCATCAAGCTGTTACTGCGTTTCTATGACGTCGATCAGGGCCGCATTACCATCGACGGCCAGGACATCAGCCAGTGCACCCAGCATTCGCTGCGTCAGGCTATCGCCATCGTGCCGCAGGATACCGTGCTGTTTAACACTAGCCTGCTGGAGAATATTCGCTATGGTCGCCCTGGTGCCAGTGATGCCGAAGTGGCAGAAGCGATTGAACTGGCGCATCTCACGCACTTCGTCCGCAGTCTGCCCGAAGGGCATGACACCCTGGTCGGAGAGCGCGGATTGAAGCTGTCGGGCGGTGAAAAACAGCGTGTGGCGATTGCCCGCGCGGTGCTCAAACGCTCGCCCATCCTCGTATTCGATGAAGCCACTTCCAGTCTCGACAGTCATGCCGAGCAGGCTATCCTGGGAGCGTTGCGGGAGGTGGCCAGGGGGCATTCCAGCCTGGTGATTGCCCACCGGCTGTCTACCGTGGTGGACGCCGACCGGATTGTGGTGCTGAATCAGGGTCGCGTGGCGGAAACGGGTACGCACAGTGAACTGCTTGCGAGTGGCACACTGTACGCACGCTTGTGGCAAGCGCAGCAGGACAAACCCTCACTGCCGGTGTAAGCGTATTCCCGGTGCCGACCCCGCTTCGCTGCAACGCCAGGGATTGATATCGAGCCCGCCGCGCCGCGTATACAGCGCATGGACTTCGAGGTAGCTGGGGCCAAGCGCACGCTCAAGATCCATGTAGATGCGCTCCACGCACTGCTCATGAAATTCCTGGTGCCGACGGAAAGCGAGTAAATAGCGCAGCAGGGACTCGGGGGCGACCGCCGCACCACCCATCACAATTTGCACACTCCCCCAATCGGGCTGTGCCGTGACCGGGCACAGGGATCGCAGGAGATGGCTGTGATACGCGTGACGATCCAGCAGCCCCTTGTCCGCTGGCACTAGCATGTTGGCCGAAGGTTCTTCATTGGCCGAAGGCTGTTCATTGGCTGATGGCTCTGGTTCCGCATCGTCGCCCTCACAATCAAGCTCATCGATACAACGGCCGCTGAGAGCAGCAGCTTGAAGGCGCTTGTCATCGACAGGGAGCAGTTCCAGCGTCACCTCGGCACCCGCCACCTGTGACAGGTCTGCCGTGATCTGCGCAGCCGCATGCGCTTCATTTTCAAAGCATTGAAAGTTCAGCGAGTTGAGGTAGAGCTTGAAGGATTTGGATTCAATCAGGTTTGGACTGTGTGCGGGCACACGAAAGCGCCCCACGCGCGCTACCGGCTTACCCCGGCCCACCTCAAAGGACAATTCCCAGGCGTGCCAGAGGTCTTCGCCACGAAATGGCAGCGCCATCGCATCGATGCCCAGCGCCGCCCTGCCCTGGCTGCGGGGCACGGGGAACAACAGCCCTGGATCGTAGGACTCTACCAGCGGCGTGTTTTTGCCGAGCAATAAACCGTCGGAATCAGTATCCACGTATCACCCTCTACTGACGCAGGCGTTTGCCGCTGTTGAGCAAGTGCATGCTGTAAGCAAACGCGCCCGCCGTAAACAGCGCGATCATGCCGAAGGCAAAGGGCAGGCTAACGTCCGACACACCCAGCACACCGTAGCGGAAGGCATTGACCACATAGACCAGCGGATTGAGTTTGGATACCGCCGCCCAGAAATCCGGCAACAGATCCATCGAATAAAACACGCCGCCCAGATAGATGAGCGGGGTGAGCACGAAGGTGGGCACGATGGAAATATCGTCAAAGCTGTTGGCGTACACGGCGTTGATAAAACCCGCCAGAGCAAACAATACCGAGGTCATCAGCACGATGCTGATGGTAATGAAATAGCTGTGAATATTGAGATCGGCAAAGAACAGGGACACGGTAGTAACGATCATCGCCACACACAAACCCCGCGCCACGCCACCACTGACGTAGCCCAGGAGGATCACGTAATTGGGAGTGGGCGAAACCAGCAACTCTTCCACACTGTGATTGAACTTGGCGCCGAAGAAGGAGGACACCACATTGGAATACGAGTTAGTGACGATGGCCATCATGATCAGGCCCGGCACCACGAACTGCATGTAGTTGAAGCCGCCCATGTCGCCGATGCGCGAACCGATCAGGGAACCAAAGATTACAAAATACAGTGACATGGTAATTGCGGACGGCAGTAGGGTCTGCGCCCAGATCCGGGTAAAACGGCGAACTTCCTTGATGAAGATGGTGGTAAAGGCCACCCACTGTTCAGACACGTTCACGCAGCGCCCTCCACCAGATTTACAAACATCTCTTCCAGTCGGTTGGCGCGGTTCCGCATGCTGCTGACCTTGATACCCTGCTGTTCCAGTTGGGCGAATACATCGTTGATGGATTGGCCCTGTTCAACCCCTACTTCCAGACTATGGTCGTCCAGGCGCGTGCACTCAAAGCCCTCCAATTCAACAGTGGCGGGAAGATCCGCCGCACTATCCAGAATAAAGAATTCCCGATGCAGTTGTTTCAACAACGATTTCATCGAGCTGTTTTCCACGATTTCGCCGTGGTTGATGATGGCGATATTCCTACAGAGCGCCTCGGCTTCTTCCAGATAATGGGTGGTGAGGATAATTGTGGTGCCCTCGGCGTTGATGCCCTTGAGGAATTCCCACATCGAACGGCGCATTTCGATATCCACCCCGGCAGTGGGTTCATCCAGGATCAACAGGCGCGGCTGATGAACCAGCGCGCGGGCAATCATCAGGCGGCGTTTCATCCCCCCGGATAACAGCCGCGAAGCCTGATCGCGCTTGTCCCAAAGCCCCAGTTCTTTCAGGTAGCGCTCGGCTCGCTCATTGGCCACCGACGCGGGCAATCCATAGTAGCCCGCCTGCGCCACCACGATGTTGAACACCTTCTCAAACTGATTGAAGTTGAATTCCTGGGGCACGATGCCGATGTAGCGCTTTGCGCCAGGGAAGTCCTCGTCGATGTCTTTATCGAACACCTGCACCCGCCCACCGCTTTTAGCAACCAGCGAACAGATAATGCCGATGGTGGTGGACTTGCCTGCCCCATTGGGCCCGAGCAAGGCGAAGAAATCGCCCTGCTCCACTTGCAGGCTGATACCTTTCAGGGCCTGGTGGCCATTTTCGTAGGTCTTGCTGAGATTCTCGATGGTGAGGGCGACGGTCATTAGAACTCCTGATTGAGGTCGCGGGCTTGTTCCACGGTGCAAACCCGGTATTGTACCCGCTAATTTCACTGACCGACGAATTCCCATGAATGACGAACAGTATCTGGCCCACTGCAAGGGCTTGCTGAAGGCTTTCACCAACGACATGGTGCACCGCACCCGCGAAATGGAAGCCGAGGACAATCTACGCCAAATAGTGATGCGTCTGGCCGCCGACGATCTGGACATCTACCAGGAAGGCCCCGCACTGGTTTCGCGCCTGTTTACCCACTATCCCGACTTCGCCCCCCTATTCCCCCGCGACCTGCTCTGGTTCCTCGGTGGCGAGTGCCTGCATTTCATGCCCGACGAGGAAATCGAGCGCTATCACCGCCTTGACGAGATGCGCCGGGAAGCTGCCGAACGGGGCGAGACGCTAGACCTGATCGACGCACAGGCCAAACTGCAGGGGCTACAGTAGGCGCCACCCGCAAGCGGCTGAATTCGCTAAGAAAAGTGGCGGGAAATATTTTCCGGAAGGTATTGACGACCCCCGATTCAATACCTACAATGCGCGCCTCTTGATTGAGTCCTGCTGCGTCCCCTTCGTCTAGTGGCCTAGGACACCGCCCTTTCACGGCGGTAACAGGGGTTCGAACCCCCTAGGGGACGCCACTCAATTTCTCTCCTGCGGGAATAGCTCAGTTGGTAGAGCGCAACCTTGCCAAGGTTGAGGTCGCCGGTTCGAACCCGGTTTCCCGCTCCAAATTTTATCAAATACCCCAATTAGCTCAGTTGGTAGAGCGCCACCTTGCTGAGGTTGAGGGGGGACGCCTAGTCTCGCCGGTTCGAAGTGGTACGCCACCCCGGCCGTTTCCCGCTCCAAATTTCTATCATGTCTCTTCCAACTTAATAGACAAACTGTTGATGCAATAACGCATCCCCGTCGGCTGTGGCCCATCCTCAAACACATGCCCCAGGTGCGCACCGCACTTTTCGCACATCACCTCGGTGCGGATCATGCCGTGGGAGGTGTCACGTTCCTCGCGTATCACGGCTGCATCGGCCGGCTGAAAAAAGCTGGGCCACCCGCAACCTGCATCGTATTTGGAATTGGACAGGAACAGCGGCTCACCGCAGCAGCGGCAATGATAGGTGCCGTCTTTTTTGCAATCCCAGTACTCGCCGGTAAAGGCCCTCTCGGTACCTTTTTCCCGTGTAACGTGGAATTCTTCCGGGGTGAGTTTGTCGCGCCAGTATTCGTCGTTTTCCATGACTTTCCCTTTTGTCAGCCGGTTTCGGCCAATAGACTAGAGCATAGCAAAATCACGCTGATAGACGACCATGGCCGACCTTCATATCGACGATTTCTACCGCGACGTGGCAACTACATTCAAGTGGCTCTACGCCAGCTTCCCTCGCAAGATTGTGTTGTATGTGGAAGATATCTGCGGCCCGGATGAGCCCGATGAATTTGGCCTGCACAGCCCACGCTTCGAAGCGGGTTTCTCGGCTGCCGTGTGGCTTGCGGAACAGGGCTACCTGAGTTTCGACGCGCCCATTCGCCAGGAGGCATTGGACCAGGCGGTGTTGACCCGCCGTGGCTTTCTGCTGCTCAGTTCCCGCTCCGCTTTAAACCTCAATGGTGTCGATCCCGAGGAATTTCCGCCCAGCATTGCCGGCACCAGCCTCAGTAACATCGCGCAGTTGCGACAGGCGTTGAAAAACGACTCATCTATCGACCTGCAGCGGGTGGTCGATTACCTGTTGTCCTCGCCGCCGCCAGACGCCGGAGGTTCGCCCTCCCCGACCCCGCCTTCCCAGACATAGTGCATGACTTTCAGGCTGGCCTCGGGGTCACGATCCTTGAACGCCGGCGGGTTCGGCAGCCGCGTCACAAAACGCAGCCCCGGCGCCTGTTCGTTGACCAGGTCCTGCATATAGCCCGTGTCGTAGTGCGGTGAATTGTTGCACAGCAACAAGTCCGCACCCGGTGCGCAGAGGGAGGGCAACTGGCGCAATAATCGCGGATAGTCCGCCTCGATGACAAAACTGCCCGGCTGACGGCTCGGTGGGTCAACAATCAACAGGTCGTGAGGCCCTTCCCGCCGTAAGCGCGAAAAACTGCGGAAGATGTTGTGCGGCAAAAAACTTGCTCCACCACTGAGACCATTCAGTTGGTGATTACCCTGCCCCCGTTTCAGCGCGCCCCGCGACATATCAATGTTCACCACCCGCGAGGCACCGTGCTGTCGTGCAACCACGGAAAACGCGCAGGTGAAGGCAAACAGGTTTAGTACCCGTTTACCGGCGCTACGCTGCGCCAACCAGCGGCGGGCTTCAGCCATGTCGAGGAAAAAGCCGATGTTCTGGCGTTGCTGAAACTGGCAGAGATAGCGGATCCCCGCTTCCTCTACCACCAGTTGCAAGGGCGGCTCGCCGCGCAGTGCTGTGATCGGCGCTCCTGGCAGGTCGCGCCGTTGCAATGCCACCGGAACATCCGCCAATCCAGGCAAGCTACCCAATGCATCGGCCAGTGCGGCAAGCCACTCATCCTGCTCCGCCTGAAACGTGGTAACCAGTATCAGATCGCCAAAATAATCGACCGCGATTTGTTCCAGTCCGGTGAAGCATTGCCCGCGCCCGTGAAACCAGCGGCAGGCATCGCGACTGTCTGGATCGCGATTGCGTTCCACCTCAGCCAGTAATTCGGGGAGTCTGTTCACGGTGTTCTCGCCAGTGGGTACAGGATTCGGTCTTCATAGCCCGTCAGGATGGAGCGGTAACCGCTGAGCGCCTCGTCCAGTTCGACATCGTTGGTATCCACCAACAAGGGGCGCCCCTCCAGTGCAGTGATCTTCGACTTGGCCGCGATTACCTGGATATTGTCGTTGCCGACACGGCGGATCACTGCGGGGGAGAATTGTTGATTACCCCTGCCAAATACATGCCCCTGGCCACCGATCGCGGTCAGGATCATCTGCACGGCCTGGTCGGGGTCGGCCAGCAAATCCAGCAACGCGGCCTCATCGACGTCGCTTGCAATCAATTGCCGATTTGCCACCACATCCACGCCCAGAAGAGTGTTGGGCAGGCCCAGTTCCTCCATGATTGCAGCGGTCGTGGAACCGGGTCCAATCAAATAGAGCACGGCAGGCTCCATGTGTTCGACGATACCCGCGGCTATTTCTGCCGCAACAAGCTCCACGCTTTCCCGCCCTGCTACTTTCGTTTGTTGCAGGTAGCGCCCTTCCGCCGGCACCAGCATCTCGCCATAAAAGCGGGTTTTTACCCGGTCCTGGCGGAATGCCTCCTCGTCGATATCGCGCACTTCGCGCGGCCACAGGTCTACCAGTCCGGCTTGCGCCAATTGCACCAGCAGATCGCCGGCGGCCTCTGGCGAGACCGCGAATACACCGGAGTGCATTTTCACCCCGGCAGGAATGCCCAGCACTGGAAATTCACTGCCTACGGCATCAAACACATCCCGCGCTGTACCATCGCCGCCAGCGAACAGCAGCAGGTCGATGCCCTGGGCTGCCAGTGCGCGCGCAGCGGAGCGAGTATCCGCAGCCGAGGTGTCCTCGTTGTCGGAAGACCCGATCTCCCGCGCGGTAAAGCCGGCCGCAGAGGCAGAAAAGCCCCCCATTTCATTTCCCCAACACAGCAGTTCGATGCGGTCCTTACAGGGTTGCAGTCGCTCCAGCGCGCGTACCACCCGCTCACCGGCGCGACGTTTGCCCGCAGCCAGTTGGGACTGCGCCAGGTGATGTGCTTCCTCGGAATCGCTGCCCTTCAGGGCGACACTACCGCCAATGCCAGCGAAGGGATTGACCACCAAACCCAGGCGCAACGGGCGACTCATGTTTTTACCTCATACTGGCAGTTGAGCGAGGCCAGCATATCGATTTGGGGTGTGTTGAAACGCGGTAGCACAACGCGTGTTGCACTCAGTTCGCGGCGCTGGGGATAGTTGCGCCGCAAGTCATCAAAGCCCTGCCTGGCATCAGCCTGAGCGAGCACGCCCGCCAGCGCCTGGTGGTCTGCGCGAATGTCATAGACGGCACCCAGTAATTCCCGCAACAAGTTGGCGCCGGTGTTGACCGAATCCAACGGCATCGTCGGCACTGTGCCGGCGTTGGTGCTTGTATTGCCAGCCTTGCCGGCAAATTCGGCGAGCGCCCGGGCCAACATTTGCGTCCCCTTCAATTTGGCATCGTAGGAATAACCCGCAATGTGCGGTGTACCGATGTCTACCTCAGCAAACAGTACGGCATCCACCTCGGGTTCAAACTCCCACACGTCCAGCACCACCGAGGGTGGCTCGGGTTGTGTCATGCGCCGAAGCAGCGCCGTGTTATCAACGACAGGCCCGCGCGCCGCGTTGATCAGCAATTGTTCCGAAGTTAACTCCGCCAGCACTGCTCGATCGAACAGGTGTCGGCTCGGATACGGCAGCTGATCGCTCAACTCGGCGTGAATCGCGATGACGGGGCATTGAGTCACCGCTGGCAGCGACGCCAGGGATTCCCCGGCCTCGGCATCGCTCAGCCAGGGGTCGTAGGCCACCGCTTTGCCACCCAGGGACCGAATACTCGCGGCCAACAAACGCCCTACCCGTCCATAACCGACAATACCTACCGGCGCGCCGGCAAGGACTTGCTCCAGGTAATCATCGCAGGCGGCGATCGCTGTCAGTACATACTCCACCACAGAGTTGGCGTTGGCACCGGGGGCGTTGGCAAAAGTGATATCCCGTCGGCGCAGGTAGTCGCGGTCCACATGATCCAGCCCCGCCGTTGCACTACCGACAAATTCCACCGGGGTGTCGTTCAGCAGCGCTTCGTTCACATTAGTGACCGAGCGTACGAGCAATACCTGTGCATCCTTGAGCTCGGCCGAACCCAGCGTACGGCCATCGACGGTGGTGACGTCTCCAAGGGGGGCGAAAACCTCCTCCACGGCCGTCATATTGCCATCGGCAACAATCTTCACCGCTCCGCCCTTTCGGATTCGCTTGCGAGGGCCAGAGCTCTTCGGGTCAATGCGCCTTCCAGGCCAAGCTCTATCAATGCAGAAACAAAGGCGTGTAGGTTGGACTGCTCCAGTTGCACGACCGGAGGACACGCCACATCGGGCACTGCGTCTGCCAGGGCCGTTAGTCGGGCAGCCATCTGAATTTGCTCGCTGTGAGTGGCAATTTTGCCCACCAGGCCTTTGGCGCCGCGCACCGGCAAGGTGGCTATCTCAGCACTCCCATCAAGCAGAGACTGCAGCGACTCAAAATGTTGCAACAGCGCTGCGGCCGTCTTGGGACCGACCCCGGGAACGCCGGGAATGTCATCGATCGCGTCACCCACCAGCGCCAGGTACTCCCCAAAGCGCGCCGGGCTAACACCGTGTCGCTCGGTAAAAGTTTCCGCATTGAGGCGGACATCCGCGCTGTAGTCCCACCACTCATCTTTAGGGCCAAGCAGAAGCTGGCCCAGATCCTTGTCACGGGTCAACACTGAAACGGCTACGCCCTGCTCCCGGTATTGCCGGGCAAGGGTGGCGAGATAGTCGTCGGCCTCATAGCGCGTGCCTGAATAACAGGGTAATGCGAGCGCCTCCGCTAACTGTCGACAGGTATCCAGTTGGAACGCAAGCGCTTCATCGGGAAGTTCCCGCCGGCATTTGTAATCCGCATAGATCTCATTACGGAAACAGGAGCCCAGACTTTCATCGAAAGCCAGCGCCAGGGCCTCCCCCTGGCGACGCCCCAACAAGTCGATCAGGAAACTGGCAAAGCCATAAACTGCATTGAGCGGATAACCCTGCGGAGAGTGCCAACGTTCCGGGAGAGAAAAGTACGCTCGGAATATATAGATGGAAGTATCGACAAGCCAGGCACGGCGGACCGATGTCATTCCAGAGAATCCGCAGAAAGCACCAGGTCGGACACAAGTCGGCCGGTGCCATAATGTATCGATAGCGCGTCGAAGAACTGCTGCGCTCGAGCCGGCAGGCCGCGGGATTGCCATTCTTTTGCAGCCATCGCGACTTGCTGGCGAAAACCTGTATTGTCGACCAAGGCACCGTCCGCGCTCAGGTTATCTGCACTCACCCGAAAGGGATAGGCGCAGGCCAGGGAAAAGAACCATTCAAGCGCCTGCGGTTTGGCCTCTACCGCTTCAAAAGCGGCCTGTTGCTGCGTATTACGACCCTCGGGCGCATACCAGTAACCGAAATCAGGCTGTTGTCTACGCGCCTTCCCCGCAATACACCAGTGGGCTATTTCATGCAGGGCACTGGCGAAATAGTCCTCCCGGTAGTAAAGACGATGGGGGCTGCCGGGTTCGTAGAAAGGTTCTTGCGCACCGCCACACAGCACCGTGTGTTCACTGCGGTAAAAACAGTCGTGGAATACGCGTTCCAGATCGGCACTGGAGCAACCAGGTTGGGCAACGGCAAGCGCTTGATTCATGCCGCTCCCGCCTTGCGGATGAGGTAGCGGAATTCGCCCTCTGTCGCGGTATGTATCAGTAATTCATGACCGAGAAACTGGCAGAATTTGGGAATATCCCGTTCGGTGGAAGGATCTGTCGCGAGCACTTCCAACACCTGCCCCGCCGCCAGCTCACGCACCTTGTTGTGCAGCAGCATAACGGGCTCGGGACAATACAGGCCGCGAGCATCCAGGGTATCTGCGGGTGCGTCAGACATAGGAAAAACCAGAGGATCGTCAGTTAGTCGTTGAGCAGGCCCTGCGCTTGCTCGGCAGGCACCAGATCCCATTGTTCGGAATCAGCGTCGTACAGGAGCCAGAGGCTATTGTCCCGTAACTGGGCGTGAAGGGATTTTACACGGTCGGGCAGTGGTGTCTCCACTGCCCCGTAATCGGTGCCATCGCGGCTGGCAAACTCCTCCAGCAAAGCCTGGAGAATGTCCTCATCCAGCCGCGACAGGGGGACCCGTACAAATTGCGCCAAAGCGGCCTCAGGAAACCGGTTTGGTGAATTTCAGGGTCATGCGGTCGCTCTCACCGATGGCTTCATATTTGGCGCGGTCGGTGTCGCCCAGGCGCAGTGCAGGCGGCAGTGTCCACACACCCTCTGGATAGTCCGCCGTGTCTTTCGGGTTGGCATTGACCTCGGAGCGATCCGCCAGTTTGAATCCGGCAGCCTCAGCCAGACGAATCACTTCCGCCTCGGTAACGTAGCCAGACTTCTTCATGGTTTCCAGATCGGTACCCGGCTTGGCGCGATGCTGCACCAGCCCGAAGGTGCCACCGGGCTTCAACGCGGCGTAAATAGCCGCCAGGGTGGCCTCCGCACTATCGCCGCGCAGCCAGCCATGCACATTGCGGAAAGTCACCGCCAGATCAGCCGTACCCGCCGGTGCGATATTCACTTCAACCGGAGGCTGCAATTGAGTCACCAGCACCGGATCGTAGATCTCGGCATCGGCAGCCAGCTTCTGCAGGAACTTGCCCAGTGCATTACGGTAATACGCGTTGCCGGCATTGAGGCCAAAGTGGGCTGTGTAGAGCATGCCGTTGTCTTTCAATAAGGGAGCCAACACCTCGGTGTACCAGCCGCCGCCGGGGGAGACTTCCACCACGGTCATACCTTCGCTGAGGCCGAAAAATTCCAGGGTTTCACGCGGATGCCGGTATTCATTGCGGGCCTTGTTGGCGTCACTGCGATGTTCACCATTCAGGGCGGTGTCCCAGTCGAGATCGGCCTGGGCGGTGGCTGCAAACACACTCAATGCTATCGCTGCCAGTTTTTTCATTATGTTCTCCTTCGGAGTGGAATTTACACGGCGCCGTGCTGGTCGATGCCGTGCACTGCGCGCTAATATAATCCCTGCAACCAATAAAGTGGAGCCTACCGTGGAAACTTCCTACATTGTCACTTTCATCGGTGACGACCGTCCGGGACTGGTCGAGGAGCTGGCCCGAGCGATTTCCGACAACGGCGGTAACTGGCTGGAAAGCCGCTCGTCACAGTTAGCGGGTAAATTTGCCGGCCTGGTGCTGGTACGTTTGCCGGCAGACCGGGGTGAGAAACTGGAGCGCGATTTAAAAGCCCTCTCTGACGCCGGGCTGAGTGTTCGTGTGACCCGCACCAGCGGCGGCACGGTGGCGAGCGCGGCGGATCGCGCAGTACGGCTCACCGTTATCGGCCCGGATCGCAACGGAATCGTGCGGGAAATTTCCGGCGAATTGAGCGCGCGTCAGGTCAACGTGGTGGAGATGGAAACCCATGTTATCAGCGCGCCAATGAGCGCCGAACCGCTGTTCGAAGCCCACATAGAGGCCACCATTGCACCCGATCAGGATCTGGACGAATTGCAGGACCGCCTGGATGAAATCGCCAACCGCATGACGTTGGACATCAACCTGGACGCCATTGACAGCATCGGCTAGCTCACTCTTGCCTGCGCCCGAATAAGCGGCGCAGGCCCAGCCACAGCCCCATCACCAGCGCGGCTGCACAGATTATCGCCAATACGCCCAGCGCTGAAAAAGCAAACAACCAGGCCATTTCCTGTGCCGGGATATCGAACTGCTCTATCGCTGCCCATACCAGCGTCGCACAGGCCAGCACCGCCAGAAAAACGGTACGCCGATATCGTTTGATTCCCTTAGCCATCGGGTAATTCTCTTCGCAGGTAAATCAGGCTGAGCAGCAGAGCAAGCGCGGCAGACGCGGCAGCCAGCGTGAACGTAAAGCTGGGTGAGATGACCCAGAGCAGGCCACTGAGCACGGCGCCGACCGCACCACCCACACCGTAGGTGATGCCACTGTACAGGGCCTGCCCCTGCCCGGCCAGCGCCGCGGGAAAAGCCCGGCGGATCCACTCGATACTCACCGCATGGAACACGCCAAAGGTTGCCGCGTGCAGGCACTGCATCAGCAAGAGCACCGGCAGTGACGTGGACAGATAGCCGGTAAGCAACCACCGGATGCTGGCCAGCAACAGACTCAATTGCAACAGCGTACTGAGCCGGTAATGCAACAGCACCTTGTGCATCACCACGTAGAGCATAACTTCCGCCACCACGCCAAGCGCCCACAGCGCGCCGATCGTGGTGGTGTGATAACCCAGATCGGCCATATAGACACTGAAAAAGGTGTAGTACGGGCCGTGACTGATCTGCATCAACAGGCTGATCACCAGAAAGGGAATCACCGGATGCGCCGCCAGCACCTGGCCAATACCCTGCCCGGTTGCGCTGTGCTCAGCCCGCTGCGGCGGGATCGGCACCCACAAACTGCACAACCAGGTGGCCGCAAGGAACAACAGCATGATCACCGGCAACTGCGCTACCGATACCCACTCAAATAACAGGCCAAGGCCCGCAACACTGGCAATAAAACCGAGCGAACCCCAGAGCCGGATGCGTGCGTAATGCCGATACTGTGAACCGAGGTGGCGCAAGGTAACCACCTCAAACTGCGACAACACCGCGTTCCAGAAAAAACTGTAACAGGCGATGATCAGCAGCATGGGCGTGAAGCCCTGGAATATCAGTACGGCAGCGAAAATCACCATGGCCAGCAAATTGCCCAGCCGGATGACCTGCAAGGGCTTGCCGCTGCGGTCAGCGACCATTCCCCACAAGCTGGGCGCGAAAATCCGCGTACCCATCACCGCCCCGGTTATCAGACCAATCTGCTGGGGCGTGAAGGACAAGTGCTCGAGGTAGACGTTCCAGTACGGGACGGAGGCGCCAACAAAGGCGAAGTAGAAAAAATAAAACCCCGACAGCCGCCAGTAGGGAAGTGACATCAGCCGGTGGACTCGCCCCCCGGAGCAGCGGGTACAACCGGTGTTTCGCAAACCACATCGGCGTTCTGGGCGCGGTGGCGCAGCATGTGGTCCATCAACACCAGCGCCAACATGGCCTCGGCGATGGGGGTAGCCCGAATGCCCACACAGGGATCGTGCCGTCCGTGTGTGGCCATTTCCACGGGCTCGCCCCGGGTATCGATGCTGGCGCCGGGCTGACGGATACTGGAGGTGGGCTTCAGTGCCATACTGACCAGAATATCCTGGCCACTGGAGATGCCGCCCAGTACACCACCGGCATGATTACTGAGAAATCCGTCGGGCGTTATCTCGTCACGGTGCTCACTGCCGTGTTGTTCCACGCTGGCAAAGCCCGCGCCAATCTCCACGCCCTTGACCGCGTTGATACCCATCATCGCCGAGGCGATATCAGCGTCCAGACGATCGAATACCGGCTCGCCCAGACCGGGCAGCACGCCACTGGCAACCACATTGATACGCGCGCCAATGGAATCACCGCGTTTGTTCAGCGCCGCCATGAAGTCTTCCATGTCGGTGATCTTGTCGGGGTCGGGACAGAAGAAGGGGTTGGTTTCCACCACGGACCAGTCCAGTTTTTCAGCACGAATGGGGCCCAACTGAGACAGGTAGCCGCGCACAGTGATGCCGTAGCGCTGTTGCAGGTACTTTTTGGCAATCGCCCCCGCGGCTACCCGCATGGCGGTTTCCCGCGCCGACGCGCGGCCGCCGCCGCGATAATCGCGAAAACCGTACTTCTGGTTGTAAGTGTAATCGGCGTGCGCCGGACGGAACGTGCTGGCGATATTGCCGTAGTCCTTGCTGCGCTGGTCGGTATTTTCGATCAACAGGCCGATGGGCGTTCCCGTGGTTTTGCCCTCAAACACACCGGACAGAATGCGTACTTCATCTGCCTCGCGACGCTGAGTGGTGTAGCGTGAAGTACCGGGTTTGCGCCGATTTAAATCGTGCTGCATGTCCGACGCGTCCAGATCCAGCCCCGGCGGGCAACCGTCGACGATGCACCCCAGGGCCGGGCCGTGGCTCTCGCCAAAACTGGTGACAGTAAAAAGTTTGCCAAAGGTATTGCCGGCCATGGGCGGAAGTCTCGTACCAAAAGCGGATAATTATAAAGCCTCAGCGCGCCATCCCGATAGTGCCGGCCAGGTCGCCGGAGCGATCATCCCGAGCGCAATTTTGTTCAATACGCCATTGCGCACGCCCGGCATGCTTACGCAAAGTCCAGTCACAGCGATCAGCCATGAGCCTGTCCCTCATTCTTCCCATGTCCGCCTTTGCGCTGGCGGCCTCCATATCTCCCGGCCCGGTGACGCTGGTTTGCCTGAGCAGCGGTAGTCGCTATCCCCTGCCCCGCGGCATGATCTTCGCGGCGGGCGCGTCGTGGGGCTTCATTGCACTGTTTCTGGCAATCGGATATGGGCTAAATGCCCTGTTGTTGCGTCACCCAGATCTCGAACGCTGGCTGACTGGCGCGGGCATCGCCTTTTTACTCTACCTCAGCTATCGCCTGGCCTGTGACAACGGCGAACTGGGAGAGCAAAACACTGAATCGGCACCGGGGTTTTTCAGTGGTGCGCTGATGCAGTGGTTGAACCCCAAGGCCTGGCTGGCTTCCGCCACCGGCATTGGGGCCTACACGCAAGGCGCCGATTCGTCACAGTTGTGGTTGTTTGCGGCGGTGTATTTGCCCATCTGCTGGCTGTCGTTAAGTACCTGGGTCGCCGCGGGCGCCTTTCTCAGCCGCAGCGTGAAAAGCGCAGCTACCTTAAGGGCTATCAACCGCAGTCTCGCCGTCCTGCTGGCGGGGAGTTGTGTCTTTTTGCTCATCCCGTGAGGGACGCTGGTACTGCCCTGGCGTTGCCGCCACCAGTCGTTTGAAGGTGCGCTGGAAATGCGACTGGTCGGAAAAACCGGCCTGTAACGCGGCTTCCGCAATGTCCACTCCTGCACGCAAACGCCGTTGCCCGTACTGAATACGACGATTCACGATGTACGCGTGGGGCGTCATTCCGAACTGCTGCCGAAAACTGCGGATGAGGTGCCCGGGGCTAAAGCCGCTGCGTTCGCACAGTGCATCCAGTGATAGCTCCTCAGTACAGTGCTGGTCCAGGTAGTCCGCGAGCGGCTGCAGGTTGCCAGTTCCCACCTGAGGCGTGAGCACGCCCTCTCCCGTCACTGTTGCCATCAGTCCGGACAGAAATTCCACCACACACAATTGTTTGTCGAGCAGATCCCGCGCGGGATCCAGCAGGGATTCACCCAGGGCGCAAAAAGCATCGAATTGCTCCGGATCTACCAGTACCGGAGTGGCGATATCCTGCCATTCAAGCGTTGGTAATAACCCGGCTTCATGGCGTAAACGGGTCAGCCAGGGCGTATCGACATACAGCATCAGATAGGACCAGGGCTGATCGTTGATGGGATTACAGGTATGGACCCAGTCCGGGTTCATCAGCACAAGGCTGCCCGCGTGTACGTGGTAGTAATCCTCACGGTACTGAAAACTGCTCTCGCCCCCCGTGATAGCACCCAGAGACCACTGTGTGTGACTGTGAGGCGCGTAACACACCTTGCGCCCATCCGCGACCTTGCGCAATTCCACATGCGGCATCCGCGTGTCGCGCCAGAATATGGGGTCGGGCGCCTTAGCCATGAGACAGGCTCGCCTGATGTTGCACTAATTCAGCAGCTGTCAGCGCGAACACGCCGTGTCCGCCGAACTCGAACTCCAGCCAGGTAAACGGTACCTGCGGATAAGCGTCTTCCAGGGCCTCCCAGGAGTTCCCCACCTCAACGACGAGCAGACCGTGGGGCTCTAGATATTCGGCTGCCTGCGCGAGGATACGCCGGGTGATGTCGAGCCCATCCGTGCCAGAACCCAGGGAGAGTTCGGGTTCGTGATGATACTCCGCTGGCATCTCGGCCAGGTCACGCGCGTCCACATAGGGTGGATTGCTCAGGATAATGTCGTAGCGACGCCCCGCCACCGCGCTGAACAGGTCGGATTGGAGGCAGGTCACCCGGTTGTCCAGCTTCAGTAATGCCCGGTTTTCTTCTGCAAGCGCCAGGGCTGCAGGGTCCAGATCCAGCAAATCAACCTGGCATTCGGGGTGATAGTACGCCGTCGCCAAGCCTATTGCGCCGCCACCGCAACACAGGTCCAGTAATCTCTTCGGCTCCGGGCCCGCATACCAGGGCTGAAAGTCATTCAGCACCAGTTCACCCATGGGGGATCGGGGCACAATGGCGCGCTCGTCACAGCGTAATTCCAGCCCGGCAAACCAGGCACGCCCCAGCAGGTACGGTAGCGGCACACGCTCTTCGATACGGCGATGCAGTAGTTGCCCGATGCGTTTGACCTGCCCCTCATCTAACGCGTGTTGCAACACACTGTCGTCTGAATCCACGGGCAGTTCAGCCACGGTCAGTACCAGTTGAACGGCTTCATCCCAGGCATTGTCGCAGCCGTGGCCGAAGCACACCCCGGCGGCGTCCAGTGCGTCAGAACAGAAAGTGATCGCTTGTTGAACCGTTTGCATGCAGCGGCCGTATAAAGTGCCAATTACGAGGCGCAAGTGTAGCGCATTTGCCGGTTTGCCTTGCTACAGGCCTGTTGCTACTATCGCCGTCCTTCTGTGCACCCACCGAGGAGTTCTTCCGTGGAAAAACACTGGGCCAGCATTATCGAGAGCATTGGCGAAGACCTTGATCGCCCCGGCCTCGTCGACACGCCAAAGCGCGCGGCTAAAGCCTTCGAATTTCTCACCCGTGGCTACCAGCAATCCCTGGATACGGTGGTGAACAACGCGCTGTTTCCCTCCGATTCCAGTGAAATGGTGCTGGTTCAGGATGTGGAACTCTACTCGCTGTGCGAGCACCATCTGCTGCCCTTTATTGGCAAGTGCCATGTAGCGTATTTGCCAAACGGAAAAGTACTGGGATTATCCAAGGTCGCGCGCATCGTGGACCTGTTCGCCCGCCGACTGCAAATTCAGGAGGCACTCACTACTCAGATTGCCCAGACCATCATGGATGTCACAGGCGCGGAAGGGGTTGGCGTAATTATCGAAGCCAAGCACATGTGCATGATGATGCGCGGTGTGGAGAAACAGAATTCGGTGATGAAAACGTCCGCCATGCTGGGCAGCTTCAGGGATAACCAGTCTACTCGCGAGGAGTTCCTGTCCCTGCTGCAGATGCGCGGATAACTTACTGCGCGGGAGCCGCCACGCGCAGCATATCCAGATGGAGATACTGCCGGTCAGCCGTACGCCCGGACGCATACAGTACCAGGCGCCAGGCGGGCTCTCCTGCTACTGCGTACACCGTGTAGAGTTGCGTGTCATCACGCCCATACAGCAAGCGCTGCCTGAATACCCGGTTGGCCCATTGCACTGAGGGCCCACAACTGCGGCCTTCGCAGTGGAACGCGGCCTCGATACCGTCCTGCGCCAGCAGGCGCTGATCCAGGTCTTCAAATACTTCCGTACTGCTGAAGCCATCCAGAATCTGCCAGGTCGTACGGTATAGCTCTCCGGTGAAGCGTTCGGCATGTTTGAAACGCCAGGCTCCCCTGACTTTCTGCAATGCACCCAGCCCAACCTCCATGTCCCGAACTTGCTCGGTACGCTGGTCGATGACTTTTGCGTGTGGATAGGCCTCGAACAGCGCCAACCAGCGCGCGCTGTCCACGGGCGATTGCGCCGCCGCTGAGCCCGCTACCAGCCACGCAAATACCACCGTCAGTACACTTCGCACACCGCCTCCGTTTCGCTGTAAAAACGCTGCAGGGGCTCTACCACTTGCACCGCGTCGTCCATGTGCACGTGATGCCCCCCGGGAACATCGACCCGCTGCATCTGCTGGGCCAGTGCCACTAACTGGTCGATGCGAGGGTCTTTGCTGATCATACCTTGTTCCGCAAGGATCAACAGTGCAGGCATGGTCAATGCGTTCATTACTGCGCGAATTTCTTCCCGCCCCATCTTGGTGGCCGAAGCGGAGTACAAGCGCGGATCAGTGCGCCAGGTAAAGCCCCCCTCGCACGCACGGAGGTTGCGCCCCACCAGCAGGGCCGCGCTCTGCTGGGCCAGATCGCGCTCGGCGCGCACGGTCACTGCGTCCGCCTCTGTGGCGTACACGCGCTGCTTGCGTTCACTGTACTGCTTTTTCTGGCGCAGGAAACGGCCCAGTTGGTCGACAAAATCGGCCGGTTCAATTGGCGGCGGCGCCAAGGCATCGATCAATACCAAACGACTTATGCGTTGCGGACACGTCGCAGCCAACAGGCTGGCAATAATGGCCCCGCGGGAATGCCCGATCAGGTCGAACTGTTGCCAGCCCAATTGGTCCGCAATGGCAAGCAATTCGGGCAGGTCATCGTAGATATTGTAGTTGGCATCGGCAGAACGCCAGTCGCTGTGCCCATGACCCGAAAGGTCGGGCGCAACGAAATAACGCTCCGGAAAATACGCCGCCAGGGCCTGAAAGCTGAGCGCATTGTCCAACCAGCCGTGCAGGCACAGCGTAGGTGTGCCCTCGGGGTCGCCCCAGCCGAGACCCGCATAGTTCAGGCCGTTGACGAGCCAGTTGTACTCACGCACCGGTGCCATCGATCCTCACATAGTCGCTGGGTAGCGACGAAAAGCAGAGCTCGGCAAAACCGCCTATCAATGCCGGCGTATCCAGAGTGGTGAAACCGCCCGGCGCTAGCGGCACGGGCACACTCCCCAGCCAGCGTTGGACCAGATAGCCAACCATCGGTTGGTGGGATACCAACAATAGGTGCGCCGGCTCCGGCGCGCTGATACTGCCCAGGTCGGCCTCAACCGCATCCGCACTGTGTCCAGGCGCCAGGCTCTGCCTCACTTGCGGCCTCAAATGAATCTTGCTGCCCAATATCTGGGCGGTCTGGGTAGTGCGCCGATAGGGGCTGTGCAACAGCACATCGGGAGCCGGTAGAGACTGTTCGCCACAAAACCGGACCAGCGCCTCTGCGCCCAACGCCACATCGCTCATGCCACGCTCGGTGAGCGGCCGGTCAGCATCGGGGCCGCTTTGATCGCGTGCCTGCCCATGTCGGAAAATCGTAACTATCACAGCCCCTGTTCCGGCTTCACCACAAATTCCACATCCTGTACCTGCTCTGCAACCATCATGCTGGCCATGATCTCATCCAGCGTACGCTGTTCATAGAGTATGGCAAACAGACCATCGACCAGCGGCATATCCACACCGCGACGATCCGCCTCACTCTTGAGCAGCTTCAGTGTGTTGATGCCCTCGGCAACCTGCCCCAATTCTGCGAGCACCTGATCCAGGGACTTACCCTGCCCCAGGGCGTAGCCGACCCGATAGTTGCGTGACAGCGGTGAGGAACAGGTGACAAACAGATCTCCAACACCCGACAACCCCAGAAAGGTCAGGGGGTTGGCACCCATGTGGACTGCAAAGCGGGACATCTCGGCGAGCGAGCGCGTGAGCAACATGCCGATGGTGTTTTCGCCCAGTTCAAGCGCCGCACCCAGGCCGGAAATGATTGCATAGACGTTTTTCAGCGCGCCGCCCAATTCAACTCCGTAAAGGTCGTGGCTGGCGTAAACGCGAAAAGTGTCACTGCGCAACAAGGACTGGATTTCCTCGATCAGTACATCCGAGGCACTGGCAATCACCGCGCCGGTAGGATGGCCCTGGGCGATTTCACGGGCGAGATTGGGACCACTGAGCACACCGAGCGGATTACCCGGCAGTTCCTCGTGCAGGATTTCGCTCATCAGCTTGAAACCGGTGGGCTCGATGCCCTTGGTCAAGCTGATCACCAGCGTTTCGGGATCGATATGGGTCGCCAGTTTACGCGCCACCTCGCGACATGATTTGCTCGGCACGGCCACCAGCAGCACATCGATATCCGCCACCGCCCGTCGCAACACGCTGGTAGCAACCAGGTTTTCATGCAGCCGGTAGCCCGGCAAATAGGTGGGGTTTTCCTTACTCTTGTTGACGATTTCCGCGCGCTCGTCGTTACGCATCCACAGGCTGACCCGGTGGCCATTGGCGGCAATGATGTTGGCGATGACGGTGCCAAAGCTGCCACCGCCAACGACGGCAACCCGATGTGAGTCCGGCATCCGGACCTCCTGTTTTATCGTTATAGGGGGAGTCTACTACAGGTCGGCACCACCAGCGCGAACCGGGGCGCCAAACGCAACACGCCCGGCCAGAGCCGGGCGTGTTGTGGGCACAGTGAGTGGCTAGGCGCTCAGTTCAAGCAGCAGCTTGTTCAGGCGCGCAACATAACTGGCAGGGTCATCCAGTTGCCCCCCTTCGGCCAGCAGGGCCTGGTCGAAGATAATCGCCGCCATGTCGGCGAAGCGGTCTTCGTCGGCCTCCTGATCGAGGCGCTGCAGCAAAGGGTGGGTCGGATTGAATTCGAGGATCGGCTTGCTGTCCGGCACGGCCTGGCCCGCCGCCTCCATGATGCGACGCATCTGGGCACCCATGTCGTAATCCCCAACCACCAGGCAGGCAGCCGAGTCAGTAAGGCGATTGGTTGGGCGCACTTCGGCGACACGCTCTTCCAGCGCCTTGCCCAGGCGCTCTACCAGTGCTTCTGAATCCGCCTTGAGTTTTTCCTGCTCGGCCTTTTCGTCTTCGCTGGTTTCACCCAGGTCCAGTTCGCCGCGGGCAACGTCCTGGAACTGCTTGCCGTCAAAGTCGGCGAGGTGATTCATCAGCCAGTCATCAACGCGGTCGGACAGCAGCAGAACTTCAATACCCTTCTTGCGGAACACTTCCAGATGCGGGCTGTTCTTCGCGGTATTGAAGTTTTCTGCCACGACGTAGTAAATCTTGTCCTGGCCTTCGCTCATGCGCTCGACATAATCCGCCAGTGACTGATCCTGCTCGGCACTATCGGTGTGAGTGGTGCTGAAACGCAGCAGGCCGGCAATCTTTTCCTTGTTGGCAAAGTCTTCCGCCGGACCTTCCTTCAATACCTGGCCGAACTCTTTCCAGAACCCGGCATAGTCGTCGCCTTCCTTCTTCGCCAATTTGCCCAGCATGTCGAGCACGCGCTTGGTGAGTGCCGAGCGCATGGAATCCACCGCGGGGTCTTGCTGCAGGATTTCGCGAGAAACGTTCAGTGACAGGTCGTTGGAATCCACCACACCCTTGATGAAGCGCAGGTACAGCGGCAGGAACTGCTCGGCTTCGTCCATGATGAAGGTGCGTTGAACGTACAGTTTCAGGCCCCGGCTCATGTCGCGATTCCACATATCGAAGGGCGCGCGCTTGGGAATGTATAGCAGGCTGGTGTATTCCAGCTTGCCTTCCACCTTGTTGTGGCTCCAGCTCAGCGCGTCTTCGAAATCGTGGGAGATGTGTTTGTAAAACGCCTGATATTCATCGTCAGACACGTCGCTACGGCTGCGGGTCCACAGCGCCGTCGCCTCGTTGATGGCCTCGTAGCCGGGTTCAGGCTGTTCGGGGGCTTCCTCGCCCTCCTCCACCGGTGGTGCAGGTGGCGGGGTTTCCAGCATCATCACGGGGACGGAGATGTGGTCGGAGTATTTCTTGATCACCGAGCGTACACGGAAGTCTTCAGCAAACTCGGTGCAGTCACTTTTCAGGTGCAGAGTGATGACGGTGCCGCGAGTCGCCTTTTCAGCATCGGAGACCGAGAACTCGGCTTCACCGGCAGACTCCCACAGCACTGCGGCATCGGCCGCAGAGCCGGCTTTGCGGGTCAGCACGTCCACCTTGTCAGCCACGATGAAGGCAGAGTAAAAGCCAACGCCGAACTGGCCGATCAGGTGGGAGTCCTGCTTCTGGTCGCCGGTGAGGCTTTCCAGGAAAGCCGCCGTGCCGGACTTGGCGATAGTGCCCAGGTGTTCGATCACCTCATCGCGCGTCATACCAATGCCGTTATCGCTGATGGTGATGGTGCCTGCGTCCTTGTCCACATCGACCTGGATGGCGTAGTCGCCCTCACCTTCCAGCAGGCTCTCATCCGCCAGCGAGGCAAAACGCAGCTTGTCGATAGCGTCGGAGGCATTGGAAATCAGCTCCCGCAGGAAGATCTCCTTGTTGGAGTACAGGGAGTGGATCATCAGGTGAAGGAGTTGCTTGGCTTCGGTCTGGAAGCCCAGGGTTTCCTTGTGTACGTCTGCAGTCATGGGGCCCTCGTAAATATCGCGTGGGTAATGTTTTAAGTCTGGCTCGGATATGGGGGTCGTGCCGGAAAGATTCAAGGGTCACGCCGGGTATTTTCACGTGTTCCAGAACGAAAAAAGGGCCCACAGAGGGGCCCTTTTTGCTCACCGGGTGCTACTTACCAGCCGGTAATTTCCGCCAGTCCGGCACCGATATCGGCGAGGGAGCGGACAGTTTTAACACCGGCATCTTCCAGCGCCGCGAACTTCTCGTCCGCTGTGCCTTTACCGCCGGAGATGATGGCACCCGCGTGGCCCATGCGCTTACCCTTCGGCGCGGTAACACCCGCGATGTAGGACACTACCGGCTTGGTCACGTTGGCCTTGATGTAGGCAGCCGCCTCTTCCTCGGCGGTGCCGCCGATTTCACCAATCATCACGATGGCCTCGGTGGCCGGGTCGTTCTGGAACATTTCCAGGATATCGATGAAGTTGGAGCCCGGAATCGGGTCGCCGCCGATGCCGACACAAGTGGACTGACCGTAGCCCGCATCAGTGGTCTGCTTGACCGCCTCGTAAGTCAGGGTGCCGGAACGAGACACAATGCCCACCTTGCCAGGCAGGTGAATGTGGCCCGGCATGATGCCGATCTTGCACTCGCCGGGAGTGATGACACCCGGGCAGTTGGGGCCGATCAGGCGTACACCCAGCTCGTCGCACTTCACTTTCGCGTCCAGCATGTCCAGGGTGGGAATACCCTCGGTGATGCACACGATCAGCTTGATGCCGGCGTTGGCCGCTTCCAGGATGGAATCCTTACAGAAGGGAGCCGGTACGTAGATCACAGAGGCTTCCGCGCCCGTGGCTTCAACCGCTTCCGCTACAGTGTTGAACACGGGCAGGCCAAGGTGCTCCTGGCCGCCTTTGCCCGGGGTTACACCGCCGACCATTTGCGTGCCGTACTCGATGGCTTGCTCAGAGTGGAAAGTACCCTGGGAGCCGGTGAAACCCTGGCAGATTACCTTGGTGTTTTTGTCGATCAGAATGCTCATTACGCCGCACCTCCCGCTGCTTTAACTGCCTGCTGAGCAGCATCTGTAAGGCTGGTGGCAGCAATGATGTTCAGTCCGCTGTCGGCCAGGACTTTCTGGCCCAGCTCTGCGTTGTTACCTTCCAGGCGCACTACCACGGGCACTTTTACGCCCACTTCTTCCACCGCGCCGATTACGCCCTCGGCGATCAGGTCACAACGGACAATGCCGCCGAAGATGTTGACCAGAACCGCGGCCACATTTTCATCGGAAAGGATGATTTTGAAGGCTTCGGTAACGCGCTCTTTGGTGGCGCCGCCGCCCACGTCGAGGAAGTTGGCCGGTGCACCGCCGTGCAGCTTGACGATGTCCATGGTGCCCATGGCCAGGCCAGCACCGTTCACCATGCAACCAATGTTGCCATCCAGGGCCACGTAGTTCAGCTCCCATTGGGCCGCGTGCGCTTCGCGCTCGTCTTCCTGGCTGGGGTCAGCCATTTCACGCAGGGCCGGCTGGCGGTACAGGGCGTTGCCGTCCACACCAAGTTTGGCGTCCAGACAGTGCAGGTTGCCCTCATCGGTGATCACCAGCGGGTTGATTTCGATCAGCGCCAGGTCCTTGTCTTCGAACAGTTGCGCCAGACCCAGGAAGATCTTCACGAACTGCTTGATCTGGTCGCCTTTCAGGCCCAGTTTGAAGGCCAGTTCACGGCCCTGGTAAGGCTGTGCGCCCACCAGCGGATCGATGGTGGCACGCAGGATTTTCTCGGGAGTTTCCTCAGCCACTTTCTCGATTTCAACACCACCTTCGGTGGAGGCCATGAAAACGATACGACGGGTGGAGCGATCCACCACCGCACCCAGGTAAAGCTCTTCAGCGATATCGGTGCAGGCTTCCACCAGAATCTTGCTGACCGGCTGGCCGTTTTCATCAGTCTGGTAGGTCACCAGGTTTTTACCCAGCCACTGTTTGGCGAATTCGCGGATCTCGTCTTTGGTTTTGACCAGCTTTACGCCGCCTGCCTTGCCGCGTCCGCCGGCGTGCACCTGGGCTTTTACTACCCACATGTCACCGCCGATCATGTCGGCTGCGGCTGCCGCTGCCTCTGCGGTGTCCACGGCGTGGCCTTTGGAGACCGGCAGACCGTACTCGGCAAACAGTTGCTTGCCCTGATACTCGTGAAGGTTCATGTCACTGTTCCGTCTTCGTTTTTAAGTCTCTTTGGCGGCACGGCGTGCCGCCCCCAACGCTGTTATGTTGTTATGTGCGAATGCTTTGCGAGCGCTGTAACCCGATTGGAATTACTTGCGCTTCTTGCGATTGGCAATATGGATGGCGTGGCCATCTACTGCCAGTGCAGCCTCGTGTACGGCTTCCGACAAGGTCGGGTGGCCAAACACGGTTAGAGCCAGGTCCTCAGTACTGGAACCAAACTCCATGGCAATAACTACCTGTTGCACCAGGTCGGCTGCGCTCGGGCCCACAATGTGGCAACCCAGAACGCGGTCGGTGTCGGCATCGGCGAGCATTTTCACCAGGCCATCGGGCTCGTTCGCCGCCAGGGCACGACCGCTGGCCACGAAGGGGAAGGTGCCGGCTTTGTAATTGGCGCCTTCCGCTTTCAGTTCCTGCTCGGTTTTACCAACCGCTGCCACCTCGGGATGAGTGTAGATCACCGAGGGAATCACGTCGTAATTCATCTGGGCAGGCTTGCCGAGAATGCGCTCTACCACCATCACGCCCTCTTCCGAGCCCTTGTGGGCCAGCATCGGGCCACGCACCACGTCGCCTACTGCGTAGACGTTAGGGGCTTCGGTTTCGCAGTGGTCGTTCACGTAGATGAAGCCGCGCTCGTCGAGGGTAACGCCGCTGTCGGTGGCCAGCAGTTCTTCACTGCGGGGGCGGCGGCCCACGGCCACGATCAACTTGTCGAACACTTCCACGTGTTCGCCGTCGGCTGACTGGTAGGCCACTTCCACCTTGCCGTCTTTCACTTCGGCGCGGGTAACGCGGGTACCCAGGCGGATGTCCAGACCCTGCTTTGTCAGGATCTTTTTCGCTTCCTTGGCGATCTGTACGTCCATCATGGGCAGGAAGTCTTCCAGAGCTTCCAATACCACAACCTCAGAACCGACACGCTTCCACACGCTGCCCAGCTCCAGGCCGATCACGCCCGCGCCAATCACACCCAGGCGACCGGGTGCTTCGGAGAATTCCAGTGCGCCGGTGGAGTCCACGATGTACTCACCGTCTACCGGGGCCGGGGGAATGGCTACCGGCACAGAACCTGCGGCGATGATGATATTTTTTGCTTCGACAATCTGCTGCTTGCCGTCGGCGTCGGTTACTTCCACCCGGCTGCCGGACAGCACGCGACCAGTACCGGCGATCGGTGTAACGCCGTTGTGCTTGAACAATCCGGCAATGCCCGAGGTGAGCTGATTGACGATTTTGTCCTTGCGCTTGATCATCGCCGGCACGTCGAGGCTCACTTCACCGGTGGAAATACCGTGCACATCGAAATGCTCACGGGCTTCCAGGTATTTGTGGCTGCTGTCCAGCAGGGCCTTGGAGGGAATGCAGCCGACGTTCAGGCAGGTGCCACCCAGCTTCACCGTGCCCTTGTCGTCGAGCCATTTCTCGACACAGGCGGTGGACAGCCCTTCCTGGGCCGCCTTGATGGCAGCGACATAGCCCGCCGGGCCGGACCCGATGACCACAACATCAAATTTCTCAGACATAAGAGGTTCCGTTCAGTATTTGGTTAGGGCGCGTACTACTTACAGTTGTAGCAGAATACGCGCCGGATCTTCGATCAGGTCCTTAATGGCCACCAGGAACTGCACCGCGGTTTTACCGTCGATCAGTCGGTGGTCGTAGGACAGGGCCAGATACATCATCGGCAGGATTACCACTTCACCATTAACCGCCATCGGGCGTTCCTGGATTTTGTGCATACCGAGAATGCCGGTCTGGGGCGGGTTCAGGATCGGTGTAGACATCAGGGAGCCGAACACGCCGCCGTTGGTCACCGTGAAGGTGCCGCCGGTCATATCTTCGATGGTCAGCTTGTTATCTCGTGCACGCAGGCCCAGGTCACGGATACTCGCCTCAACATCGGCCAGGCTCATGAAGTCTGCGTCGCGCAATACGGGAACTACCAGACCGGTTTCGGTGGATACGGCCACACCAATGTCCTGATAGCCGTGGTAGACCACGTCATTGCCGTCGATGGAGGCATTGACCTCGGGGAAGCGCTTCAGCGCCTCACAGGCAGCTTTAACGAAGAAGCCCATGAAACCCAGACGAGTGCCGTTGTGGGTTTTCTCGAACTGGTCTTTGTATTTGCTACGCAGGGCCATCACCGGTGCCATATTGACCTCGTTAAAGGTGGTCAACATCGCCGTTTCCTGGCTGGCATTGAGCAGGCGCTCAGCGATACGTGCGCGGATGCGCGTCATCGGCACACGCTTTTCAACGCGCTCGCCGGATGGCGCTGCCGCAGGTGCCGCCGGAGCCGCGGCAGCCGGTGCAGGCGCTGCACTCTCAGCGGGTGCTTCTTTCAGGTGCTTCAGAATATCTTCTTTGGTAATGCGGCCGTTCTTGCCGCTACCGCCAATCTTTGCGGGGTCCAGGCCGTGCTCTTCGATCAACTGGCGGGCTGCAGGGCCCATCTGTACATCGGCGGCCGCCGGTGCGGCTTCGGATGATTCCGCAGCCGGCGCTGCCGCTGCTGTCGGCGCGGCGCTGGCAGCAGCGCCTTCCTCCAGCGTAGCCAGCAGTTGTTCGCTTTCGATGGTAGTGCCTTCCGGCGCCTTGATGCTGGTCAGGACACCGTCCACCGGTGCCACCACTTCCATCACTACCTTGTCAGTTTCGATCTCCACCAACAGTTCGTCGCGTGCTACTGCCTCGCCTTCCTGCTTGTGCCACGCGGCGACTTCGCCATCTGCCACAGATTCAGGAAACGCCGGAGCCTTGATTTCGTATGCCATCTCTACTTACTTCCCTTGTTGAGCCGGAACGCCGCCTAGGGCTGGACCGGCGCCAGTGCCTCGTTGATAAATGCGTCTTGCTGCTGCATGTGCAGGGCCATATAACCCGCTGCCGGAGCGGCGGATGCTTCACGACCCACATAGCGCAGGTAAATACTCTGATCGTGCTGGAACAGTACGCGCCGCATATGGTGCTGGCTGGCGTACCAGGCGCCCTGGTTCATGGGCTCTTCCTGACACCAGATGGCGTCCTTCAGGCCGGTGTAACCGCGCAGCACCTGCAACAACTCCGCTTCCGGGAAGGGATAGAGTTGCTCCAGTCGCACGATGGCCACATCGTCCATCTCGCGCTCGCGTCGTGCAGCGCGCAGATCGTAGAACACCTTGCCACTGCACAGGATCAGGCGCTTGATCTGGCTCTTGTCTGCCACATCACCGTCGTCCAGTACGTTGTAGAAGTGACCGTCGGCCAACTCTTCCAGCGTTGAAGTGGCTTCCTTGTGGCGCAGCAGGCTCTTCGGTGACATCACCACCAGCGGCTTGCGCAGCGGGCGAATGGCCTGGCGACGCAGCATGTGGAACACCTGCGCGGGCGTAGTGGGCACGCAGACCTGAATATTGTGCTCGGCGCACAACTGCAGGAAGCGTTCCAGACGCGCGGAAGAGTGCTCCGGACCCTGCCCTTCGTAGCCGTGAGGCAGCAGCATGGTCAGGCCACACAGGCGCTGCCACTTGTGCTCACCGCTGGTAATGAACTGGTCGATTACCACCTGGGCGCCATTGGCGAAGTCACCAAACTGAGCTTCCCAGATCACCAGACCCATGGGGTTGGTGGTGGCGTAGCCGTATTCGAAAGCGAGCACCGCTTCTTCCGACAGCAGCGAATCGTAAATATCGAATTCAGCCTGATCGTCGGACACGTGCTGCAGCGGGATATAGCAGCTCTCTTCTTTCTGGTTGTGCAGTACCGCGTGGCGGTGGGAGAAAGTGCCACGACCCACGTCCTGACCGGTCAGGCGTACTGGATGGCCAGCGTCCAGCAGCGTGGCGTAGGCCAGAGTTTCGGCGAAGCCCCAGTTGATCGGCATCGCACCGGCGGCCATCTTGCGGCGGTCTTCCAGGATTTTGTTGACCTGGCGCTGCAACGGCAGGTTTTCCGGCGGCTGGTTGGCGTGCTGGGCCAGGCGCTGCAATTCGGCCAGGTCCATGCGGGTATCGCTTTGCAGGGTCCACTCATGACCCAGGTAAGGCGACCAGTCAACGAACAGCTCTTTATTGGGTTCGCGCACCAGCGAGCTCACCAGCGGCTCTCCGCGGTCCAGCGACTCGCGGTAACCATCCATCAGGAACTGCTCTTCCTCGGCGGTGATCACGCCCTTCTCGATCAAGCGCGCGGCATACAATTCGCGAGTCGTTTTCTGCTGGCGAATCTGGCTGTACATCAGCGGCTGGGTCACTGAAGGCTCGTCGGCCTCGTTGTGGCCGCGGCGGCGATAACAAACCAGGTCGATCACCACGTCGCGGTGGAATTCGTTGCGGAAGTCCACGGCCAGTTGGGTCACGAACAACACCGCTTCCGGGTCGTCAGCGTTAACGTGGAAAATTGGTGCCTGCACCATTTTTGCCACGTCAGTGCAATACTCGGTGGAGCGGGCATCTTCACGCAGGCTGGTGGTGAAGCCTACCTGGTTGTTCAGCACGATATGGATGGTCCCGCCAGTCTTGTAGCCCCGGGTCTGGGACATCTGGAAGGTTTCCATCACCACGCCCTGCCCCGCAAAGGCGGCATCGCCGTGAATCACGATGGGCACCACCAGATTTCCGGTAGTGTCTTCACGGCGATCCTGGCGTGCCCGCACGGAACCCTCTACCACCGGCGATACAATTTCCAGGTGGGAGGGGTTGAAGGCCAGCGCCATGTGAACTTCGCCGCCGGGAGTCATGATGTTGGACGAGAAGCCCTGGTGGTATTTCACGTCGCCCGAGGTATCGAAGCGGGTCTTGCCCTCGAACTCATCAAACAGGTCGGCGGGGTTCTTGCCGAAGATATTCACCAGCACGTTCAGACGGCCGCGGTGGGCCATGCCGATCACGATTTCCTTGGCGAAGTAGGAGCCGGAACGCTGCACCATCTCGGACAGCATGGGAATCAGGCTCTCACCGCCCTCCAGACCGAAACGCTTGGTACCGGGGTACTTGGAGCCCAGGGATTTTTCCAGGCCCTCAGCCTTGATCAGGCGGCGCAGTAGCGTGGTCTGTATTTCCGTGCCGAAGTCCGGGGCGGAACGCACGCTTTCCATGCGCTGCATGATCCAGTGCCGCTGCTCGGTGTCCACGATGTGCATGAACTCGGCGCCGATGGTGTGGCAGTAGGTCTGCTCCAGGGCGTGCACGATTTCGCCGAGGCTGGCATCGGCCTTGCCGATGTACATGGAGCCCGTCTGGAATACGGTGTCGTAGTCGGCTTCAGAGAGCTGGTGGAACTTGAGGTCCAGATCCGGCACCTTGTCGCGCACCTTCAGCCCCAGCGGATCGAGCTGAGCCTTCTGGTGACCGCGCTGGCGGTAGGCGGAAATAAGCTGTACCACGCGAACCTGCTTGCGCTCGTGCTCCGTGGCCTGGGAGTCCTGCTGGACTGTGGCCTCGGTGCGCACCCGCATCTTGCTGATCTGGGCAAAATGGTCGCGTACGGTTGAGTGGGGAATGTCCTGACCCAGGGTTGTATCCGATTCAACGCGCGGCAAACCATCGAAATAGTTGCGCCATTGTTCGGGTACCGTATTGGGGTCAGTCAGGTAGGACTCGTAGAGATCTTCAACATAGGTAGCATTCCCCCCCGCTATGTGGGAACTGCGCCACAGAAGCTCCATAGTGTTGTCTTGCATCCGTCCGTCCGGGTTCGGGGCACGCCCTGGCGGCGCACCGTAGTTCATCATGCCGGGCACCGTGCCCGGCGCGCATGTTAATCGTACTTAGACACAGCAGCAGGAACCGTCCAGTCCCGTGTCGACTGCGGCTGTTGGCCAAACAGCAATGTCGCCACCATAATTCATTAAATTCAATGCCTTATGATGGATACTTAATGTTAAGTCGCGCGCGACAATAACATGTTGCGAATGTGCCCGATTGCCTTCGTCGGGTTCAAACCCTTGGGGCACACATTCACACAGTTCTGGATGCCGTGACAGCGGAAAACGCTGAAGGGGTCATCCAACCGGGCCAGGCGTTCCTCTGTCGCTGTGTCGCGACTGTCGGCGAGGAATCGGTAGGACTGAAGCAGGCCGGCTGGACCGATAAAGCGATCCGGGTTCCACCAGAAGCTCGGGCAGCTGGTAGAACAACAGGCACAGAGGATGCACTCATAGAGTCCATCCAGCTTCTCCCGGTCTTCGGGCGACTGCAGACGTTCAATGGCGGGCGCGGGGGTATCGTTCTGCAGGTAGGGTTGTACTTTTTCGTACTGAGCATAAAACATGCTCATGTCCACGACGAGATCGCGGATCACAGGCAAACCGGGCAGCGGACGCAGCACCAGCTTGTTGCCTTTGACGGTTTCAGACAGGGGCATGATGCAGGCCAGCCCGTTTTTACCGTTCATATTCATTCCGTCGGAACCGCAAACGCCTTCACGGCAGGAGCGGCGGTAAGCCAGGGTCGGATCCTGGCCTTTCAGCAATTCGAGGACGTCGAGCACCATGAGGTCTTTGCCGCCGGTGTCCACTTCCACCTCTTGCATGTAAGGTTCGGCGTCGGTGTCCGGGTTGTAACGATAGATACTGACTTGCAACATGTTCGCAGTGCCCCTTAGTAAGTCCGCGCCTTCGGTTGGAATGTGTCGACTGTTTTCGGTTCAAAGTTAACCGCACGCTTGCCTACCCGCTTCTCGCCGGGGTAGTACATGGAGTGGCACAGCCAATTTTCGTCGTCGCGATCCTGGAAGTCTTCGCGGGCATGTGCACCGCGGCTTTCCTTGCGCTCTTCCGCGGTAATGGCGGTCGCTTCGGCCACTTCGAACAGGTTGTGCAGTTCCAGTGCCTCGATACGCGCAGTATTGAAGGCAGCGCTCTTGTCCGCGAGTTCGGCATTTTCGATCCGGTCGCGCAGGTCGCCCAGCTTCTTGATGCCTTCCTGCATGAACTCGCCGTTGCGGAATACACCGAAGTGGTTCTGCATGACGTTCTGCAGTTCTTTGCGCAGATCGGCCACTTTTTCGCCGCCGGTGGAGTTGTTGAGCTTGTCCAGGCGTGACATGGCCTGCTCGACATCGCTGTCGCTGGCGTCGCGCATTTCGACACCTTCGCGCAGGGCGTTTTCGATGAACAGGCCGGAAGCGCGACCAAACACCACCAGATCCAGCAGCGAGTTGCCGCCCAGGCGGTTGGCGCCGTGTACAGACACGCAGGCCACCTCACCACATGCGTAAAGGCCGGGGATGATCTGGTCGTTGCCGTTGGCGTCTACGGTCAGTGCCTGACCGTGCACGTTAGTGGGGATACCGCCCATCATGTAGTGACAGGTGGGCACCACCGGTACCGGCTCTTTCACCGGGTCGGCGTGAGCGAAGGTGCGAGACAGTTCGCAGATACCCGGCAGGCGGGACTCCAGCACTTCCTCACCCAGATGATCGAGCTTCAGGTAAACGTGGTCACCCTCGGGGCCACAACCGCGGCCTTCGATGATTTCCAGCACCATCGAACGCGCTACCACATCGCGGCTGGCAAGGTCCTTGGCGTTGGGGGCGTAACGCTCCATAAAGCGCTCGCCGTCCTTATTGATCAGGTAACCGCCTTCACCGCGGCAGCCTTCTGTTACCAGCACACCGGCACCGGCAATACCGGTGGGGTGGAACTGCCACATTTCGATGTCCTGCACCGGGAAGCCCGCGCGCAGCGCCATGCCAACACCGTCGCCGGTATTGATGTGGGCGTTGGTGGTAGAGGCGTAGATGCGCCCTGCCCCGCCGGTAGCGAAGACAGTGGCCTTGGATTTCACGTAGACGGTTTCGCCGGTTTCCATGCAGATGGCAATCACGCCGACCACGGCGCCGTCCTGATTCTTCACGATATCAGTGGCGTACCACTCATTGAAGAATACGGTGTTGTTCTTCATGTTGCCCTGATACAGCGTGTGCAGCAGAGCGTGGCCGGTGCGGTCGGCCGCGGCGCAGGTACGGGCCGCCTGGCCGCCCTCACCGAAATTCTTGGACTGTCCGCCGAAGGGGCGCTGGTAGATCCGGCCCTCTTCCGTGCGGGAGAACGGCAGGCCCATGTGTTCCAGTTCGAACACCGCCTCGGGCCCCACGGAGCACATGTACTCGATGGCATCCTGGTCACCGATGTAATCGGAACCCTTCACGGTGTCGTACATGTGCCAGCGCCAGTCGTCCTGAGGGTCGTCACTGGCAATCGCACAGGTGATACCGCCCTGTGCCGACACGGTGTGAGAGCGGGTTGGAAACACCTTGGTGATTACCGCAGTCTTGTAGCCGGATTGCGCCAGTTGCAGGGCTGCGCGCATACCCGCACCGCCGCCGCCGACGATGACGCCATCAAATGAAATAGTTCGCATTGCTGACATAAGACCTTAACCCCAGAGGATCTGGATGCCCCAGATCAAGTAGACAAACATCACCAGACCGCACAGCACCTGCAAAATAAGGCGCATGACATTGCCCTTGGTACCCATCAGGCGCTCGGTAAGATAGTCGGTGAAAACCGACCACAAACCCACCCAGGCGTGAATGCCCAGGGAAATCAGCGCCAGCAGGCTGAAGATTTTCATCGGCGTGCGGCTCATCAGTTCCTGCCACTGCAGGTAGGTGACATCACTGTTGAAGACAAAGAAAGCACCGAGGCAAAGCGTGTAGGCCAGCAGCACTACCGCCGTGACCCGCTGCATCAGCCAATCGTAGAGGCCGGAACGGCCCATGCTGGTGACTGCCGTTACCATATCCATACTCCCGCCAATACGAT
This sequence comes from Gammaproteobacteria bacterium, assembly GCA_030427085.1. GTDB lineage: Bacteria > Pseudomonadota > Gammaproteobacteria > Pseudomonadales > Halieaceae > JAUHXH01. The sequence goes on along the minus strand of JAUHXH010000001.1, from coordinate 477,116 downwards.
GAGGATCGCCGATACTGCGATCACCAGGCGAGCACCCATAGTGCCGCCTTCAAAACTTTCGCCAATGCCCATATCCATCACGAGGTGCTTGATGCCCGCAACTGTGTGGTAGATCAATCCGGCGAGGATGGCCCAGAGCACAAACTTCGCCAGCGGCGAGGTAAGACACTCTTTCAGGGCTTCAAAGCTCTCGGGGCCGGACAGGCTCATGTCGAGCATCCAGATAAGGATGCCGACGGCAAAGAAGAGGAAAACGCCGGAGGCGCGATGCGTGATGGAAGCCCATGCGGTCAGGGGGAGACGCATGGACCCGATGTCGAGGTTGACTGGACGCTTGTCTTTCACTATCTGTGCACCAATAAGTAGCACCCGTCTCTGGGTGATGAATCGAACTTGCTGTGCTGGTGAATTTTGAGGCGGGCTGCGCATCGGACGGACCGGTCCACCTGCCGCGCTCGCAAAACGCGCGAAATTATAAGGACTTGGGGCGATAATTACAAACCGGTGGCAGGGACAGTCAGGCAATATTACCGTCCAGAACAATTGCCGCCAATTGCCGCGATCTCCCAAAAAGTTGTTCGACGCCATTCGCTGGGCGATCGCGGCTATAAGGGGCCGATAGCTCCCGATTCATTGACAAAAAAACCCGAGACTCTATAGTGGGCGTCCCTTCGCAACTCAGCTGTAGGATTCTTCATGAGCGACAAGAAAGCCACCCTTTCTATTGATGGTTCCGGTGAGAGCATTGATCTGCCGATTTATTCCGGAACTATGGGCCCCGACGTAGTCGATGTAGGCGGCCTGACTGGTAAAGGGATGTTTACCTATGACCCCGGATTCGTTTCCACCGCAGCCTGCGAATCCCAGATCACTTTCATCGATGGCGGCAAAGGCCAACTCCTCCACCGCGGCTACCCCATCGACCAGCTCGCCGAACAATCCGACTACCTCGAAACCTGCTACCTCTTGCTCTATGGAGAACTGCCCACCCAGGCCCAGAAAGACGAATTCGTCGGCCTGATCAAGCGTCACACCATGGTGCACGAACAGATTCGCACCTTCTATAACGGCTTCCGCCGCGACGCCCACCCCATGGCCATCATGTGTGGTGTGGTCGGTGCCCTGTCTGCCTTCTACCACGACTCGCTGGAAATCGCCGATGAGCGCCATCGCGAAGTCGCGGCCTTCCGCCTGATCGCCAAAATGCCGACACTGGCGGCGATGAGCTACAAGTTCTCCATCGGTCAGCCCTTCATGTACCCGGACAACAGCCTCTCCTACTCGGAGAACTTCCTGCACATGATGTTTGGCAACCCCTGCGAGCCCAGCGAGATCAGCCCGGTTCTGGCCAAGGCCATGGATCGCATCTTCCTGCTGCACGCCGACCACGAGCAAAACGCCTCCACCTCCACGGTGCGCCTGGCGGGCTCCTCCGGTGCCAACCCCTTCGCCTGTATCGCCGCTGGCATTGCGGCCCTGTGGGGCCCCTCCCACGGCGGCGCCAACGAAGCCGTACTGGAAATGCTGGAAGAGATCGGCGATGTATCACGCATCGACGAGTTCGTGGCCCGCGCCAAGGACAAGAACGACCCCTTCCGCCTGATGGGCTTCGGCCACCGGGTCTACAAGAACTTCGACCCGCGCGCCAAGGTAATGAAAGAGTCTGCCGACGAAGTACTGGCGGAACTGGGTCTGGAAAACGACCCCCTGCTGGCCATCGCCAAGCGCCTGGAAGAAATCGCCCTGGAAGACGATTACTTCATCGAGAAGAAGCTCTACCCCAATGTGGACTTCTACTCTGGCATCATCCTCAAGGCTATCGGCATCCCCACCAGCATGTTCACGGTGATCTTCGCCGTGGGCCGCACCGTGGGCTGGATCGCACACTGGCACGAGATGATCAGTGGCAGCTACCGCATCGGCCGCCCTCGCCAGCTCTACACTGGCCACCCGCAGCGCGACTTCGTGCCGCTGGACCAACGTTAAGCCTCAGCACTCACCGCACAAACAAAAAGGCCGCTCCCAGAGCGGCCTTTTTGCATCTCGAAGGCCGGGCAATTGCCCGGCGTGAACTCGCTGCTAGCTATACGCCGGCGCCATTCCTCGGGACAGCGTTTTGGCCCCCGTGTCGTTGGCGAGCGCTGCCCGGGCAACGCGCAGCGCCTCCAGGCGGGTGTCGTAGGCGCCATCGCCCGGAAGCCCATCGTTGAGGCCACACAGCACTTCGGCAACCTCCTCGTTGATGCCCGCCAGCAACAGGGTCTTGCCGCTGGACCTGGCATCCGTGGCTATTGTTTCGATAGCCAGTGCCGCCGACAGGTCGAGGAAGGGGACCCGCGAGAAGTCCAGAATCATGATCCGGGTGCCCGGCTCACAGTATTCCCGCACATGGTGGCCCAGGTCTGCCGCCGCACCGAAGCTCATCGGCCCGCCGAAATCAAACAGGGAGACCTGCTCGCTGACCGAAGCCAGAAGCTCCTTCTCTTCCGGAGAGTCCAGGTGATCGGGCAGGTTCCGCAGGGTTTCCACCTGGGATTTGGCAACCTGACGCACGAAGGCCAGTGCCGCCAGTACCACACCCGCTGCCACAGCGGTGATCAGGTCAACGAACACCGTCAGGCCCAGCACCAGCACCATCAGCGCCAGATCCCAACGCGGGCCGCGGTGGGCGCGCTTGAGGTAGCTCCAGTCGATGATATCCAGGCCAACCTTGACCAGGATGCCGGCAAGTACGGCGTGGGGGATATTGGCGGCCAGAGGCCCCAGCCCCAACACGACCGCCAGCAACAGCAGGGCATGGGTCATCCCGGAAATGCGCCCTTTACCGCCGGAACGGATGTTGACCACCGTGCGCATGGTGGCGCCAGCACCGGCAATACCGCCGATCAGGCCGGCGATACCGTTGCCGATACCCTGCCCCACCAGCTCCCGATTGGAGTCGTGGCGGCTGCGGGACATGTTGTCCGCCACCAGCGAGGTAAGCAGGCTGTCGATGGCACCCAGAATGGCCAGGATGACGGCCGCCTCCATGACCAGGAACAGGCTGTCGCGATCAAAGGTGGGCATGTGCAGGCTGGGCAAACCGGTGGGAATGGCGCCCAGAACTGGCACGTCGAAAGCCACCAATGCCAGCGCGGTGCCGGCAATCAATGCCGCCAGCGGCGAAGGCAGGTACTTGCCCCACTTCGCCGGCCACAGGAAGGTTACCGCCAGCGTGCCCAGGCCCAGCGCCAGCGCGCCGAAGTTGATATCCGAAAGTGCAGTAGGCAGGTAAATCATTGCCTGCAGCGGTTCACCGGGCGGTGCATGGCCCAGCAATCGGCCCAACTGCAGAATGATAATGATGGCACCGATGCCCGACATGAAGCCCGAGATCACCGGATAGGGCACCAGGCGAATGTACTGCCCCACCCCTAGAAAGCCCATCACCACCTGTAACACGCCAGCCAGCATCACCGCCGTGAAAACCAGTTCCACGCTACCTGACAGGCTGGCGAACAAACCGGCCAGCACCACCACCATCGGCCCGGTGGGACCGGAAATTTGCGAGGGCGTACCACCAAACAGCGCAGCGAAGAAGCCCAGTGCGATGGCCCCGTACAAGCCCGCCATCGGACCCAGCCCGGAAGCAACGCCCAGGGCAATCGCCAGCGGCAGGGCGACAACGCCGGCGGTAATACCGCCAGCGATGTCACCGCGCAGGTTGCTTACATCCAACCACTTAGCCATTACTGGCCTCCCGAGCGTCTGCGGCGGCAAAATCGGATGTGTCCAGTGGCTTCATGCTGCGGCTGGTTTCGTCCCAGCTGGAGACCTCACCGGTTTTGATGTTGTAGAGCCAGCCGTGAAGTTGCAACTTGCCGGCGGCGAGCTTGGCGGCCACGGCCGGATGCGTGCGCAGGTGCGCCAATTGCAGGGCAATGTTTTCGGCGGTAACGCATTCCAGGTGCTCGGCACCCAATTCGCCCTGCTGTTCGCGCACCACTTCCACTGCAGCGCGGCAGTGGCCCAGCCACTCTTTCACGTGCGGCAATGTTTCCAGGCCTTCCGGGTTCAGCGCGCCTTTCATGGCGCCACAGTCGGTGTGACCACAAACCACGATGTGCTCCACACCCAGTGCCGCCACCGCGTATTCGATAGACGCTGTCATGCCGCCAGTCTGATTACTGTGAGGCGGCACCACATTGCCGGCGTTGCGGCAGATGAACAGATCGCCAGGTTCGGTCTGGGTGATCAGGTTGGGGTCGATGCGCGAATCGGCGCAGGTGATAAACAACACTTCGGGCTGCTGGCCACCGGCCAGTTCACGAAAGCTCTCGGCTTTCTCGGGGAAAACTTCACGTTGGAATTTGGCGACGCCAGATAAAACACGATCCATGGTTACTCCTTCACGGATGCTTGGGGTGGATAGTTATGTCTCTCATGAACTGAACTTACCCTGATAATTTCATAGAAGTATCTGTATATCGTTGATAATCTTTACTTATCATAGGCATCGTACCCGGCACCCCATGACACGAACCTCCACCCCTACCCTGCGCCAACTCAGCTACTTCGAATCGCTGGCCAGACAGCTCAATTACCGCAGTGCGGCAGAAGAACTGCAGATCAGTCAGCCGGCGCTCACCACCCAAATTTCAGCACTGGAAAACGGCCTCAACGTCGCACTGCTGGAGCGCTCGAGAAGTGGCACACACCTTACTCCTGAGGGCCGCGAACTGTTGCCACATGCCCGTGAAGTGCTGGCGGCCATGCGCGGACTGGAGGAGCGCGCAGCAGTAATGAGCGAGGGGCGACAGACCACCTACAGGCTGGGTGTACCGCCCACCCTGGGCCCTTATCTTCTACCCCATGTCATGCCGGAGTTACACAAGCGCTATGACCAGTTAAAGCTCTATGTGCGCGAACAGCCCCATCAGGATCTGTTGCAGGAGTTGCGCCAGGGCACCCTGGACATCGCCATACTGCCGCTGCCCATGCGCGCCAACGACCTGATCATTGAGGAGTTATTCAGCGAGCCCTTGCGCTACGTTGTACCCGCCGATCACCGTCTGGCCGGTACTCCGGTGGTCCGCCCCGCCCAGCTGCGCGGCGAGCAGGTATTGACCCTGGAGGCCCAACACCACATTCACGCGATGGTAAAAACCGTTTGCGAACGGCTTGGCGCCCCGATTCAACGAGACTATGAGGGCACCAGCCTCGATACCTTGCGCCAGATGGTGGTGATGGGGCTGGGAACCGCCTTCCTCCCGGCACTGTACATCCACTCGGAGATGCACAAACCCGAGGCGCTATACGTGTGCGAGCTCAAGGGCGTACCACTGGTGCGCGATCATGGGCTGGTCTGGCGTGCCGGTGCACCCAGCCGCCACTTCTACCGTGAACTCGCGGGCGATATCCGCGAGTTCGTGGACCTGAGATTGGGCGACGTGGTGCGACTGGCAAAACCCCGGCGGCGACGCTAGACGCCGATTTTTTGCCGAGAATCCGCCGTCGGGTACAGTTTCGGGGTACACTTGCGGCCGTCGAATTGCCCTCACGGGCATCATCAAATTAACGCAGGAGCAACAGCGCATGACAGCTGTCGTTATCAGCGGCACCGGCCTCTACACACCGCCGGAATCCATTTCCAACGCGGAACTGGTCGCCGCTTTCAACACCTATGTGGACAACTTCAACCGGGACAACGCGGACGCCATCGCCAGCGGCGAACTGGCAGCACTATCGCACTCTTCTGAAGAATTCATTCTGAAGGCCTCCGGAATCAAATCCCGCCACGTGGTCAACAAGGCCGGCATTCTCGACCCGGACCGCATGGTGCCGCACATTCCGGATCGCAGTAACGACGAGGCCTCGGTCCAGTGCGAAATGGCCATCGCCGCCGCGCGAGAAGCCATGGCGCAAGCGGGTCGCACCGCCGCGGATATCGACGCCGTCATTGTCGCCGCCAGCAACATGCAGCGACCCTACCCCGCCATGGCAGTGGAAATTCAGTCCGCCCTGGGGATCGACGGCTTTGGTTTTGACATGAATGTGGCCTGTTCCTCCGCCACCTTCGGTATTCAGCAGGCACGCGACACCATCGCCAATGGCAGCGCCCGCTGTGTGCTGATGGTGAACCCCGAAATCTGTAGCGGTCACCTCAATTTCCGCGATCGCGACTCGCACTTTATCTTCGGCGATGTCTGCACCGCGGTGATCGTTGAGCGCGAAGAAGATGCCGTGGGCAGCGACTGCTACCGCATCGTGGATACCAAGCTGCAGACCATGTTCTCCAACAACATCCGCAATAATTTCGGCTTCCTCAATCGCGGCGATGATAGCGGCGTGGGCGCGTCCGACAAACTGTTCGTGCAGGAAGGTCGCAAGGTGTTCAAGGAAGTGTGCCCCGCGGTGGCGAAACAGATGTCAGAGCAGCTGGAGAAACTGGGCATCGAGCCGGGCTCGCTGCGCCGTATGTGGCTGCACCAGGCCAACCTGAGCATGAACCAGTTGATTGCCAAGCGGGTACTGGGTCGCGATGCCTCGGACGACGAGGCACCGACCATTCTCGACGAATACGCCAACACCAGTTCAGCCGGCTCGGTCATCGCCTTCCACAAACACCGGGGCGATTTCAGCAGCGGCGATATCGGTGTGTTGTGCTCTTTCGGTGCCGGTTACAGCATCGGCAGTGTCGTACTGCAAAAGTGCTGAACCATCCGGCCCATCCTCGATGGGCCGGTCCGTTTATAGCAGCGTTTTCAACACCTCGACCAACCGTTCACAATCCGGCCGGGTTCCTATCGTAATGCGCAGGAACTGATCTATTCGCGGTTTATTGAAGTAACGCACTATGATCCCCTCTTCTCGCAGCGCGGCGAATAGCGTTTCGGCGCGCTTTTCCCCATGGGATGCGAACAGGAAGTTTGCCGCCGACGGTAAGCAGTGGAACCCCAGCGCCAGTAATTCCCCGCTCAACCACTCGCGGTTGTTCACCACAGATTGGCAACTCTGCTGAAACCAGGATTCATCCTCCAGCGAAGCCAGTGCCGCGTGCTGGGCGATGGTGTCCAACGGGTAGGAATTGAAGCAGTTTTTGACCCGCACCAACGCTTCGATCAAAGTTTCCTGCCCCAGGGCATAGCCTACCCGCAATCCCGCCAGGGCACGGGATTTCGACAGGGTGTGTACCACCAGCAGATTGTCGAACTCGGGAATCAACGCAGCCGCCGACTCGCCGCCAAAATCGATATAGGCCTCATCGATCACCACCACGGAGTCCCGGTTTTGTTCCAGCAGCTGCCGAATTTCTGCCAGAGCCAGTAGCACTCCCGTGGGCGCATTCGGATTGGGCAAAATTATCCCGCCATTGGGCACCCGATAGCTGTCCACATCGATAGCAAAATGCTCGTTCAGCGGGACCTGCTGGTATTCCACCTCGTAGAGGTCCGCCCACACGGTATAGAAACTGTAGGTAATATCGGGAAACAGTATGGGCCGTGGGTGCTTGAGCAAGCCTAGAAAGGTATGGGCCAACACTTCGTCGGAGCCGTTACCCACGAAGACCTGCCCAGGTGCCAGGTCGAAGCGCTGCGCGATGGCAGTGCGCAAAGCTACGGATTCGGGATCTGGGTAGCGCCGCAGCGCATCGCCTGTCGTGTTATGAATGGCCGCCAGTACCTGCGGCGAGGGCTCGATGGGCGATTCATTGGTATTGAGCTTGACCAGCCGTTCGTGCTGCGGCTGCTCCCCCGGTACGTAGGGATCAAGCTTGTGCGTGATATCACTCCAGAATCGGCTCATGGCCAATCACTCTCCCGCCAGATAAAACCAGCCCAGACAAAAAAGCCCGGTAAATACCGGGCTTTTTGCTTGCGAACAAGAGCATTCGCAATCGTAGATGGCGTCCCCTAGGGGGTTCGAACCCCTGTTACCGCCGTGAAAGGGCGGTGTCCTAGGCCACTAGACGAAGGGGACGCAGTGGTTCCGGCCCTGAGGTCGGAAGCGCGGTATTTTACCGATGCCCACGACCAATGCAAGGCCCTTTAGAAGCGGAAACCGGCATCGAGCATGATGCGGTCAAACTTCAGGCCTTCGCCGAACTGGTCCTCACCAAACTCGTTGTTGATGAACCAGGTCAGATCCAGGGCGACATTTTTAATCGGCACGTAGCGAGCGGTAACGATGTGCCCGCGGCCATCGGTGCCGCCACCGGCGAAGTCGGAATCGCTCAGCAGGCCAAATACGGCATCCGCCTCGAGATCACGATATTGATAGCCAACGCGCCAACTGCCGCGATCCTTGGCCTTGCCGTAGACCATGCCGGCGAGCCAACCAGTGTCAAATTCGTCGACCGCCTGGTTTTGAACATAGTCGGTGAAAATATTCAGAGGCCGCCCCCCAAGTTCCAGCGCCAGATTGGCGAACCACTCGAATTCCTCGTAGTCGTAGAGATAAACACAGCCCTCCAGACTAACCGGGTCAGCACAATCGAACGAGTTACCGTAGAAATCGTCGCCATCACCAAAGAACACTTCGTTGCCTTTCACCGGCAGATCGAAATAACTCAGGCCCGTGGTCAGGCTGGCGTCACCCAGGCTCAGGTTTACACCACCCTGCAAGCCCCAGGCCAATTGCTTGCCACCGCCACGGCTGTCACTCTCCAGCCAGTTGCCAGCTGCATTCACAAACAGGTGTTTGCCGGCCCAACGGGTACCGAAACCCTCGGGGGTGTAGTCACCGTCCCATATCAGGGCGGTTCCTTGCGGACGATAAAAGGTATTTTTCATCTTGCCCGCAGTGATGTGCCAGCCCTCTACCGGCGCCCAGTCGACGTACGCCAGGTTGAGACGGAGATCCTTACGACTGCCCACACTGCCCAGGGTCTGGTTGGTAGAGATCGGGTCATCACCGCCGGTCGACATACCCACTGTCACAGCGATGTTGTCGGCTACATCGGCTTTCAGGTTGACCCGGGCACGAATACGGTCGCGTTCACGAACATCCACACCTTCGATATCGATTTCTTCGTAGCGGTAACGGAAGTCACCGGAGATACCGAGGCGATCAGCCCAACTGGAGGTGGGGCTATCCAGGCTGGCAATCTGCACCTGGGTTTGATCAAGGCGCTCCTCTCGAACCTTACCGGCAGCTCGCAGCGAGGCATTTTCGGATTCAAGCGCACTGACACGTGCCGCCAGGGCCGCGAACTGGGCGCGTAACTCCGCCAGCTCATCAGCGCTTTCTGCCCGGGCGCTGAAGCCCGGAATTAACAATACAGCCAGCAGGAGTAAGTTCAGGAATTTCATAGTCGACTCCGAATTACTTGCAGCGGAATTGAGCCCGCCAGTGGAAAACGGGCGCAGGATATTACGTCAATGTTACAAACAAATGACAAAAACGGCCTTTTATTGCCGTATTGTTGCGGAATTGTGTCGTTTTTGTGGCGTGATTGGTAGCACGGGTCGGGCGACCCGTGCTGACAGGGTGGAAGTCCGCGCTCGGAGCTAGTGGTCCTCGTCCGTAACCTGGGAAACCAATTCGTCGAGTTCGACATGGCGCACGTCCAGGCCGCGGACCAGGTAGATCACATGCTCGGCAATATTGCTGGCGTGATCGCCCACTCGTTCCAGGCTGCGCAGGGCCCACATTTCAGTTAGCACTGCGCCGATCACCCGTGGATCTTCCATCATGAAGGTCACCAGCGAACGCATAGCATTGGCGTATTCCTGGTCGACTTGGTTGTCATCCTTGACCACCTGCACCGCCATTTCCACATCCAGGCGAGCAAAGGCATCCAGCGAGCGCCGTAACATCCCCGAGACATGATTGGCGATATTACGAATTTCCACGTAGTTCGAGGGTGAAATGCCCTCCTCTGCCAGGCGCAGGGACTGACGGGCAATCTTGGCGGCTTCATCGCCAATCCGCTCCAGATCGGTGGTGACCTTGGTCACCGCCAAGACCAGGCGCAAATCGCTGGCGGCGGGCTGGCGACGGGCCAGGATGCGCGAACACTCGTCGTCCACCACCACTTCCATCTTGTTGATGTCAGCGTCGCGGGCAATGACCAGTTCGGCCTCGCCACTTTCCATATTGACCAGCGCAGAAACGGCTGCCCCGATCTGCTGTTCCACTTGCCCGCCCATTTCGAGCATGTGGTTCTTCACCGCTTCCAGTTCTGAATTAAACTGCTGGGAAATGTGTTGTTTGTAGCTGTCCTGCTGCAACATCGTAACGCTCCGTACTAGCCGTAGCGGCCAGTAATGTAATCTTCCGTCTGCTTCTGCGCCGGGTTGGTGAAGAGTTTGTCGGTACTGTCGTGTTCGATCAGCTTGCCCATATACATGAACGCGGTCATGTCAGACACACGTGCCGCCTGCTGCATGTTGTGGGTCACAATCACGATAGTAAAGCGAGACTTCAGTTCGTAGATCAGTTCCTCGATTTTCAGGGTTGAAATCGGATCCAGGGCGGACGCCGGCTCATCCAGCAACAGTACTTCCGGTTCCACCGCAATGGTACGCGCGATTACCAGACGCTGCTGCTGACCGCCAGACATGCCCAGGGCACTCTCGTCCAGCCGGTCCTTTACTTCATCCCACAATGCGGCCGAGCGCAAGGACTTTTCCACCACTTCATCCAGCACGCGCTTTTTATTGATGCCCTGGATACGCAGGCCATAGGCCACGTTCTCATAGATGGACTTCGGGAAGGGATTGGGTTTCTGGAACACCATGCCAATCCGCCGGCGCAATGCCGCCACATCGACGCCAGGGGCGTAGATGTCGTCCCCTTCCAGTCGAATACTGCCCTCAATACGGCAACCGTCGACCAGGTCATTCATGCGATTGAAGCAGCGCAGCAAAGTAGACTTGCCACAACCACTGGGACCGATAAACGCTGTGACTCGCTGGCGCGGAATTTCCAGGTTGATATCGTGTAGGGCCTGCGCGTCCTGGTTGTAAAACAGGCGCAGGTCCTCCACTTTCAGGCTGGTGTCGGCCGTATCGAGATTCGAAGTGGGCTGACGGCCCAGGGCCTGCATGTCGATGGCGTGGGTTTGCATGTTCATATACCGTCTCTGGGCTTAGTGTTCCAGCGCCTTGTAGCGTTCACGCAAACGATTGCGCAGAGCCACAGCGGCGAAGTTCAACAGGGCAATAATCGCTACCAGCAACAAGGCGGTAGCATACACAAGGGGTCTGGCGGCTTCCACGTTGGGGCTCTGGAAGCCCACATCGTAAATGTGAAAACCCAGGTGCATGAATTTCTGGTCCAGGTGCACATAGGGGAAGTTGCCGTCCACGGGCAGGGTTGGCGCCAGCTTCACCACGCCCACCAGCATCAGCGGGGCGACTTCACCGGCGGCACGTGCCACCGCCAGAATCAGTCCGGTCATCATCGCCGGGCTGGCCATGGGCAACACTACCCGCCACAGGGTTTCGGCGCGGGTCGCACCCAGCGCCAGGCTGCCCTCTCGCACCGCTTTCGGAATACGAGCCAGGCCTTCCTCCGTGGCCACAATCACCACCGGCAAGGTTAACAGGGCCAGGGTGAGAGACGCCCACATCAGTCCGGGAGTACCGAAAGTCGGACTGGGGAGCGCTTCGGGGAAGAAGACCTGGTCGAGTTCAGCGCCGATAAAGTACACAAAGAAACCCAGGCCAAACACGCCGTACACAATGGATGGCACACCGGCGAGGTTGTTGACTGCCACACGGATCACCCGGGTGACAAATCCCTGGCGGGCGTACTCGCGCAAGTAGACTGCGGCAACCACACCGAAGGGCGTCACGATGATGGACATCAGGATTACCATCATCACGGTGCCGAACATGGCCGGGAACACGCCACCCTCCGTATTGGCCTCGCGGGGTTCATCGCTGAGGAATTCCCACAGCTTGCTGAAGTAAAAGCCAATCTTGCCCAGCAAGCTCATGTCGTTGGGCCGATAGGCGCGCACCACTCGGGCCAGCGGCAGAGTCACTTCGCGTCCGTCGGCGAGCAGCGCGGTGTAACTGTGATCCTGGATACTGGCGTAGAGTTCACGCAGCTGGTCCTGCAGGACACGGTACTCGGCGTCCAGTTCGGCGCGACGCTCCGCCAGTTCCGCCAGTGCCTCGGGTGTGTCCTTGCCCTGCAATTCCAGTGAGCGCTGCCTCAGTCGAAGCCGCTCCAGCTCATAGTTGATATGGCCGATTTCCACCCTCTCGACGTGATGGATGTCCTCGCGGACAGCGAGGGTCTGGTCGATGCTGGTCTGAAAGGCTCGCCACGCGGCGCCATCGTCATCGGCAGCGTCGGCAACGACCTCACCTTCACTGATCACTTTTCCCAGATAGCCGTAGAAATTACCCCACTCGGTACGTTCGATCACCATTGCCGTGGTGGGGAAATCGCGCTCTTTGACCTGCTCGTCGATCAACCAGACAAAGTCGGTGCCATACTGATCGCGATTACCCTGCTTCAACAAGCTGCGGCCGTAGAACGGCCCCGGCCCCGTCAGGGTGTAGCCGGCACTGCGCAGTTGTTCCCCAGAGACTTCCACCTGGTCAACCACTTCGCCCATTATCGGGCGCACGGAACTACCGTCTTCCACCTGAGCCGCAAGTACCTGCCCCGGCCAGAAGTGTCCAAAGCCACGTACTGCCAACAGTGCCAACAAGCCGATTACGGCGATGACACTCATGCTCACGGCTGCCGCGTTGATCCACACCATGGGCTCGCCGCTTTTAACCCACGACCCCAGCGAGGCGCTGCTAACTTGCTGTAATTCTTTGCGTGTCTCTTCAGTCATTACAGGGAACCGTACTTGATGCGCAAGCGCTGACGGATCAATTCCGCCAGCGTGTTAACAACGAAGGTAAAGAGGAACAGCACGAAAGCAGCCAGGAACAATACACGGTAATGGGTACTGTCAACTTCGGCCTCCGGCACTTCCACCGCAATGTTGGCCGCCAGGGTTCGCATGCCCTCGAAAATATTGATATCCATAATCGGCGTATTGCCGGTAGCCATGAGCACGATCATGGTTTCGCCCACAGCGCGGCCCATACCGATCATCAGCGCCGAGAAGATACCGGGGCTGGCGGTGGGTAGCACTACGCCGACCAGGGTTTGCCAGGGGGTCGCACCCAAGGCCAGGCTGCCAAAGCTGAGGTGCTTGGGCACCGAAAAAATGGCGTCTTCGGCAATCGAAAAAATGGTTGGGATCACCGCCATCCCCATGGCTATGCCTACCACCAGCGCGTTGCGCTGGTCGAAAGAAATCCCCAGGTCATTGGTGACCCAGACACGCATATCGCCACCAAACAGCCACAGCTCTACCGCGTCGCTGATAGCGAAACTGAACCAACCGAGGAACAGCACTACCGGAATCAGAAGTGCCGCGTGCCAGCCGTCGGGCACCTGTGTACGCAGATTTACGGGTAAGCGGGACCAGGCAAAAGCAAACAACAACACGCCCACCGGCATCACCAGCAATATGATGACCACCCCGGTCAGTTTGTCCTCGATAAACGGTGCCAGCCACAAGCCGGCGAGGAAACCGAGAATTACCGTGGGCAGTGCTTCCATCAATTCGATCAGCGGTTTGATCTTGCGGCGCAGCGCGGGCGCCATAAAGTAAGCCGTGTAGATCGCACCGCAAATTGCCAGGGGCGCGGCAATCAACATGGCGTAAAAAGCCGCCTTCAGTGTCCCGAAAGCCAGTGGCGAAAAGCTGTACTTGGGCTCAAAGTCATTGTTCGAGGCCGAGGACTGCCAGATGTAATCCGGCTCGGGGTAGCTCTCGTACCACACCTTGTCCCACAGCGCCGACCAGGAAATATCCGGGTGTTTGTTGTCCAGGGCGACGCCGCGATAGTCACCGTTGCTCTGCTGCAGCAGCAATTGGTTACCGCGCGGCGACAAGGCACTGTGCGGCTCGACCGGCAGCGAGAAGTCGAGTTGCTCATCGAGCACGCGACGGTGCGCCGTGGTGTGGAAAAGTTGAATCCGGCCTTGTTGACCAAGCGCCGCAAAACCCTTGCGGCGGTGCTCGGCGATCAGCGCCGTTACCGTTTCACCATCGGTATCAAATTCGCGAATGCGCTGCAGGCGCGGCCCGGCCTCACCCTGCACCATGAAGTACTGGGCCAGTTCGCCCTCGTCCGAGGCGGCCAATACTGAAATGCCACCCAGCAGCAAAGCGCTGGCCGAAAGGTTGCCACGCCCTTCAAACAGTTGGCCGCGATCCACTACCGGCAGCACAATATCTGCGCCGCGGTGTTTCAGGTCCACCACGCGATAGCTGCCATCGTCGCCCAGCAGATAGAGCCAGCGCTGGCTGGAACCAACATAGACGCTAACCGTATTGCCTCCGGCCGGCAGTGACAGCGACTCCTCGGTAATCTCCACCTCACCGGTGAGGAAATTTTCATCGCGAGTGATGCGCAGGCCATGCAGTTCGCCATTGTCGTGGAGACTGACCAATACCAGGCCCTCCTCCGCATCACGAACGGCCAGGGCGGTAATGGCCTGGTCACTCAGCGTGAAGGCAGCATCACCATTGGGGAACTCTACCGCAGGCGTGATCAATCGCTGGTCATTGGGATAGGTAATGCGGTACTGGTGCCGCATCAACCTCACGGTGCCATCGGCATACCCCAGGGCCAACAAGCGGCTTTCGGGGCTGTCCTGCGCCACCACAGCCAGGGTACCGCCGCTGCCGGGAAGTTCCACACTATCGCGTATCGCGCCGTCTTCGGTCTGGAAGAAGCGCACCACGTTGTCGTTACCGACCGACATGGCCAACTCGCCCTGCTCTTCGATGGCGACGTACTCGCTCTGGACACCCTGCGCCATGGCAAATTGCGCACGGGGTTCCAGGCTTGCGCCCGTAAACAGCGGCAAGACCTCATAAATGAGATAGAAAAAGATCAGTAGAATCGCCACCAGCACACTCGCTCCACCACCAGAAATGGTGGCGGTGGCGGCCCGGTCCTTAAAGCGGCGCCAGGCGGGCAGATAGGCGGGGATCTGATCGGCTAGTGATGACACAGCGCAAGCCTCTCGAAAAAAATGGTCAGCGTTTCACGCAAAAAAGGTCGCCTGTGGGCGACCTCTTCCGCACAGTCTCCCGAAGCTTACAGCCCCAGTTCCTTGCTGTAGCGTTCCACTACAGCCGCGGGCAGCGGAATGTAGCCATCCTTCACCACCACTTCCTGTCCCTGGCGGGAAAATACCAGTTTGACAAACTCACGCTCCAGCGGAGTCAAGGCCTTGTTCGGCGCCTTGTTCACGTACACCCACAAGAAACGCGCCAGCGGGTAGCTGCCGTTCACCGCATTGGCCGGGGTTGCCGCCACCGGCTCATCACCCACGTTTTTGCTCAGTGGAATGGCACGGACAGACGACGTCTTGTAACCAATACCGGAATAGCCAATACCGTTGATGGAGGTTGACACCGACTGCACCACCGAAGCAGAGCCGGGCTGTTCGTTCACAGTGTTCTTGAAGTCACCTTTGCACAGGGCGGTCTGTTTGAAGTAGCCGTAGGTGCCGGAAACAGAGTTCCGACCAAACAGCTGGATATCTCGCTGCGTCCAGGGGCCAGTCAAGCCGAGGTCACCCCACTTGGACACATCCCCGGAAGCACCACACTTGCGAGTGGAGGAAAACACCGCATCGACGTCGGCAATGCTCATGCCTTCGATGGGGTTGTCCTTGTGCACATAGACCGCCAGCGCGTCGATTGCGACGGGAATCGCCGTGGGCTTGTAGCCGTAGCGGGTTTCGAAGGCTTCGATTTCCTTGTCCTTCATCTTGCGGCTCATGGGGCCAAAGTTGGCCGTCGCCTCAGTCAGGGCCGGCGGCGCTGTGGAGGACCCTGCGGCCTGGATCTGAATGTTGACGTTGGGGTAGGCGCGTTTGAACTCTTCAGCCCACAGGGTCATCAGGTTGGCGAGCGTGTCGGAACCAACGCTGGAAAGATTACCGGACACGCCACTGGCAACGGCGTACTCCGGCAGTGCCGGGTCAACATCGGCGTGGGATGCGCCGAGGGGCGCCAACGCCAGGGCCGCGGCTGCGGTGAATGATTTGGTGATTGCGCTCAGTTTCATGGTAGCTCCAGAGTGGCTGATCAGCTGTTGGGCGCCACAGTAATACGAAATTGTTACATTTATGTTACAGCCCGGAATTCCCCGCGCTGGCGGCCGTTACGGGAGACTCCGCCCGTGGAAAACGGATGCTGAAAGCACTGCCTCGGCCAAACTGGCTATGGATACTGAGTTCCGCGTCGTGCGAGGCCACCACGTGTTTGACGATGGCCAGACCGAGGCCGGTTCCACCGGTCGCCGTAGAGCGACTGTCATCCACGCGATAAAAGCGCTCGGTCAGTCGCGGCAGGTGCACATTGTCGATGCCGATACCTTCATCTTTCACGGTCAACACCGGCTGTCCGTCGGATTCTTGCCAGGTGATGGTAACCGCGCCATCGGGCGCACTGTACTTCAGGGCATTTTGCACCAGGTTGGACGCTGCGCTGTGCAACTGCCGGTAATCACCGTTCACGAGCTGTTTCGTGGCCAGTTCCAGCACCAGCTTACGCTCTGGATGTGAACTGTGGATTTCGTCGCGCAGTTCTTCGAGCAATCCGCACATATTGACTCGTTCCTCCAACGGATCCTGGCGCACACTTTCGATGCGGGAGAGCCACAGGAGGTCTTTGAGCAGCGCCTCCATCCGGGAGGCCTGCTGGTCCATCTGCTGCAAAGCCTTGGTGAATCGCGGTGACAATTCATCCGATTGCGACAGGATAGTGGAAAGATAGCCCATGATAACGGTGAGCGGTGTTCTCAGCTCGTGGGACACATTGGCCACGAAGTCGCGCCGGGTTTGCTCCAGGCGTGCCCTGGCGGTGACATCGCGCACGAACACCAGGCGGTCGCCATCGCCGAAACGGCTGATTTCCACCTCGAACTGACGCTCCTCCCCCGCCTCGGGGTGCACCACTGCCGGTGAGCTGAAGTCACCGCCGAGAAAATAGCGTTTGAAATCGGGCATGCGCACCAGATTTAACAAGGCCTGCCCGCCATCCTGGGGATAGCGCAAGCCCAGCAAGCGCTCAGCAGCTTTGTTACTCCATTGGATAAACCCGTCGCGGTCCACCATGATGGCCGCGTCGCGCATGGACCCCAGCGAATCCCGCAGGTAAGACACCGAGGAGCGCAGTCGCCCCTGGGCCTCACGGTTTTCCCGCTGTACGGCGTGCATGCGATCGAACACGCCACCCCATACCCCCATGGCATCGGGGGTCTCTTCCTCGGGGTGTTGCAACCAGTGGTGCAGGCGACGTAACTGATAGAGGGAATAGCCGAGCAGCGCGACAGCGGTGATCGCCACCGCCTCGGCCGGGTATCCAATGATCAAACCCAGGCCCAGCGCCAAACTCAGGAACAGCGTTGCCAGCCGTACCGCTCGCAGCCAGCCAACGCCGGAGTTCACGAAGCGCTGCTACCTATAGAGGAGAAACGATAACCGGTTCCGCGCACGGTCTGAATCAGGTTGCTGTAGTCCGCAACCTCGGTCTGCAGGGCCTTGCGCAGTCGTCTGATGTGAACATCCACAGTGCGTTCTTCTACATACACGTTGGCACCCCAGACCTGGTCCAGCAATTGCCCTCGGGTGTAGGCGCGTTCCGGGTGGGACATAAAGAAATGCAGCAACTTGAACTCGGTGGGCCCCATGTCCACCAGGCTCTGGCCAAGGAACACGCGGCGGCTCTCGGCATCCAGCACCAATTCAGACACCTGCATGCGCTCGTAAGCCTCACCGCCGCCGGCGCGGCGCAACAGCGACTTGATACGGGCGATCAATTCGCGCGGCGCAAAAGGCTTGGTGATGTAATCATCCGCCCCAACATCCAGGCCCTGCACGACGTTATCCTCGGCAGTCTTGGCGGTGAGCATAATCACGGGCAATTCCCGAGTGCTGTCATTGCGCTTGAGGCGGCGCAGCAATTCCAGACCGCTGCCGCCTGGCAGCATCCAGTCCAGCAGCACCAGGTCCGGCCGGTCATCCACAATCATGCGATAGGCATCCTGGATATTATCCGCCTCCAGACAGTTATATTCGGCGATTTCCAGCGCCATTCGCAGCATATCGCGGATCGCAAATTCATCCTCAACGATGAGGACGGTGCGCTCGTTCATGTTGGTGTCTTCCCTTCCGATTCTTCAGTCGGGTATTAAATGAGGAAATTATGACAACAAAATGACAATGCGTAAAAACTCAGGTTACAGCCTGCAAAATCAGCGATTTAGGGCCATTTTCTCAACGCAGGCTCGCATTGATATTGGCCAAAACACGGTTTCCCGGACATAAATCTGACGCATCCAGTTCATTTAAGGGTCGCTGGGAGGTCTCGAGCACTTCGTGAAGCTCACGGGAATCCTCGTCCAGATAGATCAATCCCGTGAGAATATCGCCCCGGGCGCGGTGCTGTTCGAGCGCATTCATGGCAGAGATGCGGTCAAACGGATCCATGCCCTCCTCCTGCTTGTGCAGGTGGAGTACGGAGCCGTCGTGCATGGTGACTTCCGCGGTACTGCCCGGCGGGTAGGAGGTGGTGATCTCCTCGCGCATGGGGACAAAGTCCACTGTGCCTGTTGCCTCCGCGTGCTCGCGAACAAATTCATAGGACTTGGTGGACTGCGGGTTGTTGTTGAAGGTGACACAGGGCGAGATCACATCGATCATGGCGAAACCCCGGTGGGTGATCGCCGCTTTGATCAGCGGGACAAGTTGCCCCTTGTCTCCGGAGAAACTGCGCGCGATAAACGTTGCCCCAAGGTTCAGGGCGAGGCTGGGCAAATCGATGGCATCGAAAGGATTGGGGTCGCCCTTCTTGCTGGTGGACCCTTCATCCGCGGTGGCGGAGTCCTGGCCCTTGGTCAGGCCATAGCAACCGTTGTTCATCACGATGTAAACCATGTTCAGGTTGCGGCGGATGGCGTGGGCAAACTGCCCCATGCCAATAGAGGCCGTGTCACCATCACCCGACACCCCCAGGTAAATCATGTCCCGATTGGCCAGGGCGGCACCGGTCGCCACTGAGGGCATACGGCCATGCACAGAGTTAAAGCCGTGAGATTTGCCGAGAAAATAGGCAGGCGACTTGGATGAACACCCGATGCCCGACAGCTTCGCAATCTTGTGGGGCGGGATGGACAACTCGTGTACCGCTTTAACAATCGCCCCCGCAATGGAATCGTGGCCACAACCGGCACACAGGGTTGAAATCGAGCCCTCGTAGTCAGCTCGGGTGTATCCCAGTTCGTTAACCGGCAACTCGGGATGGCGAAAGTTCGGTAACTGGTAACTCATCGTGCGTGCTCTCCACTCGCCTGCTCGCGGCGCAGGGGGGTAACGTTGTGGCCGGGTAATTGCTGCAATATCTGTTTGCGAATATTGCGTGCGCTGATCGGCGAGCCATCAAAGCACAATACGGATTTAAGCTTGTCCGGCCCGAACTCAAACTCCGCCATCAGCAGTGTGCGCAATTGGGCATCGCGATTTTGTTCAATCACAAACACTTTTTCATGCTGCTGGATAAATTGCTCGACGGTGTCGTTAAAGGGGAAGGCGCGAACCCGCATCGCGTCCAGATAAATACCTTCCTGCGCGAGATAATCGAGCGCTTCGCGGGACGATGCCTCGCTGGTACCAAAATATAGCACTGCCATATCGGTGGGTCGTGAGGCCTCGACGATTTCCGGTGCCGGTACATGCTCCTTGATGGTTTCCCACTTGGCCATCAGCCTGAGCATGTTTTTCTCGTACTCCTCGCCCCGTTCGGTATACACCGCGTACTCATCACGAGAGGTACCGCGGGTGAAGAAGACGCCCTTCTCCGGATGGGTACCGGGGTAGGTGCGATAGCAAATGGCGTCGCCGTCCACATCGAGGTAACGGCCATACTGGTCAAGGGCATCCAGTGCTTCAGCATCGAGTACCTTGCCACGGTCGTACTCGCGCGCGTCGTCCCATTCCAGGGGTGGGGACATGTTGTCGTTCATACCCAGATCCAGATCTGTCATCAGGATGATGGGAGTTTGGAGGCGCTCCGCGAGGTCAAAGGACTGCGCACCGAAATCAAAGCACTCCCTGGGTGTGGACGGGAACAACAGAACTTGTTTGGTATCGCCGTGGGACGCATAGGCGGCGGACAGTATGTCCGACTGCTGGGTGCGGGTGGGCATGCCGGTGGAAGGTCCGGCGCGCTGCACGTCGAACAGTACCGTGGGGATTTCTGCAAAATAGGCCAGCCCGAGGAACTCGCTCATCAGGGACAGACCCGGGCCGCTGGTGGCAGTAAAGGCACGGGCGCCGTTCCAGCTGGCACCGATCACCATGCCGATGGCTGCCAATTCATCCTCCGCCTGGACAATGGCGTAATTCCGCGCGCCGGTGCCGGCATCGATTCGCATGCGCCGGGCGTATTTGTCAAAAGCGTCGACCACTGAAGTGGAGGGTGTGATGGGATACCAGGCAGCGACAGTTGCGCCGCCATAGATCGCTCCCAGCCCCAACGCCGTATTGCCATCGAGCAATATGTGGTCGCCATTGCGCTCCCGCGTTTCGACGCGAATGCCCAGCGGGCAGTCAAAGTTGTCGCGGGCATAGTGGTGACCGATTTCAAGCGCGTGGATATTGGGCGTGATCAACTTCTCCTTGCCTTTGAATTGATCGCCCACCAATGTGGTCAGCACACCAAAATCAATATCCAGCAGCGCCGCCAGCGCACCCACGTAAATTACGTTCTTGAACAGTTGCCGTTGGCGTGGGTCCTGGTATTCCTCATTGCACAGGCGGGTCAGCGGTAAACCGATAATGGTTACGTCACTGCGGATCAGGCGCAGGTCCAGCGGCTTGGTGTTGTCGTAAATGAAATAGCCGCCGGGCTCCACTTCACCAATGTCCCGCGCCATGCTCTGGGGGTTTACCGACAGCATGATATCCACGCCACCGCGCCGCCCCAGATAGCCCTTTTCACTGACGCGCACTTCGTACCAGGTGGGCAGGCCCTGAATATTGGAGGGGAAGATATTCTTCGGCGACACCGGCAAGCCCATGCGGAACAGGGCCTTGGCAAACAGGTTATTGGCACTGGCCGAGCCAGTGCCGTTCACATTGGCGAACTTGATAACAAAGTCGTTAACGGATTGCAGGGCTTTCATCGTTATTGTCCCGCCAGGCTGACGTTGTAAAGAAACTTCTGCATGTCCCAGGCCGTGGTCGGGCAGCGCTCGGCGCACAAGCCGCAGTGCAGGCAGACATTTTCGTCCTTGACCAGAACGCGCGTTGTGGGCAGCACGTCCGACACATACAGATCCTGGGCGAGATTGCCCGCAGGTGCCGACAATCGGGTGCGCAGCATCTCCTCCTCTACAGGCGCGGTGAAGGTGATGCAGTCTGTGGGGCAGATATCCACGCAGGCATCACACTCGATACAGCGCGCTTCCGTGAACACAGTCTGTACGTCGCAATTAAGGCAGCGCTCGGCCTCCGCAAATCCTGTGGATTTATCGAAGCCCAATTCCACTTCCAGTTTACGATCAGCCAGCGCCTTACTTTTGTCGGCCAGCGGCACTACGTAGCGCGGGTCGTCTTCCACCTGATTGTCGTAGGACCATTCGTGCACGCCCATCTTCTGGCTCATCAGGTTAGTAAATGGCGCGGGGCGCTCGGCCACGTCCTTACCACCACACATGAGGTGGATACTCACCGCGGCCTGATGACCATGAGCCACGGCCGTAATCACGTTCTCCGGACCAAAGGCGGCGTCACCGCCAAAAAACACTTTCGGGTTGGTGGACTGGAAGGTGTCTTTATCCACCACCGGCATGTCCCACTGATCGAACTCCACGCCGGCGTCACGCTCTATCCACGGGAAAGAATTTTCCTGCCCGATAGCGATGAGCACATCATCCGCCGGCATAAAGACCGGATCTTCACCCGTGGGTACAAGACTACGCTTACCATTCTCATCGTACTCAGCTTCGACTTTCTCAAACACCATCCCGGCGAGTTTGCCCCCTTCAATGACAAACTCCTTCGGCGTGTGATTATCGAAAATGGGAATGTCTTCGTGCATCGCATCTTCTTTTTCCCAGGGTGACGCCTTCATGTCGGCGAAGGGGCTGCGCACAACCACCCGCACTTCGTCACCACCGAGGCGACGCGAGGTGCGGCAACAGTCCATTGCCGTATTGCCACCACCGAGTACCAACACGCGCTTACCCACCTGGTGGCGATGTTCGAAGGCCACACTTGCCAACCACTCGATGCCGATATGGATATTGTCGGCACCCTCTCCCCGGCCGGGGATATTCAGGTCGCGCCCGCGCGGCGCCCCCGTACCGACGAAGACCGCGTCATAGTCCTTGTCGAGAATGGACTGCAGACTGGTCACTTCAGTATCGAAATGGGTGACCACGCCAGTGTCGAGAATGTAATCCACCTCCTCGTCGAGCACTTCGATAGGCAAACGGAATGAGGGAATCTGGCTACGCATCATGCCGCCGCCGGCAAACTGGTTATCGTAAATATCGATGCTGTAGCCAAGCGGCATTAAATCCCGTGCCACGGTGAGTGACGCCGGGCCTGCGCCGATCAGGGCGATGCGTTTGCCGTTTTTCTTTTTGGGGATTTTGGGGAGGCGGGCGCGAAAGTCATCGCCAGTTTTATTATCCGCCGCAACCCGCTTCAAACGGCAGATTGCAACGGGCTCTTCGTCGCCGCCGAGGCGCCCGCGACGGCATGCCGGTTCACAGGGCCGGTCGCAAGTGCGACCCAGAACGCCGGGAAACACATTGGACACCCAGTTGATCATGTAGGCGTCGGTATAACGCCCCGCTGCGATCAATCGGATATATTCTGGAACCGGGGTATGTGCAGGACAGGCGTACTGACAATCCACTACCTTGTGGAAGTACTCAGGGTTCGACGTATCGGTCGGTTTCACTGCGGCGCTCCACTGGCTGGCCCGCGCTCTTACTGCCCGGGCACTGCAAGAACTTTACACTGCATTGTGCCACAAGCAATTTACGCTAACCCAGTGTGATAGCGGAAATAATTGCGGCCGATCACACCCTGCTGGCGCGGTCGAGCATGTTGAACTGCTTCGCCGGGCGCTGTATCAGAAAATCCACAAAAACTTTTTGCGTTTCTTTAATTCTGCTTCGCAACCTGCAAGTTGCGACTGATAAGTACTCGCCTTACGTGATACTTTCTGGGCCACGTCGCGCAGCCATTTTTTATTGCGATAACTACCCCGGTTATAGCCACCGTGCCCTTCGTGATAGGCCAGGTAGAGCCGGTATGCGTCGGTTTTGGCAATGCCACTACGCCGATAGGATTGATCGTTGTACCAGCCGACAAAATCGATGGAATCACCGAAGTCATCGCGGTCAGCGCCGTAGCGTCCGGCGTTTCTTTCGTAGGTCTCCCAGGTCTCGTCAATGGCCTGGGTATAGCCGTAGGCTGAGGCCGGTCGAGGGCCGGGAATAAAGCCGAGAATTTTCTTTCGTGGCGGCCGTGCCTTGTCCACAAAACGCGATTCCTGGTGGATGATCGCCATCATGATCGGAATGGTGCCACCCCACTCCTTACGCGCATCGGCGGCATCGTGATACCAGCCGTCTTTCTCTTCAAAAATGGCGCAAATATCGTTGACGTTGGACGGTGGCGACGTGCTGCAGGCAGCGAGCATGAGAACTAGGGGCAAAAGCAGATAACGCATTCAGAGACTGACTCCGTGTTCCTGTAACAGGGCGAGAAAAGCCGCTTCATCGATCACGGTCACATCGAGTTCCTGGGCTTTTTTTAATTTTGATCCGGCGCCAGGGCCTGCCACTACACAGTGGGTTTTCGCCGAGACACTGCCGGCCACCTTGGCCCCTAGTTGTTTGAGCGCCGCGCCCGCCTCGCTGCGGCCCAGCGCTTCCAGTTTGCCGGTGACTACCCAGGTCTGGCCAGCCAGGGGCGTAGCGTCCTCCGATGGCCGCTCCACATCGGGCCAGTGCACACCCGCGGTGCGCAAAGCAGCCACCACGGTATTGGCATCGGGAGAATCGAAAAACTGACGCAGATGGTCGGCCACCACAGGGCCAACGTCCTCCACCTCCAGCAATACTGATTCGGCGGCGCTGGACAAGGCCTCCCACGAACCAAAATGCAGGGCCAGGGAGGCCGCCGTCGTTTCGCCCACTTCGCGAATACCCAGGGCGTAAATAAAGCGCGGCAGCGTTGTTGCCTTGCTGCGTTCAATCGCCGCCAATAGTTTATCGGTGGACTTCTCGCCCATTCGCTCCAGGCCCAGCCAAACATCACGCGGCAATGCGTAAAGATCCGCGACGGTCTTCACCTGGTCGGTGTCGACCAACTGATCGATCAGCTTTTCACCGAGGCCGTCGATATCCATGGCTTTGCGGGACACGAAATGACGCAGGGCGGCTTTACGCTGGGCGCCACACACCAGTCCGCCGAGGCAGCGCAAGGCGGCCTCCCCCTCCCCCCGCTCAACCGGCGAATCACACACCGGGCAGACCGTGGGAAATTCCACTGGCCGGGCATCGTCCGGGCGACGGTCCGGCACGATGGATACCACTTGTGGAATCACGTCACCGGCGCGACGGATCACTACGGTATCGCCGATCATGACGTCGAGTCGCTCGATCTCGTCGGCATTGTGCAAGGTGGCATTACTCACCGTAACGCCGCCGACAAATACCGGCTCCAGACGTGCCACCGGAGTAATCGCCCCGGTTCGACCCACCTGGAATTCCACATCCAGCAGGCGGGTCATTTCTTCCTGGGCGGGAAACTTCCGGGCGATAGCCCAGCGCGGCGCCCGCGACACAAAACCCAACCGCTCCTGCAGGTCCAGCGCATTTACCTTGAACACAATGCCGTCGATGTCATACGCCAGGCTGTCGCGCTTTGCTTCCAGGCGCTGGAAATACTGGTCACAAGCCTCGATACCGTTGACCACCTCGGATTCCGGATTGGTGCGCAATCCCCACTGTTGCAGTCGATCGAGAATGGCTGATTGGGTTTCAGGCAAAGCCCCCCCTTCAACATGACCCACGCTGTAGCAGCACATTTGCAGAGGGCGCTGGGCAGTCAGGCGCGGGTCAAGTTGGCGCAGCGTGCCCGCTGCCGCGTTACGGGGGTTTACGAAAGGCTTTTCACCGAGCTCACGAGCCCTGGCGTTGAAAGCCTCAAAGCCGGCACGGGGCATATAGATCTCCCCACGCACTTCCAGCACACCGGGATAACCGTCACCGCGTAAGCGCAGAGGGATGGAGGGAATGGTGCGCACATTGTGGGTGATATCCTCGCCCGTTCTGCCATCACCACGCGTTGCTCCGCGCTCCAGCTTGCCGTCGCGGTACAGCAGGCTAACGGCGATACCATCCAGTTTGGGTTCGCAGGCATACTCGATGGTAGCGGGTGCGTGCGCGCCAAGGCGATCACGCAAGCGCCGTTCGAAGTCCACCATGTCCTGCGCGTTGAAAGCATTGTCCAGGGACAACATGGGGATTTCATGTTGCACCTGCGCGAACTGGGCCAGCGGTTCGCTACCCACACGCTGGGTAGGGCTGTCGGGAGTAACCAGCTCGGGAAATTCTGCTTCCAGGGTACGCAGGCGCTGAAGCAGGCGATCATATTCGCTGTCCGGCACCGTGGGCGCGTCCAGCACGTGGTACTCGTAGTTGTAGAGCTCTAACTGGGTCCGTAACCGGGCCGCTTCTGCCGAGGGTGTGTTGCTCACGGTGGGGTCAGTGCGCGGCCTGGGTCAGTAGCTTGCGCTCCAGCTCCCGAATGCGCTGCCGGGCGTGATCGAGGCTCTGGGAAGTCAAAGCGCTACGGGACTCATCCAGCACATCGCCGCTGAGGTTTTTCGCCACACAACGCGCGGTTTCGAGCATGTAATCGAAAGCCTGCATCATGTCTTCCGGCCCTGGCAGGGTCACGAAAAACACCAGCCCAGGCGTGCGGAAATCACCCATGTTGTCGATGTCAAACACGCCCGGTTGCATCATGTTCGCCACGCTGAACTGGATCGCGCCCTTCCCCGCCTCGTGTTCGTGGCGGTGGAAGAAGTTCATGTCACCAAAACGCAGGTCACACGCCAGCAAAATGTGCAGGATATCTTCGCCCCTGAAACCCTGCGCATCGCGGGCCGTCACGTTCAGCATGAACACCTGCGGGTCGATCTCGCGGGGCAATTTACCGGGCGCCATCTCGGGCTTTTCCCTGGGCCGAACTGGCTCTTCACCCAGGCCGTCGAGCCAATCGAGGTTGGTAGGCTCTTCGGTGGTGGAGATGCCGGCCAACAGATCATCGCGCTCGGACGACTCGGGAAATTCCTCTTCCTCGGGCGCTTGTTCCGCGGCAGGCTCAGGGTCCACCTTTGGTGTGCGTGCCTTCTCGCTGAGGGAGTCAGTGCTGCGCTGTTTCGGTGGTGGGGGTTCCGCGGAGGCAACACGCGTGGACTGCACAGCTTCCAACGCCTCTTCCGCCGCCGCTACCGCATCGAGCAGGTCTTCCCGGCGCACTACCCGGGCACCGCCATTGGGTAACTCCCGCAGTACCGGCATGTCACCTTCAGGGCCGGTTTCTTCCGCCGACTCCTTGCGCGCCGCCGCCGACATGCGTACCCGGCTGTAACGCTCGCTCCGCATTCTGCGCCACGCATCGAGCAACACCGCCAGGATCAACAACACCCCGGCAATTACCATCCAGTCTCTGATTGTCAGTTCCATACTACCTGTGCCACCCGCGCTCGCTGTCCCGTTTCGATCCCGTTTGACTCTTGAATGCTATTAACTCTGGACCACCCTACAGGGCTGCCAGTTCCGCCGCTTCCTCCACGTCGACCGTTACCAGGCGCGACACACCCGGTTCGTGCATGGTGACCCCCATCAACTGGTCGGCCAGCTCCATGGAAATTTTGTTATGGGTGATGTAGATAAATTGCACCTTGTCGGACATCTCTTTCACCATGCGGGCGTAGCGACCCACGTTGGCATCATCCAGCGGCGCATCCACCTCGTCCAGCATACAGAACGGCGCCGGGTTCAGTTGGAAAATAGAAAATACCAGCGCGATAGCGGTCAGGGCTTTTTCACCCCCTGACAGCAAGTGGATAGTGGAGTTCTTTTTACCCGGCGGGCGCGCCATGATGGAGATACCGGTGTCCAGCAGGTCGTCGCCGGTCATTTCCAGATAGGCACTGCCACCGCCAAATACGCGCGGGAACAGTTCCTGCAGGCCGCTGTTGACCCGATCGAAGGTCTCGCGGAAGCGATTGCGCGTTTCCTTGTCGATTTTGCGGATGGCAGATTCCAGCGTTTCCAACGCGGTTTCCAGATCCACGTTCTGGGCATCCAGATAATTTTTGCGCTCTGACTGCAGGTTGTACTCGTCGATGGCCGCCAGGTTTATCGGGCCGAGACGCGCAATGCGATTGCCGACTTTTTCCAGTGCCTGCTGCCATTCCTGGGTGTTCGCACCTTCTGGCATGTCCGCCAGTACGGCGTCGCGCTGGTGATCGCTTTCTTCGAGTTGGCGATCAATACCTTCCCGCTGGACTGACAGGGTCTGGTTTTTCAGGCGCTGTTGTTCCAGCTCCGTGCGCACGCCCTGGGCGCGCTGCTCGACACCGGCGCGGCGAGTTTCCGACTCGCGCAGGCGATGCTCCAGCTCCGACACCTGTTGGCGCGCGGTGGTCAATTCGCCTTCCGCTTCCAGGCGCTTCTCTAGTTGTACTTCCAGCTCTTCCTGCAAACCGTCCAGGGGCTGGTCATTGGTCGCCAGCGTTTGTTCCAGATTTTGCCGACGCTCCTGCAGGGTTTCCACCTGTGAGCGTGTGCGATTGATGGACTCGGCCATGGACTGCAACTGGGTTTGCAAGGACTGGTGACGCATGGCCACCTGATGGGCAGCGTCCTTGTCGTGCCGGGCGCGCTGACGCGCGTTGTCGAGAGTATTGCGAACCTCGTCGCGTTCGGACAGCAATTGCTCGCGCTGCTGGGAATCGCCTTCCATCCGCTCGATAGCTTCAGCCAGCAATTGACGCGCTTCCGCGAGTGCTTCCTGCTCCTGAGCATATTGCTCACGGGATTCTGTAATGTCGCTGTCGAGGCGCTCACGACGGGCGCTGATCTGCTCGATGCGGGCGCGTTGCGCCGACAGTTTAGCGCTCAGTTCGCCGTGCTGTCGGGTGACCGCCTGCAACTCGCGCTGGCTGTCCTGCCGGCGTGATTCCAGTGACTTAAGCTGCTCCCGGCTTTCAGCCAGCGTCTCTTCCAGTCGCGCGGCGTCTGCTTCCGCCTGCTCCAGTTGCGCGGTAAGTTCTTCCAGTTCCTGCTGGCGCGCGATCACGCCGCCAGCGCTGTCGCCCAGCCGCGCCACACGCAGCCAGTTGCGACCTAGCCAGATCCCATCACGGGTGATGACGGATTCGCCCTCCGCCAGACTAGCCCGCCGGCTCATGGCGCTGGCGAGATCATCGGCGGCATATACACCCGCCAACAGATCGCTGGCGGCCGAACTGCCACTGACTTTAGCGGCTAGTGCGTCCGCCGCAGCGGTGGTGGGCTGGCCGTTGTTATCGACCAGCAGCAGTTTGCCCTGCTCCAGACTGCCCAGCATATCCCCGAGCGTGCCGCAGTTGTCGACACAGACCGCTTGCAGGTAATCGCCGAGCACGGTTTCCACCGCCACCTGCCAGGCGTTATCCACCTGCAGGTTTTCCAACAGTCGTGGACGCTGGTGCAAGTTGTTCTGCTCCAGCCATTGACCCAACTCGCGGCTACCATCGTCGCGAGCAGCCTGTTGCAAGGCTTCCAGCGAAGCGTGGCGCCCACGCATCTGTTGTAGCTGCGAGCGCGCGGCATCCTGCTCAGCGGCCAGCGCGGTGTTTTGCTCCCGCGTTTCGTTGACCGCGGCCTGCAGGGACTCAGCACCCTGTTCGTGCTCGCCCATGGCCATTTCCAACTCGGCCAGTTGCTCAGCCAGCGCCTGGGCTTCCACGTCTTCAGGGCCGGCGCTCAGGCCTTCACGCTCCTGCTGTAGCTGATTGCTGCGCTGATTGATGCGCTGCAGGGCCTGTTCCAGATGCTGGATGCGGGATTGTTGTACTTCCGCCTGCTGGCGGGGCTCGGCGGCATGCTGGTTGAATTCGTCCCAGCGCTGCTGCCAGGACTGCATGGCTTCTTCGGCTTGTAACAGCGCCTCGGCGGAACCCTCCTCCACCTGCTGCAGCATGTCCAGTTCCGGACTGAGGCTGGTCAGTTCTTCTTCCCAGCCAACCTGCTTGAGCTGATCCTGTTCCAGGTGTTCAGTGGCCTGGCGATGGGCTTCGCGGGTTTGTTGAAGGTCTTCGTCGAGCTGCTTGCCACGCTCCTGCTGGTGCTTGATGGTCTGCTCGATGCGCGCGACCTCGGAGCCGAGGGAGTAGTAAGTGGCCTGTACCTTGTTGAAGGCGTCGTTGGCGTCGGTGTGCTCCAGACGCTGCTGCTCGATGGCGGTGTCAATCTGTTGATGGTCGGCATAGACCGATTCGAGCTTTACTTCCAGCTCGGCAATGGCCTGTCCGCAGGTGCTTACCTGCTCGTCCAGTTGCTGCCACTGCAAGGCCAGCAACTGGGCTTTCAGGTGGCGCTCTTCGTTCTTGAATTCGCTGTACTTCTCTGCTGCGGCAGCCTGGCGCTGCAGGTGCTGGAGCTGGCGGCCCAACTCGTCGCGCAGGTCGGTGAGGCGCTCCAGGTTTTCCAGGGTGCGGCGCATGCGGTTTTCGGTTTCCCGGCGGCGCTCCTTGTACTTGGAGATACCGGCTGCTTCTTCGATAAACACGCGCAGCTCTTCGGGCTTCGATTCGATCAGACGCGAGATCATGCCCTGTTCGATAATCGCGTAGGAGCGCGGACCGAGGCCGGTGCCGAGGAAAATGTCGGTGATGTCGCGGCGGCGACACTTGGTGCCGTTGAGGAAATACTCCGACTGTCCCTCGCGGGTGACCAGGCGCTTGATGGAGATTTCGGCGTAGCCGGCGTACTCGCCGGTGACGGTGGCGTCGCTGTTGTCGAATACCAGTTCGATGGAGGCCTGCCCTACGGGTTGGCGGTTGACCGAGCCGTTGAAGATCACGTCGGTCATGGATTCGCCGCGCAAGTTCTTGGCGGAGCTCTCACCCATCACCCAACGCACAGCGTCGATCACATTGGATTTACCACAGCCATTGGGGCCGACGACCGCGCACATATTGCTGGGGAAGGAAACCGTGGTGGGGTCGACGAAGGACTTGAACCCCGCCAGTTTGATGGACTTTAGTCGCATATCGCTTTAGCTTCTAGTCTTAACATACTGATTTTTATACGCTTTTTGCACGATTATCAGCACTTAACGGGATTTTTTACGCCCCCTCGAGGCACAAGATGTAGTGTATCCAAGATGCCACGGCTACACCATGCCTGCAGTAAAAAGAATTACCAGACTCAGGGATTGAAGTCGGGATTGGGCTGTAAAACGAGGCTGTGAACCGTTTCGGTGTCGCCCGGAACAAGGGGTCCGAGTTGCGCCAGATGGCTGGCATTGCCCGCGCCGGGTTGACCGCTTGGGGAAAGCTGGGCAACCACCAGTACTTCACCGGCAGTAGATAACAACTGTCCTGCCATGGAGTTGGCATCACTCAGGGAAAGGGTCTGAGGCAGGTCCGCCGCGCGCAGGCGCTGCACGGCGATAGGCATCCGGGAGGCGGCATCGGCACCGCGTGCCAGCACGAACACTGAGGCATTCGGGTCCACTTCCATGCCCTGGGGCAAGCTCAGGGCGATGCGCACCATGCCATCCGCAGTCGGAGCACCGGCGGAACCCTGCCCTTCGTCCGGCAAGGCTGCGCCTGATTCTTCCAGTCGCTGCTGCGCAGCACTGATCACACCGGCAATCATGTTGGCGGCTTCGGAGCCCGGCTGTTCGGTGGCCCGCAAGCGCTCCCAGTACTGAATCGCGGCGCGGTACTGCTGCTGTTCAAAGGCCGCCATCCCCAACAATCCCAGTGCCGTGCGCTGATTGGGGTCCAATGACAGGGCGCGTTCGGCGCGCACCTGTGCCTGCGGGGACAGCACGCGGCCGGCTTGTAAAAAGCTGGCCTGGGCAGCAAAAGCCTGCGCATGCGGGTCGCCGGGAGACGCCTCTGCGAGACGGTCATACAGCGCGGCGGCGCGGGCGTAGTCTTCCTGCCCCATGTAATAACGCCCCAAAAGGGCCTGATAGTAGAGATTGTCGGGACGCGCTGCGGCTCGAGCCTCGACTTTTGCGATCAGGGTTTGCGCTGCGTCAGGATTGTTAGTGCCGCCAAGATCGGCCAGCTCCCGCGCCAGCACCACGTCAGTAGCGGAACCCAGCTGCCAGTAGAGCCCCAAGGCCAGCAGCACGGCAGGCAGCAGTACCCAGGCGGGTGAAAATCTGCCGGCAGAGCTTGCTTCGGGCGCATCGGCGCTTGCGGTGGGGGCAACATCCTCCAGTACACGCAATTGGGCGTCCCGCTCGAGGGCTTCCACCAGCTCGGCATCGCCTTCCAGTTCGCCCTGCCGTTGCTTCAACCAGCGCCGAGCTTCATCGCGGGCACTTTCATCGACGGGGCGCTGACCGCGACCCGGGAACAGCACCACCATGGCCAGAAGAACAAATAAGCCGGCTCCGGCCAGGATCAATGGGGTCAAGCGCTGCGCTCCTCTTCGGCCACCAGGGCATCGAGGCGAGCCTGCTCTTCTTCACTGAGTCCGCTGTCAGCACGATTGTCAGCATTGCGTTGGCTGATCACCACGCGCCACAGCACGATCAAGGCCAGCAACAGCAAAACGGCTGGCGCCAGCCACAGCAGTAAGGTATCGCCGCCGAAACGCGGACGGTACAACACGAACTCTCCGTACCGAGCGACCATAAAATCCTTGATCTCGTCGTCACTGGCACCGCGCTGAAGTTGACGATGCAACTGCTCGCGCAGGTCCTGTGCAATCGGCGCGTTGGAGTCCGCGATATTCTGGTTCTGGCACTTGGGGCAGCGTAATTCCGCCGCCAACTGATGGTAGCGTGCTTCCTGCTCCGGTGTATCGAACTGGTAGGTTTCGATCACCGCGGCAGCGGAAACACTCAACAACAGAGCGATCAGGCCTGCAATCAGGGCAGCGCGCATCAGGAATCCTCCCGCAGCAATTCGTCGTAGAGCGGTTCAAGGGTGCCCTTCCACACTCGCTCATTCACTTCGCCCACGTGCCGATAGCGAATCACGCCGCGCTTATCCACCAGATAGGTCTCAGGCGCTCCGGTAACGCCGAGGTCCAGTCCCAGTGTGCCCTTCTGGTCGACGATGTTGTCGCGATAGGGGTCGCCCAGTTCGGCCAGCCAGCGGCGCGCGGCCTCCGGCTCATCTTTGTAGTTCACGCCGTATATGGGCACGCCCTGCTGCGCCAATTTGAGCAGATAGGGGTGTTCCACGCGGCAGGTGTAACACCAGGTGGCCCAGATGTTGTACAGGGCCACTTCACCGCGCAAAGCCTCCACGTTCAGTGTTTCGCCACTGGCCAGGCTGGGCAGGGAGAAGGCGGGGAACGGCTGGTCGATCAGCGCCGAGGGCAGTTCTCGCGGGTCGAGTTGCAGCCCCCGGAACAGCAGCAGTGCCAGTCCGAAGAAAACAACCAGTGGCAGGAATAGCTTAAGCCGCGCCGGCATGGGCACCCGCCTCCACTGTGTCACTGGCCGGCTGTTTTCTGCCACGGTAGCGCCGATCTGCTACGGTCAGCAGGCCACCGGCCCCCATCAGGATTGCACCCAGCCACATCCAGCGCACCATGGGTTTGTAGTGCAGGCGAATGGCCCAGCCACCCTCACCCACAGCTTCACCCATGGCAACGTAAATGTCGCGCCACAGGCCGGCGTCGATCGCCGCCTCGGTCATCATCGATCCACCGGCCAGATAATGCCGTTTCTGCGGCGCCAGGCGTGCTATCAGTTTGCCATCGCGGCTAACCTCAAAGCGGGCCTCGTCAGCGACATAGTTGGGGCCGCGAACGCGTGCCACTTCCAGCAACTGGAATCGATAGCCCGCCAGGGTTTCCGACTGGCCGGCTTCCATGCGCAAATCGCGTTCTTCACTGTACTGGCTGGCCAACACCACACCGATAATGGCAGCGGCAAAACCCAGGTGGGCCAGCACCATCCCCCAGTAGCTGGGGGAGAGCCGGCGCAAACCAGAGAGTTTGGCGCCGCAGCGATGCCACAAATCGCGCAGCAGGCCGAAGGTCAACCAGAAGGCCATCACCAGGGCGATGGCCACCCACACGTTGTAATCTTCACCCCCGAACAGGGGCAAGGTCAGGCCACAGATCAACGCAACCAGGGCGGGCAACAGCAGCTCCGCCTGCCAGCGGCGTGCGGTATCGCGCTTCCAGCGTGAGATCGGCCCAATCCCCATAAATGGCACCAACAGTGCCATCAACGGCACGAAAACCGTATTAAAGTAAGGCGGGCCGACGGAGTACTTGCCCTGCCCAAAGGCGTCCATGATCAATGGGAACAGCGTGCCGAACAGCACGGTGATGGTGGCCACCAGGAATACTACATTGTTGAACAGCAACAAGGTGTCGCGCGACAACCACTCGAAGCGCACCCGGCTGCTCACCGCCGGTGCCCGCAGTGCGAACAGTACCAGCGAACCGCCGACCACGATGGCCAGGAACACCAGGATGAACAGGCCTCGAGCTGGATCGGTGGCAAAGGCATGCACGGAAGTCAGCACGCCAGAGCGCACCAGGAAAGTACCCAACAGGCTCAGGGAAAACGCGAACAGCGCCAGCAGGACCGTCCAGCTTTTGAACAGGCCGCGTTTTTCAGTCACCGCCAGCGAATGAACCAGCGCGGTGCCGGCCAGCCAGGGCATGAAGGACGCGTTTTCAACCGGATCCCAGAACCACCAGCCGCCCCAACCGAGCTCGTAATAGGCCCACCAGCTACCCAGCATGATGCCCAGGGTCAAAAAGGCCCAGGCGACGTTGGTCCACGGCCGCGACCAGCGCGCCCAGGCGGCGTCCAGTCGTCCGCCCCAGAGCGCGGCGATGGCGAAGGCAAAGGCTACGGAGAATCCGACATAACCCATGTACAGAATCGGCGGGTGAATAATCAGGCCCGGATCCTGTAGCAGCGGATTCAGGTCCATGCCCTCCATCGGTGTGTTGGGCAACAGGCGACTGAAGGGGTTGGAAGTGAATATGGAGAAGGACAGGAAGCCGACCGAGATCGCCCCCATCACCGCCAGTACCCGCGCCAGCACTATCAGCGGTAACTGAGCGCTGAATACGGCTACGGCCGCGGTCCAGCCGGCGAGGATCAGCACCCACAACAGCAACGAGCCCTCGTGGTTACCCCACACCGCTGAAAATTTGTAGGCGTCTGGCAACAAGGTATTGGAGTTGTTGGCCACCAACGCGACACTGAAATCGTCCTGCAGGAAAACCGTGGCCAGGCAAGCGAAGGCAATCAGGGAGAACAACAACAGGCCAACAGCCAGCGAAGGAGCCATCCCCATGGCGCGCTGGTTGCCGACCAGGCAACCCCAGGCGGGCACCAGCGCCAGCAGCAAGGCCACGCAAAGCGCCAGAATCAGCGCAAAATGGCCGATTTCAGCAATCACGATCCGGAACCCGCACCGGGGGGTGCCTTACCGGAGGCTTCCAGTGCCTCGGCCACTTCCGGCGGCATGTAATTTTCGTCGTGCTTGGCGAGGATTTCGGTAGCCTGTAGCACGCCATTGGCATCGAGCTGCCCCGCCGCTACCGCGCCCTGCCCCTCGTCAAACAGATCCGGCAGGATGCCTTCGTAAACCACCGGCACTGTGCCGCTGTAATCGGTCAACTCAAACGCTACGCGCAAGCTATCGCTGGCCCGCTGAATACTGCCATCCACCACCATGCCACCGACACGGATAGACTGCCCCACCGGGGCCTTACCCGCCACCACTTCTGCCGGTGGATAAAACAGGTTGATATTGCCACTTAAGCCATACACCACCAGACCCACCGCCACGCTGGAGAACAGCACAATAAACAGTACGATCATCAGGCGGCGCTTACGAACGGGATGCATGGGCTTCCTCCGCTGCCTTTTGGCGACGCTGCTCGCCACGAATTTCACTTAACAGGCGCTTGCGCCGATTCAGCGGCGCTACCAACAATATGGCCAGCACGAGCGCCGTTATGCCGTAGGCGCTCCACACGAAAGCACCGTGGCCGTCCATCTGCATCAACGCTGCCAGCGAATCAAATTGCCAGTTCATCGGGAGCCCTTCAGCAACGCACGCACCCAGCCCTTGCTGCGCTCGCGGTCCAGCAATTCGGCACGCATATTCAGCAGCAGCAAGCAGGTGTAGAGCGCGTAAAACACAATAATCATGTAAAGCAGTGGGTATAGCATGGAGGCATCCATGGTGGACTCACTGGTGAATTTGATCGAAGCCGGCTGGTGCAGGCTGTACCACCAGTCCACGGACTTGTAGATGATGGGGATATTGACCATGCCCACCAGACTCAGCACCGCACAGGCCCGGCTGGCGGCTTCCTTGTTATCGAAGGCTTCATAGAGCGCGATAACGCCCAGATAAAGGAACAGCAGCACCAGCACTGAGGTAATCCGCGCATCCCAGACCCACCAGGTACCCCAGGTAGGCTTGCCCCAGATGGCGCCAGTAACCAGCGCCAGGAAGGTGAGCGCAGCGCCGATGGGTGCGGCACACTTCATCGCCACATCGGCCATTTTCATCTTCCAGATCAGATGAATGGCGCCGGCTATCGCCATCACGTAGTACCCCGCCATCGACACCACAGCCGTGGGGACATGGATGTACATGATGCGATAGCTGTTGCCCTGGCGAAAATCGGGCGGTACCACGAGGAGCACCCAGGCCAGCCCCGCCAATAACGCCACGATCGAGGCAGGTAACAGCCAGCGCAGGATGGAGCCGGAGATGCCGTAGAGCCACGGCGGCGAGCCCAGTTTATGAAAGAAAGACCACATAGCGGCGGCAATTATACAGGGCTTGGGGCCGCTGCCCACCCTGCTGTGAGCACCAAAACGCGCCGCTTAACCGGCATCAGCGGAGATTCGCAGACCAGCGGCCATGGCAAAGGGCGCCAGGGCAATCGCCAGACTCAACATACCACCCAGCAGCGCCAGGTACGGCCCGGCCGGTAGGCCAGAAGTCGAGGCCTCTACCGCCGCGGTACCGAAAATCAGCACGGGCAGATACAGGGGCAGTATCAACAGAGTGATCAACACTCCGCCGCGCTGCAAACCCACGGTCAGGGCTGCCCCGATGCCACCAAGCAGGCTCAACACACCCGTGCCGAGCAGCAGGCTCAACACCAACGTGCCTATCGCTTCACCTGGCAGGTTCAGCATTACCGCAAACAAGGGCGATATCAGTGCCAGCAGTGCCCCGGTCAGCAGCCATTGGGCCAGCACATAGGCCAGAACGCTCAGGTAGAGGGGCTGCGGGGACAGCAGCAACTGGTCGAGACTGCCGTCATCGAAGTCCGAACGAAACAGGCTGTCCGAAGTGAGCAAATTGGACAACAGCGCGATAATCCACAAGATCCCCGGCGCGAGGCTGGCGAGCCGGTCGGGTTCAGGCCCCAGCCCCAAGGGAAACAAAGCAATCGCCATGAAGAAAAACAGCAGCGGGTTGGCCACCTCGACCGGGCGGCGAACGGCCAGTACCCATTG
This sequence comes from Gammaproteobacteria bacterium, assembly GCA_030427085.1. Lineage (GTDB taxonomy): Bacteria > Pseudomonadota > Gammaproteobacteria > Pseudomonadales > Halieaceae > JAUHXH01. Next base: position 440,303 of record JAUHXH010000001.1, on the reverse strand, counting down.
CCGCCGCAGCAGGCGCCGGCAAAAGGCAAAGGCAGTGGGTGCACTCATCGCGGCGCCCCCGTGTGCAGGTCGAGCATTTTCAGCTCACAGGCCACGTCAACAGGCTGGTGAGAAGTGAGCAGTACCGCCCCCCCGGCGCTTACATGCTCTGAGAGATGTGCTTCCAGTGCCACAACGCCATCGCGATCAATCGCGGTGAAGGGTTCATCCAGCAACCACAGCGGGCGCTGGGTCAGGTAGAGCCGCGCCAGATTGACCCGGCGATGCTGCCCCGCGGAGAGCCGGTGGCTGGCCACGTCTTCATAGCCGTACAGACCGACCTTGTGCAAGGCCTGGTCAATGGCGTCCAGTGGATACTCACCCGCGCCGTCCACATGCCAGGCGAGATTCTCGCGCGGCGTGAGCAGGCCTTTTACTGCGGCCTGATGGCCGAGATAGAGGCAATCTTCGCGGTAGGTGCCATCGCCGGGCAGCGCTCGCCCACGACTGAACAGACGGCCTTCGTAGCTGTAACGCGCCAGCCCCGCCAGCACCCGCAACAAACTGGTTTTGCCGGCGCCATTCTCGCCGGCAACCTGGATGATTTGCCCAGGCAGAAGATCAAAGCTGAGCCCGGTGAATAACTGGCGACCACCGCGGCTCAGGCTCAGGTCCTGAGCCGACAGCAGCGCGTCTGCGTTCACAGTGGGTGCATCGACAGTCAGAGGTTGACCACGCGAATGCCGGGCAGATGGAGGCCCGTATCCACTTCAGCGCGCAGGTTGCTGAAGTCGAACAGTTCCCGGTCCGCCAGTTGCGAGGGCGCCACATTGCGGATGGCGCGGAAGATGGTTTCGGTGCGACCGGGGTATTCCCGCTCCCACTGTGTCAGCATCTTCTTCACCTGTACCCGCTGCAGGTTCTCCTGCGAACCACACAGATTGCAGGGAATAATGGGGAAGGCCTTGTAGTCGGAGTACGCTGCCAGATCCTTCTCCCGGCAGTAGGCCAGTGGGCGAATCACCACATTCTTGCCGTCATCGCTGAGCAGTTTCGGCGGCATCGCCTTCAGGCTGCCACCGAAGAACATGTTCAGGAACAGCGTTTCCACGATGTCGTCCCGGTGGTGACCCAGAGCGATTTTGGTGGCACCGATGTCACTGGCGAAGCCGTACAGGCTGCCACGGCGCAGGCGGGAGCACAGCCCGCACGTGGTTTTGCCCTCCGGCACCACTTCGCGCACGATGCTGTAGGTGTCTTTCTCGAGAATGTAGAACGGGATGTCCAGCGCTTCGAGGTAAGCCGGCAACACCTCTTCCGGAAAGCCGGGCTGCTTCTGGTCCAGGTTGACCGCGATCAGCTCAAAGTCCACCGGCGCCGAGTGCCGCAGGTTGAGCAACACATCCAGCATGCCGTAGGAATCCTTGCCGCCCGACAGACACACCATGACCCGATCACCGTCCTCGATCATGTTGTAATCCGCAATCGCGTTGCCGACATTGCGCCGCAGGCGCTTCTGCAGCTTGTTGAATTCGGTCTTTTCCTTGCGCGACAGTTCCCGCACCCTGCTCACCGTGTGCTCGTAAATGGCCGCGCATTTTACCGCCTGCACCCGCGGCAAGTCCACGCCAGACGGGGGCTGCAAGCCAGCCAATGCTTGTAATTTAGAATCAATCGCAGATAATACGCGCCCCGAATGCCCACCCAACTTCACGAGGACCCCCTTCGATGAAACAACCTGTTCGAGTTACCGTTACCGGTGCCGCGGGCCAGATCGGCTACGCCCTGCTTTTCCGTGTTGCTTCCGGCGCCATGCTGGGCGATGACCAGCCCGTCATCCTGCAACTGCTGGACATCACCCCCGCCATGGACGCCCTGGAAGGCGTACGCATGGAACTGGAAGACTGTGCCTTCCCCCTGCTGGCCGGCGTGGTCTGCACCGACGACCCGAACGTGGGCTTCAAAGACACCGACTACGCCCTGCTGGTAGGCGCCCGCCCCCGCGGCCCCGGCATGGAGCGTAAAGACCTGCTGGAAGCCAACGCCGCGATCTTCTCGGTGCAAGGCAAGGCCATCAACGACAACGCCAGCAAAGACATCAAAGTGCTGGTTGTCGGCAACCCCGCCAACACCAACGCCCTGATCGCCCAGCGCAACGCGCCGGACATCGATCCGCGCAACTTCACCGCGATGACCCGTCTGGACCACAACCGCGCCATGACCCAGATTGCCCAGAAAACCGGCAAAACCGTCAACGACGTGACCAACATGACCATCTGGGGCAACCACAGCGCCACCCAGTACCCCGACCTGTTCAATGCCAAGGTTGACGGCGAAGCCGCTATCTCCCTGGTGGATCAGGACTGGTACGAAGGCGAGTTCATCCCTGTAGTTCAGCAGCGCGGTGCAGCCATCATCAAGGCCCGCGGTGCTTCTTCCGCCGCCTCCGCCGCCAACGCCGCCATCGACCACATGCGCTCCTGGGCGCTGGGCACCGAGGGCGACGACTGGGTATCCATGGGTGTTTACTCCGACGGTTCCTACGGCATCACCGAAGGCCTGATCTACTCGTTCCCCTGCCGCTGCAAGGGCGGTGATTGGGAAATCGTTCAGGGTGCAGAAGTCGGCGACTTCTCCCGCGCCAAGATGTCTGCCACCGAGCAGGAACTGAGCGAAGAGCGCGACGCAGTGCAGCACCTGCTGCCCTGATCGGCGCTTACGACCGTATCGAGAAGGCCGGGCACTCCCCGGCCTTTTTTATGCGCGGCCTGAGCGTTCCCTCTCCCCGCAAAGCTGTGTATGGTTAGCCCCATGAATCAAGCAATAACTAAAACCTATCATCACGGCAACCTGCGCGCTGAGTTGCTCGACACCGCCGAACAGCAACTGCATGAAGTCGGCATTGACGGACTCAGCTTACGCGCCCTGGCACGGGCTATCGGTGTTTCCCAAACCGCGCCCTACCGGCACTTCTCCGACAAGAACGAATTGCTGTCGGCGCTGGCAACGCGGGGTTATCGGGAGCTGGTCAGTGCTCTACGTGAAGCGGCCCTGGATGGCGACGACTGCCCCACCCAGCAGCTACAGCGCTTTGCACAGCGCTATATCGGCTTCTCCGATAGCCGCCCGGACCTGTTCAAACTGATGTTCGGCCCCACGCTGCAGCCGATTGAGCAGTACCCCGAACTGCAGGACGCCATTCGCGATACCTACGATGAAGTGCGCAAGATCATGCGGCGCGGTATGGAGCTGAATGTGTTCCAGCAGCACAGCATTGAATACCTGTCCAACGCCGCCTGGGCTGGCATCCACGGGCTGGCCATTCTGTCGATCGACCAGCCGCAGCTCTTTGAACGCCACATCGAGTTGGACAAGCAGGTGCGGCTTGGTGTGGATACGTTTATCGACGGTATTCGCTTCCGCGACTGAGTCGCTACAGCTCCCGCAACACCGACAAGGGCGGGCTGCTCACCACCCGGCGGCAACTGTACACACCGAAACCGCCGATCAACACCACACCGATGATCGCGCCGAGCGGCCAAAGGAAGGGATGCGCGCTGTAGCCCATCTCCATCGTGGTGACCTGCAAAATGGCCACCGACAGCTCTGCGCCCAAGGTTGCCAACAAGCCGGCAAACAGGCCCATCGCTGCGAATTCGATCAGCAGGCCACCCAGGATCAGGCCACGCCTTGCACCAAGGGCTCGCAGGATGGCGCTTTCGTGCATGCGCTCGTCCACCGAGGCCTGCACACCGGCGATTAATACCAGCACACCGGCCAGCACGATGGCTGCCAGTACCCACTCAATAGCGGTGCTGACCTGTTCGACGATGCCGCGTACCTGGTCGATTACCACATCCATTTCGATAACCGTCACGGTGGGGAAGCGCCGCAGGAAGTCATTCAGGAACAGCTTGTCGGAGGCTGGCAGGTGGAAGCTGGTCATGAAAGTGGCGGGCAGCCCCTCCAGCACTTTGGGCGGGAATACCAGGAAGAAGTTGGGCTGCATGGACTGCCAGTCCACTTCCCGCAGGCTGGAAACAGTGGCGTTGAAGCTCGTTGCGCCCACGCGGAATTCGATGTCATCCCCAACCTGAATGCCGGCGCGCTCGGCAAACTCCTGCTCCAGCGATACCAACGACTCGTCGGTATCCGGGTCCCACCACTCTCCCGCCAGCAGCACGTTACCGCTGGGTACTTCGCGGGACCAGGTCAGATTGGACTCCCGCTGGCGGCGCCCCTCTTCCCGGTCACTGCTGACCGCCAGATCCTCATCGTTGATGGCCATCATGCGGCCGCGAATCATCGGAAATAGTAGCTCGCGCTGCAGCCCCCGCTCAGCCAATGACTGCTCTACCGCCACCACTTCCTCCGGCGCCACGTTGAGCATGAAGTGGTTAGGCGTGCCTTCCGGCACCTGCGCGCGCCATTCATCCAGCAAGGTCGTGCGCACCAGAACCAGCACCAGCAGCAACATGATGGCCATGGCGAAGATAACGATTTGAATAGCATTGGCCGCACCACGACGTTGGAGTCCGGCCAGGGCCAGTCGCCAGATGCTGCCCGCGCTCATGCCCGCCGCTCGGCCGCCGCGCAATAGCAACAGCGCCAGGCCAAAACCGGCAGTGACGGTTAAAGCCAATCCAGCGAGTACCGCCAGCGTGAGCATCAGATCGGCGCTGTAGGCCCACATCAGGCCGGTGACTGCTGCCAGACCCACCAGTGAATCACCGGTACTGCGAACGTTCTGCTCGGGCACATCCCGCCGCAACACGCGCAATGGGCTCGCTCCCGCCAGACGCCGAAGCGGTGGCCAGGCGAAGCAGACCAGACAGACCAGCGCGGTGGCGCCACCGACCAGATAAGGTCGTGGCCCCGCCGGTCCGGGCTGCACCGGCAGCGCGTCGGCAAATACCGAGAAAAAGGCGGACTGCAACAGCCAGCCCAGACCACAACCCAGGGCCGTGGCGACCAAGCCCAGCAATATCAGGGCACTGCCGTACAAGCGTGTAATGCGACCGGATGAAGCCCCCAGACTTTTCAGGATCGCCACGTAATCCCAATGACGCTCGCTGAAGCGGCGTGCTGCCAGTGCTACTGCAACCCCGGCGAGTACTACCGCCAGTGAGCCTGCAAGCAATAAGAAGCGTTCTGCCCGCTCCAGCGCCGAACCCACACTGGGCTGACCATCACTGACGCCGCGCAGCCGTTGCCCCGCCTCCAGCTGCGGTTCCAGCCAGCCCACAAAATCTTCGAGTTGACTGGTTTCTCCGGCATACAGCTGGCGATAGCGCACCCGAGAACCGGGTTGGACCACGCCGGTCGCGGGAATGTCGTCGATATGCATCAACACCCGCGGGCCGTAGTCGAAGAAGGACACGCCCTGATCCGGCTCGCTCCCTGCGGCCGCACTGACTCGGAAGCTGGCCTCACCGATTTCCACGCGATCACCCACGGTGACATCCAGCAATGGGAACAGGCGAGAGTCGAGCCACAGCTCCCCTTGCGAGGGTCCGCGCTGTGCATCGGTGCGCGGGGCAAAGGGTTGGTCGGCAACGGTGAGCGTTCCACGCAGCGGGTACTGGTCGCTCACTGCTTTCACTGAGGCGAGGTACATGTGGTCCTCACCGGCGAACACCATCGAAGGAAAAGTCAGGATGCGAGCCGTTGCAAGCCCCTGTGAACGCCCCTCTTCAAGCCAGCTATCGGGCAAGGGTCGCGAACTGGCCACCACCTGATCCGCCGCCAGAAAACGATGGCTTTCCAGTTCCAGAGCGGACTGCAGCCGGGCAGCGAAGGCACTGATCCCGGACACGATGGCCACGGCAACAACCAGCGCTGCCAACAAAATACCCAGCTCACCGCCGCGCCAGTCGCGCAGCAACATCTTTCCGGCGCTTACCGACACGGCTCAGGACTCCGACAGCTCGCCGGCCTGCATCCGCAAGCGGCGATCACAGCGTTCGGCGAGACGCTCTTCATGGGTTACCAGAACCAGCGTGGTACTTTCCTGGGCATTGAGCTCGAACAAGAGATCGCTGATATGGGCGCCAGTGGCGGTGTCGAGGTTGCCGGTGGGTTCGTCGGCAAACAACAGGCGTGGGCGCGCGGCAAAGGCGCGGGCGATGGCAACGCGCTGCTGCTCACCCCCCGAGAGTTGTCGTGGGTAGTGATCGAAGCGATCGGCCAAACCAACCCGGGTCAGATAGTCTTCTGCTGCGTGTTGCGGATCGGCCTGTCCTTTCAGTTCCAGGGGCAGCATCACGTTTTCCAAAGCAGTGAGTGCGGGCAGCAACTGGAAGGACTGGAATACGAAGCCAACTTTTTCCTGGCGCAGAGCGGCACGCGCGTCTTCGTCCAGTGATTCCAGCGCCGTGCCATCGATTTCCACCGAGCCGCCACTGGCTTCGTCCAGCCCGGCCAACAGGCCCAACAAGGTAGATTTACCCGAGCCAGAGGCGCCGATCACGGCCACACTTTCCCCTGACTTGATTTCCAGATCGATCCCTTTCAGTATTTCCAGCTCGCCACCGGCTGTGGCTACCCGCTTCTGGAGATTCCTGGTTTTGATCATGCGTCCCTTTCCTCGTGTCGCGCGCACTGTGTACGCTCGCCGACTGTTTCTGGTTCTCTGTTCCCTGCTCTGCCTTGCCGTGGTTCCGAGCCCCGGGCAGGCCAGCGATTCTTCGCGCACGTTATTGGTGCTGGGAGATAGTATCAGTGCCGCCTATGGCATGTCGCTGGAACAGGGCTGGGTTGCCCTGTTAGCGCGACGACTCGAGTCGCAAGGCAGTGACATCAACGTGGTCAACGCCAGCATCAGCGGAGAAACCAGCGGCGGCGCCCTCGCCCGACTGCCTGAACTACTGCAGGAACATACACCTGACCTCGTGGTACTGGAACTGGGCGGCAACGACGGCTTACGCGGTTTCCCCATCAATCGCCTGCGTGACAACCTGACCGAGATGACCCAACTCAGCCAGCAGGCTGGGGCGCAGGTGGTGCTGGTAACCATGGAGATTCCGCCCAACTACGGGCCGCGCTACACCCAGGCCTTCCGCGACAGTTTTGCCCGTGTCGCCGCCGAAAACGATGCGACTGTAGCACCGTTTTTCCTTGAGGGGGTGGGCACTGACCCGAGCCTGATGCAGGACGACGGCATTCACCCCACCATCGCCGCGCAGGAACTCCTGCTGAATAATATCTGGCCGACTCTGGAAGGATTACTCGCTCCGTGACCCCGCAACAAATCGACGAATTGCTGGCGCTGGACGCCGAGCGACTTTGGCACCCTTACGCCCCCGCCAGCGGTGGCCCGCCCCCCTTCCCCGTGGTCAGCGCACAGGGTGTGCGCCTGCAACTGGCGGACGGGCGGGAATTGATCGACGGCATGTCTTCCTGGTGGGCCGCGATTCACGGTTACAACCATCCGGTAATGAACCGCGCCGTCAGCGAGCAACTGTCGCAAATGGCGCATGTGATGTTTGGCGGCCTGACCCACCCGCCGGCGGTAAAACTCGCCCGCTTACTCACCGACCTTACACCCGCCCATCTGGAGCGGGTATTTTTCAGCGATTCCGGTTCCGTGGCGGTGGAAGTCGCGCTGAAGATGGCGCTGCAGTACTGGCAGTCGCGCGGCCAGGGGCAAAAACAGCGCATCATTGCCCTGGGCAATGGCTATCACGGCGACACCTTCGGCGCGATGTCAGTGTGCGACCCGGTTACCGGCATGCATCACCTCTTTGGTGACGCACTCAGGCCACAACTGTTTGCACCTTCACCCCAGTGCCGCTTCGATGCGCCCTGCGACGACGCCGAGATGGAGACCATCACCGCCCTGCTCACCCAGCACCACGAAGAAGTGGCAGCAGTGATCGTAGAACCTGTGGTGCAGGGAGCCGGTGGAATGAAGTTTTACTCGCCGGAGTATCTGGTGCGCCTGCGCGCGCTGTGTGACGCCTTTGGCGTGCTGCTGATCTACGATGAGATCGCCACTGGTTTCGGCCGCACCGGAAAATTATTTGCGCTGGAACATGCCGGTGTAGAGCCCGACATCCTCTGCCTGGGCAAGGCACTCACAGGTGGCTACATGACACTGGCCGCCACCTTGTGCACTGGCAATATCGCCGAGACCATCTCCGCCGGCGAAGCGGGCGCCTTTATGCACGGCCCCACCTTCATGGCCAACCCCCTGGCCTGCGCCACCGCTATCGCCAGTATCGAACTACTGCTGTCACAACCCTGGCAGCGCCGTGTGCGGGAGTTGAATGAAGCGCTGGAAACAGGCCTGGCGCCCGCACGCGAACTCGCCAATGTTGCCGATGTGCGCACACTGGGCGCCATTGGCGTGATCGAACTGGTAGAGCCCGTGGACATGCGGCAAGTACAGCCGATGTTCGTGGAGCGCGGTGTATGGGTGCGCCCCTTCGGGCGCCTGGTCTACGCCATGCCGCCCTTCATTATGAACAGCGACGATTGTGCGACGCTGACCGCGGCCATGGTGGATACCGTGGCCGCCATCGGACCCGGCTGAATACTCAGCCGGGCACCTGCGCCAGACCCTTCATGTAAGTGACACCCTGGCCACGCATCACCACCGATTCACCCTGAAGCTCGACTTCCAGTTCGCCCACCCGGGCTGAAATCTGCCGCGCCTGCATTTGCTGGCGCCCCAGGCGCTCTGCCCAGTAAGGCGTGAGGGCACAGTGGGCGGAGCCCGTCACCGGGTCTTCATCGATGCCGACGGAAGGGCCGAAAAAGCGCGAGACAAAATCCACCGAATCGCCCGGTGCCGTGGCGATCACGCAGTAATTGGCAGCGTTGCCGAGACTGCCGAAATCAGGGTCGAGCTCAGCCACTTCACTTTCATTGCGATAGATATACAGGGCACCACCATTGCCGCCCTGCACCATCATCACCGACTCGGGTGCCCTACCCAGCGCCGCGCAAACAGCCTGGTCGGACTCTGCCGGAATCAAGCGCGAGGCCGGAAAGCTCAAGCTCAAACGGTCGCCCTCGGGTGACACCAGCAACTCACCGCTGCGCGTCTGGAAGCGGAGCGTGCTCACTGTCTCGCCCAATTCGGTATAGAGAATATGAGCCGCGGCCAACGTCGCGTGGCCGCAGAGGTCTACTTCTACCGCTGGCGTAAACCAGCGCAATTCGTAGTTACCTTCCCCACCCACCAGAAACGCCGTTTCCGACAGATTGTTTTCGGCCGCAATTGCCTGCAACAAATCGTCTGCCAGCCAACCCGCCAATGGCATCACGGCGGCGGGGTTGCCGCCGAACAATTTTCCGTTGAACGCATCGACCTGGTAAATGGGCAATTCCATGTGGGGACTCTCCTGTCAGTAAACAAAGTGCGTCTGTACTGCAACGCAGCGCTCTAATATAGTGGCCGACAGAAGCCCCGCCGAGGGAAATAAGTCACAACCGCGCCCTGCACGCGGCCCAGCCAGAGCAAGCACAGTGAAACGAACACTCAGCCCCGCTCAGCGCGTTGCCTACGAAGTTATTTTCGGCACCCAGTCGCCCGCTGGAAAATTCTTCGACCTGGCCCTGATCGTGCTCATTCTCGCCAGCGTACTGGTAGTGATGCTCGACTCCATACCGCAAATGCATGCGGTCTATGGCGAAATGTTCCTGCAGATAGAATGGGCGTTTACTCTGTTTTTCACTGCAGAATACATCGTCCGTATCTGGTGTAGCCCCAACCGCAAGGCCTACATTCTCAGCGTGTACGGCATCGTGGATTTGCTTGCCATACTGCCGACCTATATCGCGCTGTTCATTCCCGGCGCGGCGTCCCTGCTGATCGTTCGCCTGATTCGCATTCTGCGTATTTTCAGGGTGTTGCGCCTGCTCAATTACCTGAGCGAAGCCAATACACTGGCCGGTGCGCTGCGCCGCTCGAGTCGGAAGATTTTCGTGTTTTTCTCGATGATGATAATCATCACCACCATCTTTGGCTGCCTGATGTATGTACTGGAAGGCCCGGCTCACGGCTTCGACAACATCCCCAAAAGCATCTACTGGGCCATTGTCACCATCACCACCGTCGGCTACGGCGATGTGGTCCCACTGACCGCTGCAGGCCGCGCGGTGTCCGCCGTGGGCATGTTAATCGGCTACGCCATCATCGCCGTCCCCACCGGCATCATCACCGCTGAACTGGCCTCGGGAATTTCCAGGGAACGCAACTCCCGTAATTGTCGCAATTGTTCGCGCGCCGGGCACGACGCCGATGCGAGTTACTGCAAGTACTGTGGCGCCCACATGACGATGCCGGCACTGGCAGACCCGGACAACAACGAGCACTAGGCTTTCCCGACTTGCCCTCCACAACACCGCAATGGTTGAAGCCACTCAAATCGAGGCTGCGGCGGTACGCCACCGCTTTGGGTCGCCAATGGCAAGGGCTACATCTCCCGTTACCCGAGCGCGTATTCAAACACCTCCATTTTGTCGGACCTTTCTCCATCGCGCTTCCGAATGGGAACACTTTGCGACTGTACTCCTGGGGTAATCGAGTCGAAAACGAACTGGCCTGGCGGGGTTGGGATGGCCATGAAACAGAGGAGCGCCGCCGTTGGGCACAATTGAGTGCCAGTGCAAGCTGTGTTCTCGACGTGGGAGCGAACACGGGCACCTTTGCTTTTACCGCCAAGGCGCTCAATCCAAAAGCTCGGGTATACGCTTTCGAGCCCCTGGTTCGTGTGGCCAAAAGAATTGAACACAACTGCCGGGTTTCCGGGCTGGATGTCACTGTAGTACAAACTGCTGTGGCGGAGAGCACAGGGGAAGCTCTGATTCACGATCCCGGTGGAGCAAACGCCTACAGCGCCTCACTGGATGCAGACTTCCTGGACGGCAGAACCACCGCCTACCCCGTACCCCTCACATCACTGGATGCCTTTTGTGATGCCAATAGTCTCCAACCGGATCTCATTAAAATTGACGTGGAGGGTGCAGAAGGAAAGGTCATCTTAGGTGCCAGCCGGGTACTGTCCCGGGGTACCACCTGGATACTGTGTGAATGGTTGGGTAGCGAAGCGTCGCATATCGAAGCTGCCGAATTACTGCATTCGCTGGGCTACCGCGCGTATAAAATCGATACGCTTGCGCCGGCCCAACTCGGTACCCGTCGCGAGCAGCAACACCGAAACCTTCTGTTTTGCCCTCCACATTTGCTTCCCACTGTTGATGTCAGCGAACCCGCATCCAGTGCCTGACTCGTGTAGGCACTACTGATCTGTCCGATCACCGGCCTGGAAGTGGAGCCGTAAAGACTCCTCCACCTCCTGGGGTTGGTCCACATACGGCAAATGATGGCTCTCTGGCAGACTCACCACGTGAACACTTCCACCATAATGCTGCGCCGCCCCGGCCAATAGTCTCGGGGGCGTAATGGTGTCCCGCTCGCCGGAAAGGAACAGGGCGGGCATGGTGAGTTTTTCCAGGTGGTCGGTCAGGTCCAGCGCCACAAACTCGGCGTAGAGCGCATTGCGCGCCGCCAGTTGACGTTGCATGCCGTCGGGATACTGTTGCGGAATGTTGTGCGCCGCGAAGAAGGCAGGGACATCGAGATTGGCCGCAATACCGCCGTTAGCACGGCTGGACCACTGGGCCAGTACCATCTGGTTTTGGTCCCGCCAGGGTGCTTCGGCAATGCCCGCCAGCGCCTGCGTCGCTTCGGAAACATCATTCTTCTGCGCCCAATCCCGGGTGGCCTCAAAGCTGGCCTGGGATAGGTCTTTGACATTCACACCGCTGGACATCAGCGTCAGGCTGCGCACTTGCTCAGGGGCACTGGCGGCGTACTGCAGAGCCAAAAAGCCACCCCAGGAGTGGCCGACGAGGTGTAAATCGTCCTTGCCGTAGCGCTTGCGGAGGTGCTCCACCACCGCACTGACATCGGCAATATTTGCCGCCATGGTTTGGGCCGCCGGCGGGGCCGGATCAGACTTTCCAGCGCCGCGCTGGTGAAGGTAGGCCATGAGATAGTCTGGCTCCAGCGCCTGCCCCACCGAATACTGGAACGGCAACAGGCCGAGCACCACATTACCCGGCCCACCGTGCAGAAATAGCACCAGCGGACCCGTCTCATTGCCCGCCACGTCCAGATAGAGCCGGGTGTCACCCGAGGTAATCAGATGGCCTGAATCGTCGCTTTCACCATGCACGTGTAGCGCGGTCATCAAGGTCAGCAACAGGGCAATCAGGCTAAATCTCAGTGGCATACGCCGAACTCCGGTTGTGTTTTAGAGGGACAAGCGACGCACTCTAGCCCAGCCCTGGGCGGCACCCAAGCAGCGCACGACGAAACGAGTCGGCCAAGGGGTGAATTGCCAATTAGTACCGGAGCCGGCCCAGCCACCCGCTTCAGCATGCCGTCAAGGCCCGAATCCGCTATAATTCGCCCCTGTTCACCCATGCAACAATCCCAATGCCGACCCCGCTGTACGACTATCGCAAGTACTGGGCCGAGTGCTTCGGCACCGCCCCGGAACTCCCCACTTCCCGCGCCGAGATGGAGGCGCTGGGCTGGGACTCCTGTGACATCATCATCGTTACCGGTGACGCCTATGTGGATCACCCCAGCTTCGGCATGGCGGTGATTGGCCGGGTATTGGAAGCCCAGGGCTTCCGCGTGGGCATTTTGTCCCAGCCCGCCTGGGACAGCGCCGAGCCGTTCAAGGCCCTGGGCAAGCCCAACCTGTTCTTCGGTGTGGCTGCCGGCAACATGGATTCCATGATCAATCGCTACACGGCGGACCGCAAGCGCCGCAACGACGACGCCTACACGCCCGGTAATGCGGGCAACAAGCGCCCCGACCGCGCCGTCATCGTGTACAGCCAGCGCTGCCGTGAAGCCTACCGCGACGTGCCACTGGTTATCGGCAGCATCGAGGCCAGCTTACGCCGCATCGCCCATTACGATTACTGGAGCGAAAAAATCCGCCGCTCCATCCTGCTCGATAGCCGCGCAGACCTGCTGCTCTACGGCAACGCCGAGCGCGCCATTGTGGATGTGGCACACCGGCTGGCGGGTGGGGAATCCATTCACCAGATCCGCGACCTGCGCGGCACCGCCTTTGTACGCAAGCGGGTCCCGGACGACTGGCGGGTTGTCGACTCCACCTCTATCGACGTGGTTGGCCCAATCACCGCGCCGATCAATCCCTATGCGGATACCCGCACCGAGTCGTGCGCCACCACCGGAGACAACACCAGCGCTCCGGAAGAACAGGCGGTGCGCATTATGGATGTTACCGTCGCCGAGGACTCGCGACCGGAAGTGATCCGCATCCCGGCTTACGAGCAGGTCAAGGACGACAGTGCGCTCTACGCCCACGCCTCGCGCATCCTGCACAAGGAAACCAACCCGCACAATGCGCGCCCCCTGGTGCAGGCCCACGGCGACCGGGACGTGTGGCTGAATCCGCCACCGCTGCCGCTGAGCACCGAGGAACTGGACTGGGTATTCGAGCTGCCCTACACCCGCCTGCCTCACACCAGCTACGGCGACGCGCGCATCCCCGCCTACGAAATGATTCGCCACTCGGTGAACATCATGCGCGGCTGCTTCGGGGGTTGTACCTTCTGTTCTATCACCGAACACGAAGGCCGCATCATCCAGAACCGCTCAGAAGATTCGATCATTCGGGAAGTGGAAGCCATCCGCGACACCTCCCCCGCCTTCACCGGCGTGATTTCCGACCTCGGCGGGCCCACGGCCAACATGTGGCGCCTGGCGTGCAAGAGCAAGGAAATCGAGGCGCGCTGCCGCAAGTTGAGCTGCGTGTTCCCCGGCATCTGCAAAAACCTCAATACCGATCAGACCCCGTTAATCAGCCTGTATCGCCGGGCACGGGACGTAGAGGGCGTGAAAAAGGTGTTGATTGCCTCCGGGTTACGCTACGACCTGGCCGTAGAAGAACCCGAGTATGTGAAGGAACTGGTCTCGCACCACGTTGGCGGCTACCTGAAAATTGCACCTGAACATACCGAAGACGGGCCGCTGTCCAAAATGATGAAGCCCGGCATGGGCAGCTACGACCGCTTCAAGGCGATGTTTGAAAAGTACTCGAAGGAAGCGGGCAAGGAGCAGTACCTGATCCCCTACTTCATCGCCGCCCACCCCGGCACCACCGACAAGGACATGATGAACCTGGCCCTGTGGCTGAAGCGTAATAAGTTCCGCGCAGACCAGGTGCAGACCTTCTATCCCTCGCCGATGGCCAGTGCTACCGCGATGTATCACAGTGGTAAAAACCCGCTGAAGCGGATTACCCGTGACAGCGAAGCGGTGAACACGGTACGCGGACTATCGCAGCGGCGTCTACACAAGGCTTTCCTGCGCTATCACGATCCGGAAAACTGGCCATTGTTGCGCAAGGCCCTGAAGAAAATGGGTCGCGCCGATCTGATCGGCAACGGACGTGAACACCTGATCCCACCGCGCCAGCCACCGAAGCGGCACGCGGTAGTGGAGTCCGATGGTGGGCATTTTGCCACGCAGCACAATGGTCTGCCGCGCAACCCATCTCGCAAACGCCCCTCTCGCAACGCCAGAGGTGGGAGCTCGCGACGCTCTCCCCAGCGTGGTCGTTAAGCCGTTAGCCCGACGCTGACGAGCGCCGCGCGCCTAGCAGCACGCTCTGTCGCCTCAGTGTATCCAGAAGTTCGGTACCAAAGTCGAGCACGGTGTCCTGCGGCAACCCCAACTCCCCGGCTAATTGCCCCAGCACAGTGGCACCACTGTTGCTATCGTTGTCACGAAGCAGTTCGAGCAGACGTGCCGTGGCGGCATTGGACTCCATAAAGCGCACCGAGTCATCCCGGTCACGGTAAACCACCAGATAAGTGGGCGCATCGGGCGCTGCCAACGGGCGGTTGTCCGGGCCGATGTGATGCACGGGAAATCGGTAGGCCAGAGACCAGGCGACTGGCGACACCACGGGAATTCCGGCCAGTAAATCGGCACCGGCATCCACGGTGTCCGGTACCACGGCATCGTCAGCAATATCCAATGCCAGTTCCACCCACTCGTAATGCGCCAGTTCGGTGAGAAACGCTGGATCGCAGGGGCGCTGTTCATGTTCCTCCATCAGGAAGGCAAGAAACTCCTGACTGATCTCATAGAACAGGGGCGTGTGGCAGCGGTGGTCACGAATAAAGGCCCGCACCAAGGCATGCCAGTCGGCATCCTCATACAGGCTTCGCAGCACCGGAAAGCCGCTGCTGATGAAATTCTCGATGTTGTTGTAGATGAGGTCGCGGTAGATCTGCAGTCGCCGCTCTTCCACTACGGGAGCCGGAGCCTGATCGGGGTCTCGTAAGTGGGCGGCCATTGTCAGTTGCGCACTGCGCAGGGCACTGTCAGGCATGGCTGAGCGCAGCCTCCTGAGCAAGGGCCTGTCGTTGTTTCACCTGACCCAATTCCTGCATCAATTCCGGTAGCGGTGGAATGTTGAAATCCCGTTCGAGCAGCGTCGGTAATGTACCTACACATTCGTAGGCCTGGGACAGCAATTGCCATACCGGGTCGATAACGTCGGCGCCGTGGGTATCCACTTTCAGGTCGTCTGCTTCATCGAAGTGACCGGCCACGTGGATATAGCGCGCCCGCGCCAGTGGTAACTGCGCCAGAAATTCCAGTGGATCGTAGTGGTGGTTGATACTGTTGACGTAAATGTTATTTACATCCAGCAATAAATCACAGTCTGCCTCTGAAAGGACCGCGCCAATAAATTCGGCCTCAGTCATTTCCGGATTCGGTTGCGCGTAGTAGGAAGCATTTTCCAGCGCCAGGCGCTGCCCGGTAATGTCCTGTACCTGGCGTACGCGACTCGCCACGTAGTGGACGGCTTCTTCCGTAAAGGGAATGGGCAACAAGTCGTAAAGGTGCCCTTCTGCCGCACAGTAGGTGAGATGTTCGCTGTAGACCGGGCAGTCAATGCGGCGCATGAAATCCGCTACATTTTGTACGAGTTCGGTGTCCAGTGGGTCGGGCCCACCGATATCGAGCGACAGGCCGTGAAATGCGATGGGGTAGCGCTCGGCCAGTTGTTGGAACTGCTTGCCCAGTCGACCGCCCAGGTTGAGCCAGTTCTCTGGTGCCACTTCCAGAAAATCGACTTCGCCGGCCGGTAAATCAAGCAGCGGGCCCAGAAGGGCCCGCCGTAAACCGAGTCCCGCACCGCGGAACCCATTAGTGGTGGTGGGCATCAAGCGCCGCCGCACTTACCTTCGCCGGCTTTCTTTTCGCCGCCGCATTTGCCTTCACCGCTTTTGCCTTCGGCTTTCTTGCCTTCGCCGCACTTCCCTTCGCCGCATTTACCTTCACCACACTTGCCTTCGGCTTTTTTACCTTCGCCGCACTTGCCCTCGCCGCATTTCCCTTCGCCGCATTTGCCTTCAGCTTTCTTGCCTTCGCCGCACTTGCCCTCACCACACTTTCCTTCGCCGCATTTGCCTTCAGCGTCCTTGTCCTTGCCATAGCTGACCAGGTCGTAACCGCCCGCCAGAGGCACCGCAGAGAAGGGGTTAGTTTCGGCCGAGGCAACCGGAGCGATTGCGGAGGCCAGGAAAGCAGCGCCCAGGGCCGCCGCGAGAGGTTTTTTGGTGTTTGCCATGATGATGTATCCCTGTCGTCAGTGAGATAGTTTTTGTAATGGATCTACGATGGGCCACACGGGCCGCCCTCGTGACAAATCAGACCCAACCCTGTCAGTTTAGTTTCATCCAGGGCCGGCTCTCACTGGTAGTATTTCACAGTAACCTTTTGAGTGTCTCGTGCGTAGTGACCGCATCGTTCTGGTGTTCACGCGCCGCCGCAGTGCTACACTGCGCAACGCTTTTACCCACTGCCAAGCCATGATTGATCTTTCCTTAGTCGCCATCGTCTGGATTTCCTGCGGCGTCTTTATCGCTTCCATTATTTCCGCAGCCACCGGAATGGCTGGGGGCGTATTGATGTTTGCCGCCATGAACACCGCCATTCCCGTAAGGCAGTTGGTGCCTATCCACGGGGTGGTACAAATCTTCAACAACGCGGCACGCAGCTGGTTTCTGCGTCACCATACGCGCTGGGATTTGTGCCTGCCCTTCACCGTGGGCGCGGTGATCGGGGCGGCAGCCACCACTATGTTTATTGTGCAGTATGTGAGCGAGGCCTTGGTGTTGGCCTTGTTGCTGGGGCTAATTCTGTACACACTCTTCAAACCAAAGCGTATGCCACAGCTCAAACCCCTGGGCCGCGGTTTTTTCTTTGTGGGTTTGGCCACAGGCAGCATGGGGATTATCGCCGGCGCGGTTGACCCCTTACTCGGTGCTTTCTACTTCCGCGACGATCTCTCGAAAGAAGCGATCGTGTGTAACAAGTCGGTGATGCAGCTGGTCACTCACCTGACCAAAATACCGGCCTTTATCTACCTGGGTTTCGTGTTCAGCGACTATCTGGGCATTATTGCGCTGTTCAGCGTTATCGCAATCATCGGCACTCGCGTTGGCGTCGCGCTATTGCAGCGTATCGACACGCGAGTGTTTTTTATTGCCATGCGCATTGCACTGGCACTGGCCGCCTTGCGTATCACGTTCCAGCTGGCAGGCATCGGCTAGTCCGGTTTGATCAGTGGGGATGCTGAATCAGCCAGCCCTCTACCTCGCCCCACTGCGCTTGCAGCCGCTTGGCTGACACACCTACCCGCGTGCCCAGTGACTGCGCAAACAGGGAGACCCGGAACTCCTCCAACATCCAGCGGTAGCGCATGGCTGCCTCACACAGCAGGCATAGCCCCGGGCGCTGTTCGATAGCTGCCCAAAGTGGTTCCGCCAGTTGCGCCAACTGCTCACTCTGATCCATGTCGCGAGCGGCCTGCCCGCGCAATCGCTCCAGTCGCATCTGCAAGGCCCGCGCATAGCGAGGCCACTGTTGTAACCAGTCCAGCGGCGTATCACGCAGACTGTGTGGCGCGGTCAGTCGCCCCACTTGCCGATCGGCATCTGCCCGGCTCGCCTGCCAGGTACTGCCGGTGAAGTCCTGCAGCAGGCGGCGCGCATTCGCCAGGGGTTCGAGGGTGTTGGCAATTACCGCTTCCAATTCAGTGCCCGTGCGCACCAGATCTCGGGCCACCAGCGCGCTGGCCGCATCGAACGCGGCTTGTTCCCGCGGCAAGTCGCCATTCAAACCAGCACATTGCACCACCGCAGCGTCGATCAGATCCTCCACCATGGCCTCGCGCTCCAACCCGGCACCCACCAGCAGGAGTTGAAAGCGATTACCGCGTAACAATTGCTTGCGCAGGTACTTTACCGGTTGTGTGTTGTGCTGCCGCAGCAATCGAACCAGACCCACGCGGTGATTCAATCGCGCCTGTCCCGGGTAGTCGCACAACTCAACCGCTACCCTGTCACCGTGATCCACCAACGCGGGATAACTGGTGATTTGCACGCCGGCCTGCTTGAAATGCCAGTGCGCGGGCAAGGCGTCGAAGTCCCAACGCTCCACCTTCGCCCGGGCCGGTGAATCGTTCCCCGCACTGCGCACTTCCTCGCGCGTATCGTTGCGAAAACGCTGCACCAGTGCCGGCAACTCACGTCCCTGTGCGAGTAATTTCCCGCGAGCGTCCACAATGCGGAAATTGACGCGGTAAAAATCATCTAACTGGCTGGCGTCAAAGGCATCCGGCGATAGCTGCAAACCGCCCAGGCGCCCCAGCACTCGGGCCAACGCTACTTCCAGCGCTGTGTCATCCGGTTGCAGTTCGGCCAATGCGCGATCGACAAAATCGGGAGCGGGCACCAGCGACTTGCGAATCGACTTGGGCAAGCCCTTAACCAATGCGATGCACTTGTCGCGCAACAACCCGGGAACCAGCCAGTCGAAACGATGCCGGGGAATGCGGTTCAACAGGGCCACAGGGACGGTAACGCTGATGCCATCGGCGGCTTTTCCCGGCTCGAATTGGTAACTGAGCGCGTAGTCCTGCCCCTCCCACTCCAGCCTGGCGGGAAAGTCCTGCACCACATCGGCTCCGGGCTGACGTTGCTGGATCAGCGTACGATCAAAGCGCAGTGCGGCGTCGGCGCCCGGGTGCTTTTTAAGATAGGACGACAGACGTCCCGCCGTACAACAGTCCGGCGGCAGGCGCTCATCGTAGAAGTCGTACTGCACCTGCTCATCAGCCAGCAGGTCGCGCCGGCGTACGCGCTCTTCCAGTGCCACCACCTCGGCCACCACCGAAAGGTTGGCAGTGAGGAACGCCGGTGGTTGCCGCAGCCGCCCGGGTATCAGGCCTTCACGGATCATCAGCTTCCGACTGGTGGCCGGGTCGATTGGGCCGAAGTGCACGCGCCGTTTGTCGGCCACGGTGAGCCCATAAAGAGAGACCTGTTCATAGGCCATCACCCGCCCGCTGCGTTGCTGCCAGCGCGGCTCGTGATAGTGGCGTTTCAATAAACCGGGATTGATATCGAGTACCCACAAAGGGTCGATGCGCGCCACACAGCGTGCGTATACCTTACTGGTTTCGACGACTTCCGCTGCCATCAACCAGCGCGGGCGAGCCTTGAACTGCCCCGAGCCGGGAAAAATCTGTAGCTTGCGATTGCGCGCACCGAGGTATTCGTGGCGTTCCTGATGTTGCGCGATATTGCCGAGCAGACCGCTGAGCAATGCGCGGTGAATGGCCTCGTAGTTTATGTCCGTATTCTCTTCGCCTTCTCCCTGGGTGCTGTCCACGGGCATTCCAACCGGCCCGAGTTTCAATTCACGGCAGGCCAGCAAAAGCTGATGATGCACGTCGCGCCACTCACGCATACGGGTAAAACTGAAGAACTCACGCTGACACAGTTTGCGCAGCGCTTTCTGGCTGAGCACCTGGCGCTGCGCTTCGTAGTAGTGCCACAGGTTCAGCAACTCCATGAAGTCCGAACCACCATGTCGAAAACGGGCGTGGGCCTGGTCGGACTGCGCCTGCCGATCCGCCGGGCGTTCGCGTGGATCCTGCACACTCAGCGCACTGGCAATCACCAGCACCTCGGGCAGAACCGACTGCTCCTGCGCAGCGAGCAACATCCTGGACAGTCGCGGGTCGATTGGCAGCCGGCTCATCTGCCGCCCCACCTCGGTCAGCTTGCCCGCAGCGTCCACCGCGCCCAGTTCCTGCAAGCTGCGATAACCATCGCGCACCAGACGCGGGTCCGGCGGATCGATGAAGGGAAAGGCATCCACATCGCCCAGCCCCATGCGCAACATCTGCAGGATCACGGCGGCCAGGTTGGTTCGCAGAATTTCCGGGTCAGTAAATTCCGGCCGCGACAGAAAGTCCTGCTCGCTGTAAAGGCGCAAACACACCCCTTCCGCGACCCGGCCACAGCGCCCCTGACGTTGACGCGCGCTGGCCTGGGAGATGGGTTCTATCGGCAGCCGTTGCACCCGGGAACGGAAACTGTAGCGGCTGATGCGCGCTTCGCCCGCGTCGATGACGTAGCGAATGCCCGGCACGGTGAGGGACGTTTCGGCCACATTGGTGGCCAACACCACGCGCAGTCCGCGCCCCTTACCGGGATTGAACACACGATCCTGCTCCGCTCGACTGAGGCGGGCGTAGAGGGGTAAAACGTCCAGCCCGGACATGCCACGCAGCCGCCGGGCCTGTTCGCGAATATCGCGCTCACCGGGGAGAAACACCAGCATATCGCCGCGCGGCCCGTATTCAGCCGCCTGGATTTGTTCTACCAGCTCGGCGATGTGATCACTGCGTTCCATCCCCTCGGGCGGTTCACAATAGTGGGTCTCCACCGGGTAGGTGCGCCCGGAGACTTCGATCACCGGCGCGTCATCAAAGTGCTCCGCAAAGCGCTCCACGTCGATCGTGGCCGAGGTAATGATGACCTTCAGGTCGGGGCGACGTGGCAGTATCTGTTTCAGGTAACCCAGCAGGAAATCGATATTGAGGCTGCGCTCATGCGCCTCGTCGATGATCAGGGCGTCGTAACGCTGCAGCAACCGATCGTGTTGGATCTCCGCCAGCAGAATACCGTCAGTCATTAATTTGACGCGGGTACTGGCCGACGCCTGATCGGTGAAGCGCACCTGGTAGCCTACCGTCGATCCGGTCTCGCAACCCAATTCATCGGCTATGCGTGCGGCCACCGTACGCGCCGCTAACCGTCGCGGCTGGGTGTGGCCAATCAGGCCGCGAGTACCCAGGCCAAGTTCGAGGCAAATCTTGGGCAACTGGGTGGTTTTACCGGAGCCAGTTTCCCCCGCCACCACCACAACC
The DNA here is from genome assembly GCA_030427085.1 of Gammaproteobacteria bacterium. Classification (GTDB taxonomy): domain Bacteria; phylum Pseudomonadota; class Gammaproteobacteria; order Pseudomonadales; family Halieaceae; genus JAUHXH01. Next base: position 419,031 of record JAUHXH010000001.1, on the reverse strand, counting down.
TGATGTGCCGCCAGCGCCGCGGCGATCTCATCTCGCCGCTCTGACACCGGCAGTTGCGCCGGATATTGAATCTGCAAGGGGTCGGAGGTTCGTGCTGCCACAGCCGCGGAGGACGCTTCGATTTGGTGTGCGACCTGGCTTAACAAGCGGTCGGCCGGCTGCCCTTTCGACAGGCGTTGCTGTGCACTGCGCAGGCGCTTGCGCAGCCCCGGCACGTCAGCCAGCAGGCACTCTTTTAAGCGCGCCGTCAGTGCCTGCGGTGTCAATGTGGCTGTGCTTGCCTGCTGATTCAAGGTGTGCGTTCCCCGGCCACGCATCGAATCCTGTGGCCATGTTATGCTCCCCGGCCCGGCACACGCCGGTTCTGAAGTTCACTGCCAGGGAGTGCGCCGTGTCGACGCTGAGTAATTTTACATTTGATGAACTGGAAATCGGCCAGAGCGCTGAGTACTCCCGCCTGGTGACTGACCAGGACATTCAACTGTTCGCCGCCGCATCAGGTGATGTCAACCCGGTCCACCTGGACGCGGACTACGCCGCCAGCACCCAGTTCGGCGGCTGTATTGCCCACGGCATGCTGACGGGTGCATTTATTTCTGCGGCACTGGCCATGCGCTTACCCGGGCCCGGCACCATCTACCTGGGCCAGAGCCTGAAATTCCGGCTACCAGTAAAGGCCGGCGACGAAATCACCGTTCATCTGGAAGTCACAGAGAAACAGGCCCGACGCCGTCTGGTCACCCTTGCCTGCAAGGCACTGAACCAGCACGGCAAGGCCGTGGCGACAGGTACTGCCGAGGTCATGGCGCCAGACGAAAAACTGACGCTACCCTGCCCGCCGCTGCCGGCTTTCGCGCCGGTCTAGGCCTGCCCGGACTCGGGCTGCTCGCTCTCGGGCGCCCCCGCGACAGCGCTGCGATCGAACTGGCTGTGGTCCAGATACATCAGCCGCAGTTCAACTGCACCTGCGCTGTTGCTGTCGGCCCCAAGGGCGAGCACGTTGACCTGGTCGCCGTCCACGGTGGTGCCGAGCACGCCAAAAATCATCTGATTGCGATCTTCCTTGCCACTGAATACCGTCAATTTCTCGCTGTTGTTCAGTGCTTTATCGGCGCGCACCAGCAACTCGGTCAAGCCGCGCTTGAAGGTGCTGAAGTTCAGGCTGCCGCGGAATTGTTCCTGGGTCAGGGACAGGTCGAAGCGCAGCTTGCCGCCATCTTCCATGATCACATTGGTCAGCGCCGTGCGCTTGCCCTCGGCCAGCTCGCGGAACAGAGCCTTGGCCTCGGTACGACCTGCGTCGATAAAAGCCTGGTAGAGCAGGTTGACGGAGATGCGCAAAAACTTTTCCTGGGGCATCTGGCTGGATTGATACTGGGACATGCTAACCTCGTTGATCTAAGCAGGCGCAAGTCTATACCGCAGACCCGGTGAAGGCCAGTACAGGCGGTGCTTTGGAGGCCTTGGGGGAAATCTCCCAATAACTCCAACTAATTGCTGTAAGCCGTTGAAGGCATTGCTAATATACAACGCGTCACAGGTGAGATGTCGCGATGCAAAGTACCACCCGACAACGCCGAGCCAACACCCGATTCGGCTCGCTTAGCATGTGCGCCGCCTTGCGGGGCGCGCTGCTGTTGTGCTGCATGGCTGCTGCAGGCCAGGCCGCTGCCAGTGCCGATCTGGACGAAATACGCGCCCAACGCGCCGCTATCGAACAGGAAATCGCCCAGTTCCAGCAGTCCATCGCCCTGCTGTTACCCGAGGGAGTAACGGCCGCAGACAGCGACAATCCCGCCGTCCAGAGCCTGCTGGCCCAGCGCACCGCGTTGAATGAAAAATTACTGGCCCTGAGCACCAAAGAAGTGGCCCTGTTGCGCGCCAAGCTGGCATCACAACCCTCGCTGGAGGGTGCGCTGGATAGCGGCGAAACCAAACCCCTGCGGCTGTCGGACCCGGTGCTGGAGGAGAGCCCGGAGGAGCGTGAGGTGGAGCGCCTACGCACCCTGTGGCAGCAATACGCTGAGAAACAGGAAGCGCTGGAGCCCAATGACAGCGACCCCGACCCGCGCGCGGTGGCCGCTGCGCAGTTGGATGCCTACCGCCGTGACGCCATGTCCCAGGCCCGCATTCCCTTTTCCGCCGACAAGGTGCGCTTGTCCGGCATCGAGGGCTACACCGCCCTCGCGCAGATTAGCCAACGGCTAGCCGACCCCGCCATTCCCGAGAGCCATCGTGAGCTGAGCCCTATCTGCAACCTGCGCACGCGGCTGTCAGGGCAACTGGTCAGTAATGAGTCGCGCAGTCTGAAATCGGTGGGCAAAGGCCATTACCTGGCGCGCGTGCGCCTGCACGGGGGTGAAACGGTACTCACGGTGCGCGATCGCCAGTGGCACGTTCGCCTACCCCAGGATATGGCACCGGGCGACTACCTGTTGACGCTGTACAGCCCCGCCTCGGCGGAACCAGAGCTCCACGTGATTCCCATCGTCGATCTACTGGCCCAGGACGGTGCCTACCTGCCCCAGTGGCTGCCCCCGGAACTGGACCTCGCACCGCCGGCCTGATGAGCCGGGACAATCAAACCTGGCGTCCGGCAGCCAATGCCGACATCGAGTGGACCACCGAAGGTGTGCCCCGATCACGCCAGTTCAATGACGTTTACTACTCGCGCGACGACGGGCTGGCGGAAACACGCTTCGTCTTCCTGAAGGGGAATAACCTGCCCGAGCGCTGGCAGCACAGCGGCACTGCGCGGTTTACCGTGGGTGAACTGGGCTTCGGTACCGGGCTCAACTTCCTGGCCACCTGGGCTGCCTGGCGCGAACTGCCAGAGCCGCGGCCACCACTTCACTATCTGGCGGTAGAACGTTTTCCGCTGGGCCCGGCCGATCTGAAGCAGGCCCTGGCTCCCTGGACCGACCTCAAAGACCTTGCCGATACGTTGTGCGAGCACTGGCCACTCGCGCTACAGGGGCCGCACCGTCTGCAATTGGAGCGGGGAGCGATAACGCTTGATCTGTGGTGGGAGGAAGCCAACGCGGCCCTGAGTGAGTGGCGGGGGGTAAAGGCCTGGTATCTCGATGGTTTTGCACCCGCCTGTAACGACGCCATGTGGCGCGGTGAATTGTGTACTGCTATCGCCCAGGCCAGCGCCCCCGACGCGACCTTTGCCACCTTCACTGCTGCCGGTCGGGTCCGCCGGGATTTGCAGGCAGCAGGTTTCAGCGTGGAGAAAGGCCCAGGCTTTGGGCGCAAACGCGAGCGATTGCTGGGCAAACTCACCGCACCAGCCGTGCCACCGCCCCCCGCCCAAACACCCTGGCATCGCAGTGCAAACGCGCAACAAACCACTACCGAGTGCCTGGTGATCGGGGCCGGTCTGGCCGGCGCGACTTGCGCCGCTGCACTGGCCAGCCGGGGACTTCGCGTTACGGTACTGGATCGCGGTGAAATTGCGGGTGCCGGCTCCGGTAATCGTCAGGGCGTGTTGTACACGCGGTTGTCCCCCCGGCACAGCGCCCTCACCGACTTCGCTTTACTGAGCTACAGCCATGCCTGCCGGTTTTACCGCGCGCTGTTCAATGATGGAACGCTCGCCAACGGTAACGATGGCAGCCTGTGCGGCAGTCTCAACCTTAGCGACAATGAGGCGGAGCTGGAGCGCATGAGCCAGTTGTTGGCGGATATTCCCGAACTCGCGCAGGTGGTAGATCCCACACAAGGCTCAGTGCTGTGCGGCACGACGGTGCATCAATCTGGCTATTGGCTCCCGCAATCTGGCTGGCTACACCCGGCTGCTGTGTGTCGGCAGCAACTCAACCACCCGCTGATCACGGTTCATGAGCAATGCGGGGTACTCCAACTGGAACACCGTAACGGGCTCTGGACGGCGTGCGGGCCCACCGGTGACCTCGCCCAAGCGCCCACTGCGATCATCGCCTGTGGCGAAGGCACGCGTGGCTTTGCCGGCGCACAGTGGCTGCCCCTGCAATCGATACGTGGGCAAACCACACAAGTGGCTTTGCCGAATCGCCTGAACAGCGTCGTTTGCCACACTGGCTACATCGCTCCCGCCGCAGAGGGTTCCCATTGCATTGGCGCCACCTTCGACATTGGCGACACAGACACGGACTTACGCCCGCAGGACAATGCCCACAATCTTGCTGCGCTGAGCAAGGCACTCCCGGAGCTGGCCCGCGTGCTGGACACCCAGGACCCCGCGGCCCTACCGGGGCGCGTTGGCTTTCGCTGTGCCAGCCCGGACTACCTGCCACTGGTAGGGCCCCTGCCGGACCGGGAGGCTTTTCTGGACACCTACGGCGAGTTGCGCCGCAATGCACGGCGTATTATCGACCAACCCGCACCCTGCCTGCCCCAGCTCTACATCACCTGCGGCCACGGCTCCCGCGGTTTGACTTCTACCCCATTGGCGGGTGAGTTACTGGCCAGTATGATCTGCGACGAAACCCCTCCCCTGCCCGATGCGCTAGTGCGCGCACTGTCACCGGCGCGCTTTCTGGCACGGGATCTGGCGAGGAACCGCATTTGAAGCCCGGTCACATTCTAACTTCCCTGTTGCTGGTATTTTCTCCACTGGCATTCGCGGTGGACGCACTCACCTACCGCGTGGTCGAGCGCATCGCCATGCCGCCCGGCCTGTTCGTGCAGGGCCTGGAGTTCAATCGGGAGGCGCTCTATGTCAGTACCGGGAAGTATGGCCAGTCGCGGCTGCTGCGCTTCGACTTTCCCTCGATGACCCTCAACGCCGGCAAGCAACTCCCCCCACAATTGTTTGCTGAGGGTCTGACGGTACTGGACGATGATATTTTCCAGTTAACCTGGCGCTCCGGCATCGGCCTCGTCTTTGATCGCGACACCCTGGACCTGAGCCGGCAGTTCGCTTTACCCGGCCAGGGTTGGGGGCTGTGCCACGATGGTGAGCGATTGATTTACAGCGACGGCAGCGATCGCCTGTACTTTATGCAACCGGACCAACTTACGGTACAGGAATCTCTTGCGGTTACGCGAAACGACGAGCCGGTGGATCGTATCAACGAGCTGGAGTGTCATGAGGGGCATGTGTGGGCCAACCGCTGGCAGAGCGACGAAATTCTCGAGATCGATGCCGCCACTGGCGCGGTGATTGCCACACTTGACCTGAGCGACCTGTTCCCACTGGCACTGCGCCCAGAGGGTGTGGATGTGCTCAACGGCATCGCTATCAATCCCGAGGACGGCGGCTTCTGGGTGACCGGCAAGTATTGGCCCTGGCTCTACCGGCTGGAGATCAACGACCGCGACTTTCGGGGCTCCGACACAGATTCTGCCGCCGATTCGCGCTAGACTAGCGGTTTTGCCGCCGTTCAGAGCTTTATTTCATGAGTGAACCCAAGCCCAGCGTCCAATCCCACCCAAGCTTCGAGCTGGTCCGGACCACCGACATCGATGCCCTCAACCTGCAGGTGCAGGAGTTTCGGCACCGCGCCACCGGGGCTGCCCACTACCATCTGGCCGCTAATAACAATGAAAACGTCTTCCTGGTAGCGCTGCGCACCGTGCCCAGTGACTCCACCGGCGTGGCGCACATCCTGGAACACACCGCCCTGTGCGGCAGCGAGCGCTATCCGGTGCGCGACCCCTTCTTCATGATGTTGCGCCGTTCACTCAATACCTTCATGAACGCCTTCACCAGCAGTGACTGGACCGCCTACCCCTTTGCCAGCCAGAACGCCAAGGACTTCAACAATCTGCTGGATGTCTACCTGGACGCGGTGTTCTTTTCCCGTCTGGATCCGCTGGACTTCGCCCAGGAAGGTCACCGCGTGGAATTCAGCGAAGCGGAGAACCCCGATTCCCCGCTGGTATTCAAAGGCGTGGTATTCAATGAAATGAAGGGCGCCATGAGTTCGGTGAATGCCGTGCTGTGGGACCGCATCTGCTTCCACCTACTGCCCGATACCACCTACCACTTCAACAGTGGCGGCGACCCGGCCCACATTCCCGACCTCAGTTACGAACAGCTACAGAATTTCTATCGCAGTCACTATCACCCCAGCAACGCCATCTTCATGACCTTTGGCGATATGGAGGCGGCCACCTTGCAGTCACGCTTCGAAGCCAGCGCACTCAGCCGGTTCGAACGCCTTGACCAACGCATTGCCGTGGCTCCGCAGACGCCCTTCTCCGCCGCCCAACGTCACGTGGATACCTATGCCTTTGACGACCCCGGTAGTACCGAGCGCAAAACACATATCGTCATGGCCTGGGTGCTGGGTGACAGTACCGACCTGACCCAGATGCTGGAGGCACAGTTGCTTTCCAGTGTTTTGTTGGACAATTCCGCGTCCGTACTGCAACAAGCGCTGGAAACCACTGAACTGGGGCAGGCTCCCTCTCCCATGTGCGGGCTGGAAGATTCCATGCGCCAACTGGTGTTCTGCTGCGGGATCGAAGGCTCCGAGGCAGAGCATGCCGATGCGCTGGAATCACTGGTGTTGAATGTGATGCAAAATGTCGCTGATGAGGGCGTCCCCCAGGAGCGCCTGGAAGCCGTGCTGCATCAGCTTGAATTACACCAACGGGAAATCAGCGGGGACTCCTACCCCTACGGTTTACAGCTGATTCTCACCGCACTCGGCGCCGCCACCCACTACAGTGATCCGATCGCCGTGCTGGACCTGGAACCGGTCATCGCCGACCTGCGCCAGAAAATCACCGATCCCGACTATATCCGCAGCATTGCGCGGCGATTACTACTGGACAATCCGCATCGCATCACACTGGTTTTACAACCCGACCGGACTCTATCCGAGCAGCGCAACAACAGTGAGACACAACGGCTGGCTGAACTGCGCAAAACCATGGACGACGCGCAGATCAGTAATACCATCTCGCTCGCCAGCAAGTTAATTGAGCGCCAGGCGCAACAGGATGATGATTCTGTACTGCCTCGGGTAGAACTCTCCGACGTACCGGCCAGCCTGCCGGACCTGGTGGCCCACGGCGGCGCCGCCAACAACGACGCCATTACCTGGTACGAGCAGGGCACCAATGGTCTGGTTTATCGCCAGACGCTGGCCCCCCTGCCCACACTCAATGATCGCCAGACCCACCTGCTCCCGCTGTACACCGCAGCATTAACGGAGGTGGGGCTGGGCGACCAGAGCTATCTACAAACCCAGGAGCGGCAGGCCGGTGAAGTGGGCGCTATCAATGCTTTCACCTCGCTGCGCGGTGACGTGAACTCGGAGCAGGACGTAGCTGGCTACCTGGTACTGTCTTCCAAAGCCCTGGCCAATCGCCAGGAGCAGCAAGCGCAATTGATGCACGATACCTTGAGCAATCCCCGCTTCGATGAGCACAACCGCCTGCGGGAACTGGTCAGCCAACAACGCGCCCGCCGGGAACAGTCGCTTACCGGCAATGGACACGGCCTTGCCATGGCGGCCGCGTGCGCCGGTATGAGCCCACTGGCCGACCTGAACCATCGCCTGTCAGGGCTGGCGGGGCTCAGCTACTTGCGGGAACTGGACGATCAATTGCGCGACCCGGATGCCTGCCGTGCCTTTGGCAACGAGCTCGCGCAACTCCACACCACACTGGCCCACAATCCGCGGCAACACCTGTGTGTGGCTGAAGAAGACACCATGCCTGCACTGCTCGCGACGCAACGGGCAATCTGGCCGGATACGGCGAACGCTCCCGTCGCCTCCCACTTTGCCCCCGCACACCTGCGCGAGGGGCGCAATGAATTGTGGACCACCAACACGCAGGTCAATTTCTGCGCCCGCGCCTACCCCACCGTCCCCGTGGGCCATCCCGACGCAGCTGCTCTGACCGTACTGGGTGGCTTCCTGCGCAACGGCTTCCTGCACCGCGCCATTCGTGAACAGGGCGGTGCCTACGGTGGTGGTGCGGGTCAGGACTCCAGCATAGCCGCCTTCCGCTTCTACTCGTATCGTGATCCTCGGCTGGCAGAAACCCTGGCGGACTTCGACGGCAGCATAGAGTGGATGATGGCGCTGACAAACCCCGGTCGGGCGTTGGAAGAAGCCATTCTGGGTGTGATCGGCTCGCTCGATAAGCCCAGTTCTCCAGCAGGAGAAGCCAAACAACATTTCCACAATCAGTTGTTCGGCCGTGGGCACGATCAGCGCGAACAGTTCCGTCGGGAAGTACTGGCGGTCACGCTGGACGATCTGCGGCGCGTAACCGAGGCTTACCTGCGCCCGGAACAGGCCAGTACCGCCGTGGTTGCGCCGGTGGCAGTGGATGCCCAGGCGCTGTGCGAACAGCTTGGGTTGGCGCATCGGCAGCTATAAAAAAACGGGAGCCGAGGCTCCCGAAGTATTACTGACCAGGGATGATCAGACTTTAGAAATCGCCGCGACCGTCGGGACCACCGAACCGCTTGCCACCCTTGCCACGCCGCTCTGCGTGTTGTTCACGCATCTCGGCTAACTCCTCGAGTTGCTCCTCGGTCAGCACTTCGTTGATTTGCGCTCGCGAGTCGATGCGGATGTAGGCAAGACGACCGTGGATTTCGCCCAGCTCTGTGCTGATAGCCTGAGCCTGGGTGGCGTTGTAATCGTCCATTAATGTTTCGAGTTCATCGCGCAGTACCTCCCGGCGCTCCCGGTCGGCCGCTCCGGCCGCGTGGGCTTCCTCAAAGATAACGCTAATCTCTTCCTTCTGGGCATCAGTCAGCTCCAGGTGGTGCGCCATGCGCGCCATGCCGTGACCGAAACGATGCATAGAGTCCATCACGTCTTCATCCTGGGCCGGTGCAATACTCGCACCCAGCGCCAGACCCAGACCAAAAATGGCACCTACAAAATACTTGTTCATCATGTTAACCATTGTCGACACTCCTCATTCAAGTCCGTTGCGGTGGGGCTGAAATGCCTGTCGTTCACCGTGAAACCAGTCTAGATGCTGGCCAGGTTAAGTTGTGCGCTCACGGGGTAAAGATATGTAAAGTTTCTGCCACGGCTGTAAAGCCGCGTGACATCGCCCTCCCCCTTCACAGATACTGCCTTCAAGCCTTTCAACATAACGACCGATGACCCAGCGCATTTTATTAATCGATGACGACAAGGAACTGTGCCAGTTGCTGGAGGAGTTTTTGTGCCTGGAAGGTTTTTCGGTGAGTGCAGTACACGATGGTGTACAGGCCATCGAACGTTGCCGGGAAGACAAGCCCGATGCCATGGTGCTGGATATCATGCTGCCTTCCATGCAGGGGCTGGAAGTATTGCGGCGCATACGGGAATTCAGCACAGTGCCGATCCTGATGTTGACCGCGCGTGGCGAAGACACGGACCGGATTATCGGTTTGGAAATGGGTGCTGATGACTACTTGCCCAAACCCTGCAACCCGCGCGAACTGGCGGCCAGGTTGCGCGCCATCCTTCGGCGTCGGGAGAATACTGCCGGCAGTGGTGCCACCGAGCTGCAAATCGGACAACTCTCGCTGAGTCCCGCCCGCCGGCAAGCCACCCTTTCAGGCGAACCGCTGACGTTAACCAGTGCGGAATTCTCACTGCTGCAATGCCTGATGGAAAATGCCGGACAGGCAGTCGACAAGGAAACTCTGTGCCAGCACGCCCTCGGCCGCCCCCTGTCGGCGTACGATCGCAGCGTCGACGTACACATCAGCAAATTGCGTCGCAAACTGGCAGACGTGGACGAAGCCCCCCTCATCGTCAGTGTGCGCGGCGTGGGTTATCAATTCACCGGCGAGGCCTGAACCTCACATGTCTCGACTCTTTATCAAAATATTCCTCGGCTTCTGGCTGGTCACGCTGGTGGTGCTGGCGAGTTGGGGCCTGTCCATGCGTTACCTGGAAGAGCTACCCGTGTTCGCCGCCACGGAAGAGCGCCCCAAAGAACCGCCCCACCGTTTTTTCCTGCGCCTGATATACAGCCTGCAAAATGAACCTTTGGAAGAGTTACCAGACCTCATTGCGCGCTCCGAGGAACGATTTGGTGTGCGCATTTTCGTGGTGGATGCCGCCGGCAACGAAATCCAGCAACGCAAACTGCCTCCACCGGCTCGCCGTGTATTGCGAAAACTACAGGGTGCGCCCCGCAGGGTTGCTGATCACACTCCCAACGGCCCGGTGATGGGCCACGACTTCTTCCGTCAGGACGAGGGTCGAATGCGTGTCATCGTGATGCCGCCGCGCGGTAGTGGGCGATTGGCCGGGCTGTTACAGGAGAACTGGTGGCTGCGTGTCTCCCTGGCCGTCCTCGCATCTGGCCTGGTGTGTTATTTACTGTCCCTTCTACTAACGCGGCGCATCAAACGCCTCGGCCAGACGGCGCGCAGTCTCGCTGACGGCGACCTCGACGCGCGTATCGATGTACGCCCCGCAGGCGGCGATGAAACCGACCAGTTGGCACGCGATTTCAACCGCATGGCCGAACAATTGCAAGAACGCATCCAGGCACAGCGGCGGCTATTAAGCGATGTATCCCACGAACTGCGCTCACCGCTGGCACGCATGCAGGTTGCATTGGCGCTATTGCGCCGCGGAAACACGGGTGATAACGCCCATATCGAACGCATTGAACGCGAAGCCGACCGTCTGGAGGAGTTGATCAGCCAGCTGTTGTCGGTACCTGATGGTGAGATTCCCCTGACCGACCACATCGACCTGGTGTTCTTGCTGGACGAGCTTTGTACCGATGCCGGGTTCGAAGGCAAGGCACGGGGTGTTCGCGTGCAGTTCCACAGCGAATTGTCTGAGCTGACAATCGCCACACATGGCGACCTGCTTAAAAAGTGTTTTGAAAACATTCTGCGCAACGCCCTGCACCACAGCCCCGAAGGCGCCCGTGTTCAGGTAGCCCTCACCACCACTGGCTCGGATTGTACAGTGACCGTGCAAGACGCCGGCCCCGGCATTCCCGAGTCTGAACTGGAGCGCGTGTTCGACACGTTCTACCGCGTGGACACTGCGCGCGCTCGCGAAACAGGCGGCTACGGACTCGGACTGGCTATCGCACGACGCGCCTGTGAGGCACATGCCGGCAGCATCAGCGCAGCAAATATCGAACCCGGACTGGAAGTGACCGTCTGCCTGCCGACTATTGACTAACCCGCCAGCGTGGAAAAACTGACACCAACGTATGCCACGTAACCGGCCGCCAATGCAGCCCCTTCAATCCGGCTAAGTCGCCTGCTGGACAATAGAAACGCCAGCAGCACAAAGGCCACGGCCAACATGATCCACTGGTCAAACGCCAGTACCCGCCCGGCGACATCCATCGGATGTACCAGCGCGGAAACACCCAGGATACCGAGCAGGTTAAACAGGTTGCTACCCAGGGCATTGCCAATCGCCACGTCAGCGTGCTGCCGGAATGCGGCGATAAGTGAAATGGTGAGCTCCGGCAGCGATGTCCCCACCGCCACCAGCGTAAGGCCGATAACCGCTTCGGATACACCCATTACTTGAGCAATACCAACAGCCCCCGCGAGCAGGACTTTGGATCCGGCGACAAGGGTTGCCAGCCCCAGCGCGATGGCTGCTATACACCACGGCAAGGTCTGCGGAATCAGGGTCACTTCCGCCGCTTCCGCCTCGTGCACGGCCGCTGCGGGGGCGCCCTTTAACTTTTCCGTCCGATAGGCCCACACCAGGTAGATGACCAGCAAAAGTAATAATATCGCGGCATCCCAAAACGACACGCTGCCATCGGCGGCCAACACAATAAACAGGACGCTCGCCACAATGACCATTAACGCATCGCGTCGCAACGCCAGATGAGAGACCGTCAGGGGTGTCACAATGGCGCAGAGTCCGAGGACCAGCAGGATGTTGGCAATATTACTGCCCACAACATTGCCGATTGCGAGGTCGGGCCGCCCCGCCACCACGGCATCGATGGACACCACCAACTCCGGCATTGAAGTGCCACAACCAACAATCAACAAACCGGACAGCAGCGGGGATATGCCCAGCTGTTTCGCCGCGCCCAGCGCACCGCGAATCAGGGCTTCACCGCCAGCGGCAAGCAGACCGATTCCAATTAACAGGTAAGCCAGATTCAACATAGTAGGTTGGTTCCCGGATGTTGGGCCTTGGTTAGGGGATGCTGCCAGCACGCGTGCACGCGTGCAACTCGCAAGTGGGCCAACAGCGGCGATATACTACCCGTCCACCATCTGTACACAGGACGCCCCATGCAACGCGTATTGATCGTACTCGCCATCGTGCTCGGACTGGGCACCGTCACGATTTATCTCTACCAGGACGAGGTGAAGGAAGCGGCCTACTCGCGCCTCACCGACGATATGTTCCTGCCTGCTGACACCGATGCTTTTGACCCGGGTCCGGCCGTCGGCTCGCTGTTTCCGGGCCTTCGGGCCAGCTATCAAGGCAAGGAAATTACCCTGCTCACCCCCTTTGCCGGCGCCCATGGCACTGTGCTGGTGGCTAGCCGTTCACTGGACTGGTGCCCCTACTGCATGAAGCAGATGGTCCAGCTGCAGGAACACAAGGCAGATTTCGACAAGGCGGGGATCGGTCTGGTTGCCATCACCTACGACACCCCTGAAGAGCAAAAAACCTTCGCCGACGCGCAGGGCATCACCATTCCCCTGCTCTCGGATATCGATGCGATGAGTTTCAAAACGCTGGGCATACTCAACGAACAGTACGAAGAAGGTGATATGCAATACGGTATTCCCCACCCGGGCATGATCGTCATCGACCCGCAGGGGAAAATTGTGGGCAAGCTGTTCCTGGAAGCCTACAGCACACGGGTTGATTCGGCAGCTGCGCTGGCCTTCGCCAAAACCGCGCTGGAGATTGACGCCGACTAGGATGCCGGTGAATACCAGATTGGCGAGGTCCACGCCCGTTCCTGAATAACCGGGCGGTGCTCAGCGGCGCAACAGGCTTCATAACCCTCGCCAATGGTGGCTGGATCATCACATTGCACACCGGCAGCTACGCACTGCCGCTGGCTCCAACGGCAGCTGGGATTTTCCAGCACACGGGCGTAGTACCACGCACGTTGCCGGGGGTTGAAATCCTGGTCGGTCCAGACTGAACAAAGCTGGGTCGCGCCCTTCCCCGTCACTTCACAGGTCGAGAGATTGACCGAAGCGCCATTGTCGGCAGTACCGGCCACATCAATCACGCGTTGCCGAGGTGCGCCGGTGTCATCCAGCCAGCCCTTGACGATCTGAATCCGCTGCAAGGGCATGCCTGGCGAATGTTTAGTACCGGCATCCTGACGAGCAAATACCGCAAACCGGGGAGCATTGCCCTTCCCTTTCAAATCGCCGCCCATGGGCGTACCGCCGGCGTAGGCCCGCTCGACGAAATCGGGCGCGTCACAGAGTTGGGCATCGTAGTCCCACCCGGCAAAAAATCGCGCGGTGATTCTGGGCCCGGACGTACCGTAGGTTTCGCGCCGCTGCAGCGCGGCAAAAATAGCGTCGCGGGAATTTTCCTCCGCCCACACCACCGCCAGTCCACCCGGATTGTATTCGGGTTTATCAGGTAGGCCCGGAGGAATTACCTTGAGGGCCGGAACGCCCGCACCACCGTGCCCGAGAAAACGGGATTCCTGCGCAGCGCCGGCCGCGCCCAGATGCGTATCGGTGCTGGCCAGAATTCCCAACTTGAAGGGATTCACACCCAAGGCCGCTTCCAGTTCCAGGCCGCGATTCAACGTCTGCCGCGTAAAACCGGTATCCGGTTGTGGCGGATTGTCGAAGCCCGCGATGTTATCAATCGATAGTTGTTCGAACGCGCAGAGTTCGTCGCGGGTCACGCCCGCTGCGTAGTAGCACTCGGAAGAGCCCTTGTGCTGCATGATCTCCACCAGCGGTTCAATGCGCCCGCGCAGGTCCGCAAGCGCCGGCGTCCAGGGCTGGCCGTCACTATCACTCAGGCTGAACATAAAGCCGGCACTGAGGTTGCCGTTGTGGGGAATACTGAGCGCTTCGCAAAACGGATCGCTCACATTGCAATCCTGTTCCAGGTGATGCCACAGGCGTTCGGCTGAAGGTGCGTCGATGTAGCTCACCGGCAGATTTGGCACGCGAGCATTACGGAACAGGATATTGCGATGCAGGTTGCCGCCGCTGCTGCGCTCTACACCCGTCCACTCGTAGCCCACAAAGGTAGTGAACTCGCAGTTGTCGCTTCGGTCGTAGTGCGCTTGCGCCGCGTCCTGCATTTCCGCCCAGGGGTGAACTGCAGCGCGTTTGCACAACTCGTCATCCTCGCCGCATAAGCCCAGGTGCGAGGCCCGCATGGCGGACATATAGTTGAACAGGTAATACGCCCCTCGCGGGAAGGTGCGGTAAAAGCGGCAGTAAAGGCTCCCGTAGCCCTCCACCGCGGGCGTATTGCACATATGCACTTCACCGATCAATTCAGCGTGATCAGACACCATGGCAAAATCCAGCGGTCGTGAGAGCTGCAGAGAGCGCGCCGCTTCGCCCTGCTCGTTCCAGGGCTGGATCGGCAAGGCCTCGCCGCGCGCGAAACGGTAGGCCTGATCAGGCGAGGTGCGCGTGCCCTGGGTTGAAGCATCGAGGGAGTAACGTGTGTGCACGTGCAGATCGCCAAACAGAGGGCGACGAGCGGGACGGTAATCGGCACAGGGTTCGCGGACTTCAGTGTAGTGGCGCTCTTCCGCTGCCCCCTGGCCCTGGACGGTAGTAATAATTACACCAAGCAGCGCAGCGAGCAGCCTCACCCCGATTGTCGTCATCGTGACCCCTTATTCACGGCGCATGTGCAGACAATCAGCATTGTAGGCAGACGCGCTGCGGAATCACACCGGACCTTCACCGACTTTCTGAACCACGGCAACTTTTCAGTGTCTATGCCATACTCCACGCTCCACAGGACCACCGCCGAGGGACACGTTATGGACGTTGAACTGACTGTAAATGGGGCGACCCACCGCCTCACCGACCTCCCCGACGATATCCCCCTGCTCTGGGTGCTGCGCGACAGCCTGGGGCTGGTAGGTACCAAGTACGGCTGTGGAGGTGGCTATTGCGGTGCTTGCACAGTGCATGTAGACGATCAGCCTGTGCGCTCCTGCTCTCTGCCAGCCGCAGCGCTCACCGGCCGTAAGATCACCACCATCGAAGGCCTTGCCACCGATGACGAACTCCACCCGCTGCAGGCGGCCTGGATTGCTCAGGACGTACCCCAGTGCGGTTACTGCCAGGCGGGACAGATAATGAACGCGGCAGCGCTGCTGGCCAATAATCCCTCACCCAGTTCCGACCAGATCGAATCCGCCATGGCGGGCAATTTGTGTCGCTGCGGATGTTATGTGCGGATCAAGAGCGCGATTGCCCAGGCGGCTGAACAGCTGGCTTACGACGCCACCGCGGAGGAGGTATTGTCATGAACGATGCGCAATCCTTACTGGACAGCCTGATCGAGCGCGGAC
Source organism: Gammaproteobacteria bacterium (assembly GCA_030427085.1). Classification (GTDB taxonomy): domain Bacteria; phylum Pseudomonadota; class Gammaproteobacteria; order Pseudomonadales; family Halieaceae; genus JAUHXH01. The sequence goes on along the minus strand of JAUHXH010000001.1, from coordinate 403,593 downwards.
GCGATCAGGCCATTGGGCGGCGGGGTTTTATCAAACTTGGCGGTATGGCCAGTGGTACCCTGGCGCTGGGTTTTAGCTTGAACACTCGCGCGGCCAGTGCCGATGGTGCCCTGGGCACCGTGAACGCCTATGTGATGATAAAGCCGGACAACACCGTGGTCATTGCGGCCAAGAATCCGGAAGCCGGCCAGGGCGTAAAAACCTCCCTGCCGATGATCGTGGCAGAGGAACTGGATGCAGATTGGTCAACGGTTGACGTGGTCCAGTCCGACATCGATGCCAAACGCTATGGCCCACAGTTCGCTGGTGGCTCCCTGTCCATTCCCATGAACTGGGACCCCTTGCGCCAGGCCGGCGCCGCGGCTCGGGCCATGTTGGTTGCAGCCGCCGCCAGCCAGTGGCAGGTGCCTGCCGAGTCCTGCCAGACACGCGACAGCAAGGTGTTTCATCCCGCCAGCAATCGCAGCGCCACCTACGGGGAACTGGCGGAGGCGGCATCTCAACAGGCCGTACCTGAACCCGATACACTGACGCTGAAATCACCGGATCAATACCGTTTGCTCGGCCGCCGTATCAGCGGTGTCGACAACCCGGCTATCGTTACCGGCAAACCGCTATTTGGCATCGACCAGCAAGTGCCGAACATGCACTACGCGGTCTACGTCAAATGCCCTGCACGCGGCGGTTCGGTAAAGTCCGCCAATCTGGATGCGGTCAAGGCGCTACCCGGCGTCAGTGATGCCTTCATTCTGGCCGGCAACGGCGAAGTCACTGAACTACTGCCGGGCGTTGCCATTATCGCCAACTCGACCTGGGCCGCCTTCAGCGCACGCAAAACATTACAGGTGGAATGGGACGAATCCAGCGCTGCCAAGGATGATTGGCAGGCGAAGGTGAAAGAGGCACGCAACCTTCGCGACAAGAAGGGCCAGGCCGAACTGGACAATGCAGGCGACGTGGATGCCGCCCTGGCTTCGGCGCATCGCAGCGTTGAGGCGTTTTACACCTATCCATTCGTACCACATGCCCCCCTCGAACCGCAGAACTGCACCGCACATGTCACAGACGGACGCTGTGAATTATGGGCGCCAACGCAGATGCCCCAGCGGGCGGTGACCGCGGTAGCGGGCTTGCTCGAACTGCCGGAATCGGCCGTGACACTAAACCAGACGCGCATCGGCGGTGGTTTCGGTCGGCGATTGATGAACGATTACTGCTGTGAAGCAGCCGCTATCGCCAAGCGGGCGGGCGTGCCGGTTAAGCTGCAATGGACTCGCGAAGATGATATGGCTTTCGACTTCTACCGAGTCGGTGGCTTTCATGCCCTGCGCGGCGCCCTGAATGATAAGGGCGAACTGCAAGCCTGGCACAATCACTTCATTTCCTTCACCGACGACGGCGAAAAACCGGCCCGAGGCGGGAACCTCAGCAGCAACGAATTCCCGGCGCCACTCATCCCCAATGCTCGCCTCGAGCGCAGCTTGATGGATTCGGGCATTCCCAGTGGCTGGTGGCGCGCGCCCGGCTCCAACGGCATTGCGTTCGCAGTACAGGGCTTTCTCCATGAGCTCTCAGTGGCAGCAGAGCGCGATCATCTGGAGTTTCTGCTGGAAATCCTCGGGCGCACAGCCCGTCCTGCCAGTGAAGGTGCCGGGCGAGAACTCGACAACGCCCGAGCCGCAGGCGTGCTGAAACTGGTGGCAGAAAAAGCCGGCTGGGGCAAAACAGCCAAGGGCCGTGGCCAGGGCCTGGCCTTCCACTTCAGTCATGGCGGGTACTTTGCCAATGTGGCAGAAGTATCGGTAGATACCGATCGAAAGGTCACGCTGCACCGGGTAACAGTGGTTGGCGATGTTGGCCCGATTGTGAACCTGAGCGGTGCCGAGAACCAGGTACAGGGCTCTGTCATCGATGGCTACTCCACCATGGCGGGACTGGCACTGGATATTGAAAAGGGCCGCGTGCGGCAGTCCAACTTCCACGACTACCCGCTGCTGCGGGTTAATCGTGCGCCGCAGATCGACGTACACTTCCTGCAATCGGCGAATTCGCCCACGGGCACCGGTGAACCGGCCTTACCACCGCTGGCACCGGCGGTGACCAACGCCCTGTTCGCCGCTACCGGCGAGCGTGTACGGGAGCTACCCCTCAGCCGCAGCGGCTTTAGCGTCTAAGGTGAATTGATCGTTAAGATTGAAAGGGAAATACCATCGGAATGAGCACCAACACCGTGGCGCTGTACGCAAGGGACAGGGGCAATCCGGTGCGGAAGTAATCCTTGAGAGTGTAGCCCCCAAGGTTTTGCACCATCAGGTTAGTGGTGTAGCCATAGGGCGTGAGGAAACTGGCACTGGCACCGTAGGCCACCGCCATAATGAAAGGCATGTGATTGAGGCCGTAACTCTCGGCAAGGCCGTAGGCAATCGGAAAGGCCAGCGCCGCAGCCGCGTTGTTGGTCATGGTTTCAGTAAGCACTAACGTGCCGAGAAAAACGCCGCCCAACGCTACGTAAGGGCCGAGCACCGCCAGGTGGGTATGCAGGCCCGTGGCCAGCAGGGACACCAAGCCGGAATTGGTGAGGGCCTGCGCCAACGTTAGCGCCGACGCGATTATCAGCCACAGCTCGAAGGGGAATCGGCGTCGCAGCTCGGACCCTTTAACCACCCCCATCACCAGCATCAGCACCAGCAGCATCGCCAGGCCCTTGATCAGCGGCACGATGTTCATGCTTGCCGCCGCCACCACCGCCAATAAGGTGAAGCTGATCAGGTAGTTCTGCAGCGGTGAAACTCGCGCGCCTGCCACTGCGTCATCGACAACGACGAAGTTTTTGTCCAGGTTTTTACGCGCATTGAAGTCGGGCCCCACCGCCAGCATCATCGAGTCGCCGGCCTGAATCGAGATATTCCCGAGCTTGCCGGACAAACGCTTACCGCCCCGGCGCATGCCCACCACAGCGGCATCAAACATCGAGCGAAAGCCGGTGTCCTTCACGGTCTTGCCCTCAATGGCCGCATTGGGCATAACAATCACTTCCACCATGTTGTCGCGCAGCAGCCCCTCTTCCAGCGCAAACAAGCGCAAGCCGGAAATGTTCTCCAGTGCGTTCACCTGCTTGATGTCGCCAGAGAAGATCAACTTGTCACCCACCTCGATGTATTCACTGGGCGCCACCGGTGAAATCAGGTGATCACCCCGAACGATCTCCACCAGGAACAGATCGTCCAGGTCGCGCAGGCGATTGGCCAGAATACTCTTGCCGATCAGGCGTGAATCGGGCCCGACCTCCGCTTCGATCAGGTACTCGTTCACGTCGATAACGTCGCCGCCGTCGGCGGGGAGTAGTCGCGCGCTGAGGCACAGCACCATCAGGCCCACCACGGTGGCAGCGATACCGACGATAAAGAAATCAAAAAATGCAAGCCCCTGACCCGTGGCATCCTCAAGGAAGCTGCTGACGATGAGGTTGGTTGAGGTACCGATGAGGGTAGTCGTTCCGCCCAGGATAGCGGCATAGGACAGGGGGATGAGCAGGCGCGACGCCGGATGAAAACGGTTACTGCGAATACTGTGGGCGAGCGTTGCCACCACGGCGGTATTGTTGACGAAGGCGGAAAACAGCGCGGTCACGCCGCCTACGCGAAGCAGACTGCCGATATAGCTTTTACTGACCAGTTTTCCGGAGAGGTTGCTCAGCCACGAGAGCTTCTCCAGGCCCACCGAGACCAGCAACAGGAGCACCAGGGTAATCAATCCCGAGTTGGAGCCTTTGGACAGCAAATCGGCCGTGCTCACCAGGCCGGTGAAATAGGCGCCCAGCATCGTGCAGGTAAACACCCAGACAGCAGGCCAGTCCGTGAACACCAGGCAGTAAATCAGGCCCAGAAACAGCAGTGAAACCAACAACTGATCGATCAAAAATCATCCCCTGGCGTAGCCCGCCATACACTTGTTATGGCACCGTCGCTACCGCGAGGCGCGGCGCTATTATCCGGCACCGGCGAAACCAATGCCAGCACCCGGGTGCCGCTGCGGCCAGCCCTGACATCGGTGTATCATAGCCGCCCACACAGGAGTTCCTACATGTCTGCGTCGCGTAAACTGCTTGCCCTTGCCCTGATGGCGATAGCCATCGCCCTGCTCTACCCCGGCGTCACCCAGCCGGTGCTGACCCTGAGCGGCACTATCGAAAAGTCTGACATCAGCGCGCTGAGCATTGACCTGCTGGTGGGCGACAGTGGCGACAGTCAGGCCCGGCAAATGCTGACCTCCCTGTCCACCATGATGGGACTGGATCGGGTCGAGGGGCAGTTGGAGGCTTACCGCAGTACCCGGTCCATCTGGGATACCGCCCGGCAACTGGCGGAAACGGGCAATCTGCTGGTAGCGATACTGATCGTGCTGTTCAGTGTGGTGATACCCGTATTCAAATTATTGTTGCAGGCGATCAGCCTGCTGCCGCCCGCCCAGGCCTTCAGCCGGCATCTGCTATGGCTGAATGCGCGCCTGAGCAAGTGGAGCATGGCGGATGTGTTTGTGATGGCGCTGCTGGTGGCCTACATGGCCGGCAGTGCCGCCGGTAAAACCGGTGACCTGCTGACCATGAATGCCCAGTTGGAAGCCGGTTTTTACTACTTCCTCGCGTACTGCGTCTTTTCCATCGCCAGCGCGACGCTGCTCATTCCGGAGCAGCGCGCGTCAACCGAAGCGGCGGGCCACGGTTCATCGTAAAAGCCACTCGCTTCACCGCAGTGCACGCCTTCGGGCTGTTGCTACTGCGTGAAGCGAGTAAACTCGGCCAACAGGGGGCCGCCTGGCCCAAAAAAAGACAATAACGAGGTCAGCAATGAACAAGCGATTTCTTCTGTCATTAGCGGGCGCCCTGCTGGGCCTGGCACCCTTAGGCTACGCCGCCGACGATGACGCCAGCCGCGACCTAGTGAAACACTTGGGCCAGTTCGCCTTCGACAAACTGGGGCACCCCCAAATCCAGAGTGACTCCATCCAGCCCGCGCTGGCGGGGCCTGAACGTCCCCACAAATTGCTGATTCTGCCGGTTCGATTCACGGACAAAGGCTATGATCGCTTTGCCGGTGACGAGGAGCAGGACTCCCTCAATCGAGCCTACTTTCAGGAGCTCCTGTTCGCGGGCGGCGCCAAATCTCCCGAACCCGGCACCCTGTCCCACTACTTCTGGCACCAGTCCCGCGGCCGTTACAACGTCACCGGCGATATCTTCCCGGTAGTGGAACTGGACCAGCCCCTGCACTACTACGGCCGCCCGGTACAGAGCAGCGATGGCAGTTGGCGCAACGACGAGCGCAGCACCGACCTGGTAGTTGACGCCCTACGCGCTGCGTATAAAAGCCAACCGGATTTTCCCTGGCAGGACTATGACCAGTGGGACCCGGAGGATCACGACGGTGACGGTAATCGCGACGAGCCCGACGGCTACATCGACCACTTCATTCTCATCGTGGCCGGCAAGGGGCAGGCCTCCTGCCAGGGCTTGTACAAGCTGGGCGAAAAACTCAACACCAATGCCCCTGCTGACGCCTTTGACAGCCTGACTGCCGATGAACAGGCCTGTGCTGACCGTATCTGGCCGCACCGCTTTTCACTCTCTTACAACCTCGGCAAGGGGCCTGCGCTAAACGGCCACACCAATGCCCGGGGCGGTGTGGACATAGGCAACGGCCTGTGGGTACTGGACTACAACATGCAGTCCGAATACACCGAAGCGGCCACCTTCATCCACGAGTTCGGTCACTCCCTCGGCCTGCCCGACATTTATGCCAGCCAGACCAACAACTCCACCGCCTCATGGGAAGCCATGTCGGGGACCACCTCACCCTGGCCGCAGGAATTGTCGGCGTGGTCGCGCATGGTGTTGGGGTGGATGCAACCCTGCGTCGTGGAGCCCGCCACCCTCGGAGGTGCCAAATCAGGCCAACTGGCCTTGAAAACGATGAATGACTGGTCGGGCGAGGCAGGCTACCGCACCCCGGATGGACAGTGCGACGCTGCCATGGTGATCCTGCCACCGAAAATTCGCACCATCGAGCTCGGGCCGCTGCAGGCAGGCCAGGGCAAGCAGGCCGCCTATTCCGGTCAGGGCAACAGTATGAATCGCACCCTGCAGCGTCGCTTTGACCTGTCGAACCTGACAGCCGGCGAACCGGTGGTGATGAGCCTTGATGCCTGGTTTGTCATCGAGGCCGAGTGGGACTACCTCTATGTGGAAGCTGCGGGAGCCGATGGCGTCTATCGGCGTCTGATGCCCACGGACAAAGATGCTGTAGCGGATAATCGCAGCGTGATGCCCTCGGGCAAGGGCCACGAGGGCAAAGGTTCGCTGCCCGGCTTTACAGGTCGCAGTGGCGACCTCGATGGTGACGGCAAAGTTGAAACCGCAACCGGTTGCGACCCCAACCAGGATCGCACCCTGGCTGAGGACAGGGTCGGCACCGAGGCCAGTGACCCCTGCGAGCAGTCCCAGTGGGTGCAGGCCAGCTTTGATCTCAGTACCTACGCCGGAGGCCCGGTAGACATCCGCTTCACCTATTTCACCGACATGGCGGCAGTAGAAGACGGCGCCCTGCTGGATAACATTCGTATCGACGCCATCGGCTTTAGGGAAAACTTTGAAGGTGATGACCTGAACGGCTGGCAGAGCGAGGGCTTTACGCTAAGCGGTGGCAGCCATGCCCTGCCCGTGCCTCACTTCTACCTGCTTGAATACCGCGATCCGTACACCGAATTCGCTACGGTGAAGAACTACGATACCTCCCTGGCAATACCGAGTTTCTCCTTCTATCCGGATGACCAGGGCATGGCGGCGCTGAACGTCAATTATCGTCCGGGCGTGTTGATGTGGTACTACAACGGCGAGTATCTGTGGTCGCAGAACGAACCGGCTCAATCGGGCCCCGGCCGCGGCTTCCTGCTGGTGGTGGATGCCAATCCACAGGAGTTCAATATCCCCGTTCTGCCAGACAAGTACTTCAAACAGGAGGACGGTTGGAGCAACTGGGAACTGGACGAGAGCGCCCAGCCCCTGCTGCACAAGGGCTTTGTCGACACCATGTGTTTCCAGCGACGCCCTGGCTACTACTCCACCGACACCACCGAGGCCGACCGCAAACGCTGCCTGGACGCTCTGCAAAATGGCTTACCACCGATGGAGGGTCTGAGTTGGGATAATCGCCCACTGATGTACGGCTACACCATCATCAACGAACTGCTACCCGGTGCTGACCGGCGCGCTCGCAAGAGTGGCTCCACCCTGTTTGACCTGCGCCTGAGAGAGGGCAAAACACAGTATCGTCTGTACGATCGCGTACTGCGGAACCTGCACTCGGCGGACGCGCCCTTTGCCGTGACCGACTTTGCCAATGGTGTGGAAACCTGGCGCGGGGTGGACGGTGTGATGCTGCGCCAGAGCAGCACGCCGTTCAAGGCGGTCAGTCGCTTCAGCGACAATGCACCCAATCGTTACCTGAGTCCCAAGTTACCCTTCGGCAGTGCCGACATTCCGGACAGTGGCTTCGAGTTTTCACTGCGCGCGCCTGACGACGAGGCCGGTGAAGGTACACGGGTACTGATTGACTACCGTTGGCAGGGCACGAACTGAATCAGTTCAAAAGGACATAGCCGCGGTTGCGCAGGCATCTTTTGACCACGCGAAGTTCCTGCTGCTCACCGTCGTTCAGCCCCTTTGCGCCACCACTGACGGCGCCAACACCGGCGCCGCGCGCGGTACTTTCGCTATCGCCGCCAATAGCGCCAATCAAACCACCAACGGCGGCCCCGGAAGCCGCACCCTTGGCGGCCTTGCGTCCTGTTGCTACCTGCTCGGCATAGCCTTCGCACTCCTCCAGGTCCTCATCGTAGTTGGCCATATTGGAGTATTTGCGATCGACAATGATTTCGTCAGTGGTAGTGCAGGCGCTCAACCAGATAACGGCCAGCAGCGTGACAAGAATAGTTTGCATGGTGACTCCTCCGTGGCGCACGAGGGATACGGGATAAAAAAAGCACTATTAAAGGTATAGCGCGACGCCGGACTGGCGCCAACTGCGAGAATGTTTAGATTTGTAAAGGTCTAGCCGGCCTGGCGCTGCAGTTCACCGACCAGGGTTTCCCACTTTTCGATGTCGGAGTCGGTGGCGTTGAACAGTTCGAAGCCAATCCAGTGGCCGTCATTGTAGTCGGCAGGACGGGTCCAGCGGATCTGGCCCGCCAGCACCAGCACTTCATCGCTGCCGGGCATTTCGGCGGCCAGTTGCAAGATGCTGTCGACCGGGAGGTCTTTCGGGCACCACACACGAAAGCCACGACTGGAAACGTCGATGGTTTCGGTACGCAAAATGGTACCCTCTTCCCCGGCTGTGGCGGCCACTTCAATGTACACCGCCAGGTCGGCATTGAGGCGCTCGTATCGCCGCTGATTGGCGCCGTCGTACATAGGTTTATCCCGTGCTCTATCACGCATGGCTAGTCTTATCTGGGCACCATATCTTGCGGCGGGCCGCGACGCAACACACTAAAGCACCCAAATGCGCTTTACATCACAGTCGGCCTGCAAGCGGTTCCAGCGCCAGTACCCGTCCAGCCAGTGCGATCGTTTGAGGGCGGTGGGCCACCATAATACGGGTGATGGGCAGGGTCGCGATCGCCTCGGCGATCAAGGTCTCGGTTTCCAAATCCAGATGGCTTGTGGCCTCGTCCAAAAATAACACTCTCGGACGCCGATAAAGCGCCCTGGCCAGCAGCACTCGCTGGATTTGCCCACCACTCAAACTGGCCCCCATCTCCCCCACCGGGGTTTCATATTGCATGGGTAAGCGGAGGATATCTTGATGGATGTGGGCAAACTCGGCACAGGCGATCATCCAACCGTTATCCGGTTGGAGATCAAAGGCCGTGATATTGTCCGCCAGGCTACCTGACAACAGCTGGTCGCTCTGCATCACTGCAGCAATTTGTGTGCGAAATGCAGGGTACTGCGCCAGCGCTACCCCGTCGGCCAGCACCAGGCCCTCTGACGGCGACTGCAACCCCATCAGGCATTTCAGCAGGCTGGTTTTTCCGCAGCCGCTGGGCCCGACAATGGCAAGCGACTCCCCCGCCGCCACCTGCAACTCAATACCGCGAAACACCCACTGATCGGGCTGATAAGCAAAGCCCAGCCCCTCAGCGTTCAGGGGCAGCGCCTCGGATCGAGGAGGCACGCCAGCGTCGAAGGGCACGGGCGATTCCGGTTCAGTCAGTGCAATGTCCGCTAGTCGATCGAGATGCAGGCCGAGCATGCGCAGCTCCATCACAGCATCCACCAGTCCTGACATGGCCGCGGTAAAACGCTGCTTAAACGCCATGAAGGCAAACAGCATGCCCAGCGTCATGGATCCCGCCATGACCGCCTTCGCAGCAAAAAATACCACGACGATGTTTTCCAGCCCGAACAACAGGCCGTTGAACGCGCCGAGACCGATATCCAGGCGAGCGATGCGGATGTCCCGGTTGAGGCTGTCCACCAGCTTTTGGCTCCACCGGACCAGCCGCTGTTGCTCTCCCTGACAGAGCTTCAGGCAGGACATGGCCCTGACAGACTCCAGAAAGCAGGTTTCCTGCTCGGCACTCGCGAGCAAGCTGTCCTCTCCCATTCGGCGTTGCAGAGGGAACAGAGCCAGTCGCAACCCGCCGTACAGGGCAACACACACCACTACCACAAGCGCGAGCTTACTATCGTACAAACACATGGCAACCAAAGTGACCAGAGCCAGCAGGCCGTCCACCACCGCGCTGACCGCAGTGGTGGACAGTAATTCACGAATGCTCTGCAGAGACCCAAAGCGAGAGGCGATATCGCCCAGGTTTCGTTGCTCGAAAAAGCCCAGTGGCAGCCGCAACAGATGGCGAAACAGGTTGGCCGACATGTGCAGGTTTAATCGCGCCGACAATCGCAGCAGCAATGACTGCCGCAACACCCGAACCAGCGTTTCCCCCACCAACAACAGTGCGAAGCCCAGCGCCAGCACCAGCAACAAACCGTGGTCCAGGCGCAGCAGGACCTCATCGACCACTATCTGCATGTACAACGGCGCCGCCAGCACCATCAATTGCAATAACAGCGCCAGGAACAACAGTTGCGCCAATGCCACGGGCAAACCCTGCAGACGCTGCCAGAAGTCGGACAGTTTCAATTGGTGGCGCTCACGCTGGGGGCGAAAGTCTTGCGCCGGATAGAATTCAACCGCAACACCGGTAAAGTGTTCGCCAACAGATCGCGGTGATACCCAGCGCCTTCCGCGGGCCGGATCCACAATGCGCCAACCCCTACGGCCAATAGCGTCCAGAACCACAAAGTGGTTCAGATCCCAGTGGAGCAAGCAGGGAAGCTGCAACCCGGCAGCGGCGTCCGGAGAGAGACGCAGGGCACGCCCTTCCAAGCCCAGGGTGGAGGCAATCGCCAGTAGCTGCCGCAGATTCAGTCCCTGGCCAGTACCGGCGAAGCGGCGACGCAAGGCGGGTAAGTCCAGGTCGTGCCCGTGGAAGGAAGCCAGGCTGGCGAGGCAGGCCAAGCCACACTCTGCGCGTTCGCTCTGGCGCACCACGGGGACTTTGCGGCGCCAGCCAAACTGGATGCCTTTGTCAGGCAGGGTCAACTCCATGTTCACTTCTGCCGTTGCCACAGGCCAATCAGGGGCTCGAGTGCCCAGGCCAGGAGGCTGCGTGATTCCAGTTCAATATCGGCCTGGAAGGTCATGCCCGGTTTGAGTCGCACGGCGTTCGCGCTCGTCTCTGTCGTCAATTGAGCCTGGGCGCGATAAACCGCTTCCCGCGGTGCGATCACCGCGTCGGGAATTTCGCCGGGGCGTAGCACCGACTGGGAGATATCCGACATGCGAGCCGCGAAGGTGCCAAATTTCTGGTAGGGGTAGGCGTCGTAACGCAACTGCAGACTCTGCCCCGCGGTCACAAGCCCGGCGGCCCGCGCCGGCAGTAACAGCTGAGCCGCCAGCGCGTTATCCGGCGGTAACAGGCTCATCAATGGCACCGCAGAGGCGACCCATTGCCCTGCATACACTTGCAGGTTACTGACCTGACCATTGCGCGGCGCCCTTAACTCAAAGCCCTGTTCGGCCCTCAGCCGAGTCAGGTCCACATTGATTTCCAGTAGCGCTAAAGTGGCGGAAGCCTCGGCCTCTGCGCGCTCCTGCGGCAGGTCACGCAATGTTGTGGTGAGTGCATGATGCCTGTTTTCAACTGCAAGGCTCTGCTGCTTGAGTTCAGCCACAGCGTGCACGTGCTGTAGTACTTCTGCCTCTCGCCGTTCCACCTGTTCGAGCCCAAGATGACCCTTGGCGTGCAGTTCCCTGGCACGCTGCGCGCGCGATTCGACGAGTTCCAGTTGCGCGGCCATCGCGGCAACGCGGGCTTGCACTGCGTCCTGCTCCGACACGGTAAGCCGAAGTTGCTCGGTCAGGGTTTCATGCCGTGAGTCATAGCGCTTGCGCATCAGCCATTGCTGGCGTAGCGCCTGTTCGCGCTGTGCTTCCAGATCGAGCAGTAATTGTTCCTGCGCAGAGTCGCCACCGGCCAGTACCGTTTCGGCGGTGAAACTGGCGAGTACATCCCCGCGCTCAACCCACTGCCCTTCCACCGCATCCACCGACAGTGCCCGTGCTGGGCGCGGTGCATACAGGGCGAGCGCGCCGCCCGGCACATCCAACCAGCCCCGCACAGTTTCACGACGGGTATACGTAGCCTTGCTCGCCAACAGCAACAGCAGAATCAAACACAGCAGAAGGCCGAGGCAGAGCAGCGACGCGCCGGGGCCAGGACGAAGCAGCACTTCACCTTCGAGGGACTGCTGACGGGATTGCAGTACTTGCTGTCGAAACAGACTCACGGCGGGAACACTCCTTTTTCCCGGTTGCGGAATGAGTCAATGCTGGAAAAGGATGCGGCGCAGCACAAGCACTGCGCCAAATCAGATCTGTCCGGTGTGCGCTTAACTACATTCCGTGACAGCGAGACCGATAGAGGTCGGATCAGCGGCGTCGCATGCCAGCCCGCCCACCCCGGTTAAATTCCCGCTGCACGCCCCGTTGGCGGGCGTTGTAGGAACGCTGCAAGCCACTGCGGTCAATGTTGCTTGCCCTGTTCTGCCATTGCTGCGTGGATTGATGCCTCTGCCCGCCGACCGACGGAATCTGATCACGAGACACCTGGCTGGCCTTGTCACGCGCGGAGTCGACAGTTTGCTGGCGAGCGCCAGGATCCATGGACTGCCATTTGTTCCCCGCCCTGGATTGCCAGTCATCGTCTACTTTTCGTGCCACATTGCCATGGCGATCCGCGAACACGTTGTTCGCCTGAGCTGGCATCGATTTAGCGCGCGGTAAATTCTGTCGGGCCAGTGCCGGGCTGGCGAGCCGACGACTATTTGCCGCCTTGTTGTAGAGGTTGCCCCCGTGATGGCTAACACCGCTTAATCGCTTGTTGTCGCCGATCCGATTGTGAATGTTGTTCCGGTTACCAATATTAATGTTATTGCCGATATTGATATTGCCGGTATTGATGACCACTGGCCCTCGGTAACCACCGCCGAAGCCACCGCCACAGCAACCCCAGGGTCGGTAACCGCCTCCCCAGCCCCAGCCGATGCCGAAATTGAAAAAGCCATTGGACCAACTCACACCGAAGTTCCACCCCGTCCATGGGTTATAGCCCACATGGAATCCCCAGGTTGGGGGCCGGGGATAGTACCAACTGCCCCAATACGGCGGGTAATGCCAGCCGGTGCCATACACGGGTACACCGTAATAGGGAAACGACCAAAGATAGCCCGGTGTGTAACCGACATAAACGACGTCGGGCGTAGCGTCGTAAATGCGCACATACGTCGTGTTGTAAACCGGAGAGCTAGGGGGAATCTGCTGGATTTTGTCCTGTGGCACACTGTCCGCCACCTGCCAGGGGCCCTGCGCGGCTTTGGATTCAAACCAGACGCCTTCATCCACGGCGTAGTAGTGACCGTCGATCAACAGCACTTGTGACTGGGTGTTCACGGCATAAGCGACGGCAGTGCCTGCAATTTTCTCGAACTTTGGTTTACCGTCATAGGTGACCTGCAAAGTGGCTGACTTGCGATCGATGGCAGCCGTTTGTGGAACCGCCGCGTCCAGCAAGGCATCCTCCGCTTCCTCGGTACCTGCCACCGAACTGCGCAATCCACCGATGGCTGAATCCGGAGGAATATTGCTGAAGCTGTCGGGTAACTCGTCTGCCGGTACGAATGTCCATGGGCCCTGCTCGGAACGAGATCGATACCAGCGTCCGGACAACAGCAGGTACATGTTTCCCGTATCCAACACACGCAGCCAGGGCGTCTCGGTGTTTTCAACATAGAGCAAGGCGCCACCCGCCAGACTCTGCCACTCGGGTTTACCGTCCGTGGCAATCAATTCGGTGGGCTTGGTAGCCACAACCACCTTGTTAACCGTCGGCCCCGGTGAATCACCGTCGTCACTGCCCCCCGGCTCACCTTGATCTGCCGACGATTCAGCACGGGCCGCCAGCGCCCGCAAATCGTCGGGGATACGCGCGGTGGGCTCGAAAGGCCCGAGCGGGCTTTTCGAGCTGAACCACTGCCTGCCATCACCCAGATAGGAAGTGCCACGCGACCCTTTGCGCACTACCAACAGCGGCGTATTGAGAGCTCGCTCATAACCACCGCCGTCGGGCAGTTCCTTGAATCGTGGTTGCCCGTCATACACCAGCAACAGCGCCAACGTTTCGCTGAATACGACGTCCGGGGGCTCAGACTTCAGTTCCGCCAGGCTCTGCTGCTCGACCTTGGCGTCCGCCAGACTGGCAGACAGCCGTTCCAGCGAAATAGTAAAGCCGTTCTCACTAACCGCCCCCTCCACCACCGCGGCGGCCCGTTGCTCGTCCGCATCGCGCGACTCAGGCCAGCCCAATCGGGTTACCCTGAGATTGTGTACCAGCGCGGTGCCAGCATCGCGGTCAGTATCGATTTGGGCGGTGAACCACATAGCGCCGAAAACAGGATCGCTCTGGTTTTTCAGTTCCAGTGAAAAGGCCGCACGACCGCTGAGTTGATTCCCGGACAGGGATTCCGGTTGGGGTTGGTAGACGATGATGCGACCTTCAGGTGCATCAATGGCTTTTGGCCAGGCAAGGCCTTCTTCGGCTCGAGATGGCAGTGTCAGGAACACCAAACCGAGGAGGAGCAGATATAGAGCGGGGACATGAAAGCGGTACATAAGCGGATTCTCCATCTGCCAATCCGACACCGCCTGCACGCTGGCTAGATCAAATGTCGGTAGTGATCCGAGCTGAAGCCACGATACTGCATGAAACGATCGCGCCGCGCTTTTTCCTTGATCTCCGAACTCACCTGCTCGCCAAAACGAGCGTGGAACACGTCGCGTGCCACAGTGTACCAGTCTACCTCCAGCTCAGCTAAAGTCTGTTCAGCAACGTCATCCGCCACACCGCGCTGGCGCAGCTCCGGCAGCAGGCGCTTTGGCCCATAGCCGCGCGCCACACGCTGGCGGAGGAAGCTTTCGGCAAAGCGCTGATCACTCTGCAGGCCTTCCGCCGCCAGAGTTTCGATCACACTATTGATCAAGCCGGTGTCAGTGCTGCGCCGCAATAACTTCTGTTGCAGTTCCCGCACGCTCTGCTCCCTGCGGGCCAACAAATTCATCGCCGCAAGGCGCAAGCGGGTGTATTCGTCGGCGGGGTTGGCGTCAGTCACAGCAGTGTCGGTTCATAGGGATTTGTGGCGAGTGTGGAGAAAAGCGGTGCCGGGCAAAGGGGACAGTGGAAGGCCCCGGCACCGCGTGGAAACATACAGGCGTTCCCGAATTGCCTGGAAGTGGAAGGGTCGTGTGGCCGACTAGGATTCGTCGGCCACCTCGTCCGCTGACGCGGACGCGTCGTTGGCATCAGGCTTGCCTACGTTCAGGGTTTGGGCGCGGATCGCATTTTCGATTTCGCTGGCAACGGCCGGGTTATCTTCCAGGAACTTGGACGCATTGGCCTTGCCCTGACCGATCTTGTCGCCTTTATAGGCGTACCAGGCACCGGACTTGTCCACCAGGCCCAGTTTCACACCCCAGTCGATCACCTCTGCCATGCGGTAAATACCTTTACCGTACATGATCTGGAACTCGGTCTGTTTGAACGGCGGGGAAACCTTGTTCTTGACCACCTTGACCCGGGTTTCATTGCCCACCACCTCGTCGCCTTCTTTCACCGCGCCGATGCGGCGAATGTCCATGCGAACCGATGAGTAAAACTTCAGTGCGTTACCACCAGTAGTCGTTTCAGGCGAACCGAACATCACCCCGATTTTCATACGGATCTGGTTGATAAAGATCACCAGGCAGTTGGTCTGCTTGATTGCGCCGGTCAATTTGCGCATAGCCTGGGACAACAGGCGCGCCTGCAGGCCCACGTGGGAATCACCCATCTCGCCTTCAATTTCAGCCTTGGGCGTGAGAGCCGCCACAGAGTCCACCACCAGCACATCAACCGCGCCTGAGCGAACCAGCATTTCCGCTACTTCCAGCGCTTGTTCGCCGGTGTCTGGCTGGGACACGATCAGATCGTCGATGCGTACACCCAGTTTCTCTGCGTAGAGCGGGTCCAGTGCGTGTTCGGCGTCGATGAACGCCGCCGTGCCGCCCTGCTTCTGAGCCTCAGCAATAACCTGCAGGGTCAGCGTGGTTTTACCGGAAGATTCCGGGCCGTAAATCTCGCAGATGCGCCCTTTGGGCAGTCCGCCGATACCCAGCGCGATATCCAGGCCGAGGGAACCCGTGGAAATTGAGGGAATGACGGCCGCCTCGCGGTCACCCATGCGCATGACAGTACCCTTGCCGAACTGTCGCTCAATTTGACCCAGCGCCGCAGCGAGTGCTTTTTCCTTGTTGGCATCCATAGTGGACCTCTCTTTATATCCTGAAACTGTCTCTTCAACCGAAGAACTCTTCAATCGGAGAGCTATTCAACCGAAGAATCGTGAGCCGAAGATCTGCCTGCCCAACCAAACTACTGTACGTATGATCAGTATATCGATTCCCAAATGCAAGCCCCCGATTCAATTATTTTCAGCCACCACAAATCATCTGCCTGAAAACGCGACACATGGCGCTCACCAGTGGCCGGGGCGGTCCCTGTCCCTTACAATCGACCCTACATTCGACCTTCCATCCAGCGATATCAGAACAGCGTGAGCAGTACAAAAGAACAACAGCACACCCCGATGATGCGGCAGTACCTGCCGATCAAAGCAAAGCACCCCAACGACCTCCTGTTCTACCGTATGGGGGATTTCTACGAGTTGTTCTACGACGATGCCAAGCGCGCCGCCGAATTGCTGGACATTACCCTCACCGCACGCGGCAAGTCCGGCGGCGAGCCCATTCCCATGGCGGGCGTGCCCTTCCACGCGGCGGAGTCCTATCTGGCCCGCCTGGTGCGCGCCGGCGTTTCTGTCGCCATCTGTGAACAGATCGGCGACCCGGCGACCTCCAAGGGGCCGGTGGAGCGCCAGGTGGTGCGAGTAGTCACACCCGGCACGCTCTCCGATGAGGCCCTGCTGGATGAGGGCAGCGACCAGTTATTGCTGGCGCTCAACCAGCGTGAGGAACGTTTCGGCCTGGCCTACCTCGACTTGTCAGCCGGTCGCTTCCGGGTGCTGGAGGTGGCCGGAGAAGAGGCGCTCGACAGCGAATTGCAGCGCCTTCGCCCCGCCGAAATTCTGTACAGTGAAGCCATTCACTTGCCCCAGGTCCATAATCGACCCGGCGCGCGCAGCCAACCGGTGTGGGAATTCGACCTCGACAGCGCCCGGCGAACCCTGTGTGAACAGCTCCAGGCCCACGACCTGCAGGGTTTTGGCTGCGCCGATATGCATCTGGCCCTGAGCGCCGCCGGCTGCCTGTTGAGCTACGTCAAGGACACCCAGCGCGGCAATCTGCCCCATATCCGCAGCCTGACCCCGGAACGGCGCGAAGACAGCGTGATCATGGATGCCGCCACCCGCCGCAACCTGGAACTGGACACGAATCTCAGCGGGGGCGAAGACAACACCCTGTACTCCGTGCTCGACCGCGGCCGCACCGCCATGGGTAGCCGGCTGCTGCGCCGCTGGCTGCACCGGCCACTGACCGATATCACCGCCCTCACCGCCCGGCAGGACGCAGTCCAGGCCCTGTGTGCCCAATACGGCTTCGAGCCGGTGCGGGAGCGCCTCAAGGCGATCGGCGATATGGAGCGGATCCTCACCCGTGTCGCGCTGCGTTCGGCCCGCCCTCGAGACCTCACCCGCCTGTTCAGCTCACTGGCCGCCCTGCCCGCCCTGCGCTCGGAGCTGTCGCACTGCGACGCAGAGTTGCTGGCACGACTTAGCGAGGCTTGTGGTGAGTACCCGGCACTGGTGGACCTGCTCGACCGGGCGATTATCGACAACCCGCCGGTGGTCATTCGCGACGGGGGTGTAATTGCCGAGGGTTACGATGCGGAGCTGGACGAATTGCGCGAGATTTCCGCCGGCGCCGGCGATTACCTGTTACAGATCGAGCAGCGGGAGCGTGAAGCCACAGGTATCAGCACACTCAAGGTGGGCTACAACCGGGTCCACGGCTACTACATCGAGATCAGCCGCAGCCAGTCAGAGCGCGCGCCGGACAGTTATGTCCGCCGCCAGACCCTGAAAAATGCCGAGCGCTTTATCACGCCGGAGCTGAAGGCCTTTGAAGACAAGGCGCTGTCCAGCAAGTCCCGGGCACTGGCCCGGGAAAAGGCGCTGTACGATGAGCTGCTGGAGCAATTAAACAAGCAACTGGCCCCGCTGCAACAGACCGCCGGTGCCGTGGCGGAGATCGACGTGCTGGCCAACCTGGCCGAGCGTGCCGAAAGCCTCAGCCTGTGCCGACCGCGGTTTGTCGAGGACGGCCAGGTACTGGAAATCGAACAAGGTCGCCACCTGGTGGTGGAACAGGTCCTGGAAGAGCCCTTCATCGCCAACGATGCCCTGCTCAATGATTCGCGGCGGATGCTGCTGATCACCGGCCCGAACATGGGTGGTAAATCGACGTACATGCGGCAGACCGCGGTGATCGCCCTGCTGGCCCACATCGGTAGCTTCGTACCGGCCACGGCTACCACCCTGTCGCCGGTGGATCGTATCTTCACCCGCATCGGCTCATCGGATGACCTGGCCAGCGGGCGCTCTACCTTCATGGTGGAAATGACCGAGACCGCCAACATCCTCCACAACGCCACGCCTCGCTCGCTGGTGTTGATGGACGAAGTCGGTCGCGGTACCAGCACTTTTGACGGCCTGTCCCTGGCCTGGGCTGCCGCTGTGGACCTGGCCCAGCGAGTGCGCGCCTTCACCCTGTTTGCCACCCATTATTTCGAACTGACTGCCCTGCCCGAACAGTGTCCCAGCATGGCCAATGTCCATCTCGATGCCACCGAACACCGGGACCACGTGGTATTCATGCACCATATCCAGGAGGGGCCGGCGAGCCGTAGTTTTGGCCTGCAGGTGGCGCGACTGGCGGGCGTTCCCGCCGCCGTGTTGGCGGCAGCACAGGCCAAGCTGACCGAGTTGGAGCAGTCCGGTCACGAGCCAGCACCCACCGCCCAGGTGGCGCCGGCCCAGAACGACCTGTTCGCAGCGCCCGAGCCGCATCCGGTGGTGGAGCAATTGCGCGACCTGGATCTTGACGACATGAGCCCCCGGCAAGCCCTGGAAGCCCTGTACAGCCTCAAATCCGGCCTGGACTGAGGCCTGCGCGGGCGCTTCATTTCCCTGTAGCAAGCGGGTAAACTATCGCGCCTTGGTTCACCCCCGCCCCGGATAGCGCTAGTCCGTCCCGGGCCCAGCCTGACACCCATTGGAGAGGCGGTACACAAATGACGTTTGTTGTCGGAGAAGATTGCATCAACTGCAAGCACACGGACTGTGTGGAGGTTTGCCCGGTTGATTGTTTTTATGAGGGTCCCAATTTCCTGGTGATCCACCCGGATGAATGCATCGACTGCGCCCTGTGCGAACCGGAATGCCCGGTGGACGCCATTTTCTCTGAGGATGAACTCCCCGAAGACCAGCAGGTCTTTCTGGAACTGAATGCCGAGCTGGCTGAAGTGTGGCCCAACATCACCGAGATGAAAGACGCCCCGCCCGACGCAGAAGAATGGGCAGGCAAGCCCAACAAGCTGGAACTGCTGCAGCGTTAAGCGATGACTTCACCCGTCAATCCCACCCAGGATCTGCTGAAAAACTGGCTGGAGCAGGCCCACATCGCCTACTACCTCTGTGACCAGTGCGACGGGCTACACGTCAAGGCCTTGCAGGAGTTACCTGGCGTGGTAGACAGCCGCCTGCTGCTGCAGGATTACGGTGTGCTGCTCACCACAGAGTTGGAAATTCGCCCGATGGCGGTGCTGCCACTGGCGGCAGACCTCGGCCGCCTGAATATGGACTTCCCTATCCTGAAGCTGTTCATAGACGTGGTAGACGATGCTACCCCACAACTGGTGGTGGCAGCTCATCTGCACAGCGGCGCCGGCCTGACACCGGCCCAACTGGGCTGGTTCGCCGAACAGACCATGGCCGCCACCAGCCAGTTGGCCACCGAGTGCCTGCAACTCGATTACCTGTACCAGGAACCCGGCGAAGCCACCAGCACCCCCTCACGGGCACTGCACTAGTTCCTGTCCCCTCGCAGCCCGTGATCGACTACACCTGAGGCTGGTTCACCGGCCGTAATTCCAGCTGGCCCGGCACCCGCTCCAACCACTGTGGTATTGCCTGTGAGAAAACATCCTCGCCGCCAATCCTGGCCAGCAGTTCATCTACCGGCTCTCGTTCCAGCGCCCCCAGACCGTGATAGTGCAACCAGGCTCGCTGGAACATCCACTGGCTGAAACTGGGAACGATGCGCTCGCCCCGCGCCGCACCAAACTGGAAAGCGTGCTTACCCAGATAGCGCGGCACGTCCTGCCCCGGGTGTTCCGCGCACCAGGCGGCGGTACGCGCAATCACGCTGGCTACGTCGGGAAGGAAATCCCGCGCCAGCGTCTGCAGTAAGGGCACCAGAGTTTCCGGGATTTCGTCATCGGGCAAAAAGTCGCCCTTGCCTGTGCCGGGCTGATTCATCCGTTGCACCCAGTCCCACACCGCGGGTGCCCGTTCCTGCATCAGGCGAGCGGGTACAGGGTCGCGGCCCAGATGGGCATAGAGTGGCCCGATCAACCCGAAGTCGCCAATAGAGGGTTGATCGCCCAACAAGTAGGGATAACGCGTGAAGTGGCTGTTCAGTTGATCCAGCATACCCAGATAGCACTGTTCGATCCCGTCGGCAGTGGCGTCGTTGATACCCAGCGCAGTGATTGACCCGCGGAAGGGGCGCGACACTTCCTCACCCAGGCGCAGCTGTTCCTCCAGGGTGGCATCGGGATCAGACAGGCGTCCGAACTCTCGCATGATGAAGTCGTACTGGTGATCCAGCACCGACCAACGATAGTGCATCGCCGGCAGCAGCAGCCACTCGTCTCCAAACTGCTCCAGCAGCAGGGCGACCAATCGCTGCCGGGGGCCGGCGGGATAGACCGAGGAGTTCGGGTGGCGTGACTCCAGAAAGTCGATAATGTCGGTACTGTCCTGCACCACCTCATCATCGGCGGTATGCAGCACCGGCACGATGGCTGCGCCGACGCGCGGGAGAATGAATGACTTGTAAACCTCGCGGGTGGCGGGCAGCTCGCGATAGGACAGCTCCTTCCAGATAAGGTAGGAGCGAACCTTGCCGGTGTAGTAGGAGTGGTCAGCGCCGTAGAGGGTGTAATCGATGGACATGGACGATTGCCCTGCAAAATTAAAGCGACCACTTTAGGTTATCCCGCGCCGATGGACAACGCCTGATGCTTTCGCCTCCCACCCGGCTTGGGTACACTCGGCCGATGAGCGAAGAAGAACGGCGTTTTAGCCTCGATTGGCGCGTGGCCATGGGCCTGGTACTAACCACCGTGTGGATTGGTGCCGGGTTCTACTATCTTGTTTACCGCGTGGGATTGAGCAATTTTGTCGCCTTACCCACCGCCGATATCGGCAGTTTCCTGGAAGGCGCCTTCGCTCCTCTGGCGTTTCTGTGGCTGGTGATCGGCCACTTTATGCAGCAAAAGGAAATTACCTCCAATACCCGCGCCATCAAAGTACAGGAGCGCAACGCCCACCGCCTTGAACTCCACTCGCGCCGCGACACCTACTTCAAACTGCTGACCCTGGTGCAGGACCAACTCGGCTCGATCGCCGCGTTCCACTACATATCGATTGTAGGCCCGACGGGTACTGGCGAGATGACTAATGAGGAGTTTCGTCAGCAGCGTGCCCTGGCCAGCCGTGGCGACCACGCGCTGTTTATTCGCCTGATGACCACCTTGAGCGTATCGCACCGGGATGACCCCGAGCAGGTTAAGGAATTTTATTTCGGCACCGATATCCGCAAGCGGCACACGGAGAATTACGTGAAGACTTTTGAAAATTTGTTGGCGGAAGCTCGTGCTGTCGATGCGGAACAAATGATCAGCGACGCGCTGCTGTTTGGGTCAGCAGCGGGTCGGCAGTATCGGATTATCAAATACGTGATGGGCGGTGACGCAGCGGAATTGTCCCTGTTTTACTGAGGTGTAGACAAACTCAGCTAGCCAAACAGGGACTCACCATTTAGACCATTGGTTTCCATAATGTGGCGCAGACGCCGCAGCGCTTCCACCTGAATCTGGCGTACGCGCTCGCGGGTTAAGCCGATTTCCCGACCTACCTCTTCCAGGGTACTGGTTTCGTAGCCGCGCAGGCCAAAGCGGCGAGATACCACTTCGCGCTGCTTGTCCGACAACTCATCCAGCCACAGGGCGATACTGTCCTTGATATCGCGATCCTGCAGTAATTCGGAAGGGTCCGTTTCCTGCGTATCGGCGATAGTGTCGAGCACCGCACGATCGGAATCCGGACCCACCGGGGTATCGACCGAGGTGACCCGCTCATTGAACCCGAGCAGGCGTTTTACGTCCGCTGCGGGTTTGTCGACCATGTCGGCAATTTCTTCCGCGGAGGGTTCGTGGTCGAGTTTCTGGGTCAGTTCCCGGGCAGCACGCAGGTAAACGTTGAGTTCCTTGACCACATGAATCGGCAACCGGATGGTGCGCGTCTGATTCATAATTGCGCGTTCGATGGTCTGGCGAATCCACCAGGTGGCGTAGGTGGAGAACCGGAAACCGCGCTCCGGATCAAACTTCTCTACGGCGCGGATCAGGCCGAGATTACCCTCCTCAATGAGGTCTAGCAGGGACAAACCGCGATTGAGGTAACGCCGGGCAATTTTCACCACCAGCCGCAGGTTGCTCTCGATCATACGCTGGCGTCCCGCTTCCACACCTTTACGTGCCAGGCGGGAGAAATGAACTTCTTCCTCCGGGGTCAGCAGGGGAGAAAAACCAATTTCGTTCAAGTACAACTGGGTTGCATCAAGAGATTTGTCGCTGGAGTCGGCCTCGAATCGTTTTGACCTGCCGTTTGGCTTTTTAGCGGAACCGCGCAGTTCTTCTACAACGATGCGGTTATCGCTTTTAGCGTCAGTCACTGAACGACCGTTGTTCGCGGTCGGCGTACTGCCTACTTTTTTAGCTTTCGCTACCTTTTTGACCTGAGAAGAAGTCTTGGAGGAAGAGGTGGAGGTTTTGCGTGTGCTAGCGGTTTTCTTCGGACTGTTCCGTTTCGAAGAAAGACTAACGGGTGTTCCTGAATCCATGGCATACCTCATTTGTCGTTGTTATCGACCATTATTGAGTGTATTCCCGCCGGCAGGACAGATTACAACAATGCGTTTAGCGAATACAAGCATTGTTGGGACCTACCGCGAGTAAACCGCGTTGCGACCTGTGGTCGCCTAGCGCTTCGGCAGTACGGTCAGCGGGTCGATCGGTTTGCCTTCCCGCCGGATTTCGAAGTGGAGTTTTACCACATTTGTGCCGGTCGATCCCTTACGGGCGATTACATCACCGGCGGCGACCTGGTCGCCCTCCCCAACCAGCAAGGCATCGTTGTGGCCGTAGGCACTGAGGTAGACATCGCTGTGTTTTACAATGACCAGGCGCCCGAATCCCACGATACCGCTGCCGGCGTAGACCACCCGGCCAGCACCTGCCGCGCGTACCGGATCACCCCGTTTGCCGTCTATGTCGATGCCCTTGTGCACACTGCTGGAGTACTTGCGTATCACAGTGCCCTCGCTGGGCCAGCGCCAACCGCTACTCGCGGTTACGCTGCCGACACTGCCTGTTATACCGGGGGCCGATGACGGTTTCGTGACCGGCTTGGGCGCCTTTGATGAAGTGGTTGCAGGCGTTGTTCTCGAGGCAGTGGTTGGCGCTCGGGTTTGCGTAGCAGGCTTGCTAACAGCGGTGCTAGCCGAAGTTTTTGAACTGCTGGTACTGGGTTTAGTGGTGGCGCGAGCTACCGGCGCTGAGCGTTTCAGATCGAGCGTCTGCCCCGGGTAAATGGTGAAGGGGCTGGCGATTCCGTTTGCAGCGGCCAGTTGACGGAAGTCCTTACCGTAGCGAAATGCTATGGAATACAGGGTATCCCCGTGGCGGACCTGGTAAGTATCCGGCACATAACGCGCTCGGTGCCGGTCTTCCACTGGTGCTCGGTAGTCTCCGCCGCCACAAGCCGTTACCGACATCACCGCCAGTAGTAGCAACCAGCGCGGTACAGCGGCGAGTCTCAGTCCCACTGCGGCGCCCTATACGACGCTGCCAATCTGGCCCCAGCGGCGATCGACCAGCCACACCAGGCTGAATCCGACAACCATCAAACCCAGACAGAGAAACAGCGCGGGATCCATGCCGGTAATACTGTGGAACTCCGACGGCGACACGGGCCACTGCTGCGCAGCGCGGGCCGTGCCATCACTGCCCGTGTACCAGGTCAGCACCCGCTTCCAGGGCCAAACTACCACCAGTGAACCGAACAGGAAGCCCGTGAGTGTGGCCATGGTGGCCGCTTCGAAACGCTGGAGCAGCCAGTACAGCAGGCGCGAGAAGCACAGCAGGCCCAGCCCTGCACCACAGGCCAGAACCGCCAGTACCGGCAGGTCAAAGTCCCGTACTGCGACCAGCACTGTGGAATACATGCCGAGCAACACCAGGATGAAACTGCCCGAAATACCCGGCAGGATCATGGCGCAAATGGCGAGAAAGCCGGAGAAAAACACCATCAGTAGTCCGCCCTCTACCCCCAACCGGGGTGCCAGACCAACTCCCAGGGCAAAGGCAGTTCCCACCACCAGCGCCACCACCCTCGGAGGCGTCCAGGTGGAAACCTGCCGTAGTAATACCAACGCAGATGCCAGAATCAAGCCAAAAAAGAAGGCCCACAAGGGCACCGGGTGATGTTCCAGCAACCAGGTGATCACCCGGGCCAGACTGAGAATGCTCAACAGGATGCCCGCAGCCAGCGCGAGCAGAAAGCCGCCATCAACGTGACGCCAGGCTTCGGCTATACGCCCGGACAGGACCAGGCGCAAACAGTGCAGGTCGAAAGCGCGAATGCTGCCCAGCAGCCGGCCGTAGATACCGGTGATAAAAGCTACCGTGCCGCCGGATACACCGGGCACTACATCCGCAGCGCCCATCAGCACGCCACGAGCGAATACCCCGAGGCTGTTCATCTCAGCGTACCGTGCCCGAGACCAGCGGTACGAAGCGGGCGCTTTCCACCACCTGGGTCTGTATACCCTCTTCCGTGCGATCCACCACTTTGAGCGATTGCTCAGCGCCGCCCACGGGAATAACCATGCGGCCGCCCACCGCCAGCTGTGCCAGCAGTTCTTCGGGGATTTCTTCCGGCGCAGCGGTGGTCAGAATGCCGTCGAAGGGGCCCTGCTCCGGCCAGCCCAGACCACCGTCGGCGTGGCGCAGGGTGACATTGCGTAGTCGCAGGGTCCGCAGGCGCTGCCGCGCCTGTATTTGCAGGGGGCGAATGCGTTCCACGCTAAACACCTCCCCCACCAGTTGCGCCAACACTGCAGTTTGAAATCCGGAGCCTGTACCGATTTCCAGCACACGCTGACAGGGGTGATCGCGCAGCAGCAACTCCGTCATTCGAGCCACGGTATAGGGGCGAGACAGGGTCTGTTGATAGCCGATGGGCAGGGCTGCGTCTTCGTAGGCTCGATGCGCCAGGGCTTCGTCCAGAAACAGGTGCCGCGGCGTGCTCCGCATGACGTCCAGGACCTCCAGATCGGTGACGCCCTGCTCCACCAGGCGCTGCACCAGGCGATCGCGGGTGCGCTGGGAGGTCATGCCAATGCCCCTGAGATCGACCCTACTCACTGCCGTTACCACCGCTGTTGTCCCCTGTGTCGTTCCCGGCGCTGTTCTCGGGATAATCTGCTTTATATTCTTCGTATTCCACCACCTCGCGCAACAAGGTGGTGGCGTAGCTTCCCGCCGGCAAGGTGAAGGCCAGTCGCAATGCCCCATCTTCACAAAAGTCCCAGGAAAAGTCATCCGGAACGGCGCGTGCGGGACGGTGCGCCAGATCGGCGCCAATCTTTTCCAGAAACAGGGCCACCGGGCGCCAGGGCGCCAGTTGTTCATCCTGTACCGCCAGCATTTCGGGAGAACCCGGGCGCTGTCCCCGCCCCCACAATGGCAGGCCCGGGTGCAGATCCCCGCTGCGCACCCGTTCCCAGATGTCGCTACCCTCTTCATCGCAAACGAACAGACTGCGCGTGCCGCTCAGCATGCATACGTCACCCGGTTTCACCGTGCACCAGTTGCCCGCCTGGACGCGATGGCTGAGCAGTGTGTTGAACAGGAGCGAACGCAGGGCGGAAATGTAGAGACTGCGCTGATTGCGACGGATGCGCTTGCCGCCACCCGACGCCCAGGCCAGCGCCTGGTCAAGGGTAGAACCACTACGACCGAAGCGCTGCTCGCCGAAATAGTTCGGGAAACCCTGGGACTGAATTCGTTCAAGACGGCTTACCAGGTCGGATTGCTCGCCGGACAGCTGTGTCAGCCGTAGATGGAAGCGATTGGCACTGTGAACACCGCGCCGCAGCTTGCGCAGGTGGCGGTGGACTGCGATCACCCGCACCTGGGCATCTTGTTGAAGCGCCAGCCAGTCGGGATCATCCCGCCCGGGCAGTTGCACACTGATCCACTGACGGGTCAACGCCCGGCGATCCTTCAGCCCGGCAAATCCCAGGTCGCGCCGTGGCACACCCGCCAGTCGCGCCACGCGCTGCAGCAGGTCGGCTGTACTGAGATTGCTTTTCTCCAGTAGCAGCCAGCAGTGCTCCCCCTCACCTTCGGGTTCAAACCCAAGGCGTTCATCCACCATAAAGTCAGCAGGCGTCTCGCGTAGCAAAGCCCGGGCTGAAGGTTTGCCGGAAGCAAAGGCCCAGTCGGGCAGGGAGAATGTGGTCACGCGTGTAAAGGCTCCAGACAGACCACCGCATACGCGGCGATGCCTTCCTCACGTCCGGCAAAGCCGAGTCGTTCGGTGGTGGTGGCTTTGACGTTGACGGCGGATACATCGATCTCGAGATCACTGGCGATATTGCCGCACATGGAATCGATGTGGGGAGCCATTTTGGGTGCCTGCGCCACGAGCGTGCTGTCCACATTGGCCGGCCGCCAACCGCGCTCATGCACCAGCGCCAGCACCCGGCGCAATAACACGCGACTGTCGATACCCGCATTGGCGGCGTCTGTATCGGGAAAATGCCGGCCGATGTCACCCGCACCTACGGCTCCCAGCATTGCGTCACAGAGCGCGTGCAGTAACACATCGCCGTCGGAGTGCGCCTCCAGCCCGGCGGTGTGGGGAATGCTCACACCCCCGAGCACTACCGCGCCCCCGGGGCCGAAACGGTGTACGTCATAGCCGTGCCCTATGCGCATGGCAGCCTGCTCCTGATGCTGGGCCTGAGGGTCAATACCGAGAAACTGGCGGGCCAGTTCAAGATCCTCAGGCACGGTAATCTTGATATTACGGGGGCTCGCCTTCACCAGCTGAACCACGCCCCCGGTCGCTTCTATCGCGGAAGCTTCGTCGGTAACTATCACGTGACGCTTGGCAGCTGAATCCAGTGCCTGCTGCAGTGCGCCCAGTGGAAACATCTGTGGCGTTTGCGCACACCACAGGTTTGACCGATCCACTGTAGCGGCCACTGCCGACCCATCGCCAGAATCGCCACTGCGCTTCAGGGTATCGGCTACCGGTCGTGCGAGAATGGCGCCTTCACCGGTATGGATACAACGTCGATAAAGCGCGCGCAGATCCGATTGCTCGAGGCAGGGACGGGCAGCGTCATGGACCATCACCCAATCCTCAGGTTGTGCGTGCTGCGCCACTTTAGCCAGGCCAGCCCGCACCGAGTCAGCGCGTTCAGCACCGCCAGGGGTCAGGTAGACCGGGAGATGTTCAGGAAACTGGATACGCTGGATTTGAAGGTCTTCAGCGCTGTGGACGACCACCATTCCGGCCAGCTCGGAAAACGACGCCAGCGCGGATACGGTGTGTTCGAGCACCGTACGCCCACCCAGGTCGAGGTACTGTTTGGGGAGTTCGGCACCCATGCGACGACCCGAGCCAGCAGCCACCACCACTGCCCAACACGCTGTCACTGCGCTTCAGGCTCCGGCGGCGTAACACCTTCAGGTAAGCGAATCTCTACGTTTTCCTGGGGCCCGGGTTCATGCTCCGGATCGACAAACTGGTAGAACACTTCGTTCTCCCCCACCAGTCCCAACTCACTCCGGGCGCGCTGCTCTATACCTTTCAAACCGGACTTCAACTCCATCACGTCCCGTTCCAGGGCACTATTGCGCTCGGCCAGCTCGCGGTTCTGGTGCTGCAGGTGTTCTACCTGCTCCTGCAGACGGTGCTGCTCGGCGAGGCTGCCTTCGGCAAACCAGAGCCGGTACTGCAGCACCAGCAGTACCAGCACCAGAATCGCCAGCAGGACGCGCATGAATCAGGCGGAGAACTCCGCCCGGCCCCGGTAAGGTGCGGATGCACCCAGTTCTGCTTCGATGCGCAGCAGGCGGTTGTACTTGGCTACCCGGTCGGAACGGCACAGAGAACCGGTTTTGATCTGGCCAGCGCCGGTGGCTACGGCGAGGTCAGCGATGGTGGTGTCTTCGGTTTCGCCGCTGCGGTGAGAGATCACTGCGGTGTAGCCAGCGTCCTTGGCCATGGCGATGGCGTCGAGGGTTTCGCTGAGGCTGCCAATCTGGTTGAACTTGATCAGGATGGAGTTGGCCACGCCCTGATCAATGCCCTGCTTGAGGATGCGGGTGTTGGTTACGAACAGGTCGTCGCCGACCAGTTGTACACGATCGCCGGCTTTTTCGGTCAGCACTTTCCAGCCATCCCAGTCAGATTCGTCCATGCCATCTTCGATGGAGATGATGGGATAGCGCTGGCTCAGGGAATCCAGGTAGTCAGCGAAGCCAGTGCTGTCGTACTGCTTGCCCTCGCCCGCCAGGTCGTACACGCCGTCCTTGTAAAATTCGGAAGCCGCACAGTCCAGCGCCAGCGTGATGTCTTCACCCAGTTTGTAGCCGGCCTTCTCAGTGGCTTCAGCAATCACTTCCAGTGCCGCTTCGTTGGAGGGCAGGTTCGGCGCAAAGCCACCTTCATCACCCACCGCGGTGTTCAGGCCGCGTGCCGACAGTACTTTTTTCAGGCTGTGGAAAATCTCCGCACCGGCGCGCAGGGCTTCGGCGAAACTTGTCGCAGCGACCGGCTGGACCATGAATTCCTGAATGTCGACATTATTGTCGGCGTGCTCGCCCCCGTTGAGGATATTCATCATCGGCACCGGCATGGTGAACTCGGTGTTACCCGCCAACTCACCGATGTGCTGGTACAGGGGGATACCGCGGTGCTGCGCTGCCGCGCGTGCTGCCGCCAGGGAGACCGCAAGAATGGCGTTGGCGCCGAACTTGGCTTTGTTGTCGGTGCCGTCAGCGTCGATCATCAACTGGTCCAGCTCGCGCTGGGCCAGTGCGTCCTTGCCCAGGAGTAGATCGCGAATCGGGCCGTTGACGTTGTCGACCGCTTTGATCACTCCCTTGCCCAGGTAACGGGCCGCATCGCCGTCGCGCAGTTCGAGCGCCTCGCGGGACCCGGTGGAAGCACCGGAGGGGGCGCAGGCTACACCGCACTCACCGGACTGCAGGGTCACTTCCGCCTGTACGGTGGGGTTGCCACGGGAATCCAGGACCTCGAAGGCCTTGATGTCGGCGATACTACTCATTGCTCAAACTCCATTGAAGGGACGTGTTAATCGATCTGCAGCGGTGGCTGGGATTTCACCAGTTCGTCCACCGCCTTCATCTGGGCGAGGAAAGGCTCCAACTGGTCCAGCGGCAAAGCACTGGGACCATCACAGAGGGCCTTGTCGGGGTCGGGATGGGCTTCCAGGAACAGGCCTGCCAGCCCCACCGCCATACCCGCGCGCCCCAACTCGGCCACCTGTTGACGGCGACCACCAGAGGCCGCCCCCATCGGGTCGCGACACTGCAGGGCATGGGTAACATCGAAAATCAGCGGCGCATTGCCACAGGCCTGACGCATCACCCCGAAGCCGAGCATGTCGACGACAAGGTTGTCGTAGCCATAATTGCTGCCGCGCTCACAGACCATCACCCGGTCGTTGCCGCAGCTATTGATTTTGTCCACCACGTTGCCCATCTGGGAAGGGCTTAAAAACTGGGGCTTTTTGACGTTTATCGCGGCGCCGGTTTCAGCCATCGCGCGCACCAGATCGGTCTGTCGCGCCAGGAAAGCGGGTAGCTGGATAATCTCACAGACTTCCGCCGCGGGGGCGGCCTGTTCGGGCGTATGAACGTCAGTGATCACCGGTACATTAAAGCCGTCACGTACCGCTTCCAGAATACGCAACCCCTCTTCCAGGCCGGGACCACGGAAGGAAGTGATCGAAGAGCGATTGGCCTTGTCAAAGCTGGCCTTGAACACGTAGGGAATATTCAGGCGCTGGCAAACAGCTACGTAGTGCTCCGCCACCTGCAGGGCAAAGTCGCGGTTTTCCAGAACGTTGACGCCACCCAATAGGGCAAACGGGGCGTCATTGGCGATGCGCACACCGCCGGATAATTGAATGCTGGTGTCGGTCACTCAGGCCTCCTGGGCCGCATGCGCCAATGCCGCCTGAATGTAGGCGGTGAACAGCGGGTGCCCGCCGCGCGGACGGGAGGTGAACTCGGGGTGGGCCTGACAGGCCAGGAACCAGGGGTGGTCGACCAGTTCGATGGTTTCCACCAGCTCACGCCCTTCGGACCAGCCGCCCACCTTCATTCCGGCGGCTTCGAGTTGCGGCAGGTAATTGTTGTTCACCTCGTAGCGATGACGATGGCGTTCCTGGACCACAGAGGCGCCGTAAATCTTCTCGGCCAGGCTACCCGGCTCCAGGTAACTGTCCTGCACACCCAGGCGCATGGTGCCGCCCATATCGGAGTTTTCGTCGCGCTGTTCCACGGTGCCGTCGATGTTCTTCCATTCGGTAATCAAACCGATGATGGGGTGTGGGGTGGTGCTGTCCATCTCCGTGGAGTTGGCATTTTCCAGGCCGCAAACATTGCGGGCAAATTCCACCATCGCCACGTGCATACCCAGACAAATGCCGAGGAATGGCACCTTGTTTTCACGGGCGTAGCGCACCGCGGTAATTTTGCCTTCCACACCGCGTTCGCCGAAACCACCGGGGACCAGGATGGCGTTGACGTTTTCCAGTACGCCAGTGCCATCGCGTTCGATATCTTCAGCGTCGATGTAATCCACCTGGACTTCCGCCCGGGTCTGGATGCCGGCGTGCTTCAGCGCTTCGTTCAACGACTTGTACGCATCCAGCAGTTCCATGTATTTGCCCACCATAGCGATGCGCACGGTCCCAGCGGTCTTGTTGAATTCCCCTTCCAGTACCTGGTCCCACTCGGACAGGTCCGCTTCGGGGCAGTCGAGCCCAAATCGGTCGAGCACCACGGAATCCAGCTTGCGCTTGTGCAGCATGCCGGGAATCCGGTAGATGGAGTCGGCATCCAGTACCGGGATTACCGCGCGCTCTTCAACGTTGGTAAACAGCGCAATTTTCTTGCAGGCGCTATCGTCGATTTCCAGGGAGCAGCGACACAGCAGGACGTCCGGCTGCAAGCCGATGGAGCGCAGCTCTTTCACACTGTGTTGGGTGGGCTTGGTTTTGATCTCGCCGGCAGCCGCGATATAAGGCACCAGAGTCAGGTGCATCAAAAGTGCCCGGCTGGAACCCAGTTCCACTTTCAGCTGGCGGGCCGCTTCCAGGAAGGGCAGGCCCTCGATGTCGCCCACGGTGCCGCCGATTTCCACCACCGCCACATCGGCGTCGCCGGCACCCTTGAGAATGCGGCGCTTGATCTCGTCAGTCACATGGGGAATGACCTGCACCGTGCCGCCGAGGTAATCGCCGCGGCGCTCCTTGCGCAGCACGGTGTTGTAGACCCGGCCGGTGGTGAAGTTGTTGCTGCGGCGCATGGTGGTGTGGGTAAAGCGCTCGTAGTGACCCAGGTCGAGGTCGGTCTCGGCCCCGTCCTCGGTAACGAATACTTCACCATGCTGGAACGGGCTCATGGTGCCCGGGTCCACATTGATGTAAGGGTCAAGTTTAAGGAGGGTCACCTTGAGGCCTCGCGCTTCGAGGATCGCGGCCAGGGAAGCCGCAGCGATGCCTTTACCCAGTGATGAAACCACCCCCCCGGTGACGAAAACAAATCGCGTCATGTCGTGCCTATATTGCCGTAGTTCAGGACTCGCAAAACCCCGGCCGAAGGCGTGTGGGCCAGGTCGCAAGTCCTGCAGGAAGATGGGAAGCCAGATTAACAGAAAGCGCCTAAGGGCTCAATCTGAAACCCGCTGAAGGCTTAATCTAAAACCCGCTGAGGGCTCAATCTGAAAGAGGCCTCCATACCAACCGCCAGGGGGAATTTGGTGCCCTGCTTCGCCTTGTGTTTTCGCACGCCGGCAGGGCCGCATCGCCCACCGCCAACAGGGTCTCGCCGACAAACAACAGAGGCACCCGATCACGCCACCACGGGGGTACTCGCCAGGCCTGTAATAACTTCTTCAAACTCTGCCGACAGTGGCTGCCGTCTGGCTGGAATCGCTCCCCTCCCCTGCGAAAGGCCATGCGTAGTTCGCCTTCGTTCGGGTTCACAGCCTGCAGTTCCGGATCGGCTTCCAGGCATACCTCCCCAACGCCGGGTAAGTGCAGCGGCTCGCCAGTGCGGATAGGGCGATCCTGCAGCGCATAAGCCGAGGCAGTGGGCAGTAACCACAAGGCACCATCGTAGAGGCTCAAACAGCCATCGGCCCACACCAGAGAGGCGTTGGCGGCTTCGGACTCGATCTGACGCATGAGTTCGTCAACGCGGCTGCGGGGGGGCATACGCACATTGGCAGAGAGCAAAAACGCCCGAAGTTGCCACGCAGCGGCCTCCCCCGCCTCGCGCAAGTCGGCAAGTTCGATGCCGCGCTCACCGAAGCGATTATGCCGTTCGGTCAGTGGTGGCATCCACGTCGACAACAGTTGTTGTTGCTCACCCAGCAACGCCGCTGCACGGGCTGTCGTGTCCCGATAGCCGGGCCAGCGCTGTGCCAGCAGGGGCAGTACCGTGTGTCGCAGATAATTGCGGTCCAGTGCTTCGTCGGTATTGGAAGGATCTTCACACCATGACAGCCCGAGCGCCTCGGCGGCCGACTGGAGTTCACTGCGCGGCTGATCCAGCAAGGGGCGTTGCAGTGCACCCCGACCAACAGGGCGCTGCCGGGGCATACCGGCCAAACCGGGGCCGCTACCGCGCATCAGGCGCAGGAAAAAGGTTTCTACCTGATCGTCCAGGTGGTGCGCGAGAAACAGTATCTCGCCCTGCCCCAGGCATTGCTCAAACACCTCGTACCGTGCACGCCGTGCCGCCGCCTCAATACTGGCCGGCTGTCGATCGACTGCGGCCCGGTGACATTGAAACTCAATCCCCGCCCCTTGGCAGTACTGTTCACAAAAGGCTGTCCATTCATCGGCCTGCGCCTGCAAACCATGATGCACATGCAAGGCGGTCATGGGTGGGGCGTGGGGACGCTGCAGACGAAATTGCTGAAGCAATGCCAACAACAGCATGGAGTCCAGCCCACCGCTGATGCCGACCCACCAGCGTGGGGCGTCAGCGAGGCCGTCCAGCTCATCTTGCAGAGCCGGCCAGAATGGGGGAAGCGAGGTCATGGGAGGAGCCGAGTGCTCCGTCGATCAATTGCCGTAGGACATCAGGCGCTCGTAGCGCCGAGTCAGCATCTCATCCACCGGCATCGCACTCAGGGTATCGATCTGGCTGATCAGGTGCTGCTGAATCCGCTCGGCCATCAATTCCACATCACGATGGGCGCCGCCCAACGGTTCCTTGATGGTGGCATCCACGATGCCCAGTTCTTCCAGCTTGGCAGAGGTAACCCCCATGGCCTCAGCAGCCTCGGGCGCCTTCTCGGAAGTCTTCCAGATGATGTTGGCGCAGCCTTCTGGGGAGATGACAAAGTAGGTGGCGTACTGCAGCATGGCCAGGTGGTCACCCACGCCAATGCCAAGTGCGCCGCCAGAACTGCCTTCGCCTATCACCACACACACGATGGGTGTAGCCAATCGAGACATCACCGCGAGGTTCTGGGCGATGGACTCGGAAATGCCCCGCTCTTCGGAGTCGATACCCGGATAGGCCCCCGGGGTGTCGATCAGGGTGATCACCGGCAGCTTGAAGCGTTCGGCCATTTCCATCAGGCGCAGGGCCTTGCGGTAGCCTTCCGGCTTGGGCATGCCGAAATTGCGCGATACTTTTTCCGAGACCGCGCGGCCTTTTTCCTGCCCGATCACCATTACCGGCCGCCCGTCCAGGCGTGCGATGCCACCCACAATGGCCTTGTCGTCGGCAAAGTGACGATCGCCGTGTAGTTCGTCGAACTCGGTGAAGATACGGGGGATGTAATCCAGGCTGTAGGGGCGCTGCGGGTGGCGCGCCACCTTGACGATATCCCAGGGTGTCAGGTTGGAGAAAATCTTCTCGGTCAGGCGGGTGCTCTTTTCCCGCAGCGTGGCAATCTCCTCATTGATATTGAGGTCATTGTCAGACCCAACCAGTTGCAACTCCTCGATTTTCACTTCGAGTTCGGCAATGGGTTGTTCAAAGTCCAGATAGTTGGGATTCATGCGGGGCCACTGTCAAACAGATACACGTGTTGCGAAGTTTACAAGTTGCCCAGTGGATGTGCCAGCGCCGTGCGGATTAGTACCGCAGTGCGACCTGCTGCGAGCCGCAATGATCGCGCAGCGTTTGCAGTAATTCATCGGAGGGTGCGACACGCCAGCGTTCGCCCAGGCGCACCCGCGCACGGTTGTCGGGCTGGTGGTACAACACACTGACCGGGCAACTGCCACCGGCCGCTTCAGCTAGCGCCGCTTCCAACTTGTCGAACAGGCCGTTGCCCAGCATGGCGCTGTTGACCTCGATGGTCAGTTCCGAGGCGTAGTGTTCCCGTGCCTGCATCAGCGAGTGCACGGTTTTGGCTCGCATCGCCAGCCCACCGGAGTAATCATCGTAGGCGACGGTGCCGTCGACGATAACGATCTGGTCTTTTACCAGCATTTCCCGATGCGCGGTGTAGGCCTCGGCGTAAACAGTGACTTCGATGCGGGCGCTACGATCATCCAGTTGCAAGATGGCCATAGTGTCACCACGCTTGGTTTTCATGGCGCGAATGCCCACGATCAGCCCGGCCACCACCTGAGTGCCCTGCTTGTTGTCCCGCAGGTCGGCGATACGCACAGGCGCAAACTTACGGACTTCGGCTTCGTAGTCATCGATCGGGTGGCCGGTGACGTAGAGGCCCAGTGTGTCTTTTTCACCGCCGAGGCGTTCACGACCGGTCCATGGCCGCGCATGCCGGAATTCCGCGTAGACATCACCGCCGCTGTCACTGGCGGTCGGTACCACTTCCCCGAACAGATCGTCGATACCGCTGTCGCGATTACTGGCGCTCTGCTCAGCGGCCTTTAGTGCCGCCTCAAGGCTGGCCATCATTACCCAGCGCTCTACGCCCAGCGAATCGAAGGCGCCGGAGCGCACCAGGGCCTCAATCGCGCGGCGGTTCACCTTGCGCGGATCGGTGCGGGCACAGAAGTCGAATAAATCGGTGAAGGGGCGCTCCCGGCGCGCGGCGAGAATGCTCTCGATCGGCCCCTCTCCCAGGCCCTTGATGGCCCCCAGGCCATAGATGATTTCTCCGGCCGGATTCACCGTAAACATATAGTCGCCGCTGTTCACGTCGGGCAGCTTGAGTGGCAGACCCATGGCCTTGCACTCTTCGACGAACACCACGATTTTGTCAGTGTTGTCGAGTTCTGAGCTCATCACCGCCGCCATAAACGGAGCCGGGTAATGCGTCTTCAACCAGGCGGTCTGGTAAGACACCAGCGCATAGGCCGCCGAGTGCGATTTGTTGAATCCGTAACCGGCGAACTTTTCCACCAGGTCGAAGATTTTCATCGCGAGGGTGCCATCGACCCCTTTGTTCTTCGCCCCGTCCTCGAAAATAGCCCGCTGCTTGGCCATCTCCTCGGGCTTTTTCTTACCCATCGCCCGACGTAACATGTCGGCGCCGCCGAGGGTGTAACCGGCCAGCACCTGGGCGATCTGCATCACCTGCTCCTGGTAGAGGATGATGCCGTAAGTGGGTTCCAGGATAGGCTGCAGCCACTCGTGCTGGTACTGGCTGTCGGGATAGGAAATCGATTCCTTGCCGTGCTTGCGGTTGATGAAGTTATCCACCATGCCCGACTGCAGCGGCCCCGGACGGAACAGGGCCACCAGCGCGACGATATCTTCAAAGCAGTCCGGCCGCAGGCGCGCGATCAAATCTTTCATACCGCGGGATTCCAGCTGGAACACCGCGGTAGTTTTGGCCGATTGCAGCAACTGGAAAGACGGCGCATCGTCCAGCGGAATCTGCATAATGTCCAGCGGCGACTCGCCTTCGCGGGCCCGCTGTTCATCGATGATTTTTACCGCCCAATCAATGATCGTCAGTGTGCGCAAGCCGAGGAAGTCAAACTTCACCAGGCCGGCGTCTTCCACATCGCCCTTGTCGTATTGGGTGACCAGGCCACCGCCGGAATCGTCACAGTACAGCGGGGAAAAATCGGTCAGCTTGCCGGGGGCGATAACGACCCCTCCGGCGTGCTTGCCCACGTTGCGGGTCACACCCTCGAGCTGCACCGCCATGTCCCAGATTTCCTGGGCCTGGGTGTCTTCGTCGAGAAACTCCCGCAGGGGTTCCTCCATGTCGATCGCCTTCTCCAGGGTCATGCCCACTTCGAAGGGGATCATTTTTGAGAGTTTGTCGGCCAGGCCGTAGGACTTACCCTGCACCCGGGCCACGTCACGCACTACGGCCTTGGCCGCCATGGTGCCAAAGGTGATGATCTGCGACACCGCCTCACGGCCATAAGCATCGGCCACGTACTCGATGACGCGGTCGCGGTTTTCCATGCAGAAGTCGACGTCGAAGTCGGGCATGGAAACCCGCTCCGGGTTCAGGAAGCGCTCGAACAGCAGGTCGTATTCAAGGGGGTCGAGGTCGGTAATCTCCAGCGCGTAGGCCACCAGTGATCCGGCGCCAGAGCCCCGCCCCGGCCCCACCGGGATGTCGTGTTGCTTGGCCCAGCGGATGAAGTCCATCACGATCAGGAAGTAGCCCGGGAAGCCCATCTGGATGATGGTATCCAGTTCGAAGTCCAGTCGCGCGCGGTACTCTTTCTGGCGCTCGGCGAAATCCGGCGCTTCAGCGTCGAACAACACCGCCAGGCGTTGATCCAGTCCCTCATGGGACAGGCGGCGGAAGAACTCATCCATGGTCAGCCCATCGGGCACCGGGAAGTCGGGCAGGTAGGGTTTGCCCAGTTCCAGCACCAGCGAACAGCGCTTGGCGATCTCTACTGAATTTTCCAGTGCCACCGGCAAGTCCGCGAACAATTCCGCCATCTCTTCCGGCGAACGCAGATATTGCTGTTCGGTAAAGCGGCGCGCTCGCCGCGGGTCATCCAGGGTGCGGCCCTCGTGAATACAAACCCGCGCCTCGTGGGCTTCGAATTCATCGGCCTGCAGGAAGCGCACATCATTGGTAGCCACCACCGGGCAGGACAGCTCGGCTGCCAATGCAACCGCCGCGTGCAGGTGGCGCTCGTCGCCCTCGCGACCGGTGCGGTGCAACTCGAGATAGAAGCGGCCGGGGTAGACCTGCATCCAGTACTCGGCGCGCTGGCGCGCCTGCTCTTTGCGGTCACTAAGCAAGGCCTGACCGACATCACCGGCAGCGCCGCAGGACAACGCGATCAATCCCTCGGCACGCTCTGCCAGCCATTCGCGACGCACCCGCGCCACGCCCAGTTGCTGACCAGCGGTATAGGCCAGGGAGATCAATTGCGTGAGATTGCGGTAGCCGGCGTCATTCATTACCAGCAGAGACAGCGGTGTGGCGCGCTCATCATCCTGCTCGTCTACCACCAGCAGGTCGGCACCAAAAATGGGTTTTACGCCGGCGGCGAAAGCCGCTTTATAGAATTTGACCAGCCCGTAGAAATTACAGTGATCGGTAACGGCCACCGCCGGCATACCCAGAGCCGCGGTGCGTTCGACCAAAGGCTTGACCCGGACGAGACCATCGATGAGTGAAAATTCGGTGTGAAGGCGCAGATGTACAAACTGGGTCATGGTCGCCAGTTTACTCTGCCCCCGAAGGCGGTAACAGTTTTTTTACCGGCGCGTAGCTGCGGCGGTGGGCGTCAGTTACACCAAGCTCGCGCAAGGCCTGTAAATGCGCCGCCGTGGGGTAGCCCTTGTGCGCCGCGAAGCCATAACCTGGGTACTGTTCGTCCAGCTCCACCAATTCTGCGTCGCGCTGCACCTTGGCCAGAATTGAAGCAGCCGCTATCGCCGGCACCCGGTCATCACCCTTGACCACTGCTTCGCTGGCATAAGGCCACTGGGGCAACCGGTTGCCATCCACCAATACCGCACTGGGTTGTGGGTTGAGTGCGGCTACCGCGCGGTGCATGGCAAGTAAGGACGCCTGCAGGATGTTCAGCTCGTCGATCTCGGCAACCGAGGCCCGGCCAATTGCCCAGGCCGCGGCGTTTTCTCGAATGGTGGCGGCGAGTTCTGTGCGCCGCAATTCGCTTAACTTCTTGGAATCGCGCAGGCCCGAGATCGGCAGTTGCGGATCGAGAATGACGGCCGCCGCCACCACGTCGCCGGCGAGTGGGCCACGCCCTACCTCATCCACCCCGGCCAGGTCTGGTTGCTGCCAGTCGATGGCGAATAGGTCCCTGTCACTAGCCATGATTGCGGCCCACCAGTTGTAGTAAAGCGGCAGCACTGCGCTGGGCCGACCCCAGTCGCAATTGCCGGTGGATCTGCTCAAAGTGACTAACCTGGGCTTCGCGTTGGCCGGCATCCGCGAGGAGCTGCCCCACCGCGCCGGTGAGCGCCTCTGGCGTGGCCGCCGTTTGCAACAATTCCGGCACCACCGGCGCATCGGCCAGAATGTTGGGCAGGGCTACGTAGGGGGTGCGAATCAGTCGGGAAATAACCGCATGCGACAAAGGCGCCATGCGATAGGCCACAACCATTGGTTTTTTCAACAACAGGGCTTCCAGTGTGGCAGTA
The DNA here is from genome assembly GCA_030427085.1 of Gammaproteobacteria bacterium. Taxonomy (GTDB): domain Bacteria; phylum Pseudomonadota; class Gammaproteobacteria; order Pseudomonadales; family Halieaceae; genus JAUHXH01. The sequence goes on along the minus strand of JAUHXH010000001.1, from coordinate 364,710 downwards.
CCCGAAGCCAGCAACACCGCATCCGCCGCCGCCATCGCCTCGCGGGACTGCCCGTCCAACACACTGACCGGCAATCCGGGATGGGCCTGCAGCATACCCTCCAGGTCGTGCCGCCGCTGCTCATTGGCTGCCGGCACCACGAAACTCATATGGGGGTACTGCAGGTGCAGGCGCGCCGCAACGTCCAGAAACAGGGGGCCCAGCAGCCGCACTTCTCCGCCCCGACTACCCGGCAGTATGGCCAGCAGCGGGCCTTTGCCGGATATTCCCAGGCGACTACGTGCCACCTCGGGGTCGACCGGTTCAACCGGCAGGGCATCGGCCAGTGGATGGCCCACAAACTCCACCGGCACACCGTGCTCCCGATACACTGCGGTTTCAAAGGGAAACAGCGTCAGCATCAGGTCCACGGCTCGCCGAATTTTGTGGATGCGCCCGCGACGCCAGGCCCACACCGAAGGGCTCACCAGGTGAGCGGTGGTCACTCCCGCGGCACGCAGCTTTTCTTCCAGATGGAGATTGAAATCCGGTGCGTCGATGCCGAGGAATACATCGGGTGGGTGCTCGCAAAAATGCCTATAAATACTGCCCCGGATGCCGAGCAGTTCAGGCAGGCGCTTGAGCGGTTCGACCAGACCCATCACCGCGAGCCGTTCCATTGGAAAAAGGGGCTCCAGCCCCTGCTCTGCCATCAGCGGGCCGCCAATGCCCTCCACAATCATGTCGGGACAGTGTTCTCGCAGGGCTGTGAGCAGGTGGGCGCCGAGAATGTCGCCGGAGGCTTCGCCGGCTACCACTCCGATGCGCAGGGGAGCCACCAATACTTAACGGACGATGCCGCGCTCGGATGCACGAATGGAGTCGATCAGCGGCCGGATCTCAGGCGTTTCCGCCACCATCGCCTCCAATCGCTCCAGCGCGGTTTCGAGGGTCAGGCTCTGCCGATAGATGATCTTGAAGGCACGACGAATCTGGCTGAGGGCATCGCCACTGAAACCGCGCCGGCGCAGCCCTTCGGCGTTGATGGTTTTCACCGCCGCGGGCGAGCCACTGACTGTCATGTAGGCAGGTACATCCTTGCCAATGGCTGTGCCCATGCCGGAGAAACTGTGCGCACCGATGCGACAGAACTGATGCACCAGGGTATAGCCGGACAGAATGGCCCAGTCGCCCACATGGACATGGCCAGCCAGCGCCGTATTGTTGACCAGGATGGTATGGTCGCCCAGTACGCTGTCGTGCCCGATGTGAACATAGGCCATCAACAGATTGTGATTACCAATGGTGGTCTCAGCGCGATCCTGCACGGTACCGCGATGGATGGTCACACCCTCACGGATGATGTTGCTTTCGCCTATCACCAGACGGGTGGGCTCATCGTGATATTTCAGGTCCGGCGTAGCCTCACCTACGGTGGAAAACTGGTAGATGTGATTGTTGGCGCCGATGCGAGTGGGGCCCTTGATCACCACATGGGACTCAACAATCGTGCCGGGCCCAATTTCGACTTCCGGCCCGATGACAGTAAACGGCCCCACCGTGACGTCATCAGCCAGTTTGGCCGAAGGGTCTACCAGCGCCGAAGGATGAATCATGCGATCAGCGGTCCGCGCACAGGATAGTCGCGGAGGCGGCCAGTTTGCCGTCTACTTCCGCCTTAACATCAAACTTCCAGATGCCCCGCTTTTCGGACACGATGGCGGCGTGCAGCATGACCTGGTCGCCGGGCACACAAGGGCGTTTGAAGCGCACATTGTCAGACCCGACCAACATGTAGATGGAACCGTCAGCAGGTGTCTTGTTCATGGTTTTAAAACCGAGAATTCCTGCGGCCTGCGCCATAGCTTCCACCAGCAATACGCCGGGAAAAACGGGTTGATCTGGGAAATGCCCTTCGAAGAACTGTTCGTTTACCGACAGGTTTTTATAAGCCACGATGGACTCGCCAGGGATTAAATCCACCACGCGATCTACCAGCAGGAAGGGGTATCGGTGGGGCAGGTATTTACGAATTTCGCTCACGTCCATCATGGGGCCGGAATTCCTCAACTTATGACTGGGTTGGTTTCTCCAGCGCCGCTAGCCGCTTCTGGATCGCATCCAGATGACCGAACCGCACCGCGTTACGGCGCCACTGCCGGCTTTCCAGCATGGGCGTACCGGATGAGTACGACCCCGGTTGCGTTATAGAGCGGGTGACAAGGGTCATTGCAGTGACATGCACGTTATCGCAGATTTCCAGATGCCCCACCACCCCCACAGCGCCGGCGAGGGTGCAATTGCGGCCTATGATCGTACTACCGGCCAAACCGGTGCAACCGGCTATCGCGGTATTTTTTCCAATCCGGCAATTGTGTGCTATCTGTACCTGGTTATCTACGATCACCCCGTCCTCCAGCACCGTGTGCTCAATGGCACCGCGATCAATCGTGGTGCAGGCACCAATCTCGACACGATCGCCAATACGCACACCGCCGGTCTGGTGCAGTTTTTCCCAGCCGTGGTCCGATGGGGCGAAGCCGAAGCCATCGGCGCCAATCACGGCGTTAGCATGCACTATGCAGTCCGCGCCAATCCGTACATCGTGATACAGCACTACACCGGGATACAGGCGCGAGCGCGGACCCACGTACGAATCGTGCCCCACATAGCAGCGTGCGCCAATCACGGCACCCTCTCCCACCACGGCACCGGCATCGATGACGGCACCGGCAGCAACACTGGCCGACGTGTGGACCTCGGCGTCAGGAGAGACCGTTGCATGAGCGTGTACGCCCGCCGCTACCTGTGGCGCAGTATCAAACAGCGCGGTCGCACGGGCGAAGGTCAAATACGGGGTTTCCGAAAGTAGGCAGTCGACGGGGCACGACGGTGCATGCTCCGGGTGCAGAATGACCGCGCCAGCACCGGTTTCATCCAGCTGGCGAAGGTACTTGCGGTTGGAGAGAAAACTGAGCTGGTTGGACCCGGCACCCGATAAGGTGCCCAGTCCAGCCAGTTGTCGCGTAGCTTCACCCCGGAATTCGCAGCCCAGTCGTCGGGCCAGTTCCTCCAGGGTGAACACGTGGGCTTTACTCGGCAGAAGCCTGGTTCAGCTTGTCGGTGACCTTGGCGGTCAGGTTGTAACCGGCATCGGCGTGGATGACGGAACCGCTTTGCAGCAACAGGCCAATGCCTTCGGTGGTGATCAGGTCACGCAGTACTTGCTGCACGCGCGGCATCATTTCCTGCAGTAGCGCCTGGGCCGCCTGCTGCTCGCTCTGGCGCAGCTTGGTGGTCAGGTGTTGCAGGTCGGATTGCTTGCTTTGCAGGCGTTGGCGCGCAGCAACTTGCTGCTCTTCGCTCATCACCGCCATGTCGTTCTGCAGTTGCTTGATCAGGCCGTCGTACTCTTCCTTGAGACGGTCGAACTCAGACTTGTCAGACTTGAAGTCTTCCTGGTTTCGTACTTCGTTCAGGCGCTTCTGGGCTATGTCGCTCTGCAGGATAGCCATTTCCAGATCGACCACGGCAATTTTGCCCTGGGCCTGGGCCAGCGCGGGCATAGCCAGCGCGGCGAGGGTGAGTATGGTTGCGAACAGTCGTGTCACGATAATCTCCAAATAGGACAGTTAAAAAATCAGAAGCCGCGGCCAAGGGTGAACTGGAAGGCCTCTTCCCGGTCATCCGGGCCGGCATTCAGCGGCTTGGCCAGGCTGAAGGTCATGGGGCCGAAGCCGGTAATCCAGGTCACACCCACGCCCACGGAGTAGCGCAATTCATCGGCATCGATATCGAAGCAGTTGATCTGTGATGAAGAACACTGGGTATTGAATACGTTACCCACATCGAAGAAGAACGCGGAGCGCAGGGAGCTCTGGTCCTTGATGAAGGGCAAGGGGAAAATCAGCTCGGCACTGCCTTCGATCAGCACATTGCCGCCGAAGGGGTCCGGATCGTCGTCTCGAATGGTATCGACAATGATTTTGTCGGCGTCCAGCAAAGCGTTGTAATCCACCACGTAGCCAAACTCCGAACCGTCGGGACCACCGATTTCGGTCGGGTTGCCATCCTCATCAATCTCGGTGATCGGGCGATCCACGCGATACAACGCGGGCGGCGTACTGCGCGGCCCCAGAGTATTGCTCTCGTAGCCTCGTACAGACCCAAAGCCACCGGCGAAGAAGTGCTCAAAGAATGGCAGTTCGGTGGTCTTGCCGTAACCGTCACCGTAACCCAGTTCACCGCGCAGTTTCAGTGTCCAACTACGCGTTACCGGGAAGTACACTTCGCCGCGGTAGGTCAGTTTGTAGAATTCCAACTCACTACCGGGCATGGCCACTTCCAGTGCCACCGAGTTCGACATACCGCGAGTAGCGAACATGCCGCGGTTCAGGGTCGATTGCGACCAACTGGAGGTAATGGTCCAGTTCAGGAACTCGTCACCGTTCTCGTCGAGGAACCCAGGTTCTGCCGGAGGACTCAGGTATTCCGGCGGTAAAGTCGTAATGTCCTGAATGACTTCCGGTGTGCTGTAGGTGAAACCGTCATCATTGAGGGTGGACAGATACCAGCTATCGATGCCCTCGATCAGGCGCGGACTCGCCTTGATTTCCTGCACTGCGTAACGGCCGGCGGTAATTTCGGTTTTAGCGAGGCCAAAACTGAAGCCCAGGCGCTGGGTTTCCTTGATCGGGTAACCGAAGTTGATCGCGCCCCCGAAAGTGTCGGTGGTGTAGCTGGCTACGTTCACTTCCGACAAGTCGGTGGAACGGTAGTAAACATTGAAGCCGCGACTCACGCCGTCTTCCGTGTAATACGGATTGGTGTAACTGAAGTTATACAGGTCCTGGTAGCGGCTGGAGTTCAGGTTGATACCCACGCGCTTGCCGGAACCGAGGAAGTTGTTCTGTTCCAGGTTCAGGCCGAGAATCAGGCCAGCGTCTTGCGCGTAGCCGAAGCTGGCGCCGATGCTGCCGGAGGTTTGCTCCTCAACGCTGAATTCCACATCGATCAGGTCGTCGTGCCCCGCCACTTCCGGGGTTTCCACGGTAGCCTGCTTGAAGTAGCCCAGGCGCTCCAGGCGGACACGTGATTGCTCAATGGCGGCGGCTGATGCAGGCGCGCTCTCCATCTGGCGCATCTCGCGACGCAGCACTTCATCTGCGGTACGGGTATTGCCGGTGAAGCTGATCCGGCGCACATAGGTGCGCTTGCCCGGGTCGATAAAGAACTTCATCGCCACGGTCTGGTCTTCTTCATTCAGCTCGGGTATCCCGCTGACCTTGGCGAAGTTGTAGCCCTCGTTACCCAGGCGACGCGTCAGGTACTCTTCCGTGCTGGTTACCAATTGTTGGGAGAAGGTTTGCCCCGGCGCCACGAACAGGAAGCGACGCAGATCTTCCTCAGGCAGTACCAGGTCACCTGAAAGGTCAACATCACTCACCGTAAACAGATCGCCCTCGGTAACGTTGGCGGTGATGTAAACGCGCTCTTTGTCCGGCGAAACGGATACCTGGGTGGAGTCGATGCGGAACTGCAAGTAGCCGCGGTCCATGTAGAACGAGGTGAGCTTCTCCAGATCGCCTTCCAGTTTTTCCCGCGAGTACTTGTCGTCGTTACGGAAGAAGGACAGCAGGTTGGTGGTTTTCAGCTCGAGAATGTCGGTGAGTTCTTCATCGTCGAACAGGCTGTTGCCAACAATATTGATGTGCTTGATGGCAGCAACGGTGCCCTCGTCCACATTGATATTGATCGCCACGCGATTACGCGGCTCCGGCAACACCTCGGTTTCGATATTGGCGTCGTAGCGCCCCTGCAGCACGTACTGCCGCTGCAGTTCCAACTGCATGCCCTCGAGGGTCGAGCGCTGGAACACCTGGCCAACCGCCAGCCCGGAACCTTTCAGGCCGTCGAGCAGGGCTTCCGTTTCAATAGCCTTGTTACCTTCGATGTTGATTTCCGAGATGCTGGGGCGTTCCGCCACCATCACCACCAACACATTGCCGTCACGGCCGATGCGGATATCGTCGAAATTACCGGTGGCGAACAGACTGCGAGCGGCAGCGCGCACGGCGTAGTCGTCCACCACATCACCCACTCCCAGCGGCATGGCGGCGAACACGGAACCGGCGGAGATCCGCTGCAGGCCTTCAACGCGAATATCCGAGACGATAAAGGTTTGTGCCGGGGCCGTAGGTGCCCACAGGAACAAGGCCAGCGCGAGGGATTTGAGGGTGCTTTTTATCAGGGTACGATTTATCAAGGGGCTATCTTATCAAGAGGCTATCTTGCTTGTTTATGTTTGCCGGCCGGGACGTGCCGGTTATGTTTAAATCCTTGTCGGTCACAGGCGCATAAAGTCGTTAAAGAGCGCCAATACCATGATGCCCAGAACAATGAACAGGCCCATCTGGTAGCCGAATATCTGCACTTTCTCCGGGACTGGCCGACCCACCAACCACTCGATGCTGTAATACAGCAGATGCCCCCCATCCAGCACCGGGATAGGGAGCAAATTGATCACCCCAAGGCTTACGCTGAGCAGGGCCAGGAAGCTGATGTAGGACTCCAGCCCCGACTTGGCAGATGCGGACGCCACTTTAGCAATGGTGATGGGGCCACTCAAGTTTTTTGGCGAGATCAGGCCAGTGATCATCTTCTTGATTGAGCTGAGGGTAAACACCACCAGATCGCCAGTGCGCTGGGTTGCTGCGACCAGTGACTCGATCGGCCCACGATTGAACTGGCGGACCATCTCCGGGGGCATCTCCGGCCAGGCCACACTCAGCCCTACCCGACCGAACACCTCGCCATCGTCGCCGGTGGTGCGCTCCGGCACCACCGTAGCTGTCACCGGCTCGCCGGCGCGAAGCAAATCCAGGACAATCGATTGGCCCGGGCGCTCGCGCACGTACTCAACCCACTGCACCCAGTCCTTCATTTCCACGCCATCGGCACGCAGCACCTGGTCCCCGGCCTGCAAACCAGCCGCCTCGGCCGGACTGTCAGGTAACACTTCTTCGAATACCGGCGGCACCTCGGGGCTGTACATGGTGATCCCCAGGCCGCCCAGGAGATCCGGCGCTTCCGAATCGGCAAGCCAGCGCTCCAGCACCACCTCGGACTCGTAAGTCAGGTCGGAATTGGCATAACGGGTGGAAAACTGCAGCGCGCCGCTGTCGCCGATGCGATCCAGCAGCTGGAAATTGACCGCCTGCCAGGTAGGCGTTTCGCGGCCGTCCACCGCCACGATTTCCTGTCCCGCTTCCAATCCGGCAGTCTCCGCCAGCGAACCGCTGGCCACCCCACCGATCACCGGGGCATAGCCGCTCTGGCCGGCCATAAACAGGCACCAGTAGGCGAAAATCGCGAGCAAAAAGTTAGCCAGGGGGCCGGCCAGCACCACTGCGATGCGTTGCGGCGGGGATTTGCGATTGAAGGCCATGTGCTGCTCGGCGGGGGCCACATCGGCCTCGCGCTCATCCAGCATCTTGACGTAACCACCCAGAGGGATGGCTGCGATGCAGAACTCAGTGCCTTTCGAGTCCGTCCAGCGGTAAAGCGGGGAGCCAAAGCCAATGGAGAAGCGCAATACCTTCACACCGCAGCGACGCGCGACCCAGAAGTGGCCGTATTCGTGCACAGCCACCAGCACGGCCAGCGTTCCAAGGGTGATAAGGATAGTGTTCAGCAATTCCACGTCATTGGTCCCGTTACTGTGCGTGGCTCAGCGGCCGCCGGCGGCCAGCCATTCCTGCGCCAGTTGGCGCGCCTCGCGGTCAGCAGCTTCGACCACAGACAGGGAGGTGGGTTCCACCACATTGACACGCGACAGGGTGTGTTCGATCACGGTCGCGATGGCAGTAAAGGGGATATTTTCCGATAGAAATGCGTCCACCGCCACCTCATTGGCCGCATTGCACGCCGCCATCGCGGTGCCACCGGCCGCCACTGATTCCCGGGCCAGGCGCAGGCAGGGGAAGCGACCTTCATCGGGCGCCTCGAAATCCAGCCTTGCCGTTGCCACCAGGTCCAGCGGAGCAACACCGGCTTCGATTCGCTGCGGCCAGCCCAGCCCATAGGCGATCGGGGTCCGCATGTCGGGATTGCCCATCTGGGCGAGGACCGAGCCATCGCTATACTGCACCATGGAATGCACGATGCTCTGGGGGTGAACCACCACGTCCACCGCCTCCGGTTGCAAGTCGAACAACCAGCAGGCCTCGATGAACTCGAGGCCCTTGTTCATCAGGGACGCTGAATCCACGGAGATTTTGCGGCCCATCGACCAGTTGGGGTGTGCACAAGCCTGGTCCGGCGTCGCCGCCGCCATTTGCTCGCGGCTCCACTGGCGGAAGGGACCGCCGGAGGCCGTGAGCAACACTTTGCTCACGCCGCCCTTGCCCGGATTGCCAGCGGCATCCTGAGGCAGGCACTGGAAAATGGCATTGTGTTCGCTGTCGATGGGCAGCAGAGCCCCGCCACCCTGGGCAATAGCCTGCATCAGCAGGTGCCCTCCCATCACCAGGGACTCCTTGTTGGCGAGCAACAGGGTTTTGCCCGCGCGGGCTGCCGCGAGGGTTGAGGGCAGTCCCGCCGCGCCAACGATGGCCGCCATGACGGTATCGACTTCCGGGGCAGTAGCGATTTGGGCCAGACCCTCCTCCCCGGACAACACTTCTGTATCGGTATCCGCTAGCGCTGCGTGCAGGCGCTGCGCCGCGTCTGGGTCTGCCATGACGGCAAAGCGAGGCCGCATAGCCCGGCACTGCTCGACCATTTTGTCGACATTGGTCGCCGCCGCCAGGGCATAAGCCTCAAAGCGATCAGGGTGCCGCGCAATAACATCGAGAGTGGACACGCCAATAGAACCCGTGGCGCCCAGAACACTGACTTTCCGAAGCATCTACCAGTCCGCCAGAATCAGGCCCAAAGCAAAGACCGGTGCCGCAGCACTGATGCTGTCCAGGCGATCGAGGAAACCACCATGACCCGGCAACAGGCTGCCACTGTCTTTAACTCCACTCTCACGCTTGACCATGCTTTCGGTAAGGTCGCCAACCACGGAGGCCAGCGCGGTACTGAGTGCAACAGCGAGCACGCCACCCAGCCCAATCCGGCCGAACTGTACCGCCGGCACAAAGTGGTAAACCAGCGCAGCAAGTACGGCAACGGCGAGCATGCCGCCCCAAAACCCCTCCCAGGTTTTGGCGGGGCTCACTCTGGGTGCCAGTTTGTGGCGCCCGAGCGATTTGCCGGCAAAATAGGCTCCAATGTCAGCGGCCGCAACGATGGCGGCCATGGCAAACACCAGCAACGCGCCTTCGGCATAACTCAACAGGTAAACGCAGGCCAGCCAGGCCGGCACCAGCACCAGCAAGCCCATCAGGCTGCGCATCGCGACTGTTCCCCAGATAACCGCCGAGCCCGGATAGGAACGCAACCATAGCAGGGAGATCGACCACCACAGGCCGGCCAGACCGAAAAAGGGCTGCACGGTTTCCCGCTTTGGGGTGGTGCCCAGGTCGCAGTAAAAGTACAGCGCGAGCATGGCCAGCAGAGCCACCACCACATATTCAATGCGGTGAAAGCGCCGTTCCCAGCCGGCCAGCCGGGACCACTCCCAGCAGCCCAGCGCAGCTACCACGCCAAACACTGCAGCGAGGGCAGGCAGGGGCAAGTAGTAGAGTGCGCTGATAAAGGCGCCGGCCAGCAGGACTGCAGTGATAACCCGTTGCCTAAGCACTGTCGCCTCCACTGACGCCAAAGGGGCTGTCACTGCGCAGGCCAAAGCGACGCTCGCGACGCCCGTAGTCCGCCAACGCTCGGGCAAATTCGAGCTCGCCAAAGTCCGGCCAGAGAGTATTTGTAAAGTACAGCTCGCTGTAGGCAAACTGCCACAACATGAAATTACTCAGGCGAGCGTCGCCGCCGGTTCGAATGCAAAGATCCGGCCGTGGCAAGTCGGCGGTAGCCACTTCCGAATCGAGCAATTCAGGGCTTATATCGCGTACTTCGAGTTCGCCGTCCTGTACACGCTGCGCAAGGCGGCGAGCGGCATCGGCGATGTCCCAGTGGCCGCCGTAGTCCACGGCGATTACCAGCGTGGATTTGGTGTTACCGGCGGTGAGTGCCTCGGACTCTTCCATCAGGCGGCGAAGCCGCGTGCTGAATCGGTCACGGGCGCCAATGAAACGCAGCCGGATGCCGTCGTCATTGAGCTGTCGCACTTCGTTGCGCAGGTAGCGGGAAAACAGGGCCAGCAAGGCACGCACTTCGGATTGCGGGCGCCCCCAGTTTTCGCTGCTGAAAGCGAACAGGGTCAGCACCTGCACGCCGTGATCCTGACAGCAGCGCAATACACCGCGCACCGCCTCAACCCCGGCCCGGTGACCGGAACTACCGCTTAAGCCGTTCTTGCGAGCCCAGCGGTTATTGCCATCCATGATGATCGCGATGTGCCGGGGCACGGTGGGCAAGGCGCCTGGCGTACTGCCCGAATCAGATTGGTCAGACATGAGACCGGATCAGATCTCCATCAGGTCGGCTTCCTTGGCCGACAGCAGTTTGTCCACCTGGGCGATAAAGCCGTCGGTGAGTTTTTGCACGTCGTCCTGCCCGCGGCGTTCATCGTCTTCGCTGATATCTTTTTCTTTTTCGAGTTCCTTCAGCATAGCCATGGCATCGCGGCGCGCATTGCGCACCGATACCCGTGCGGCCTCGGCTTCTGCGCGCGCCTGACGGATGTAACCCTTGCGGGTTTCTTCGGTCAGCATGGGCATGGGGATGCGGATTACTTCACCGGCGGTAGCCGGATTCAAGCCCAGGTCGGACTTCATAATGGCGCGCTCGATATCGGGGATCATCGACTTGTCCCAGGCCGTCAGGGACAGGGTGCGAGCGTCCTCAACGTTGATGTTGGCCACCTGGTTGATTGGCGTATCGGCACCGTAGTACTCCACGCGCAAGCCATCCAGCAAGCTGGGATGGGCACGCCCCGTACGAATTTTGTTGAAGTTGTGGCCCAGCGCTTCCAGGCTTTTTTCCATGCGCTCGCGGGCTTCGGATTTTACGTCGTCTAACACGGTCGTTTCCCCTGTTGCCGGTGCTACTCGATCAGCGTGCCCACATCGCCACCGCGGACGATACTGAGCAATGCACCTTGTTTTTCCATTTCAAAGACCCGCACCGGCATATCGTGATCACGGCACAGGCAGATGGCGGTGAGATCCATCACCCCCAGTTTCTTGTCCAGCACCTCGTCGTAGGTGAGGCGCTCATAGCGCACCGCATCCGGATCGCGCAGCGGGTCGGCGGAGTAAACGCCGTCAACCTTGGTCGCCTTGAGGACCAGGTCAGCTTCGATCTCGATGCCCCGCAGGCAAGCGGCAGAATCCGTGGTAAAGAACGGATTACCGGTACCGGCGGAAAAAATCACTACATCGCCATCGTTGAGCCAGCGAATTGCCTTGCGCCGATCATAGTGATCAACCACCCCACTCATGGGAATTGAGGACATGACACGCGTGGCAATATTGGAACGCTCCAGCGCATCGCGCAGCGCCAGGGCATTCATCACCGTGGCCAGCATCCCCATGTGATCACCGGTAACCCGATCCAGGCCGGCAGCTTGCAGCGCAGCGCCGCGGAACAGATTGCCGCCGCCTACCACCAGGCCGACCTGAACGCCGATACCAACCAGCTGGCCGATTTCCAGGGCCATCTGGTCCAGAATAGCGGGATCGATGCCGAAGCCCTCTGCTCCGGTCAGCGCCTCGCCACTTAACTTGAGGAGGATTCGCTTATATTTCTTTTCTGCGGCTGAATGCGGCATGGGCAGTACTCCTGATTGCGGCGTATCTTACCTGACATCGCAGGGCATTACACCGTGTAAGACAGATAAAATGCCGTCGGCAAGTGATTGGTTATCAAAGGAAATTTCCCTGTGGAAACACCCTTCACAGAAGCGACGGGTACAAAAATGGGCCCCGCGGGGCCCATTCTCGTGAAGTACTGTGACGATCAGCCGTTGAGCTGGGCCGCCACTTCGTCAGCGAAGTCAACTTTCTCGACTTCGATGCCTTCACCCACTTCAAAACGCACGAAAGACAGCACCTCTGCGCCGGCGTTGGCAGCGAGCTTGCCTACGGTCACATCGGGGTCTTTCACAAAGGGCTGCTCAGTCAGGCTGTTCTCAGCCAGGAACTTCTTGATGCGGCCGCCGATCATCTTCTCAACGATTTCAGCCGGCTTGCCGGATTCCAGCGCCTGCGCGGTGAAGATTTCCTTTTCCTTGTCTACCACTTCCTGCGGCATGGAGTCAGGGGACACCACCTGCGGGTTAACCGCTGCAACGTGCATCGCAACGTCCTTGGCCAGATCCTGGTCGCCGCCTTTCAGCTCAACCAGTACCGCGATACGGCTGTTGCCGTGTACGTAGGCACCGACCACACCGGCGTCGGCAGTAACCAGCTCGATGCGACGCACACCGATGTTTTCACCGATCTTCTGCACCAGCGCTTCGCGGTCAGCTTCCAGCTCACCCGCCATCACGGTGGCAACGTCGGTCTGACGCTGGCTGAACGCAGCCTCAACAACCTTGCCCACGAAGGCGAGGAAGTTGTCGTCGCGTGCAACGAAATCGGTTTCGCTGTTTACTTCAACCAGTACACCGTAGCTGCCATCTTCGGCGATACGGGTCACTACTACGCCGTCGGCGGCGGTACGGCCAGCCTTCTTGGCGGCCTTCATACCGCTGGACTTGCGCAGTTCTTCGATGGCTTTTTCGACGTCGCCCTCGGCCGCGGCCAGAGCTTTTTTGCATTCGAGCAGACCGAGGCCGGTACGCTCACGTAATTCTTTTACCAGTGCTGCAGACATTGGATGTCCTCCTGCTACTACTGAATGGCACTTAAATAAAAGTCCCGGCGATGACTCGCCGGGACCCGAAGCGATTGCGGCACAGGCGCGCTAGCGCCCGTACAACTTACTCCGCGGCGTCCTCGGACTCAGCGGCTTCCTCTACGAACTCGTCCTTGGCGGCAACTTCACCACCCTGGGCGCGACCCGCTGAACAGGCGTCAGCGACTGCAGTCACGTAGAGCTTGATGGCGCGGATCGCGTCATCGTTACCCGGGATCACGTAGTCCACGCCATCCGGGTTGCTGTTAGTATCGACAATGCCGATGACAGGAATACCGAGCTTGTTAGCTTCGGTGATGGCGATGCGCTCGTGGTCAACGTCAACCACGAACAGCGCGTCGGGCAGGCCGCCCATGTCCTTGATACCACCGATGGAGCGCTCGAGCTTGTCCATGTCACGGGTACGCATCAGGGCTTCTTTCTTGGTCAGCTTGTCGAAAGTGCCGTCAGAAGCCTGGGCTTCCAGGTCACGCAGACGCTTGATAGACGCACGAATGGTCTTGTAGTTGGTCAGCATGCCGCCCAGCCAGCGGTGGCTGACGTAAGGCATACCGGCGCGCTCGGCTTGCTCCTTGATGATCTTGCCTGCAGCACGCTTGGTGCCCACGAACAGGATCTTGTTTTTGCCGGCGGCGAGCTTCTTCACCATATCCAGGGCTTCGTTGAAAGCCGGAACGGTGTGCTCGAGGTTGATGATGTGAATCTTGTTGCGGGCACCGAAGATGTACTGGTCCATTTTGGGGTTCCAGTAGCGGGTTTGGTGACCGAAGTGTGCACCTGCCTGCAGCAGGTCACGCATTGAGACTTGCGACATAATAGTAGTTACCTTGTAACGGGTTAATCCTCCACATATCCCCGACACCAAACCGGCCAGGCCGGCACCCTGGAGCGGGTTGCGATATGTGTGCGTATTGTTGGTTTCTCCCGACTGAAAAAGCATGGCCTGAGGCCCACCCCCGTCGAGAGGCGCGCTTTATACCACAACAAGCCAGGGGAATAAAGCATGAGCGAACTTCCCGTCCGGCGCCGGCTCCCGGCGCGGAACGCGCCTGGCCGGGCAGCGATCGCGGCCCGTTCTGGGGTAGAATGTGCGGCCCTGAACCGACGCGCTGTGATACCTCGTGGTGCACGGGCAATCTATTTATATATTTATCAATGAGTTAGAAATGGCAGTTAACATTAAATCTCAAGAAGAGATCGAGAAGATGCGGGTCGCCGGCGCGATGGCGGCGGAAGTTCTCGAAATGATTGAGCCCCACGTGCAACCCGGTATCACCACCGGCGAGCTGGATCGCATCTGCCATGAATACATCACCGGGAAGTTGGCCGCCATTCCGGCGCCGCTGAACTACAACGGCTTCCCCCGCTCTATCTGCACCTCGGTCAATGATGTGGTTTGCCACGGCATTCCCTCCGACACCAAGAAGCTGAAGAACGGCGATATCATCAATATCGACGTCACCGTGATCAAGGACGCCTACCACGGCGACACCAGCATCATGGTGTGCGTGGGTGACGTACCGCAACACGCCCAGCGCCTGATCCAGGTGACCCAGGAGTGCCTGTACAAGGCCCTGGAGATTGTGCGCCCCGGCACCACGCTCGGGGATATCGGCCACGTCATCCAGACCCATGCGGAGAAGAACTACTACTCAGTGGTTCGGGAGTACTGCGGTCACGGGATCGGCCGCGTGTTCCACGAGGACCCACAGGTGCTGCATTACGGCCGAAAAGGTAGTGGGCTGGTGCTGGAACCGGGCATGACCTTCACCATCGAACCGATGATCAACGCCGGCAAGCGCCAGACCCGGCTGAACAAAAAAGATGGCTGGACCGTTACCACGCGCGACGGCCGCCTCTCTGCCCAGTGGGAGCACACCCTGGGCGTCACCGAAGACGGATGCGAGATCTTTACGCGCCGCAGCAACGAACCGTTCTGAGCCCGAATGCAAGCTGAGCTACCCGCCCTCCCCGCCGACCTGTTCGACGCAGAGGCTTTCCGCCTTGCCCTGACGGACGGTTCCACCGTCCCGGTGTGCAAACACGCTATCGCCCACACCACTGAAGCCCTGCATGAACGCTTCCGGCAGGGCGAAGACATCCACCATCTGATCCACTGGCGGGCGCTGTTCGTTGACGCCCTGCTGCAGGGACTGTGGCAGCAGGCGAACTGGCGCGGCTCCGATATTGCGCTGGTGGCTGTGGGCGGATACGGGCGCGGAGAGTTGCACCCCGCCTCAGATATCGACCTGCTTTTTCTATTGCCGGGGGAAGAGCCACCACCCGAAGGTGTACTGGAAGCCTTCCTGACCCAGCTATGGGACATCGGATTACAGGTGGGCCACAGCGTGCGCACTGTAGAAGAATGTGCACAGCAGGGGGCGGCGGACATTACCGTGCTCACCAATATGATGGAGGCTCGCCTGCTGTGTGGCTGCGCGCGCCTGTTCAGCGACATGCAGGCAGCCATCGGCCCCGACCGCCTGTGGCCCAGTGCCGAGTTCTTCGCCGCCAAGCTGGCCGAGCAACAGGCGCGGCACGGCAAGTTTGCCGACACCGAGTACAACCTCGAACCCAATGTCAAAAGTTCGCCCGGCGGCCTGCGAGACGTACAACTTATTGGCTGGGTGGCGCAAAGGCATTACGGCGTAAACAACCTGGAGGAGTTGCAGGGCGACACCTTCCTCAGCGACGAAGAGTTGCAGATGCTGAACAGCGGGCGCGAGTTCATGTGGCAGGTGCGCTATGCGCTGCACATGATTACCGGCCGCGAAGAAGACCGGCTGCTATTTGACCACCAGCGCGAACTGGCAAAGCTATGGGGTTGTGAAGACTCTGACGAACGACTCGCCGTTGAACAGTTCATGCAGGTCTACTACCGCTGGGCGATGGCCCTGGGGCAACTCAACGACGTAGCCATGCGCAACTTCGACCAGGCCATCCTGCACCCGGATAGCGCCGCGCAACAGATCGAAGTGGACGAGGACTTTGTGCTCAACAACGGCTACCTCGACGCACGCGAAGACGACCTGTTCCATCGCAAGCCCGAAGCTCTGCTGCGTATCTTCCTGGTCTGCGCACAGCGCGAGGAGATCAAGGACGTGGGCGCCCCCACCTTGCGCCTGCTGCGCGAAGGCAGCGCCCTGATTGACGACGCCTTCCGGGCTGACCACGTCAACCAGAAGACCTTTCTGGAAATCCTGCGCGCGCCAGTCCGTGTGGCCCAGCAGCTGCGCCGCATGTCTCGTACCGGCATTCTGGGCCGCTACCTGCCGGAATTCGGCGTTATCGTCGGGCAGATGCAGCACGACCTGTTCCACGCCTATACAGTGGACGCCCACACCCTGGAAGTGGTGAAACACATGCGCCGCTTCCACTACCCCGAGTCCCAGGAGCGCTTCCCCATTACCTGCCGCGTTGCGAAGCGTTTACCGCGACCGGAGCTGCTCTACATCGCCGGGCTCTACCACGACATCGGCAAGGGGCGCGGCGGCGACCACTCGGAGTTGGGCGCCGTGGATGCAGCGCATTTCTGCCGCCGCCACGGCCTGAATCAGGTCGACTCCAATCTGGTGGTGTGGCTGGTGCGCAACCACCTGCTGATGTCGGGTGTGGCCCAGCGTAAGGACATTTCAGATCCAGACGTGATCCAACAGTTCGCCTCCCATGTGTCGGACCAGCTTCACCTGGACTACCTGTTCGTGCTGACCGTGGCAGATATCAACGCCACCAACCCGGATTTGTGGAATGCCTGGCGCGCCACCCTGATGCGCCAACTCTACACGGAAACCACCCGGGCGCTGCGCCGGGGGCTGGAAAACCCTATCGACAAGCAGGAGTTGATCGACAATACCCGTCGTACGGCAATGAACCTGCTCCAGGACCGCGGCTTCCTGCCTGAGGAAGTCGATGCCATCTGGGAAGGCGGTGGCGAAGACTACTTCCTGCGGGAAAAAGCCGAGGACATCGCCTGGCACACGGAATCCATCGCCGCTCACGGCAATACGGATGCCCCCCTGGTGCTGGCCAAACCGGGCAACGAGTCCGGCTTTGAAGGGGCCACACAAATATTCGTACACGCCGCGGGTCGCTCCCTACTGTTTGCCACCATTTGTGCCGAACTGGAGCAGCTCGACCTGTCAGTGCAGGACGCCCGCATCTACAGCTCCGGCACCGGTCGCAGCCTGGACACCTTTTTCGTACTCGACTCCAGCGGCGCGTCCATCAGTGACGACACCGGCCGGCTGCGGCACATCTGTGGCCACCTGACCAACGCCCTGCTCGACGACGGCGAAAATTACGGTGAGATCGTACAACGCCGCACACCCCGGCAGATGCAGTCTTTCCCGCTCCCCACTGTGACCCAGTTGGTAGTGGATGAGAGTAAACAGCTCAGCGTGCTGGAAGTCTCCGCTCCGGACCGACCGGGATTACTGGCGCGTGTCGGCACGGTGTTCGCCCGCTATGGCATCGACCTGCAAGCCGCCAAGATTCAAACCCTGGGCGAACGGGTGGAGGATGTGTTCTTCATCACCGATCGGGCCGGCAACCCCATCGCCGACCCCACCCTGTGCGAACAAATCCAGGCGGACATACGTGAACTTCTGGACGTGAGATCCAACAGTGAATCCTGACCTCGATCGACTGCAGCCCTACCCTTTCCAGCGGCTGCGCACGCTGTTTGAGGGCGCCTCACCGCCGTCGTCATTGAGCGACATTCGTCTGTCCATTGGCGAACCTCAGCATGCCGCGCCTGAATTTGTTGCTCGCGCCCTGGCCGACAATCTCGACCTGCTCTCGCGCTATCCTGCCACCGCCGGCTCGGTGGCGCTGCGGGAGTCCATTGCGAACTGGCTCTGTCGACGCTTCAAACTGCAGGGCATCGACGCCGACCAGCAGGTATTACCGGTAAACGGGACGCGCGAGGCCTTGTTTGCGCTGGCGCAGGCGGTGGTCAGCCGCGATCCTGGCGCGACGGTGATCTGCCCCAACCCCTTCTACCAGATCTATGAGGGCGCGGCGCTGCTGGCCGGTGCCACGCCAGTGTATGTGGACTGTCGCCCGGAGCTACAGTGGCTACCTGACTTCGAGGCGGTGACCGACGATCAGTGGCGTAACTGCCAGTTGCTCTATCTGTGCAGTCCGGGCAACCCGACGGGCGCCGTGATTCCCCTGGAAACGCTGAAATGGCTGATTGAGCGCGCGCGGGAGTTCGACTTCGTAATCGCCTCCGACGAGTGCTATTCGGAGCTTTACCCCGATGAAAATCAAGCGCCCCCGGGCCTGTTGCAAGCTTGCGCAGAACTGGGTGACAACGACTACCGCCAGTGCGTGGTATTTCACAGCCTGTCAAAACGGTCCAACCTGCCGGGCCTGCGCTCCGGCTTTGTTGCGGGCGACGCCGACATACTGGCGCGATTCCTGACCTACCGCACTTACCACGGCTGCGCCATGCCACTCCACCATCAGCTAGCTAGCCAGGTGGCCTGGGATGACGAATCGCATGTGATCGCTAATCGTGCGCTGTACCGTGAAAAGTTTGCTCGAGTGCTGGCTATACTCGGCGATGCATTGCCGGTGAGCGCGCCGGATGCGGGCTTCTACCTCTGGCCTCAGACTCCGATCAGCGACGTCGATTTCAGTCGCGCGCTGTACGAATCCCAACACGTCACAGTGTTACCCGGCAGCTTCCTCGGGCGTGAAGCCCAACACGGCAATCCCGGCGCCAACCATATCCGGATGGCGCTGGTGGCACCACTGGCCAGCTGTGAAGAAGCAGCTCGGCGAATTGTGCAACACATCGAGCAGTACTGAATCTCGCAATGGAAGGCATCGCACCGTGTTAAAAGCCGAGCGGGTTGAATACATCGACACCACCCTGCAGGCCCTGTATCCGGACCCACCCGTGCCGCTGGATCACACCGACCCCTACACCCTGCTGGTTGCCGTATTGCTCTCTGCCCAGTGCACCGACGCCCGCGTCAACCAAGTGACCCCGGCACTGTTTACGCTGGCGGACAACCCGCTGGATATGGCGGCACAGTCGGTGGCAGACATTCAGGACATTATTCGTCCCTGTGGACTGTCACCGCAGAAGTCAAAAGCAGTGCATCGCCTGAGCGAAATGCTACTGGAACAGCACGGCGGCGAAGTACCGGCTGATATGGCCGCCCTCGAAACCTTGCCCGGTGTGGGGCACAAAACCGCCAGCGTGGTGATGGCTCAGGCCTTTGGTGTGCCGGCCTTCCCGGTCGATACCCACATCCACCGACTGGCACAACGCTGGGGCCTGACCAACGGCAAGAACGTCACCCAGACCGAGAAGGACCTGAAACGCCTGTTTCGCCGCGAGCGCTGGAACGACCTGCACCTGCAGATCATTTTCTACGGGCGGGAGCACTGCACGGCACGGGGTTGTAATGGCACCGTGTGCGGTATTTGCCGTCACTGCTATCCGAATCGCAAGCGCCCGCCTGCGATTCGCAAAGCCTGAGTACTACAACGACTCAGGTCGACAACCAGGCCAGTCCGGCGCGCGCCACCATTACCCACACGATGATGGTCGACAGCGAGTAAACGGCAAAACGATGCATCACGCGGTTGTAGCTGCACTGCACCAGACTGTGTAGAACACGCAAACCCAGGAAAGCCCAGGCACAATTGAGGTAAAACGCGTCGACCTGCCCCGCCACCATGAGGTACAGGCACACAGCGTAGAACACCACCGGCACCTCGGTGAGATTGCGCAGGTTGTTGGCCGGTGCATTGATGGTTGCGGGGATGATCCTGACAACGTCCTGGGCATCGGCGAGATCCTGCGCATCGATTCCCTTGCTGGTAAGAAAGCGTAGCCGGGTGACGTACATCCACGTCCATACCACCGCGGTAAGTAAACACATGCCCAGTAAAGGGCCTGCCAGGGAAAGGCTTATATCAGGCATTTTCTTATCCTCTTATGCGTGTTACCTGTGAGTGTGCCAGTAGCGTGTGGCCAACTGTAATAGCAGCTTAGCGGCTTCGTCCCGGAATGAATACTGGCGACGCGAGCACCGCGGGTAACCACGACCGGAGAGGTTACCCGGTGGCCTTGGGGGCCCTGTATTGCTATTCTACGCGCCGCGTTTTTCCGTCTGTTCCGGAGTACCCCCGTGCTGACTCTCTATGGCATCAAAAACTGCGACACTGTGCGCAAAGCCCGCAAATGGCTGGACCAGCACGGGGTCGACTATCAATTTCACGACTTTCGTGAGGACGGCCTGGACAGCGACCGCCTCCAACAATGGCTGGACGAATTGGGTTGGGAGACCGTCATCAATCGCCGCAGCACAAGCTGGAAGGCGCTGTCACCAGAAGTGCGGGAAACGATGGACCAGCAGGTCGCCCTGCGCGAAGCGCTCGCGGCCCCTACCCTGATCAAGCGCCCGGTCCTGGATACGGGCGAAGCGCGGCACCTGGGATTCAGCGCCGCGAACTATCAGAAGATCCTCAATCTTCACACGCTCTGACTATCCACTCGCGCTAGCACTGTACGCTCACAAGAAGGAACAGCATGACTGATCAAGCATTCGCCTACGGCCTCGGGGTCGGCACCCGGAACCAACAGTCACAGTGGCTGGAAGTTTTCTATCCGCAGCCGGCACTGGCACCCGCGCCAGCCCTAGTCGAGGCGCTGCGCCCCTTTGCAGGCGAAGAACCTCTGGACAGCGATCAACTTGTTGCGCTGGCCGAAGCACTGAGCGCGGCTGGCGACGCGGACGCGGCTGCACTGGCTCGACGCCTGGCCGACAGCGGCCGCCCGGCGGTCGCCGTCCTGCTGGAATCCGATGCCGCGCCCGCTAATGTGCCCGAGGCCTACCTGAAGTTGCACTTGCTGTCGCACCGACTGGTGAAACCCCACGCGATCGCATTGGATGGCGTATTCGGCGTCCTGCGCAATGTGGCCTGGACCAACGAAGGCGCCATCGACCTGGATGAGCTCGACGAGCGCCAATTGGCGGCCCGCCTGCGCGGCGACGTGCTGGAAGTGGCCTGCGTGGACAAGTTCCCGAAAATGACCAACTACGTGGTGCCCAAGGGCGTTCGTATCGCCCATACCGCCCGTGTTCGGCTGGGCGCCTACCTCGGCGAAGGTACTACTGTCATGCACGAGGGCTTTGTGAACTTCAACGCCGGCACGGAAGGGCCGGGGATGATCGAGGGTCGCATCTCCGCTGGCGTCTTCGTTGGCGCCGGGTCTGACCTCGGGGGCGGCTGCTCCACCATCGGCACCCTTTCCGGTGGCGGCAATATCGTCATTTCCGTGGGAGAAAACTGCCTGATTGGTGCCAACGCCGGTATCGGCATCCCGCTCGGTGATCGCTGCACCGTGGAGTCCGGCCTGTTTATCACCGCTGGCACCAAAGTCACCCTGCTGGACGACAGCGGCGCCGAAGCTGGCCAGGCGCGCGCCCGCGATCTGATGGGTCAATCCGACCTGCTGTTCCGCCGTAACTCCCTAAGCGGCGCAGTGGAATGCCTCACCAACCGCTCCGCCATCGCACTGAACGAAGAACTGCACAAGCACAACTAAGATGCCACACACTCCCGAAGCCTCCAGCCTGCTGCAGGACACCCTGGCACTGGCCGTATCACTCATGCAGCGCGCCTCCATCACACCGGAGGATGCTGGCTGCCAGGCACTGATGTGCGAACGTCTGAGCGCGATCGGATTTGATTGTGAAGCGCTGCCGTTCGAGGAAGTGTCCAACTTCTGGGCCACGCGTGGGGATGCCGGCCCCCTGTTCGTGTTCGCCGGCCACACCGACGTTGTGCCCACCGGCGATCCGGCGCACTGGCAAACACCGCCCTTTGAGCCTACCGTGCAGGACGGCATGCTCCACGGCCGGGGCGCAGCCGACATGAAAGGCAGCCTGGCCGCCATGATTGTGGCGTGCGAGGCCTTTGTGGCGGCACATCCTGGACACCGCGGCCGCATCGGGTTCCTGATCACCAGCGACGAGGAAGGCCCGGCGCTGAACGGCACGGTCAAGGTAATGGAACACCTGCACCAACGGGGTGAGAAAATCGATTGGTGCCTGGTCGGTGAACCGTCCAGCACCGAGCAACTTGGTGATGTGGTGAAAAACGGCCGCCGCGGCTCCCTCGGCGCCATCTTGACTGTTGAGGGTGTGCAGGGACACATTGCCTACCCCCACCTGGCAGACAACCCGATACATCGCGCGCTACCGGCCCTGACTGAGTTGAGCGCCATTGAATGGGATCAGGGCAACGAATTTTTCCCACCCACCAGCTTCCAGATTTCCAACATCAATGGCGGTACCGGCGCGACCAATGTGATCCCCGGGAACGTTGAAATCCAGTTCAACTTTCGCTTCTCAACCGCGCTCACTGACACGCAGTTGCGCGAGCGCACCGAAGCAGTGTTGAACGCTCACGGCCTGAATTACGACCTGGTCTGGAAGCTCAACGGCCAGCCCTTCCTGACCCCCGGTGGCGCCCTGGTGGAAGCCACCACAGCCGCCATTCGTGAAGTCACCGGCCGCGAAACCACGCTCTCCACCAGTGGCGGCACCTCCGATGGCCGTTTTATTGCGCCCTACGGCGTGGAGGTGTTGGAACTCGGCCCGATCAACGCGACCATCCACAAAGTGGACGAATGTGTCTCGGTGGACGACCTCGGGCAACTCACGGCGGTTTACCTGCGCTTGTTGGAGCGCTTACTGACCTGAGGAGTCGTCGCGCCCTCAGCATGCGACGTGCACTACACGGATAGCGCTGCCAGCATGTCTTCCAGCCCTTGCCTGGCCATCGCCAGATTACCCTCGCCCGGCACCAACACCAGTGGGCCTCCCGCATCCAGCGCTGAAAGGCTGGCGCTGACCACATCCGCGGCATCCATCCACAGCGCGTCGGGCACCTGGGTTGAATCGAAGTCAGTCATCGTCTGACTGGTGAAAAACCCGGTACGGGTGAAACCGGGGCACAGGCATTGCAAGCGGATATCTTCCCCTTCCAGGTAGCGACTCAGTGCCAGCGTGAAATAATTCAAATAAGCTTTGCTAGCACCGTAAACGACGGTTTCGGCCTGTGCCACCAGCGCCGCGACGGTTGAAACGTTGATAATGGCGCCGCTACCTCGCTCCCGCATAAACGGCAGTGCAGTACGGCACAACATTTGAGCAGCCTGAGCGTGGAGCATCAGCATCTGGCTTTGCACTTCTGGAGACTGGGTATCGAATAGCCCCGTGGTGCCCATGCCAGCATTGTTAACCAGATAATCGAGTGGCCCTGCCTGACGTAAGGCCTCCACCACTCGGGTTTGACCCTCGATGGTGCCCAGATCGGCGACCAGTTGTTGTACCTCAACCTGGCCAGCCAACTCATCAGCCAGGCTGGCCAGCGCGTCGCCACGCCGGGCGACGGCAATAATAAGATCGCACCGCCCGGCCAGTTGGCGGCAGTACTCAGCCCCCAGCCCTGAGGACGCCCCCGTTACCATTGCCAGCGACTTCGTTGCGCTCCCCATCCTGCTCCTCCTGTTGCTTCGGTGTGGTTGCCAGGGGCCTCAACTCGAAGCCCCGTTCCTGAAGGAGGGAGATAATACCCTGTTCACCCACCAGATGGCCTGCACCCACTACAACGAAGTACTTGCCGCCGCTGTTGAACAGCTGTTGCAGGTTTTCGGTCATCTCGCGATTGCGCTCGAAAAACAGGGGCTCATACACCGGCTCAAATTCCGGGTGCTCGGCCAGGCTTTCTGAAATCAACAGGCGCTCGAGACTGACGGCGTCGCCGTTCAACCAGGCCTGGTAGAGCGGATCCATCGCCGCTTTCATGTCAGCGACTTCCTCGAGAGTCTGTTGCAGCAGCAAATCAGACTGGGGAAAGCCCAGCAACATATCCAGTTGCTGCTCGAAACTTTCCAGCTCCACCACAGACTTGCCTTCCCGGGCCGCCTGGCGAATGAAGTGGATGTCGATACCCAGGTCGGGCCGCAATCCAAGTTCCTGCAGGGCTATGACGCTGAGCACCGTAACCACCATGCCGGGCTTGAGCGCAGCAATCGCCTCCGGCGGTACACCGCGCTCGCCCAGGTAGGCGGAGAGCTCCGCCCAGGTGGCTGGCTCCAGCACCTGATCCAGCGTTTGCCCTTCCGGTAATCTCCCGCGTGTTGCTACCAGTTGTTCCGTGACCAGCGGGTCCAGGCTGAGGGTGTCGACCTCCACCACCAGCGTGGCTGCGTCGTCGAAGGCTGCTTCAATGGGGCTGCGCAGAGGGTAGGTGTCCGGGTAGGCCATGTGGATTGAGCCCAGCAAGGTGACTTCCAGCCCGGGCGCGCGCAACTGCCAGGCCGGCAGTGGCTCGCCGGCGGCACGAACCGGTAGTGAACACAGGCAAGCGAGTACGACTAGACAGGCAGACAGGATTCGGTACATAGGGGGCCTCCTTGGCAATCAAGGCGGACTATAACAACTGCCGCAGCGCCATTGGGTATTGATGAGTGATCAAATTCGGCCGCGACTCTAGTCAGGCCAGATCAGGTCAGGTCAGCATGTATACATCAAAGCGCACGGCCTTGCCCGTGATCTGGTGCGAAGGACGCCGCTGGCCCAAAAAGTCAGCGCGCGGCGGGCGCTTGACTACCACGCGCTTCACCGGCTGCTCCAGGGCCCAGAGCAACAGCGCATCCGCGTCCGATGCAGCCTCGCTGCCCAACAACTGTTGCAGGGTAGCCAGCTCCTTTTTTACCAGTGCCCGCTTGCCCCGCGGTGGGAACATGGGATCCAGGTAGATAACGTCGAATTGATCTGAGCCAGGCAAGGGGCGTTCACGGGCATCATCGGGCCACAGAGTCATACGCTCCGCCGCCTCGGCGATCCAGCGATCACTGGCCTCGGCGGCCTGTTCGATCCCCTGCTCCAGCATCGCCGCCAACACGGGGTGGCGCTCACACAGAGTAACCCTACAACCGAGGTCGGCGAGTACAAAACTGTCTCGCCCCAGGCCTGCCGTCGTATCGAGCACGGTGGGCGCTTTGTCCGCTCGCCAGCCTACGGCCCGCCCCAGCAATTCATTCTGGCCACCCTTGCGCCGGTGTCGCATGGCGGCATCGGTGAAATCCACCGCCAC
Source organism: Gammaproteobacteria bacterium (assembly GCA_030427085.1). GTDB lineage: Bacteria > Pseudomonadota > Gammaproteobacteria > Pseudomonadales > Halieaceae > JAUHXH01. Next base: position 339,678 of record JAUHXH010000001.1, on the reverse strand, counting down.
CGGGCCCGGGGGCCGCGGGCCGCCGGGCTGCAGGGACAAGCCCTGGTCCGCAACTCGCAATAAAAGCACCTGCTCCGGATAGCGCACACCGGAATCAAAAACGGGCAGGCAGGGGCAACCGAGCCGCGCCGCCATGGCCTCGGCGCGAGGCTGATCGGATTCTGTCTCGGGAAGAACCTGGAGTGGCGCGCTATCCGTGGCGGGCATCACCGCCGGCATACTCGGCTGTTGCGGGATTTTCGGCCAGCATGGCTTCCAGTCGAAGGCAGTTCGCGCACACGGCATCCATGTAGAGATTGTCGCCGCCAAAGTGCACCGCGGCGTAACGATAGGCGTGGTCAAAAAAACCTTCCAGACGTTCATGGACCGCCGTGCGCATGAACTGCGGGGTTGATTCCAGCAGGTGTTGGGGTGAGTGGAAGCGCACCTGATCCGGGGCGCTGCCCTCCCCTGCGATGCCACCGGCACGGAACTCCTCGTAGAGGTGGTCGCGACATTTTTCCGGGTACTGGGCATCCGCCATCTGGGCAATCAGGTCGGCCGTACCCAGCAGTGCACCGAGTGTACGATCGGCCTTGGAGGGAACTTTGATGGTGTCCGGGTTCCGCTCATAACCGGTAAAGTGCACCAGAACCGCGCACAGGCCGGTGAGTGAGGTGAGTCCCACGGTGGGCAGGTATTCGGCGAGAAAACGGGCGCTACGACTGACGTGCACCCGGGTGTAGGCGGCGCCGTTATCGTGCCGTGTGTCGCGACGTTTGCGGATATAACCGGAATCGTGGAACAGCGCGCAGCACACCCCTGCAAGGGCGCGGCACGGGCCCAGGGTCGGCTCTTCGTCGCGAGTCTGCTCATACCCATCAATCAGACGGGCCATGGCCAGCGTGACATCCAGCACGTGCTGCATGTTGTGATACGAAATGTCACAGCCGTGGTATCCCGGATAATCACCCTCGTAGAGCCGGGCAAAGTCCTCAAACATCTGGTCAATCACGGCAAACTGGTCGAGATCGCCATAGCAGCGCGTCAAAATGTCCCGCACTGCAACGCGCACACCCTCGGGCTGGCTCACGTCAATCGTGTTGCTAACATCCATATGGCCGGGACGCTGGCTGGGCGGCATCTCAGTCTTCCTGTATGGATTTCTGGGAACGCTTTTGCAGGAGAACGGCCAGATCGTTAAACAGCGCTTCGGCCTCGGCCGGGTCACTCGGCTGCCCGTCTTCAGACTCACCGCGAGGACGCTGGGGAAGCTGCGGGGCGTCCAGGCCCAGAGCCAGGCGCTCGCCCTCCAGTTCAATGCGGATTTGCAGGTTGTAGGCGTAGCGTGACAAGCCGTGCTTGTCGACGATGCGGAAGCGCCGCGGTAGCGGATCGTCGCTGAGTTCGCCGTCGCCACTGGTCAGTGAGCACACCACGTCGCGAATTGGCCGGTTGGACAATTGAATGCCTTCCAGCGTCGAGAGCTCGCGATTGCAATTGCGGACAAAACTCGGGGTGGAGAGCACTGGCGCGAGGGTGCTGGCGCTGTCCCTCGCGTGCGGTACTTCACAGTCGAAATCACCGATCAGAATCTGGTGAGGCTGAGCCAGGTCGACCATGCGCGCCAATTCGATGGTCACATCGCCCACGATGTAGCTGAACACCGTCGGGTTCACGCCTTCGGCCTGGTACAACTCATAGTGGCTGCCAACATGGAAGGCGGTACGCACCACCGGCACCGTGTTACCACGGGAGGCTGCACGCGCTACCGCGTTATCTGCCAGCACCAGCAGCATGAAGTAGTACAGGTCCTGATTGGCAAAGGAGTGGAGGTTGCGGTTCCACACGTAGTAGCCATCACCCGTGGTGGTACGCGCGAAGTTGATCTCTACGCCCTGCCCCAACAGCTTGTTGTAGGCGGAGTTCAGCGAGTAGGACAAGCTGTTGAGCTGACTGGCCTGTTCGAACGGTGTGAATAGCGAAAACTCGTGAATATCAAACAGCAAAACGGCGCGGCTTTCCACGTAGCTCAGGCCATAGCGTTTGATGACCTGCTCCACGGCATCCACCACGCGGGGCTCGGTGGACAGGGCTGTGCTCAACTTGATGAAGGTGGGTGACACACCCAGACGCTTGGCGATATCAAACAGCTCTTCGCGTGTCTGGTGGCGCCCGCCGGAGATCAGCTTGCGGATGAAATGTTCGTTGTCTTCCGGGCCGCCGGGGGCGTCGTCAACGGCGCAGTAGTTGCCCAGGAAATAGTGCGGCACGAAAATAACCAGAACACCGCGCTCATCAGAGCTCCAGCACAACACAATGTTCTGTCCCAGCCGCCACTGCTTGCGCAAGGTGGATTCCAGGGTTTTCAGGTTGCCACGCTGGACGATGCTGATGGCCTGCTCCGAGGCTTTATCCGCACCGGTGGGGACACCCTTGCTGTCCGACATGCTGCTGTGCTCTTTGTTGTCGCTGCTGAGTACTGGCATTATATGTGCAACTCCCGGGTAGCTCCACGGCAGACCCGATCGATGCTCGCGACTGTGACGCAGTGCCGCAAACCGGAACCCTCCATGCCACTAAAACAATCCATCGTGCTTCCTTTGTGTACCGCCGTGCTCGCCATGCTGGCGGCCTGTAGCGGCTACGACGTCAAAATCAACGACCGGGTGGTGTACAGCCCCCCCACCCTGTTTAAAGACTACCAACTGGCCGATCCCGCCCTGCAAGCCTGTGTCAGCCAGCACATCAGCGATGGCGGCTACACCGCGGCCTCCCAGTTGCTCGGCCTGAACTGTAGCAGTGCCGGCATCACCTCACTCGCCGGACTGGAGACCTTCTCCGCGCTGCAGCAACTGCGTCTGAGCACCAACTCAATCGCAGATCTGACACCGCTGTCGCAACTCGCTGCGTTGCAGGCGTTGTTCCTCGACCACAACGCCGTACGCGATGCCGCGCCCCTGAGAGTGCTCGATCAGCTCGGCGAGCTCGATCTCGGCGACAACAGCGACCTTCTCTGCGACAGCGCCTGCCCACTCGAAGTGCGCAGCCTGCACCTACCCCGTCACTGCCAGGCCAGTTGCCCCGACACCGTCAAGTAACGCACTACCTCTAAAACCTTACAAAATAACCAGTCCCACCGCGTCGCGGGTCTGGCGCACCACTTGCGCCTGCACCGGCTCACGGCGCAGGCCAATGGCGCGCTCGCGAAATTCCACCCGAAGCTGCGTACCTACGGGTGGCAATGGCTGCTCGCCAAATGCCAACAACAAGCCACCTTCCGACAGATCTACCACTGTCGCGCGACAACTGCCAAAGGTCGGATTACTCACCACCGCCAGTTCATCGCTGCGACGGCGCACACTGCTGCGGCGCTCACGCCCCGGTACAGGTGTGTCGATGCCGGTGCCGCTCGGGCTATAATGCGCCATCATCAACACCGTATTCTGCCTGGGCCAAACCCCGATACTTATTCATGTTATTTTTTCGCCTGCTGTCCAGACTGCCCTTTCCCCTGGTCTATGCCGTGGCGTGGCTCGCCTACCTGTTCATTTACTACCTCTCAGGCTATCGCAAAGCGGTGGTCAGGCAGAATCTACGTCAGGCCTTTCCTGACAAATCCGAGACGGAAATCACAAAACTTGCGAAAAGCTTTTACCGTCACCTGACCAATCTGGGGCTGGAAATCGTCAAGGCCAGAACCATGACGGCGCAACAGTTCGAGCAGCGCGTTCAGATCACCAACCCGGAACTGCTGCTGGACAAGACCGAAGGGCGTTCGCGCTCGGTCATCATCCTCACCATCCATCAGGGCAACTGGGAGTGGATGCTGCACGGTGTTGCGTTGCACCTGAATGTGCCCATGTATCCTGTGTACAAGCCTCTGCACAGCGGTGGCTGGGACGAATGGGCCAAAGACGTTCGCAGTCGCTTCGGCAGCCAGCCCCTACCCATGTCGGATGCCACTCGGGATATTATCCGCCGTCGTAGTGAATTCCGGATGTTTGTGATGGTGGCCGATCAGGCCCCCATCGAGTCAGAGCGCAGCCATTGGGTGCCCTACCTCAACAAGGAGGCGCCGTTTTACCTGGGCGCCGAGAAAATTGCGCAGATGACACGCTTTCCGGTGGTATTCGCACAGTGCACGCGACACGCAACCGGGCATTATGAACTCACCTTCCGGGAAGTGGCCGATCCGCCCTACGAGAAGGAAGGGCATGCGATTCTGGAAAGTTATGTGCAACTGGCCGAATCAGCCATTCGGGCACAGCCGGAGACTTTTTTGTGGAGCAACCGCCGCTGGAAGCGCGACCGGGCGGTTGAAGAAGCGGCTCAGGCCGAAGCGGACAGCTCCAGCCAGTCGAACCCGGCCTCCTGATCTGCCCAGACGACCCTGTCAGCCCGCGCCAGGCCGGGGGCCAGCGCTAGCGCCGCGCGCTCGGGGCAATTGTTCTGCTGGCTGATGTGCGCGATGGCCAGGATGGCCAGATCACCCTCCCAGGCCAGGAGAAACTCAGCCGCCTGGGCATTGCTCAGGTGACCGTAATCCCCCGCTACCCGCCGCTTGGTGCCCGGCGGATAACTACCAGCCCAGAGCATATCGGGGTCGTGATTGGATTCGAGCAACAGCGCATCGCAGCCGGCGTAGCTCTGCAGCAACCAGGGCGTGATATGGCCCAGATCGGTGAGAATCCCCAGTGAGTATCCGCCGCAACTGATGCGATACTGGCAGGGCTCTCGCGCATCGTGAGGTACCGGTACTGCTTGTACATGCAACTCGCCCAGTGCCACCTCGCTATGGCTATCGATCACTTCCTGACGATGCAGCTTGTCGCAACGACCGCTGCTGGCAGTGCCCCAGGTGAGATAAACCGGAATCTGGTGACGACGGGACAGGGCTCCCACGCCGGCACAGTGGTCGCCGTGTTCGTGGGTGACAAAGATGGCATCTAGGTCAGTGGCAGCAAGGCCCAGCCGGGCCAGACGCCGTTCGGTTTCACGCAGGGAGAATCCGCAGTCCACCAGAACAGTGTGACCGCCCCCCTGCACAACCGTGGCATTGCCCTTGCTACCGCTACCGAGGGAGGCAAAACGCAGCGCATGGGGCGCTGCGGACATCAGGAGATATTACCCTTGATCAGGGCCAGCAGGCTCTGCTCATCGCGCCGCTCGAGCGCCTCTCCATCCTCGGGCGAGATCATGATGGTATACACGCTCTGACCCTCGTCGCGGGCCTGAATGAGGAACTTGCGTCCGGCCATCGGGTGCTCTTCATCGTCAAACAACCAGTCGAACCAGCCGCCCTCTTCCTCGGATTGCGGGCCCAGGAAAGTGACGTAGTACCGCCCCTGGCTACGATCGCGGTCGGAAATTTCGAAGGTTGATGCCTCCAGCGCGCGCGCCAGGGAAGCCCAGGCCCGGTCGGCTGGCAGGTTCAGGCGGATGTAGGGCCGCCCGGCGTCGGTTTCCTGAATGGAGATGCGCCCCTCAGAGTCCATGGCCTGCTCCGCCACCATGGACACGGGAGTGGAATCAGCGCTGTTGGCCACGTACTGGGCGACGGCGCGCAGTACATCCTGCTCCTGCTGCACGTCATCCGAGGTGGTTGGCCATCCCACATCTTCGGCTGTACGGTTCATCTGCAGTACGTGCAGTTCGCTGGTGCCGCGCTGTACGCCCTGATCGATTCTGAAACGCAGGCGCGAGGGCAACTGGGCACCCTCCAGTTCAAGCCAGCTGGTTTCGATGGTTCCGGCCCGCGCGTCAACACGGGCTACGCCGAGACCCGCTGCGGTCAGGAAGGCACGAAGCTGGGGCCACAGCTGACCGGGCGCCATATTGACCAGCGCCCAGCTATCGTCACCCAGGCGCTGGATGCGTACCGCATCCTCCGCACTGGCCGCTACCAGCGGTGCCGGACGGGGAACCTCGAACTCACCGTCCAGTACCGGTTCCTGAGAGCTGGGCGGAATAGCATAGATATCGCTTAGCGCTGTGTTGTCCTTACCCGGCGGCACCTGGATAACCGGCTCCAGAGGTGCCCGTTTGTAGTCCTCGGATTTGTCCCTGAAGACGCCGTCATCACCAAATATGTAACCACAGCCTGATAGCGGCACCACGAGGGCAGCAGCCAGCGCCCCTTTCATCAAATGATTCACAGTGCAGTCTCCTCCAGGGCAGCAGTCACATCGGCATGGAAGGCAGAATCCAGCACAGTCAGCGGTAGTCGAATTCCCTCGCCAATCAGGCCCATGCTGGCGAGGGCCCACTTAACGGGGATAGGATTGGACTCCAGGAACAAGGCGCGGTTCAGTCCGGCCAGCCCCTGGTCGAGTTGAGTGGCGGCCTCAGTGTCGCCGGCCAGTGCGAGTCGGCACACTTCGGCGACCTGCGCCGGACGCACATTGGCGGTAACAGAGACATTGCCTTTGCCTCCGGCCAGAATCAGTTCACAGGCCGTGGGGTCATCCCCGGAGTACACAGCAAAGTCTTCGCCGCCGCGGGCGATCAGATCCCGGCCGCGCTCGAGGTTGCCGGTGGCATCTTTTATCCCCACCACATTGGCCAGTTCAGCCAGACGCAACGACACGTCATTGGACAGATCGACCGCAGTGCGACCCGGCACGTTATAGAGGATCTGAGGCACGGATACCGCTTCGGCAATCGTGCGATAGTGGGCGTACAGTCCCGCCTGCGTTGGCTTGTTGTAATAGGGTGTCACCAACAGACACGCGCTGGCGCCGGCGCCGGCAGCGGCGCGGGTCAACTCGATGGCCTCGCGGGTAGAGTTGGCTCCGGTACCCGCAACGACCGGGAGGCGGCCATCGAGGTAGCGCACGCAGTGCTCAATCACCGCCAGGTGCTCGGGCACGCTCAATGTGGAACTTTCACCCGTCGTGCCAACCGCGCCGATGGCGGCTGTGCCGTTTTCCAGGTGGAATTCCAGCAGCCGTTCAAGCCCCTCGTAATCCACGGCACCATCTGCCAGCATGGGCGTGACAAGGGCGACAATACTGCCGGTAATCATGGTGGTTCTCCGAATGGTTGACGGGCGCTGGCGGCACAGCTTCCAGGGCCCGTGCAGCAGTGGGCCATTATCCACGCCACAGCGGTGATGACAACCGGGATTGCGCTAAAATGCCCCCTTCCAGACACGTGCGAGAAACCCCATGAATCGACCGTTTTTACCCCCCTTCCTGGCCCTTCTGGCAATACTGCTCAGTGTGCCGCTCACCGCCCAGGAGGCACCGCGTATCGACCAGCCCAGCCTGCTAGATCGCCGGTACATGGACCAGCAGCGCGAACTGATCGACGAGCTGGGCCGCTCCCTCTATGGACAGGGATTGCGCAACCGCCGGGACGACGACCTGGCCCTGATGCAACGCCTGCTCGATGAAGGCCGGGTGCGGCCCGGACAGACCCGGGAGTTACAGGCCATGGGCGTGGTGATGGGCGATTTACTGGCAACGGAACTGGACATGCAATGGGTGGTGTACGAAGACCGCTCCGGGCGCAGCCGGGCGCTGCGCTACCAGGGCAGTGACAACTACCTGTTCCCCATCACTATGATTTCACGGCGTTGGGAGGCCGGCAGCCGCACGCCGGTGGCGGAAATTTACCAGACCGCCGTCTCTCACATCGAGCCCGTGCGGAATCCACTCCCCTTCCAGTAAGCCTGTACTGGTCAAGGGGCAGCAAGGGCGATACTCTTGGCTTACCTGTCACCAGACAAGTTACGGCATGGCCGAATCCCAGGGAATGACACTGCTATCGGGCGAGGATGACCGCGCCCGATTAGTGCTCAGTGGCGACTGGCTACCGGGCGCCAGAGAAGACAGTTTCAGTCAGTTGCTGCCAATGCTGGAGGCACAGTCCCTTCAGGAAGTCCAACTGGACTGTAGTGAGTTAGGCGAATGGGACAGCTTGCTGGTAGCGCTGTTACTGCAGCTTAAACATTACTGCGATGCACGGGACATCCGCTGCGATACCAGCGCCCTGCCACCGGCCATCGAGCGCCTGCTGCAGGTTGCGTCCAGCGTTCCGACACACCAACGCCCCGCTTCGCCTGGACTGAGTTTCACTGAATGGTTGGCTCCGCGCCGCTGGTTGGAACCGGTTGGCGCCACCTTCTCCGGCTTCCTCGGCTTTATCGGCGAAACAGCAGTAGCCGCCGGCCGCCTGGTAGTGGGCCGCGCCAATACACGCTTCACCGACTTTTTAAACTTCACCTATCTGGCCGGCCCCAATGCCCTCGGCATCATCGCCCTCACCAGCGTACTGGTGGGCATGATCCTGGCCTATCTGGGCGCCGTCCAGCTCCAGCAACTGGGCGCTGAAATCTACGTGGCCAACCTGGTGGCCATCGGCATGCTGCGCGAGATGGGCGCGCTGATGACGGCCATTGTGATGGCCGGGCGCACCGGCGCCGCTTACGCTGCCCAACTGGGCACGATGCAAACCAACGAAGAGATCGACGCCATCACCACTCTGGGCATTTCGCCCATTGAATTCCTGGTGTTACCGCGCATCCTCGCCCTGGTAGTGATGATGCCACTACTCACGCTCTACGCCGACCTGCTGGGCATTGTGGGAGGTGGCCTGGTGGCCATGGGCATGGGCATCACCCCCTTCCAGTATTTTGCCACCACCCAGGAAGCCATCGGCATGACCCAGGTGTTGGTCGGGGTAGGTAAAAGTGTGGTGTTCGGTGCTCTCATTGCCATTGCCGGCTGCCGCGCTGGCATCAACAGCGGCCGCAGTTCCGCCGCGGTGGGCCAGGCCGCCACTGAAGCAGTGGTAACCGCCGTGGTCTACCTGATCGTTGCCGACGCCGGCATCAACATCCTGTTACAGCAACTGGGTATCTGAACGTGACGGCGCCGGTACACATCAGCGTTCAGGACCTCACCATGGCCTACGGGTCACGGGTGATCCAGAGTGACCTCAGTTTCGATATCCGCCGCGGCGATGTATTCGTGATTATGGGCGGTAGCGGCTGCGGCAAAAGCACCCTGCTCAAACACATGATCGGACTGATCAAACCAGCTCAGGGGGACATACTGTACGAGGGCCAGAGTTTTGTGGGCGCCGATGCCGAAGCACGCAACCGGATGCGCCAGGGTTGGGGCATCAGCTACCAGACCGGCGGGCTGTTCTCCGCCATGACCCTGGCCCAGAACGTCGCGCTACCGCTGGAACAATACACCGGGCACACCAAGGCCCAGGTGGCCGACATCGTCGCCTACAAACTGGCGCTGGTAGGCCTGGATGGTTACCAGGACTACTACCCCTCGGAAATCAGTGGCGGTATGCGCAAGCGCGCCGCGCTGGCTCGCGCGATTGCCCTCGATCCTCAGGTACTGTTTTTCGACGAACCTTCCGCGGGACTCGACCCGATCAGCTCACGCCTGCTGGATGAACTTATCGTGCAGACCAAAGAGTCACTCGGCGCAACCGTTATCATGGTGACGCACGAGTTACCGAGCATTTTTGCCATCGCCAATAACTCCGTGTATCTGGATGCCCGCACCCGTACCATGATCGATTACGGCAATCCGGCAACCCTGCGCGACCACAGCGAGCAAGCCGTCGTCCGCCAATTTCTCAATCGGGAACTGGAGCAAACCCATGAGTGAATCTTCGCGCAACGTGGCGCTTGGCGCCTTCCTGGTAGGCGCGCTGGTGATCGCGGTCGTTGCCGTACTGGCGATCAGCGGGCGGGGCTTCGACCGACAGACCACCAACGTGGTGATGGCCTTCGACGGCTCGGTCAAAGGCCTCAACCTCGGAGCACCGGTCGCCTTTCGCGGTGTGAATATTGGACAGGTAACGGACGTAGACCTGGTCTTTCACGACGATGACATCACTGTCACCACCGAAGTAAAAGCTCAGCTCAGCGACGAAAACATGTCGGTACTGGGCAGCCGTCACCCCGAAGCCTATCTGGAAAGCCTCGTTCAACGCGGACTGCGCGCCCAGCTGCAAATCCAGAGCCTGCTCACCGGCCTGCTCTACATCCAGCTCGACTTTCACGATGGCAAGGCCCTGGACCTTCCCCCGGTGCAGGCAGGCGGTTACCAGCTCCCTACCATTCCCACCGACCTCGAACGCCTGACCAAAAACCTGGAAAGTATCGACATCGAAAAACTGGTGCGCGACATCCAACTAACCATGTCCGGCATTTACCGCTTCATCAACGACCCCGGCTTCCAGGCACTGCCCGGCCAGATGTCCGAAGCGGTCATCACCTTGCGCGAAACCATCGGCACCGTACAAACCGACCTGCACCGTACCACCGCCAACCTGGATACCCTGATCGGCTCAGCCAACAATACCGTGCACAACATCAACCAGCGCCTGCCAGAAATGACCGAAGCCATGCAACACAGCCTGGATCAACTGGACACGGCAATGGAACGCGTCACAGTGACCGTGCAGGAACTCAACTACAGCCTGTCTGACGACTCGCCGACCCTGTACCGTTTGAATGAAGCGGTGGAAGAACTGTCCGGCGCCGGTCGGGCGCTGCAAAATCTCGCCGAATCACTGGAAGAACAACCCGAATCACTTATCCGCGGACGCAAGGAGTAAGCATGACACACAGCACACGATGGGCTGCCGCCCTGCTCCTGCTCAGCCTGGCTGCCTGCGGCAGCACGCCACCAACTCAGTATTACATCCTGGACGCCGGCCCTCTCACCGAACCCCAGGGTAGCGCACCCTTCATCGGCGTAGGTCCCATCACCCTGCCCGACTACCTGCAGGAGGACCACGTAATCGCCCAACGCGACGGCAGCAAACTCAGCCTCGCATCCTACGCCCGCTGGGCCGAACCCTTGCGTGACGGCATCGCCCGCGTATTGTTGCTGTCACTCGCCAGTGGCCTCGACACCCAGCACGTCCAACACTTTCCCTGGCGCCGCGACCAACAACCCGACCTGGCCGTGAAAGTCGAAGTCATCGCCATGGACGCCAGCGACTCCAATGCCCGCCTGATCGCCCAATGGAACGTGCAAAAAACCGCGGACGGCACCACGGTGCTCAGGCAACTCAGTCACCTGAATCAGAGCCTCGAACAGTCCGGTCAGAACGCGGTACCAGAAGCCTACAGCGCGTTGATTCAGTCGCTGGGCCGCGAGATCAGCGCCGCTATCCGCTCACTGCCAGTCGACTCAAACTAGAAGGCATCACTTCGCAGCATCGCGTCTGAACCGCCATCAACGAAAAACACCGACCCACATAAGAAGTCCGCCTCCGGGCTCAACATAAAACGCATGACGCGGGCTATCTGCTCGGGTCGTGCGCTCTCACCCAGGGGCACTGACGCAGCAAACGCGCGCATCACTTCACCCAGCGCTTCGTCGGCCAACACCTGCTCAGTCAGTGGTGTTGCCGTAATCCCTGGCGCTATCGCATTCAACCGCACCCCGTCTCGCGCAAAGTCTGCGGCATTGCGGCGCACCCACTGTGTTATCGCGCGTTTACTACCCGCGTAAGCGGTATGACCGTCGCGTTGCTCAATCAATTCACACGCTATTTTTTCGTCACCTGCGAGGCAGGCTTCCACGTAGGGATCATCGGCGGGGATCATCGGCGCCGAATTAGACGATACGATCAACGCACTGCCCTGTTTTTTCGCCAGCAATTCGCGCACGCCACTCACGGTGGCGACCACGGCAAAATAGTTGACCTGCGGAATTAGCGACAGTGGTTTCGCCACCGGCGGCACGCCGGCGCAGGGCACAAAGCCATCGAGTCCTTCCGGCGCCAGTGCGTGGATCCCCTCCACAGCAGCGCGCCGCCCTGTCTCCGTCGATAGGTCGGCGATAATGTCGCCGCCGCGTATATCAACCACTATCACGCGATCGCCCTGCGCCAACAATAGTTCTTTCAGCGCAGCACCAATGCCGGTAGCGCCGCCGGTGATGGCGTAGGTTTTCATTGGGGGTTCTCGATTTAGTTTTGTTTTAGTTTACTTTGTATCGAGAGTGGGCAGGTGATTGGGAGGGAAGATTCCAAGGCTGGGGGTAAATTATCAAACTTTGGATGCGTGGATAGAATTAATAGAGGGGATTTCGTTGGCAACTAAACAAGGGCGATGGTGTGAATTGCCTTGCAGCGGAAGCTCTCCGGCCAGGGATGGCCCGGTCCGCGCTCGGGGAGCGCAGCCTGTCATGGATGACGCCTTTTGGCGGTTCCGCAGCAAGGCAATTCACACCAGCGCCCGGCTACGGAGCTCCGTCCAAAAAGCCTACCAATCAAGACCCAAAGTTATACCGGATCTCAATCCCATACATCCGGGGCTCATCACGCCGCGTGTAAGCATAGGATCCGTCGCTGAAGGCCGACGCCATCTCGCCGCCGAGGCCGCCCGGATCACCTTCCGGCTCCCAGTCCAGGGCATTACGTACCCAGGCCGCTAGCTCCCAGTTTCGATCGGGTGTGAAATAAGCCACGCGGCCATTCAACAGTTCACGATCCTTTTCATCCGGACACGAACCCAGCGTGCTGGCGTCCAGTTCAGGGCCGACCGCAGATTGGCGAGACACTTCAAACACACCGTCTTCCGTGGTGGTCAGATCGTAGGTTGCACCGGTGCCGTCGGGCAGCGTTACTACGTGGCGGCAAGACAGGCGCGACTGACCTTCCAGGAAACTGTAGGCCAGCGAGAACACCATTTCGGCACCCGAGTTCATCGCCCAGGTGTAAGTGGCGCCAACGTTGTAGTCGAGGGAGTCCTTGAAGTCGGTGCCGCTGCGGTCGATGAGCTGGCAGCTACCGTCAACAACTTCGCGCGATTCCCGGCGCGTGTACTCAGAGTCCAGGCTACCGGCGTTGCCCCAGAATTCCAGGCCCTCGGTGGCCAGCCAGTTGAGGCTCATCTCGAAGCCCTGGCCGTCTACGTCGGAAGTCTCGAACTGGTAAGCGCCCACGTTGGAGTTGGGCAGGCATTCGGCACTGATAAATTCAAGCGCCTGCAGGTTCTCGTACTCGTAGAAGTAGTAGGAGGCGTTGAAGCGCAGTGTGTTATCAAGCCAGGTGGACTTCATCCCTGCTTCGTAGTTGGTCACGTCCTCAGGGTCGAACGGCGGTGCCAGAATTTCACCGGCGGAGTTGAAACCGCCCGCCTTGTAGCCCTGCGCATACGACGCGTAGAGCATCACGTCGTCGGCTACGTTCCACTCTGCCACCAGACGGGGCGTGGTGCGGCTCCAGTCGGCGTCGGATACGAGGAAGCCCAACTCGCCGTCGGGATCGTAGTTTCCGTTGGCGTCGATACGGGTTTCGGTCGGAAAACCGAAGGGAATGACGAATTCGTTGAATTCGACGTAGCGGCCGAACTCCTTGTCGTCATTGGTGTAACGCACACCGCCGGTCAGCGCGAAGTTTTCGGTAATGTCCCAGGTGACGTCAGCGAAGGCAGCGAATGAATTGTATTCTGCGTCGATATTAATACGCTCGGAGAAAGTTCCCGCAGCCAGCGCTTCTGCGCCGTTGCTGTAGGCGCGGCGATTGTATGGATCGGGGATAACGAGAAATGCGATTTCGAAAGGTCTGCCCGGCTCGTAATTCGAGTATGGATTGTTCAACTCGCGCTCGGCAATCAGTTTGTCCACGGCCTCGGTGGACACATCAATACCACTGGTTTGTTTGGCGTCTTCGTAGAAGTAATTGACGCCCGCGGTCCAGCGAATGCGCTCGCCCATTTCACCATCCAGGCGGAACTCCTGACTGAATTGGGCGTTGTCCTCGGCATTGAGGTCGTTAAAGCGGTACAGCAACTCGGCGGAACCGTCTTTTTCCTCCGGGTTGTAGGTTTCGTATTCACGCCAGGAGGTGATGGAGGTCAGGGTGGCCCAGGGCATATCCCAGGTCACGTGAAGTGAGGTGCCCCACAGCTCGCGTGTTTCGGGGAAGTCTTCGTCGCTCTCCACTTCGGTGAAGGCGGCGCCGTTATCGCGCGGGCCCCAAATTGCGCTGGAGGTAGGCGCAGAATCCTGGTCGACTTCGTCGTACTCGGCGCGCCAGATGATGTCCAGGTTGTCGGTGGGCTGGAAGCGCAACTGGCCATTCACGGACCAGGTGTTGCGGCGCCCTTTATCGTCGCCGGTCAATACGTTGTCGATAAAACCATCGCGCTTGTTGTACAGCAGGCCACCGCGGAAACCGACTTTGTCGCTGATGGGCATGTTCAATACGCCATCGAACTGAGTGCGGTTGTAGTTGCCCAGAATGACGCGGGACCAGCCATGAGTACTATCGAGATCAGGCTTATTGGTCACATACTGAATCGCACCCGCGGCCGCATTACGCCCAAACAAAGTGCCCTGAGGACCGTTTAGAATCTCGACGCGCTCCAGGTCGTTGAAGGCAATTTTGGAGCCGCCGGAACGGCCGATGTAGACGCCATCGATATAGACACCCACCGCGGGATCGGCACCAATACCGAAGTCTTCAGTCCCGATACCGCGAATCGAGTAGCGAGGCTGATTCGCACCCTGCGTTACGGAGAGGTTGGAGGTAAAAACACCGATATCGTAGATGTCCCGCGCCGCGAGATTGTCCATGCGGTCCTGGTCGAAGGCCGCAACGGAAATGGGCACATCCTGCAGCCCTTCTTCGCGTTTTTGCGCGGTGACGATAACTTCTTCAAGGCCTTTGGCCAGGCTGGGAGTGGTATTTCCCAGGGCGGTGGCGGCAATCGCCAGGGTCAGGAGGCGGCGTGCCCCCGGCTGGAATGCACAATGGCTCATCTTGGTTCTCCCTGCGTACACCGACTGAATATAGACGAGCGAGTTCAGGCCGGTGCTGCGGCTTTTTTTGGTTTGTCGTTATCTGCGCCGGGGCCAAAGCGGTCCCACAGCGCCGCTCCACAAAACTACGGTAAATTGCACACTAGTACAACTTAAAATGCGGGAGTTAGCAGATTTCGCCGATTCGGCCGCGAATCCGGCGGTGGTGCCGTTTGGTGATCAGCCCTGAAGCATGCGCCGGAACTGGCAGCGAAACACGTTGCGTACCCGCTCTACGCTGGTATGACCAAAAATGAGATTGGACTCCAACCGAAGGATCAGGGCGAGCATTATTTCTGCGTCGCTGAAGGGGTCTTCAACCCCGAGTTTCTCCATGTTGGTAGCGATGCTGGTGAGGTATTCCTGCTCCTTGCGATTGACCAGTGTCGCCATGGCGGGATTGCGCTGGGCCTCGTGCCGGAAAGCCAGTTCCACCACGCGACCGTCCTGATCTGAAGCCTGTTCGCACACGTATTCGGTGAGCCGATCGGCAAGGTGTGAGGCAAAGTCATCTCGCTGAACGGGCGAAAGGCTGTCCAGTGGCGGCATCTGCGCGAGTCGCTCGCCCATCTCCTGCTGGAAACCGGCAACAACGCTGTCCTTCTGGCCATTGAAATGGGCAAAGGCTTCGGTCAGCAGTTGCCCGATGTCGTTGAAATAGTAGGTGGTCGCCGACAGGGGTACGCCCGCCTCGGTGGCCACAGCCCGGTGGCGCACTGCGCGAATCCCGTCGCGCGCGATGATGGTGATCACCGCCTGCAGTATCGCCTGCCGACGCTCTACAGCGCTGGCGCGCGGACGGCGCTGGCGGGCGGCGCGTGCGGGTTCAGGCATGCTGGTTCTCCACAATCTCAACCACATCACCGGTGGCATTCAGGAGCGTTGCGTCTTTATTGCCCGCACGATTGATGGCGGGATCGATGGGCGCAATTTGCAGGGGCTCACGCAATTGGGCCTGGAACACGCCGTCGTCTGTATCCAGTTGGGTTTCATTGTTCAGCCAGCGTTGCTGGTCAACACCGCAGAGCATTACCGGCATTCTGCGGTGCCAGTGTTCGAACGCGGGCGCAGCGGCCGTGGTTACCAAGGAGCACGATAGCAGTTCTTCCCCGCTGGCCGGATCCCGCCAACTATCCCACAGCGCCGCCGCGGCAATCGCGTTCCGGGTGTTGGTGATCAGGTAGGGTTGGCGCGCGCCATTTTCGCTGCGCCATTCGATAAAACTGCTCATGGGAACAATACCGCGCTGGCGACGAAACGGGGTGCGGTAGGCACGGCTGGTGTCGAGGCCCTCGCTGCGGGCATTGAACATGGCGTATTTCTGGTCGGGCCCGCGCGACCAGGACGGTGTGAGCCACCAGCGTGCGGTCAGTGCAACAACCGAACCATCTGGCTCCTGCCGCAACAAGGTCACGTCATCAGTAGGCGCGATATTGCAGCGCTCCGGCAACTGGATATCCACCCCAAGGTCCCGCAACAGCTGCTGCAGCCCGGGACTATCAATGACGTTAAATCGACCACACATGGCCCGCACTGTGCCCGACTCGGGCAGGCGGGGCAAGGCTGACTAACTACAGCGGGCGCCGCCAGCGGCGATAATTTCGCCCAGAGTCGACAGGTGGCAGGCACTGCCACCCAGGGCCAGTTCGTTGGCCCGGGCAAACAGGCAGTAGCGCCACAGGGGGTAGTCGCGGTCAATACCGGTGCCACCGTGCAGGTGTTGGGCGGCGTAGCTGGTGCGATGCCCCACATCCCCCGCCCAGACTTTGGCGATCGCTATTTCCGTGTCTGCCGCCAACTCTTGTGACAATCGGCTGGCCGCTTGCCGGGCAGTGAGACGCAGACACTCCAGATCGATATAGATGTTGGCAGCGCGATGCCCCACTGCCTGGAAGGTGGCAATAGGCACGCCGAACTGTTGACGCTCACCGGTGTAGGCCGCGGTCATTTCCAGCATCCGTTCACACACGCCGAGCTGGTGCAGGCAGTGGGCGGTCAGGGCGCGCTGCAACAACCATTGTCCGGCAGCCTGCCCCGCTGCTGCCGTGGCGAGGAGCTGCTCTGGCGGCACGAGCACATCGTCCAGCGAGAGTGAGAAACGGGTTTCCCCGGTGGTAAAACGCTGGGGATGCAGGGTCACGCCCGGCGCGCGTGGGTCCACTAACAATACGTTCTGGCCCCGATCGGCTGGCACGACCAGCAGGATGTACTGCGCCAGATTGGCAAGCGGCACCAGGGCAACACTGCCGTTCAGGCGCAGCGCCTCCCCCTCCGGCGTGCAATTCACTTCGGCCGCATGGGGTAGCGCCGCAGTAAACAAGCTATCACCGGCCAGCGCTGCGGGTAACCAGCGCTCGCACTGCTGGCGATCACCATATATCTCTATGGCCGCCACCGCCAGCACCACGTGCTCAATGATCGGGACCGGGGCCAGCGCCCGCCCCGCTTCCTCCAGCAACGGCGCCAGTGCCGCAAATTCCAGCCCCATGCCGCCGTGCAAATCGCTCACGGAGATTCCCAGCAAGCCGGCTTCCGCCAGTGTGCGCCACAGGCTGCTATCAAAACGCCCCTCGGGCGCATCATCGAAACCGGCCAGCTCCTGCGACCCCATGCGCTGCTCGAAAATCCGTCGCGCGAGGTCGCGGGTGTCTGTTTGTACTTCACTCTCTGCAAAGTTCACAACGATGCCTGCTCAACGCGTGGCGCGGGGCATTAATAACCCTGCGGCGGCGATAATGTCCCGCTGGATTTCATTGGTGCCACCGCCGAAGGTGATGATGGAAGCGGTGCGATAGAGGCGTTCCACACGGCCGGTCAGCGCTCCCTGCGGACAGGAGTCCGCCCTCACCAGTGAGCCCTGCCCCAGAATTTCCCCCAACGCCCGGAAGGCTTCGATGAAGAACTCCGAACCGTAAACCTTGGCGGCGGAGGCTTCCGCCATACCAAGCTGGCCCTTGGACATCGCCCACACCTGGCGGTAGCACATCAACTTGAGGGCCTCGATACCGCAGCGCACCCGCGCCAGATTAGCGCGAACCCAGTCCTGGTCGATCACACGGCGACCATCGACGGTATGCGTGTGTGTGGCCCAGTCGGCAACGGCATCGAACAAGACTGCGGTGGGACCAACATTCACCAGGCTCAGACGCTCGCGGTTCAGCTGCCCGGTAATCAAGCGCCAGCCGCCGTTGATCTCGCCAACGCGATGCTGATCAGACACACGCACGTTGTCGTAATACGTGGCATTGGTCCGCACGTCACCCAGGGTATGCACCGGTGTGCAATGCCAGCCGGGATCACTGTGAGGCACCAGAAACAGGGAAATGCCCCGGTGTTTTTTCTCGGCAGCGGGATCGGTGCGCGCGGCCAGCCAGGTGTAATCGCAGAAGTGCGCCAGGCTGGTCCACATTTTCTGGCCGTTGATTATCCAACCGTCGCTCTCTCGCTCGGCTCGCGTGCGCAGCGAGGCCAGGTCTGTACCCGCCTCCGGTTCGGAGTAGCCGATGCTGATCAGCAGGTCGCCCGCCAGGATTCTCGGTACCAGTTCCTCACGCTGCCAGGCATTGCCGTATTCGGCGAGCACCGGGCCGATACTCTCGGTGGTCAGGAAGGGAAAGGGGTAGCCGGCGCGCATCACCTCCTCTACGAAGATGAACTGCTCCACCGGCCCCATGCCCCGGCCACCCAGGTGCTCCGGCCAACCCAGGCCGATCCAGCCGTCCGCACCCATCTGGCGCAGTGCGGCGCGCCACAGGGGGCCCCCACCCTCTCCCAAGTCGCGCTGGCACTCGGCTTGTAGTTCAGGGGTCATCAGGGCAGCAAAGTAGGCGCGCAGCTCATCTCGCAATCGCACTTGCTTCGCTGAGAACTCCACCTGCATGTTTCGCACCCGCCTCTGCCCGAACAGAGGTCATCGTAACCCGATGACCCTCGCGGACAATGACCGCAGGCGTCAGCCGAGCTTGACCATCGCGATCAGCGCATTGAAGACAGGAATCAGTGGACGGTGGCAACCGCAACAGCGGGGGAAATCAGCCTTTTTCCAACTCGTCGTCGGGGAAATCGGCAAAGTCGTCATGACCGAAAGGTTCGGCGTCCTGGGGTCGCTCATACCGGGCGTTGCAAGCGTCCATCTCGTGACGGCGCTGGTTGTAGCGCAACAGCAGGCGCTTTTTCAGATCGAGGGATTCCAGCAGCGTGGTGTTCTCATCTTCGGCCAGCATGGCCGTGGTGATCTCCCGCGTCACCTCATCCATGAGCATCACGCAACGGTGGGTTTGATAGCCCGCCTGTTGCATCACCGACGCCGAACCCGGGTGGTACATAAACACGATGTCGTCATCGTCGAAGTACATGATGTCGGTGATGGCGTCACCATCGAGATCACGGGCACACATGGTGTAGATCAGATAGGCATCGCAAAAGTGGCTGCGCACCGGCTCTTGTACTGGCGCGCTGGCACAGGCCGATAGCAGCAGGCTGGCGATGAGAAGCTGGAAGAAGCGCATCAGCGACATAGGGAGTAGCGAAAAACGCGGCTAAGGGTAACTGCATTCCGCGGGCGCGTGAAGCCCCGATCAGTTGTCCCGCGTGGTGGCCTCCTTCAAATACTCAATCAAATCGGCACGGGACTGGGGGTCATCGACCCCCACACTCATCATGGTGGTCTCCGGGAACATGCCCATGGGATTGGCCATCCAGGCATTCAGCAGGGCGGGCGTCCACACGAAACTGGCGTCGCGAAAGGCCTGGCTGTAACCATCAAAACCGGGCGCCTTTCCAACCACACGACCAAAAATACCGCTGAGATTGGGGCCATTGTTGTGCCCCATGGCTTGCTCCGGATAGTGGCAGGTGCGACAGGCGCCGAATACCAGCCGGCCCCGGTCGGCATCACCCTGATAGGTAGCCAGTGGCGCCGAGGCCTCGGTAGACAGTCGCGATTCCTCCGCTTGCTGGGCAAACGCGAAACCGGGGATCAGGCACAACAGGAATGTCAGCTTTTTCATGCGAGCTCCCTCGCAGCAGAGCGGCCCGCGCGGCGACCGAAGTAAGTGCAATCACCCAGTGACAAGCCGCTGGCAATGTAGGGCGCCCCGGGAAGGCCCGCGGTAGTGCGGCCCGCTGCAAACAAGCCCGGAATAGCCTCTCCCCAGCTATTGAGGACTGCGCCATCAACCGTAGTACGCAAGCCACCCAGGGTATGAACCGGGGTAAACGCACGGTCAAGGGACAGGTCGTAGAGCGTGTAGGGCCTGCCTCGCAGGGGGCGGATATACCGTGGGTCCTTGTTAAACAGTGGGTCTGCGCCCAATTCCGCGTGGCGATTGTAGTAGGCCACGGTGTGTTGCAAGGCACCGGATGGCAGATTGGCCGCTCGCGCCAGTTCACCCAGTGACGGCGTGCTGGCTACAATCGGAAAGTTGTCCTGAAGCTGTGGGTAGGCGCTTTCGGCATCACACACCAGGAAAGCACGACCGGCCTGCTGGTAACAGATACGGTCACCAATCACACCGTGATAGGCATCTTCTGCCAGGAAGCGTTGCCCCTGCCCATTGACCACGACACCGGCTATCACCTGTTCCGGCGGATAGATGGGCGAGATGGCAAAGCCCTGGTGCAGGTTGGGCGCAGCGGCGCCCGCGGCAATCCCCATATTAATTCCGTCGCCCTGCTCTCCCGCGCCTCCCCACGGCACCTGCGACGCCGCCAGCTGGGGCGCATACAACTGCAGCATGGCTTTGTTGTGGACGAAGCCACCGCAGGCCAGCACCACCCCCCGGCGGGCGCGCCAGTATTGCGGTACACCGGCCACCTCCACCACGACGCCGGTGATACGACCATCACTTTCGGTAACAAGATGGCGGGCGCGAGCGTGGGTTTGCAGCACGATGGCGCGGGATCGCGCGACCTCGAGCAGGGTGCGCATGAGACTGCGGCCGCCGTTCATACCCGGCTCACCCGGCACGTGACCGCGCGGTGCGGGCCGGGCAATTTCCCGCGCCGGCCAGGCCAGCTCCCCACCGGAAAAATACAGCGACTCCTCGCCCATCGGCAGGCCCTTGCCCTGGAAGAACTGGCTGCTGTAGCTGACACCATGGCCGCGAACCCAGTCAAAATGAGCGGCGCTGTCCTCGCAATAACGCTGTGCTTTTTCACGGTCGAGTTGTGGCCCGCTGGCCGCCACCAGGAAGTCGTACATGGCTTCCACCGAATCGTTGATGCCCAGTGCCTGCTGCAAGGCGGTACCGCCACCCGCGTAAATAACCCCGCCCGACAGTGCCGAAGCGCCGCCGGGCTGCGGCAGTGCTTCCAGCACAGCTACCTCCACCCCGGCATCCCGCGCTTCGATTGCCGCACAGATGCCCGCGGCGCCGGAGCCCAGCACGAGCACATCGGTACTGCTGTCCCAACGGCGCACACTGCTGGCAGGCAGGGTTGCGCCCGCCAATGGGCTGGCCGCCACCACGGATGCCCCGGCAGCCGCCGCGAGCAGATTCCGGCGACTCAGGGGTGGCGTCTTGTCCTGGGCCTTAGTCATTGCAGCCAGCCTTGCTGGTGGGAACGCCTTCCGGCCAGTCGCGATACTCAACGTCATCACCGCGCAGGTAAGTGCGATGCTGCGGACCCGTCGCTTCCAGTGGGCCGCCCTCGTAGGCATGATCGCCCTCATAGAGGAAACACATTCCGTCGTCGATGGGCTTCATGCGAGGTGCATAGATAGTAGGTTGCCGATCGGCAAGGGCTGCCAACGCTGCGGTGCAATCTTCAAAGCGCTCCAGCCACAGCAGGCTCACGAAGGTGGGTGGCAGCAGGCGCAGGGCAAAATCCGGATGGCGCGATTCAGCCAGAGCCTGAGTGGGTGAAACCCACCGGTGATCAACGATCTCGCCGCCATCCACCACAATCGAAGCGCCCGGGTCTACCGGCAACAGGAAGAACCAGGTGGCAAACCGGCGCTTGGCACCCGCGGGAGTGGTCCAGTGCGACAGTGGCAAGAGGTGCCCGGGGTCCACCACCAACCCGGTCTCTTCACACGTCTCACGCACCGCCGCATTCACGGCGGCCTGAAAATCATCACCGCCCGCCACCGCATCGCGATCGTCTACTCGGCCGCCGGGGAAGACCCACATCCCGCCCATGTGGCGAACCGCATCATTGCGCTGCACCAGTAACACTTCCATTCCTTCGGCCGTGTTTCGCACCGGCACGATAGTCGCTGCAGGAAAGGCTGGCTGATCAGTTTCGCTGGTCTCAATCATCTTCTGTTCACATCATGTGGGGGCGATTGTCGGCGACTATAACAGCCCGGATAAGGCTCAGGGAGCGGCCCGTCGCCGTCGTGCTCGATTGGGGAAATACCCGACTGAGGATGGATGATAGTGAACAAATCGTCAAAATAACAACAGCTTACCGGACTTTTCGCAGAGTTTTTCTAGGATACAACTGGTCGCGGGATTCCGTCGCTTCACCGCAGAAGCGCTACGGTATTTCACCTCGGTGTTATAGTTCCCTATATCACCATACAGGCCAACGCGACCATGAACTCTCCAGCAAGCCCGGGCGAGAGCGCCGCCCAGACGCACTACCTGATTCGCACCTTCACCGAGCACCCGCTGGCCTCCAACCTGCTGATGATCATGATGATGCTCGCGGGCATCTGGGGGCTCAGCCAGTTGATCGTGCAATTGAACCCCACGGTGGAGTCGCACAGTGCGCGCATCGAGTTGATCTGGCCCGGCGCACCGGCGGAGGACATGGAACGCCTGGTCACC
The DNA here is from genome assembly GCA_030427085.1 of Gammaproteobacteria bacterium. GTDB lineage: Bacteria > Pseudomonadota > Gammaproteobacteria > Pseudomonadales > Halieaceae > JAUHXH01. Next base: position 317,132 of record JAUHXH010000001.1, on the reverse strand, counting down.
GAGCCGGTAGAACTGCAGATGCGCGGACTGGCGGACCTGACCGAACTCACCTCCCGCACCGCTGACAGCTACGCTAGCATCGAACTGGACTTCCGACGCGGCACCGATATGGGTGACGCCATGGACCGGATCGAGCAGCGCGTGGCCCAGACCCGCGACCTGCCCACCGAACTCGAAGCCCCGGTTGTGAGCCGCAACGAGCGCAGGGATCTGGTGGGCGCCGTACTGCTGTCCGGCGGAGAATCCCTACAGGCCCTGCTACCTGTGGCGCTGGATGCCCAGCGAGAACTCATCGCGCGTGGCATCGACCATGTGGAGTTTCGCGGAGTGCCGAACGAGGAAATCGCCATCCAGGTGGACAGCCAGACCCTGTTCGAGCTGGGCGTGCCACTGCACCTGATCGCCCAGCGCATTCTCGACAACAGTGCCGACGCACCCGCCGGCCAGGCCGGTGGTGGCCATCTGGAACGCAAACTGCGCAGCCTCGATCAACGCCGCAGTGAAGCCGCCTTCCGGGATTTACCCCTGACCCTGCGCGAGGGCGACGAACTGGTCCGCCTTGGCGATATCGCCACCATCGAACGGCGCGTTGAAACCGAGCAGCGCCAGCTCTACCACGGCGGCGAACCCGCGGTGATGTTGCTGCTCCGGCGGGCGACCGGATCGGACGCGCTGGAGCAAGCCGAGATCATGCAGCAGTGGCAGACCGACACGGCCGCCGATCTGGAGCAACGCGGCTTTGAAGCCACACTCTGGCTGGAAGCCTGGCGCTTCGCCCGCGATACCATCGCACTGGTGCTGTGGAACGGCGTGGGCGGATTGCTGCTGGTGATCGCCACGCTCTACCTGTTCCTGAACGGCCGCGTCGCCGGCTGGGTGACTCTGGGTATCCCGGTGAGTTTTCTGGGTGCGCTGGCGGTCTTTCAGTTGATGGGCGGCTCCATCAACCTGATGAGCATGATCGGCATGGTCATGGCTTTGGGTATCGTGGTGGACGACGCCATTGTCGTCGGAGAACACGCCCTGGCCCGTTTTGAGGAGGGGCTGTCACCCGCAGCGGCAGCCAGTCACGGTGCCCAGGCCATGTTTCCGCCGGTAATGGCGTCGAGCCTCACCACGCTCGCCGCCTTCCTTCCCCTGATCGTGCTGGACAGCCCCTACGTAAGGGAAATCCCCATGTTGATGATCGCCGTGATCATCGCCTCCCTGGTGGAGTGCTTCCTGATCATGCCGGGGCACCTGCGGCACAGTTTCGGCCGCCTGCAACACCATCAACCCACGGGCATGCGCTTGCGCTTCGACCAGGCCTTTGGCCGCTTCCGCGATCACCACTTCCTGCCGCTATTGAATCGCGCGCTGGACAACCGCCGCAGCGTGCTGGCGATTGCCGTCGGCGCTTTCGTCATCGCCCTGAGTTTGATGATGACCGGCCGGGTCAAGACAGACCTGAACTTTAACGTCGACTTCGAATTTGCCGAAGCCCACATCCAGTTTGCGCCGGCAACGCCTGAGCACGAAAAAGCCGCTTACCTGCTGCAACTGACCGAGGCCGCCGAGCTTACCAATGAACAGTTCGGCGGCAATGTGGTGGTCACGCAGGTCACCCACCGCAACTGGGCCAACCTCGACCGCCAGTCGCGCAGTGGCCGCCAGTATGCCGCGGTGTGGATTGAACTGGTTTCCGCGGACAAACGTCAGGTCACGCTGGAAGCCTTCTCTGAAGCATGGCGCGAACACCTGCCCGCCAGCCCCTGGGTGGAATACCTGCAAATGGGCGCGGGTGAAGATAGCTGGCCGCCCATCCAGCTGTATTTCAGCGGTGAAGACGTGACCGCGCTGAAGGCCGCAGCGGAGGAGCTCAAGGCCAGCCTGGCCACCTACCCCGGCGTAACCAACGTGATTGACGACCTCCCCTACGGCGCCGAGCAATGGATCTTTTCACTGCGCACCGAAGGTCGGGCTCTGGGCTTGACCACCGCCGAGGTCGGCCGACAAATCCGGGCCGCGTTTGAGGGGCAGCGGGTGCAACTATTCACCGAGGCAGACCGTGAACTGGAAGTGCGAGTGCAACTGCCCGAAGCCGAGCGCAACAGCCTCGCCAGTATTCGTCGCCTTCCGATCACCACCCCGGGTGGCGAGGTGCTGCCGTTATCGGCGGTGGCCGACCTCAACGCGCGGCGAGGCCTGAAAAGTGTGAACCATCGGGACACCCGTAAAACCATCAACGTGTTTGCCGATGTAGACCTTGGCACCAACACACCGATGGCGGTGATCCGCGATCTGGAGGAAAAGGTGATTCCCGATATCAGCGCCCGCTTCGACGTCAGCTACGGCCTGGGCGCGGGTTCCGCCGAAGAAGCCCGCGTGTTGCGCGACCTGATGCTGGGTGCGCTGATCGGCCTGGCTCTGATCTACCTGATCCTGGCGTGGATCTTTGCGTCCTGGACCTGGCCGTTGGCAGTCATGGCCGCAATTCCGTTGGGCCTGACCGGTGCGCTGGCAGGCCTGCAGATTCTCGATCTGAACCTCGGCGCCATGGCGATCATGGGCCTGTTCACCCTGACGGGCGTGATCGTGAATGACTCGATCATCCTGATTTCTACCTTCCGCCAGTTCCGTCGCGACGGCATGGCGGCTGACGTGGCACTGGTTGAGGCCTGTCGCCGCCGCTTGCGCCCGGTGATCCTGACCTCGCTGACCACCACACTCGGGCTGGCACCGCTAATGCTGGAGAGTTCTCCCATGGGCGATGCCATGTCACCGCTGGCGGTGGTGATCTGCTTCGGCCTGCTCTATGGCACCACCCTGATTCTGTTTGTCATTCCCACCATTCTGTCCTTGCTGGAACGGGGGCGCCGCGGTAAAGCTGCAGCCCACGTACCGGCACCAGCCGCTGCAGGAGCTGCCTCATGAAAAATCCATTGTCCGGGCTGACTCGTCGAATCAGCACCAAAAACCGCCTGTTGCTCGGCGTGGTAACCGCCGCTGCCCTGTCCACCGGTACCCTGATGGCAACCGCCCCGCGGCACGACCCCACGGCAGTGGAGGAAAAAGCCTGGCCGGTCAGTACGATGATGCCGCAGGTACAAACCCTGTCGCCGCAGCTGGCGCTGTACGGCCGAGTGGAATCGCCCCACCACGCTCACCTAAGCGCAGCCGTGGAAGCCCACGTCGCCACTTTGCACGTTGCTGAAGGGGAACAGGTGCAAGCGGGGCAATTGCTGATCAGCCTGGATGACGCAGACCAACAACTCCTACTGGCACAGGCGGAGGCCGCGTTGATGGAAGCCCAGGCCGACCTGGATTCGCTGGCCCGGGAACTGGAGAGCGATCGCGCCGTGCTCGCACATATGCAAGAGCTGTACGAACTCACCGAGGCCCGCGCTACTCGCCTGCGCAAGCTGGCCGGGAAAAACCTGGTGGCGACCGAGCAGCTGGAGGATACGCTGCGAGACGTGGCCCGCCAGGGCATCGAACTGGCGCGACAACAGGCGCGCGTTGACCAACAACCACAACAGCAGCAACGTGTAGCAGCGGCCGTGGATCGCGCGCGGGCCGAACGGGACACCCGACAGCTGGCAGTCACCCGCACCCGTATCACTGCCCCCTTCAACGGGCGCATTGCCGACCTCGCCGTTGCACCGGGCGACCGGGTGGAACGCGGCCGCGTATTGGTGGAGATGTTTGATACCGGCGCACTGCAGGTGCGGGTGGCGATCCCCGCCGATTCCGTGGCCCAGTTCAAGGCCGCGGTTGCTGCAGGCCGCGCAGTGAACGCGCGGCTGGACCACAGTGAAGCAACCTGGCCCCTGCGCCAACTGGCCGCCGCCGTCGCTCGCGGGCGCTCGGGACTGGATGCCCTGTTTGAAATTCCCGCCGGTAGCGACAGTCCGGAGCTGGGCCGTGCCGTCGCCCTGCGTATCGACCTGCCCGCGCGCGACGATCTGGTGGCGGTGCCGGTACAGAGCGTTTACGACAACGCCCGCATCTACGCCGTTAATGGCGAGCGCCTGCAAGCGATAGAAGTCACTCCCGCCGGGCAGCGCCTCGCCATCGACGGCTCGGTAGAAATCCTCCTGCCGGCCGCTGACCTGCCCCAGGGCAAAGCCCTGCTGGCCTCCGATCTGCCCGTGGCGTCGGATGGCCTGCGGGTAGCCGTCCTGCCTGGCCGCAGCGAGGGTTAACCATCCACATGGCATGTAGTTTGTGACCGGATAATTGGCGACAGGGGCTGTGTTTTCGCACATATCGACTATGATAGAAGGCACATCCCCGTCCATTTCAAGGAAGTCGCCATGCCTGAGAACCTCGATCTCGCCGAACTCATAACGACCTACGCTGTGCCCTGGGGCATCAAAATTGTCCTGGCGCTTGTTATCTTCATCGTTGGTCGCATGGTGGCCAATGCCATCGTGCGCCTGGTGGAGCGCGTGCTCAAGGCGCGCGAGATGGACGAGATGCTGGTGCGCTTCCTGTGCTCCATCTTGCGCTGGGTGCTGCTGCTGTTTGTAGTCATCGCCGCTCTCAGCCAATTGGGCGTTGATACCACCTCGCTGGTTGCCCTACTCGGTGCCGCCGGCCTGGCCATCGGCCTGTCGCTGCAGGGTTCTCTGCAGAACTTCGCCGCCGGCGTCATGATCCTGGTGTTCCGCCCGTTCACCAAAGGCCACTTCGTGGAAGTGGCCGGCACCAGCGGTGTCGTAGAGAGCATCACTATTTTCACCACGGTACTGACCACACCGGACAACAAGGAAGTGATCGTACCCAACGGCTCGGTACTGGGTAACAACATCACCAACTACTCCGCGCGCCCCACCCGCCGCGTGGATATGGTGTTCGGCATTTCCTATGACGACGACATTCGCAAGGCCAAGGAGATCCTCGAGGACATCCTCGCCAAAGACGAGCGTGTGCTACCGGAACCCGCCCCGGTGGTCGCGCTGGGCGAACTGGGGGATTCCAGTGTCAACTTCCTGGTCCGCCCCTGGGTCAAGGCCGCCGACTACTGGGCCGTGCTGTGGGATACCACCGAGTCGGTCAAGCTACGCTTCGATGAGGCCGGGCTGTCCATCCCCTACCCGCAGATGGACGTGCACTTCGACAAGCCCGAGTAAGGGCACCACCACAACCCCTCAACGGCGGGTACCGACCCGCCGTTTTCATGTCCAAGTTGTAATCTTGCAGACGCGCGACCCCGGCGGGCTTGTGGTATAAAGACGCCTTCTCGCGGGGTCCCTACAGCACCCTGAATTCTCAACACAGACGGCGGTTCCCCTGTGGCAGTAGCAGCCAAAAAGATTCTGACTCCCGTGGCACTTCTATTGGGTGCCCTGGGGCTATCCACCCTGATGGTAATGAGTCGCGGTGAGGTCGAAACCGAAGCCCCGGAAATTCCCGCGGTAACGGTGGATGTTGCCCGCGTAGTGAAAACCTCGGTGCGAATTCCCATCGCGGCCCAGGGCACCGTAACGCCCCATCGGCAAACCACGCTGGTCGCGGAAATTCAGGGGCGCATCATCGAAGTGGCCCAGAACTACAACGCCGGCGGTTTCCTGGCCGAAGGCGACGTGCTGCTACGCATTGATGACCGGGACTACCAGGCGCGCCTGATGCAGGCCCAGGCCAATGTCGCCGCGGCACACTCAACGCTGGTACAGGAGCGCGGCCGTGCCGAGGTGGCCCTGCGCGAGTGGCAAAACCTGCCCAAGTCTTCCCAGCGCAGCGACGAGGCCACCGCCCTGTACCTGCGCAAGCCGCAACTGGAACAGGCCGAAGCACAACTGGCTTCGGCACGCGCCGAACTGCGCAAGGCCCAGGACGATCTGGACCGCACCGTCATTCGTGCGCCCTACAACGCGCTGATCCGCAACAAACAGAGTGAGCTGGGGCAGTATGTCAGCCCGGGTACACCGGTGGCTGACATCTTTGCTGTAGATTATGCCGAAGTGCGGCTGCCCATTGGCCAGGGGCGTCTGGCCTATATGGAATTGCCCCCGACAGAGGGCTTCAGTGACTTGAGTGACGCCCCCCAGATCGACCTGTTTTCTGAGCTGGCCGGCGAGACCACCTTATGGACCGGGGCTCTGACCCGTACCGAAGGCGTTTTTGATGAACGCTCTCGCGTGCTGTATGCGGTGGTGAGGGTCAATGACCCCTACGCTCTTGAAAATCCGCACCAGGAACCGCTGCGCGTGGGCAGTTTTGTGCAAGCCCTGATTCCCGGGCGCCGCATCGATGACCTCGTCATCCTGCCGCGCAGTGCGATGCATTCAGGTAATCAGGTCTGGGTAGTGGATGCCAATCAACAACTGCGTCGCCGGCAAGTCAGCGTGTTGCGGACCGAGGGTGACGAAATCTACGTCGCTTCCGGCCTGGAAGAAGGCGAACTGGTGTGCCTGACCATTCTGGACAACTCCTATGCCGGTGCGCTGGTCAACATGGTTTCCGAGGTAGCGACCGAATCCGGCAGCGATGAGCAACTCAGCGCCGCCGACGACCAGGCCAACTCGCTGTGACTCCAGACATGAACCCACAGCACAAGGGCATCATCGCCTGGTTTGCCCACAATCCTGTGGCCGCCAACCTGCTGATGTTTGTCATCCTCGCTGTGGGTATCGGCAGCGCATTGACCATCAAGAAGGAAATTTTCCCGGCCTTTGACATCGATGCCATCGTTATCAGCATGCCCTACCCCGGCGCCGCGCCGGAAGAAGTTGAACAGGGCATCGTGCTGAAGATCGAGGAAGCCATCAACGATCTCGACGGTATCAAACGCATTTCATCCGACGCCCTTGAGTCACAGGCTCGCATCTTCATTCGCCCCACCGATGGATACGACTTCAACCTGCTGCTGGACGACGTAAAAAACCGCGTCAACGCCATTCAGCATTTCCCCGAAGAAGCTGAAGAGCCGATCATCAGCCGGGTTGAATTACGCATCGAAGCCCTGTGGATTCAGATCATGGGTGAGATGGACGAGCGCAGCATGAAGACGCTGGCGCAAGGTGTGCGGCGTGAGTTAATGACGCTACCGGAAGTGAATGCGGTCGACATCATGGGCACCCGGGACTACGAAATATCCATCGAAGTCTCGGAGCAGGATCTTGAGCAGTACCACCTGACGCTGGGCCAGATCGCCGACATCATCGCGGCCTCTTCCCTCGACCTGCCCGCGGGGTCGGTGGAAACCGAATCCGGCGACATCATGCTGCGCACGCGTGGCCAGGCCTATGTGCAGCAGGACTTCGAATCCATCGTGTTGAAAACCTTCCCCGATGGCACGCGCCTGCTACTGGGGGACATCGCCACAGTGGACGACGGTTTTGTCGACGACGCCGGCTTCTCCCTGTTCCAGGACGAATTCTCTGTGGGCCTGGCGGTGTTCGCCGTGGGCAGCCAGGACGTGGTGCGAACCGCAGAGGCAGCGCGCGCCTACGTAGCGGAGAAAAACCTGAGCTTACCGCCCGGTGTGCATCTCGAAGTCTGGTCGGACATCACCTACTACCTGAATGGTCGCCTGACCATGATGATGAAGAACCTGGCCATGGGTGCGCTGCTGGTGTTTATCGTGCTCGCGCTGTTCCTGGAGATCAAACTCGCGTTCTGGGTCATGGTGGGTATCCCGGTGTGTTTCTTCGGCGCGCTGATGGTGTTCAACACGCCTTTGATCGGCGGCTCGTTGAACATGATCTCCATCTTCGGATTGATCCTCGTGCTGGGCATCGTGGTCGACGACGCCATCATCATGGGCGAGAGTGCCTACAGTGAGCAGGAAGCCAACGGCTATTCCACCGACAACGTCATCAAGGGCGTCCACCGCGTTGCGGTGCCAGCCACCTTCGGCGTGCTCACCACCATCGTCGCCTTTGCGCCCACCCTGTTTGTGGACGGTATGTTTGCGCCCATGCCGGAAGCCTGTGGCTGGGTGGTGATTTTGTGCCTGGTGTTCTCGCTGGTGGAATCCAAGTGGATTCTGCCCGCTCACCTGGCACATAGCCGCCCCGCCAAAGCGGGCTGGCTGGTGGCGGTGGATCACCTGCAGGAGCGCGTGAACAAACGCCTGCGCCACTTCATCGACTACCGTTACAAACCCTTCCTCGAGCGCTGTCTGGACCACCGTTATACAACCTTCGCGGCCTTCCTCAGCCTGCTGATCTTGTGCGCCGGCCTGGTAGGCAGCGGCGGCATTCGCGTGATCATGGCGCCGGACACGCCGGGAGAGTTCATCCAGGTAGAAGTGGAACTCAACGAGGGCTCGCCCGCCCGTCGTACGCTGGAGGTGGTGCAACAGTTGCACGACGGCCTGATGACGATGCAGCAAGAGTACCAGCGGGAAGTCGGTACCGAGGACCCGCTGGTCGCCTACGTGTTCAGCTACGGCCACGATCGCATTCACGGCAAGCTCATCGTTGAACTGACCAAAGAAGACCAGCGTGAAATCGACGCCAATGAAGTCATGCGCCGTTGGCGGGACCAGGCTGGCACGATCCACGGCGTCAAGATTCTCTCTTTCAGCAACATCGACGGCCCGTCTTTTGGTGCGGCCATTTCCATCGATCTCAAACATGACGATTTTGAAGTGATGCGAGCTGCCGGCGAAGAGTTGGCAGAGCAGTTGCGCAGCTACCCCGGCGTGTTCGACATCCGTAATGGGGCGTCTGACACAGCGGACGAATACCACTTCGACCTGCTGCCGGAAGCGCGCAGCCTGGGCATCACCCGCTACGACCTCGGTGTGCAGGTCCGCAATGCCTTCTACGGCGCCGAGGCACAACGCATCCAGCGCGGCATCGATGAGATCAAAGTGATGGTCCGCTATCCGGCGGAAGATCGCAAAACCACCGCCTCGCTCGGTAACATGTATATCCGCACGCCCGAGGGCGCGGCCGTCCCACTGGACACCGTCGCGCAGGTGAAGTCAGAACAGGGCCTGCTCAAGAGCTCGCGCATTGATTTCCAGCGCGCGGTGGAAATCACTGCGGAAGTGGACAAGGCCATCAACGAGCCGGGCACCATTCTCGGCGACATCGAACAGAACTTCATGCCAGGCCTGATTGAACGCTACCCCGGCCTGGGCTGGGAGCGCTCCGGTATCTCTGACGAAGAGATAAAACTCGTGCGCAGCATGTTTATTGGATTCGTGCTGGCGCTGTTCGGCATCTACGCCTTGCTCGCGGTACCCACCAAATCCTATCTGCAACCGCTGATCATCATGGGCGTAATTCCGTTCGGAATCATTGGTGCAGTGGTGGGACACTGGCTGACCAGTTACGCCCTGAGCATGATGTCTCTGATGGGTGTTATCGCCCTGTCTGGTGTGGTCGTCAACGACAGCCTGATCCTCGTCGATCATGTCAACAAGGCCCGCGCCGAGGGCGAAAGCCTGTATTCAGCGGTTATCAATGGCGGCACCAAGCGCTTCCGCGCCATCATGCTGACGTCTCTGACAACGTTCTTTGGACTGGCGCCAATGCTGCTTGAACGCAGCACCCAGGCACAGCAGATTGTCCCGATGGCCATATCCCTGGCCTTCGGCATTCTCTTCGCCACCGTGATCACCTTGTTGCTGGTACCCTGCCTTTACCTGATCCTTGACGATCTCGGACGCTGGTGGGAAGGCCGGGACGCACTGGCCCACAGTGGCGAACTGGAGACCAACCCCTAAGCAGAGCCCAGGAGTACCCTCGGTCTATGCAGCGGGGCGCGTTTTAGAGCAGCGCCCTGCCCAGTGCCTCCTCCCAGGAGGCCTGACGGCGCCGACGGGCGGCCGCAGACATGGCCACGCGGAACTCCCGCTCCACCTGCCAGATGCGCTTTATCTCGCCGGTGGACTGCCACAAGCCCACACCCAGACCGGCCAGGTAACAGGCGCCGGCGACGGTGGTTTCGATCACCTGCGGCCGAATCAGTTTGCGCCCCAGCACGTCAGCCTGGATCTGCATCAACAGGTTGTTCGCTGCAGCGCCGCCATCCACCCGCAAGGGTTTCATCCGTTTGCCGAGGTCCTGTTCCATCGCGCGCAGAATGTCAGCATTTTGCAGGGCCATCGCATCCAGTGTGGCGCGGGCGATGTGACCACGCTCGGTGCCGCGCGTCAGGCCGGTAAAGGTACCGCGCGCTTCGGGCGCCCAGTGGGGAGCACCGAGCCCGGTCAGGGCCGGCACAAACTCCACCCCGCCGTGATCAGAGACCGAACCGGCCAGCTTTTCGATATCCGGTGCCCGGCGGATGATCTGCAAACCATCGCGCAACCACTGCACCGCAGCGCCACAAATAAAGGCACCACCTTCCAGGGCGTACACGGGTTTGGCGTCGTCGCCCAGCTGCCAGGCCAGCGTGGTAAGCAGTCCAGCTTCCGAGGTCAGTGGCTGTTCGCCGGTATTCATCAAAATAAATGAACCAGTGCCAAAGGTGCACTTGGCTTCGCCCGGCGCAAAACAGGCCTGGCCGAACAGTGCGGCCTGTTGGTCACCGGCCATGCCGGCAATGGGGATGCCGTCCGGCAAGACTGACAAGCCCCTGGTGTGACCCATCACGCCCGCTGAAGGGACAATGCGGGGGAGGATGTCCTTGGGCACTTCGAACAACTCACACAGGCTGTCGTCCCAGTCCACCTTCGCCAGGTTCATCAGCGAGGTGCGCGAGGCGTTGGATACATCGGTGACATGGGCCTCGCCACCGCTCAGTTGCCAGACCAGATAGCTGTCCACCGTGCCTGCCGCCACGCGGCCCGCGCGCAGCAGGCGAGCAAGCCCCTTGGAATGCTGCAGTAACCAGCGGTATTTGGACGCGGAAAAATAGGGGTCCAACACCAGGCCAGATTTCTTTTTAACCGCTTTTTCATGCCCGGCGGATTTTAAAGACTCACAGAAATCCGTAGTACGGCGGCACTGCCAGACGATGGCGTTGTTCAGCGCCTCGCCGCTTTGCCGATCCCACACAATCGACGTTTCGCGTTGGTTGGTAATACCGATGGCCGCGATGTTGCCGGGCTTGCAGATTTTCTTGCGGAGGATAGCGCGTATGCCCTTCTCCACCGACGCCCAGATCTCGGCGGGGTCGTGTTCGACCCAACCCGGTTGCGGGTAGATCTGGGGGAACTCATTGTTGACCGCCGCCCGGACCCGCCCCTGGGCATCCATCAGGGCCACTGTGGAGCCAGTGGTGCCCTGATCGATGGCGAGAATGAAGTCGGCCACGGTCAGGCCGCGCTATAGCCGGAAATGGCTTTGATCTCGAGGAAGTCGGTGAAGCCATGGGCACCCCATTCGCGGCCATTACCGGACTGTTTGTAGCCGCCAAAGGGCACATCAAAGCCGCCGGACGCGCCGTTCAGGTGGACGTTGCCCGCCCGAATCCGGGCGGCCACCTCGCGGGCGTGATCGATATTCTCACTCTGCACGTAGCCGGCCAGGCCGTAAGGCGTATCATTGGCGATGCGGATGGCCTCTTCTTCAGTCTCGTAAGGAATCATGGTCAATACGGGGCCGAAGATCTCCTCGCGCGCGATCGTCATCTCGTTGTTGGCACCGGAGAACACGGTGGGGCGGATAAAATAACCTTTGTCGATTCCCTCTGGACGGCCCGGGCCACCGCAGATCACTTTGGCGCCCTCCTCGATGCCTTTCTCGATCAATCCCTGAATCTTGTTGAACTGCACCTCAGAGACGACCGGGCCCATCGTAGTACCTTCCGCCGTCGGGTCACCCACTACCACTGAGGCGCTGACGCGGGCGGCGATCGCCTCGGCTTCAGCCAGTTTGGCCGCGGGCACCAGCATGCGCGAGGGCGCATTGCAGGACTGCCCGGTGTTCTGGTACATGTGCATCACCCCGCGAGTAACCGCTGCTTCCAGATCGGCGTCATCCAGGATGATATTCGGGGACTTCCCACCCAGTTCCTGCGCCACCCGCTTCACGGTAGGCGCTGCATTTTGCGCTACCAAGGTGCCGGCGCGGGTAGAGCCGGTGAAGGACATCATGTCGACCTCCGGGTGACTGGACAGCGCGGTACCCACGACGGGGCCGTCGCCATTCACCAGATTGAACACGCCCGCCGGCACGCCGGCTTCATCCATGACCTTGGCGTAGAGATATGCCGACAGGGGCGCAACTTCAGAGGGCTTCAACACCATGGTGCAACCCACCGCCAGTGCCGGGGCAACCTTGCAGGAAATCTGGTTGACCGGCCAGTTCCAGGGCGTGATCAGGCCGCAGACACCGACCGGCTCTTTCACCACGCGGTGCGCCCCCATGTCCTCCTCAAACGCGAAGGTCTTGAGGATCTTGGCCGCTTCCTGCAGGTGGCCCAGGCCACAAAAGGCCTGCGCGCCCGCCGCCAGGGACTGGGGAGCACCCATTTCCTCGCGAATCGCGTCGGCAATGTCGTTGTAGTACTTCTGGTACACCTCGGCACAGGACTCCAGCAGTTCGATGCGCTCCGCCACGCTGGTGCGGCTGTAGCTGTCAAACGCCGCTCTGGCGGCCTTCACCGCCGCATCCACATCGGCCTCGGAACCCAGTGAAATCTGGCCGCACACGGCTTCCGTGGCAGGGTTGATCACATCGAAGTCGTTGGGTTTGACGGGGTCGACCCACTGGCCGTTGATATAAAACTGTCGATAGTCTCGCATGGCGGTGCTCCGGGGCTGTTGTGATTTTGGGTTAGTCGTAAGCAGTGCCACAACATACCAGAGTGAAGCAGGCTGGCAAAAGCTCCCTAAAGGGCTATTTACGGCTATTTGCCAGCGCTGGCTCGCGGCGGCATACTGCCCACCCCCACTACAGCCCAACCCCCTGGAGGCACCATGGAAAAGGAAGATTTGACCCTGTTCCGGGACATGGCTCGACGCGCATTCGAGCAGGAAATCGAACCTCATTTTGAGCGCTGGGAAGATGAGCACATGACTCCCCGCGAACTATGGAACACCTTTGGCGCAGCTGGCCTGCTGGCCCCTGACGTATCGGAAGAATACGGCGGCGCTGGTACCACACCCCACGTAACACTGGCGCTGATGGAAGAGCTGTCCCGCCTGGGCTACGGCGGTATCGCCACCGGTTACAGCATCCACTCCAATATCGTCGTTCCCTACGTCGCCCGCCACGGCACCGAAGAACAAAAACAACAGTGGCTGCCGAAAATGGTCAGCGGTGAAGTGGTAGGCGCACTGGCCATGACCGAGCCCGGTGCTGGCTCCGACGTACAGGGCATTCGCACCACCGCCGTGAAAGACGGCGACGAGTGGGTACTGAACGGTTCCAAGATCTTCATCACCAACGGCATCCACGCCGACCTGGTGATCGTTGCCGCCCTCACCGAACCGGGCAAAGGCGCCAAGGGCACCTCCCTGTTCCTGGTAGACACCAGCCTGCCGGGACTGGACCGCAACCCGATCCGCAAGATCGGCCAGCATACTTCCGACACCGCCGGCCTGTTCTTCCAGGACATGCGTTTGCCCGCCAACGCCCTGCTGGGTGAGTTGAACAAAGGCTTCATCATCATGATGGATGAATTGCCCCGCGAACGACTGGGTATTGCCGCGCAAGCCATCGCCGCTGCCGAGGGTGCCCTGGATGCCACCGTTGAGTACGTGAAGGAGCGTAAAGCCTTCGGCCAGACCATCGGTGCCTTCCAGAACACGCGTTTCAAGCTGGCCGATGTGCGTACACAGATTGCCCTCAACCGGGCGCTCTACGAACAGTGCGCCGATGAGTACTCCCGCGGTGAACTGACGGCCGACAAGGCCGCCATGCTGAAACTGGCTGCCACCGAAATGCAGTGCAGCACCATCGACGACTGCCTGCAGTTATTCGGCGGCTACGGCTACACTGTGGAATACCCCATCTCCCGCTTCTACACCGATGCGCGCATTCAGCGTATCTACGGCGGCTCCTCCGAGATCATGCGCGAACTAATCGCGCGGACCATGCTCGGGCGCTAGGCCTGCGGCCGCACCGCGCAAGCGGTGCGGCGTGTCAGCCGATAAGCCCGAAAAGGCTGAGCATAAAAAACCCGAGCGGCACGCTAAACAGCGATAACAGCGTGGTGACTACCACCAGATTTGCCGCCAATGCGCCATCGCCGCGCGCTGCCACCACCATCACATAACTGGCTGCCGCCACCGGCGAGGCCAGCAGCAGGAACAAAACGCCCAGCGCGTCGCCGCTAACACCCAGCACCAGCGCCACAGCCGTTCCGATAGCGGGCCCGAGGCACAGGCGCCACGCTGCCGCCTCCCAGGTGATCGCGCCGGAAGAGCGCAGCGCCATCAGGTTCATACCACCTCCAACGGCAACCAGCGCCAGTGGAATGAAACCGGCACTGGCCAGCGCTGGCAGTGGCTCCAGCGGCGCCAGCGGCAGGCCGAGCAGCGACCAGATGACGCCTGCGGATATACCAATGATCAGCGGGTTGCGGGCAATTCCCTTAAGCGCCATGACGGGACTGGTGGTGCCTCCCAGCGTGAACCCCAACAAGACCACCGCGATAATGTTGTAGAACACCGTCATTACCGCCACGGGTAAAGATGCCAGCACCAGACCGCGCTCCCCGTAGGCCGCAATAGCGAGCGCCAAACCCATGATGCCGAGGTTGGAACGGTAGGCGCACTGGGCGAAGATGCCCAATTGGCCCTTCTCCATACCCCGCCACCAGCCGTAGGCCAGAGCGCCGCTCAATACCACCACTGTGGCGACGATACCCGCCCACAGATACTGTGCATCGTTCAGCGTTCCGTAATCGACTCGCGCCGCCCCGAAAAACAGGACGATGGGCAGGCCCCAGACAAAACTGAAACGCGCCAGACGTTCCACCAGAGGCAGTGGCAGGATACCCAGTCGGCGCCCGGCAATGCCCAAGCCTACCCAGGCGAAGGTGGGGGCACAGACCGCAAAGGCCTTGAATAACAGGGCAATGGCATCCATCGATAGCAGCGCGTCGAATCAGGGGCAGGCATTATGCCAGTGGAGCCGCCGCCGGTCATACTGGTCTCGCAATTACCCCGTTCTGTCCCGACGCCCATTGCCCCGCCTTCGGTTATGGGAAAAAATGGTGTTTTCCCAACCGAGCCACGTCATGGATACCCGCCCTTCCCCCCTGCACAATTTGCTGCGCAAGGCCTTCCTGATCGAACGCGAGGAAATCGCCGCCACCCTATCGGCCTTCGGCTTCGTGCTGGTATTGATGACGGCCTGGTACATTCTGCGGCCGGTGCGCGATGCCATGTCCTCGGACTGGAGTGACGCCCAACTCAGCACCCTGTGGACCCTGACCTTTGTATTCAGCGCGATTGCCGTCTCGATCTACGGGGCCGCGGTGGCCCGATTGCGATTGCGTACGCTCGTACCGGCGGTGTACGTTTTTTTCGCGGCCAGTTTTGTCGCGGTGTATTTCGGCACGCAACAGCTCGATAACCGCGACTGGCTCGACCAGGGGTTTTACGTCTGGGTCAGTGTGTTCAGCCTGTTCCATGTGTCGGTGTTCTGGAGCTTCATGGCGGAGATTTTCAGCCGTCCGCAATCGCAGCGCCTGTTCGGCTTTATCGGCGCCGGCGCCAGTTGTGGCGGCCTGCTGGGCCCACTCATTCCAGTCCTGTTCGCGCAGTCCATGGGCACCGATGGGCTGTTGCTCCTCGCAGCGGGCCTGTTGGTTGCCACGCTGCCGCTGATCGGTTTACTGCAGCGGCAGGCACAACACCCCGCTGCGAGTAATCAGCAAATTGGCGGCAACCCCTTTGCCGGCTTCTCCGAATTCCTGTCCACACCTTTTTTGCTGGCAATAGGACTGTTCATTTTGCTGTACACATCAATCAGCTCTTTCGTGTATTTCGAACTGAAAAACCTGCTGGCTGATTATGATCGCGAAGCGCGAGCTCAGATCTGGGCGGGTATGGATCTGGCGGTGAACATCCTCACCATCACGGTAGCGGCCCTGGCCACCGGGCGGATCGCAACACGCTTTGGATTGCCCACCACCCTCGCTTCAGTGCCCCTGTTGATTGCGGGTGGCCTGCTGGTGCTGGCAGCCGCGCCATTGGTAGCGGTAGTGGTCGCGGTGCAGGTTATCCGCCGCGCGGGGAACTATGCCATCACCCGTCCGGGGCGCGAAATGCTATTTACCGCTGTGGATAGCGAGACTCGTTTCAAAACCAAGCCGGTCATCGACATCGTGATTTACCGTGGCGGCGACATGCTCAACGCCTGGGCATTCACCGCCCTGACTCAGGGGCTGGGGCTGGGACTTGCCGCGGTGGCGGGTATCGGCGCCGGTATCGCGGCGGTGTGGGCAGTGGTCGGGATCTATCTCGGCCGGGAATTTCAGCGTCGCAGCGCCGCTACGGCTCCTGATAACCCGTAATCGACTTGGCCGCCTGGTAGGCAAAGGTCATGGCCGGGCCCAATGTGGCACCGGGGCCGGGATAGCACGGCAAGGTCGGCGCGCTGCAATTGCCAATGGCGTAGAGCCCTTCGATGGTATGGCCGTCCTCGTGACAGACCCGCGCATTGGCGTCGATAACCATTCCACCCTGTGTACCAAAATCGCCGGGGTCTATTCGAATCGCGTAATACGGCGCTTGCTCAATCGCACCTAAACAGGGGTTGGGGCTCACCCGCGGGTCGCCATAGTAGCGATCATAGGCAGACTCTCCCCGCTTCAAGTCTTCGTCGACACCACTGCGCGCGTAAGCGTTCATTTTTGCCACGGTCGCTGTCAGCCCCTCGGCGTCTACCCCGATCTTGTCAGCCAGTTCACTGATAGATTCCGCTCGGGCGAAAAAGCCTTCTTCCTCGAAACGCTTGGGCACCGCCCAGTCCGGCATGAACTTCGAATTGTAGAGCGGGCCAACAAAATAACGGGCGCGGAAATTAGCGTCGAAAACTTGCCAGGCCGGATGACAGGGGTTGGCCGCGCTGTGTTTGCGAAAAGTCTCCTGCTGAAACGCCATATAGTTCTGTGATTCATTACTGAAGCGCTCGCCAGCGGGGTTTACCACAATAGAACCGGGATAGGACTTTTCCATGATCGACAGCCGTGGCTGCGTCTCGCCCGGTACTGAAATCGTATTGCACCACCAGGCCTCATCGAGCCGGTGCATCTTCGCCCCGAGGCGCAAGCCTTCGCTGATTGCATCACCGGTATTATCCCGCGTACCGGCACTCCAGCGATGATCAGTGGGCTGAGGCAAGTACTGCTCGCGCATGGCCTGATTGTGTTCGAACCCGCCGGCGGCGAGCACCACCCCCCGGCGGGCCTGAATACGCAGGCGCTCCCCGCCTCGCTCCACCTCAATACCAAGCACTTTGCCGTCGCTGTCTATTACCCGGGTCATGGGCGTGCTCAACCACAGCGGAATATCGCGATCCAGTAAAGAAGCGCGCAACCGGGCCACGCCGGCACAGCCGGTAGCGAGTCGACGATGGTAACGGTCCTTGAAGCGCCAGGGGAGATCCAGCAGATAAGCCACCCCCAGCCGGGCGGCAATTTTCCACCAGCCCGGTTGCTGGCCAACCAATTGCGCTGCCTCCAGTTGGGTAATACCGATCACCCCCGCCAGGTGCATCATGGGGTGAGTACGCCGCAGTCGCCGCCACTCTTCGCCCAACTCGTCGGCGTTGAAGGGTTCGGGCTCCATGGAGCGATGGCCTTCCATCGCGCCATCGAGGTTGGTGTAGTAATCGGGATAACAATCGAGGGTGGTGTAGCGTGCGCGCGTGCGCTGGTGCAGGAACTCAACCATTTTGGGGCCATTTTCCAGATAGGCATCCAGTTGGTAATCCGGCACTTCCTCGTCAGTGATCAGTTGGCGCAGATAAACCCGTGCAGCCTCGAGGCTATCCGCAGCACCCGCAGCCTGCGCGTATCGATTACAGGGAATCCACACACCCCCGCCCGAAATGGAACTGGTCCCACCGTACAGATCAGACTTTTCCACCACCAGGACGTCGCGCGCACCCATCTCGTAGCAGCACAAAGCCGCGGTCAGCCCACCGTTGCCTGAGCCCACCACGACCACGTCGTAGCTGTAGTCCCACTCTTGTCCGTCGCCCATCTGCCCGCCGGCTCGCTCTTATTTCGCGCCATGTTAGCGGTATTTCACGGGGGTGAAGCGCATAGGCACAGAACTAGCGCGACTGGGTTTAAGAATACAATCCAGCGGCGGCTGTCTTGCCCACCAGCGCGGGGGCAGCTACTCTGGATCGCGAAGCATACATGGAGGAATTACTGTGACTTCGATGTTCCGCACTACCCTGATCGCCACAACCCTGAGTACCGGGTTAATTGCCGCCAGCCTGAGCCAGGCCCACTTTGACAGTGAACAGGTCTCCCAGTCCTATCGCCAGTCCATTTTTGCGCTGATGGCCAGCAACTTCGGTCCTCTGGGCGACATGGCCAAGGGCAAGCGCCCCTTTGACGCCGCCGCCGCGCAGGCCTACGCCAACGACCTGGCCGCCATTGCCACCCTCGATTTAGTGCGGGGCTTCCCCGAAGGATCGGAGAAAGGCACGACGCGGGCAAAGCCGGGCATCTGGAGCAACAAGGATGACTTTGCGCAGCGCTGGCAGGCGTTTGGCGAAGCGACCGTTAAGTTGCAGTCTGCCGCCAATAGCGGCGATGCCGGTCAAGTAGCCGCCCAGGTGGGCGCCGTGGGCAAGACCTGTAAAGGCTGCCACGACGAGTACAAAGCCAAGGACTATCTCTACTAGCGCCTGAAACCGACTTACCAGTAACTGGCGGGCTCAGGTGCCAGGCTCACCGCGAGCCACAGCAGGCCCGCCAGTATCACCACGATAAGTACGGCCCAGCCAGCGTTGACCGGCGCGGAAACGCCCTCCTTGCCCAGCGCCTTGCCGCGCCAGATGGCCTGCACCAGCGGTTGTCGGCGGCCGAATTGGTAGTAAGTGATGGCGAGTAGATGCAAGGCTACCAGCGCGAGAATCACATTGAACAGCCAGTCGTGCACTGCCCCCAACTGGTCTGCAAGATCATCATTCACCGCACCGCGTAAGGGGCCGTCGTAGAGCACACCGTCGGAATTGAACAGGCCCGTCAGCGCCTGAATCAGTAGCACCAACAGAACCACCACTACAAACAGCGCGCCCATCGGGTTGTGTCCCGGCCCGCTTTCCCCTCCGCGCAGGTAACGCCAGATGGTCGTGGGGCCACGAACAAAATCAGTAAAGCGCGAGTGCCGGCTGCCGACAAAACCCCAAACCAGACGCAGGCCAACCAGCAGTAATACGAGGTAGCCGCACCACTGGTGAACGGTGAGCTGGTCGTTTTCACCGCTCCACCAGGCTACTGCCAGCAGTACGGGCAAGCTCCAGTGGATTATTCGTGTGGGAACGTCCCACACCGGATAGGCACTAGCGGCGCGCTCGCCGTCACTGTCATTGGATTGCAACATTACCGTCATATGCTATGTGATTGGTTCGCCCGGGTCCCATTCACCGGTGCGTCAAAAACTTAGCACAGGCTTACTCGTGGCGATATACTGATTTGCCCGCTACGGCGCGCAAGACGGCCCCATCGTGGTAAATGAGGCGTGGTAAAGAGGCAGAACATGGACGACCAGTTGAACGAGGGCATTAGCCCCATCGCAGAGGTGTCACCGGATGAACTGGTGGAAGAACGCCCCCAGTGGGATGCACCCAGTGAACTGCCCAACCTCAATGATCCTGTCCTGTACATCAACCGGCAACTGTCCCACCTGCAGTTCAATCTGCGTGTACTGGCCCAGGCCGTTGACGACACCATCCCCTTGCTGGAGCGCCTGCGCTTCCTGCTGATCTTTTCCTCCAATATGGATGAGTTCTACGAGATTCGCGTAGCCGGGCTGATGAAGCAGGTCGAGTTCGACCGGGATATCCCCGGCCGCGACGCCATGCCCGCCCGGGAGGTGCTGCGCCAGATCAACCTGCAGAGCCACGAGGCTTACCAACGCCAGTATCAAATTTATAACGACATCCTGTTGCCAGCCCTGCGGGAACAAGGTGTCAGCCTCTTGCGCCGTACCGATTGGAACGAAGCACAGGCTGCGTGGGTAAAACGCTATTTCCGGCGTGAAGTGCAACCCCTGATCAGCCCCATCGGGCTGGACCCGGCCCACCCCTTCCCCCGCCTGGTGAACAAAAGCCTGAACTTCATTCTGTCACTCGAGGGTAAAGACGCCTTCGGTCGCGAAAGCGGCATGGCCATTGTGCCTGCCCCGCGTTCGCTACCCAGGGTGATTGCGCTACCCGACGACGTGGCGCCGGAGGGGCAGTGTTTCGTGCAGCTGTCCTCCATTATCAAGGCCCACGCCGAAGATCTGTTTGCCGGCATGCGAGTCAAGGAGATTCACCAGTTCCGGGTCATTCGTAACTCCGACGTGGACGTGGATGCGGACGCCATGCAGGACATGGCCACAGCAATTCGCGGGGAGCTACACTCCCGCCGCTTCGGCGCCGCGGTGAAACTGGAAATCGGCGCCGACTGCCCCGAAGAGCTTTACACTTACCTGCTGCAGCACTTCAAACTCGGCGAGGAATCCCTGTTCCGGGTTCAGGGGCCGGTCAACCTGGGGCGCCTGACCTCACTCATCGACCAACTCGAGCGCCCAGACCTGTGCTACCCGGTGTTTACCCCGGGCCTGCCCAAGGCGCTGAAGGACGAACGGCATATTTTCGAATCCATCAGTCTGGAAGACCAGTTACTGCTGCACCCTTACGAGTCCTTTGCGCCGGTGGTGGACATGCTGCGCCAAGCCGCAGCCGACCCCAAGGTAGTGGCGATCAAGCAGACGCTCTACCGTACCGGGCAGTCCTCCGAACTGGTCAGCCTGCTGGCGGAAGCAGCTCGCAACGGTAAAGAAGTGACGGTGGTGATCGAGCTGCGGGCACGGTTCGACGAAGAGGAAAACATCCACCTGGCTTCGGAGTTGCAGGAAGCCGGTGCCGTGGTGGTGTACGGCGTGCTGAACCACAAAACCCACGCCAAGATGATGCTCATCATTCGCCGGGAAGGTCGCAAGCTGGTGCGCTACGCCCAGTTGGGAACCGGCAACTATCACCCGCGCAATGCGCGCATTTACACCGACTACAGCCTGCTCACCGCCAACGAAACCGTGTGCGCCGACGTGCAGAAGGTATTCACGCAGTTAACCGGCATGGGCAAGGCCATGCGTCTGCAGCGTCTCCTGCACGCCCCTTTCACCCTGCAGCGCAACTTGCAGGCCATGGTGGAAACTGAAATCGAGGCGGCGCAGGCCGGCAAAAAAGCCCACATCATCTCCAAGGTCAACGGTCTGACCGAGCACAAGATGATCAAGCTGATGTACCGCGCCTCGCAGGCCGGCGTGAAGGTGGACCTGATTGTTCGCGGCATGTGCTGTCTGCGCCCCGGAGTGCCGGGTATCTCAGACAACATTCGCGTATTTTCCGTGGTTGGGCGCTTCCTCGAACACTCCCGCGTGCACTACTTCCACAATGCCGAGCATCAGGTGTACTGCTCCAGTGCGGACTGGATGGAGCGGAACCTGCTCAATCGTGTTGAGGTGGGCTTCCCCATCCTCAACTCCAAGCTCGCTCAGCGCATCAAAAAAGAGCTGGACCTCTACCTGACCGACAACTGCCAGAGCTGGCGCCTGCATGCCGACGGCCGCTACGTGTTAGCCACGCCTCGCGGTAGTCAGCCACAGCGTTCGGTGCAGGCACAGCTATTGGAGAAACTGGCTATTCAGGGCTGAGAGCCGGTCTGGACCAATAGTGAATTAACAGCGCGCGGGTCATGCCGGGTGGCAGGGATTGGGGAGCGCCTGCTCTCGATTCAAGCACTGCATCGCCCGCCGCCTCTCCGGTCAGCCCTACCCATAGCGTGAGCGCCAGATCGAGATGGGTTTCGGGGTGCCTTGTGGCAAAAAGATTCGCCAGCGCTTCGCAGCTTGCGTCTTCCACCAGACCACCCGCATACAAGTGGGGGTCGGGCAGCAATCCCTCCAGTCCACTCAACTTCTGGAAGCGCATCAGTAGGCCGTTGGCCTGCAACTCCCACACCAGGCGCTGCATGGGCAGAGCTTCCACACTGGCGCACGAAGCCAGAACGGGCAGTGCAGCGGGTTGAATCAACGACACCAGCCTCAGTGGTAATTGGTCTCCCGGCGCCGAGGCAGAATCTGCAGCGGCCAGGCTGGCATCAAACGAGGGAAAATGTAGTGCCTGCAACATGGCCCCTACTCTGCCCGGGGTAGATGATCACGACTCACCTTACGCCAATCGGTGCTGCTAACGGGCGGCACATGATCGTCACGACCGTGCGTGTAGTAGTACAGGGCGATGGATCGGCGAGTCATCTCAGGTGGACAATCCAGTGGGTCGGGGTGGCCGTGGAAGGAAGTGGCATCGGTATTGAATACCACACAGCGGCCCATCAACGGACTGACACGTCGCTCACACCCGGACAAATCCCTACGCCACAGTTCCAGTTGGCCGCCCCACTCGTCACGCCAATCTTCATTCAGATAGATCAACACATTGATGCGCCGCGACAGGCGAAAGTAGCGGTGTTCAGTGAAGTCGGCGTGGATGCCCAGATAACCGCCGGGGAGCACCTGATGCGCACCGCCGCCCTTGAATTTGGGGTCGGGGATGAGCCCCTCTATCCCGGTGAGCGATTCAAGAAAGCGCAGGAACGGGCCGGAGTTACATTCCAGTAGCAGTTCCCGGATGAGTGGGGGTAGCTCACGCGGGTTGGGCAGGCCCAGCTTGCCCGCCTGGGAACGATCGCCATCAGCGTAACTGTCATGCAACTTGCGCCAGTTTTTGTCTTCCCCGGGCTGGGGAAAGACCGCTACCAGATCGCGACACCATTGCTCGCTGATAAAATCGTCCAGTACCACATGGGGAAATGGACTGGCGTGGCGGTAACCCGGACCATTCGCTTCGGCTAGTGCTGGCAAGCGGGAGAATTCGATGACTGTCTCCGACTCGAGCCGCGCCAATGCAGCGTCCTTCGACACTCAGGCCTCCCCCTCGTCGCGCAGTGTATTGATCAACATATTGCCGCTGTTGCGAATGAATCGCACAGCGGAGTCAGGCACCGGGCCGAAGTAAATCGGCCGCTTGTCTGGCGGAATGTAAGGCCCACCACGCAGCGCAGCATACTGTGCAAAGTGCGCCACCATCGCCTGATGGCGCTCCTCCCCCTGCTGGCCAGTGGTCACGCCGCCGTGGAACTGGTGGAAACTTCCCTCTCCCGGCAGCACGATCAAATCGCTTCCGGGATGTTCCACCGCCCGCTTGTACAGGTCGAGATTAGCCTGACCACCGCCGGTTTCGTCGAAGGCCTCATCGAAGCCGCCGATCTCCCGATACAGCGCCAGGGGCAGGCTCAGGCAATTGCTCTCGCCGAAAGGCCGAAAGATGCCGCCCATGCTGGTACGGCTCAGACAGGAAATTTCGAACAGGCGATAGCCGTCCTGCCGCCAGTCCACCGAGGCCAGGAGTTGTTGTTCCTCGGCCTCGTCATAGCCCTCCAGCATGGCTTTTTGCTGAACGCGGTGGCCCAGGTGATAGCTTGGTGTGGCGATAACAGCCTGTGTGGAAAGCCGCTGCGCTGCGATGAGGTAGTTGATCAGCCCTGGCGTGACCATACGCGCGCCATCCAGCATCACAGTGACCAATTCCCCACGCGCCTGTGACGCGCCAAAGTTGGCCGCAAACACCGGTGTGGGTCGGGTTTCCTGACGCAGGTGGTAAGACACATTGCTACCCGCCGCCAAGACTTCCGATTCCACCAGGTTTTCATCACTGGCATTTTCCACCACGATCAGTTCGAAATCGCGGTCACTGACACCGCGCTGGTAGGGTGTGGTCAGGGTGTGGATGGTGTTCATGGCCTGACGTCGCATGCGGTAAACCACCAGCACCACCGACACTTTCGGTTGAGCGGTTTCGGCAACAGGCAACACCGGCATCTCGCGCGCGTGACGCTTTACGGGCAGCGGTGAGAAGGGAATATCCGCCGCGAGGGGTTTGGTATCAGCCGCCTCCGTAGCGGGAGCGGGCGTTTCCTTGCGACCCAGGACTTTATCGATCAGGTGGCGCATGCGCGCTCCGTACAGTTATCAGCGGGCTAGTGTACATGCCGGTAAATCTAACTGCGAAACTTGTCCGCCAGTTTCGCGCGCTGCTGTTTGTAACGCTGATTGAGAGCAACTGCCTCCTGCAGGGTTTGCGGCACCTGATGAATATCGGGGTCCCAGGGCACTACGGTGTAATCCCGACTCTTCCAATAGTATTTCAGTTCGTCGCGATCCCAGTCAGCGTAGATTTCATCCCAGCTCTGCCGCTGGAAATGGGAATTCAAACTCTGCTCCACCAGTGCTTCCCCTTCCGCCTGAAAGCGATAGTCGACGGAAATGCGCATCTGCTCGGTCTGGTTAGGCAGCGCCCGATGCACCGTCAAACTGTGGAACACCAGCACATCGCCCACCGCCATCGGACCACTCACCCAATGGAGATTATCTGTGAGGCGCGGCGCCACCTGCCGATGACCGGCACCGAGGGCATATTCCAGCGGCAAAATGCCCTGCCGGTGACTGCCAACAGCAATGGCCAGCGGCCCAAGGGCAACAGGGCAATCCATCAGGGGTGTCCAACATGCGTAAAGGTCTGCCGTCCCCTGGTTGTTGGGATAGTCCTGGTGTGGCGGAGTCGCAAAATCCTGGTTAAAGGGAAATACCAGGCGCGCAATGCTGAGCGGATGGGGAAATGCACTGGGCCCCAAGAGGCTGCGCATTACACCTGACATACCCGCGCTGTGTGGTAAGGCATGAAATGATTGCAGGCGCTGGACCCGATCATAGGCCTTGAAGTAAGCCTCTTCCCCTTCCACCGAGGGCACCGTCCAGGCGACAAAATCCTCCGGAGGTGTATCCGGTTTTAACCAGCCCTCCGCCGCGCACTGCGCCGCAATATCACGACGAAGCTCACGCGCTTCGGCGGTATCCACCACGCCCCGCAGATACAGGTAGCCCTGTTCGGTGAAGCGATTCCGCAGCGCTGTGTCATCACCCAGCAGCGCCGTGGAATCGGTGAAAGGAGCGTAGTCGGTCACGGTTACCAGATCTTCACCCGCTCCTCGGGTGGCCGATAGAGCTTGTCGCCAGGCTTAACATCAAAGGCTTCATAGAACGCAGGCACATTGCTCAATGTGCCGTTGACGCGCACATAGTCCGGCGAGTGGGTGTCGATTTTTACCAATTGCCGGCGACGTTCGTCGCGCGCCTTGTTGAGGAAGGCCTGGGCAAAGCCGATAAAAAAGCGCTGTTCGCCAGTGTAACCGTCCAGCACCGGCGCGGGCTCTCCATCCAGAGACTTCTGGTAAGCCTGGTAGGCGATAGACACGCCCGCCAGGTCGCCGATGTTTTCACCCTGGGTCAATGCGCCGTTTACGAACACGTCGGGCAGCACTTCGAACTGGTTGTACTGATCAATCAGCACCGCGGTGCGCTCCTTGAACGCGGCGCGGTCGGCATCAGTCCACCAGTTGTGCAGGCGACCCGCGCCATCGAACTGGGAACCGTTGTCGTCGAAGCCGTGACCAATCTCGTGGCCGATCACTGCACCGATGGCACCGTAGTTCACCGCGTCGTCAGCCTCCATATCGAAAAACGGCGGCTGCAGGATAGCGGCCGGGAAAGTGATGGAGTTCTGCAGTGAGTAGTAATAGGCGTTGACCGTTTGGGGCGTCATGAACCACTCGTGCGGATCCACCGGCTCACCCAGCTTGTCGATTTCACGCTGCATGTCCCAGCGGTTGGCGGCGCGGACATTGGGCAATAGTTCATCGCCCACTTCCATGGTCGAGTAATCCAGCCACTTGTCGGGGTAACCAATGTTCGGCGTGAACTTGCTGAGCTTGTCCAATGCACGCTCACGCGTCTCGGGGCTCATCCAGTCCAGCGTGCTGATGGAATCGTGGTAGGCCGCGAGCAGGTTGTCGACCAGGGCATCCATGCGAGCCTTGGCCTCGGGTGGAAAGTGCTCCGCCACATAAATCTGCGCAACCGCCTCACCCAGCGCACCATTGACCAGCGACACGCCGCGCTTCCAGCGCGGGCGCATCTCAGGCGTGCCGTACAGCGTGCGCGAGTAGAAGTCAAAACCGAGGTCCTGCATCTGCTGATCGAGATAAGCGGCTGAGGAACTGGCCGCGCGTAACTGCAGGTATTCCCGCCAGGTGGACAGCGGGAAGTCGGCTAACACAGCCGCCAGACCTTCACCAAATTCCGGCTGGGACAGGCTGATCACACCGTCAGTGCTCAGCCCGAAAGCCGACAGATAGGCATTCCAGGGCACACCGGCAGGCCAGTCGCCCTGCCCCGGGCCATAGAGGTTGTACCAGCGGGTGTATTCGCGGTTTTCCTGCGGTGGGCGGTGGTGGCTGGCCAATGCCGCTTCCAGCGCGTACACGCGATCAGTCGCAGCGGCCGCTTTGCTCTCGCTGTAGCCCAGCCGCTGGAACATGGCGTTGGCGTAGGCCTTGTAGTCCGCAATGATGGACTGGCCTTTTACACTATCGTCGATGTAGTAGTCGCTGTTGGGCAGGCCCAACCCGCTCTGGCCGATGTAGGGCAGATAGCGAGTGGTGTCCTTATAGTCCTCAGCCACATCCATGCCCAGCGGTACTTTAATGCCCGCATAGTTCGCCCAACCGAAGTAGGCGAGCAATTCGTTCAGCGAATCGACGGCGGCAATGCGGCGCAACTCCGGCGCCAGGGGCTCCAGGCCGGCGGCATTGACCGCATCCTCGTCCATGAAGCTGTTGTACATCTGCCCGATCATAGCTTCAGAACTGCCGGGCGCTGGATTGCTGGCGGCGGCCCGCTCGATGATTTCCCGCACGTTGGCATCGGCGTCCTCACGCATGCGGGTAAAGGCACCGTAGCTCGACTTGTCTGACGGAATTTCCGTGGTGGCGACCCAGGTGCCATTCACGTAATCAAAGAAGTCATCCTGGGGCCGCACAGTTGTGTCAAAGTTCTGGACGATAACGCCGGAACGGGACAGGGGCTGGAATTCACTCTCGTAGGTTGAACTGCAACCGACTCCCGCTACCAGCGCACCGACCGCCAGCGCCAGGCCGGTCGTTTTCATTACACTTGGCATGATAGTCTCCTCAGTCTTCGCCCGATGCCTGCAGCAGCTCCTGCAGGGCCAGCACGGTGGCTTCCACGCCAGTACGAACCGCGGGCTCTGCATCGATCTTGAACAGCGGTGAGTGGTGCGACGGCACGGGCGCACCGCCGGCTTTCTCCCGATCGAAGTCAGCCTGCGGGGTGCCGCCTACCGCAAAATAGGTGCTGGCAATGGCGGGCTCAAGGGTAAAGAAGGGGAAGTCCTCGGCCCCCATGCCCAGGCGCTTGCTCTCAAAGAACACATCGTCGCCCATGTTCTCCGCCCACACGCCGCGCAGGCGGGTGGTCAGTTCCACATCGTTGACAGTGGGCGGCACCCACTCATCTGAAATGATGACTTCTGGCAGCTTGTCTTCGGGCAGGCCCGCCACGCGCCCCATTTCCCGGGCCACGCGTTCGATACCAGCCAACAGCAGCTTGCGGGTTTCAAGATTGTCATTGCGCACGGTGAGTTGGAGGTGTGCCCGGTCGGAAATAATGTTGTGCTTGGTGCCGGAGTGGAAGGAGCCCACAGTGATCACGCCAGCCTCTCGCGGTGGCAGTTCCCGGCTGACCACGGTCTGCAGGGCCAGTACGATCTGCGAGCCGAGTACGATGGGGTCAATGCCGCGATGCGGGCTGGCCCCGTGGGCACCCACGCCGTGGATGATGATATCCACCGTATCCGCACCCGAATAGGGAGAGCCGAGGTCCGCCACGATTTTACCCGTGGGTACGGTGGAGGCCACATGGAAGGCCATCGCGTAGTCCGGCTGCCCGAAACGCTGCCAGAGATTGTCTTCCATCATCAACTTGGCACCACCCACGCGCTCCTCAGCGGGCTGACCAATCAGCATCAGCGTACCAGACCAGGTATCGCGGTGATTCGCCATGTAGCGCGCCGTGCCCACCAGCGATGTGATATGCACATCGTGACCACAGGCGTGCATCACCGGAACAATGTTGCCGTCCCAGTCTTCCTGCGTGGCCACTGAAGCGTTGGGCAGGCCGGACTTTTCTTCCACCGGCAGGCCATCCATGTCGGCTCGCATCATAACCAGCGGGCCGGGGCCGTTTTCCAGCATCGCCACCACCCCGGTGCCGCCTACGCCTTCGGTAACCTTGTAGCCGGCGTCGCGCAACTCCTGGGCCAGCCGGGCCGCGGTTTTGGTTTCCAGCATCGACAGCTCAGGATTGCGGTGGAAGTAGTCGAACAAAGCCCCCAGGTGCTGCTGGTAGTCTCGCTCCACGGACTGTTCGAGGTCCTGAGCGTGAGTGGGCAGAGAAGGCAGGATGAGGCTCGCCGCCAGGGCGAAAGCAGAAATCTTGGACATGGGATGACCCCCTTGTGATGACTACGGCAGGCTAACAGAGCGGTGCCAAAGCGCAAGCCCGACAGAACCCAGCTTGGCATCACTGGCAGACAGCCCTGCCCTCGCGTACAGTGGCGCCTTTTTCGGGGAGAGCCATTTTGAGCACACACATCTGGTTGCGCGCAGAGACCAAGCCAGGCGAAGCCCGCACGGCGCTGACACCCGCAACCGCCCGCAAGTTGGTGGACGCCGGCTTTCACCTGACGGTAGAACGCAGTGACCAGGCAGCCCTTCCGGCGCAGGCATTCGCTGACGCCGGCTGTGATCTGGCGGCCCCCGGCGCCTGGCAATCGGCTCCTGCCTCGGCCTGGATACTCGGATTGAAGGAGCTTCCGTCATCCAATACTCCCCTGGCTCACCGCCATATCTACTTTGCCCACGCCTACAAGCAGCAAGCGGGCTGGCAAGGTTTGCTACAGCGTTTCCAGCGTGGCGGTGGCCAATTGCTGGATCTGGAGTATCTGGTGGATGCACAGGGAAGACGGCTCGCCGCCTTTGGCCACTGGGCCGGCTTTGTCGGCGCGGCGCTGGCCCTGCTGACCTGGTGTGGCCGCCAATCCCTGCAACAACCACCGCTACCCCGACTTCATCCCTGGCAGGACCAGTCCGCCCTGCTGGACCAACTCAACATCGCCGTAGCGCCCTATGCCGAGCAGTTACCTCGCTTGATGGTGATCGGCGCCGGTGGACGGGTGGGCCGCGGTGCCATTGATCTTGCCGAACGCATGCAAATCCCGGTTACAGCCTGGGATTTACCGGAAACAAAAGCTGGCGGTCCCTTCCCCGCCATCCTTGACCACGAGTTATTTTTGAATGCGGTGTTGGCCACCGGCCCGCAACCGCCCTTCCTGGATGCGGCAACCCTGGCGCGAGGCGGCCAGCTGGCGGTGATCGCAGATGTAAGCTGCGATCCCTACGGCGATTGCAATCCACTGCCTGTCTACAATGAATGCACCACCCTGGATGCGCCGCTGATCACCCTGCCTGGCGGCCAACACCTGATCGCTATCGATCACCTGCCCTCGCTGCTGCCTCGAGAATCGAGTGAGGACTTCGCCGGGCAATTACTCCCCCTCTTGCTACAGTTGAATGAAGATTCCGACGGGGTGTGGCAGCGGGCAGCACAACTTTTCGACAACAAATGCGTGGAGGCCCTGACATGACGCAACCTACCATTCACTGGCTTGGCGCGGGCTTGTCCAGCGCACCGGGCATCGTAGCGCTGGCCAAGGGGGAACACCCCCTCGTGCTGTGGAACCGCACACCTGAAAAGGCCCGGGCCATCGTCAGCACCGCCAACACGGTGGAGGTCCGTGCACTGGATCTCCAGGCCCTTGCGCAGGCCTTGAACGCTGGAGATGTTCTGGTTTCGATGTTACCAGCCGACTGGCATGTAAAGTTGGCCAATCTGGCAATGGATGCCGGCGCCCATTTCGTGTCCAGCTCCTACATCGCACCGGAGATGGCGGCGCTGGACGCGCGCGCCCAAGAGCTGGGTCTTTGCCTGGTCAACGAAGTGGGTCTGGATCCCGGCATTGACCACCTCATGGCCCACGACCTGATCCAGCAGTATCGCGACAGCGCCCCGGCACCGGAGCGCGATGAGTTGTACTTCCGTTCCTACTGCGGTGGCTTCCCTGCGCAGCCGAATGATTTTCGCTACAAATTCAGCTGGTCACCACTGGGCGTGTTGCGGGCACTGCGCAGTCCCGCCCGCTGCCTGGAAGCCGGCGAGGAAAAAAACATCCAACGCCCGTGGCACGGTATCAGTGAATATCAAGCGCAACTGGGAAGTAACGCAGAATCCTTCGAAGCCTATCCCAACCGCGACTCCCTGCCTTTCATCCAGCAATACGGCCTTGCGCCCGAGTGGCCGCTGCAACAGTTTGTGCGTGGCACCCTGCGGCTGGCGGGCTGGTCCCTAGCCTGGCAGAGCCTGTTCGATGAGATCGAGGGCTTAAGTGGCGACAGCGGCGAAGCGCGACTGCAAGCCCTCAGTGACCAGTTGTGGCGTGACTACCAGTACGATCCCGGCGAGGCCGACCGCGTTGTTCTTTGCGTTGAGCTGGAAGCCCGCCACAACGGCGGCACCAGCTGGCACCGCAGCTACAGCGTCGATGCCAGAGGGAATGACAAGGGTAGCGCGATGGCGCGGCTGGTATCACTGACTGTAGCCATCGCGGTGGATTCCGTGCTGGCCGGGCGCATCGCCCCGGGTGTGAGCGCGGCCCCGCACGAAGCCAGCGAAGCGCGCCACTGGCTGGACCAGTTACGCGCTCGCGGTGAAGTTATCCTGACGCAGGACCGGCTGACCTAGCGGATATCGGCTCCGGCTTCGCCCTGCCAATACAGGCTGGGCGCGGCGGCGTCGCCGGAAACGGTTTCGGCCAGATCCGGTGTGCGGTACAGGCGCCCGTTTAACATCACGTGGCTGATGTCGTCGCTGCGGCGAATGTCTTCCAGTGGGTTGGAGCGCAACAACACCATGTCGGCGAGCTTGCCGGGCACCAGTGAGCCGATGTCAGCATCCATACCCAGATAACGCGCCGGGTTGATGGTGGCTGTGGCCAGCACCTCCATCGGCGACATACCACCCCGGGCAAAACTCCACATCTCCCAATGGCTGGCCAGTCCTTCGCGCTGGCCGTGGGCACCGATATTCACCAGCACGCCACGCTCCATCAGCTGCTTCGCCGAGGCGGCGGCATCGTCATCGCGAAAATCGGACTCCGGTGCCTTCAATCGGCGCACAGAGCGCGGTTGTAATACGGCGGGCGGCACGATGGCTGACAATAGCGGGTGCTGCCAGACATCGGTTTGATCGTAGTAGTAATCCTCGGCCGTGAGGCCGCCGAAAGTCACGACCAGCGTCGGTGTATAAGCCGCCTGTGTCTGACTCCAGTATTGCAACACATCCTCGTACAGATTCAGTGTGGGCACGTTGTGCTCGATACCCGTAGTGCCGTCAGCGATCAGGTTCATATCCTGATGGAACAGCGACCCACCCTCGGCCACGGTGGCAATACCTTCCAGTCGCGCCGCCTCGATCACCTGCTGGCGCTGTTCGCGGCGCGGCTGGTTGTAGTTCTTGATGCTGACAGCGCCCTGGGCTTTCAGCCGGCGCACGTGGGCACGGGCTTCTTCCAGACTGTTGATCTGCTGGTAGTAGCGGCTCTGGGCACCGTAAACGATCTCCGCCGTGGAGTAGATGCGCGGGGCCAGAATGCGGCCCGCTCGCTGGTATTCCGAGGCAGCGAATACCGCCGTGGCGCGACTGGAGGGGTCATGCACGGTGGTCACGCCGAGACCCAGGTGGGCCAGCATGTTCCAGTTGTTTTGCGGAATCACATTGCCCTGCCCGTAGCGACCGTGGGCGTGAATATCCACAATGCCCGGCATCACCGTCTGACCCTGAGCGTCGAACACTTCCGCGCCCTCGGGCACGGCAACATCGGCCCCCAGTGCCTGTATCCGGTTGCCGTCGATGAGCACGGTGCCGGACTCGATCACTTCGCGCGCATCATTCATGGTCACAATGCGGGCATTGGTGATCGCGAACAAACCCTCAGGGCTGGCCTGGTCGACCGCCATGGACAGGTTGGCTTGCTCTGCGCCCGACGGTTCAAAGTCCTCCGCCAGGGCCTCGCGCCAGGCCACACTGCGCAGGCTTGGCCCGGTGCTCCAGCCGACGCGCTCACCATCGGCGGACCAGTGCAGGAAGGCACCGCCGTCACGGCTCAAACGTGCATGGGGTACACTATTTAGCGCCACACTCCCCTCGCCTCCTGAGGCACCCTCGGAGACAACCAGTGCTTTACCACCCGGCGGCAAGGCCGCCACCTGTACCTGATAGTTTTCGATAAAGGCCAGCCAGTCACCTTTGGGCGACACACGCATATCCTGCGCCCAGGGGGAACTGGCGTGCACACGGATGTCCAGACCTTCCACGGTCATGGAGATCAACTCCAGCCCATCTCCACCCGAGCGGGTCGCGTAAATACGCCCGTCCGCCGCGGCATGGGGGCGTGCGCCTTCCTTGCTGATGCGCTGTTCATCACCTCCGCCAACGGGTACGCGGTAAATGCCACTTTCGCCAGTCCAGCGAGGAGAGAGCAGATCACCGGGGTTTCCACCTCGGCGGCGGTACAACAGGTGTTCGCCGCTCCCATCCAAAGCCAGTTCCACAAATTGCCCGGGGGTCTGGTTGAGCTTGCGCTCCCGGCCGCCACTGCTGCTGATCGCATGCAGGCTACCCAGTTCCTCATCGTGCCAGCGCGCAAAGTAAATGCGGCGACCATCGGCGGACCATACCGGATACATCTCGAAACCGGCTTCCCCACGGGTCAGGCGGCGCGGTTCGCCATCGCCCGACTTCACATAGAGTCGGCCGAGTGATTCAAACACCACACGCTTGCCATCCGGCGAGGGTGTGGCCCAGCGCACCATGCTGGTCTGGAATGTTTCGGGTGCCACTGCCACCGGGAAACGCGGTGGCGGAAAGACCGTGCGGGTGTCCTTCACACTAAAGGGAATGGCCTTGCGTTCGCCGCCGTCCAGGCCCACGCGCCACAGTTGGCCCTCTGCCCAGTACACCAGCGAGGCACTGTCCGGCGTCCACGCCATGTTCGGGTACAGGCCGTGCACGGCCCAGGCTTCCTGCATGTCCGGGTCCAGTGCTGCATCCAGCATGGTCTGCTCGCCCGATTCCAGGTCCTGCACGAACAGGCGGGACTGGGCGCGAATGCGTTTCACGAAAGCCACGTAACGGCCGTCCGGTGAGGGGGTTGCGTTGACCGCACCACCCGGGCCGCCCAGCAGGGTATCCACTTCGCCTGTGGCCAGCTCTACGCGCTGCACCTGAAACAGCTCGCCGTTAGAGTCCTGGTGGTAGATGAAACGATCACCCGGTGTAACGTCTTTGGAAAAGTACACATAGGCACCGTCGGCCGAAAACGCAGGCTCACCCAACTCTTTCTGGAATTTTGGGTTGGGACGCGACACCACCGGCACCCCTTTACCGCCATCAACGTGGTACAGCCAGATTTCGCCGGTGCCAAGAGAACGGGTGGTCGTGAAGTGTTTACGTGCGGCAATGTACTGGCCGTCGGGACTCCAGGCCGGGCTGTTCAGCAGGCGGAAGGATTCATCAGTCAACTGCTCCGGATTACTGCCGTCGGCATCCATCAGCCAGATGTTGTCGCCGCCGGCGCGATCGGTGGTAAAGGCAATTCGCTGCCCGTCCGGGCTGAAGCGCGGCTGCATCTCCCAGGCCAGACCGCTACGCAGCGGCTTCGCCTCACCCCCTTCGATGGGCAGGGTATAAATGTCACCTAACAGGTCGAACACCAGTGTGCGCCCGTCCGGACTGACGTCCAGGCTCATCCAGCTGCCGCGTTCCACCGACAATTCAACGGTTTGCGCAGCAACGGATAATGGCGGCTGATTAACATCCCACTCTGGGGCAGGGTCCTCGCTCGCCAGCGCTGGTGCTGCCAGCGCTAACAGGGCCAGTAAAGTTTGGAATTTCATGGAGTGCTCCTGCACTGTAGTGTGCATACTCGTAACAGCAGCGAGCCTAACAAGTGGCACGCCGGGGGGAAAGGCCTGCCCCTTCGGGCCATCAGAATTTCTCGACACGCCTTTGATACCTCATATACTTAGGCCAGCCATGAACTCAGATCAATCCATTCAAGCCGCCGCCGGGATCAGCTTGCCCCCATCGCTGATCAACCTGCTCGCGCAGCTGATTCGCAATCCCTCTGTGGTGGGAGCGGAGCACTCGTTTTTCCGGGTTTTGCAGCGGGAACTGGAAGAGCGAGGCGCAACGGTGGCCTGGTACGAAGGGTTACTGGTGGCTCAGGGTGCCCAACCTGAGAGCTTGATGCTCTCCGCGCATATAGATCGCCACGGGCTGATTTGCACCGGGCCCAACGAGTTTCAGTACGCGGCTTTTGTGGCGGGGTCCCGCTCGGACCTCCTGGGCAATTCCGTCGGCGAGCAACTGATGCAAAAGGTAGTCACCCGCTTCCCCAATCAGCGGGTGTACGCCTACGAACCCTGGTCCGGTGCGTACCGGGGTCAGGGGTCGATCAGCAACGCCTATGTGTGTCCCAATCGCAGCAACCTGATTTTTGAGGTGGAAGGCCTTGAGCACCTGGTGGCGGGCACGCCTGTGGCGTTTACTGACAGCCTGAAAATTACTGACGAAGCATTGGTTGGCCAGCTGGATAATGTGTTGTCGGCAGCCATTCTGGTGTACCTGTTTGAGCAGGGGTTTCAGGGCACAGCGTTTTTCACGGCACAGGAAGAAGCCGGCAAAAGCTGGCGCTACCTGCTGGAGTGGTTTCGCCGTTTTGGCGGTTCCACCAATCAACTGCTGGTGGTGGATACCAGTCCTTTCCCGGATTTTCCGGCGGCGCAGGAGCAACAGCTCGTCTTGCGTCACAAAGATGCCAATCACCTTTTTAACCGGGCACTGACCGACAAGCTGCAAGCTGTGTGCGACCAGCAGGGTTACAGTTATGTGTTCAAAGACGAATACGTGGAAGCCAATAACCGGGAGAAGCAAGCGCGCGGCGAAGAACCGGCTTCGATAGGATCTACCGAGATGGGGCGCATCATCGCTGCGTCCAAGGGGCTGGTGGACGGCTCCACCTTACAGATCCCCAGCTCCAGCTATCACACGCTGTCGGAGTCGGCACCACACTCGTCTGTTCAGGCGTTCATCAATGTGGTGTCGCAGCTCGCCGGACTGAAGTAAACCTCATTTGATCATCACTATTTGTCGGTGCCAGCACCGATTTAGAGCACATCAGCATGCATAAAACACTCATCGTGGTTGATGAAGGCGTTGTCGAGGAATTTTCTGCCCTGACTGACGCTGCGCAATTGGAGGTCATCACCTTTGATCAATACCTGAAGGGATATCCAAAACTTAACGAACCGCGCACCCGTATTATCAACCTGTGCGACACCCTGAACTATTTAAGCAAAGGTTACTACTGTTCGCTGCTGGCGGAAGCTCGCAATCACAAGGTCTTGCCGAGTGTAAAAACTATCAACGAACTGCGCATTGAGGGTCACGAGGACCAGACGCAGCTGTCCTTCAGTCTCCCTCATGAAACGCAGGACAGCGGCCATGTGCCGAATGAGCTGTTTATCTACTTTGGCACAGTGGACAGTAATGCGCCGAACAGTACTGCATTGCAGAAGTTGGCGAGCTCCCTGTATGAGCGTTTTCCCGCGCCGATTCTGAAGGTAGTGTTTGAACACCAGGGGGAAAGTGTCAGCGCCTCTGTGCGCCGTAGCTCGTACAGGCAACTGGGGAACGACAACAAAACGCAGTTCCTGATTGGCCTGACAATTTTTACCGACGCTGTCTGGCGCGAGCCCGTACAGCGCAAAGCCGCGCGTTGGGAGATGGCGATTCTGGTCAATCCGGATGAACCCCATCCGCCCAGTGACAAGGCGGCCATCGCGCGCTTTGTGAAGGCGGCAAAGAAACTCAACATCTACGCCGAGCCGGTGACCTCACAACAACTGCTATTGCAATTTAACCAGTTCGACGCGCTGTTTATTCGCGAGACGACCGCCATTGACCACCCCACTTACCGACTTGCCCGCAAGGCGGAAAGTGCCGGTTTGGTAGTGATAGATGATCCGGATTCCATCCTGCGTTGCTGTAACAAGGTTTTTCTGCACGATGCGTTCAGTTACCACGGCGTCCCGAGCCCGAAAACCCAGGTCGTCATGAATTCCGACGAAGCAACGCTGAACGAAATCGAGCAACAATTCGAATATCCACTGGTATTGAAGTTGCCTGAGGGTTCTTTTTCCAACGGTGTATTCAAGGCCACAGATCGGGAGGCACTGCAGTCAAGGTTGAGTGAGCTGTTTCAACAGAGCGCGTTGGCCTTGGTGCAAGAGTATCTGTACACCGATTTCGACTGGCGTATCGGTGTACTGAACGGCCGGGCGATTTACGCCTGCCGCTATCACATGGCGCGCAACCACTGGCAGATTTATAACCATAGTTCCAAGCGTTTCAGCTCCGGGGGCTTTGAAACCCTGCCCACCTTCGAAGTACCCAAAATCGTACTTGATGCAGCTGTCAAGTCTGCCAACGTGGTGGGCAAAGGTTTATACGGCGTAGACCTGAAGCAGAAAGACAATCACGTCTATGTGATTGAAGTGAACGATAACCCCAGCATTGATCACAAGGTGGAAGATGCCTATTTGGGCAATGAACTCTATATGCAGGTGATGGCTGAGTTTCAGCGCAGGCTGGAATTGCGTGGACGCTGATTCTGTCTCAGGCGAGCCTGACCATAAATATCGCCTGGCCTCGGTGGCCGACCTCGATGCGCTGGATGAACTGGAGCGCCAGAGCTTCGACAGCGATCGTCTCAGTCGGCGCAGCTTACGCCACTGGATCAAGGCCGAGCACGGTGTGCTGTTGCTGGCGGAACACGCTCAGGGTTTGCTGGGCTATGGCCTGGTCTGGCTGCACCGTGGCACGCGCCTTGCCCGACTGTATTCGCTGGCCGTGGCAAAGCGTGCCCGAGGCCAGGGCGTCGGTGCGGCACTGCTGACTCGCCTCGAATCGCAAGCGGCCGAACGGGGCCGAATCTTTATGCGCCTGGAGGTAGCCAGGTCCAATACCACCGCGGTCACCCTCTACAAGTCTCAGGGCTACCGGGTATTCGGCGAATACAGCGATTACTACGAAGATCGCGGTGATGCCCTGCGGATGCAGAAACGTATCCGCGTGGCTCGTTTTCAGGGGCAGGGCTTGTCAGACGCCCAGCCGATTCCGTGGTATCAACAAACCACCGAGTTCACCTGCGGCCCCGCGTCGTTAATGATGGCAATGGCCTCCCAGATGCCTGACGAACCGGCACTGAACCAAACCCTGGAACTGGATATCTGGCGCGAGGCTACCACGATATTTATGACCTCCGGGCACGGTGGTTGTCACCCGGTGGGGCTGGCGCTGTCCGCTCGGCAGCGGGGATTTGAGGCCCAGGTGTATCTCAACACCAATAAGCCACTGTTTGTGGAAAGTGTACGCAGCGAGGAGAAGAAGCAGATTATCGGTCTGGTGCACCAGCAGTTTCTGGATAGGGCCAGAACACAGAAGGTGTCGGTGATCTATCAGGATGTGTCACAGGCGATTTTGTCGGACTGGCTGGCCGCCGGTTACGCCGTACTGGTTTTGATCAGCACCTATCGCCTCGACGGCAAGAAAGCCCCGCACTGGGTGTGTCTGACACATATCGACGAGCACTGCCTGTATGTGCACGACCCGGATCTGACACCAAATCAGCAGTTGCCGCTGGACTGCCAGCACCTGCCCATCGCCCGCGACGACTTTGACAAAATGTCCGCGTTTGGGGCGGAGCGCCTGCGCACTGCCGTTGCGATTCGGCGTGAGGGCTCGTCAGCGCCTAGCAGGACAGGGCGAGTTTGAGATCGAATCCCAGCGCGCGGCCGTGGGCAATGCGCGCGTCGCGCTCGGCAGCAGGGCCGGTAGTAATCCAGAGATTGGTGCAACGCGTACCCGTGCGGCAGAACGCCAGCGCGGGGCGCTCCGCGTCATTTGCCAGCGCCGCGTAGAGTTCGGGCTGCTCACCGGGAAAGTTGAGCGCATTCACCGGCATGTAGTGATACTCCAGACCGGCCTCCTCGGCAGCCGCGCGAATCACGGCTTCCGGGGGCTGCTCCGGTGCTTCACCATCCGGGCGATTATTGATCAGGACCTTGTAGCCGGCCGCCGCGATCTCACCCATCTCAGAGGGCAAAATCTGACCGGCGACGGCGAAGGTGTCTGTCAGCGAGATAACCTGCATGGTTAGCGTCTCAGTCGATCAGGCCGTAATCATCCAACAGGGTGGCGATGATTTCGGCGCGGGGGTTATCGGACACTTCCAGCTTGTGGCCGACGATTTTCTCGGCAATGCCGAGATAGGTGTCAGACACGTCCATCAGCATCTGCGTGGGCAAGGCGTTGTCACGCGCCAGTGCGCTGCGCTCGTCCATGCGGTCCTTGTTCAGCAGGATATCCGGATCGGGGAAGTGAGACAGCAGGGCCTGACGGAAGCCCTCTTTGGACTTTTCGACCACTTTACCTTCGCGCTGGGACGGCCCGTCCCAAATGCGGGATGAATCAGGGGTGCCCACTTCATCCATGTAAATCAGCTTTTCCTGACCCTGGGCATCAGTCACGTAGCCAAACTCGAATTTGGTATCCACGAAGATTTGGTCCAGCGCTGCCAGCTCAGCGGAAATCAGGTCAAAGCCCTCTTTCAGCAGGACTTCATAGCGATCGATGTCCGCCAGGGAACGGAAGTTGAAAGCAGCGAAATTATTTTCGATATCGGCGCGTGTAATGTTCACGTCGTCCACTGCCGGCACGCCCGGAATACCTTCCAGGATACCTTTGGTGGAGGGGGTAATCAGCAGCTCCGGCAGCTTCTGGTCTTTTTCCAGGCCATCCGGAATGGTGATACCGCAAAACTCGCGCTCGCCTTTGGAATAGGAACGCCACATGGAGCCGGTAATGTACTGGCGGGCGATCGCTTCAATCATCACCGGCTGCGCTTTCTGGACGATCCACACCAGCGGGTGCGGAATTTCCAGAATGTGGCTGTCGGCCAGCCCCTTGGCGCGGAACTGCTTGAACCAGTGGTTGGAAATAGCGTTCAGCGCCGTGCCCTTGCCCGGTACTCCGCGCATGTCACCTTCGCCGTGCCAGATGCAGTCGAAGGCAGAGATGCGATCGGAAATCACCATAATTGCCAGCGGTGCGTCGGGGGCCACGTTGTAACCGCGCTCGCGGATCAGTCGGGCGCTGTCGGCTTCGGTCAGCCAGTACACGCTGCGCACTTTGCCGGAGTGAACCGGGGCACCGGTGCGAATGGGAAGATCGTTGTTTACCGCCAGAACTTTATCGGCAAGGCTCATAGGGACAGTCCATATACAGTGGTACGCACGCCCAAAAGGGCACGCGCAAGGTCAGGGTCGAGTGAGGGCGCATTCTATCAAGTGCTCACCGCGTGGAGCAATATTTACCCCGCGGCCTGGCCTTGCTGCGCGGGCGCTCCTACACCGCCCGCAGATACCACTGATAGTCGAGTTCCGGAATCTGCGCGTGATAAGCCTCATTCTCGGCCCGGCGCATGCTGGCAAAGGCACTGCAGTAGTCCGCGCCCAGGTAATCGTGCAGCACTGTTGATGCTTCGAAGGCATCCAGCGCGGCATCCCAGCGCCGCGGCAAGGTACAGGGGTAGTCCGCCAGTGCTGTCCCCTCCTCTACCATCGGCCCGGGGTCGCAATCCTGGGTGATGCCGTGGTGAATGCCGGCAAGTATCGCGGCCACCACAAGGTAGGGGTTGGCATCCGCACCCGCCACGCGATGTTCAATCCGGGTATCTTTGGCACCCGCCACCGGCAGACGCAGGGCCATGTCCCGGTGGTTGTAACCCCACAGGGGTGATAGGGGTACGTAATTTCCCGGTTCCAGCCGGCGATAGGAGTTGGCGTTGGGCGCAAAAATGGCCATCGCGTCGGCCATGGTGTCCGCCAGCCCGCCAACGGCATGGCGCATGGTGTCACTGATGGCGGGCACCGCCTCGCTGGCGGGATCGTGGAACAGGTTTTCGCCGGCACCGTTATACAGGCTCACGTGGATGTGCAGGCCATTACCGGTCTGGCCGGCAAAGGGCTTGGCCATGAAGCAGGCGGCGCTGCCTTGACGGCGTGCCACCCCCTTCACGATGCGCTTCAACAGCACCGCGTGATCGCAGGCCAGCAAAGGGTCATCCACATGTCGGGTATTGATTTCGAACTGCCCGCTGCCGAATTCCGCGTGTACGGTGGTCATCGGTACACTCTGCAGCTCACAGGCGATGCGCACGTCTTCCAGAAAGTCCTCGTTGTCCCACAGTTCCTCCGGCAGGGAAAACTGAACGCCTGTCTGGGACATTGAGGTACCGGGTACCCGCGAGGTCTTCGGCTTCGGGGCACCGCCCTCCCCCTCCTCGAGCAGGTAGAACTCCATCTCGGTGGCAATCACCGGGTGTAGATCGTCGGCGGCAAGGCGCTCGACCACACGGCTCAAGATAGTGCGCGGGTCCATCCAGGCAGGCGATCCATCCAGTTCACAGAACCGGGCAAACACCTGCGCGGTGGGACTGTCCAACCAGGGTATTGGCGCCAGACTACCCGACACTGGAAGCAACAACACATCGGGTTCACCGGCGATAAGGCGTTCATCCACTTCATCTCGGAACTCGCCGGCAGTGTTGACCAGCGGCAGGCTGGCCAGGCATTTCTGCTTCCCGGCGAAGAAACTGTCAAACTCGCTGCGGTGCAGGCGTTTGCAGCGGGGGATGCCATTCATATCCACCGCCAGCAATTCCAGCATCTGAGTGTCCGGGTAGCGTTGGAGAAAATCTTTCAGGTCTGCGTGCATGGGTCGCCCTGCGAAGGTGATTCTGTTGAGCACCGTACACGGGGGAAAGAATGGGGTCCACTCCCCCAGAGGGATAGATTCCACTACCAGTGTCCCAACACCTCGGTGGTAAACTGTGCGTTGTCTTCACGTACGAACACACTAACATGCAAGGCCCCACCGTCTCCCGCGAACAATTCAACCAGATTCTGGCTCAACTTCACGAAGGGAAAGCAAAACCGGCGCTAAGTGCCTGCGAGCGCCTGCTGGAACAACACCCGGACGATGTGAACCTACTCGGTTTGCAAGGGGCCATTCTGGGCAAGCAGGGGCAGTACCCGGAAGCGGAGTCGGTATTACGGCGGGTAACGGAACTTGCGCCTACCTTCGCCAAACCCTACGAGGACCTGGGCCTGTTATTAGTACGCCAGCAGCGTCATCAGGAGGCCCTGCCCTGGTTGCGTCAGGCGCTGCGCCTGAACCCCAAACTGGAAGCCGCCCAGTTCAATCTCGGCCGGGCCCTGGCCGCCCTCGGCGACGGTGCCGGCGCGGATGCCGCCTTTGAAGCTGCCTTCGCCCTGAACCCCCTGCGCCGCATGATGGCACTGGCAACTGAGCATCACGGTGCCGGCCGGATGAAAGAGGCTGAAGGTTTATGCCGCCGAATCCTGCAACAGAAACCGGACCATGTAGACGCGCTGCGACTCCTTGGTCTGATAGCCGCCGCCGCGGGCGAACCCGACGAGGCGGAGGCGCTATTGCGCCAATCGCTGCAACACGCACCCGATCACCAGCAGGCGCAATTCGATCTGGGCAAGCTATTGCGTGAACAAGAGCGCTATCCAGACGCCATCGCGCACTACCAGGCCATGTTGGAACAATACCCCGATAACCCGCGCGTTCATTTCCGACTGGGCGCCTCCCTGGGCCCAGCCGCTCGCACGGAAGAAGCCGCACAGGCCTACGAACGCTGTTTGGCACTTTCCCCCAAACATGCCGGCGCCCTGTTGGGACTGGGCCATATGCAAAAGACGCTGGGGCATCAGGATGCAGCGATCGACGCCTACCGGCGGTGTATCGCCGCCAAGCCTGGTGGCGGCGAGGCCTGGTACAGCCTGGCCAACCTGAAAACCTTCCAGTTCAGTGACAGCGACATTTCGGCAATGGAACAGCAGTTGTCGCGCAACGACCTGCCGGAGCAATCTGCCGTCAATCTTCTGTTCGCCCTGGCCATGGCCTGGGAGGCGCGATCGGACTACACCCGGGCCTGGCAGTATTTTGAACGGGGCAATGCCCAGCAGCGCACGCTGGTCCAATACGATCCGGTACAGACTGAAGTCAGCAACAATGCCCTGGTTTCATTTTTTGATGAAGCGTACTTCGAGCGCATCCGGGGCGCGGGCTGTGCAGATGCCTCGCCAATTTTCGTGCTGGGCATTCCGCGATCGGGCTCAACATTGGTGGAGCAGATCATCGCCAGTCACAGCCAGGTGGAGGGCACTGCGGAACTACCTTACATCGGCCGCATCACCACCGGGTTAGCGGGGCAGCGGGAGGGGCAGAGTTATCCGCAGGTAATGGCCGAACTCGATGCCGACCGGCTTGAGTCCCTGGGCCGCGACTACCTGCGATCCAGCGAAATGCATCGTACCCTGAACCGCCCCCGGTTCATCGACAAAATGCCCAACAATTTTCCGAGCATCGGCTTCATTCACGCCATCTTGCCCAACGCACGCATTATTGACGCACGCCGCCACCCAATGGACGCCTGCCTGGGCAATCTGAAGCAACTCTACGCCCGCGGCCAGACTTTCAGTTACGACCAGACTGACATGGGTGAATACTATCTGCAGTATTTGCGGATGATGGATCACTGGGACGCGGTACTTCCGGGCAAGGTGTTGCGCGTGAACTATGAGGACACCGTGGCCGACCTGGAATCGCAAGTGCGCCGTGTACTCGACTTCCTCGAGTTACCGTTCGAACAGGGCTGTGTCGATTTTTATCGCACCGAACGTGCCGTGCGCACCGCCAGTTCAGAGCAGGTACGCCAACCCATTTACACTCGCGGGGTCGGATTCTGGCGCCACTACGCCGAACACCTGGGCGAGTTGGAGAGCGTACTGGCTCCCGTGCGGGAACGTTATCCCTGGTAACACGGTTTCAACCGGGCCAAATCACCAGGCCGTGTATGGCATTGCGGATATCGTGACTGAGTTGTATTACGGCGCGTGTTCGCCCTGCGTTCAAGTCGTGAACAGCGACGCCAGAAGGTGAGTAGCCGGAGGCAATGAGGCCCTCTCCAATCGCGCACAAGCCGCGGGCAAAGCCCGCCCGTGCGACGCGCGGGTCACCCAGATCAGTATGCGTGAGTTGTTCGGTGGGGAGGCGGGGGACGGGGAAACTGAGGTCAGTATCCGCCGTGACGTATCGAACACAATCCGCGGCCGTGTCGTTATAGAGAATCCCCGAAGCATAAGGCTGGGCATTGTGGGTACCCTCGGGCAAGGCGGCGATGGGTTCAATGCCCTGCCCATCAAAGCGCAACAACCCGCCACTGTGGAGCCCACTGATATACATGCCATTCGGATTGCATACAACATTATTCAGGTGCAGGCGATTGCCCGCGCGCGGGCCTCTCGGTGACAGCGGATCGAAAGGCATCGCCTGATACTGGCTACCAACCCGGGCCAACTGCAAGCCAAAGCAAAATCGCTTTGCGTCCAGGTCAAAACCCAGAATGCTGTCGAACCCGGTGGAACTGAGGTACAGGCGCCGGCGGTACACCGAAATTTCGTGGCAATGTTTCAGGTAGGGGTTGGTCCACGAGCCCAGCAGGCGAAACGATCGATCGTAGGCGAACAGCTCATTGCTGGCGGCGATGTAGATACGCTCCCCGTCAAAGGCAATACCACGCAACCCGCGATCCCAGCCCCTGCCCTGCCAGTCGATATCGAGTGTGTTCCAGTCCAGCATCTGATCGACTTTCCCGGCCTGCAAATCGATGCGGTAGACGCCACCGTGACTCTCGCCCTGGTGACTGCCGCGCACCACGGAGCTGGCCAGCAGTGTGGTCAAGCGCTGGGCTCCGGTGACTGGCCAAGATGCGTAGGTGGGACGTAGTCGAAAATGAAATGAATGCGGGCGCGGTCGCCCTTGTTCATCACGCTGTGCTGCTTCTGGTTGTTGATCTCGTAGGCGTGACCCACTTCAAAAGCGTAAGGCCGCCCCTCGATGGTAAACCTTACGCGCGGATTGGTCTCCAACGGCAGGTGAATGCGGTGGCCGTAGTGGAACGAGGGGTGTTTGTCCCGGTGGGGGGTAATCAGGCCGCCCGGTTGCAGGCGCGCGGCCATGGCGCGGATGATGCTCCCTCCGGGAGCGTAGTGCTCCTCAATGATTCGGTGCATCAGCGGCACCGCAAGGTCTGCCAGGTGGTCCCAGCCGTTTTCACGCCGAACCTCAAGGTTTGGCCAGCCGCTACCATCGGTGAACACCATCACCACCGAGTGGGTATAACGGTGTACATCGTATTGCTGTTGCCGGAAATCGTTGTCCAGCCAGATGGCCTCATCCAGCGACAAGACGCGCTCACGCAAAGCATTCACGTCGTATGCACCCAGATCGCGCTGCGCTACCCCGATATCCATCTGCGTTTTGGTCCTGATGTGAATGAACTGGCGCACCATAGGCGGGCGGAGGGTTCTCGTCAATCGGCACGAGGTCGCCTGCTGCATAAATCCTCAATGCAAAGGTTTATTGGCATTCTGGCC
Organism: Gammaproteobacteria bacterium; assembly: GCA_030427085.1. Taxonomy (GTDB): domain Bacteria; phylum Pseudomonadota; class Gammaproteobacteria; order Pseudomonadales; family Halieaceae; genus JAUHXH01. The sequence goes on along the minus strand of JAUHXH010000001.1, from coordinate 272,384 downwards.
ACCTTGATTTACGATTCCCCGCTGGGAACCACCCACCTCCAGAAGGAAGGCATGCATGCCGTACAAACAACCGCCTCACGCAGCACCGGATTTCCCCTCTCGGCCCAAGTCCATGGCGCTGCTGGTTTCAGCCGCAGCAGTAGGAGGTGCTCAGGGTGTTGCAGCCCAGGGCAACGCGCTGGAGGAAGTGATAGTCACGGCCACCAAACGCGCTGCCAGCCTGCAGGACGTACCCCAGGCCATTACCGCGCTGACCACCGACGACATCGACCGCCAGGGCTTTGTTGGCCTGGACGACTACGCCGCCAAGATTCCCAGCCTGTCTTTCGCACGCCGCGAGCCGGGCGGTACTTCGGTGATCTTCCGCGGTGTGGCGGCATCCGGTATCCAGTTTGGCACCAACCCGTCCGCCGGTGTGTATCTGGACGAGCAGCCCATTACCTCCGCCGGTGTGAATCCGGACCCGCGACTGATCGATATCCAACGGGTGGAGGCGCTTAGCGGCCCCCAGGGCTCCCTGTTCGGCGCGGCGTCCCAGTCCGGCACCCTGCGCATCATCACCAACAAACCCGATACCACCGAGCTCTACGGCTGGGTTGAAGGCGATATCGCTGCGGTAGCGGACAGCGACGATTTCGACCGCGAAGTCAGCGGCATGATCAATATCCCCCTGCTGCAGGATCGCATGGCCCTGCGCCTGGTGGGTTTCACCGGCGAAGAAGCCGGCTACATCGACAACGTGCTCGGTGAAAGCCAGCCCGACCGCTTCGCCGAATATCGCCCGGCGGCAGGCCTGCCGGTGGTGCCGCGCTTCGACAACAGCAACCGGGTGGCGGATGACGTCAACAGCAGCAGTTACTCTGGCGGCCGCGCGGCCTTGCGCTGGGACATCAATGAAGACTGGACGGTGGATATCGCCGGCATCCTGCAAAAAACCGACTCAGACGGTTTCGGCGACACCAACCTGTTCGTAGGCGAACGGGAACAGGTGCGCTTCGAGGATGAAAACAGCGCCGACGAGTGGTACCAGTTCAGCCTCACCCTGGAGGGCAAGCTGGATTTTGCCGACGCAGTTCTCACCGCCAGCTACTTCGATCGGGATCACAGCTACGACGCCGACGCCACGGACTACCTGCACGACTTCGACCAGAAATATGACCCCACGGGCCTCAGCGGGTACTACGAAAGCAACCTGTACGACTTTAGCGGTGCACCGCGCGCCTTCGCCCACAGCGAGCAACAAGATAAACGCTGGACCCTGGAAGGCCGTCTGGCAACGCCTGCTGACTCCACCAGTCGCTGGTCGGGCGTGATCGGATTTTTCTACAACAAATCCGAATCGGACGTGTCTCTGCGCTCAGACGTGAGAGGTTTCACGAATACCGACTACTACGCCAACCTGGGCTACTACGCGCTGAACTACCTGGCCAATTCGCCCTACTACAACCCCAATTTCGAGACCTTCCACAACCAGCGCAGTAACAACTGGTTTTTCGGGGTTTACGACACTGAACTGGAGCAAACCGCCCTATTTGGTGAAATCACGTTCGAGGCCACCGACGATCTGAGTATCACCGCCGGCGGCCGCTGGTTCGACTACGAGCAGGATCGCACTATTCAACTCGGTGCGTTACTGCTGGGCGATAAGCCCGACGAGATGCTCGATTACTTGAGCACCAACGAGAGCGCCACTGCGGGTGATTCGGACTTCATCCCCAAACTCAATGTGACCTACCGTCTGGACGAGGACAAACTGGTCTATGGCACCTACTCCGAGGGCTTCCGTATTGGCGGCGGTAACGCGATTCGAGCGTCTTCCATCCTGCCGCGATCCTATGACCCGGACCTGGTGAAAAACTACGAGCTGGGCTTCAAAAGCGCCTGGATGGAGAACACCCTGCAGTTTAACGCCGTGTTCTACCACATGATCTGGGAGGACATGCAGATCCAGGTCAATGACCCGACCGTCTTTACCCTCGGTATCGTGAACTTCTCCGAGGCAGAGATCGACGGCTTCGAGGCAGAGCTGGCCTGGTTGCCGGCACCGGGCTGGGAAATCAATGCGAACATTGCCCTGCTTAACTCGGAAATCGCCGAGGACAACACGATCCTCGGTGAAGACGATATCGTCGTGGCTTTCGTGGAAGCCGGTACCGACCTGCCCATCACCCCCGAAATCAAGGGCAGCCTGGCCGTGCAGTACACCTTCTCGGACACCCTGTTTGGCGCTGAACCCTTTATCCGCATGGACTACTCCCACGTGGGTGAATCGGTTAACTCCCTCGACGGTACCGAGTCCATTGTATTTACCCAGGGCCCAACCGTGCAGGACGCCTACGATATCTTCAATCTGCGCGCAGGGCTGGAAGCCGAGGGCTGGAGTGCCACACTCTATCTGGACAACGCCACGGATGAAGTTGCACAGCAGTTCTACAACAACCGTTGGGGTACGCGCCAACGCTTGTCCATCAATAAACCCCGAAGTCTTGGCCTGAACGTGCGCTGGCACTTCTAAGCCTTATCGACCCGGCCCTTCAGGGGCCGGGTTTGCATTCACCTGTTGTCGCCCCCGGGGGCCCCTATCCACCATGAAGCGTCCACCGCAATCCGCCACCAATATGTACATCAACCTGGCGGGCGTGGCTGCGTGTGTCCTGGGCCTGATGGGCATTACCTTAAGCGGCCAGCATATCGGCCCCATGGGTGCCACATTGCTGCTTCTGGCCAGCTATCTGCTGCCGGTAGCCCTGCTGGAATGTTGGTACTACCGCCGCTGGCGGGAGTGGACAACGGCGCGTAATACCGTCGACGCGGTCCGCCTGGGATACAAAATACTGGGGCTTGTCGGCGTGTGCGGACTGGCGCTTGGATTGTACTGGATGCTGCCGGAGTACCGCGGCAGCTTCTATGATCGTTACTACGACTTCTTGCTCACCCTGGCCCCGTGGTTCGTTGCCTTCCTACCGGCCTATTTTATTGTGGTAGATCGTTACCACCCGGAGCCGGAAGATGGCTACTGGCACTTCGGCCGGGCACTGGCATTTCGATCGGGGGTTGATCGCGGCGTTATTGGCCAGTTCCTGCTCGGCTGGCTGGTGAAGTTTTTCTTCCTGCCGCTGATGTTCATCTACCTCATCGACAAAGTGGCGTTTCTGCGCAGCTACAACTACGACACCCTCTTCAGTAGCTTCCAGGTCTTCTACGACTTCCTGTTTGGCGCCGTGTTTTTCGTGGACTTGCTGATTATCACCGTCGGCTATGCCTTCACACTCAAGCTGACCGACAGCCATATTCGCAGCACCGAGCCCACCTTCCTGGGCTGGTTTGTGGCCATTATCTGCTACCAACCCTTCTGGTCCCTGATTTCGGCCCAGTATCTGGCCTATCACCCTGGCCGCGGGTGGGGCTCGTGGTGGTGGGAATACGACGTGATTTATGTGACCTGGGGTTGTCTCATCCTGGCGTGCAATCTCGCGTTTGTGTTTGCGTCGGTCTCCTTTGGCCTGCGCTTCTCCAACCTGACCCACCGCGGCATTTTGACCAACGGTCTCTACCGCTACTGCAAGCATCCTGCCTACATCGCCAAAAACCTGAGTTACTGGTTAATTTCCATGCCCTTCATGGTGTCGGTCAGCGTGGAGGAATCCCTGCGCCACTGTCTGCTGTTGCTCGGCGTAAATGTTATCTACCTGCTACGGGCCCGTACCGAGGAGCGGCACCTGTCGCGCGACCCGGATTACATCGCCTACGCCCAGTACATTGAAGAACACGGCTGGTTCCGGAAGTTGGGCCAGTGGATACCCGCATTGCGCTTCAAACCCGGGGCATTGTTCTATACGTGACCCAGCCGGTATGCTGCGATGGTCGCAACGCTAACAGAAAGGAAGGACTGGCATGGAAGAGAACGGAGTAACGGGCGCAGCAGAATCCACACAGCGCAACCCCTACTTTGATCGGCCGCGTCGTGCGGCCCTCGGCGACGGCTGGAACTGGATCAAATCGGGATTCACACTCTTCCTGAAGGATGCCTGGCTTTGGGTGGGCATCACCCTCGTCTTTATGCTCATTATGATGATGCTCGGCGCCCTGCCGTTGGTGTCGTTACTTGCCACCGTGCTGTCACCGGTGTTCATCGCCGGGATCATGATGGGCTGCCGGGATGCGGCACAGGGTAATGGGCTTACCCTTAATCACCTGTTCAAGGGCTTTAGCCACAACACCAAAAAACTGGTGGGTGCGGGCGCACTGTACTTGCTACTCACCTTCGCCCTGATGGTTCCGATGTTCATCCTGGCGCTGGTAATGGGCCTCTCAGCGGACTCTCAACCGACTCTGGCAGCCTTTTCCCTGCTGGGTTTAGCGGTGATGCTTCTTGTCACCTTGTTGATCATGGTGCCGCTGTTGATGGCCTACTACTTCGTGCCGACGCTACTGGCACTGAACCCCGAACTGGGGGTCATAGAGTCCTTTAAAATTTCCCTGCTCGGCTGCTGGGCCAACATTCTGCCCTTCAGCCTCTATGCCATCGTGTTCGTACTCCTGTCCATGATCGCCATTATCCCGCTGGGGCTTGGGCTACTCGTACTGTTCCCCGTGGTGTTTTGCAGCATGTACTGCGCCTACCGCAACATCTACGGTACCGAGTAAAACGCGGTATAAGGCTTTGTGTTGGGGCGCTGCGCCCCCCGCGAATTAGCCACCGGAAAGCAGGCTTCCCACACCTTGCTGGAACAAGTCCACGGCAGACTGCCCGCCTTCTGACTGCAGATAGCCCTGGACGATCTCGGCGTACTTGGCGATATGTTCGGTGCCCAGGCCCAGCTCAGAAAACTGGTCGTACACTGCCTTGGCGCCCGTGAGTGCCTTGGCCTTATCACCCATCAGACTACCCAGCGCATCGCTGCTGTCGCCCGACAAGGCTGGCGCAGCCTTCAATAACTGGTCCATGTCCGGAACTAGTTCCGCCAGGGACGCAAAGTCCTCTTTGCCAAGATTGTCCTTGGCCAGGCCAAACAGGGAACCCAGGCCGCCACTGGCCTGCGTCTCGCTAACCCCGAGTGACTCGGTAAGCGCAGGCACCAGGCCCTGGGCAAAATCCATCGCCTGACTAGTGGCATCCGCACGCGCCAGTTGCAGGGGCTCGGTGGCCCACGCCGGGGATACCAGCAAACAGCAGATCAGACAGAACAACTTTTTCATCACGATTCTCCGGGAACAATTAATGAGCTTAACTGCTCTCAAGCATAGACCCGTTGTGTGCCTGTAAGGGGCGCTTTGTAAACGAATGCCGAAATTGATCTTTTGCACTTGCCAGTCGGGCTATTTCACTTGTACCCAAACACCCTCTCCGCTACTCTGGCGCCGCCATGAACAACACCTCCAAACGACAGCCCTGCCGCGCAGTCACTGCGCTACTGCTGCCCCTGAGCCTTGGCGCCACTGCCAACGAGGGCGAATCCCTGCCAGACGCCACCTTCAGTGCCGAATTAGGTGCGGGCTACGAATACGACAGCAATGTCTCGATTGACGAACTGGACGCCTCCAGTAACGAGAGCGATTATGCCTGGCTGGCCGAACTGGAACTGGCGGTAGAAAAACCCCTGTCGGAAAGCGCCGAGCTCAACCTGAGCTACGACTTCAGCCAAAACTGGTACCAGGAGTTTTCCGAGGTCAATCGGCAAACCCATCTGCTGGGCGCCGATTTGTCCTGGGATCTGGATGCTGTTACCACTGGGGCTTACGCCTACTACATTCGCGCGCGCCTGGATGGGCGCAGCTTCCTTGAACAGTTCCGCGCCTCGCCCTATATCTCCGGATTCATGGGCAAGAAGTGGTATGCACGTGGCGCCTACGTCTACATCGATAAAACCATCGAAAACCGTCCCCAGCGTAACGCCACGGCCCACAGTGCCGAAGGGGATCTGTATTACTTCCAGCGCGGGCTGCGCAGCTACTTCAATTTTGGCTACCGCTACAAGCAGGAAGATGCCGTTGCCGCCCAGTTCAGTTACCGGGCCTCCAGCCTGAAATTGCGTTATGTGCGGCGCCTGTCGATCGCGGGCCGCCTGTCCAGCCTGGAGCTGGCCTGGCGCTTTGAGGATCGGGATTACACCGGGATCGAGCCCACCATCAATGAAAAACGGGCTGATGATCGCCATCGCTGGGGAGCGGAGCTGGAAATCCCGCTGACCAAAAATTTTGAGTGGGTGATTTACGCCGGTTACTCAGACTACGACTCCAACTTGCCGCGCGCCGAATACGACCGCGAGGTCTACGGCACGCAGCTCAGCTATAGCTGGTAATTCAGCAATTCTGAAGATGGATTCTGGAGGCGGTGTGTGGCCAGCCGGCTGGCTGGCCAGATGACTCAGGGGCCCGCGGGACGAATCAGGCCGTAACCGTATACAGGGTCGCGACCCGGCTCACCGAGGTCCAGGGCAGAAGCAAACAGCGCCTGAGCAGCATCACTGCCAGGCATCAGGGAACGCAGCCGGGCTGCAGCGGTAGCGGCAAAAGGTACCGCGAATGAGGTGCCCGAAGACGCCGTGTAGCCGCCACCGGCGTTGGCGTGCAGCAGATCCACACCGGGCGCAGCAAGATCGAGGTATTCACCCCGATTGGCCAGGCGGAACACCTGACCGCCGGTGTTAACGGCCGTGACCGCCACCACTGAGTCGTAGGCCGCCGGGTACATCGGCTTGGCCACCGGCCCGCCGTTACCGGCCGCTGCCAGTAGCACCAGCTCTTTCTCGGCAGCGCGTTTCAGGGCCGTCTCCAACAGTCGGTTAGGTGGGCCCGCCAAACTGATATTGACCACATCCACTTGTTCAGACACAAGCCAGTCCAGGGCTTTCACCAGACTCAGGGTGCTGGCGATTTCGCCGTGGCGCGCGTCGTTCTGGAACACAGAGGCAGCGTACAGCTGGGCATTGGGCGCCAGACCGCGGTACTCATCACCACTGGCGGCGATGATCGAGGCGATGGCAGTGCCGTGGAAGTTGGGCGAGGTGCCCTTGCCCATGGCAAATTCACGGGCCTGAATACGGGGAGAGTTCAAGGACGGATGGCTGGTATCCACCGCGCTGTCGATCATGCCGATTTTGACCGGCATCTCATCCAGGTCCTCGGGGAAGTCGATCGCCTCGCGCGGTGACACGCCGGAGTCTACCGACTCCAGCGGCGCACCCGCAGTGTAGATGTGGTTCAGGTCAACCTGGGCGCGGCCTTTACCCACCACATCGATCACGCCCTGCCGGGCGGCGGAAATGTCAAAACTGGCAGGAGCTGCCACTTCCGCCAGTTGCAAGCCAAGGCCAGGCAATTCGGTGATGGCGTCAAACACGAAGCCCTCAGAAGCGAGGGTTTCGAACACTTCCGGCTCGGCCATCACCAGCCATTGATCCGTGTGCAGCAGCACATCGTCAGCTTCGAGCTTGTCTTCCAGAGCCGCTTCCAGACGATCCTCGACACGCGCGGTGATTTGTTCCTCTACGCCGCCGCCAACACTGGCTTCAATGTTGTCCTCAACCGTGGCTTCGATGCCCGCTTCCAGCGTGCCGGCAATGGCCTCTTCGACCACCATTTCCGCCTGCATCTCGATGCGTTCTTCCACCGCGGAAGCAATGGCTTCTTCCAGCGAATCTTCCACGGAGTCGGCGATGGATTCCTCCACCGACTCTTCCACTGACTCTACAACCAACTCTTCGAGGTTTTCCTCTACCACCTCAGCGATGGCTTCTTCGACGGATTCCTCAACACTGTCTTCGATGGCGTCTTCGACGGACTCTTCCGCGACCTGCTCGACTTCATCCTCGATGATGTCTTCAACGGCGTCTTCAACACTGTCTTCCAGCGCTTCCTCAACGTTTTCCTCAACGACCTGTTCGATCTCGTCGTCGATGTAGCGATCGGTGATGGATTCGATGTCTTCCTCGAAGATTTCCTCGAGTTTGTCTTCCAGCCCTTTCTCCAGCAGATCGGCCACGAAGATTTCCAGCATCGCGTCGAAGTTGCTCTCAACCTGTTCGGCAACCTCCTCTTCGACCTTTTCGTCGAGGCGGTTTTGCAGGGAGTCCAGCAGGTCGGCGTCGATCTGGTCCTCGATACCCTTCTCGGCGATGTCCGCCAGGAAGATTTCGATCATGTGATCGAAATTGGCCTCGACCACCTCTTCGGCCTGCTCCTCTACCGCTTCATCCAGGGCATCGTCGGCCGCAACCAAAGCGGGCCCAAATGCCAGACAGCCGGACAGGCCCAGACACAACCACCAGCGGGGCTGTTGAGCGGCACTTGCAGACTTGTGCACAGGCTTGGACATACGAGGTGGGCTTCCCCCAAAATTCAACGTTCTCTATTCTACTGACGAATCGGGGAAAGTTTAATTCCTAAATTCAGATTTATTTCACCCCACTTTGGAATAAAATCCCGCCCCCACCCGTCATCACAATAACAGGGACATTCATGCCACCGCTGAGCGATTCACAGCGCAGTACACTGCTGAACGATTTAGGAAGCCTCAGACGCTTCTGCTTATCGCTCACCAATCGCCAGGCGGATGCAGATGATCTGTTGCAGGACACGGTAGAACGGCTGCTCGATAAGGGGATGCCGCCGGACGCCGACCCCATCAGGTGGGCCTATCGCGTCTGTAAAAATCTGTGGATCGACGAGTTGCGCGCAAGGGAAGTCAGAACCCGCAACCCCGAGATACTGCGGGAGGACACCGAAGATGCCCCCTCCGCCGAAGCGGAAGTGAGCGAGCAAAAGCAGGTGTCCGCGGTGGCCCAGGCATTAGACAAACTGCCCGAAGATCAACGACTTGCGCTCACGCTGGTCGCCGTTGAAGGCAAGAGCTACGCCGAAGCTGCCGACATACTGGAAGTCCCCGTGGGGACCATCATGAGCCGCATCTCTCGGGCTCGCAAACAACTCGCCAGGACCTACGAAACCTGGCGAAAAGAGTGAAACATCGGGAAAATGGAGTCGAAAATGACAGAAAATGACCAAAATTTGCTGTCGCAATATCTGGACGGGGAACTCGACTCCAGCGCAGCCCTGCAGCTGAAACAGCGCCTGCTGGCCGAACCCGAGCTGAACGCCGAACTGCAGACCTTGAAAGCAGTCAACCAGGCGCTGCAAGACGCCTACCCGCTGCCCAAAGAAGACCAGCGCCAACGCGACCTCGCCGCCCTGCTGGCCCCGGCCGCAGGCAATGTAGTCGAAATGAAGCCCCAGCGCCGCTGGTACTTCGCCGCGGCGGCCTCCGTGGCCGCGGCCGTCGGCCTGGTCATGGTTTCCGGCACCCAGGGCCCGGCAACACAGCCGCAATCACTGATGTCAGCCTACCTCGAGGCCACCCCCTCCCGCGCCGAAGGCTGGGATGCCCTGGCAGATGGCCGCGAAGCCCGCGCCCTGCTGAGCTTCCGCAGCAACGAAGGCAACTGGTGCCGGGAATACCTGCTGCGCGACGGTAGTGACCACACCCGCGGCGTAGCCTGCCGCGATGCCGAAGGCTGGGTCATCACCGCCTCCGGCGCCGCCGATGCCCTGGGCTCCGCCGCGCAATACCGCCCGGCCAGCTCCGCAGGCAGCCACGATGCGGTTGAACGCTTCATCACCGAAAACGCGGCGGACATCCCCCTGGATGCCACCACCGAGCAAGACCTGATTTCCCGGGGCTGGCAGTAAACCAACCCCACCCCATCTACCCTGTAGTGTTCTTCATGCCCCGGACGGCGAGCCTTCCGGGGCTTTTTTTTTGCGCGCAGACTAGTCAAATTGCACGATGGTAGGCCGCCGTTGTTATATCCCCTGTGAGGGAAGCTCTGGCGCCAGGGACGGCGCCAGCGCAGCCTGTCATGGACGACGCTTTTTGGCGGTTCCCTCACAGGGGATATAACAACGGCGGCCGGCGAGGCACAACAGAACGGGGCGAGGCGAGGCGGAGGATGAATACAAAGACAAACGGGCTCTGCCAGCCACGCAACTTCTGTATCGAAGATTCTGCGTCCCTATGGCTGGACAGCGCCCGTTCCAAAGCGGTTTCACTCCACTCTTACCTGATTGACGGGCAGGCAAGCAGAGTTATTCCAAATTTCTTTAAAATTTAGCGAAAGATATTCTTTGAGGGAAAGTACGAGGCGGACACACGCCGCCTCGTGAGGGGTTCAGGCCCCGTAGGCGACCTTGAAGGCAGCGACGAACGCGTCCAGAGAATCGGCCGGCAAGTCATTAATCCCTGCAGCCGCAGCCCGACCACCACCCGTGGGGAACTGCATACACAAGTCAGCCGCACCCTGCCGATTTTCCATCGGTGCGCGCACGCTGACCACATAATTGCCGTTGTCCTTCAGCGTCAGCACCGCGTGCGCACGCGCCGGGTTGTCCACCGCGAGGTCATTGCTGAACACACCACTCACCCGGCGAGCCCAGGGGGCATCCGGCAAGACAAAGACCGCGGTTTGCGCATCCGCTTCAATCGCCGCCAGGCCGTCGGCATTCGCCATATCCTCGCGATAGCCGCTCTCCAGCGTCTGGAAATCCGCCGAACTGGCGATGAATTCAAAGGGATCGCGCGCCGCGTAGAGTCGGCGGTAGAGCTCACAGGGGTCGAAGTGGAGATCTTCCAGCGCGGGCCCGTAGCCGTTGTAGTTGATGTAAGTGCCCAGTTGCTGCAACTGATCAACCTGCTCGGCACTGGCATCGAGATCTTTAGCCAGCGTACGCGCGGTGGCAGCGAGGTTGTCGCCAAAGGCCCCCGTCACCGCCCAGGCCAGATACTGCCCCTTCAAATGACCGTTGATCAGTGCCGCCGTGCAGACCTCAGGCGCCTCATTGATCAGCGCTGTCAGTTGCGGGTGCTCGGGAATATCGCCAGCAAAGTGATGGTCACAGTAGAACACCTCAGCACCGGCCGCGAGCGCCTGCTGCAACGCGGCCTGGTTCTTGTCCATGGAGATGTCGAGCACCGTCAGTCGATCACCGGCCGTAGCCTGAACGCGCGACATCAGCTTGATATCGCGCTTCACACCACTGATCAGTTCCGCCTCGCGGGGCTCCGCCAGCCGCAACTGCAACAGGGCGATGATGCCGTCGGCATCGCCATTGAATAGATCGTAATCCATTACTGATCCAGCGCCTGATAGTAATCCGACAGGATTTTAGCCACCTCAGGGCGGGAGAACTCAGGCGGCGGCGCAATGCCCTGGCCCAGCATCTCACGCACTTTAGTACCGGACAGCAGCACGAAGTCGTCCATCGTGTGACCTTCCGGGGCGTCCTTCATCATGATCACTTTGTCCAGCTTGGTGCTGTAGGCAGTGTGGTCGGCCTTGAAGATTTCCAGCTCCAGGGCGTCGTCCGGCACTTCCTCGTCGAAGATAGTCTGGGCGTCGAAGCCACCGTAGTAGTCCCCTACCCCGGCGTGATCGCGACCCACGATCAGGTGGGTACAGCCACAGTTCTGGCGGAACACCGCATGCAGAACCGCTTCGCGGGGGCCGGCATAGAGCATGTCGAAGCCGTAGCCGGTGACCATCACAGTGTTGGGCGGGAAGTACAGTTCAACCATTTTGCGGATGGACGCATCACGCACGTCAGCGGGGATGTCGCCCGGCTTCAGCTTGCCCAGCAGCATGTGAATCAGCACGCCGTCGGCGCCCAGCTGATCCATGGCCATCCGGCACAGCTCCTCGTGGGCGCGGTGCATGGGGTTGCGGGTCTGGAAGGCCACCACTTTTTCCCAGCCGTGCTCGGCAATTTCGTTGCGGATTTCCACGGCGGTACGGAAAGTATCGGGGAAGTCGGTCTGGAAGTAAGAGAAATTCAGCACCTGAATCGGGCCGGACAACAGGGTGCGTCCCAGGCCAGTGAAAGTGGCAACACCCGGGTGGCTGGCGTCCAGGGTGCGGAAAATCTTTTCCGCCATGAACTGGATCTGGTCTTCGCTGACCGTCTCAACGGCCTCCACATCCATAATGGCCAGGACCGGATTGCCCTCTACATTGGGGTCGCGCAGCGCGATACGGGTGCCCGCCTCTACACTGTTATCCTCGGTGAAGTTAACGATCGGCACCGGGAAGAACAGGCCGTCAACAGTATGCATTTTTTCCGCCACCGACAGCGAATCGGCCAGATTCATGTAGCCAGTGAGCGGGTTGAAGTAGCCGCCGCCCAGCATGACGGCGTTGGCAGCCGCGGCTGAGTTCAGGGTAATGGAGGGCAGGTTTTCTGCCTCGGCCACCAGCGCGTGGCGCTGTTCGGCGTCGTAAACAAAGAGCGGATTGAGTTCGTCGGAACCGTGGGGCTTGATCATGGTGACTCCTGCTTACTGATTGATAATGCCGCGCTCGCGCAGCACACTGAGAATTTGTTGCACTTCTTCGTCCAGGCTCTGCTGGTCGGAGCGCAGATGTACTTCCGCATTTTCGGGCGCTTCGTAAGGATCGTCGATCCCTGTGAAGTTTTTGATCTCGCCGGCGCGCGCCTTCTTGTACAGGCCCTTGGGGTCACGCTCTTCGGCGGCTTCCAGGGAGCAATCCACAAACACCTCGATGAAGGCCATGCCCGCATCTTCGTGCAGCTTGCGCACCTGGTCGCGGTCTTCGCGGTAGGGGCTGATGAAGCTGGACAGGGCAATCACGCCGGTGTCCACGAACAACTTGGCGACCTCGCCGATACGGCGGATGTTTTCGGTGCGATCCTCGGCGGAGAAGCCCAGGTTTTTGTTGATGCCCATGCGCACATTGTCGCCATCGAGGCGGTAGGACAGCACGCCCATCTCGTGCAGCACGCCTTCCAGCTCAACGGCCACGGTGCTCTTACCGCTGCCGGACAGTCCGGTGAACCACAGGGTGGCGCCCTTGTGTCCCAAAATTTTACCGCGGTGTTCGCGGGTGATATCGCCCTCGTGCCAGTGCACGTTGGTTGCTTTTTGTTCAGCCATGCTCGCTACCTTGATCGATGTGAAAATACAGTGGCCCTACGGTGGATTTGCCAGGCAGTCCCGGGGGGCCAAATTGTGGCGCAAGGTTACGGCGTTTATGAATCCATGTAAAACCGGATATTATGGACCGCGCCATCGGTTTTTCCGGTGGCTGATACTCGCCCCGGAGACGCCAATGAAATTCACCTTGCGGCAGCTGCAAATATTCCTCGCCGTGGCCCGTCACGGCAACATTTCCCGCGCAGCCCAAAGCCTGCACATGTCCCAGTCCGCTGCCAGCGAAGCCCTGCTCAATCTGGAACACACCTACGGTGTAGCCCTGTTCGACCGTACCCGCAACAAGCTGAGTCTGAATGCCGTGGGCCACACTGCAAGGCGTGCCGCCCAGAGCTTGCTGACCCACTGTGAACATTTTGAGGAAGTGTTGCTCGACCACCGGGGGCTAGGCCATCTCAAAATAGGCGCGAGCTTTACCATTGGCAACCACCTTGCCACGCGCTATCTGGCAGGCTACCTCGCCGACTACCCCAACGCCGATGTCGAGCTGGATATCGCCAATACCCCGGACGTGGTCGCCAAGGTGCTCAACTTCGAGGTGGACATCGGCATGATCGAAATGGAGACCCAGCACCGCGACCTGCACCTGATTCCCTGGCGCGAAGACGAGTTGGTGGTGTTCTGCGCCGCCCACCACCCCCTCGCCCAGAAACGCACCTTGAGCAGCCGCGATATTCGCGAAGCGCAGTGGATCCTGCGGGAGCCGGATTCCGGTGCCCGCCACACCTTCGACCGGGCGCTGGCCGGCCTGCTGCCAGACATCAATATCCACCTGGAATTCAAGCACAACGAAGCGATCAAGAACGCAGTGGAGTCCGGCCTCGGCATTGGTTGCCTGTCCCGCATCGTATTACAGAAAAATTTCGCCAACGGCGACCTGGTCCCGCTGGCGCTGCCGCGGCGCAACATGCGGAGGAAGTTTTACTTTGCCCTGCCCCGAGAGCGCTATGAGCGGGAGGCGGTGGACGCCTGGATGCGCATCTGTCGCAAGATGGATGCGAACAGTCGCGAAGCTTCTTGATAAGACTTGTCAGCCACCCGTTGAGGGTTTACCGTTTTGCCTTCTCCCTCCAGACAAGGCTTCTGTCGACATGAAACCATTCATCGCTGCCTGCACCCTCACCCTGACTGCCTTCAGTGCCACTACCCATGCCGCCTGGCCCTGGGAAGACAGCGGCGAAGACCGCCCGGATTACTGCCGTGGCGTCATCGTGGCGGGGCTGGCGGAATTTCCTATCGAGGATCTGTCGCGGACTAACCTGTGGCTGGGCTGGAACGGCCTGACCCGCAATGGTATTCACGACGCCTCCACCGAGCAGTACCAGCAGGGCAAACAGGCCTTTGCCGATTTGCTGGCCAGTGGTGATCTGGAATCACTGCGCCAGTTGGCACAGGCCGACTGCGCCGATCACCATAGCTAAACGGCACTTTGCTCTTCGGGCCGGACAGTCCGGCCCTACACCTCGCCTTTTGCCCCAGCGCGGTTTCGCGGCCTGGCCGCTACAGGACTCCCCATGAACGCCGAGCAACGTTTGAAAGTTCCCTTCGCCTCGATCCGGCCAGGGGGTAGCCTCGATTTACTGTCACAGCGGGAAATGGCCGTACTGGCCGGCTCCGATGCACACGTTCACAAGCTGTTTCGGCAGTGCGCGCTGGCGGTGCTGAACACCGGCGAGGACAGTGACGACGCCAGCGAAATCCTGGCCCGCTACAGCGACTTTAAAATCCAGGTTACCCCCGAGCCGCGGGGCCTCAAACTGGATATGTACAACGCCCCCGCACACGCCTTCGTCGACGGCAATATGATCGAAGGCATTCGCTACCACCTGTTCGCCGCGCTCCGGGACGTGGTGTACATCCACTACAAGATGGTGGACGAGCAGCGCTTCGACCTCGACCACGGCGCTGGGATTACCGATGCGGTTTTCCGGATCCTGCGCAACGCCGGCGTGGTGCGCAGTAATGTGACACCACAGCTCATCGTCTGCTGGGGCGGTCACTCCATCCCCCGGGACGAATACGACTACACCAAGGAAGTTGGCTATCAGTTGGGATTGCGCGGTTTCGACATCGCCACCGGTTGCGGCCCCGGCGCCATGAAAGGCCCGATGAAAGGAGCCGCCATCGGCCACGCCAAACAGTTTCGCCGCGATGGACGTTTCGTGGGATTGACCGAGCCGGACATCATTGCCTCGGAATCCCCCAACCCCATTGTCAATGAACTGGTTATCCTGCCCGACATCGAAAAGCGACTGGAAGCCTTTGTACGCCTGGCCCACGGCATCGTGGTGTTCCCCGGTGGCGCTGGTACTGCAGAAGAGATTATGTACCTCCTCGGCATCAAAATGCACCCGGACAACGCGCAGATGGAACTCCCCACCATCCTGGCGGCACCCCACAGCCAGGCAGAATATTTCCGCCGCATGGATGAATTTCTGGTCGCGGTATTTGGCGGCGAGGTGCGACAGTACTACGAAATTTGTATCGGCGACCCGGCACGGCTCGCGCGCAAACTGCGCAAGCGCATCAAACGGGTACGCAGCCAGCGCAAGGCCAGTCAGGAGTCCTTCAGCTTCAACTGGGGCATGACGATTCCGGAAGACCTGCAGCATCCGTTCATACCCACTCACGAGAGCATGGGCGAGCTGGAACTGCGCCGCGATCGACCACCCCACCTGTTACTGGCAGACCTGCGCCGGGCGTTCTCGGGCATCGTGGCGGGCAACGTCAAAGACTTCGGTATTCGCGCCATCAACGAACACGGCCCCTATCCACTGAGTGGTGACGCGGATCTCGTCGCCAGCCTCGGTCGATTACTGGACGGCTTTGTCGCCCAGGGTCGCATGAAGCTGGACGCCAGTACTTACCGCCCCTGTTTCGAGCTCACCGGTTCCTGATCACGACGGGTGCTACACTGCAAACACGATTCACCGTTGTGAGCAGCGTATGAGCATCGTCAGAAATATCGCCGCCGTGCTACTGGGGTTGGTGTTGGGTTCAGGCGCCAACATGGCGCTGATCGTGCTGGGCCACAGTGTGGTGGCACCGCCCCCCGGGGTTGATCCCACCGACATGGACAGCCTTGCCGCCTCCATGCATTTGTTCGAGCCCAAGCACTATATCTTTCCCTTCCTCGCCCACGCGGTGGGCACCTGGGTAGGCGCACTGATCGCCTTTCTGGTGGGAACGGGTAACCGTGCATTATTGTCCTGGGTGGTAGCGGCCTTCTTCCTCGCAGGTGGCATCGCGAATGTGATGATGCTGCCGGCACCGATGTGGTTCAACATGCTGGATTTACTGCTGGCATATATCCCGATGGGCTGGTTGGCTATCGATGCCGGGCGCAAACTGACGGCGCCCAGCAGCAACTAGGCAACTTCTTCGGCACTGTCAGAGCGCCCGTAGTACCTCGAGCACCGCAGCGGGCGCTTCCGCCATCAACGAATGTCCCGCCTGTGGCACACGGGTGACTGTGGGCGACTGTAAGGCTTCCAGCAAGCCCTGCGCACTCACCACGGGGGTCAGTCGATCCTCCTCACCCAGGATCAGATACGACGGGCAAGTGACTTGCGCAGCGCGGTGCAGGCCCTGCACGTAGTCGTTGCAGGCGCTCATATCGGCGAACAGGACGCCATCAGCGCAGTGCCGAAACAGATCCAGTTGTGCTTCATACAATCCACTACCCAGACTCTCTCCGGCATCATTCACATGAACTGGCCCCAAGCCGTAACGCGCGAGTGTGACATACACCGATGGATCATTGGCCTGCGCCCGCTCGAGAATGGACGGCGCCACTGGCATCGGAACAGCGGTCCCCACCATCACCAGCGAACTCACCAGGGCAGGGTATCGGGCGGCAAAATCCAGTGCGACCAGACTGCCCATGCTGTGGCCCACCACAACCACTGGATCCGAAGTGTGCAATGGCAACATCCTGGCAAGGCTGTCGGCCATGGCTTCGATGGTCGTTAAAGGATCATCTCCGGAACGACCATGGCCGGGAAAATCCGGCACCAGCGCTCGCCGCCCCGTCGATGCCAGCCCTTGCGCAACACCCTGCCAAACACTGCCGTTCAGCCCTGCCCCGTGCAGGAGCAGAAAAGCAGCACTATTTGTGGCCTCGGCGGGCCCGGAATCGTTCACATAGATGGATTGTTGAGCCACGTTATTTGTTGTCCGGCCTCTGATCTTGCGAGGGAAATTTCGGCAACCCAGGTGCCGCGTCGAGGCGCCTATGCTTCACCGTCTCGGGACACAATGCAAGCGGATAATCAGGCGCTGCGTAGAAGCGTTTTTAAAACCCTTTAATCTATAAACACATTCCCATTGGAAGAAATAAATCTTAAAACCTAGTAATTTTCCGCGCTAAGCCGGCTCATTTTCAGAATAAACAGCAATTTAGGACGGTTTTTATAGTGTTTCAGATATATGACATGCATCTGTATAGACGATACCGGACTTAAAAATGCTCTACGCCATTACAGCGCATTACAGGCTCTGGTCACGACTTTCCCCGGTGCTATACTCGGCTTGAACGTCGAGTCACAGCGCTAAGCGTGCGGTTTCACTTGGCGCCGTCCGACTGGGCGGCAGGTGAGTTATCAGCAAGCGCTGTCGTGTCTCACCCATACAGCGTCTTGCTGATTCTCGGTTGTAATGACCTGGAGGGAGTGCGCTGTATGAAACGCCATTATTTTGTCAGCGAAGATCTGGACGATCTCGAAGCCGTCGAACGTGACCTGGAAAATGCCGGTGTCACAACACCGCAAATCCATGTCCTGTCCGAGGACGATGCGGGTGTCGAACTACACCATTTACACGAAGTAGAGGCTGTCCTTAAAAAGGATGTGGTCCACGGTACCGAAATGGGTGCCGTCGTGGGCGTGGTATGCGCCGCGGCAGTACTCGGCATTGCATGGCTGACTGGCATTACCGAAACCATTACCTGGGTTCCCCCTATCTTCCTCGCCATTGTGGTGCTGGGCTTTTGCACCTGGGAAGGCGGCCTGATCGGCATCCAGGAACCCCACGTGGACTTCCGCCGCTTCCAGGATGATTTAAAAGCCGGCCGGCATGTATTGTTTGTCGACATCGACCCGGAACAGGAGTCCATCCTCCAGGAAGTAGCCCGGCGACACCCCAAACTGGAAGACGCCGGCGAAGGGAGCTCCACGCCGCGTTGGGTAGTGGGTGCGCAGAACACCTGGACCAAGTTTATGAAAGCAGCGCCCTGACGGCGTGAAGTAAATACAGCGTTGCCCGTGCGCTTCACGGGCGACCTCTCCCACTCCGCAATCGGGTGAGGGACGTGGACCGGCCGTTTACCTTCAGCCGGTTTGTGGTTTAGAGCAACAACAATAAAACGCCGATACGGAGGTAATATGAAATTAGCCATCGTGCTGGTCCTGCTGGTGATCGGCTCCGTGCTGTTTCATTTTCTCAGCCCCTGGTGGTTTACCCCCCTCGCCTCCAATTGGGACACGATAGACACCACCATCGATGTCACCTTCTGGATCACCGGCGCCGTGTTCATTGCGGTCAATCTGTTCATGGCCTACGCCGTGTACCGCTACCGGCACAACCCCAAGCGCCGTGCGCACTATGAGCCGGAAAACAAAAAGCTGGAATGGTGGTTGACCATCATCACTACCGTGGGCGTGGTCGCCATGCTGGCACCCGGACTGGTGGTCTGGGCCGACTTCGTCAAGGTGCCCGAAGACGCTGACCAGGTAGAGGTGCTGGGTGAACAGTGGCAATGGTCCTACCGTTTCCCTGGTGAGGACGGCAAATTAGGCGCCGTCGATGCCCGCTGGATCGGGCCCGACAATCCCTTCGGCATGGCGCCCGACGATCCCGCCGGGGCCGACGACGTTCTGGTACGCAGCAACGAATTACATCTCCCGCTGGATCGTCCGGTAAAACTGCTGCTGCGCTCTCGCGATGTGCTGCACGACTTCGCGGTGCCACAGTTCCGCGTAAAAATGGATCTGGTGCCAGGCCATGTCAGTTACGTCTGGTTCACCCCCACCCGCACCGGTAAGTTTGATGTGCTGTGCATGGAGCTGTGCGGCATCGCCCACTACGCGATGCGCGGTTACGTGGTGGTAGACAGCAACGAGGACTTCCAGAGTTGGCTGGGCGAGCAACCCACCTGGAGTGAAATCCAGGGCATTCCACCGGGTGACGCCGTTGCCGGGCAGGGCCAATACGCCACTTGTGCCGCCTGTCACGGCGCCCAGGGTGAAGGCAATGAAGCGCTGAACGCACCCGCGCTGGCCGGCTTGCCGGACTGGTACATCGCCCGCCAACTGGCCCACTACCGCAGCGGTATCCGTGGCGCCCACCCGGAGGATACCTACGGTCAGCAAATGGCGCCGATGGCGAATATGCTGCCGGATGAGCAGTCCGTACGGAATGTCACCGCCTATCTCGATAGCCTGCCCGCAGCGGCGCCAGCCTCTACCCTGCCCGGTAACCCCAAGGCTGGCGCGAGCCACTACACCACTTGCGGCGCCTGTCACGGAGCTCAAGCACAAGGCAACTACGCACTCCAGGCACCCCGGCTCGCCGGCCAGCAGGACTGGTACCTGAAACGGCAACTGGACAATTTCCGCCAGGGTATTAGAGGCAGTGACCAGCGCGACAACTACGGCCACCAGATGGTGCTGATGGCGCGGGCCTTACAGGATGAGCAGTCGGTCAATGACCTGCTCGCTTATCTCAACACACTGTAAAGCCGCCCCAGGGAGCGAGGAACCAGCATGCAACACGTAGCGATTGCCGACCAACCCGACGAACTGCACGATCCAGATACTTTTATTACCAAATACATCTGGAGCCAGGATCACAAGGTTATCGCCATCCAGTACGGGCTTACCGCCATCTTCGTCGGACTGGTGGCACTGGTGCTGTCCGGCCTGATGCGCCTGCAACTGGGCTTTCCGGACACCTTCGACTTCATCGACCCCAACGCTTACCTGCAGTTCGTCACCATGCACGGCATGATCATGGTGATTTACCTGCTCACGGCACTGTTGCTGGGCGGCTTTGGCAACTACCTGATCCCGCTGATGATCGGCGCGCGGGATATGGTATTCCCCTACATGAACATGCTCAGCTACTGGACCTACTTGCTGTCGGTGATCGTGTTGCTGGCGAGTTTTTTCGTGCCAGGTGGGCCGACAGGCGCGGGCTGGACACTTTACCCACCGCAAGCCATTTTGCAGGGCACACCCGGCTACGACTGGGGCATTATTCTGATGCTCGCCTCACTGGCGATTTTCATCGTTGCCTTCACCATGGGTGGCCTGAACTACGTCACCACGGTGCTGCAGGCGCGCACCCGCGGCATGACCCTGATGCGTATGCCACTCACCATCTGGGGCATTTTTACCGCTACAGTACTGGGCCTGCTGGCCTTTCCGGCCCTGCTGGTCAGTGCCATCATGATGATGCTGGACAAGGTGATCGGCACCAGTTTCTTCATGCCGGCGCTGGTGTCTCTGGGTGAAAACCTGGACTACACCGGCGGCAGCCCGGTGCTGTTCCAGCACCTGTTCTGGTTCTTCGGCCACCCCGAAGTGTATATCGTTGCCCTGCCCGCCTTCGGCATGGTGTCTGATGTACTGGCAACGCACGCACGCAAAAATATTTTCGGTTATCGCATGATGGTATGGGCGATCGTGGCCATCGGTGGCCTGAGTTTCATCGTGTGGGCCCACCACATGTACGTCAGCGGCATGCACCCTGCCTTCGGTTTCTTCTTCGCTACCACCACGCTGATCATCGCCGTGCCAACGGCGCTCAAAGTGTATAACTGGGTGCTGACCCTGTGGCAGGGCAATATTCACCTGACCGTGCCGATGCTGTTTGCGATCGGTTTTATTTTCACCTTTACCCACGGCGGGCTGACCGGATTATTCCTCGGCAACGTCACCATCGACCTGCCCCTGTCCGACACCTATTTTGTGGTTGCACACTTCCACATGGTGATGGGTGTGTCGCCGATCATGGTGTTGTTCGCGGCGATTTATCACTGGTACCCCTTGATGACGGGGCGGATGTTTAACGAGACCCTCGGCAAACTGCATTTCTGGTTTACCTTCCTCGGTACCTACGCCATTTATCTGCCGATGCACTACCTGGGTTTCCTGGGTGTGCCGCGCCGCTATTTCGCCATGGGCAGCACCGACTTCATTCCCGAATCGGCGGTGTCACTGAACGCTTCAATTACCGTGTCGGCTCTGATCGTAGGCGTGAGCCAGCTGTTCTTCCTGTACAACGTGTTCTGGAGTATGCGCCACGGTAAAAAGGCCGAACCCAACCCCTGGCACGCCACATCGCTGGAATGGCAAACCCCCGACGTTCCACCCCATCACGGCAACTGGGGGCCAGAATTACCAACCGTGTATCGCTGGGCTTATGACTACAGCGTGCCCGGTGCACCGGAAGATTACATTCCGCAGAATCATCCGGTGAGCGCGGAAGAAGGCACTGCCGGCGAGGAGGAAGCACACGCATGAAATTCTTCGAGACGCTGGGCCAAAAGCCCTGGTTGACGCCCGATACCGGCGGCACTGCCGCAGCTATTCCACTGGAGACCGATCAACTCGCGGCGGCGCGAATTGCACTGCGATTCGTGATGACCATTGTCAGCGTGCTGTTTTTCCTGTTCATCATCACCTTCCTGTCGCGCTCCCAATACCCCGACTTCCAGGCGCTGGCCGGCGCACCCTGGCAGCCTTTCACGGACACCAGCCGCCTCTGGATCAACACCGGTTTCCTCGCCCTGAGTTCCGCCGCCATGCAGTTCGGACTGATCAGTGCGCAGCGTAATGCACTGCGAGGCGCCATCACCGGCATCAGTGCCGCAGTGTTTTTCACCCTGCTGTTTTTGTTGGCGCAGCTTTATCTGTGGCAATACCTGCAGGCGCTGGGTTTCTACGTGGGCACCAATCCCGCCAACAGCTATTTCTACCTGCTGACCGCCGTGCACGGTTTGCACTTGCTCGGTGGCCTGGTGGTGCTGGCGAATGTGGTGTTCCGGGTGTGGTACGACGAGCGCCCGGATACCCTGGCGGGCCCTCTCCAGTTATGTACCACCTACTGGCACTTCCTGCTGGTGGTGTGGCTGGTGCTGTTTGCCCTGTTGTCCAGCAAGCCGGAAACCATCAACACCCTCGCCGCCCTGTGCGGTTTCTAGGAGCCCGACATGAGCACGGATCCAGCAGGTACCAGCAGTTTCGAAGAGCCCGGACTTGGCGGTGTAGTCGCCGACTGGGCATCGGACAAGCAGGCCTTCGACATGCCCTGGGGCAAGTTGATGATGTGGATCTTCCTGCTCAGCGACACCTTTATTTTCAGTATTTTCCTCACCGGCTACATGACGGTGCGGATCTCCGCCACCGATCCCTGGCCCAATCCCAGCGAGGTTTTTGCCCTCACTATCTTTGGCAATCACATGCCGTTGATCCTCATCGCGATCATGACATTCGTGTTGATTACCTCTTCCGGCACCATGGCGCTGGCGGTGAACTACGCCTATCGGGGTGACAAACGCAAAACCGTCATGCTGATCACGGCCACAGCTTTGTTGGGTGCATCGTTTGTGGGCATGCAGGCGTTTGAGTGGACCAAGCTGATTGTGGACGAAGGCGTCAGGCCCTGGGGCAACCCCATGGGGGCCGCCCAGTTCGGCTCAACCTTTTTCATGATCACCGGTTTCCACGGTTTGCACGTATCCGCCGGGGTTATTTACCTGGCCATTGTGGCGCGCAAGGTGGCCCGCGGGGATTACGACCAGAAGGGCTATGACATCGTCGAAATTGCCGGGCTGTACTGGCACTTCGTGGACCTGGTGTGGGTCTTTATTTTCGCGTTTTACTATCTCTGGTGAATGAGGTGAGACCATGAGCGATACCGCCGGTCAGCAGCATCCCCTGGGCATTTATCTCAAGATCTGGTTGCTGCTGTTTGTACTGAGCACCCTGTCCTACCTGGTGGACTACTTCCAGTTTCAGGGCTACCTGCGCTGGTCCCTGATCCTGATCTTCATGTTCCTGAAAGCGGGCTTCATCATTGCCATTTTCATGCACCTGCAGTGGGAACGGCTGTCCCTGAAGTACGTGTTATTCCTGCCGACACTGGCCATTGTGGTGTTGATCATTTTGATGGCCATCGAGGGCGACTACACCGAACTCACGCGCTTCTTCTACTTCGACCGGGACCCCAACGCACTACCCTTGCCGCCACCGGCGCACTGAGGCTCGTTTGTGGTGAACAGTCGCTGGGGCATGGCACTGGGCTTTATCGTCGCCAACCTCGCGGTGGTGGCGGTAGCCGCTGCGGTGCTGTTGAACCGCCCCCTCGATCCGCCAATCATTCAGGGCGTACTGCTGCCCGAGGGCCGTTCCCTGGCGCCCTTTACGCTGATTGACCATCACGGGGATGCGTTTTCCAACGATGACCTGATCGGCAACTGGCACCTCGTGTCCTACGGATTCACTGCCTGCCCCGACATCTGCCCCACCACGCTTCACACACTGGGAAACATGGTGGGGGAACTGCGCGAGGCAGGTGCTGCCAACGACCTGTCGGTACTGTTCTACACCGTGGACCACCGCCGCGACGACAGCGCGCGGCTCGCGCAGTATGTGCCCTACTTTGACCCCGACTTCATTGGGCTCACCCATGCCGACGACCCGGCAAACCCCCACCTGCCCTTCGAGCGCAGTCTCGGAATCAGCGCTACCCTGGCGCCTTACCCCGACTCAGCACCGGATTCCACTGATTATCAGGTGAGCCACGGCGTCTCCCTGTTGCTGGTAAATCCAGCGGGCGAACTGCAGGCAATTTTCAAACCCGACAATCCCGCGCCCGGAACACACAGCTTCAACGAGACAACGCTGCGCAAGGACTACCTGGCTGTGCGCGAATACATCGCTGCGATCACCTCAGACTGAGGCGACTGGCAAAATTAGCTCCACGGGGCCGCTAGCGGGTACACTTGCAGCCCATGTCATACCTCTCCGATTACAGCGACAAGCTGGCAACGATCCTTAACGCGGGCAAACAAGGTCGATTCTGCGAAGACTTGGTCGCGTTAATACATGCCCTGGCACCACTGAGCGATGCCACGGTGGTGTACTACGCCCGCGGCGAAATGCCGGAAATCGAATACTTCCGGCCCCGCGCGGACGGCGGCAGCAATCTTGACCTGTACCGTCGCGGTGCCTTCCTGCTGGACCCCTTCTATCAGGCCGGGGCAAACCAGCAGCGCTTTGGGTGCTTCCGGATGCGACACCTCGCACCTGCCGGATTTCGCGACAGCGAGTACTTCCGCACTTTTTATCGCCTCACCGAGTACCGTGACGAATGCGGCTACGTGATTGATCTGGGCGAGGACGCCTTCGCCCATGTCTCGCTGGGACGGGCAGGTGACGCTCCCCAGTTCACCCGCAGTGAGTTCGATCGCCTGCAGGCCATCACGCCAGTAGTGAGCGCCCTGTGCCGTCAACACTGGCCTGGTTCTGACAGGGACAGAAAAAGTTCTGAATCACCGGATCTTCGCGCCCCCTTGCAGGCAGCGCTGGATAGTTTTGGACACAGCCTGCTGACGGCGCGGGAAGCGCAAGTGGTCAATTTGATACTGCGCGGTCACAGCACACGTACCGTCGCGGAGCTGCTGTCCATTTCCGCCGAGACGGTCAAACTGCATCGCAAGCACGCCTACAGCAAGCTGGATATCAGTTCCCAGGCGGAGTTGTTCCACCTGTTCCTCGACTCGTTGATGAGCGCCAACGACTATCAGGGGGGCGACACCCTGACCGCCTATCTGCAGCCCGCCACCTGAACGGCCACCCCTTTGGGGTTAAAGGCAGTGACATCACATTCTGGGAAAATGGGCCTCATACAGTAGCCACCACTGGCTACCCCCAATTCGCCACAGGGAGCCTGTAATGACTGCCGACACACCCAACACCCAGGTGCTGAAAGCCTTCGACCAATCGCACCATTTGCACCCCTTTACCGATTTGCGCAAATACCACGAGAGTGGTGGCCGCATCGTGTCGCGTGCAGAGCACATCTACATCTACGACTCTGACGGCAACCGTATCCTCGACGGCATGTCGGGCCTGTGGTGCTGCAACCTCGGCTACAGCCAGCAGGGGATTGTGGAAGCGGTTTACGAACAATTGCAGCAGTTGCCCTATTACAACAACTTTTTTAATTGCTCCAATCAGCCAGCGGTGGAGCTTGCCAAACGACTGGTAGATGTAACACCCGGGCAGTTCAGCCATGTGTTTTTCACCAACTCCGGTTCCGAGGCCAACGACACCAACATCCGCCTGGTGCAACGCTACTACCAGCTGCTGGGAAAACCGCAAAAACGGCAGATCATCAGCCGTCGCAACGGCTATCACGGCAGCACCATTGCCGCCGCCTCCCTCGGTGGCATGAAACCCATGCACGATCAGACCGGCACGCTGGATTATGTTCACCATATCGGTCAGCCCCACTGGTTTGAGGAAGGTGCTGACGAATACCCACAAGCCTTTGGCCTGCGAGTGGCCAGGGAACTGGAAGAAAAAATAGACGCACTGGGCGAGGACAACGTGGCCGCCTTCATCGCCGAACCGGTGCAGGGCGCTGGTGGTGTGATAGTGCCGCCACAGAGTTACTGGCCGGAGATCCAGCGCATCTGCGATGAGCGCGACATCCTGCTGATCAGCGACGAAGTGATTTGCGGCTTTGGCCGCACCGGAGAGTGGTTCGGCTGCGAAACCTTTGATTTCAAGCCCGACCTGATTACCTTTGCCAAAGCTGTCACCAATGGCTACATGCCCCTGGGCGGTGTGATGGTGGGCGACAAGGTGGCCGATGTGCTGTTGTCCAAAGAAGGGGAGTTCACCCACGGCCTCACCTACTCCGGCCATCCTGCCGCCTGCGCTGCCGGACTCGCCACGCTGGATGTACTGGAACAACAAGGCATCATCACCCAGGCCCGCGACCATATCGCGCCCTACTTCCAGCAACGCCTGCGCACCCTGGAGGACCACGCTATTGTGGGTCAGGTACGCGGTATGGGGATGTTTGCTGCTGTAGAGTTGGTGGCCGACAAGTCGACACGTGCCCGATTGGCGCCGGATTCAGCGGCCGCGGTATTCTGCCGGGACGCCGCAGTCAATAGCGGCCTGATGGTGCGCCAGACCGGCGACGCCATGATCATGGCCCCGCCACTGGTATGCAGTAAGGAAGAGATCGACACCTTGATCACGCTGCTCACCGGCGCACTGGACAAGACAGCGGCCCACTACAACATTCCGCATTGAGGATTTGTTGGTGCGCTTACAGGCGCGAGTTTTTTAAGCGCGTGGTGCGGTGGCGAGAGATGTCAGCGCCGGTGTTGCCGGCAATCGCCTGCAACTTACGCTGGTAGAGCGCTCGCTGCTCCGGGTTCTCCGCCAGGGTTTCGGCTCGGCGGAATCGGTCCCGCGCTTTATCCGCCTCGCCCAATTGCACATAGGTCAAACCCAGCAGGCGGTGGAAGTGGTGCTCGTGGCGCTGTTTACGAATGGCACTGCGCAGCAAATCCTCAGCCTGCTCGTAATCCGCGGCGGCGTAGGCCTCCTCCGCGAGGTGAAACAGATAGTAGGGGTTTTTCTCGCGGAACAACTCCACACGTCGCTCGTAGTAGCGTGCCAGTTCATCGCGCCCCTGGCTCTGATAGAGTCGGCTCAGGTTGGACAGGGCCGCCGAATCCTCTCCCAAATCCACCGCTTTCAGGTAGGCCGCCTCGGCGTAGTTCGCGTGCCCGGCCCGGCTGTAGAGGGTGCCGAGGTTGTTCCAGAAATGGGCGGTGTAATCGCGCAGGCTGATGGCGCGCTGCAGGTGGAGAAAAGACTCTTCAAATCGCTCCTCCTGCAGTAACTCGACGCCACGGTTGCTGTGGTAGCGTGCCAACGCTTCTTCATCTCGCAGGGCCCGTGTGCGGTACTGCTGCAGGTTGCGCACGCGAGGGTCAAAGTCGACCATCTGCGCTCCAGTGGGCAGCTTTACCCGGGCGTTTACATGCAGGTTGTAGAGATAAACCTCATCGCCGTACAGCCAGGTCGCGGGGACTTCCACTTCCTGATAGCGGGCATTGATTCCCGCTTCGCGGGCCAGGGCGATGAACAGGTTGGTGAAGGACAGACAATTCCCTTCGCCACGGGCAAAGGTTTCAGCGGCGGTATAGGTGCCGCCGTTGTCGTAATTCAGTTTGAGATCGCCGCTCTGGATGGCGTAGATCAGCTCCAGTACGGCCTGACGGTTGTTGCCGCCACCCGACAGGCGCCAGTCGATGAACTCTCGCATTTCATCGCTCACTCCCAGCAAGTCCACCTCGCCGAGCTGGCGTTCCGGGGGAATGGCAAAGGGCGCGCCGCGCAGCAGTTCAGCGTCGCCTAGCTGTGACACCTGGCCCGGGGGCGCGGTACTCGCACATCCAGCCAGATAAGTGCTCGCCGCCACCAACACCATGCCGGCGTAGGACTGCCATGACTTGTGGAAAACCCTCATCGTCACCTCCTGCGATTCGCATCGCCCTGTGCGCGGGTTTTTTGTTATGTCCCGGCAGTGTACCAGTTTTCCGCAATGTGCAAAGAGCACGTTGTCGCGCCCCGGAAATCCCCCCGGGGCAAGGGCGCTCACCGCAGGATTCACTCCCCTGATCGCAGTGTGGCGCGACCCTGTCGCAACGCGCAGGTATACTCCCCCACTTGTTCCGAAAATAGTCACACGAGTGATAACAATATGAAATTTACCCGTCTCCCCCTTGCCGCCTGCCTTTGCGCGGCCCTGCTGTCCCCCGCCAGCCTGCTAGCCAAGGAAACGCTTGAACGTGCCGACGTACCGGCTGAATTGAAGTGGGACCTGGCCGCTATGTACCCCAGTGCTGAAGCCTGGGAAGCTGACGCAGAAAAACTGAAAGCCATGCTGCCGGAAATTGAACCCTTCCGCGGACGCCTCGCCGAAGGTGGTGACGTACTGCTCGCGGCACTGAAAAAGCAGGAAGAGATCGGCCAACTGGTTGGCAGTCTGTACGTGTATGCCGGCATGAAGTCATTCGAGGACCTGCGCGACAGCGACAACAGCGCGCGTTTCTCCCGCGCTCGGACCCTGCTCAGCCAGTACAACGAAGCAACGGCTTTTTTCAGCCCGGAGTTACTGGCACTGCCACCGGCACAAGTTGACACCATGGTGAACGACACCCCCGGACTGGCCATCTACCGGCACTACCTGGACGAGCAGTCTCGTCTGCGCCCCTACACACTGTCAGAAGCTGAAGAGAAGCTGCTGGCCATGGCCGATGACCCGCTGAACAAATTCAATGGTGTGTTCAGCGCCATCGACAATGCCGACCTGAACTTTGGCACGATGAAAAACGAAGAGGGCGAGGAAGTTGAACTGACCAAAGCCCGTTACGGCGCTTTCCTGTCTTCACCTGACCGTCGCGTACGCGAGGATGCGTGGATCGGCCTGTTCACCGCCTATGAAAAAATGGGTAATACCCTGGCCGCCAACTACGAGGGCCACGTTAAAGGCCGTGTATTCAGCGCTCGCGCGCGCGGCTACGATTCCGCCCTGCACGCCGCCACCTATGCCAGTGCCATTCCCACCGAGGTCTACACCAACCTGATTACAGCCGCTCGCGAAGGTGCCCCGGCACTGCAGAAATTCCTGGAAGTCCGTCGTGAAGCGCTGGGCGTAGACACCATGGAAGTGTGGGACCTCTACGCGCCCACCACAGACAATGTGTTCGGCGACATCAGTTGGGATGAGGCCAAGCAAATTGTGGCCGAGGCGCTTGCCCCCATGGGCGAGGATTACATTGCCCTGTACTGGCATGGCTTCGACGACGGCTGGGTCGACGCGGTGGAAAACCGCGGCAAACGCGGCGGTGCGTATTCCTGGGGCACCTACAACTCCAAGCCCTACCTGTCGATGAACTACGAGGGTACGCTGAATGACGTGTCCACCCTGGC
This sequence comes from Gammaproteobacteria bacterium, assembly GCA_030427085.1. Taxonomy (GTDB): domain Bacteria; phylum Pseudomonadota; class Gammaproteobacteria; order Pseudomonadales; family Halieaceae; genus JAUHXH01. The sequence goes on along the minus strand of JAUHXH010000001.1, from coordinate 243,359 downwards.
GCACGAATACGGCCACTCCCTGCACTCCTACATGGCGCGGGGGACGCAGCCCTACGTCTATGGCAGCTACCGCACCTTCATTGCGGAAATTGCGTCCATGACCAACGAGGCCATCCTGTTCCAGAAGATGCTCAGCGAAGCGGACAGCGCCAAAAAACGCGCCTACCTGCTGCAAAACTACCTGGACCAGTTCCGCAGTGGTTTCTTCCGCCAGACGTCTTTCGCCGACTTTGAAATGCAGGCACATGCGCGCGTGGAGGCAGGTGACGCGCTGTCCAAGGACAGCCTGAACGCCCTGTACGCAGAAGTGTTTGCAGCCTACTACGGTGACGCGGTTAACGCCCATGAACTCAATGCGAGCGAGTGGAGCCGCATCCCCCACTTCATGCGCACTGATAACTTCTACGTCTACCAGTACGCCACGTCTTTCGTGGCCGCCACAGCGCTGGCCAAACAGATTCTGGAAGAAGGTGAGCCAGCGCGGGATCGTTTCCTGACCATGCTGCGCTCGGGCAGTAACGACTACCCCATCGAACTATTGAAGAAAGCCGGTGTGGACATGACTACACCAAAGCCGATCTACCAGACCCTGGCAGTGTTCGAGGAACTGGTGGGTGACTACGAGGAAGCACTGGCCGAAGCAAAGGCCGAGTAAGCCCGACTACGAAAAAGGCCCCGCACATTCACTGTGCGGGGCCTTTTTTTATTGACTGAGAAACTCGTCCCGCACCGCATCCCGCAACAGGTTCGGCGGTAGCAGACCCTGCTTCAGAATGAAGTCGTGGAATGCACGCTGGTCGAAGCTGTCACCCAGCGCCACCTCTGCCTCAGTGCGCAGCGCCATCAAACTGGTGTAGCCATAGTAGTAAGACGTTGCCTGCCCGGGTGCACGGAAGGTATAGCGATCCGCTTCTGAACTTGCCATGGGTAGTGAAAGCGCTACCTGCTCAGTGAGGAAATCCACCACGTCCTGATGACTGAGTTGCCCGGTATTGACCATCGGGTCCAGGAACATCCGTGCCGCGCGCATCTGGCGGGTAAACAGGTTGAACAACTGTCCTTCCAGCGGCAGGAACTCCTGCATGATGGACTCGGCGTACAGTCCCCAGCCCTCTGCATTGGCACTGTTAAACGCGAACAGGGCGCGGGCGACAGAGGTGCCGTCCTCAACCAGACGGGCAAACTGCAGTTCGTGACCTGGACGCGCCTCGTGAACGGTCAGGGCCCAGGTGATGGCGTCGTGGCTCCAGTCATCCATGACCGACCCTTCGCCCATCGCAGGATTGCTCTGCACTAACACAAATTCCCCAAACTGCCCGGTGTTGTTGAGCAGCTGCGGCGGGCTCATGAACGAGGCCGGCGTTTGCGCCGACTCCGCCTCGGTGGCCACACGAATGGACGCTTCCCGCTCGGGCAGCGTTACCAGATCCTCCCGGCGGATTATGGCTTCGATTTCGGCCAGACGCTGTTTGTAGAGATCGAGCAGCTTATCCTGTGGCACCTGCTCCTGCTTCAACGCGCGCATTACCGACACCAGATCGCCGTCTTCCCAACCTCGTTGCGCCGCAATCCGCAATGCCAGCGATTTCATTTCACTGCGAATCAGCTGGTAGCTGTACTGTCCCTGGGCGATGAGCTCTTCAGGCGTGGCGTACACACCAAAACCGCGAAGGTTGTTGACGTACAGTGCCGGCGGCAGCAGGTTTTCCTTGCGCGCTCGCGGCAGCATTTCCTTTTCCAGCCACTGGGCATAGGACAGTAGCTGCTGCTCCAGCAAATCCAGATCCGATTCGTAACCCGTCAGCCCGGCCCGCTCAAACAGGGGGCGAAGGCCACCCGACAGATGCGGAGCACTGGCGAGGTTATTTTCCAATTGTCCAATGAAGGGGCCCAGCAGTTTCTTGTCATTAAAGCGCGCCATGGTTTCCGCTTTGGCCAATTCGGTATATGGCTGGAAGCCGTCGGCGCGGCCGTTATATTTACGCAAGCGTTCCAGCGCAGCCGGATAACGGGAGGCATCGTTGCGCGGGTCGAGCAAGCTATTAAAGCTGGAAAACAGGAAAGCGTGAACATTGCTGTAGGGCAGCAGGTACTCGCGATTCAACTCGAGCGTCCGCTTGGTCTGGGTGACCGAGTCGATCAGGATTTGCAGGTCCTGCCGAACACGCGGTTCTTTTTCCTGCGCCAACGCACCCTGCAGTTGTTTCAAGGTGGACTGGTAGTGCGTCAAGCGTCGCTCGTAATTGCCCGGTGTGAGATCACTTATCTGTGTATCGAACTGGTCCAGCCCATTGGACGATGCGGTTTCCGGGTCGAACTGCGCTCCGGCCTCCATCACGCGCATGGCGTAGGCATTGCTCTGTTCGATCCAGTCGCCACGCGCCGGCAGCGCGAGTAGCAACATCAGGGGCAAAAAGCCGCGTAGGATTAGTTTCAGCATTATATTCTCCGCTTATTGTGGAGCCCCGCGATCGTGGCGGCGCTATTTTTTTGACTGGTGCTGTAACCAGAATAGCGTATCGAGGTAAGACAGGAAGTGTTCAAGGTAGCGCGGGGACAATTCCCGCATGCTGGCCAGCGAAGCCGTGGCGAGTCGCTGGGGGTTCAGTGGGCCGGACTCCTGTGGCGCCTCAGCCAGCGCACGCTTGACGCGCTGGTCAACCTCGAGCCGTGCGAGCGTACCGCGCAGAACCGTCGCTGCATGCAGCTCACGCTGGTCTGTCAGGGATTCAGCGCTGGCAGCACCACCGAATTTTTCGCACAAGCGAGCGTCTTCGTGCTGCAATTGGGCGGTCAGAGAGGTTGCGCCCGCCTTGGATTTTTCCGCTTTTGAAGATTGCAGACTGACCGTCAAATCCGTCAGGTCGGAGACCTTACTCGCAGCCACTGCCGGCGGCGCTACTGTCACATCCTCAACTGTACTGAGAGTTGCCCGCCATTCGCTCTCGTAGTCCGTCAGTGCAGCCTGAAGGCGCGTTTGCACTCGCTGCGCAACGCGCGGTGTGGCCGTTTCCAGGTAGGTAGACAAGTGCTCCAGATAAGCCCAGCGGGGACGGTCGAATTGATCTGCACCCTGCTCGCGCAGGGCTGCGAGACCAGCGTCTGTTCCGTTTACCGCCGCCTCAGTCATCAAGTGCTGCGCTATCCGTGCGAGGGACCGGCGCCATTTCCACCCGACGATTGCGTGCCCGGCCTTCCGCGTCGATATTGCTGGCTACTGGTTGCTGCGCGCCGAAGGCAGCGGCAAACACTTGTGAGGCTGGCATACCGGCATCGATCAGCGCCCGGGTAACGGTGAGCGCACGCTGCGCGGAGAGCTCCCAGTTGTCGCTGAATCGGTTATTGCCCTCCTGAATGGCCAGATCGTCGGTAAAGCCGCTGACCATGAGCAACTCATCGTGTTGCTTCAAATACACCTGCAGCGGCGCGACCAGGCTGTCCAGAAGCTCACGCCCCTCGGGCTGTAATTGGTCCGAGTTGAGTGCAAACAACACGCTGCCACTGATGCCGATACGCCCCTGGTCCAGAGTAATACGGCCCGCCGCGAGCGGCGCCGCCAGAATTTCTTCCAGCTCCATACGTCGCTGTTCTTCCGCCTGTCGCAGCCCCACTTCTTCCTGCAGGGTTTGCACCAGCTCCAGCTGAAAACCCAGGGTCCACACCAGCAACAGGACGAACACACCGACCAGGGCCGACATGAGATCGCCAAATATCGCCCAGACGGGCGTGTTGTCAGCCGCTTCCAGATCCAGTTCGCTCACCTTCAGCCCTCGGCCGCCAGCAGGTCCGGCGTGCTGCCTACCTGGCGCAATTCTTCAATCACTTCGCGCTGGGAGATCAGGCTTTGATCGATGATCTCGCGAGCCTGCGCTACGTAGTAGGCCATCTGCTCGTCGCTGCGATGGCCGGATTCGGCGAGCGCCTGGCCAATGGTCTGGAGTTGTTCCGACAGCGCTTCGCTGGTGGCACCGAACTGCTCCACGGCGGTACCAAAGGCCGCGCCCAGCGCCGACATTTCCACCGCGGAGCCAGCAAAATCGGCCGCGCTGTCGGCAATCTGATCCACTTTCGCTTCCAACTGTTCGCCAAAGCGTTCGCTCACTGCCAGCAGGGCCTGTGAGGAGTGTTCTACCAGCGATTCCACCGCCTCACCCTGACGGGTGGCGGTCTGCTCCATCCCGGCCGACAGTCTATGCAGGTCTTCCAGCACCTCGCGGCGCTCTTCCAGCAGGGCTTTGTCACGCTCGAGGTTGTTGCTGATTTCCTCGCGCAACTGGGCAATCACATCAGCCGCAGCCTGTGGCGCCTGGGAAGCGGTTTCAATCAGCCCGGCAATCGGTGCTTCCAGCCCTTTACCCAGTGCTTCCAGACGGGCTGCAGCAGACTCTTCCAAAGTGTCCAGTCGGGCCAGATGGCCCGCTGTCCAGTCACGTTCGGATTCGATCCGCGCCTCCACCAACTGCTCGGACGCGGTAATCAGGCGTTCGATGTTGGCAGTTGCCGCTGTATGGTCTGCGCGCTGTTGTTCTTTCAATTCTTGTACCAGTGCACTCAGCGCGTCGCGGGTCGCTTGCTGGCGAGCCTCGTCCTGCTGTCGGGATTGCTCCAGTGCTGCGTGCATGGCGGCTTGTGCGCTTTCGCCCTCGCTGCGAGCGCTGTCCAGCGCCGCTTGCCATTGTTCGTGACGCCCCGCCTCCGCCTGCGCCTGGTCCTCCTGCCACTGGCCGACAACACTGTCGAAGGACGCCCGCCAGTTGTTCTCGGCCGCAAGTGACGCCTCCCGGAATGCTTCCAACTGCTGGAGGGTATTTGCGGTCAGATCCTGTTGGGTTTGCGCCACCGCTGCTTGGACCCCACTCATGGCCTGTTCCACCAGCGGCGCCAGGCTTTCTCCAGCCTGCTGCCCTGCCCCGGCCAGCGAATCGCGCAGGGATTGATCCAGCCCCTTGGCCAGACCGTCAAAGCCTTCCCGGCCCTGGCGGTAAAATTCAGCCTGGCCTTCCTGCAATGATTGGCTCAATTGCGCCAGGGTCGTGGCCACCTCGTTGAGCGTCCGCGATACGTCTGGCAGGGCGGCGGATTGCTCCTGCAGCGCGATCAGTGCACGCTGGTTTTTGCGGGCCAGCGAAAACTCGCTCAATTGCGCGGATATACAACGATCCAACTCGCGGGTTACCAGCAGGCGGTCACGCCGGCACAGGGCTGCCGCAAGCCCAAGCATGGCGGAGGCTGCCACCCCCGCAACCGAGGTACCAAAGGCCAACCCCAGACCCTCGATGGGCGCAGCCAGGCCGTTGCGAATCGCTTCCAGTTCGGTGGATGCTTCCAGCGCCTGCACTGCGCCACCCAGCGTTGCCACCATGCCGACAAAAGTGCCCAGCAAGCCCAGCATGACCAGCAAACCGGTCAGATAGGGGGCCAGCACCGGGCCGGGCAGACCTACTCTCTCGCCCTCTACGCGCAGCCGAACAGCATCCTTCAAAGCGGGGTGAAGCGGCGCCAACCAGGCATCCAGCGATTCAGGAGCGCCGTCTGCGGTGTTTGTGAGCGCTTGTCGCAAGCTATCGGTGGCGCGACGGAATTGGCGCAACTCGACAAAGCCCAGCACAAACACCGCGGCGATGAGCACGCAAATCGCGAAGGCCAACCAGTCCCCCTGGAAAAACTGGCTGGTCATCCAGACCACGGCCAGAGCACCGAGGGCAAAGGTGGCAACAAACATGAAACGATTATTCATTCTTGATCCTGATCTTCTTCCAGCGCCTCTACCAGCCCCAGCGTGGGCAACAAACGCGCTTCCAGTTCGGCCAGCAACAGGGCCTGGGTTTCTTCCCTCAGTGCCAGCAGCACTCGGGAGGGCTCGTCGGGCTCGCCGGAGTCATCCAGTAACGCCCCGAGATGTTGCGCAAATCGCGCTTCCAGCAAATTCGGTACAGCGGTGAAAAACGCCCGGCTGTCACCCGCCATGGCTTTATCCAGCACACCATCGAGTGCACACAGGCGCGCCAACCGGGGATTACAGCCCGCCACTTCATCGCGAATCCGCGCCTGCAGGCGGCGCGCTCGAAAATCGATTTCCCGCTGCATGGCACCGTAAAACGCCACAAAAGGAGCGGCACCCAGCGCACTGAGCGACTGTCCCGGCTCAGGCTCAGGAAAGCGCAAGCGCGCCTTGTTACTGGTGCCTGGCACACAGCAGCGCAGCACAAACTTCACGATATCAGCCCGCAGGCGCAGGAACTCATCGCGGATCCCGCGGGGAGAGCTGACTCCCGGCGTGAAACTGAGCCCCTTGAGGCTGGCCTGGGCACGCGCCAACAGGATGGAATCTGACAGATCGATCAGCGCCCCAAAACGGACGGCAAACTGCCCCTGCGGGCTACCCGACCCCGCGCCCACCAACTCGCTCAGCACGCGAACCAGCCGGGTACTGTTATCCTTTAAATGGAGGTTGGGGTGATTCATGCAGCGGGTAAGGTTTCTTATCAAGGACGGCTGACGATGTAACTTAATCCACCCCGCCAGGCACCCTATATATAGGCGACAACTGGCGCGAATATACAATATGAAGTGTAAAAGCGGCAAGCAATGATCGCAGAAACCGGCAGGCCGCTCTGCTTATTTATTGATCAACTTCCCGATTTGGGCGCTCCCGCACTATAGTGTGGCATTGATGACAACTACTCGGTCAGGGAGATCCGGTATTGAGCGTACATCCAGGCGTTGTCGGGCCGCTGGCGGCCCTGTTGTTGCTGGGCAGCACAGCAGTTGGCGCGCAGGAGTTGTCACCACGTGCTTACTGGCCCGCTCCCGTGGGTACGCAGGTGCTAACGGCCGGCCTCGCCCACACCTCCGGTGACACCGTCCCCGACCCCTCGCTCCCCATCACGGGCGTCGACTCCAGTATTACCTCCCTGAACCTGGCGTACTCCAGAACCCTGTCAGTCGCGGGCCGAACCAGTTGGCTGCAGTTTGAACTGCCCTACGCCACCGGCGACACCCGCGCCCAACCCACGGAGGGGACCGAATTGACCCGCGACTACCAGGGCGTTGGCGATATCTCAGCGACCTTTGGCATCAATATTTTCGGCGCGCCGGCGATGGATCGCGAGGGCTTTGCCAAATTGCGGGCAGATCCACACCCTATTCTGGGCGCCAGTCTCAAAATTGTGGCACCAACCGGGAAGTACGAAGACGACCGACTAATCAATGTAGGCACCAATCGTTGGGCGGCCAAGGCCGAACTCGGTTACATGCGTCGCGTGGGCCAGCGCTGGCTGCTGGAAGCCCAGGCGGGGGTCTGGGTATTCGGCGACAACCCGGACTTCGTGCGCTGGCGCAAGGAGCAGGAGCCCATCGCTGCCGTGGAGTTACACCTGATCCGGCGTTTCTCCCCTGGCTTCTGGGGCGCCCTGGACGCCAATTTTTATCGCGGTGGGCGCAGCAGCCTGGACGGACGCGAGTTGAATGATCTGCAGCGGGATTCGAAAGTGGGTGCAACGCTGGCGTTCCCGTTGGGTGGGGGGCATCTTCTTCGCGGCAGTTATGCCTTCGGTTCTGTCAACGACTCGGATGAGCGTTTCCAGATGTTTGTGTTTTCTTACTCGAAGGTGTTCTAAGCGCCTGCCGAGGGACGCGCTCGTTAAGCTCGCTGCAACTGCTTCAATCGGCGCAGTATCCGACGGGCCTGCTGGCGTGTCGGCAAGTCCAGCGATGCACCGCTGTCGGAATAACGTGCGCTCAACACCTCCGGCGGCAGCGGCGAGTCGGACAAGAGTGCTCGCAAGCGCGCGGGTTCAGCCTCTACCGCACAGTGCCTGTCCGCAAAGGCATAGAGCGACGACAGGCGCACGGCGGGCTGAGGCGAACGTATGCCCCGATTGATGGCCACCTCCTGCGGGTCACGGGCCTTGAGCCAGCGCCAGATCAACACAACGAGAATCATTGCCAGGCACACGCCCAGCGCGCCCACCGCAATCAGCTTCCAGGGCAGACCACCCGCATCCAGCGTCTGCACTGCAAACTGATGATCCACGCGTTCGGCGCTCTCCGGGTCCCACCAACTCAGCGTTTCGCCACCCAGTGTGTACTGTCCGGGGGATTCAATGGCGTAATTCACCCGCTGGGTAATCGTAGCCGTTTGTTCACCACGATAGTTACTGGATGACAGCTCGGGCTCTGCCAGCGTCATGCTCACTCCGCGGGGCACCTGAAAGCCCACCTCCGGCATATTCATCGAGGCCATATTTGCCGCAGTAGTCGAGATCACGCGCTGGATAACGTCGCCCACTACGAACGCCGTTTGGCCCTCTTCCACATCCCATTCGTCTGTGACAGAAACCTGCGGGGAAACCATAAACGCGTCCAGATCGCCCATGGCCGGCGGGGTTTGTACGAGTGCCAGCAGGGACTGGGTAGTGACACTTTCAGCCTTGCTGCTGAAGCCCCCACCACTGAGATCCGCCCGCGCAAAGTGAACGCTGAATGGGGGCACCATCAAAACACCTTCACGACTGGGAAAAATGTCGATCTGCTGTAACAGCGACGCGTAGCGAGTGCCTTCGTAATCGTGAATGCCACTGACACCCTGCGCCTGATCCAGCACCAGTGCCTGCCGCACCGAGGGCGTAACGATCCGCAGTGGGCCGGAAAAATAGCTGTCTACACCAACCAGCACATTGAGCTGCATGCGTTCGCCAGTGGCCACCTTGGGCGGATCGAGCCAGACTTTAACGATATAACCTTCACCCTGGATCTCACCCTGCGCGCTAGCCCAGCCGGGTAACAGCAACGATAAGACGAGGCACAGTGCGCGCATCATGATTCGTCACCTCCCGACCGGCCAGCATATTCGTACTGAAACCGGGCGCGGATAAAGTCCTTCGGGTTGCGACTTATATCGCGCAACCAGCGTTCGGTTTTTTCCTCACTGTGCAGCAGTTCCTCCGCCGACAGCGTCTTGCGCTGAATCTCGCCGAAGGCCTGCTCCTTCTCGCCGTCGGCTATCTCGCTCGGATCGATATCGTCGGAGGGTTCACCGCTGGGGGGCGGTGGCGGCTTTTCAGGCTGCTGACTTTCTGACATCCGGTTGATGTCTTCAACAATGCGGGCCACCTGTTCGTAGTTGGCGCGGGCCTGGGGGTAGTCGGGGTTGATGGTGAGCAGGGCCGCATAGATATCCCGCGCCAGTTTGTAGCTGCCGCCCTGCGCAGCGGCCGTGGCCAGATTGAAGATGCCATCTTCGGTGGGTATCTCACCGAAGGCGCGGCGCGCACACGCCCAATCCTCGGCGTAATAACAGGCCACCCCCTTCCAACCCGGGTCATCGAAGCGACTCGCCGCTTCTTTATAGCGGCCCAATTTCAGTAGCAGGGCACCCTGTTGATCGGGGGTAAAAAACCAGTCGGCCACTTCTGCTCTGGCCTGAGTCGGATTGAGGCCCACACTGACCAATAAAATCAACGGTGCCCAGTACAGGGTGACACCGCGCCGGAACCAGTACAGCAGGAACAACGCCACCGGAATCAGAAACCAGCGGTATTCATCACGCCAGCTCGTTCCGTCGTCACTGCCACTGCTGGACAAACGGCGCACCAACTTGAGCAGGCGGGGGTCTCCCGGCGTGAGACTATCGCCACGCAGTACTTGTCCACCCAGATCGTTAGCCGTTTGCTCGCCAAGGTCTGTCAGGGCCAACGTTGCATGATCTACTGAACGTTCACTTAGCATGGAGGCCAACTCGTTGGCTCCCGTGGACATTCCATCGGTAACCAGCAACAGGGACGCGCCTTCGGTTAACAAGCCAGGTGTACCGACTAACACCGATACCAAATCCGCCAGATCGCCGCCGTCCTCGGGCATCACACTGGGATCAAGGTAAGACAAGTAAAGCCGGACGATCTCAGTATCCACCGCCGGCGGCAAAAGCACATGGGATGAGCCGGACACAGCCACCAGACCCACGGGGCGATTCAAGCCGCCGTCCAGCAAGCCGTTGAGGAGCAGGTGCGCACGGGCATCACGACTGGGCGTGATATCGTGTTTGGTCATGCTCTGTGACGCATCGATGGCGATCAACAAAGGGGCACCCAATTGACCGGGTGTCACTGCCTGCCGCCAGACCGGTTGCGCCAGGGCCACCACCAGGAGGGTGGCCATCAATCCAGCACTGTAGATGGGCCAGTAGTTGTGCCGACTGCGGTTTTCAGCTCGAAAGTGTACCGCCAGATGCTCCGCCACCACGCCCTGGCCGGCGCGATTGTCCTGACGAAAACCGCGCCACCGCAGATAGGCCAACACCAGAAAACCGGGGATCAACAAGAGCAACCACTGTGGCTGGAGGAAGTGAAAGTCAGCCATGCCGCACTCCCCTGCCGCGCCACAGTTCCTGCACACTCAGGGTTAACCAAAGCAACAGGTAAAGAACAACCACCGGCGCCAACAGCCAGGGGTAAAGCAGGGTTTTGGGTTGGTGGCGCAAGGTATCGAAGGCCGAAGGCTGGATGGCATTGATGTCCGTCAGTACGCGTTGCAGAGATTCAGTGTCCAGGGCCAGATAACTCTTGCCACCGGTCAACTGTGCGATGCGCTGCAGGCTCTCTACATCGACCTTCTCCTCGCTGCCCTCTCCTTTCGGGTCGCCGATGGCGATGGTATAAATGGCAACATCCTGCGACGCAGCCACCTTCGCTGCCTCCACTGCAGGTAATCGACTGGCATTGTCACTGCCATCAGTCACCAGAATCAGCATCTTGCGTGTGGAGCCGGCCTTGTCGAAAGTGCGCATGGCCAGACCAATGGCATCGCCGATGGCAGTAGCCGGACCGGCCATACCGGTTTGCAGTTGATCCAACAAGTCTGACCACATGGCGGGGTCCGGCGTAAAAGGCACCTGCAGGTAGGCACCGCTGCCGAAGGCGATCAAACCCAGTCGGTCGCCAGCGCGGCCATCGGCAAACTGTTGCATCAAATTTTGTAGCGCGTCCCAGCGAGAGATCTTCTGCCCCTGCAAATCCGGGAAATCAACTTTCTCCATCGATTGAGACAGATCCACCGCCACCATCAGGTCGCGGCCGAACTGGCGTTTCTCCACCACCGCGCCGTAGCGCACGGGCTCCGCCAGTGCGACCACCACCGCTACCCAGGTTAAGCCCAACATGACTTGTTGTGCACGGCGCCGGCGCCGCACTACGGAGACCTGTCCGGGCTGTGTGCCAGTGGCCGCCACCAGCCGATCAAAAAAGGGGACGCGCAGTGACTGTTCCGACTCCCGCCGAGCCGGCGCGAAGCGGTAAACGAACCACGGCGCGACCAGCAGGAGCAATATCCAGGGATATTCCAGGCTCACGCTGCTGTCTCCTGGTGTTGCAGCAGCCAGTCTTGCACGCGCGCATTCAATGCCGCTGTGGTCGGTGGCCACTGGCTTTGTCGCTGACTTAGCACAATATTTAACAGTTCCGCGTCTTCAGCCTGAAAGCAGGGCTGACGGGTCTTACTGTTGAGATAGTCGAGCCACTCGCTGCCCCACAGGTGTGCGCTGCGCTCTGCTGGGAAGGCACCGGCCGCCGCTGCGCGAAGAATGCCGGGTAACTGTGCCGGAGATGTAGACTGCGACAGCGCGTTCAGTGCGTCACGGCGATAGGCGTTGCGGCGCCAGTGACGATAGCGTCGCCATGAGAAGTAAATAACTGCCAGAAGCGTCAGGCCAATTAACAGCCACCAGCCCGGCTGCAGGGGCCACCAGGCGATATCTTCCGGCAAGGCAATATCGCCGAAATCCTCCAGCAGGTAGTTGCCGAACATGTCCGGGCGTGGGAAATCCATCAGGCCAAACCGAACAGTTGTTGCATCTGTTGAGGAACCGGCGCAACCGTGTCGATCACCCCAAAAGGCAATCCATGAGCCGCCACGCGTTGTCGGATGGAATCCTGATGCGCAGTGAACTGCGCCTGGAAGCGCTCGGCAGCACCAGCGTCTGCGGATAACTGCAATTGGGCACTGCCGTCGGACACCACCAGCTGGTCAATGCCGGTAATGCTTTGTTCCAACGGATCGCTGATCAGGAAAACCAGCACATTCATGCGGCAGGCCAGTGCTTCCAGGTGGTCCAGTTGTTCGTCGTGGAGTCCATCACCATCGGATATCAGGATGAGTGTGCCGTTGTTACCGATGTAGGAAGCTGAACGAGCCAGTACACGATCCAGTGTTACCGCGTCACTGCGGCTGTTGCCCCCGGGTTCGAGCACTTGATTGAAGTCGCATATTGTTTGAAACAAGCGCATCGCTGCGCTCTTCGATCGCGCCGGGCGCAACTGGGCCTGATCGTCGTTATTGAACACGACACCGCCGAGGCGATCGCCCCCTGCCAGCACCATCCACGCCAGCATGGCCGCCACTTCCGCCGCAGTCACCGACTTGGTGCGCTCCTGACTTCCAAAAAACAAACTGCGCCGTTGATCAACCAATAGCACCGTGGGGCGATCTGTTTCCTCAGTGTACACGCGCACCAGCCTCTGACGACTGTGAGCGCTGGCCTTCCAATCCACACTGCGAATACTGTCGCCAGTGCGCCAACCGCGCAGCTCTTCAAAATCCATGCCCTGGCCACGCATGCGCGAGCGATGGCGACCAGATAACATGCCGCCTGGCCGGTATCGCGCGTCGAGCTTGATCGCCTCCGCCGTACGGCGCAATGCCAGTAACTGCTGCAAGTTACAGTAAACGCGGGAATCTGTAGCTTCTGCTGTTTCGATCATAGCGCCCTTACTCCACGGGCACCTGCTGCACCAATTCGTCGATCACCGTTGCTTCATTGACACCCTGCGCGCTGGCTTGATAAGTGAGAATCAATCGGTGGCCGAGGGTTGGGAGCAGTACCGCGCGCACGTCGTCCGGATCGACGAAGTCCCTGCCATCCAGCCAGGCGTGGGCGCGTGCGCACTTCTCGATGGCGATGGTCGCCCGCGGGCTGGCCCCAACACTGATCCACTCGGCGAGCTTATCCTTGGGCCGGCGCGTGGCCACCACCAGATTGACGATGTAGCGCTCAATATTCTCGGAACAGTACAGTTCGGTAATGGCCTTGCGGGCGTCCAGAATAATCTGCGGATCAATCGTCTGCACAGGTTCTGCCGCCTTCTCCTCACCTTTGACCAGGCGCAGCATGGCCAGTTCGTCTTCGGGCTCCAGATAGCCAACATTGATTTTTAACAGAAAGCGGTCGAGCTGCGCCTCGGGCAAGGGATAAGTGCCCTCCTGCTCGATCGGGTTTTCCGTGGCCAATACAAGGAACAGGTCCTGCATCGGGTGCGTCTTTCCGCCTACCGTGACCTGTCGTTCTTCCATCGCTTCCAGCAGCGCCGATTGCACCTTGGGCGGCGCACGGTTGATCTCATCGGCAAGCAGGATATTGTTGAACACCGGCCCCGGCACAAAAGTCATGTTCAGCACGTCGTCAGACTGGGCAACCTCGTAGCCCACCACGTCGGAGGGCATCAGGTCGGGGGTGAATTGCACCCGTCCCATGTCCACTTCCATGGCCGCGGCCAGAGCTTTCACGGTTCGGGTTTTTGCAGTGCCCGGCAGGCCTTCCAGCAGTACATGCCCGTTGGCCACCAGCGCTATCAGCAAGCTCTCCACCACGTGATCCTGGCCAATAACCTGCTTGCTGAGTTGTTGCTTGAGGACATTCAATTCCATACGTACACAGGCTCCTCATCGGGGCAACGATTGAAAAAGCAGCATAGGGTGTGAGCCCGGGAATTACCAGCACGACCGGGCGCAAGCGCGCCTGCCGACTTGCGACAGGCACGGTTTCAATTACGGCTTGGTGGGGTACATGGTGGACCAGTCATCTTTCATATCGATCAGGAGCCAACCGCGATCCGGCGCCTCATCCATGGCCTTGTCCAACTTGCCAATATGGGACTCCCGACCATAGGCAAACTCTCGCTCTTTATCCGTGTGGTGCACTATCAGGCCAAGGCGCGGCCGGGTGTCATTGCTATCCCGTGGGATTGTTGTGTACTGCAACATCTGGAGGTCACCATCGGAATTACCGCCGGCTATAATCGGTCGTCGACCAATATGTCGATAGATGCCAACCGGTTTGCCAACTTTGTCGTCAACCAGGGATATCTCCGGCTTTCTGACAATAGTTGGAATGCCGTCGCGCAGTTCAAATTCAGCTTCCAGCGTGGTCCCAACGACTCGCTCAGGTGGGATATCGTAGACCGACTCTGAAAACACCCGAATAAAGTCGATACCACCACCCGATACGATGAACACCTTGAACTCATTGTCGTGGAGGTAATCGATCAGCTCCAACATCGGCTGGAAGATCATTGCGGTGTAGGGCAAACCGGTGGTGGGATGGCGAGCAGTGTCCAGCCAATCAGCCACCGAACTGCTGAAGTCTTCTGCAGTCATCCCGGTGTGCGTGACCGTGAGCAGTTCCATCAAGCCCCCCATCCCCTGGCTGACCAGATGGTTCAGGTCGCCGGATAGAGCGCTCTTATACGGCTCCGTAGTTTTCCACTCAGGGTGATCGGGGGCCATCGCCTTAATCCGATCCAGCATATAAACAACCTGGAAATACAGCGGCTGCTCACTCCACAGTGTCCCGTCATTATCGAACACGGCTACACGCTCGGGTGCCGGCACATAATCGGCTGTACCTTCCTTCGTCACCTTCTCCACGAAGCCTAGTATCGCCTCGCGGTTAGCGCCTTCTTTCCAGGACGGCAGTGGATCGGCAGCTAGCGCAGGTAGCGTGATGGCTAGAAAACCAATAAGTACGATGCTATGTCGTTGTGCTGCCAGCAATTGCTTGATCATGCGTAGTCTCCTGAGAGGTGTATTGCTGCCTGGCCAGACTTGTCGCATTTCCGGTCAAGCTGCTCTAGCGAATCTATCCAAGCTAGCCCGATTTTCGCCAAACGTCTATCGTCCTGATACGATCGGCTCGCACTGGTACTACCGCCAATGAAAATTAGATTGTAAAAAATGGAAATGTTCCTATGACTGAGGAAATTCGCGGCGTTGCACTGACGGACATACCCAGTACTTCGCAGAAGTTGTTTGTTCGATACCTGATGGCAATACTCATCGATCTGTGTGTCCTGAGCCTGTTCGACGAATACTGGCACCTCGTCTCGGTGGCATCATTCACGATAGCGATCGTAACGGCGCTACTTCTCCAGGTGCTGCTGAAGGCCACCCTCAAGCTTGAGCATCTGGTCGCGGGTTACTTCAATGCCAGGCCTGGCAAGATGGCCCGTTTTCTGCGTTTCTTCACCGCCTGGGTGATTCTTTTTGGCTCCAAATTTGTGATGCTGGGTGCTATCGACCGGGTGCTGGGTGACCAGGTTCAGTTTTCCGGTCCGCTCCACGGCGTGGTGGCGTTCATTGTGGTGGTATTCACTATGCTGATTGCGGAGGAGTGCATAGCGAGGATTTATCGCCGGTTGGCGAATTGAGCATCAGCTGAGCAAACCAGACCCCTGCTGCGTGATAGCAGGGGTCTGTTCTATTACAGGCCCACTCGCCTTAATGCGTCTTCTGCAGCTTCAATATCTGCTCCTGAACACCCTCAATGGTCTTGCCTACATCCGCACTCATGCCCAATTGTCGTACCGGATAATCCTTGAAAGTTTCCAGGTGCTGCTGGGCAATGTTAATGATGGGCGTAAGCACCCAGGCTTTGTGCTCCGCATATTGCCGGTTGAGATCACCAGTTTGACGTTCGAAGGGATCCATTCTCAGATTGGTAATGAGGGGCCGACCGAGGTGCTGTAAGGGGCTGTCCCAATGATCGCCAAACTTGGCTGAGAACGTGACCTTGAATTGCTGGTACCGGATGGCCGTGAGAACAGTTTCGTCGTAGTAAAAGACGAATTTGCGCGCAGACTCGTCGCTCTCCCCGGAAAACAATGCGGTCTGGTCAAATCCATCAAGGTGGAGTTTGTAGTTTCGGTTGCCGTAGGAAGCCCCTTTGCGCAGCTTATCGACCACACCCGGTTCACCAGCGGCAGCGGCCAGAGTGGGCAACAGGTCCGTCATATCCACGATTTCACTGCTTACTCGCCCTGCTGGCGCACCTGGCCAGCGGACAATCGCGGGGACACGCACGCCCCCTTCCCACGTGGTGCCCTTGTCCCCTCTGAAGGGAGAGGTTCCCCCTTCCGGCCACATGTACTGATACGCACCATTGTCTGTGGTGTAGATGACGATGGTGTTGTCATCGAGCCCGGTCTCCTTCAGCTTGTCGAGCAGCTGCCCTACGTGCGCGTCGTGCTCTTTCAATCCATTCCCATAGATGTCTTCCCTGCCAGCACGGGATTGGCCCTGCGACTCTTCTTTCAGGTGAACAAATACATGCATGCGGGTTGCGTTGTGCCAGAGGAAGAAGGGTTTTTTGTCCTGTGCACGCTGCTCGAGGAAGCCGATAGACTTGGCGGTTACCTCCTCATCAAAAGTTTCCATGCGGTCAGTGGTTAGCGGCCCCTGATCGGTGGTCCGTCCATCAGCCGTGCCGGCAATAATGCCGCGCGGATCGTATTTTTTACGAAACTCGGGATCGTTCGGACGATCTGGATCTTCCAGATCCTCGTTGGCATTGAGGTGATAAAGATTGCCCCAGAATTCATCAAAGCCGTGCCGATGCGGTAAGTGCTCCTCCAGGTCACCCAGATGACTTTTGCCAAAATGCGCCGTGGCATAGCCCCGGGTTTTGAGAATCTCAGCCAGGGTGACATCCTCTTTCTGCAAGCCCGCCGGGGAGCCGGGCGTGCCCACGGTAGTCAGGCCAGTGCGCACTGGCAGTTGCCCGGTGAGAAAGGCCGCGCGGCCTGCGGTACAGCTAGGCTGGGCGTAAAAGGAGGTCAGTTTCAGGCCTTCGCTGGCGAGCTTGTCGATGTTGGGCGTTTTTACGCCCATGATGTCGCCGCCAAAGGACGACACATTCATATAACCGATATCGTCGCCGAAAATAACCAAAATGTTGGGCTTGTCACTTTGTGCAAATGCCTGGCCGATCGGGCCAATAAGAATAAGTACTAGCAGTCTTAACGAAAAACGCTTGTAGTCAGACATGGAAACAACTCCTGAGACGACCCGATACGAAGGTTGAAGAAGCCTAAACAGGCTAATTACTCCTCTTTGAGGATAGACTATAGAGTTCATATAAATACTTACAAAGCGCCCCACTTTGACAGTTTCACGGAATCACCAAATCCAGTATAAGCACCGTTCATTCCCTATCTTTATTCAACATTGGATGCCGTCGGCAGGCCCGGTCAAGTTGCATCCATTTTTAGCGCCTCAGACAGCAACCAATCGCGAAAAGCCCGTGCCGCCCCACGCAGCTCGCGCTGTTTTGGGTGAACAAGGTAATAACCATACGGTACCGGCAGTATCGACTGCCGAAATAAGGGGATCAGTTTCCCCTGGGCAATGTCCTCCTCGGCTAACAGCGGATTGGCCAGTAGCACACCCTGGCCATGGATAGCTGCCTCAATAGCCAGCGGGGTCTGGTCGATTTCTATCCGCCGGATTTTTGCGTACTCGGCTGCAGAAAACCCAGCATAGTTTGCGAGCCACTCGCGCCACCACGCATGGAGGGTGTCATTGAGTAAGGTCACCCGCGCCAGATCTTTGGGCCGCTTCAATGCATGTTCTCGCCGGTAAGCCGGTGAACAGAACACCGCGGCGCGGCCCTGATAAAGCAGTACGCTTTCCAATTCCTCCGATACGCCATCGAAATAACGAACAGCCAGATCAATGGGCTCACGATTAAAGTCAACCAGCGCGCTGGACGACCCTATGTGCAGCTCCGTCGTGGGATTCTCGATCAGGAATCGAGACATACGGCCGGTAAACCATTTCGCAGCGAAGCTGGGGGGCATGGCCACCCGAACCGAGTGATCGTGGCGGGCACGCAGTGCTCGGCTGGCATCCAGAATCTGGTGCAACGCCGGCGAGATACGAGCGCCAAATGCAAGCGCTTCCGGCGTTGGCTGCAATCTTCGGACAGAACGTTCGAATAGTTTTACTTCCAGCCAGTCCTCGAGCTTTCGTATCTGCTGCCCGATAGCTCCGGGAGTGACATGCAGTTCTTCAGCCGCCAATTTAAAGCTTTCAAGCCTTAACGCGGCTTCAAATGCACGTAAAGCATTGAGAGGAGGATATGCACTCATAACATAGTTTTTCTATTGCCAACTGTAGTTAAGATCGTTTGTAGCCCATTTGTCCGATTTCTACAATGGCGCCCATTACCGAGGGAGCCAACGAGATGACATCTTCATCCAATCGAACTGCATACATCGTGTACGGCCTGCTTGGCCTGGTGTGGGGTAGCACCTACCTCTTCAACAAGATGGCCAGTGATTGGCTCTCACCCCAGAGTATCGTACTGGTGCGCGTGGTCACCGGCTTCCTGCCGGTACTGCTGCTGGCCTTGGCAGCGCGATCGCTGCGCTGGTGGCACCTGCGTTATACGCACCACTTTCTGGTAATGTCAGTGCTGGCAGCTGCGCTGTATTACTACGCCTTTGCAGCCGGCGTGGAACGCCTGCCGTCCGGTGTAGCGGGAATGCTCGCCGGCACCATTCCCCTAATTTCCTTCATCGGAGCAACAGTATTCCTGCGAGATGAACCGGTGAGAACAAGCTCTGTCCTCGGTGTCCTGTGTGGTCTGGCAGGCGTACTGCTTGTCGCCCGCCCCTGGACCGGAGGGCTATCGAGTGCCGACCTGGAAGGGGTCGCGTACATGCTGGCAGGATCTGCGAGCGTGGGACTTTCATTTGTCTACGCCAAGCGCTTTTTGAGCTCGACTGGCATCGCGCCCATTGCCCTGTGTACCTACCAATTGGGGCTGGCCTCTTTAATCCTGTTGATTGTGTGCGACATTCAACAGATCACCCCGATTTTCAATGATTGGCCCGCCACCACTGCCCTCTTTCTGGGGGCGGGGTTTCTGGGCACGGGTCTCGCTTATACCGGGTACTACTATCTGGTCGATCAGCTCGGCGCAATTAAAGCCTCAAGCGTGACCTATTTGCCGCCCATTGTGGCCCTGTTCATTGGCGTGGTTTTCGCTGGAGAGAATCTGAGTGCACTTGACATTGTGGCCGCTGCGGCGATTTTGTTGGGTGTCTTTTTGATGCAGGCTGGGAAGCGAGACTGCCTGCGGCGCCCGCGCTCCACCCTACAAAGGTCAGGACACCCTGCGAGATGAAGAGAACAGAATCCATCCCTGCTCACGTTGAAGAAAATCTCTTCGTGTACGGAACACTCTCCCCGGGGGGACCTAACGAGCATGTGCTAAAGGCAATCGGTGGCCGCTGGGATAAGGCCAGAGTCGCGGGCCACCTCAACGAGGAAGGCTGGGGCTCCGCCATGGGCTACCCGGGGCTTGTTATAGACGCCGATGGAGGACTGGTCGAAGGCTACCTCTTCCACTCCACAAAGCTTCGCACTCACTGGCACATGCTGGATGACTTTGAGGGGGAAGACTATGAGCGAGTTGTGGTCCAGGCGCTGCGACATGATGGCAGTTGGGTGGAAGCGTTTGCGTATGTGATCAGGGGGACCTGAAGACGCCTGGCGTTTTGCCGAAGGTTGGTCCTCGTCGCACTACCGAAAGCCATAAACGAAAAAACCCCGCCAAATGGCAGGGTTCTTTGAACATGGCGGACCGGACGGGACTCGAACCCGCGACCTCCGGCGTGACAGGCCGGCATTCTAACCAACTGAACTACCGGTCCTAAATCGGTAGATTTTGCATCTCGGAATTGGTGGGTGGTGACGGGATCGAACCGCCGACCCTCTGCTTGTAAGGCAGATGCTCTCCCAGCTGAGCTAACCACCCCCGAACCGAGAACGCGCATTATAGAGATAAATATTGGGGTGTCAAACGTCTCGGTAAAAAAATTTTAAAAATCCGCCAGCACCGCAAAACCCCTGATTTTAGTAGTAAAATTGCTCGAAATTTGGCCGCCAATCCACCGCCTCCGGAAGCCTTCTGGCAACCTGGGCCTCGACGACAGTCAGCATGGAAATTTACAAAGAGTTTCACTTCGAAGCCGCCCATCGGCTACCCAATGTTCCCGAGGGACACAAGTGCGCCCGACTGCACGGCCACTCCTTTCATGTGCGCTTGCGGGTCGAGGGGCCGGTTGGGGATACCAGTGGCTGGGTGATGGACTTCGGCGACCTCAAGGCCGCCTTCAAGCCATTACTCGATCAGCTCGACCATTATTACCTGAACGACATCCCCGGACTGGAAAACCCCACCAGCGAGAATATCTGTCGCTGGATCTGGGCGCGACTGAAGCCCGACCTGCCCCAATTGAGTGCGGTAGAAATCCGGGAAACCTGCACCTCCGGCTGCGTCTTCCGCGGACAGGAATAAGTGATTCATAAATCGGTAACAGTTCTGTCAGGACTTGACGATTACAGAAAATCTACAGAAAAAGGGGTTCGGTGAATCGGCCCGGATTGGAATACCTATCAGAGCCACCTGCGTGTTTCTGATTGCACATTGTGGTTACTTTTGGTAGCAGTCCAGCGAAGGTTATTAACACCAACTAGCAGTCACTAAAGTTTCACGAACTTAGACTGAGCATCAAATATATAGCTTAAAGAAAATTCCGTATCTAATTGATTTATAAAGATATAGTGAACGTGGTTATTTTTTAACCAATCTGTAATAAGGGGCGAGTTATGGGCCCTCAGGGCGAGGTTGAACAATTTATCAACTGAGTTATACACAGATTCTGTGGAAAAAAAATGATCTCTGAATCTTCGTTACACATTTCCAATTTCCTGTCCGGGAGCCCCCCATGTCAGCCATCGCCGCCACCCCCGAACCACCCTACTACGCCGTCATCTTTACCTCCCTGCAATCCGACCAACTCGAAGGCTACGGCGAGACTGCCGAGGCCATGCTGAGTCTGGCCACCGAGCAACCAGGCTTTCTCGGTATCGAAGCCGCGAGGGAGGGTGTGGGTATCACCGTGAGCTACTGGCGGGACCTTCAATCCATCCGCAACTGGAAGCAACAGGCCGACCACCGCGAGGCACAGCGCCGGGGGCGCAGCGACTGGTACCGCGCCTACACCACCCGCATCGCCAAAGTGGAGCGGGACTACAGCTTCCCCAACCCGATATGAGCGGCATGACCTTTGCCCAGTGGTTGCCCCTGTTCACCGTTTGCCTGCTGGGCGCCATGTCGCCCGGGCCGAGTCTGGCCGTGGTGATGGGTGCCACCATCAATCGCGGAGCGCCCGCGGGCCTGGCCAGCGCCCTCGCCCACGGTGTTGGAGTGGCCCTGTACGGGCTGCTCACGGTAACGGGGCTGGCGGTACTGATTGCAGGGTCTCCGACCCTGTTCGGCGCGATCCAGTTGGCGGGCGCGCTATTCCTGATCTATCTGGGCGTGAAATCCCTGCGCAGTGCGGGAGGGAGTGGCAGTGCGGAGCAAGCCACAGGACCCGGTAGCCGCCCCATACGCGATGGTTTTCTGGTCGCCTTCCTCAATCCAAAGCTCGCCGTGTTCATGCTGGCGCTGTTCAGTCAGTTTTTGCGGCCAGATGCTGGCCTTGGAGAGAAAGGCATCATGGTGGCTACGGTGGGCGTAACCGATGCTGCCTGGTACTGCCTGGTGGCCATGTTGGTCAGCCGGCCGGGGTTCCTGCGCCTGTTGCGAGCAAAGGCGGTCTGGCTGGACCGACTCTTCGGCTGCCTGCTGATCCTGGTGGCGCTGAGTGTGTTGGCGGCGATGTTCGGTGGTTTGCTGTGACGACTGTCAGTGCAGAGTCACGTTAGGCTCGCTCACAGCAATGGCCTGCAGCTCTCGCCCCAGCATAATCACCGTTCCGCGCAGCCGCTCCACCCCATCGTAGCTGTATTCAAAGCGGTACTGGCGCCAGATCCGCCAGCGCCCCCGGCGATCGCGACTGAGGGACAAGCGCTGAATGTGAATGGTCTGGTCCAGCAGTTGAAAATCGTCGCGCTGCGAGGCGTGACGGACCGCATCCAGCGCCAACTCGCGGACGCGGGTAGCGGACAGAATGTACAGTGCGGCGATGCCCAGTACAAACAGGCTGAGCACACCTTCAAGCGACAAAATCATACGGCTTTCGGGTCCTGTCCTATGCGGCGCATCACCGCCTGGAATGCCAGCACATCGTTGCCCTCAATCGCCAGTTCACCACGCAGGAACGTCATACTGCGACTGCGTCGCAGCACCTGTGCGCGCCCGCTGACCCAGTCGCCCACACGGGCCGGCGCCAGATAGTCGCAGTGCAGGCTGATGGTGACACAACTTTCCTTCACCCCCTGCAGGGCCACCATGGTGGCGCAGTAATCGGCAAAGCTGCTCAGCACCCCGCCGTGGCAAGCGCCATTGCCATTGCTGTTTTTCTCTTCCACGCGAAAGCCCATCTCCAGAGCTTCGCCGTCACGACGGTAGTAAAACGGGCCGATCAGGTTTTCGGCGGGAATGGGCCGGCCGAGTTGTTTAAAGCCCTCGGGCGGGGCAAGGCTGTCACTCATCCTGTAGCACTCTTACGATTGGGGTGAGGTCGGGTGGCTGGCAGGATACGGGCTGGCGCCCAAACTGCCAAGCCACACTAACTCTCTGGCGGCCAGGCTTGCGCCATGAAGCGCTTGACCACGTTGTTGAACAGGCGGGGTTGCTCGGCGTGGAGCCAATGGCCGGCTTCGCGCAACACCCTGACTTTGGCATGCGGAAAGCGCGACTCTATCGCCTCCCGGTGTTCGGGCTGGATGTAATCCGACTGCTCCCCCTTCAAAAACAGCACGGGCCCTTCATACACACCCTCGCTGATATTGGCACGGTATGCCGCATAGCTGGCCAGCAGTTCTTCCAAATTGAAGCGCCAGCGGTACACGCCCTCCTCATCACGCACCAGACTCAGCAACAGGAACTGCACGACACGGTCATCGTCCAGGAACGGCGCCATCGATTGTGCTGCTGACTGTCGTGAGCGCGGCGCTTGCCCCGCTACCGCCTTTAGCGCAGCAAACACATCGTCGTGACCGGGTGGGTACGCCGCGGGGGCTATGTCTGCAACCACGAGGGCAGCCACTCGATCGGGGGCAGCGAGGGCTAATTCCATGCAGACTTTTCCGCCCAATGAGTGGCCGAGCAGGGCGCAGCGTTCAACACCCTCTGCATCCAGTGTCGCCAGCAAACTATCGGCCATCCGGGGAATATCACTGCCGCTCTGCCAGGGAGAGCGCCCGTGATTAGGCAGATCAACGCGGGTAACGCGATACCCATCGCGCAGCTCCCGGGACAGCAAACCCAAATTGTTGCCCATGCCAAACAGCCCGTGCACCAGCACCACATCCGGCCCCTGCCCTTCTACCTCACGATGTAACATCAACCCCCGAATCCTCTGTGCCCCTGTGATAGACTGCGCCCACTATAACGAATCGGACCCCATTATGCGTTTGTACCAAATTGCCGCGACAGTTCTTACCGTAGCCAGCTTGCTCGGTGGCTGTAGCAGCGCGCCCACTTACAACCCCACGGTATACCCCTTTGACCTGAACCAGGAACGCCTGGCGAAAGCCAACATCAAAACGGTGGTGATTCCGCACGTCAACCTGGGTGGCCCCTCGCGCAACTACCTGGAAGATGTGAGCCCACGCATTGACGGCATGGTTAGCTCCTACCTCAAGGAAAACGGCTACAAAGTAGTAGCCCAGCGGGAATTCAAGCAACACTGGAATACGGCGGTTCGCGCCTTTGGCGACCCGGTCGACCCCACCACCGGACGCGTCAACATGAACGCCTACACGCAGATTATGCAGAGCGTTCGCGACCAGATGAAAAAACGCAACGTAGACGCCTTCGTGTTCACCAACCTCGCCGAGGTGGAAACCGTGTTCAGTAGTGGCGTCAAGCACTCAGCGCGTTGGGATGGCGTTACCCGCAAACCGAGCCTGTCTGGCCCCGGCAATGGCGTTTCCGCCGACTTCAACTGGAACCAGCCGGTGGCCGGCGCATCGTTGATGATCACCATCTTCGATATGGACCTGGAGCGCGTGTTCCTGAGCCGCGGCGGCATGGACACTACCGAAGCTATCGACACTCGCTCATCCGCGGGCCGCTATGTGCGCCGCCGCAATATCCTCGAGAATGAAACCTTCGTGCGCGAGGGCATTGAGTTGGCCTTCCACCCCTTCATCGTGATGGAACGCTATCCCGGCAACAAAGACGACTAGCTGAGTACTTCCATGCCGCGCTCAATGCACCACATGGCGGAGAGCGCCCCCAGCAGATAAACCGGAACGGGCAGCAAGCGCTCGTTCCAGTTCCCCAGCGGACGCCGCAGCAGCCAATACACCGCCATCACGGCCACCACAAACAGCACCTGCCCCATTTCGATACCGATATTGAAGAACAGCAATGCCAGTGGCACTTCGCTTTGTGGCAATCCAACTTCCGCCAGTGCGCCCGCAAACCCCATACCGTGCAACAGCCCAAAACCGCCCGCCAACCACCAGGGGTAGCGCGCAAACAGTCCTGCGCCGTCGCGCCGTGCCAGTTCCAGCGCGAGGACAAAAATACTGAGCGCAATGGTGAACTCCACCAGCGCCACCGGGTAATCGAAAAACCCGAGCGTCACCAGCGACAGCGTGATGCTGTGCCCCAAGGTGAAGGCGGTGATGGTCCAGATCAGGCGCTTGCCCCAGCCCACCAGTAATAACAGGCCGAACACGAACAGTAGATGATCAATACCGCCCCAGATGTGCTCGGCGCCCAACACGCTGTACTCCAGCATTACGCGGCCGGCGCCAGGTTCCTCGGGAATGACAAAAGTGTCGCGTTCGCTATTCAACACCTGCTGGTAGTAGCGTCCGTCCTGCAGTGTGAGCATGACCATGGCGGAGGCCTGGTTGGGGCCCAATCCGGTCACGCCCAGTGACTGCCCTACCAGATCGCCGCTTCCCTCACCGCTGCAATCCAGCCGGTAGCGGCTGACCAGGCCGGTGCCCTCCATTTGTACCTCACCCTCAACGGCCACCGCACAGTCTTCAGGCCAGCTCGGTACCAAGGGCGTGACGCTGGTGGCCTGGGCGGGCTTTTTCCAGACGGCGGTGTACTGTCCGGAGCCTGTCTCCACTACTTTCAACAGTGATGGGGCGAAGCGGTGTGCCTGGCTCTCACCCGCGACGAGCAACAACAAAGGGAATAATGCGGCCAGCAAGCGCTTCACAGGCGTACCTCATATTCACTACGCAGTTGCGCAACGGCTGATGCCAGCGCCGCGTTGCGGGCTTCGCTTTCCAGGTCGCGCTGCAGGCGTTGGCGCACTTCAGCCAATTCAGCATCGCGCGCCGGTTCGATGGCTTCCACCCACACCAGATGCTGTCCAAAAGAGGACTGTACCGGGCCAACCCACTGCCCGGGCTGT
This sequence comes from Gammaproteobacteria bacterium, assembly GCA_030427085.1. Taxonomy (GTDB): domain Bacteria; phylum Pseudomonadota; class Gammaproteobacteria; order Pseudomonadales; family Halieaceae; genus JAUHXH01. The sequence goes on along the minus strand of JAUHXH010000001.1, from coordinate 217,911 downwards.
GGTTGCAAGCGTTCCAGATTCATTACAAACGCCGCACCAAACTGCCGCGCCAGTTGATCGGGCGACTGGCCAGCAAACCGGTAACCGGGCAAAAAGGGCGCGCTGAAGGAGAGCGCCTGCGACGGGGCAATGCCCTCATTGCGTAAGCGCTCCAATGTGGGTGCGATTTCTGCCACCTTCTCGCGCGGATAATACAGATGCTGCAGGGTATAACGCGTGGGTTGGCGCAGCGCTTCGCGCCGCTCCTCGTAGGCCGTGGCCAGCGCAGCGTCATCCACGGCTGCTGGCGGATGGGCCAGTAACAACAGCTGCTCCATCACCTGGATCATGCGCCGTTTGATCACCTCGTCACCCAGGTGTAAGCCCATATCCAGAGCCTCGCGATACAGCGCTTCGTCATCTTGCCCCTGATCCAGTCCCAGGAACCGCATGTTCCGCAACAAGCGCTGGTAGATCACGGAGTCGTGCCGGTACAGTTCCAGTTCCATGGCGCGCTGGAACAGTACGTCGCGCTCCAACTCCGCCTCCTGCATACGCAGCCGCTGTTCCTCGGTGGGCGGCTGCCGCGTGGTGGCGAGCCACTGCTGGTCCAGTGCTTCCTTGCGCGCCTCCGAAAGTGGGCCGATAACAGGCACCGGCGGCGGAAAGGCCCAGCGCTGCAATAGAAACAGGACCAGTCCCAGTGCTACAAAATGCAGCCACGGGCGGTTTAGCCAGGTGAGCACGCTCATGGGGATGCTCCGAAACAGCGAATCAAGGGGGCGTTAATCGTCGTAATTGGCGGCGCGCTTCTCAGCCTGCGCGGTAACGCCCTCCATCAGGTCCACCTGACTGAGCATGCCGGCATTCCAGGTGGCGATGTAGTTGAGGCTGTCGGTCACGCTGTGATCGCGGCTGTAGACCAGCATCTCCTTGGTGCCGCGAATGGCCAGCGGCGCTTTGGCAGCAATCTCCGCTGCGATGGCCTGCACACCGGCCAGCAGCGCCTCACGATCGGCATAGACACGATTAACAAACCCTAACTGCAAGGCCTCCGCCGCTTCCATATTGCGCCCGGTGTAGGCCAACTCACGCACCACGCCGTCGGGAATCAGCTTCGGCATGCGCTGCAGTGTGCCAACGTCGGCGGTCATGCCAATATCGATCTCGCGGATGCAGAAGAAAGCATCTTCAGTGGCATAACGCATATCGGCCGCGCAGACCAGGTCAACGCCACCGCCGATACAGGGGCCGTGGATGGCAGCCAGCACCGGCTTGCGGCATTTTTCCAGTGCGGAGAGGTTGTCCTGCATGCTCAACACCTTGCGACGAAAATCCTCCGCACGCCGTGCGGGGTCAGTTGCAGAGGAGATGATGTCGCCGAACATGGCAAGATCCAGACCGCCACAAAATAGACGGCCCTCACCACACAGCACAACGGCCCGAATTGCAGATTCGGCATCCAGCCATTCGAAACTCTCCTGAAGTTCGCGCCACATCGGGGCGTTCATACTGTTGGCTTTGTCCGGGCGGTTCAGGTGGACAGTGGCCACGGCGCCATCAACGCTGAGTTTCAGGGTTTCGTACTGGGGCAGTTCCATGCGTTTCTCTCGCTTGTTGTTAGAGGCTTGTGATTGAGCTTATCGAAGTGTGGACTCGGACGCGACTGTTGCACCAAGCAGGTTGGCTACCAATGGCTGACGTAATCCGCCGGCGCCAGTTCCGGCAATCGCTTGGGATCACCGTCGCGTGTACCGAGGTATAGAAAACCGATGATTTCCTCGTCGTCGTTGAGGCCGAGACCAGACATCACCGTAGGATCAAAGGCGGCAGGGCCGGTGCGCCAGACGCCGGCATAGCCCAGCGCTTCGGCGCCCAGTAATACAGCGTGAGCAGCACAGCCCGCCGACAGGCGCTGCTCAACGGACGGCACCTTGGGATGTTCACTGATGCGCACCACCGACACGATCACCAGCGGCGCTCGCAATGGTGAATTGCGCGCTTTCTCTCGTTCGCCCGCACTGGCGTTCGGGTTGCGTTGCAATAGTGCGTGTTCCAACAGTTCTCCCAAGTCCTCACGACGCTCACCGCTGATGGTCAGGAAACGCCAGGGGCGCATCCAGGCGTGGTCCGGCGCTCGCAGGGCACAGCGAAAGATTTGCTCGAGCTCTGCGGCACTCGGCGCCGGCGCAACCAGCCGGGGCGCGGAATTACGGGACTGCAGGAAATTCAGAATGTCGTTCATTGTCAGGCTACGGGAAATGCGGGGGCTCATCATAGCAGCACTGACAAAGCAGCGGCCACCGGACTCAGGGCGCGGGCCCAACCAGTATATTCATGAATCCCCGATCACCCTCGCAGGCCGCCACGTTATCACACCAGGTCGCCAGCGCCGGCGCATCACTGGCGTGCAGGCAGTGTTCGATGTGATCCACGATCCAGAAGGGCTGGCCAAGGCTGGCCAGTAAGTCAATCAACTCCCGGCCGGAACTGCCTGCGAGCTGCAGGGAATAAGGCGTTAATTCCAGCAGGATTCGGGGCGGTGACGCCAGGCTTTGCAACCACGCCATTAGGCCCAACATCACCTGGTATTCAGCCCCCTGAGTGTCCACTTTTAATAGTGCCGCGCTGTTTGCACGCGGGGCCAGATAGTCACTGCCACAAAGGGTTTGCACACTGATACTGTCGCGCTCACCGTCGCCCGCATAAATCTGGTGATCCCCCAGATTGGAGGGATGCAGGTGCAAGCGGGCTTCCCCGGCCTGCGCCGCCAGTGCGGCCTGCACCACAGTGACCTGCTTTTCAAAGCTGTTCGCGGCCACGCTGCGTGACAACAAGGCGCAGTTGTTTGGCTCCGGCTCGAAGGCAAATACCCGGCCCTGCGGGCCGACCGCCGCTGCGGCCAACACGGAGAAATAGCCGATGTTGGCACCCGCATCAATAAACACATCGCCGAGCTGCAAGCACTGAAACAACAGTTCCGTCTCGTACGGTTCCCACACGCCGGTGTCTCGCAGGCGCTGCGAAATCACCTGATCCTGTTCGTCGTGTAAGTACAGTTTCACCGGCGCGGGTAGCGCCGGTAATTGCAGACTGAGTGCGTCGGCAGACATCGGAAGCCGCTTGTTATGAAGGGCGCTCACTGTAACACAGGGCGGCGGGAAGACCGTCTATGCCCTGTGTTATTCTGCCGGCGAGCAGAACAATCCGCCTTCGGGAACGCCATGCCCAGCCTGATTCCAAACTGCCTGCCCGTAGCTTGGTCCGCAGCTCTTACGCTGCTACTGGGTGCTTGTGTTGCCCATGAACATCAGGCCTTTGACTACCGCAGCCCAGTGGCCTACACCATGCCCGCTTCGGTGGCCCCTTCCCTATACGACTACAGCCCACGTACCGCACCGGTAGAGACCTTCCCCCTGCCCTACCGGCAGATGGAAGGTTACGACGTGTACGGCATCCGCTTCCCATCCAGTGGCGACAACGGCCAGCCGGACAATCAGGTGGAAGCCCGTTATTTCGAATCCCGTCAACAGGGACCCCGCCCCTTGTTGATCGTGCTGCCCATTTGGGCCACCCACACCTTCCCTTCGACGGTGATGGCGGGTGGCTACGCGCTACATACGCAGGGCGGTGCCAACATCCTTTGGCTGCAAGGTGACGCTGCGCTGTTCGACTGGTCCCTGTTGGGCAAGCAAAAAACCCAGGTGGACTTTGAACAGGAAGTGGACCGCTCCGTGGAACGCTTTCGGATGGCGGTGATCGACACGCGCCAGCTGATCGACTGGGCTGAATCCCGCCCGGAAATCGACGGCAGCCGTATCGCCATCATCGGTTTCAGCATGAGCGCTATCGTTGCCGCCAATGTCGCCGGAGTGGATCCGCGTGTGAGTACTGCCGTGTATGTGCTCGGCGGCGCCCAGCCCTGGGAGGTGATGAGTTACTGCAGTGTGGTGGTGGGCGGGATGCGCAAGCGTGCAATGCGCAATCTGGACTGGAATCTCGATCAGTTCCGCAGCTTCTTTCGCGACAAACTCGCCTTCGGCGACCCGGCGCTGTGGCGCGGGCGCTACCGGCCCGAGGGTGGCCTCATCATCGAGGCGACCGAAGATGACTGCATCCCGCCGGCATCGCGGGAGTCACTGTGGCTGGCGACCGGCCGACCAGAACGCATCGTGTTCCCCTACAATCACTGGCAGCCCTTTCTGGCCATGACGCCGGTCGGCATGAACCTGCTAACCGAGGACATTTTCGATTTCCTCGACCGCAAGCTGTTCCCCGCCCAGTATGGCGAGCGAGGGATTTCAGCGGGACAGTGACGACGGCAAACGCGGTGACGACAACAGTTCACCAAAGCGCTGCCAGCGCGCCGCCGGGTCGGCGTTGTCCTTCTCGATGTATCGTTTGACCAGTTCGCGACCCCAGTTGTAATTGATCACGTAGGCGCCGTAGGTGTCGATAAAGCGCACAGACTGTTCCGCTCGCTGGGCACTGGCCGGCCCATATTTCTGTGACAACTTGACCGCCTGTTTACGATCGATCTCACCGTTGATGTACTGCCGGGCAATCTCGTTGCGAGCGAACGACAAGCGTTGTTTGAGTACCTGCACGCGCTCGTAGTCCTGCGCAGCCGCCGGGTCCAGGCCGGCCAGGGGATACAGCACGGCTTTTTCAAAGGCGAGTTTTTCCTCGCCGGGAAAGGCCAGTTCAATGCCATAGTTGGCCGAACCCTCGGCAATCAGTGACTGAGGACTGAACAGCGGATAAACACTGAACTCCACCCAGCCCCGCCCGTCCACCAGCGCCGCTTCCAGCATGGCATTGTAGGTGTGGTGGCCCGGGTAGCCCTCGTGGCAGCCCAGATCGACGGCCCGATCAATGCGCACCGGCAGGTCCGTGTTGATCTGAATCAGGCTCTGGGATTTACCCTGATACCAGTTGTAACCGCTCCAGGGTTTGTCCTTCACATATTCCAGGGTGAAGTCCTCCCCTTTGGGCAAGGTGAGATAGGCCTCGGTGCGTTTGCGGCACTCGGCAATGGCCGCATCGAACACGGCGCTTAACTTGTCGTCGGGAATTTCGAACCGTTTAAGGAAAGCTTCAATGCGCTCATCAAGGGGCCCATCACCGGGGACCAGATCGGCGATGGCATCGAGAATGGGATCGAAGGATGACAGCGGCGCCCCAGGTGGATTGGTGTCGTACAGGGATTTGGTCTGAGTCTGGAAATCGGGACGCTGGCCCTTGTCCAGACTCTGTGCATGGGCCGCTAGCGCCCCGAGCTGCACATCCAGATAGTGCCGCCGCAGGGCGGTCATCTCATTCTCACCACTGTCGGGGATCGCACCGAGCTGCTGGCGCAGGCTCTGCGCCTGACTGGCCAGTTCCCCCGGGGACGCCTTGTCGTTTTTGGCCTGTTCAGCCCAATCCGCCGGACCATAGTAGGCGTCTACATAGGCCGGATCGTGATTGCCAAGGGTTAGCACCAGTTGAACATAACGCGTGGCGATGCCACCCATGTCTGCTGCGGAAACCTGAGCAGTGAGGGCCACCAATAACGCACCCGAAAGGCGTAGCAATAATTTCATAGCTTGCTCCTGGCAGCCAGATACAAAGCAGCAGGCTAACCACTCCCCCACGCCGGCGCAAGCAAGTATTAATGAATCGACACCGGCCTGTGCTAGGCTGCAAGAGACATCAGGGAGAGAGCCCGTGCACAAAAAGTACATCAGCCCATCACAGTTGTTACAGGACGCCTTCCAGTTGGGATGGGATGTGTACGAGAGTGGGTTTCGCCCCGATCTGGTCAGCGGTATCTGGCGGGGCGGTACGCCCGTGGGAATCGCCGTGCACGAACTGCTTTACATCCTGGGCGTCAAGGCAAAACACTGCGCTATTCGCACCGCGTCCTACAGCGGCATCGGTCAACAGAATCGCGAGGTGGTGGTGGAAGGGCTGGAGTATCTGGTACCCCGACTGCGGGATGGCGCTTCGTTGCTGCTGGTGGATGACGTCTACGATACCGGCCTCAGCATGGCGACCGTGCTGGCCCAGTTGCGGGCACAAACCGGGGGTGCGGGGGAAATCCGCGTGGCCACGCCCTACTTCAAGCCCGGCAACAACCAGACCGATCGAGAGCCGGACTACTACCTGCACAGCGGAAATGACTGGCTGGTTTTCCCCCACGAACTGGACGGCCTGACCACTGAAGAGTTAGTGGCCAATAAGCCAGAGCTCGCGGCTGTACTCCCTCATTTGGCGGGGAAGCTGGCGACTTAATCCGCTCTCTACCTAATCCGCGACCTGCATATCCGCCCAGGGCGACGCCATCGCCAGCGAGACGGTTTTACCAGCCACTTGTACTGAATCGGCACTCAGACTCACATCGGCATCGCCCAGCACGCCGTGATCAAAGCGGTAGATCACCTCACCCCGCCCCGCAATCATGTCGTCGTCGTATTGTTGCCGCGCCGCACAAACGGACTCGTTGGCCGCCTCCCATTGCTGCCACTGCGACTTGGAGTAGCGCGCCTGCAGCATCGCGCGTGTGGTTACCGGGCTGAGCACTGTAGCCGAGGCATTGTTGCCACCAAAACCCTTGGAATTGATTACGGCGTAGCGTGCGGCATCGGTGTCGATCTCCCGATGCTCCATGCAGTACGCCAGATGATCGGTGTAAACGTCGTCCGCCAGGTGGTCGATGCTGGCGATACCGGGAATCACCCCGTGCTCCCAGATACCCAGGGTGGACACCAGTTGATCACCCGAAGCCGCACCCAACGAGTGGCCGATGTAGGCCTTGAGCGCGGCCACCGGCCAGGCATCGATACCGAAGGCCCGCGCCGTTTCACTCAGGATGTGCGATTCAGTCACCCGGTTCTGCGGCGTACCAGTGCCGTGGGCCTGCACCAGGCCGCCCTCTCGAATGCCGCGCTCGCCAACGATGGCGCGCGCCGCCGCCACGGCTTTGGCCATGGTGATGTAGTTGCCCACGCCGGGGCCGGCAATCGACTTCTTGAAACCATCGGCGTTAACGAACACATCAGTAGCGGCGCCGTAAACACTGGCGCCCAACTCCATCGCCAGAGCGTCATCGAACAACACCACCATCTGCGCCGATTCGGCGATGGTGAATCCACAGTTGTCAGAGAAGGGGCGACAGGCGCGACGATAGTTCGGCGCCTGATCGTCGGCAATACCGTCCAGCCCACGCAATTTCTGGTCACTGGCCAGCGCGCCCATGGCGCTGTAGCCCTCCATGATTTCCGGTGTGATCGGCGCTTCCGCCCCACCGATAAAGGCCACACGCGCACGGCCGCTGCGGATGTCGTCAATGCCGTGCCGCAGGTTGTAGAGGAAGGATGCGCAGGCGCCGAGGGTCGCACCGGTGGTGCCCAGGTTGCCCAACACATAAGCATTGATAAAGTCCGCAGGCATTTCCGCGAAGCTAAACGGGCAGTACTTTGAGGTGACTTTCTGGCCGAGGTAACGCGCCTTGACCATGCCTCCCGCGCCGGCGTTGTCCAGCTGCCCCATGGCACTGCCGGCGTAAACACTGACCTGGTCTACGGGAACCGTTTCCATCACGCGCTCCCAGGGAATGCCCAGGCTCTGCAGGGCATCAGAGGCAGCGAAAACAGACATCTGCAGGCCGCGCGGGTGACTCCGCGAAGGGTAGAGTTTCCCCGGCTCAAAGCCGGAGGGAAGTTGTCCGGCAGCCTGAACCTCGGCCACACGGTGGGTGGGCAACAGGAAGTCCTGCTGGCCCATGATTTCCACCCGCACTTCCGTTACCGACACATCCTGAACTTTCCAGTCTTCGGGAATCACCGCCGGCAGGTCTTTGCGGCGCAGATGGAAGGTGACCGGCTGGCCATTACTCTGAGTGGGGAAGCGCTGGTTCCAGGAAATCCAGTCCGGGTCGAAGTGACTGGACTCGATGCGCCGAATCAGGGTGTGCTCGCGCAGCTCGCGCGCGCCGAGCGCGTCACCCGGTGTGTACTCACGCCCCATCAAGGCCGCCAGCGACGCCAGGGTACGCTCCTGCCGCGCCTCGGGCAGTGCCCCGTCTGCCATTCGACAATAGGCGTGATGGCCAGAACTGCGACCGGCGGAATTGATGCCGCCAAAGCCGACGATCACGGGGAGACGCTGCAGGGACATAACACTGTTCCAATGAGGGTACCGAGGCCTTCCAGTGTAGCGATACCCGCGAAATCAATGATATGGTATTTCGGACACTTAATAGGCCATTACCGCCATGTCGACCTTAGCACCGATTAGAGCCCTGTTCGTGCTCTACCCCAACGCGCTGGCCTCCAGTATCACCCTGCCAATGGAAATCCTGCAGGCAGCGGGGCAAATGGACAGTGCCGCCACACGTCGCGCCAGTCGCGTGGAACTACAACTGACCGCGCTGTCTCCCGAGCCCATTGCCACCGCCAGCGGCCTGACCCTGAAACCCGATTGCACCGTGGACAGCGCACCGGCGCCCGACCTGGTGCTGCTCCCCGGTATCTGGCGCAACCCCCTGCCCACTCTGCGGGCCTGTCGCGACCTGCTCCCTTACCTGCGCAACTGGCAAAACCACGGTGCGCGTATCTGCAGTGTGGGTACGGCCAGTTGCCTGCTGGCGGAAGCGGGACTGCTCGATGGTAAACCGGCCACTACCCACTGGAACTATTTCAAACCCTTTGCCAAACGCTATCCCCAGGTGCAATTGAAAACCCGACACCTGATCACCCAGGCCGAGTCCCTGTACTGCGTGGGCAGCGTGAACTCCATCGCCGACCTGATGGTGCATCTGGTGGAGGACTGGTTTGGCACGCGCATCGCCCGCGCACTGGAAAACCAGTTCTCCCCCGAAATTCGCCGCCCCTTTGCGGCTGCCGCCTACCAGGATGAACCGGACAGCCTGCACCACGACGAACTGGTGATTGAAGCCCAGCAGTGGCTGCGCGACAACCTGTCGGCCGGCGCCGACATGGCCATACTGGCCACCCGGCTCGGCCTGTCGGAACGCAGCCTGAGTCGCCGCTTCCGGCAGGCCACCGGCTACTCGCCCCAGGCCTACCTGCAAAACCAGCGCGTACATACTGCGAAGGATTTGCTGCGCAGCTCGAACCTGTCAGTGAGCGAGATCTGCTGGCAGGTGGGACTGCGCGACGCCAGCTACTTTTCCCAGTTGTTCCGCCGTCACGCCGGAGTATCGCCGGGGCAGTACCGCAAGGCGGTCCGCGGCAAGCTCTTCGACGGTCATTCAGGCGGCTGAAAGGCCCGCTGCGCCGCGCTCTGCGGGCCACCTTCACGTTTGAATCGGGGCCCGCGCTGTGGCTAAATAGGCGCCCCTTTGCCCCCGGGCCTGCAGCGTTCAGGCCCGGTCCAAAACCCCACACAAATCAGGAACCCGCTATGAGCCAGGAAAACGTAGTAATCATCGATGGTGCCCGTACCCCCATGGGCGGCTTGCTGGGTGAGTTGGCCGCCGTGCCCGCCCCCGAACTGGCCAGTGCCGCGGTTGCCGCCGCGGTTGAGCGCGCGGGTGTAGACGCCGCCGACATCGACGAAGTTTTCATGGGCTGTGTACTGCCCGCCGGCTTGAAGCAATGCCCCGCCCGCCAGGCCGCGATTGGTGCCGGCATTCCCAAATCCACTGGCGCCGTTACCGTCAACAAGGCCTGCGGCAGTGGCATGCAGGCCACCATCTTTGGCTACGACAGCATCGTGGCAGGCACCAACAAAGTGGTGGTTGCCGGTGGCATGGAAAGCATGAGCAATGCACCACACCTGCTGGCCAAGGCCCGCGGCGGAATTGGTTCCGGCCACAAGTCGGTGTATGACCACATGTTCATGGACGGCCTGGAAGACGCCTACACCGGTCGAGCCATGGGCTCCTTCGCGCAGGAAACCGCCAACGAGCGCGGCCTGACCCGTGAACAGATGGACGCCTTTGCGGTGGAATCACTGAGCCGCGCCAAGCGCGCCATCGATGACGGCCTGCTAAAAGCAGAGACAGCTCCGGTCACGGTGAAAACCCGCAAAGGGGAATTTGTCGTTGAAGACGACGAACAGCCCCACAAAGCCGCGCTGGACAAAATTCCCAGCCTGCGCCCGGCCTTCGCCAAAGACGGCACCATCACCGCCGCTAACGCCAGCTCCATTTCCGACGGTGCCAGCGCGCTGGTGTTGATGAGCGAAAGCGAAGCCAATGCCCGCGGCCTGAAGCCGATGGCCCGCATCGTGGCGCACAGCCGTCACAGTCAGGAGCCGGGCGAGTTCACTCTGGCCCCCATCGGCGCGATTGAGAAGGTACTGGCCAAAACCGGCTGGAGTGCTGACGACGTCGATCTGTTCGAAATCAACGAAGCCTTCGCCATGGTCACCATGCTGGCCATGCAGGACCTCGGCCTCGACCACGCCAAGGTAAATGTACACGGCGGCGCGTGCGCCCAGGGCCATCCCATCGGCTCCACCGGCTCTCGCGTGATCGTCACCCTGATGTACGCCCTGAAGCACTACGGCAAGCAGCGCGGTGTTGCTGCGCTGTGCATCGGTGGCGGCGAAGCGACTGCGGTCGCGATTGAAATGATCGAGGGCTGAACACGTGGCACTGGCGAGCATTCCCGACCTACTCGACGACATCCGCCAGGGGCGGATGGTCGTACTGATGGATGACGAAGATCGGGAAAATGAAGGCGACCTGATTATCGCCGCCGAGGCGGTGACGCCGGAGATCATCACCTTTTTCAGCAGCGAGGCCTGCGGCCTGATCTGCATGCCGATCACACCCGATCGGGCACGCCAGCTCGACCTGCCCCTGATGGTGCGGGACAACCGCTCCCAGCACGAAACCAACTTCACCGTGTCGATCGATGCGGCAGAGCGTAAGGGTCCAGGTATCAGTTCCACCCAGCGGGCGCATACAGTGCTAACTGCAGCCGCCCGTGACGCTCGCCCGAGCGACATCGTGCAGCCGGGGCATATCTTTCCCCTTGTGGCCAAACCCGGCGGCGTTCTGCGCCGCGCCGGCCACACCGAAGCCGGTGTCGACCTGGCGCGCATGGCCGGCTTCGCGCCCGCAGCGCTGATCGTGGAAATCATGAACGAGGACGGCACCATGGCCCGCCGCCCCCAGTTGGAAGAGTTCTGCGTTAAACACAAGTTGAAGATGGGTACCATTGCCGACCTCATCACTTATCGCGCCCTGCACGAGCAATCGGTGGAACTGCGCGAGAGTAAAACGGTGGAAACCGAATTCGGTGCCTTCCAGTTGCACGCCTTCCACGACCTGGTCGACGACTCCGTACACTATGCCATGGCCCTGGGTGACATCGTAGAAAGCGAACCGACTCTGGTTCGCGTACAAACCATCAACACCCTGCGCGACCTGCTCGGCACCCGCCTACCCGACGGCGGCACCGGCTGGACCTACAGCCGCGCCATGGCCCACATCGCCGCCGCCGGTAAAGGCGTGGTGGTGATGCTTGACCAGGAACGCAGCAGCCGTTTCGAACTGGACCAGGTGGCCCGCTGGCCCGATGTGGACAGTACCGGCAGCGACGATGGCCACATTCAGAACTATCGCTTTATCGGCACTGGTGCGCAGATTCTGAAGCGCCTGGGTGTGGGCAATATGGCGCTGATGTCGGCGCCGACACACTTCAATGCCCTGTCGGGATTTGACCTGGAAGTTACCGAGTTCGTAGAAGCGGACTGAGCTCGCCACGCGGCCATCGATTTTTAGTTTTTTTTTTGGGGGGGGGAGTCACGTTGCAGTACAGCACCACCCGCCCCATTCGCTGGGGCATTATCGGTTGCGGTGATGTTACCGAGGTGAAAAGCGGGCCGGCCTACCAGCAATGCAAAGGCTTCGAACTGGTGGCTGTGATGCGGCGCAATGGCGAACTGGCCCGCGACTACGCGCAACGACACGGCGTTGAACGCTTCTACGACAATGCCGATGCCCTGATCAACGATGCCGGGGTCGACGCGGTTTACATCGCCACCCCACCCGACAGCCACACCGACTACGCCCTGCGTGTCGCCGCAGCCGGCAAGCCGTGCTGCATCGAAAAACCAATGGCTCCGAGCTACCGCGAATGCCGGGCCATCGTCGACGCATTCTCGGTACCGCAATTGCCCCTGTTCGTTGCCTACTACCGTCGCTCCCTGCCCCGATTCACCAAGGTCAAATCGCTGCTGGCCTCGGGCGCTATTGGCGAACCGCGGCACATCAGCTGGCACCTGAGCAAGCCGCCCAATGAAGCGGATCGCACCGGCGCTGACAACTGGCGGACGGATAGCCGAGTAGCACCGGGAGGATACTTCGACGACCTCGCCAGTCATGGGCTCGACCTGTTCGCCTATCTACTCGGGAACTACAGCGAAGTTCACGGTATCCAGCGCAATCAACAAAAGCTCTACACAGCCTTCGACGCCATCACGGCCTGCTGGGTGCACGACAACAACGTCACCGGTAGCGGCTCCTGGAACTTCGGGAGCCGTGTGCGCAAGGATCAGGTGACAATCGAAGGCAGCGAGGGTGAGCTCGCGTTTTCGATTATCGACGAGGCACCCATCAACCTGCAGAACGCCGAAGGTCAGGCAAGCTTCCAGATCGATCACCCAACACACATTCAGGCGCATCACGTGGCGCAGATGCGTGATGCACTGCTCTACAATGCCCCGCACCCCTCAACCGGCGCAAGTGCTGCACACACGGCCTGGGTGGTCGATCAAATACTGGGAAGAGAACTGTAATACCCCCTGCCGTCAGGACCTGCCCTGCAGACCCTGACAACAAGGGATGAAGCGCCCTATTCCTGCACCGTTTCCCGCCGCACTTCCTCGGCATCCCGGTCTGCTTCGCAGTAGGGCATATCGATCCATTCACCGTTGCTGTAAGCCTCGGTCAGATCGGCGTAGTGATCGGAGGCGGGGTCTGTGGATTGGGAGTAAGACAGTGACGCGAAAGCCACCGGGCAATCGCTACTGTCCCACGTAACCGCCTGCATGTAGCTGTTCCCGTGGCGAATGGCGGAATAGCCCTCGCCGTCAACCAGCGGCGAGGTAATCACACTGAACATCATGCTGCTCGATCCGCCGTGAATCGGGTAGCGCACGCCGTTTTTCTCGTCGAACTGCACCTCGCCCCAGGGGGCATCCATCGGAATACCCGCTTCGATCAGGCGATCCACGGCCGCGGCCAGTGAGGTACGCACGGCTTCCGCCACGGCGTCGTCAGTCACGTTAAGCTGGCTGGGTGTGTTCACCGGGTCGGCGGGATCAAAGGGTACGGCCCAGAGGTTTTCAGTTCCACGCATCACCTGCCAGAACTCATAAAACACGTGGGCGCCCAGACTGTCGATACTGTGGCGGGTGTCCCAGTCGGCCAGCACCTCACAGGCCTGGCTGGCGGCGTCACTGTTCCCGGTGTAGGGCGCAAAATCCACGCCCTCGCATTGGGAGACCACGTCATCACGCACCAGTTCGGCAGTGTAGTTGCGCGCCCCGAACAGCATCTCGCGAACATTGTCGACGTTAAAGCCAGGGTCACCCAGCCCATCGGTGCCAGCGATCCGTTCCTCCGCCTGGGCAAAGGTCGCCCGGGTGCGCAGACTTTGCGGTACGCGTTCGGCGCCGATAACCGGTGAAAAACCTTCTAACAACTGGCGCGGGTTGGGTAGCCAGTAACTGTCGTTGGCATTGGCGCCGTACTCGCGCGTCTCCAGTTTGGGTAACTCTTCATAAGTGAATAGCCCCGGCGCCGGCTCGCTGCCTTCGCCCCACTCGCAGTCGGGGTCGGCGCCGTCCATCGTCAGAAAGCCAAACTGCGTGAGCAGGGTCTGCAGGGTGCCGCGTATGCACTGTTCATACTGGGCCGAACTCACGTGCGGGTTGGCGGAGATATCGCCGTAGAAGGCGTCACCGTAGCGGTCCGCAGCGATGGTGTTGACCCAGGGGATACCGATAGAGGCCAGGGCGGTCTTGAGCGCACCGAGGTCCTCGGCCTGGCCCATTTCAATCCACTGGGGAATGCCGCGCAGGTTTTCCAGATTAGCATCGCGGTAGGTCAACAGGGTGCCGGCAGCGTTCGGCCAGCCGCCGAGCAGCGGGCTCACCGTTCCCAGATCAACGATCGGCCCAAAATGAGACAGATAGAAGGTGTGCTCTACCGTCGAGACCGCACCGCTTTCATCCAGCACCTCGGCCGATACGGTCTGCGAAGTGAGGTCCATGATCTCGCCGTCGAAAATGTACTGCATTGGGTCGTCAGGATTCAGGGTAAGCTCGTAGAAGGTAAAGCGCGACCCCGTGCTGACCGTGTGTGTCCAGGCCACGTTCTGGTTGAAGCCGATGGTCAACACCGGCAAGCCGTGGAGGGTTGCCCCCATCACGTCGTATTCACCCGGGATTTGCAGGTGCGACATAAACCAGCGTTGCGGACCCTGCCAGGGGAAGTGGGGGTTGCCCAGCAACACGCCCGCATCGCTCTGGGAAGCCTGTTCTCCCACGGCATAGGCATTGCTGCCGATAGCAGACGGCTCGGGCAAATCCAGGGCCGCATCCAGGGCACCGGTGGCCAAGGTACGCTGCAGGCTATCACCGAAATCGGCGCGGGCCGGCGCAACCGCAGCCACCGTATCCGGCGGTGCTGCCGCCGCTACGGTAAAGTCCGCCAACGGACCGGAGCTCCCCACCAATACTGCTTTGTGCATCAGGCGGGCCACGTCGATGGATTCCACCGGCCGTACCCACTCCGCGCCACGACACCCTTCCTCGCCTTCGGCGAGATTGTCTACTCCGGTTTCATCGAGGTAGCGGTTGAGGCCAGCGGTGTAGCCTGCTGTCACATCCAGTACATGCTGAGGCATGGCGTCGAAGAAAATGCGCTGCATCGTGGCTTCGTCATTGACCAGTTTGTAGACCAGGTCGGCAGACAGGTCGCCCTCCTCCCCCAGGTAGCGCGACGACTCACCCGCCGCGCGCACAAACTCTTTCATCGCCACACAGAAGTTTTCCTGTGCGTAGGCATAACCGTAGCCGTAGCCCAGACTACCCCAGTCATCAGCGAGCACCGTCGGAATCCCGAACGTGGTCCAGACAATTTCGGCGTCATAGGTGATCGTGGGTTCGGGTGGCTCTGGCGGTTCGGGCGGTGCCGGGTTGTCGTCGGAGGAATCACTGCACGCGGCAAGCGCAGTGAACAGAATTGCGGGTAATAAAGTACGTGTGGCTGGTAATCGCATGGATTTATTATCCTTGGAGTTTTTGTGGGCGACGATTGTACGGACGATATGGTACGCGCTGCTGCGCGCAGCGAAAAGGGCTTGCGGTTTAACTGACTGCAACAGCGACCGGTGGAGTGTTCAGTCGGGCAATAAATCCCGATAGGCGTACCAGGTAGCATGGCCGAGCAGTGGGTAGAACAGCACCATGGCGATCAGCGACGTGGCGAAACCCAGCACCACCAGAAATACGATCAATAATCCCCACACCACCATGGCTGGCAATTCCGCCAGAGTGACGCGAATGCTGGTACGCATGGCCGTCCCGGCGTCCACATGGCGGTCGATGATCATTGGCACAGTGATCACCGACAGTGCCAGCACCATACAGGCCAGAATACCGCCGGTAAGGAGATAGGCGACCACTTGGGTGCGGCTGAGTTGTCGCATTACATCACCCCAGACGGTACTTTCCAGCGTGGGGGCAGCCGCACCTGTCATGCCCTGGAGCATGATGCCGGACGCAAAGAACCAGACAACAGCAACAACGAACAGTGCTTCCGCGAAGCGCATCAGCGCATGCCGGTGGCGACGCAAGGCGCCCAACGAACTGCCGAAATCGGTGGCCTCACCGTGGTCCTGGGCCCGCGATAGCTCGCAGACGCCCGCACCGATGATAGGGCCGATCAGCAGAAACCCGGTGGTCACTACCGCTACGTAAAACGGGTGCTGTTGATATCCGAGCACCACCATACCCAGCACGGTCACCAATAAGCCGTAGGCGAGGCTCGCGCCCCGGTGGTGAAGCACGTCATCCCACGCCTTCATCAACCAGACAAAAGGCCGGGTGATCGGCACGTGGCGCGTTGGATAAGAGGGCGTGTGTTGTGTGGTAGCCATGTGAGTCCTCCCCGCAGGCGCGGGCCCGCGATTGGGTCAATGAATCCCTGTGCACTTAGATAAGCCTAGTCGGCGCTGAGTTCCTGTAAAGTTCGCGACCCATGCCCGACTGCGATAAGCTCAGTGCATGCACCAGGATCTGTTTCAGGGCGAGCCCCTTACGATCGATGCGCCGGACGCGGATATTACCCTCCACCCGGCCCTGGATTTACCCTGCCCCGCCGGCGCCCTGCTCGAGGAACTGATCGACTCCACCCCCTGGCGCCAGGACACGCTCACCCTGTTCGGGCGCGAGGTGGTGCAGCCGCGATTGGTTGCCTGGTACGGTGACCCGGAGGCCCACTACAGCTATTCCGGCCTGAATCTTGCCCCCCTGCCCTGGACGCCCCGCCTGATCCAACTCAGGGACACGGTGGAGGCGGCTAGCGCTGCCCGGTACAACGCCGTACTGCTGAATTACTATCGCGATGGCAGCGACAGCATGGGCATGCATGCCGACGATGAACCAGAACTGGGGCCGACGCCGGTGATCGCCTCCCTGAGCCTCGGGCAGACGCGAACACTGGTATGCAGGCACCGCCAGCGACGGCACCAACCGCGACTGGACATCCCCCTCCACGACGGCAGCCTGTTGGTCATGCGCGGCACAACCCAGCGCCACTGGCTCCACGGGATCAACAAAACCCGCCGCCCCTGTGGCCCGCGCCTGAATCTCACCTTTCGCTGGATTTTGACACCATCCACGTGATGCCATCCCGCCAACAATTAGCTATCATTTTAAGGATCGGCGGGGCTGACGACGCGGCGAGGCGGAGCACGATGATCTGGCGCAAGGCAATTCTAACCCTGGCACCCTGGCTGCTGGTTTCAGCTGGCGCTCTGGGAGCTCATCCAAACAGTTCCATCGACCCACGGGTGCCACCGCCCACGCCCTATGGCATGGACATCCTGCGCGGCGACGATTTCGACCTGGCCAACGATGTTGACGATATTCCCATCGACCTGAGCGCAGTCAGTCACGAAATCGATGTGCTGGCCGAAACCGAGGAACGCAGTGGCCCCTATACCCCCGACCTGATTGTGCCGCTGGCCAATCTCGGCAAGGCTTACCAGGGGGCCAACCAACACCCCGATGCCATCGACACCCTGAAACGCGCGGTGCATCTGACCCGCATCAATCGGGGGCTCTACAGCCCGGAACAACTACCCATGCTTGAATCCCTGATCGAAAGCCAGTTGGCCATGGGTCAGCTGTTCGATGTGGACGCCAGCCGCGAGTACCTGTTCCGGGTGCAGCAGGAGACCTACGACCCGTCGGATGAGCGCCTGTTGGAGGCCACCCGCGATTACAGCGAGTGGAAACGAGAGGCCTATCTTACAGGTGTTGGATACCAGACCTATCGCCGCCTGCTGGACATTCACAAAGCCCACACTGGCGCAGCGGAACGTATCGCCGAAGAGGATCCTGACGATCCTGCCCAGATCCCACATCTGTATGAACAGGTGCGGGCCGAATACCTGATCTCCCGCTATGAGGGGGAAAAAGACCCCACCTTCACCATGTACGGTTCGGGTTTGATGGGTGACGCCCACGTGCCCAGCACCGATCTGGAATGGGAGGAGTTTCGCCAGCTCAAGGAGGAGGAATACAACTTCCGCAATGGTCGCAAGGCCCTCGATCGCATTGTTGAACTGGAAGCCGGGCGCGACAACCCCAGTCCGGAAGATCAGGCTCGCGCACTGATCGCGCTGGGTGACTGGTACATGTGGTGGGACCGCAAAGCGCGGGCAGTACAGCAATACGAGCGCGCCTACGAAATTATGGATGTCGACCCGGAACACGGCGCGGACCCCGCCGAGCTCTTCGAGCGCCCGCTGGAACTCCCGGTGGAGCGCGTATTCCACGCCACCGAGATGACCCCACGGGACGGCAAGCCAGCACGGGCGGTGGTGGAGTTTCAGGTATCGCGCGTGGGCGAAGCACGCAACATCGAGGTGCTCGAACTGGAACCTGAAGGCTCCATGGAGGCCAAACTGGCGCTGCTGCGGATGATCAAACGCTTCCGTTTTCGCCCAGTACTGCAGGATGGCAAGGCCAGCCGTACCCCCACCGTGGAGCGCGAGTACAACTACTATTACTGAGCGCGACGGCGCCAATCCCCATTGACGTTACTTGGCGCTGTCATTCGCCCACGGTAAGCTGCAAAGCAGTCACCACTGTGACCCTGGCCTTCGGCCAGCCCCATACACTTCCTGTTTTTCTGCACGAGAGGCATTGATGTTCGCAGCGACCTTCCGACTTTGTATCGTTCTGATGCTCCTGTGTTTCGCCAGTCACAGCGGCGCCCAGCAAAGCAGCGAAGCACCTCCCGCGGCCGAAGAAGCGTTGGAAGGCGCTGAGGAGGCAACATCGACCTCCGGTTCAGACCCGGCAAAGAGCGCGGCCGAAGACTCACAACTGGAAGCCACCAGTGTATTGCCGGCGGACGCCAGCGATGCTGCGCGCCAGTTGGCCGGGGATATCGACGGCATGAACAGCTGGATAACCCAGCTCCAGTTGGTCACCGGGCAACTGCGCGAGGCGGGCGATGTTGATATCGAGGCCCTCACCTATCGCCGGGACGAGCGCGCCATCGAACTGTTATCCCACGCCAATGAACTGGCCGTGCGTATCGCCCAGCTACCACCCGAGGACAATGCCCGCGACGCACTGGGCGAGTATCTGCTTTCTGCCCTGTCTGACCTCAGCACGGCCGTGTACAACCGCGTCGACCAGTTGCAGGAGGAGATCACCAAGGAACGTGACGCACTGCCTGAGAGCGGCGGCTCCGACCGCGAGTTAGCAGAGGCGCGCCTGTACAGCCTGGAAGCCACCCGGGATCACTTCCTGCGCCTGGTTGCCGACCACATCGCTACCCGACGCCAGTTCGAGATGCCGGTAGACGACATGCTGGAGCCCCTGCAGACCCGGCTGCTGATTCAGGCGGAGAGTGTGGCCGGCCGCCTGAGTTTCCTGCGTTACACGGTGCAGGACTTGAGCAGCAAACTGGCACTGGACAAGGCCAATTCCGATCTGCAGTCAGCCTACAGCGAGGTGCATGATGCCCGCGAGCACAACTTGCGGCGACTGCGCGATCTGGTCGACATCATGACCACCGTGGAAATGGATACCGCCCAGTACCGATCCATCCTGGTCAAGGAAGACACCGGCATCTCTCTGGACATCATTAAACCCGGCGTGCTGTCGGTGCTGTTTACCCAATGGCTGACGGCGATGGAGAAGGCCCTGCTGACCAAGGGGCCGGACATCCTCCTCAACATCCTGTTGTTTTTTACGGTACTGGTCGCCTTCTTCATGCTGTCCCGGCTCACTCGGCGTGCTGTTAAGGCCGCCCTGGGGCGCGGCAGTATTCGCATGACGGTACTGATGCGAGACACCTTGATTTCCCTCAGCGCCGGGATGGTGATGCTGCTGGGTGTTCTCATGGCGCTGTCGCAAATCGGTGTGTCCCTCGGCCCGATGCTGGCCGGCCTCGGTATCGCCGGTTTCATCATCGGCTTCGCCCTGCAGGAAACGCTGTCCAACTTCGCCGCCGGCGCGATGATTTTGATCTACCGGCCCTACGACGTGGGTGACTTCGTCGAGGTGCCCGGCGCCTCCGGTGTGGTGAAGAAAATGAACCTGGTATCCACCACTATTACCACCTACGACAATCAGCGCCTGGTGGTTCCCAACGGCAAAATCTGGGGCGATGTCATTAAAAACGTTACCGGGCAAACCGTGCGCCGCGTGGATATGGAATTTGGCATCGGCTACAGCGACGACATTCCCAAGGCCGAGGCAGTACTTACGCAACTGGCAGCCGAACACGAGTTGGTGCTGGACGACCCGGAGACACTGGTGAAAGTGGGCAGCCTTGGCGACTCTTCCGTCAATCTGCTATTACGCCCCTGGGTGAAGACGGCGGACTACTGGACCGTGTACTGGGACCTGACCCGTGCCGTTAAAATGCGCTTTGACGCGGAGGGGATCAGTATCCCCTTCCCGCAACGGGATGTTCACTTCTATCACGAGCGCGGCCCGGAAGCGGACCCCGATTCAGTGGTCCGCGATGATTAACATGCCGTCAGCCAGGCGGTAACGCGGCACCGCCAGATCCGCAATCTGGCTGCTGCGGCTCATGCCGTTGAGGTCGAACACCAGGTGTTTGTGCCACCAGTCACTGGCGGAACGGGCACAGTGGATACCACTGTCGTACTGCTCGTGCTGGTGTTCGAAGGCGTCATAGCTAACCATCAGTCCCGAGCAGGGCACGGTGTAATTCCACCAACGCCAGTCCGGAAACATCAGCACTCCCATGTGCTGCCGGAGGCTGAATACGCGATACGGGCCCAACTGGCCGCGACGCACGTGTGGATCTTCCACACGCTGTACTTTGGGGAGTCGCAATACCTGGTCCAGATTTTGGCTCACCAGCACAGACTCAGGTATTCGAAACACCAGGAAGGTCTCGCCTTCATAGGGCAACAGGAGGTAGCCCTGCTCCGGAATATCCTCCAGCGCCACTTCCAGGCCATCTGGTTTGCCAAAATAGCGCCCCGCAGCGATGCCCAGCACCAGTGCCAGCAACAGTGCGGCAACCAGCCAGGGAGCGCCGGGGAATTTCATCTTCAGCTACCCGATTGCGACAGTTCTGGGTGAGCGGCGAGCAAACCGTCTGCCATGTGACTACCCAGTGCGCGATACGCTTCGAACTGTTCTTCGGTAAAGAACTGCTCGGCCGTGGACTCGTGGGGGAAGTCGGGCGAGCGGCGGTGGTAGTCCAGAACGTAGGGGTTCTCGTCACCGGTCAGGCTCGACTTGATGTAGTACAGGGTACCCGTCCGGCCTTGCCCGTAATCGATCTTGCCCACGATGAAGTGCGCATCACTGAAGCCTCCCGCACCCCGGGCCAGCGGTGACAGGTCGATGTCGATATTCACCCCCAGGTCGATCGCTGCCAGACGTACCACCTTGATCAGTCCGGCACAGGAAATACCGGGGTCGGCCTCACCATCACTACAGATGATCGTGCGACAGCGCCGCTGCAAAAGCGGATAGATGCCCATATTTTCCAGATGGCCACCGTCGGAAAGATTGACGTATACAGTATCGCTGTTTAACGCGCCCACCGCTTCGCGGAACACATACCAGGGTCCGGCGCCTCGCTTTAGCAGGAAGCGGCGAAACCAGCCGGCCCGACTGACATAGCGCGGATTGGGCAGCCAATAGTCCAGCCGCAGGTTGAGCAGGGTCAGCAGGAAAGCGAGTGCCTTGACCCCGACCGAACCCATATTGGGGGACGCGGCGGCGCCGGATATTGCCATCGCAGCGCCCAATTCCAGATTGGGATCAACCGACTCCATTTTCTCTGTAGGGACAAAACCGGTGCGGGCGCTCCCCACCCAGTGACGCGACATCAGGAAAAAGTCCGCGCCGCGCCCGCGCAAATCCACATCGTCGCTGCCCTGAAGATTCAAGGTCATATTCAGTAGCTGATAGGGCGCCGTACTCCCTTCGGTATTTAATGCCGAGAGCTTGACTCGCCGTCCGGCATCACTGCGGTGCTGGCTATCCTTGCGGAATAGAAATCCCCGCGTGAGCTGGTCACGGTAGAAGCTGTGCAGGGAAGTGAAATTGACGTTGACGAAGATCCAGTTCAGCAGCATCACCAAAATCGCGCCGCCATAAAAGAACTGGTCACCCGCGTCCCATACGTCGCGCGGTTGCGGCGTAATGAGAATGCGACGCTCGCTCGGCTTTGACAGCTGGTATTGCTCGCCCTCAGCTGTCAGCGCCCAGCCTCCGTCCTTGCCCGCTGTGACCTGTGTATCCATGGTCACCCCCAGGCCCTTGTGAAGCAGTAACTGCTCCAGGGCGTGATTCATACGACCCGACTCAATCTGGGGCACCAGCCACAGGTTCTCTACGGTCAACACACGCTGATCCAGTCGGAGCCGGTAGCGATGGCGACTGTCGTCCACCAGCCAGTGCCCCTCCTCCGCTACGGCCACGTTGATGTCTTCACCGGCGTGCAGCCCTAACTGCTGGTCCTCAGCGTTCATTTCCCGCAACAACTTTTCAGGGAACTCCCCGTTTTCCAGCTCGCTAACCTCGGATTGGGTGAGGAAATAACGCGCATCCAGATGGATGTAGGGAGAGTCGATTTGCCACACACACAACAGGGCATAGACCAGGAAGATCAATGCCGGCCCGACCAGTGAAGCAACATACAGCGCGATACGGTTGCGCAGGCTGGCCAGGTTTCGCGACGCTCTGCCGGCCAGGCCCAGTAGCACGATACAGACCAGCAGAATGAGCCAGAAAAACGCGGAGTCGCCCACCAGGCTGATGTCATCCAGTGTCTGGTAAATCAATCGACCCCAGGTGATGTCGATGGCGTATTCGATCAGCAGAGTCAATGGATAGATCGCAAGACTGGTCAGCGCGACCATCAGGAAAAAGATGAATACATGTTCGTAGCGTTGTCGCGATTTCCAGTTCAGATGGCGAACGAAAAGAAAGGACAAATATGGCGGGACAATGCCCAGCATGAAAAACGCCACGGTGGAAAAGCGGATGATTTCTACCAGCAGATCTTCACCGTGACCGAAATACTCCGCCCACAACTCCGTCAACAAGACCGCGATGACGATCATCGGGAAGATCAGCACCAGATTGATTAACATACCGCGCACCAGCAGTGCGGGGATGCGAAGCTTTTCCAGCAGTCCTTGCGGTGCCAGGTAGCGCCCGCTGGTACGCAACTGACTCAGTGCATTGGATTCAGGGCCACCGGTGTTTTCACGTAGCGGAAAGTTTTCCGGGTCGCTGTGCCTGCCCGCTTCATTGAGAGTGGAGCTGAGACAGCCACCGATGAATCCGCCGCCTGAAACCGTGGACAGATAGTCGACGCGAGCCAGGGCGGAACCGCGTGCCAGTGCCTGCAGCACCCCCAAACCGATAGTAGAAGACCGGATGCCTCCGCCCGACAACGCCAGACCCATCAGGTCCATGTCGTAGGGATCTGCGGGCGGTGCGTCGTCCGCCTCCAGGCCGAGGTGAAGGCGGCGCTGGTGGATTTCCTCCAACTCACCGGGGATCACCTCAGCATCGAGTTGCCCGGCCTGTTCGCCTTCAAGCGTTGTTGTAGTCATTATTGCTTCCCACTTGCATCCGGCATTGCCGCTGTCCGCCAAGGCCTCTACCGGCCATGTGGCACGTGAATATAGCACAGGCCTATAGGGTTTTTCGTGTGAAACCAGCTACACTTGTGCGGCGGGAGTGCGTTTTATGCCAGCGAGAATGCGAGCTTTGCCGGATCAATCAACCAGCAGTACCAGGCCAAGCGTAAGCACCGCAGCGGCGGCGCCGGCCAGCCGTGCGCGCATCAAACGCATGCGGGGGACCGCAGGATTGGCGGTGTCGACAGTAGCGCCAGCACTGGTGGCAGTACTGGAGCCAGCAAGAATGGCACTGAGCCCCGCCGCAAGGCGGTTGCGAAATTCCTTGCGGCCAACGCCGACCATACGAATGAACTGGTGGCTGCCCAGAGTGAGCTGCAATCCGGGGGATAACTCAAGCTTTTCTACTTCAATGGGCACCAAGGGAATTTTGCGCTCCTTGGCGAAGTGGAGTTCGTCTACGCAGTATGCGGAGCTGGCTGAGTGGGCGGACAAGAAATACAGCACAGCGGAACAACCGGCAATGGCCTCAGCCAGTTCTTCAGACCAGGCGTGCCCCGCAGCAATGTTGTCGTCATACCACAGGCGAAAGCCCTGCCGACGCAGCCACTCTGCCTCCTGCTCCACCAGACTGACGTCCTGGTGTGAGTAGCAGATGAACAGGTATTGGCCGCTGCCGCGGTGTACTTCAGAATTGGTCGCCATGAAAGCAATATACAAGCAGTTGGGGGTTTTACAAGTAACATCCCCCACGCGCAGCAATGCGCACAGGTTCGGAGGAGCGGGCGATGCGTGAGGGTTGGCAGCGAGAACTGCTGGAAACCGTCAGCGTCTACATGGTGGTGCTGTTGGCAGGTGTTATCGGCCTGCGCATAGCGCTGCCTGAAACACCGCTGTTCACACAGGCCATGGATGGCATGATCGCGCTTGCTGTTCTCGCAGTGGCCGTGAGCTGGGTCGCCCGCGACAGTCGTCCTGCCAGGCAAAACAATACGGCGCGGCAAGGGGCGCCCAGTGTACCCGCCATGCCAACACAGACCAGCGCCGCGCCATCGCGCCCCCCCCTGACCGACACCGCGCGCGCTTCCCTCGCCGTCCTGCCACTGGAAAACCTGTCCGACGACGATGACGACATCAACATGGCACAGGGGTTTTCGGCGGAGATCATTCGCGCTCTCGCCGGTGTTTCCGGGCTGCGCGTAGCCAGTTACCAGCAGTCCCTTTCCTACAGTCACATGGACATACAGGAAATCACTCGCGAACTGGACGTACGCTACATCCTGTCGGGTAGCATGCAACGGTCCGGCGAGCGCATTCGCGTGATCGTGATGCTGACCGACGCCCACAAACGCAGCCAGCTCTGGACCGAATCCTACGCCCGCAGTATCGACGACCTGTTCGAAGTGCAAAGTGAAATTGCCGAAGCCATCGCCGTGCAGGTTGGCAGCCAGTACATCAGCGAGATCAGCGCCGATATCGCCCGGGAACTCCCCCAGAACCTATCCGCGTGGGGCCTGGTACATAAGGGAATGAACTTCTGGATCAGCGCCTACACCCGCGAAGCATCCGAAGAGACGCTCTCCCTGTTGCGCGAGGCGATAAAGCTGGAACCACAGTACGCCCTGGCCCATGCCGAACTCGGTTTTATTCATTCCCAGCGGGTTTTAAACGCTTTCACCGACAACGCCGAAGAGGAAATTTCCCTCGCCCTGTCATCAGTCAATCGCGCTTATGAACTGGCGCCCCGTGACCCCACCGTCATGGAGCGCACCGGACTGGTATGGTTCAACTGCGGCTTGCGACTGCGCTCCATCAAACTGCTACGTGAAGTCGTGCGCATGTCACCCTACAACCTGGTGGCGTGGGGCTACCTGGGCAACTCGCTCGGCATGGGCGGCGACAGGAAACAGGTGGACGAGGCCCGCGGTATTTTCGCGCGTCTGCTGGCCATCGCACCCGAGCACCCTTCCGTACCATTCTGGAATTACTTCAGCGCCAACACCTACGCCCAGGCAGAAGAATGGCCAATGGCCGTACAGTTTGCAGCGTCAGCCGTGGAGTTTCACCCGGGTTTCTGCATCGGCTGGTTCGCCCTCGCCAATGCCAATGGCAGTCAGGGTGACGTTGAGCGTGCCCGGCAGGCGGAAGCGGCAGCCCGCAAGGGCAATCCCCTGTTCAGTTTCCAGGCCTATTACGAATATATGGTCTCGGTAAGCGCTGAATGGCATGAACCACATACACACTATCGCGGCTTACTGGAAACAGGGCTGATCGAGGAAAGCACTTCGTGAGCAGTTTAAAAAAAATCATTGAATGGCTGTGGCGGCTGGTTCGCCTGATTGTGCGTTCATTCTTCGCCTTGATTGTCACAGTCGTCAGCTGGGTGGCCCACCTGCCAATGCGCCTGTGGCGGCTGCTGCAACGCCAGGGCTGGGTGATGCGCGTGGTCACTGTCGCAATCCTGGCGGTGGTGGTCTACGGCGTGGTGCAACTGGCGCGCATTCCGGTGCCGGGATACTTGCTGTCCCAACCCTCCCAGCCCGTGGCCTACCCTCACCTGTCTCGCCTGATTCACCTGGCCCCCAAGGCGCCAACATCATCCGACGCGAATTGGACCTACCAGGGATGGACTGAGGAGCAGCGCAATACTTACTACTACACATCTCAGGGCTCAGCCCAGGTGATGTTTGGCGCGATGCGCTACGACTGGTTCGTGGAACTGGAAAAGCCCTTTTCCCGGGAACGCTTCGCAGCGCCGGAAAACCTCTACCGTTTTGGCTTCCTGGTGAGCCCCGGGCAGAAAGCCGACCCGGAGTGGAATCCCGGCAACCTGCCAGTGGGTTTTACCCGCTACTACGATCCGGAAATCAAAGCCGAGCTACTGGACGTCACGTGCAGCCTTTGCCACACCGGGGAACTCCATTACACCGATCCCGCCGACCCCACTTCTGTTACCGCCCTGCGCGTGGACGGCGGGCAGGCGATGCATGCCGTTACCAGCATGCAGCCGGGGCAGTTCCAGTCGCAAATGGTACAGGCCCTGCTCGCCACCTGGATGAACCCCTGGAAGTTCGATCGTTTTGCTACTCGCGTGTTTAACCGTCGCCTGGGTATCGACAACGCCGCCACCCTGCCCCACTACGAGCGCAGTCGCGATGAGTTGAAAAAACAGTTCGGTGAGATGATCGGCAAAATGCTGAAGCAGGCCTGGTTCGAAACCAAACACGGTATCTATCCCATTCTGGAAGGTTATGGCCGTATCGACGCGGTACAACGTATTGCCAACACCGTATTCGGCCGTGCCATCGACGAGAAGAATTACAAACCCGGCGTTGCCCCTGTCAGCTACCCCCACACCTGGGACATCAGCAAGTTCGACTGGGTGCAGTATCAGGGTTACGCCTCCCAACCCATGGCGCGCAATGTCAACGAGGCACTGGGGGTTGGCGCGCGACTGGACCTGTTCGACGATGTCGGCCTGCCGCTGCCTGCCGAGCAACGCTTCCGCACATCCGTTTCACCGGAGCGGCTGCACCGTATCGAATCGACACTCGCTGAATTAACCGCACCGCGCTGGCCCGCCGAACTGTGGGGCGAGCCCGACATGAAACTGGCATCGCGCGGTCGCGGCCTGTTCGACGTGCACTGCCGCGATTGCCACGGACCGCACCGCGGCCCGGCTTTCCCCAAAACGCCGCAGGACTACGATGACCCCCATCTGGCCGCCGACCTGAAGTACGTGGTGGATGATGCCAGTGGTGAGAAATACTGCACCCTGTCGGGCGAGCGCATTGGCGACCAGGCCTGCCTGCACCTGCAAAATCCCCAGCGCATCGCCGACGCACAGGGTCGCCCCATGTTTCGTCTGAACGAGGAAGGTGCGGTTATCGGAGTTTGCCAGGAGGGCGATAGCGGCTGCGGCGCGGACCCGGACAGCGTGGAAGAGTGGCGCATTTTCAATTTGCCGCTGGTGGCTATCGGGACCGACCGCACTGCTGCGGCCAATCTGGCCAATCAGCGCTACGATGCGTCGCGCCTCGGTCTGACGGCAGAGGACTTGCGCGAAGTGTGTGTGTCGGAAGAACTCATTCGGCAAATGGACCCGAGTTCACTGAACGCGGTGCAGGGCCTCAACCTGCTCAGCCTGTCTATCGCGCATCAGTACTTCAAGGACAACCCGCCTGCCTCCAGCGAAGAAATGCTGCAATTGATGGGCTTCGGCATTCTCGACTACCCCATCACCGACCACCATCACCTCGAAGGTTACAAACCGCGGCCACTGCATGGCATCTGGGCCACACCACCGTTTCTACACAACGGCAGCGTGCGCACCATCTACCAGTTGCTGTCTCCGGTGGAAGAACGTGAGGCCGAATTCTGGGTGGGCACCAAAGAGTACGATCCGCTCTACCTCGGGTATCGTAACCAACCGATCGACGGGGCGATCCTGCAACAGGCCAGTGATATCGGCAATGGCAATGCCGGCCACGAATTCCGCACGGGTTGCGATAAGTATGGGGTGATTGGCCCTTATCTCAGACCGGATGAACGCTGGGCAATTATGGAGTACCTCAAGGTCATGGATTATCAGCCCCAGGGCGGATACGAGGCTGGCCTGGATGCCGAGCTTGTAGACGCTACCATCACCGAGTTGCGCGAACGCTACCCGGGCTACGGCACGGAAGCGTACTACGAGGGCTGGCAGGGACATTGCAGCTTTGAAAACCCGGTTTACCATGCCCCTAAACGGCCGCAATTGGTGGCGGATCAAATTTACAGTGATCGCCACAAGTCCGCCGACTGCAGCCTGTACCAGCTCTATCTGCAGCAGGAGGACGGTGATGAATAATCTCCTGCGCCTGTCACTACTGTGTCTGCCACTATTGGCCTGCGGCGGCAAAGCCCCCGATCAGGCTGCCCAACGCGCCGCCAATGCCGAACACATCATACCGAGTGAGCAGCAATACACCGGCCCCGTGATTCGCTCGTCCCGCGAGGAAAGTGCCAATGTGCAGCAGGCGATCGCGAATCGCAGCACCGATTACGCACGCGATAACCTGCCTGCGCCAATTTTCCGTCGCGATGCTCACGCCAAGGCGCATGGCTGCGTCCGCGCCACTTTCGCCGTGGAACAACAATTGCCGGAAGGTGTGCGAAATGTCGGTGTGTTCCAGAGCGGCAAGCGCTACCAGGCGTGGATTCGCTACTCCAGTGGCAACGGACAATTGCAGGCAGATACCACACGCGACGCCCGCGGTATGGCGATCAAGTTGATGGACGTTCCGGGAGATCGGCTGCTGAGTTCACAGCATGCAGCTGCCAACCACATTCAGGATTTCCTGATGATCAACTTCCCGCTGTTTTTCCTGGACACCCTGCCGGAGTACGAAGTATTCGCCCGCATGCAAACGGATGGCGTCCAAATGGGCTACTTCTTCCCCGGCTGGAATCCCTTCAAGTGGCGGTGGCGCCAGTTGTGGATCGGGCTGGGCGTGTTAGGCAGTCGCCCGGGAGAACGCCTCCCTCTGAACCCTTTATACGAGCACTATCACAGCATGACTCCCTACGCCCTGGGAGTACTTCCGCATGGCGATGAACCGCGCAATCCGGTAAACGTGATGCGCTTCGCCGCCAAGCCGGTGGCCTGTGCGAATCCGGACGAACCTCCCGCCGTAGTGGGTAAACAAGGCACGAAGGGCGATAACTACCTGCGACAAAACCTCAACACGCACATGACCCAGGCGCAAGCCTGCTTCCACTTCAATCTGCATCTGCAGGACCCACTAGCCGATATGCCGATTGAAGAACCCACGCGCCCGTGGAAAGACGCACGCGTTGTTCACGCCGCTACCATCACCATTCCGGCGCAACAGTTCGACTCGGAATTACACAACGACTTCTGTGAGGCGATGTCGTACAGCCCCTGGCACGGCCTGACGGCGCACCGACCACTGGGCGCCATCAATCGTATTCGCAAGGCGGTGTACGAGGAGATCGCCCTGTTCCGCCACATGCGCAACGTGTGCCCAAATGACGACAGCGATTGCCATATTTACGGCCAACCCAAGGGCCGCATACACCAGCCTACCGGCTGGTGCGTGAAGCGGAACGGCTACGGGGATCCAGTTGCCGATGCGTCCTGCTCGCCCTGAGGCGGGTGGAAGCGATAGATCGTGTTCGATACATCACCGGGGACATACAGCACACCGGCCGCATCCACGGTGACGCCGGAAAACAGCATGGTGGGCGGCATGCCAGGTTGCGCCGGAATGCCAACACCCAAATCGCGCCCAATAATCGTTTTTTCGCCCGTGGCCAGGGTTATGCGCGTTAAACGCTGGGCGCCGGTTTCCACCACATAGGCGTAATCACCGGCGATGGCGACACCCTCCGGGTTCCACAGGGCGGTGGCAATGACCTTCGGTGAGTCGAGCCACTTGCCGCCTTCGGCCAGTTTGAGCAGACGCCCCAATTCAGCGAACTCCGTGAGATAAACCGCGTTGTCATCACCCAGGGCGAGCCCCGCCGGCAGCAGTTTGCTCTTGTAGCGCTCGGTTTTGTCCGGGTTGTCGCTTTGCTCCGCCGGCACACTGTAAACACTCTGGGTAGCGGCGTCGGAGTAGAGAATCTCACCATTGAACATGACCGCATCAATGGGTGCTCCCATGGGCCGCAGGTCGAGTAACAATTGGTCGTTTTGCTCATCCCACAATTTGATCTGGGAATCGATCCAGCTGGTCAACAGCAGCCCCTCCGCACCGGGAGACACCGACAGTACGGTACCCAGCCCATCGGCGAAATCGACAATGTCACGCACCACGTGTGTCTGCACACCGGTGTCCAGATTGTAATAGCGCAGGGAATAGTAATCGCTGATCAGCAGTTCTGGATCGCCACTGCGTAGTGAGAGCATGGCACCACCGGCCATCGACAGCCCCGCCGGGCTGATCATGCGCAGATTGTCGCCCGGTGGTTTGTCCAGCAGCACTTCGGCGACATAGCCGTCGGCGTAGCTCGACACCCACAAGCGCCCCTCTTGATTGAAGGCGAGGTTATCCATACCGGGCGTGAGGTCTGCCAGCAGCGTTTTACTGCGGTCGTCTTCAACGCGATACAACTTGCCCGCACCTGAGTCCAGCACATGCAGACGATTCTGCGCGTCAAACTTCACCGCCGAGGGCGCCACCAGGCCATCCACCCAGGTGTCGAACTCGCCGCTGTCCACATCCATCACCGCCACTTCGCGGTCGAACCATCGCGGGCCATAGAGCTTGCCATCTGGCCCCCAGTCCATCCCATTAAAGCCGCAGCGCTCGTAGGGGCCACTCGGCCCCAGCTTTCGATCCCGAGTAATCAGGCGCGGTGAATCAACCCCCTTCCCGGTTGGGTCCACTTCGTACAATTCGAAACCAAAGAAGCACTCGCCGACAAACAGGCGACCATCGTCGGAAAAGGTAATCGGATTGGGGCCGGATTTTCCGGGCGTAAACTGGGCAACCTTGTAGGGCTCACCCTCGGCAGGGATACACCCCACTGTACCCGGCACAATGCCGGTCCAGCAGAGCAGGCCATCGTCGTTGATGGCAAGATCATCCGGGTTGGCGACTCCTACAGAGGCATCCAGCTTGCCGGTAATAGCGCCGCTTTCGTGATCCATCAGCAGAATCATGGAAGTCACCACGCTTGCCACGTGGAGTTGACCCTGCGGGCTGAAGTACAGCCCGTTGGCGCCTTTGATGTGCGAGCCCGTAACCCAGGCTTCGGTGGTATAGCCGGCGGTATCCAGGGGCGTGGAAACGGAACGATCACCGCAGGCGCCCAAACTTGCCGCCAGCACGACCATCAAAGTACGAATGGAATGCTTCATGACTACTGCCCTTCCGTGGTTATTGTTATCAATTAGGGAGTATAGACTTACGGCACCGAGCCGCAAGCCACTGTCAGCTCAGGTCGACCTCAGTACCAACCCCCTGCCGCACCGCCTCCCGGAACACATAGTCTGCGCTATATAGATCTTGCGCGGTAATCCCCAGTGAATTGTAGAGCGTGATCTGTTGCTCATCCCGGCGCCCGGGAATGGATCCATTTAGCACCTGGCCAATCTCCCCCACAATGGCGGATTCCTCGATCGCGCCTTCCGCAATGGGGATCATGATGTCGCCACCCTCATTGCGGTTAGACACCAGCGAATCAACGTACAGGGCGGCGGCAGCCACCAGTTCGCTGTCCACTTCCCGGCTGTCCAGGGTATGGGCGCCCACGGTATTAATGTGGGTGCCAGCGCTGACCCAGCGCCCCGCCACCACTGGCACGGGGGACCCGGTAACGGTACAGATAATATCGCTGGCCGCAGCCTGTTCCGCGGTGGCTACCACCACGTCGAAATCACAGCGCTCAGACTGGGTGCGCGCGAATTCGGTTGCACGGGACTGATCGCGCCCCCAGATCAGAACGCGTTCGATGTTCCGCACCGCACGCATAGCGTCAATGTGGGTCTCCGCCTGCACGCCCGTACCGAAAATGCCGCAGGTGACCGCGTCTTCACGTGCCAGCGCGCGGGTGGCAACCCCGGAGGCCGCAGCAGTGCGCAGGCCAGTCAGCATGGCACCCTCGATCAGTGCCGCCACGTCACCGGTCGGCCGGTCAAACAGTGCCACAAATCCCTGAATGGCGGGACGACCCTGCCGGGGGTTGTCCGGCAGGAGGCTGATCATCTTGGCGCCAAAACAATCGAGTTCACTCGAGGCACCCGGCATCAAACCGTAGGTTCCAACACCGTCCGGCAGTGGGTAGAACTGCCGCGGAGGCACCTGTGCACTACCGGTACTGGCCGCCCGCATGGCGCGAGCGACAGCGTCTACGCATACCGGCATGGGGAGCAACTCGCGAACCTGACTGGCGCTGATAATGCGCATACATCCCTGCCTACAATATGACCGTGCGCTGACCGTTGAGCTGGACCCGCTCTTCGCAGTACAAACGCACCGCGTGCGATAACGCGGTCGCTTCCGTGTCGTGCCCCAGCTGAATCATCTGCTCCACTGACACCTGATGGTCAATGGCGCGAACTTCCTGGGCGATGATGGGCCCTTCGTCCAGGTCTGCAGTTACATAGTGAGCGGTGGCGCCAATCACCTTTACCCCACGCTCATAAGCCTGATGATAGGGGCGCGCGCCCTTGAACCCGGGCAGGAAGGAGTGGTGAATGTTGATTGCACGGCCTTCCAGTTGGGCGCAAAACTCATCCGACAGGATTTGCATGTAGCGCGCCAGCACCAGCAGATCGACGCGATGCTCCGCCATCAACGCCGCAACATTTTGCTCCTGTTCCGACTTGGTATCGGGAGTGATGGGCAGGTGGAAATACGGCAGGCCGTACCATTCAACCAGTTCGCGACAGTCCTCATGATTACTGAACACACCGACCACGTTGGCCGGCAAGGCACCGGCGCGCCATTTGGTTAACAGGGCGGTCAGGCAGTGGTCGTAACGCGATACCGCCAGCAATACGCGGGGCAGCTGCGCTACCGGACGCAGGGTGTATTGCATATCCAGGCGTGCCGCCAGTTCGGCAAAACCCTGCTGGAATCGGGCGAAGTCGACCTTCATGGCGCGGTCGTCGAACACACAGCGCAGGTGGAAGGTACGGCTTACCGGATCGGAGTAGTTGGAAATTTCAGTGATAAAAGCACCGGCATCGAGCAAAAACGCTGAGTACTGTGCAACCACTCCCAACTGGTCAGGGCACTGAAAAGAAAGGACGAACGCGGTGGGTTGCGCGTCATTGGCCGAGTCGGGCGTGGACATACAGAGAACTCCGGAAACATCTTGCAGAAAACCTGCCGAGCCGCAGAGTAACCCAGCCACCGCTCCGTGGCAAAATCGTCGCGATGCTGAGCGTCCGTCAAGGGACCATTGCAAGGTCCCATTGACAGGCGAACGCGACACCACGACCATGCTGCCTGGTTTAACACTGGATTTTCACCCGATGACGCCCACCTGGCTCTTCCCCCTGCTGCTGGCTTTGGTCAGCGTGCCCGCATTAGTGTTGAGTGACTATCGTGCCGGAACAATAGCAGCGACACCCCGCGGACGTCTGGTATTCAAACCACTCGCGGCCCTCGCCTTCCTCTGGCTGGCACTGTCGCTGGGTGCACTGGATAGCCTGTACGGCCGCTGGTTGTTCGCCGGCCTGGTCGCCTGCGCCATTGGCGACCTCTGCCTTATGTTTGAACGCGAGGCGGCCTTTCTCGCGGGGTTGGTTGCTTTCGCCGCCGGACACCTGCTCTATGCCGTCGCCTTCTGGCAACTGCCGTGGCACACCTTGCCGTTGATTGTGGCCCTGGCGCCCTGCCTGATCCTTTCGGTTTTGACCCTGCGCTGGTTATCGCCCCACTTGCCGCAGTCGATGCGCCTGCCGGTGTTCGTCTACATCGCGATCATCAGTGTCATGCTGTTGTGCGCTGCAGCGGTCTGGGCACTACCTTACACCTGGCTGGCGTTCGCCGGAGCACTGGGATTTGCGCTGTCCGATCTGGCAGTGGCACGACGCCAGTTTGTCAGTCCGGGACCGGCCAGCGCCCTGTGGGGAACACCCCTATATTTCGCTGCGCAACTGGTGTTGGCGATGACGGTTGCGGTTCTCGGCACGGCAAACTGATATAAAGCCGCTTGCCCGGCACTCAGTCGTGAAAGTGAACGCAGTCTGCCAACCCGGCCCGCTCGGTGTTGCAGGTGTTGGCCGCCGCGTCGGGGTCCGGATAGCCAAATGACAGTCCGAACAGGAGTTTATTGGACGCCTCAACACCCATTGCCTCACGAATGGGATTGGCCAGAAAACCCAGCGAGGTCTGCGGGCAGGAGCCCAATCCATGCGCAGTAAGCGCCAGCATCAGGTTCTGCGCATACATGCCCAGGTCGGCCGCTTCGCGAATACCAAAGGGTTCGGGCAGGAACAGGAAAGCCACGTGAGGGGCATCGAAGAAAGTAAAGTTGCGCATGAATACTTCGTGCCGCGCCGCCTTGTCACCCCGCTCAATACCCACTGCGCTGTACAGCGCTTGTGCGGCGCCGTACTGCCGCTCCTTGTAAACACCGTCGTAAATCCCATCGTAGGGATAATCGAGGCTGAGCTCCCCCGCCAAAAACGCTTTGGGCAAAGTCTCGCGTAACTGCGCCAGGGTTTCACCACTGGCCACATGGACCAGCCACGGCTGGGTATTACAGTTGGAAGGTGCCCGCTGCGCGCTGTCGAACACCGATGCCATCAGCTCAGGTGAAACAGGGTCGGGTAAGAAGGCTCGAATAGAGCGCCGGGCTGCTGCCAGCGCAGAGAATTGTTCCGCTGAAAATGTCATGTGCTACCGCTTAGCGCCCCTGGAACTGCGCCTGTCGCTTCTCCTTGAATGCCCGCATGCCTTCGCGGGCGTCGTCCGATGCAAATACTGGTGCGGCCAGCGCGTCGGAGCGAGCCATGGCCTGCTGTTCTGGCAAGGGCTCACCCATGTCGCGCAGGGATTGCGTAATCGCCCGCACCGCCAGTGGACCATTCAAACAGATTTTGGCGGCAATTTCCCGCGCCGTAGCCAGGGTTTGACCGGCGGGCACCACCCGATTCACCAGACCGATTTCCAATGCGCGCTGGGCGTTCATGTGCTCCCCCAGTAGCAACATTTCAGCCGCGAGGCAGTAGGGAATTTGTTGCGGCAGACGCACCGTGGATCCGGCCATGGGATAGAGCCCTCGCACAACTTCGGTCACGCCGAACACCGCGTTGTCCGCTGCGATACGAATGTCTGTGCCCTGAAGAATTTCGGTGCCACCGGCCAGCGCATAACCCTCCACCGCCAACAGAAGTGGCTTGCCGGGACGGTTGTCTCGCAACAGCGCCTGCCAGTGCAGGTTGGGTACGCGCTCGAACTCGGCCAGAAACGCCTCATCCGCGCCCCCCTGCCCCGCTTTCAGATCCATGCCCGCACAAAAAGTGTCGCCATTCGCGGTGAGGATGGCGCAGCGCAGGGAGTCGTCACTTTCCAGGCGTTGCCAGGCGCGGTAGAGCCCCAGCAGCATGGCCGGTGTAAAGGCGTTCTTTGCCTCCGGACGGTTCAGGGTGACAATCAATACCTTATCGTCACGTGCCACGGTGCAGTTTTCGGTGCTGATATCGAGTTCTTCCATGAAAGCGTGCTCCTCAGTCTGAGCGGTGGTTACCGGCCAGCGCGATGGCCAGTGCCCTGGGATACGCCGGTTTGCCGCTGGGCGCACGGGGGACTTCCGCTACCAGATGCAACTCGCGTGGTAGTTTGTACCCGGCAATATGTTCGCGAGCCACGGAATGTAGCGAAGCCAGGCTGAGTTGAACGCCTTCCCGGCAGGCCACAACCGCGGCAACGCGGCTGCCAAAACGTTCGTCCGGTGTGGCTACCACCAGACAATCGAACACGTCGGGATGCGCCTTGAGGGCCTGCTCAACTTCTTCGGGAAATATTTTCTCGCCGCCGGAGTTAATGCAATTGGAACCCCGGCCAAACACTGAAATGCTGCCGTCTTCTTCCAGGCGCGCGGCGTCACCGGTGAGCAACCAGGGCGTTCCATCCACGTCTACAAAGGTTTCAGCCGTCTTTTGCGGGTCGCCGTAATAACCCACCGGGATGTAGCCAGAGCGGGCGAAAATACCGTTTTCGCCCGGCGCCACATGCCGGTGCGGCGGCGCTTCGCTTAACACCGACATGTATTCGCTGGGCGCCACGTTGCCGAGACCGCCCTCGCCCTTCTTCTGGCCACTGTCGAAGCCCATGTTGCCGCTTTCCGAAGAGCCGAAGGAGTTGGTAATGAACACATCGGGAAAGTACTCACGGAACGCTGCCTGCTTGCTGTGTGAAAACACGGCGCCACCGGAGCCAATACTGAAAATGGAACTGAGGTCCCAGCGCCCGGGGTTTGCCGCCAGTGCATCCAGCAGGGGCACTGCCATGGCATCCCCCACGATGGTCAGGGAGTTAACCTTCTCGCGCTCAACAATGTCCCATACCTGCTCACCATCGAGGGAGTGATTGGGATTGAGCACCACCGAATTGCCCGCGAGCAATTGAATACAGGCGTACCACCAGCAGGCGCCATGCATCAGCGGTGCCAATGCCATCCCCACTATGGGGAAATCACCCACTCGGGATGCAATCTCCTCTGGTTCAGTGATCGCACCGTCGGGATGAAACCAGCCACCTCCGCCCATGGCAGCGTAAAACACATTGCGGTGGGGCCACATCACGCCTTTCGGTGAGCCGGTTGTTCCACCGGTGTAGAGAATGAACAGGTCTTCACCCGAGCGTGGTGGAAAGTCGCTGTCGCTACGCTGGCCCTCAAGCGCGCGCTCGTACAGTGTGGCAGGAAGGGCCGCAATCTCCGCCCCGGAATCGTCGTCCACGCACACCAGGGTTTGTAACTGCGGCACCTGCGGTAACACCGCTGCGATGGCAGGCGTGAATTCACGGTGATACACACAGGCCACCAGGTCGGCATTGTCGTAAATGTACAGCAGCTCCTCATCGACGTAGCGGTAGTTGATATTGATCGGCACCGCGCGCAGCTTGAAACAGGCCAGCATGGCTTCGAGGTATTCATTGCAGTTGTACAGGTGCAAGCCCACGTGCTGGCCGGCACCAATGCCCTGCCCGGCCAGATAGTGCGCCAGTTGATTGGCGCGCTGTTCCAACTGCCGAAACGTCGCCCGCTGGTCACCGCATACCAGAGCGCTGCGCTCGGGCACCGCCTCGGCCACGGCCTCAAACAGATCAGAGAGATTGAAACTTCGCGCCATCATCGACCTCCGCTTATTTCTCTGTGCCCACAATCCACATGGCAAAAAACTGCGCACCGCCACCGTAGGCGTGCCCTAATGCCAGCCTGGCGCCCTCTACCTGATGATCACCGGCGTCACCGCGCACCTGCCGCGCTGCCTCGGCAAAGCGAATCATGCCGGAGGCACCGATGGGGTTGGAGGACAGTACACCGCCAGAACAATTCCACGGGATATCCCCGCCGTCCAGTGCGGTGGCGCCTTCCAACGTTAACTTCCAACCTTGGCCAGTGTCCGCAAAGCCCAGGTTTTCCAGCCACATGGGCTCATACCAACTGAAGGGCACATAAACTTCGGCGCAATCCAGGTCGCGGCGCGGATCGGTCACCCCCGCCTGCGCGTAAACGTCAGCGGCGCAATCCCGGCCAGCGCGCGGGTCAACTTCGTCGCGCCCTGCATACATGGTCGGTTCAGAGCGCATGGCTGCACCTCTAATCCATGCGGGCTTGCGTGGCGCCACCTTCGACAGTGCCTCCGAAGCAATCACCATCGCGCAGGCCCCATCGGAAGAAGGACAGGCTTCGAGGAAGCGGATCGGGTCCCACAACATCATCGACTGCGCCACTTCTTCCTCGGTGATGTCGGGAAGCTGAAGATGTGACAGCGGATTGCGCGCACCCTGCCGACGGTCTTTCACCGCCACCTTGATGCCCACGTCAGCGGGCGCTCCGGAACGCCGAATGTACTCGCGAATGATCGGCGCGAAATAGCCACCCGCGCCGGCATTCAGGTGAACACTGAAGGGCTGCGGATTCGACAACGCCCACATGGCATTGGATTCCGACTGTTTTTCAAAAGTCACCGCCAGCACACGTTGGAAGGTACCGCTTTGCACATGCGACGCAGCCACCACCGCCGTTGAGCCGCCCACTGAGCCCGCCGTGTGTACGCGTAGCATGGGCTTGCCGTGACCACCCAGCGCATCGACCAGATAACACTCGGGCATAATGACGCCTTCGAACATATCCGGCGCCTTGCCCAACACCACGGCATCGATATCAGCCCAGGTCAGTTCGGCGTCGGTCAATGCCGCCTGTGCCGCCTCGCGCACCAGCCCGGCAATGGACACGTCCCCGCGCTTACTGCTGTAGCGGGTTTGTCCGATACCGATGACCGCCGCCTGCTCCGCCATCAAGCCGCCTCCAGCACAGCAACCAGATTATGCTGCAGGCAGGGGCCACTGGTAGCGTGCGCCAGACCCCGGGTTGAATCGCCGGCTACGATACGACGGAACACTTCCCCCACCCGCGACAGCCCCGAGGCCATCATCAGGTTGCCGGCCAATACACCCCCGCTGGGATTGACGATGCAATCTGACGGTAACGATAGCGACCGCCGCAGAATGATTTCCTGATGACTGAAGGGCGCGTACAGCTCTGCGGTATCGATATGCCCCTCACCCGCACCTGCAGTCTGTGCCGCCTGTCGTGTGGACGACGAGTCGCACAGATCACGCAGGGTGAGATGATGAGTTTCGATGCGGTGATCAATGCCGGTGATCAGTGCGTAGGGGCACCCCCAGGCACGCGCCTGGTCTACCGTGCAGATAATCATCGCACTGGCGCCGTCAGACACTGGGCAACAATCCGACCGTCGCAATGGTGAGAGGTAATAAGGCTCGGAGAGGACTTCCTCGATGGTGGCGTCACCAGCAAACTGCGCCGCCGGATTATTCCGGGCGCTGCGGCGCGCTCGCGACACTACCGCCGCCATATCCCGTTCGGAAATCGCGCCGCTATCGAGCATGAGCCTGGCCTGCAGGGCCGCGAGTGCAATACTGTCCACCCACAGGGGCGCCAGATAGTACGGATCGAGTTGTTGCGACAATACCGTGGGCAGTTCGCCCGGTGACGATTTACCGAAACCATAAATCAATGCGGACTGGGCATGCCCCGCACGAATCTTCAGGATCGCCTCGTACAAGGCCCAGGCGGCATCCATCTCCACGTGCGACTCACAAATGGGCGGCACTGCACCCAGAGCATCCACGCCCGCCACAAAGGCAAAGGCCGCACCCTGCAGGTAATCGCAACTGCCTGAACAGACAAAATCCACATCCTGTGCGTTGTCGATACCTACCTGCTCATACACGGCCTGAAGTTGCGGCATGATCATTTCTACT
This sequence comes from Gammaproteobacteria bacterium, assembly GCA_030427085.1. Taxonomy (GTDB): domain Bacteria; phylum Pseudomonadota; class Gammaproteobacteria; order Pseudomonadales; family Halieaceae; genus JAUHXH01. The sequence continues at coordinate 178,607 of JAUHXH010000001.1, read as the reverse complement.
TCGTTCATGGCACCTGCATCGGCGCGGCATTCGCTCTGGCTGTAAGCGACAACGGCGACAGGATTCATGTATCACCTTCCCAATTGCCGTCCACGTCGAGATGACCAATGTGTGCCACTGGAACATCGCCCTCATCGATGGGCCGGAAGTAGCGAATGTTGTCCAGCGCGTAGTCCCAGTCCTCCGGGTCTTTCCACACCGCCTGCACCCGTTGTCCGATACGGACGGTCTGGTTGTCGCACTCCGACAACAAGTGAATAAAGGAGATATGCGCACCGTCCAGTACCAGATTGGCCACGATGTAGGGCGGCTCGATCGGGTTGTTGGGAATGGGTAGATAGACAATGGTGAAGGACTCCACCGTGGCCTTGTCGGGAAGCACGACCTCTTCTTCCGTGGCCACACCGCAAGCTGCGCAGGAACCGCGCGGCGGCACGTACACCTTTTCACAACGGGGGCAGCGCTGTCCGGTGAGCACGCCTCTGCGCACTTGTGCCAGAAAGCGTGCGGGGGCACGTCCCGCCGTGAATCGATACGGCAGGTAGATCGGCGCGGCCATTTCGCTGATGATGTCGTCAGCCATCCGCCACCTCCGGAACAGGCGTGAAACAGCGGATATCACGGATATGCCCACAGGGTTCATCCACCCAACGAGCGATGACGCGGACACCTGTGTGTAGTACCTCTGGTGAACGAGCATCCACGCAGTGCAATAACGGCGTGTCGGCACCATCGAGCAGGATGAATGCCCACGCAAAGGGATGTGCCAGGGGATGACTGTCGCGCGGGTGATAAACCCAACTCCAACTCGCCACAGTGCCCTCGCTGGCGACGGGAACGAATTCGGACAGCGCTTCCGCGCTCACGGGGTCAAATTCAACCGGCGGCACCAGCACTCGACCGTCGCTGCCGCGAATACCGAGAATCTGGCGCTGCTTCATGGCGGGCAGGAATCGTCCGACCACGGGGCCTACCGAGCGAGTGTAAGTGAAGCCGAGTTCAAAGGACTGACTCAGCACATCGGCCTGGGACACGGCGGGCTCCGAAAGCATTCCGCCTGAGTATTGACCAGTGAGAAAAGCGCCTCAATGACCCGATGTGTCAATCCCGCTTGTTCATTGCGATCAAGCGGGATCAGAAACTGTTGCTAGCGCTCGAAACGGTAGCGCCGCAGGTAAACAACACCCAGCAGCAGCAAACCTGCCACGATTAACCCCAGGACCATACTGAGGAAGTTCAGGTTGCCCCAGTCCGGGCCAAAGAGGTAGAAGCCCACGGCGCTACCACCACCTACGTAGTGGGGAATGTGACTACCCACAGCGCTGGCAACGTAGGAGCTGCCGATAAAGATTTCCTCCAGGAAGATCAGCGCCAGCACCGGCGTCACCGCCACCAGGAAGGGCGAGCGCTTGGCAAAGGCCGAGGCCAGCATCATCCAGGCGTAGAAGGGGGCGACCCACAGCGCGGTCAAGAACCAGCCACCCACCTGATCCACCAGCAGGCGACCGAAGTGCACATTGCTGAGAATCACATCGAAGGGATCCATATCCATACGCCATACCAGCAGCATCGACAGCAGTACGATCACAATCTGCAACACCAGCGATACCGCTAGGAACACTGCGGGCGCCACCAGCGCAGCTACGGCCAGCTTGGTGAACACCTCTTCCCACTCGGACACGGGCATCGACTTCCAGAACAATACGCTGCGGTCGCGGCGGTCACGGTAGAAGCTGTCCAACAGGTAACCGATGGTGACGATGATCAACACAAACAGCATGAAGATGTGTACCGCGTTGAGGAACGGATCCAGGCTGTCGACCGGCGGCTCGTCGCGTTCGGCTTTGGAGTCTCGCTTGGTCCGGGGTTTAAATGTCCAGTTGCGGGAAAAATCCCACTCCTTGGCATCCACCGGGTCCGGATCGGCTTCCATCACAATATCGGGCTCCGGATGGGGATCTGGCTGTGGCACGGACTCTGGTTCGGCACCGGAAATCGCCGGCTCTTCTGGCACTGGCAACTCTTCTACTACCGTCCAGCGCACACTCTCCTCGCCGTCGCCGTCTTCGTCATCGATATTGAGCGTGATGTTCATGCCGGCCGTTTCTTCCGAAAGAATGACCTGGAACAGCGCGTCGCCCAGCATGGCAATCCGGTTGGCCAGCAACACACTGCCAAACATGATGATCGCCAACACCGTCGCCACCACGATCGGCGCGATAATGAATTGACCCCTGAATTCCTGCAGTTCCCGCTGGACCATCGCGAACCAGCGGGACGACCGTGTCATATCAGACATGGTGTTGCCCCTCGTAGCCGCCAACCTTGGCGACGAACAAATCAGACACCGTGGGTGTACGCAACTCGCCCAGTGGTGCCAGACGGGCGCGATCCACGCCCTGGTAAATAAATGCCTGCCCGCCCAGAATACCGCGCTGACCGATGTGATCGATCTGGCGCGCCTGCTCCACCGCGGCGCCCACTACATGTAACTCCACGTAGTCCTCTTCCAGGTCGTTCATGGTGGATTGCAAAATTTTGCGCCCCTGCTTCATAAACATCACTTCGGTGAGGATGTTCTGCACTTCCTCTACCTGGTGGGTGGAAATAATGATGGTGCGTTCGTCATCAAAATAGTCATTGAGCAGTTGCTCGAAGAAACGCTTGCGGAACAGAATGTCCAGGCCCAGCGTTGGCTCGTCGAGAATCAGCAGGCGCGCATCGATGGCCATCACCAGCGCCAGATGCAGTTGCACGGTCATGCCCTTGGACAGGGCTTTTACCTTCGCCTTGGGCTGGACATCGGTGGCGCCGATGAAACGCTCAGCCAGATCCCGGTCAAAACGCGGGTGAATGCCCGCCACGTAATCCAGTAGTTGCTCCACCCGCATCCAGCGGGGCAATACCGCGGTGTCGGCAATAAAACAGACTTGCTGCAACAGGCGGGCCCGATCCTTGATCGGATCCATGCCCAGTACCTGCAACTCACCTTCGTAGTCGGCCAGGCCAAGCAGCGTGCGCAGCAGAGTGGTCTTACCCGCGCCGTTGGGGCCAATCAGGCCCATCACGGTGCCCGGTTTGATATTGAGGTCCACGCTGTCTACCGCGTGTACGTCGTCGTAATGTTTGCAAAGGCCTCGGGCCTCGATGATGCTGTTCATCAGCCCTTGTTCTCCTTATGTTTGAGTAACAGCGCGGTTACCTGCTCCATCTCCAATCCCAACAGATCGATCCGGTCAGCAAAGGCCGGCACTTCTTCTGCCAGGAAGCGCTCCTGCTCGTCGTTGGTCAGGCTACCGCGGGCACCGGAACGAACAAACATGCCCAGGCCTCGTCGTTTTTCGAGTAGTCCTGCGTCCACAAGTTCCTGATAAGCCTTGCCCACGGTCAGGTGATTGATACGAAAATCTGCCGCCACTTGTCGTACCGAGGGGATTGCCTCACCCTCGGGAAAGCTGCCATCCATGATGCGTGCCACGACCAGATCCCTCAGTTGGCGGTAAATTGGCTGGTTGTCATTCCACTCGATGCTCACGGTAAGTCCCGCTCAGTCGCCTTTGCGGGAGCCAGTTACGCTCCCGGAACCGAGAACGTTCTGGTTGATTTGCGGGTTGCCGCGGTAGTCCACATCACCGCTGCCCATGATGTTCACGTTCAGGCGTTCGGAGGCGTACACCTGGGCATTGCCAGACCCAATGATGTTGGATTCCACTTCCTCGGCGCGTAATTTGCCAAAGTCGGCGTCACCCGAGCCAACCACGTTCAAACTGAGCGTGGTGGCACTGCCCTCTTCCTCCACGGCGATGTCCCCTGAGCCGTTCACCGAGGCATCTACCCAATCGGCCTTGATCTTGCCGAACTGGATATCACCGTTGCCGGAGAGCACCACATCCATGCGCGAGGTTTTAACCTCGGCTACCTGGATATCGCCACTCCCGGACAACTTGATGGTGAGTTCTTCGCCCTCCACGGCAAATAGGCGGATATCACCCGAACCCTCCAGGTGAACAAACAGATCTTCCTGCTTCATGGGTTTGACGTAGACCTCGCCAGAGCCCTTGAGGCTGATGCCGCGCAATTCTTCGGCGATCACCTTGTACTTCACCCTGGAACGCGACTTGCCGCGTTCCGTTCGGCCCACAATCAGCGTGGAACCTTTCAGGTAGAAAGGCGGCTCTTCAAGCTCCCGCTCGGTACCCAACATCTTGACCAGGTACTCATCGCCCTGACTGATTTCCACCTCGGCGGAGCCCCAGACCACGACCCGGTCGAAGTCCAGGCCCTCAACGACCTTGCTGGTATCAGCCCAGGCCGGGGTTACCAGCGCCAGGGACAGTCCCAAACTGTAGAGTGCTTTCAGATTCATAAAATAATTCCTGCTGACCGGTTCAGTGCACCCGGTTGTCGTCGGCTGGTTCACTATCCGTCAGCAATTCAGTAGCAGCTGCCGCGGGAAAGAAAGCCAGAAGCGCATGTTCGCCCAGCCCCAGGGCGCTGAGCCCGGCGCAGGCCATAAACAGGCCGGAGTAAACCACTACCCGGCGGTCCGGGTGTTGAAATATGCGGTTACGTGCTGTGTGTGTCATTACCATTCACCTCGAATGATATGGTGTTATACGGAACTATAACACCGACGAAAATATGTTCAAGGGAATCTACCTGGAATGCGATGAGTTGCAGATTGTCAGCGATGAATGGTGAAAATACCGCCAGAAGCCACGGAATTAGCGGGTTTCAGCGGAGAAGCGGGCTACAGGCCAGATTCCATATTGGCTGCAATTTTGGCCGCCACGCGCTTGGCGCGCTCGGCCCCGGGGCCGGCCCAGGCGGTGTCTACGGTGGAGGTGAATAGAGACAGCCAGCGGTGGAAGTCTTCAGGGTTCAGAGGACGCTTGCCGTGTAGCTGCCGGTGGATGTTCATGGTGTGGCGCTGGTAGGTGGGATCGCCGAGCAGCAGTTTGCCCCAGTAGGCCTTGATGTGAGGCAAATGGACCGCCAGGTCGATTTGCGCCACATCGAGGAAGATAGGTGCCAGTTGTGGGTCTTTTAGTATTTGCCCATAAAACTGATCAACGAACGCGTCAATCTGGGCGGGTGAGTCGAGATCAGGCAGCGCCATGGGGAAACCGCACGGATTTACTTCTTCTTACGCTTGCTCTTCTTCACGTGCGCCATCAGGCGGCGTTTGCGGGCCACCTGTCGCCCGGTGAGCTTGTTGCGCTTCTCGGCGTAGGGATTCTCGCCACCGCGGTATTCAATTCTGACCGGGGTACCGTGGAGTTGGAGTTCCCGGCGGAAAATCTTTTCCAGATAGCGTGTATAGCTGCTGGGGACTTTACCCGTCTGGTTGCCGTGGATGATGATCAGCGGCGGATTCTGGCCGCCGGCGTGGGCATATCGCAGCTTGGGGCGACGCCCGTTAATCATCGGCGGAGAATGGTCGAATACCGCGCCTTCCAGTATGCGGGTGAGCATATTGGTATTGAGTTTGCGGGTGGCGGCTTCGTGGGAGGCGTCGATGGACTTGTAGAGGTGCCCTACTCCGGTGCCGTGCAGCGCCGAAATGTAGTGGGTGTCGGCGTAGTCCACAAACTGCAGGCGGCGACCCAGTTCAAAGCGGATGCGCTCTTTTACGTCAGCGTCCAGGCCGTCCCACTTGTTCACGGCGAGAACCAGACCGCGCCCGGCATCCACGGTATGCCCCAGCAGGTGCAAGTCCTGGTCGACGATGCCTTCCCGAGCATCCATCAGCAGCACCACCACGTGGGCGTCTTCAATCGCCTTAAGGGTTTTGACGATGGAGAATTTCTCCACCACCTCTTTCACGTTTTTGCGCCGGCGCACACCGGCGGTGTCGATCAGCGTATATTTCTGGTCGCCGCGCTCGAAATCGATGTAAACGCTGTCCCGCGTGGTGCCGGGCTGGTCGTACACCACCACGCGGTCTTCACCAAGCAAGCGGTTTACCAGGGTGGACTTGCCAACATTGGGCCTACCGACGATGGCAACCCGGGTTGCCGCGTAGGGGTCTACCTCTTCGCGTTCTTCCGGCTCCGGGAACGGCGCCAGCACAGTTTCGATCAGTTGCCTGACGCCACGGCCGTGGGAGGCAGCGATGGGGTGCATGTCGGCTATGCCGAGGGCATAGAAATCACCCTGCGCCATTTCCTCGCCGATACCATCGATTTTATTAACTACCAGATGGAAGGCCTTTTCGCGCTGACGCAGGTATTTGACCATGGATTCGTCGGCCGGATTGATACCTTCTCGACCATCCACCAGAAACAACACCACATCCGCTTCGTCGATGGCGGCCAGCGACTGTCCGGCCATTTCGCCGTCGATGCCCGATTCGTCACCGCTGATACCGCCGGTATCGATAGCAATGAAAGGTTTGCTGCCGATGCGGCCTTCGCCGTATTTACGATCCCGCGTGAGGCCCGGAAAATCAGCCACCAGCGCATCACGGCTGCGGGTTAACTGATTGAACAGCGTGGATTTGCCGACATTGGGTCGCCCTACCAGGGCGATAACGGGAATCATGGCTTTTTACCTTGCTGATCGATCAGCGTCGTTAGCGCCCTAGTCCTGGGCGCTGACTTCCAAGGCGACGAGCTTGCCGCCGTCGCCATAAACATACAGACGATTGCCGTCGCCGATCATGTCTGAGCGAACACCATCGCCATCCACTTTTACGCGACCCACCAGTTCACCATCCACCTGGGAGATAAAGTGAACGTAGCCTTCAAAGTCACCTACCGCCACGTAGCTGGAAACCGGCGTGGGGCGGGACAATTTGCGATAAGCCAGATCGGAGTAAGCCCAACGCAGCCCCTGATCACTGCGCTGATACGCGGAGACGGTGCCATTTTCCTCGGCAATATAAATGTTGCCGAAACCTTGCGAGACACCGGCGGTAGACGATGCTTCCTGCTGCCACACCTTGCGACCGCTGGTAACGTCAATGCCCACCAGGTTGCCCTGATAGCTCACCGCAAATAGCAGCGTGCCAACCAGTTGCATGGTGCCATCCACATCTACGATGCGTTCAATTTCAGAGCGCCCCTCCGGCAGTGCTACGCGCACTTCCCAGCGCACTGCCCCGGTACTGGCTTCCAGGCCCATCACGCGCCCGTTGGAGAAGCCCGCGAAGATCATGCCGTTCAGTACGATGGGCGTGCTGGTGCCGCGCACGGTGAGAGCGGGCATGTTGCTGTCATAGCTCCACAGCACTTCACCGGTGTTGAAGTCGAGGCCGTGAAGCTTGCCATCGTAGGTTTGTACGGCGACCACCCGACCGTCGGATTGCGGCGGCGCCATGACTTCACCGTGCAAGGTGGCGCGCCAGCGTTCACTGCCGTCGGCAGTATCGAGGGCGATCACTTCGGCGTCTGGCGTACCCAGCAACAGCGTGTTGTTGTACAGACCGACGCCACCGCTCAAACCCTGGTCAAACTCCTGGTCCCACAACTCTTTGCCGTTGTCGGCGTTCAGAGCGACCACGTCACCATCTGCGGAGGCGGCGTAGAGGGTGTTGCCATCCAGCACCGGGCGTAACTGGTAAAAGCCCTTGCCCTGGCCGTCGCCCACACCACGCGACCACTGTTTCTTGATTTTGATGGAGGGTTCGAAATCCAGCAGTTCAGCGGGCTGGTAAGGATCTTCGTCGTCGTCAAACTCGAACCAGCCGGAAATGGTGGAACAGCCCGCCAGCAAGCTAAAGCTCAGCAGCAGGGTCAGCCAGCGCACGGTGGGAAATACCTTCATGCCTTACTCCTCGGTGGCGCTTTCGGTGGTTACAGGTTCACCGGGCACCGGATTCAGGCCTTCCAGCTTTTCCTCTAGGGTTTGCAGTGGCACCGGACTGTCCAGGCCAGCAACCAGCAGGCGGGCCTGTTGATAGGCTTCGCGCGCTTCGTCGTCGCGACCCAACTGCATCAGGATATCGCCGCGAGCAACCGCATAGGAGGCGGCGTAGGCGTTGTCGGCGCCAGTTTCCAGCATCGCCAGGCCCTCGTCGGCGCGTTCTGAAGAAGCCAGCACACGTGCCAGGCGCAACTGGGTAACCGCTTTTACATCAGCTCCCGGGCTGGAACTGGTCAGTATCCAGCGCAGTTCAGCCTCCGCCTGAGCCAGATCGTCAGATTGCACGGCGAGACGCGCCATATGCAGTGCCGCAAACTGTGCGTAAGTGGAGGAGGCGTGATTGGCTTTCAGTGCTTCAGTGCGCTCCACAGCGGCAGCACGCTGAGTGCTGGAGATCTGCTCGCCGGTTACGTCTTCCAACAGGCCCTGATACAGGGCCGCGGCACCTTCAGCCTGTGACTTGCTGTAACTCTGCCAGTACTGCCAACCACCGCTCAGGGCTACGGCCAGCACTACCCCCGCAATCACGGAGCGGCCGTTTTCCTGCCACCAGCGGCGCAGTACTTCAACCTGTTCTTCTTCGGTGCGATACGATTCCACGAAACTTCCTCACTTCTTCAATTCGATTCGGCCAGCGCTGCGTGCAGCGCCCCGGCCAGTTCGGCCAGGGGGACCTGGCGTTGTTCACCGGCGCTCTGGCGCAGTGGCTTCAGGGTAACGGTTTGCCCCGCCACCTCGTCTTCACCCCAGATCAGCGCCACGGCAGCGCCGCTTTTGTCGGCCTTTTTCATCTGGCTCTTGAAACTGCCGCCGCCGTTGTGCACAAGCAACCGACAATTCTGCATCTCATCCCGCAGGGACTCAACGCTTTTCACCGCCTGAACCTGTGCCGCATCACCAACGGCGATGGCATACACATCGGCATCCGCCGGGCGGGCCAGGTTCGAACCCGTTTCCGCCAACAGCAACACCAGCCGTTCCAGACCCATGGCGAAACCCACAGCCGGCGTATCCTTGCCGCCCAATTGCGCCACCAGGCCGTCGTAACGCCCGCCGGCACAGATTGTGCCCTGGGCGCCCAGGCGGGTGGTGACCCACTCAAACACGGTGCGATTGTAGTAATCCAGCCCGCGCACCAGGCGTGGGTTGATGGTGTAGCTCAGGCCCGCGGCGTCGAGCAGTTCCCGCAAGCGTGCAAAATGCGCTGCCGAGTCCTCGTCGAGGAAATCCGCCAGCGAAGGTGCGCCGTCCAGCAGTGCCTGGGTGTCGGGGTTCTTGCTGTCGAGAATCCGCAGCGGGTTGGTTTCCAGGCGGCGTTGGCTGTCTTCATCCAGGGCGTCCCGATGTTGACCCAGGTAGGCGACCAGCGCGTCGCGGTAGGCGGCGCGGGACTCGCTGCTGCCGATGGAGTTGAGTTGCAACTCGACCTCGTCGAGAAAACCCAGGCGCTGCCACAGTCGGGCCGACAGCAGGATGAGTTCCGCATCGATATCCGGGGTGGCAATGCCAAAGGTTTCAACGCCCACCTGGTGAAACTGCCGCTGGCGCCCTTTTTGGGGACGCTCGTGGCGGAACATGGGGCCGGCGTACCACAGTTTCTGCGGGGTATTGAGCAAGCCGTTCTGAATCGCAGCGCGCACACAGCCCGCAGTGCCTTCAGGGCGCAGGCTCAGGCTGTCACCATTGCGGTCCTCGAAGGTGTACATCTCTTTCTCGACGATGTCCGTCACTTCGCCGATGGAGCGACTGAACAGCGCCGTTTGTTCCACTACCGGCATACGGATTTCGTGGTAGCCATAGCTGTCCAGCAGTGAGCCGATCTGCGCTTCCAGCGCCTGCCACCAGGGGGTATCCCCGGGGAGAATGTCGGTCATGCCGCGTATGGCTCGAATACTGCTCACGATTGCTCCTGTTAGCCGGTGATCCGGCGGGCGGTATTAAGTGGGGTGATCAGGCGCGAGCGATCAGGTCCTGCTCGCTCTTCTCCGCCTGGGCGCGTTGCTCTTCCAGCAGGGCCGCCCGCTTGCGGATGACCTGCTCCAGATGATCGATAAAGTCCTGGTTGCTGACCTTGTGATCGGGTTCGCCGCCCACGTAAATGAGGTTGCTGGGGCTGGCGCCTGTGAGGCCAACGTCCGCCTCGCGCGCTTCGCCCGGGCCGTTTACCACACAGCCGATAACGGCAACGTCCATCGGGGTACGCACATCTTCCAGGCGCTGCTCCAGGGTGTTCATGGTGCCGATCACATCGAAGTTCTGGCGCGAACAACTGGGGCAGGCAATGAAGTTGATGCCGTTGGTGCGCAACTTGAGACTCTTCAGAATCTCGAAGCCCACCTTGACCTCTTCCACCGGATCGGCGGCGAGGGAAATTCGAATAGTGTCGCCAATGCCATCCATCAACAGCATGCCCAGGCCAACGGAAGACTTCACGGTACCGCCGCGCAAGCCACCGGCCTCGGTGATGCCCAGGTGCAGCGGCTGCTCCACCTGCTTCGCAATCAGGCGATAGGCCTCGACAGCCATGAACACCTCAGACGCCTTCACGCTGATTTTGAAATCGGGGTAATCGAACTTGTCGAGGATATCGACGTGGCGCATGGCGGATTCCACCAGCGCCTCAGCGGTAGGTTCACCGTATTTGCGCTGCAGGTCTTTACCCAGTGACCCGGCATTAACGCCGATGCGGATCGGAATGCCCTTGTCACGCGCGCTGTCGATCACCGCGCGCACACGGTCATCGCGGCCGATATTGCCCGGGTTGATGCGCAAGCAATCCACGCCATACTCGGCAACTTTCAGCGCGATTTTGTAATCGAAATGGATGTCAGCAACCAGCGGGGTGCTCACCCGGGCGCGAATTTCCCGAAAGGCTTCGGCGGCGTCCATGCTCGGCACGGAAACCCGCACGATATCGGCGCCGGCATCGGCAATGGCCTGAATCTGGGCGACAGTGGCCGCAACGTCGCAGGTCTCGGTGTTGGTCATGCTCTGCACCGAGATCGGTGCATCGCCGCCTACCGGTACGTCGCCCACCATGATCTGGCGGCTTTTGCGACGCTTGATCGGCGATTCAGTATTCATTCTTCACCCGTGCCGGAACGCACGGAGGAGGTCTCATGAGTCACAGAACCGGCTTGCCCGAAGGGCGTAAAACCCGCTGAACCCTGAGATTGAAACCACCACAGCGAGGCCACCATCACCGCCAGCACGGTCAGCCCGGTCGTAGCGGCGAACCGGGAACGGTGCAATTGTGGCGGACGGCGCGAACCGCAACGCGCACGATAGAGATCCTCGTCTCGTGCCACTAAAGCGGCCAGTGCCTTGTCCATCGCCTCGCCGTCACAACCGAGTAAACGCGCGTAGGCACGCACATAACCACGCCCAAACCGGGGGTTGCTCAATTCACAGTGGCGATCACCTTCGATGGCATCCAACCAGGTTTGCGGCCAGTTCAACTGCCCAGCTACCTCGCGCGCGGTGAGTTCCCGTTGCTCACGCGCTTGCCGCAGCAATTCGCCGGGCAGGGTCGGGGTGGCGTCGGACAGTTCACTCATTGGGCCTGGCCTTTGGCATTTTCGAGTTCACGGCGTTCGGGGGAATCCGGGTAGAGGTTGCGCAGCGCCATGGCGTAGCTGCCCTCGGCGTCGAGGTCGTTGGTAGCGCGCGCCAGGCGCACGCCCAACATCAGGCCGCGTGAGGATTGTTGGCGCACCAACGTGCGATAGCGGTCGTAGTAGCGCTGCGCACCGATGTAATCCGCACTGTCGTAGCGCAGGGTAGCCAACTCCAACAGCGCGATGCGGTTGGTGCGGTCCATTGCCAGTGCGCGCTCAAATGCCTCTGTGGCACTGGCATTCTCGCCCAGTTGCACACGCACCAGGCCGAGGTTGATGAAGGCCTGTGGCCGCGAGGTATAGAGGGTGTCTTCTACCACACGCTCCAGTTGCTTCTCAGCTTCCGCATAGCGACCGCGCGCTGCCAGGAAGGCAGCATAGTTATTCCGTGCACGGGAGAAACCCGGCTCCAGGCGAATGGCTTTGCGAAAGCTCTCTTCGGCCAGCTCGTATTCGCCGGTGCTCTGATACACCAGGGCGAACGCTTCATGTACGGGTGCGGCGTCGGGGTCGATATCGTTGGCCATGCGCAGATTGCGCTCGGCGTCTTCCCAGTTGCCGTCACCGATGTATTTGCGCGCCAGTTCCAGACGGTATTCCAGCGCTTTGTCGGGGGAGGCTTTTTCAGTAAAGCCCCCGCGGGTTTCGTGCACACAGGCTGACAAAACCATGACCATGCCCAGCAGGACTATGCGAAGGCGCCATGATGACAGCGGAAGGGTTACCATTTACACCATCCTTACAGCTTGGGTTTCAACGGCTTGCCGGTGACGCTCTGCGCGACGGGTTTTGTCCACGACCTGCCCGACCAACTGCCCACAGGCGGCGTCGATATCGTCGCCGCGGGTGGTGCGAACCGTCACGGTAAACCCGGCATCTACCAGCACTTGCCAGAATCGCGACACAGCATTACCGCTGGGCCGCCTGTAATCCGATTGTGCAAAAGTATTAAAGGGAATCAAATTTATTTTGCAGGGAAAGTCCCGTAATAACTGTGCCAGTTCACGAGCCTGCTCTTTGGAGTCATTAACACCTGCAATGAGGGTGTACTCCACAGTGACCACGCGCTTGGAGTCGCTTTGCGCGTCGATGTACTCGCGCGCGCTGCGCAGCAACTCGGCGATGGGGTATTTGCGGTTGATCGGTACCAACTCGTTACGCAGTGCATCGTTCGGTGCGTGCAGTGAAATCGCCAGCGACACTTCGCTGCAGGTAGCGAGTTTGTCCAGGGCAGGCACTACGCCGGAAGTACTCAGGGTCACGCGGCGCTTGGACAGGCCGTAGGCCAAATCTTCCAGCATCAGGTCCATGGCAGACACCACATTGTCGAAGTTGAGCAGGGGCTCACCCATGCCCATCATCACCACGTTGGTAACCACACGCTTGTTGCCCGAGTTGAAGGCGTTGTAGGAGTCGATCGCCAGCCACACCTGGCCGATGATTTCCGCCGCCGTTAAATCGCGTTGAAAACCCTGCTTGCCGGTGGAGCAGAAACTGCAATCGAGACTGCAACCCACCTGGGATGAAACGCACAAGGTAGCGCGATCACCCTCGGGAATCAGTACTGCTTCAACCAATCCACCGCCTTCGACACGAATGGCCCACTTTCGGGTGCCATCTTCGGAGTCCTTCTGGGACACAATCTCCGGCGGGCGGATTTCGGCAATGGCCTGCAGCTTTTCGCGCAGATTTTTGCCGATGTTGGTCATCTGCTCAAAGTCGATGACACCCATCTGGTGAATCCACTTCATCACCTGCTGGGCGCGGAACTTCTTGTCGCCCAGTTCCACGAAGAACTGTTCCAGTTGGGCACGGGTCATCCCCAGGAGGTTGACCCGCGGTTCGCTGGATTGGGCGACAGGATTGTTCATCATCGACTCGCTGGCGGCATTTAGCCGCGCGCGCAGATCTCGCTGGCGGCGAAGAAGTAGGCGATTTCGCGCTCGGCAGAGGCCGGGGAGTCGGAGCCGTGTACCGCGTTGGCGTCGATGGACTCGGCGAAGTCGGCGCGGATAGTGCCGGCTTCCGCTTCCTGCGGATTAGTGGCTCCCATCAGTTCGCGGTTCAGGGCGATGGCGTTCTCGCCTTCCAGCACCTGCACGCAAACCGGACCGGAGGTCATGAACTCGATCAGTGCGGGGAAGAAGGGGCGCTCTTTGTGCTCAGCGTAGAAACCGCCGGCCACTTCATCAGACAGACGCAGCATCTTGGAGGCCACGATCTGCAGGCCAGCATCTTCAAAGCGGCTGTAGATTTTGCCGATCACATTCTTGCCTACAGCATCGGGCTTCACGATGGAAAGGGTGCGTTCAACTGCCATCAAACTATCTCCAGAAAGAGGTTAAAAAATCACCACGACGAATACACGACGGAGCCGCCTGGCCCCACCGCCGTCGAAAATCGCGCAATTATACGGAATGTGGCGGCGATATGCACCACCGCGAGCCAAAAAGGTTCCAAACTTTTCTTTTTTAAATCAGTGCGTTAGCTCGCGCACTGGCAGAGAATTATTCGGCTTCCTCGATCCAGGCAGCCTGAATGGCCTCCAGAATACGCTCGCCACAGCGATCCGGGTCGTCATCAAAGTCAGGCAGGGCCATGACCCAGTTCCTCAGATCGACAAAATTGACCCGCAGGGGGTCCACATCGGGGTGTGTATCGACCAATTCGATGGCGATGTCCTGAATATCAATCCACTTCATGAAAGGGCTCCTCGGGTCGGGCTCAGTGGCGCTCGGACACCATGTTGATGGTATAGCGGGGAATCTCCACCACCAGGTCCTCATCGGCCACAATGGCCTGGCAACTCAGGCGGGAATCCGGCTCCAGGCCCCAAGCCTTGTCGAGGTAATCATCTTCCAGTTCGTCGGGCATTTCCATCGAATCATAACCCTCGCGCACAATCACGTGGCAAGTGGTGCAGGCGCAGGACATCTCGCAGGCGTGCTCGATGTCAACGTCGTTACGCAGCAGCGCCCGGCACACGCTCTCGCCGGGGTCGGCCTCGATCACCGCCCCTTCCGGGCACAACTCTTCGTGGGGCAACACGACGATCCGCGTCATGATGACTTCTCCTCAAGCGACTCCACAGACACGCCGGTCAGCGCCCGGGAAATGGTTTGGTCCATACGGCGGGAAGCGAAGGTTTCGCTGAGCCGCCCCAATGCGGCGATACCCGAGCGGAGTCGTTCCACATCCGCAGCGGCCATGCGCTCACGTAATTCGGCCATGCCCTGCTGGAGTTCGGCCCGCTCGGCTTCGTTCAGTAAGGCCTCGCCATCGGCGGCCAAGGCCGCTTCCAGGGCTTCGTGCAGTTGCTGGGCAGACACGCGCTCCTCCGCCAGCTGCCGCGCGACCTTGTCGTCTTCGGCATGACTGTAGGAGGCCTGCAACATCGCCGCGACCTCTTCATCGGCCAGGCCGAAAGAAGGCTTCACAGTGATAGCAGAGACAGTACCCGTGGTGGCCTCGCGCGCCTCCACGCTCAGCAGGCCATCGGCATCCACCTGAAAGGTCACCAGAATACGCGCCGCGCCAGCCGCCATCGGCGGAATGCCGCGCAGTTCAAAACGCGCCAGCGAACGGCAATCGTCCACCAACTCCCGCTCACCCTGCACCACGTGCAGCGCGAGCGCGGTCTGCCCTTCCCGGTAGGTAGTGAATTCCTGAGCCCGCGCCACGGGAATCGTCGTGTTGCGTGGAATAATCTTTTCCACCAGCGAGCCCATGGTTTCCAGGCCCAGCGACAGTGGCACCACGTCCAGCAGCAGCAGATCACCCTCGGGACGGTTGCCCACCAGAATGTCGGCCTGAATGGATGCTCCCACTGCCACCACCTGATCGGGGTCGATATCGCTCAGGGGATCACGCCCGAACAGTTCGCCAACCGCCTGGCGTACCAGCGGTACGCGGGTTGAACCGCCCACCAGCACCACGTTATCAATATCGCCCGCTTCCACTTCCGCATCGCGCAGGGCTCGACGACAGGCGCGCAAGCTGCGTTTTACCAGTGGGGAGATCAGTGTTTCGAAGTGTTCCCGCGTGAGCGAGATTGGTTCTGTGCCTGGAATTTCGATCGGCGCGCTGTCGCTACTGCTCAAGGCTTCCTTGGCAGCGCGTGATTGCGCCTGCAACGCACGCCGCTGGCCGGCGCTGAGGTCACTGATACCGGTCGTTTCCAGCGCCCAATCGGCGATGGCCGCATCGAAGTCGTCACCGCCTAAGGCAGTATCGCCACCAGTGGCCAGCACTTCGAATACCCCACGGTGCAAACGTAACAGGGAGATATCGAAGGTACCGCCGCCCAGGTCATAAACGGCAATCAGCCCCTCTTCGGCACTGTCCAGCCCGTAGGCAACCGCTGCCGCTGTGGGTTCGTTGAGTAGCCGCAGCACTTTCAAACCAGCGACCTGGGCCGCGTCTTTGGTGGCCTGACGCTGGGCGTCGTCGAAGTAGGCCGGTACGGTAATGACCGCGCCTTCCACTTCGCCGCCCAGCGTATCGCGAGCGCGCTGACGCAGTGCTTTCAGTATCTCGGCACTGGCCTGCACCGGGCTGATGGGCCCGCTGCGCGTTTGAAACTTCACCATGCCCTCGGTATCGGGCACGATTTCATAGTGAGCGCGCAGAACGGCGGCTTCGGCATCTTTGGCACCGCGCCCCATAAAACGCTTTACCGAAGCCAGGGTGTCAGCCGGCGCACTCGCCGCCATCGCCAATGCCGCGGAGCCTACTTGTATCGCATCGGGGTCGGAATAGTTCACCACCGAGGGCAACATCGCCACGCCTTCTGCATCGGGCAGCACCGCCGCACGCCCACCGCGCACGCTCGCCACCAGTGAATTGGTGGTACCCAGGTCGATCCCCACGGCCAGTTTGTTCTGGTGTGGCATGGGCGACTGCCCGGGTTCGGCGATTTGCATCAAGGCCATGAAAAAGTCTCGGTCAGTCCAGCAGGGCGGACTCGGCCTGTTCCGCTTCCTGCATGAGTTTATCCAGATACTGTAGCTTCACCGCAGCGCTGGCGGCGGCTTCAATGTTGCCTTCGGCGTAGGCCGCGGAGAATTCCTGCTGATGCGCGGCGAGATCGGCGCGCACATCTGCCATCAGGTGGTCCAGCGCGTCTTCGGGGTCCACCCGGTCGGGCAGGTCTTCCAGCTTTTCGCGCAACTCCATCTGTTCGATCAGGAAGCCGCCGTCCACCTTCTGGCGCGACACCACTTCCGCACTCATGCCGGCCAACTCCAGCAAATAGAGGGCCCGCGGCAGTGGCCGGCGCAAACTATTGTAGGCCTGGTTCACGAAGGAGGAGTACTGCACGGCAAGCCGTTGCTCCTGCCCGGAAGCGGCGGCGAAACGATCCGGATGCAGCGACTGCTGCAACTGGCGAAAACGCTCGCCAAGCGCGGTCGAGTCCATCTCGAACTGCTGTGGCAGCTCGAATAGCTCGAAGTAATTTTGATTGAAGTCGAAGTCGGGCATGGGCGGCCAGGCTGGGGGCTTCAGACGGTGAAGCTCTCCCCGCAGCCGCATTCCCCGGTTACGTTGGGATTATTGAATTTGAGGCCCTCGTTCAGGCCCTCGCGTTCAAAGTCGAGCTCGGTACCGTCGAGATAGGACAGGCTCTTCGGGTCGATAAACACCTTTACGCCGTGACCCTCGTACACCTCGTCCTCGGGCGCAATCTGATCGACGAATTCCAGCACGTAGGCCATGCCGGAACAGCCAGAGGTGCGCACGCCCACGCGAATCCCGAGGCCGGAGCCCCGGGAGTCCAGTTGTGCGCGCACGTGGTTGGCAGCAGCTTCAGTGACGGAAATTCCCATGACTCAGGCTTGCTCCCGTTTGTTTTTGAGGTCTTCCAGTGCGGCCTTGATGGCGTCCTCAGCCAGCACGGAACAGTGGATTTTCACCGGCGGCAAAGCCAGTTCCTCGGCGATGTCGGAGTTCTTGATCTGCGCCGCTTCGTCCAGGTTTTTACCCTTGACCCACTCGGTGAGCAGGGAGCTGGACGCAATGGCGGAGCCGCAGCCGTAAGTCTTGAACTTGGCGTCTTCAATCACACCCTGGTCGTTGACCTTGATCTGCAGGCGCATCACGTCGCCACAGGCGGGGGCGCCGACCATGCCGGTGCCCACGTTGGCGTCATCGGCGTCGAGCTTGCCGACGTTGCGCGGATTTTCGTAGTGATCCAGTACTTTGTCACTGTAAGCCATGACGTCCTCCTAGTGAGCGGCCCACTCGATCTTGCTCAGATCGATGCCGTCCTTGTACATATCCCACAGCGGGGACAACTCTCGCAACTTGTCCACTGCTGCCCGTAATTGTTTGACTGCGGTATCCACGTCCTGTTCGGTGGTAAAACGACCGAAACTGAAGCGCAGGGAGCTGTGTGCCAGCTCGTCGTTGAGCCCCAGCGCGCGCAGCACGTAAGACGGTTCCAGGCTGGCCGAGGTACAGGCCGAACCACTGGACACCGCCAGATCTTTCAGCGACATGATCAGCGATTCGCCTTCGACGAAGTTGATGCTGACGTTGAGCACACCCGGCAGACGCTGCTCGGGATCGCCATTGATGTAGATTTCCTCGATGTCCTTGATGCCGTCCCAGAAGCGCTGGCGCAACGCGCGCAGGCGTTCGGTGTCGGCCGCCATATCTTCCATGGCGACGCGCGCCGCTTCACCCATACCCACGATCTGGTGAGTGGCCAGAGTGCCGGAACGCATACCGCGCTCGTGACCGCCGCCGTGCATCTGGGCTTCCAGACGAATCCGCGGCTTGCGGCGCACGTACAACGCGCCCTGCCCTTTGGGGCCGTACATTTTGTGGGAAGACATGGACAGCAGGTCGACTTTCATCGCTTCCATATCGAGGGGGATTTTGCCGGCGGACTGGGCGGCGTCCACGTGAAAGATCACGCCCGCCTCGCGAGTGATCTCGCCGATGGCCGCAATGTCGTTGACGGTGCCGATCTCGTTGTTGGCGTGCATGATGCTCACCACCACGGTGTCGTCACGCAGGGCAGCTTTCACCGCCTCAGGCGTGATGATGCCGCCGGCATTGGGGTCGAGGTAGGTAACTTCAAAGCCCTCGCGCTCGAGTTGGCGGCAAGTATCCAGCACCGCTTTATGCTCGATTTTGGAGGTAATGATGTGCTTGCCCTTGCGGGAATAGAAGTGTGCCGCGCCCTTGATGGCGAGGTTGTCGGACTCGGTGGCACCGGAGGTCCAGACGATTTCCCGCGGGTCGGCATTGATCAGGTCGGCCACCTGCTTGCGCGCAGTCTCCACCGCCTCTTCCGCTTTCCAGCCGTAGAGATGGGAGCGCGATGCCGGGTTGCCGAAGTTGCCATCCATGGACAGGCACTCGGTCATCTTCGCCACCACGCGGGGATCAACCGGTGCAGTGGCAAGGTAGTCGAAGTAAATCGGTTGCTGCATTAAAAGCTCCAGCTTTCCAGGGGCGCTGCCGCGCCGTCAAACTACTCTTGAATCAAAGTTCACTAGAATCAAACTTCTCTCAGGGCCAGCTGGCCCTCCTGCCGCGCGCGGTTATCCTGGCGCGCAGCGATACTCTGTACTTCACGGCGGCGCACCAGGGCCGCCAGGCTGATGTCACTGAGGAAGCCGTGAATCTGCTTGCTCAGGTCCAGCCACAGATGGTGGGTCAGGCAGACCTCGCCGTTCTGGCAATCCGCACTACCACCACAACCGGTGGCGTCCACCGACTCGTTGACCGCATCGATGATGTCGGCCACGTAGATGTCTTCAACCTCGCGGCTCAGGCGATAACCGCCGCCGGGCCCGCGTACGCTGCTGACGAGGTCGCGGCGACGCAGCTTGGAGAACAGTTGCTCCAGGTAAGACAGCGAGATGTTTTGCCGACTGGAGATATCCGCCAGGCTCACCGGGCCCTGCTCGCCGTGCAGAGCAAGGTCCAGCATCGCTGTCACTGCGTACCGCCCTTTGGTCGTCAACCGCATCGCTTTCTATCCACCATTGTCACCCGGCGAATTATGCAATAACCCACTAAATTGGTCAATTATTAGACCAACTGTTTTGCTCAACTACTCCTTGCTGGATTTCACCCGCTGCACCCATTTCTGGGTCTCGGTAAGGATCCCGCGCAGGATGTTCAATTCCATCTCGTCCAGTCGCACCCGGCTGTAAAGCCGGCGCAGCCGGGTCATCAACTGCCGTGGCGCGGCCGGGTTGAGGAACTCGATGTCCACCAGCGTCTGCTCCAGGTGTTGGTAGAAGCGCTCCACCTCTTCATTGGTGGAAAACGGTGCGTCCCACTGCGCCTCGGCGGGGTCGCCCTCCCCCACCTCGTGCATTTTCAGCTCGTAGGCGACAATCTGTACCGCCATGGCCAGGTTCAACGAGCTGTAGGCTTCCGAGGTCGGGATATTGAGGTGCAGGTGACACTGCTGCAGCTCTTCATTGGTGAGGCCACGGTCCTCACGCCCAAACAGGATGGCCACCTCGCCATTATCGGCCGCCTGGGCGATTTGCGGCGCACACTGACGCGGATTCTGCAGCGGCCAGGGAATACGACGCCCACGCGCCGAGGTGCCAACCACGAAGTGGCAATCGGAGATGGCCTGCTCGACTGACTCACACACCACCGCGTCCGCCAGTACATCCTGGGCCGATGCCGCACGCCAGTCCGCCTCGTGATCGGGAAAGCGCTTGGGCTGCACCAGATACAAACGGCCCAACCCCATGTTTTTCATGGCTCTGGCCACACCGCCAATGTTGCCCGGGTGGCTGGTGTGCACCAATACGATGCGAATTCTGTTTGTGTGCATGAAGTTCCTGGAGTGCCACGCTGGAGAGGCGCGCAAGTTTAGCAGAATTGCTGCCCCGGATGAGATTCTCTGGAGCGTGAATCCTGCTATAATCCGCGCCCCGCTAACTCTGGCAGGATTCCGCATGGAACCGATGATCAATATTGCGCTGCGCGCCGCCCGCAAGGTCGGCGAACAAATCGTACGCGCCTCCGACGAACTCGACCGCCTGGACGTGAAGTCAAAGAGTGCCAATGACTTTGTTTCCGACGTAGACGTGGCAGCGGAGAAGGAGATCACCTATCACCTGCGCAAGGCCTACCCTGACCACGCCATCCTCGGCGAGGAAGGTGGGCTGGACGGCGACGAGAATGCGGAGTACCTGTGGATCATCGATCCGCTGGACGGCACCACCAACTTCATTCGCGGTATCCCCCACTACGCCATCTCCATCGCCTGCCTGCATAAAGGCAAGCTGGAGCACGCCGTAGTCGTGGACCCGGTACGCCGGGAAGAATTTACCGCCAGCCGCGGCCGCGGCGCACAGCTCAACGGCCGCCGCCTTCGGGTCAGCGCACTACCCAGCCTGGATGGCGCCCTGCTGGGCACCGGCATCCCCTTCCGCAACCGCGATCAGGAAAAACTGCCGCAATACTGCAAGTCGCTGGAAGTCCTGGCGGGCCAAACCGCAGGCATTCGCCGCGCAGGTGCCGCGTCTCTGGACCTGGCCTACGTCGCCGCCGGCCGTTTCGACGGCTTCTGGGAAATCGGCCTAGCCAAGTGGGACATCGCCGCCGGCGCCCTGCTGGTACGCGAGGCCGGTGGCCTGGTGGGTGATCTGGACGGCAGTGACAACTACCTGGAGTCAGGGAACATCGTTTGTGGCAACCCGAAGGTGTTCAAGTCGATACTGCAGGTGGCGCATCCGTTGTTGGGTAAGCGCGACTGATAGCCGCGTTCGAAAACGGCCTTCCCGGAAAGGGGGTGAACTTAATCCAGTTCACCCCTTTTTTTGTCATTGCCACCCTGCGCCGCTTTCAACCTGCCTTCTTTGCCGCTCATCACGGATGGGTTAGGCTAGGAGAACGCTCTCACTATTGAAACAATCAGAGAAATAAAGCCTGGCCAATCATGCGTCAATTTTACTTCGGTAACTCAGCAGTGATTGTCATAGCCCTCATGGGAGCCATGATTGGAGTACCGCTCGTGGCTGAACCAACCCCGAAGCCCAAATACTCTCATTCAGATCTGATTGACGCACCTGAGACATACTCGGATCGGCGAGGATTCATCATCGGCACGCCAGAAGATCCGATCCGCAACTTCTCTGTCAGAATAAACCTGTTTGAAAAATCCGCTGTTGACAGCTGTGTCAAAGCAATTGATGCATCACCAAAAAACAGGCTGCCATCCCGTCCTGAAAACACTGACATTCGTATCTTTGAGGGAGAAAACAATCTACTTGTCCTGTTCTCGGATACCAATGCAGCAAAGGACGGAGACCTCCGCTGTTTCTGGAACAAAGATTCGAGAGAGGTCGTTCACTTGGAACCTGGACTATAAGGGCCGACGCTACTTACGAAGCGAGAGCGAAAAAAAACAAGCGAGTGGTTAACAGGATGTTAAAGAACAGAACGACTCGGGAAGTGCTGGGAGGGGTATTACTCTGGATTACCCTGTTGCTGCTCTTCTTCAGAAACGTACATGCGATAGAAGTCGGAGCTCCTGAATTTAGCTGTGGACACCCTGACTGGACCGGACGAGCAACCCTCTATGTTGACTCCTCACTACAAGGTAGGTTCGCTAGCGGAGTGAGGGTGGGGCATTGCGAGGATATTGAAGGAATCAAAGCAGACCAAGTGGTACTTATAGTGCAGTCTACCGAGGAATTCATGGGGATGTATCTGAACGGGGCGGCGGTTTTACCCTGGTACAGGGTTGTTCTGATGGTAGCCATTGGGTTTGCACTAATTATCGGCTTTGTTATCTACCTCCGGCTCAGTAAAGCTAAATCCACCAACTGAACGCAGGCGCTGACCAACGCAACGGGCTGCACCATTGAGGTTGGACCAGCGCTAGCTGTCGCTGCCAGACGAGCGACTCTGGGCGCTACCGCTCGCCGTCACAGCTTTGAGCACTTCCCGCGTGAGCTCCCAACGGTCGAAACCCTGCTCGCCATAATCCAGGCCGCGGCGCACGATCACCACGTCGTGAGAGGGAACAACAATGACAAACTGGCCCCGGTTTCCGGCGGTGCTGTAGGCATCGGCGGGCACCTCTTGCTTGCGCTCGTCGGGCACCAGCCACCACTGCCCGCCGTAGAAGTTGCCATCCTCGGCGGTGGCCGGCGCGGGGGTGCGAATGAAATCAATCCACTGGGGCGAGAGCAGTTGTTCTCCCTGCCAGCGGCCATTCTGTAGATAGAGCTGGCCAAAACGCGCCAGGTCGCGGGCATTGGTGTAGACCTGACTGCTGAAAATGAAATCGCCGAACCGGTCGGTACTCACCAGGGTATTGCGCATACCCAGCTTGTCCAGCAGCGCCTTGCGAGGATAGGTGCGGTACGCCTCTGTGCCCAGCGCACGCTTCATCGCGTACACCGCCAACAGGGTGTCGTAGTTCTCGTAGTCCCAAAAGGCGCCCGGTTTACGCACCAGACCGCGCTGCAGGGCGCCTTCCACCGAACTCGCGCCGGCCCAGTAAGACAAACCGGAACCGTTGGCGTACTCCATGTCAAAACTGTCGACAGGGTAAAGCCCGCTCGACATGTGCAGTACGTGCCGCAAGGTAATCGCGTCGCGGGGATCCGACTCGGCGGCCGGCATTGCGGGCAGCCACGGTAGCTTCAGCGGTTCATCGAGCGCCAGCTTTTGTTCCGCCACCAGCATGCCGATCAGGGTCGCCGCGATACTCTTGGCCGTGGACCAGGTGCGCGTGCGGGTGTGCTGATCGAAACCCTCGGCATAGCGCTCCAGAATAATGTTCCCGCGATGGAGCACTAGCAGACTGATGGTGTCCTGCTCCGGGGTATCGCGATCGAATGCCCAATCTGCCGCGGCCGCCAGCGCGGTGGCGTCCACTTCTGGCGGCAGAGGCGTGTCCACCACCAGGTCACCCATTGGCCAGGGCAGGACAGCTGCATCACCGGCGGGTGGGGCGAGAGTAAGCTCCGGCAGGCTGGGGATATCCTCCGCTGATTGCTCAGGCGCCATCACCACGCAGCCGATACCCTCGCGGAATACCGCACTGATCGCATCACCCTTTAATGCATCACCCACCGTCACCCGCTGTAGCTTTTTATCGACCCGCATGGCGCCCGCTTCGGTATTGGCGGAGAAGCGCTGCAGATAGGCAAGTTCCTGCTTGCGCACCTGCTCAAGTGTCCGGTGGGAAGTAAACAGACCGTTACACGCCAGTACAGCTTGCACGCCGTTGCGAATCAACTGGCGCTGGGGTTGAAAGTAGTCGGTAGCGAGTGACGCTGGCGCAATCGAGGCCAGCGTCACCAATAGAGCGATAAAGAGGCAGGGCCGGCTTATCACGGCATCAAATCGTCCTGCTCCACCCCTTCCTTGACCGGAATCATCAGGTCTTCCTTGCTGACGTTCAGCATCAGCAGGGTATTCGCCGCCACGTAGATAGAGGAGTAAGTACCGATCATGACACCGACAATCAGGGCTACGGCGAAGCCTTTGATCATCTCGCCGCCGAACAGGGCGAGCGCCGCCAGTACCAGCAAGGTGGTCAACGATGTCACCAAGGTCCGGCCCAGCGTTTCGGTCAGGGAGATGTTGATGATCTCTACCGAATCCGACTTGCGCAGCTTGCGGAAGTTTTCGCGGATGCGGTCAGACACCACGATGGTATCGTTGAGGGAGTAACCGATTACCGCAAGTAACGCCGCCAGTACAGTGAGGTCGAACTCCATATTGGTGATGGAGAAAAAGCCCAGCGTGATGACCACGTCGTGCGCCAGTGCGGATACCGCGCCCACAGCAAACTTGAACTGGAAGCGGAAGCCCACGTAGAGCATCACCAGGCCCAGCGCCAACAGCATGGCCAGACCACCCTGCTCGCGCAGTTCATCGCCCACTTGCGGACCGACGAATTCGATGCGCCGCAGTTCCACGCTGGTGCCGGCCGCTTCCTGGAGGGCGGTGACAATCGCATTGCCCTGTTCGTCAGAATAGCCTGCGGGCAGGCGGATCAGCACGTCCCGGTCAGTACCGAAACTGACCACTACGGCACCGGTGTAGCCACCGGCGTCCAGCGTGCCGCGAATGGCACTCAGGTTGGCAGTATCACCGTAATGCACTTCCACCAGCGTGCCGCCGGTGAAGTCCAGGCCCCAGTTGAGTTGCTTCACGGCCAGACTGGCCAGGGAAGCAATAATCAGCAATGCCGAGAGGGCCAGTGCCAGCTTGCGCTGGCCCATAAAATTAATCACTTTCACGCTTTCACGCCTCCGCCGATGGACAGGCTTTTCACACGGCGCCCACCGTAAATCAGGTTAATCAGGGCACGGGTACCCATGATGGCTGTGAACATGGATGTCACGATACCGATCGACAGGGTCACGGCGAAGCCCTTGACCGGGCCGGTGCCGACTGCGTAGAGGATCACCGCAACAATCAACGTAGTGATGTTGGCATCCAGAATGGTGGTTACCGCACGCTCAAAGCCGGAGTGGATGGCCATCTGCGGCGACAGGCCGTTACCCAACTCTTCGCGGATACGCGAGAAGATCAGCACGTTGGCGTCCACCGCCATACCCACGGTCAACACGATACCGGCGATACCAGGCAGCGTCAGCGTGGCGCCAAGGATGGACATGAAGGCCACCAGCAGAATCAGGTTACAGGTCAGTGCGATCACCGCTGCCACACCGAACACGCGGTAGTAAAGCACCATGAACAGCACCACCAGGGCCAGGCCGTACTGCACCGACTTCATACCCAGGCGAATATTCTCGGCACCCAATGACGGGCCGACGGTACGCTCTTCCACGAAATCGATGGGCGCTGCCAGCGCACCGGCGCGTAGCAACAGGGCCAATTCCGATGCTTCCAGCGGGCTGTCCAGCCCGGTGATCTGGAACTGAGCGCCCAGTGCAGACTGAATTACTGGCGCGGTGATGACCTTTTTCTCGTCGTAGGGGACTTTCACCACTACTTCTTCGCCGTCCTCACCGCGCTCGTAGCGCGTGCGGTACTTACGCTCGATAAACAACACACCCATGCGGCGCTTGATGTTGTGACGGGTGGCTTTGCTCATCATCAAGCCGCCTTCGCTGTCGAGGCTGATGTTCACGTTGGGGCGGCCGTTCTGGTCGAAACTGGCCTGTGCATTGGCCACACGTTCGCCGGTGATGATTACCTCGCGTTCCAGCCACTCGCTGGCGCCGGCGCGGTCTTCACTGCGGTACTCGAATCGCGTTTTCTCTGACGCCGGCGCATCCAGGTTGGCCACCAGGCGGAATTCCAGATTGGCCGTTTTACCGAGGATACGTTTCGCTTCGGCGGTGTCCTGAATACCAGCCAGTTCCACCACGATGCGGTTGGCACCCTGGCGCTGCACCAGCGGCTCGGACACACCCAACTCGTTTACCCGGTTGCGCAGGGTGGTCAGGTTCTGGGACACAGCGTATTCAGCGATCTCTTTACGCGCCGCGTCGGTCATACCGGCGCGCAAAATCCACTCGTCGCCCTCTTCTACCCGATCCAGCACCAACTCGGGGAAATCGTCGGAAACCACCGAGCGGGCCTGTTCGCGCAGGGCCTCTGTTTTGAAGCGCGCTTCCACGTGACCATCATTAGCCAGGGTGACAAAGCCGCGGATGCGATCTTCGCGAAGCACACGTTTTACGCCATTAAGATAAAACTCCAGGCGGCTCTCGATGGCAGCGTTGGTATCCACTTCCAGCTTGAAGTGCACCCCACCGCGTAGGTCGAGGCCGAGCTTCATGGGCTGGGCACCAAAGTCGCTGAGCCAGGCTGGCGTGGTCGATGCCAGGTTCAGGGCCACAATAAAGCTGTCACCCAGTTCCCGGGTTATACGGGCCTTGGCGGGGAGTTGGAGGTCAGCGTCTTTCAGGCGAACCAGCGCGGTGCGGCCATCTTCCGACAGGGACTCACCAAAGTGCTCGATGCCCGCCTCGTCCAGCGCCGTCAGCGCCTTGTCCAGCACCCGCTGGTCCACTTGTTGGGCGCTGCTCTCACCGGTGATCTGCAGGGCGGGATCCGGCGCAAACAGGTTGGGCGCGGCATAAAAGAAGCCAATGGAGAGCACCAGCAGTACCAGCAGGTATTTCCACAGGGGGTATTTATTCAGCATTACATGACTCTGATGGCGAAAACAGGGCCGCCGGGGCGTGTCCCGGCGGCATTAAGGGGCGACATTATAAGGGTGTGCCAGACAATCGCAAAAGGCCGTCAGGCGGGCTATCCCAGCCACTCGCGGGCATTGCGGAACAGGCGCATCCAGCCGCCGTCCCCGCCCCAGCCGGGTGGCTCCCAGGAATGTTGCACCGTGCGGAAGACCCGCTCCGGGTGCGGCATCATTATAGTTACGCGGCCATCGCTGCTGGTCAGGCCCGTGATTCCATTGGGAGAACCGTTGGGATTGGCCGGATAGGCGTCCGCCACCTGTAGGTGATTGTCCAGATAGCGCAAGCTCACCGCGCCAGCCGATTCGCAGGCCGCCAGCGCGTCGTCACTGGCAAACTCCGCCAACCCCTCACCGTGGGCCACGGCAATCGGCAGATGCGAACCCGCCATACCGCGCAACAGGATGGAGGGGCTGTCCTGCACCTGTACCAGACTCAGGCGCGCCTCGAACTGCTCGGAACGGTTGCGCACAAAATGAGGCCAGTGCTCGGCACCGGGGATCAGTGTTTTCAGGTTGGAGACCATCTGGCAGCCATTGCACACCCCAAGGGTGAAGCTGTCGGCGCGCTCGAAGAATGCCTGGAATTGATCGCGGAGGGCATTGTTGAACAGCACGGTTTTGGCCCAGCCTTCACCGGCGCCGAGAACGTCACCGTAAGAGAAGCCACCACAGGCGGCCACCCCGGCAAAATTCTCCAGCCGTACGCGGCCGGACAGCAGGTCGCTCATGTGCACGTCGTGTGCTGTAAAGCCGGCTCGATCAAAGGCCGCGGCCATCTCCACGTGCCCGTTCACCCCCTGCTCACGCAGGATGGCAACGGCGGGCCGAACACCGGTGGCGATCATCGGCGCGGCGACATCTTCGCTGGGGTCAAAGGACAGTTGCGCCGACAATCCCGGGTTATCGGGCTGGATGGCGCGGAACTCCTCCTCTGCACAGTCGGGGTTATCCCGCAGGGACTGTACGTTGTAGCTGGTTTCGGACCACTGGGACTGCAGGCGAGAGCAGCTATCGACAATCACCGGCGTTCCACCGTGGCGCAGTTCGATACGCTCGCCGGGAACCGCGGTACCCAGTGCATGCAGGTTGTCCGCCAGGCCCAGCGCCTGCGCGCGCTGCTGCAAACCTGCCACGGCGCCCGCGGGTACTTGCAATACTGCACCGGCCTCTTCCGCGAACAGTACCGCCAGCGGTTCAGCACCCAGGGCGTCCAGGTCGATCGACAGGCCGCAGTGCCCGGCAAAGGCCATTTCCAGCAGGGTTACCGCCAGACCGCCATCGGAGCGGTCGTGGTAGGCCAGCAATTCGCCGTCGGCAATCAGGGACTGCACCAGTTCGAAGAAGGCCGCCAATTTGGCAGGCGTTTCCACGTCGGGCACATCGTCACCCAATTGCCCGTAAACCTGGGCCAGCGCCGAGGCACCCAGGCGATTGCGCCCTTCACCCAGATCGATTGCGAACAGGGCGTGATCGACACCCGGTTGCAGTTGGGGAGTGACGCTCTGCCGTGCGTCCACCACGGGCGCAAAAGCGGAAATGATCAGCGACATGGGCGCGGTAACGGCTTTGTCTTCCTCGCCATCGCGCCAGGTGGTGCGCATGGACATGGAGTCCTTGCCCACCGGAATGGTCAGACCCAGTGCCGGGCAGAATTCCATGCCCACCGCCTTCACGGTCTCGAACAAGGCCTGATCTTCACTGCCCTGCCCCGCGGCACACATCCAGTTGGCGGAGAGCTTGATATCGTGCAGGGCGCCGATGCGCGCGGCGGCGATATTGGTAATGGCTTCTGCCACTGCCATGCGACCGGAAGCAGGGGCATTCACCAGCGCCATTGGAGTGCGCTCACCCATGGCCATGGCTTCGCCGGCATAGCTGTCGTAACTGACGGTGGTTACCGCGCAATCCGCCACAGGCACCTGCCAGGGGCCAACCATCTGGTCGCGCGCCACCATGCCGGTGACGGTGCGATCACCAATGGTGATCAGGAATTGTTTACTGGCTACGGTGGGCAGTTGCAGTACACGCGCCAGCGCTTCGTCGGGCGTAGCGTCGATAGTCAGGGCCGGCTGAGGAATGTCCACGCGATTGTATTCGCGGTGCATGCGCGGCGGCTTGCCGAACAGTACCGACATCGGCAGATCGACCGGCGCGTTGCCAAACTCGCGATCCGTCAGGCTCAGATGCATTTCTTCGGTGGCTTCACCCACCACCGCGTAGGGGCAGCGTTCGCGCTCGCAAATCTCGGCAAAGCGGGCCAGGTTTTCCGGCTCCACCGCCATCACATAGCGTTCCTGGGATTCGTTACACCAGATTTCCAGCGGCGACATGCCGGGTTCGTCGTTGGGCACTTCGCGCAATTCGAAGCGGCCGCCGCGCTCGCCGTCTTTCACCAGCTCAGGGAAGGCGTTGGACAAACCGCCCGCACCCACGTCGTGGATAAAGGCGATGGGGTTGTCTTCACCCAGCTGCCAGCAGCGGTCGATAACCTCCTGACAGCGGCGCTCGATTTCGGGGTTCTGGCGCTGTACCGAGGCAAAATCCAGGTCTTCGGCACTACTGCCGCTGGCCATGGAGGAAGCCGCACCCCCGCCAAGGCCAATCAGCATGGCCGGGCCACCCAGAGCGATCAGTTTTGCGCCGGGGCGATAAGTGCCTTTCTGCACGTGCTCGTCGCGGATGTTGCCGTAGCCACCCGCGATCATGATGGGCTTGTGGTAGCCGCGCACTTCCACGCCGTCTACGCCCGCCACACGCTGTTCGTAGGTACGGAAATAGCCGCAGAGATTGGGGCGGCCGAATTCGTTGTTAAAAGCGGCGCCGCCGATGGGGCCCTCGATCATGATGTCCAGGGCAGACACAATACGATCCGGCTTACCGTAGTCCACCTCCCAGGGCTGCTGGGCGCCGGGGATCTGCAGGTTGGAGACGGTAAATCCGGTCAGGCCTACCTTGGGTTTGGAGCCGCGACCCACAGCACCCTCGTCGCGGATTTCACCCCCGGCGCCGGTACCGGCACCCGGGAAGGGCGCGATGGCGGTTGGGTGGTTGTGGGTTTCCACCTTCATCAACAGGTGGATGTCCTCATTGGAGTAGCTGTATCGGGTGGTTTCCGGGTTCGGATAGAAACGCCCGGCCTTGTGGCCGCGAACCACCGCCGCGTTATCCGAGTAGGCAGACAGCACATTCTCGCCGCCGCAGTTATAGGTATTGCGGATCATGCCGAACAGGGAGTGCTCCTGCTCCACCCCGTCCACACTCCAACTGGCATTGAATATTTTGTGGCGACAGTGCTCGGAGTTGGCCTGGGCGAACATCATCAGTTCCACGTCGCTGGGATTGCGTTGCAACTGCTGGAAACTGTCGACCAGGTAGTCCACCTCGTCCTCGGCCAGAGCCAGGCCGAGGTCGATATTCGCCTGCGCCAGGGCCGGGCGACCATTCTGCAGGATATCGACGGTGGTCATCGGCGCGGGGCTGTGATGTTCAAACAGGGTGGCGGCAGCATCCAGATCGTCGAGTACCGACTCGGTCATCCGATCGTGCAGTGCCGCCTCCACGGCGGCAAGCTCGTCCGCCTCAAGGGGGGCGGACAACTCCAGATAAAACGCTATGCCGCGCTCCACCCGCTCTACCGGGGACAGACCACAGTTTTGGGCGATATCGGTGGCCTTGCTGGACCAGGGCGAAATCGTGCCCGCACGGGGCACCACCAGAAACAGGCGGGCGTCGTCTGGCACATTGTCCAGCTCAGCTTTGGGGCCGTATTGCAACAGGCGCTCCAGCACCTGCAGGCCGGCGTCGTCGAGTTCTTCCCGCAGATGCGCGAAGTGAACGTACTGGGTGTGAATCTTGCCGATGGCGGGCGTGAGGGATGAAAGTTTCCGGCCCAGCTTTTCCAGTCGGAAAGACGAAAGCGCCGGAGCACCGCGGAGAATGAGCATGCCGTGGGGTTCCCCTGTCTGGGAGCGAGAAAAAGAGAGGCGCTATTGTACTGTATTCACCGCGCGTGGGTAACCGGAATACTGCCTGTGTGCAGGCCCCGACTTGGCCTAGAATGCGCCCATGCAAGCAGTGATGATATTGGTGCTGGCTGCGCTCGCCCTGCTCGCCGGCTGTGGCCGGGACGACGCCCTGGACAACGTCCGGGATCGCGGCGAACTGCGGGTAGTGACCCGCAACAGCCCCACCACCTACTTTTTCGACAAGAGCGGCGCCACCGGCTATGAATATGCGCTGGTGCGTCGGCTCGCCAGCGAATTGGGCGTGGACCTGCGCATCACTGTTGCCGAGGACCTTCCCGACCTGTTTCGCATGCTCCAGCGCGGTGAAGTTGACCTCGCCGCTGCCGGGCTGACTCTGACGGCCGCCCGGGAGGAACGCTTTAACGCCTCGATCCCCTACGGCGAAACCCCGCCCATTGTGATCTACCGCGCCGGCACCTTCCGGCCGCGCAGCCTGTCGGATCTCAGCGACCAACCCGTACTGGTGGCGGCGGACAGCAGTCACGCCCAATCGCTGCAGGCACTGCGCGAAGGTGGGCACGACGATCTGGTCATCCGGCAGGAACCCCTGGACAGCCTCGACCTCATGGCCATGGTTGATTCCCAGGAAGCGCCCTTCGCCGTAGTTGACGAGGCGGAGTTCAAAGTCCTGCAGTCCCTCTACCCCCGCCTGCGCGTGGCCATGGACCTGGGTTCGGCCCGCCCATTGGCCTGGTACTTGCCGGGGGACGAGGGCCAGCAGGGCCTGCTGGATGAGGTGAACGCCTTCCTCGAACGGATGGCGGAATCCGGAGAACTGGCGTCAATGCGTGAACGCCACTATGGACATGCGGCTGGCGTGAGCCGTATCGGCTCGCATACTTTTACTCGCAACATGCGCAATAACCTGCCCCGTTACCGGGACATGATTCGACAGGTTGCCAGGGAATACCGGATGGACTGGCACCTGCTGGCAGCCATCGCCTATCAGGAGTCGCACTGGAACCCGCGCGCCACCTCACCGACCGGCGTGCGCGGCATGATGATGCTAACCCGACGCACCGCCCGCGAACTGGATATCGAGAACCGGCTCGACCCGCTGCAGTCGCTACGCGGCGGCGCGCGCTATTTGATGGATTTGAAACGACGCTTGCCGCGAGATATCAAAGACCCGGATCGCACCTGGCTCGCGCTGGCGGCTTATAACGTGGGCATGGGTCATCTGGAAGACGCACGCATCCTCACCGAGGCGGCGGGTGGCGACCCGAACCTGTGGCCCGACGTTCGCGAACAGTTGCCGAAACTGCAGAAAAGCCAGTTCTATCGCGACACGCGTTATGGTTATGCCCGCGGCCAGGAAGCGGTGACCTATGTGCAAAATATTCGCCACTACTACAGCATTCTGGAGTGGCAGGATCTCGCTGGCCAGCAACCGGTGCCACCCATCGACATCGATCGCCTGCTGCCCGATGCAGCTCGGGATTTAACCCTCATTGCGCTGTAACGAATAGCTCTCCCCTCCCCTCAACTTTTCTTCAAATAATTTTTCGTTTTTTGTTTTTTAAAATCCAGTTGGATTATCCAAAACGCTGGTTAAACCAATTTTTTATATGCGGAATATTTTTGTGAGGAAGCCGTAAGCCCTCTCGTTTCAGGACTGTGCGCGTACGACAAACTTCGTTCGACAACCTGTTTCTGAGTTACAGGGAGGCACCCATGAACCAGAAAAAAATGACCCTGGCAATATCGACCGTGCTGGGAATAAGCGGAGGTTCGCTGTTCCCAGGTATCGTCAACGCGCAACAGGAAGTAATGCTTGAAGAAGTGATCGTTACCGGGTCACGAATTCAGCGCAACCCCGAGTCCTACCTCGGGGGCATGTCCATCGCCTCGGGCGAGGACATCGAAAAAATCGGCAGTTACAGCACGCTGGACCTGCTGAATCGTCTGCCCGCCATTTCCGGCAGTAGTTCCGGCGCTACCAGTCGCAACAACGCCAACGGCGGGCGTGGTGCCAACTTTGCAGAAATCCACAACCTCGCACCAGAGCGAACCCTGGTACTGGTTGATGGCCGCCGCATGGTCAGTACCATTCGCGACTCCTCCGGACTGGCGGTAGACCTGCAATCCTTCCCGCCCAATATGATCGACCGCATTGAAGTACTCGCCGACGGTGCTTCCGCCGTCTACGGCTCCGATGCTGTGGCGGGTGTGATCAACGTGATCCTCAAAACCGGGTTTGAAGGTTTCGAGCTCACTACCGGCGCAGGCACACCGCAAGAAGAAGGTGGCGAGTCAGTCAACCTGGGCTTCCTGTACGGCGCCCAGAGTAACAACGGCCACTTTGTTGTTTCCGGTACCTACACCGACACCGAGAACGTCGATTATCAGGACCGCGAGTGGGCGCAGATTCCCATCCTCGGACAACTGAGCGACGGCGCCGGCGGCCGACTCACTCTGCTGGGCAGCGGTATTCCTCCCGAGGGTTTTGTGCCTGCCGCAGGGATTATCTTTAAACAGGACCCGGGCGGCGCCAGCTTCCAGCCTTACGATACCTTCGGTACCAGTGGGCTCAACGGTTCCGCCGGTGACGGCAGTATTCAGTCCATTCTGGATACCGGCCACCGCTTTAATTACAACGACATCGGTGGCGACGGCGTCAGCTTGATCGCCCCCGCCAAGCTGTTCAATTTTGGCGCCGTCGGCGAGGTGGAACTGGGCGACGGTTGGACCGCTTACACCAACATCCTGGCGCAACACCGGGAAGGTACTTTGTTCTTCACGCCGCTCCCGGTATCCGGTGCTGCGGGACGCTTCACCAACCTCGTTCAAGTGCCCTTTGACAACCCGAACCTGCCGGCCGATGCCGCAGCAGCCATTCGTACAGCCGTGGGACCCGACGTGGACACCTTCCAGATGTTCTATCGCGGCTCTGATCTGGGTAACCGTAAATTCGAGTACGACTCCGATACCATCCAGGGCATTTTTGGCTTCAAGAATGACCTGGAATTTGTGGGCAAAGAGTGGCGCGTCGATACCTACGGTACCTGGGGGCAATCCCGCCTGAGCGAAGTGACCTTCGGGCAACTCAACGTGGCCAATCTGCAAACCGCTGTGAATCCTCTGGCGTGTTCGCTTCAGAGCAACTGTCCGAAAAAGGCCAACGGCGATCCGCTGTTTGATCCTTTCGGTCGCGGTCCGAAAACCCAGGCTGAAAAGGACTTCATCAACTTCGACGACCACGAAAAAACCGAGTACCAGATGATGCAACTCGCGGCACATCTGTCCACCGGTGAAATGTTTGACCTGCCTGCCGGCAGCGTCGGTTTTGCCACCGGTCTGGAATGGCGGGATGAGTCCGGCAGTGTCACCCCCTCGGGTGTGGTCGGCGACGGTGACAGCGGCGGGAACTTCGCCGAGCCCACCTCCGGCGGCTACAACCTGTGGGAATGGTACATGGAACTGGATGTGCCCTTACTGTCTGACCTGCCCATGGTCGAGGAGTTAAGTGCCGAACTGGCCGCACGTTACTCCGACTACGATGACTACAGCGAGACCACCTGGAAAGTGGGCGCACGCTGGGATGTGATCGAGTCGCTGAGTCTGCGCGGTCAGGTCTCCACCGGCTTCCGGGCGCCCAACGTGCTGGAGTTGTTTGGCGGTAATGCCGACAGTTTTACCGGCGTCACCGACCCCTGTAACGCGGCAAACCAGGCGGCCAACGCGGTAGTCGCGGCCAACTGTGCGTCTCAGGGTGTTCCCGCCAACTTCGTACAACCGGCAGCGCAGTTGAAGATCACCCAGGGTGGTAACCCGAACCTGGAACCGGAAACCTCCGACAACTTCTCCGTAGGTGTGGTAGTCACACCGGATATCTGGGGCGAGCCCCGGATCACCGTGGACTACTACAGCGTGGAAGTGGACGGTGCAATCAGCACCCCGGTGCCTTCCAATGTGATCAACACCTGCTATGAAACGCCCAACCTGGCCGCTCCGGAGTGTGATCGCATCGCACGCGGTCCTGCCGGTGACGTGGTGCGCTTCGATCTGCTGAACGAAAACCTCGCCACTATCGAAACCTCGGGCGTGGATGTGAACGCCACCTTTGCCTGGGACACCAGCTTCGGCGTTATCACCACCAACTGGTTGTTGAACTACCTGGAAGACTACACCGAGACTACCGACACCGGCGTGGAGACCGACTTTACCGGCAAAGTAGCCTGCGATGTGTGTAGTTTTGCCGGCTATCCGGAGTTCAAGTCGAACCTGTCGGTGGCGCTGTCGCAGGACAACTGGAGCACCAGCCTGACCTGGCGTTACCTCGATGAAATGGAAGTCAGCGATGAAATCGGGGTGGACGAGTTCACCACCAGCACCGACGCCATGAACTACCTGGATTTCTACGGTAGCTACAACTGGAATCAGTTCCAGCTCTCACTCGGCGTGGAAAATATGACCAACGAGGAACCGCCCTTCGTGCCGTCTATCTCCGCCAACACCAGTCCGATCTTCGACTTCCTGGGACGCTTCTACAGCGTGCGACTGAAGTACAGCATGTAGTTGAAGATTGCACGGACTGACACTGCGAGCCTGTGGGGGGTGCTCGCAATTTCGTTTCGCTCAGCGCCGAGCGCGAAAAAACGCCTGCAACTTGCTGGCGCTTTCGTCGGCCAAAACACCTTCTTCCCAAAGCACGCGATGGTTGTACTGCGTACTATCGAGCAAGCTGGCGGTGGAACACACCACGCCCGCCCGCGGTTCTCGCGCGGCAAATACCAGTCGCTCGATACGCGCGTGCACCAAGGTACCCGCACACATGGTGCAGGGCTCCAGCGTGACATAGAGCGTTGCACCGGGCAGGCGGTAGTTACCTACCGCAGCGGCGGCGGCACGTAGCGCGTTGATCTCAGCATGGGCGGTTGGATCGCTGGCACCGATCACCCGGTTGTAGCCTTCCCCCAGTATTTCACCATCGCGCACCACCACCGCACCCACGGGCACCTCGCCTTCAGCCTCCGCTCGATCGGCCAGAGCCAATGCGTGGCGCATCCAGTGTTCGTGGTCCAACATTCAAATGGTTCCTGTCTTTGAAGTCACTGTCAGCCCCCCTGCCCGGCCTCATCGGGATGCGCGCGCAAGTACTCGCGGTACTGTTCCTCAGAGCCGAAGGGCGGCGTGTGGTGTGGTGCCAGTGGAATGGTCGGCCCCAATGGTACAGCGTCGGCGGGGATGGCGGCTGCCAACCGCGCCTTCACTGATTGATACGCCGGGTCGCTCGCCAGATTGCGCCATTCTTCCGGGTCACTGTGGTGATCATAAAGCTCTTCCCCACCATCGATGTAGCGAATGTATCGATAGCGCTCATCACGCACCGAAAACTCGCCAAAATCGTAAGTGGTGATCGCGGGGTGGGGCCAATTCGCCTGGGCATCGGCCAGCAGGGGGACCAGACTGCGGCCATCCAATGCGGCCGGCCCCGTCAGGCCGGTGAGTTCAGCCAGCGTGGGAAACAGATCCACCAAGGAAACCACGCGCCTTACTTCACTTTCGGCGCGCGTGCCTTTCGGCAAAGCCGCCGACAGCCCCTCGGGCACATAGATCATCAAGGGCACACGGGCCACATTCTCCCACAGGGCAAACTTCCGCCAGTGCTGCTTCTCACCCAGTTGCCAACCGTGGTCCGACCACAACACCACAATGGTGTTGTCCGCATAATCGCTGTTCGCAAGCCCCTCGAGCAGATAGCC
Organism: Gammaproteobacteria bacterium; assembly: GCA_030427085.1. Classification (GTDB taxonomy): domain Bacteria; phylum Pseudomonadota; class Gammaproteobacteria; order Pseudomonadales; family Halieaceae; genus JAUHXH01. Next base: position 142,219 of record JAUHXH010000001.1, on the reverse strand, counting down.
CAACACCGCATCGGCATACGTAATCGACGCGAGATAGCCCTGCACCGCCTTGCGCCACTGCCCCGCCGCCGTCACGTGCTGGTGGTAGCCGCCCGCGCGAGCGGCGATGTTCCGCCCGCGACCGGGGACATCCTCAAGATCACTGGCCAGAACTTTGGGCAGCTGCACCGACGCCAGCGGATGGGCATCGAAAAAGTTTTGCGGTACGTACCAGGGCACGTGCGGCCGGTAGATCCCCACGGCCAGAAATAGTGGTCTGTCCCGCTTTTTTTGGAGTTGCTGTACGGCCCAATCGGCTGAGCGGTAGTCACCGGTGGTTTCGAAGGGGATCTGCAGTGGCGCCCAGTCGAAGTCGCCGTACATGTGCTCGAATGTGGGCATGTTCACCGTTTTGCCTGGCGTTGGGTAGTGATAGTCAGGCATGTGTTTTTCTTTGGACGGGTAATACTCATCCCACAGCTCTGGCGCCGGCTGGGTATTGTGGAAGATCTTGCCCGCGCCGCCGGTCCAGTAGCCATGCCGCGCGAAAAAGGCGGGCAAGAGCTCTGCGTCCGACATCACCTCCCGCCAGTCCTGATAATTGGAGTACATGCCGGTGCGATAGGTGTGGCGACCACTCAGCAGTGCCATTCGCGATGGATTACACGCGGGCGATGCCGTATAAGCCCGGGAAAAGCTGGCCCCCTTGGCCGCCAGGGCGGTGAGGTTGGGCGTACGAGCCTGCGGGTGCCCACCGAGGGGTTCGATCCAGTCATTGAGGTCATCTATAGAGATGAACAGCACATTGGGCCGGGGCTCCTCCGCGTTCGCCAGGCCAGCGACAACCGCAAGGACAGGGGCCAGGGTGAGCCACCTGACCAAAGCAACAAGTACCCGCATCGCGATGTTCCTCAATACAATGGCCGCCCACTATGCACTCTCATATACCGAGAGACCAGTACATCTATCCCGCCAGCGCCAGTCAAAAAGTGCGGATTGACTCACTCCGCGACCGGCCAGTAGTAGACAGCAACCGCCAATCTGGGGCTAAATCCTGTACGTTCAGTGCCAATTAATGCGAGTTGGGCACGATAGAGCGTCAGGGGGCAGGAAACAAATCAACATGGGGCACTTCACCGATCCTTCCGGCACGGTTCGCTTCGGCGTTCCGCACGCTACCACTGTGTCAACGAACCAACGAGTCGCGTTATGAAGTGGCTACCCCGGCGGGATAATCCCGAGCTCGACTTCGAGCGCATACAGCTTCTATTTACCAGCGTGAAAGGCGGATTTGTCGGCGTGGCCGCCGCCATACTCATGCTCTATTTCACGGTCCGTGCCTATTCAACCTCGGAATCATTTGCCTACTGGTGGCTGCTGGCTGTGGCGTTGGCGAACCTGCCGCGGGTGACACTGACCATGCTATTCACCAGAGAAATGTCTGCTGGCCGCATCACACCGCAGAACATTGTGCCCTGGGACTACTACCTGTTACTCACCAGCACACTTGCCTACTGTGGGTTTGCTTCCGCGATGTTCCTGATTTCGGGGGAAAACGTGGTAATTGGGCAACTCTTGTGCGCCTTCGTCTACATGCTGCTGGCAACTGGCGGGGTGTTGGTACTGAGCACTTCCTTCACGCAAATGTTCACCTTCCTCACCATCGTCATCGCCGCCATCATCATTAACTTTGTCAGGCTTGAGGATCGGGTGTTCTACGAAATTTCGGCCCTGCTGGTGTTTGGTTACACCCAGTTGCTGATAATCACCTGGCGGCAAAATCGCACGCTGGTGAGCAACATCGCACTGAAGATCGCCCACAACCAGTCCTCGCTGATCGACCCCCTGACCCGACTGGGCAATCGGCGCCGCCTTTCCCTGCACGTGGAAAAACTGCTACCTCTGGCACAGCGCACGGCGGAACCCTTCTCCCTGATTATTCTCGACCTCGATCATTTCAAGGAGTACAACGACGCCTACGGCCATGGGGCCGGCGATGAGTTATTGATCCATGTGGCGGAGATTCTGCAGGACTGCTCTCGCGACCAGGACCTGGTGGTTCGCTATGGCGGCGAGGAATTTCTCATGGTTTTATCCAATACCGATTTGGACGCGGCAGCCGGCATCGCGGAGCGCATTCGCCGCAAGATCAAGTCGGAAACCCGGGTCACCGTCAGCGCCGGTCTCGCTACCTACGAGAACAGCCTGAGCTTTGACGAACTACTCACCCGGGCAGACGCAGCGCTATACAGCGCCAAAACTTCTGGCCGCGATCGCTGCACCCCCGCCTCGCCCGACGTTGAACCCATGCCCAGGCAGGCTTCGATCGCCTGACAGGCCATGTACAATGGGCGGCAACTTCGCTGCACAGCAGGCTGACTCTATACATGCGCCGCCCCACTACAGGTGACCTGATTCGTCTGTCGCAACAACTCGAGGCAGACCAGAGCACAGCCGTGGACGCCCTGAAGCAGCGCGATCACACGATCGGTGCCCACTGCACCGGCCAGAACGACAGTAATCGCCTGCTCTATTGGCTCGACCACGTCCGCCCTGCGCTGGCCGGCACCGAACAGCCGCCACGCGGCGCTTACCTGCTATTCGCTGTACGCACATTGCTGTGCCTGGCCGGCTTCCTTGGCATGGCCGGCTTCTTGCTCGGTAGTCACAATGGTCTCGTCAATGTATTCATGCTGCTGGCCGCGTTCGTGTTTGTGCAGGCGCTACTGAGTACGCTGTCGGCCTTTGCCCTGTGGCGCTCACTACGCGGGGCCACACCGGCCACTGCCTCCGCATCACCAACCGCCTGGCTTGTAAAACACAGCCTGGCGGACTATTCCGCCCTGCGCGATGCCGGCGGCCTGTCGCGCTTGCTGTATTTGCGCTACGGCCAGGAGTTCGGCGCCCTGTTTACTGCGGGTGCCGTGCTCGCATTTATGGCGGTCCCGGCACTGAAGGATTTTGCCTTCGTCTGGGGCTCTACCTTTTCACCCAGCGACGCCAGTGTGGCCTGGTTAATGGATGTGCTGGCGCTACCGTGGCAAAGCTGGCTGCCGGCAGCGACTGTTTCCGCCGAACTCGTAAGCGCCAGCCGTTTTCACGCTGCCGTACTGCCTGACACCAGCACCCTGAGTAGCCTGAGAGGCTGGTGGTCGTTCCTGATGGCGTGCCTGGTGTGCTACGCCCTGCTGCCGCGCCTGCTGCTGTGGTTGATCGCCAAGCTGGCCTACCCCCGCAAACTCGCGCAGCACTTTACGCAGTACCCCGGCGCCGAACTGGTGCTTGCCAGAATGGACGCAGCTTTCGTATCCACGCAGGCCACGAGCGCCGGAAGAGAGACTCCCGCCCCCACAGCAACACAACAAGCAACAGCCGCCCACTTCGCGCTGCCTGAAAACAACCTGGTGGCGGACTGGTGTGGCGCACGAAACCCCGATAGCGCGGGCACTGGGGGTTTTCCAGTCGACCAAAGCAACCAGCAAGTTCTCGAACTGGGCCTGGGCACTTTTGCCGCAGACAGCGCGACCCTGGTGAATGCCCTGCAACCAGACCACCTGGGCATATCGCTCCTGGTCAAATCCTGGGAGCCACCTGTCGGTGAAATAGCCGATGTATTGTCCACCCTGCCCCACCAACTGCAGTGCACCCTGATACTGGTTCCCCTACCTGGGCGGCCCGTACCCGCACGCAAGGTGGCAGACTGGCAACGCTTCGCTGGTGAATTGCCCTTTCCACACACCGCGGTCCAGGTCGCCGGAGAGCAGCAGTCGTGAGTGCGCCGACCTTCGCCGTGGTCGGCCGCCCCAATAAAGGCAAGTCGAGTATCGTCGCCACACTGGCGCGAGATGATTCGGTCTACATCGACTCCCGGTCTGGCTCCACCCGCTGGGCTCGGGAATTCCCCATGCAGGTCAATGGCGAAACGCTCTACACGCTGGTAGACACGCCAGGCATTCAACGCGCCCGCGAAGTGATGGACTGGCTGCAGGCAAACTGCCGCGATGCCTCACAACGCCCGCAAGCAGTGCGTGACTTTGTCGAAGCACACCGCAGCGAGGAGCGATTTGCGGACGAGTGCCAGCTGTTACAACCCATTGTCGACGGCGCCGGCATCATCTACGTGGTGGATGGTTCCTGCCCCTACGGCGCCGACTACGAAGCGGAAATGGAAATCCTGCGTTGGAGCGGCCGCCCCAGCCTGGCGCTGATCAACCCCATCGACAACGACGACTTTGCCGATGAATGGCGCGACGGTTTGGGCCAGTACTTCCGCACCGTGCGCCTGTTCGATGCCCAGCGCGCGCAAGTGACCCGACAACTGGAACTCCTCGACCTGTTCGGGCATCTCGACCCGAGCTGGCAATCCAGTCTGGCGCGCGCCGTGACCCTGTTGAACCGGGAACGCGAGGAACAGCATAGTCAGTGCAGCTTGTTGATCGCCGATATGATCAGCGCCGCACTCACTTTCCAGGTTTCCCAGAAACTACCGGATGGCGCACCGCTGGAACCGGTGCGCAAGCTGCTCGCTGCGAACTACCGTGAACGTCAGGCGAAACGAGAACGCAACTGCCGGCGACAGGTGGAAGAGCTCTACCACTACCACGACCTGAAACGGAACGAGCAGGCACTGGCGCTTGAGGAGTCGGACCTGTTTCAACTGGACGACTGGTACCTATGGGGTTTGAACCGGCGTTCTCTGGTGGCAGTCGCAGGCTCCGCCGGGGCCGTTTTGGGTGGCGGCTTTGGCCTGATGGTAGACGGCGCCACCGGCGGATTGCTCGGCGGCCTGGGCACCCTGATCAGCGGCACCGCCGGTGCCGTCACCGGCGGCGTTGGCGCCTGGAAGTACTCCGATGAAATCGCCCAGTACCGCCTCAAGGGCATTCCCACGGGCGGCAAACAGGTCAGCTACGGCCCGAGTCGCAATCTCAACTTCCCCTTTGTACTGCTGGGCCGCGCGCTGCTACACCATCGCCTGCTCTGTCACCGCACCCACGCGGACCGTTCCAGCCTGTCGCTGGATACCGAATTGCTCGACCAGGCGAACGACGACCAGCGCCGCAAACTGGCCCGCTGTTTCGCCCGCATCAGCAGCGGTAAAAAGGTCGAGGAACAGCGTGCGCAACTGGCAAGTTTGATCCTGGACCGTTGCCGGGCACACGACACTCCCACCAACTAAACGGTGGCGCGGGCTTTCCGCGCCTGCACCGGCTCTCCACACAAAAGATACCTGTTCATCTATTTATTGGATTATCTATTATTTTTTATGCCCTGTTGACATACCTGACATTCAAATATTACTTTATCCGCCACAACGCCAATCGTAAAAGCAATAACATAGCGGGAGACAAACCATGGATTCACCCAACGCCAGTGCCGCCACCGCCCTGCTCGCCCTTATCGACGGCGGCGCAGCCCACGAAGAAAGTGAAATCCGCCCCCACTACGAGGCTCTGGACGCCATCAGCGCCGAGGAAATTATCGGCACCTGGAAAGGCGGCCGCTTCGACGGCGGCACCGCGCCCGACCCGATCAACTGGTACGGCAAGCGTTTCGTGTCGGAGCAATACGTGGAGCCCCTGCTGGTCCACGGTGAAAACGACACGGTTCGCGTGTTTGACAAGATGGGCGCCGCCAGCTTGCGCGAAATAAAGTATCAGGGCGTGGTATCCGCTTCTCTGATCTACGACCAGCATCCGATCATGGACTACTTCCGGAAAGTGAACGACGACCTGATTGTGGGCTGGGGTGAGGTAAAAGGCAGCCCAAAAGACAGCTTCTTCTTCTACTTGCAGCGCACCGACGCCGCGGTAACCAGCGACTGAATTCTTTTTCCAGATCAGCGGGTGGTCGGCGGCTGCCGTCGCCACCTGTCTCTCACCGGATGGCACGCCCATGACCACGATTACCCGTACCGGGCTGACGGTTGCAGACCTGACGCCCGCCCTCAGTTTTTACACCGGCTACTTCGGCTTCGAGTTAGCCGAGGAACTCTCCCAGGACGCAGGCGAAGTGACAGTACTAAGGCTGGGCCGCAGCGAGCTTGCACTGCAGCGGGCACACAGCGAAGCAGAACGAGCCCTACCCAAAAGCCAGTTTCCCGAAGTATTGCTCTACACCCCGGAATACGATGCGCTGCTGGCGCGATTGCGAACCGATGGCGCAGGGCTGTTCGAAGTGCCTACCGGAAACCCGGACATGCGCATCGCGATTACCCGCGACCCCTCAGGGAATGCCGTAGAGATTGCCGCGCGACCGGATAAGCCGGCGGCCGTGGGCGGCTGCAAACTCATCGTGAACGACCGGGCGGCAGCCGAGAACTTCTACGTCGTGGTGTTCGGCGCTCAGGCCCAACACTACCTGAATGCCGAGGACCTCTACGACGAAGTGCTCATGGGTTTTGGCGCACGCAGCCCCTTCCTGGCCCTGTTCCAACCCCTGGCAGAGCTACCGCTTCCGAAAAGTCCGTTCCCGCGAGCCACCCTCGAGACCGAAGATTTATGTCTCGTTGAGGAACGACTCGAGCATGCCGGCGTGGCGTACGAGCGAGCGTCACTGGATACAGGCCAGTCAGTGCTGCGTGGCCAGGACCCGGCGGGGAATCGCTTCGAGGTTTACCAGGCCTGAAAAAACTGCCGGATAGACCCGGCAATCCCGGCATTAGCGTCTACATTATTAGTACCACTAAAGGCCCAGGCGCCCGGGAGACCACCATGTCCAATCAACACGGCGAATTCATCTGGTACGAACTGCTAACCGACAATGCTGACGCCGCCGAGGCCTTTTACGCTGAGCTGATCGGCTGGTCGGTGCAACACAGCGAACAGCCCGACATGGACTACCGCATCTTCTCGGCGCTGGACAGGGATTCGGGCGACTCGAATGAAGTCGGCGGCCTGATGGCGTTGGATGAGGAAATGAAAGCGGGTGGCGCCAGACCCGTCTGGCTCGGTTATATCGCTGTGGACGATGTCGACGCCGCCGTTGCCAAGCTCTGCGCCGAGGGCGGCAGCCTGCAAATGCCGGCGATGGACATCCCCGAGGTCGGCCGCATCGCGATGATTACCGATCCGCAGGGCGCACCCTTCTACATCATGAAGGCCTTTGACGATCGACCCAGTCTCGCCTTTGCCGCCGACAAACCTCGCCCCGGGCACTGCGCCTGGAATGAACTGGTCACGGAAGATCCCGAAGCGGCGAAAAGCTTTTACTTCGGGAATTTTGGCTGGACCAAAGACGGCCAGATGGACATGCCCGAGGGGCCCTACGAGTTCATTCGCCACAACGGCATGATCGGCGCAGTGATGAAACGGCCGGAGGCAATGCCCGTGTCAGCCTGGCTGTACTACTTCCGTGTGCCGGACATCGACGCTGCCGTGGCCATCACCGAACAGCGCGGTGGCCAGATACTGTTCGGGCCGGAGGAAATTCCCGACGGCGATCTCATCATTCAGGCTCTCGACCCACAAGGTGCTCTGTTCAGTTTGATCGGTTCGCGGAAAACCTGAGCCAGCCCCCTACTACTCACCCCCACCGAGCACCTGCTTGAAATAAGCACCCTGCTCGGAAGGGGTAAAGTCCCAATCCGTGATCAGTGTGGGCGACCAGTCGGGATCAAACACCCAGGCAGTCCAGGAGATACCCCGCTCGGCCATGAACTCGGTAATACGCGGGCCGTAGGTACCCTCGTTGTGAATCACCGGCACGTGCGCGCCGTAGCCATCCTCACGCACCCACCCCAGTTCCGTGGCCATCACCGGGTAGCGCTGGGCAACAAAGCCCCACTGCTGCTGCCAGGCATCGAAAAAGGCTGCTTTGCTGTCTTCTGCCGGTTTCGCCTTTTGTGGATAAGGATGAATCGCGTAGGCGATACCCTCCCGGCGTACCGGGGCGACCGGTACAAAGCTCAAGTCGTAAGCCCAATTGAAGCCGCTCACCAGTGGTATTACGTTTGTGTCATAGACGTAAATCAGGTCAATCAGTTCTTCGTGGATAGCCCGCAATCCTTCCCAATCAGCTTTTCCCAGCGACTCCGCGCCGTTGCCGATGAAGTCGTGGGTAGGCTCGTTGTACAGCTCGTACACAGCCAGGGTCGGAACGCCGCGATAGCGCAGGGCCACCTGCTGCCAGAACTGGCGGGTTTCATCCATCGTGGTTTCGTACATGGGGTGTTGGTAAAGGTTTGACTGAATATTGCCGATCACATGCCAGTCCAGAATCAAATAAAGCCCATTCGCATTGGCCCAGCGCACGGCCTCGTCCAGACGATCGAAATACCAGCTTTGCCCCTGCCGGCGCCAGGCCAGCGGATGCACCGGAATACGGATCACGTTCGCGCCCCACCGCGCAATTTCCTCAAACAATTCCGGCCGCCATTGTCCGTCGTAGTCCAGCTTGGCAGGGTCGGCGATATTGACCCCGCGCAGCACCACAGTATCCCCCGCCTCGTTCACCACCTGTGCGCCTTGCACCGAGAGCGCGCTTTGCGGGCGGCTTAGCTGAGCAGGATCAAAGGCTGTGGGATAGGGGATATTCCAGAATTCCGCATCGGATTGCTGGCTGGCTGTGTAGCCGTGATTCTGATCCAGGGTTTGTGACGTTGGCGACGCCGTGCACGCAGACAACAGAAATACCGGTCCCAGCGCTAACAGAACTTTGAGGGGCGACATAACACACTCCTTTGTAAAACGTTTTTATTGTGTGGCCACTATGCCAGATAATCTCCCGCAATACAGCAATCCAGTCCGGCTCAGGGTGCGTATGGGTGCTAAAGCAAAGGTGACCCGCCGCAGTGATTCTCGACTCTCTTCCCCTGTATTCCATTGGCACCGTAGCGCGATTAACTGGCGTGAAGGCAGACACGCTGCGCGCGTGGGAGCGGCGCTATGGACTTGGCGCAAGTCGCAAATCGCCCCACGGCCAACGGCAGTACACCCAGGCTGATGTGGATCACCTGCAGTTGATCGCCACACTGATTGCAGACGGTGCGCGTATTGGCGACATCGCCGCTGCGGATCGGAAAACGCTGGAGGCGCTAACGCAGACACGAACAGGCAATACTGCAGCCACCACTCCCCCGCCTCGCCCATTGGTAGTGTTCGTTGGCACTGGACTCGCCGCGTGGCTGGATGAACACGGCGGCAGTATCGGAAATGCTCGGGCAGTGATTGCCCGTGGCTCCCTGTCAGAGGCGTTGAAGGTAGAAGAGTTGCATAGCAATGCCCGTGGAGCGGATCTGCTCGTTGTAGAGGTTTCGGCGCTGACGAAACAAGCGGTGAAACGTGTAATGGAGTGCCGCACAAAACTGCAAGCCACACGTGTGCTGGTGTGTACCACCCGGAGTGCGGACACCACCCAACCGACTGACGTACGAGAAGGAATTACTGTGGTAACCGGCATACCAGACACTACCCGCCTGCACGCCGAAATCGGAGCCGCAATGGCGGCGCGCGAAGTACGTCTGGGCGAAGCCAATGTGTCGGAACTGGTGTCAGTGTCAGCGCCGCGTTTCACACAGGACGACCTCGAGCATGCGCGCACGCGGAAATCGAACCTGGCCTGTGAATGCCCCGCGCATCTCAGTTCGTTAATCGATGAACTAAGCCGTTTCGAACAGTACAGCGCGACTTGTTCCGTAGATAGCTGGCAGGACGCTGCTCTGCACACTCGCATATACCTTTACACCGCACGTGCCCGGGAGCTGATGGAGAAGGCCCTCAGCGCAGTGCTTGAAACACATGGCGAATTGCCTGACACCGATTCAAACGGCAGATAAAAAAAAGCCCGGCCAGGGCGGCCGGGCAACGGACCGTCATTCCGAGCGCTTGGCTTCCGAATGACAGGGGGGGAGGGTCGCTCTCGCGCCGGTTTACATCATCCAACGCAGCGGGGGCATCAGCACAGAGTCGATGACCCAGACGATGCCGTTATCTGTGCGCACGCCCTGACAATCAATGGAGGCGCCATTCACCATGGGGGCACCGTCCTTGAAGTGATAGAACACCGATTCGCCGGACAGGGTTTCCCGGCGCACTGACTTGATCCACCGGCGGGGATCCTGAATGCCGGGTGCAACGTGGTAGGTCAACACGCCGGTCAGCAATTCCTGCGACGCCAGCACGGTATCCAGAATGGGACCTTCCAGAGCTGCGAAGGCATTATCAGTCGGGGCGAACACAGTAATGTTGTTGGCTGATGCCAACGTATCGACCAGGCCGGCGGCTGTGACTGCCGTAACCAGCGTGGACAGTTCAGGGGTTGCCACGGCCGCATCGACGATGCTGCCTTCGAACTCAATGATTGGCGTTGCCACACAGTCTGCGAACACATTGGCCTGGGCGGTGCCGGCCGCAAGGCCCATTGTAATTCCAGCCGCGAGTATAGATTTTTTCAGCATTACGTTTCTCCGTATCACCAGGGTCGGTGGTTACCTGAACCTCGTTGTTGAGACGGCCGTTTGCTGCCCGCCTCGCTCACTGGTAAATACGCTCGTCACGTGGCGGGGATCACCGCCGCGTGGCGAATAGCTGGACAAAACCTGGACACGCGCTCATCCCTGCACCAAGCGGTCACGGTCATGCGACTGCATGAAATCCTGGTTCGGGCCCAGTGGCACGATCCCGGTTGGATTGATACTGTCGTGACTACCGTAATAATGTTGCTTGATGTGGTCTGAATTGACTGTGGCCGCAACTCCCGGCACCTGATACAGCTCACGCAGGTAATTGCTGATTGCCGGGAAGTCGGCTATCCGTTGCCGGTTGCATTTAAAGTGCCCGTGATAAACCGCGTCGAAACGAATCAATGTAGTGAACAGGCGCCAATCCGCTTCGGTGAGCGTGGTGCCAGCCAGATAGCGTTGCCGATCGAGAATCTCTTCCACCCAGTCGAGCGCGTCAAACAACTTGTAGAACGCCTCTTCATAGGCGTCCTGAGTGGTGGCGAAACCGGCGCGGTAAACCCCGTTATTGATGGCGTCATACACGCGTTCATTGATCGCATCGATCTCGTCTCGGCGCGCTTCAGGATAGAAATCCGCGGTGCTGCCCGTTAGATCATCAAAGGCTGAATTCAACATACGTATGATATCGGCCGATTCGTTACTGACGATGGTTTCGCTGCGCTTGTCCCACAGCACCGGGACGGTCACGCGCCCTTCGTAACCAGCATCCGCTTTCAGGTACAGCTGATACAGATAGTCCAGTTCATACGGGTTATCTTCAGCCAGTTCCCAGCCGTTACTGAGCATCAACGGCTCCACCACGTGCACATCGATCAGGTCTTGCAGCCCTTTGAGCGCACGAAAAATCAAAGTTCGATGCGCCCAGGGGCAAGCCAGCGACACGTAGAGTGAGTAGCGACCGGATTCCGCTGCAAATCCGCCGTGACCGGTGGGACCGGCGCTCCCGTCGGCGGTTACCCAGTTGCGAAAGCGACTGTCTTGCCGGCGAAATTCGCCGCCACTGGACTTGGTGTCATACCACTGATCCACCCACTCTCCACCTTGTAGCAATCCCATGATTCAGACCTCCAGTACTGTCGCTTCGTCACTGCGCTCCAGCAGTGCATCGATCTGTGCTTTGGCGTGCTCGTAAACCAGTTCCGGCGTACGCTTGGAGCCGCCGGCGTCGATGTGGAACACCTCCTCGATGCCAAGGAAGCGGCAAATATGCTCGAGATAGCGGCTGGCAAAATCCATGTCACTGCCGATGGGTGTGCCACCGGAAGCCGTCACGATGTAGGCGCGCTTCACGCCGGTGAGCCCCTCGGGGCCGTTCTCGGTGTAGCGGAATGACACACCGGCGCGGCACACATAATCAATCCACTGCTTGAGATAGGCCGGTACACCGAAGTTGTACATGGCGACACCCAGAACCAATGTATCTGCCTGTCGCAGTTCATCAATGAGTTGCTCAGACACGGCCAGGTGCTGTTGCAGGCTGGGCCGGCTGTCTTTATGTGACCCGTGCACGCCCACCAGATCCTCCGGGCTCATCGCCGGCAAAGGGTTTTTCACCAGGTCGCGCGTAATCACTGGCTGGCCGAGTTGCTGCACCAGATAGTCGGTCACGCGACGGGAGTTCGACTGTTCCAGTCGCGCGCTTGACTCGATTTTCAGTATCGTCATGGTCTTGTTCTCCTTAGCCTTAAGTTCAGTGTGAAACCCGGGCGCCGATGGCACGATCCAGGCTCAAACTTCCCGCACCGCGAATCGCCAGTGCCACGCTGATCGCCAGCAGGGCAAGGCCAAATTCGTAGCCGTTATTCGCCATAAACAAACCGTTGGACAGGTGCACACTGACAATCGCTACCAGCATCGTGATGGCCAACACCACCGCCGCCGGGCGCACCAACAGGCCAAGTAGCAAGGCCAGCCCGCCAAAGAACTCTGCACTACCGGCCAGCGCAGCCATCAGCACACCCGGCTCAAGGCCGATGGAGGCCATCCACGCCCCGGTGCCCTCAAGCCCGTGGCCGCCAAACCAGCCGAACAGTTTCTGAGCGCCGTGAGCGGTAAACACCACGCCCGCGGCAATGCGCAGGGGCAGCGCTGCAAATCCGGATTCAGTGGAAGTGAGCTTGTTGAGTAAGTCTTTCATCGTATTCTCCTATCAAAACATCAGTGGTTTTCGAAACGTTGGAAATAGCTTATCGCTGCACCACACGATGAATAACCGTGATATTTTGTCTGGAATGTTCTAATTTATTGAACAGATATTCATGCACGCAGGAGAACCGCGATGCCCAGTTCCCCCATCACCCTTGATGCCTTGCAGGCACTCGACGCCATCGACCGCCGAGGCAGCTTCGCCCGGGCCGCCGAAGAGTTGGGCAAAGCGACCTCAGCTCTGTCGTACACCGTGCAGAGACTGGAAGAACAACTCGGTGTGACCCTTTTCCAGCGTCAGGGTCGGCGTTCTGTGCTAACCGCAAGCGGACGACTGCTACTGGATGAGGGGCGCAAAATTCTGGGTGCCACCGCATATCTCACTGACCAGGTACGAGAACTCGCCACCGGCTGGGAGCCACGGCTACGCATAGCCCTGGAGGCCACCACGGCACATGCGCCGTTCTTTGCCGCGCTGAATACGCTATTGGAGGAGCAGCCAACGCTGGAAGTCGACTTACAGGAAAGCGTACTCAGCGGTGGCTGGGAAGCACTGGAAATGGATCGCATCGACCTGTTGGTTGGCGCGCCGGGGCCGCTGCCACTGCAGAAAGGTTTTCGGGCGCTGCCGATCCCACCCGCAGACATGCTGCTGGTGGCAGCGGCCCATCACCCACTGACCAGGCTGGTGAAAGACCCGGCAGCTGTCGCGGCGCAACTGGCCGAGCATCGTCGTGTGGTGACCCACGACACCGCCCGCCACAACGTCATGCGCACCGAGGGATTAAGCACAGGCAAACAAGTTCTCTATGTGCAGACCATGGAGCAAAAACTACAGGCGCAGCTAGCGGGGCTAGGGGTAGGACACCTGCCTCGCAAACTCGCTCAGCCCCATATCAGCAAAGGCAAACTGGTGATTCTCAACACACCGGAAGAAACCACCGGCAATCAGGAGCGCTATCTCGCCTGGAAAATAAGCAATAAGGGCAAGGCGCTGAAGCGTCTAGCCCAGTTACTTGCGGAAGCCGCGTGGTGAACGCTGGCTGCGGCGGTACAACAGAGGCAGCAGCACCACCAGCGTTATCAAACTCCACAGGGGCAGCGTAGGTATCGCTGTTGCGCTGCTCCCCGCCCCTGCCGGCAGCGCTGCCAACACACTGACCGGCAGGCGTAGTACCAGCGGACTGCCACTCGGGCCCAGCCCCCGCAACACCAGGGTGTGCGCACCGAGGTCAAAATTAGCCGGCACCGTCACTGAAATGGTGACATTCCCCAAAGCGTCAGCATTGTTCTGCCCCACCAATACCGGTGTGGATTCGAGGTAGGCCTCCACCAGCGTCATCGGCAGGAAACCGCGGCCGCTAACGCTGAAGCGTAGGCCCGGGACTATCGGCTCACCGGGATCCAGCACTACGTTGATATCTTCCAGTAGCGGATTGTCTGCCACAGTGATCTGCTCGCGCACCGTTATAACCAGCGCGGGATCGGCCACCGCACGTTCGTCGCTGACGATAATTGGTTCCACCACAGAAATGCGCAGATCGACATCCCGTACTGTGATGTTCGCTGTGGGACCATTGCTGGATATATTGTCCAGAGTATCAACGGCTTCAACGCTGTACTCGTGGTCACCTGGCGTGGCAAACGTATCCACCCAACTACGCTGTGTGGTCGACGCCAGCGGCAGGCCGTTGCGGAATACACGATACTCCTTAATCCCCGAAGCATCAGTGGCTTCGGTCCAATCCAGTTGGACTGTGTTGTCACCCGTTTGAATTGCGGTCATATTCGCCGAGGGCCACTCGGGAGGCAGAACTTCTACGGAGACACCGGACGACAGGTCCACCACCCACCAATCGCCCACCTGCCCAGCCGGTACCGGGAGGGTGGTGTTCTGAAACAGCAGTACATCGCCATCCCCACTGATTTGAGGGCTGCCGATGCGATGGTCCAGGGATTCTGTGGCACCACTGCTCACTCGAAGGCGCTCGAAGCTTTCGCCACTGGCGGCGATCCAGAAGCCATCGGCCGCGTAATCGAGATCGGCCCGATAGGCTGACAGCTCACTCATGGCCTGACTTCTCGTTGCGCCTGCTCGCCACAGAAAGGTGTTATTCGTGAGGGCGTCTGTCTTGAACAGCACGGACTGGCCGTCGGCCGAGAAATGGGTACATTCGCAAGTGTCCAGCCGGTCAGTAACCGCGGTGCCCATGGCGTCCACGCTCACCAGATTGAGCTCACCGGTGGTTAAATCCTTACGATAAATTTGAGCACTGCCATCGCCGGGCGGTAACCGGCTATCACGCGCCACAAATAGCAGATAACGACCATCACGTGACAGTGCCTTGACCGCATCCACGTCAACGGCTTGCCCTGACGCGTTGGTCGAAGCCAGCACGATATCACCCGTGCTCGTGTTCACCACATAGGCGTTGTACAGGCCGTTGGTCTCCCGCCTGCGGACACCTCCGACAATCTGAATAATTTCACCATCCGAGATAAAAGCGACATGCTCACCGTTGGCAGACAAGCGCACCACATCTGAAAACGGCATGCTGTCCCCATAGGTGTCGGTGGACGTAACCTGAATAACTTCTCGCCCAACTTCATCCACCACCAGGACATAATCCTCCCTTCGAGCGGTCCCGGTTGGACCGGCAAAAAGTGCGACTCGTGAGCCATCGGCGTTGACGGTGGGATATGGCTGATTGGGAACAGCGATATCCGGACCCGTCATGGTTGTATTTAGCAACTGCGTTTCAGTAAGGCCGGTGGTTACGTCGTAACGCTTCACATAGGGGTTGGATTCGCCTCCAGCCCACACCACCCACTGGCCGGAGTCACTGAGGGCCGGCTCCGATGCCTGATCGACATGCTCAGGGTCGGGCGTTTGCGCTGCAATGCCCAGACTCAAGGTGGACAGCAGAAAAGCGCCGAGCCAGCGGGTCAACAGGCTGGACGCCATTGGGAAAGGTAGCGTATTCACCGAGCTACCTCGTTACTCAAAGCTGATTTTTACATCAAGCACAACGGCCTGACGGGGCCGAACCGACACGGGGCTGGCCAGCACCTTTTCAGTCAGCCTGGTGCTAACGGTTGAACCGTCTTCCTTTTTTACATACGACAGCCCCGTTCTGACCGATTTAATACTATAGGTGGCCCCGCTCACACAGGCATCTGACACCGAGAGCGTGCGGGTCAGGTTGATCGAGTTATCCCCGGAGCTGGGAATCACTGAGGCAAAGTGTGGCGCGGAATCAGTGATGACCAACCCGAGAAATCCCCTCTCTCGGAAGCACGGATCAGTAGAAACCAAACCATCCCCATCAAAATCAATCGCCCACTGGGGGGCGCCCGCTGCCGTGGAACCCAGGGTCACCTTCCCTGTCATTAGCTGCTGCAGGAAGTATTCCCCTGCACCGGTAAGTGCATTGCGGAACTCAATTTTGTGCTCTACCTGGCCCTGCTCATCCAGCAGCGTCAGGGTCCACTCACCATGAACAGTAATCCCGGCTCGGGCAGAACCTTCAGCCAGGGATGCGTGACTGGACAGCGCGCCAACCAAGGCCAGCAGGCAAGCGCGAGAACACCGGTTCACGCGCTGCCACCGTCCAACTGGATTGCCAACGAATTGCTGTAGTGCGGCAAGTGCGCGGTAGGTCTGAGCAGACTGCATGGTTTACACTCCTGTCCGTGAGGTCATTCTTGAGTCACACCCTATTGGCTGGGAGGGGTGTAAACAATGAGTAGAAGTACTCAGGCAGGCCAAAAACCAGACGCTTCAGGGGTCCCATGGTGGTGCTCAGAACAGCAATATTTGATGGGCCACGCCAAGTAAAAGCCCGCGTGGGCGCGGTGTGGCCGCCAGCGCTTATGCTCGTCCTGCTAGCAGCATTTTCGCTGTGGACGGGTACGGCTACAGCGCAAACGGCGCCAGACCGTGATGTTCGCGCGTTGTTTGAGATCGCGTACAGCCCGGCTGGCGAAGTGTTACCCGAGGCAGTCCTGGCAGGCACGGCCGGCCTGACCTTCAGCGCCTTACCCTCCTCTTCCGGCATGCTCACTCGCCATCGCCAGGATATGTGGTTTCGAGGCACCCTACCGGGCGCAGCATTGACGTCGGGGCCAAAGATCCTGGAAATACCCGGCCACCTCTACACCCGGGTAGACGCGTGGCTGGTCACTCCCAACGGCACTCACACCCATCAACAATCCGGACTCGCCTTTCCCTACGATTCGCGCAGCGTTAAATTTGCCGACGTTGCGTTTCTACTGCCAGCCACCCGCGGCAAACCGCTGAAGATACTGATTCGCATGAAGGATGGCGTACCTGTGAACTTCGCGCCCCAACTCTGGGCGGAGGACGACTGGCAGTGGCACGTGATCAACAAGCGTTTATGGCTGGGCTTGTTCCTGGGTGGCATTAGCCTGCTGATCCTCTACAACCTGTTTTTTGGCTTCGCCCTGCGGGACAGGTCCTATTTTTACTATGTAGGCTACATCATTGCGCTTGCAGCAGCGGTACTGCAGTACACGCCCCTTCCGGCGGAATATATCCATCCACAGGGCACGCGACGCATTTTCATCCTGTATATCGCCAGTGTCGCCGCCTTCTTTGCTGTCATTTTCGTCAATAATTTTCTCGGCATTCGTGAGAAGTCCCGCTGGTTGTGGCGATTGTCCATGGCCACTGCTGTCGCCACACTCCTGTTCGGTATGATGCTGGCCCTGCGCATTTACGTAATTCCCGCCTTCTGGACGGGCAATGTCATGCACGTGCTCCTGCTACTGAGTGCCTGCTATTTCCTCGGCGTGTCTTTTTACAGCTACCTACGCGGCGTCAAAGAGGCCCGTTTCCTGGCCCTGAGCATGCTTGCCATGCTGAGCGGTCTGGTGATCTACCTTGCCTACACCTATGGCTGGGTGGCTTATCACCCGCTGTTACTCCACGCAATTGAAGCCGGCGCGCTGGCCGAGGGCGTCCTGCTATCGCTGGCGCTTGCCGATCGGGTCAACCAGATTCGGGAGCAAAAGATGAAGGCGGAAGAAGCCGCGCATGATGCCCAGGTGTTTTTCACCCGCCGCCTGCTGGACGCACAAGAGCGAGAGCGGGAAAAAATTGCCAGTGCTATGCACGACTCCATAGGCCACAGCGTGCTGGTACTGAAACATAACATCGCGAGTCTGGCTGGTGATATGAACGGCACGAGTTCCGCCGTCGTGTTACGCCAGCAAGAAGCGCAGCTACAGGAGTTACTGCATGATATACGCGGTCTGTCCCACGACCTTCACCCGCATATGCTGCGCCGTCTGGGATTGGCCACCGCACTGACTGCCACCGTGGAGCGCGCTTTCAGGCAGAGCGAAATTGACCTCACTCTGGCGATAGACGATATTCCCGACAGCTTCCCCCAGGAACATGCCATAACGCTTTATCGAGTGAGCCAGGAGTGCATCAACAATATCCTGAAACACGCGACCGCCAGCGAAGTGATCTATACACTCCAAACTATCGGCCAGTGGGTGGAGGTTCAAATCAAGGACGACGGCAGTGGCTTCATTCCCGGGGATGAGCAAGGTGCCGCGGTTGGCACCGGGCTCGGCCTTTCCGGCATGAGAGAACGGGTAGAGCTGTTCGGCGGCGAGTTCAGTATCGAAACCAGCCCGATGGAAGGCACCCAGATTCGCTTCTCCCTGCTGGCGGTATGAGTATCATTGCTTATTGAGCACACCGGCACTGCGCCCTACACTGACTCACGGCCCCTAGCACATTATCGATGCTCCCAAAGATGACCCAGCCCAATACCACCGTACTCATCGCCGATGACCATCCTATATTTCGACATGGGCTGAAGCACGTACTGGCTCAAATTCCACATTTGCGCTTGGTGGCCGAGGCCGAAAGCGGCGACTCAGCCTTGTCACAGCTCAACTACCTGAAACCCGATATCGCTCTGCTGGATCTGGCCATGCCCGGCATGGATGGGTTGGAGGTGTTAAAGCGCGCCCGACAAACGCTGCCCGATCTGAAAGTCATTATCGTTACCAGCTACGACGACTCCGCTTATCTGGATCGCGCACTGGAACTGGGTGCCAGCGCTTACCTGTTAAAGGACAGCGCAACAGACGATCTGGAAGACTGTTTACAGGCTGTGGTGGCCGGCGAGACCTATATCAGCGCAGAACTCGACAACCGCGCACTGATAGTACCCAACACAGATAGCAGCGATACGGAGCAATTGGCACTGCTAACCGCTACCGAGCGCACGGTACTGGCCGGCGTAGCACGCTTTTACACCAGCAAGGAAATCGCTCGGGAGATGGACATCAGCTATCGGACTGTGCAAAACCACCGCGCCAACATCGCGGTAAAGCTAGACATGAAGGGCCGCCATCAACTCGTACGCTTTGCTCGCGCCCATCAGGCGGCGCTGGAACAAACAGACTAACAAGCACTTTAGAAGAATAGTGCTCACTGTGAAAAATCGAAGATAGTAACCTCATCAAGTCCCACCGGTTCGCTGGCAATCCACATCACCGCCCGGCGACCATCGGTAAAGTAAGGATCTCCGGTGAGGTTACCTCGCGGCTCATCGTAAGAGGCAGCACCCACACCACCCACGTAGCCAAAGCCCTCCAGCGCCTGGGCGTAAGCGAGGTCTTCCAGCAGGTATTCACGGGCCTCATCCACATCGGGATCTATTTTGTGTGTGGTAATCGTTCGGCGGGTGAAGCGCACACCGATATCGCGGCTGATCTGGCCCACCCATACAGGTTTGCCCTCGAACCGTAGCGGCGTTATCCACAGGCGCAGATGATTGCGCTCATGGATGCTGTCCCGCGCCTTCTGCAATGCTACATCCTGAGCGCGCTGGAACACGTAGAGCGCGCTGACAGGTGAATAGCGATAGCGGCCTCCGGTGAGCGCCGACAAGCCCGTCTTCCATAACGACCCACTATAAATTGTTTCGGTTTCGTCCCAACCGGCTCGCATGAAGGCGTAGTACATCGACTTCAAGTCGCCGATGAAAACCAGGTTGAGCGGGTCGCCCTGATCGTCACCGCCCTTGTCCACCACGCAACATGGCATTGCCTCCAATTCAGCAATCAGTTCCTGCCGACTCACATCCCGGTACTCTTCTGCCGGGTAGAGCGCATGGATATCAACATCGTAGTGATCGAGCTTTAAACCGGGCACCGGTACGAAAAAGCTCATCTGAAAGGCCTTGTCTTCGCCCACCACATCGATATTGAACGACTTGGTCCCCTCGTCCACGCGGCTGAAAATATAACCCGACCGAATGCTGCGCGGCGCCATGCTCAAAGTAACGTGCCCCCGCTCCTCGAAACTGCGGGCAAAGCCGGGCTGCGGCCTGCTGATGCTGCGGTGCGCGGCTTCCCGGGCGGTGAAGTAAGCGGCGTCCAATCCCATTGGACTCAGGTACATCAAACTGTCGCTTCGGTTTTCCACCTGCACCCAAACCGGCTGGATATTGCGCTCGTAAAGATCCACGCCAAATATTGCTTCGGTTTCTTCAGCGGTGGGCACAGCGGTAGCAATGGTGAGCGGCCCCTCCTGCTGAGAATGTATCCGTGCATTGGGTGGTGGCACCTGCTTGTCATTCGCGGCACCGCTCGCTTCACGCACAAGGTCAGTAGCCCGGGTGTCGTACGCAAAGCGCAACTCGTCCAGCGCCCGGGGTTCGTGCGACAGAAAGGCCACCATTCGCCGACCGTCAGTGAAATAGCTGGCACCGCCAAAGCTGAGGGCGGGCGAGTCGAGCGTGGCGGGCGCCATACCCTGTACATAACCGACCCGTTCAAGCCCGCCGCTGTACCACAGGTTCTGCAGCAGGAAACGTTGCGCGCTGTCGACATCGGCGGAAATACTTTCACTGGCAAAGAAGGCGCTCAATCGACTTCCCTCTGGCAAATAGCGCCGAAAACGCTGAACCAGATCGATAACATTACTCGCGTAGTAGGTCTGCCCTATCCAGACCGGTTTACCCTCAACCCGCCAGGGCGAAAGCCACAGGTGTAGCTTGAGTTGCTCATTGCCCTCCTGCCGCGACATGGTGTAAATCCCATCGGGCTGGCGGCCGCGATAACTCTGCTGTCGGGCAATTTCGTCCAAGGGCTCGGCATCGCGTTCCGTTTCAATCCAGCCGCCGCGCAACAACGCCCGGCGAAGCGTCTCCGCTTGCCCCACCAGCACGGTGTTGAAAATCCCACCCGCGCGATCGCCCGCCGGATTGGTTGCACAGCATGGCAATTCCGACTCCAGTACGCGCTTCAAGCCCTCCGCATCTACCGTGTGAATTTCCTCCGGGCGATACAGCTCTGCAAAGTTCACCTCGGCAAAATCCGGGGTGAAGCCCGGCAGGGGGACAAAAAAGGTAAAGTCGAGCGCCGTCTCGGGAGTCAGCAAGTTGAGGTTGAAACCCTTGGTACCGGGCATCAAATGCGTATAGACCAGGCCTTCGCGGACCTCGCCGGGCGCGATGCGCCGCGACATGCCACTATCCAGAAACCAGCGCTCCATTGTTGCGTAGCCGTTCGCGCTGAAACCACGCCGATTCATGTAGGCAACTTCCAGCGGGGAGAAATAGTCCCGATCAATGCTCCACGGCACGAAGCGCAGTGCGTCGGCAGATCGGTTCTCAATGCGAAACCATACTGGCTGGATGCCCTGATCGTACAGATCCAGGCCGGTGAGGTGGATGGTCTCGGCTTGGCCGGGTACTGCCACGGAAACCGTAACATCGCCCTGCTCTTGCACGATCGCTCGATCGAGGAAAGGCTGCGTTGCCAGTGTTTGAGCGGCATAGTGCTGGGTGCCGCAGGCCGTTAGCAACAGCACAACACCTAACAGGAAGGCACGGTCGAGCACCGACATTGGAAGTCTGCCAAACACGCTGGGATGAATTGGCGTCATCAAGGAAACGGCCCTGTTCAGTACTGGTCCCTGGGTCCCAGTTTCATCAAGACGTTCATTACACGCTGCATACTGTTGCGCGCGGGTTGCCGCGTGAGCCGCTCGTCACTGTTTTCCCAGTACAAGGCGCCATCGTCGTCCAGCCCGACTCGCCAGGAATTCTCACCGGACATGTTGCGCTGCAGCGCGGTGATTAATTCCGCTGCCAGGCCAGGGGAGTCCACCATGGCGCCCATTTCAGTGTTGATGTGGTACGAGCGTGGGTCCAAATTCATCGAGCCGACAAAGACATAGCGCCTGTCCGCCACGGCGCACTTGCTGTGCAGCCCGGTAAACTGGGCAGTGATCGGTGGCACTTCAACAATTTCTGCCTGAATCGCTGGGTCGGACCGCAACTCCCAGAGTTCCACACCTGCGCGAATAAAATCATCCCGCCAAGGTTCGTAGTGGCTATTGACCGCCGGCACATCGTGGGAAGCCAGGGAGTTGGTGAGCAGGCTGATACGAACGCCGGCATCCCGTTTGGCCTGCAAAAAATCGATCGCTTCCTGGGCGGGGATGACGTAGGCGTTTTGTATTATCAACTCCTGTTCAGCCACGTTGAAGAAATTGAACATGCTCGCGCTCATGCGCTGATCAATCTGTTCCGACTCGGCGCTGTCGAATACCAGCTTGCTACGACCAGGGTGCAGCTCGGCTGCGAGCGTAGTGAGATCGCTCGACCAATCCCGCGGCTGCCGCGGAAAGGAAGCCAGCTCCGGGGCCGACTGAATCATCGCCTGCATCTGTTGGCGGGTTTGCGCCGCAGCCTCCGCATCGGGCACCACGGTCAGCGCTTCGGCGGAGAGCACCCATTCGCTGTTCCAGAACTGGTCAAACGCCGCCGCCGACTGGTCGGCGATATGGCCGATGCCGAGCAGGTCGGTGTCATGGAAATTGTAGGTCTCGCTGAGCCCGAAATAATGATCCCCGATATTACGACCACCAATGATCGCCGCACGCCCGTCCGCAATCATCAGCTTGTCGTGCATCCGGGTGTTGAGGCGCTCCATCTCCGCCAGCATCTGACCGGCCCGTTCCACCAGCGATCCGCGGTCCTCCCACGGGTTGAACAGGCGAAACTCAATATTGGCATGGGACTGGAGATTTACCAGAAGCTGATCGTGGCCTTGCATGATCAGGTCATCCACAATCATTCGGACACGAACACCGCGCTCTGCGGCCAGTATCGCGCGCTCCAGCACCAGTCGCCCGCTGTGGTCGGGATACCAGAGGTAGGTTTGGATATCGAGTGAGGTAGTGGCGCTGTCGATCAGGGCCAGCCGCCAGGCCAGGCCGTCATAACTGGAATCCAGCAGATGAAAACCCGAATACTCATCGCCGTGACGGGACTGAATATCGTGCGCGATACTGGCCAGGATACCGGTATCCGCCGGTGGCAAGGAATACTCGATGGCGTTGCCTGCGTAGTCTTCCTTGATACCCGCGCCGCTGCTGCAGGCGCTGAGCACAGCCACGAAGGCCAGCAAGCCACATAACCGGCCGAATTTCACAGACGCTCCCTGACAATACACCTTCATGCTGTATCGCTCCGCTGGCGAGGTTTCCTAGGAAAGAACACCCTCAAACTTAGCAGATATCAGCTGCGCTGTAATGCGCTCACCAGGGGAGCCACAAACTGACGCGCAATCCCCCATCGCTACGCGCGTGAAGACGAATCTGGCCATCGTGCGCTTCAACAATTTCCCGGCACAGCGCCAGCCCGAGGCCCACACCCTGGGGCTTGGTGGAATAAAAGGGCAGCAGGGCTTGCTGCAATACCTTCTCGCTCATACCGGCACCGCGGTCGCTAACGGTGAGTAACTGTCCATGGGCATCGCATTCCACTTGCAGGCTGATGTCGCCCTCAGCGCTGCCCGCCTCCGCGGCATTTTTCAACAAATTGAGCAGGGCCTGCTCAATCTGCGCGGGATCGAAATAGCCGTCTCGCTCTGGCAGGGTACCGCCCAGCTGGAAGGGTTGTAGTACCTGCAAGCCCGCTACCAAACGCTCCCAGGAAACGGTTTCGCAGACGGGGACGGGGAGCTTCGCGAACCGGGCATAGCCCTGAGTAAACTCCGTCAGGTGTTGGCAACGCTCGGCGATGATGTCGAAGACCTGCGCTAACTGATCGGACTGCAGCTGTTCAGACAGCTTTTTCCCGCTATACGCCATGGAAGAAATCGGCGCCAATGAGTTGTTCAACTCGTGGCTGATCACTCGAATCACTTTCTTCCACACCTCCACTTCGGCGCGCGTGAGCTCGCGCGTCATCTCACGTGTGAGGATCAGGCGGTGGCGATGGGCATTGAGCACGAAGGTGCTGTGGGTGATATGAAGAGTATGCGGGCCCGCATCGTCGGTGAAGCTGATCAGGCCATTGCGTTCCAGCTCGATGGCTTGAGCGACTTCCGGCGGGGCCTGGCGCAGGATGTGTGAAAGTATGTGGCCCTGCACGGGTTTGCCGCCATGGAGTAAATGGCGCGCTGCCGCGTTGGCGTAAATCACATGCGAACTATCATCCACCAACAGCAGCGCGAGTGGGGAACTCTGGATCACCGTGTCCAGCAACAGTTCACGCTGATGAATGTGTGCCCGTTCCCGGCGCAGAATGTCACCGACCTCGTTGTAGAGGGCTGCCAACTCACCCAGTTGATCGGTGCTGTTCAATGCGAGTGAAATGGAAAAATCACCGTCGCGAAAATTGAGCAATCCGCCTTGCAGACTATCCAGCGCGCGGCCCAATTGTCGCGTCCATGGGCGCAGCAGCAGCCACAGGATGGCCAGTGCCAGCAACAGGCCAGCACTCCAGGCAAACCATGCACTGACACCGAACTGGAGCAACAGGAAAGGAGCTGCGGTACCAACTGCTACCGCAAAGAAGGCAGTGAAGAAGATTTTCCCTTCGATAGAGCCCTGCCAAGGCATCAGTAGGCGATACCGTGCTTATCCAGGCGCCGGTACAACGCCTGCCGACTCAAACCCAGTTCACGAGCCGCCTGGGCGATCACACCGTCGCAGCTGGCCAGTGTTTGCTCCAGCAACTCCCGACTGGGTTCAAACACGTGGTCAGGCAGTTTCGACGGTGCGCTGGCGGGCAGGGCCAGTGACTCCACTTCGATAACGTCGCTCCGGGCCAGCACGGCAGCACGCTGCATCACATTTTGTAGCTCCCGCACATTGCCGGGCCAGGGATAGTCCACCATACGCCGTTGCGCCTCCGGACTGAGCTGCTTGCCCAGGGGAGCGAGGAAAGCGCGCGCGAGAGGGAGTACATCTTCAGTGCGCTGGCTGAGTGGCGCCAGCTTTAGCTCAATGACATTGAGCCGGTAAAAAAGGTCCTGCCGGAAACCGCCCTCGCTAATTTGCTGGGGCAGGTTGCTATTGGTAGCGCTGATCACGCGCACTTTAACCACCTGCGTTTTGCTACTGCCCAGACGCTGAAATTCCCCGGTTTGTAATACCCGTAACAACTTCACCTGCCCACTGGCCGACAGCTCGCCGATCTCGTCGAGAAAGAGTGTGCCTCCGTCGGCTGCCTCAAAGCGACCCTGGCGCACCTTGTTGCCGGCCCCCGTGTAGGCCCCCGCCTCCGCGCCGAACAGTTCAGCCTCCATCAAGTCCTCAGGTAGCGCGCCCACATTCACCTTTAGATAGGGACCATCCCTGACACTGGAGTTGGCCTGTACGATGTCGGCGATCTTCTCCTTGCCGGCACCGCTTGGGCCCGTTATCAACACCGGCACGTCGGAGTGGGCAACCTGGGTTGCCATTTCCAGCACCGTTTGCACACTGCTGCTGCGATAAACGATCCCCTGCAAGTCGAAGTGTTGCTGTAATTGCTTGCGGGCCTGCTGCTCGCGCGCCTGAGAAACCCGTTGCTGCTGCTGTAGTTCCCTGAGCTCCAACAGGTTTTTTATGGTAGCGACGAGCTTGTTGTCATCCCACGGCTTCCCCACATAATCCGCCGCGCCAGCCTTCACCAGTTCCACGGCCATTTCGAGTTGGGTCCAGGCAGTCAGCAGGATCACCGGAATGTCCGCCTGGATCTCCCGCAGGGCATAAAACAGGGCCTTACCCTCTTCTCCCGAAGTCGTATCGGCGGAAAAGTTCATATCCTGGATCACCAGGCCCAGGTCTGGATTGTCCTGCAATATTTGCAGTCCAGCCTGGGGCGTAACCGCATTCAGCGTTTCGATGCCGTGCAGGGATAACAGCAACGACAATGCAGTGCTAATACTCGGGTTATCGTCTATGACCAGTACTTTATCCAAAACCCCTTCCCTGAAACATGCCGTGCTAAACGCTGCGCGTGGCCACTGCCGGCGAGATATTTGCCGCCCGCATAGCGGGAGACAATGCTGCGACCAAACTGACAGACAGCAATAGTAGCGCACAAAGGAACAGCAACGATAACGGCAGAACCGGCTGGGACAAGTCACGCACCAAAATTTCGTTGATGGTGGTGGCACCCGCGGCCCCAAGTAACAAACCACTACCGGCAATCATGGAATTTTCCACCAGGAAGTACCGGCTGATGTTGGCACGGGTGGCACCCAGCGCACGACGAACGCCGATTTGCTTGGTTCGCTGGTTGATCCAGAAAAAAGTCAGGCCGACAATACCCAGTGCAACGATCAGCGTTAACAATGCGATCACAACAGTCAACACCTTAACCATGAGGTTATCACCCACATAGCTCTCCGCGAGTTGCTCGGACAGAGTGGCCAGTTTGATAACCCGCTCCGGATCGCGTTCAGCCAGTTGAGCCTCCACCTGCTTCAACAACGCATCCCGTTGCCCCGACTCCGTTCGAACCACATAGTGAGCCTGCTTGTTCGTCACAAACAGCGGAACAAATACCGCATTACCCCCTAACGACCAACCCGGCCACGCACCCAGGTGGCGCTCTATCACCCCGATGATCTGAGTGGGATGATCATCAGCACCCGCATAGAGGAATTTACCCACCGCGCTTTCATCAGGGAAAACCCGTTCGGCAAACCGCTTGGTAACAATGACCACCGCGGGGTTGTGACGATCGTTCTGCCCTATGGTGTACATCTCGTTGTCGAGAAAGTTACGCCCCTCCACCAGATTCAAGCCGAGTGCCTCGATGAAATGCGGATCGGTTTGGTAGTAGTTCGCCGTAAAGCTGCCCACGACCTGGTTCGGTTCTGTGTAGTAACCCGACGCCGACCCCGAGCCAGACAAGGGTATCTGATGGGTGACGGAGGCGTCGATGACACCTGGCAGTGAACGAATCAAATCGAGATCGGCCTGCATAGCACCGGCCATGTCATAGTTGTTATCAACGGGCTTGAAGGTCACCGAAAAAATGTTCTCGAGATCCATCCCCGTAGGCCGGGCCATTTTATCAATCCGCTCCATCACGATGACGGTGGCGTTGCTGACAATAGCGAGTGTTAGCGCCAGTTGCAGTGCAATCAACAGGGCCGCTACCTTATTGCGCCATAGCGCAGACAACATGGGTTTTAGTTCCAGCATCTGAGACTCCTTGCACGCGCCCTATTGGGACTTGAGATAAACAGAGGGATTGGTACGACTGATGCGCCACGCCGGGTAAATGCCGGCCAGCAGACTGGCCAGGATAGCCAGCACAATCGCCGCCAACATCATCAGCCAGTCCATTGAAGCAATTCGATCGGCGATGCCCAGCGTCAGCGCGCGGATTCCGCTCAGGCCAATCAACGCCAGGACAATCCCAAACAGGCCACCCAGAACACCGATACACATACTCTCAATCAAATGCTGCATGAAGATTGCGTGGCGACTGGCACCGAGTGCGCGGCGCACGCCAGCCTCGGGCGCTTTACGGAGAAACTTGGCCAACAACAGGGCAATCGCATTCACCACACAAACCAGCAGGAATGCGAGCGACACCCAACCCAGCACGCGGTTGTCATCCTCCAATACATCATTGAGCACCAACCATTCGGACGGCGGCGTCAATGCGAACTTGAGCGGTCGTGGAAAGCGACCCTGCTCCTTCTGCTGGCGGATATACCCGGTCAAAAATTCGTCGTACTGCGATTTCTGCTCCGCAGAATTCAGTTCCACCCAATACTGGATCCACACACTTTCGCCGAACAGGCGTGCCTCATAGCCTTCGTAGCCATTGTCGCCGGCACTCCATCCATTGGTGTTACCCCAACTGACCATTTCGAAGCGCCGGTGTAATCCAAAGGGAATGAACAATTCTTCAGAGTCGGCGAAGGGGTTGTTATTGAGATCATAGATTTTGGGAGATGGATTCCAGTTATCGATAACACCAACCACAGTGAACGGCTCGCCATTCAGGTTGACGATTTGCCCGACGCTATCCGCACCCCCGAACAGGCGATCGTTGGTTGCCTTGCTCAGCACCACGAGTTGCTCGGGGGACAGATCCGCATCTTCCGCCCAGGTTCCCCCATAGATAAAGGGCACATCAAACAAAGCGAAAAAGTCCCGCGTGCTGACGCGGGTCTCGGCGGTAAACGGCCTGGCTTCAGAGTCCTCCAGTGTCACCGTAAACCCATAGCGATGCATGGCCACCTGTCGCGCGGGAATATCGGAACGCAGCAACGCGGTAGCGTCCTGATAGGTCAATTGCAGGGGGATGTCATTCCCGCCATCACCGCGGTTGAAGGTCTGATTTGGATCCCAACTGTCCAGTTGCACCGCGTAGAGTACGTCGTTCTTATGCGCCAGTGCGTTCTGGGACATCATATAGTTGAGCGTCAATACGGTCATCGAAGCACCGACACCAACGGCAATCGCTGCCACCATCAGCGCACTCAGTATGGGCGTGCCCCGCAGGCTGCGCAGGGCGAGTGATATGTAATACCCAATCATTGCAAGCTCCCTTTTCTACCGCCCTCAGGCGACGGCTGCCTCTTCAGCGCCGATAGTGTTGCGCAGGTCAGAGACCTGGCCGTCGACAATCTGGATGTTGCGATGGGCCCGCCGCGCCAGATCCGGATCGTGGGTCACCATCACAATGGTGGTACCGGCCTGGTTGATCAGTTCCAGCAGTTCCATCACCTGCCGGGCCATCAGCGAGTCCAGGTTGCCCGTAGGTTCATCGGCGAGCAGAAAGCGCGGCTCACCTGCAAGCGCACGGGCTATCGCAACACGTTGCTGCTGACCGCCAGAAAGTTGAGCGGGCAAATGCTTTACTCGCGCGGACAAACCCACCTGTTCAAGGGATTTTTCGATGCGTCGTTTACGTTCCTTACTGTCGAAACCGCGATAACGCAGCGGTACATCAATGTTGTCGAACAGGTTCAAATCCGGGATCAGGTTGAAGCCCTGAAAGATAAAACCGATTTTCTCGTTACGTAGACGGGAGCGTTCGCGATCAGACAATCCGCTGACTTCCTGGCCATCGAGGTGGTATTCCCCGCCAGTGGGTGTTTCCAGCAGGCCGGCAATATTGAGAAAGGTGGTTTTGCCCGAACCGCTCGGGCCGGTAACGGAGACAAACTCGCCCTCATCGACTGACAGGCTAAAGTCCCTGAGGGCGTGCGTTTCCACAGTGTCCGTGCGATAGCTCTTGCGAATGTTATGCATGTTCAACATGGGTTTATCCTTACTTTGTCCTGTAAAAAATGTTCCGGGGTTTTCCCCATTGCGTTAATCGGTGAGTGCAACCAACTCGGCTTTATCAAGCTGTGCCGCAGCGGAAATAATGATCTGGTCGCCCACTTCCAGGCCGGCAACGATTTCAACTTGCTTCATCCCCAACGCACCCACCGTGATCGGCACCTTGATCGCCTGTTGCTCGTTGTTTAATTTCCAGGCAAAGCGACCACCGTCCTGGTCCAGGAAAGCACCGCGTTTTACCAGCAAAACATCGACCCGGTTTTCCAGCAGCACGCGAGCGGTCAAGCGCAGGTTTTGTCGGAGGTTAAGCGGCTGCTCGCCGGTGAAGCGCACCCGGGCTACCACCTGGTTGTCGATCACTTCGGGAGCGATGGCGGTAATTTCTCCCGGCAGCATGGCACCCCCCATATTGATTTCAACGGCCATGGCTAATCCGAGATTGTCTGCATAGTTTTCAGGGACGGCGGCTTCCAGTTCGAAGCTGGTCAGATCAACCACAGTCAGCAGGGGCGCATTGGCCGCAACGGCGGCTCGCTGGGTAATCGCGAGGCTGCCGACGGTGCCATTAACCGGCGACAGAATTTTCAGCTCGGTGACCTTTCGCTGCAGCTCATCCAATTGCAGTTTCTGTTGGTCCGCCTGTAGCTGCAGTGTTTGGGTCTCGAACGCCAGCGCTTCGTTTTCAAGCGCAGCGTTCTGCACCGCCTGCTCGAATTCAAGCTCGGCCCGCGCCAGGTCATCCAGGGCCTTTTCGAAATCCAGCTGGGAGATAACATGCTTCGCCATGGACTGCTCGGCGCGCTTGAGTTCACGTTTGGCAGCCGCGAGGTCGACTCTGGCAAGATCGGCACGTTGCGTGTTTTCCAGGCGCTGCCGCTTGGCCTGGATCTTTTGTCGCGCGAGCGCCACCGTTAATTGATTAAAGAGCGCGTTTTCCTGGGCCAACTGGTTTTGAAGTTCCGGACTGTCTACTTCGGCCAGCACTTGTCCCATCGTGACCGAATCACCGGCGTTGACTGAAAACTTTACGATGCCCTGCGCCGGGCTGAACAAGGTGGGACTGTTGGCGGCGACCACCTTGCCCTGAACCACCAGATCGCGCACCAGGTCACCGCGCTCCACCGCCGCTACGCTCACTCGCGACAGGGGCAGTGTGGCATCGACCGCGTTGGAGCTGCGCCAACTGAACAAACCCCAGACCAGAAACAGGACCAGCACCAGAGCGAGCGTGACACGACCCAACACACCGGGTCGTGCCCACACTGCAGTTGGCGTGAGTTCAACGTCTTGCCCCGAGGTATCTCTGATCATATTGCGTGGTATCGCTTTGGGTGGTTGGTCGGTTTGTTTCACCAATACGACGCGAGCGTGTTTCATAGCACCATCACCGTATCAGGACACTTTTCAGTCATTGCCTATGGAGTGAGCAAACACCGTGCCAATACGGACAAGCCCTGCAACACGCTGTTTTTATTGGCCTTTCCAAGAATTCAGTACAGCGGGGTATTTTCAAGTGTCCGATCTGAGCGTCCGGTGTCCCCTGCACTGACTTACGGACACCAGTCCGGTCACGCCCAGCCTGTGTGGACCACCCTGCCCTGATCACTTACATTACGGTCTCGGTTTTGGTTCGTGATCGCCACTTGCTTTTGGAGAAAGAGCAAATGAATGCCTGTTCGAAGAACTCATATCTCTCGCGCTTGTACACAGGTCTCGTTCTCTCCCTATTCATTGCACTGCTACCGACCACCGTCGTCCATGCCGGCCCTGGTGACGGTAGGAACAGCCTGCAGGTAGACGGTACAAAACGCAGCTATCTGCTGCGAATTCCAGAGCGCGCACTCAAACGCAATTCAAAAATTCCTTTGGTGCTGGTACTTCACGGTGGTGGGGGCAACGGCGCAGGGGCTGAAAAAATGACGGGCTTCACCGCCAAGGCCAAAGCCGAGGGCTTCATCGTTGCTTATCCCGATGGTTCCGGCCGACTCAAGCGGCGCGTGCTGACCTGGAATGCAGGCCATTGTTGCGGTCTTGCGATGGACAAGCAGGTGGATGACGTGGCCTTTATTAGCGCCCTGCTGGATGAGCTGCTGGCGGAGTACCCCATCGACCCGAGCCGGATCTACGTTACCGGCATGTCCAATGGCGGCATGATGAGCCATCGCTTGGGGATTGAATTGTCCGATCGCTTCGCTGCTATCGCCCCTGTGGTATCCGGACTGTTCGGCGATGAGTCGGCACCTGCTCAGCCGGTCTCGGCAATCATGATCAACGGCGTGCTCGACGAATCCGTGCCCGTTAAAGGCGGCCCACCAGGCGGCCGGTTCGCGGATGAATGGGACGGCACTCCCATCGTTTCAGCCCTTGACCAGGCCAGGTTCTGGGCAGACGCTAATCAGTGTAAGAAACGAGCCAACAGAGACAATAGTGGCGAACTGGCCGTGTTGCGTTACCAATGCCCCGAGAACAGCGCGGTGGAACTTTACCTGGTGAAGGACAATGCCCACGCCTGGCCCGGCGGTAAAAAAGGCAGTATCCACGGCGATCGCCCCAGCACAACCATCAACGCAACCGATGTAATCTGGTCGTTTTTCTCCGACCACTCCCGAAACTGAACAAGGACGCTCACTGTCATGCAATTACTTCGCTCATACCTCCCTCCTTTCTATGGACCACTGTTGTTGCTCGCGATGACGGTTTCGCCTGCCAATGCGGAACAGGCAACACTCGCCAAGCCGGAGCTGGCCTTCCTGTTTGAGGCGACGGTAACGCTGGATCCACCGCGCGAAGTGGGGCAAACCCATTATGGGAAACGTCGAATTATCGGCATCAACGGCGGCCACTTCGAAGGTCCGCGAATCAAAGGAGAGGTTTTACCGGGCGGCGCCGACTGGCAGACGGTTCGCGCCGATGGCACCGCCGACCTGGTCGCCAACTACAGCCTCAAAACGAGCGACGGTGTCATCATCTACGTTGAAAACACGGGCGTACGCACCGCAGCACCCGATGTGTTGGCACGACTGGCCAAGGGTGAAGATGTGCCCCCGTCCGAGTACTACATGCGCACCAGTGCAAAACTCGAAGTGGACAACACCAGCGAATACGCCTGGCTGAACAAAGCCGTTATTATTTCGACCGGCATGCGCCGCGCAAATAGCGTGATATTGCGCTTCTATCAGGTACTTTAATCAATACATAACAGCTGGCTTTTTAAAGACTTCGACTGCCCGACATTCAAAAAGGAACTTGCACCTGATGACACCGAAGCTTCTGCCCCGCATTTTGCTCAAATGCCTGCTGTTATTCGCTGCCAGCGTTGCGGTAGCAGCGCCACCTTCCACCCAGCCATCACCTCGTGCCCTGCAATTCCCCTGGATGAGCGTGTCCAGCTGGTACGAGCAACACGCCGCTGACGTTGCGCTGGCCGAACAGGGCCAGGCGAGGGTGGTATTTCTGGGAGACTCCATCACCCAGGGTTGGGACAGCGAATTGTGGCAGCAGCATTTCGCGCCACTGGGCGCTGTCAATTTCGCTATCGGCGGCGATCTCACGCAGAACATGCTATGGCGCTTGCAGCATGGCGATGTGGAAAAACTGAATCCGGACCTGCTGGTTGTGCTGGCTGGCGTCAATAACTACCTGCGTGATCGCACTTCACCGGAAAACACCTTTCTTGGCGTACAGGCGCTGGTAATACAGGCACTGGACGTCTACCCCAACGCCCACCTGATCCTTCATGGCATATTCCCCTTCGGGGCGGAGCCAAACACGGCAGAGCGCCAATGGGTGAACGCCACCAACACCCTCTTGCAGGAATTGGGCAACCTGGAGCGCGTCGACTACTACGATATCGGCGACTATTTCCTCGAGGCAGATGGCAGCCTCAGCCCATCAGTGATGCCCGACTTCCTGCACCCTGGTAGCAAGGGCTACAAGATTTGGCTGGAGCACCTGCTGCCCCGAGTCCAGTCCTCCCTCAAAGCCCTGCCCGCCTCAAACTAGGCCAGTTCACAGGCTCCTACCACCGGCCAATGTGGGCCGGCGATGGGCTGTGCACGCCCAAAACCCCCAAACACAACCAACCCAACCTTTCCAGAATGTCGTTCCATATTTCAGAATACTGTTTACGGATTCAATTCGCCCTTGCTACACTCCTGCGGGTTAGTACTTAGGCCCGGCCAGTGAGAAGCCAATCATGTCCATCCCCAGCACCCCCAACCACCTGCGACTGACCCGCCGCCAGGTTCTCGGTGCGGGGGCCGTACTTGGAGGCGCATTGCTCGCATCATCACGAATGGCCAACGCACAGACCAATGGAGAGGGACAGGTGAGTTCTCGGCAAACGAAGGATAAACAATGGGCTGTCGATGCACTGCGCGGCGGCGAGTCGTTCCTGATGCCCAGCCTGCTGCCGGACTTTTCCGGCCTGGACGAAGCAGGCATCCGCAGGGATGTGCAGCACTCCATCGCCCACGGCTTGTGCTCGATCATGCCGCTGCCCCTGGGGCTGAATGGTGAGCAGGCGCAGCAAATGACGCGCGTGGTAGCCGATGCGGCCAGAGGTAAAATCAATACTGTCGGCGTCATTCTGCCCGGCACCTGGGAACAACACCGTGAGAGCATTCGCTCGATGGAAGCGCTGGGCATGTCCCATGCGCTGATCTACTTCGATTCTGCCCTGCCCGACCAGGACGCCATTTACCAGAAGATGCGGGCCATTATCGACAACACCTCGCTCGGCATCGTGCTCTACGCCAAGCCCAAGTCCGCCATCAAACATCTCGACCCTACCGGCCTGCCCCTCGCGGCCTTTGATCGGCTGGCGGATATCGACAATGTCGTTGGCGTGAAGTTTACCCAGACCCTGCGCCCCGCAACGGCCTATGCTCTTGCCGAAACCCTGGGTGATCGCCTGCTGCTGGCCGTGGTCGACCTGGAGATCATGCTGGTGCTGGCGGCGAAGTACCCGATGCAATGGAGTGGCCAGTGGGGCATTGAGTCCCTGCAGTCACCCGATCAACCCTGGGTGGGTGAGTTTTTATCGCTGTTGCGCACCGGCCAACAACGTCAGGCCTATGAGCTTTACTGGCAATACGAATCCATCGCCAGCGCCTTTTACCAGTTACAAAAACCCTCCCTCAGCATTGGCGGCCACCCCTGGTTGCATATCAAGTACATGAAGTGGCTGACCGGAGGGAACGGCGGACTGCTGCCCGACCTCAAAACCAGCCCCGAACTAGTGCCGCATCTGGACCAGCGGGGGCGCGACCAATGCCGCGCGGCATTTGAACAGGTAGGTATCAACACCAACAGTCTGCCAGATGAAGCTTTTGTTGTGGGCACCTCGGCCTGGGAGCAAGGCGTCAGGGTGAGCGATTTGCCCGCGCTACCGCAATACGTCGCTTAATTCGGCCAACGCAACAAACACTACCCCAGACAACAAAACGATCAGGATCACCCGACCATGGAACGAAGAAAATTCTTAATCGGCGCCAGTGCGCTTACCGCTGCTTTTCCGCTGGGTAAATTGACTGCCGCAGAAAGCGATGTATTTCCTATTGTTGAAACCGCACAGGGCAAAGTGCGAGGGCTGCGTTATGGCGGTGTGTCGGTGTTCAAAGGCTTGCCATACGGCGCCGATACCAGCGGTAAAAACCGCTTCATGCCACCGCAGCCGGTCGCTGAGTGGAGCGGTGTAAAGGATGCGTTTGATTACGGCCAGATTGCGCCGCAAATTCCCGGCAACCGGCGGCACGTGTTTGCGGACCTGATTCTAAATGACGTCCAGCCCGGCGGTATGGGCGAGGACTGCCTGGTGTTGAACGTATTCACACCGGAAGCCAAAACAGGCGGCAAGCGGCCGGTTATCGTGCGTTTCCACGGCGGCGGATTTTACGGCGGTTCGAGCAACACCCCCGGATCGGACGGCTGGATGTTGGCCAGTTTTGGCGACTGCGTGGTGGTTACCATCAACCATCGACTGAGCTCACTGGGCTATCTGTATCTGGGTGACGAGGGCGATTTCGCTGACTCCGGATCGGTGGGCCTGCAGGACCTGGTCGCGGCGCTGGGCTGGGTAAAAGAGAACGTCGATGCCTTCGGCGGAGATCCCGACCGGGTGATGATCTTTGGCCAGTCCGGTGGCGGCGCCAAGGTGAGCAACGTGCTGGCCATGCCCTCCGCGGATGGATTGTTCCATACCGCCGGGGTGATGAGTGGTTCCAGTCTGGTGTCGATGACACGCGAGCAAGCGGCGCCTGTAGCGGATAAATTCCTGAAGCAATTGGGCCTGAAGCGTGCGGACATTCGTAAACTTCAGGAAGTCCCCTTCACGACGCTGTTAAACGCCCAGGCAGAAGTGGAACGCGAGGAGCGGATGCGGGGCGAAGCGCCACGCTCCTTCTCGCCAGTGATCGGTGATGCCCTGCCCCGCCACCCCTTTACACCGGACGCGCCGCCCATGGCGAAAAAGATTCCGATGATCATCGGGACCGTGCTGGACGAGCGCACCTATCGCGAACGCGATTTTGAAATGACCTGGGAGCAGACCAAAGCGAACCTTACTCAGCGAGTGGGCGACGAAGCCGATCGCGTGCTGGCTCTGTATCGCGATGAGGATGCCGCAGCAACGCCCTACCTGATCAACGCGCGCATCAACACTGACGCCACCTTCCGCCGTGGTGCCGACGTGATGTCAGACCGCAAGGCAACACAGGGCGGTGCGCCCATCTGGAAATACCTGTGGACGGTTCCCAGTGCGGCCTTTGGTGGCCGCTATGGCGCCGTACACGGTGTAGATGTGCCCTTCGCCATGTACGACATTCGTTCACCGTTGGCGGGGCCGACCTACAGAAACCGGGAACTGGCCGCGCAATTGGCCGGCGCCTGGGTCTCGCTGGCGGCCAACGGTAATCCCAACAACAAGCACACCCCCGACTGGCCCGCCTACGACACCGAAAAACGCAGCACCCTCGTCATCGGTGATACCAGCGAAGCCGTGGAGGATCCACGCAAGGATTTCCGCGAGTTCTGGGCGGCGCAGAGCGCGGGAAGGCGAATGATCTAGGGGCCGCCCAGCGCCCTGCCGATATTGGTGCAGGCGTTAAGCAGAGACGGAATCAGGGCTTCCATACTGGCAGCGGTGTAGCGCTCTTTTGGACCGGTGATGGCGATGGCGCCAACCGGCAAGCCCTCCGCGCCGACGATGACCGCCGCCAAGCTGTTGATGGCAGGCCGCCAGACGCTTTGCGACATCCAGTAACCGTTTTCCCGAATCAGTTCCGCCTCGGCCAGGTACTCATTGAGTTTCAGCGGGGGTTTGGGCGATTTCTGACGCTGGAATAATTCGCGATAGCGCGCGGTGTAGTCTGGCAAATTGGCCAGCATGGTTTTGCCCGACACCGTGAGCAGGGCCGGCGCGCGCTCACCAACGTGAGAACTGGCGCGGATGGGCACCGACGAGGATATCTGGTGAATGTATAGGCTATCGTCCCCGTCCATCACTACCAGGCTCACCGTCTCGCCGGACGCTTCCTGCAATGTATGCATGAAGGATACGGCGGTGCGCTGCAGCGGCAGGCGGGCCATGATCTGAGTACCCAGACCCCAGGTTTTCAAGGTGGCGGTATAGGCACCCGCGTCATTCTTCGCCGCGTAGCCTGCGGCCACCAGCGTCGACAAAGTCCGGTGCATATTGCTTTTGGGCAGGTCAAATTCTGCAGCGAGGGCGGACACACCGACCGGCGTATCCGCTGCACTCAAACGCTCCAGTACCGCAAGACCTTTAAACAGGGTGGAGTCCACGGGGCAGTTCCACAATCCATCTGCTAACAAGGTTCCGAATGCTAGAACACCCGCTACCAGTGGTGCAAGACGAATCTGCCCCTCTTCACACTACAAATTAGTTACGCACCCCGGGTTGGCTGTAATCACAAACACCGTCGGGGAAAATTTGATCCAATGCTTCCCGTTGTTCTGCCGTGGGCACCCAATCGCCGTAGAGCCCGCCTTCAATGGCCTCGCTGATGGCTTGCAACTCACACTTGAAGAAGTCTCCGGTGATGGGAGCACCAGCGACAATTCGCGAGGTGCTATAAATCGGGAAGCGCTCGGTACAAACCCCAGGTGCATTGTCGTCGAGGATGCCATCCCACACGTCATCGCCGCTGGCGATCAATCCACCTGTATTGTCAAAACAACTGTCACGTGCAGAATCCGGCCGATTCTCACCGACTGTGGCATCGGGGTTTGCGTGGATATTGGCCATCCATTCATCTAATACGGCGAAGGCATCCATGGTGTTGTCAAAATTACTGCCGTCCGGATTTCGGTCGATAAACCAGATCACCTGATTGCTGGCATCGCCATCGTGGTTCAGCATGCGTTGCCTGGCGGCGAAGGACTGGTGAGAGTTGTGCATGTCCAGTTCTTCTTCCAGATAGTGGCGTAGATCGACGAAGGGGATTTCGGTTTCACCCCGGTTCACCATGCCTGATTCGAAAGCGGCGGTAATCGCGCCGGGATCGGATGCTTTGCGCGGAGCGGGCATCATTTCCGTCGCCGTTTGTGCGTTGCGCCAGCTCCAGGGGTCAATCTGGTCGGGGTACAGCGGCTGACTCTGATCCAAAGCAAAACACAGATCGAGAATAAACGGGCAGCCCTCCTGCATCATGTCGGGCTCATTTTTCCAGCTACCAATTTCCCAGTTCAATTGGATGAATTCGTCCGGGTCAATATGGCCATCCAGTAAGGCCTGCAAGCCGTACTGCACCCCCACATTGTCCCAGGTGGTACTGGCAAAGCCGTCTTCCGCACGCCCGTAGATGTTGATCAGGTCAGCGAAATGCGTCCACTCCACTTCCGCCTGCTGTTCGGCGCTAATACCCGGTGCGGTACCGAAGTGCGGATTGAGCGCCAGCGGCGAAAGTCCACGCCAGGCGGCGGTACACTCACTGGAGCCCGGCTGTAACCAGGGTGTCAGGCCGAAGTCGATAACATCGTTAGACACTTCGCTGCTGGCATTGAGTCCAATCAACCAGGTGCGATTCTCCCAGGTTGCCCATTTGGACATTGGGTCCGCCATCACCTGCAAATCCATCCAGCGCTCCAGCAGCTCACAGTCACCAATGTGAATGGTCTGGGTGACCATGTCGGGATAGGAATACTGCGGCACGCCGGCGTCGATCAGGCCGGGGTGGTTCTGCGCGTACACATACTGCTGTATGCCGCCGCCAGAGCCGCCCACGCCTACGGTGTAATCGGGAGCGCCGTAGCCGGCAACGAAGCGGGACTTCACCATCATGGCGGTCTCGCCGCCCAGTTCAAGGTTGTAGTGGGTGCCGGTTTTGGTACCGGTGGAGTAGGCAATGGCATAGCCGGCGGCCAAGCCATCCACATACAGCGCTCGCCGCTGGCTCGGGTCACCCTGATAGTGGCCGATGGCCACGCCGCCCTGAAAATAGTAGATGAGACGTTTGTTCCACGCGCTGAGATCCGGCGCGTCACCGCCACCGGCATTCGGTGACAACACAGCAATGGAATACAGGAAGCGGTTCAGGCTGCCGCGCTCCCAGCGCACGATAAAGTCCACTTCATTACCATCGATGGTTGTGGTGGTGGCCATATCTGAGGGCGCACCCGCGTCCGGATCGTAGTCGGCCCACGCGCCATCAACAGTGCGGTATTTATAGCTCACTACCGTATCGACGCTGCATTGCTCATCCGTGACCGGCCCCAATTCCAGATTCGCCAGGTCACCATCTTCCGAACACAGGAATGGCATTTGTTGTGGGCCGGAAAATATCGGCCCGCTGGCGGGATGGTTCGTCAATACGATGGATGCCGTGTCGACCCGGTCGTCACTGCTATTCACCGTGAGGGTATTGTCCCCCTCCGCAAGTTCATCCACCCTGCCCTCCAGGCCCGAAACACTGTCGGAGGGCGAGAACAAGGCGGTGACATCGCGGCCATCCAGATCCACCGTCACAGCATCCTGGGCCAGACCATCAGGTAGTGCAATAGTCACCCGCGCCTCGCCGTTGCTCACCTGATCCGGCGCGCTCGACACTACCGACAGCACGAAATCGCCTAGCGGAGGCAGCGGCGTTTCCGGTTCAACAACAGGGTCATCACTGCTATCGCTGCAGGCGGTGAGTAGTAAAACGGCGGATAAGAAAAGCGGTGCGTAAAGGCGGCGAGGCATCTTTTTCTCCTTATTTTTTTGTTTACATTGTGGAGTATAGTGCTGCCCGCCTGACTGGCCAGTGGCTCGGTGTGCGGACTTAAACCACAGTGCCGGGAAGTCAGTGAGCAGGAACCATATTCCTACCGCTCGGCGATCGAACTCATCTAGCCAAATTCCCTTCAGGGGGTATCACTACGCTCGCGGCTTGGGTAGCCTTGGGGAAGCCATAGGGAAACCCCAACAACTTTTCACGTGACTCACACGCTCGCCGTTGCCGACTGGATCATCATTGGCCTGTACTGTGCAGGCTTACTCGCTATGGCGGCGTGGTTATCGCGCGGCCAGTTTGATCGAGAGGACTACTACGTCGGGGGCCGCACGGTTGGCGCCTGGCCTGTAGGCCTGTCGATCATGGCCACCCAATGCTCT
This sequence comes from Gammaproteobacteria bacterium, assembly GCA_030427085.1. Taxonomy (GTDB): domain Bacteria; phylum Pseudomonadota; class Gammaproteobacteria; order Pseudomonadales; family Halieaceae; genus JAUHXH01. The sequence continues at coordinate 102,439 of JAUHXH010000001.1, read as the reverse complement.
ACCAACAGTATTCTCGGCGCGCCCGCCTTCGTTGCCTTTGCAGCAGGTGGCGGCCTGGTGTGGCTGCAGTACGAATTGGCGGTACCACTGGCGATGATCGTGCTGATGCTGTTCATGATGCCCGTATTCCGGCACTTCGACCTGGTGTCCGTTTACGCCTATCTGGAACGGCGCTTCGACCTCGCCACTCGGTTGACCCTGAGCGGCCTGTTCCTGTTCGTTCGCGCTTTCGCCACGGCGGTTACGGTGTACAGCGTGTGTATCGTGATCGACCTGATCACCGGCCTGGGATTTGTGGGAGCGATCCTTCTGCTGGGTGTGTTTACTGTGGTCTACGACGTGCTGGGCGGCATTCGTGGCGTGATCTATAGCGACGTACTCCAGTTACTCGTATTGGTGGTGATGCTGGTGGTGGTCCTCGTTTCCCTGACTGACTCAGCGGGAGGCCCTATTGCTTTGTGGGACAGTTTCGACACGCAGCGCAGAACGACGCTCGACTTCGCCAGTCACGGCCTGGGCGACGGCCAGACCTTTGCCTTCTGGCCAATGTTGCTCGGCGGGTTTTTCCTTTACGTCTCCTACTACGGTTGCGACCAAAGCCAGGTACAGCGGCAACTCAGTTCACGCAATATCGACAGCACCAACAACGCATTGCTCATTAATGGGTTGCTGCGATTTCCCCTGGTCTTGCTCTACTGCATGGTTGGCGTGGGTATCGCAGTATTTGCCGAAAATCACCCGGAGTTCATCGCCGCCCTGCCACTCAACGGCGATACCCCTGAATACAACCTGGCAGTACCGCTCTACATGATCAATGCCTTGCCAGTAGGCCTGGTAGGCTTGAGTCTGGTGGCGCTATTTGCGGCTGCGATGTCGTCACTGGATTCGGTGCTGAACTCGCTGAGTGCCACGACGATGGAGGACTTCGTACGACGCTTCCACCGGGGCAAAATGAACCGGGATCGTGAACTGCTTTTGTCTCGACTCCTGACCGCCATCTGGGGAGTCATTACCCTGACGATGGCTTTTTTTGTTGGCGACATCGCGCCTACCGTGCTGGAGGCAATTAATAAAATTGGCTCTCTCGCCAACGGCCCAATTCTGGCCGTCTTCGCCCTGGGAATGTTGACTCAACGCATCAATGGTCCACAGGCAATAGCCGGCTTTCTGGGGGGCATCACCTTAAACGGGGCTTGCTGGCTACTTCTTCCTGAGGTTTCCTGGCTGTGGTGGAATGTTTTCGGATTCGTATTTGCTGTCGTCTTCGCGGCACTTCTGAGTGCGCTGTCAGGTCGCCGTACCTATAAGGAAGTTCAGGCAACCGGACTATCGGTTAACCTGGCACGTCGCATACTCCTGAATGAGGCAACTACCAATTGGTATGCCAGATCTCTGTTTTTACTGATGTGGTTTGGCCTGTTACTCACAGGGTTGATTAAACTTGCCGGTATTAACGGCAAGGGGTAAACGATGCGATTGGCTCCTCAGCTTCTCCATACAGCGCTGTTGTTACTTTCCATAACGGCATGCACGGCCGTCCCGGATGGCGTTCAACCGGTGCAGGACCTTGAGCTTAAGCGATACCTGGGCACGTGGTATGAAATCGCGCGGTTGGATCACTCCTTTGAGCGGGGCCTTGAGCAAGTGACGGCGACTTACACCGCTAGAGAGGACGGTGGGGTCACGGTTACCAATCGAGGTTATTCAACGGAGAACGGCGAGTGGGAGCAGGCGACTGGAAAAGCCTACCCTGTAGACAACCCCAAAATCGGGCACCTGAAAGTGTCCTTTTTCGGTCCCTTTTATACGTCTTATGTCATCTTCGGACTGGACCAGGACGAGTATCAATATGCCTTCGTGTCTGGCCCTCATACCGACTACCTTTGGCTCCTGTCGCGTCAACCTGAGCTTGATGACGATGTGGTACGACGGTTCGTCAGTGAGGCCAAAGCCGCAGGGTTTGATACCGATGCGTTGATCTTCGTTCGCCAGGATGTCACTGATTTTTAGTGATCGGCGCACCAAAAGGACGCAACAGGCGAATATCGCGCCATTCTTACGCTCGTTCCACAGACAGAGACGCGCTCCATAACGCACCGGCCCGGCGCCCTTTGGTATCGGATGTACACGCTAATCCCTTGATTATTCTCGGATTACTGAGCTCTTTCACAGTCGAACCTTTCAAAATCGCAGATATGGCCTACTATTTGCGTGAAAGCCCATATCGACATTCAATGTGCCTGAAAAATCAGGCTGTGGAGGATCGTGACGAGTTCGTGGCAGAACAACATTGCTTTCGCGCAGGCGTTTCGCCGCCGCTTACACCAGCATCCTGAATTAAGCTGGCAGGAGCACAATACGGCGGCCGCCATTCGCGCGGCGCTCGACGAGGCCGGTATACCCTGGCGCCCCTGCGCGGACACCGGGACGGTGGCCTGGATTAATCCCGAGGGCGCCCGTCCCGCTATCGCCCTGCGCGGTGACATCGACGCCCTTCCCATCCACGAAGAAACCGGCAAAGAGTGGCAATCGCAATCGGCAGGCCTTATGCATGCCTGTGGCCACGATGGCCACACCGCCGCGCTGCTGGCCACGGCACGCTGGCTGAAAGCACACGAAAGCGAACTCGACCAGGCGGTAGTGCTCCTGTTTCAGCCCGCTGAAGAAGGCGGCCACGGCGCAAGGGAAATGATCGCCGACGGCGCGCTGGACGATGTGGGGGAAATTTACGGCTGGCACAACTGGCCCGACCTGCCCTACGGGGCTTTCGCCTGCCCTGACGACTTGGTAATGTGTGGCAATGGCACCTTCACAATCCAGCTACAGGGGCGCGGAGGTCATGCCAGCCAACCGGAGCGCTGCGCCGACCCGGTATTGGCGGCCAGCGCTGTTACCCTTGCTCTACAGCAGATTTGCAGCCGCAGACTGGCACCTCAAAGCACCGCAGTGGTCAGCGTGACCCGCATCAATGGTGGCGATGCGTTGACGGTGATTCCCCAGTACACCGAACTGGGCGGCAGTATTCGTGTGCCCGATGAAGACACCGCGCAACACGTCAAAGCACTGATAACCGAAGTTGCCGAGCAGACCGCTGCCAGCTACGGCGTCCGCTGTGAGGTAAAGCATCAGGCGCGCTACGGCGCCACCATCAATCATCCCGAACAGGCGGCCTTCGCCAGAAAATCCTGGCAGGCCCTGTTCGGCGGCTCGTCGCTGGCGGCAAAAGATCGCACGCCGATTATGGCCTCGGAAGATTTCAGCTACTACCTGCGGGAAGTACCCGGCGCCTTTGCCCTCATTGGCACCCGCGTGGGGCAACGCTTCGCCGCCCCTTGCCACAGCCCCCACTACGATTTTAACGACAGCTTGCTGGACGACGTGTGTCGCTGGTTTTGCAGGCTGACTGGCATGAGAACGCCACCCTAGCCACCCCTTCAGGCGCAATCTTTTACCCACTGTGCATCACTGAAGGAGTGCTTCATGACTATTTTTGAACAGCGCGAATCGTCTATTCGCGCCTACAGCCGCGTTTACCCCGTGACCTTTGCCACGGCCAACAATGCACGACAAACCGATACTGACGGCAAGGAGTACATCGACTTCTTTGCCGGCGCCGGCGTGCTCAACTTCGGGCATAACAATGCCCTGATGAAACAGGCGATCATCGAATACCTGCAAGCCGATGGCGTGCTGCACAGCCTGGATATGCAGACCGAAGCAAAAGCTGCCTTTATCCAACGCTTTAGCGACGTCATTCTGGCGCCGCGCAATATGCCGCACCGCCTGCAATTCACCGGCCCAACGGGCACCAACGCCGTTGAAGCTGCGATGAAGCTGGCGCGTCGTGTGACCGGCCGCCCACACATCGTGGCATTTCACCAGGGCTTTCACGGTATGACGCTGGGATCACTGGCCGCTACAGCCAACCCCTATTTCAGAGGCGCGGCGGGTGTGCCCCTGGAGCACGTCAGCCATCACCCGCTGGGCACCAGCGATACCGACGCCCACGCGCTGATTGCCGAACTGCGCGCGCAATGTAACGCCGATAAACCCGCGGCTTTTCTGGTAGAGACCATCCAGGCCGAAGGTGGAGTCAATGTGGTCGACAGGCAGTGGATTCAATCCCTGGCTTCACTGGCGAAGGACTTGGGTGCCCTGCTGATCGTCGATGACATTCAGGTAGGCTGCGGACGCACCGGTTCTTACTTCAGTTTTGATGACCTCGATATCGAGCCGGACATCGTCTGCCTGGCGAAAGGTGTCGGCGGTATCGGCACTCCACTGGCCCTTAATCTGGTGCGCCCGGAACTGGACGATCACTGGTCACCTGGGGAACACACAGGCACCTTCCGCGGCCAGAATCTGTCATTTGTAGCAGGCAAGGTGGCCCTGGAGTACTTCACCGACGCCAAACTGATGAACGAGGTCCGTGAGAAAACAGACTTCATGCTCGCCACATTGCAACCACTGCTCGCGAAAGACTCCAGCCTGCAGCTACGCGGTAAAGGCATGATCATGGGACTGGACCTGGGCGACGGTGAGCGGGCCGCGAGTATCGTAGGCCGTTGTTTTGACAGCGGCCTACTGATTGCGAGTTGCGGTATGGGCGGCAAAGTATTGAAACTGATTCCGCCGCTGACCATCTCGCAGCAAGACCTTGCCGCCGGCCTGGACATTCTGATCCGCACCACCGAACACGTCTTGGAGGAAGCCGCATGAACGCACGCGAAGACATGACCTTTCCACCAGCGGAGTACGAACGACGGATCAGCGAGCTGCGTCAGCGTATTGCCGATCGCCATCTGGATGCAGTGGTGATCTCGGACCCGGCAAACATTATGTACCTGACGGACTACCAGACCACCGGCTACTCCTTTTTCCAGGCGCTGGTAGTACCGCTGGAGCAGGAGCCCTTCATGATTACACGGGCGCTGGAGGAGTCCAATGTGAAGGCGCGCACCTGGGTGGAGGTGACTCGTCCCTACCCCGACACCGGCGATGCCATGCAAATGCTGGTGGACGCCCTGAGGGAGTTCGGCCTGGCCAACAAGCGCATCGGCTACGAACGCAACAGCTACTTTTTCCCTGCTTATCATCAGGACGTAATCCACACCACCTTGAAAGACGGCAAGCTGCTGGATTGTTTCGGCATTGTGGAAGAAGGCCGCATATGCAAGTCTCAGGTGGAAATTGACCTGATGAAAAAAGCTGCGCGCGCCACGGAAGCAGGCATGGCGGCCGGCATTGAAGCCTGCCGCGTGGGTGTCACTGAAAACGAAATCGGCGCTGCCATTAGCGACGCCATGTTTCGCGCCGGCGGTGAGCCACCGGCGGTCATGCCCTACGTCACATCAGGGCCGCGCACCATGATCGGCCACGCCACCTGGGAGGGTCGTGTGGTGCAAAACAACGAGCATGTGTTCCTTGAGGTGGGTGGTTGTTTCCGTCGTTACCACACAGCGATGATGCGCACTGTGGTGTTGGGGGAGCTTAGTGACTCCATGGCCACCGCCCAGGAAACCATGAAATATGCACTGGATAGCGTGCATCGTATGCTGCAACCGGGCATGACCGTCTCCGACGTGGACAACCTGGTCCGCAACATCATCAGTGACAATCCGGTGGGCGCCCGCCTTATCACTCGATCCGGCTATTCCATCGGCATCGCGTTTCCACCCAGTTGGGATGAGGGTTACATACTGAGCCTGAAACAGGGCCAGTCCACGGTACTGCGTGAGGGCATGACCTTCCACCTGATTCCCTGGATGTGGGGCGTGGACGGCGATAAAACCTGCGGTATCTCCGACACGATCTACATTACTGAGGACGGGTGTGCGTCGTTCTTTAACGACACACCACGGGATTTCACAGTAAAGCCAAACAGCAGCGGAGAATGCATCGACCTGAACACAGCGCGCAAAGCACCGGAGCCGGCACCGGAAACGCCAGCGGGAGGTGTGCAGTGTTAAATCCTGTCAACCCGACAACCGGCGAAGCGTTGCCGGAAGTTGAGTCCCTGAGCGCTGCGGAATGTGAATGGGCCATCGACCGCGCGGTGGGCGCGTTCCCGGGCTGGCGGGACACGTCGATATCAGCACGCGCCGAATACTTACGGCGATTTGCCGAGGCGCTGCGAGCGAACAAGCAGGAACTCAGTGAGTTAATGGCGCATGAGATGGGCAAACCGCTGCGCGAAGGCCTCGGGGAAGTAGAGAAGTCCGCTGCTTGCGCGGAGTACTACGCGGATAACGCCAGCGATTTCCTGAATGCCGAAGAATTGGGTTCCGACGCCAAACTGAGTTACGTCTGCTACCAACCGCTGGGCGCCGTGCTGGGCATCCTGCCCTGGAACGCCCCGGTCTGGCTCGCGCTGCGCTTCCTCGCTCCCGCGTTAATGGCCGGCAATACCTGCGTGATGAAAGCCGATCCCAACGTGCCTGCCACAGCTGCCTGCCTGACGCGCACGATTGCGCAGGCAGGCCTGCCAGAAGATGTGGTGGTCAACCTGCCCATCACAACGGACCTGGTGGGCGATGCCATCGATCATCCTGGCATCAAGGCCGTGTCCTTTACCGGTTCCAGCGCTGCTGGCCGCAAAGTAGCTGCACGTGCCGCAGCGGGATTAAAACCTGCCGTGCTGGAGTTGGGCGGCTCAGATCCCTGCATCGTGCTGGCCGACGCTGATATCGAAAAGGCCTGTGACGTGATCACGATCTCGCGCACTATCAACGCGGGGCAATCCTGCATCGCCGCCAAGCGGGTGATCGTAGAAGCCAGTGCTTATGACGCAGTATGTGAAGCGCTGAGCACTCGCTTTCGTGCCCTCACCCTCGGCGACCCGAGTGAGGAATCTCAAGCGCTGGGGCCCATCGCCAGAGAGGATCTTCGCTCGCAACTCCACCAGCAGGTTTCACAAACCGTTGAACAAGGGGCTCGCCTGTTGTGCGGCGGCGAAATACCAGAGGGTACAGGTTACTTCTATCCGGCCACTGTGCTGGCGGATGTGCAGCCGGGCATGACATCGTTCTGCGAAGAAACGTTTGGTCCGGTACTCAGTATTACCAAAGCCGATAATTTCGACCACGCCCTGGCACTGGCCAACGACACCGCTTACGGCCTCGGCTCCAGTATCTGGACCAGCGACGACAGCAAGGCTGATCGCGCTGCCGCAGCACTAAACGCAGGACAGGTGGCGGTAAACGGCATCGTAAAAACCGACCCGCGATTGCCCAGCGGCGGTATCGGCCAATCGGGTTACGGCCGCGAGTTGGGGCCGCATGGCATCAAGGAGTTCGTTAACGCGAAACAGGTTTGGGTGGGGTAGCGCGAAGGAACTATAAGGGCCGATGGTCGCGCGTCCTGAGCAGAGCCTTCTCTATGAATGCGCTGTCATACTCGCGACCTCGACCAATTGTACTCGTACTCATTCCCCTGAGTTTCCGAAACCCAGCGCGTGGTATGCGCGGAAACCCCCAGGCGAACAATGGATGGGGAATTTGTGGTACCAGGGTCCAGCGTATTGGGATTCTCCATCTCGAAAAGCACCAGCCTGCCCTGATCAATCTCGTACTTGAACTGCAGCTCGGTAACCCCCGTTTGCGGATTATTGCGAAATATCTCGAAGGAAAGATCGATCCGCTTGTGTTCGTACAGGGCCTGGGCAAGGAGCGCCGTACTCTTTCCGATTCGCACCCAGAACTCCGCGGGGCTCTGTTCCACCGTGGTACTTGATCGGTGGCCATCGCCGATGCCGATGGCGGTGCTCGCTTTGAAGTACACGGTTTCCAGGGCAGTGGAAACGTCTACTCCGCCCATCTGACTTACCGTGCAGTCTTCGCCCATCGCCGTGTCGACGTCTGCCCCGTCGATTCTCAGGCGCAGATAACCGTTCAGTGCCATAACTATCTCCCGTGAAGAGATTCGTATTCAGAATAGTCACCACATCTACGCTGGTCCAATCGCTATGGGGTAGAATTGCCCCAGGCGGCCAACAAGCCACCCAACAATAATGGGGACCAGCTTCGACCTTGGACAGCACGAACACCGTTCAGTACTGCCGCAATTGCGGGGCTCGCATTCGCAGCGAGTACTGTGCCGACTGCGGCCAGCGTGAAGGACGCGCCGACCGGCGCTTCTTCGACACCGCCAGCGATCTTGCCGGGGACCTGTTTGATGCCGACTCCCGTTTCTGGCGTACCCTGTTTCCCCTCATGGTGCGCCCTGGTTTTCTGACCGCGGAATTCTTCGCCGGTCGCCGAGCACGCTATCTGCCACCTCTGCGCCTCTATCTGGTACTCAGCTTTCTCCTGTTCCTTGCGATGTCGATGGTGGCACCCAAGCCCTCTGATCAGGGCGTTTTCGTCGTCAACAACGATGGGGAAAACGAAGAGGTCATCAGCGAAGACGATCCACCCGAGTTACCCAACTATCTGGACCCGGACTCCTCGTGGATCAATATCACCATGGAAGACAGTCCCCAGTGGCTACAGGACATTGAGGATCGGATGAACAAAAACACCGGGAAGCTAAAGGACGACCCCCAGCGCTTCGTAGACCTGTTGCTGGACTATGCGCCCCAACTGATGTTCGCGCTGCTGCCCCTGTTCGCGCTGTTGATTCAGTTCGTTTATCTGTTCTCGCCGTATCACTACCTGCAGCATCTGGTGTTTGCGCTCCACTACCACTCTTTTGTGTACCTGCTGTACCTGATTGACCTCGGATTGGAGCGAGTCATCCCGGCCGCCAGTTCGTGGCTTTGGCTGGTGTTATTGGCTTATCTGCCGCTGGCGCTGCGCCGGGCGTATGGCTCCGGCTGGATGGGAGCCGTGGGGAAATCAGCGTTAATCTACTTCACCTATGGCATTGCTATGGCGTTAGGGATCGCCGCCACTGCCATGGTGGCGCTGTGGTTGTTGTAGCGCTCTTCCTGAACCTTCACTCACGTCGCTGCCAGTACTCCCACACGAAGTGGTAATCCCACACCAGCCGATGGGTTTGACTTAGCGCTTTGCGGATGCGCCGCCGGCGGCTGTAAGCCTGCGGGTGCCATTCGTGAAACTGGATTAGATAGTGGTCCACACGCTTAAGCAGGTCGCATTCGATCATCTTCTCCAGCAGCGGAAATTCAGCACCTTCGATATTGATCTTCATCAGGTCAACGTTTCCCAGACCCAGTTCCTGCCAAACGCTATCTATTGCCCGGATGGATACGTCCACGTAAGCGGTTTCATCATCGTCGGAATGGTGACTGTACATGGAAGATCCCAGGCCTTTCAGCGACAGGCGTGGCTGCAAATCCTCATCCCCCAGCCCGTAGGGCATGGGCTTCAGACCGGGAAATTGATCCGTTTTGCCCTCCAGCTGCCTGAACGACCCTGGGTTCGGTTCGAACGCGTAGACGGTACTTGAGGGGTGGCGCTGTAGAATCGCTTCGGCCCAATCACCAACGAATGCGCCAACGTCCAAAATGGTGGCGCCCTCCTCCAGGTCGACATCACTGAGCAGCGATGGGTTTTTAATGACCGCGGTGATGAAGTCATAAAATGCGGGGCGATAGTAATGTAGCTCCAGCGCCGCCTTGATGAAGCCGCTTTTGTCACTTTCCTGCTGGCGTTTGTATGCCGTATAGGGATAAAGAACGACCTTTTTCAGTTGATAGGCGCTGGGTAACAAGCGCTGAGCCATCGGTACATCCTGTTAGTGTTTGATCCAGCCGTTGGGCCGACTTCCTGCAAAGTGACTTTACCGCAGTCGCCGGCCGCAGCGATAGATCAAACACTAAAGGACGTCGCGCTTAGAAAAATCCAAGCGGATTGACATCGTAACTCACCAGCAGGTTCTTGGTCTGCTGATAGTGGTCCAGCGCCACCTTGTGCGTTTCGCGCCCCACACCCGACTTCTTGTAGCCGCCAAAGGCTGCATGCGCCGGGTACTGGTGATAGCAGTTGGTCCACACCCGACCCGCCTGAATGCCGCGCCCCATGCGGTAGGACAAGTTCATGTCCCGGGTCCACACACCCGCGCCCAGGCCAAAGTCCGTATCGTTGGCGATTGCCAGTGCTTCGGCTTCGTCTTTGAACGTAGCAGTGGAAACCACCGGTCCGAAAATTTCCTCCTGGAACACGCGCATCCGGTTCATACCCTTGAGCAAGGTCGGCTGGATGTAATAGCCGCTCTCATACCCGCCTACCACTTTCTCCACTTCGCCGCCCATCAGCACTGTGGCGCCTTCCTGCTTGCCGATCTCGATGTAGTTGATGATCTTCTCGAACTGCTCCTGGGATGCCTGGGCGCCAACCATGGTGTCCAGATCCAGTGGGTTGCCGCGTTTAATCTGCTGGGCGCGCTCCATCACCCGAGCGATGAAGTCCTCGTAAATACTCTCCTGAATCAACAGGCGGGACGGGCAGGTACACACCTCACCCTGGTTGAAAAAGGCCAGCACCGCGCCTTCAACCGCCTTGCTGACAAAGGCATCTTCCTGATCGAGGATGTCGGCGAAGTAAATGTTCGGTGACTTGCCGCCCAACTCCACCGTGGAGGGAATGATGTTGTCAGCCGCACATTTGAGAATGTGCGATCCGATCGGAGTTGAGCCAGTGAAGGCGATTTTGGCGATGCGCTTGCTGGTTGCCAGGGCTTGTCCCGCCTCTTCGCCAAAGCCGTTGACCACATTGATCACCCCCGGCGGAAACAGGTCGCCTGCCAGCTCCATCAGCAGGAGAATTCCCACCGGCGTTTGCTCGGCAGGTTTCAACACCACGCAATTGCCCGCCGCCAGCGCTGGCGCCAGTTTCCACGCAGCCATCAGAATGGGGAAGTTCCAGGGAATAATCTGCCCCACCACGCCCAGAGGTTCCTTGAAGTGGTAGGCGACGGTGTTTTCGTCGATTTCCCCGATGCTGCCTTCCTGAGCACGTACACAGCCAGCAAAGTAACGGAAATGATCGGCGGCCAGCGGGATATCTGCAGCCAGCGTTTCGCGCACCGCCTTGCCGTTATCCCAGGTTTCCGCCACGGCGAGCATTTCCAGATTGGCCTCGATCCGGTCTGCAAGTTGCAGCAACAGACGCGATCGCTCGGCTACTGGCGTTTTGCCCCAGGCGTCAGCGGCGGCGTGGGCCGCATCCAGGGCGAGGTCGATATCCGCGCCATTGGAACGCGCCACTTCGCAGAAAACGGCGCCATTCACCGGTGAAATATTCTCGAAATAGCGACCATCTGCAGGTGCCACCCATTCGCCGCCGATATAGTTGTCGTAGCGGGGCTTGAAATGGACTTTGGCACCATCGGTATTTGGATTGTTGTAAATCATTATCGGCTCCATTTGCTTATTGATATGAGTGAGTGATAATCGGGCTCGAGTGTACTCCCGCAAAGGTTGGCTACAGGTTTAATAATAGGCCACAGGAGGCAAACATGAATTCCGCCCTCGATTCACTGGTGCGGCGGCGCGAACAGGTAGAGAACGCCTGGCACCGCTACATCGACAGCCCCGAAACGCCGGGCAATGTAGTCCGTGAAATCGGCACCTCCTGGCGCCGCAGCCTGGGTCAGTTGCCGCCACAGGGCACGTGCGCCCCCCTGCGCGATGTCAGCGAGGCGCGGGAGTTCTGGAAACACAGCGTGGTACGCGAGTGTGCCCAGCGCGAAATTGCCCAACTCAAGGAATTAGCCCGTGACAGCGAGTGTGTCGCTGCCATATCCGACCCCGCGGGGCGTCTGGTGTGGACCCACGCCAGCAAGCACATGCGCGATCTGGCGGCGGAGGAGAATTTCACTGCCGGTGGCGACTGGAGCGAGGGTTGCACCGGCACCAACGCCGTTGGCCTGTGCCTCGCCTCTCGTAAAGCAGTAACCGTATTTTCCGCCGAGCACTTTCGCAGTTCCCTGCATGACTGGGTCTGCTACGCGGCCCCCATCATTCACCCCACAAGCGGTCGCCTTGTGGGTGTACTGGACCTGTCATCCACCTGGGATCGTTACACCCCCCTGGGGCGCTCCGCCATCAGTGGTATGGCGCAGGCCATCGCCAGTCGGCTGCCGGACTTCGAAACCCAGGCCGAAGCCGGCCTGCACATCGATTTTCTAGGCCCGCCTCGCGTGACCTGGCGAGGAGAGTCCCTGTCGCTGTCGCTGCGCCACTGCGAAATACTCTGCCTGCTGGCCCTGCACCCTGAGGGCATGTCACTGGAGGCCCTGCACTGTGCACTCTACGGCGACCAACCAGTCACACGCGCCACACTCAAGTCGGAGATCTCCACCTTGCGCAGCCGTCTGGGCGGGGGTATCGCCTCCCGCCCCTATCGGCTGGATATGAAGATCAGCGCTGACTTTCTGGAGCTGTGGGCGGCGCTGAACGAGGGCCGTCTGGAAGCGGCGCTGGAGCGCTACCGCGACGCCCTGCTGCCGATGTCCAATTCGCCTGAAATCAGTGAGTGGCGCAACTGTATCGATGCGCTGATGACGGACCAACTCGCCACCCTGAAGGATGGACGCCCACTGTTGCAGCATCCGGCGCTGTGTCGCTCGATGCTGGTGCGGGAACGGCTGGTGGAATTGCTGGAGAAGTAACCCGGCAAACCCACCATCGGTGCGGGAAGCGTAAAATTATGTAAATCCGGTAGCCGCCCGCGCGCTGTTTACCTAAAGTAGCCTTTTCGCTGTCAGTCAGGCTGTTTGATGTCCTCCCCCCAAGCCCAATCCTCCCCCACACGAAAATACCTGCTCGCCGGTGCCTGTACCGCGGCACTGCTCGCTACCGGTTGGTATCTGATCAGTGCCAATCCCACGCCACCGCCGCAGGAGAACTGGCGTCGGGGCTTCGGGGAGCCCGCGGCGGTGCGGGTGATTCCGGCCCGGCTGGGCAGCCTGGACATCCAGTTGAAGTCCATCGGGACCGTGACGCCGCTGAACACCGTTACCGTGCGCAGCCGGGTTGACGGCGTGCTCGAGGAAATCACCTTCACCGAAGGCGCCGAGGTGGCAAAGGGCGATTTGCTGGCGCTGATCGACCCACTGCCGTATCGGGCACGGCTCGAACAGGCCGAGGGCCAGTTGCAGCAGAATATCGCGAAACAGGAAAACGCCCGCTCTGATCTGGCCCTGTACGAAGACCTGTGGGAGCAGGACTCCATTGCACGCCAGCAGCTCAGCGATCAACGGGCGCTGGTGAAAGAACTCGACGGCACCGTGCGAGCCAACAAAGCGCAGGTGGAAGATGCCCGCTTGCAGTTATCCTGGACGCGAATCGAGGCGCCCATATCCGGCCAACTCGGTCTGCGGCGCGTTGACCAGGGCAACCTGGTGTCCAGCGGCGACAGCGAAGGCCTGGTAAGTATCACCCAGCTGACGCCCATCGCCGTGAACTTTACGGTGCCGGAGCGCGACGTTTCGGCACTGCGCAGTGAGTTTCTGCGCGGGGAGCCCCTCAAGGTTGAAGTACTCAGCCGCAATGAGGATCGCATCCTCGCCACCGGGGACCTCATCACACTGGACAACCAGATCGACACCACCACCGGCACCCTGCGGGTGCGGGCCCGCTTCGCCAACGAGGATTACGCCCTCTTCCCCAATCAGTTCGTCAACGTGCAATTGCGCCTGACCACGCTGGAGTCGGTAATCGCCATTCCCTCTGATGCTGTGCAGTACGGCACCGGCCGCAACTACGTGTACATCGTAGAGGACGGCAAGTCCTACACCCGCGAGGTGACACTGGGGGAAGCCAGCGGCGATCAAATTGCGGTACGCGGCGGACTGCGCGAGGGTGAACTGGTGGTGCTTGAAGGGCTGGACCGACTGCGCGATGGCCGCGACGTAACAGTGATATCAGGCGATAGCATGCCGGCCTCGTCGGTAAGCGAGTCAGATACGCCACGCCGGCCACAGCGAGAAGGGAGCCCCAAAGGCCCAGGTGAACGGCGACCAGGCGGCGCCAGCTAAAACTACGATGAATAATCTTTCCCGCCCCTTTATTCTGCGCCCGGTGGCGACATCGCTGCTGATGCTGGCGTTTCTGGCTGCCGGTATTATCGCCTGGCGCATGTTACCCGTGGCGGCCCTGCCGCAGGTGGAATACCCGATCATTCAGGTATTCACCTTCCAGCCCGGCGCTGGCCCGGAGGTAACCGCTCGGACTATCACCGCCCCGCTGGAGCGTCATTTGGGCCAGATACCCGGCCTGCGGCAACTCTCCTCCAGCAGTTCCGGTGGCGCTTCGGTGATCACCCTGCAATTCGGTCTTGATGTGGACTTGGGCGTGGCTGAGCAGGAAGTGCAGGCGGCCATGAACACAGCGCAAAATCTGCTACCCAATGATTTGCCCACACCACCGGTGTACCGCAAGGTCAACCCGGCTGACGCGCCCATCCTGACACTAGCCATCACCTCGCCGAGTCTGCCCCTGCCCCAGGTACACGACCTGGTGGATACACGTCTAGCACAAAAACTGGCCCAGCTTTCGGGAGTGGGGATGGTCAGCCTGGCCGGCGGCCAACGCCCGGCGCTGCGCGTGATGGTCAATCCGATGGCGCTGGCCTCCTACGGCCTGGATCTGGACTCGGTGCGCCAGGCCATCGTGGCCACCAACACCAATCAACCCAAGGGCAGTTTCGACGGCCCCACACGCACCACCATGCTCGACGCCAACGACCAGATTCGTTCGGTCGAGGACTACCTCTCCCTCATCATTACCTGGCAGAACGGCGCGCCCCTTCGTCTGGGGGACGTGGCCACGGTGGTCGATGGCGCCGAAGACCGCTTCCTCGCAGCGTGGGCCAACGATGCGCCTGCAGTGCTGCTGAATGTGCAGCGCCAGCCCGGGGCCAATGTTATTGAAGTCACCGACCGGGTGCGCGCGTTGCTGCCACAACTCACAGCAACGCTCCCGCACACAGTAGACGTGGCGATCCTCACCGACCGCACCCAGAGTATTCGCGCTTCTGTACGCGATACCCAGAAAGAACTGCTATTCGCCATCTTTCTGGTGGTGGCGGTCACTTTCGTTTTCCTGCGCAGCCTGCCGGCAACCATCATTCCCAGTATCGCAGTACCACTATCACTCGTGGGCACCTTTGCTTTCATGTACCTGCTGGGCTACTCCATCAACAATCTCACTCTGATGGCGCTCACTATCGCCACCGGCTTCGTGGTGGACGATGCCATCGTGATGCTGGAAAACGTTGCTCGCCACCGCGAACTGGGTGAATCGCCCCTGTCAGCGGCTTTGAAGGGCGCTGCTGAAATTGGTTTCACACTGATGTCGCTGACATTCTCATTGGTGGCGGTACTGATTCCCCTGCTGTTCATGCCCGATGTGGTGGGGCGGTTGTTCCACGAGTTCGCCGTAACGCTGGCAGTGGCGATCATTATTTCCCTGGTGGTCTCGCTGACGCTCACACCGATGATGTGCGCGCGCATGTTGCACACGCCGCCGAGCGACGATGCCGGCTTCCTGAGCGGCGTCATCGAGCGCTATGGCCGCGGCCTCGACTGGGTACTGGACCGCCAGGGCCCCGCATTGCTGGCCATGCTCGCCACCATCGGTCTGACAGTGTTGTTGTACCTGGCGGTGGATAAAGACTTTTTCCCGGTACAGGACAGTGGCGTTATTCAGGTGGTCACTGAAGCGCCCCAGGACATCTCTTTTACCGCCATGGCGGAGCGGCAACACCGATTGTCGCAGGCGCTTTTGGAAGACGGCGGCGTAGAGAGCCTGTCGTCCTTCATCGGCGTGGACGGCACCAATGTCACGCTCAACAGCGGCCGTATCCTGATCAACCTGCCGCCCCACCACAGCCGTTCAGAGAGTGTTTTCGAGGTGATCGAACGCTTGCGCGAACGGGCCGCCAGCGTGGATGGCATCAGCGCCTGGTTCCAGCCAGTGCAGGAATTGACGATAGAAGACCGGGTCAGCCGAACCCAGTACCAGTTCACGCTCACCAGTATGAGCAGCGAACAACTCCACCAATGGGTGCCGCAACTAGTGGCGGCTTTGAACCAGCGGCCAGAGTTGAGCGACGTGGCCTACGATCTGCAACAGCAGGGGCTGGAAGCCTACGTCGATATCGACCGCGATGCCGCCGCCCGTCTGGGGCTGGACGTGACCGACGTGTCCGATGTGCTGTACAACGCCTTCGGCCAACGGCAGATCGCTACCCTGTTCACACAGTCCAACCAGTACCGCGTGATACTGGAAGTAGACCCGACCCTGTTTGCCGGGCCAGAGAGTCTGCAACAGATTTTTGTGACTACCGCCAGCGGCCAGCCTACGCCGCTGTCCAGCGTGGCCACCATCCACCAACGTGCCGCGCCGCTGGTGATCAATCATCAGGGGCAGTTTCCGGCTACCACAGTGTCCTTCAATCTCGGCGTGGACGCCTCGCTTGGCGAAGCGGTAGATGCTATCAACGAAGTGCAGCAGGCATTGCAGATGCCGGTGGCCATCGAAACCACCTACCAGGGCGCGGCAGCGGCCTTTCAAAATTCTCTGTCGAACACCCTGTGGCTGATTCTGGCTGCCGTGCTGACCATGTACATCGTGCTCGGTGTACTGTACGAAAGTACCATCCACCCGGTAACGATCCTGTCTACCCTGCCTTCAGCAACGGTCGGCGCATTGCTGGCACTGCTAATTACCGGTCGCGCTTTGGACATGGTGTCGGTAGTGGGCATTGTGTTGTTGATCGGGCTGGTAAAAAAGAACGGCATCATGATGGTGGACTTCGCCCTCGACGCCCAGCGCAATCAGGGCCTGTCGCCCCGTCAGGCTATCCACCAGGCCGCGCTGTTGCGCTTCCGCCCGATTCTGATGACAACGCTGGCGGCGCTGTTCGGCGCCCTGCCGCTGATGTTGGCTGGTGGCTCTGGTGCGGAACTGCGCCAACCACTGGGTCTGGTGATGATGGGCGGCTTGCTGGTCAGCCAGGTACTGACGCTGTTCACCACACCGGTGGTGTATTTGTTTTTCGATCGGCTGACTACGCGGCAGCAAACTGCTGACACCGGCGGGGAATTAACCACATGAGCTTCGCACGAGAATTGGTGCGCCGGCCGGTGGGTGTTGCGCTGATGTCACTGGCATTGGTGCTCTGCGGTGTGCTGTGCTGGCGCCTGCTTCCGGTTGCACCCCTGCCGCAACTGGACGTGCCGATGATTGTGGTCAGTGCCAGCCTGCCGGGGGCCAGTCCCGAGAGCATGGCGAGCACAGTGGCCACCCCATTGGAACGCCAACTCGGCGCCATTTCCGGCGTGACCGCACTGTCTTCTTCCAGCCGCCAGGGTTCCGTGCAGGTGGCACTGATGTTCGACATGGATCGCGATATCAACGAGGCCGCCCGGGAAGTACAGGCGGCAATCAACGCCGTACGCGGTGATCTGCCCGCCGGCATGCCGGGCAACCCTGAGTACCGCAAGATGGATCCTTCCCAGGCGCCGGTGATGGCACTGGCGCTCAGTTCCGACAGCCTACCGCCCAGCCAGTTGTACGACATTGGCTCCACCATTCTGGCGCAGAAGCTCGCGCAGGTATCCGGTGTGGCGCAAGTATCGGTGGACGGTGCCTCGTTACCGGCCGTGCGCGTACAACTCGACCCCGGGGCCTTGCTGCACTACGGCATCGCACTGGATGAAGTGCGCAGTGCAATCTCTCGCTCCAACGCCTTGCGGCCGATGGGCTACATCGAGGAGGAGGCGCAGCGCTGGCTGGTGGAAACCAGTGATCCCTTGCGCACCGCCGAGGCCTACCGCAACCTCGTGGTGCGCTACGAAAACGGCGCGGCAGTGCGGCTGGGTGATGTCGCCACCGTCAGCGACTCGGTGGAAAATCGCCTCAGCAGCGGCTTTCACAACGACCACCCCGCGGTCACCCTGAGCATCAGCCGACAGAGCGGCGCCAACATCGTCGAGACTATCGACAACATCAAAGCGGCACTGCCGCAATTGCGTAACCTGATGCCCGACAGCGCCGACCTCACGATCGTGATGGATCGTTCGCCAGTAATCCGCAGCACCCTACGCGAAGCGCAAATTACCCTGGTAATCGCCGCAGCCCTGGTGGTGCTGGTGGTGTGGTTGTTCCTGGGCAATCTGCGCGCTGCACTGATTCCCTCGGCGGCCATTCCCGTGTCGCTGATCGGCACGTTTGTGGTGATGTATTTCTGGGGCTTCTCGCTCAACAACCTGTCATTGATGGCGCTGATCGTCGCGGCCGGGCTGGTGGTGGATGACGCCATTGTCGTGCTGGAAAACGTAGAGCGGCACATGGAAGAAGGGCTATCGCCCTTCGCCGCGTCGGTGAAAGCCGTGGGCGAGCTGGGTTTTACTCTGGTGGCGATGACCGTGTCAGTCGCCGTGGTGTTTGTATCCATTCTCCTGCCAGGTGGAATGGTTCAGCAGTTGTTCGAAGAATTCGCGATCACCCTGATTGCGGCAACACTGATTTCCCTGCTGGTTTCGCTCACCCTCACGCCGAGTTTGTGCGCGCTCTGGCTCAAACCCCGTAGACAGGCGCGCGACCGGGACCACTCCGCGAATACCGCCTTCGCACAACTCACCGCCCTCTACGACAGATCCCTGCGGTGGCTGCTGAATCACCGACCGCTGGCATTGCTGACGCTGGTTTTCGCTGTTGCCTACAGCGTACACCTGTTTTCCACCCTGCCCGAGGAACCCCTGCCGCAACAGGATACGGGGCAGATCCGCGGCTTCGTGCGCGGCGACGACGGCTTTTCCTTCCAGGTGATGCAGCCGAAGATCGAGGTGTTTCGCCAGCACATCCTCGCCGACCCTGCGGTAGAACATTTGACCGGTACCAGCGGCGGCAGCGGCGGGCTGACCAACGCCCACCTCACGATCAAACTGAAACCGCTGGCCGAGCGCAAAGTGTCCGCCCAGGCAGTGGTAGACCGGCTGCGGGAAAGTGCGCCGCTGGTGCCCGGCGCCATGATGCGACTGTCGGTAGATCAGGATTTGAATGCCCCGCGCCGTCCCTTCGGCAACAGCGAATACGAGGTGGTGCTGCGTTCCGATTCGCTGTCGGCGTTGAAAACCTGGGCCCGCGTGGTCGCCCAGGCAATGGAAGACCATCCGCTGCTTGAAGATGTAGACTCCGTTGACGATGATGAAGCGCGACAGGTGGTGCTCGACATCAATCGCGAAGAAGCCCGCCGCCTCGGCGTGGATATGCAAACGGTCGCTTCGGTGCTGAACAATTCCTTCTCCCAGCGCCAGGTCACCACGCTCTACGACGAACTGAACCAGTACCGGGTGGTGATGGAATTGACCCCGCGCCACACCGCCAGCCCGGAGGCGCTATCGCGACTGGAAGTGCTTACCGCAGACGGCCAGCGCGTACCCCTGTCCACCTTCGCCAGTTGGGGTTACGGCATGGCCGAGGACAGAGTTCGGCACGAGGGCCAGTTTGCCTCCATGGGTATCGGTTACAGCCTCGCGCCCGGGGTGACCGCTGTTGAGGCCGACGAGGCCATTACCGACATTCTGAACCACGCCATGTTGCCCAACGATGTTCACGAGGCCCCCCCTTCTCCGAATGACTTTAATCAGGCCGTGGGCGACCCCTGGGCCTTTGTTGCAATACTGCTTGCGGTTTATCTGGTGCTGGGCGTGTTGTATGAAAGCACCCTGCACCCGCTGACCATTCTGTCCACTTTGCCCTCTGCGGGCCTGGGCGCGCTGCTGGCACTGCATTTCGGCGGCCAGAACATGAGCCTGATTGCCCAACTCGGCCTGTTCCTGCTGATTGGGATTGTGATGAAGAACGCCATCATGATGATCGACGTGGCGCTCAACCTGCAGCGTAATGGTGGTCTGTCCCCGTTTGAGGGGATCCACCGCGCTGCCCTGTTGCGCCTGCGCCCGATATTGATGACCAACCTCGCCGGCATGTTGGGCGCTGTACCCCTGATCATCGGCTTCGGCGATGGTGCCGAGTTGCGTCGCCCTCTTGGCATCACCATTTTTGGCGGGCTGGCCCTGAGCCAGTTACTCACGCTTTACACCACACCTGCTGTTTACCTCTACCTGGAAAATCTACGCCAGCGCTTTGTCCGTGGCGAAAACTCCAGTGGGCGGGATCGGCAGGCAGACCTGAAAACCGGATAGTCCCCGCATGGCCCTGAATAAATTGTCACAACTAAGCTGCACCGCCATCCTGATGGTCAGCACTTTGTCTGCCTGCACCGTAGGGCCGGACTACAGTCAGCCCATTGTGGTTGAACCCGCCGCACTGAAGTACAACGCCGGATGGCAACCCTTACCCACCCAGGCCTGGGCCAGCAGTGGCCAGTGGTGGCAGGCATTCGACGACGCACGCCTGTCCGAACTGGTTACCGAGGCCACCGCCAACAACCTCACCCTGGTACAGGCGGCGGCACGCTACCGCGCCGCTGTGGCGCAACGGGCCGGAAGTCGAAGTGCGTACAGCCCGGTACTGGGTGCCGCTGTTGGCCAATCACGTACCGACGGCAGCAACACCAACGTGGTTGAGCGCGCCAGCGCCAGCCTGGATATCAGTTGGGAGCCCGACCTGTGGGGCCGGGTTCGCCGCCAGGTGGAAGCGGACACGGCAAGCGTAGACGCCAGTGCAGCAGACCTCGCCGCGGCGCGCCTTGCCATCCAGTTGGCTGTCGTCAGCAGCTACATCACCATCCGGGCACTGGATCAACAGGAATACATTCTGCAGCAAACCCTGGAGTCTTCCGAGCGCTCGGCGAAACTTACCCACAACCAGTACGACTCGGGCATTGTGTCTCGCGCCGATGTTATCCAGGCGGAAACCCAACTGCAGTCGCAGCGCAGCGACCTCTACGATTTACAGGCCCAACGCGCGATTGAGGAAAACACCCTCGCCGCGCTATTGGGCAGAGCACCGATCGATTTCGCCCTCCCCCACGCCGAGCACATGCCGGCAGTACCCCCAATGCCGTCACAAATTCCGGGTGAGTTAATCGCACGGCGACCGGACGTGGTAGCGGCCGAACGGGCCGTGGCTGCGGCCAACGCCAGCATTGGGGTTGCCATCGCAGCGTGGTTACCCGACTTCAGTATCAGCGCTTCGCGAGGCGTTAGCGGTGTATCGGTCAGCGACTTGTGGGACAGCCCGGTCCACTTCTGGTCGGTGGGCCCGACACTGGCGCAAACCATCTTCGACGGTGGCCAGCGGCGCGCCAGCGAGGACGCTGCGATCGCACGCTATGACGAATTGGCCGCCGCCTACAGGCAGACGGTACTGGACAGTTTGCGCGACGTGGAAAATGCCCTGGCCACCACCACCATCCTGCGGGATAAAGCAGTACAACAGGAACGGCTTGTTCAACTGGCAGAAGAAAACGAACGCGTGATCAAAAACCGCTATAAATCCGGCTTGATTTCATTTCTGGAAGTGGCCGTCGCGCAGAACACAACGCTCAATGCGCGCCGGGGCCAAGTCAATGTCACCGCCAATCAACTCGCGGCGGCAGCGGAACTGGCCGCAAGTATCGGCGGCGGCTGGGAAGCGGGCGACGAAAATCCCTAGGACCGGTTGGCATACCAGCACCAGCCACCCACCAATAGCGGTGAGAGGCTGAGTACGAAGAACACTGAATCCCAGACGCCGCCCAGCAGGAACATCGCCACCAGAGCCGTGATACTGAGTGCCGCCAGAATCAGGGGCAGGAACAGGGGATGCTCACTCATACGGCGTACTCCCCTTCCACGCTTCGCGTGCGGCCCACCCGGCGGCGACGCCGGTCCCACCACAGCCAGGCACCGTTGGCGGTGATAAAGAAGGTCAGGAAGGTGCACAAGGTCCACAGGATCTTCAGCGGCAGTCCGCCGTAATCGCCAAAGTGCAACGGCTCCGACAGCAAAATAGCCTTGAAATACAGGGGCATTTGCAAAGTTGTGGCAACCTCGCCACTTTGCGCTTCAACGATCAGCACTTTAAACAGGCTCTGCTCAATCCCCTCTCCCCCCGTCAGCAGGACCGTGTGATGCGCCGGTGCGGAGAAATCCGTGCCGGGGTAAATGACATTAGTGACCTGCCAACCAGGCGGTGCGGCGGCATTGGCAGCCGACATCACCTTGCTCAGAGGTGCAGCCGTTTCAGGGGAATAGCTGGCCTTGCTGAACACCTCGTCGTCCCGATATTCGGCCAGGGCTGTCATCTGCCAGATACCAGTTGCAAGGGTGGCAAAGCCCAACAGGAAACCGGTCAAGGTCACTACCAGCAGCCAGCCGGTAACCACCACACCGATAAAGTTATGCAGATCCAGTTGCAGCAATCGTGAGCCTCGGCCTTTGCGCAATACGCCGAACAGCACCCGCTTGGCGTAGGGTGCGTAGACCACGAGGCCCGAGACCACGGAAATTAATACCAGCAATGCGATGAATGCGCCGATCAACTCCCCTACCGGCCCCAGAAACCATTGGGCGTGTAGCTCCAGCAGGAAGCCGGTCAGCGTCATGCCATCAATGGGGTCACCCGCCAATTGCCCGCTAGCAAGATCCGTGAACAGGATGGTGGCGGCATCAAAACTGGGGTCGCCCTCTGGCCCTGCGGCGATCAGCATCAAGCCCGGGTGGTGTTCGGGGTCGACGCCAATACTCATGATGCGCTGGCCCGGATTGGCTGCCAGCACTTCTGTGATGGATTCATCGTAACGCGGTGACTGGCCCGCCGGCATAACCCGGCTCTCCGGGACGGTACCCAACAGGTGATCGATTTCCTCGTGGAAAATCAGAATCGCCCCCGTCAGACACAGGATCAGGAAGGGCACCGTTACGATCAGGCTGGTCCAGCGATGCAACCATAGATTGATTCGAAACCAGCGACCGCTGGCAGATGCTCCTCTCATTGTTTATTCCCGTAAAACGTCTTCCGGGCTCGGTCCCGGCCCCTTCAGGGCTACCCGCAAATGGGCGCCCACTACAAATGCGTACAATACATACTTTCATTCTCAAATACTAACGATTATCATTACCAAAATATCACGACCCCAGTGTCGCACTTGTTTACCACCCTTCAGACTTGAGATTGATCATGAAACCGACCCTACCCCTCAAAAAGCTGTCCCTTGCTGTGAGCGCCCTTGTTGCCTCCGGATTCCACCCGATCGGACTGGCACAGAGTGCAGATGCCACACAGGAATACAGTGCGCCCCAACGCCTCTACGTGGAAGAGCTGACCGTGTACGGCATGAGGGAAAATCGCGTTTCCACCGGCGCCACCAAGCTACCGCTGGAGCTGAAAGAAACACCGCAGTCCATCAGCATCATCGACCAGTTTGCGATGGAGGACTACAACACCACGGGCAGCAACGCGGCGCTGAAGCTGGGCACGGGCATCAATGTTGACCAGTACGAAACACACCGGGCGACCTACAATTCCCGAGGCTTCGAAATCCAGCTCACCCAGATCGACGGCTTGGGTATGACCAATTCCTGGGGCACCGTTGAAGGCCAGCTGGACACCTTCCTGTTTGAGAAAATCGAACTGATTCGCGGCGCCAACGGCCTGCTCACAGGCGTCGGTAACGCCTCTGGCACGGTGAACTACGTACGCAAGCGCCCCACTAACGAAGATACCGGCCGTGTGGTACTGGGCGGCGGTTCAGACGAATACTTCCGCGTTGCCGCGGACTACAACAAGGTGCTGACCGACGACGGCAAGTGGGCTGCGCGTGCGGTTGTAGCCTACGAAGACAAGGGCTCCCACATCCGTGCCCTGCACGACAAGCGCACTTCCGTTTACGCCGTTGTGGACGGACAAATCGGTGAAAATGGCGTGCTGACCTTCGGCGGGAATTACATGGAAAGCGAACAGGATTCCCCCATGTGGGGATCGCTGACGCTGTTCTACCCCGACGGCAGCATGGCCGAGTTTGACGATTCTGCTTCCACCTCGCAGGACTGGACCTACTGGGACGAAGAAGCGAACAGTTTTTTCGTGGAATACGTTCACCAGTTGGGCAGCGACTGGGAAGCCAAGCTGACCTACAACGGCAGCCGCGCCAGTGACGAGACCAAACTGTTCTACGCCTACACCTTTTTCAACTACCTTGAGTTTGATAATACCGGCTTGTACAGCTGGCCCTACTCCGGCCGCTCCACTACCGACGACGATCTGCTGGATGCAAATCTGAGCGGTAGCTTCACTGCCTTTGGCAACGAGCACAGACTCATCGCAGGAGTCAGCTCCTCCAAACAGGAAACTTCAGGGGATACTCGGGAATACGACCGCCTGACTTATCAGGGCGTTGCACTACCCGCCTTCCCCTACGCCGGCAATGCCGAACCTGAGCCACAGTGGTACGCGTGGGAACCAAGCCGCGCGGGTGAACAAAAGCTGACTCGCTTCTACGTAGCTTCCCAACTGAGCTTCACCGATGAACTTAAACTGATCCTTGGTGCTAATTCATTCAAGCTGGAACGTGAAGGCGCATCCATCTACGGCAGCGTGGTGGATCAAACCGAGTACCCGGACACCGAAGAAACCAGCCCCTACGTCGGCGTGACTTACGACTTCACCGACAACATTACCGCGTACGCCTCCTACTCTGACATCTTCCAGAACCAGGACCAGACCGATATCAACGGCGACTATCTGGACCCGGTGAAGGGCGTCAACATGGAAGTGGGCGTGAAGGCAGAGTGGCTTGACCAGAGGCTGCTCACCACGCTGGCGGTGTTCAGCGCCGAGCAGGAAGGGATCGCGACTTATGGCGGTGTCACCTCCTCCGGTCAGTTCTGGTACATGCCGGCTGATGTTGAGTCGGAAGGTGTGGAGTTCGAGGCAACCGGACGACTCAGCGACAATTCAATTCTTGTCTTGGGCGTAACCTACCTCGACCTGGCCGGCCCCGATGGCGAGGATATCTGGGAGTGGGTGCCGGACACCACCGTCAACGTGCGATTCGACACGCGTATTCCCGCCCTGCCGCAACTCAAACTCGGCATCAGCGGACGCTGGCAGTCTGACATTGTCGGCAGCTATGCAAGACAGGATGCCTACTTCCACGCCGATGCTTTCGCTTCCTACGAAATCAATGAGGACGCCATCGTGCGACTGAACGTGACCAACTTGTTCGACGAGAAGTACGTTGAAGGTCTGGCCTACGGCGCCATCTACGGCCAACCTCTCAGCGGTACTGTTTCCCTGCAGTACAACTTCTGATGACCTGGCGCGGTGGCATCGGCCACCGCGCCCTCGCCTTTCGCAATAGTTACGGCAAGTTTGGGGCACAATGTCATATCCCCACATCAGACGACCTGCAAGCTTGATCGCTCCACAGGTAATGCCTGACAGCCAAACCGATACATCCTATGGCTACTTCATATTCACGGTAACCTTTTCTATCTGCCCGCCAAACGGGAATGGCGGCTGATAAGCGTGAGTCACTGGCTGCCCACTGTCTTCACCTATACCGAAAGTGTCGATGCCAAACCTGCCGCCAACGGTAGCATCCATAGTGGCGGAGGCTACTTTTTTGCCATCCACCATCAGCGCAATATCCGCCCCCTTCCCTGCTTCACCCTCGGCGCCACGGTAGCTAAAGTCCACCGAAACCGTAGCGGCGCCCGGCGATAACGCTTTGCTGCCCTTCACGATGGTGTGTTGCTCGAAGTAGTTGTAGTCGAAAACAGGAACGCCATTATCCAGGTACAGCACCATGCCTGCCGCCACGCCACCAAAGCCCATGATGACTCCGCTGGTAGCGCTTCCTTCGGTGGTAATGTTCGCATCCAGAGTCCAGGAACGGTTTTTCATTGGTGGCGCAGCCGGTTCGGCGATTCTTATCGCGCCGGGAAAGTAGGTATAGGAGGTGGCATTCTCAGCAGCCCCCGGCACCGGCGGCTTTGGCATGCTCAGTCGACCGGCACCCCGGTCGTCGAGGGGGTAGACATCGTAGTCATTCGCTGCCTCGAGGAACTTCGCTTTTAGTTGAGCGAGCTTCTCGGGATTTTCCCGGGCAAGGTCGTTGGCTTCGGAGAAATCCGCCTCCAGGTTGTAGAGTTCCCACTGATCGTCATCCCAGTTGCCCGGAGCGAAATCCTGACGCCAGGGAATCGTATGCTGGGCATTCGCCTTCCAGCCATCAGCGTACATCGAGCGATTACTGAACACCTCGAAATACTGCTCGGGTCGGCCTTCGAAATCCTCGTCCGTGAAACTGGCGAAAAAGCTCTTACCTTCGAGCGGTTTCTGTTCTACACCGTTCACTGAGCCCGGCATGGGTAGCCGAGATGCCTCGAGGATAGTAGGCACGACATCCACGAGGTGAAGGAAGGCATCGCGAGGTGCCGGATCGTGCTTGATTCTGGCCGGCCAACTGATCACCATCGGATTACGGGTTCCACCCAGATGGGATGCCACCTGTTTTACCCATTGGAATGGGGTATTGCCGGCCCAGGCCCAACCTACCGGATAGTGCGGCTCAGATTCCGGTCCGCCCAATTTGTCGATGTTCTCCAGAATTTGTTCGATGTTGGACGGAATCCCATTCAGGTTCATGATCTCGTTGAGCGTGCCGTCGGGACCGCCCTCCGAAGATGCGCCGTTATCTCCCACGATATAAATCACCATCGTGTTTTCAGCGTCGGGAAGCGCTTTAACGGCATCGAGCAGCCTGCCCACCTCATGGTCCGTGAACGCAAAGTAGCCGGCGAAGTTTTCGAACAGTGCGGTGTATACCTCTTTCTGCTGCGCACTCAGGCTATCCCAGGCGGGAACCCAGTCGGGACGGGCTGTTAGTTGGGTATTCGGAGGTATGATGCCCATCGCCTTCTGCCGGGCGAATACTTCCTCACGGTACTTCTCCCAACCCATATCAAACTTGCCTTCAAATAGCTCGCGCCATTCGGCGGTGACGTGGTGAGGCGCGTGCATAGCACCGGGGGCGAAGTACATGAAAAAGGGTTTGTTGGGTGCAACCGACTTGGAGAACTTCATCCGCGCGATGGCGCGGTCAGTCATGTCCGTCATGAAGTGATAGCCTTCGTCGGGGGACTTGGCCGGCTCCACAGGTGTGGTGTTTTCAAAAATTACCGGATAGAACTGGTGTGTTTCCCCGGCATTAAAACCATAAAAGTACTCAAAACCCATGCCGGTTGGCCACCGGTCGAAGGGGCCGGCCACAGTGGTTTCCCAATCTGGTGTGTTGTGGTTTTTACCGTACCACCACGTGGCATAACCGTTGCCCTTCAGGATTTCGCCAATGGTTGCTGTTTCACGCGGCAACATCGTGGAGTAACTGGGGAAACCTGTTGCCCACTCCATGAGGAAACCGTTGCCCGAGCTGTGGTGATTGCGCCCTGTGAGGAGTGCTGCGCGAGATGGGCCGCAAATTGCTGTGGTGTGAAAGCGGTTATAACGCAGGCCTTCTGAAGCCAGCTGGTCGAGCTTTGGCGTCGGAATCAGGCCCCCAAAGGTAGAGGTTTGCCCAAAGCCCACATCATCCAGCAGGATAACGATGACATTGGGTGCTCCCTCGGGGGCCGCCACGGGCTCCTGCCAGTCAGACTCTGACTCCTTGTAGGTCGTGCCAATTTTGCCCTCGAAGGGCGCCAGGCTGATTGGGAGCTTGGTTCTATCCGGCCATTCTTCAGCAACACAAAGGCTGGTAAATCCAAGCAACACAAACAAAGGGATCAGACGGCGCATAACGAAATTCCTCGGTTTCAGTTCACTGGCGTGGGTGCACAGCATATCAGCCCACTCCTTGTTTTATGGCGTATACCAGATAGGAGAGGTCCAAGCCCGCTCCTGAATGCTAACCGGTAGATCGACCGGGCGCTTCAGCCCTGTGCGGGCCGCATCGTAGGTAGACCAGCGCGGTGTTGGGATCTGCAGCACGCGGGCGTAATACAAGGCATATTGGGAGGCATCAAAATCCGGATCGGTCCATGCAACGCTCAATTGCACATCGCCAATGGCGTTAGTATAGCTTGCGTCTGCTTCGTTCACCGTATTGCCCACCGGAGGGATTTGTCCGTCTGCATCTGGCTTACGGTCACCCGACAGGGCAACGTTGTAGATTCTGGATTGCGGCTCGCCGTCGCTATCAACCCAGCCCTTGATGATCTGGATGCGGTCGAGATTGGCGCCGTCGGTTTCTTTCAGGGCATGGACAACAAAGGTAGGTGCCACTCCGTCGGGGGCAGAGACAAGATTGCTCCCCATCGGCACGCCGGCTTCGTATGCCTGGCGAAGCCCAGACTCTGAACCGGGTTTGTAACCGGACAATCCGAAGCCGCCAAAAAAGCGCACTTTCAATCGAGGGCCTGACGTTGCAAAGGTTTCACGACGCTTCAGGGCGTCGAATATGCCATCACGCGTATTGTTAAATGCCCAAACACCAGCAACACCACCGGAACTAAACTGCCTGACTTGCCGGGCGGCGGCGGCGTTTACACCTGGAGGCCCCTCCAGACGGTGTTTGGCCTCACTCTCGAAACCGAATTTTCCCGTATAGTTATCCTCTTCGATTGAAGAGGCACCGTTGTGGGTGTCTGAATCACCGATAAAGCCATATTTGAACGGGTTGCCATTACCGTCGGACTCCAGCTTCAGCCCGCGGATGAGTGCCTCTCTGGCATAACCACCCCGCTTATGTTCGGGGGGCGTTGCCGTTGCGGCGAGCGTGTAATCCCACAACTCGAAACTGCCAAATTCGTCGTTGGGATAAAGTGCCGGATGTGTCTCTGAGGTGCCCTTGATCTGGGTCAGTTCGTACAGAGGCTCATTGCGCATCCGTGCAGCCGCGTAGTCGGCATCCAACTTACTACCGCCAAACGATGCTTCGATCGGGAACATGATACCGTCACTGGCATTGCCATTGTGAGGCACAGCGAGGAGGTCATTGCCCGCCGCACGTTGTTTATCCATCCACTGCCACAATTCTTCCGGCTTGTTTGAATCCAGGGCGGAAAATGGTGCCTCCGGCACATTGGCTGTGTCTCGGAAAAAAACGACCCGGTGAATGTTTCGCCAATCCGGTGCAGAGGTCCATTCGTAACCCGCCATTGTAGTAAAGGTGCCGGGTTCGTAATGCTTGTCTGCGATTTCAACTACCTGTGACCACAGGGTTTTGGCGAGCTTCGGATCGCCCAGAATCGGGTCGATGTCCGGTGGCACACTGTACATACCAATACTGATGGTGGTGTAAGCAGCAAAGGATTTCTCTGCATCGCCACCGGTGATATCAGCCGCAAGTGGATGTTTACTGACTGGACTTTCCGGGTCCGCCATCAACGGAAGTGCGCCGAGATATTCCGCATGGTCTGAAACGATATACCAGTCCAGCGGCGCCTTTATTTGTAGCGAATCACCCTTGCCCGGGTTGGGAATCAACTCTCCCCGGGCCCAACGGTACGCGGTATCAGGATCCGTGAATGCCCCGTTGATAAAGCCATCAAAAGACCAGGCCGTGTGGACATGGAGATTACCGAAATACACATCGCGAAGTGTATTGGCCGGTGGCACTGCTTTTTCGGCCTGAACATCTGATTCCGCCACAGCCTGCATTACGGTGGCGAAGGCTAACGCTGTTGCACTCAGTGAACAAATCGTACGACGCATTGCGCAGTCCTCCCGAGCGTCCGCAACGCTCAACCTTGAAATTTGTAGGGAATTTCACGGGGTTGTGGTGTCGTGAAATCACCCGCCTTCATCGATAACCGTAAGGCTTGTCCCCCGCCATACTTCGATAACGCTCATACAAGCGCGTTTGCCGCGATTCCATCGATTGCCATTCACCATCAATCATCACGCGCTCGGCCCAATTGGTCAGCTCCAATGGATCACCGCTCCAGATCACCAGGTCTGCGGGGGCACCGCGAGTCAGGGTGCCAGCGCCCTCACCCAGCCCAAAGGTCTGCGCGGGTAGATTGGTAATAGCAGCCAGCGCTGCATTCCAGGGCATCCCCTCCGCCACAGCGTTGCCAGCCACTTGGCGCAACAAGCGTACGTTGTGATTGTCCCCTGACGTAAACAGAACCTGCACACCCGCCTCGTGGAGCAAAGTGGCGTTGTCGAGCCGAGCACCAAGTTGTTCGTAACTGATAGGCAGGTTGTTCAGCACATCCACAACAACAGGGACCTGTTCGGCTGCGAGCAAATCGGCCACCTTCCAGGCTTCAGCACCGCCATGGATTACCAGCGGAATGTCAAAATCCCGCGCCAAGGTCACCGCCTGACGGATTTCATTGGCGCGATGCACGGTAATCACCAGCGGAGCGCCAGACTTGATAAATCGCTGCAATGCGGCCAGGTCTTCTGGCGTGTAACCTCCCGGCGTTTGTTGGTAGCGGCCGGGACGGTACTCCAGCGCCGCCGTCAAGCCGCCGTGGAGCCGTTGGACCAATGCGCTGCGACTGCCACCGGTAAAGTTGGCGCTTTCGGCACTGATATAACCAAATTGAGCCAGCTTTGGTTGAATCAGTATGTTGTCATCCGTAAGTCGGATAAGCGCACCCCAACCCGCCAGCGGATCATTACCTGCAAGCGGCGCCACCACGGCGCGCGTGATACCGTCGCGACGGTTCACCGGCAATAAAGTGGAATCCGGGTTCAAGGCATAGCTGACGTCAAAGCCGGGACCGAGTGGATACGGCTCCAGCAGGCCACCACCGTCAAGACTATGGGTGGTAACGCGAGTGTCCACGGTGCTGCCTTCAAGGTCGATCTCGAGCAGTCCCAGCTGGGTAAAACTGTCGATGAATCCGGGCGTAACGACCTTGCCTGTCGCATCAACCTTTTCAAAGCCAGCCGGAATATCCAGATCTTTACCGACAGCGAGAATGCGCCCCTTATCAACCAGGATGGTTGCGTTCTCAACTGGCGCTTCTTCATTGAGCGTGTGAACAGTAGCTCCAACAATAGCCGTGCTAGCGAAACTGGCAGAAGCCAACAAGGCGCTCGCCGCTACTGCCACCAAAGCCGAGCCCGCCGGGCCGGTGGTAGCACAGAAAAAACGGACTAATTTGTTCATAGCGCGCGCCCCCTGGCAGTCTGACCCAAATCAAAGTCCGTTAGCGGTTGACGCTGCGGATCGCTGCGATCGTAGTAAAGGTAGCCGTCGATGTAGACCTGTTGTGCGCGAGCGTAGACGCTGAAGGGATTGCGGTCCCACAGCACCAGATCGCCAGCCTTGCCCACTTCAATACTGCCTGTTTCGCCGTGGATGCCCAATGCTTGTGCCGCGTTGGACGTGATCCAGCCGATGGCATCGGCTTCGTCGATGCTCATGCCCACACGCCGGCCTGCCGCCATAGCTTTGGCGGCTTCCTGATTCAGACGCTGGATGCCTCGGGCGGAGTCAGAATGAACAATCGAACAGGCACCAGCCTGCTCCACAAGCGCCACATTCTGGGTAACCGTATCGAACATCTCCAGTTTGCTGCCCCACCAGTCTGCCCACAACGCGGAGCAAATGCCTTCATCCGCCAGTACGTCGGCGATTTTGTAGGCTTCCACAGCGTGGTGAAAGGCCGTGATCTTGTAGCCAAACTCCCGGGCGATATCGATCATCCACGCCATTTCATCGGCGCGATAGCAGTGGTTGTGGACCAGAATGTCACCATCGAGCACCCCCGCGAGGGTGTCCAGTGCCAGATCGCGGTCCGGCGGCGCGGGTTTGTCCTTGTTACTGCCGTCGGCATTACCCGCCTCAATCGCGGCTGCTCGCTTGTCGCGATACGCGCTGGCTTTGATCCAGGCCTCGCGGAACCCAGCTATATTACCCATGCGGGTGGAGGGCGCCTGATTGCGAGAGCCGTAGACGCGTTTGGGATTCTCGCCGCAGGCCATTTTCAGCGATTGGGGCGCGCCAGGGAATTTCATAGCCTGCACCGTGCGCGCCGGTACGTTCTTCAGCGTAACACCGCGCCCGCCAAACAAATTGGCGCTGCCCGGCAGAATCTGCATGGTGGTAACACCGCCCGCCAGCGCCAGGGGAAACTGGGGATCCTGCGGCCACACTGAATGTTCCGCCCACACGGCCGCCGTATTCGGCGAGGTCATTTCATTCCCGTCGGAAGTGGAATCAATAGACGGGGCTGGGTAGTCGCCAAGATGGGAGTGCACATCGATAATGCCCGGCGTCAGCCACATGCCCGTCGCATCGATTATGCGTACATCAGCGGACTGCGCCTCTGCGCCGATGGCCTGTATACGCCCTTCGGCTACTAGCACCGGCGTATTTTCCAGTCGCTCACCGGTCCCCGTAAGCAGGGTCGCGCCGGTAATAAGCACCGGGGCCGAAGCGAGCGGTGCATAGGTAGAGCCATAGGGCTGCCCTGCCTTCGGTACGGTTGCCGGTGGCGTGGCCTCTGCGGCCTGACTGGCGACCGTCTGGCACAGCGACATGAGCAGCGTCAGTGAGACGGCCAGAGAGCGACCGGCATTCCGGGGTGGCAGCATGTTTGTTCTCCGTTTCTATTTGGTGTTGATCTTGCAGTTGATCTTGCAGTAGCTAAATCACCAGCCTACCGTAAGTCCACCAGTGACTCCCATTCAATTGTAGACGGTGGCGTGCCCGTGGCGACGATTTTGGAATTCCTGGGCGACCGGCTGAGTATCCAGCAATGCCGCCATTCGTTGTCAGGAAATTTTACAGTCCGGCGTTGAACCTATACGCGCTGATTATTTAAATGCTGGTGTTTCAAGGCGTTATATAAAATGGAATGGTTTTTGCTTTTAGCTGAGTTCTCGAGTCAACCAACAACAAACTGCAACGCGGAGTGAAACCTCATGGGCAGGGCAAAGCAAATCTTCTTGGCAACGATTTTGAGTATCGGCTACTTGTGGTCACCGGCGACCTCGGCATCCTTACTCCTCGGCCACTTCGAGTTCGAATGTATCGATGACAGCGGTTGTACTCATTCTTTAGGATCGGGCACCGAAGCAAACTATCAGCTCACGATTTTCCCCGACACATTGGATTTTGGCTCCTATACATCCGGGGAAACTGCCAGTGTTACGCTCGCAGTAGAACCTTTCATCGCTGCTTATTTCAGCAACGGCCTCAATCCAGCGCCGGAACCGATGGAGTTTCCGCATCGAATTCTGGGGGCTGGAGGGTTTAGCCCGGTAATGACGAAGGATGATTTTCTCAATGGAAAAACGCAGAACAATGCAGTCTTGAACCTCGATGGTGGCTACGATGTCGCCTCGGTCAATGGTATTGACCTTGCCTTGAACTTGCCCGTGACCCACATCAAATTTGACTTGTTCAACTTGCAAATTCTACGCAGCAACCTTATCGACGACGGGGTTGCCCTACGAACGCATTTCAGGTTTGAATTCCTGAACGACGCGCGAGTGGTTCCCGTTCCTGCTACTTTTCTGCTGCTCAGCACCGGCATACTCGTCCTTATTGCGCGATACCGGAGGGCTGGAGATCCAGCTCGCCCGCGTACTACCTGAGTACCATCCTCAGAGCGAGTAGCACTTTCGGCTTACCCACACCGTCGAGCACCTCCCTGGTTGGCAGGGAGGTGTCTGCTTTTCATGGATCTCTTGCTGCTGGCTGCTGATTGTTAATCGTGGGATCACTTGGTAGCGATGACCGTAGTAACGCCGTTTTCGGTGTTTGCGTCAATAGTGTTAAAACCCGCGAGTGACAAATGATCCACCACCCACTTATCTGACAACCTGAGCTTGCGATAAAAGCTCTTGAAAAGATCCCATCCATTATCGGATCGCTTATAAATAATGTCATTCACCTTTACGGTTTCAGGTTCGTATTCCAGAAAGCATGTAAAGATAATGTTTTCATCGCTTTTCACCGGCAAAAATCGATCTGTATCAGTTAGCTCGAATGATAGATCTCTAAAGGTGATGACCAACTTGCCTCTTTCCTGGAGAGCAGAAAATGCTTTCGAGAAAAGCAGGTCTACTGTCTCTTTTGAATCTAGATGAAGCAGCGTATCTGTCATACATACGACCAATTCAACATCACCCGCCACGTACGCATCAAAATTGATCAAATCATCTCGGATGCATCGTATAGACAGATCTCCTGAGTTGGCTTTCAACTCGTCCAGGAGACTGGCATCAAGATCTATAGCAGTAACTGAGAATCCCTTACTTGCTAAGGGGATTGATTGAAATCCACACCCTGCTCCTAGATCAATCGCCAACCTGGAATGGACCGGGAAAAGGTTATGGCGCTCAATAAAATCGACATTGCGCTGTAATCCGCTCTCGAACCCACCAAACATCCAGGAATATACTTCCGAAAGTACCTTTTCATAATGATCTTCTACCGTAGCCATACTTTATTCCCGGTGGCGAACCACTCTCCCTGATTGCAAAACGAAGGCAGCTAGCGCGGACATATACGCTCCAAACCAGGGGCCCGCGTTGGCGCCCCCGAACGGTCTGATTTTCTCTCCATAGCGCCTCGAAGGGCAATTATAACGATATTTTGTTGTATGGAAAGATGTTTATATTATAGAATGCCGCGCTTTCTCGTAGTCGTTGTTATTCAATTTCGTAGCCGGAGGCCGGTCGTGCGCTGTCACAAATTCCTTGTTTTAGTTGCCACACTTTTATTGGGCAATGTGGTATTCGCCCAGGAGACCACGTACTCCTATATGGGGAACTCGTTTGATTCGTTTTTGTCTTCACCCAGCCGCTTCGCCGGTAGCGATCTCAGGGCGACTTTTACTGTAGCCAGTCCAATCCCAGCGAATTTTTCCGGGGCGGTTTCGCCGAGCCGATTTACTTTCGTGTCCGGACCCTTTTCCTTATCAGAGTCCACGCCAGTTACGTCGTCAGTGATTGTGTTCGTTATTACGGATGGTAGTGGCGACATCAGTGAATGGAACATAACGTTTGTCACGAGCTACCCTGTCCCCGCCAATGTCGGCGATGTGACCTTTCGCTTTCAAACTGTCTTCGATGGAAATTCGGCCCTCGATGAGGTTGGTGTAAATCGGTGTGACCTTGTGTCTGGCGGTGGAAGTTGCGCGGTCTCGGTCAAGTTTGACGAGGGATCTGGGTCGAAACCAGGCCTGTGGTCCTTCACGACCACTGGCGGGTCGAGTTCCTCGGGCACTACCAGCAGCTCTTCATCGAGTAGCTCCAGTTCCTCTGGCACTACCAGCTCCTCGGGCACTACCAGCAGCTCCTCATCAAGCAGCTCCAGTTCCTCGGGCACTACCAGCTCCTCATCGAGCAGCTCCAGTTCCTCAGGGACTACCAACTCTTCAAGTGGCGGTGGGCCAGTTGCGACAACGCCGCGCACAGTACCGGCAGTCCCATTGCCCGGACTGGTAATCCTGGTGATGGCAATAGCCGGTCTGGTCGGTTTTCGGCAGCACGGTAAGAAATGAGTCTCAAGTCATGTGCGAGAAATCAGGTCAATCAAGACAAGCGATCCGGTGGCAAGAGGCCGGTGATCGAGCAGTAAGCGGGCTTGCCCGCCGTATTGGGTCCTTTGTTGTAAGTACCCCTAAGCCCGCTCTGCACATACGCGGCTACCGTAGCGTTGAATTTCGGGAAATTGCCGATCTTTTTCACGCCGCCGTACACGCAGTCAACACAGATCTCTACTCCAGGGAGCAACAGCTAGCCTGGTCCTCGACCCCCCCGAACTACCTTGACTGGCGCGCCAAGCTCAAGGCGTGTCGGCCCTTTGTTGCTGTTCGGGGTCGAGTGATTGTCGGGTTTGTCCAAATGGGTAGTGACGGCTACATCGATTGTCTGTACGTCCACCCGGATCACCAACGCCAGGGCATTGCCACTGCGTTAGTTCAGCATGCCATCGCTGCCAATGAGGGTCGGATTGACGTACTACTGGTTCATGCCAGTTTGATGGCCAAACCCTTGTTTGAGAAATTGGGATTCGAAGATATTCGGAAAAACAGTATCGAGTTAAGGGGTCAAATACTGACCAATTACACCATGGTCCGCAGAGTAGTTTTTTGACGGAAACACCATCCAGGGGATTCCGTCAGAGCCCGTGAGCGGGAGTTTGAAGGACATCGCTGGTGTCAGGCAGAGAAGCGAAAGAGCGCTCGATACTGCCGGTGCAAAATTCTTAGAACTATCGCTGCGCCAAGGCATTGCTGAACTCCCACGCTACGTGAGTTCAAATGGGCAAGAAGGACTCACTAGTGAATTTCTTGGGTTTTCCCATGTCATGATTCATGGCATGACCTGATCACTCAAAAACAGTAGATCTGCTGCCCTTACTGGCATGGCCATATGCCCCTAATTGCGAGCTTTAGCGATGAGTATGCGCACTGCTCCCTGTGATTTGGCTCCCAAAATCCACTAGTACTAGAAGCGTTGATCACTAGTATCTGCCATATGTAGACCGTCACCAAATCTCCACAAACTATCCAAACTCTCTGCAAGAATAGCCGCACGAGAATCCCTAAGCTAACCCTGCTGCTTGCCCGTTTTTTTAACCGACGCAGTGTGACAAACACCTGGCGATAACGACCGAAATATTTACTCTCGGTCAGGATGATTAATGCTTTCTAACCCGCGCTCAACGTCGACGGGCGACTCACTATTGAAAACTGATTATCTATGGAGATGGATGATGCATATTATTACGACAAAACGCTCAGTCAGAGCTGTTTTCGCCGCGTCAGTTATGGCGGGTGCCATAGGCACGAGCGATGTTTATGGAGCTAGTTTTAACGCCGATTTCAACGGCGATGGCTATGAAGACCTGGTGCTGCCGATGCCCTATGAAGATCTAGGAAATGCAACTGACGCTGGTGCGGTCAAAGTGGTGTATGGGCGCGCTGAGGGCAACTTACATTTTAATTCCACAACCAGCTACATCCATGAATACCGCATTCGTGATGATATAGACGGTATGTCTGTGGGAGCTCCAGCGAAACGCTATGACTACTTTGGCCACGCGGTGGCCGTTGGTGACTTTAATCATGACGGCTTTGATGATATTGCCATCAGTATACCTAATAAGGAGATTGGCGCTTGCGGATCGCGCCCATGCGTTAACAGCGGCGCGGTGACCGTCGTCTACGGTAGCTCCACTGGCCTGAAGTGGCAAGGGCATCAATATCTCACAATGCAAAGGATTGCTGGCAATTCACTGCTTGATGATTCCACCTATATGGGCAAGGCAATTACCACGGGTGATTTCAACGGTGATGGTGTGGACGATTTGGCCGTGTCTTATCGGCATACAACTCCATCATTGGAAGAACCTTACGACGGGGGTATCATTTTTTATTTTGGTAAAAACCAGGATCAACTAGACCAGGATAACGCCAAGCATTTTCGCCACGAGGTAAGCTTTTACAATTACGGTAACTACACTTATTTCGGCATGACGATGACAAGTGGTGATTTTAACGCTGACGGAATCGATGATATTGCCGTTAGCGCAAGAAACATGAAATATAATATCAATGGTGAGGTAATACCAACCGGTTCAGTATATGTCGCATTGGGTAGAAGCAATAACGCGTGGAATAACCCTCGCGGCTCGTTGTTTAGCAGTGTTATAAGACCACCTGCCTCCTACCGCTCTCACGGTATGGAATTTGGGTTAAGTATGGTGGCGGGTAATTTCTCCGGCGATGGGCGAGATGAGCTGGCGATCGGAGCACCCTCTCACGATATTGGTAGTTTAATCAATGCGGGTGTGGTGTTGGTGGCTAATTTGCGAGACAACAATTCCTGGGGCCAGGCACCCTATTACCAGAACCTGAATAATATTCCCGGCAAATCCCAAAAAAGAGATTTCTTTGGCCGAACACTGGCGGCGGCTGATTTTAACCAGGATGGTTACGACGACCTGGCGGTGGGGATTCCCTACAAGACCTCATACAGTTTTTGGGCTAATGCCTACAATAAATATTTTATGGGAGAAGTGGTGGTTCTTGAAGGCGGAACTACCAATCTTTATCACGCACAACAATGGCATCAGGATACACCGGGCGTAGCCGGTATGCGCAAAGAAAATGAACAGTTTGGTTATTCTTTGGGCACGGGAGACTTTAATAACGATGGCTACCCTGATTTGGCGGTTGGTATTCCAAGGGAGTATTCGGCCGGCGTACGTGATTCAGGCAGTATTCAACTATTTGTGGGGCATCGTGATGCAGTGACGACTGTTAAATCAGGAACGCAGGTGTATCACCAGGGTAGCTTTACCAACGGTGCGGGCTTCGGCGCTTCAGAGAATGAGGTCTATGACAAATTTGGCAGCACTCTACTACCGTAGTATTCAGATTGACCCTCGTCATAGCGCCGTAGCAACGGTTGTTTTATATCGCAATGCTAAAACCTTTTGTTTTCTACATCAAAATGATCCATGCACCCGACTAGTCGGGTGTGTGGATTAGCGCAGCGATATTTTATAAGAAGGAGAAAATGATGAATGTATTTTATCGATCCTTGAACTACCGCAGCTTAAAAATTGCTGCAGTTGCCGGCGTCTTGGTAATGATCGCCTATCAATCCCTGCAACACTTAAGCGCTTCAGCACAGATACACACTACACCGCATGGGGTGCAAACAGCGTCGGCCCAACCTGCAGCGGCACTGGCACCTGAAGCTGCGCCAGCGTCGCAGTACTCCACCAGCTCAAGCCGATCAAAAAACCCATCGGTATTATCGGAGCAAGTCGACGACCCACGGTTCGCAGCGCTGGCGTTGGAGGCCGAACCCATCGCCATCGTGGGCAGCGTAAAACTACTGCGAGAGACAGCGGCGCAGCCATTCATATCCGATCAACCCTGGGATGAAGACGCTACAGTCGAAGCACAGCGCGAGCTGGAAGCCGAGATGACAGCGCAACAATGGGCTAATGATTACAAAATCAATGACCTTGAGGCACAATTGTTTGTTGGTGATACTGATGAATCAGACAAAGAAAATCTGCTAGATCATATGGAGCAGGTGCTAGTGATGAACGACACGGCGGATTATCAGGGAGAGACTAACCGCCGATTGCTAGACTTGCAGTGTTCAACATCCCTGTGCAAGGTTAGCCTCGACGTTGCCGATGATCACACACAGCTCGATATTATGGAGAACTTTCCCAGTGCCTTCGATTGGGTAGAAGAAATTTTCGCTGAGGTGAGAATCAATGACGATTATCGCCGAACGCTGACATTCTACCTCACCCGCAAGCCAGACTCTGACAATCAGCAGTCATAAGTAGGCATAAATCAAAGGCCCCGGAGTTATTGATAGCGAGCTCTTTCAATTGAGAGCGAGTTGCAGATCGCGGCTCTACTCCCCGGTATTCAAGGAGATCATCGATAAGAGACGTACCATAGACCAGTCGCTAACCATTAAAAAATCTGCCTTAGGCCTGGAGAGAAACTGGGGCGTTTGTATATTTTCGTATGTTTGTAGAAAGCATCCAGGTTATCTCCATGCCGCCCTCATGATTTGTCGGCGGAGTTATAAGACACTGGATCTCGTTGTAGGTGATAAAGGTTGACGTGGCGAATGAAAGACGCACGCGAAATGCCCAGCCTGTTGGATCGACCCCCTTGGTCGATCGTCATTGGTGTTCTCATTTTGGTTTCTATCCTTGGGTTTTCGGTAGAGACCTTACCAGATTTGTCAAAGACAACTCGGTTTTACCTAAGCCTGCTTGAGATTACCACTGTGGGCATATTCACAATTGAGTACTTAGCCCGTGTCGCGCTGGCCAAGCGCAAAATAGACTATATATTCAGTTTCATGGGGCTAATTGATCTCTTGGCCATCATTCCGTTTTATCTTGCTCTCTACGTGGATTTGCGCCCACTTCGCCTGTTACGGTTATTGCGGTTTATACGCTTGTTAAAATTGGTTCGCTACAATGCCGCGTTTTCCCGATTCAGTCGGGCTTTGGCCATGGCGCGGGAAGAACTCATCATCTTCAGTGTCGCGAGTGCCATCGTGCTCTATTTATCGGCTGCCGGTATCTACTACTTTGAGCATCCGGTACAACCAGACGTATACCGTTCGATTTTTGACGCATTGTGGTGGGCGATCGCCACACTGACCACTGTGGGGTACGGAGACATTTACCCGGTGACTGCCGGTGGCCGGGGGTTCACCTTCATCGTGCTGATGATTGGATTGGGGCTCGTGGCAGTACCAACAGGGATAGTGGCATCCTCCTTGTCCGCTGTTCGAAGAGAAGAAGCAAAACTCTCTGACCATTGACTTTTAAAATTCTCTGAACGCTGGGATGACAAGTACCCTCAGAACAGTAAATCATGGCGCTCGCACTGGCATAATCTGTACACTCTGTTCGGCTATCCGGAAGACATCCGCAAGGCCGTCAAAAAACGGAAGCTGTTTCCCCACGGACGACTCCGCAATGACTGTGATCTACCTGGCGATCCGAGAGGCGTCGAAAAAGTGGACCAGTCCGATCCGTAACGGGAAGCTGGCCCTGAATAGATTTATGATCGAGTTCGAAGACCGCCTGGCGGACAACATTTAACCCTGGCAGTTACTCAGAATTATTTACAGGGTCGGCAGCACTCAATCAACCAGCTAAAAATCGCTAGTGACTGCTCAAGCAATCACCAGCGCATGCGCAATTGCGCTTACTCAAAGAAGCAGATTTTATTGCTGTCCAGATCTCGCACGTAAGCAGAGAATCTGCCGGATCTGATCTCGGGGCTACCTTCGCTTTGCCCGCCCAGGGCGAGTGCTTTTTGATACAAGCGCGTGACCTCATCGGCCGAATCGAGATTCAAGCCCAACATGGTGCCGTTGCCGTTGGTGGCTGCTTCACCATCGTAGGGCTCGGCAATCGCAAACATGAAACTCTCATTAGCCCAAACGGACATCCGCCCTTCGGGGGATACCCGGTTCACCTCACTTGCCTCAAACAACGCATCGTAGAAACGCACTGCTCGCTTCATGTCATTCGTACCGAAGACAAAGTAATTCATTTTCATAACATTGACCTACTGATTTCCAGTCACGGATTTGTTCGGATACGCATTGTAAGTGCTTCTGTGCTTCTGCCACTCCCAAACTTTGCCATCCTCGGGATGCTTAACAGTCCCGACCAAATCAAAAAACAATTTGCCCAGAATGCTGGACGAAGCATTTAGCTCCGGCAAGGTTTGCGCTGTCACTGCCTCCACGCCATGAGCAAAGGCGTTGGCAATGAGCCACTGGACCATCTGGGTTGCAAGGCCCTGCCCCTCGTAGCCAGAAAAGGTGAAATACGCGATTTCCACCTGGCCATGCGCTGGAGGCGATTTGTAAGCGCAGGTTCCCACAAAGGTACCCTCCACTTCTGCCAGATAGCCAGCCCACGGCATAATTGGGGCTCGATCAGGGTAAATTGCCAGGGTGGAGGTAACGATATGCTGGAGGAACTCGGACTCTTGAACTGACTCATTGGACATCAGATCTTGAGTTATTACGACAAAATTCATTTGGGTATCTTAAGTGAAGATGGTTGGGAGTAAACGGGCATCGACTGTGGCGTTGGAGTTCGTTACTCCGGCCGAATTTGTAATTATCGATGGTCGGCAGAATCCATCGGTAAAACGTCAGGCAGGATCCACTCATGTGAATCCTGCCTGATAGGTTCTGAGTCAGCCTTCTTGGCCGACCTCAGATGCACTGAGCCGGGTTACAAACACGGCGCCTCGCAATGGAGAGTCAACCTCGGGAATATAATTCAGGGTTGCTTCCCATGGAATGACCTTGACCATCTCGGAGATGGCCTCCTGATCTTCCATCTCTACGTCTACGCGGCATACACCGTACTCGCACGCAACTGATTCCACCCACAGCCCTGACTCCTCCATGCCTGCCAGGGCGACATCCATGTCTGCAGACATCAGGTCCGGGTCGGCAGCAGCATCACTGATATCTGGGGCGTGGGACGTGTGCATGACGGCCAACAGTTCTTCGCGGTGACTGACTTGTGCCGCGAGCAACTCCTCTTCCGTGAGGTTGAGCTCGTAGTTCACGTCACTTCCGTTGTGCTGCAAAGTACTCACCAGCGTTTCCAGTGTCTCTATTCGAGTACGGATGTCGTGCTGATTTTGGCGCTGTAACTCGCTGATTTGCTGTGACAGCTTCGCTAACTGCTGCTGCAAGTCTGTCTGCATTCGCTCCTCACCTTGCGGTGTGGAGGACCCGGTGTTCCGCCGCGCCAAGTCGCTATCCTCTGGTGAACGAACGTCGAGCAGTGTGAGCCCTCCACCGAGCACCAAACAGACGGTAAATGTGGAAAGGTACATTAACTTGCGATTCATCACGATTCTCCGTGTTCCTGACGTACAGCAATTCCCTGGTTACTGATCCAGGGCAATGATTGTGTAACCAGCCTCCCAGTACATGTAGTTGTTGTACAGAGGATTGGTGTAGTAATCATTCAGTCGTGTAACTAATCTGAAGGTGAGCCAACCGGTGTTCGGGTCGTAGTCCACATACTTAACTTGAGCGCCGGAGCTAGCGACTTCAATCATCCTGAAATTGAAATCATCGGGGTCTTTTCCGACGGAATTGGGGTGAATAATATCCGTACGAAAGCCGGACAAACTTACGGCGACGCCCGCCTTGTACCGTCCCACGTAGCGTTTAACGAGAGCCGCGCCGACACCGTAGTTTCGGGATGAGAACCCACTGACCGTATCCTGGACCACAAAGTCCCGGGCTTGAACCCCACTGGATAGAGTGAGGAGGCCGCTGAACATCGCAACAGCCAACAAATAGAATTTCATGTCAATATCCTCTGTAGAGAAATGGTAATTGCAAAACATCAAGGTGCAGTTCGGAACCTGATTGCGGACGATACTGTACAGGGGCTGCACCACCCCAATCCTGTAGAATTCATGGAGCTTTCAGTGAACTTCTCGGGAGGCGGTGTCGCGATAGTCACGAGCTGACATCAGTGCAACAACCTGCCGTGAATCCCCGGTTTCAATGGAACTGCATTGTGCTGACTAGCCTGCGGACCAATAGCTAGTTACGAGACGGCACTGTTAGCGGGACAAGAGTCTAATCCTGTTGTCAGTGCGCTTGACCAGGAAACGATCGTTGCCCGTTCACATTGGAGAGGTGATGTGACAGAAACGCTCGTGTTCGCTCCTGTTGGGGGTTAGTGAAGATTCTCTCGGGTGTGCCAGATTCCACGATGTGGCCACGGTCGAAAAAGACCACCCGATCGGCAACAGATCTAGCGAACTCCATTTCGTGTGTTACCACGACCATGGTAGTACCCTGATTGGCCAGATCTCTCATTACGGCGAGAACCTCGCCTACGCGCTCCGGGTCGAGTGCCGATGTGGGCTCATCAAACAGCATGATGTCCGGCTCCATGGCCAGTGCACGAGCGATGGCAACGCGTTGCTGTTGTCCACCGGAGAGTGTGCCGGGGTATTTGTTGCCAAAATCATCGAGTCCCACCCTACGTAGTAAATTGCGCGCCCGACCTACGGCCACACTTTCTGTCTCCCCTTTTACGATGCGAGGGGCCAGGACAATGTTCTGAAGTACTGTGAGATGCGGGAATAGCTCAAAATTTTGAAAGACCATCCCCATTTGCTGCCGCACCTTGTACAGCTTCCGCTTGGTGCGACCTACCGTCCTGCCATTGAACACTATCGTGCCAGAATCGATCGGCTCCAGGGCATTGGCGCAGCGTAGCAATGTAGATTTTCCGGACCCGCTCGGACCAACAATGCAGACAACTTCTCCCGCACAGACACGGAAGTCCACGCGGTCGAGCACATTGGTTTGGTCAAAGCGTTTGGTGACCTCTCGAAATTCCAGTACGTCATCTTCCCGGGGCATTATTCATTAACCTGATAGCGGTTCTGTAGCGAATCGGCGAGCTTCGCCTGCGGATATCCCATCAGCCAGTAAATCAATGCCATCGCCGTTAGTATCTCGACCGTCTTGTAGGTTTCCGTTCTCAGCTGCAGGGCAACGTAGGCCAGATCCGCGACTGCGATGGTCGATACAAGCGCTGTGTTTTTAAACAAGGAAACCCAGATATTAGCCAGGGCGGGAATTGATCGGCGTAAGGCCTGCGGTAGAACCACCGTTCGCATCACCTGCGTGCCGCTCATACCCAGGGCAAGTGCAGCGTTAGACTGCCCTCGCTGAATCGAATTGATGCCGGCCCGAAAGATCTCCGCATTGAAAACGGAGACATTCAATGCCAATGCCAAGAGGGCCGTGGCATAGGGAGATAGCTGGACGTCGAAGGCCAGGGGGAGTACGTAAAAAAGCCAGAACAGCTGCAGTAGTACTGGTGTTGCACGTAGGCCATCAATCACAATGCACGCCGGAAGCGTCAATACGCGGAAGCGACTGCGACGACCAGCACACAGCAACAGCCCTCCCGGGATGCCCAGTAACATGGCGAGGAATGCCAGTACGATGGTGGTTTGTACCCCCGCCAGCAGGACCGGCAGGCTTTCCCACAAGGCTGACCAGTCAAAGTTCATGCTGCCATTCTCGAGCAATAGCGATCGTAGATGACGGCAAGCGCGAGTGCCACCGGATATAGAAATCCGCCATAGAGTACGAGAGCAGCTGTATATATCTCGAAGGGCTGGAACGTCTGACCCGCAAGTACCTGGGATTGCCGAAGGAGTTCAGGCACTGCGATGACTGACGCCAGGGCGGAATCCTTAAAACCCACAATGATGATGGAAGCGAGCGGCGGGAGAGACCGAATAAATGCCTGGGGCAGAATCACCGCTCTGATAGCTTGTGCCCATGACATGCCCAGCGCCAGGGATGCTTTCATTTGTCCCTGCCGAATTGACAGCAGGCCGCCACGCACGACCTCACAGACCTCAGCGCCAAGATGCAATCCCAATACCACAATGGCACAGGTCATAGGATCAACGTTGACGCCTACAATGACCGGTAAGGCAAAGTAGACCCATACCAGAATCACCAATAGCGGCACTGAGCGCATCATATCCACATAGAAGAATCCCAGTAGATGGCTGATGCGTTCCCCGGCATACACTCGCGCGATCGCCACACCTG
Source organism: Gammaproteobacteria bacterium (assembly GCA_030427085.1). GTDB lineage: Bacteria > Pseudomonadota > Gammaproteobacteria > Pseudomonadales > Halieaceae > JAUHXH01. The sequence goes on along the minus strand of JAUHXH010000001.1, from coordinate 57,468 downwards.
TGCCGATTACGAAAGCAATCAGTATGGACATCACGCTGACGACAAGCGTGATCCAGCAGCCCTGGGCAATGAAAGACCAGTGCGATGTGACTACACCGAAGTCGAAGGCCATTAAAAGCTAACCAGCCTGGCCATCTCTGCCTCGATATCGTCTTTTCTGGCGTTGACGATCTCCTGTAACCACGCCTTGAACACCTCGTCATCTTTTCTGACTGCCATTCCCACGGCGTGGGGAAGCAGGCTATTGGATGCACAGGCCTTCTCGTTGGGAAGCGCTCGAAGCGTGGGGAGAGTTCTCTTAAGCTTTGGCCAGACACTCGAAACAATCGGCGCAATGTCCGCTCGCCGTGCCATAATCTCTTCAATCGGTGCATTGGAGCCCGAACCAGGTACCGCACGATAGGTCACATCCGGCAGCACGGGTTTGATCACTTTCTCTGAGGGTCCTCCGACAAAATAGACCAGGCGAATAGTGGGGTCGTTGAGTGCCTCCAGCGTCGTAATATTTTGTAGTGCTTTATTGGACTTCAGGCCGAAGAAACACAGACCGGATTGGCTATAGATTACGAAATCCACTACTTCCTGGCGCTTGGGGGTCACCCACATGGGGGCGATTATGACGTCAACCTTACCCAGTTCGAGGGACGGTACTTTGGTTTCATGGCTCACCGGTACAGCTTTGAGTGAAACCTGTAGTCGAGATGCGAATTCCTTCGCGATGGTCCATGCCGGCCCATAATATTTGTCGCCAGAGCCGGTCAGGGATTCCAAAAGGTAGGGATACTCTGGCAGCACCGCGACACGAATTTCCCCTACCCGTTTTATCTGATCGATCGTTGCGCTGTCACCGGGCGTCGGGCTCCGCGGTGAAGCATCGATAGCAGAGATATACAGGCCGAAGAGAATTGTTACTAACAGCCTTTTGTCCATGGTGCCCACCTCCGGTGCGTCAGTACCTATCTGGGTGCGAGGCGAATCGCACCATCGAGGCGGATCGTCTCCCCATTCAACATGGCGTTCTCACAAATATGTAGTACCAGGGCTGCATATTCATCTGGGTCGGCCAGGCGTGAAGGGAAAGGAATGCTGGCGGCCAGGCTGTCCTGTACCTGTGGCGGCAGTCCGGCCAACATGGGTGTTTTGAAAATACCGGGTGCGATTGTCATCACGCGGATTCCGTGGGATGCGAGATCTCGCGCAAGCGGCAGGGTCATTGCCGCCACACCGCCTTTGGAGGCAGAGTAGGCAGCCTGACCAACCTGCCCATCGAATGCCGCCACGGAGGCGGTGTTGACGATAACCCCCCTTTCTTCGCCATTCACGGTTTCCTGAAGCGCCATTTGATTGGCGACGACCCGCACGCAATTGAAAGTGCCTACAAGGTTAATCTTCACTGTACGTTCAAAGTCTTCGAGACTGTGAGCGATGCCTTTACTGGTAGTCTTCTGCCCCGTTGCTACCCCGGCACAGTTCACCAATACCCGGACATCGCCGTGTTCCAGCAGTACCGTTTCAAGCGCGCTTTCGACACTCTGTCCATCGGTGACATCTACCTTCAGGAATGAGCAGTTCAACTCACTGGCGAGTGCCTCGCCGAGATCTTCATTCAGGTCGAAAATAGTGACCCGGGCGCCACGCTCGAGGAGGTTTTTGGCCGTAGCCAATCCCAATCCTGATGCGCCACCCGAAACAATGGCCGATACACCGTTCACATCCATAGCTAGCTCCTACTCCGAAAGATTACCAATTCGTGCAAATTTAGGCAGCCGACGTTCCGTGAAGGATGCGACGCCCTCTTTGTAGTCCGGGTCCTTGATGCTCTCAGCCATCAGTTCATCGGAAGCAATCATCGCCTCTTCCAGAGTGAGTGGCATATGGTTATAGACCTGGCGCTTCATGCGCATGATCGATAGTGGTGAACAGTGAGTGGCCAGATGCTCTATATATTCCACAGTGGCGTCCACCAACTCTTGCGGATTGAAAATTCTGTCCACGAGGCCAATATCAAGGGCTTCTTCAGCGGTTACCTTTCTGGAACTCCACAATAAGTCCAAGGCATGCGCCGGCCCAATGAGGCGCGGAAGCAACCAGCATTGCCCATGCTCAGCAATCAGACCGCGTTGCGAGAAAGAGGTCACGAAGACGGCGTTTGAGGCGGCAAAACGCAGGTCACAAAACAGAGAAATCGACATACCCATGCCGGCTGCAGCCCCATTGATTGCGGCGATGACGGGTTTGCGGAGTTTCATGAAATAAGCATAGCCACTACCGGACTCTTCATCCGTTGCGTCACTATCGGCATCCGCGTCACTGACTGATTTATCCGCGGCCGCAACCAGTTCGCCGGTAGCAGAAGTACTTTCGAGGGTGCTCATATCCATTCCGGAACAAAAACCCTTGCCCTCCCCTGTGATGACAACGCCTACTACGCTTGGGTCGTGATCAGCGGTTGTCAGTGCGTGTTTGAGTTCGTCGATCATCAAGTAGGTGAGCGCGTTCAGTGTCTTGGGGCGATTTAGCGTAATGACCGCTGCGCTTTTGATGACTTGATACTTGAGGCTATCGTACATGCGGGTCTCCACATACTTATTCAAAGTTGAGTGACAACACTGTCGCGTCGAGGTCGATGCCACGACCTTTCAGGTAGATCTTTCGCAGGTAGTAATACGCAGCGCCACAAAACAGCGCGCAGAGCATCAATACAAAGATTTGCCTCTCCGCGAGCGCTGCGATAGCAAGGAAGAGGCTCGAGACTACAATCAGGCCGCCACCCGCCATTCGCAGCACCGGGAGGCTCAACCTGAAGGATGCTCTTTCGTACAAATGCGCTGATTTGACAGGCAACAGGATGAGCGCGATGCCCAGCCCGATTTGCATCACCAGGATGGATAGTGTCGATAGGGTCGCGATGGCGGTGATACTTCCGCCATACAGGATCATGACTGTCGCGAGTGCCGTGACAAAAAGAATGCCGTTACGCGGTTCACTGCTTTGCGAGGAAGTACGCCCCAGAAATTCCGGAAAAACATGACTTTGTCCGAGGATCATCACGTCGCGGGAATAGCTCAGTAACAGAGCATTTACGGTGCTCGCAGCGCCGGCCAGTGCCACGGCAACGATGATGTTCACCACGGCAGAGGGCAGAATTCGGGCGGCCGCCTCACCCACGGGCGCATTCACTCCCGCCAGATCCTGCCACGGAATGATACCCACCACAGCCGTTGCCACCGATACGTATAAAAACAAGACCACGGCAAAGCCGATAGCAAATGCCCATGGCAACGTCCTGGCGGGATTTTTTATGTCGCCACTCAATTCGATAACAACAGCAAAGCCTGCAAAAGAAAAGAAGGCAGGAATAGTCGCCAACAGAATAGGTTGTAGGCCAAAGGGGGCAAATGGCCGAAAATTTTCGATATCCAGGTGCGCAAGCCCCGACAGACTGAATACCGTCAGGGCGATAACCACCGCCAGTACAAGGACCACCTGTAGCGCCACGCTATTTCTCATGCCGACCAGGTTGACTGCAGCCAACCCGAGCACCATCGCCAGTGCGACAGATTGCCTGTCCACACCAGGGGCGAAATACGTCAGATAGTCAGCAAACCCGATGGCCAGCAGCGCAATGCCGAGCGAGACCGCCCAAATCATTAACCACACAACGATGAAGGCCCAGGCTGGCGAAAGCATCCGGCTGACCGCAACGAAGCTCGCCCCCGAGACGGGGAATACTGCGCCAATCTGGGCGACCACGATACAGGCAAAGCCAGCCATCACACCGGCGAGCAGGTAGGACACGACAACCGCTGGCCCCGTTGATACCGCCAACTGGCCCGGCAGGATGAAAATGGCGATGCCGATAACCACGCCAACGACGTTCGCGGTAACACCAAGTAGTCCTATTCGTCTCACCATGACTCTCTGCTAGCTGCTGAATGCGCGATTGGAGTAACTCTAAACCATAAACTGCATATTGGCAATCTTTTTATAATATAGTATAGTCGCACCTCCAAACTCAGGACTGCCCGTTGTCCAGCGGGCTTTTACAGCCATGACAAGACGCTTACTCAACGAACGCGATATCCGGTTTCTCCTGTATGAATTGTTCGACACCGAGAGCTTGTTACAGCGCGAGCGCTATCGAGACCACAGTACCGAAACTTTCCAGCAGATATTGAACACAGCGCAGTCGCTCGCGGAAGAGTACTTCGAGAATCACAATGTCAAGGGGGATCAGGAACAGCCAACCTTTGACGGTGAAAGCATTACCATGATCCCTGAGACAAAGCGTGCCTGGGACGCTTTTGCCGAGGCCGGGTTTCTCTGTGCGCAGTACAACTACGATGAAGGTGGTATCCAGCTACCGGAAATCGTACTGCGTACAGCAATTTCCTACTTTTGTGCCGCCAACATTGCCACCACTGGCTATACCCTATTGAGCATAGCGGCGGCGAATCTGATTCGTGAGTTCGCTTCAGATCCGTTGAAGGATCGTTTTCTACCACCTCTTTGCGAAGGGCGATTCTCGGGCGCGATGGCAATGACCGAGCCTAATCAGGGTTCGGCATTGGCAGATATCACCACCACTGCATTCCCGACAGGTGATGGGATGTTCAGGCTGGTTGGGAACAAGATTTTTATCTCAGGTGGTGAACATACCCTCACTGAAAACATTGTCTATCTGACCCTGGCGCGCATCAAGGGTGCGCCGGCAGGTGCCAAGGGGATATCGCTATTCCTGTGCTCGAAGTACCACGTGGAAGACGATGGCAGCCTCGCTCAGCGCAACGACATAAAACTCTCCGGTCTTATTCATAAGATGGGTTATCGAAATACTACTTCCACTGCCCTGGCCTTTGGGGAAGAGGAAGGCGCCGTTGGCTACCTGATTGGCGAAGCCAATCAGGGACTGAAGTACATGTTTCACATGATGAACGAGGTACGTATCGCCGTTGGCGCAGGGGCAGTCGCTCTGGCGTATCAAGGCTGGAACATGTCGCTCAATTACGCCAGGGAGCGGCCCCAGGGGCGACTCCCCTCCAACAAGGATCCCTCCTCCGAGCAGGTAATGATCGTAGAGCATGCCGACGTGCGGCGTATGTTACTTGCTCAGAAGTCCATTGCCGAGGGAGGGATGGCACTTTGCATGCTGGCGTCGACACTTTTCGAAGACAGCAAAACAGCCTCGGAAAGCGGACAGCGGGAGGAAGCGCAGCTACTTCTGGATCTCCTCACCCCTGTTGTCAAATCGTGGCCGTCCCGTTACGGAGTGGCCTCCAACGATCTTGCCATCCAGGTGCTTGGCGGTGCGGGATACACCAGCGAGTACCCCCTGGAACAATACTATCGAGACCAACGCCTGAATCCGATTCACGAAGGCGTCGAGGCCATCCACGCGCTGGACCTTCTGGGTCGGAAAATGCGCAATGGCACGGCATTCCGGATCTTACTCGACAGAATCACGGCGACGATCCGGCGATCTCGCGAACTTGAAGAAACAGTCGGTCTCTCAGCGCAGCTGGAGCGCCATGTCGAGTTGCTGAAGACGATCTCGGATTCTCTGCTAGCGAAGCTGGATCGGGACATTGATTTGGGATTGGCCAATGCTTCACTTTACCTGGATGTCTTTGGGCGCACCGTGGTTGCCTGGCTGTGGCTTGAACAGGCAACGACAGCCGCTCTAGGTCTTCAGCGGACACCCCTGGGAGAAGCGGATCACTCCTTCTATCGCGGGAAAATACAAGCTGCTCACTACTACCTTTATTGGGAGCTGCCACAGATTGAGTGGCAAAGTGGATTGCTCCGTGAACTAAATCCCATTTGCTTCGATATGCGAAACGAGTGGTTCTGACAATGGCCAATTCTGCTTCATCGACGCCGGTTAAACTCGAGAAAATCGGTTCTATCGCGCTCATTTCAGTGAATCATGCACCGGCGAATATATTGTCGTTACCCCTGAGGCGAGAGTTGTTGAGTTGTTTTTTACAGGCAGAGGGTGACACGGACGTAAACGCGATAGTGATTACTTCAGCCGTAAACATATTCTCTGCGGGCGCTGACATCACGGAAATCGACAGTGGTGCTGCCTATACCGCGCCAATCCTGCCCGACATTCTGGATCGCATCGATGCATCCAGCACACTGTGTGTAGCGGCGATCAACGGGGCTGCCATTGGCGGCGGCATGGAATTAACTCTGGCGTGTGACTACCGTGTTGGAGGGTCAAAAGCGGCATTTCAGTTACCTGAAATCACCCTCGGGCTGCTTCCGGGGGCGGGTGGAACCCAGCGACTGCCGCGCATCACCGGTGCTCGCCATGCCTTGAACATCATCTTGTCAGGAAAATCCGTGAGCGCCGAATTCGCCAGGGATATCGACCTACTTGACCATTTGGTCATGGATGACGAGTGCTTTCTTGAAGATGCCATCGCCTTTACCCAGGCGCTTGTAAGAAGTAATGCCCCGGTACGCGACTGTCGTTTCATAGGTTTGGAGAAGTGCCCGGAAGTCAGGGGGCAACTCGAGCTTCAGCGTGAAGCGATCGCCACGGCAGCGCCCGATAGGGTTGTCAAGTCACGGTGCATCGATGCGGTGGAGGCAGCCTACGATCTGGCACTCCCGGCGGGGATCGAGCTGGAAGCGCAGCTGTTTCGGGAGGCACTGGCCGAGCCTTATGCCCAAGCAATGCGATACCTGTTTGAGGCGGAACGATCAGCAAAACATATTCCGGAAATGGATTCTTCGGTACCCGCGATGTCCATTGAAAAGGTTGCCGTTATCGGCGCCGGGAGCATGGGGCGTGGCATAGCCACGAATTTTTCCAGTCTGGGCCTTCCCACGATAATCGTTGATCGCGATCCGGATGCCGTTGAGAAAGCACTCCAACACATCGAAAAATCCTGCGGTATCCGCCTGGAAAAAGGACTCCTGGATACCACGACATTCAAAAGGGCCATGGACAGTCTCGTGGGGGCGACGACCTATGACGCAGTAGGCGACGTCGATCTCGTTATAGAGGCGGTGTTTGAGGATCTTGGTGTCAAGCAAGAAGTGTTTGTTGAGCTAGATAAACACTGCAAGCAGGAAACAATTCTTGCAACCAATACCTCCACTTTGAATGTTAACGCGATTGCGGATTTCACCACGCGCCCCGATAAGGTAGTTGGACTTCACTTCTTTAACCCGGCAGACAGAATGCGCTTGCTTGAGGTGATCAGGGGAAAGCGCACCAGTGCCTCAACGTTGAAAAGCGTTTTTGAACTAGCCCGCGCGATAGGAAAACTTCCTATCGTCGTGAATGTTTGTTACGGATTCGTCGCCAATCGTATGCTCGAACCGTTTGCACGCGAAGCCTTTCGCATGATTCTCGAAGGCGCCTGCCCAGAGCAGGTAGACCGTGTGTTGACGGACTTTGGCTTCAGCATGGGCGTGGTTTCCATGTATGACCTGGTGGGTTTGGATGTCGCCTACCAGGCCAGGTCGGTATTGAGCCACAAGGAACAGGACCCTGGTTACCACGCCCTGATGGATGAACTCTATGCGCTTAAACGCTACGGGCGAAAGACCGGATTAGGTATATATCGATACGACACCACCGGAAAGAAACACAGCGATCCACAGGTAGCGGTCATTGCAACACGGCTTGCAAGCGAACTCGGCATTCGCCGGCGTGAAATATCGCCACAGGAGATTCTGGAACGGTGTCTGTTCACCCTGATCAATGAAGGTGCCCAGATACTCGAAGAAAAAATAGCTTATCGCGCGAGCGATTGCGATTTGATCTGGGTAAACGGGTTTGGTTTCCCCAATTGGCGTGGTGGACCCCTGCACTATGCCAATCAAATTGGAATTCCAGTGATACATCGCGCTTTGTTGAAGTATCGAGAGCAACTCGGAGACTACGGTCGCCTGTGGTACACGCCCTCCGTCGGTCTGGAGAAGCTGGCCACTACTAACTCAACCTTTCAATAAATTACAACCAACGGCTCAGGATACCATGATGAAAGAAGCAGTAGTTGTATCGACCGCCCGCACTCCGATCGCGAGAGCATACAAGGGTGCTTACAACAATACGAAGTCCCCAACATTGATGGGGCATGCGATCAAACATGCTGTCAGTCGAGCACAGGTGGATCCAGCAGAGATTGATGATGTCGTCGTGGGCTCGGTGCTCAACGCCGGTAGCGCCGCTATGAATGTTGCCCGTCAGTCCGCCTACGTTGGCGGATTACCGTCCACTGTTCCCGCACAGACCATTGATCGCCAATGTTCCTCAGGGCTTATGGCTGTCGCCATAGCTGCTCGACAGATTATCGTGGATAACATGCGCGTTGTCGTTGCGGGTGGTCAGGAAAATATTTCCGAAATACGGGCGAAATACGCTGATTGGGCGGCCGAGGGCGAGGATCAGAACGTAATCGACATCCAGGCCCACGCCTACATGCCCATGTTATTCACCGCGGAAAATGTCGTTCAACGATACGGTATCACCAGAGATAGCCAGGACATCTACGCACTGGAGTCTCAACGTCGCACCACCGCTGCACAGGCCGCTGGCCTTTTCGATGATGAAATTGTGCCGCTCAGTACCGTCAAGCGTGTGATAAACACCACAACGAATACCGAGGACTTTGAGGCAACTCTACTCGAGCAGGATGAAGGCAACCGCCCCGATACCACATTGCCGGGACTGCAGGGACTACCGCCAGTGGTTAATGGCGGAGCTGTGACGGCCGGGAATGCGAGTCAATTATCAGATGGAGCCAGTGCCTGTGTACTGATGGATAGTCAACTGGCGGAGCAACGAGGTCTGCAACCGCTTGGTATTTACCGCGGCATGGCAGTAGCGGGGAACCAACCGGAGGAGATGGGTATTGGGCCCATCTATGCCATCCCCAAGTTGCTGAAACAACATCAGCTCCGGATAGAGGACATCGGCCTGTGGGAGCTGAATGAGGCGTTTGCCTGTCAGGCGCTCTACTGCCGGGACTATTTGGGTATTGATCCTGAGAAGTACAACGTCAATGGCGGAGGCATTTCCATTGGGCACCCCTTCGGTATGACCGGCGCGCGATTGGTCGGTCATGCTCTGATTGAGGGAAAAAGGCGTGGTGCGAGGTATGTCGTTGTCGCCATGTGCGTCGGTGGTGGTATGGGAGCAGCAGGCCTGTTTGAGGTGGCATTGTGATGAAACTACGGCAAATCGCGCTTGTCAGCAGTGATCTGGAAAGATCCCGCGAGGATCTATTCGCAGTGCTGGGTGTGGAGAGCGATTTCGCTGATCCACTGGTGAGTCAATTTGGTTTGGCGAACTCGGTAATGGCGGTGGGTGACACCTTTATCGAAGTGGTCACACCAGTGGATGAGCAATCATCGGCAGCACGTTTTCTGGAGCGTAATTCTGGAGATGGCGTCTACATGTTGATTGTTCAGACGGATAGTATCGAGGACGCTCGCGCGCGGGTTCAGTCCCTGGGTGTTCGAACAATCTGGGAACTCTCCATCGATAAGGCGCAAGCATTTCATATGCATCCCAAGGACACGGGTGGTTGTGTGATGTTGTCCTATGACCAGATGGAGCCCGCGGAACATTGGGCCTGGGGGGGACCTGATTGGGAACAGAGGCGCGCGCAGCATGTGGGTAATATTTGTGCAGTCGAGGCTCAATCCAGCAATGCGCGAGCATTGGCAACCCGCTGGGCCGATGTCTTCGCGACATTACCACGAGAAACTGATAACGGATTCCGGATTCAACTACAGGGCGCAGATATCCAAATTTTCCAGAACGATGACGTAGCGAGCGATCATGTGAGCGCGATTGAACTGGAAGTTCGGGATGGCAGTCGCGCACTTGCCCTGGCACAGAAACGTGGATTGCCAGTGAGGGGCAACTGCGTGCAGATCTGCGGTATCGAAGTTCGAATGGTCGCTGGAATGTCATGAAGACGGCCAATTATTGCCGGGCCATGAATGAAGATATTCGGAGACTGATGGATTACAACGGAGAGTATTACGCGTGTCCCATTACTTGAAACTTCACCCGGTTATATCCATCGGGTTGACCACGCTGTGGATGTCGGGGCCGTTGTTGGCCGCCGACGATATCGGCCCCCCTACTGCCCTGCAGATAGCGAGCAACCTGACTATCAAAGCGTCCGGTAGTTCGTTCGAGGTAGAGGGTGGATTAAGTGACGTACTTCGCCTGCCCAGCGTTGACTGCGGGCCTAATATGGATCGGGTAAATGAGGCCTCACTGTCTTGGGGCAAACTTCACGGCGTTCAGGTTACAGTTGTGCACAGCTCGATGGACACGGAACTCGATGGGTACCTGGTGCTTTGCGAGCGCTACGACAACGTCGATGTACTGGATAAGTATTATCAACCCCACGGCCCCGTCACAACCCCAGCGGAGCTTCATCTGTCCGATCAGGACCTGCGTAAACCAGGTTCCAGTCCGGTTTCGGTTTTTCACCAAACCGTGAATTACGGTTTCCCCGCTCCAGAGCAGAGGGAAGCGGGTTATGACGGCCATCCCGCCTGGATAATCTGGCTCTCTGAACGGACCCAGTAGTCATTCCGAAGACTCAAAAACTGTGCCGCGCCTGACCAATCAGTGGGGCCGGGGCCGATCCGGCCCCTATTTCGCGTACTTTAAGCTAAGCTTGATGCAGGATTCCAGGAGGAGGTGTTGAGGTATAGGTATGACAGCTATGCAAGCCGCTCCTCAAGCTGTTTGATTATGTTGAGGTGGCTTCGGCGAAATTGCATATCAGCCTTCTCATCAACACTGGATAAGGTAGATTGAACGACCACTACCAGTTGATCCGCCGTGTTGACATACAGCATTTGTCCCTTGGCGCCCAGCCCAAAGTAGATGCCTTTGTCACTGTCGATTACCCGAAATTGGTTCCGGTAAAAAATAGTCTCTTTATAGTCCTTGGCCTCATCCGAGTTTTCCCAGGCCCGCTTGCAACTGGCATCGCCAGTATATGTGTCTTTGATCCAGGACTCTGGCACCAGCTGCTGTCCATTGTAGTAGCCGCCGTTGGATAGCATCACGCCGAACCTTGCGCAATCTCGCAGGGTTGCATTAAATCCTGCGTGCGACGCTCCTTGGCCGCTCGTGTCGACGATGTTCAGCGCGTCGTGTTCAGCGCCAATTTTCGACCATATTCTGTCCGCAAAGACATGTTGCCAGCGTTTTTGGCAGACGCGACTGATCACCCATGTCAGCACTTCCGTATGACCTGAGCGGTAGACATACCGCTCCCCATGCTCGTATTCCTTACCTTTCACGTCGCAGATCAAGTCCAATCCGCTGCTGTACTTGTGATGCTCACCGGCATGTTGCATCCCGACAGCAGCTGTAGCCTGGATGACCTCGGAATCTTCACGAGTGATATCTTCGCTCCATGCCGCTCCGGCTGACATGTCCAGTACGTGTCTCAAAGTAGCGTCTGCCCAGCCGCTTTCCCTCATCTCTGGGAGATAGTCACTGATACAGGAATTGACGTCTAACAGACCCTCTTCAATCAAAACACCGGCCAGCATCCCCGCCAGAGATTTCGTCACGGACATCATCTCGTGACGCATGTCAGGACGATAGCCGTTGTAGTAGGCTTCCAGGGCAATTTCACCTTTCTTAACGACGATGAACCCGTCGACCTCGCTCAGTTTTAATAGCTCTTTCAGCGTCCGTTCGGAACCATCCAGATCGTTGAAGGCTATATCCAGCAGGGGTTGGTCGTTACGAGGGAGGTAATTAATCGGCATGGATCCTCGGCTGACCGTATCCATGTGAACAATCATACTCATGTTCATCATGGCCCACCTGGCCTGCTCCGGATCAAGAATCCAATCCAGGGAAAAACTATTTACGCGCTTTTCAAGTGGCGGTGGAAATCCCTGCATGAAGCTTGACTGACTCTCGGGCTCGACAATCACCGCGCCATGGTCAGGGTTAATTAAATCATCAGGCCTCATTACGCTTTCCTCAATTCTCGTGAGCGATTTACTTTGTCTGGGTGAGGTTGTTCAAAACCTCGTTTCAGCTGTTCCCTACAAATCAAATTTGAGTGTGGCTCCATAGGTCCTCGTCATTCCAAGATAGACCTGGTGACGACCGAACGGTTGGTCGACCTTGGATATCTCATACTCCTCATCTGTGAGGTTATTGACCCAGAGCGATACCGACCAGGGGCCCGCACTGGTATAGGTCACATTGGAATTCCACAGAGAGTAGCTATCAATAATGTGCTGGTTGTCTGAATTCACAGAGGCACGCTGTACATTGTCGTCACGCCAGGATCCGTCAACATGGAACACCAGTTCTCCCCCCGTGGACATTGGTACTTTGTAATCAAGAAAGGTGTTGAACGACCACTCGGGTGCGTCACGAGGCGTAAGCCCGGCCAGATCGCCGTCGCGCTCTGTGGCGAAGACAATATACTCAGCATCCAGGTAGGCAAGGCCGAGGCCGACCTTGAAATTGTCTGACACCATCATTTCGCCTTCAATTTCCAGGCCCTGGAAGCGCGACTCACCGGCGTTGGATGTTGTGACCACTGGCAAGCCGCTTTCATTGTCCACGAACGTGATTTGCTGGTTGGTGTACTCCATGTGGAAGATGGCGGTATTAAGGGTCGCCCTGCCGTCCCAAAGTGTCGCCTTGGCACCCAATTCGATATTGTCGATCGATTCTGGTTCAAAGGCCGGGGTGTTGTTTCCAGGTACTGCTACACGAGCATCAAAGCCGCCGCTCTTGAATCCTTCAGCGTAGGTCAGATAAAAGAGCGTCTGATCTGACGGAGTGTACTCCAGCACGACCTTGGGCGTGAACTCACTCCAACTGTCGCTAACAGCGTTTCTGTCTACCGGGATATAACCAGCCTCTCCCTTGCCGGGGAACTGCACGTAGGTATCACCGGGGAAAAACGAAATTGTACCGCTGTCCGTCACTATGGAGGCCTGGGTGGCATCACTAAAATCCTTCTCCTCGTCACTGTATCGGCCTCCCAGGGTAAGGCGCCAATTGTCGGTCAGGTCGATGTAGATCTCACCGAACACGGCCAGTGCCGTTGTGGTGTTTTCCTGGAGGATGGGCACCAGGGCTTCGGAGGTGTCCTCGGGCGGTAAGCCGAGGAAAAATTGCGCCGCCAGAGGATAGTTCCCGGAATTTAGATCCGAAAATATATCCAGACTGGTTTCGTCTTTCATATAGAAGAGTGACGCCTGGAAATTAATGCGTCCCTGGAAATTTGAGACCAGGCGTAATTCCTCAGAAAACTGCTCAGCTTCGGTCTCCATATAATCGTTGACCAGATCGAGGGAGGTCAGGTCTGTATCATTAAGAGAGTCTGTTTCGTGTGAGCGATATCCCGTCAAACTGGTCAGAGTATAATCGCCCAATTCCATGGTCAGCTCAGCACTGATACCAAAATCGTCCTGATCCCGAAATGGCTTCCCGAGTGTTGTATTCTGGTTGACACTGAACCAGTCAGCCGGTGTCGGCAATGCATTATTTTCAGACAGCAACCGGGCAGAGAGCTCACCATCGTCAGGATCCTGTCCGGTCCCAATCAGACGCGCAGGTCGATTGTCTGTTTCTTTTGCGGACCAATCGGTCTTTACCACGAGCGTGGTACTGTCGGAGATATCCCACAATAAGGCACCACGAAACGCGTTGACTGCTTCTTCACCGTACTTCTCACCGTCGACCTGGTTGGTGATCCAGCCATCCCGCTCTCGCCGTGAAATTGCGAAGCGACCAGCCAGTGTGTCCTCTATGAGCGTGCCGTTGGCTGAAAAAACGCCTCGATACGCGTCCAGGTTACCGGCCTCAATAAGCGCATTCATTTCTGTGTCGAAGCTTGGACGCTTGTGGATGACATTGATGGTGCCGCCTACGGAATTCCGACCATAGAGTGTGCCTTGTGGACCGCGCAGCACCTCGACGCGCTCCACGTCCAGAAACTCGGAAAAAATTGAGCCAGGCCGCGAGTTGTATACACCATCGGTGTGTACGGAAGAGCTCGGATCCGCCCCGATACTGAGGATCTGGGTCCCAATACCCCGAATAGACACCACCGCATCCCCGGGCGTATCTGCAGAATCGCCCACCGTCAGATTGGGAACGTAGGCCTGAAGATCCTCAATATGACGGACGCCCGAACTTTCGATCACGCTGTCGGTGACCGCGGAAATCGAAATGGCAGCGTCCTGCAGTGATGTTTCACCTCGCTTGGTCGCGGTAACTACCACTTCTTCCAGAACAGCATTGGCTGATGCTTGAGCAGCACCAGCGATGACAGACGCCAAAACACAGTATTTCGACATTTTTCCTGGGTGTTTACCTGTCCACATAATCGTATCCCTTGAGTGATGGCCTGTTATTAAAGTGTTCGCTTAAAGCCTGGCGGCTCCAAAATTGGCGGTCGGTGCCTCAGGTACAGACTTCAGTATGCGAATACGCTACCAAAACAGACAAGAAAAATAAACTATATTTTAAATATATTTTTATAATGCAGACCGTACTGATATTTTCAAACGCCTTCGGGCGACCACAACATTCAGCCAGGCGCAACGCAAGAGCCCGTCGTTACTGGGTCTGGAGCCAGATTTTCGATACAACTGAATGCATGGTACGGAGCTCTGTATCGGGCGAGGATGCGCTTATCGTCCTCTCTGATATCAGGTGATGACACCCTTGATGGGGTTTACTGACCGCTTAGCGGGATCAAATATTGGATCGCCATGAACTTTTATATAAAAAGCCTTTTAATATATAGAACAGGTGATATACTGAAAGCCTACCTGATCGAATGGCCTGTCTATCTGGTCGCGTCGACAGAGCGTCGCAGGCATAGTTTAGGCAAGTTGATAACCACATACTTGATCGCTGACGGAGGAACCAATGAGCGCAGCCAAAATCTCCAAAGTTCGTGTTTATGCTGTAGGCCCTAGTGATACCCAGAAATGGACCTGGGCGACCAACCTTCCAGAACAGTATCTCACCAACAATATTGTTCGGCTCTATGCCGAGGATGGCTCGGAAGGTTTCGGTGGAGCAATCTCCGCCGCCATGAATAATTACGACCTCGCAATTGCCGAGTTACTACGTCCCGCAATACGTAGCCTGGTTGGTCGTCTGCCCTCCGAACGAGAGGCTGTGCAGCTCTTGGTCGATGATCGCGGTGTACAGCACTCGCCTCAGGCAGCCGGCGCGATTGATGCCGCCATGTGGGACCTTGCTGGAAAGCAGGCAGGACTTCCAGTCTATGATTTGCTGGGGCGGATGCGTACAAAAATGCCCTGCTATGCCAGTACACCAATGCTGGGAAGCGCGCAGGAATACGTCGATTTCGTCGGCGAGCTGATTGAGGAAGGATTCCGGGCTATTAAATTCCACTGTTGGTGTGAGTATGAAAAGGACCGGGAAATGGTCCTGGCAGTTCATAAGAAGCACGGTGATAAGGGCATTAGATTCATGCTGGACACCGAACTGCGTTATACCCGCGACGAAGCACTGAAGATGGCGCAACTACTCGAAGAACTTGATTACGAATGGTTTGAGGCACCACTTCATGATACCGACTTACATGGTTATGCCGAACTTCGACGCAAAACGAACGTCAAGATCCTGCCGGGCGGAAATTATCTGCTGCACCCCGAACTGATGGTGAAGGGGCTCGAAATGGGTTGTTGGTCTTCAATGCGCTGCGAGCCCACCTTCGCCGGAGGGCTTACGGGAACTAACAAGGTGTTCCACCTTGCCAGTGCCTTTGGCATGAATGTAGAACTTCAAACCTGGGGCTATACCTTGACTCAGGCCGCTGGCTTACACCTGGAACTGTCCCATGGGAATTGCCAGTACTTTGAGCTGACCGTGCCCTACGACGCCTATGAATTCGGCTGCCTGAACCCCTTCCGGACGGACAAGGATGGTTTCGTCAGCGCCCCCGAGGGACCGGGCCTGGGAATTGAAATGGACTGGGACCAAATTGAGGCTGCCAGCATCCTGACTTTCGAAGATGACGGGAAAAACTGCAAGATTTTGAAGTCACCTTACTAGCCGTACAGTGCGTGCAGTCCCCATCTGAGGGACATTTGGCCCGCGCTCTGCGCGGGTCTTTTTTTTAACAAGTACGAAGAATCCCCTCTCAAAGGGGGCAATAACTTCCAGAGAAGTTCCCAGAAAACTCCCTGATTCCTTCAAGCGGGCCCGATCCACGAGGGTCATACTCTCCTCAACTGCACTCCTTAGTCGCAGATTCCTTGGATCACACACTAATTGGAAGGATCAGATATGAACCAGGCTATTGATACATCTCAATCACCCGACTTTTCGGCCGTGAAAGCCAAGCAACTAACGACTTGGGCTTCTGGCGACTACGCCGCGGTTGGTACAACCCTGCAGATCACCGGCGAGCAATTGTGCGAATCCGCCAATTTGCGGCCCGGTTGCTCCGTTTTGGATGTAGCGGCTGGTAATGGTAATGCCAGTCTCGCTGCGGCCAGACGTTTTTGCCAGGTTACCTCTACAGACTACGTTGAGTCCTTACTGGATAAGGGTAAGTTGCGGGCGCAAGCCGAGCACTTGCCAATTGAATTTCAGCTGGCCGATGCGGAAAACCTGCCCTTCGACGACGGGCAATTTGATGCTGTATTGTCCACATTCGGGGTTATGTTTACCCCGGATCACCAGAGGTCAGCGAATGAAATGCTCAGGGTGTGTCGTCCTGGTGGCACCATAGCCATGGCCAATTGGACGCCTGAGGGTTTTATTGGCAAGGTGTTTGGTGTTATTGGAAAGCACCTGCCCCCACCGGCCGGCCTGAAGCCACCCTCTCGTTGGGGAGCAACTGAGGGGATTAAAGAGCTGTTCTCCACCGGGGTACAGAACATTACGGTAACCAAACGGCAATTTAACTTCCGGTACATGTCGATTGATCATTTCCTGGATTTTTTTGGTATGTACTACGGACCGATTCACAAGGCATTTGAGGCGCTTGGTGATAAGAAGGACCTTCTCCGCAACGACCTTGCCGAGTTAATGACAGCGCTTAACGTTGCAGACGACGGCACTTTGTTGATTCCGTCCGAGTATGCCGAGGTGGTGATCACCAAAGCCGATTGATGCGCCTTTATTCACAGGGAAAACCAGAGAGGTAAGGCCCACTCATCGAGAGTGCGCCTTACCTTGAAGGTGGTATTGGAAAAATATGTCTACAGGCCGAACTCAATAAGTTTCTGTTCAAAGATAGAACGCAGCGTTTTGTCTACGAAGGGGAATGCATGGAAAAATACTTCACGGTTAACATCCGGGCGCCGGGACTTAACATCTCGTGCCCAGAAGCCAGCTCGTTCGACGTTGCCATTCAAGCTATGAGCGACAACAGCCACGCAGCCCACATGGACGTGCGCGAGAGGGGCCAGCGCGCCCTGCTCAGCATACTTCGAGGCGTCCTTATAATTGCCCTCCTCTATAAGCGCTATAGCCCGTGTTCCGAGCATGGCGTAATGTAGAGGGTCAATTGGGCTTAATCGCATCGCCCTGTCAACAAATTCAAGTGAAGACTTTGCATCCCCCCTGATAGCATCGACCCAGCCTCGACAGTACAGCCCCTGGGCGAAACTGGGACTGTATTCCAGCGCCCTGTCGAGCCAGTTCAAACAGCCTTCGGAGTCTTTGACTAATAGTAGCGATCGTCCCATTGTGAAGTTTACCAAGGCATCATAAGGATCGAGCTCTACACCTCGTTCAGCGTAGCGTCTTGCATCTACTGCTGAAGCATTCGGGTCGTGGGAGTACTTTAAGAAACTATCCTGAAAGGACGCAAACGATAGGCCAGCCCACGCTCTGGCAAAGCCTGGGTCGAGTTCAAGTGCTTTCCTGAAATGCGCGTTGGCGCTCTGATTGTCAGTGCGATTGAACCGATACATTGCCTGCACGCCTAAATGGTATTCTGCCCACGCACCCAGCGAGTTGGGGCGAGCCAGGCGTGCCTGCTCCGCCTCGATTTGAGAAATGACCAATTCCATAGAGGCGACGACACTTACAACAATGTCGTCACGCAGTTCGAACAGCTCGTTAAGGGAGAAACGGAAGACTTTTGCCCATGCCGATCTGTTACTGCGTGTCTCAACCAGCTCGATAGTCAGGGAGCACTTGTCTTCATGGATCTCCGTAACACCCGTTAGGCAGTAGGTTACATTCAATAAGTGACCTATCTGCTGGAAGTCGTGCTCTTTATCCCTGAAACGAAATGACGACCCCCTTGCAATAACAGATAACCAACTTAACCGGGATAAAGCTACAACAAGATCCATCGGGAGTGCATCAGTCAGTAAGAAATTACTGGAGGAATCGGGGAGAGTGTGGAATGGCAATATAGCGATGGACGGCTTCTGACCCAGGTCGTATACGTCAGGTGGTTCAGGCATCGCCACGGAACCAGGTAGTGCTACCACCCGGTGGTCCTGCTCACGGTTGTTTGCACTAGCAATACCTACCGGAGCGACGAATCTGAACCCAAACCCGTGAATGGTTTTTACGATTTGTTGGCTTTCCCCGGCGTCTTTGAATACCTTGCGGAGGGTCTTCACTCTACTGGATAGCGCGGACTCAGAAACAACTTTACCTTCCCAGACTGCCGCCAGAATCTCATCTTTGGACACTGCTCGGTCTGAATTTTCTATCAGGAAGCAAAGTAATGAGAATACCTGCGGCTCAACGGATAGCGTCTGGCCGGAGTGTCTCAATTCTCTGCCGGCCAAATCCACATGAAAACCACAAAACTCATAGATCATCGTCAGACACTTCTGTAGATTTCCGGGCGAAAACCATGTTCATCGCCAGCATCTGGCTGACACTAGTAAATCCTTAGTTCAGAGAGCCAATCGCTGCATTCAAAGGAAGATTAACACCTATACGTCAGGAAGCCAGTTTGATGTCTACTCGCTCTTTCCCCTTCCCAATATTGTTCCGTTTTAAGGCGATGGTCCCCACTTCCGAAGTCGATTTGAGATGGGTCCCACCACAAGGCACCTCAGCAAACCCAGCGACCCGCCAATAACGGAGTTCCCGGGATTCATCAGAAAAATTACTTTCGATAGTCGCATCAGAGTCAATTATCGACTGCGCTTTAGACTGAATTTCCGGAAGTATCGGCGCAATGCTTTCTGCCCATCTAAAATCGATACGGCTTTTTTCCGCAGAAATATGAGCACCGATCTTCTCGATCTCCGGGAAACGCTGGGTAAATAGCTCCAGCACCACCTCGGCCGCAAAGTGCAGCTTCATCAGCGCATATCGTCTATCCCAATCGATTTCTGTTTCCACTTCTTCGCCAACCGTCAAACGAGGGTCTTCACTTAGGCTGTAAATGATTTGCTTGCCCTGCTTCACGGCCTGGACGACGGGAATCCCTGCGATGGTACCTTGGTCGCTCTCCTGTCCGCCAGATTGCGCATAGAAGATCGTGGAGGAAAGCTCCAGTTTATCGCCCTCTACAGATGTAACACGGGACCTGTGTTTAACCCTGTAAGGATCAACCCAGAAAACCTTTTCCGTCATTTGAGAACCCCGAGATGCCAAATCCTGAAGTGGCTAGGCATGCACCACTTCGACAAATTTTATGTCATCTCCACCAAACCGGAGCATCTTCTCCTCTATTCGGGGAAGAATGATTTTTGCTTTTGATTCTTTAACGTGTCCAAAGCCTCGAATTTTCTGATAGGCCTCAACAATCTCTACCGCATCTGCAACATTTTCACTCGTTAACGCTTCGAGGAGTGTCGACACGTTTTTCTTAAAGTCTATTATCAGTTGCCGCTCTAATTTTCGCTCCTCGGTATACCCGAAGACATCAAATATGGATCCACGAAGGAATTTCATTTTTGCCAGAATACCGAATACTGGCGTCAACCAGGGTCCCATGACGATTTTCCTGGGTAGGCCTGTAAATCTGTCTTTCGGCGCAATCATCGGTGGCGACATGTGGTAATTAAGCTTGTAGTTACCACTGAAATGCTTTCTCAGCATAGTCGAGAATTCACCATTTGTGTAAAGCCGCGCTACTTCGTACTCGTCCTTGTACGCCATCAGTTTGGACAAGCCCCTCACCACGGCAAAGGTCAACGTTTCATGCCCTGGTGAAACCTGCGCTTCGCACTTTCTGACGTTACTCACAAACGATGTGAACTGCGCCGCATAGGATTCACTTTGGTACTGCGCCAGATATTCAGATCGTTCTGCAATCAAATTATCCAGTGACTCTTCTCCATCCACTGACGCTTCTGCGGGCTGAATTGATCCGTCCTCGCTGGCTATGTAGCGCCCCAGATGAAAGGCGCGTCGATTGGCATCAATAGAGACGCCATTTAGTTCGAAGGCTTTATCGATTGATTCGGCTGATACAGGAAGCAACCCCTTTTGGTATGCGTAGCCCATTAGCAGTACGTTGGATCCAATGGAGTTACCGAGATAGCGAGTTGCATGACGTGTCGCATCAACCACATGCAATAGCCCGTCACCTACCGCTGCGCGCAAGACGTCTGTTATGCCCGCATTCTGGAAGTCGAGCTCCGGATTGGTCTGAAAGTCCGCTGTGGGAACCATATTGCCGTTAATAACCGCCTGCGTAGTTTCCGGGTTGATAGACCGCATTACTTCTCTGTCCGTTGCTGCTACCTGGTCACAGCCCAGAATCAGGTCAGCCTCACCCAGACCGACCTTAGGGGATAGCTCAACCTCGCTGTTTTCAGTGATCCGCATATGACTGAACACTGCTCCGCCCTTCTGGGCAAGTCCCGTCATGTCAAATGCTGACGCCCCTTTTCCTTCGAGGTGAGCCGCCATCGCCAGTACCGCACCGGCGGTGATCACCCCTGTTCCGCCGATGCCGGTTATGATGATATTGGCTGAACGCGGAATTACCGGTTCGGGCAGGCTGCCTGTCTCGTTCAGCAGCAGCTGCTCTGGCTCGTCTTTCGCAATCTCTGCACCCTCCAACGTCACCATCGCGGGGCAAAAGCCTTTCAGGCAACTAAAGTCCTTATTGCAGCTGGACTGATCTATGGCCCGCTTTCTCCCCCAGCTTGTTTCCAGTGGCAGGATTGCCACGCAGTTTGCTTGAACTGAGCAATCACCACATCCCTCACACACAGCCGGATTGATAAAGACACGTTTGTTCGGTTCTTCTATGAGTTTACGTTTACGACGACGGCGTAATTCAGCTGCACAAACCTGATCGTAGATAATGGCAGTAACGCCGGAGATTCCTTGAAGGTCGCGCTCAACCGATTGCAACTCATCACGGTGGTGTAACTTTACCCCTTTACCGAGGTCCAGGTTTTTAGGGTACTTTTCTGGCTCGTGGGCTACGACAGCGACTTTTCTAACGCCTTCCGCGACCAGCTCCTGCGCTATTTGGCTGACACTCAAACCACCTTCTACCGGCTGCCCTCCGGTCATAGCAGTTGCATCATTGAACAGGATCTTATACGTGATGTTGCAACCAGAACTAATGGCACCGCGAATGGCTAGCAGACCGGAATGGTAGTACGTCCCGTCACCGATATTCTGGAAAATATGTTTGGTGCGCGTAAAAGGGGCCATGCCGGCCCAGTTCATTCCCTCGCCTCCCATGTGCGTAGCAGGAAGGGTATTGCGATCCATCCATAGTGCCATTCCGTGACAGCCGATACCCGAAAAGCTGACACTCTCCTGCGCTACTTTTGTAGATGTGTTGTGCGGGCAGCCGGCGCAAAAGTACGACAAGCGCTTCAATGAAGGATCGTCTGCGGTTGTTTTACCCTGGCTGAGCGCCACCAGGTGGTCGAGGTTCTCCTGCATTTTCCGCGAAGCAATTCCGAGCTTGGAAGCGCGCACATAGATTGCTTGCGCGATCTCTTCCGGGGAAAGTGGATTATCCGAATGAAATAGCACTTCTCCAGTCGGGGAATGCTTACCACTCAATAGCGGTTGTTGAGCTTCGTTGAAGAGTATGGAGGCCACCTGAGGCTCCATGAAAGCCTTCTTTTCCTCTACGACGAGAAGTTCCTGTTTACCTTTTGCAAATTCCCTCAGTCCGTCCGGCTCGATAGGGTAGATCATAGCGATTTTGTAGACAGCGATTCCCAGCTCTTTCGCGCTGTCGCCATCGATACCGAGTTTGGTCAGTGCCTGCAAAACGTCTCGATAGGCTTTCCCTGCAGTTATGATGCCTAGCTTCGCCGTGCTGTCACCAAACACAAGCTGGTCAAGCTGATTTTCCTTCGCAAACTGGTACACCCGAGGAATGCGCCTGCGATGTACACGCATATCATCGTATGAGACGTTGTATCCGGCCGGAGTGAAGTTGATGCTTGGATCGAATGGGGTTGATGGGATGCTCAAGTTCCGGTCTGTGCGGCTGACGTCGACAATAGCTGTCTGTTCAGCAGTTTCGTTCACAATTTTCAAACCGGCCCAACATCCTGAGAAGCGCGATAGTTCCCAGCCGTACAGACCATACTCCATTATCTCCTGGACGTTAGACGGGTAGAGTATCGGAACTGTCAGGGCGGCAACCTCATGTTCGCTGTGATGGGCGACGGATGAGGATTTCCCGGGGTGGTCATCACCAAATACCAATAGGACACCGCCGTGCTTCGCAGAGCCGGCGATATTGCCATGCTTTATCGCATCTCCGGCGCGATCAATACCGGGTCCCTTGCCGTACCAGAGGGAGAACACGCCCTCGTACTCAGGTTCTGGCACCATTTCAAGCTGCTGCGTACCCCAAACCGCGGTGGCAGCCGCCTCCTCGTTGACGCCAGGCTGGAAGACGATTGGGTACGCGTCAAACAGTTTTTGCATATCCCATATTGCCATGTCCAGGCCGCCCAACGGCGACCCCCGGTATCCCGATATAAACCCCGCGGTGTTCAGCCCTCGTTTCTGGTCCTTTCGGTATTGGTCGAGCGGCAGCCGGGCTATCGCTTGTACACCGGTAATGTAAACCCTGCCCTCTGTCTGACAGTACTTATCGCTGAGGTCTATCTGTTTAGGGCTTTTCATGGTTGTCCTTGATTCTTGCTGATTGCTATTTCACTGCGCCTGGCCTTCGTCATGGGCGGGCAACATCAAATCTAGCACGATGATCTATATATTGACAGTTTTTTTATATTACAGTACAGTCGCATCACCTGTAAATGACAGATCACCGCTGGCTTATCAATGCTCGGTGGACACGAACAGTGAATTCTTCAAACACGTATGGTGGATGCTCTAATGGACAACTTGTTCGACTTAAGCGGGAAGACCGTGTTGGTTACCGGTTCATCCCGGGGGATCGGTAAGCAAATAGCTCTTCAAATGGCGCTGCAGGGTGCCAACGTGGTGATCTCCAGTAGGAAGGCAGAAGCTTGTGACAGGGCTGCGGCCGAGATTGCCGCTCAGGTCTCCGGCTCAAATGGTGGCAGTGTTACCGCGATTCCGGGGCACATTGGCTTCAAGGATCAGCTGGAAGACCTGGTGGCGCAAACCAATGAGCGGGTCGGCGAAATCGACGTACTTGTGTGTAACGCTGCCGTGAATCCCTATTACGGCCCCATGGCGGAAATATCTGACTCCGCTTTCGAGAAAGTCCTGGATTGCAATATCAAATCCAATCACTGGTTGTGCCAGCTTGTGCTGCCACAAATGGTGAAGCGAAATGAGGGTGTGATCATCATGATGTCATCGATCGGTGGTCTATATGGCCATTCAACCCTCGGCACCTATAGCCTCTCCAAAGCGGCTGATATGCAACTGGCGCGGAACATCGCGATTGAGTATGGACCGCACAATATTCGTGCAAATGCGATCGCTCCCGGTCTCATCAAGACCGATTTCTCAAAGGCTTTGTGGGAGAACGAAGATGCCTTGCGGGCAACGGCGGACACCATTGCGCTGCGCCGGATTGGCACGCCGGAGGAAATCGCCGGTGCAGCTGTCTTCCTTGCTTCGGCTGCGGGTAGCTATATGACTGGCCAAACGCTGGTCATTGACGGCGGCATGATGGGCTTATAGGAGAGTTAAAACCGTGAACTTTGAATATCCAGATCACATTAAGCAGCTTGTCACCAAGCTGGAAAACTTCATGGAAAGCGAAGTTTATCCTCTGGAAACAGCTTATAAAGAGTACTTTGAAACCACCGATAAACCCTGGTGTACGGCACCCCTGATGGAGGAGCTGAAGGCAAAGGCCAGGCAACAGGGCTTGTGGAACTTGTTTCTGCCCGCACATGAGTCCCGGTACGGTGCAGGTCTGACTAACCTGGAGTACGCGCCCCTTGCGGAAATTATGGGGCGTGTACTGTGGGCACCGGAAATATTCAATTGCCACGCGCCTGATACGGGCAATATGGAAACACTCATCAAATATGGCACTGAAGCGCAGAAAAAGGCCTGGTTGGAGCCACTGTTGAACGGCGAAATCCGCTCAGCCTTTGCCATGACGGAGCCGCGTGTTGCCTCTTCTGATGCCACCAACATCGAGTGTTCCATTCAAAGGGATGGGGATGAGTATGTGATCAATGGCCGCAAATGGTTTGCGACGGGCGCCATGAGGGAATCCTGCAAATTGTTGATTCTGATGGGCAAGACAGACCCTCAAAACCCTGATCGGCACAAGCAGCAGTCCATGATATTGGTGCCCAAAGACACCCCGGGGGTCCAGATCCTCCGTTCCTTGACCACACTGGGGTACAAGGAGTACCCCATCGGCGAGCCCGAGATCCTGTTTGACAATGTACGAGTTCCGGCCACAAACATCCTTTTGGGTGAGGGTCGTGGATTTGAAGTCGCGCAGGGGCGGCTCGGGCCAGGGCGCATTCATCACTGCATGCGTTTGATTGGACTGGCGCAACGAGCGCTGGAAGCAATGTGCAGCAGGGTCTCTCAACGGGTCACATTTGGCCGGGAGCTCAGCAAAAATCAGACGGTTCGAGAATGGGTTAGCCAATCGTACTGTGATATTCAGCAAGCACGCCTGCTAACACTCATGGCGGCTGACAAAATGGATCGGCACGGGAACAAGATTGCCAAGGACATGATCGCAGCGATTAAAATTGTTGCACCGAGTATGGCGTTCCAGGTGATTGACCGCGCAATTCAGGCGCACGGCTGTGCCGGACTCACCGAGGACTTCTTCCTGGCCGAGGCATTTAACTATGCCAGACAAACACGCTTTGCTGATGGCCCGGATCAGGTTCACATGATGGCCTTGGGTAAGCAGCTCATTGGCGAATACAGTTCATGATGCGCCCTAAAATTGATACCGAGCGACTGAATGATTACCTCGAGGCGAGGGTCTCTGGCTTTAGACAATTACGAGATATCGCTAGCTTGACCGGTGGGAACTCGAACCCCACCTACCGCTTGACCGCTGACACCGGAACCTACGTGCTTCGACGAAAGCCGGCGGGCAGTCTACTGAAGTCCGCCCACGCCGTGGACCGGGAGTTCCGAGTGTTAAAAGCACTGGCAGGCGCCGACCTCCCGGTTCCGAAGGTATTACACCTGTGTGAAGATGAAAGCATCATTGGTTCCATCTTTTATGTGATGGAATACCTCGATGGACGCGTTTTCTGGTCGCCGCAACTGCCTGAATTAACTAGTTCCGAGCGCCATACCATTTACACGGAGATGAATGATCTCCTCATCAGGCTTCACAACCTGGACGTAGTGAGTGCAGGTCTGGCCGACTATGGCAATGCTGCAAATGCCAGTGATTACTTCGGACGACAGATAGCTCGCTGGACCAAACAGTACAGGGCGTCTGAGACGCGGTCTATTCCGGCGGTGGAGGCAGTTGTAGCCTGGCTTGCCTGCCAGCAGCCCGGGGAGGCATATGAGCCCAAACTCGTTCACGGTGATTTTCGCCTGGACAACCTGATCTTCAGTCGGACACGCTCTGCTGCTCTTGGGATTCTGGACTGGGAGCTGTCCACCTTGGGCCATCCCTATGCAGATATCGCTTACCAGTGTATGCAGTGGCGGCTTCCCGTGGAGCGAGAAGAACTACGGGGACTGGGGGGAATCAATCGCGGAGGACTTGGAATACCGACCGAAGAAGAATACGTGGAACGCTACTGTCGAGGAATCGGTGTGGAATGTCTACCGAACTGGAACTTCTACCTGGGCGTGAGCTTCTTCCGATTGATCGCAATCTGCCAGGGAATTTATCGCCGCGGGCTGGAGAGTGATTCGGCCAATCAGCACACCAAGCGCTTTGAATCAGCCGTCGAGTGCATCGCCCTGACAGCGCTGGAAGTACTGGAGTAAATTCCGGTTTTCTCGCACTTTTATGTTCTATATACTGGAAGCATTATCTTCTTGCTGATCGTAACGAAATGACTTCTGGCAGTACACTCAACCCGTCCCACGTTAACAAATCAAGCGTCAACGTCCTGAAAGTGCTTTCAGTGTTTGCGCAGCACAATGCCGAGTTTGGTGTGGCGGACATCAGCAGAAAGCTCGATATTTCGAAGAACATGGCATTTCGAGCCCTGAAAACTCTGGTGGAAGAAGGGTTTTTGGTTCGGGACGCCTCGGGTAGTCGCTATATTTTGGGCTTTCGTATGCTGGAGCTATTGAACCCGGACTTTGATGACCCCGATATACAAACACTCTGCCGGGAGTTCATGCAGAAGATGCATGCCGTTTCAGGTTTGACGGTGGCCTTACAGATCCCAGTAGGGTTCAGCCATATCACAATCGATGGTATTGAAAGCCGTCGTGGCAAGGTGCTCGCACGCGTGGTACGCGGCATATCGGTACCCCTACATGTTAGCCCCGGTTCGCGTGCGATACTCTCCTTTCTTAAGGACGAGGAGATCGATAGTTACATCCAGCAGCACCAACCTCTTGAAGCTTATACAGAGAACACCATCACTGACCCCGAGAAGCTCTGGGACGACATCAAACTGGTTCGTGACAGCGGCTATGCCCTCGGTTACCAGGACCACTTTCTGGGCGTAAACGGGGTGGCGTTTCCTGTGCTCGACATTGAACAACGCCCTCACGGAGCCATCACTGTGGTGGGGCCTATTGAGGTTATTAGCCATGAAAAATTCATGTTGCTGATTCCGCAATTGAAAAAAATCGCCGATGAGCTCAACAGCGTCACTCGCTTCTACCACGCCAGCCCCATCTTCAGTCACGTCTAGACTTAGCGATTTATAATGGCCAACAAATCGACCAAACAGACCTTCAGTATCCTGCGAATTATCTGTTCTGCCCGGGAAGCCTTGGGGGTTGCCGAAATTGCCAGGCGTGCTGAGGTACCAGCAAGTACCGCCCATCGTTCCATGATAGCGCTTGAAACAACGGGCTATATCAGCAAACTGGATAACTCTTCCAAATTTGTACCGGGTAAAATGACCGCGCAGTTGGCTCGCGCATTTTGTGAGCGCTATACCATACGCGCCGCGAGTATGCCTTACCTTCGACAAATCACTACCGCCACCGACAAAACCACTACCCTCAACGTCCGTATCGGCTGGTACTCCGTTTGTATCGCCATTATTGAACCTCCCCAGGAGAGTTTTGATGCACGCTGGCTGACGGAAAGACATTTACTGCACGAGGGTTGCGCTTCACAAGTGATAGCGGCCCATCTTCCCACCCGGGAGATAAAGGACTACTTTGACTTCGTTCGCTCGCAAAAGATTCCCATGCCATCTGGCTGGCAGGATACGGAATTCCTCAAACAACTTAAAAGACAGAAACGAAACGGCTACGCCAAGGAAGACGCGGGCGTTGGCGATCTCAAGCGCATCGCCATCCCGATTGTGGGTGATGGCACCGAGGCAATAGCCTCGGTGACGATAGAGGGCGTCGAGCCCGATGTATCGGCCCCCCGTTCCGAAAAACTGAAGCACTGCATTGGCATAGTTAAGGAATTGAGTGCCACAGTGCAGGAAAATGCCAGTTTCTTCAGTAATCCGTTCGCACACATAGATCCTGAGACCGTTCTCTTCAACGACTAAAAGGGATTGAGTCTCAGGCAAAAGCGCGTTTCAGTGCCTGGCAGATTGCATTGTATTCTCGCTCTGACTCGGAACTGATATCGGTGCAGCGCAAAAATCCGTGAATCAAAGATGGATTGTGACGGTACTCACAGTTGACCCCGGATTGTATCAAGCGCATCGCGTACTCGTCTCCTTCGTCCATCAGCGGATCATGGCCACAAGTTACAACAAAGGCGTCAGGCAGGTTTGTGAGATCGGTGGCTTTCAACGGTAACGCGTATGGGTCGTTACTGTGTTTTCCGTTTTCGAGATAGTGACCGAGACAGTAAATCATAATATCGCGATCCAGAAAGGGAGCAGCGGCATTTCTGATATAAGATTCCCGGTCTACATTATCGTCTAGGACGGGATAGAGGAGTAACTGAAGTACCGGCTGAAAGCTCTCCTCCTCATCACGAAGACGTAAAGTCAGTGCCGCAGTCAAGTTGCCGCCGGCACTATCCCCCCCAATTGCCATTCGATTGCAATCGACGTTGAGCGCCAATGCATTAGCCCGTAGCCAACCCAGTACCTCGATACACTCATTTAGTGCCTGTGGGTAGGGATGCTCGGGAGCCAGCGAATATTCCAGGGCGACCACGGTGCATCCCGCCCCCACAGCCAGGTCGGCGCATATCTGGTCATGAGTGTCGATATTCCCTGTCACCCATCCGCCACCGTGGATGAACAGCAGGCAGGGCTGCACACCCGGCTGACCGGGACGGTATACCCTTACTTTCAAGTTACCGTCGCCCGCGGGAACACGGTGGTCGGTAACGCTCATGCTAGGAGGGTAGCTTGATTGCGCCCGTTTCGCTGTGGAGAGTTTCCGTAGCTCCTCGGGCGTCATCAAATGTGCAGGGCGCTCACGATTCGCCTCCACAGCCTCGATGAACGGCAACAGTTGCGGGTCCAAATTCATAGCCATAGCTTGTCAATTGTCAGTGAATACATGTGCCGTCAAACGATCCGATCCCGGCCTGCCTAGAACGGGAGCTCCACAGACAAGCCCACGCGCCTTGGGGGAAGATACAGCTCGCTGATCTCACCATCGCCACGTTCAAAGGCGTGAACCAATACCTCTTCATCTGTCAGGTTTTTCCCCCAGAGTGAGGCCTGAATACCTGTAGCCTGGTGCGTGAAATTAATCCGGGCATCGAACAGATCGTAGGAGCCGGATTTGAGTGATCGATCAGTGAAATTGAAATCAAAATCACTGTTGCTCAAATACACCCCTACCAATTCAAACTCGCCTCCGAATGCTTCGCCCAAGTTGTATTGTGCATACAGGACACCCGACCACTCCGGTGCATTGAGGATACGGGTACCGGAATAATCCTGTTCATCGCCGCTGCCGATATCGGTAATGAACTCGTCATGCGTACCGTTGGTGTAACCGACACCCAGACTGATCTCCAGGTCCTCATTGACTAAATAGGTGGCCTCGAAATCAAAGCCATCGATAGTAACCTGTTGAACATTGACCAGCGTTTGATACGAGACAATTCCATCAAATACGATGGACTCGGCCTGCATATCCTTGTAGTCATAATAGAATCCCGCTGCATTCAGGCGAAGAGAGCCATCCAGCAGAATAGACTTCAGACCTAC
The DNA here is from genome assembly GCA_030427085.1 of Gammaproteobacteria bacterium. Taxonomy (GTDB): domain Bacteria; phylum Pseudomonadota; class Gammaproteobacteria; order Pseudomonadales; family Halieaceae; genus JAUHXH01. The sequence goes on along the minus strand of JAUHXH010000001.1, from coordinate 27,822 downwards.
TTCGTAGGCCGTTAGATCTTCAGGATCGCCGGGGTTGTGAACGGCCTCTGGTGTGACGGTGATGGAGCCGAGGTAACCGCCACTCTTAAATCCATTACTGACCGAGGCGTATACCAACAGATCATTGGTCGCTTGATAATTCAGTCCCAGTTTGTAAGAGAAGTCATCCCACTCGTGGTCGTCCGTAGCGTTCAGGTTGCGGATGCGGTAACCCGTATCGGGATCAACTTCAAAATCTCCCAGCACATCGCCGATGAAGTTGTTCCATCGATTGGTGACCTCGAAGCTCTTCTCCTCCTTGCTCCAGCGCACGCCGGTCAGCAGGCTCAGATTCTGGGTTAAGTCGAACTCTGCCTGACCGAAAACTGCATAGGCGTCAGTTTGCTGCTCACTGTCGTAGACAAGGCCGGGATGAAAATCTCCGGGATAGTAAAACTCTTCGAAGTATTCGACTTCCCGTTCGGCGTTCACCTCTTCGCCAAAATAATACAGCCCCGCCGTCCAGTTTACTGAATCGCCCTGGCCAGTGAGGCGCAACTCCTGACTGACCTGCACAACTCGATCACTGTAGACCCCTTCCTGGAGAACAATGCTGGCGCCATCGGCCTCGTCGGGAAGCTCCGCATCAACATAGTTCCATGAACTCAGCGAGGTCAAATCGAGGCTATCGGTCAAGTCGTAGTTCAGGTTCAGCCGACCTCCATAGAACTCGATATCGTAATTTTCCAACACATTTCCGTCGGCAACCCAGGGGTCATCGTCAATGCCTCGCACGTGATTCCGCCCCATTCCGGACTGATCGTTCCCGGTATAGAGAGAAGCATCCACCCGAAATCGCTCCGTTGCGTCGATGCCCACACTCATCCGCGTCGATAGTCGCTCAGCCCCATCCCAGGCATCTCCGCTTAAATCTTCTTGATAGGAGTCCCCCTTTTCGTAGCGGTAGGCAAAACGCACTGCGGTGTTATCCGTTACCGCACTGTTTACGGTCCCCCAGGAACTGAATACATCAAAACTGTCGTAACCAACCTTGAAGGTCCCCCCAAATTCCTCCTCAGGTTTCCGGGTAATGTAATTCACTGATCCGGCGGTGGAGTTCCGACCATAAAGGGTCCCCTGAGGGCCTTTCAGGACCTCTACTTGCGCCATATCAAATAGCTGGAATCCGAGCATCGTAGGGGAGCCGAAGTACACACCGTCCAGATGTATTGCCGTGGAAGATGTCGATGTGGCGTAATTGGTGTCGCCGCTCATCAGGCCAACGCCACGGATGGTGACGGTTGGGTAGTTTTCACCCTTAGTCTTTCTAACATTGAGATTGGGCACGTAGTTCGCCAGGTCTTCGGTGTTGACGACACCGAGCTCATCCAGTTTCTTACTGCTAAAAGCATTGATCGTTATGCCCACCTCTTGAGAGTTTTGCTCTCTCTTTTGGGCCGTCACTACAACCTCCTCCAACATGGCTGAATGCGCCGCTGGTGAAGCGATCAAAAGCGGTGCTAACACTACAGCTGAGCTAAAAACACGATTCTTCATTTCTCATCCCCGTCATCACTTTGGTTGTCCAGAGTTGCTCAATGCGTGTTTCCTCTCTACGATTGTTCGGCCCTGAACATCGTAGATGTATTATATTTCAGCAAGTTTTCCATTTTGCATAACAGGAAAACTACTAGATAATTACTCGCTAAGCAAGATAAATTGCCCGGTGGTGTAGTGCGATAGGAGATAAAAAGGATGTTTTATATTCTTTTTGGCTTGGATTACTTTGTAACCAGGGTATCGAAACGACGTTAAACACTGTTGATATAAGGTCTTGTCACCGCTCCGCTGGTGGTTGGGAGCTGCTGTTCAAAAGTGCGCTCACGCCGTTGGGAAGCGCCAGCGGTACTTGGGCCCACTGTGGCTTCTGATTTTCAGGGAGAGGCCTCGGGGACCCGAGGCTACGAACAAATACTTAGTGGAACAAGTAGACCAAAGATTGGTCAGGAACACTTGGCCTGTTACGGATAGTCAGAACTCACCGCCCTCCTTCTGGCCATCAGTATGCCGAGGATACCCGAACTAAAGAGGAACATCGTGCCCGGTGCCGGAACGGCCTGTACGTCGTTCAGAAACTCAACCCTGAAATGTGTTTGTAGTGCTACAGCATCGTCAACCTGGTTACTAGGCATAATCTGTAGATTGAACAAGTCAAATTTGATGTGGGTCACGGGCAGGTTCAAGGCTAGATCAATGCCGTTGATCGGCACCACATCATAGCCGCCGTCCAGTCTTGACGAAGCGCTACTTTCTACTCGCCCATTAAGAAAGTGATTTTTGGTCATTGTCGTGCCAAAACCACTCCCACCGACTATGCCTTGCAAGAAGACCATGGGTTCAGCAGACGGATTGAGGCCGCTTGTGAAAAAGGTATTGATAAAGGGTTCCACTTCCCATGTCAGGCTGGTGGTAGAGCCAGAAACATACGTACCCAAATCAAGCCTGCCTGGATAAATCTCTAGCTCCAAATTCGCTTCGGTGCCGGAACCCGAAGAATGTAAACAACCCGATCTATCGAAACATTCATATTCGAAATGACCGAGGAGTAGGGATGCAGATGAGACTGGAGACCACAGACAAACAAGGCTGAGGAACGCCGAAGGGAATAGTCGCTGTAATGTGCTCATGAAAAGCTCTTCCGAATGAATACTTGTGTTGCATGGACTAGCGAGCGTCAGAAAGCGGAACTCGCGATGTCAGCTATCGGGCAACGGCACTTTTCCTGGTGCAAAGCAAGCATAGCAACTATTGCATTTTTCGGAAAGATATTTATTATACAGAACGCCGAGCAACCGTTATTGTAACGACCCAATGAGGAACTGCACATGTAAACGCAGGGCAGCGAACCGGAAGGATGACACCTGATCGCGTGCCACCAAACGCTGCTTAGACCTGTGTTGAAAGTATGTTCGTAATAAAACGTGAAAACTTTTCTGGTTTCTCTTGCGGAAACATATGGCTCTCTCCAAATACCGAGTTTGCTTCCGTCTTGTTGAGTAACTTCGAAGTTCGATCTGTCACTAACTTGAAAAGATCGCGTGTGTGTTCTCCATAACCCAGAACAACGGGAGTCTTAACTGTTGATACCGAATCTATATTTATCAGAGGGTGCTCTTTTTGATTTAGCTGATGCGCCAAAGTATGGCGTTTAGCTAGTTGCAGCTTTCTTATTGCCTCAGGTTGACTGCGAAAGTAGCCCTGTTTGTTAGCTGAGCCGTCAATCAAATATTCAACTGCCAATTCCAGATTGCCGCCATTAAACTCAGAAAACACTGGATCGAACATCGCGCTCGCGTCCGATTGCCAGGAACTGAGTTCTGATTCACTGAGGCATCCGGGATAACCCGGTTCATAAAGAAGAACTTTGGACACTGGCAAGTCCTGTTTCACCAGTGCATTCAATACTGCGTCTGCACCATAAGACCAACCCACAATATTTACAGGTTTCTCAATGACCAGATCGGTAACTAAACCTATTAAATCTTGGGCGTGGGTGTTTAAACCAAAGCCATCTGCATCATCACCATCAAAGTGACGCAGGGTGACTGACACCACATCGAAGTCGGAGGCTAGATACGCTACATGGCTATGCCACATAGAACCGTCCGTGAGTGCACCATGCACCAGGACCAGGTATTCTCCTGCACCCTGCCGTGTATATTTCATTGTTGGATTCCTGTTAAAAGAGCTGTCGCCCGTAATATCGTGCGTCTCGCGCAGGCCGCAGGGAACGACATTTTTGATTGCGTTTGTTAATGTTTGGGCACCCAATTGCTCTACTTTAATTTTTTGGGGTTTAAAGTAGCCACTGCGAAAGATGATTAATATTTACGTTAACGTCCGTCTTAATGACGACCATACCGTGCCGTCCGAACAGGCTAAAACTAATAATGAAGTCGGGCGCGAACACCATTGAGCGGTGTGATGCGGCATACGACTTCGGGCTATATGGGAGAGATCTGTGTCTGAGTCAACCAGTGAACACGGCGTGAACGCCAATGCCGAGGGGCCAATAGCGTACGGCCCTTATCCGGAACTCAGTAAACATGCCATTTTCGTTGGCTATTTCCTCGGCGTTATCATCGCCATGGCCATCGGTTATGCATCGCTGAAGCTCGGCTTTTCTATCGAAGGCTCCGAACTGGCCGCCATCCTGGGGTTTGGCATTTTACGCGGGATACTCCGTCGCCGTTCCATCGTCGAGAACAACGTGGCGCAGACGGTGGCATCGGCGGTAAATGGTGCTTCCAGCGGCCTGATGTTTTCCGTACCCGCCATCTTCATCCTCGGCTATGGACAGGAACTTAACCCCTACATCGTGACCTTCGGTGCCATCGCCGGCGCCTTCCTCGGCATTGCCTTCATCATTCCACTGCGCAAGCAGATGATCGATTTTGAACGCCTGACTTACCCCGGTGGCGTGGCCGTGGCAACGATTTTGAAATCTCCCGGCGCCGGTATTGAAAAAGCGAAACTGCTGGTGGGTGCCATGCTGTTTTCCGGCACCGTGCACGCCATCGCGCTGGCCAACGGAGTTCACGACATCCACCTGGGCGACTGGCTGGGTATTCCGGATGACTATGCCTACTTAAACCTGATGTTTTACGCCTCGCTGATGACGATCGGTGTGGGCTACATCGCCGGCCGTGGCGGGGTCGCATTTATCATCGGCGGCTATGTCTGTTATTTCTTTCTGGCCCCGATGCTGGACATCACGGGTATGTTGCCCGTCGATGCCGCCGGCAATACCATCACCGACGCCAATGCCCTGCGCATCGGCCTGTTCCGACCAACGGGAATCGGCATGCTGATCGGCGGCGCGATCATCGGCGTGCTGCTGGCACTGCCGCTGATTCGCTCCGCCATCAAGTCGATGCAAAACAGCGCCAAAGTCGAGAGCGCCATGAGCCGCGATGAAATGCCTATAAAGCTGCTCTATGTGGCGATTGTGGGTGCAGCGATCCTGCTGATGGTGATGGCCTGGACCTCCGCTGATAACGTTGGCATCGGCCGTGGTATTGCTATGGGGCTGCTGGGCACGCTGTGGATCTGGATGGCCGGCATCATCCTGAGTGAAGCCATCGGCCGTACCAACTGGTCGCCGCTGTCGGGTATGACGCTGGTGGCAGTGACCATCCTGATCATGCTGACCAGCGGTATGGAAACCACCCAGGCCATTGTTGCCGCGGTGACCGTTGGCGCCGCTACCTGCGTGGCGATGAGTCAGGCCACCGACCTGATGCTGGATATGAAAACCGGTTACCTGGTGGGCGCCACACCGCGCATGCAGCAGATGGGCCAGTTTGCCGGTGCCTGGCTGGGTCCGATTGTGATCATCGTGCTGATCTACGTGCTCCACCAGGCGTTCGGGTTGGGCAGTGACGAACTCCCCGCACCGCAGGGTCAGGCACTGGCCTCCATGGTTAATGGTATTACGGGCGGTGATGTACCGACGGAAAAATATGTGGCAGGCGCGCTGCTGGGAGGTCTACTGTCGGCCATGATGACCGGCCTGGGTATCACGGTCGGACTTGGCTTCTACTTACCCTTCAACATTGTGCTGACCTACTCCCTGGGCACCTTACTGCGGGAGATTTCCGACCGCAGAATGGGGCAACACTGGTCTGACAACAAAGGCATTCCCATCGCCGCCGGCATTATCGTCGGCGAGGCACTGGTGGGCGTGGGCGATGCTGTTCGAATCATTCTGAGCGCATCCTAAGGAGGAGACATCATGATGACATTTGCCAAGCTGATTATCGTAGCGTCTTTTCTCGGCGGAGCCTTCCTCGCCAGTCTGGACGAAACCGCCGTCAACTGGACCTTTTTCATCCCCGTACTGATTGCCGGTGTGGCAGGTATTTTCATGCTCAAGTCTGGCGAACGCGCCGCGGCTCAGGATGACAGCCTGCTGGCCACTGACCGCAACGCACTGGAGCAAAGCCTGAACAACATCCTGGCCAACCTGGCCGAACTGGATGGTCGCAAGGACAAAGTTCCCACCTATGAAATGCGCTTCGAGATCGATCGGATCTTCCGGGATGACCTGGCCAGGTTTGCCGACGCCCGCGAGAGTATGAAGCACCTCTTCGGCCTGATGGCCTACGCCGACATCATGTCCAGCTTTGCCGCCGGAGAGCGCTATCTGAACCGTGTGTGGTCAGCGTCCACGGACGGCTATGTGGATGAGGTGCTGCTATACGTAGGTAAAGCGCACAACCAGTTCCAACACGCACGGGAAGAGTGGGATAAGGTAGCGTCAAACTGAGTCTGCATTACCCCGTGACAGAGCGGGCCCGTAGTACTACAGCGCCATACCAGTACCGGCAAAACCAGTGTTAGGATGCCTGACAGCCAAAATAATTCATCGTCAGGGAGTCATTCAGTGTCCGAGTTCATCCTGCACCACTACGCCATTTCCCCCTTCGCCGCAAAGATCCGCGCCATGCTCGGCTACGCCGAATTGCCCTGGGCTTCCGCACTGACCGGACCAATGCCGCCGCGGCCATTAGTGAACGCCCTCGCCGGCGGCTATCGCCGCGTTCCGGTGGCGCAGCTCGGGGCTGACATGTTTTGTGACACCAGAGTTGTCAGTGAAGAGATCGCCCAGCGGGCCGGCCGCCCGGAGCTCTCATCGCAGGGGCTGAGCGCAGAGCAACGCGATTTTGTGAATCGGGCGGAGATGCCCGTGTTCTTTTCGCTGGTCCGGCAGTCCATGGGGTGGCCAATGGCGCGCAAGGTGCTCGCGGATATCGGTCCGCTTGGCCTGTATCGCCTGCTGAAAGACCGCAAGGGAGTCGCAGCTAACATGGCGCCGGCATCGCGCCCTCCGCAGGATGCCGCCGGCACCATAGCGTCCTACCTCGATGAACTGGAAGCGCTCCTGAGCGGTGACTACCTGCAGGGAGTGCAGCCCGGCATGATCGACTTCAGCGCCTGGCACGCGCTGTGGTTTGCCACCGAAATTGGGGGGAAGAAACTGTTGCAACATCATCCGGCCACCGCCGCCTGGGTGCAGCGCATCAACGCTTTCCATCACGACGCCAGCCGCGACATAGATGACAGCGAGTGTCTGGCCCTGGCGCGCAACAGTGAACCGCGCCCCCTGCCCCAGGACAGTGGCGACGACCCCTTACTCGACCAGGCCGTGAGTATTGCGCCCTCGGACTACGCCCAGGAAGCCGTTAACGGCGTGCTGGTGGCGAGCCTGCCCGATCGATTTATCCTGCGCCGAGAAACACCGACCACGGGCGTGGTGCATGTACATTTCCCCCGGGAGCGTTTCACGGTACAGGCGGCAGGCTAGCTCCTCCTAAAGATAGACAACGGCCACTTACAGCGGCGGAATCCTCAGGCTCTGGCCAGGGTAGATCTTGTCGGGGTCCTTGAGCATCGGCTCGTTGGCCTTGAAGATCACCATGTACTTACCGGCGTCACCGTAGTGGGCCTTGGCGATAGCGCTGAGGGTATCCCCAGATTTCACCGTGTAAAACGTGGAAGCGGCTTCCGGACTGGGCGCAGGAGCGGCGTCGCTGGCAGCTGGGGCGCTGTCGGTGTCACTGGCGGCAGGGGCAACAGGCGCAGGGGGGGCGTCCACCGCAAGTTGGCAGTCCACCTGGGCGATACCGTGCTGGTTTCCGGCGCAGAGTACGATTTTTTCCAGTGCTTCCTGACTGGGCGCGGTGCCCGTCAGGGTGGCTTTGTCGCCGTTGACGCTAACCTGGACCTGCTCACCATCGATGTCCAACTCTGAAACCATGCGGCCGATGTTCTGGGCGCGCAACTCATTGATCCGCTCCGGGGAAATTTCCGCCGGCTTGTTGATGTCCGGGCTGTCGGTGCTGCCAAGTACGGCCTCGGTCAGTTTTTCACCGGCATTGCTCACAAAATCAAATAAACCCATAGTGCCTGTCGCTCCTATAGCTGGGATTTGTGCTGGAATCGTGCCGCCTTAGGGCTGCGGCCCTCTTCAACTATAGCCTAGTATTCCCTGTCAGTACCGGTCACCACAACTCGAGTATCACCGGGAACCAGCCACGCTCGAACGCCGGTTATACTTCGTATAATTAACGCGACTGAAACAAGCGGGGACACTATGTTCGACTACGGCGAAGCCTGCCCCATATCCATGGCCACCTCGGTACTCTGCGAGCGCTGGACGCTGCAAATCATCCGCGAACTGTTCTTCGGCTCCACCCGCTATTCGGAGATCCAGAAGTATATTCCCCAGCTCTCACCCTCACTGCTTCGCGACCGCCTGCGCTTCCTTGAGGAGCAGGGTATCGTGCTGCGCAAACGCAGTGGAACCGGCAACCGATATGAGTATTTCCTCACGCCTTCGGGAAAGGCTCTGGCGCCGGTGCTGACAGAGCTCGGGCGCTGGGGGATGCGCTACGCCCGAGAGGGCATGACCGACAAACAGAATACGGTTTCCGGCCTGCTCCGGGACTTCGCCGGGGGCATCAACGTCGATGAACTGCCTGCCGGTGATACCGTCCTGCAACTCAACCTCACCGACATCAAGGACGACCCCAAGCAGTTTATTTATGTTCGCAATGGCGAGGTACAGGAATGCGCTCAGGACATGGGCTTTGACGTGGACGTATACATCACCGCTTCTGTGCCCACCCTGACCAGGGTCTGGTACGGCGAACTGGACATCCACCGGGCTATCGATAAAGACCTGGTAAAACTGGTGGCCCCGCCGGTCTACCTCAACAACCTCAGCCGCTGGCTCGGCATCAGTTCGTTCACCACCGACAATCCGCGCATTTTCTCCAGCTGATTTACTTCAGATTCTGTAGTGGCTTGCTACAGAATCTGCCCTAAAAGGTAGGCCCCTCGCTCCCTAGACTTTCCTTCAAGCGGCCAAGACCGGTTCGCGGAAACGACATTACACTTCTAAGGAGCAACTACCATGAACAACGAAACCACTGACCTGATCATCGTTATGACCAAGGGCATTTACGACGAAGTGTCGTCGGTTGGCCTGACTATCGCCAACGGCGCACTGACTTCCGGCAAAACCGTCGGCCTGTTCCTCACCAGCAGTGCCATCGACCTGGTACGCAAGAACGGTATCGAGCACACCCACGTGGCGCCGATGGACAAGCTGAAAACCCTACTGGAGGACTTCATGGCCCGGGGTGGCGACGTCTGGGCCTGCCCACCCTGCACCACGGCACGCGGCTATAACCAGGATTGTCTGGTAGAGGGTGTGAAGATACACGGCGCCAGCGTGATTATGGAGCGTATCGCCGGGGGAGCCGCCACCCTCACCTTCTGAACTTCAGGTGACTCCCACTCCATTGTCAATAAGGCATTCCTCCTTCGTTTGCCAAGCGTGCCGAAATACCGGGTAAATCGCTCCAGGTCGTCGTCAGTTAGTTGTTGATCTGGAAACGACAACACATGGTTCTCTGCCCATACCATTTTTATCTCGGCTACCGCTTCGGCGGTAAGCCGCTTACTTAAGTCCAGACCGCGAACTTGCGCGCCACAGGCTTGTCCACCGGGAGTAACTGGAATGCTCAGGATAGCGCGCCGCGGCGGGCACTGCCTCCATGGAACTCGGTATTCACTTGGACGGCGCTCGGCCCGATTCGTATCTTCGCCATTTTCCCGGTGTGATACCGAACGCCTGTTTGAAGGCACGGCTAAATGCTGCTTCCGATTCGTACCCCACCTCGTAGGCTATTTGTGCAATAGCCCGGGGGCTTTCTCGCAGTCGAACCGCAGCTAGTTGCAAACGCCAGTGGCTGAGGTACCTCATTGGTGGCATCTCGACAAAACCAGAAAACCGCTCTGAAAAGGCTGAGCGTGACATATCGACTGCCCCCGCGAGCTCATCCGCTGTCCAGGCGCGCCCTGGTTCACTGTGTAGCATGGCGAGTGCCCTGCCTATCTTTGGATCTCGTAGTCCCGCGAGCCATCCCGTCTGATCTAGCGGCAAGGTCACGAGATAACGTCTAACCGCTTCGACAAATAGCAGTTCGGCAAGTTTGCCCAGCACCGTTGAAGAACCAATCCCACCCAGCCCGAACTCTTCTGCTGCGCGTTGGAATGAATCCCTCAACCACGGACCACCGGCGCCATCGTTAGTTTTAATCCTGAGAACTCGGGGAAGTGCGGACAACAGTGGATTATCAGGAATCTCACAACCCATGAAACCGCAAATGATATGCGCCCTGGCACCGCTACCGCCAATCTGTAAGGTAGCAGGTTTAACACCGTCCGGAGGCTGAATAAGATGATCGATAAGCTCTGGCTTTAGTCTCGGAGCACTGCCGAGAGTATGTCGGTCATTGCGCGGAATAAGCACCACTTCTCCCGCGCCGACCTCGATAGACTCATCCCCATCAAGATCCAGAAACAAGCAGCCAGATGCCACATAGTGATATGCAATGATTTGTTTGGGCATAGGCCCAAAGGGTGCGCAATCCTCTGGCGTAATTTGCGACTGAATACACCAGGGTGCGCCAAAGTGCGCATCCAGAAACGCGCTACTGGTCAGGCGGATTGCAGAGATAGTATCAGACAGTGCATCCATGGTTTTCCAACATGGAAGTTCGCTCCTCCCGGCGCCTGAGTCAATGATTCCGGCGTTCGGGCCATGGTCGAGAAATAGTCTTAGGTCTAGAGTATCAAATAACCAACACGGAATAACCGAAACCAAGTCAGGAGGTAGCGAAATTGAACATTCGCAACGATTACAACTTTACGCATACCGGCGCCGATCAAGACAGCCTGGTGACTTATGAACGCGCGCTTAAGCAGCTGCAATGTTATGTCGCGGACCCTGTGGAGACAATCGATCAAGCGATTGCCACTTCTCCGGAGTTCGTGATGGCTCACATGTTCAAAGCGTATCTGCATTTACTCGGTACGGAACCGGGCGATATCGCAGTTGCCAGGACCTGTCTGGAAGCCGCTGCGCGCCTCAAGTGCAATCCACACGAGCACCAACACCAACAAGCCGTTCGTTGCCTGGTCGAAGGCCGCTGGCGGCAGGCCAGCCGTATCCTTGAAGACATCACGATCAGTCATCCTCAAGACATCCTGGCGCTTCAAGCTGGGCATCTGGTCGACTTTTATACCGGTAACTCGAGGATGCTACGCGATCGTATCGCCAGAGCGCTCCCACATTGGCACAAAGAGATACCCGGCTACCACGCTGTACTTGGTATGTATGCATTCGGCCTCGAAGAGAGCGGGGATTTCGAGTCGGCGGAACGCTTCGGCCGCGAATCCGTATCACTGAACCCACGCGACGGATGGGGCCAGCATGCAGTAGCCCATGTCATGGAGACCCAGGGGCGGCCACGCGAGGGAATCGCCTGGATGCGGGAAAACGCAGACGATTGGTCGACCGACAGCTTCTTCCAGGTGCACAACTGGTGGCATCTGGCGCTTTACCACCTCGAACTTGATGAGATCGACGAAGTGTTCAATCTGTTTGATGGCCCGATCTATGGAGAGCGCTCGAGCGTTGTCCTGGATATGGTTGATGCTTCAGCCTTGCTCTGGCGCCTTCACTTGCGTGGCATCGATGTCGACAATCGCTGGCAGACCGTAGCCGATAACTGGACGCCGATTGCAACTTCCGGCAACTACGCGTTTAACGACCTCCATGCGGCTATGGCTTTTGTGGGCGCCAATCGACCTGAAGCCATCCAACAAGTTGTGGATGCACAGCAGGCAGCCATGCAGAGAAATGACGACAACGCCCTGTTTACTCGCGAAGTAGGGCACCCACTCACACTGGGTGTTAAGGCATTCGCAGAAGGCGACTATCACAAAACCGTCAACCTGATTCGACCTGTGCGGGAAATCGCTCATCGCTTTGGTGGTAGTCATGCGCAACGGGACGTGATCAATCTGACCCTGATTGAGGCTGCATTGCGATCCGGTAATACCGGTCTGGCTTCTGCGCTCGCTGCCGAACGCTCGGCGAGACGGCCTGAGAGTCCTTTGTCTCGTTTGTTCAGCCAGCGAGCTAACAATCTGGACGCAGTTGCGACTTCACCGCGCGGATAATGCGATGAACAATACCATTAATGTTGCAAATCATGTTATCAACGGGATGGAATTTTAGCTTATTAATCAATAAGTTAAAATTTCCATCACTCCCACTCAATCGTAGCGGGCGGCTTGCTGCTCACATCGTAGGTCACCCGCGACACACCCGCGATCTCATTGATAATGCGGTTGGACACACGCTCCAGGAGTTCATAGGGCAAGTGCGCCCAGCGGGCGGTCATGAAGTCCACGGTTTCTACGGCGCGCAGGGCAATCACGTATTCGTAGCGGCGGCCGTCGCCTACCACCCCCACTGACTTCACTGGCAGGAACACCGCGAAGGCCTGGCTGGTTTTGTGGTACCAGTCTTCCCGGTGCAGTTCTTCGATAAAAATCGCATCCGCTTCACGCAGCAGATCGGCGTATTCCTTCTTCACTTCACCGAGGATACGAACGCCCAAGCCGGGACCTGGGAAGGGATGGCGATAAACCATGTCGTAGGGCAAGCCCAGTTCCAGGCCGATCTGGCGCACTTCATCCTTGAACAGTTCGCGCAGAGGCTCTACCAATTCCAGCGCCATGTCTTCGGGCAGGCCACCCACATTGTGGTGGGATTTGATCACGTGGGCTTTGCCAGTTTTGGCCCCGGCGGATTCGATCACATCGGGATAGATGGTGCCCTGGGCTAGCCACTTCACGCCCTGCAATTTCGCCGCTTCCTCATCGAACACGTCGATAAAGGTATTGCCGATAACTTTGCGTTTTTGCTCGGGGTCGTTAATACCTTCCAGTCGGCCCAGGAAAAGCTCCTCAGCGTCGGCGCGGATTACTTTCACCCCCATGTTGGAGGCGAACATGTCCATCACCTGCTGACCTTCGTTGAGGCGCAGCAAGCCGTTGTCGACGAATACGCAGGTGAGTTGGTCGCCGATAGCGCGGTGCAACAACGCGGCCACCACTGAGGAATCCACACCGCCGGACAGACCCAGCAATACATTGTCGCTACCGACCTGGTCGCGCACACGCGCGATCGCATCTTCGACAATATTGGCCGGCGTCCACAGTACCTCGCAGCCGCACAGTTCCAGCACGAAGTGCTCAAAAATGCGTTTGCCTTGCAGGGTGTGGGTTACTTCCGGGTGGAACTGGATGCCGAAGAAAGGCTTTTCGCGGTGGGCCATGCCAGCGATGGGGCAGTTATCGGTTTCGGCGATCAATTCGAAGTCGGCGGGCAGTTCCACCACCTTGTCGCCGTGGCTCATCCATACGTCCAGCAGCGAGCGACCCTGTTCGTCCAGGTGATCGCGGATATCGTGCAGCAAGCCGCCGTTGCTGGTCAGGCGGATCTGCGCATAGCCAAATTCGCTGGTGGCCGACGGTGCAACTTTACCGCCAAACTGTTCGGCCATCGTCTGCATGCCGTAGCAGATCCCCAGAACCGGCAGCCCCAGTTCGAACACACAGGCCGGGGCCCGCGGCGATGCGTCCGCCGCAACCGATTCCGGCCCGCCGGAGAGAATAATGCCACTGGGATTGAACTCGCGGATCTCCGCCTCGTCGATATCCCAACCGCGGATTTCGCTGTAGACCCCAACCTCACGCACCCGGCGGGCGATGAGTTGGGTGTACTGTGAGCCGAAATCGAGAATGAGGATTTTCTGGGCGTGGATGTCTGCGCTCATATCAGGTCCTGACGGTATTGGCGGTTTGGGTTGCTCGCTACGAGAAACGGGGCCGTGGCGGCCCCGTCACTCGTGGGTAGTTGCGTCGACGCGGCTGGCGCCAGGGTCGAACTCAACGTACCGGGTAATTGGGCGCTTCCTTGGTAATGGAAACGTCGTGTACGTGGCTCTCGGACATGCCGGCCGAGGTCACGCGGACAAATTCTGGATTGCTGCGCATCTGATCGATGGTGCTGCTGCCGGTGTAGCCCATGGCGGAACGCACGCCGCCCATCAGCTGATGCACGATAGCCGACACGGGGCCTTTATAGGGCACGCGGCCCTCAATACCTTCCGGCACCAGCTTTTCCGCGCCTTTGCTCGCATCCTGGAAGTACCGGTCGGAGGAGCCCTGGGTTTTGGACATCGCGCCCAGGGAACCCATGCCGCGGTAGGCTTTGTAGGTACGCCCCTGATAGAGCTCCACCTCGCCCGGCGCTTCTTCGGTGCCGGCAAACATGCTGCCCATCATGATGGAGTGTGCACCGGCCACCAGGGCCTTGGCGATGTCGCCAGAGAAGCGGATACCACCATCGGCAATCACGGGAATTTCGGTGCCCGCCAGCTCCGCCACTACATTGGCGATGGCGCTGATCTGCGGCACGCCGGTGCCGGTTACGATGCGGGTGGTACAGATGGAACCGGGGCCGATACCCACTTTCACGCCGTCGGCACCGGCGTCTGCCAGTGCGCGCGCGGCCGCAGCGGTAGCAATGTTGCCGCCGATGACCTGCATGTCGGGGTAGGCGCTCTTGATCAGTTTGACCCGCTCCAGCACATTGCGGGAGTGGCCGTGAGCGGTGTCAACCACCAGCACGTCCACGCCGGCTTCCACCAGGGCGGAAACCCGGTCGTCGGTGTCGGGGCTGGTACCCACGGAGGCACCCACGCGCAGTTGGCCAAGGCCGTCTTTACAGGCCATGGGGAAACTTTCTGCCTTGTCGAAGTCCTTCACGGTGATCATGCCGCAGAGATCGAAGGCGTCGTTGACCACCAGAATTTTCTCGATACGGTGCTGATGCAGCAGGCGCTGTACTTCCTCGGAGCTGGCGCCCTCTTTCACCGTAACCAGTTTCTCGCGGGGGGTCATGATGCTGGCTACCGACTTGGAGAAGTCGGATTCAAAGCGTAGGTCGCGGCGGGTCACAATACCCACCAGGTCCTCACCTTTGAGGACCGGCACGCCCGAGATACCGTTGGCGCGGGTCAGCTCGATCAACTCGGCCACGGTGGCATCCTGCTGGATGGTGATGGGATCCTTCACCATGCCGCTTTCGTACTTCTTGACCCGGCGAACCTCGGCGGCCTGCTCCTCGATGGTCATGCTCTTGTGGATGATGCCGATACCGCCTTCCTGCGCCATGGCGATGGCCAGACGGGCCTCGGTAACGGTGTCCATGGCGGCGGACACCAGCGGCAGATTCAGCTCAATGCCACGGGTCAGGCGGGTTTTCAGCGACACATCGGTAGCCACCACCTCGGAATAACCCGGCAGGAGGAGTACGTCGTCAAATGTGAGGGCTTCCTGAGCGATGCGGAGCATGGTGCTTCCCTTGGCTGTGGCGGGTTGGAAATAAACGTGCAATTATAAATCTTCACGATGCCCGAGGTAAACCAGCGGGCCACCTTTCCAGCGTACACGGTCTCTATGACAAGCACTCAAGCCCCACCCGCCCCCACCCTGTCCGTCAGCCAGCTCAATCGACAGGTGCGTGGCCTGCTGGAGGGGCATTTTGACTTCGTCTGGGTGGAGGGCGAAATTTCCAATCTGGCCCGGCCCTCCTCCGGCCACTGGTACTTCTCGCTCAAGGACGACAAGGCCCAGGTGCGCTGCGCCATGTTCCGCAACCGCAACCAGCGCCTGCGGATCAGCCCGGCCAATGGCGATGCGGTGCGAGTTCGGGCACGGGTCTCCCTGTATGAGGGGCGCGGCGAGTTCCAGTTGATCGCTGAGCACATGGAACCCGCCGGGGACGGCGCCCTGCAGCTGGCCTTCGAGGCGCTGAAGGCGAAATTACTGGCTGAGGGCCTGTTCGCGGCCGATCGCAAGCAGCCCATCCCCACCGCGGTGACCCGCCTGGCGGTAATTACCTCCCCCACCGGGGCGGCCATCAAGGACATTACCAGCGTGCTGGAACGGCGCAGCCCGGGGATCGAGGTCTATATCCTGCCGGTGGCGGTTCAGGGGGAGCAGTCCGCACCGGAAATTGTGGCTGCCCTGGCGCGCGCCAACCGTCTCGCAGCCAGCGGTGACTACCCCTTCGACGCCATTATTCTGGCCCGGGGCGGCGGTTCCCTGGAGGATCTGTGGTCTTTCAATACCGAACCCGTGGCGCGGGCCATCGCCGCCAGTGAATTACCGGTGGTGAGCGCGGTGGGCCACGAAGTGGACTTCACCATTGCCGACATGGTGGCGGACCAGCGGGCCCCCACGCCCTCTGCCGCCGCTGAACTGGTCAGCCCCGATCGGGAGGAGCAATTACGGCACCTGCATCAGCTCCGACAGCGCCTGGAAAGGCAGATCCGGCAGGTGCTGGAACAGGCTCGCTGGCGCCTCACCGCGCTCCAGCGGCAGTTACAACACCCCGGCCACCGGCTGCGGGAGCAATCCCAGCGGCTGGATGAACTGGAGCGCCGCCTGCTCAGCGCCCAGCGCGCCAGTTTGCAACACCACCGTAGCCGACTTGCCCTGCTGCAAACCCGCCTGCTGAGCCAATCTCCCCAGCGGCGGCTGACGGGCGAACAGGACAGGCTACGAGCGTATGAAGAGCGGTTACAACAAGCCATGAAGGCCCGCCTACAGGCGGCGGGACAGCAATTGGGCCACCTGGCCCAACTGTTGGACAACCTGAGCCCCCTGCGCGTGCTGGATCGGGGCTACGCCCTGCTCACCGATGAACAGGGCAGCGTGGTTACCGACAGCACGTCAGTGACAACCGGCAGCACACTACGTGCGCGACTGGCGCGGGGAGAACTGGAAGTGGAGGTACGGGGGCAACACCCCGCCAGCGATTAGTATTTCGCTGGCAGGCGGGTATTGATAATGATGTGACGACCTTCGAAGCGAATGTATTCGCCGATAGTGAGGTCTTTCAGGATGCGCGCGACCATCTCGCGGGAAGCACCCACGCGGTCGGCAATATCCTGCTGGGTCAGTTTCTCGGGAATATACAGCGTGCCGTCCCCGCGCTCTTCTGACAGGTCCATCAGCACGTTGGCCACACGGCCGTAGACATCCTGCAGGGCCAGGCTTTTTACGTCCGCGGTCAGCTTGCGTACACGCTGGGCGAGATTGCGAATCAGGGTGCGCGAAATATTCGGATACTGCTCCAGCACACGGCTGAAATCATCCTTGTAGATGATGCAGAACGTGCACTTTTCCACCGTGCGAACAGATGCCGAGCGGGTGGAATCATCCAACAACGCCAATTCACCGAAGTAATCCCCGGTGCCCTGGGTGTTCATGATGAACTCTTTGCCGTTTTTATCGCTGCAATACACCTTCACCTTGCCGCTCTCGATGATGAACAGCGAGTCCGCGGGGTCATTTTCGTGAATGACCACCGTGTTTTTCGGGAAGGACCGATTCGTACTATTGGCTGCGAGAGCTTCCAGCTCTTCGGCGGAGAGTCCCTGGAAGATTTCTACTTGCTCCAACATGATGCGCCTTTAGTCAGCCTGTTGCGGTAAAGCTCTGGCGTGAATAGTATCCCAAACACCGCTGCAATGTGTACTACCCCGGTGCATTTTGCGCCGGTATACTGTGATTTCCCTTCGCTGCAACAGGGCCAGACCACCCGGTGCTAGCAGAACCCCGACAGTCACCGCCGTGGACCGAGCAATTGCAACGCTCCGTTACCGACCTGCGCCGGCACTACGACCGTATCGACGACACCCTGCCAGCAGACATGGTGGACGATTTCGACAAGCTGTTCACCGGCGCTGACCGCGTGGCCGATTATTTCGATCGCGCCGAACCCGACCGCGACCGCCACGACCTGATGAACGCCCTCACCTCGGTACTGGGCTACGCCGAAATTCTGCACGACGATGTCGCCCAGCAGTACGCCGACCTGCACAGTGCGCTGGATGACCTGCTCGCTGCGGTGCGCGCCGGCAGCGATGCCGGACTGGACACTCCTCCCAGCGACAATACCCAGAGCCCCGCAGACCCCGGTTTTATTCTGGCGGTGGACGACCAGCAGGAGAACCGCGAACTCATTGCCCGCTACCTGTCCCGCAGCGGTCACATCGTGGTCACCGCGGCCAGCGGCGAGGAGGCATTGAAAACCCTCGACCAGGCCGACGTGGACGTGGTGCTGCTGGACCTGCTGATGCCAGGTATGGACGGCCGCGAAGTGCTGCAGAAAATCAAGGATCACAGCGAGTGGCGCGCTACCCCCGTGATCATGATTTCCGGCCGCAAGGACATGGGCGGCATTATCGAATGTATTTCTGCGGGTGCCGACGACTATCTGTTCAAACCCTTCAACCCCGTACTGCTGCAGGCCCGCATCAAAGCGGGCATTGAACGCAAGCGCTGGCACGATCGGGAAGAGTTGTACCGGCAACAACTGGAACGCAATGAAAAGTTCATTCGCGCCACCTTTGGCCGCTACCTCTCCGACGAAATTGTGACCGAAATTCTGGAACGCCCCGAAGGCTTGAAGCTGGGCGGCGACCTGCGCGAAGTCACCATCATGATGTCGGACATTCGCGGCTTCACTGCGCTGTGTGAAAAACTCGCGCCCGACCAGGTGGTGTCACTGCTCAACCGCTACCTGGGTCGCATGACCGATATTATTTTCAGCCAGCAAGGCACCATCGATGAATTTCTCGGTGACGCCATTCTCGCGGTGTTTGGCGCCCCCATCCAGCGCGAGGATGACGCCGACCGCGCAGTGCAGTGTGCCCTGGCCATGCTGGAAGCGATGGACGAAATCAACGCCGCCAACCGCGCCGATGGCCTGCCGGAAATCGACACCGGCATCGCCCTCAATACCGGCTACGTGATCGCGGGCAATATCGGTTCCGAGCGCCGCAGTAAATACGGTTTTGTCGGCCACCCGATGAACCTGACCGCACGCATCGAAGACCTCACAGGCGCCGGCGAGCTGCTGATTTCGGATACCACACGACTCGCTTTGCGCGGCGATTATCTGCTGGGCGACTCCCGCGAGGAAGACTTGCGCGGCATCGACGAGCCGGTGCGCGTTCACCGTGTGTTGGGGAGGCCCGAATGAGTAGCCCCCTGATTTTGTTGGTGGAAGACAACGAACTGAACCGCGACATGCTCACGCGGCGCCTGGTGCGCGCCGGCTACCGCGTGGAACCGGCCGGCGATGGCGAACAAGCCCTTACTCGCATGCGCGAATTGAACCCGGACCTGGTGTTGATGGACATGAACCTGCCGGTAATGGATGGCTGGAGCGCCTGCCGCGCCGCCCGCGCTGAAGAATCGCTGGCCAGTATTCCAATCATCGCCCTCACTGCTCACGCCATGGAAAGTGATCGCAAGGTGGCAATGGAAGCGGGCTGTGACGACTACGCCACCAAGCCTATCGACTTCCCGGGCTTGCTGGTCAAAATACAGAAGCTGACCGACGCCGCATGAGCCTGCGCCGCCGACTCACCCTCTCGCTGTTTGCGATTCTGTTGCTGTTTTCCATCAACGTGGGCACCCACTTCTGGGGCAGCTTCGCCCGTAACCAGAGTATGGTGGCCTACCGTAACACCGTGAACGCGGCGCAATTATCCACCGAAGTAGAGCAGTTATTGCTGGAGCAGCGCCAGCGCATTCTCGTTTTATCGACCCTGCGCGGCACCACCGACGACGACCTCGACACCGTGGAACTAAGCCAGGCCGAGCGGGAAATTGAAACCATCATCACCCGTATCCGCTCCCTCGGTGACCTCAGCCACGACGTCACGCAACTGCATTACCAGCGCCTGTGGGACAGCGCCAGCACCATGCTCAATGACTGGCTGACCTACTATCGCAATTACAATGACCCCAGCGTTGAGCAGGATGTGGAAGACCCGGCGGTATTCCTCGAGGTGAGCCAACTTCTGGAAGAACTGGAACAACGCCAGGCCTTTGTGGCGCTGCAACGGGCCAAAATAATTGACCGTACCATCGCACTGACCGATCGCATTACGGTGATCGGTTTCATCGCCTCCATCCTGCTTACCGGTACCCTCGGCTTTTTCCTGATTCGCTACACCAACGCCTCACTGAAACGCCTCAAAACCGGCACCCAGCGCATCGGCAGCGGCGACCTGAATTACCGCATCAAAGACATGGACGACAAGGGCGAACTGGGCGAACTGGCGGACGCCTTCAACGACATGTCCGACAAGCTGCGCAATGCGATCAACGAGGTACGCCGCGCCAAAGACAGCGCCGATGACGCCAACGCGGCCAAAAGTATGTTCCTGGCCAACGTGAGTCATGAACTGCGCACGCCGCTGAACGCCATCATCGGCTACAGCGAAATGCTGCACGACGAGTTGGCCGATCCCCGCGAGGTGGACCGCCCCCAATTCCGTCAGGATCTGGACAAAATTATCCTGTCGGGCCGACAGTTGCTGGGGCTGATTGACGACATCCTCGACCTGTCAAAAATCGAAACCGGGAAGATGGAACTTCACGCGGAATTGTTCAAACCCGGCGAGGTGATTCGCGAGTTGTGTGACAGTCTGGTGCCCGTGGTAAATCGTCAGGACAACCAACTGGAAGTGGAGGGACTGGACGGCTTGCCCAATATGTTCAGCGACGCGCAGAAATTCCGCCAGATCCTCACCAACCTGCTTAGCAATGCCAGCAAATTTACCGAATCAGGGCGTATTCGTCTGAGCGCCCGCACACTGGAAGAACCGCGTGGCTGGCTGGAATTTTCCGTCAGCGATACCGGTATCGGCATGGATGCCGACCAGCAAAAACGTGTGTTTGAAGCCTTCATCCAGGCGGAGGACTCTACCAGTGCCAATTACGGTGGTACGGGGCTGGGTCTGGCTATCTGCAAGGAGTTTTGCGAGTTGATGGGCGGTCACATCTCGGTGGAGAGCGAACCGGGGGTGGGCAGCACCTTTACCGTTGCGGTCCCCGCTGACCCAGGGTCAGGTCACGCAGCCGCTTGAGCGCCTCTTCCTTTTTTTCCAGATCCTCTTCCAGCGTGGTCACCTGCTCCTCCAGTTCCCGGCTGTAGCGCCGTTCCTCGAGGAACATGTCCATGGTCTCCGCCACCAGCGCCACCTGCTGGTCTATTTGCCAGTCTTCGACGCGCTCCTTGCGCAGATCACGATAGGTCTTGCGTGCTTCGTCCGGGGCGTACAGCGGGCTACTGGGCAGAATGCTCAGGAAGGCGATAGACACCTCGGACTCCCACTCTGCCTGAGTGGATTTTTCCAGGCGGGCGTAGCGCTGAAAATTCTGCAGGGCTTCGATATGGTCGCCCTGCCCCAGGGCCTGAAAACCGCGTTCGAGGAAGGTGGTGTCGAGTTGGTCGGGCGGCAGGTCACACTGGCAGTCCTGAGTAGGCAGATTCAGGGTGATGTCCTGGGCAGCGGATGGGTCGGAATTACCGGCCTGAGGGTCCGTCGGCATTGTGCCACAGGCTTGTAACAGCAGGCAGGCGCCCACCAGAGCAATGCTTGAACAACGCGGCAACATGATGGATGGAGATTTCGTTCCGTACCGGGGGTTGCCGCAGTGTAGCACCGGCAACTGATTCAGGTGAAGTCAGTCGCCGGTTTTTGGGGGCTTCACTCCGGCCGCATGTGGGGGAACAGCAGTACGTCGCGGATGGAGGGGCTGTCGGTGAACAGCATCACCAGCCGGTCGATGCCGATACCCTCGCCCACCGTTGGCGGCAAACCGTATTCCAGGGCGCGCACATAGTCGGCGTCGTAGTGCATGGCCTCCTCGTCGCCGGCATCCTTCTCACGCACCTGTTCCAGGAAACGTTCAGCCTGGTCTTCGGGATCATTGAGCTCGGAAAAGCCATTGGCCAGTTCCCGGCCGCCCACAAAGAACTCGAAGCGATCGGTGACGAAGGGGTCATCATCGTTGCGACGGGACAGCGGCGACACCTCGGTCGGGTAAGCCGTGATGAAGGTCGGTTGATCGAGGCGGTGCTCTACCGTCTTCTCGAATATCTCGATCTGCACCTTGCCCAGGCCCCAGCTATCTTTCAGCGGAATCTCCAGGCCCTGCGCGATGGCGCGTGCACCGGCTTCATCCGCCAGTTGAGCTGCGTCCATCTCCGGATTGAAATGGAGTATGGAATCGAACACCGTCATCCGCGCAAAGGGTTTAGAGAAGTCGTATTCGCTGCCCTGGTAGTTCACGGTAGTGCTGCCCAGCACCTCGGCGGTGAGTTTGCGCAGCATGTCCTCGGTGAGGTCCATGGCATCGCGGTAGTCACCGTAGGCCTGGTAGAACTCCAGCATGGTGAACTCGGGGTTGTGCCGGGTGGACAGACCCTCATTGCGGAAGTTGCGATTGATCTCATACACGCGCTCGAAACCACCCACCACCAGCCGCTTGAGATAAAGCTCCGGCGCAATGCGCAGGTACATATCCAGGTCCAGCGCATTGTGGTGGGTCACGAAAGGCTTGGCGGCAGCGCCACCGGGAATAACCTGCATCATGGGTGTCTCCACTTCCATGAAATTCAAGCCATCCATGTAGTCGCGAATAAAGCGAATAATGCGCGAACGGGTGCGGAACACCTCGCGGGACTCCGGATTGACGATCAGGTCTACGTAGCGCTGGCGGTAGCGCAGTTCCTGGTCTGACAGGCCGTGGTACTTATCTGGCAGTGGGCGCAGAGCTTTGGTCAGCAGGCGTGCGTCCCGCATGTTGATGTACAGATCGCCCTTGCCGGATTTATGCAGCGGGCCGCTGGCGGCAACGATGTCGCCCAGGTCCCAACCCTTGATAGCGGCCAGGGTTTCTTCCGAGAGTCCCTTGCGATCCACGTAGAGCTGAATCTGGTCGGAGCCGTCCTGAATCAACAGGAAGGCACCGCGGTTACGGACCAGTCGGCCTGCCACCGAAAATTCCCGGTTGGCGGCTTCCAGTGCTTCCTTGGTCTCTTCGCCAAACTCGCGCTGCAAGTCGCCCGCCAGGGCGTCCCGGCGAAAGTCATTGGGGAAGGCATTGCCCTGCTCACGCAGGGCGTCGAGTTTGGCGCGGCGCTCGGCGATCAGTTTGTTCTCGTCCTGTGCCTGTTGACCCTGTTGCTCTGTCATCAATCCGCTTCCGTTTACAGCCCGCTTTTCAGCGAGGCTTCGATGAATTCGTCCAGGCCGCCGTCCAGCACGGCCTGGCAGTTGCTGGTTTGCACGCCGGTGCGCAGATCCTTGATGCGCTGGTCATCCAGCACGTAGGAGCGAATCTGGCTGCCCCAGCCGATGTCCGACTTGCTGTCTTCCATCGCCTGCTTCTCGGCGCTGCGCTTGAGGATTTCCTGCTCGTAGAGGCGCGCGCGCAGCATTTTCCAGGCCTTGTCACGGTTCTGGTGCTGGGAGCGCTCGCTCTGGCAGGCCACCACGATACCCGTTTCGATGTGGGTCAGGCGCACCGCGGAGTCGGTCTTGTTCACGTGCTGACCACCGGCGCCCGATGCCCGGTAGGTGTCTTCGCGCACCTGGGATTTGTCCACTTCAATTTCGATGTTGTCGTCAATCTCCGGAGACACGAACACCGAGCTAAAGGAGGTGTGGCGGCGATTTCCGGAATCGAAGGGCGACTTGCGCACCAGGCGATGCACGCCGGTTTCGGTGCGCAGCCAACCGAAGGCGTATTCGCCGGCAAAATGAATGGTGGCGCTTTTGATGCCCGCCACGTCACCCGCAGAGGCCTCTTCCAACGTGGTTTTAAAACCGTGGGCCTCGCCCCAGCGCAGGTACATGCGCAGCAGCATCTCCGCCCAGTCCTGGGCCTCGGTGCCGCCGGAACCCGCCTGGATATCCAGGTAGGCGTTATTTTCATCGTTCTCACCGCTGAACATGCGGCGGAACTCCAGTTGCTCCAGCGACTTGATCAGGCCCTGAATATCGGCGGCAATTTCCTCAACGGCATCCTCGTCATCTTCCGCCGCGGCCATCTCCAGCATTTCGGCGCTGTCGGCCGCGCCGGAATCCAGTTGCTCGATGGTGTGAACCACGGCCTCCAGCGAGGCGCGCTCCTTACCCAGTTCCTGGGCGCGGTCGGGATCGTCCCAGACGGAGGGCTCGGCCAGTTCCAGTTCTACTTCGGCGAGGCGGTCTTTCCGGTTAGCGAAGTCAAAGATACCCCCTAAGCACGTCAGTACGCGCTTCGATGTCCTTGAGTTGTTGCACCAGGGGATTGATTTCCAACATTGCCGTCGCCAGGGTTGTTCAAAGGGCGCGCATTTTACCGCAGCGCGCCGGGCGAATACAAAGGCAGTGACGCCCCTACGGTGTGCCTAGCCGAAGGTATTGAGCAGATAGCCCAGCACCATCACCTGCGGTACGGTGAGCAGGGGCAGAAACAGGGCCAGTTTCCAGGAGCCAGCGGTGTCCTTGATCGACATGATTTCGGTGTAATCGGTGGCCACCCCCGCCATCAGGAAGGTGAAGCTGTTGCCCGGCGCAGCCGCGCGGTTCATCAGATCGGCGGCAATGGGCGTAGCCCCCTCCGAACACACTTCGATGATGGTGCTGGCCAACAGGGTCAGCCACAAACCCAGCATCGAAGCACCGAACCAGGTAGCGAAGGCATCCTCGGGCACAAAGGCCCGAATCAAGGCTGCCAGAACGATACCGAACAGCCCCCAGCGGATCACCACCCGCGAGCCGGCGATACCGTCGCGCAGTACGTCGACCAGGCCCTGCGGCGAGACATGCAAACCCTGGCGGAACTCAGCGTATTGCTCTGCGAAGGGGCGCTCTTCGTCAAGTTCTTCCCGCCAGCGATTTTGGGGCAGGGTTCCGCGCCGGGTCAGCGCGTCGAACATGGCGCCGGTGATCAGGCCAATCACCAGCGACAGGACGATAAACAACAAGGTCCAGCCCAGGCCGATCAAACCAATCAATATCAAGGTCAGGGAAAAACTGTTCCAGGGGCTGGCCAGCAGAAACGCCATCACCTGCCCGTTACTGGCGCCACGCTCGTAGAGCTTCATGCCTACGGCAAGAATGCCGTGACTGCACAGGTCGAGGAACACCCCGGCCAGCGCCGCCCGGCCGAGACTACCCCACCCTGCTTTGCGGCCCAGCACTGACATCACCAATTCCCGGGGCACCCGGGCCAACAGGCCGACAAACACCGCGCCGATGGCCATGCCCCACCACATCTTGTTGAACAGCTCATACACCCCGGCGGAAAACATGCCAAGCGGATTGTGGTGATCGTCGATGGTGCCGAAAACCGCGAACAGCCAGCCCACCAGCACCAGGGTGGCGCTACCCCAGAGCAACCAGTCCCGCCGCTTTGGCGCCTCGCAGCAATCTGCCGCGGCAGGTGTAGGCTCAGGCGTTTGCGCACTGGCGCAGCAGGAACCAGTGGCTTCCTTCGCCTCACTCATGGTCGGCCCTCCCGAGATCGTCGAGGATCGCACACTCGGGGCCCTCGTCGCCGCGGCAGCGGGCGGCCATCTCGTGAAGCCGCTCCCGCATACTACGCAGGGCTTCGATACGCTGGTCGAGTTGGTCGATTTTTTCCATCACCAGACCCTTGGCGTGGGCACTCTGGCGGGCGCTGTTGCGCTGCAGGCCCAGCAATTCGCGACACTCCTCGAGGTTGAAGCCAACTTCCCGGGCGTGTGCCAGAAAGCTGAGTTCCTGCAGGTGTTGCGGGTCGTAGTCACGATAGCCGTTGTCACGGCGAGTGGCGGGCGCGATCAGCTCGATCGACTCGTAGTACCGGATAGTCTTGCTGGGAAGCCCGCTGCGGCGGGCCGCTTCCGAGATTTTCATGGCTGCATCCTCCATCGAATGCACCCAGCTTAAACCTTCCAGTTACTGCAAGGTCAAGCGTCGATGCACTCGATTTGCTCGACCATCAGCTGCAGGCTGCGCCGGCCCCGGTACTCATTCACATCGAGCCGGTAGACCAGGCGCACGCGCCGGGCCTGTTCGCCGGGCCAGTGTTCCAGATCAACATTGAAGGCAATGGCGTCGATGGCCTCAGTGCTACCTGCGGGTTGAAGCACCAGCTTCAGGTGCTTGTCCTGCAACACGCGGTGGTTGAGCACCTCAAATTCACCGTCGAATTGTGGTTCAGGGAAATGCTGTCCCCAGGGACCGGCGAAGCGGACCAGCGCCGCGGTATCCATGTTGAGTTCAGCCATGGAAAGTTCACCATCGGAAGCCAGGCTGGCCTGTAAATCCACATCGGCAGCGTGACGCGCCACTTCCTCGCGAAACGCAGTATCAAATGCCGGCAAGTCCTCTCGCGACAGGGTCAGGCCCGCCGCCATGGCGTGACCGCCAAACTTGCTGAGCAGTTCAGGGTGGCGAGCGGCGATCGCATCCAGCACATCGCGGATGTGCAAACCCGGAATGGAGCGCGCAGAACCTTTTACTTCACCCTCGTCGCCATCGGCAAAAGCGATTACCGGACGGTGCAGGCGATCCTTGAGGCGCGAGGCCAGAATGCCAATCACCCCCTGATGCCAATTCGCATCGTAGAGGGTCAGCGCCACGGGCGGTTCTGCCGTATCCGGATAGGTCGCAAGTATCGCCAGCGCCTCGCGCTGCATACCCGCCTCGATCTGTCGCCGATCGAGATTCAATTGATGCAGTTCCGCCGCCAATTGGTCAGCGCGGGCTGGTGACTCAGCCAGCAGGCACTCAATCCCCAGTGACATATCATCGAGCCGGCCCGCCGCATTCAGGCGCGGACCCACACTAAAACCGAGGTCGCTGGCCACCAGGTTGTGCACCGGCCGACCCGCCACGCGCAACAGCGCCAGAATGCCTTCGCGCGCCTGTCCGTGCCGCATCCGCTCCAGGCCGGCAGCCACCAGCACGCGGTTGATGTGATCGAGTGGCACAACATCAGCCACCGTTCCCAGTGCCACGAGATCCAGGTAGCGCCCAAGATTGGGCTCCTCGATACCACGTTGTGCAAACCAGTCCCGCGAGCGCAACTCAGCGCGCAGCGCCAGCATCACATAAAAGATCACCCCCACCCCGGCAAGCGCCTTGGTAGGGAAATCGCAGCCGGGCTGATTGGGGTTCACAATCACATCCGCCACCGGTAATTCCGCACCGGGCAGGTGGTGATCAGTCACCAGCGTGGCGATGCCCCGCTCCCGAGCGGCGGCCACACCATCGATACTGGAGATGCCGTTGTCGACGGTTATGATCAACTGTGCCCCGCGTTCAGCGGCCAGCGCCACGATGGGCCGCGTCAGTCCGTAACCGTATTCAAATCGGTTGGGCACCAGGTAATCCACCTGCTCGGCGCCGAGTTCCCGCAACGCCCCCAACGCCAGCGCGGTACTGGTGGCACCATCGGCGTCAAAGTCGCCGACAATCAGAATGCGGGATTGCCTGTGCAGATGCTCTCCCAGCAGGCTGGCGGCACGACCGGCATTGAGCAGCGCATCGGGTTTGGGCAGGCGAGACAATGCCAAATCCAACTGCTCGGCGCTGTCGATGCCGCGGTGACGATAGATGCGGGCCAGCAGGGGATGCAGGCCCGGCAGGTCAGCGCCGGTGTCGGCGCTGCGCCGACGGATTTGCTTGAAACCGGCGGCTGCTGACAAGACTCAGGCCTTGATGTTGGACGCCATGAAGTTGATGAAGGCATAGGCGTTGTCCGGGTGGGGCGCGTCGAGCGCGATGGCGTAGGCGTCCTCCCAGTAGTAGGTGCCGTCCTCGGCAGGCGTGCCGACAGCCAGGTCGACGCCCTTCTCCTTGCCGATCAGCGCCTGGTAGGCCCATCCGCCGGGCCCCATCGAGGCGTCGCCGCGAACGAGGACGTCGGCCATGTCGGCGAAGGAGGCGCCGATGGTGACGATGTTCGGCTTGATCGTCATCAGCGCCTCGATCGTCTGGTCGAGCTGCT
>JAUHXH010000007.1 GCA_030427085.1 Gammaproteobacteria bacterium | reverse complement strand
AAGGGTAACGATCGCTTTATTGGTCTTGCCTGTATCAATATCGTCATAGCGGCTAATGCGGGCGGTACTTTCTCTCCCTTCGGAGACATCACCACCTTGATGGTCTGGCAGGCCGGTCATATCGATTTCAGCAAGTTTTTCGCGCTTTTCACACCTGCGGTGGTCAACTATGCAATCCCTGCAGTGGCTATCAGTTTTGCAGTTCCCAATCAGGCGCCCAAGGTGCCCAAAGACACCATTCGCATCAAACGTGGCGGTTTTGTCATCGTCGGGCTTTTCGTTTTGACTATCGTTACAGCGGTGAGTTTTCATAATTTCCTGCATTTGCCAGCCTTCCTCGGCATGATGACAGGCCTCGGGTTGCTGAAGTTCTACGGCTACTACCTGAAGGTTACCCACATACCGCATCCCAACGATGAGGCTGAATACAACCAGGTGGGTGACATAACGCCGTTCGACAGTTTTAAGGCCGTGGCGCGTGTAGAGTGGGACACGTTGCTGTTCTTCTTCGGCGTTATCATGTGCGTCGGGGGGCTTGGCTTTATTGGCTACCTGACGTCAATCAGTGAGTGGATGTATTTGGAGCTGGGTCCAACCATCGCCAATTCCCTTGTTGGGGTACTGTCTGCGATCATCGACAACATCCCCATCATGGTTGCGGTGCTGCAGATGAACCCGGTAATGGACGAACTGCAATGGCTGCTGGTTACCCTCACAGCTGGCGTTGGCGGTAGCATGCTCTCAATAGGTTCTGCGGCTGGCGTGGCTCTCATGGGCCAGGCACACGGCAAATACACGTTCTTTGGTCATCTCAAATGGACACCAGTGATCGCCGCCGGTTATATCGCCAGCATATACGTACACCTGTGGGTCAATTCGCGCTTCGAGGGAGTGATCGTCGGGGGATGATGTGCCGATGGCACACTTCCGCGGTCAAGCCAGGGCTGTGGAAATTCTGGCGAGGTGGCGGGTAGCCTCATGGGCAGAGCGAGCGATCGGAAAAGTCTTTATCAGACCGCTGTTGTGGTCGCCATGTATTCCGCTGGAGGGAAAGATGCGCAATTTAGCTGTAACCGACCGGTAAACCCATCTTGAACCTCCGGGGCACCGCCCCTGATAGTGTCCACTAAAGTTTACGTGGACACTTGCTATGGATGATATAAGCGTACCGCCGCGCCGACGTCGGCGGCATTCACCCGAGTTCAAGGCAAAGGTTATCGCCGCCTGCCAGGCGCCCGGTGTCTCTGTCGCCAGCGTTGCACTCGAGCATGGCCTGAACGCCAACATGGTCCGACTTTGGATCAAGGCCTCACGCGCGACACCAAAGGCAAGCCCCGCCACCTTTGTACCGCTGGCCCTGCCGGCACCGATAGCCACACCCCCATCGACAATAGCAGAGGAAGTCATTCGCATCGAGGTTCCTCGCGCAAGTGGTGTGATTACCATTACCTGGCCCGCCAGTCACGCCGACCGGGCCGTGTCGCTGCTGCGCGAAGTGCTTCTGTGATTCGGGTCGACGGCATCTGGCTGGCCACCGAGCCGATGGATATGCGCGCCGGCCCGGATACCGCCCTGGCCCGCGTGGTCCAGGTGTTCGGCGAGGCCCGGGCCCACCACGCCTACCTGTTCGCCAACAAGCGCGGCAACCGCGTGAAGATCCTGCTGCACGACGGCCTGGGGTTGTGGCTGCTGGCCCGGCGCCTGAACGAGGGGCGCTTCAAGTGGACCCGGCCAGGTTGCGATAACGCCACGGTATCCCTGTCCGAGGAGCAGCTACAGGCCCTGCTGGTGGGCTTGCCCTGGCAGCACCTTGACGAGCAGGCCATTACCTTCCTGTAGCTACCCCAGCCACGCCCGGCCCGCAAAGGAAGCAATACACGCCATTGGTGCTCGCCTGCTCCGCCAGCCTCTGGGATACTGGGGGCCATGTCTGTACAGACCGACCTCAACCAACTGAGCTCCGACCAACTCCGTATCCTCGCGGGGAATCTGTTGCAGCAGGTTGAACGCCAGGATCAGGCGATCCGTCACCAGCAGGCTATCAATGACAAGTTGACCCACGAACTGGCTGTCCTCAAGCGTCACCGGTTTGGCCGCCGCAGTGAGTGCATGAGCCCGGACCAGGCAAGCTTGCTGGATGAACTGGTCGATGGCGACATTGCCGCCATTGAGGCGGAATTACCGGAGCCGCCGCCCGCGGTACCGGCCCGTACTCCGGGGAAGCAACAACCCCGCCGCCAGCCCCTGCCACCGGAACTGCCGCGCACGATCATTACCCACGAGCCCGACAGCACCGAGTGCCGTTGCGGCTGCCAGCTCAAGCGCATCGGCGAGGATGTCAGTGAGAAACTGGATTACACCCCGGGCGAGTTCACGGTCGAGCGCCACGTGCGCGGCAAGTGGGTCTGTAGGGATTGTGAGACCCTGGTGCAGGCACCTGTGCCGGCCCAGGTGATCGACAAGGGTATCCCGACCTCGGGCCTGCTCGCCCATGTGCTGGTGGCGAAGTACGCCGACCACCTGCCGCTGTACCGGCAGGAAAGCATCTTTGAACGGTCAGGCTACGCCATTGCCCGCTCCACCCTGGCCGAGTGGGTGGGTCGCTGTGGGGTGGCCCTGCAGCCGCTCGTGGATGCGCTTCGGGAGGAGCTGATCCAGCAGCCCATCCTGCACGCCGATGAAACGCCGGTACCGATGCTGGCGCCGGGGAAGAAGAAAACCCACCAGGCGTATATCTGGGCCTATGCCAGCACCCAGCACAGCGCACTGCAGGCGGTGATCTACGAGTTTGCCCCCAGCCGTGCGGGCAAGCATGCCAGGGCCTTCCTCAAGGGTTGGCGGGGCAGCCTGGTATGCGACGACTTTGCCGGTTACAAGGCCGGGTTCGAGCAAGGCATGACGGAGATTGCCTGCTGGGCCCACGCCCGGCGCAAGTTCTACGACCTGTACGCGGCGAAGAAGAGCACGGTGGCGGCGCAGGCTCTGGACACCATCGGGCAGCTCTATGCCATTGAGACTGAAGCCAGGGGCCTGACCCCAGAAGAACGGCAACAACTGCGGCAGGCCCGGGCGGCGCCGATCATCGACGAGCTGTACCACTGGCTCATTGAGCAGCGACAGAAAGTGCCGAAGGGCTCGGCGACCAGCAAGGCCATTCACTATAGCCTGAAACGCTGGCCAGCATTAAAGCGATACCTTAATGATGGCGACATCCCCATCGACAACAACTGGGTCGAGAACCAGATCCGTCCCTGGGCGCTAGGCCGGAAGAACTGGCTCTTTGCCGGATCGTTACGCAGTGGCCAGCGGGCGGCTGCAGTGATGAGCCTGATCCAGTCGGCGAAGAACAACGGCCACGATCCGTATGCCTACCTGAAAGATGTGCTGGAGCGCCTTCCGACCCAGAAGGCCAGTGCGATCAGTGAACTGTTGCCGCACAACTGGGAACCACCTGACAAGATGTGATGGCCAGACGCTTACATTTAGCTCTCGTTTCACTAGTTTCTATTGGCCTCGTCGGCTGCGTGACCGTCCCCGTACCCTCGAAAATCCAGACGGCGAGATGCGAGATATCTACGGATCGATTGACGTTAAAGGTGGTAGACCTCGCGGAAGCAACGAATAGTTATTACACGCTGGAGGGGCTTCTTGCTTCTCCTATACTGGTACCCACGACGGCTATATTGTCGGGTGCGTATGTACTGGTGCATAACAGCTATCACGTCGGGGAAGAGAGGATAGTTTGTGGGTAGGCATAGCAGGTGTGGCCAGTGAGTAATCTGATGGTTGGCCAGCTTCTGGGTTTCATCATGGCCCATTCTGCACTGATTGTTAGTAGTCTCAGCGACG
>JAUHXH010000006.1 GCA_030427085.1 Gammaproteobacteria bacterium | reverse complement strand
CTGTAGCAGGCATTGGCTCAGCGTTCGCTTCGCATCGTGGCACTATCAAGGTTTTCAGTGTCGCCGCAGTAACCAGTAAGGGTTGTGGACGGCCTTTCGGCCGCCTCAACCTTCGGCGTTCCATGCCCGGGTGCAGCGCATGATTGAAGTGCAGATGGACTCAGATGACGAAAGTCTGAGAGCGAAAATGGCGCTTCGGAAATCCCCTGGCAGAAAAAAGCGCTTTCACATGCTTTTGGTAGCCATAACGGCAGTGAGTATACTTTTTGCCGTGCTTGTGTCCGACGGATTTTCGGACGCATTGATACGCTCGCTAATTGTGCTCTTTGTGGTTCCATTTATTCTATGGGCATTAATAGCCACGACGTACCCTATAGTCATAGGCTCTATAGTTAATTCATCACATGTTTTATCAGGAAATAAAAAAGCATTTCAGTACGTCGTAAATGCCGGAGGCATTCTAGAACTGTCAGAGGGAAAAGAACGAAACTATCCGTTCTCTGAATATATATACGTTGAGCAGAATTCCGCGAATCTTGTTGTGGTCTTTAAGTACGGGCTTCTGCTTTTACCCATTGTGGGTTTTACGCAAGGTACGCCAAAAGAATTCATGGCCGAACTAGAAAGGCATGTAACAAGTCAAGGCAGCAGGGACGCCGTAACCGGCGCCCCTGCTTGAGGCGTTATGTGCCGGAAGTTGGGTAGTAACGTATAAACTTGGCCAAGGAAAAAGATATGGACGTTCAGGCTAAGCTTTGGCTTGTACTAACAGGCATCTATATCGTGTCCGTTACAGCCGCCACTACCTACTTCGTCGATTTTTGGGCTGGAATTGTGCTGGGTCTGGGAGGCGCATATTTCTCGTACAATCTTTTCAGCTTCGTTCGTGGCGCCGAAATGTACCTTAGCGTTTGGACCTATGCCCGTGGGCGGCATGACGGCATGCGTACGCTAATAGTTGCGTTAAGCGTTTTCTATCTAGCTTGCATACCTGTAGCGGTCGGAATTCATGGCACATAACAAGTCGCCCAAGCTGACTCCGGCCCTACGGGCCTCTGCGGGACGGCCGACAAGCGGCCGCCCCTTGGCTTGGCGTTAAGTGGCCTAACCTATGAGCGAAGCCATCCTCTCAAGAACTCTCTTTTCGATCTGTGTTTGTGTCTCGGTGTATATCGCCTGGATCGTATTTGCCAATATTGGTTCTGTATACACTCAGGCTTTAGATTGGTCAGCCGGAAGCAACATTATTGCGCTGCTGATTTCGCTCTTCGTTTCGGCGTCAGTAGCCTCTAGTTTCACAGTGGCATTTTTAATCTATAGGCAGCGGCGCACCTGGGTGCTTTTCCCCCTTTCTGTACATGTATTTCTCGTAGTTGTAGGGTATGCATCAACTACTCTGGTAGTTGCAGTTTTCATTTGGTGGTGGGCTAGGCATGCTTATCCGGCCACTTAACAAGGGCAGGCAGTGCGCCCCTTCGGGGCCGGACTCCCAAACCGCTGCGCGGTTTGCTCGCCGCTGCTTCCAGCGTTATGTGGCTAAGACCAGCACTACAGCATTGGAAATTTATCGAATATATGCGAAATATAGAAAAGACCAAAATTCCAAGAAGCACGTCAAAAATTCTATATTCGGGAAGAAAAAAATTGTCGGTAGCGATACAAAGTATCACGCACTCAAGGTATGCCTGGGGACACTATGATTTTTGGCACATTAAGAAGTTACCTGAGAGAACGGAAGTACGGCGTTCTTTTCTTAGAATTTATTATCTTAGTTGTTGGTGTTTATCTTAGTTTGCAGGCCAATCAATGGCAAAACAACCGGCAGGACCGAGCGATAGAGCAACAATATTTAGTTAGGCTTGAAAAAGACTTTGAGAGAAGCAGTGCTGCACTCAGCGAGAGTATTGCAAGAATAGAGTTGTCCATAGAAAAATTGGAGCTCAGCCTAGCCATACTTAGCAATGAGAAGCGTGAGGAAGGGGACTATCAGAAGCTTTTTGATGCAATGCAGAGCTCCAGCATTATGGGAAGTTTTGAGGTGTATTTAGCAACGTTCGAAGAGTTAAAAGACACAGGATATATGCGCCTTTTAGAATCTACTGAACTAAGGGAGAGCCTGGGGAATGTATGGCAGAAACACGTTACTGTATCGAGAATTAGTGAGATCAGGAATATGCTTCGAGGTAATGCGTTTCCTATCATGGCTAAGTATGTAAAACCGAAAAGCGGCAATAAGCTCACATTTGATGCAGAATTGTTGGAGAAAGATCCGCGCGAAATTTATGTTGCTATGAGCATAATTCGTTCCAATCTCCGCTACGATCTAAATGATTCTGAGCAGTTGCTAGCTCTAATTGATCAAACACTGGACCTTGTTCGCACGCAGATTAAGTGAAAGTTAATTTTTTATAGCAAGCCAAAATGGTTTTATATTCACATTTGGAAAGGCACTAAAATTATTGGGTAACTAGAGTTCGGAAGCACATTTAACGCACAGAATACTGGTTAGTTAAATTTGGTCTATTTGGCTCCGGCGTATAGAAGCAGAGGTTACGGAGAACGCATTCATTCGTATATTGTAGAGAGTTTGCAAGATGCACAATGCTCTACAGCGGTTCTTTCTGTCAGCAGAACTAATAAGCGTGCTTTAAATTTTTACCAAAAGCATGGTTGGGCATATTTAAAGCCTAATCCGAAGCATGAACTAACAGATTTTTATCAACTAAAAATAAACACATAACAAGGTCAGGCAGCAGAGACTGCGCAAACTGCGTTTGCTTGCCCCTGCTGGCGGCGTTAGATACCCGTGGTCTTCTGCCAAGGAGTCTCTATTGGAAATTAGAAAACTTAATACGCTGCGAGGATTGGCGGCTCTTATTGTTTTTTTTACTCATTTTAGCGATATAACTAATTGGCTTGGAGGCGCTTTAGGAGGAGGTTCTGGAGCCTACGGTGTCATGCTATTTTTTCTATTGAGTGGATTTTTAATGTCTTATCTGTATCTAGATAAAGACTTCAATCAACGTAATATTACCGACTATTTTCTAGCCAGGGCTGGCAGAGTATTGCCCTTGTACTTGGTAGTTGTATTCTGCTCTTTCATCTTATCCTCTAGTGGCAATGACAGCCTATATAACATCCCGGACGTCAATTCGTTACTCGGGCATCTACTTTTTATTCATGGGGAAAGTGTGCTTTGGTCGATTCCACCTGAGATACAGTTTTATTTTATTTTTGTCGGTTTCTGGGTGCTTGCAAAGAATCGAGCAGGATATATTTACCTATCTATATTGGCAGTGATGATTCTCCTATTTTTTGCAAACTTTCCAAGGATTTATGGAGATATTAAAGGAGTGCCATACAACGTATTTAGTGTGTTAAGAACGCTACCTTACTTTTTTGTAGGTGTTGTCTTTGGTATGCATTATCGCTCATTAAATGTTCCCGAATACTTGAGAAAGCATTGGTTCATTTTAGCCCTTTGCTTAATCCCGTTAATGTACCCAGAGTTCACTCCTGTTGCCACTGGGGACAAGGCAAGAATGTGGTTGAGCTACGAAGTGCTACTTGTAATGAGTACGGTTTTCTTTTGTATCGTGTTCCTGGTCCCTGATAACAATGTACTTTTAGCCAACCGGGTTGGTGATTTTATTGGGAAGATATCTTACTCCTTATATTTATTTCATATGCCAATTATTGTTCAAGTCAACCGGCTGGAAGTATCCGTTGTGATAAAACTATTGCTATCGTTATTTTTAAGTATGCTGGTGGCTTATATATCCTACCGATTCTTTGAAAGACCTGTTGCGAAATTAATACGAAGAAAAGCATCTAACAAATCAATCAACTGCGCGCCTACGGCGCCGGACGCAACATAGCTGCGCTTGTTATTGAGGCGTTACGTGAAATGCACCGGCACCTGCTCGTGATCGTGCGATTCCCAGTTTGCGTGGTACTACTGACAGTATTGATTGGTTGTACTAATGAGCAGGTTTATACCGCGGTCCAGGATAGCCAAAGGATTGAGTGTCAGAAGTATCCTGACACGAGATATGAAGAATGCATGGAACAGCTGAATACGCCGTATGATGAATATGAAATGAATAGAGAAGCTGAAAAGCAAAAACCTGGTGGCGGGTAAAAATCAATCACGTAACAAGGCAAGGCAGCAAGGGCGCTTCAAGCAGGGGCGCGCTAACGCGCGCCCCTGCTTGAAGCGTTATAGCGCGAGATCAACTTGGTGCTGGTCGAAAGGTATATGAGATTCATTGTACTTCTTTGCGTCCTTTTCGTGTCGTCCTGTTCTGGCGAGCAAGCGGAGCGAGCACAGATCTATGTACCTTACTGGGCTGCCTGTGAGTCGACACTCGAGCGTTGGTTTGCGTTTTGGAAACCTCAGTACGAAGACTGGACATACGAGGTGATTCTGCCAGATAAAGTCCCAGGCGTACCAGCGCCCATCAACGGATTAGTACGCTTCGATTTTCCGGCATCGGACTATAAGCAGCACAAGAGGCTTGCAGACTCCTTCCAGTTCAAGTGTTCTCCAACTACCATGATTGAACTGACTTCGGAAAAGGCGGACGAAGTTCATATTCGAGAAGTGATCGCGCGAGCCCCTGGAATTACAGCGTCGTCGTATGACGGTCCATTTTTCATTCGCATCGTTGGGGAGAGAATGCAGATATTTTTTAATGCTGGAGCCAAACGTGGGTAGTCGCGCAAAAAACAATTCAGGGCTTGGGACGCGATACATAGCGCCCCAGCTTAAAGCGTTGAGTGGCCTGGCATCGTGAATATCGAAACAATCGAGAACTTGAAGGCAGCGTTCATTTTGCTGTTTTTCGGCTCATTGATAGTTTATGGCGGGCATTACGTTATCGGCGGTGTGGCAATTGTTGGTTCTGTTCTAGTAGCCCTTGCTCCTATCTATACTGATCCAAAGTTCATCGATAAATTATTTGGCTTTGGCGGGTCAGGTGGCAGAGAACCGCTGCCCTGGTATCTTTCCCCACTTCCCTATATTGCATTGGTCGGATTTGCTTATGCTTGCTACGTCATTGCCACTTAACAAGTCCCCAAGCTTAAGTGGTGTTTTTCTCAGGAGTGGTTTGGTATGCGTAGCCCTACGCCACATAATCAGTACGGGCAGTGCGCTGCCTTCAGTCCCCGGACGCGCGTACCGCGCGCGCTGCCGTGGGCGGTACGCGGCCTCACCAAGCATCCCGCCAGTTGCATAGATGTATCCTATAGGATACATTTGCTGAATGTATCAAGTTCAGTAGACTGATGTTTTCTCTAAATGGCTCTCGAAACAAAGGGATCGGAAAGCCATTGCGAGAATACTGGTTCGGATCGAATTACTGCGCCAAGGTAATACTGGCGATTCGAAGTCCCTAGGTTCCGGCCTGCATGAACTCAGAATACATTTTGGGCCAGGTTACCGAGTCTATTTCACCCGTAAATCTGGCCTAGTGGTTCTTCTCCTGTGTGGAGGAGATAAATCGAGCCAACGCAAGGATATAGCTCGCGCTCGGGATTTATTGTCCGAATTAAGAGCGGAGTAACTGAAATGGTTAAAGTCACAGAATTTGATCCAAGTGCCTATCTCGATAGCGAGGAAACTATCGCAGAGTATCTTTCTGCTGCGCTTGCGGATGACGATCCCAGTGTATTTCTTGCCGCGATTGGGCATGTCGCTAAAGCGCGAGGTATGTCAGCAATTGCGCAAGAATCAGGTTTGGGAAGGGAGAGTCTATATAAGGCGTTCGCTCCGGGGGCAAAACCGAGGTACGAAACAGTCCAAAAAGTTCTTCATTCTCTTGGCGTCAAAATTAATGTGTCAGCCGCGTAACAAGGCCGAGCGGCAGGACGCGCTTACAACGCGCCCTTGTTGGCGGCGTTACATGCCTCATAGAGAGTTAGGCAGATGAACAAGAGCTACGTTCTCTACAACCTGAAAGAGGCTGCTGAACAGTTGGAAAACATAATCCAGGAGCTAGGTTCGGATCCCGAGTATGAGTACGGAAGCTTCGTGGTAGATATGTCCCATCTCTATCATCACATCAACACCGCCTGGAACGCACAAGAGGAATCAGCATCGGCCGTGGAAGAATGCAGCGAGGCCAATTTCAATAAATGGCGTCAAATGCCCTCCAACTTTGTCCTGCTACTGGAATCATAATGGGGAATGGAACAAGTCCCGGCTGTAGGCGTTGTGTGATCGAGCAATGTCGTTAAGGACGGTAGCTTCATTTACTTTTCCTTATGAGGCACAAATTGCTTGGGCGAAATTGGACTCGGAAGGAATTCCTGCATTTGTGGCCGACGAACATACAATCAATGCCCAGTGGCTTTACTCCAACGCGCTGGGGGGTGTCAGGCTGCGCGTTCCCGAGGAGTTTGTGGAGCAAGCCCATTTGCTACTAAACGAAGACTACGCGATTGATGTAGAGAACGAACAGGGATATGACTCTATTCAATGTTCTCAATGTGGTAGCTTTAACACTGAGTTTCTGAAAGCGAAAAAACGCGGTGCCTATTTGGTGTTCCTTTTTCTAGAGTTTCCGCTATATCCCGTAGAACACGAGCATACATGCAGAGACTGTGGTCATATCGAAAGCACATAACAAGTCAGGGCTACGGACATCAAAACCGCTGCGTAGTTTCGGCGCCCGCAGCCTGAGGCGTTAGGCTGAGTATGTAAATGCTATGAATTCTGAGAAAGAAAAAATGCTAGCTGGCAAATTATACGACGCTAGTGATCCTCAGCTTGTGGCAGAAAGGGCCGCTGCACAAAAAATATGTTCAAGCCTGAATTGCCAGACGTTAAGGAGCGAGCAAAAGACATCGCTTATCAATGAGCTTTTTGGTGTGGATACTGATATTTCTCTCACACCACCGTTTTGTTGTGACTATGGTAGGAACATTAGGCTAGGACGAAAGGTCTATTTTAATTTTAATTGTGTCGTCCTGGATGTAGCGCAAGTCTCTATTGGAGACAATGTTCTAATTGGGCCCGGTGTGCAAATTCTTACAGCGTCCCATCCACTGGACTCAACACTTCGTAGGCAAGGTCAGGAGTTTGGCATACCGGTAGTCATTGAAAGCGACGTATGGATTGGGGCGGGCGCTATCATATGTCCTGGTGTTTCTATTGGAGCGAAATCAGTAATTGGTGCTGGGAGTGTCGTTACGAAAGACGTAAGGAGTGGGGTGCTGGCTGTCGGCAATCCTTGTAAAGTTA
Organism: Gammaproteobacteria bacterium; assembly: GCA_030427085.1. Taxonomy (GTDB): domain Bacteria; phylum Pseudomonadota; class Gammaproteobacteria; order Pseudomonadales; family Halieaceae; genus JAUHXH01. The sequence goes on along the minus strand of JAUHXH010000006.1, from coordinate 147,050 downwards.
TTCGGGACATTACCTAACAAATGTGTCATGCCGAAGCCAGATCTCCGCTTCGTTTCGCGCATGGCGTTCAGCCATCGACGGGTGCATCAAGTCAGCACCATCCAATCACCAGCAGCGAAAAACGGTCACGGCAATCAGTCCCTACTAATGTAGCCGCCAGTGCTACTGACTGCCCTTAACTCCCAAAACGAACCACGCAATTTCTCCCACTTTCCTTGGCCTGATAAAGCGCTTTATCGGTATAGACGACCATGTCGTGAGCACCATAATCAGGTTGATATTCCACCCAGCCAATACTGACGGTGAATTTCAATTTGCCACTATCAATAGGAATCTCAGAGGCTTCAATTGCTCCACGTATTCTTTCCAGCACGGCGACAGCTTGCGTTCCATCCATTCCTGCCAGAACGATGGAAAACTCCTCGCCTCCCTGTCTCGTTACGACATCCTGTCCACGCACGCCACTTTTGAGCATCCCGGCCAAGTGAACAAGAGCCTCATCGCCCACATCATGGCCATGTGTGTCGTTGATACTCTTGAAAAAGTCCACGTCAATTGCCGCAAGGCAGAAAGTAGTTCCATCTGATCTTGCGTGCTTGATCACATCGTCCAGGCACTCTCTGAAATATCGACGATTATATAAGCCCGTTAAAGGGTCGGTTATTGCCTGGACTTCAAGCTTCTCCATAGCACGAGCTAAATTGGCCGTTCTCTCTTCCACTTTTTCTTCCAGCGATCGATTCAGGCTTAAAACTTCCTCCGTCAGATCAGCTTTCTCTTTAAGTGTTTTCGTATAAGTGTCGGCGGCTAGAATATGTTGTGTCGCCAAAAAAATAAAAGGGCCTATTACCGTGTAATCCATTACAGGCTGCTCTGCCATCGCATAAATAACAATATCTACGATCCCACCAACAATTGTGATGATGCAGGTTATCAGTGTAATTAGCGCGCCTCGAACTTTTGCGTATGCCGCCCTGGTTAATTGCACAATCATCATTAAGGCAACAAATACAACTATGTAACGGTATGAATACCCAAAAGGTACATAGACATCCGCTGATGTAAAAATAACGAGAATCAGGCCAATAGTGCTAGGGATTACAGCCGTATAGATTACCCAGGCAGAGACAAAACGAGGAAAAGCCAATCGCAAATAGTAAGCCCAAACACCCACACATAAGAAGAATGACCCCCACCCCAAGACCCAGTGAACCGGAAGTGGTGTAGAAGGAATCAATACAGATATGAGTTCTTGCGTATCTAATAAGCGAACTGCCAATGCAGTGCTTAATGTTGCCAAGAGAAAATGTAAGCGATGGCTTCTGTCTCTCCACCAAACGAAGAAACTATAACAACTCATCAGTAAGTAGCCACCGAGAAAGATAGCACTCACCACAATATGAAAAGCCCTTTCCTCCCCAGCCTTGGCAGGTGTACCAATCCAAGGATTGGAAAAAATAGCTCCGGTGTAATAGTCCTGATTTCCCACATAGATAATCAGGTCCGTTTTTTTTGTCAGACCTGCTATCGGGACGTGGTCTGTTGGCAAGGTCGGCTGGCCACTTGCATTTAAGTTATCGTAAATTACTTCTTCAGCCTCACCAGAGTTTTTTATCGCGACTCTTAGCCAGCCAGTGGTCTGGCCAGGATAAAGCTGCAAGACCCCCCTCTCATGACCATTGAGAAGTGTAATGTGATACCGAGCAATGCCCTTCGCAAGAGATAATGCCTGCTCACGCCCTTCGACCAACTCGACCCATCGTTTAGGCACAGGGGCTTTTGCCGGTATTGTAAAGTTGGGAGAGCCCGCGCCCTCGAGTGGCTTCCACGAGAAGTTCCAGTCGCCACCCAGCATTAGGACTTCTGAGTCATCCCAGCAGGTCAAATCAACGGTAGCATTAACAACTCCCTGAGCACAGCGATTGTCGGCTGCGGCCGGGAGAAAAGAATTAGCGCACAAGAGGAAGGCAATGAGACCCCAAAAGCTATTTTTACTCTTATTCAATTAAATGCCTCATTAGCCAGCGGTTATTTCATCACACTGATGTTAAGGAACACAAGGATCACCATCTTCGATGATTTTTTTAGCTACTATATCAGCCTCCGTTCAGGAGCATGACCGGCTGTGGCTGGTCCCGCATTCAGACTGGGGTGTTCAGTGCTGACCCGCCGAGTCTCAGAGTAGATTGCTGGATGCGGGCATCAGGCCTAGTATGTGCCCTGAACTATTGCTAGATGACAAGGAATGAACCTTTGTCAGAGCAGTCAATTGGCTGCCCTTACTGCGGAGAGCAGATCAATGTCTTGATCGATCCGGAGGAAGCCGGACATCAATACACAGAAGACTGCCAGGTATGTTGTCAGCCCATCGTCTTTAGCGTAATTCTAGAGTCCCCAGGCAAAATTTATGTCACGGTACAAACTGAGAATGAAGCTTAGTAATCGGGCGCATAGCAAATCAGGTCTGCGCGTGACTTCTCCGTCGCGGCTTTAAGCGTCATGTCACTCAAGGCAGAACATCTTGATACCAATCCATATTCAAAGCTTTTGGAACGATTTTTTGGCATCTGATTGTTGTCCCTCGAACGCAGCTGAACGATTCGATGTTTCCTTTCGAATTGGTATAACCGATGAGACCGCAGATGAAGGCGTACGGCTGATACTGTCAGGAGAGAAGACCGCTACCAGTTCTCTACTGTGGGAGTATGAAGAAAGCGGGAAGCCCCTTCCGTATGTCGGGGCGCTGTCTGTGCTCGAAGATGGCGCGGGCAATCCGGTCTGTGTAATCGAAACTAATTGGGTGGAAATAATTCCCTTTGATGAAATCGATGCAAAATTTGCTCGCGACTATAGTGAAACGGACGGAACGTTGGAACATTGGCGAGAGGTGTTCTGGGACTATTACAGCGAGGAGTGTGAAAAAAGTGGCTGGAAAATGCTACAAACCACTCCTATGGTATGCGAGCGTTTTCATGTCATCTTTAGATCCAGCTAATCGACACGGCAAGCCAACCGACACATTGACTGGCGACAGGCATAACCAGGTTTAGTAACAAATAAATGAAGACTCTTGGTGCGAAACTTGATCTGAAACTCTGGCAAATTCCGGAAGAGATTCCGGAGCATGCTCAAACTTATGCCATTGCTGCCGGAGCTTCATCCGTCCGCGTTCGTGATACCGGAGGCGCCGGGAGAGCACTCGTCTTTTTTTGTGACCCACCTATTACTGTCGAAGCGTACGAGGGGCTCATCGAATGTTTTTCTGGTGAGTTTCGGATCATCGTGGTTGAAGTGCCAGGATTTGGTTTTTCGCGAGCTACCGCTGAACGTGAGCTAACATTCAAGGGTGCTGTTGAGTTGGTTGAGGCCGCGCTGTTGAGTCTGGACCTGGAGTCGGTCATTCTTTTTGGTCCATGCATCTGTGGTTTTGTTGCGACTGAACTTGCTTCGCGTGGAAGCCTTCCTGTGGCTGGAGTCGTATTGATGCAGGCTCCAGATAAGGCAGGCATTTTGTCCTGGGTTGAGCGTATGGATCCAAAAGGACTGTTACGCATCCCGCTTTTGGGGCAGTTCTTGTTGAAGCTAAATGCGAAGAAAACTGTCAAGTTCTGGTTGAGGTACGCAACGGCGAAAACTTTCGACGAAAACGCAATCGTAGATGTGACCACAGCTGCATTGGAGCGTGGTTGTGGTTACCCGTTGGCAACAATGTTGCAAAACTGGTCCCAGGGAACCAGGGATGCAAACCTTGATTTGCCCGGTTTGATTATCTGGGGGCGGCAAGACCGGTCACATGCGCAAACACAGTCAGAGTGTAGTCGTGCACACCTGGTCAACGGCGAGGTCATAGAGTTCCCGAGCTGTGGCCACTTTAGCGAATTGGAGCAGCCGGCGGAATTCGTTGCTGCGGTGATGCCGTTCTTGAAACGCCACCTTTAAAGCGAGTATCGCGCATGAAAATGTGGCAAGCACATCGACTTTGGGCTGCGCTATCAGGTATTGGGATAGTGCTGGTTATTGCCTTCAACCCCAGCGCGTCGTTTTTTGAAAAACTGATCTATATTTTGGTTGGCGTTGTTGTGGTTTTACTGGTGGTTGAATATCGTCGTCGCTCGAAGAGATTCAAATGACTGTCATTCATTTCCCCATTGGGCCATCCCGTATGCACGTGTGATCCTCGGTTTGAAGTGTTAATCAGAAGGGAGATTGTCGATGAAAAGTGGAATAGTCTCATTGGGGCAGTTGGCTTTGACAGTCTCGAACGTACAGCGGTCGCTGGCGTTCTACCGGGATATTCTAGGCCTGGAGTTTCTATTCTCACCCTCAGAGAACTTGGCTTTCCTTCAATCTGGTGAAACAAGAATTATGCTTAGTACGCCCCAGGGGGCAGGTGAGCCAGGAAGAAACTCCATTCCATACTTTAAAGTTGTGAATATCGAAGCATTTTATGAAACAGCCTTAGTTAAAGGAGCGTTGCGGGAGCGCGAACCACAATTGGCTGCCCAGATGCCAGATCATGAAATATGGATGGGCTTTCTGAAGGACCCCGAGGGCAATTTGGTCGGCTTGATGGAAGAGAAGCGATAAAAGGGGTGTACCGGTTGTTAAGGGCATCGCACTTGGACCCCTCAATGAAGTTGCCCACCTGAATTCCGTGTGCTAACGTCCACGGCAAGTCTCAGGGACGACCCTGGGATTTTCTTAACCAGTGGGGACGGCCCCTCAACAGGTGTCGATATGAACTGGTTAATTCTCATCTTTGCTGGTTTGCTGGAAGTGGGTTGGGCTGTAGGCCTTAAATACACTGAAGGGTTTACCAAGCCAATTCCTACAGCCTTAACTGTGGCCGCGATGGTCGCCAGCTTGTACCTGCTCAGTGTGGCAATGCGCACGCTGCCTCTGGGTGTCGCTTATGCCGTGTGGGTTGGTATTGGCATGATTGGTGCGGTTATTCTCGGTGTCGTGATATTTCAAGAATCAATAACAATGCTAAAAGTACTTAGCCTGGCATTGATTGTCGCTGGTATTGTGGGCTTGAAATGGTCGATGGTTGAATAAGCGGCAGAGTTCTGTGGACTGGGCGTCTACACGATTCACTGTGTGGAGTCTGGGAGCAATGTAGCGCGCTTCGCGTTACATGGCAGTTGGGAATGCTATGAAACTGAACGAACGCTACGACAAACTGGGTATTGGATATTCGGCACGTCGAAAACCTGATCCCCGGATTCATCGCGCCATCAGCGCCGCACTGTCCGGCGCCCGTTCAGTACTGAACGTTGGCGCCGGCACGGGTTCCTATGAGTCGACTCATGTTCCAACGCTGGCTGTCGAGCCCTCCTTTCGTATGATTGAGCAGCGTGGTAACAAAGATAATGTGGTGCAAGCTTCAGCCGAGTCGCTCCCCTTTCGAGATGGTGTGGTTGACTCGGTACTGGCAGTCCTCACCCTGCATCATTGGAATGATATTGATCGGGGGCTGAAAGAATGTGCGCGCACCTCCAGAGGAGCAGTGACATTACTTACCTGGGACCCCGAGTCTCCGGGCTTTTGGCTCACGCAGGAGTATTTTCCGGAAATTCTCGAGTTGGATCGGAAAATTTTTCCAAGCATAGAGCAGCTCCGACAATGTCTTGGTCCTATTGAGGTGAAACCGGTTGAGATTCCGGCAGATTGCACGGATGGATTTCTAGGCGCTTACTGGCATCGTCCAGAGGCCTATCTCAGTGAAAGCGTACGCTCGGGCATGTCGTCGTTTGCCCGTGTGGGGGATCTGGATGGAGGGTTGCAGCAATTGCGCCGAGATATGGTGACCGGAGTATGGCAACGAGCACACAGGAAACTCCAATCACTGGAAACCTGTGATCTCGGGTACAGATTGGTCAGGACGAAGGCCCATTGACGCTGTCCTAGCGGCATAGCATTCTGATAAATGTATGGAAATTCGAAGGTACAGGCCAGGAGAAGAGCTCGAGTTGTGCGAGCTGTTCTTCAATACTATTCATAAGGTGAACAACCGTGACTACGATCAGCACCAGATAGCAGCCTGGGCGCCTTTAGATTTCGATCTCAATTTGGCTGTCGAGAAAATTCGCCAAATCGAACCATTTGTCGCTGTCGCCGATGGAAAAATTATTGGCTATGCCGATATCCAGTCCGACGGCTATATCGATCATTTCTATTGCCATCACGAACACCAGGGGCAGGGCGTAGGCAGGGCGCTGTTTTCTGCGCTGGAAGCACAAGCGAGAAGCTCTGGCACCCTTCAAATGTATGCCAATGTCAGTATTACGGCGCGCCCTTTTTTCGAGGCTATGGGCTTCTCGGTCGAAAAGGAACAGCGTGTTACTGTACGGGGCCAGACGCTTACAAATTACAGGATGGTGCGGATGAAAATTAAACCCCCAGTACCAATACTACGCTCGTTTGACGAAATGAAGGCCAGAGAGTTTTATGTGGATTTTCTGGAGTTTTCTGTCGATTGGGAGCATCGATTCTCGGATGACTTGCCGTTGTACATGCAGCTATCAATGGGCGATTGCGTGATTCATCTGTCTGAGCACCATGGTGACGCCTCTCCCGGCGCAGCCCTGCGCATTGAGGTTGATGATCTGGAAAACTATCAAAAAAAGCTCATTGGGAAGCAATATAAAAACGCACGACCAGGCATTAATGAGGTGCCCTGGGGTTTGGAAATGCCAATAGGAGATCCGTTCGGTAACCGGCTAATCTTCTGCGTGATCAGTGATGATTAGCCAGGTTGCAATGCACCTGACGCCAACGCACACTGGTTTTTGGGTATGCCCGTTCTGTCCTGCAATACATTGTGACATCGGAAGTTTAGAGTTTACGTAATCAGTAATTCGATAAGCGAGGAAGCATGCAATGACATTTTTAGACAGCTACAAAGACTACTGTTATGCCGCATTTCGCATTGTTACCGGCTTTCTATTTCTCTGTCATGGAACGCAGAAACTTTTCTCCTTCCCGATCGAATTTCCCTACCCACTAAGTGGCATGAGCACTGGTGCTGCGGTGATCGAGCTGGTGGCCGGCACTCTGATTGTTGTGGGCTTCTACTCGCGCTACGCCGCCTTCATCGCAAGCGGCACTATGGCAGTGGCGTATTGGTTGGTGCATGGGCTGAACAATCCCTTCCCCATTGCCAACGGCGGTGAAATCTCCGCGTTCTACTGCTTCGCATTTCTTTACATCGCTGCAAACGGTCCGGGTATCTGGAGTATCAACAAGCGCTAGCTGAGGTGGTCAGGTATTGTCTTGTTGGGGGAAGCTATGTCATTAAACATCAGAGAGGCAACTAAAAAAGACTCCGCTTTGATTTTGCAGTTTGTCAAAGCGCTGGCTAGCTACGAAAAAGCCGAACATGAAGTGGTAGCCACGGAAGCGTCGATTGCTGACTCCATATTCGGTGCCGATTCAAACACCTATGCGCTGATCTGTGAGCGCAATGGCCTTCCTATCGGTTTCGCGGTCTATTTTTTCAACTATTCAACTTGGCAGGGGCGGCGGGGGCTGTACCTTGAAGACCTCTTTGTCACGCCTTCCGAGCGAGGCTGCGGTGCCGGCAAGGCGCTTCTTCAATACCTTGCTCGACTTGCTGTTGAAAACAACTGCGGCCGCTTCGAGTGGAGTGTGCTGGACTGGAACGAGCCTGCGATTAAGTTTTACGAGTCGCTGGGTGCGAAAGCCAAGGAAGAGTGGATTGGCTATCAGCTGGCGGGTGATGCTCTCGTGAAACTCGCAGCCGGGGATTGAAGTGACTCCTGGTATTCAACTTGTTGAGAAAGCTGGCGTCGATTACACCATTCATGAGTACACGCATGATGCCTCTGCCGATTCCTATGGACTGGAAGCGGCGGACAAGCTGGGCATTACGGAGAACAGGGTATTCAAAACCCTGGTGGTCAACCTCGACAAGCAAACACTCGCTGTGGCCATTATTCCGGTCAGTTCACAATTGAGCATGAAGCTGATTGCCAAAGCGGCGGGCGCCAAGAAGGCGCAAATGGCAGAGCCGCAGGCGGTGGAGCGAGCCACCGGTTATGTACTGGGAGGCGTTAGCCCACTGGGTCAGAAAAAGCGTTTGAAGACCTTTGTCGATGTGTCGGCTTCGCAACAAACAACGATCTATGTGAGCGCCGGAAAACGGGGGCTGGAAATCGAACTTGCTCCCGATGACCTATTGCAGCTTGTTGATGGAGCCTACGCAGAGCTAAAGAGCTAGCTACGGCCGGAGGATCCCTGCTCCGATGCGCACGTTATAGACAGCACCTTCTCCTCAAATTGCCGTCGTCTGGTAAGCATGGCTTCGCTGTACTTACCGTTCCTCGGGGTAACGTTCAGATAGTCTCGGAGTATCAGTCGGCAACGGTGTACTTTGTAGGAAAGCAGGTATTGTTCGACCTGTTCCAGCACTTGCAATGCCTGTCGGTTGTAAACCGCATAGGTGAAGCTTTGAAGATGGTGAGGCCTGTAACGAGCCTTGGTGGTTATTTTGCCCACTCCCGTTCGAGCAAGTAGAAACTCCAGTAATTGTCGCTCAGTGCTGCTAACGGTGAGTGCCAATTGCCTGTTTTCGTTCGCGTGTTTACGCGTGAGAGTTATTGTTCCCTCGCCATCGATCAGACCCGCGATGTAGGCGGCTTCTGGCGCGGTAAGCGTATTGGCTGTTTTGTGGGTGGTCATCCATGACCCTCCTCAAAAAGAAAAACCGCCCCCGGGAATATCCCAGAGGCGGTGATTTGGTGGAGGCGGCGGGACAGCTATTCCATGCCTTTCGACATGGGCTGGACTATTCCTTCACCTGCGGTACTGCTGCAGGGGAGAGCGTGTTGTGGGCGGTAGCCCACCCTAGTACTCCCTGGGTTTCCCGTTAGGAGCCTATGAGTCTCTAGCCGGCTTACTGGTTTCCCATTCACCGGACGGCGTTGGCATAGGGCATTGCCCCTTAGCGTTCACCGTATGAGCCCTCTTTTTCCATCGGGGATCACTCCCCGAGGCGACCATGGTGTTAATCGAACCCGCGTCCGCCAGTGCTCTGCCTTCGGCTCTACATGCTTAGTTTCCGTTAATTAATTTAACCAATCACAACCCAACGGTCAGGACGTGACAAGCGAGCCCTGTAAAGTTTTAACAGCGCGGCCCAGGACGTACGTTGCTGCGATCCAGTTCTATATGACAGTCAGTAGCGCGGTACCGGAACCTTGCTAGAGACCGCTAGGGCCGAAGCCGCTAGATGGTGTTTTCACCGGACTGCTTACGCAGCCAGTTGAGCACCGTAGTTGTCGTCGTTGGCAACTATAAGTTTACAGCTTTGGATTAACGTGATTGGCTGCCCTCACGACATGCACCTCAGGTTTTGCGACCGTCGTCGAATCCTAATCGCCCCCTGGACCGCGCAGTATACACGAATTGGCCTCTGGCAACGCCAATATGACCTGACTTGGCCTGTTTTGACCTTTGTTCACGCCTCCGTGCGCCACTAAGCTTTTCCCATCTTGATAACACGGGCAATGCCCCGGGAGCAGCACATGGCCTACGACCTGAAAATCGTCAATGGTCTCGTTTACGACGGCAACGGTAACGAACCGGTGGTGTCCAATGTGGCAGTGAAAGATGGCGTCATTGTCGCCATGGGCGAGTGCCCCGAGGATGCGGTCCAGATCATCGATGCGGCTGGCCACATTGTTACTCCGGGGTTCATCGACCTGCATACTCACTACGACGGGCAGGTATCCTGGGATGCGGACATGCAGCCCTCGGTGAATCATGGTGTGAGCACCGTGGTGATGGGCAGTTGCGGTGTTGGCTTCGCGCCGGTGAAACCGGAAGACCGCGATACGTTGGTGCGCCTGATGGAGGGCGTGGAAGACATTCCCGGCGCGGCGCTGGCAGAGGGGATTACCTGGGACTGGGAGTCGCTGCCCGAGTATATGGATGCCCTGGATGCCAAACCCCACAGCATCGACTACGCGGTGCAGGTCACGCATGACGCTCTGCGTGTGTATGTGATGGGCGAGCGTGCGGTGTTCGATGAACAGGCCAATGCTGACGATATTACCCGGATGCAGCAGCTTACCCGAGAAGCGCTGGAAGCCGGCGCCATCGGTTTTTCTACCGGTCGTTCTGATGTGCACCGCAGCGCCGACGGTGCCTGGACGCCTGCTTCAGAAGCCACGGCAGAAGAACTGCAGGGCATCGCCAAAGCATTTGACGGCCTGGACCATGGCGTATTGCAGGCGGTGAACGACTTCAACCTGGAGCGCGATGGCGATCAGTTTGATGAAGAGTTCGACCTGCTGGAAAACTTCGCCCGCGCCGCCAACGGCAGCGCGTTCTCGCTGTCACTGATGCAGCGGGATTTTGCCCCGGATCAGTGGCTGCGTATCATCGACCGCGCCGAGCAGGCCAAGGCTAATGGCCTGAACATGCGCCTGCAGACTGCGCCCCGCGGCATTGGGGTGACGGTTGGTCTGCAGTGTACCTTTCATCCCTTTATTGGCTTCCCCAGCTATAAAAAAATCTGTCAGTTGCCCCTGGCTGAGCGCGTAACGGCCATGCGCGACCCAGCATTCAAGGCGCAATTGCTGACAGAAAATTCCGAGCCTATGGCGGGTGACGGCACACCCGTACCGCCCATTGCGGACGCCCTGCTGGCTGCGGTGGACTTTGTGGCCAGCAAGACTTTCCTGCTTGGCGACAATCCCGAATACGAGCAAACAGAAGAAACCTCAGTGCTGCAAATGGCGCAGTACAAAGGCATACCGACGCTGGAAATGATCTACGACCTGATGCTGGAAGACGAGGGCAGGGCGCTGCTGTATTTCCCCATCTACAACTACACCGAAATGAATTTCGACAACGTGTTGAAGATGATGCAGCACCCGCAGTCGATCATGGGCTTGTCGGACGGCGGTGCGCATGTGGGCACAGTGTGTGATTCCTCCTTCCCCACCTACCTGCTGACCTACTGGACCCGAGATCGCCAGCGAGGCGACAAAATCACACTGGCTGATGGCATTCGTCGCCTGACCAGTGACATCGCCGACTACTGCGGTATGCATGATCGCGGCCGCCTGCGCGTAGGCTTGAAGGCCAATATCAACGTCATCAACTACGATGCTCTCCGCCTGTTCGCGCCGCACATGGTGCAGGATTTACCGGCGGGCGGTCAGCGCCTGTTGCAGGAAGCGCAGGGCTACCGAGCGGTGATTGTGGATGGTGAATTGGTACTGGAGAATGACCAGCTTACCGGTCGCTATCCCGGCCGCCTGGTGCGGATGGGGCAGGGCGCTACACGCGCCGCCGCCTGAAAAATACCGCTGTAAAAATAAGTTGCCGCAGCCAACCAGTGGGGTTGGCCGGTCAACTGCGGCGTGGGTGGGATGAAGCCATGGTCAGGGGTTTACGTCGCGCAAGAGCCCCTGACCGGGCACCCTCCTCCATGGGAAGGTAATCTGGCGCACGTTTCGCGCCTGCCTTTTAAATATGGTAGCCGGATGGCCGATTTTCAACCCGACAGTTAGACCGAGTCCTTCTAAGTGGCGGCAGGATTATGAATCCCGGCTGCTGTGGCGCATGATGCGCTGTTTTTCAATGCCCCACTCGCGGTCTTTCACCGTGTCGCGCTTGTCGTGACTCTGCTTGCCGCGACCCAGGGCGATATCCGCTTTCACCAGATGCCCCTTCCAGTACAGTCGCGTGCATACACAGGCCATGCCTTTCTGGCTGGTGGCGGCGAGAATCTTGGCCAGTTCCCGCTTGTGCAGCAGCAGGCGTCGGGTGCGGTCAGGTTCGGTGACGAAATGGGTGGAGGCGGTTTCCAGCGGGTTGATTACCGCGCCCAGCAGGAAGGCCTCCCCGTTCTTCATCAGAACGTACGAGTCGCTGATCTGCACCTTGCCCATGCGCAGGCTTTTAACTTCCCAGCCTCGCAATTCGATGCCAGCCTCAAATCGTTCGTCGAGATGGAAATCGAACTTTGCGCGTTTGTTCCGGGCAATGGAATTGTCCGGTTGATTGCCTTTCTTTTTGCTCATGGCGCGCATTATACGGATGCGCCGGGGGAGCAACAGCGGAATTGGAGGGATTACGACCGATTCCGGCCTGAGGGATATTGGTAACACGCCTCTTTAATCCCGCGCTGCTCTGGTGCACTCTAGGCAAATAAAACTGGCTCGGCTCCGTATTCCTTGACCACAACACAATCCAGACCCTTCGGCGTGTGGCAATCACGCTCCACCTTCGTTTTTGCGCTGGCCGCTGCGGCAGTCGGGCTGGGCAACCTGTGGCGCTTTTCCTATCTCGTGGGCACCAATGGGGGCGCCCCTTTCCTGCTTACCTATCTGGGCTGTCTCTACCTGATAGTGGTGCCCGTGTTGGTGGCGGAAGTAGCCATGGGCAGTCACGGCCGGGGCAGTGTGTTGGAAGCCTTCGCCACCGCCTGTCGAGATGCACGGCTACCGCGGTTTTTACGCTGGCTGGGGGTCTTGCTGCCGCTGAGTGCGGTGGCGGTGCTGGTTTATTACTGTGTGATCGCCGGGTGGGGCCTGGCCTACATCGAAAAGCTCAATGACGGGTTGTTTGCCGGTGCCTCGGTGCTGAATGTGGCTGAGAGCTTTGGCGAGTTTCTGGACAATCCGGCCGATCAGGCCCACTTCCACGGTCTGTTTTTGCTGGCAGTGCTGATCATTTCTTTGTTGGGCCTGCATCGCGGGGTGGGACTGTTCTTCTGGCTGGTGGTGCCGGCCACCATAACCTTGCTGGGTGTGTTGGTGGAGTATTCCCTGCGGCAGGGAGATCTTGTTGCGGCGCGGGACTTCCTGTTTTCGGTGCAGTGGGCGGACTTCGGCTGGCATGTGGTGCCTACAGCGCTGACCCAGGCCTTTTACACCATCGGGGTGGGGCTGGGCGTGGGCGTAGCGTTCGGCGCGTACGCACCGGATCGGGTGCCCATCGGGCGCTCGGTACTGGCCGTGGCCACCTTTGATGTGTTGGTGGGGTTGACGGCAGGCCTGGTTATTTACCCACTGTTGTTTGCTAATAACCTGCAACCTACATCCGGGCCGGGCTTGCTGTTTATTGGCCTGCCCTACGTGTTCGGTAACCTGCCGGAAGGTGAACTGGCCGGCACCCTTTTCTTCAGTTTGCTGGTGATCGTGGCGGCGGGGTCGGTGGTGGCGTTGCTGGAGCCCGTGTTGGGCGTGCTGGCCCGGCATACACGGTTGCCTCGGCCATTCGCGGTAGTGGCGGCGGGGCTCGCGCTATGGTTGCTGGGTTTCGGGGTCATTTTGTCCTTCAGTGTCTGGTCGCAGGAGCCCTGGTTCGGCGTCGACAATTTCCTCGCTCTGCTGGAGTGGGTCTCCGCCGATGTGTTAATTCCTCTGGTATCATTGCTCACCGTGATACTGGTCGGCTGGCTGCTGCCGCGGGATATCCTGCGCAGTGAGTTGTATCGCGAGTCCGCGCTGTTTTTCAGTGTGTGGTTGCTGGCCGTTCGAACGCTGGCTCCGGCCGGTATTATCTGGATCCTTATCGCGGGAATGACCGCCTGACCCTATGCCCACCATTCAACGCAGCGCACTGTTACCTTACGCCGCGCGCCGGGTGTTCGACCTGGTGAACGATGTGGAGTCTTATCCCCAGTTTATGGACGGCTGTGTGGGTGCGCAGGTGCTGCGCCGGGACTCCGAAGTAATGGAAGCGCGGCTCGACCTGTCTCGCGCGGGTTTGGCGCACAGCTTTAGTACCCGCAACACCATGGTTGGCAGCGAAGCCATTGAGCTGGAATTGCTGGAAGGGCCATTTCAGCATTTTCGCGGTCGCTGGGAATTTCTGGCGCTGGGAGAGCAGGCCTGCAAGGTCAGCCTCAATCTGGATTTTAAACTCAACAACTCGGTATTGGGCGCGGCGGCCGGACGTTTGTTTGACGCCGTTACCACCAACCTGGTGGATTCCCTGGGCAAACGCGCCCATCAGGTCTACGGACGCACAGCATGAGCGATGCAAAAACTATCCGCGTAGAAGTGGCTTACGCCCTGCCGCAAAAACAGGCCATTGTTGCCATTGATGTCGCTGAAGGGACTACCGCAGCGGAGGCTACGGCTTTGTCTGGTATCGACCGGCAGTTTGAGGGGCTGGACCTGGGCAGCGCCAAGCTGGGTATTTTTGGCAAGGCGGTAACCGCCGGGCAGGTGCTGCGGGAGGGTGACCGTGTGGAAATTTATCGTCCGCTGATCGCCGACCCGAAAGAAGTGCGTAAGGCGCGCGCCGCAAAGGCGCGGGAAAGTCGCGACTAGCTCTCTTCGCTGCCGGCAGACGGAACGATATTGCCGGTGAAGTGGCTCAGGGTGTCGCCTTCAAAATACACCGTCAGGCGGTTCTCGTTGATGATGTCCTTGCCATTGCGCACCACGTAGGTGTAGTCCCAGCGGTCCTGGTTGAAGCTGTCTTCCACCAGCGGTGTACCGAGGATGTAGCGCACCTGGCGCCGGTTCATGCCGGGTTTGAGCTGATCGACCATCTCCTGGGTGACGATGTTGCCCTGTTCCACATTGATGCGGTACACGCCCGGGAAACCCACGGCGCCGCAGGCGCTGAGACAGAGTAGGCTGGCGGTTAATATAAGGATTCGCATCCGGTTAAACTTCCACTTGCAGAACAGGGGTGGCATCATACCGCTTGTCCTTCACACAGAGAACCCCCATACACGATGGCTGAAGAAAACCAGGAACTGCGAAAAGTTGGCCTCAAGGTCACTTTGCCGCGGGTAAAAATCCTACAGATTCTGGAAAGCACGGACGGCACCAGCCAGCACATGTCTGCTGAAGACGTGTACAAGGCACTGCTCGCGGCTGGAGAAGATGTGGGCCTGGCCACGGTGTACCGGGTGCTGACCCAGTTCGAAACCGCCGGGCTGGTGGTGCGCCACCATTTCGAGGGTGGCCATTCCGTATTTGAGCTGGCCAAGGGCGATCACCACGATCATATGGTGGACCTGGACGACGGTGAGGTACTGGAGTTTACCGACCCGTTGATCGAGCGTCGTCAGCACGAGATCGCCGAAGAAGCCGGCTACGAGCTGGTGGATCACTCGCTGGTGCTGTACGTCCGCAAGAAAAAGAGCTGAATGCCGCGCGGTTTAGCTCGCCGCGTTTTCCAGCATTTCCTTCGCGTGGGCCAGCGATTGGTCAGTGACCTTGCGGCCCCCCAGCATCCTCGCCAGTTCTGCAATGCGCTCTTCCTCCGTCAGTGCCCTCAATTGCGTGGTAACGGAATCCTTGCTGCTGCTTTTGCTCACCTGCAAGTGCTGATGCCCCTGTGAGGCGACCTGGGGCAGGTGCGTCACACACAGCACTTGTGCCTTCTTGCCGAGGTCGCGGAGCAAAGTACCAACCACTTCCGCTACCGCACCCCCCACGCCTACATCCACCTCGTCGAACACCATGGAGGGAATGGTGCGGGCGCTGGCGGTGACCACCTGAACCGCGAGGCTGATGCGGCTCAACTCACCTCCAGACGCGATGCGCCCCAGCGGACCGGGCGCTGAACCGGGATTGGTGCTAACGAGGAACTCTACCTCTTCCGCCCCGTGAGGGTGGGGATCTGTCGAGTCGCGCCGGGCCAAACTCGCCTGAAATTTGCACTGCGCCATGGCCAGCTCAGCCAGGCGTGCGCCGCACTGTTTTTCCAGTTTGCGCGCCGCTTTGGCGCGGCCGCTGGACAGGGTGGCAGCGTTGGTGTCGTAGTCCTTGCGCAGAGTCTCTACCTGCGCCGCCAGCTCTTCCAGTTTGATGTCACCACCGGAGAGGCTGTCCAGCTCTTCGCGCAACTTCGCGTGCAGGGTGGGTACGGACTCGGGGTTCACCCGATGCTTGCGCGCCACGTCGTAGATGGCCTCGAGGCGTCGCTGAACGTCGTCGAGTCGCTGCGGATCCAGTTCGATACTGTCCAGGTGGTGCTGGATTTCCGCGCGGGCTTCGCTGACCTGGATGGCAGCGCTGTCCAGTAGCTCGCGGATATCATCGCCACGCTTGCCGGGGTGCAGCGTGGCGTTCATTAGTTGCAGGCTGCGGCGCAGGCCCTCTTCCTGGCTTTCGCACAGGTCGAGGCTGTCGTGGCAGCTGCTGAGAATCTGTTCGGCGTTTTCCAGTTGACGCTGCTCGGCTTCCAACTCCTCCAGCTCGGCATCTCCCATTTGCAGGGCGTCCAGTTCCTCAACCTGGTAGGCCAGCAATTGGGCGCGTGCCGAATGTTCGTCGCGGGCCTCGGTTAACAAGGTGAGTTCCCGCTGGCTGCGCAGCCAGTTCGAAGCCAGGTCCTCCACCTTGCGGGCCAGGGTTGCCAGCCCGCCAAACTCATCCAGCAATCCGCGCTGCACCTCACGACGCAGCAAAGACTGGTGCGCGTGCTGGCTGTGAATGTCGATCAGTAACTCGCCCAGTTCGGCGCAGTCAGCGAGAGTGGAGGGGCTACCGTTGATGTAGGCACGACTGCGGCCCTCGGCGGTGACCACGCGGCGCAGAATGCAGTCCTCGCTGTCCAGGTCGTGCGCCTTGAGCCAGCGCTGCACGGCGGGGAGCTCTGTAATATCGAACATCGCGCTGATTTCCGCCCGTTCGCAGCCGTTGCGTACCGTTTTTGGGTCTGCCCGATCGCCCAGGCACAGCCCCAGTGCGTCCAGCATGATGGACTTGCCGGCGCCGGTTTCGCCGGTGACCACGGTCATGCCGGTGTGGAAGTCCATGTCGAGTTCGGAAACGATGGTGTAGTTGCGAATGCTGATATGGCTGAGCATGTGCGGCCGCCCCGGAAGTGTGGCCTCTTTATAACCCAGAAGCCGGTTCGCATAAACGCCGAATTTGGTCCTTTGCGGTTTTGCGATCTTCGGCCCCTGTGATACAAATCGAGAACAGGGAGGCAGTGGTAGATCTATGAGTAGTAACGCTATTTCCGAGCGCGCCCAGGTTTTGCTGAAGACCCTGGTGGAGCGCCACATTCGCGATGGCCAGCCGGTGGGGTCGCGGACCTTGATGGAAGAGGCCGGACTACCGGTGAGTGCCGCCACCGTGCGCAACGTGATGTCCGATCTGGAAGATCGCGGCTACCTGATTTCCCCCCATACTTCTGCCGGCCGCGTGCCAACGGCAGCGGGCTATCGCCTGTTTGTGGATTCCCTGCTGCAAACCCAGCCCATCGACGCCGACGCCATCGCCACCCTGCGCACGGAATTAAACCCGGACCGCAGTGCCACCGAATTGGTGCAAACCGCGGGCTCACTGTTGTCCACCATTACCGCTCAAGCCGGGGTGGTTACCGTGCCCCGGCAGGCCCCCAAACCTCTGCGGCAGGTGGAGTTTTTGCCCCTGTCCGACAACCGGGTGTTGGCCATTCTGGTGGTCAATGAGCGGGAGGTGCAAAACCGCATCATCCACACCCAGCGAGTGTATTCCGACAGTGAATTACGCCAGGCAGCGGAACTGCTCAATCAGCGCTTCGCCGGCCAGCCCCTGGATCGGGTGCGCGAGGGGGTGGTGCAGGAGATGGCCGAGGCGCGCAGCCGAATCGATGACTACATGCAGGCGGTGATGGACCTTGCCAGTCAGGCGCTGGACGAAGAGGAGCCGGGCGAAGATTACCTGCTGGCGGGCCAGACCCAGCTATTGGGCAGCGCTTCGCCGGATGAGCTGGATAAGCTGCGCGGCCTGTTCGAGGCCTTTGAGCGCAAACGCGACTTACTTCATCTGTTGGAGCGCTGCTCCCGCGCTGATGGCATCCAGATTTTCATCGGCGAGGAGGCGGGTTACGAGGTCTTCGGCGACTACAGTGTCATAACGGCACCTTATGGTGGCGGCAGCACGCCAGTGGGCGTGCTGGGGGTGATCGGGCCCACCCGCATGGCCTACGAGCGGGTTATTCCCATCGTCGATATCACTGCCAGGATGCTGGGCTCGGCACTGGCCAAATAAACCCCTCACTTTTTCCGGATTTTCTCCCTCTCCAGCCTTGAATGCCGGGCCGGTCGGCCCCATATTCCCTTGTCCCTGAAGCGGGGGGCGGCCCCCGATTATCAACGCCAATCACCGAACGGAGCACACGCGTGGCTGACGAAGAGCTGAAACAAAACGAAACCGCCCCCGAGGCAGAGCTTGATACAGCGGCTGAGACCGCTGAAAACACTGAAGCGTCCGCGCCGGAGGCGGATGCATCTGCCAATGAGGGTGAACAATCCCGCGACGACATCATCGCAGGCCTGGAAGAGCAGGTAGCTGCTGCTCAGGACACCGCGCTGCGCGCGACGGCGGAAGCCCAGAACATCAAGCGCCGCGCCGAGCAAGACGTGGAAAAAGCTCGCAAGTTCGCGCTGGAGCGCTTCGCTGGCGAATTACTCTCGGTGGTGGACAACCTGGAGCGCGCCCTGGAGTCCGCCAGTGGCGAAGACGGCAGCAGCGCTGTGGCCGAGGGGGTGGAGCTCACCCTGAAAGGCTTCCTGGATGTACTGAAGAAGTACCACGTGGAGCCGGTTAACCCCGAGGGCGAGCCCTTCGACCCGCAGCTTCACCAGGCCATGACCATGGTGGAAAACCCCGATGTTGAGCCCAATACCGTGCTCACCGTGATGCAAAAGGGCTACACCCTGAACGGCCGCCTGATTCGGCCCGCCATGGTGATGGTCAGCAAGGGCTGAGTTGACCGCAGGATCAGGCAATAGACGACAGGATTAGGCAAAAAAAGACGCCTTTACCCCTTTAAACCGTCGCAATTGGCCAAATATAGAGATCAACGCTATTCAACGGGCTGCCAGAGGTGGCTCGCAAGAGGAGAAACACAATGGGAAAGATTATCGGCATTGACCTGGGAACCACCAATTCCTGCGTTGCAGTACTGGATGGTGACAAGCCCCGGGTAATCGAAAACTCAGAAGGGGATCGCACGACGCCCTCCATCGTTGGCTACACCGACGACGGCGAAATCCTGGTTGGCCAGAGCGCCAAGCGCCAGGCTGTCACCAACCCGCAGAACACCCTGTTCGCGGTGAAGCGCCTGATTGGTCGCCGTTTTGAGGACGACGTGGTGCAGAAGGACATCTCCATGGTGCCCTACAAAATCATCAAGGCCGACAACGGCGACGCCTGGGTGGAAGCCCGTGGCGAGAAAATGGCGCCTCCGCAGGTGTCTGCGCAAGTGCTGGCCAAAATGAAGAAAACTGCCGAGGAGTACCTGGGCGAGCCGGTTACCGAAGCGGTGATCACCGTACCTGCCTACTTCAACGACTCACAGCGTCAGGCCACCAAAGACGCCGGCAAGATCGCTGGTCTGGAAGTGAAGCGCATCATCAACGAGCCCACCGCGGCAGCGCTGGCCTACGGCATGGACAAGGCCAAGGGTGACCACACTGTGGCCGTTTACGACCTGGGTGGCGGTACCTTCGACATCTCCATCATCGAGATTGCCGAAGTGGACGGCGAGCACCAGTTTGAAGTGCTGTCCACCAACGGTGACACCTTCCTCGGTGGTGAAGACTTCGACCTGCGCCTGATCGAGTATCTGGCGGCTGAGTTCAAGAAAGAAAGCGGCATCGACCTGCACAACGATCCGCTGGCCCTGCAGCGCCTGAAAGAAGCCGCTGAAAAGGCCAAGATCGAGCTGTCCAGCTCCCAGCAGACCGAGGTGAACCTGCCTTACATCACTGCCGACGCCTCCGGGCCGAAGCACCTGGTGGTGAAGCTGTCCCGCGCCAAGCTGGAATCCCTGGTGGAAGACCTGGTAACCCGCTCGATGGAGCCGGTGAAGATGGCGTTGAAAGACGCCGATCTGTCTCCCTCCGAGATCGACGACGTCATTCTGGTGGGCGGTCAAACCCGCATGCCGATGGTGCAGAAGATTGTGGCCGACTACTTCGGTAAAGAGCCGCGCAAGGACGTAAACCCCGACGAAGCCGTAGCCATGGGTGCCTCTATTCAGGGCGCGGTGCTGTCTGGCGACGTGAAAGACGTACTGCTGCTGGACGTAACCCCGCTGACCCTGGGTATCGAAACCATGGGTGGCGTGGCCACTCCGCTGATCGAGAAGAACACCACGATTCCGACCAAGAAATCGCAGATCTTCTCTACCGCGGAAGACAACCAGAGCGCCGTAACCATTCACGTGGTACAGGGCGAGCGCAAACAGGCGGCCGGTAACAAGTCGCTGGGTCGATTCGACCTGGCCGATATCCCGCCGGCGCCGCGCGGCATGCCCCAGATCGAGGTAACTTTCGACCTGGACGCCAACGGTATCCTGCACGTGGGTGCCAAGGACAAAGCCACCGGTAAAGAGCAGTCCATCCGCATCACCGCCTCCAGCGGTCTGTCGGACGACGAGATCGACAAGATGGTGGCGGACGCCGAGGCCAATGCCGAAGCGGACAAGAAGTTCGAGGAACTGATCACCGTGCGCAACACCTGCGATGGCCTGGTGCACGCGGCGAAGAAGACCCTCGAAGAAGCTGGCGAGCACGCCTCTGACGACGAGAAGGCAGCGATTGAAGCAGCGATCTCTGAGGCTGAGGAAGCGCTGAAAGGCAGCGACAAGGACGCCATCGAAGCGGCATCTACCAAGCTGACCGAGGCTACCAGCCCGGTGGCGCAGAAGATGTACGCTGCGCAGGCCGAGCAGGCCCAGGCTGCCGGTGATGCCGGTGAACAGGCTCAGGCCGACGCCGCGGACGACGTGGTAGACGCCGAGTTTGAGGAAGTGAAGGACGACCAGAAGTAACACTGGTTCCCGACCCGCGCGAAAGCGCGGGACCTCCCCTGACTGCGCGGGGCCTTCGGGTGCCCGCGCATTCGCATATCTGGGGTGGGCGAATTAACAGCGGAAGCGAGCATGTCAAAACGCGATTACTACGAAGTGCTGGGTGTCGAGAAGGGCGCCGATGTAAAAGACATCAAGAAGGCCTATCGCCGGGTGGCGATGAAATACCACCCGGACCGTAACCCGGATGCCCCCGATGCGGACGAGAAGTTCAAGGAGGCCACCGAGGCCTATGAGATTCTCTCCGACAGCGAAAAGCGCCAGGCATACGATCAGTACGGCCACGCCGGCGTGGACCCGCAAATGGGTGCCGGTGGCGGCTTCTCGGGTGCCAACTTCAGTGACATCTTCGGCGACGTGTTTGGTGACATCTTTGGCGGTGGTGGCGGTCGTGGTCGCGGCGGCCCCCAGCGCGGCTCCGACTTGCGCTATACCCTGGATATTTCCCTGGAAGATGCTGTGCGCGGCACCACCGTGCAGATTCGTGTGCCGACCCTGACGGCCTGTGACGTGTGCGACGGCAGCGGCGCCAAAGCCGGCAGTGAACCGAAAAACTGCGGCACCTGTGGCGGTGTTGGCCAGGTGCGGATGCAGCAGGGTTTCTTCCAGGTACAGCAAACCTGCCCGACCTGTCGCGGCAAGGGCAAGATCATTTCCGACCCGTGCAACAAGTGCCACGGCCACGGGCGTGTTGAAGAAACCAAGACCTTGTCGGTCAAAGTGCCGCCGGGTGTGGACACCGGCGATCGTATTCGCCTGTCAGGTGAAGGTGAAGCCGGGCCGGACGGCGGCCCCGCCGGCGACCTGTTCGTGCAGATGTCGGTGAAGGATCACCCCATTTTCGAGCGGGACGGCAAACACCTGTACTGCGAAGTGCCCATTACTTTTGGTGATGCAGCCCTTGGCGGCGAACTGGAAGTGCCGACCCTGGATGGCCGGGTGAAGCTAAAGATTCCCGCCGGCACGCAAACCGGTAAACTGTTCCGCCTGCGTGGCAAAGGGGTAACCCCGGTACGCGGCGGTAGCCCCGGTGACCTGTTGTGTCGCGCGGTGGTGGAAACCCCGGTAAACCTGACCAAGCGCCAGAAGGAACTGCTGGCAGAGTTGCAGGAAAGTATGGGTGGCACCGACAAGCACGCCCCGCGCCAGAGTAGCTGGTTTGAGGGTGTGAAAAACTTCTTCGACGATATGAAGCTATGAGCGTAAACATTGGTATTACTGGCGCCGCCGGTCGTATGGGGCGCACCCTGATCGAGGCGATCGACGCCAATCCACAATTGACCCTGGCGGCTGCGGTAGAGCACCCCGACAGCAGCCTATTGGGTGCCGACGCCGGCGAACTGGCGGGCGTGGGCAAAAACGGCGTGAAGGTGGCGGCCTCGTTGGAAGAGGTGATCGAAGCAGTGGACGTGGTGATCGACTTCACCATCCCGCTGGCGACCCTGGCCAACGCCAAGACCTGTGCGGCCAATGGCAAAGCGATTGTGGTTGGCACCACCGGGTTTACACCCGAGCAACAGTCAGAGCTTGAAAACCACGCACGCAAGATTCCCCTGTGCAAGGCCACCAACTTCTCAACCGGTGTAAACCTGTGTTTCCAGTTGTTGGACATGGCCGCACGCGTCCTCGGCGACGAGGTAGACATTGAAGTGGTGGAAGCGCATCACCGCCACAAGATCGACGCCCCCTCCGGCACGGCCCTGAGCATGGGTGGTGTGGTAGCCAACGCCCTCGGTCGCGACCTGGCGGAAGTGGCGGTCTATGGCCGTGAAGGGCAAACCGGGGCTCGTGACCGGGAAACGATCGGTTTTGCCACGGTGCGAGCCGGCGATATCGTCGGTGATCACACAGTGATTTTCGCCGGCGAGGGCGAGCGGGTGGAAATCACCCATAAATCCTCCAGCCGCATGTCTTTCGCCCGCGGTGCCGTACGCGCCGCCGCCTGGCTGATTTCACGCCAGCCGGGGTTGTATGACATGCAGGATGTTCTTGGCTTTCGCTCAACCGATCGCACAGCCAATCTCGCAACGAAAGGGGAGCAGACCCAGTGAGTGATTTCATCGTAGATATCGACGAAACCAATGCCGCCCAGTTGCTGATCGAGGAGTCTCACCAGCGCCCGGTGGTAGTGGATTTCTGGGCTGACTGGTGCGAGCCCTGCAAAAACCTGATGCCGATACTTGAGAAGCTGGCGAATGAGTACCAAGGCGCCTTCCTGCTGGCCAAGGTCAATGCTGACGAGCAGGGCATGATTGCCCAGCAGTTTGGCGTGCGCAGCCTGCCCACGGTGATGGTTATCCAGGGTGGCCAGCCAGTAGACGGCTTTGCCGGTGCCCAGCCCGAAAGCCAGGTGCGCGAGATGCTGGAGAAGTATCTGCCCAAGCCCTGGGATGCGCTGTTACAAGTGGGCCTGGAAGCGATGCAGGCAGGCGACTTCGCTGGCGCCATCAGCCCTCTGCGCCAGGCCTGGGAAGACTCCAATCAACAGCACGACATCACGTTGGTCTACGCCCAGGCGCTGGTAGAGGCCCTGCGACTGGATGAAGCGGAGAAAGTGCTGGCCACAATCCGCATGGCCGACCAGGATGCCATGTACGAGCAACTCGTTGCCCAGATTGCCCTTAAGCGTGAGGCGGCCAAGTCACCGGAAATCGAAGCGTTGGAAGCCAAACTGGCCGCCGACCCGGGCAACCTCGACCTGATGCAGCAGCTGTCTGTGCAGTACAGCAATAGCGGCCAACATCGCGAGGCAATGGAGCAACTCATTGCAATCCTCAAGGTGGACCGCGATCACAGCAATGGCGCCACCCGTAAAACATTGCTCGACATCATTGCCAGCCTCGGCAAGGGCGATCCGCTGGCTGCCGAGTTCCAGCGCAAGCTGTTTGGGTTGATGTACTAGCGCGGGCAGGTTCAGTGCCTGCGCATTTGGTATTCTCGATGCCGAAGTTACCAGGCTTAGCTACGCGTCGCCTGCCGTACCCGTTCCACAACCAATAAAGCGGCGACGAGGACCATGATTGAGGCCAATACGGGTATCTCCCCAGAATCGTGATATTGGCGTATCGCTAGATAGCTGAAATACACCAGCATGAGAGCTGTCAGGAGGATTCCAATCCTTCCGCCACGATTATTGTCCGGCATAGTGGTCGATTCCCGAGTTGTTGGTTGATGAGAGTGCAAGGTATCACCGTCGTCGTGATCTGTAGGCATTGAGTACTAGTAGATAGATAACGACGACAACAGCACCCAAGCCAGCAGCTTTCCCAATGGCCTGCGGGGGAATA
Source organism: Gammaproteobacteria bacterium (assembly GCA_030427085.1). GTDB lineage: Bacteria > Pseudomonadota > Gammaproteobacteria > Pseudomonadales > Halieaceae > JAUHXH01. The sequence continues at coordinate 122,952 of JAUHXH010000006.1, read as the reverse complement.
CCATCGGCGTACGCTACCACGCACGCCAGAAGGATTATGATGCCGTAGTACAGGCTTAGTCGATTGATATTGATCCAGATATCCCCCGAAAATTCGATACCGAATTACTCACTGCTAATTCGACGGCTTGGCTCGCGCGCAGTACCACCGCTGCTACCGTAATACTCGGCTGCGCTGTACACGGCGTAGGCAAGAGAGGCTCCGCTTATCAGGTGAGCGGTTAGTGTTGTGGCAGTACCTCCAACTCCGATGTGGCTGGCCAAGGCAATTCCGGCAAAAATGGCTGGAACTATACCGCCGGAGACTTGATCGAGTTCTTCTTCGGAGAGAGTTTGGGCTACGAGGGCGACTGCAGGAGCCTGGCTTGACGCGAATGTTGTGTGCATTTGAAAGTCCCTTTTCAATGACTGTCATGGTTTGTCGGCGAATCATGGTCTATTCAACTCGCCATAAAGTCAGAATAGCTGATCTCCTGATTTTCTCACGTACGAAAAATCTACCATATCTGGTCTGGCTACGGAGTCCCCGTCAGCTAGCCCTTGCCCTGGAAGGATGGAAAAGCAAGCGATTCACGGATGGCAGATTTTTAAGAAGTTGGTTAATTTTTCGGTCTGTAACGGCAGCTTTTCAATAAATGAAGTTGGTTAACTAGGTCCGGAACCTAGAGCTCAACAATCACTGTATAAACATTGAAGTTGGTTAACCCGTACTGAAGCACTTCACTCGATGTGGAGCTAAAGAAGGGCCACTTGCAACTAAGCCGAGCTTTTACTGACTTCACTACTGACATCGTCTGGTCGGCAGCGCCTATGCGAATATTTGGCTGTGAAAATGAACTGCTTTGCGACAGGTGAGTCTGTTCGGTAATTTGGCTTGACAGTTAGTTCTATACCGCAATTATTCATTCAGCTATAAATTATAGTGCCGGGCTATAATTCGCTATATAGCATGCTGAACTGAGTGTTTCCTGACGTTACTCCTGACATGGACAGGTCGACAGGAGAGCTGGCCCCAGTTGTTTGAACAGCGATACCCGATTCTATAAGTGGATACCTGCCCTGGGTTTAAGCTGCCATGGGTAGTGGCAGCGCTTCAAAGTAAAACTGGTCTGGTGTTTGCCGGTCAAGGCTACTGTGGGGCCTACGGCTGTTGTAGAACCGGAAGTAACGATCCAGCCCAGCCTTGGCCGCCGATACGGTCTCATAAGCGTGGAGGTAGGCCTCCTCGTACTTCACTGACCGCCACAGTCGCTCGACGAACACGTTGTCACGCCAGGCGCCCTTGCCATCCATGCTGATCTGGGTACCGTTATCCTTGAGTAATCCAGTGAAGGCCTGACTGGTAAACTGGCTGCCCTGATCTGTGTTCATGATCTCCGGCGTACCATGGCTTGCAATCGCTTTCTCAACGGCCTCCAGGCAGAAGTGTGTATCCATGGTGGTCGAGACTTTCCAGGACAGCACGCGCCGGGAATACCAATCTACGACCGCCGCCAGATAGACGAACCCGCGAGCCATTGGGATGTACGTTATGTCCATCGCCCACGCCTGATTGGGCCGGGTGATGGCTAAGCTCCTGAGCAAGTAGGGGTAGATCCTGTGGGCCGGGTGACGCTGCGTCGTTTTGGGCTTGCGGTAGAGGGCTTCAATGCCCATCAGCTTCATCAAGCGGGACACCTTGCTGCGCCCTACATGGTAGCCTTCCTGACGCAGCAGGTCGCGCAGCATGCGGGCGCCGGCAAAAGGCAGCTCCAGGTGCAGGCGATCAATGCGGTTCATCAGCATCTGGTCGCGAGGGCTAATAGGTTTTGGCCGGTAATAAACCGTACCTCGGCTGATATCCAGCAGCTTGGCTTGCCGAGAGATGGGCAGCGTATGTTCGATCATCGTTTTTCGCTCAGCAATCCCGCCTTGGTGAGCGCGCCTTCTAAAAAATCGTTCTCCAGTGTTAACTGCCCGATCTTGGCATGCAGGGTTTTTACGTCCACCGGGGGCTCCTTGGATTTGTCGGCACCGAACACGTCAGCGGACCGTTCTAGCAATTGCGTCTTCCACTGGGTGATCTGGTTGGGGTGAACGTCGAAGCGCTCAGCGAGCTCTGCCATGGTCTGTTCGCCTTTGAGGGCTTCCAGCGCCACTTTGGCCTTGAACTGGGGTTTGTGATTGCGACGGGGTCGTCTGGCCATTGAAATCTCCTGATGTCGGGCAACACGATGCCCTATGTCAGGCAGGGATTCCACTTATGGTGCTGTTCAGATTTCTGGGGCCAGCTCTGTGGGCTATGGATTGTCGTTCGATGCATTCGATATTGGCGAGATAATACGCGAAGGTGACATCGAAGATATCGACAAGCCGAGAATTAGAGGTCGGTCAGGCGTCAATTTCTGTCCGCGATGTCGAGGAAGTGGTGGACCAATAGGTAACGACTGCTTTACCTGTGGCGGGAGTGGAATGGTTTGATCGACGAGTGAGAAGAGGTAGCTAAAAGGTCAAAATATGATCTATAGCAGCTATTAAACCTGCTATTTATAACTCTTTGGAATATAGGAATTTGGGCGGAAGTAATGCGAGAATAGGTCCCGCGAGTAGAACTTCGAATAAGCGAAGTTAGATATTCGTGAAACCCGGCTTTTTGTGGTCCTTGGTCCGGATGATGAGTCCCCCCAGAAGGGGGCCATTGTGACCCTTATGGGCGATGTTCCCATAGTTGGTCGCTATCAGTGGCAGAAGCAGCAGAGTATCGAAGCAGATCGTACGTATTACTCGGTGGGTGTCCGGTGTGCTACCAGCGATCAGCTCTTGGGAGTGGAGGAGAGTGATTGGCCGACATTTCGACCATTCGCGACTGAAGTTATCGAGTAGGCTTAGGAGGGCCCAGGATGGCTCGTCTCATACCCAAAGTTCAGATCGATGAAATCGCAGTCAAGCCGGAACGTGATACCGCAAAGTTCCTTGTCGATCTGCTTCCTGACGATTGCCTGATCTATCACAGTTATCCATGGTTGCGCACGGATAGGAATGATCGCGGTAATACGACACTCAGGGAAGGCGAGACAGATTTCGTAATCATCCTTCCCACCCACGGGATGCTTGTACTCGAAGTCAAAGGTGGGGAGATTTCCTACGACGCAGACACTCGGGACTGGAACCGGATCTTGGATTCGGGACGGCTGAAGGGTATCCAAGATCCTTTCGAGCAGGCGCGTAGAAATCTCCACTATCTCGAGAAAGCCATCAAACTTCGCGGATACCAGGGCGCCGATCATCTACCATTTACGTATGGTTATGCAGTCGTCTTTCCGGACTGTGAATATCGTGGACCCACTCCACCAGGGTCGGAGCCCGCCATCGTCTTTTCGGCCAGTGATTTGCCGTTCATCGACAGGCGGGTCATGGCCGCTCTCAACCAGTGGTCGAGGCGTGACAGGGTGACCCCGGTCGGGCGGGAAGACATCGATCGTATCGTAAAAGCTATTTCGCCTGGATTCGATCTACTTCCAGTACTGTTTCGCAAAATAGAGGAGCAGGAGGAGAAGCTATTTCGCTTGACCAAAGAGCAACATAATTTGCTCGCTTTTCTTGGCACCAAAACGCGGGCGTGCATAGAGGGGGTGGCAGGATCCGGCAAGACGATGCTGGCCCAGGCCCAAGCCGAGAAATTTGCGGATCAAGGCATGTCTACGCTACTAGTTTGCTACAACAAGAACCTAGCGAACTGGATCAATGAAACCATCCCTGATGGGTACCGCGATCTGATTACCGTGAAACACTTCCATGGGTTGTGCTCGGAATGGGCGCGAAAGGCGGGAATGCAATTCTCGCCTCCTAGGATCGATGTCGAACAATTTTGGCGCGATACTGCAGCCGACCAACTCATGGACGCAATAGACATGGTGCCGCAGAAATTCGATGCGGTGATCGTCGATGAGGGCCAGGATTTCTACCCCAATTGGTGGATGCCATTGGAGATGATCAACGCCAACGGTGACGAGGGAACCATGTACGTCTTCTATGACCCCCGTCAGAACCTCTATGTAGACCAAGCTGGATCTCTACCTGCCCTTGGCGAACCCTACATGCTGCCCACGAACTGTCGAAATACGCGCCTCATAGCGGGTAAGTGCGCGGAGATACTCGCTGTCGAAATACCGACCAGGGGAGATGCTCCCTTGGGTGAGAAACCGACAGTACTCACGGTCGAGATGGATTACGACGTGAAGAAGCGCGTGGAGCGATACCTCGGTGATTGGGTCAAGGATGGCAAGTTGGAGCCGCGACAGGTGGCGATATTGTCACCTAATATCAAGTCAAGAAGTTCTCTGAAGAGCATGACCTCTTCGAGAGGCATCTTGATAACGGATGATATAGCTCAATGGAAGAACAACAATGGCGTACTTTTCTCGACAGTCAAAGGTTTCAAAGGGCTCGAGGCCGACGCGATCATATTGATCGATGTGCCCGATCAAAACGAAGCCTCGTTTTTCAAACGATCGGATTACTACGTGGCGTGTTCACGAGCTAAGCATCTGTTGGTTGTGATCCACAAGGAAGAGGACTGAAAACATGTCGATCTATCCCGGCGCTCGGCAGCTTCCACTACACCATATTACGATACGCGTACCGTGGCACGATGGAGGTTGGAAAGGTACGGTCTGTAACAAACCCTGTAGCAATACATCATGCCTGGTACTGCCTCGAATTGCAGAGGGAAGAAGCGACGAAAAGGAGGAAAGCCACGCCGGTCAGTCAATCGAATTGATGGATGTTACGGATTACCCCCCTTGTATCGGTGAACATGCGACGTTCATGGCTGATTTCGATATTCATGTCGATAAAGAGCAGCCGTACGTAGAGAGCAGTCCTGCGACCCATGGGCATTTTGCACCGACACCTTTTACGTTCAGATCGCGATCCGCAGCTTCCGTACCATTCCGTTGGATGCTACGTGAGCAGGTCGAGGGTAACGAGAAAAAGCAGATTCAGGGCAAGGCCGACCAATTCGCACTGGATTGGGAAGCACGACGAGAACCTGAACTCAGTTTTACAAGCAACTGGGTACAGGAAGGGACGAATCAGCGGGTCATGCTCGAAACGTTCTTCAGTGCATTGAAACCGGAAGAGTCCATTGTCTTCTTCTATGCGAAACGAACTCCCCTGAGCGACGACCATCGTCGCGTCATCATCGGCGCAGGGCGCGTCAAGTCCGTCGGTGAGGCGACGGAGTACAAGTATTCCCAGGAACTTCGCCCTGACGATATTACGGGCTTTTTGTGGGAACGTAATATCGCTCATTCGATCAGGGACGACTTCGAGGATGGCTTTATCTTCCCGTACCAGGAACTATTGGAGCTCTCGGAGAACGACGAGTCCGTCGACTTGGAATCACATGTCGCTTTCGCGCCCAATGACTTTTTCTCCGAGTATTCCTACGGATCTGAATTGCTACCACACGATGGCGCAATTGCATCGTTATTGGAGTGTGAGCGAGCTGTCAAGGTATTTCGGGGGACAATGGAAGGCCCTTGGAAACAGATTTTGTCATGGATCGACAAGGAGCTCAATCGGATATGGAAGATTAGGGGGCCATTCCCTGGGTTCGGATCTGCATTGTCGGCCTTCGGCTTCAACCATGGGACCTTACTGGCCTGGTATATTGCGAACACTCTCGAAGAGGAGGGCACGACGAATACCACGAACCCCTGGGATTGCTTGACTCGAATAATCGACGACCCGAGCGCATTGCCGGATTATCTTCGAGACGAAGTTGGTCCGACGATGGCCAAGAAGTGGAAAGCATTGCCTGAGCCGCGAAGACGGCTTCTGGATCTTCTGAGCCGGTGCGCTATCAGCGCTTCACAAGCCGAGCGTTTTTACCAGAAGGACCTGCGACCAGAACTCGGCACCGGCTCCATCTCGGATGACGATCTCCTTCGGAACCCGTACCTTCTCTACGAGGCTGACCGTCAGAACCTCGATCCCATTCTTTTTGGTGCAATCGATCGCGGTGTATTCCCCGAGCAACACATCAAGAATCAGTTTCCGCTTGCTGAGCCGTCACTCGTCAGCGAGCCGATCGACCCTCGCCGGGTTCGGTCGCTTTGTATCGTTACGCTTACCGATGCGATCGAAGAGGGCCATACACTTCTCCCCAATGACTGGGTGATTCAACGAATCCGGGATCGACCTCTGAAGCCAGAATGCAAGGTCGACGAGGACTTACTAGCCGTCGTAATGGAGACTTTTTCTGGCTTCATAGATGTCGTCCGACTGGAGGACGGCGGAGCAGCACTGCAACTCGCCGAGTTCGCTTCGACGAGGCAGTTGATTGCCAGAACAGTCGAAAAGCGTCTCAAGAGGAAGCGCGCGGCGGGAGCGTTAGAGTGGGAGAACTTGGTTTCCCAGGCGATCAGTCAACCTGTGCCGGATGACGCTGTGCTGGCGGCGACTGAGAACAGAGCGAGAACGGAGAAGGCTGCTGCTCTCGAGGAGATATATCGGTCGGGCATTTCCGTTCTGACGGGCTCTGCAGGCACCGGGAAGAGCACCTTGCTCAAGGCACTCTGTAGAATCCCCGGTATCTCGGAAGGCGGCCTACTTCTACTGGCGCCTACGGGTAAGGCGCGTGTTCGGCTGGAGCAAGCCACAGGTATGGTCAAGCAAGGCCAGACTATTGCTCAATTTTTGCTCAAGCATGGTCGCTACGATGGCGAGACGGGTCGCTATAACTGGAATAGCACTGCCGACCCCTGCCAAGAATGCAGGACGGTGATCATAGACGAGTGCTCGATGTTGACCGAAGACCAGCTGGCCGCTCTGTTGTCTGGAATAAAGAATGTCGATCGTCTGGTCCTTGTTGGTGACCCTCAACAGTTGCCTCCCATAGGTGCTGGCAGACCCTTTGTAGATATAGTGGAGCGACTGCGTCCCGACGGGGAATCACACACGTTCCCGCGAGTGCAAGCGGGGTACGCATCACTTACCATTCCACGTCGCCAACTCTCCGGAGACGACAAGCCCAGAGAAGATCTCCTCTTTGCTGACTATTTCAGCGGTCGAGAGCTCGATCCCGCAGCCGACGAAATCTGGACCAAGATAAGTGCCGGTGAAGTCGATGGACTCAAGTTGGTCACTTGGTCTTCCCCCGATGAACTTCAGGCCAAGCTCGTCGAAGAGTTGGTAAGAGCGCTCGAATTGGAGTCCGATAGAGACGAGGCTGGGTTTGGTGTCAGCATAGGTGGTGAGCGTTGGGACAAAGACCCTGATAGAGTTTTCTTCAATAATCGTTGGAAGGAGAGAAAAGGGGCCGCAGAAAGCGCAGAAAACTGGCAAATATTGTCCCCTCTAAGGGCCTCCCAAGTCGGCGTCGACGCGCTCAATAGGTGGCTGCAAAGCCAGTTTCGCGAGCGTGCACAACACATGGCCGCACAACGCTGGCCAAAGATACCCAAACCAATGGGGCCTCAAGGCATCCTTTGGGGAGACAAGGTCATCAACGTGCGCAATAGCTCGAAGCGTAAGGTGTGGCCGGATATCGAGAGCCCCTATGTCGCGAACGGCGATATAGGTATAGTCGTTGGTAAATATCAGAAAGGTAAGGGCATACCCAAACACCTCGAAGTCGAGCTTGCTGCACAAACCGGTCCTGACTATGTATCAGGAAGCCCGCAGTACAAATATTTCGCATCAGAGTTTTCAGGGGAAGATGCGAGCCCGCCTCTCGAACTGGCTTACGCACTGACGGTGCACAAGACTCAGGGCAGTGAATTCGGCACGACATTTCTCGTGATCCCCAATCCTTGTCGTCTGTTGAGCAGAGAAATGCTCTACACAGCTCTCACTCGTCACAAAGACAGAGTCATAATCTTCCATCAGGGAGACTTCCGAGATATCGCTCGATTCAGTTCACCCGACTACTCAGAGGTTGCCAGGCGATTGACTAACCTCTTCACCGACCCACAGCCAGTGGATATCGAGGTGAGAAGCAGGCGGGTCGTGCTGGATTGCAACCGAATCCATCGCACCGCGCGTGGTGAACGGGTCAGATCCAAGTCTGAGGTAATAATCGCCAATCAGTTGCACGCAGCCGGAATTGATTATGTCTACGAACCAAGAGTGGTAATCAATGGTAGAGAGCGATATCCCGACTTTGTCATTGAGGATGACGATTCTGGTGAAATCTACTACTGGGAACATTTAGGAATGATGTCGAACCCAGAGTATCGAGATCGGTGGAGTAGAAAAAGGGAGGATTACATAGCTCATGGAATTTGCCCAATGAACGAAGGTGGGGGTAATGCCGGTAGCTTGATTGAGACAGAGGAGTACGAAGGCCAGGGGATTGACAGCGACCTAATTAGAAGAATTGTTGAACAAATCAGTTGAGGTCGCTTAGGCGGCACATTGGAATAGTCCAACCTTCCTCAAACTAAAAATTGCTATTTAAAGTTTACTATATGAATTTGAGAGGAAATTTTGGGTCCCGCCAGATGCTTGGTTACCTCTAGGGGGGGCTATTCTGATCACATTTATTAGACGTCGTCTTAACCAACTTCATTAATCCTTTAACCAACTCCTTTAAGCTCACACAACGGAATGCTTGTCACCGATGGCTGTCTTGGTTAAGGTTACATGCTTGGGTAACAATAAAAATACCCAATATTCAAATACGCCCCAGATGATCTTTCAGGTGGAGCGGATGGGCGGTGGGATGAAGGTGCCAAATGGAGCTCTCACCCGGCACATACGATCCCGCTCTGGCCTGAGTGCCGACTACACTGAGCAGACTATAACGTGAGAAGAGGAACCTGACGTGCATACACAATTCACCGCTGAAGAGCTGGCCTTCCGGGAGGAGGTGCGGGCCTTTTACAAGGAAGCGCATACTCCGGAACTGGTGGAGCGGTTCAGCAATCCGGCCACGATGAAGGACGCCATCATCGAGTGGCAGCGCAAGCTGTACGACCAGGGCTGGGTTGCACCCAACTGGCCGAAAGAGTACGGCGGCACGGGTTGGACCGATACCCAGCGATTCATCTTCGACAGCGAGCGTTCGGCCGCTGGTGCACGCGGCGTAATCCCCTTCGGATTGAGCATGGTAGCGCCGGTGATCTACACCTTCGGCAACGAGGAACAAAAAGCGCGCTTCCTGCCCCGCATTCTGAAGAGCGAGGATTGGTGGTGTCAGGGCTACTCTGAGCCCGGTGCTGGCTCTGACCTGGCGGCGCTGAAAACCCGCGCGGTGCGTGACGGTGATGACTACATCGTTAACGGCGCCAAGATCTGGACTACTTACGCCCAGTACGCTGACTGGATTTTCTGTCTGGTACGCACCAGCACGGAAGGTAAGCGGCAGGAAGGCATCAGCTTCCTGTTGATTGACATGACCACACCCGGCATCAAAGTTAACCCGATTCACTCCATCGACAACCACCACAGCCTCAACGAAGTGGAGTTCAACGATGTGCGTGTGCCCGTTGCCAATCGAATCGGCGAGGAGAACAAAGGCTGGACCTACGCCAAGGCCCTGTTGGCCCATGAGCGCACTGGTATCGCCGGTGTTGCCGATTCCAAACGCAACCTCGCCAACTTGAAAAAACGTGCCGCGGCCGAAGTGAACGGTGGACGCTCTCTGCTCAGCGACCCGCTGTTCCAGAAGCGACTTTCCGATGTGGAAATCGAACTGATGGCACTGGAATTCACCGAGCTGCGCGTGCTGGCAACCGTGGCCTCCGGCGGGGCGCCTGGTGCCGAATCGTCAATGCTGAAAATCAAGGGCACTGAGATTCAACAGGCCTTGCAGGAATTGAACATGGACCTGGCTGCTTACTACCAGGGCGTGTTGCCTACTGACCTGAATGCCGAACAGCTGGGTCATGAGTTCGGTAGCGACGCTCGTCAGTCCTTCATGTACGGGCGTGCTGCCACTATCTATGGCGGTTCCAACGAAGTGCAGAAAAACATTATTGCGAAGGCCGTTCTGGGCCTTTAATAGCGGGAGATAGCTGGAATGAATTTCGATTTTACCGAAGAGCAAAACATGCTGCGTGACAGCGTGGCCCGCTTTGTTCAGGACGACTACAACTGGGACAAACGCTGCGCCATCGCCGCTTCAGAGGAAGGTATGAGCGCGGAGAACTGGCAGACTTTCGCCGAATTGGGCTGGCTGTCTGTACCCTTCGCTGAAGAGTACGGCGGTTTCGGCGGCTCAGCCATTGACGTAATGGTACTGATGGAGCAGTTCGGCAAGGGCCTGGTACTGGAACCCTACCTCGCTACAGTGATTCTGTTCGGTGGCCTGCTACAAAAAGTGGGTAGCGAAGAGCAGCGCAACACCCTGATTCCCCAGATTATTGAAGGTGGCTTACAGGGCGCCTACGCGTATCTGGAGCGTCAGAGCCGGCATGAGTTGGCCGATGTAACGACTACCGCGAGCGCCGGTGCCAATGGCCATGTGCTTAATGGCGAGAAAGTTGTTGTGTTTAATGGCATGGGGGCGGATCAGTTCATCGTGTCGGCACGCACCTCAGGTGAGCAAAATGACGAGGCCGGCGTTAGCCTGTTCCTGGTTGCTGCCGCTGATGTACAGCGTGCTGGGTACCAGATGATGGACGGCCAACGCGTGGCCAACATTGTGCTGAAGGATGCGCCCGGCGTGTTGCTCGGTGAGGAAGGCGCGGCCCTGCCGGTGATGGAAGACATCGCTCAGGACGCAAACCTCGCGCTGTGCGCGGAAGCGTTGGGCATTATGGAAAAGCTGAACGCGACCACCCTGGAGTACACCAAAACGCGTGAGCAGTTTGGTGTAACCATCGGCAGCTTCCAGGCGCTGCAACACCGCATGGTGGAAACTTTCATGGCCTACGAGCAAACTCGCTCCATGGTCTATCGCGCGCTGTGTGCCCTCACCAACGGAGAGGAAGACGCCACCACAGCCATGCACGCACTGAAGGTGCTGGTAAACCGCAACGGCCGACTGATCTTCGGTGAAGCCATTCAGATGCACGGTGGTATGGGCCTGACCGACGAACTGGACGTTGGCCACTACGCCAAGCGCCTGATGATGATCAACACCAGCTTTGGTGATGGTGACTACCACCAGACGCAATTCAACGAACGCGTTTACAACTGATCGGCGCCGCCAAAGGAGGCAAAGATGAAACTGGGTGTACTGCTGGGTTATTCCGGCAAGCAGATTCACGTCAATATCGATCTGATCCGTCAGGCCGAATCCATGGGCTACGATTCCGTGTGGACGGCTGAGGCTTACGGTTCAGATTCCATCTCCGTGGCGGCCTGGATTCTGGCGCAAACCGAGAAAATCCGCGTGGGCACCGCGATCATGCAGATGCCGGCCCGAACGCCGGCCATGACCACCATGACGGCAATGTCGCTGGCGCAGCTGTCCGGCAACCGTTTCATCGCCGGCCTGGGTGCTTCCGGCCCGCAGGTGGTGGAAGGTTGGCACGGCGTGCCCTACGGCAAACCGGTGACGCGCACACGCGAGTACATCAAGATCATGCGCGCGATCATGGCGCGGGAAGGGCCGGTGGACTTCCAGGGTGATATGTACCAGATGCCCAATAAGGGCGAGGGGACTACCGGCCTTGGCAAGCCGCTCAAGTCGATTCTTGAAGCTAACAACGACATCCCGATTTACACCGCGTCGATTACACCCGCTGGTTTGCGCTGCGCGGGTGAAGTGGCGGACGGCGTGTTCCCGGTATGGATGGACCCCAACAAGTACGACGTGCTGGGCGAGCACCTGCAAAAAGGCTTCGACAAGGCCGGCAACGGTAAGTCGCTGGCGAATTTTGATGTGGCGCCTTTTGTGTCTACCGCGATGAACGACGATCTGGACGCTGCCTTCGACTCCCTGCGCCCCTGGCTGGCCCTCTATATCGGTGGCATGGGTGCGAAGGGTAAAAACTTCTATCACGATTTCGCCACTCGCCTGGGTTATGGCGATGCAGCGGATCGCATTCAGGACCTGTATCTGGCCGGTAAAAAGCAGGAAGCCGAAGCTGAGGTGCCTCGCGAACTGCTGGACGAAGTGGCTCTGGTTGGCCCGCGGGAGCGAATTATCGAGCGCCTGCAGCCCTGGAAAGAAGCGGGTGCGCGTGGCGAAGTGGGCACCATGCTGGTCGGTGCGCATGACCCGGCAGTGCTCGAATTACTGGCCTCGGAGATTTTGTAAATGGAAGTATCAGGGAAGATCGTAGTCGTTACTGGCGGCGGCAATGGCATCGGGAAGGCGCTGTGTGAACGCTTTCATGCCGAGGGTGCACAGGCCGTAATTGTGGCCGATCTGGAAATTGATGCGGCGCGTGCCGTGGCCAGTTCCGTGGGTGGCCGGGCCTTTGAGGTTAATGTCCGCAACGAAGACCAGATCAAGGCAATGGTTGAGCAGGTAGAACAGGAGTTTGGCCGCATCGACCTTTTCTGTAGTAATGCCGGCATTCTGGGGCTGGACGGCGAGCCCTGGTGGGCTTCTTCTGCCGATAACGCCCTGTGGACGGCGATGTGGGAAATCCACGTCATGGCGCACGTATACGCGGCGCGGGCTTGTCTGCCCGGGATGATCGAGCGCGGTGAGGGCTATTTCCTCAATACTGTTTCCGCCGCGGGCCTATTGAACCAGGTGGGTTCCGCGCCGTATTCCACCACCAAGCATGCAGCCATTGGCTTTGCCGAGTCACTGGCGATCACCCATGGCGATGACGGCATCAAGGTGTCGGCGTTGTGTCCGCAAGCGGTGGCAACGCGGATGGTTGGAGACACGGACGGCGGCACCGCCGGCGTGGACGGCGTGTTGAGCGCTGAACAGGTAGCCGATGCGGTGGTGAAAGGCCTGGCGGAGGAGAAGTTCCTGATCCTCCCCCACACAGAAGTGGCCAAATACCAGGCCAACAAAGCGGAAAACTACGATCGCTGGCTGGGTGGCATGCGGAAGCTGCGCCGGGCCATCGGCGTTCCCGAGGTGTAGTGGTTATACTGTAGGGCCAGAGGCTATCGGACGAACAGCAACGTGGAGATTCACCTGCGCTTTGCGCGCACCATACTGAACGGCTTCGAGTCCTACTTCAGCGACTTCCAGAACATCACGCTGGCGGCCAAAACGCGTTTTGAAAATGCGCGATGGCAGGAGATGCACCAGTCCTCAGTACAGCGGATCGACCTGTACAAAGAAAAGGTGATCAACGTTACCGGCTTTGTTGAACTGATAGCCGGTGACGCCCTCCACGACTACCACTTCTGGACCGAAGCACGAGGCCACTACTCGCGGCTGATCGACGGGCACGACAACTACGAGATTGCCGAGACCTTTTTCAACTCAGTCTTCTGCTCGGTGTTCAAGCACCGGAAAATTCGCGACGAGCACGCTTTCGTGTTTTCTCCCCACGGCGATATACCGCCCGTCAGGGATGACCCCATTTATCGTACCTACCGCACGGAAGGGTCATCAGAAGCGATGCTGCGGGGCCTGTTGCGGGACTTTGATTTCAATAACCCCTTCGAAGATATCGACCGGGATATCGGTAACGTTCTTGCACTGGTGCACAGCTATCTTCTACCCCGATTTGCTATCGATGAGTCGGAGCTGGAAGTGCAGGTGCTGGAGTCACTGTTCTTCCGTAACAAGGGCGCCTACATCGTAGGACGGCTACTGTGTAGCGGGCGTTCCATGCCCTTCGTACTGCCAATACTGCTCAACGACTCGGGCATGGTTTATGTCGACACGGTGCTGTTCGGATCCGACAAGGTTTCCGTGTTGTTCAGCTTCACGCGTTCCTACTTCATGGTGGATGCGCGTATACCGTCGCAGTACGTACGCTTCCTGCAACAGTTGATGCCCGCCAAGCCCATCTCCGAAATCTACAGCGCGATGGGCTACAACAAACACGGTAAAACTTACTACTACCGCTGTGCCTACCGCCACATGAAGCAGGCCAAGGACCAGTTCATTCTGGCGCCGGGGATCAAGGGCATGGTGATGACCGTATTCACCATGCCGTCCTACGATTTTGTGTTCAAAATCATCAAGGATCGCTTCACGCCACCCAAGGAAATGACTCGTGATGCGGTGAAAGAGAAATACCGTATGGTGAAGCGCGCCGATCGGGCGGGGCGCATGGCCGATACCCAGGAGTTCACTAACCTGGCCTTCTCCCGCCGACAGTTTTCCGATGAACTGATGGCGGAGCTGAAAGAAGTCGCCCCCTCCATGCTTGAGGAGCACGGCAAGGCTCTGATCATCAAGCACGTGTATGTAGAACGCCGCATGACGCCGCTCAATCTCTACCTGCAGGACGCGAGTGATGAACAGGTGCGGGCGGTGATGGACGAGTACGGTAACGCCATTAAAGAGCTGGCCTCGGCCAATATCTTCCCGGGCGACATGCTACTGAAGAACTTTGGTGTTACCCGGCACGGGCGTGTGGTGTTCTACGATTACGACGAAATTTGTCCGCTGACGGATTGTCATTTCCGCACCATCCCCGAGCCCAGAACCGAGGCTGAGGAAATGGCCAGCAAGCCCTGGTACACCGTGGGACCAAACGACATTTTCCCCGAAGAATTTCGCCTGTTCTTCTCCGGGAACCAGCGGGCGCGGAAAGTGTTTGATGACCTGCATTCTGACATCTACGAGGCGAGCTTCTGGCAGGAATTGCAGGACAAACTGCGCAGCGGCTACGTGGAGGACTTTTTCCCCTATCGCCGCCGTTTACGCTTTAGCCGGAATCCGAAGGACGTGTTACAAGCGGCGTCCTGAGCCGACTACTTTCGCACCCGGATCAGGGATTCCTGCGCCGTGGAGGCCACCAGTTCTCCCTGCTGGTTAAAGAACATCCCGCGACTGAATCCCCGCGAGCCGCCGGCGGTGGGGCTGTCCTGCGTGTACAGCAAATATTCATCCGCCTTCACGGGGCGATGAAACCACAGCGCGTGGTCAAGGCTGGCCGCCTGGATGCCGGGACTCCAGCCGGTGTAGGCGTGAGGGAGCAAAGCGGCGCCGAGCAAGGCATGGTCGGAAATGTAGGCCAGAAAGGCTTGATGACGTCGCTGATCGTCCCCCAGGTCCCCATTGGCCTTGAACCAGTAGTGCTGCACGGGCTCCTCTTCCGGTTCGGGGTTGATCGGGTCGCGGCGTTTGACCGCCCGGCGGTCGAAAGCCTGTGACGTAGGTACTTTCACGTATTCCGGATACTTCTCCTTCATGCGCTGCATGTAGTCCATTTCGCATTCCAGGCCTTCGGGGCCCGGCACGTCAGGCATTGCAACCTGGTGTTCCAGCCCTTCTTCCGCTGTCTGGAATGAAATAGAAGTGTTAAAGATGGCAACACCATCTTGCTTGGCTACGACCCGGCGGGTGGTAAAGCTTTTGCCGTCCCGAATGGGGTCAACGTCGTAGACAATTTGTTTTTGCGGATTCCCTGGGCGCAGGAAATAGGCATGCATTGAGTGTGCAGAACGGTCTTCCTCAACCGTACGCCCCGCCGCGCTGAGGGCCTGAGCAAGGACTTGCCCGCCGAATATCCGCGGAGGGAAACTGGGGCTGTTGCCGATGAACAGGTACTTGTCGATCTGCTCAACTTCAATTGTTTGGATCAGCTTCTGGAGATCTTGATTCACCGCGTTATCTCCGTGAGATCAGGTGGTTTGTGGTGGCTGCAGGCCGTTGAAGAAAACGTTGAAGTAGTCCAGTGCGGCGGCTGAGAGATTGTCCGTGTTCCGCCACAGGCCGATGTCCATGGAGGCGTTTACCGCACCGGCGATCATTTCCTGGGCGATATGCGCATCGATATCTGCGCGAACGCTGCCATCCGCGATACCTTCGCGCAGGAATTCACCGAATCGTTCGTTGGATTTGTCGGTGCGAGCGAGGATTTGCTTGCGCCGGGGGATAGGTAGCGACGTGATGGAGTTGTAGCGAATCAAAGGGCCCAGATCGGTGTTTTGGGCCGCGAACACATGACCACACGCATACTCCACCTTTCTCAGCCCGGGACTGTCCAACTGGGCGGCCATCTCGTAAATGCCCTCAACGACATCCAGTGAACGGATGTAGCAGTT
Organism: Gammaproteobacteria bacterium; assembly: GCA_030427085.1. Taxonomy (GTDB): domain Bacteria; phylum Pseudomonadota; class Gammaproteobacteria; order Pseudomonadales; family Halieaceae; genus JAUHXH01. The sequence goes on along the minus strand of JAUHXH010000006.1, from coordinate 106,882 downwards.
GTAGAGGAGGTCCTCTTTGTTCTTGATATGGTAATAGAACGCACCTTTGGTGACGTTCAGGCTCTGTGCAATCTCATCCAGCGATGTGCCATCAAAGCCCTTTTTGTTGAAGAACCGGGTGCCTGCTTTGAAGAAGGCTTCCTGTTTGAGGCGATGCTGTTCTTCGCGGTCGAAGCTGTGCAGGGCCTGGCGTGAGGCCTCGCTAAAATCAAAGCGCTCGGGTTTGTAGGATTCCCGACAGGACTTGAATCCGGTCAATAGCACACGCCAGGCGGCACCGGCAATTTCGTCAGGTGAGTGCTCCGGGAAGGTGCGCAGCCAATCGAATGACCACTCCAGGGAGCCGATCATCGCGCGTGTAGTAGCGATGGGTTCGCAACGATATAACTCGCCATTCTCGACGCCACTGCGGATGATGTCGCGCAGGCGCTTGAACATGGCGATGTAGTACTGCTCAACTTCCGTTCGATGCCCGTCCTTCAGCGATGCGATCTCCAGCAGTGCAGCCTGGTGAGGGCGTTCACCGCGGTGCGCAGCATAGGTGTTCTCAAAATGACGATAGAAGTACCGGCGCAATTGCTCCAGCGTGGAGAGGTCCGATTCTGCACAAATTTCGTCCAGAATCTGGTGCTGGTTTGCCAGTGACTGCATGTAGCACTGGTAGATCAGCTCTTCCTTGGTTTTGACGTAGTAATACAGGCTTGTTTTGGTCAGGCCCAGGCTCTGGGCGATATCCATCAAAGTGGTGGCGCGAGAGCCCTTGAAATTGAACAGTTTCGCCGCCGTAGAGAGGATCGCAGCACGTTTGGCATCGTGCTGAGCGGTTCTATTGAACGGTGAATTCCCCTCTGGGGGCGTTTTTTTCGCCATGGTGACCGGCGCCTGTCCTGATATTCCTTCCCGGGATAGCTATAGAATATACCAGATAGTCTAAAAGTTGAACTTATAGTACACAGCCGCCTGGGCCGCGTTCAGGCCAGCGCGGCGCAGGCCTTGTGTCGAGAGCAACCCAGTAAGTGATCATTTACCATTCCCGTCGCCTGCATGTGGGCGTAAATGATCGTAGAGCCCACGAAGGTGAAGCCCCGCTTCTTCATATCTTTGCTGATACGGTCTGACAAGGGTGTAGTGGCAGGCACGTCGGCCAGAGTGCGCCAGCGGTTCTGAATCGGTGTTCCGTCAACGAAATCCCAAAGGTACTCGCTGAATGAACCGAACTCGGCCTGAGTCTCCAGGAAGGCCCGGGCATTGGTTCGGGCGCCAAAAACCTTGAGCCGATTGCGGATGATTGCTGGGTTCAGGAGCAGCTTTTCGAGTTTTTTGTCGGTGTACCGCGCGATTTTCTCAGCGTCGAATCCGTCAAACAGGCTGCGATATCCTTCGCGCTTGCGCAATATCGTAATCCACGCCAGTCCAGCCTGGGCGCCCTCCAGGGTGAGGAACTCGAACAGGGTGTGATCGTCACGCACCGGTACGCCCCACTCTTCATCGTGGTATTTAACGTACAGTGGGTCATTGCCACACCAGGGGCAGCGCTCGGTCATTATTATTTTCCTTTCGGCCAGTGCAAGTATGCGTAGGACGTCGGCGCTTGTCTAGAATTGACGGCACGCGCCTATGTGCGAAACTTCCGCGCCTCAACAGGAGTAGAAGATGTCCAATACCATTGTCACCACTCAGGATGGCCCGATTTCGCGTTTAATGATTAACCGGCCCGATCGACACAATTCCCTGGGGGCGCGAGAGCTCAACGCCATGCAGGCGGCGTTTGATGCAGTTGATCAGGATCCAAATATCCGCGTGCTGATGGTGAGCGGTGCTGGAGAGAAAACATTTTGTGCTGGGGCGGCCCTGGACGAAATGGACAGTGGCGCCATTGACGGGAACGCCTTTCAGCGCATGACCGATAGGCTGGCTGCGGTGAAGGTTCCCACGGTCTGTGTGATGAATGGCAACACCTACGGCGGTGGGAGTGAGCTCGCCCTAAGTTGTGACTTTCGCCTGGGCGTGCGAGGGATGCGCCTGCGTGTTCCTGCCGCGGCGATAGGGTTGTGTTATCCCATTAATGGTATCGAGCGTTTTGTTAAACGGTTGGGTGTTGGGCCAGCCAAGCGTTTGTTGATGCTGGCAGAAGAGTTTGACGATGAGGGGCTGCTCGATCTGGGCTACCTCGATTTCACTGAAGACCGGGAAAAATTGGAGGCTCGGGCCTCGCAAATCGCCAAGCAGCTGGCCAGCCTTGCTCCCTTGTCTGTGCAGGCCATGAAAAATGTCATCGAACAATCCGCCGCTGGCCAGCTTGACCTGATGGCTGCTGAAGCACTAATAAAACGCTGCGAGAATTCACAGGATCTGGCGGAAGGGTTGCGTGCCAAGCGAGAAAAGCGCAGCCCGGTTTTTCACGGACAGTAATCGACCGGAGCTAGCACCTATCGGGCAATTACACTGACCGTGATATCTCAACGTCCAGCCCATTATTGCCATCAACATGCACGGAGGCATCGATACGCTCGGCTAGTGATTTCACAAACCGCATGCCCGGGCCTTGCATAAGCGCCGGGATTTCATCAGCGTGAACGCCCGGGCCATTGTCGGCAACCTCGAGCGCAAAGACAGGCTGATCTGTAGCATCATAGCCACTCTTGTTTAGACGCAGCATGATGAAATTGACAGTTTTTTGCGCATGAAATGCGTGTTGGAAACAGTTTTCGAGCAACTCGTAGAGGATCAGTGCTAGCAGGCTGCCCGTCTCCGCCGGGAATAGCTCGCCTGTTACATCGTTGGTGACAATAACTGCTTCTTCATCGAGCCCATGCCGTTCCAGGAGGTCATCGATAACACGCTCTGAGAAGTCGTGCATGTTCACATAGAGTAGAGCGCCGTGATGATAGATGCAGGAATCAAGCAAGTGCAGCGTATGCAAGCGAAGCGTGCAGCGCGCACGAAGCTCTTGTGCGGTAGGTGATTCAGATTCTTTTTCTGAGTAGTAGGACAGCACATTTTGAATTAGATTGATGTTGAGCTCAGAGTATTCCTGTAGCGCGTCCGCCATGTCAGTCTGTACTTGCATTTGATCCTGCAACTGATCCATAGCCAGCGTGGCCGTTTCCTCCATTCGCTCCGCGTGCTCAGTAGCGTGCGCAACTTGACCAATCGCATCGTAAGCGCGCCGCATAATCCACAGAAACGTAAGGAACATGCCGGCGTAGATCCAATATGCCCATACCGTTCTCCAGGGGGGAGTGTGTACGATCAGATCTAATGTGGCGCCGTCGTGATTCCAGGTGCCGGCTGAATTGGCGCCTTGTACTTCGAAGGTGTAGGTGCCCGGGGGGAGGTTGGTGAAGGTGGCTGACCCGGTGGAAATCCGCCAGTCTTCATTCAGTTCGCTCAGTTTGTACCTAAAGGTTTTTGTCGTATCACCCGCATTGGACATTCCGGAAAAGAAGAAAGCTACGACATTGTCAGTGTACGCATATTTGATTCTCTTTCGGTTTTTCATCTGAAGTGGGTTGTATCTGGAACTACCTCTGATTTGGATCTCTGTAAAATTTAGGTGCAGGAGGTCTGCACCCTCCTCAATTTTCTCAGGATTGAACTCGTTATATCCGGAACTCCCGCCAAAAACTAAATTGCCATTCCGTAATTTCAGGGAGGCCCCATAGTCGAACTCCCTACCCTGCAGGCCATGACCGGCATCGTAGCAGTGCAATATATCTGCAGTTAGTTTTGCTCTACACAGCCCTAGGTGAGTCGTTAGCCAAAGGTAGTCCTGATTATCAACTTGGGCAGAAAAAACTGTATGAACTGGAAACTCTTGTGACGGCTGAATTTTTTCAAGTAACAAGCTAATTTGGGAGTCTTTAGGTGTGTACAAGCGCAGTAGGCCACTGTCGCGCGTTCCTATCCAATAATTGTTCGTCGAGTCAGAAGTTATCGCCCAAACTTGTACAGTCTCAAAGGGTGTGGCTGTAGTTGATGTGGCATCGAAGCTAAACCGTTGGGTATGTAAGTCAAGAACGTTTAATCCCTGCTCGGTCCCAACTAACATTTTTCCCGCCGAGAATTCGGTCATCGCCAATACATTATTTCCAGAGATAGAGCCGTTTCCTTGCTCAGCATTTAGATGCTCTATCGACCCGCGAGTAGTATCTAGTATATTCAGGCCTTCCCCGTAAGTTCCGATCAAAGTAAGGTTGTTCCCGAGCGGATAAATCGTGGTGATGTTGTCAGAGGAAAGCGGCGGTGAAGAATTAGAAGAAAATCTTGTGACACTACCATTCGTTGTGTTGAGAATTTCCAGGCCGTTAGCTCGATATCCTACCCATAGATTGTTTTCTCTATAGGCCAACGACATAATTTGCTTGTTCGTGAGGTCGGCGTCTGGGAATAAATCGCGGACAGAAGCATGCTGCCCAGATTTACTATCTCGTAGGTACAAGCCATTGTATGTGGCAACCCAAAGACCGAGAGGAGACTCTGCAAAAGCTACTACGGGGCCGGAGAACCCACTTTTTTGCTGGTTATATAACTTAAAAGGAGTTTCGATCAGTTTAAAAAGCCCATTGTGAGTGCCAATCCAGATCGGACCTGACTCCGGGGCGCTCAGTGTTCCAATTTCGTTATCGTTCAGGGACGAATTTTCAGAATGAAAGTGATGAATTAAATTACGGCCTCGATACACCATAATTCCATGATCAGTGGCGAAGATTTGAAGATTGTTGCCATAATTAACCATGTCGTTGATTAAAGCGTTTGCTATAGGACCGGCATTTTCTATGGTCAGCAGTTCACACTTAAAATCCTTTTGGGAGATCTCAAAAATTTTCCCGGTGTTGAATTGGATTAAAATACTCTCACTTGAAACGTTAAAAGCTCTAAGTGGTACACCGGATGGGTTGGAGCAAATTTCTGGTCCAAGTAACTCAAATCTTCCGTCTTGGTCGTGATGGTATCTAAGAACCGTTGTGTCCTGCCGAACGAACCAAATGAAACCTCTGCCATCCTCCACTATCTCAACAATTTCTGGGCCTGCATGCCTATTTTCGGGAGTGAAGGCAATTTTAGAGTCGAGGTTTATGGACCGGATGCCTTGGGAGTTGTGTCCTAGCCAGAGCGTATTGTTGGAATCAACTAACGCACTTGTGAGCCCATCCATTGGGAAAGTCGAATCGTTAATTTGGGCGATTAAATCAAAGCCACCGTTTGTGTGATTACTCCGATACACGCCAGCATCATTAGTAATCACCCAGATTCTCTCGGCATTGTCCTGATGTATTTTGAAAATACGTCTGCTTGGGAGGAAATATTTAGAATCTGGATTTTCGTTCGGAGTGTATTCATATTGGCCCTCACCTGATAAGAGGGTGAGGCCAGCAAAATTTGAGACCCAGAGGAAGCCAGAGTTATCTTGCATTACTTCCCAGACGGAAGTTTGCCTAAGCCCATTTGCCAGTTCAGAGGGTACTACATGAAATTCAAGCTCTGATCCGAAGGCATTAAGACTAGTGACCGAACAGCACAGTACTGCGCTCATTAACGCGAGTGTGATTCTTCGCATTAGAGTTTACTGTTTGACGTGTAGCTGTATAGCGCTAGAAAAAGCTTTATATGCGGCTTCAAGTTTCTCGATTTCGTTTTTCATTTCACGCAAATCTCCTTCCCTGGATCTTTTTTCCATTTCTGAACTCAGCTTCATAACCTGTTCAGCGCCCACATTCGCGCTCATAGATTTTATGGCATGACTAGTTCGTGCGAAAACTAACTCGTCAGCGATTTCAAGCGCTTGGTTGAGGTCGGAAACCTTAATTTCGAATTGATGATGGTACTCGTTCAAAACTGTTGGAAATATTATGTTTCCGGACAAGCGTTCTACTTCGGCAATGTTATCAACAGCCGCTTTGTTGACTATGGCATCGACTATAAATGAGCTCTTTGATTGTTGTTTAATAGTTGAATATTCACTTTTGATGCCTAAGTAACGTTCGAGTACGCTTGATATTTGTTCCACACTAAATGGTTTTGAAATGTGATCAGACATCCCTGCGGAAATGCACATTTTCTGATCATGGTCGCTAGTGCCAGCTGTTAAAGCGATTACCGGAATATGTGGCCAATTTTTTAATTTCTCCGTTTCGCGTATTTTCTTGGCAGCCGTGAACCCATCCATCAATGGCATTTGGCAGTCCATAAAAATTAAATCTGGCCTGTCGCGTTCGAATAGTTTGATTGCCTCTAAGCCGTCCGCGGCTAACGTTACTCTATGTCCCATCATCTGCAACATCTCAGTCGCAATTTTCTGATTTGTCTCGAGGTCCTCCGCAAGAAGTATGTGGGCCTGAACACCTTGTGGAACTCGTGGTGTGGCCTCGACTTCCTTATGACAGGTGGGGGCTCCTTCCACAATGTAATTTATTTCCTGCTGAAGCTGTTTGGTTGAGATGGGAAGAGTAATGCGTCTTTGATGTGGGACCATATTCTCAGGGTCTTTCGTATGCACCCTTGCTAATGCCAATACTCGCGACTCCACATCCCTAGTACAACGCAGTCGGAATTCTTGACATGTCGCTTCATCCATTGAGGATAGGTCTACGATATAAAGATCCACATCTGGGGCGCTGAAAAAGTCATCAAGACTTGTGGTAATTATCGAATTGACACCGAAATAGATCAGATGGACTTGAATCATCTCTGCGGTAAGTGAGTTGGTTGATATCACTCGGGCGGTTAATTGATCATAAACCGCATTCACAGAGTAAAACGGTTTGCTTACCGTGACAGGGATTTCCACTGCTATCTTTGTTCCAACCCCCGGCTGAGAATAGACGTCAATTTTGCCACCCATTAATTCGACGTAATTCTTGGTGATTGCAAGTCCAAGCCCGGTGCCACCGAATTGACGAGTGGTGCTTGAATCAGCCTGGGTGAAAGGATCAAAAACTTTGGCGACAGTTTCTTCGGTCATGCCAATTCCTTCATCCTCTACCTGAAAAGCCAAAGTGTATTTTTCAGTAGAACTCGGTTGTTGGCCCAATGTTGAACGAACTGTGACGTTCCCTGATGGCGTAAATTTTATTGCGTTAGTTATCAAGTTCATCAAAACCTGGCGAATCTTATCCGGATCGCCAGTAACTTCGCTTGGCAGCGTTGGATCTGGTATGTTGTTCAATACCAAGCCCTTCCTCGATGCTGGTTCCCCTTGAAGATAGCAAGTCGTCTCAATTAGTTCGCGAAGATCGAAAGAAATGGACTCCACTTCTACTTTGGCGGCTTCCACCTTTGCGAAGTCGAGAATAGCGTTCATTAACGATAGTAGCGTTTCTCCACTAGATTTTGCAGCTGACGCGAATTTGCGCTGCTCTTCGTCAAGCTCGGTGTGTAGAAGAAGCTCATTCATACCCAAGATACCGTGCATGGGTGTCCGAATCTCGTGGCTCACCGTTGCAAGGAATTCGGACTTTGCTGCGTTCGCATCCTCAGCTTGGCGGCGAGCCTCCACTAGATCGTGAGTTCTCTCCTCGACCTTCTTTTCAAGTTCTCGTTGCCTACTTAGCGCATTAAGTACTTTCCTGCGTTGGGCAGCTGCGAGATATGTTGCAACTACCAGTATCAGGAATGCGTAAGCGCTATAAGCCCACCAGGTTTTCCATGGAGGTGGAAGAACGTTGATATGTAAGGTAGCCCCGCTTTCATTCCATACGCCATCCGCGCCTGCTCCGGAAACTCTTAGTATGTAGTTTCCTGAGGGCAAATTTGTGTAAGTAGCTGATCGAGACTCTTGCAAAATTAGCCAGTTCGGATCGAAGCCTTCCAGGATGTACTTATACTGATTGTGCTCAGGCGCGACATAGTCCATGACAGCGAAATTGAACGAAACTAGGTAGTCTCTGTGGTCGATTGTCAGAGTTTGAAGGTCGTAAACGGGGACATCAAAGTTAGTTGGCTGATTCAAAATACTGATGCCAGTAATCTGGACGGTTGGAGCTTTTGTGACATCAGAAATTTCGTATGGATCGATCAAGTTATAGCCTCTGTTTCCTCCGAATAACATTGTGCCGTTTTCGAGCGAGTGAATTGCTCCATGATTAAACTCATTATCTTGCAGGCCGTCGGTTGAGTCATAGGTTTTAAATTCATTCAGAGTACTGTCTATTCGAGTTATACCTCTATTGTGAGATATCCATAGTGTTCCACTCGAATCGCTTGTTACTCCATATATGCTTGAGCTAGGAATTAGTGAGCGATCTGCAAGATGGTAAAAGTGGTCTACTTCCGCTGCTCTATCTTCCTTCGTCCAATAGTTGAGTCCTCCGCTATCAGTTCCTACCCAGAGCCTGCCATTTGAGTCTTCATGGAAAGTCCACGCCATTCGGCTGGAAAGGCTACTCTTGTTGTAAGGATCGTGCTGGAACCTGGAGAAAGTGTTTGTATTCCTATCAAATCTGTTTATGCCATCAGCTGTACCAATAAACAACGATCCATTACTATCTTCATAAAGTGCAATTACGAGGTTACTGCTAATAGAATATTGATCGATTGGGTCGTGCGTGAAGGATTCAAACGAGGAACCATCATCTTTTAGTCTGTTTAGTCCTCCTCCCCAGGTGCCTATCCATAAGCTTCCTGCACTGTCACGGAGAATGGATGTAACGCCGTTCGCACTTAAAGAGGATTGATCTCGCCTGCTACTTTGAAAATTTTGAACACCACCCGTAGTCAGATCTATGTGATTCAACCCGGAGTCTGCGGTACCAACCCATAATGAGTCACGCTCACCCAGAATGCTCATTACTCTTGATGAACTGATTCGAGTTGGGTAGGTGCTTTCATTTATGTTTTTGTAGATAAATTCCTCTTCTGAGGAAATGGGCAAATCGATTACTTTCAAACCATCATCCGTGCCCACCCAAAGTCGATTATCCGGCGTCGTAGAGAATGTATTCACTGAATTGCTAGAGACGCTTTCTTCGAACGTGTAGTGGCTGAATTGCGAGACACGGCCAAAGCCTAGTTGGTATTGTGTGCCGATCCAGTATGTTCCATCTGAACTTTGGAAGATGCTTCTAACTTTGTTGTTGGGGATCTGGGAGTTCCCCTCATGAAAGGTCATAAAGCCATTTCCACCGCTACGTTGAACATTAAGTCCATCTTCCGTAGCAACCCAGATCGTCCCACCCTGGTCTTCATAAATTTTTATTGTTGAATCTGAAGAGATCGAAAATTCGTCAAGTGACGATTGCCTGAATACTTCTGCATCTCCCGTCTCGAGGTTGTGTTTTGATACCCCCGAGTTTCTATGTGCTAACCAAAGGTTGTTGTGCTTGTCGACAATGAGGGACGAGATATTGAGCGAAACGCTGTCAGTGAATGACATCTCCGAGCCAAAGCCAGGTTTGAATTCTCCAGATTTTGGGTCTACTGAGAGAAGCCCCGCGCCAAATGTGGCAATCCAGATGATGCCATCGGACGATTCAGCGAAGCCGTTGACCTCAAACTGAACATCGGGAGTGCTGAATCTGTAGTGCGTAAACTGACGTTCGCTAACGTCAAACTGACTAAAGCCATTTTGATGACCTAGCCATAGATCGCCATTAGAGTCGGCGAACAGTGAGAGTATGAAGTTATCGAATGGTTCAGTGGATGACAGTGTGTTTCCAGACCGCTGTAAAGACGAGAATGTATCGTCAGCAGCATTATAAAGATTGAGCCCTCCACCGCGGGTGGCGATCCAGACCCTGCCTAAGTAATCCTCAGCGATTCCGCTAGGAGAATTGCTGCTTATGGATTGGTCGTCTTCTAAGTTGTACAGAAAGTTCTTTGTTTTGAATCCATCGTATTTGTAGATACCCTCTTGCGCGACGAACCACAGGTACCCCTGACGGTCTTGATAGGTGTCGAGAATAGTTTGCGAGGTGAATTCGGCAGTGAAGGGCGCCACACTCAGATGGAAATTTCTGGGCGATACGCCCCACGCGGAACACGCACCCCAAAGGGTTAACAGGATGACCAGCTTGTAGACTCGCCACATCGGAAGGAATGCTGTCTTTTACTCTTAGTTGATCAGCATGTTAGATGATGTTGCGGGTGAGCACTAGAGGTTGGGATAAGGGGCTGTCCCAGTGCTCACGGGAAAATCAAAGATTAATCACGTGGTTGTTCGTCGGTATGGGCCATCCGCTCCGAGCCTGGAGCAGATGGCTGTATGACGCTGGGTATTTCGGTGGAAGCTATCGGATGCCCCACTTGAATCCTGATTGATCGGCGGTAGATCGGATACCCCATTTGAATCCGGACTGGTCGGCGGTGGATCGGATACCCCATTTGAACCCTGACTGATCAGCGGTGGATCGAATACCCCACTTGAATCCTGATTGATCGGCGGTGGATCGGATGCCCCATTTGAAGCCAGCCTGCTCGGCAGTAGAGCGAATGCCCCACTTAAAACCCGTTTGGTTCGATTCTGAATTGCTGTTCCACTTGAATCCGGCGGTCTGATGTTCACTCGTTGCTAATGCTGAGCCGGCTTCTCTAGCAGAGTCTTGGCCAGTCGACGAGTTGACTGACAGCCACTTGAAACCGGAGGCATCAGGCGCGTTGTTGTTGTCCCAGTGTTGAGCGGTTGCAGGAGTGCTCGCAGTTCCAGACCATTTGAAACCGTTTGTTACCTCTACGGAGTCATATGAGGTACCGGTTGCTATTGAATGTGACACTGCTGTCACCAACACTGATTGAGTACTCTGGGCCTCTTGCGCCAAGGCGCTTGCCGTACATGTTCCTACAACAACAGTGAGGATGGTTCTGAATCCGAGATTGAGTATTTTCATAATTGTCACGCCTTCCAACTAGCAAATTCTTTTCAGAGTATTCCGCGGGAAGTGTGTTCTGAGACCCGCCCCACATCTCTAAATTTGGATGCTTGACAACGTTATAGGCGCGGTGCGATAAGCAATGAAGGGATTTATATAACCTAATTGGGGTAGCTATGAGTAACTTATACCCTCTTGTTATAAAAACTTATTAGCAGGCCCTTTTGTTATTCCCAAACTGAATAAAATCCGCATTTATGCGCATTTTTCCCACTTTCAATTACATCATTTTCGATCAGGCGGGCAGAACACTGCGCGTGGTTAGTGCATTTGGCTCTGTAATGGCTTGTGTAGATCAGTGTGGTCTGTAAGCGCGTGTGAATCGCACTCTGGGGTGGCGGGGGGTTATTCTGCTGTCGGGGCCTGTTTTCGCGCCAGTGCGTCCATTTTGGCTTTCTCGGCCTGGTAGAGCCTTTCCCAGTCGAAGCGAGCGTCCGGGGCCTGGCCTTGGGCTCCCCATTGGTAGCCGGGGCGTTCGATGTGGGCTTTTACGCCCCATTTACGAGATGTGCTGAATCCTTTGGCCTGCGGTGTGTCGCGATAGACTTGCTCCAGGCCGGGTAGGCTGGTGTTGCCATGGTCGTCAATGATGGCGGGCCCCTCAAAGTGATCATGCCCTGCAATATCGCGGGCGATGTCGAGTCCCTGGTTGGCGCAACCGGTTTCTCCCAGAGTGATGGCGCGAGTCACGCTGGCGTAGCCGTGGCCTTGCTGGAAGGGGCTGTAGGCCAGCAGCCCGTCGGCGCCAATGGCAGGCTCGGCGCTGCTGGTGAACTTGCACTTCACGTCGTCCGGGCTCAATTCGGGTTGTAGTTGCAACAGCAGGGCCACCATTCCACTGACTACGGCGGCCGCCTGCGATGTGCCAGTAAGTACAAACTCACCGCCTGGCAATTGATATTCGGGGTTTTCCCGCAGGAGGGTTGAGTCGGGCCGGGTAAGCCCTGTGATATGGCCGCCGGGTGCTACCAGGTCGGGCTTGATGTGAGCGGCTGGTGTAGGGCCGCGGGATGAAAAGTCCGGGATGTAGTCGTCACTGCGGTCATCGGGTGTCCAGGAGTCAGTTATCGCCCCCACAGTGATGGCGTAGGGCAGGTTGCCGGGGGAGCCCATACTCATCACGTCCGGCCCCTCATTGCCGGCGGCGGCGACAATAGTGATGCCGGCTGCCCAGGCGTGCATCAGTGCCTGGTTGATGGGGTCCTCCCAGTAGTGCCAGCGTGGGCGCGCCGCAAAGGACAGGTTGAGCACCCGGATGTCGAAGGTTTCGCGGTGGTCCACCACGTATTGAATGCCGCGAACGATGTCCAGGTAATTGCCCTGGCCTTCCACATTGAACGCCTTAACCACCACCAGGTTGGCGTCGGGCGCGATGCCTTTGAAGCTGCCCGGGGCCCGGTCGGGATTGGTTGTGGGGCCGCTGTTTACGATAACGCTGGCCATGTGGGTGCCGTGTCCGCTTTCATCGAACGCAGTCTCCACGGACTGGTTGGTGATAGCGTCAAAGCGGCTGAGCACGCGGGGTTGATCCCGGGTATCGAGGGTGAGTTGTGGGTGATCCCACAGCCCGGAGTCGAGAATGGCGACGGTAACGCCATCGCCGGTTACACCGTGTCTGTGCAGTTGGTCCGCACCCACTACCGTGGGGAAATAGGAGTCCTCGGCATTGTGGGGGTAGCCCGGGACCAGTGCCGTGCCACAGTCCCCGTCGAATTCCAGTGCGATGGAGTAGTCCGCTTGCAGGCGCTTGGGAGGATTCTCTGAAAAACGTGCTAACAGTACCGATCGTTCGCCGTTGGGGAGTTGGTGCTGGGCGAAGTCGTCCAGTCCCAGCTTCAGGCTGCCACGCCTCTGCGCTTCAAGACTTGCCAGCGACTCGCCATTCAGCGTCAGTGACTCCAGCTTGCCCAGTGCGACGGGCCACGTCATTTGTAGCTGTTGGAGCCGCCCCGGCTTTGCACGTTTGTTGAAAATCGACCACGTCAGTGCTTCTTTCTCGAACTCCAGTTCCAGCGCGCCGGCGATGTCGCAGGGCATGCCGGGCTCCGGCGGTTCGGTGTCCTCTGGTGTTTCTGATTCACCGATCGAGACGTCGGTGATGTGGCGGATCACCTGCGGTGACGTGATGACAGCGCGAAGTTGCGTCGGTGTGAGTTGCGCTCCCACGGCGTTGATCAGTGGTAGGTCGTGGGTGACGGTACCGCCAGCCACTTCCACCAACTCACGCATGGCCGGGGCGTTGTTGCCCTGTAGCATGACTTCCTGTGGGAGTTCGTGTGGTTGTTCCGTGCACGCGGCGAGCAGTCCCGTCAACAGAAGGTTCGAAACCAAGCGTGCAATGTGAGATTTTCCGGGCATGCCGGGTGTACCGAGTAGGTGATCAGGCTCGGGTCAAGGAGCCGATCGAAGGTGCAAAGTAGTCCAGGAAGTCCTCCTTGAGCATATTGGGAACATCCTCGGGATACAGGGGGCGCGCGAAGTAATAGCCTTGCAACAGGTCACATTGCTTGTCGACCATGTAGCGCATTTGTTCTGCTGTTTCGATACCCTCTGCGATAACGCGTAGGCTGAGTGTGCGCGACAGGGCGATGATGGCGTCAATAATTGCTGCGCCGTCCGGGCTGGAAAGGTCGGCTATGAAGCTCTGGTCAATTTTAAGTGTGTTGATCGGGAAACGCTTCAGATAGCTCAGTGACGAATAACCGGTGCCGAAGTCATCCACCGCCAATGCCAGTCCCAGGGCTTTCAGTTGCCTGAGTTTCTCGATGTTGATCTCCGCGTCCGTCATGATGGCGCTTTCGGTCAGTTCGAGTTCCAGTCGCTCTGGCGGCAGCCCGGAGCGGTCCAGGAAGTCGCGAACGACCTCGGTAATGTTAGGCTGATTAAACTGCAGCGGCGATATGTTCACGCTTACGCGGAAATCGCTCAAGCCCAGGCTGTCCCAATAAATGCAGTGCTTGGCCGCTTCGGCCATTACCCATTCGCCCAGTTCAATGATCAGGCCAGTGCGCTCTGCCACAGGGATGAATTCGTTGGGGGGCACCATGCCGCGTTCCGGATGCTTCCATCTCACCAGTGCTTCCATGCTTACTACTTTGCCGGTGCGGGTGTCGATCTGGGGCTGGTAGCGCAGCTCCAATTCATTGAAGTGAAGTGCGTGTCGCAGCTCCTCCTCCATTTTGAGCTGCTCGACCGCACGCGCATTCATTTCTTCGTTGTAGAAACGATAGCAGGCACGTCCATCTGCTTTGGCGGCGTACATTGCTGTGTCCGCATTGCGGACCAGTGTGTCGGGGTCGGTGCCATCCTGTGGGTACAGTGCAATCCCGATGCTTGGCGTTACAACTGGATTGTGTGATTGCAGCGGGATGGGTTGCGACAGCGAATTCAGAATTCGGCGCGCCACAGACTCCACGGCCGTAGTGTCGTCGATGTCGGACAATACAACGGTGAATTCATCGCCACCCAGGCGGGCTATTTCCGTATTTCGCTCTGCGTCGTTGTCACTGTGATCACTGAAATAGTTGATCGCGTCGTCTTCGCGCAGTTCATTGGTCAGTCGTTTGGCAATTTCCACCAGCAGGCGGTCGCCGCGGCCATGGCCGATTGAGTCATTGATGCGTTTAAAGTGATCCAGGTCGATAAATAACAGCGCCGCACTGCTGTCATGCCGCTGGCTGCGTTTAAGAATCCGATTGAGTTGTTCGTTAAAGCTGCGCCGGTTGGGTAGGCTGGTCAAAGGGTCGTAGAACGCCAGGTAGCGCAGTCGGTATTCCTGACGTTTCAGGGAATTAAACGCGTGGCTGGCGCGCAGCATGTACTGCACATCGCGACCGAGAAGCGACCAGTTTACAGGTTTGGTTTTGTATTGGGTTGCGCCAGCGTCGAAGCCCTGGTCGATGGACTGTCGGTCATCGGAGCCGGTGACGATCATAATGGGAATAGACTCGCCCTGCGGCATTTGGCGGATGCGGCGGCACACTTCCAGGCCGCTCATGCCCGGCATTTCAACGTCGAGGAAAACGAGGTCAGGGCGCTCGCGTACAAAAATGTCCAGCGTTTCCGGCCCGCTGGCCGCTTCCACAACCGTCATGCCCTCCGCTTCCAGGCATTGGCGTGTGAGCAGACGAACATTCAGGTCGTCGTCGCTGACCAGAATTTTCGGGCTCAATTGTGTTTCGTGCTGTGGGGGCATGTGGGGTGCCGCTAGCGCTGTGTTTTATGTCGTTAGGCTACCACCGGGCCCGGGTCGAATACAGGCTGAAAACGTCGAATTTGGAAAAAATCAGGCGCCGTCGCCGAGCAGGTGGCGGGAGAAGTCGCGACGTCGGAAGCGCTGCTCCTGAACAAATCGGGGCAGGCGCTCCAACGGGATGGCGGGGCTGTAGTAAAAGCCCTGTACCTGATGGCATCCCTGGCTCATCAGGAAGCGCACTTGCTCCCGACTCTCGGCGCCTTCAGCGACTACCAGCATGTCCAGCCGTTCAGCCATGTCGATTATCATTTTGCACACGGCAACCTGCTGGGCGTTAGTGGGTACATCGCGCACAAACCCCGCGTCAATTTTCAGCGCGGAAATGGGTAGTTCGGTGATGTGGCTGAGCTGTGAGAAGCCGGTGCCGAAATCGTCCAGGGAGAACGAAATGCCCATCATGCGCAGGGCCTCAAGCCGTGGTTTCAGGTCGTGGGCGTTCTTGAGGATGGTGCTTTCGGTGAGTTCGAATTCCAGCCGGTTAGGGTCGATGCGAGCTCGCTTGACGATGTCCGTAACGATGTCGACAAAGCGCTCGTCCTGAAATTGTGAGAAGGAGATATTGACCGCGACCACGACATGTTCCATGCCCTGTTCGTCCAGCCATTTAAGAGCGTTACAGGCTTGTTGTATAACCTGGTAACCGATGGTTTTCATCAGACCCATGGTTTCGCATTCCGCCAGGAATTCGCCGGGCAGGATGATTCCGCGCGTAGGATGCAGCCAACGTAACAAGGCCTCTACGCCCACGAGCTGCCCGGTAGAGAGGTCGATGCGAGGTTGGAAGTGCAGTCCAAATTCATTCCGGCGAAGGGCATTACGCAATTCGGCAGCAATTGCGGTGTTGCCGTCTTCATTAAAACTGATCTGCTCGCTGTACCGAACAAACTTGCCACCCTGCGCTGCCTTGGCCTGTTGCATTGCGCTGCGCGCACCGTTGACCAGTTCGCCGAAGGCGCGGCCATCATCTGGGTATACCGCGGCGCCGATGGAGGCGTTTACACTGATCTTCTGGTTTTCCAGGGCCAGCGGTTCGGAGATGGCGTCCAGCATTTTACTGGCAATGGCCTCGACATTGTCGTCGTCAGACACGTCCTCCAGCACCACTGCAAATTCGTCGCCGCCAATACGGGCGATGCAGTCAGAATTACGCAGCTTGTTCGACAGGCGATCGGCCATTTCCTGAATCAGGCTATCACCGCTGGTTTCACCAAATTGTTCGTTGATGAAATTGAACTGGTCGATGTTGAGGTACAGCAGGGCAGTGCGAAAACCGTAGCGCTCGGAGCGCTCCATGGCCCGAGCAACGTGGCTCCGAAAGCCGGCCCGGTTCAGGGTGCCGGTCAGGCCGTCGCGGCTCGACAATTGCTGGATCTGCAGGCGCGCCTGCTTGAGTTGAATGCTGTAGTCGAGAATGCGATGGATCAGGTGGTCTTGCAGTTGGCCGCGAACCAGGTAGTCCTGGGCGCCAGCCTCGGTTAATTCTGCGGCGAGTCGCATGTCGGGCTCTTCCAGCAATACGATAATTGGAGTGCAGGATCCGTTTTTCTGCGCGAGTCGAAGCAGATAATCGGTTTCGGGCCCATGGGAAACAATCACGGCATCCACTGACGGGTCCAGCAGTGCTTCCAGGGGGCGTTCCAGGCTTTCGTTATTGGCGAGGGTAAACCGCGCGGGGAGGGCGCGTTCCAGGCTTTCAGCCAGAATCAGATGATCCGCTGCATTCTCGGATATAACGAGGACGGTATGTCGTTGATCCACAGTGCCCCTTGGTCCCATTGGTTGCCCAGAATCACATGCCCTGTTGCCGGGCACTTTGCCACCGTGACCCTCCCCTGAGTCCGGTTGGTAGTTCTGGGAACACGCTTGTTCTGCTTAAAATATAAGCAGCAATTATTGTCGAACTAATATACTGGCAAACCAACGGGTGTGGAAGCCCTTAATTCGACATCAAAACCGGCCAGCCTCGGAAAGTGTGACGTGGCGCTCGTCACACTTTTGTGTGGTAAACTGGGCGGCCCTTCTTGAGTTAGCTCGCGTAGTCCCATGAGCATCGCCGAACAGAAACTGGAACTGATCCGTGAACAGGTGCAGGCGCACCTGGACCAGGCTGAAGCCGCCCAATTGAGCCCCGCCCGCGAGGCGGAATTGATCGAGCAGATCAAGCAGCGCCTGGTGGCTGAAAATGCCGTGATTGTCGCCCACTACTACACCAGCCCCGTCGTGCAGGCCCTGGCGGAAGAAACTGGCGGCTGCGTGTCGGACTCCCTGGAGATGGCCCGCTTTGGCCACGACCACCCGGCACAGACCCTGATCGTGGCCGGGGTCAAGTTCATGGGCGAAACCGCCAAAATCCTGACACCGGACAAGCGGGTACTAATGCCCACTCTGGAAGCTACCTGCTCCCTGGATATCGGCTGCCCCGCCGATGAGTTCGCCGCCTTCTGCGACCAGCACCCCGATCGTGAGGTGGTGGTCTACGCCAACACCTCCGCCGCGGTGAAGGCTCGTGCCGATTGGGTGGTGACCTCCAGTATCGCGCTGGAAGTTGCCGAGCACCTGGCCGATCAGGACAAGAAAATCATCTGGGCGCCCGATCGTCACCTGGGCGACTACGTGCAGCGAGAAACTGGCGCCGACATCCTGATGTGGGATGGCGCCTGTATCGTGCACGAAGAGTTCAAGGCCCGCGGTGTGGCCGACATGAAAAAGGTTTACCCGGATGCCGCGGTGTTGGTGCATCCCGAGTCACCGCGGTCGGTGCTTGAGCTTGCCGACGCCGTGGGGTCTACCACGCAAATCATCCGCGCCGCCACGGAGATGCCCAACAAGCGTTTTATTGTGGCAACGGACCAGGGCATCTTTTACAAGCTGCAGCAGTCCGCGCCGGATAAGGAATTCATCATCGCGCCCACCGCCGGCAACGGCGCCACCTGCCGCAGCTGCGCCAACTGTCCGTGGATGGCGATGAATGACCTGGAGCGGCTGGCATTGACCTTCGATGCCGGCGACAACGAAATCTTCGTTGATCCCGCCACGGCCGAGCGCGCCATGGTACCGCTGCGGCGGATGCTGGATTTTGCCGCAGACCTGCGGCTGCAGGTGAAGGGAAACGCCTGAGTCCTATTTGGGCTACAGGCGCTCCATCCGCTCTCGCATCTCCTGAATCGCTGCCTGCCGGTGCCTGATGCGTGCCGAGGTGGTGAAATCGTCGCCGGTTAGTTTCAGCGCGTAATCGAGCTGCTTGGTGGCCTGGTTCAGATTGCCATCCAGGATGAAAAACTCCGCTCGCGACTGATGCAACCCGATGATGTTGCCGGACAGCCCCTGCACTTCCGCCAATATATACCACAGCGCCGGGTCATTCGGTTTGCGTTTGCTCTGCTCCAGTAAAACTTCTTCCGCAATGTGCGGCTTTCCCGCTGTCATCAGGGCTTCAGCGTAGGCCATGGTCAGCGGGTGATTGCCGGGGCTGAGGCGCAAGCGGCTCTCCAGGTTGGCGATAGCGCGCGCGGTTTCATGGGTAGTGGTGTCCAGCTTTGCCTCAGCGAGAATGTACTCCAGACGATCCGGCGATTTTGCCAGCAGTTTGTCCAGTTCCTTGCGGGCGTCCGCCGCGCGATTGGCCTCGGTCAGGGCCAGTACCAGGCCATAACGAGCGGCTTCTTGAGAAGCCGGAGAGCCATCCAGCGCACCAGTGAATTGCTCGATCGCGGCTTCCGGTGTTTGGGCTAATGCCACCTGGACTCGGCTCCTCATCAGCTGAAACTGCAGATCACTGGTTTTGATCCTGCGTGGGTATTGCAGGGCGCGATGTTTGGTGTCCGCAATGCGGCTCTCAGACAGGGGGTGGCTACGCAGAAATTCGGGAATACGGTTGGCGGAAGAGTAGCGCGTGGCTTGCAGCATCCGCTCGAACATGGCGGAGGCCGCGTGAGGGTCCATGCCCGCAGCCACCATGGTCTGCATGCCGATACGATCCGCTTCCGATTCATTGGCGCGGCTGTAGCGCAGCTGTGCGTCGATGGCGGCTGCCTGGCTGGCGGACAATGCGGCCATGCCGAGGTCGCTGCCCGTGGTGGCCATCAGCACGAGGCCGGCGAGCATGCCGGCCATGGTTAGTGGGGAGTTGCGCTTTTGCATCTCCACACCGCGTGAAAAGTGCCGCTGACTCAGGTGCGCCAGTTCGTGTGCAAGGACGGTGGCCAGTTCATCTTCCGATTGCGCGTAATTGAGCAGGCCGTTGTGCACGCCGATCACACCGCCAGGCACGGCAAAGGCATTGATGGTCGGGTTGTCCACTACCACCAGTTCCAGTCGCCGATCTTCCAGTTGGCTATGTTCCGCCAGCTGGTAAATAAGGTGTTCGAGGTAGTCAAAAAGCAGCGGGTCGTCCACGGTGGGCACCTGGCTGCGAAAGGCGCGTAGCCAGGCTCGCCCGAGTTGGTGCTCGAATTCGGTCGAAAACAGGCTGGAGCCGCCTTCCCCCATGGTGGGCAGGTTGTGCCCCTGAGCCGCTGCTTTTAGCGACGGTAGCCACAGCAGGCTTGTCAGTAGCAGAGCGGCCAGCGGCCAGCGAAGAACATTGTTCGCAATTGCGGTCACAGAAATATCGAGTGCCCTGAAATGAGTGGTCATTGTACTGCATGGCGAGCGCCTGTCGCGCGCCATGGGCTTAGAGTGCTAAGCCCGGATGAAGTTCTGTATGATGTCGCGATGCACCAGAGCTTGTCAGAAGAATACCTACCCCAACAGTGGCACGACCAGCTCGCAACCGAAGTGGATGCGCGCGGAATGCTGTGCCCCATGCCATTATTGAAAGCCAAGCGCGCACTGAATGGGCTGGACGTCGGTGGGCGACTGCTTGTGGTGGCGACTGACCAGGGCTCGGTGCGGGATTTTCGCGTGTTCTCTCAGCAATCCGGTCACGCCCTGCTGTATTCCGGTGAAATTGAAGGTACCTTTGTCCACCTGTTGCAAAAGGAGCCGCGCTGAGCATGCTCAATATTTTCCGTAAATGGAGCCGGCGCTACCTGTTCGAGGAGGAGTCCATCCTTCTGCTGGTGATGATCGCGGTTGCGCTGTTGCTGTTGATGACGATCGGCGACATCCTCGCGCCGCTCATTGCCGCCATTATTCTCGCCTTCCTGATGCAGGGGGTGGCGGCGTCGCTTGAGCGTCACGGGCTGCCCCACTGGCTGGGTGTAAGCGTGGCCTTTACGGTGTTTATCACTGTGTTCCTCGGCGCCATCTTCATCCTGATGCCACTGGTGTGGCGGCAGATGGTGTCGTTGGTTGGTGAAATGCCGCGCATGCTGGAGGCCGTTCGGAACCTGCTGAACGTTTTGCCTGAGCGCTATCCGGCGGTGCTCAGTCCCGCTCAGATTCAGGACTTCTACCATATGGCCCAGGGCCGCATGGGCGATGCCGGGCAAGAATTGGTCAAACTGTCTCTGTCGACCATTCCCAACATCCTTGGCTTTGGTATCTACCTGATTCTGGTGCCACTGCTGGTGTTTTTCTTCCTCAAGGACCGGGACGAAATTCTCAGCTGGATCGCGTCATTCCTGCCCAACGAGCGGCCGCTGCTGAAGCGCATCTGGGGTGAGATGAACATGCAGATCGCCAATTATGTGCGCGGCAAAGCGGTCGAAATCCTGGTGGTGGGGGCGGTGAGCTATATCGCCTTCAAAATTCTCGGCCTGAGCTACGCGGCCCTTTTGGCCCTGCTCGTTGGCCTGTCGGTTATCGTGCCGTACATCGGTGCACTGCTGGTGACGGTGCCGGTACTGGCGGTGGGCTTCTTCCAGTGGGGTGTGGGCGGTGAATTCTATACGCTGCTCGCGGTCTACCTGATTATCCAGGCGCTGGATGGCAATGTGCTGGTGCCTTTGCTGTTTTCTGAGGCCGTCAATCTCCATCCGGTAGCGATCATCGTGGCGGTACTGTTTTTCGGCGGTATCTGGGGACTGTGGGGCGTGTTTTTCGCCATCCCGCTGGCCACGCTGATCAAGGCCATCATTTACGCCTGGCCAGAACCTAAAAGTCTCGATCAACCTGATGCGGCTACCCGGGCCGACACAGTGGAGTAAAACAATGATTAGATCTTCGCTTCGCCTGCTCAACCTTCCCTGGCTGCTCGCCCTGTGCGCGACCTTGTTGGTCACCGCCTGTGGTTCGGCTCCCGAGGGAGGCACAAAGAGTGCGGCGACCGGCGGCGTTGTCGCGCCGGTGCAAAGCCCGAATGATGACCGTGCCTACCGGCTCGTGACGCTGGACAACGACCTGCAGGTATTACTGATCTCTGACCCGGATACGAAGAAGGCCGCTGCCGCACTGGATGTTTATGTGGGCAGCGGTGACAACCCCCCGGGACGCGGTGGCCTGGCGCACTTTCTCGAGCACATGCTGTTCCTTGGAACCGACAAGTACCCTGAGCCAGGTGAATATGGCGCCTTCATTGCCGAGCATGGCGGAGGCCACAACGCGTACACCAGTTTCGAGCACACCAACTACTTCTTCGACATCGAGGCGCCTCACCTGGAGCAGGGCCTGGATCGCTTCGCACAGTTCTTCATCTCCCCTCGTTTCGACGCCCAATATGTGGATCGCGAGAAAAATGCGGTCCAGGCGGAATATCAAATGGGCTTGAAGAGCGACTCCCGCCGGGGGTTGGATGTGCTGCAGGAAGTAATGAACCCGGCACACCCTTTCAGTCAATTTGCCGTGGGTAGTCTGGACAGTCTGGCGGACCGGCCGGGCTCGCCCATTCGAGACGAGTTGCTGGATTTCTACGCCAAACACTACTCCGCCAATTTAATGCGGCTGGCGGTGCTTGGCGCCCAGCCATTGGATGAACTGGAAGCAATGGTGCGACCGATGTTTGCGCCAGTGCCCAATCGACACAAGTCTCACGCGACTATCGATGCGCCTATCTTTGATCCCGACCAGTTGCCGGTGGAAGTGCGCATTACCCCGCAGGCCACCCAGCGTACCCTTGACCTGCTGTTCCCCATGCCCGACTACCGGCCGCTGTACCACGCCAAACCAGTGGCCTACCTGTCGAATCTGCTGGGCCATGAAGGGGAGGGGAGTCTGTTATCTCAGCTAAAAGCCGAAGGTCTGGCCGAGGGGTTGGTTGCCAGCTCCGGTTTGGGCTGGCAAGGGGGGAGCTTATTCAATGTGCGGATGAGCCTCACGGAGCAAGGACTGGGCAATTACGATCGGGTGATCCAGTTGCTGTTTGCCTATGTTGACATGCTGCGCGACGAGGGTCCGCAACGCTGGCTCTATCAGGAGCAGTCCCAGCAGGCAGCGCTGGCGTTCCGCTTCGCCGAAAAAGGCGAGCCTATGGGTTATGTCAGTAACCTTGCCCAAGGTATGCACTACTACGATCCAATCGATACGCTGCGCGGGCCGTTTATCATGGATGACTATCGTGCCGCCCAGTTGCGCGAAGTGATCGACCGGGTGCGCCCGGACAACGCTGTGGTGCAAGTCGTTGCCGAGGGCGTTACCACTGATCGACGCTCTGAGCATTACGAAGTGCCCTACGCCCTGGCGCCTGTTGATGACTCACGCGTGGCACAGTGGCTCAGTGCACCGGGTGACGTGGCGCTGGCGATGCCGGCTCCCAATGAGTTCATTGCGGAAAATGTTGAGCTGCTGCCAGTGTCGGCTGACAACCCCGCCTTACCTGCGCGCTTGCTCAGCTCGGACCGCGTTGCCGTGTGGTTCCAGCAGGACGCAGAGTTCCGTATTCCCCGAGGTGCTACCTACATCAATTTCCGTTCACCTCAGGTGGGCCAGTCCGTGGATCAAAGTGCAGCGGCCATGGTGTATGTAGCGCTGCTCAAAGATTCAGTGAACGAGTTTGCCTACCCGGCCGCGCTGGCGGGCCTGGATTTCGACCTCTACAAGCATGGGCAGGGGGTGAGCCTGCGGGTGAGCGGTTACACCGACAAGCAGCTCAAATTGCTGGAGCGCATTCTGGCGGCCATCGAGGAGGGCTCGTTTGCGTCCCAGCGCTTCACCAATATTCGCGACGACATCGTGCGCTCTTTGGAAAATATAAAAGCCGCACGCCCCTCGAGTCAGGTGATGCGCCGCTTCCGCGAAGCCATGTTGCATGGCGAGTGGTCTGATCAGGCGCTTATTGAGCAGTTGCAAGGCCTGGATCTGGCGGGTGTGGAGACATATGCCGAAGCGTTCTGGCGCGACGCCTCCGCCGAGGTATTGGTCTACGGCAACTATCACCCCGAGCGGGCCAAAGCCGTGGCCAAATTGCTTGAATCCCACCTGCCCGATGGCCTGGCGCCAGCGCGGCCGCCGCTGCGTGTTACCAAATTGAGCGCGGGGGATGATCTTTTGCTGCGCGCCAATGTTCCTCACGATGACGCGGTGGAAGCCTGGTATCAGCAGGGCGAGGCGGACGACTGGCACAACCGCGCAGCCATTGCCCTCACAGCGCAAATTGTTAAAACCTCGTTCTTCGAGCAGTTACGCACTGAACAGCAACTGGGCTATGTGGTCAGTGCTTTTGCCTACCCCCTGCTGGAAGTGCCCGGCATGATGTGGCTGGTGCAATCACCGGGGCACAGTGCCGACGGCCTGTGGCAGTCCATGGTCGACTTCAAGGAGGCCGTTCCGGCGTCGGTTGATGCCGAGCTCTTTGCCCGCCACCAGGCCGCCCTGCTGGGAGATATTCTGGAGCCAGACAAGAATCTCTGGGAGCGGGCTGAGTACTACTGGCAATCCATCGCCCGCAAGGAATACGCCTTCGACGGGCGCCAGCAACTGGCCGCCGCCGTGCGCGCCTTCGATCTGGACGGCTGGCGGACCTACTTCCAGCGCGTATTCCTGGATCAACCTCACTCCCTGCAGGTGGTCGCCCCGGGGCAATGGGATAGCAAACTGCCCCCGGCCGGTCGCAAATTCACTGATGCGACCGTGTTGAAAGCGGCGCTGCCGAGCTACGCGATAGACTAGTTTGTAGTATTTTTACAGAAAAGATCCCGTGATCGGGGTCTTTTTTGGCGAGTTTCTTTTGGGAACCTTGTAATTCGGGTGATTTTTTGTAAAAATTTTACCCGTTTGATACAGGGTGCACCGCCAGTCCCCGCACAGAGGGGCTTACACCTATACTTCAAGGCGCAGCCAGCAACCGGCCCGAAGGGCGGCATGCGGCTGCGCCATTGCTTGTTTCAGGAACCTGGTCTGTTATGACGAACGATATTGATCCTCAGGAAACGCGTGAGTGGCTCGACGCCCTCGACTCCGTAATCAGGCTGGAGGGCGAGGAACGCGCCGGTTACCTCCTGCGAGAGCTGGCGGAGCACGCTTCAGCGCAGGGCTCACGCCTGCCGCCCGCCATTACCACCCCTTTCCGCAACACCATCGCCCCGCATGACGAAAAGCCCATGCCGGGCGATTTGTTTATGGAGCGCCGCATACGCTCCCTGGTGCGCTGGAACGCGCTGGCCATGGTGATGCGCGCCAATGACAACAATGAGGGCCTGGGTGGGCACATCTCCAGTTTCTCCTCCAGCGCCACTCTCTACGATGTGGGCTTCAACTACTTCTTCCGCGGCTGGAACGACGGCCGCCTCGGTGATCTGGTTTACTACCAGGGCCACAGCGCGCCGGGCATGTACGCCCGCTCTTACCTGGAAGGGCGCTTCGATGAAGCGCAACTCGACAATTTCCGCCGGGAAGTCGACGGCAACGGTTTGTCATCCTACCCCCACCCCTGGCTGATGCCCGATTACTGGCAGTTCCCCACCGTGTCCATGGGCCTTGGCCCGATTCAGGCCATCTATCAGGCGCGGGTGATGCAGTATCAGCAAAACCGCGGGCTGCTGGATCACGGCGATCGTCAGGTGTGGTGTTTCATGGGCGACGGCGAGTGTGATGAGCCGGAATCTTTGGGTGCGATTTCCCTGGCGGGTCGTGAGGCGCTCGATAACCTGACTTTCGTTATTAACTGTAACCTGCAGCGACTGGATGGCCCGGTACGCGGCAACGGTAAGATCATTCAGGAGTTGGAAGGGGTTTTCCGCGGTGCCGGCTGGAATGTGATCAAGGTGATCTGGGGCCGTAAATGGGATCCGCTGCTGGAAGGCGACAAATCCGGCCTGCTGCAAAAGCGCATGAATGAAGTCTGCGATGGCGAGTTGCAGAACTACAAGTACAACGGTGGCGCCTACACCCGCGAGCACTTCTTCGGTAAGTACCCGGAGCTGCTGGAGTTGGTGAAGGATCTGTCCGACGAGGACATCATGTACCTCAACCGCGGCGGTCACGACCCCTACAAGCTTTACGCGGCGTACTCGCGTGCGGTGGAGCACAAAGGTCAGCCGACCGTGATCCTGGCGATGACCGTGAAGGGTTACGGCACCGGCGAGGCGGGCGAAGCGAACAACGAAACCCACTCGCTGAAGAAGCTCGACATCGACAGCCTGAAGGCCTTTCGCGATCGCTTCGGCATTCCCATCAGCGACAGCGAGCTGGAGAACGTACCCTACTACCGCCCGGCACCCGACAGCCCTGAAATGCGCTACATGAACAAGCGCCGCGCAGAATTGGGTGGCCCTATTCCCTCGCGGATCAGCACCATGGAGCCGATGACAACGCCGGCACTGGATGCTTTCCAGGCTCAGCTCAAGGACAGCGGCAAGCGCGAAATTTCCACCACCATGGCCTTCGTGCGGATTCTGTCCACCCTGGTCAAGGACAAGGCCATCGGTGAGCGAATGGTGCCCATCGTGCCGGACGAGGCGCGTACTTTCGGCATGGAGGGCATGTTCCGCCAGCTTGGCATTTACTCCTCCGCCGGGCAGAAGTACACGCCCCACGACGCCGGCCAGATCATGTTCTACAAAGAGGACATCAAAGGCCAGATTCTGGAAGAGGGTATCAACGAGGCCGGCGCGTTTTCCGCCTGGCTGGCCGCGGCCACTTCCTACAGCACCAGCGGCTTCCCCATGGTGCCGTTCTACATTTTCTACTCCATGTTTGGCTTCCAGCGCATTGGCGATCTGGCCTGGGCTGCAGGCGACAGCCAGGCGCGGGGCTTCCTGATCGGCGCCACCGCTGGTCGTACCACCCTGAATGGTGAGGGCTTGCAACACCAGGACGGACACAGCCACCTGCTGGCCAGCACCGTGCCGAACTGTGTGAGTTACGACCCAGCCTACGGCTACGAGCTGGCGGTGATCATTCAGGACGGCCTGCGCCGCATGTACGCCGAGGGCGAGAACAAGTTCTACTACATCACCACGATGAACGAGAACTACCCCCATCCCGCCATGCCGGAAGGGGTGGAAGAGGGCATCGTGAAGGGCATGTATCCCCTGCGACGCACCACCTCCGACGCCAAGCTGCGCGTGCAGTTGATGGGCTCTGGCACCATCCTGCGGGAAGTTGAGGCGGCGGCTGCCATCCTCGAAAGTGACTACAAAGTGGCCGCCGATATTTGGAGCGTCACCAGCGTCAATGAACTGCAACGCGAAGGTAAGTCGGTTGAGCGCTGGAATCTGCTGCACCCGGAAGATGAGCCCAGGCAGGCCTACGTGACTGCGCAGTTGGCAGAGACTCAGGGTCCAGTGGTGATCGCTACTGACTACATGAAGTCCTACGCCGATCAATTGCGCGAATTTATTCCCACGCGCTATGTGGTGCTGGGTACCGACGGTTTTGGCCGCTCGGATACACGGGACAAGCTGCGCAAGCACTTTGAAGTGAGCCGCGAGTATGTGGTGATCGCCGCCCTGAAAGCGCTGGCGGACGACGGCGAGATCGAGCGTTCGGTGGTCTCCGAAGCCATGCGCAATCTAGGTGTTCCGGCTGAAAAAGCCGATCCCCTGTACCTGTAGCGAATAAGAGAAGGACGTATCCGTGGCTAAAGAGACGATTTTGGTGCCCGACATCGGCGGCGCAGAAGACGCCGAGGTGATTGAGGTACTGGTAGCGGTCGGCGACGAGATCAGCCTGGAGCAGGGTTTGATCGTGCTGGAGTCCGACAAGGCTTCGATGGAAATTCCCGCTTCGGTTGCCGGCAAGGTAGTGGAGTTGCTGATTAAGGAAGGCGACACACTCGCTGAAGGTGCTGGTGTGTGTGTCGTGGAGGTAGAAGGTGAGGCAGAAGGTGATGCCAAGGCGTCTTCGGAAAGTTCTGCCGCTGCACCAGAACCCGAAACTGCTGCCGAGCCAGAGGCGGCCCCGCCTGAACCCGCATCCACTGCGGGCCCAATGGACGTTCATGTGCCCGATATCGGCACCGACGATGCCGTGGAGATTATCGAGTTGTGCGTAGCGGTTGGTGATGAAATCGCCGAAGGCGACTCGTTGGTTGTTCTGGAATCCGACAAAGCTTCAATGGAAGTGCCGTCACCGGCCGGCGGCAAAGTGCTGGAACTTAAAGTAAGCGAAGGCGGACAGGTCAAGCAGGGCGATCTGCTGTTGGTGTTGGAGGCGGTGAGCACTTCGGCGCCGGCAGCGCCAGAGCAAGTAAGCGAAGCCCCAGCGCCTGCTGCCCCCGCACCCACGAAACCAGCTGCTGCTACAGCACCTGCCAGTGCCCCCACGGCCAGCCAGAGCGGCGATGTTCACGCCGGTCCTGCAGTACGAAAACTGGCGCGTGAACTCGGTGTAGACCTCGGGAAAGTGAGTGGCAGCGGCCCCAAGGGCCGCATTCTGAAAGAAGATTTACACGGCTATGTGCAGAATGCGCTGAGCAAGGACAGTTCTGGCGTGAGCGGTGGCGCTGGCATTCCAGCGGTACCGGCGGTCGACTTCAGTCAGTTCGGCCCGGTAGAGATCGAGCCGATGACGCGCATGGACAAGGCCACTGCCGCCAACATGCAAACCGCCTGGCTCAATGTGCCCCACGTCACCCAGTTCGACGATGCGGATATCACCGAGTTGGAGCGCTTCCGCAAGGAGATGAAAGCCGAGGCCGAGCGCCGCGGGGTGAAATTGACTCCCATGCCTTTCCTGCTGAAAGCCTGTGCGGCCGCACTGAAAGCGCATTCGCGGTTTAACTGCTCTATCGGCGCTGATGGCGAGAGCATTGTGTACAAGCAGTACGTGCATATCGGCATGGCGGTGGATACCCCGGCTGGCTTGTTGGTGCCGGTGATTCGCGACGTGGACAAAAAGGGTTTGTGGGAGCTGAGTGAGGAAGTGGTCGAACTGGCCGGCAAGGCGCGCGACCGCAAGCTCAAGCCCGACGAAATGAAGGGTGGCTGTTTCAGTATTTCCAGCCTCGGCAATATCGGTGGGCGTGGCTTTACTCCCATCGTAAACGCACCTGAGGTGGCGATTCTGGGTGTTTCCCGCGCCGAGGTTCGCCCGGTTTGGGATGGTCAGGCCTTCCAGCCGAAAACCATGCTGCCGCTGTCTCTGTCCTACGATCACCGCGTGATCAATGGCGCGGTGGCCGGTCGATTCTTTACGGATCTCAATGCCTTGCTGGGCGACATCCGACGTCTCCTGCTGTGATTTTCCCCCCGGAGCCTGGCTCCGGGAATCTCCCTTTTTGGGGTGGCCGTGTCGCCCCACAATCCTCCCGTCGTCAAGCCCTTTCGACGCGGCGCCCCTGTGCTACACTCCCAGCGCACGCGCTGCGGATGGCGCTGGTTGCTTCAGTAATTTCACCCAAAGGACCCCGGAATGATTATTAAACCCCGAGTACGCGGCTTCCTCTGCATCACTACCCATCCGGAAGGTTGCGCAGTCAATGTCAAACGGCAGATCGACTACGTAAAAGCGCGCGGCCCGATAGCCAACGGCCCCAAGCGGGTGCTGGTGATTGGTGCGTCTACGGGGTATGGCCTGGCGTCGCGTATTACCGCGGCCTTTGGCAGCGGCGCGTCCACGCTGGGTATCTTTTTTGAGAAGGAAGGCACCGAGCGTAAGCCCGGCACTGCCGGATGGTATAACTCCGCTGCTTTCCATCAATACGCCGAAGATGAAGGGCTCTACGCCAAAAGTATCAATGGCGATGCCTTCTCTGACGAGATCAAACAGAAGACCATCGACACCATCAAAGCCGATCTCGGTCAGGTGGATCTGGTGGTTTACAGTCTGGCTGCTCCCCGCCGCCAGCATCCGGTCACTGGCGTGTTGCATAACTCCACCCTGAAACCTATTGGCTCGGACACCACACAAAAAGGTGTGAATACCGACAAGGGCGAAGTGCAGGACTTTCATCTGGAGGCGGCGTCCCAAGAAGACATCGACAACACCGTGGCGGTGATGGGCGGTGAAGACTGGCAGATGTGGATCGATGCCTTGGACGAGGCCGGCGTACTTGCCGATGGCGCCAAGACCACGGCCTATACCTATATCGGCGAAAAACTCACCTGGGACATCTACTGGCACGGCACCATCGGCGCGGCGAAGAAAGATCTCGACAAGCGGGTTATCGATATCCGCGAGCGTCTGGCCAGTCACGGCGGCGACGCGCGTGTATCCGTGTTGAAAGCGGTGGTTACGCAGGCCAGCGCCGCCATTCCCGCTATGCCGATCTACCTCGCGCTGTTGTTCAAAGTGATGAAAGAAGCTGGCGTGCATGAAGGTTGCATCGAGCAGATCGACGGGCTGTTCCGGGATTCGCTCTACAGTGACAGCCCGCTGCTGGATGATGAAGGCCGGCTGCGCGCCGATGGCAAGGAACTGGCGCCGGAAATCCAGCAGGCCGTTGGCGAGTTATGGAGCCAGATCAATACCGACACCTTGCGGGAACTGTCTGACTTCGACGGTTATCAGCAGGAGTTCCTGCAGCTCTTTGGCTTTGAGGTCGATGGCGTGGACTACGACGCCGACGTCAACCCCGAGGTACCCATCGCCAACCTGGTGTAAGGCCATGTTCGAGCACGGAATCCCCTTTGAACTGAACTCCCGGGTGCGCCGTTTGGTGGCACCCAACCCCGGTGTGATGACGGGCCCCGGCACCAACACTTACCTGATTGGCAGGGAGCAGGTGGCGGTGCTCGACCCGGGACCGGACTTGCCGGAGCACATCGACGCCATCCTGGAAAGTGTCGGCGACCGGATTCGCTGGATTGTCGCTACCCACACTCATCCCGATCACTCTCCCGCGTGGCAGGCGCTACAGCGAGAGACCGGGGCACAGGTGATTGGTGCGCCGCCCTGGGACGATATGTTTCAGGACGATACCTTTAATCCCGATACGCCAGTGCAGCACGATGACGTGTTGCAAACTCCCGAATTTACCCTGCGCGCGATCCACACACCCGGCCATGTTGGTAATCACTTTTGCTACCTGCTGGAAGAAGAGGGCATGGTGTTCGCCGGGGACCACATCATGAACGGTTCCACCGTGGTGATCATTCCCCCCAGTGGCGACATGAAAGCCTATATTGAGTCGCTGCAGTTGCTGCTTACTTACAATGTTAAAACCATCGCCCCGGGGCATGGTGATGTGATCGCAGAGCCTCGGGAGGCGATCGACTGGTTGGTGGCACACCGGCTGAAACGTGAGGGCAAGGTGGTGGCCGCCCTGGAGCAGGTGGGCGACGCCAGCGTGGAGGAATTGCTGCCCCACGTTTACGACGACGTGGACAAGAGTCTGTATCGAATGGCGGCGTTGTCGCTAACGGCTCACTTGATCAAATTACAAAAAGACGGCCGGGCCCGGCATTGGCCCAATGCCGAGCGCTGGGAACTGACGCGAAGCTGACAGAGTCACGTATCCGGGCTTGAATACAATTCTCCAGCTCAATAACAATTATCCAAATAACGACAGGAAGAACAGCATGAACGGACTGATGATGGATACGCCGCTATCCCTGAGCGCCATCCTTCACCACGCAGAGCGCGTTAACGGCAGTGCCGAAATTGTTTCAGTGACGCGCGACAACCCTCGGCATCGCTACACCTACAAAGACTGCTTCCAGCGCGCGCGGCAACTGGCTGGCGCCCTGGCTACATGGAACCTGAATCCCGGCGATCGCATCGGCACCTTGTGCTGGAATGATTACCGGCACATGGAAACTTATTACGCGGTGGCCTGTAGCGGTTATGTCACGCATACCATCAATCCGCGGCTGTTCCCCGAGCAGATTGTCTACATCATCAACCACGCCGAGGATCGCTACGTGTTCCTCGATCCCGATTTTCTGCCACTGGTGGAAGCGATTGCCCCGCAGTGTCCGGAGGTTGAAGGTTGGGTGATTCTGGCGCCGGCCGATCAAATGCCCGAGACCAGCGTGCCCAATGTGCTGTGCTACGAAAGCCTGATTGCCAGCCACGATGCCAGCTTTGAATTCCCTGCGCTGGACGAGGATTCAGCCTGCGCCCTGTGCTACACCTCCGGCACCACGGGCAACCCCAAGGGCGTGCTGTACTCGCACCGCTCCACCAAGGTCCACGCCTATGCGGGCCTGATGCCGGAAGTGATGGGCTTGTCGCGTATGGACAGCATCTTGCCCATCGTGCCCATGTTCCATGTGAATGCTTGGGGCATTCCCTACTCCGCGCCGATGGTGGGTGCCAAGATTGTTTTCCCCGGTAACAAGATGGGCGATGGCGAAACGCTGGCGGCCCTGATTAACGAGGAAAAGGTCACCATGTCAGCCGGTGTGCCTACCGTGTGGCTGGGCCTGTTGAACTACCTGAAGCAGTCAGGACTGCGGGTGGAATCGCTGGAGCGCGTGATCGTGGGTGGCTCCGCCTGCCCGCTGTCGATCATGGAAGACTTCGACAAGTATGGGGTCATCACCCGCGTGGGTTGGGGCATGACCGAAATGAGCCCGCTGGGCAGCGTCAATGCCTGTGACATGAACAAGGAAGATTACACGCCGGAGCAGTTCGCCAAACTGCGCCAGAAGGCCGGCCGCCCGGTGTTCGGCGTGGAAATGAAGATCGTCGACGACGAGGGCAATGAATTGCCCTGGGACGGCGAGGCCTTTGGCTCTCTCCTGGTTCGCGGCCCCTGGATTTGCAGCAGCTACTTCAAACTGGAGGGCTCTGACGCCCACGAACGCGAAGAAGGCTGGTTTGAAACAGGCGACGTGGCCACTATCGACCCAGAAGGCTACATGGCCATTACCGACCGCACCAAGGACGTGATCAAATCTGGTGGTGAGTGGATCTCCAGTATCGATGTGGAAAACGTGGCTACCGATCACCCGCGTATTGCAGAGGCTGCGGTGATCGGCCGGCCGCACCCCAAGTGGACCGAGCGCCCGCTGTTGATCGTGGTGCGGGCCCAGGGTGCAGACGATCTCACGGTGGAAGAGGTGCTTGACTGGTTCGACGGCAAGATCGCCAAATGGTGGATGCCCGAGGCGGTTGAGTTCATCGACGAGTTGCCGCACACCGCAACCGGGAAGATACAGAAGGTTCGCTTGCGGGAGATCTTTGCGGACTTCAGTTTCGAGTAGATGCAGGCCTTTGTGTGCCGGCCGTGCCTGTAATGGACACGGCCGACCACAGTTCCCCGAGCGGGTTCCCTGAAAATGCACGAATATCCGGAAACGTCGTAAAAAACACCTTTCTCCACCCCGCGTGGAACTTTTCCCCACCAGCGAATGCCCAAGCCCCCACACTCAACGGCGCGGCGGTGATTCGGTATACTGCCGCCAAATAACCAGCGCCGGAAACCAGGCGTTGGATAAACAGGGAGAGGACATGATCAGGGGGCAGCGCGCGGGCGAGAGTCAGCGCGGATTCAGTTTGCTGGAAATGGTGGTTGCAGTTGCCATCCTCGGCATTTCCCTGGCTGCGCTCTACGAGATCGTTGGCGGCGCCACGCGCATTGTACGCGTGGACGAAAAGTACGCTTATGCCGTTGAACTCGCCCAATCCCTGTTGGCAGACAATGCCGTGGTGCCACGCGAAGGATTCAGCAATCGCGGCGAAACTTCCGGTGCCTTCCGCTGGCAAGTCAATGCGGCCCCTATCCAGGTGAATGACGCGCCACCGACCCTCGAGCCGGGGTTGTTGCAGGAAATTGTGGTAACCGTGAGTTGGGAAGACGGCGCGAATGATCGCGAGGTCTCTCTTCACTCAGTGGTTGCCGGCATGGAGGCTCCGCCGATTTGAACCTGTATCACACAAAACGGCAGCAGGGCCTCACCATCGTGGAGGTACTGATCGCGTTGGTGGTGTTGAGCCTGATCATGGCGGCGCTGGTGTCTGCACTGCGCTCGTTCGGGCGTACCCAGGCCGCGCTCGACAATGTCACGGGGCGCATCACCTCCGTACGGCAGTTGAGCAGCTTTTTGCGCGATTCAATTGGTTCGGCGGTGCCGGTGATGGGGGCGACCCCGGATGTGATACCTGGTGGTCGCGACTCCGGCGTCAACTCGCAAAACACGCTGTTCTGGAGCGATGGCCAGGAGCTGATCTGGGCCGCGCCCCTTGCCGCCGGTGAGCGTTTTGGTGGTTTTTATCTGTTGCGCATGACGCTGGTGAATGAGCAGTTGCAACTGCGCTGGCAGCCGTACCGGCGGGTGCAGAAATGGGACGACTGGGACGACATCAAGCCCCATGTTCTGCTGGAGGACGTTGAGGAAATTGAGTTCGGCTTTCGCCCGGGCTATGGCGAGGAGTGGATTGCGGAGTGGGGCGGTGCCTACTCCAACCCGGTCAGTGTACGGATGAATCTGAAAGTGGCCGATCGCTACTGGCCGGAATTGGTAATCCGCCTGGATGAGGGGCGCGGCAGTGATATCTAGGTGCCCACGCGAGATGCAGCGGCAACGCGGCGTAACGCTGGCGGTGATGCTGTGGTTCCTCGCAGCCTTGGCGCTGCTCGCGGCGGGTATCAGCTATCAAGCGCGAGTGGACATCAAGCTCGCCCAGCTGCAACGCGAACGCGCCGAAAGCATAGCGGCCGCCGATGGCGCCATCCAGATGGCCCTTTTGGAGCGCCAGCTCGCCCAGCAACAAATGTTGGAAGACCAGCCCCGCAATTTCACCGCGACGTATCGCCTTGGGTCGCACAATGTGGAGGTAATGGCAACGCCTCTGGATGGCCTGATTAGCGTGAATGTTGCGCCGCCGGAACTGTTGGCATTGCTGTTTGCGGGGGTGGGCGGTATGGCCCCGGAAGCCGCTAATTTACTGGCCCAAAGTGTGGTAGAGTGGCGCACGCCGCGTACCTACAACCCCGGTGCAATCCAGGCGAATACTGGTGTGGTATGGCCTTCTGGCTACCAGCCGCGATACGGGCGCCTGCGCATCTTGGAAGACCTGCTGCTGATCCCGGGAATGAACCGCGCCGTGATGGATCGGATCCGCGATGCTGTGTATGTTGCGCCCCAGGAAGCGACAGGGGTGAATTGGAGCACGGCACCGGCGTCGGTACTGCAGGCCATTGTGGGTGGTGATGCGGCCTTGGCGCAGCAGATTGTGCAGTCTCGCGGCGAGCAGGGTGCCGATCTGGGTTTACCGCCCGCAGATCTTTCAGGCGAGTTTTTGTTGGCCACCAGCTCAACGCTTTACCGAATGGACGCGGTGGTGAGAGTCGGTGGTAAAAAGTACTTACGCCGGCGTTGGGCCGATACCAGCGCCAGTGGGCAGGATGGTCTGCCTTGGTCGTTTTTTCGCAGTGAACCCGTGCGGGTGCTGTAATGAGTGTTGAGAGTTTGATGAATCAGTCAGGTAACAGGGGGTGGCATGCTCGATAGCAGTCAGTCATGGTCCCTGTTCGGCTACGACGTCCGCCAGATCGGTCATACCTATCGCGCTGGTTGGCGCGATTTTCTGTGGGGCCCCACGTCCACAGTCCGCCAGTCACTGGATGAGCCGGTGACAATGCACGAAGCAGGCAGTACCTACACCTTCAAGGGTGGAGAGCAAGTGGCAACGGTGGAAACGCAGGCGGAAGCAGTGATGCTGCCTGACGAACTCGTCCTGAGCCGTGAGCTCACGCTGCCCCTCGCAGCACAGTCCAATCTCGACGCTGTGCTGGCAATGGAAGTAGCGGCCAATAGCCCTTTCCCCGCAGATGATACCGTTTACGGCTGGACGCTGGGTGAGCCTCGAGGCGATTCCCTGGTAGTGGTGCTGGTGCTGTGCGCTCGCAGTTCGGTGATGGAATACATCGCTAGTCAGTTTGATTCGCACGAGCGCACAGCCTATGAAGTATGGGCTCGTGCCTCTAATCAGGCGGTCATGGTGCAGGGCTTCGGTGAAGCCGGCCGCGGGGAACGTTACCGCAAAAAACTCGTGCGCATGGGGCTCGCCCTGGCTTACTGCATGGGGATGCT
This sequence comes from Gammaproteobacteria bacterium, assembly GCA_030427085.1. Classification (GTDB taxonomy): domain Bacteria; phylum Pseudomonadota; class Gammaproteobacteria; order Pseudomonadales; family Halieaceae; genus JAUHXH01. Next base: position 71,525 of record JAUHXH010000006.1, on the reverse strand, counting down.
GGTGGTTTGCATGGCGCTGTCCACCGGCTTTAAATACCTGGAACTGCGCAAGACGGAAGAGGCGTTTGAAGGCGCCAAACAAACCGCCGCCCGCGCGGTTAGCCTGCGTAACCGTCTCGCCACCGCCAACGAAACAATAGAGCGGGCCAACAGTCTGCTGTCGGCCCACCCCGATGTGTACAACGAGTTAAGCGCAATTTCCCGACTGTTGGATGACAACACCTTCCTTACCCAGGTGGATGTGCGCCCCGGTTCCATTCGCATCGATGGTCAGTCCCCCAATGCCTCGGCGGTAATGCAACAGCTAACCGACGCCGCCAACTACGACGGGGTAAAAGCCACCGTAGGTATTCGCAAGGTGGGGCGTGACGGGATGGAGCGCTTCGTGTTCGAGTTGACGCTGCCGGAAGAAGCCAGGCCGGTGGAGACAGGCTCGTGAGTAATAGCTGGCTAACTCCTGGTCGCCTGGTGGTGGGAGGTACGTTCGCACTGGTGGCCGTTGTGGTGTTGTATGTGCTCGCCAGTTTGTGGGGTATCCGCCAGGGCTATGCCGAGCACATTGATCGGGTTGAGCCGCGCACCGCGCGTTTGCTGGGTGTGCAGGAACGTGAAGAGGATCTGGCCGCGGCGTTTACGCGTGCCAACGCGCAACTGGCTGAGCTGGCTTATCCTGCCAATGGCGATACCGCGATGACGGCGGCCGCTATGCAGCAGTCGGTGCGTAACGTGATGACCGAGGCTGGATTTACCGTCTCCGGTAGCCAGATACTCCCGGAAAGGCGGGAGGGAGATCTGCTCGAACTGCGGCTGGATGTTACCGCTGTTGGCAGCATTGATGCCCTTGCGCAAACCCTGGATGACCTGCGCGCCGCGCGGCCACTGGTAATTATCGAATCGGTGACCATCAAGCCCGGTCGCGTCCGCCGTAGTTCCGACGGCACACCGCGCGCGGGAGAAGATCGCCGGCCCTTGTCGGCCCGTTTTAAAATGGTGTCGTTGAGGATGTTGAAATGAACCTCTGGCGCCATCGGCAGTCAATGAGTCGGAGTAAAACGGCATGAGCCCCCTGTTGACTACCAATAATGTGCGAATGGCTGTGCTCGGTGTGACCGGGTTGGCCGTTGCAGTGGTGCTGTGGGGGGTGATGCGCGTGGTGATGGCGGGCAATCCATCCCCCGTTGCGCCTGCGGAAAGCGCAGTGCAGGCAGCGGAGCTGGCTTACCGCGCATCGCTGGCTGAAGAAGATGCCGAGATGACCGAGCGCCCCCTTTATTGGCATGGGCGCCAGCGTGAGCTGGCCGGCGCGGGGAGTAACGCACCCAAGCAAGAGAAAGTCGCGCCAAACAATGCACTGAACAAAGCAACCCTGACCGCTGTGATGAAGGCTGGCGACAGCACGGTTGTTATCGTGCGAGTGGGCAATGAATCCCATCGTGTGGCCGTTGGGGAGAATTTGCTCGGGTGGAAGCTGGCGAGCGTGACGCCCACTGGTGATCGCGTCCAGTTTAAAAAAGGTGCCAGAAACCACCCGCTCGTACTGGAGCACGCCTTTCCGCGCAATGCCCCCAAACCTGGCGTAGCCCAACGGCGCGCCCGGGCACAGGCCAACCAGGCGAAGGCAGCGCCCAAAGATCAACCACCAGAGCAGGCCGAAGCGCCTGACAACAACCGTGATGAATAAAGGGAACGTGTACAGCATGAACTTGGCACGATGGAGCCTGGCCTTGCTGCTGGGCCTGAGTCTGGCAGGGTGTGAAACCCTGGGGCTAAATGCAGGCGGCAGCGACGGGATCGACCCGCCGGAGAATGCCCGTATCGTCAACAATGAGGAGAGCGCGCAGAAGGCCACGGCGACAAGCGCAGCAGAATTGGCGCAGCGGACGCTGGATGAGACGCCGCCCGCGCAGGCGACGATTTTGAAAGGCAACAATCAGGTAGTGAAAATGCCTGAGAAGAAGCCTGAGTTGCTGCTGTTTGGCGACGACGTTGCTCTAAATTTTGAACAGGCACCGTTGACCGAAGTGATTCACGCTGTAATGGGTGATTTGCTTGGTTTGGACTATATCGTCGAGCACCCCATTCAGGGCGAAGTCACCCTGCGCACTCGCAGCCTGCTAAAGCGTGATGAAGTGTTGGTGGTGCTGGAATCTTTACTCCAGTCCAACGGCGCCGTGATGGTGCGGGACGAGAACGACCGCTTCTATATTAGCGGCTCGCCCAACATGTCTTCCCTTCGCCCCAGCTTTTCCAGCCCCAAGGACCAGGGCCCGGGATTTAGCAACGTCATCATCCCCCTGTCTTACATCAGTGCCAGCGAGATGGCCTCCATCCTGGAACCCATGGCAGACGAAACCGCCTTTGTGCGCGTAGACAACCGTCGCAATCTGCTGGTGCTGGCCGGGACCCGCCTGCAAATGGACGGCTGGCTGGAGATGATCAACACCTTCGATATAGACATCATGAAAGGCATGTCGGTCGGTATCTTCCCGCTGGTGCACAGCACCGTGGAAGAAGTAGAGCCCGCGCTGGATGCCCTGATTGGAGGCGTGGAAACTGCGTCGGGAAAAAAGGGTGAAAAAGATGACGGCGCGCTGGCCGGGCTGATCCGGGTGATCCCGCTGGAGCAACTGAACAGTATTCTCGTCATCACCCCGCGGGCGCACTATCTGGAGCGCGTGAAACACTGGATCGATCGACTGGATCGCGAGCCTGACGCCAACTTTGAAGAGCGCCTGTACGTGTACCCGGTGCAGAATAGCTCTGCGATCCGACTGGCTGACCTGCTGAGCCAGATCTACTCCGGCAAAACCAGTGGTGCCAATCGGCAAAATCGCACCGGTGCCGGTGTGTCGCCCGGGCTGACAGCTGAGCGAGTAACCGGTAGTGGCAGCAGTCTGTCCAGCAATACCAATCGCAGTGGGTCCACCAGCAGTGGTGTGGGGTCCAACATCAGCGGCAACCTCCAGCGGTCACAGCAAGTTGGTGGTGGTAGTGCCAATTACTCCATTGACGATGTGCGCATTGTTGCGGATGAAGAGAATAATGCCCTCCTTATATATGCCAACCTGACTGATTACCGGAAAATCCGCGATGCACTGGAGCGACTCGACGTGGTGTCTACCCAGGTCATTATTGAGGCCAGCATCCTCGAAGTGAGCCTAACCGACGAACTGGAATATGGTCTGGAGTGGGCGTTCAAGGCCGGTTTGGGCACTCGCTACGATTCCGTGGGTCAACTGGTAAATACCGACAGTGAAATTGGCCCGCGCATCCCCGGCTTCTCATGGACTGTGACCAATGGCGGCGGTGAGATCAGCGCCGTGCTGAACACTCTTGCCACACAGTCACTGATCAACGTGATCTCCACGCCTTCCGTGATGGTGCTGGACAACCACACTGCCGCGATCCACGTGGGTGACCAGGTGCCGGTACGCTCCTCCCAGACGGTAACTGGCGGCGGCAACATCACCAACTCGGTGGAATTCCGGGATACGGGTGTGAAATTGTCGGTTACTCCGTCCGTCAATGCGGGCGGTATGGTGACCATGACCGTAGAGCAGTCAGTGACCGATATCGGTGAAATCGAGCTCACTACCGGCCAGCGCCGCTTTCTTGAGCGTAATATCAGCAGTCGTGTAGCGGTCCGCACTGGCGAATCGGTAGTGCTGGGTGGTTTGATTCGAGAGAATGTGACGGATTCCAGTCAGGGCCTGCCCGGTTTGCACCAGATTCCGGTGCTGGGTGCGCTGTTCGGGACCAAGGCCAACAATGGCCGTCGGACTGAGTTGGTGGTGATCATTACGCCGCGCGTGCTGTTCAATGAAGAAGAGGCGCGGGCTGTGACCCGGGAGATGCGGTCGCGGATGCGAGAGCTGAAGTTGATTGACCCTGAGAGCACATCGACCCTGTTGAACCCCTCATTGGGTGAGTCAACGTCAGATTAACAGGCTGTCAGAATCGTGATAGGACGAGTCTGGCGGCGTGAACCCCGGGCTCGAGGTATGGAGAAGTTGGAAATGACTAAAATGAATGTAGCAAAATTGCGCGGTTCCCGACTGGCAGGGTTGAGTTTGCTGATCGCTGTACTGAGTGCCTGTGGTGGCCAGTCTGAGCCAGTCTCCCCATCGGAGCAGGTCAGCGAGCGGGCGCAGGCCTGGGCAAATGCGCTGATGGCAAAAAATCTTGAAGCTGCTTTTGAGTACACAACCCCCGCCTACCGCAAGTTTGCTACCACCGGCCACTATCATGCGCGTATTGCGGGTGCCAGTCGCTGGACCTCCGCCAAAGTGGGCAAGGTAGAGTGTAATGTAGAAGATCTCTGCTCAGTGCGTATGGTCGTTGAGTACGACATTCCGCACATGGGGGTGAAGAACAGCCGTTCTTTGGACTATCGATGGGTGAAAAGCGAAGGGCAGTGGTGGATATACGTCCCCACTAAGTGACGGCTCCATATAGGTGAGGACGGCCCAGCCGAAAGTTTATTCCCATTTTATTCACCGCAAAAAACACACGTTTCGAGCCCTAATTCCGGTTGCGCTCAAGAACCTTTTTCTTATAATCACCAATAGTTTGGCGCGGGTGGCTCAAGTTTTTAATAACCAATGCCTCCCAGGCCAGCTAGTTTGGTTACAGAAAGTGGCGCTGAGCAAAGCCAATTAGGGGAATTTTCCACGAATTGGCAGGCAGTGGCCCCTAAAACCGTTGAAATGCCCACCTTGGGGTGGACAGGTCACGGGCTTAGGGTATACTGCGCGAGCTTTTGTCCCGCTTTCCGTGGCAAAAACTTATTGTTAAACCTAGGAGCAATAAACATGAAGAAGATTCTTCCCGTAGCAGTAGCCGCGGCTCTGGCAGGCGTAAACAGCGCACAAGCTGTAAACGTTGCCGACACCGGTCTCGGCCAGGTGCTTCTGTACCCTTTCTACACTGTAGAAGGCGGCCAGGACACCCTGATCAACCTGGTCAACACCACTGACCAAGTTAAAGCCGTTAAAGTTCGTATCCTCGAGTCCATGAACTCTGTGGAAGTACTCGACTTTAACCTGTACCTGTCCCCCGAAGACCACTGGTCTGCTGTTATCACCGCCGATCCGGCTGGTGAAGGCGCCGTGATCCGTACTGCTGACACCAGCTGTACTGTTCCTAACGGTCTGAGCCAGGGCGACACCGTACCTTTCCGTAACGTTGCCTTCCTGGGCGACACCATCGACAACAGCCTGGCGCGTACTCGCGAAGGTTACGTTGAAGTCATCGAGATGGGCGACATCGACATGACCACCACTTTCGGCGCCGTTGTGGGCACTGCTGCTACTCACGTAGCTGGCGTTCCTGCTAGCTGTGGCACCGTTGAAGCTGCTTGGCAGGCTGGTGGTAACTGGTCTCTGAACGCTAACGACTCCATCCTGGCTCCCAGCGGTGGTCTGTACGGCTACGGCGTACTGATCGACGTGGCTGAAGGTACTGACGCAACTTACGACGCGACTGCCATCGACCACTTCTCTACCATTCCTCTGCACTTCCAGCCCGGCAACACTCAGCCTAGCCTGGAAGACGGTGAGCTGAACTGGGCGTTCTTCGACACCAACGCAACTGTTGCTGCGCCTGTAACTGGTAGCGCTGTTGACGCGATCGACGCTGTGTCTGCTGTCCTGATGGCTGACTCTATCGCTAACGACTACGTACTGGAAGAAGCTATCCAGGCGGGCACTGACTGGGTTGTTACCTTCCCGACCAAGCGCTCTTACGTAAACGCTGGCCCCGATCCGCTGGCTCCCTTCACCGACATCTGGGAAGGTGCTGCTGCAACTCCGGCTCCCGCTTGTGAAGTTGTACAGATCACTTACTACGACCGTGAAGAAGGCCGTGAAGGTGTAGATCCGCTGGACTACTCTCCGCCGCGTCCTGGTCCTGCGCCGAACGTACTGTGTGCCGAAGCTAACGTTATCTCTTTCAACGAGAGCAACGTACTGAAAGCTAGCGACCGTACTATCACCAGCATCCCGCTGGACTTCGAGAATGGCTGGGCTTCCCTGTCCATGAACGAGTCAGTATTCGGTGGTTCTATCCCCGCCGTTGTTGGTAACGGTACTGCCCGTAAGCTCGACGCTGGCGGTCCTGACGTACTGAACGGTCTGCCCGTAATCGGCTTCGCTGTACAGAAGTACGTGAACGGCGACCTGGGTGGTGTTCTGTCCAACTACGCTGGTTCTGTGACTCACAAAACCACAAAAGTAATTGGCAGCTAATCACTCGCTGTTGTACGAAAAGCGCGGCTCCGGCCGCGCTTTTTTTTGCTCTGAATTTGTGTTTTCCCCAGCCAGGTGTGTCAGTCTTTTTCTCTCATGAATCTGTACAAAAAATGGTCAATTTTTCACTCCTGAAGCTGTTCCCACACCTCGGTTCCCTGTGTAAAATGCACTGGAATTCGTGAATTAAGCGCGATTGCTCTGACTGTGTGTGGGGATGCCGGCAAGCGAAAGTGCTTTTTTCTTACATAATGCTTTTAAAGAAAAGCAATATACACTACGGTTATATCTCGCTCTGACCATTTCCGGGAGATGAAAAATGCGTAAATCACTGATTGCATTGGGTGTAGCGGCTGTTGCAGCTCCGCTGACCACCCTCGCACTGACAGTTACAATAAACGGCGCTTCCTTTGATGCGACTTCTGTCACCATCGACACGAATGGTGATATCACTATTTCGGAAGGTACCGGTGTTACAGTTACCGGTGGCGGTAGCACGAGTAGTTCCAGTTCGAGCTCGGGCACAACTTCCAGTTCAAGTAGTAGCTCAAGCTCGGGTACGACTTCCAGTTCTAGTAGCAGCTCCAGTTCGGGCACTACCTCCAGCAGTTCTTCCAGCGGAACTGATCCTACTCCGGATCCCGATGCAAACTGCCCATCCACTCCTTCCGGGGTAGATGTTGGTGGAGCGATCGATATGAACAAACGTGGCCAAATTCTCCTCCGTGGTACTAACAACGGTATTGTGTCCATGCCATTCCAGAGCCCGAATAGCACCACCGTTCGCCCGAGGTTCTCTGTGACTACCTACTCCAGTTCCTACGACACTGTTCGTACAGCCTGGATTTCAACGTGCCCCGGCGGCGACGCGTTGCCCGAGGCATCCTGTACGAAAGCGAGCAGTAACGTAGTATCACTGCGTGCGGAAATGGCAGATAGCTCTCCAGGCTACTGCAGCATGGCGCCGGATACCAAGTACTACTTGAACGTTCATTCGGACTCTTGCTCTGGCTACCACTGCCAGTTCTACTTCGACGTTCGCTGGTAAGATAGTCGCCAAGTGCGCTTCCCGGCGATGCCTGGAAGCGTGGTAAAAAGAAGTATAAAAGACGCCAAACCTCGGTTTGGCGTCTTTTGTTTGTTACGAAAGAGGAAGTTGATGAAGGGAATGACAAAGTTTATCTCAGCTGCAGCGTTTTGCTGGTTGGGAAGCGTAGGCGCCAGTGCTCAGGTTCTGGAGATCAGTGGAAACCCTGACAGCGAAATTCTCAGCTCTAAATCTGGCTTTTCGATTACCCGAGAGGATATAGAGCGCTATATCGCAGAAAACCTGCCCGCCGAACAGGCCGCGGCCATTCTGCGACGCCCTGGTATCTTTAAGGAAATGGCGGAGAGTCTGTACATTATTCGTGCGGTCGCCGCAGAAGCAAAGACCCGTGAAGATTTTGATACCGCCCAATCTGATTGGGCGCGTCAAATGATGTCCGATCGCCGCAATGTAGCGCAGTACCGTATCCGTTACGTCGAATCACAGATGGCAGGTGTTGATTGGGACGCGCTGGCGATGGAGACCTACAAGGCAGAGCCCGAACGTTTCCAGGAGCCTGAGCAAGTGCACGCATCACATATACTTGTCGGCCTGGACGAGCGCACTGAAGAAGAGGCCATAGCGCTGGCCAAGGAGCTTCGTGAGCGTGCGGCGAAAGGTGAGGATTTCGGCGAACTCGCCAAAGAATTCTCTGATGACAGTTCAGCCAGTCGCAACGCGGGTGACCTCGGATTCTTCCCGCGTGGGCAGATGGTCAAGCCTTTTGAAGAAGTGGCTTTTGGCATGACCAAAGCCGGTGAAATCAGCGAGCCGGTGAAGTCACGATTTGGCTACCACATCATTCGCTACGAAGGTCGTAAACCGGCCGGGAAAAAGCCTTTTGATCAGGCAAAGAATGAGTTGATTCTGGAAGCTCAAGCGGCCATGAGCAGCAAGATATGGCAAGATAAAATGATCCAGATGCGGTCTAACACCGCTGACTTCACTATCGATGCAGCTGCCCTGGAATCACTGCGCGAAGAGTACGTGGTACCTGTTGATCTCGGAAAAGCCAAAGCGGACAAGACGTCTGCTAATTAAGGTATTTGTAGCATCTCTCCCATTCCGCCCCGTCCGGGGCGGAACTTGCCCACTATCGGTCTGTCGTAGACATCGTACATTCTCTGAACGCTGGAAGTGTTAGACTCCACGTTCGCGTGGCGCGTCCACGCGATCATTTTCGCTAGTAGACGGAACACAGCATGAAACTTGGTGAACTGCTGGTAGAGCAGGGCAAAATTACCACCCGAGACCTGGAACGGGCGCTGGTGGCCCAGTCGGAAATGGGCGGCCTGTTTGGGCAAGTGTTGGTAAAGCTCGGGCTGGTGTCGGAGAGCGACTTGGTGCAGGTGCTTGCCCGCCAGTTGGACGTTGCGCTGCTTACCGCTGCCGAGTTTCCCGAAGAGCCACTGACGCTGGGCGGCTTGTCGCTCGAATTTATGCTGAACAACAGCGTGGTGCCTGTTTCAGTTTCCGCAGATGCCGTTGCCTTCGCTGCCGTTGTTCCTCAGGACCCCTACCTCAAAAAAGCGCTGGGTCTCGCTTTGGGTAAACCTGTGCAATTGGCTCTGGCGTTGGAAGGGGATGTACTCTCCGCTCTGCAGAAATACACCCAGGAAGAAGAGGCTGAAGCCGAAGAGGAAGAAGGCATCAGCGCCTTCGCCAGCGACGATGAGTTCATCGAGCACCTCAAGGATCTGGCCAGCGAAGCGCCCATCATTCGTCTGGGGAACCAGTTGATTCACCGCGCCATGGACCTTGGCGCTTCTGATATCCATATCGAACCCTTCGAAGACGGACTGCACGTGCGTTACCGCGTGGACGGCGTGATCCGCGAAATTGAAGATCCGCCGCCGGCCCATCTGGCTCCAGCGATCGCCTCGCGGATCAAGCTGATGGCGAACCTGAATATTGCCGAACAACGGCTGCCCCAGGATGGGCGCATCATGACGCGCGTAAAAGGCCACGAACTCGACCTGCGTGTTTCCACCATTCCCACGGTACATGGCGAGAGCATCGTCATGCGGGTACTGGATCGCGACAGTATTCGCCTGAGCCTGTCGGACATGGGTTTCAGTGAAGATACGCTGGGCACTTTCCGCGAGCTGCTGGCGCGCCCTCACGGTGTGCTGCTGGTGACCGGCCCAACGGGCTCTGGTAAAACCACCACGCTCTACGCGTCGCTGGCATCGATGGACTCTTCAGCACTGAAAATCATCACCGTTGAAGATCCGGTGGAATACCAGTTGGACGGCGTAAACCAGATTCAGGTGAAGGCGCAGATCGATCTCGACTTCGCCCGCGCCCTGCGCTCCATCCTGCGTCAGGACCCGGACATCATCATGATTGGTGAGATGCGTGACACCGAAACCGCCCAGACCGGTGTGCAATCCGCGCTCACAGGCCACCTTGTGTTGTCCACGCTGCACACCAACACTGCTGCCGGTGCCATTACCCGTCTGGAGGATATGGGCATCGAGCGCTACCTGATTACTTCTGCCGTAAACGGCGTGCTGGCCCAGCGTCTGGTGCGTACCCTGTGCCAGAGTTGTCGTGAGCCTCTGGAGCTGACGCCAGCATTGATTGAAGAGTACGGCCTGGGTCGTTTCCTGCCCGAGGGGCAAAACACCATTTACCGCGCGGCGGGTTGCGATCATTGCAACCACAGCGGCTATGCCGGGCGTACCGGTATTCACGAACTGTTTGTGCTGGACGGCGAAATGCACCGCGCCATTCTCGCCGGCTCCGATGCGCGTACGCTGCACGGTGTGGCCCGCAAGGGTGGCATGATCACTTTGTTTGAAGATGGCCTGCGCAAGGTGGTGAGTGGTCAAACTTCGCTGGAAGAGGTGTTCCGCGTGACCCAGGACCAGCGTGATGAAGAAGCACAGCCCCAGGCTGAAGCGGCGATTGCCTGAGGCCGGTAGCACCCAATTCCATGCCCAATTTCAACTACAAAGCCATCGGTGCCAACGGTAAGACTGTTCAGGGCTCCGTTACCGCCGATCGCAAAGAGCTGGCCTCCCGTCAATTGCGTGCACAGGGGCTTACGCTACTGGACTTGCAACCGGGCAAGGCGGTTGCGGTGGCCGCCGGTGGTGGTAAAGCCGCAGGGAAAGATCAGGTACTTAGTCTCACCCGCGAACTCACCGTGCTGCTGCGCGCCGGACTACCTATCGACCGCGCCTTGAAAGTGATGATCGACATGGCGGCGGAGCCGAAGTTGGCCGCCCTGCTCGACGAACTGTTAACCGGTGTGAAGGGCGGTAAAGGCCTTTCCCAGTCATTGCAGCCGCACCAGAAAGTGTTCGGCAATTTCTATATCAATATGGTGCGCTCCGGTGAAGCCAGTGGCCACCTGGCGCAGGTGCTGGGTCGTTTGTTGGAATACCTGGAACGTTCCAAGGAAGTTCGCAGTAGTGTGATTTCCGCGCTGATCTATCCAAGCATTCTGCTGACGGTAGCAGTGCTGTCCATCGCCGTGATTCTCGGTTTTGTGGTGCCCCAGTTCGAAGCCCTGTTTGCAGACATGGGCGATTCCCTGCCGGTGCTAACGCGCATGGTGATCGCCGCGGGCGATGCCATTGCCGACTGGGGCTGGCTGATGCTGCTGATCATCGCCGGTATTGGCTGGTTCCTGAAAAATTGGTTGGCAACGCCGGAAGGGCAGGCCAAGCGCGATAGCTGGTTGCTGAAATTACCCATACTCGGCGACGTTGTGTTCAAGTACGAAATCGCCAAGTTTGCCCGCACCGTGGGCACATTGGTGGGCAATGGCGTGTCGCTATTACAGGCCATCACTATCGGTACCGGTACTGTCGATAACACCGTGATCAGAGACGCACTGAGCGTGCTGGAGCCCGCCGTAAAACGCGGCCAGCGTATGTCCCACGCACTGGATGAAGCCAGTTTTGTCTCTCCACTGGTAATCCAGATGGTGCGCGTGGGGGAGGAGTCTGGCTCTATTGACCAGATGCTGATCGAACTGGCGGAAGTATACGACGGTGAGGTGGAAGCTGGCGTAAAACGCGCGCTGGCCATGTTGGAGCCCGCACTGATCCTGTTCATGGGCGGCGCTATCGCCGTTATCATTATCGCCATTCTTTCCGGTATCCTTTCGGTCAACGATATGGCCTTCTGAGGCAGGGAACGCAGCGCCGCGAAGCGAGCCCAATTGTCCCCGACATCGCCAGTAGGCGACAACGAATCCAAGTACGAGGAAGTAACATGAAAGCCCAGTCAAACATGCAGCGCCGTCGCGATCGCCAGGCGGGCCTGACCCTGATCGAACTGTTGGTGGTGCTGGCCATCCTGAGTTTGCTTGCTGGCCTGATCGGCCCCACCGTGCTGAACCAGCTCGGCGGCGCCAAGAGCAAAACCGCCAAGGTCCAGATCAAGGATCTGGAGAACGCCATGGAGATGTACAAGCTGGACGTGGGCCGCTATCCCAGTAATAGTGATGGCCTGGATGCCCTGATTCACAAGCCCGGCAATGCCGATGGCTGGAATGGTCCCTACCTGAAATCCAAAGTCCCCGCAGATCCCTGGAACAACGAATACATCTACAAGTTTCCGGGCGAGCGCAGCAGTTTCGACATCATCAGCTACGGCGCGGATGGTTCGCCGGGTGGTGATGGCGAGAACGCGGATGTCAGTAATTACTGATTCCGCACGTTGAGCGAGTAAACATGCGCAGCACGTCCAGACGTTCCAGCGGGTTCACCTTGATGGAGGTGATGATCGCGCTGGGCATCCTGGCGATGGTGCTGGCGGTGGCAACGCCCGCTGGCGCGCGCATGTACGAGAACATGCAGTACCGCAGCGCGGTACGCGATGTGATGAGCACCTTGAATGCCGCCCGCATCTCGGCGGTGTCGGGCGGTACAGCGCAGGACGTGTTGGTTCGCCCGCGGCAGAAACAGATGGTGGCCGGCGGCAAAACCAGCCAGCTCCCCGCTTCGGTGGAGGTGCAGGTGCTGGGTGCGGCCGAGCTGAACCGTGACGAAGGCGGTGTGATCCGTTTTTATCCCGACGGCAGCGCCAGTGGTGGTGCAGTGGGTTTGACCAGCCCTCAAGGTAAGCTCACGGAATTGCAGGTGGACTGGCTGCTGGGTCGGGTCGACCTTTGCGAATCGGATTGTGGCAGTTTTGATTGATCCTGAGGCGGCGAACGCGTTTTGACGGCTACCACTCACTGGCGCGAGGTGGTGTTCAACCGCCGGATGCTGATCTGTATCTTCACCGGCTTTGCCTCAGGCCTTCCCCTTTATGTGCTGATTCAACTTGTCCCCGCGTGGCTGCGCGAGGGTGGCGTATCCCTGACCGAGATTGGTCTGTTCGCACTGGTGGGCTTGCCCTACAACTGGAAGTTCGTGTGGGCCCCCTTGCTGGACCGCTACGCGCCGCCACTGTTCGGACGGCGGCGGGGCTGGATGCTGATATGTCAGGTGGCGCTGTTGTGCAGTATCGGCATGCTGGGCGCCTTCCAACCGGAGCAATCCACGCGCATTATCGCTGCGATGGCCTTCATTGTGGCGCTGTTCAGTGCCACGCAGGACGTGGTGCTGGACGCCTATCGGCGCGAGATTCTGTCGGACGAAGAGCTGGGCCTCGGTAACTCCATCCATGTTCAGGCCTACCGCATTGCGGGTCTGGTGCCCGGTTCGCTGTCGCTGATTCTCGCTGATCACCTGCCCTGGAGTTCGGTGTTCTGGATCACCGGCGCATTCATGGCGGCAGGTATCGTGATGGCGCTGTTGGTGGAAGAGCCCCCCTCGGAAACACCGCAGGGCCTGAGCTTGCGCCAGTCGATAGTTGCCCCCTTTCTGGAGTACCTTCACCGCCGCGGTTGGCAGGGCCTGTTGCTGGTGTTGGGCTTTATGTTTCTCTACAAACTCGGCGACAACATGGCCACGGCACTGGCAACGCCGTTTTATATCGATATGGGTTTCAGTCTGACCGAAATTGGCGTAGTCGCGAAAAACGCGGCCCTGTGGCCGGCAGTGTTTGGCGGCTTGCTGGGTGGTTTGGCGATGATTCGCCTGGGCATCAACAAAGCGCTTTGGCTGTTTGGTGTGGTGCAGCTGGTGAGTATTCTCGGCTATGCAGTGCTGGCCTCCACGGAAGAGCCGGGTTTAGGCTTGTTAGGCGTGGTGATCGCTTTTGAATACCTGGGGGTGGGGCTGGGCGCTGCCGCGTTTACGGCCTTTATCGCCCGGGAAACCAGTCGGCAATTCGCAGCCACTCAATTTGCGCTGTTCACCGCGCTGGCTACTTTGCCGCGCACCTTCGCCAACGCCAGCACTGGCTGGATCATTGAGCGTGTTGGTTACGTGGACTTTTTCCTGCTGTGTGCGCTTCTGGCGGTGCCGGGGATGCTGTTGCTGTTCCGGGTGGCGCCCTGGGGGAAATCGTGATTTCCGCAACGGCTGTTATCTATTCCATCACAAGCGCATAACTCGTGCTTCGTCCCCCACCTGGCTCCTGGTACAACGCCCCACGTTTGATCAAATCCTTGATGTCTCGCAGCGCTGTGTCCGGGGAACTTTTCGTCATCCTGGCCCATCTCGCGGTGGTGAGCTTGCCGTCGAAACCATCCAGTAATTTGTTGAGCACTTTTACCTGGCGTTGGTTTAGCGACTCTTCGGCATAGCGCTGCCAGAAGCGTGCTTTCTGCAATATGTTTTCGACGGTCAAGTCAGCGTTTTCTATTGCCCTGAGCAGGCAGCCAAGAAACCACTCCTGCCATAGCGTGATATCGCAGCTTGCCCGCTGGCAAGTTTCCAGGAGATTGTAGTAGTCATTGCGTTCACTGCGAATCTGCTTCGACATACTGTAGTAGCGGCGAGAGGAGTTTTCAGCGCGCGCCAGGGCCATGTCTGCAATTGCGCGAGCGATACGCCCATTGCCGTCGTCGAAGGGGTGAATGGTAACGAACCAGAAGTGTGCCAGGCCTGCAGCGAGGACTGGGTCCATGTCGGCCGGGTCCTCAAGCCAGTCCAGAAATACAGCCATTTCCTCTGTGAGTCGCTCAGGCGGGGGAGCCTCGAAATGTACCTTCTCCCGGCCCATGGGGCCCGAGACAACCTGCATGGGCCCATCACGAAACTGGCCAGTAACAATCGGTGAAAGGCTATTTTCACCTACCGGAAAAAGAGACTCGTGCCATCTGAACAGGCGTTTTCGGGTCAGCGGGGTATCGTAGTGCGCCGTGGCGTCGGTCATCATCTCGACCACGCCGTCCACACTCCTGGAGGAGGGCACAAGGTTCTCAAGGTGGTTCATGCCAAGTTGGCGGGCGATGGAGGACCTGACTTCATCCTGGGGAAGGTTTTCGCCTTCAATCTCGCTCGACTTGACCACATTGTCGGTCATGGCCTTCAAGTGGGCTTCGTCCCTCAGAGTATCGAAGCCCAGCCCTTCCATTTTCCCTAGCAAGCGCCCCTGTGCCCGGGATACACGTGCCAGCAGTGGAAGCAGGCCTGCAGAATCCCAGGTGAGATTGGGCCAATCAGCTTGTTGCCAGATGTATCGCATATTATCTCCGCATATATTGCGGAGAATAATCGCCGAATATCTCGCGGAGGTCAATTATTTACCGCAGATTATGCGGTAAATACGAGCGTATTGCCCCAGAGGAAGGATTAATCTCCGCAAATATTGCGGTGATTGGCGTCGATGAGGGCGTGGCCTAGGCGTAATCTCCGCAGACGGTACGGAGATTGGGTGGTCAGGCTGTTTAAGCGAGACTACCAGCCCGACGCATCAACCACGCCAACGACTTCAACCCTGACTTTTTCATGCTGCCAGTGGCCTGTGCCGTGTTGGCCCGTTTTTCCAGATAGGCTGCTGCGTGATCGAGGAATTCGCGGATGCTTATATTGGGCTTCACTGTCAGCACATTGGGACCGCCGCTATCGTCACCGTGGACGCGATACCAGGCGCGGTAGCCGCCCTTCAGATCATTGCGTTCATAGCCGGATGTGGCGAAAGGGTCGGGGAAGGTGCGCTGCAGGTCGGCACGCTCCCGGTAGAGGACGCGCTCGGCGTCTTCGATTTTGGTGCCGTCTTCGTAGCTGTTGTACTTGCAGGGCAGGGTGCCCAATTCTTCCTGTCCGTGGCGATCACACTCACTGATGTACCAGTCGCGCAGTTTGAATAATACCGGGCTGTGGCTACCGTATTCCTTGAGCTGGCGCTCCTGGGCACCGCTGTCGAAGCCGGAGAAGTGATAGAAGCCCAGCGGTTCGCCATTGATCTGGATGTCGATGCCACCGTCCACTTTACCGGTGGCTTTGCGAGTGGACAGGTTCCAGGTGGCCACGTTGAAAGCCGGGCTGCGCAGCACGTGCACGCCGTCGAACATGCAGGGTGCGAGATTGACCCACTTCTGGTCAGTGAACAGGGCGCGGGAGTGGTCGTCGCGGCAGAAGTGAATCAGGCGGTCACGCCACCAGCGGGCAAACTTGCGGCCTTCGGTGGTGTTGGATACGCCGACGAAGCCCAGGTTGAACACACCGTAACGCAGGCTACACATCTCGTTGTCGATGATGCCCTTGGTAGTGGGTTCAGGCTCGGACTGGTGAGGGGTGAGCAGCACGCTGTGCTCATCCAGCTTGCCGATCAGTTCATCCAGGCGGGAGAACACGGCGATATCGGGGTCGAAGTAGAACACCTTCTCGGCACCAAAATCGGCAAACAGGGTTTCCAGCGCGAGGCCTTTTACCGCTGTACACAGCTCCACCAGACGATGGGAGAACACCCACTGTTCGAAGTTTTCCAGTGGCAGGTCTTCGGCGTAGATCAGGTTGTCGAAGGGTTCATTGGCTAAATCGAAGCCTTCAGGTGCGTCATCTGACAGCAGCAGGTGAAAGCACACAGAGGGATCCACCCGCTTTACCGACTCGGCCAGAACTCGGGCCTTGGGCAGGTAATTGCTGGTAACGCTGGTAAAGGCGTGCACTTTGGCGTTCATGGGGGTCCTCACTTACGCAGCCAGGCGGTATAGCGCCACACCCGGCTGTTTTTAATCTGTGTCAGTTCCTGCTCCGCCCGTATTTGGGCACCGCGGGTTTGTTCCAGTTCGCCTTCCAGGGCGTTGTTGCGCTCCAGTGCCTGGGAAAACTGTGCCTGGGTCTCCGCCAGCGCAGCGTCGGTGCGCTGAAACTCGGCGCGGGCGCTGTCCAGTAGAGACTGTGAACTGGTCAGTTCGTTCACCAGTGTATCGGCACGCTGGTTGGCGGCGGCGTGCTGCTCTTCCAGCCACTTCACCTGTTGCAGTGTTTCGCCGTACTGCTTTTCAAACCAGATGGCTTTTTCCAGAGCCTGCCCCAGGTCTGCTTCGCGCTTGTCGAGCAGGGTTTGCATTTGCTCGATGCCGCGGTCGCGCTGGGCCAGGTGTTCCTGGGCTTCGTCGTACAGCCGTCGATATTCCCGACCTTCAAACGCTTCTTTGGCGAGCTTTTCGTTCTCCCGCTCAAACCAGGCGTTGTGCTCCATGGACTCTTTCAGGCGGGATTGGGTGCTGCGCAGCTCCTCGTAGGCCTTGCGGCCACGCTCGGCGCTATGCCGGGCGGCATCTGCGAGTTCCCCCATCACGATTTCAAGGGAATTTCCCTGGCGAAGGGCGCGCAGTGTACTCACATTGTGGCGAAACTCAAGCAGGGGGTCGTCGTGAATGTAAGCGCCCACTGCCGGGGCATAGCCCGGATGCAGGCGATCCATGATCTCATCGGCCTGTGCCTTTCGCCCTGCTTCCTCCTTGCCAAAGCTGGCGGCGCCGGCATGACGGACGAATACATCGGCGGCGATCACGTTGCGCCAGCCCTTCCCGGCCGCACGCATGGAGAAGTCGCACTCTTCACCGTAGCCCTGGCCGAAGTTCTCTTCGTCGAACACGCCGACATCACGCTGGCAGTCCTGGCGGATATACATGCAGAAGCCAACGGCGGTAGGCAGGTCGGTGTATAGCCCGGCGTTGGCCTCGGCGAAGCAGGCGTCCAGTTCTGCGCCACTCATTTCGGCTGGCAGCTCGTTGTCTGTCAGGTACAGGGGATAGCTGCACACCGTGGCATTGTTGGAAAAAGGTGTGACGGTACCAATGCGGTCTTCCGCGTACGCCGTGCGCTTCATCCGCTGGAGCCAGTCGCCGTAAACCTCGGTATCGCTGTTTAACAGTACGACATCGCAGTCCTCGGCCAGTGCCATGCCCTGGTTGGCGCTGTAGACGAATCCGCCGTTCTCGGGATTGCGGTGATAGATAACTGCGGCTTCGCTGGCCAGCGTCGCGCAATAGTCGGAGAGTTCTGCCTCTGGAGACGCGTCATCTACGATGATGATGCGGGTTTGATCGGGAAGGTCGCTGGCGAACAGGGAGTTCAGGCACCTGCGGGTCAGTTCCAGGTTTCGGTAAACGGGGACTACTACGGCGATGGGTGTGCTCATGTCGATGAATCTACTCCGCTTTGCCGGTCATCCGGTCCAGGCCTTCCACCAGTTTGGTCAGCGCACGCCAGCGTTGGTCACGATCGCGCAGTGCCTGTAATTCAGCGAGGCGCTCCTTGAGTAGCGAGGTGGTTTCGGCCAATGCCTTGTCAGTTTTGGCGAAACTGTCGCGGGCATGTTTCAACTGGGCCGAGAGCATCTTCTCCATCTTCTCGTGCTCCTGTACCCGGTGCTCCATGCCGACCAGTTGCTCGCGCAGTTCACCGGCGGCATGGGACAGGGCCTGCTCCCGGTTGCTGCGCTGCTCGATGCGCAGGTCGCGCAGCTTGCGCAGGTGTTCGATGATGGCGGGCGCGTCCTGGCTGCGCTGTTTCAGCCGGGCGCGGTCCAGTGCGTCGCGGAACGGGCGCACCGGGTCTTCGTCGATGAAACGTGTAGCATCCGGATGATATTCGGGGTGCAGGCGATGGAGGGTCTGTTCCGCCTGGGCAATACGCTCCTTGGTTGTGCCCTGAAAGCTCTGGCCGCCTTCATGGAACACGAATACATCCGGCGACAGGATATTGCGCCAGCCGGCCTTGCGTACGCGCATGGAGAAATCGCATTCCTCGCCGTAACCGAGGCCAAAGTTTTCCACATCGAACAGGCCAACCGCCTTCAGGCAGTCGCGGCGAATATACATACAGAAACCCACTGCGGTGGGTAATTCCAGCACGCCGCTGGGATTGGCCATTGCCGCCAGGCTCGCCAGGTCCTCCAGACTCCAGCCGGATGGCAGGGGATTGTCCTGCATGGGCAGTGGATAGGACAGCATGGACGCATTGTTCGACAACGGGGTAGCGGTGCCGTAGTGGGCCTCGCTATGTACGTTGTACTGGAGACGGGCGAGCCAGTCCTTCGCTACCTGGGTGTCGCTGTTGAGCAGCACCACATCGTTGTCATCACTCAGGGTCATGCCGCGATTGACGGTAGCGACAAAGCCGAGGTTGTCGGCGTTTTCCAGCACCAGCACATCGGGGCGGCCCTGCGACTGAAGCTCCCGGCAATATTCGCCTACCGCTGCTTCCGGCGAGGCGTCATTGATGACGATCAAGCGAGCTCGAGGGCCTTTCGGCGCACGCAGCACGGACTCGATACATCGGCGGGTGACGTCCAGGTTTCGGTACACCGGGACGATGACATCGACAGGGGGCAGGGGTGAATTCATAGGCGCAGGAGTATACACCAGGCGCTAGTGGCAGCTAAGCGATTTGTGCCCCGGCCGTGCTAGAATGCGGGCGCCCTGTCACCGCCGTTTTAACTATGTCTGCCACCTTCGAAACACCCAGTCGAACCCCGTCCCTTTCCCTGTGCATGATCATCAAGGACGAAGCCTTTTTCCTGGCGGATTGTCTGGCCAGCGTACGTGATCATGTTGATCAAATCGTCGTGCTGGACACGGGATCTACCGACGGCAGTGCGCAAATCGCACGGCAGTACGCGGACGTAGTGGAAGATTTCGATTGGGTGGACGATTTCTCCGCAGCGCGCAATGCCTCTATTGAGCTGGCAACGGGCGACTGGATACTCGTTCTTGATGCCGACGAACGCATTTCTGAGCAGGATTTTGGTCTGATCCAGCGGACCATCGCTGACACCGATCTGGACGGGTTCTATTGTATTCAGCGCAATTACGATAACGACCCAAATCAGCCGGAATGGTACCCAGTCAATCAACCCTCAGCGCTCACGCGCGACTACAAGGGCTTTCAGGCCAATCCGATTCTCCGACTCTTCCGCAATCGTCCCGACATCCGGTTCAGCGGGCGCGTACACGAATTGCTTGATCCTGCCATTCCCGAAGATTCGCGCGATATTTTGCCCGTTGCCCTGCATCACTACATGGATGAGGACCCGACCAAGCCTCGGGTTAAGCGGCAACTGCGTTACCTGAACCTGCTGGAGGCGTGTATCGAAGAGTCGCCAACTGGTTTGCACTACAGGAAAGCGGCCGCGGTACGCATGTATTTCCTCAAGGACTACGCACGTGCCGCCCAGTACTACCGCAAAGCGGCTGAACTGGGCGAGTCCCCGCAGCGAAGCCTTGAGGGGGCCGCGGAGGCACACTATCGCGCCGGAGACCCGGACGCTGCGCAGCAACTTTACGGCGAACTGTACGACGGGGGATTTGCCTCGGTTACCCTGTGCAACAACTATGCAAATTTGCTGGTTAAAAAGAGTGACTACTCCCGCGCCATTGCCGTATTGAAAACTGCACTGCAAGGCGATATCCAAAGCACAGAACGCCGCGCGAGGATTCAGGGTAATATCGCAGCACTGGAGGCGATGGCCGCCAAATCTCAGCAGGGTGAGTGATCAGACGCGAGTCCTTGCATTCAGCCAGCGTTCAGCCAGCCCTGCCATCCTCTTCTGGACACCAACGAAACCGCCTTAGATCGATACTTTTGTTGGCGCGAAACACCACGCCCTCTGCCTCCAGTCGCTCCCTTTGGGTATACTGACTGGCAGATCCGTCGGGTAGGGAAATACGGCCCTGGGCATTGATAACGCGGTGCCAGGGGATTCGCGTATCCGGTGGCAGTTTTCGCAGGGCTCGTCCCACTCTGCGGGCTGCCCGGGATAGTCCTGCCAGTTGGGCGATGTCGCCGTAGGTGGCGACGCGGCCGGGGGGAATGCTGGCAACAACTTGCCAGATGCGATTGTCGAGTCCCGGCTCTTTGTCAGCCATGTATGTCACGTCCCATAAAAACAGCCGAAGAACATTGAAGCCACAGCCTAACTCCCCCAGTTCCCGTCTCTCAAGTTTCATTCCGCTCGCGTTGGCTGTGCTTGCAGCGCTGGGTTTTGCCAGTGCCGCCAGTGCCGATCGCCTGCATCTGGTGGATGGTGAATCCATCGTGGGCACTTTTATCAGCGCCGAAAAAGGTCGCGTTCAGTGGAGCTCTCCCATGCTCGGCGAACTGGAAATCGACCAGAGTCACGTCAAGTACGTGGAGAGCGGCGAACACTTTGATGTCAAAACCACCGGTGGAGAGCTTAACAACTGCTGGATGTACGTGCAGGCCAGGCGCCAGCACCTGCACTGTGAGCAGGGTGTTCAAAGCCTCAAAAGCTGGAAACTCATCGTGGCGGCTGGTGAGCCGGTGATCTCGGGGCCGCCCACACTTGCCCAGAACGGTACGGTCCGCGTGGCCATGGAAGACAGCTCCGGCAACAATGATTTAACCAAGTACAACGTGGAGGCTCGAAAT
Source organism: Gammaproteobacteria bacterium (assembly GCA_030427085.1). Lineage (GTDB taxonomy): Bacteria > Pseudomonadota > Gammaproteobacteria > Pseudomonadales > Halieaceae > JAUHXH01. The sequence goes on along the minus strand of JAUHXH010000006.1, from coordinate 50,499 downwards.
ACCCTTCGTTACGTCGAGTCACGCCACACCCTGGCCCTGCTCTACCAGGAAGAATCAGTCCAGGCACAGACCACGCTCAACCGTTGGCGCGGCGGTTACGAGTATGACCAATTTCTTTCCGAACAGTGGTTTGCAACGGGCAACGCCTACTACGACAAGGATGAATTCAAGGACATCGAACAGCGCGCCTCGGTCGGTTTGGGGATGGGTTACCAGTTCCTGGAAACCTCCTTTTTTGATCTTTCCGCCAAGGCCACTGTGAACTATGTCGATGAGCAACTCACCACGGGTGAGGATCGCAAGACACCGGCCGTGCTGTGGAATCTTGACTTCGCATGGCGCCTGAGCGACAAGGGCACGCAGTTGTTCCACCGGCACTTGATCCTGCAGGCCACCAACGACCGTGAAGATTTTGAACTGGATTCGGTGACGGGCTTTCGCTACCCCATCAACGGTCATTTCAGTTCTACCATCCAGTTGGAATACGACTATGACCGACTGCCGGCCGAGTCTGAGGTGGAGAAGGTGGATCGCAAGTGGTCCATTGGCCTGAATTATGACTGGTAGGTCGGGGCGGAGGCGGCCCCCACTGCCCGCGGAACCAGCTCGGTTGTTGCCGGTCTGAGTCCGCGAACGAGGACATTTCATGTTGCGATTGTTTTTTCTGCTCCTGCCGTGGTTGGAGCTGTTCACGCTTATCCAGCTGGGCGTGCAGACCAGTACGCTGACGGCGCTGGCCTATGTGGCGGCCACAGGCGTTCTGGGCATGTGGATTCTCCGCCGGCAGGGTGCCGACATCTTCCGCCGCCTGCGGGAAGCCCAGGGGCAGGTGGTCATGAATTCGGTGATGCTGCGAGACAACATGGCCGCCGGAATGGCCGGCATTCTGTTGATGATTCCCGGCATGATCACCGACACCCTCGCCCTGCTGATGCTGATCGGCCCGCTGCGGCGCAAGCTGGCCGAGAAGCTGGGGTTCAGGGAGTCCCCGGAGCATGCTGGGCCCACCACCCTGGATGGTGACTTCCGTCGCGTGGATGATGACGATCCTCGCCTACCGTGAAGTTTTGTCTCGTCATGATCCGCAGCCTCTGGCGTCTTTTTAATATAAGTAATTGAAATAAAAAGACTATTTGTTGTTTTGCGCTGATATCAGGGCGGTTTCACAGAGCCTTGACTCCCCCTCGATCCGAACTAGAATTAGCACTCTTTCAAAGAGAGTGCTAATTCGGCCTTGAAATGTGCCGATGCGGCCCCACTTAGCAAGCTGAGCCCGAATACGGGCAGATATAAACGCTATAAGGAGACTGACACAGATGAACATTCGTCCGCTGTATGACCGCGTGGTCATTCGTCGCAAAGCAGAAGAGGAAACCACTGCCGGTGGCATCGTCCTGCCCGGTTCCGCCAAGGAAAAGCCCAACCAGGGTGAAGTGGTTGCCGTGGGCGAGGGCAAAGTGCTGGACAACGGTGAAACCCGCGCGCTGGCCGTTAAGGTTGGTGACCGCGTTGTTTTCGGCCAGTACGCCGGCAGCAACACCATCGAAGTGGATGGTGAAGAACTGATCATCATGGGTGAGAGCGAAATCTACGCCGTCGTTGAGTAAGTCGACTAAGACGCACCGATTTCCCCATCCATAGAAGCAAACAGTCAAAGTAAGGAATTTTAGACATGGCAGCTAAAGACGTATTATTTGGTGATGACGCCCGTCAGCGTATGCTGAACGGCGTGAACATCCTGGCCGACGCAGTAAAAGCCACCCTCGGCCCCAAAGGCCGCAACGTAATCCTCGACAAGTCCTTCGGTGCTCCCACCGTAACCAAGGACGGTGTGTCCGTAGCCAAAGAAATCGAGCTGAAAGACAAGTTCGAGAATATGGGCGCTCAAATGGTCAAGGAAGTGGCTTCCCAGGCTTCCGACGCCGCCGGTGACGGCACCACAACCGCTACTGTACTGGCTCAGTCCATCGTGAATGAAGGCCTGAAGTCTGTTGCAGCGGGCATGAACCCCATGGACCTGAAGCGCGGTATCGACAAAGCCGTAGCCGCCGCTGTTGCCAAGATTCAGGAAGCTTCCACTCCCTGTGAAGACTCCAAGGCCATCGCCCAGGTAGGCACCATCTCCGCCAACAGCGACTCCGCCGTGGGCGAAATCATCGCGGAAGCGATGGAGAAAGTTGGTAAAGAAGGTGTTATCACCGTAGAGGAAGGTTCCGGCCTGGAAAACGAGCTGGACGTGGTTGAAGGTATGCAGTTCGATCGCGGATACCTGTCTCCCTACTTCATCAACAACCAGGAAAGCATGAGCGCCGACGTTGAAGCGCCCTTCATCCTGCTGGTTGACAAGAAAATCTCCAACATCCGCGAGCTGCTGCCCCTGCTGGAGCAGGTAGCCAAGGCCTCCAAGCCGCTGGTTATCGTCGCTGAGGACGTGGAAGGTGAAGCGCTGGCTACTCTGGTAGTGAACAACATGCGCGGCATCGTAAAAGTAGCGGCCTGTAAAGCGCCTGGCTTCGGCGATCGTCGCAAGGCCATGTTGCAGGACATCGCCATCCTGACCGGCGGTACCGTGATCTCCGAAGAAGTGGGCCTGGATCTGGAATCCGCTACTCTGGAGCACCTGGGTAGCGCCAAGCGCGTGACCATGGACAAGGACAACAGCACCATCATCGACGGTGCCGGCGACCATGACGCCATCAAGGCCCGTGTCAGCGAGATCCGCGTTCAGATCGAGAACACTTCTTCCGATTACGATCGCGAGAAGCTGCAAGAGCGCGTGGCCAAGCTGGCCGGCGGTGTTGCAGTGATCAAGGTTGGCGCCGCCACCGAGATCGAAATGAAAGAGAAGAAAGCCCGCGTTGAAGACGCCCTGCACGCGACCCGCGCTGCGGTAGAAGAGGGTGTGGTAGCTGGTGGTGGTGTTGCCCTGGTGCGCGCCGTAGCCGCTATCGCCGATCTGACTGGCGACAACGAAGACCAGAACCACGGTATCGCGGCTGCGCTGCGCGCCATGGAAGGTCCGATGCGTCAGATCGTTGCCAACGCTGGCGATGAGGCTTCCGTGGTGCTGAACAACGTGAAGAACGACGGCACTGGCAACTACGGCTACAACGCTGCTACTGGTGAGTACGGTGACATGATCGAGATGGGTATCCTGGATCCCGCCAAGGTCACTCGCACCGCGCTACAGGCTGCTGGCTCCGTTGCTGGTCTGATGATCACCACCGAGGTGATGGTTGCCGACGCACCGGAAGACAACGCTGGCGGCGGCGCTGCTGGCGGCATGCCCGACATGGGCGGCATGGGTGGCATGGGCGGCATGATGTAAGCCAGCCTCATCCAGGCAGTTCCAAAAGCCCCGCTGTTCTGGCAGCGGGGCTTTTTTTATGTCCATGGATGGACGGTACGTCCCGAGAGGCATGGATGCCGGTAGGGACGCGTTTAAATTCACTGCCGAGTTCTGTTGGTAGAACCCAGCAGGCTGGACGCTCCCAAGTCAAGTCGATACACTCCATGGAAGTGCCGCAGAAGGCTGAAACCCGCGCACCACCTGCCTTGGAGAGGGCCTGAGTGTGTGCAGAGCTTATGCGGATTACACAACAACAAGCTTAAGTAAGGGGTGACTCATGGAAATGGCATTGGAATTTGTGTTTCGTTGGGCACACGTTGTATTCGGCATCGTGTGGATCGGCATGCTGTACTACTTCAACTTTGTGCAGACCGAATACTTCAAGGAAGCCGAGGCCGACGCCAAAGCTGACGCCATGAAGAAACTGGCTCCACGCGCCCTGTGGTGGTTCCGTTGGGGAGCCATGTTCACTTTCCTGACCGGTCTGGTGTTGCTCCACATGGTCGGTGCCATGAGCAACTGGGTGGCCTCCGGCCTGATCTGGATTGGCGCATTGGCTGGTACTTTCATGTTCCTGAATGTGTGGCTGATTATCTGGCCCAACCAGCAAATCGTGCTGGGCATGAAGGAGGGCGACGGACCCAGTGCTGCCGCTAAAGCCGGCCTGGCTTCCCGCACCAATACCCTGTTCTCCGGTCCCATGTTGTTGGGCATGCTGGGTTCCAAGCACCTCTTTATCGACGGTATCAGCAGCACCGGTGTTGGTGTGTGTCTCGCCCTGGTTGTGCTGCTGGAAGCCAATGCGCTGTTCGGCAAGATGGGCCCAATGGCCTCTGTGAAGGGCGTTATTCACTGCAGTATCGCGCTGGCCGCCGCAATCTGGGCAATTCTGGCCTTCGTTTAAATTCCTTTCCAAACGCGCCCCACTGTTGCCAGGCAACAGTGGGGCTTTTTTGGGCTGCGAATCTGCTCAAAATTCCGTTATCCTCGCGGGACACGTGACTGACGCAGTAGAAGCTCATGCCCCAAGACGATCTTGATCCTATTCCTTCCATGTCGGCGACTCGTGATGACGACCCTGTCAGCCAGGGGCGCGCACGACAGGGAGCCAGCCCCCGCGGTAACGGCGGCTCGCGCCGACCGGAGCCTCGCTCTGGCGGTGGTGCCGGCCTGTTTGCGCGCCTGTGCATCGCCCTTGCCCTCGGTATTGCGGGGGTGGCCTGTGCCTGGGCCTGGCAATTGCAGGAGCAGCTCAAGCAGGGCGAGCACGAGATGGCGCGCTATGAAAAGCGCGTGAAAGATCTGGAGGATTTGCTGTCAGACACCGACGAGACGGTGAATCAGTCCTCTGCCGCCATGGGCGCGCAACTGCGTATGCTGGACTCCGAAGTGCGCAAGCTCTGGGATGCCCGCAAGGTATCCAACAACACACTCGCCCAGGTGGAGAAGACCAGCAAGGCCAATGCCGGGCAACTGGCCACTCAGTCCAAGGCCAGCAAAGAGCATGGCGCGTCCTTGAAAACCCTGAGTAGCGATGTCGCCACATTCAAGCAGGAAATTGGCGATATGGAACGGCTGGCCAGAGCCGCTGCCAACCGGCAGGCGGAGATTGAGCGGCTGGCGGATTCGGTCAATCGCTTCAACCTCGAGCTGTCCAAAATGGACAAGCGTGTGGCCAGCAATGAAGAGTGGGTGCAATCTATTAACGCCTTCCGGGGTCAGGTGAACGCAGCACTAACCCGCTTGCAATCCAGCGTTACAGCCCTGCAGTCCCCCGGGGGCTGATCGTTCTACGCCAGCATCCGGGCGCCACGCAAAGGGCGCCCGGGTGTATAATACCGCCCCGATTTTGACCCGATTCAGGAAGCCAGCATGACCGTTATTCGCCAGGACGACCTCATCGACAGCGTAGCTGATGCGCTGCAGTTCATCTCTTACTACCATCCTGCGGACTTCGTTCGCGGGGTACACGAGGCCTACCAGCGCGAATTGAACCCGGCGGCGAAAGACGCCATGGCGCAAATCCTGATCAATTCCCGCATGTGCGCGGAGGGGCACCGCCCCATCTGTCAGGACACCGGCATTGTGACCGTGTTCATCAAGATCGGTATGAACGTAACCTGGGACGCGGACATGTCGGTGGCCGATATGATCAACGAGGGCGTGCGCCGGGCCTACACCCATCCGGATAATGTGCTGCGTGCGTCCATTCTGGCCGACCCGGCCGGTGCGCGGAAAAACACCCGCGATAACACCCCGGCGGTGATTCACATGGAAGTTGTCGAAGGCGACACCGTGGACGTGCAGGTGGCGGCGAAGGGTGGCGGTTCCGAGAACAAATCCAAAATGGTCATGCTCAACCCCTCAGACAGCATTGTGGACTGGGTGGTCAAAACCGTACCGACGATGGGTGCTGGCTGGTGCCCACCGGGCATGTTGGGCATCGGGATTGGCGGAACGGCGGAAAAAGCCGCGGTGATGGCGAAGGAATCCCTGATGGACCCTATCGACATCCACGAACTGCGCGAGCGCGGCCCGTCGAACCGTGTGGAAGAACTGCGCCTGGAGATTATGGATGCGGTCAACAAGCTGGGCATTGGTGCTCAGGGCCTGGGTGGCTTGACCACGGTGCTGGACGTGAAGATCAAGGATTACCCTACGCATGCGGCGTCACTGCCGATTGCGATGATCCCCAACTGTGCGGCTACTCGCCACGCCCACTTCGTGCTGGACGGCAGCGGCCCCGCCCTGCAAACCCCGCCCAGCCTGGACGACTGGCCCGAGATCACCTGGGAAGCCGGCGAGAACGTGCGCCGGGTAAATCTCGACACCGTCACGCCGGAAGAAGTGGCGACCTGGCAGCCGGGCGACACACTGTTACTGTCCGGCAAAATGCTCACCGGTCGCGATGCCGCACACAAAAAAATTGTGGAACTCATCCAGAGTGGTGAAGGCCTGCCCGAAGGGCTGGATTTCAAAGGTCGCTTCATCTACTACGTCGGTCCCGTCGATCCGGTACGCGACGAGGTGGTTGGCCCCGCCGGCCCGACCACTGCAACGCGTATGGACAAGTTCACCGACTTCGTACTGGAGCACACCGGCCTCACTGGCATGATCGGCAAGGCCGAGCGCGGTCCCGCAGGTATCGATGCGATTCGCAAGCACGGCGCTGTCTACCTGATGGCCGTGGGTGGCGCTGCCTATCTGGTATCCAAGGCTATTACCGGATCGCGCGTAGTCGCCTTCCCGGAACTCGGCATGGAAGCGGTCTATGAGTTCGAAGTGAAGGATATGCCGGTGTCGGTGGCCGTTGATACCAAGGGGGAATCCGTGCACAAGATCGGCCCGGAAATCTGGAAGGCAAAAATCGAAGAGCAGGCCCTGGAAGTTATTTGACGCCCCATGGCGCAGACTTTCTACTGGCACGACTACGAGACCTTCGGCGCCGATCCCAGCCGGGATCGGCCGGTACAGTTCGCCGGCCTGCGCACCGATGAAAACCTGAATGTGGTGGGTGAGCCGCTGGTGCTGTTCGCCCGCCCCTCTAATGAAATACTGCCCCAACCCGGTGCTTGCCTGGTTACCGGTATTACGCCACAGCAGGCCCTCGCTGAAGGCGTTAGCGAAGCGGAATTCATTACCCGTATCCACGCCGAATTGTCGCAACCCGACACTTGCAGCGTGGGCTACAACTCGATCCGTTTCGACGACGAAGTTACTCGCTATACCCTTTACCGCAACTTCTTCGACCCCTACGCCCGCGAGTGGCGTGAGGGCAATTCCCGTTGGGATATTATCGATTTGTTGCGCACTGCCTGGGCCTTGCGGCCGGAGGGGATTGAGTGGCCCCTCGATAATGAAGGCTTGCCCAGCTTTCGTCTGGAAAAACTCACCGCCGCCAATGGCATTGCCCACGAAGATGCCCACGATGCCCTGTCTGACGTGCACGCCACCATCGCCATGGCGCGCCTGGTGCGGGACAAGCAGCCCAAATTGTTCCAGCACGTGTTCGATAACCGCGATAAGAAGGCCGCGGCGGCCATGCTGGATGTGAAAGCGATGAAACCCGTGCTGCATGTGTCCGGTATGTTCGGCGCGCGGCGGCACAACATTGCGCTGGTGGTCCCGCTGGCAAGGCGCTCATCGTCGCCTAACGAGGTTATTTGCGCCGACCTCTCTGCCGACCCTCGGTTGATTGCGGAACAGAGCGTAGAGCAGATTCGTGAGGCCTTATTCACCCCCGCCAGTGACCTGCCGGATGGCACGGAACGGCCGGGCCTGAAAACCGTGCGCCTGAATCGCTGCCCCGTCTTGCTGACACCCAAATTGCTCGATAGCAAGGCGGCTGCGCGACTGGGCATTGACGGCAGTGTTTGTCGGGAACACCTCGCGGCCCTGCGCGGCGCCGCCGACCTGGGTGCGAAAGTAGAAGCGGTGTTTGCCGATCGAGAGTACGCTCCGATCACCGACCCCGATCGCATGCTCTACAGCGGTGGGTTTTTCAGTGATGGCGACCGGCGTTTGATGGACCGGGTGCGCGAGAGCGAGCCGGCACAACTTGGCGAGCAGACCTTTCCCTTCGAGGACAAGCGCCTGCCGGAAATGCTGTTTCGCTACCGGGCGCGCAACTATCCCGACACGCTGAGTTCTGATGAACAGGCCCAGTGGGAAGAATACCGCTTTCAACACTTAACGGACCCTGCGGCGGGTGGCAGCATCTGCCTAGAGAAGTACCATCAGGAAATCGAACAGCGACTGCAGGACGGCGCGCTGAGCCAACGTGACCGCGATCTGTTGTTGCAACTGCAACAGTACGGCGATCAACTGCTGGCCTGATCAGAACTTGCCTGACTGACTTGCTAAACGACAAGGAGCCCCACGGTGAACTTCGCCGGTAGCCACATTCTCTCCGTAGACCAATTCGAGCGCGGCGATATCGAGCGCATCTTCGAGGTCGCCGATCGCATGGAACCCTACGCCCACCGGCGACTGGTGACCAAGGTGCTGGACGGTGCCATTCTCGGTTCCATGTTCTTCGAGCCCAGCACCCGGACCCGGGTGTCCTTTGGTTGCGCCTTCAACCTGCTGGGTGGGGAAGTACGGGAGACCACCGGTTTCGAAATGTCGGCCATTGCGAAAGGCGAGTCTCTGTACGATACGGCACGGGTGTTGAGTGGCTACTCGGATGTGATTGCCATGCGTCACCCGGCGGAAGGTTCGGTCGCAGAGTTTGCCGCGGCCTCTCGGGTACCGGTGATTAACGGCGGCGATGGCGCCAACGAGCACCCCAGTCAGGCCCTGCTGGACCTGTACACCATCAATCGCGAACTGCAGGGTCGAGGTGGTTCGCTGGATGGCCTGCGCATCGCCATGGTGGGCGACTTGCGCTTTGGTCGCACGGTGCACTCACTGTGCCGCTTGCTGGGTTTGTTCAACAAAGTACAGATTCACCTGGTGTCGCCGTCGGAACTGCGCATGCCGGAGGAAATCGTGGAGGTGCTGCGCCAGGCAGGTCACCTGGTGGAAGAAACCGACGTGCTGGAAGCCAGCATCGCCAACGTGGATATCGTCTATTCCACCCGTATCCAGGAAGAGCGTTTTGCCTCGCAGGAAGAGGCGGATATCTATCGCGGTCGTTTTCGCCTGAACCAGCAAATCTACACTGCGAACTGCGAACCCAACACTGTCATCATGCACCCGCTGCCGCGGGACTCCCGCGAAAGTGCTCAGGAGCTGGCAGATGACCTGAACGACAACCCCAACCTGGCGATCTTCCGCCAGACCGACAACGGGGTGCTGGTGCGGATGGCTCTGTTCGCACTGATCCTCGATGTGGTGGATCAGGTGGATCTACATGCCCGCGAGGTCAACTGGTACACCGAGCGCCGTTTCTGATGGCTTTTCACTTTCACTTTCGCTTCGCGCGTTCGGATGTGCGTATCGTGGCCCGCGAGCGGGTTTTCGATGGGCACTTCGCCGTGGACCGGGTACAACTGCAACATCGCCTGTTTGAGGGAGGCTGGGGTGAAACCCTCAGTCGTGAAGTATTTGAACGCGGCGAGGCGGTGGGTGTGCTGCCTTATGATCCCGTTGAAGACCAGCTGATACTGCTGGAGCAATTCCGCGCTGGCACGCTGAACGACCCCGAAACCCCGTGGATGCTGGAGTTGATCGCCGGCGTTGTTGACGAAGGTGAATCTGACGAAACCGTGGCCCACCGCGAAGCCGAAGAAGAGGCGGGTTGCGTGCTGGGTGCGCTGGAGCCGCTGGTTGCCTACTACCCGTCCGCGGGTGCTTGCAGCGAGCATGTTCGGCTGTTTTGTGGCCAGGTGATGACCGCCGCTGTGGGTGAGGTGCGTGGTCTGGCGGGAGAGGGCGAGGACATTCTGGTTCACGCTCTGCCGCGCGAGGAAGTGTTCGAGCTTCTCGATGCCGGCAAAATCACCAACGGGCACACTCTGGTGGCGCTGTTGTGGTTCCGTCAGCACTGGCAGCGCTTACAGAAGCAGTGGTGTGATGGCTGACGCGGATTCCACGCCGCGCAAACCCACTGGCTTGCTGCGCTCCGGTGCGGTAGTGAGCAGCATGACCATGCTGTCGCGCGTGCTCGGCCTGGTCCGCGATGTGGTGTTCGCCAATTTCATCGGCGCCAGCGCTAATGCGGACGCCTTCTTCGTTGCCTTTAAAATCCCCAACTTTCTGCGCCGCCTGTTCGCCGAAGGCGCTTTTGCGCAGGCCTTTGTGCCTGTTTTGGCGGACTACAAAAACGAGGGGCCGGCTGCGGCGGTGCGGGCCTTGATCGACCGGGTGGCGGGCGTGTTGGGTGGCAGCCTGTTGCTGGTCACATCCCTCGCGGTGTTGGCGGCGCCGCTGGTAACGATGGTGTTCGCACCGGGCTTTACCGGCGATGAGGCCAAGTTCGCATTGACCAGTGACATGATCCGCATCACCTTCCCCTATCTGCTACTGATTTCGCTGACGGGTTTTTGTGGCGCCATTCTCAACAGTTATGGTCGTTTCGCGGTGCCGGCGTTTACCCCGGTGCTGCTAAACCTGTCACTGATTACGGCTGCGGTGGTAGTTGCGCCGACCTTTGAGGAGCCGGTGATGGCCCTGGCCTGGGGGGTGCTGTTTGCGGGGGTGATCCAGTTGCTGTTCCAGCTTCCTGCGCTCTACCGACTGGAGCGGATACCGCGCCCGATGTGGGATACCAAGCATCCCGGTGTACGGCGCATCATGACCCTGATGGTGCCGGCCCTGTTCGGCGTGTCGGTCAGCCAGATCAACCTGTTGCTGGATACCGTGCTGGCTTCCTTCCTGCCCGATGGCAGTATTTCCTGGCTGTACTACTCGGACCGACTTACCGAGCTGCCGCTCGGTGTGTTCGGCGTTGCGATCGCTACCGTCATTTTGCCGAGTCTGTCGGCGCAGCGGGCCGAGGCTCAGGGTGCTCGCTTCCAGGTCACCCTCGACTGGGCGATTCGCATGGTGCTGATGATCGGCCTGCCCGCAGCGGTGGCGCTGCTGGTGCTGGCTGAACCCATCCTGATCACCTTGTTCCAGTACGGGGCATTAACGCCTGATGATGTCACCATGGCAGCGCTCAGCCTGCGCGCCTACAGCCTGGGCGTGGTGGCCTTCATGCTGGTGAAGGTGCTGGCGCCCGGCTACTACGCGCGTCAGGATATGAAAACCCCCGTTGCCATCGGTATTCGGGCGATGGTCGCCAACATGGTGCTCAATCTCTTGTTCGTGTTGCCACTGATGTACTTTTGGAATGTTGGGCACGTCGGGCTGGCATTGGCTACCAGTTGCTCGGCGTGGCTTAACGCCGGTTTGCTCTACCGTGGCCTGCGCCGGGAGCAGGTATTGGTAAGCCAGCCCGGCGGTCGCAATGCGCTGTGGCGCTTGCTGTTGGCGACCGCGGTTATGGCCGTGGTGCTGTTCTGGGCGGCCCCCGGGGTAGAGCAGTGGCTGAGCTGGGGGCTGGTGCAGCGCTGTGTACAGATTGCGCTGCTTATCGGCCTGGGCCTGGGCGTTTACGTTGTCCTGCACGCCGCGCTGGGCACCCGCATGGCCGATTTTCGAACGCCCCGCTTGCCGGATTCGAGCCCAACCGAAGGCGCCTCCGGCCCATAGGCTAGCAGGCGCTAATTCGCTATACTGCGGCGCTCGGTCCTTCTCTACGTTTTCACACCCATGGAGCTGATACGCGGTCTGCACAATTTGCGGCCCAGACATCGCGGTTGTGTCGCCACCATTGGCGCCTTTGACGGTGTGCACAAAGGGCACCAGGCAGTGCTGCGCCACCTCCGTGAGCGAGCCGCTGCACTGGATGTACCCGCGGTAGTGTCGGTATTCGAACCGCTGCCACGAGAGTATTTCGCCCCTCTGGATGCCCCTGCCCGGCTGATGAGTTTCCGCGAGAAATTCCTTGCCCTGCGGGAGCAGGGTATCGACCGTGTGCTGCGCATCGCTTTTACCAAGCGCTTGCAGTCCATGGGCGCGCGGGAGTTTGTGGAGGAAGTGTTCGTCGCCGGACTCGGCGTGCAGCATGTGGTGGTGGGCGATGACCTGCGCTTTGGCAAGTCCCGGGAAGGCGATCTGGACCTGATACGGGAGTTGGGCCAGGCCCACGGCTTTACCGCCAGTCCCACGTCAACACTGGTGGAAGAGGGCGAGCGGGTCAGCAGTACACGCATTCGACAAGCGCTGGCCGAGGCGGAATTTCCGCTGGCACGCCGAATGCTGGGTCGCTCCTACGCCATGAGCGGCAAGGTGGTATATGGCCGTCAGTTGGGTCGGGAACTGGGCGTGCCCACGGCCAATCTGGAACTGCATCGTCTGCGTTCGCCGCTCAGCGGTGTGTTCGCAGTGGAAGTTCGCGGGCTGGACCGGGTGCGGTTTGGCGTGGCTAATGTAGGCACCCGGCCCACGGTGGACGAGAACAGCCTGAAGGCGATTCTCGAAGTACACCTGCTCGATTTTGCCGGAGACCTCTACGGCAAAACCATCGAAGTGGTGTTCCGCCACAAGTTACGAGAGGAACACAAGTTCGATTCCCTGGAGGAATTGAAACAACAGATACAACGCGACCTGCTGGCGGGCCGGTCGTATTTCGGGCTGACCTAGCCCTGGAACTACTGGCACGAGATGCCGCCCGAGGGCGGTGGTGATACAACAGTCTATGAGCGATTACAAAAGTACCCTCAACCTGCCGCAAACGGCATTCCCGATGAAGGCCAACCTGGCCCAGCGAGAGCCCGAGCGCCTGAAGAAATGGGCCGAGATGGACCTATACGGCAAGCTGCGCGTGGCCAGCGCCGGCCGGCCGCGGTTCATCCTGCACGACGGCCCGCCCTACGCTAATGGCGACCTGCACGTGGGGCACGCGGTCAATAAAATTCTCAAGGACGTTATCGTCAAGTCGCGCACGCTGGCGGGCTTCGATGCGCCCTATGTCCCCGGTTGGGACTGTCATGGCCTACCGATTGAGCTCAATGTAGAGAAAAAGGTCGGCAAGCCCGGGGTGAAAGTGAGCCCCGCCGAGTTCCGCCAGAAGTGCCGCGAATACGCCGCCCGTCAGGTGGACGGACAGCGGGAAGATTTTGTCCGCATGGGCGTGTTGGGTGACTGGGACAAGCCCTACCTGACGATGGATTTCCGCTTCGAGGCGGACATTGTGCGTACCCTGTCGCGCATCATCGACAACGGCCACTTGCACAAGGGCTTTAAGCCGGTCCACTGGTGCATGGACTGTGGCTCTGCCCTGGCCGAGGCGGAGGTGGAGTACAAGGACAAGCACTCACCCGCTATCGACGTGGCCTATGCCGCTGTCGATCCCGCAGCATTCAACGCGGCCTGTGGCACAGACTACAGCGGCGAGATCGCTGTCCCGATCTGGACCACCACCCCCTGGACGCTTCCCGCCAGCATGGCAGTGAGCCTGCACCCCGAGTTGGAATACGTGCTGATTGAAGGGGAAGGCCGTGCGCTGTTGGTGGCGGAAGAACTGGCGGAATCCTGCGCTGCGCGCTTCGGCATTCCGCTGAAGGTGTTGGGCCGTTGTCAGGGCGCTGCGCTGGATCGCCAGTTGCTGCAACACCCCTTCCTGGATCGGCAGGTACTGGTAGTACTGGGTGACCATGTCACCACCGAAGCTGGTACAGGCGCCGTACACACGGCCCCCGCTCACGGTCAGGATGACTTTGTGGTTGGGCAAAAATACGGTATCGAAGTGTATAACCCGGTTGGGAGCAACGGTGTGTATCTGCCGGAGACTGAGTTCTTCGGTGGCCAGCATGTTTTGAAAGCCAATGCCGCTATCATCGAACTGCTGGGCGAGCGTGGTGTATTGCTACACCACGAAGAATACGAACACAGCTACCCGCACTGCTGGCGCCATAAAACGCCAATCATCTTCCGCGCTACGCCCCAGTGGTTTGTGAGCATGGAGCAGAACGGTCTGCTGGATGCTGCCAAGGGCGCGGTAGAAGAAGTCCAGTGGCTGCCCGAGTGGGGCAAGGCGCGCATCGACAGCATGCTGGTCAATCGGCCGGACTGGTGTATTTCGCGCCAGCGCACCTGGGGTGTACCGATCACGCTGTTTGTACACAAGGAAAGTGGCGAACTGCACCCGGATACCACTGAACTGATGGAGCAGGTAGCCCAGCGAATCGAGGAGGCAGGCATCGATGCCTGGTTCGACCTGGACCCTGCTGAATTGCTGGGCGCAGAAGCCGCCGACTACGACAAGATTACCGATACGCTGGATGTGTGGTTTGACTCCGGCGTAACCCACGCCTGTGTATTGCGCCAACGCGATGGCCTGTCTGCGCCTGCCGATCTATATCTGGAAGGCTCCGACCAGCACCGCGGCTGGTTCCAGTCCTCTTTGCTCACCGGCATCGGTGCCTTTGGTGAGGCGCCCTATAAAACGGTACTGACTCACGGTTTCACGGTGGATGGCGAAGGGCGCAAGATGTCCAAATCCATCGGCAATATCGTGCCAGCGAAAAAAGTGATGAACGACCTCGGCGCCGACATCCTGCGACTGTGGGTTGCCGCTGCGGATTTCCGTGGCGAAGTGGCAGTGTCCGACGAGATTTTCAAGCGCATTGCCGACTCTTATCGTCGCATTCGCAATACCGCGCGCTTCCTGCTGTCGAACCTGAACGGCTTTGACCCCGCCGAGCACGCCCTCACCTTCGACGAATTGCTGTCGCTGGACAAGTGGGCTATCGACCGTGCGGAACAGTTGCAGCGAGAAATCGAGGCGGCCTACGAGTCCTACAATTTCCACCAGATCTACCACAAGCTGCACAATTTTTGTTCCACCGATCTGGGCGGTTTCTATCTGGATGTGATCAAGGACCGGCAGTACACCACTGCGGCTGACAGTACCGCGCGCCGCTCGGCACAGACCGCGATGTACCATATCGCTGAGGCGATGGTGCGCTGGATTGCCCCCATCCTCAGCTTTACCGCCGAGGAAATCTGGGAGAACTTGCCCGGCGAGCGCGGCGAGTCGGTGTTCCTCGCAGGCTGGTATGAGGGCCTGGCTACGCTGGAAGGCAGTGACGGCATGGGCCGCGATTACTGGCAGACGGTGATGGCGGTACGGGCTGAGGTCAATCGCGAGATGGAGCGGGCGCGCGCCGACGGCGAACTGCGCGGCTCCCTCGACGCCGGCGTTACCCTGTACTGTGCTGAGGAATTACAGGAGCAGTTGGCCCGCCTGGGCGATGAACTGCGCTTCGTGTTGATTACCAGTGCCGCCAGTTTGGCACCATTGGCCGATGCGCCCGCAGACGCTGCCGGCACCGAACTGGAAGGCCTGAAAGTGCAGGTGAGTGCCCAGGCAGACGAGAAGTGCGAGCGCTGCTGGCATCGTCGCCCGGACGTGGGTGAGAACAAAGAGCATCCGGGCTTGTGTGGTCGCTGCATTGAAAATGTGTACGGCCCCGGGGAGCAGCGCCGTTTTGCCTGAGCGTCGTTTTCTGTGGTGGTATGGCCTGGCGTTGGTGGTGGTTGTGCTGGATCAGCTCACCAAGGGGCTGGCCCAACAGCACTTACTCTATGGCCGGCCGGTGGAAATCCTGCCGGTGCTCAATTTCACCCTGTACTACAACACCGGGGCGGCGTTCAGTTTTCTGGATGACGCCGGCGGTTGGCAGCGCTACTTTTTCAGCGTCATCGCCATCGTTATAAGCGGTGTGCTGGCCGTGTGGTTGTATCGCCTGCGCGGTGCCCAGTCACTGCTGGCCGCCAGTCTGGCGCTGATTCTGGGCGGTGCACTGGGCAATCTTTGGGACCGGCTGGTGCTGGGCCATGTTGTCGATTTCATTTCAGTCCACTACGGTAATAGTTACTTCCCGGCATTTAATATCGCGGACAGCGCCATCACGGTGGGCGCCGCGCTGATGATTCTGGATAGCTTCCTGACGAAGACCCCCGAGGAGGCCACGGGCGATTCATGACCCAAATCAACGTACCCGTGGGTGAAGGCACCCGCGTATTCCTGAATTTCTCCCTCAGTCTGGAGGATGGCTCCGAAGTGGATTCCAACTTCGATGGCGGGCCGGTGGACTTCGTGGTGGGTGACGGCAGCCTGCTGCCGGGTTTCGAGGGCCTGTTGTTCGGTATGGTGCCGGGCGAGCGCAAGCTGTTCAGTGTGGAGCCCGAAGATGCCTTCGGGCAACCGCGTGAGGAAAACGTGCAGACCATCCCGCGCAGTAGCTTCGACGAAGATACCGAGTTGAGCCTGGGGCTGGTCTATTCCTTTGCCGACGCCGGCGGTGGCGAACTGCCGGGGATGATCATCGAGGTTAATGACGAACGCGTTACGGTCGATTTCAACCACCCCCTGGCGGGGCGGAACATCCTGTTTGACGTGCAGATTCACCGCGTCGAGCCGGCGGAGCTACATTGATGGAAGTGAAACTCGCCAACCCCCGCGGGTTCTGCGCCGGCGTCGATCGGGCTATCGCCATCGTCGATCGGGCATTGGACGTGTTTGGTGCCCCTATTTATGTACGGCACGAAGTGGTCCACAACAAGTTTGTGGTGGACAACCTGCGCGAACGCGGGGCGATTTTCGTCGATGAGTTACACGAGGTACCGGATGACTGCATCGTGGTCTTCAGTGCCCACGGTGTGTCCCAGGCCGTGCGCCGGGAGGCGGACCGCCGCGGGCTGAAAGTTTTCGACGCCACGTGTCCACTGGTAACCAAGGTGCACATGGAAGTCTCCCGCTACAGCGCCGAGGGCCGCGAATGCGTGTTGATCGGCCACCGGGGTCACCCGGAAGTGGAAGGCACGATGGGGCAGTATGACCATGGCCCGGGCGGCGATATCTACCTGGTGGAAGACGAGGCACAGGCGTCGACGCTGGAGGTGAGCAATCCCGAGCGCCTGGCCTATGTCACGCAAACCACGCTCTCCATGGACGATACCGCCCGTGTTATCGAGGCTTTGCGGGAGCGCTTCCCCAAAATTGAAGGGCCACGCAAGGACGACATTTGCTACGCCACCCAGAACCGGCAGGATGCGGTCAAATCACTGGCTGCCAATTGCGATCTGGTGCTGGTGGTCGGTTCACCCAACAGCTCCAATTCCAACCGTTTGCGGGAATTGGCCGAGCGCATGGGCGCCACCGCCTACCTGCTTGATCACGCCGAAGACATCCAGCCTGAGTGGTTGGTGGGCAAGCAACGTATCGGAGTAACGGCGGGAGCCTCGGCCCCTGAAGTACTGGTGCAGCAGGTCATCGACGGGCTGCGAGCCCAAGGTGCCGAGCCGGCGGTGGAAGTTGAGGGCCGCCCCGAAAACATCACTTTCTCCATGCCCAGAGAGCTCCGTTTGGTCCCTGTCGGGGACTAAATTCACAAAAAGTGAGGTTTTTCGGCCACTCATCCGGGAAATCGACCGTTTATCCTCAGTGATCTCCCCACCCGGCCGGACAGGCGCTAGTCTAGGCTGCGTTGAAAACTGCCGGAAAACCGCACATGGGGACGGAACCACAAGGACAGTCAACCGCGCGCCAGCAAGGGGGCTTCACCCTTATCGAAATGCTGATCGCGATCGTGATCGTGGCCATTCTGGCGGCGATCGCGGGGCCGACCATGCGCGATACCCTCGCACGCAACCAGCGTTTCACGGCGCTGGAACAATCTACAGCGCTACTCAGTTCCGCGCGTGGCGAAGCCGTGAGCCGCGGTCTGCCGGTGGCCTTGTGTCCCTCGGTGGATCAATCGACCTGTAGTGGCGACAGTTGGGAAACAGGCGCTGTGGTGTTTGTTGACGATGGCGCTGGTGGTGGCACCGCGGAGGATGGCAATCGCGGCGGTAGCGAGGAACTGATCCGTGTGGGACAGGCGCTGGACGGTGTTACCCTGCGCTCCGTTGGGTTCAGTGATCTGACGGCGATTATCTTCGATGAACAGGGTCGTGCGGATGACCGCGGCACCTTGCGCCTCTGCCAGGGCGACAGTGACACCCTCGCCACGGCCCTCATTCTTAACCGCTCCGGCCAGACCCGCTTTGCCGTAGACGGCAGCGGCGACGGTATCGTGGAAGATCACAGCGGCACCAACGTGGACTGCACACCATGAAGATGATGCGAAGAATGCCTCATGCCGGCCAACAGGGATTTACCTTGATTGAAGTGCTGGTTGCCATGTTGGTGCTGATGATCGGCTTGCTCGGTGTGGCGGGTATGCAATTGGTCAGTTTCCAGAACAACCAGAGCGCCTATCTGCGCACTCAGGCGACTCTGGTCGCGGGAGAATTCCTCGATCGTATTCGCGCCAATCCGGAAGCCCACCTTACTGGCACCGCCTACGATGCGATCACTGTCAATAGCGCCTCCACGGCGCCGGCTGACCCGGGCTGCTCGGCAAGTGCGGGGGGCTGTACCTCTGCCCAGGTCGTCAATCAGGACATTCGCGAGTGGAGCAACCACTTCATCAACGTGTATTCCCAGGCCGATTATCGGCCAACCCTGCCACAGGGCAGTGCTACCGTCACCCGTGCCGCCGGCAACGAGTTCACGGTGACAGTGGCCTGGGAAGAACGTGATTGGGCAGTGGTGGGATCCGAGGTCGAGCGCCAGGGTGGCCAGGCGCGCTCGGTACAACTGAGGACGGTACTGCAGTGATGATGCGATCGCTCAAATTGACCCGGGGCCTGACCCTGGTGGAACTGATGGTAGCCCTCGCGCTGGGTAGCTTCCTGTTGCTCGGGGTGGTGAATGTGTTTGTGTCCAGCCGGGGCTCCGCCCAGGTGGAGACTGCGCTGGCGCGGGTGCAGGAAAACGGGCGTATCGCCCTCGACCTGCTGTCGGACGACTTTCGGAATGCCCAGTACACCGGCTGTAACAGTGTTGGCGGTTCACTCACTGTGATGGCGAAGAATGAAGTGTTCGAGGGCATTCGGGCCTATGAACGCCGTGACACGGGCGGTACGCCGAGTTGGTCGCCCACTCTGCCCACCGGCAGTACCTCAAATTACACGACGGCGGCGGGCTTTCCTGCGTCGGGTGCAAATGGCTACCCCCGCGAGGGCAGC
The DNA here is from genome assembly GCA_030427085.1 of Gammaproteobacteria bacterium. Taxonomy (GTDB): domain Bacteria; phylum Pseudomonadota; class Gammaproteobacteria; order Pseudomonadales; family Halieaceae; genus JAUHXH01. The sequence goes on along the minus strand of JAUHXH010000006.1, from coordinate 31,583 downwards.
GACATGATCAATCTGCACATGGCGGTGTCTCTGCCCACCGAGCTGTCGAGCAACCTCACACCGGCCAGTACCGCCGCCGCGATTACCGACAATCCCGGTTGTGACCTGGAACAGGGTGACCTGGTGGTACTGTCCAGTTGTGTAACGGCCCATATGTTCCGGGTAACCAATGCACAGACCTGTAGTATTGCCTCGGCGCCGAACGCCACCACGCTGGAGTTTGCCGGCTCCGGAAATGACATCACTTCCATCGTGCCCGGTTACAACACCGAATCCGAGCTGATGCAGTTTGAAGATGTGAGCTGGTACGTGGCCGACACGGGTCGCGATCGAAATGGCTTCGATGTTTACGCGCTGTATCGCCTGGCCAATGGCACTGCGGAAGAAATGGTTGAAGGTGTTGAACACATGCAGCTGCTGTTCGGCCAGCGCGTTACTGGCAATAACATGCGCTACGTGCCAGCGCGCGATAGCGGCCTCGACTTTGATGAGGTAATCGCGGTGCGTATCGCCCTGCTGGTGCAAAGTTTTGAGCCGGTGCGCGACGCCGATGACACGTCCAACTACCGTCTGCTGGATGAGGTGATGAACAACAGCTCCACCACCTACAAGCATCAGGGCGGTCGCGCTATGCGGCAGGTCTTCCAGACCACCGCGATTCTGCGCAATACGGCCTTTGATTCCTAGGAGCACACCATGAAACAACGCAGAAACAATCAACAGGGTGTGGTGCTGCTTGGCTCGTTGATCCTGCTACTGATCATCACCGTAGTCGGCTTCTCTGTAATGGAGACCAGCAACCTGGAATCGAAAATGGCAACGGCGGCGGAGTTGAAGGCGATCTCCTTCCAGACCGCGGAAGGCATTATCGAAGAGGCCATCAGCGACTTTACCTACCTGGGCCAGGCCTATTCAGCCTCCCTGGCGGGGAGTACCTGGCCCAATCGCAGTGGCTACGACCGTGACGGCTATGACTACGGATCACGCGTGCTCGATGTGAGTGGCACCAGTGAAATGCGCTATCTCACCAATGCATCATCGGTGGGCTATTCCATTCGCAAGGGATCCAGCGGTATCGATACGTACTACTACGAGGCTGAGGCGACATCGTCGATGAAAGACAGCGCCATCAGCAATACACATGTTCAGGGGATTTTCGTGGAGGGGCCGCGGGTCGATTGATTCGCGACACAATGGGTGACCATATGAATTCATTCAAACAGTTACTTTGCGCCGGCGCAGTAGGCTTTTATAGCCTCACTCCCGTATGGGCAGACGATACCGAAATATTCTTCGGTGATCTCCAGGGAGGCGGATCGGCGCCCAACGTGCTGTTTATCATGGATACCTCGGGGTCCATGGATAACAAGGACGGCGGTACCACGGAGCGTATCGACCGGGTGAAAGACGCCCTGCGGGTGATCGTGAACAACCTGAACAATGTGAACCTGGGTTTGATGCGTTTTTCCAACCCGGGTGGCCCGGTACTCTATCCCGTCACGTACATCGACCAGGCAGTGGCGACCAGCAGTGGCAATATTCTCTCGGTTTCTGTATCGACCGGCGCCAGCACCAATGATGCAATGGAAATCACGCCGGCAACGGGCACGGGCGTCGCTTCGGTGGATAGTGACGATATCTTCATGCCCTATGTGTTTGTTGACGGCTCGGGGGCTGTCGCAACCGGCGTAACTCCGATCACTACCGAAACCCTGTCGGTGCGCGTCGACGATGACTCCGATGACGCCTTCGAATATGTGGGTTCCGACCGTGTGGAGTCGCACAACGAGTGCTATATCACCTCAGGTGGGTCCTGGGACATTGACAGTTGCACAGTGAACCTCGAGGGGAATGACAGAATGGTGGGGCTGCGCTTCATCAATATGGACATCCCCCCCGGCGTTACCATCACCGAAGCTGTGTTGGAGCTGCAAACGGGCGATGACAGACGCCTCAGGAACTGGGACGGTGACAGGAGTGACGAGACTAAAGACGCGGGCGATAGTGACGACCTCGAGGTGGCCATCTACGGCCAACTCCCCGACAGCGGTACCTTTGACAGAACCGACGGCACCAATATCAGCGATCGCTTCAGTGGCAGTGTTACCTCGCCGGTAAATTGGGATATCCCGGTTTACAGCGATGATGAGTCCGTAACCTCCGTCGACTTCTCCTCGGTTATTCAGGAAGTGATCGATCAACCGGGTTGGGATAACAGTGCCGGTTCTACCACCAACGATATTACCCTGCTGATCAAGCATGTTTCCGGCGTGGGTGAGCGTAATTTTCAGGCGCGTGATCGCACCTGGTCTGACGCCCCTACCTTGCGGGTTACCTACACAGATTCCCCTGCGGGTGTTGTGGCTGAGCCAACGGTTGTGGGCGTGCGCTTCGAGGATGTACGGGTTCCTAAAGGTGCGGTTATCACCGAAGCCTACCTCGACTTCGAGGCGGCCCATGGTGGGAATATTGACACCGACCTGACCATATCGATTGAAGATACGACCGCTCCAGCCGCCTATGATGGGACGCTGGGGGACATTACCGGCCGGGCGACTACTGGCGCGGTAGACTGGACTGATGTCGATGCATGGTCTTCCGGTACTGACTACCAGTCCGCCGATATCAAATCCCTGATACAGCCGCTGGTGAACCACACCGACTGGTGCGGCGGCATGAACATGGCGTTTGTTATCACTGGTACCCAGGGTATGCGAGCCTTCAAGACGGCCGATGCGGCCGACTCCAACGGCCCGGTATTGCGCATCTCCTATGAACAGGACTCGGTAACGCCGGGGGCTTCCTGTATTGCGCGGACCATCAATAAACAGATTGTTTCCGGCGCTGACGATGGTCACGTCACCAGTTCGGGGGCGCCGTACTCCAGTGGCGGTAACACCATTCAGATCAATGACAGCAACTATGCGGTACTGCGTTATACCGATCTGGAGCTTCTCAGCACATCTACTATCCAGAGCGCCTATCTGGTGGTGCGGTCCGCACTGGATGTTACCGGTGGTTCCGAGTGGGATATCGCGGTGGAGCTGGATGGCGATCCCGCGCCATTGGTAGGTGCCGATGGTGTAACGGGGAGAAGCTTCTCCTCGCCGGTTCGGTGGAGTATTGCGGGCGACTGGACCGACGACGACAGCATCGGCTATCAGTCCTCTGATATCACTGCCTTGATCGAAGCAGCGCTGGCGCAAGGCAGTTGGGTTCAGCGGAACGATATGTTGTTCCGTATTACCAAAGCCAGTGGCGAAGATCGCAATATCTACTCCCACGATTACGGCCAGCTCCAGTCGGTTCAACTTGTGGTGAACTTTATCGACGATGGCAGTAGTGGTGCGGACACCGTGCGTGACGAGTTATTGCGCGCAGTAGACTCACTGTCGGCGGAAGGTTACACGCCCATCCAGGACACGGTTTACGAGGCCCACCAGTACTACACCGGTGGCGAAGTGACCTGGGGCAAGTACCGCGGCGGGCACGACGAGGACGGTACCAAGATCACCCTGTCCGGGCCCGATGGTCCCTTCGACTACACGCGCCTGTCGGCCGAGCAAAGTATTCAAAGCGCTACGTACTCGGTGGTTCGCCCATCTGGTTGTACGGCGGCACAACCAGGTGACGACGACTGTACCGATAGCAATGGCACCGGTCAGCCCGTGGGTGAGCACCTGACTGGCACACCCATGTACGACAGCCCCATCGACGATTTCTGCCAGATCAACAACCACATCATCATGTTGACCGACGGTGAGGCCAACGAGCCGCATTCGGAGTCGTTGATTACTGACAACATTCTCACGCCGGCAGGCCTGACCTGTGATACCAGCGTGAGCACTGCAGAACACTGCGTAACTGACCTTACGCGCCACATGTCCAACGCCGACATGTCACCGCTGTCAGGCACTCAACGTGTAGTCACCCACACCATTGGCTTTAACTTCTCCAGCACCTGGCTGGAAGACGTGGCTACGGTGAGTGGTGGCTTGTACCGCGAGGCGGGCAGTTCCGTGGAACTGGTAAATGCCATCAACGAAATCGTTGGCGGTGCGCTCGACCAGAACACCACCTTCGTGGCGCCAGTGGCGGCGATCAACCAGTTCAATCGCCTGAATCACCTGAATGAAATTTACTTCGCGGTGTTCAGCCCGGAGGAGTTCCCACGCTGGCCGGGTAACCTCAAGAAGTACAAACTCGGTGTATACGGTGGCGAGAGCAACGTGATTCTCGACCAGAACGACGCGCCAGCGGTGGAAGCCTCCAATGGCTTCTTCAAGGACACCTCCCAGAGTTTCTGGAGTGCCACCGCAGATGGATTTGAAGTTCAACAGGGTGGTGCCGGCGCAAACTTCCCCAGCTACAGTGATCTGGGAAGAAACGTCTACACCTACCTGGAAAGTGTTACCGGGCAGTCCAAAGTGCTGAGCAATGCTGCCAACGCGATCAAGACGGGCAACACGGTACTGACTGATGCCATCCTTGGTGTTTCGGCAGTGGATCGCGACACCCATATCGAGTGGATTCGTGGTAAGGACACCGAGAACGAAGACGGCGATGCGAGCACCGATACCCGTTACGTCATGGGTGACCCGCTGCACTCCAAGCCGGTGGCGATCACCTACGGCGACGTCAGTGGCACGCCCGATGTGACCCTGTATGTGGGCACCAACTCCGGCGCAATCCATGCGATCAACTCCAGCACTGGTGCGGAGACCTTCGCTTACATACCTGAAGATATTCTGCCCCTGCAGGCGGACTTGCGCGCTAACGTGGGCAGCCGTCGCCACATCTACGGTATGGATGGCAGCATTACGCCCTGGGTACACGACAACCTGAACGACGGGATCAGTACTTCCGACCCGCTGGACTTCGTATACATCTACAGTGGCATGCGCCGCGGGGGCCGCAACTACTACGCCCTGGATGTCACCGACCGTGCCAATCCGGAAATCCTCTGGACCATCAAGGGCGGTGTTACGACTGGCTTCGAGGAGTTGGGCCAGAGTTGGGGCCGTCCGATCCCCGGACGTATCAAGTTGAGTGGTTCGGCGGCAGTGGATGTGCTGTACATCTCCGGTGGTTATGATCCGGCTCAGGACAGCAAAGCAACACGTTCTGCTGACTCCCAGGGCCGCGCCCTGTATATCGTAAATGCGAAAACCGGTGCGCTGATCTGGTCCGGTGGCCCAACTGCTGCCGGCTTCACCAAGCAGTTCACTGACATGCAGTACTCCATCCCGTCCACCCTGACGGTGGCGGACGCGGATAGTGACGGCCTGGATGACCTGATCTTCGTTGGTGACACCGGCGGCCAGGTCTGGCGCTTTGATATCAAAGTGGACGAGACGGCGGCTAACCTGGTCAGTGGCGGCGTGATTGCCGACCTGGGTGTGGCCAGCGGTTCCAACACAGAGATTCTGAACCGCCGCTTCTATCACGGACCGGACGTGGCGCTGGTGAAAGGCAGCAACGGTCTGGAACTGGCGGTTACCATCGGTTCCGGCTATCGCGCTGGCCCGCTCAATCGCGTGACCGAAGACCGGTTCTATATGCTTCGCCAGAGTGCTGTGTTTGGTCCGCCGGCGACGTACACCAAAATCGCCGAAACAGACCTGTTCGATACGACCGACAATATCATCGGCGATGGTACGGATGCCGAGAAGGCGGCTGCGCAAGCCACCCTGGCGACCAAGTCCGGATGGTTCATCGACTTCCCACGCACAGGTGAGAAAGTGCTCTCTACCCCGCTTACCTATCGCGGTGAAGTGACCTTTACTACCTATGAACCGGCCAGTAGCTCGGCTAGCTGTATTCCGAAGGCGGGTACGTCGCGGGTCTATCAGATCAATATCGCCGACGCCCAGCCGGTGCACAACTGGGACACCATCGATCCGAACTACACGGAAGCCGACCGCTCCATGGAACTGGGCACAGCGTCGATCATCGATGAGCCGGTGGTAATCTGTACCGGTGATGGCTGCGACATGTTCGTGGGTGCTGAACGGCCTCCGCTCAACAGCTTCACCAATGACCGGATCGTTAAAACCTTCTGGCGTAAAGATGACTAAAGCGAGGCGAATTGCGTGACCACAATACAAACAAAGCATCAGGGCTTTACGCTGATCGAAATGCTGATAGCCCTGGTTATTCTGGGGATCGTGATGGGGATCGCCTTGCCGACCTACCAAAACAGTGTGGTGCGCAGCCAGCGCAGCGCTGCGCAGGGTGACCTGCTGAACGCGGCGCAGGCGATGGAGAAGGAGTACACACTGAACTTCAGCTATGCGGGCGCCGCTGCGGGCACCAACTTCCCCGCGCAGTCACCCATCGACTCCGGTAACAAGCGCTACAACCTGTCTATTATTGGTGCCAGCACCGGTGTGGACACCTTCCTGGTGCGGGCTACCCCGATTGCCGGTACCAATCAGGCAGACGATGGCATCCTGGAAATCAATCACCTGGGACAGCGCTTCTGGGACAAGAACAATGACGGTGATACTACGGATGCCGGTGAAGACAACTGGAACCGCGATTAAACCAGCGCGGAGGGAAACACCATGAAAAAACTGACTTTGATTGCCCTCGTCGCCGCGGTGTTTTCTGTCGGCGCGTACGCACAAGAGACTCTGCCCCAGCAAGCGGGCAGTGCGTCACAGAGTGATTTCGAGCCCTTCGAACTGGAAGGGAAGTACTACGATGCACGCTACCTGCCAGAACGAATCAGGGATGTGGCGCGCGGGTCCAAGCTCGGTATCCATCTGGACAAGGCGCGGCGTTCCTGGGAAACCGATGAAGGCGTCTACACCATTATTGGGCGCTTGCCTGGTGAAGTCTGGCGCATCAAGGTGACTGGCAGCGCCGAGTTACTGTCCGTCCACCGGGATAGTTAGTCTTACCAGCTACAATCGAGGGGGTGGCCGCGCCGGTCCTCGTGAATGCCATCGCCGTCTGAGTCTGCAGAGAGATAGGGGCGGCCTCCGTGGTTGACGGTTAACGTGCGGGCCAGCCTTACATCCCCGTTTTCCGGGCAGTAGTACAAACTGCCGTTTTGCCAGGTATTTCCCAGCACGCCAAATGTCAGGTGTCGCCTTGCCAGTGACGCGCGCCAGCGCACACGACTCTGCGGTGAGGGATTTTCCTGCTTGCGGAGAATCGCCTCACTGGCTTCCCGCCGACCGTTCCCGTTTGGGTCCTCAAACACCATCAATGCGGACGCTGAGCCCCAGTCGTTGGTACACACCTCACCGGCGTCTACCGCGCAGAGACTGACTCTGCCCCCATGGAGCACTGCGCTGGTGCGCGCGAACTGCAGCAGGCCTAGATAGTGTGTGAGTGCCGCTGTGGTTTGGCTGCGTCCCAACCATTGCCCGGCGGGAGCACCTGCGGTGAGCATGATGGTGCAGGCAATGGCCAATGCCAGAAGGAGTTCAGTGAGCGTAAGGCCCTCGCTGTGACGGGGCATGGCGTTTCTCCTGGGAGACAGGAGAGTGAGCGTAGGAGATCGTGCGTGGAGAAGGGAAGATCAGGACCGAATTGGATCAGTTTTCCAGGCCGAGCTTTTTCAGGCGATAGCGTAAACTGCGGAAACTGATACCCAGCAGGCGGGCGGTATTGGTTTTATTCCAGCGGGACTCTTCCAGCGCCTGGCTGAGGATCTGGCGCTCAATGTCTTCGAGGTAGCCCTCCAGGTCACCGTAGGCCTCGCGATGATCATCGCCGGTGATAGTTTCCCGCACTTGTGGCGTGCTGGGGCGATTGGAGAACTCAAGATCACGTTCGTGGATAACCTTGCCGTCACATAGTGCGGCTGCTCGCTCGAGCGTGTTTTCCAGTTCCCGCACATTGCCCGGAAAGCGATAACCCCGCAAAGCTTGCAGTGCGCTCTCGTCCAGGGTCAGTGGCTGTTCTTCGTGACGGCCGATTTTGCGTAGCAGCGCGCGGGCCAGATCGGGTATGTCTTCGGCGCGGTCTCTCAGTGGCGGTACTTCAACATCGATCACGTTGATGCGGTAGTACAGGTCATTACGAAAGTGCCCGGCACTCACCTCGGCGGCGAGGTCTTTGTGGGTGGCGCTCAGAATCCGTACATCGATGGGCTGTTCTTTTGCTGCACCCACCGGTCGCACCGCTTTTTCCTGAATCGCCCGCAACAGTTTCACCTGCATCGCCAGGGGCAGGTCCGCCACCTCGTCGAGAAATAATGTTCCGCCGTCAGCAGCCTGGAAGAGTCCACGCTTGTCGCCGCTGGCGCCGGTAAAGCTACCCCGCACGTGGCCGAACAGTTCACTTTCCATTAACTCTGGAGGGATGGCGCCGCAGTTCACCGCGACGAAGGCGCCGGAAGCCCGCGGCCCATTGCGGTGGATCAGGCGCGCCACAATTTCTTTACCCGAGCCGGATTCCCCATGGATATGAACCGGCGCCTGACTGCGTGCGAGCTTGCTGATTTTGTCGCGCAGTTCGATCATCGCCGGGGCATTGCCGATAAGTTCGCTATCCGTACTGCCAGGTGCAGACGAAGCACTACCTTCAAGTTTGAGGGCCGTGCTTACCAGGTTGCGCAACCGGTCCAGCTCGACCGGTTTGGAAATGAAATCAAACGCGCCTGCTTTCAGCGCGGCAATCGCTGCCTCGACACTGCCGTGGGCGGTGATCAGGGCAACCGGAATCTGCGGGTGGTGACGCTGAATGTGTTCTACCAGCCCGATGCCGTTGCCGTCGGGTAGTTTCATGTCGGTAAGGCAAAGATTTGGCGGTTGTTTGGACAGCAGTTCGTGGGCCGATTGCAGGTCGGCGGCCAACAGGGTGCGCAGTCCCATCCGGGACAGGGTGATGTCCAGCAACTCCCGGATATCGGGTTCATCATCTACGATCAGTACACTTTGCTGCGCCATGCTGTCCTACAGTTTTCCAGGTTGGGGCAGGGAAAGGCGGAAGCAGCTCTCGCCCTGGGCCGTTGGCAGGTAGTTCAGGCTGGCGTTATTGATTTCGCACAGCTCTTTGCACAGGAATAAGCCCATGCCACTACCTTCCGGCACAGTAGTATAAAACGGCTCAAACAGTTTTGCCCGTTCGCCCGGGGGTACACCTTCGCCCAGGTCAATCACGTCGATATGACAGCGGCTGGCGCTAAAATCCAGCTCGACTTCGATGCGGGCCAGTTCATTGCCTGTGGCCAGTGCGCTGTGGCGCAGGGCGTTATCCAGCAGATTGCGGATAACGCGTTGCAGGTTCTCGGGGTCAAACTCAACGCGCAGCTCGGGATAGTCACAGCGCACTACGACTTCGCTGTTGCCGTTGTGAGTTTCGAGATAGGTTTCAACAAAGTCCTTGAGCCAGTCGCCCAACACCAGCACCTCTGGTTTTGGAGGCTCCCGGCGGGAGATCTGCATTACGCTCTCGATGATGGTGTTCACCCGATCGGAATGTGAAAGGATAATGTCAGACATTCGACGATCGCTCTCATTGAGGTCGGTCGACTCCCGCAGTAGCTGTGCCGCATGGCTTATAGCGCCAAGGGGGTTGCGTATTTCATGGGCGATACTGGCGGTGAGCCGGCCCAGAGAGGTCAGTTTCAATGACTGGGCAAACTGGGTAACCGGAGAGTAGTCCTCCAGGAATACCAGCGACTCGCCCCCGGCGCCCGGTTGCAAAGGCCTGAAGTTCGCAACTAGCAGCAGTGAATCATCGCCCGAAATACTGAACGGTCTGGCCTGATGCTGGCCGTTGTGCCGCCATTGCCGATACTGTTCCGCCAGTTGTTCGCTGTACTGCGCCAGCGATTGCCCTTCAAGTTGCCGGTTGTCCTGTGTTCCCGCCAGCAGATGACTGGCTGCCTGATTCAGCAGTGTGACCTGTTCATGCTTTCCCACCAGCAGAATGCCGGTCTGCAGGTTTTGTACGATCTGCTCATTGAGACGCTGCAGATTATAGATGTCACTGGCTTGCGTACGCGCCAGCGCTTCGGCTTGCCCCACGCGGGCCGCAACGGCTTGGACCAGCAGTGATACCCCGAAGATCAGCGTACCGAGTAGACCAGCGGGGAGCAGGCCATTGATCGGCTGAACACCCAGTGAAATGAGCCGCAAGGTGTCAACCAGCAGTGCCAGCACGGAAACAGCGGCCACCATCGTTGCCAGCGTGCGTTGGCTGATCAAAATGGCGCTCGCTGCCACAGAGATAACCAGCAGCACCGGCAGACCGCTGGTCATCCCACGGCTGGTGTCGGCCATAATGATGATCGCCAGGATATCTATGAAAAACGTGCTGATTAGCACCGAGGTACGATCGTGAATACCGCCAACCAATGCGCCCACCAGCAGAGCATTGGTGGCCAGATAAACGATGGCTACGGTCAAATAGAGCGTAGGGTTCAGGGTACCTACCAGATCGCGTGTGTTAGGGCTGATCAGCATCACCAGCAGCATCAATGACAGCAGCGTGCGGTAGCCGATATAGATACGAAACGCCGCCAGATTTTGCGGCGGGCGCTTGGGCGTGTCCGCCGATTGGGAAAGGGTGCCCGGCGTATCCACTGTCAGAGTAGTCCCCACTATTTGTTATTGCCGCCTAGTGTATCAGGCTGTCGTGCTGGGCGGGGCTGGCCAATCTCCGGCACATGCACGAAAATAGGTGCCCCACTTTCGGCACCGGACCCGCGCATGACCACCCTCACTATTCTCATGGCCCAGATCAATACCCACGTGGGTGATTTTGAGGGTAATACTGACCGGGTACTGACAGTGCTGGAGCAGGCGGCGCCGGGGGAGGACATTGTGGTGTTCCCCGAACTGACGCTGAGCGGCTACCCGCCGGAAGACCTGTTGTTGCGCCCCAGCCTGGATCTGCGTGTGGCCAAGTGCCTCGATCGTCTTAAGTCTGCAGTGGGCGAGCGCTACCTTGTTATCGGCTACCCGCGGCGCGTGGACGGCAAGCTGTATAACATGGCGGGTGTTCTGCATCGCGGGGAAGTGATTGCGGAATACCGTAAACAGTGCCTGCCGAATTACCAGGTATTTGACGAAAAACGCTATTTCCAGGCGGGCACCGAGGCAACGACCTTCCGTGTCGGTGACGTCACCTTTGGCCTCAGCATCTGTGAGGACATTTGGGAGGAGGCCCCTGCCCGGCAAACTGCCGATGCGGGTGCCCAGGTGTTGCTGAACCTCAACTCTTCTCCTTTCCACCAGGGCAAACAGGCCGAGCGTATTGCGGTGCTACAAACCCGCTCTCGCGAAACCGGGCTGGCCATTGTGTATGTGAATCAGGTGGGCGGTCAGGACGAGCTGGTGTTCGACGGTGGCTCCTTCGCGGTGGATAGTACTGGCGACGTTGTGGCCAGCGCGCCGTGCTTCGATGCAGCCACCCAGTCGCTGCAGGTCTCCTGCGTGGATGAAACGCTACAACTGACCGGGGAGCACAACGGCGGCGTCCCCGAATTGCTGGCCAGCACTTATCAGGCGCTGGTGCTGGGCGTAAGGGATTACGTCAACAAGAACCGTTTTCGCGGCGTCGTGCTGGGACTGTCCGGCGGTATCGATTCCGCCCTGACGCTGGCTGTGGCCGTCGATGCACTGGGCCCTGAGCGTGTTGAAGCCATCATGATGCCCTTCCGTTACACCTCGCAGATGAGCGTGGAAGACGCCGCGGAACAGTCGCGCACGCTGGGGGTCAGCCACAAAATCATTTCCATCGAGCCGATCTACGAAGCCTTTATGGCCAGCTTGGCCGAAGAGTTCGCCGGCACAGAACGCGACACCACGGAAGAAAACCTTCAGGCTCGGTGTCGCGGTGTGTTGTTGATGTCGATCTCCAACAAGAAGGGCGTGCTGGTGCTGACCACCGGTAACAAGAGTGAACTGGCAGTTGGCTATTCAACACTTTACGGCGATATGGCCGGTGGCTTCGATGTGCTCAAGGATGTCCCCAAAGTGCTGGTCTTTGCGCTCGCCGAGTATCGCAACTCGCTTGGCCCCTGTATTCCGCAGCGCGTGATCGATCGCCCGCCCTCGGCAGAACTGGCACCGGACCAGAAGGACGAGGATAGCTTGCCGCCTTACGATGTGCTGGATCGTATTCTCGAACTGTACGTTGAGCAGGATTACAGTGCCGAGGCGATTATCGCCGAGGGCTTGGATCGGGAGCAGGTGGAGCGGGTGTTACGCCTGGTCGATCTAAACGAATACAAGCGGCGGCAGGCGCCAATCGGGGTGCGCATTACCCAGCGGGGGTTTGGGCGGGATCGTCGCTACCCGATTACCTCTGCGTGGAAGATCGGCGACTGATCGCCTCATCCATTCACGGTGATATCAATCGCGGGCCGGATATCCGCGAAGGTGGCGTCTTCAATCCAGTGTTGAATGTTGCGGGTGAGGGCGCTCGGCCCCACCAGTTTCATCCGTTTCTCCCTGATGGCCGACCGGTAGGTTCTGTCGCCCATCCAGCACTCAACCATGGTGCGTAAATCGGTGGCCAGATAGATATCCACTTCCTTCCCGGGATCGTCCAGGCAGATATCCACCTTGCAGCCGTTCACCAGCAACCACCAGTCGCTCAGGACTTCCTGGTCAGTAAAAACGAATTTGATAACAGACTCGTTCCCCGGCAGGTTCTCGGTTTTGATACTGCGCTGCATGTAGATCATCAGCAGTTCTATATCCAGGTCCGAGTCCTGCAAGCCGCCTCTGGCCCAACGCATACCCCATTCACCAATCGCGAGAATGAAGGGCAGTGTTTCCTTGCCGGCCTGGGTTAGGTGGTACTCGTAGCCCCGCTGGCCAGAAATTTTCCTGCGCAATACCAGTTCGGCGTCGCACAAGTCATTGAGCCGTTTGGTGAGTACCGTCGGCGAAATCAATGACAGCCCCCGCTGAAGCTCACTGAAGCGGGTGCCCCCCATGTGCAGCTCGCGAAGAATGAGCAGCGCCCACTTCTCCCCCAGTATCTCCATCGACTTGGCGATGGGACAAAACTGACCATAGTCCATGGGCGATCTCCCGGGTGACTAGCTATCGAATAGTGGGTAACTACGTTTTACGTAGTTCAATGCTACACCACGAGAAGTATTGTTCAAACACCGCGTTCCCTAGCATACCGACATCGGGTTGAGACACGCCCGGTCCAATGAATCTTACTTTTTGAGGAGTACTCAACATGCCATTAATTACCGTACATCTGATTGAAAACGTCTTCAGCCCTGAAGACAAAGTGGAAATGATCACCAAGCTTACCGACACCATGGTGGCTATCGAAGGCGAAGCCATGCGCAATGTGACCTGGGTGAAGATTGAAGAAGTGCCTGAAGGCCAGTGGGGCATCGGAGGAACCGCGCTGACGGCGGGGTTGGTTGACGCGATGAAAGCGGGATAACTCGCAGACAGGGTGAGCTTTTCATTCCAACTTATTGACTGGAGGAAACGGTGAATATTCAAAAGGAAAATATCAGCTGGAGAAGCGCTCTCGCTACGTGCTTGTCACTGATTGCGGTATCGGCTTCAAGCCAATCTTACGCAGAGTTCAGTATGGTGGATCGAGCGATGATGCCCGCTTCGACCTGTGTGTTACTAAATAGCGATCCCGATGACGCCCGCAGATTGATCTACAAGAACTCAGGGGTTATCCGAAGCCGTGATTACGGCAGGACGAAATTGAATATTTCTTGCCCTCTGGACTTGAGCGATATGAGCACTGGTGGGTTCCAGCGTATATCTCTTCGTACCTGGAAGCAGTTCAATCCCGATATTCCAGGGAACACGCGGTGTCACCTGAAGTTTACTAATTGGGATGGCGTTCACCTGGGTTCGGTCTACAAGTATCCATTGAGTAGTGATGACACGCTCGAATTTTACAAGCCAAGCTGGCTAAGAACCTACAGTGTTTACACCACTCTGAACTGTGATTTGAACCCTGGAGACGAAATGCGCTCCATCCGAATCAGAGACTTTAGCGGCGGTCAGGCACCTTAAGCCGTTGGTGGTGTTCACTAATCTAACGAGTTCGACTCCAGCAGAGTCGAACTCGTTTTTTTTTCAGCCGCCATACACCGAGAGAGCGGCTGAAACTATGGTTGGCGTAGTGGGTAACTACGTAATGCGTAGTTCGATGCTACACCTCCGGAAGTATTGCCCCGCCTCGGGCTTCACTAGCATATCGACATCGGGTTGAGACATGCCCGGTCCAATGAATCTTACTTTTTGAGGAGTACTCAACATGCCATTAATTACCGTACATCTGATTGAAAACGTCTTCAGCCCTGAAGACAAAGTGGAAATGATCACCAAGCTGACCGATACCATGGTAGAGATCGAAGGCGAGGCCATGCGCAATGTGACCTGGGTGAAAATTGAAGAAGTGCCTGAAGGCCAGTGGGGCATCGGTGGAACCGCGCTTACCGCTCGAATGGTTCATTCCATGCAGGACCAACAGGCGACGAGCCAGGGCTAAAAAGCCCAATAACTCAGGAGGAGGAAGTTATGAAGTTTCCAGTTCACGGGAAGCAGATCATCCACGCCACCATCGCAGCACTGATGGTGGCAGTATTCACAACGCCAAGCCAGGCTTCAGCCGACGACAGTATTGTGCGTAGCACGACAGCGGCCGGGGTGTGCAGTCCAGCGGGTTGGGACAATCGTACACGTTATTTGATGACGGGGACGGACGGCTCTCTGCGCGCCTCGCGAAATAACCGTGGAAAAGAAGTAGTCAACTGCTCAATCGACAGAACCAGTTGGAGCCGACACTTCTATATCAGCGCCATATTCTGGAGGGACGGGAGCAATGAAGCGTCCGGAAAATCCCGGTGTTGGCTCCAGGTTACTGATGCCTGGGGGACCTATAGAGGTGCGATGTTCAGGTACCCAGGGCTCGGTAGGGGCTCGGCGGGCTTTGGTCAGCCTGACTGGCTTGAGTATGGCGACTCAGCCACAGTCAACTGCGATCTGAACCCGGGTGACATCCTGTACGGCTTCAGGATTAGAGACTATGCGAACTAACAAACCCGTGAAAACAGGTATCCTTTTAGGCGCACTCGCGCTGACGACAGTGAGTCAGTCTTATCTGCTGTTCAGTGACCGCCTGGGCGAGAGTTCGGGCGAAATGGGGCACCCGGTGCAGGGTGCTTCCCACGCTTCCGATGCTGATAGTCACGAGGCGCTCACTCAGGTGAACGACCGACTCCGTGCACTGCACGAGAGCATCGCCTACCTGCAACAGCGGCAAAGTGAACTCGTCACGGTGAACGAAGCGCTATCCCAGCGCATCGATCAGTTGGACCCTGACGCCTGGGCACCGGGTTATGCAGACGACGCTGTGGACATGGAGGTCGATGTGGAGGCGATCCATTTGCAGGGGCGCATGGCGGAAGAGGAGGGTGCGCGTGTGTTCGAGCAGCGATTTGACGAGATGTGGATGCAAAATGCTTCCGAAGCTCCGGATGAAATCTGGACGGAAGAAATGGAGGCATCACTATTCGAGTCAATGGCACTGATCGACGGTGAAGCTTCCCTGTCCATGTCTGTCGGAGGGGTGTCTTGCAGTGACAGTGCCTGCGCCGTTGAGTTCGCTCATCAGGAGGGTTCCACTGTTGATGAGCGCTCAGCGTTCCTCGATGCCATGATGCCCCCCGGTGCCAGTGAGGTCATCTACAAACACGTGGAAGAAGGTGGCGGCATGACGCTCGCCATCTTCATCCGGTGAGCAACAGGCAGGGCCTCAGTTCAACTGCGGCCGGTTATCAAACTGCGGCGGCTTCGGCGGATCAAACAAGCCAAAGGTCGCCTTGTTGATGAACGAGCGCTGCTCCCCTTCCAGGGTGTAGCTGCTCTTGAACTTGCCGCTCTTGTCGATGGCAGGGTGAGAAGGGTAGTTCATCGCCAGTACGTCGATAGAGTCCTGCGCCAGGTCATCCATGCCCAGGAAGATATAGGACTGGGCCATCACTGCCAGGCCATCGGCCACAGCCGGGGTTTGCTGGAAATTCTCAACCACGTAACGGCCACGATTCGCTGCCGCCAGATAGGCGCCGCGCTTCAGGTAGTAATTGGCCACGTTGATTTCATAGCGCGCCAGATTGTTGCGCAGGTAAACCATGCGGGCTTTTGCGTCGGGCACGTAGGGGCTGTCGGGATAGCGCGACAGCAATTGCGAGAACTCGGCGAAGGACTCTCGGGCATGGCCTGGGTCGCGCTTGGTGTCGTCCGTGGGCAGGAAGCGGGAGAAGAAGTCCTGGTCGCCACTGTAGGCCGACAGGCCCTTCATGTAATACGCGTAGTCCACATTCGGATGATTCGGGTGCAGGCGAATGAAGCGATCAGCGGCTTCCACCGCGGCCTCGTGCTCGTAGGCACCGTAATGGGCGTAAATCAGCTCCAATTGGGCTTGCTCGGCGTATTTGCCGAAGGGGTAGCGGGACTCCAGCAGTTGCAGGCTCTGCACGGCGAGATCGAAGTTGCGGCTACGCAGGTAGCGCTGGGCATCCTCGTACATCTGGGCTTCGCCGGTATCGGCGGCCATGTCAGGCAACTCATCGTTGCTGGAACAGGCGGCCAGCACGGCGAGCAGGACGAGGAGGGTAATTCTGTACAGAGGCATTGTTCACCAGTATGGGAGGGTCGGTCAGGGTGGCCGGCGTGATAACATGGCGCCGGTTGCGCCGGGTATTTAACCACAGGCGACCGAGCGCATAAATACCCACGGAGAGGCCCTTTGGAAGAACAAATCGAGTTGCAGGCGGTGGTGCCCGACGAACTGGCGGGCGAACGTCTGGATCAGGCCGCAGCCAGCCTGTTTGGGGACTATTCCCGCTCGCGACTACAGAGCTGGATAAAGTCCGGGTCGCTCACCGTGAATGGCGCGAAGCAGCGGCCCCGGGACAAGGTGGACGAGGGTGACGTGCTGGCAGTTGCCGCCACGCTGGAGGCCAGTACCGAGTGGCAGGGCGAGGATATCGCGCTGGACATCGTGTATGAGGACGAATCGATCATCGTCCTGAACAAGCCGGCGGGCCTGGTGGTCCATCCGGCAGCCGGGCATGCGCAGGGAACGCTGGTGAATGCCCTGCTGGGGCATTGTCCGGGCATGGCGGCCCTGCCGCGCGGCGGAATCGTACACCGGCTGGACAAGGAAACCTCCGGCATCATGGTGGCGGCCAAAACCCTGCCGGCTCATCACGACCTGGTAGCGCAGCTACAGGAGCGCACGGTAAAGCGGGAATATGTGGCGGTGTGCGTGGGCGCGATGACCGGCGGTGGCAAGATCGATGAACCCATCGGCCGTCACCCACGCCAGCGCAAGAAAATGGCCGTGCTGGCGGTGGGCGGCAAGCCCGCCATCACGCATTACCGCATCTTCCGCCGCTACGGCCATCATACTGCGGTGGCGGTGCAGTTGGAGACGGGGCGCACCCACCAGATTCGTGTGCACATGGCACACCGGCACTTCCCGCTGGTTGGCGATCCGGTCTATGGCGGGCGTCCGCGGATTCCCGCGGGGGCGTCGCAGGAATTGATTGACGCACTGCGTGGTTTTTCACGGCAAGCACTCCATGCGCGAGCGCTGGGCCTGATTCATCCTGAAAGTGGTGAGCCAATGCAGTTTGAATGTCCGATTCCGGCTGATATCGAAACGTTGATGGCGATATTGGCCAGCGAGGATCCGCCGGATCGCGATGACACCCTTTATTGAGGCCGACTGGCCTGCTCCACCGGGCGTGAAGGCGTATACCACCACGCGCCTGTTGGGCTGCAGTGAGCCGCCCTACGACACCTTTAATCTGGGGCCGCATGTGGGGGACGATCCGCAGGCTGTGGATCGTAATCGAGAAATCCTGACGACTGGTCTTCCCGGTCAGCCCCGCGTCCAATGGCTCACTCAGGTGCACGGTACGCAGGTGGTATCGGTGGACGGCGCTTGCTGCGATCAGGCGCCCAAAGCGGATGCCGCCCTTACGCGCGAACACGGCGTGGCCTGCAGTGTCATGACGGCGGACTGTTTGCCAGTGTTGTTCTGTGACCGAAAGGCTAATGTGGTGGCGGCGGCCCATGCCGGTTGGCGTGGCTTGGCTGACGGGGTGTTGGAGCAAACAGTGCTAAAGATGGCCTGTCCGCCAGAGGACGTTCTGGCCTGGCTGGGCCCCGCTATCGGGCCCACAGCCTTCGAAGTGGGGCCAGAAGTGCGTGACGCTTTTCGAGCAACTCTGGGTGAGGGCGTTGACCGTTGTTTTCGTCCCGGCGCTGGTGATCGTCTGCTGGCGGATCTCTTTGCACTGGCCAGATTGCAGCTCACTGCCCTGGGCGTAAGCGCCATCTACGGCGGTGGAATTTGCACCTACTCCAACCCTGAAACCTGTTACTCCTACCGCCGCGACGGCCGCACAGGTCGCATGGCTTCTCTTATCTATCTGATTTAAAAAGACTTTCCCGCCTTGAAATCGTAATTTCCGGCCCCATTAATGGTGGCATGTGAAAGAGCGTCCATACTTGTGGGCGCCGTGATTGAGAGGATTATCCAGTATGCGAATGGACAAATTGACGAACCAGCTCCAGTTGGCGCTGGCCGATGCCCAGTCCCTGGCGCTGGGTCGGGACAACAACTTTATCGAACCGGTACATCTGCTGGCGGCGCTGGTAGAACAGTCCGGTGGTGCCGCGCGGCCGCTGCTGCAGAAGGCGGGCGCCAATATCACTGCACTGTCCGCTGCCCTGCAAACTGCGCTGGACAAGCTGCCAAAGGTGAGCGGCAGTGAGGCTGACGTGCACGTTTCCCAGGACCTGGGGCGCGTGTTGAACCTGTCTGACAAGCTGGCCCAGCAGGGTGGCGACGCCTATATCTCATCCGAGTTGGTACTGCTCGCCATGCTGCAAAGCAAGGGCGAAGCAGCGCGCTTGCTACAGGAAGCCGGTGTCAACGAAACCGCCTTGCAACAGGCGATCAAGGATGTGCGCGGTGGAGAAAGTGTGAACAGCGCCGAGGCGGAAGAATCCCGTCAGGCCCTGGACAAATTCACCATCGACCTGACCGAGCGCGCCGAGCAGGGCAAGCTCGACCCGGTAATCGGACGTGACGACGAGATTCGCCGTACGATCCAGGTGTTGCAGCGCCGTACCAAGAACAACCCGGTCCTGATCGGTGAGCCCGGCGTGGGTAAAACCGCGATTATTGAGGGGCTTGCACAGCGTGTGATCAACGGCGAGGTGCCGGAAGGTCTGCGTGACAAGCGCATTCTGTCCCTGGACCTCGGTTCACTGTTGGCCGGCGCCAAATTCCGCGGTGAATTCGAAGAGCGTCTGAAGGCCGTGCTGAACGAACTGTCCAAACAGGAAGGGCGCATCATCCTGTTCATCGACGAGTTGCACACCATGGTCGGGGCCGGTAAGGCGGAAGGTTCCATGGATGCAGGCAATATGCTCAAGCCCGCGCTGGCGCGCGGTGAACTCCACTGCGTTGGTGCCACTACGCTGGATGAGTACCGTCAGTACGTGGAAAAAGATGCGGCTCTTGAGCGCCGATTCCAGAAGGTGCTGGTGGATGAACCCAACGAGGAAGACACCATCGCCATCCTGCGCGGTCTGAAAGAGCGCTACGAAGTGCACCACGGCGTGGATATCACCGACAGTGCCATTATTGCAGCGGCGAAACTGTCCCAGCGCTACATCACGGATCGACAACTGCCCGACAAGGCCATCGACCTGGTGGACGAGGCGGCCAGTCGCATCCGCATGGAAATCGACTCCAAGCCGGAGGCGATGGACAAGCTGGAACGTCGTTTGATTCAGCTCAAAATCCAGCGCGAAGCGGTGAAGAAGGATTCCGATCCGGCGGCGAAAAAGCAGCTGGACATTCTGGCAGCGGATATCGAGAAAGCCGAGAAGGAATTCGCTGACCTGGAAGAGATCTGGAAAGCGGAGAAGGCCTCCCTGCAGGGTTCGGCCCAGGTAAAAAGCGAGATCGAGCAAGCCAAGCTTGAGTTGGAAGCGGCGCACCGTAGCGGCGACCTGACCCGCATGTCCGAATTGCAGTACGGGACCTTGCCTGAACTGGAGAAAAAGCTGGCCGAGGCGGCGGAAGCCGAGACGGCAGAGCGCACGTTGCTGCGCAATAAGGTGACCGACGAGGAAGTGGCTGAAGTCGTATCCCGCTGGACCGGCATCCCCGTGTCCAAAATGCTCGAGGGTGATCGCGAAAAACTGCTGCGCATGGAAGACAGTCTGCACCACCGCGTTGTCGGTCAGGACGAGGCGGTTACCGCGGTCTCCAACGCGGTGCGTCGTTCTCGAGCGGGTTTGTCCGACCCCAACCGCCCCAATGGTTCGTTCCTGTTCCTGGGTCCCACCGGGGTGGGTAAAACCGAGCTGTGTAAGGCGCTGGCGGAATTTCTGTTCGACACCGAGCAGGCCATGGTGCGGGTGGATATGTCCGAGTTCATGGAGAAACACTCCGTGGCCCGGCTGATTGGCGCGCCGCCCGGCTATGTGGGTTATGAGGAGGGTGGTTACCTGACGGAAGCGGTCCGTCGCAAACCCTATTCCCTGCTGCTGCTGGATGAAGTTGAGAAGGCTCATCCGGACGTGTTCAACATTCTGCTGCAGGTATTGGAAGACGGCCGCCTGACCGATGGCCAGGGTCGTACTGTGGATTTCCGCAATACGGTAGTGGTGATGACGTCCAATCTGGGCTCTAACCTGATTCAGGAGATGGCGAGCAACGACGACTACGACGCGATGAAAGCGGCGGTGATGCACGAGGTGGGCAACCACTTCCGCCCTGAGTTCATCAACCGTATCGATGAATCGGTAGTGTTCCACCCGCTGGCGCAATCGCAGATTCGCGGCATCGCCGAGATTCAGTTGCAATCCCTGCGAGCGCGACTGAAGGAGCGGGAAATGACCCTGGAAATCAGCGACGCCTTCATGGATTCGCTGGTAGCGGCGGGTTTCGACCCGGTTTACGGTGCGCGGCCTCTGAAACGGGCCATTCAGCAGGAGATGGAAAACCCGCTGGCGCAGGATATCCTGTCAGGCAAATTCGGCCCCGGGGATTGTATCCGGGCTGACTGGGAGGATGGTCAGGCCAGCTTCACCAAAGGGTGATGTGGTTGCGCTAAACAAAAAAGCCGGTACATCGCTGTACCGGCTTTTTTTTGGCTAACGCTGCTATCAACTACTGCAGTGTGCGTCGATGATGTCCTGCGCGCGTTCTTTCTCTTTTTCTTTCTCCTCGTCGCTGAGGAATACCACCTCGCCCTCGGCGTTTCGCGTGCGGACTCGCGCCTTTGAGTTCAGCGTTTCGAGATTTGCCCGTGCATTCTGGCAATACTCTTCGTTCTGCGGTGTGGGCGCAGTGGACGATGCTGTTTCAGTTTGCGTTGCCGGCGGGGCCGTAGGCGCCGTGCTACCCGCGGCTGCGGCGCTGGAGTCCACCTTGCGAACCAGGGTAGTACGGGTGGACACCACTTCGTACTCGATGCCGGACGGTGGCGGCCGGTCGCTGTGAACCGGATTGCCGCGGTCATCCTTCCAGCGATAGTACGTGTCCCCGGCAACGGCCGAGCCGGCGGCCGCCATCAGGGTGATCAGAACAGTGGCGGTGCTGGCAGTCAGTATCTTCTTGTTCATTTTCGTTCCAGGTAAATCCCCCTCGGTGCAAACAAACTACCGCAAAATCCGTTACTTGGGCAAACATCTTCAGCCTGAATGGTGACTATTTTCCCCGACACGGTTGACACCCTCTGCCTTAGCGCCAACAATGTCCGCGTCTTGCCTGTGGCAATGGCAATGCCGGGTACCCCCGGCCACTGGCCTACTACTGCGAAGGGAATATTCCCAGTAGCTGCAACGCAAGTCCCGAATCGTTTCGGCCGTATGTGCCGGATCGAGGGCCAGACACTGCGCTACCCCGCAGGGCGACCGATGCAACTTAGCTCGTGGGGCAGTCTTTCCGAAGGCGTCGCATGCAGTGCATCTAGCTCGAATGGGGTGGCGGCGCCGAATCTTCGCGCATTTCCTGCGCAGTCCAGCACCGACCACATTTGTCCTCCCGGCCTGTTGGCCCGGGAAAGTCTCGTCAATGGGAGATGGAAAAGTGGAGTTGTTATCCGGTGGCGAAATGATCGCCCGCGCGCTGGAAGATGAAGGCGTAGAGTATATTTTTGGCTACCCCGGCGGTGCCGTCCTGCATATTTACGATGCCCTGTTCAAGGACTGCAAAGTACCGCACGTGCTGGTGCGCCACGAGCAGGCGGCGACTCACGCTGCTG
Organism: Gammaproteobacteria bacterium; assembly: GCA_030427085.1. Classification (GTDB taxonomy): domain Bacteria; phylum Pseudomonadota; class Gammaproteobacteria; order Pseudomonadales; family Halieaceae; genus JAUHXH01. Next base: position 9,325 of record JAUHXH010000006.1, on the reverse strand, counting down.
ACGGCTATGCGCGCGCTACCGGCAAACCCGGTGTGGTACTGGTAACCTCTGGCCCCGGCGCCACTAACGCCATTACCGGTATCGCCACGGCCTATATGGACTCCATCCCCATGGTGATTCTGTCCGGACAGGTGCAGAGCCACCTGATCGGGGAAGATGCCTTCCAGGAAACCGATATGGTGGGTATCTCCCGCCCCATCGTGAAGCACAGCTTTATGGTGAAGCACGCCTCGGAACTGCCCGGTGTTATCCGCAAGGCCTTCCACATAGCCGCCAGCGGGCGTCCCGGACCGGTGGTGATCGATATTCCAAAGGACATCACCCGCCCGGATGAGAAGTTCGAGTACGACTATCCGGAGAGCGTCAAAATTCGCTCCTACAATCCGGCCCAGCGCGGCCATACCGGCCAGATCAAGAAAGCGGCCCGTTTGCTGCTGGGCGCCAAGCGGCCGGTTATCTATGCCGGCGGCGGTGTGGTGCAGGGGGAGGGCAGCGAACTGCTGACCAAACTCGCCCGCCACCTTAATGTACCAGTGACCAACACACTGATGGGTCTGGGTGCCTACCCGGGCAGTGACCGGCAGTTCCTGGGTATGTTGGGTATGCACGGTTTTTACGAGGCCAACATGGCCATGCATCACAGTGACGTGATTCTGGCGGTGGGTGCCCGATTCGATGACCGGGTGACCAATACCGTGTCCAAGTTCTGCCCCGGCGCCAAAATCATCCACGTGGACATCGACCCCACCTCGATTTCAAAAACGGTGCAGGCCGACATCCCCATCGTGGGACCGGTTGGCGCGGTGCTGACAGAGCTGCAGACGCAGATTGAACAACTGCAGGAAAAAGACGGCGCTGGCCCGGACGAGGGTGCTCTGGCCCGCTGGTGGCAACAAATCGACGAGTGGCGTGACAAGCACGGCCTGTGGCACGGCCGCCGCTTCGATACCAGCGATCACATCATGCCGCAGGAAGTGATCCAGACCCTGTATAAGGTCACGGGAGGCGAAGCGTATGTGACCTCTGATGTGGGGCAGCACCAGATGTTTGCCGCCCAGTACTACAAGTTCGACCAGCCTCGTCGCTGGGTCAATTCCGGTGGCCTGGGCACCATGGGTTTTGGTCTGCCCGCCGCGATGGGTGTGAAGCTGGCCTTCCCGGACAGCGACGTTGCCTGCGTCACCGGTGAGGGCAGTATCCAGATGAATATTCAGGAGCTGTCCACCTGTACCCAGTACAACCTGCCAGTGAAAATCATCAACCTGCGTAACAACTACCTCGGTATGGTCAAGCAGTGGCAGGACATGCAGTACGAAGGGCGCTACGCCATGAGTACCTACGAAGATTCCCTGCCGGATTTCGTCAAGTTGATGGAAGCCTACGGTCATGTGGGCATGAAGGTGGATAAACTGTCTGACCTGGAAGGCGCCATGTCCGAGGCCTTTGCGATGAAAGATAAGCTGGTATTCATGGATATCTTCATCGACCCGATGGAACACGTGTACCCCATGCACATCGCACCGAATGGCGCGATGAACGACATGTGGCTGAGCAAGAACGAGAGGACCTGATCATGCGACGCATCATCTCCATATTGATGGAAAACGAGCCCGGCGCTCTGTCGCGAGTGGTTGGATTGTTCTCCCAGCGCGGTTACAACATCGATTCCCTGAATGTGGCGGCGACGGAAGATCCCACGTTGTCGCGTTTGACCCTGACCACTTTCGGCGACGATCGGGTGATCGAGCAGATCACCAAGCAGCTCAACAAACTGGTAGACGTGGTGAAGCTGGTGGACCTGACCGAGGGCGCCCACATCGAGCGTGACCTTATGCTGATCAAGGTGCGTGCCACAGGTGTTGAGCGCGACGAGGTTAAACGTACAGCGGATATTTTCCGCGGGCAGATCGTGGACGTTGGCCCCAACGTTTATACAATCCAGTTGGCAGGTACCGCGGAAAAACTGGATGCCTTTGTTGCGGCCATGGGCGATGCGCACATTCTGGAAGTGGTGCGCTCGGGTGTGGCCGGTATCTCACGCGGTGAGAAAGTCCTCAGCCTGTAAGCAAACCTTATTGCCGCATAGATGCCAACGCACTCGCCAGCCCCGCAGTGGAAAAATCCACGGAGTGCGGGGCTGATTCAGTGGTATAGAAGCGCACCGAAAACGCATCTTCCTGCAACAGGCTTTCCAGAAGCGCAGCGTCCAGTTGTACCAGCGCCTGGCAGGCCTGAGGCAGGCACACCGTGAAGGGTGCTTCCAGGTTGCGCTCGCCGATGCTCACTCCCAGGCCGCGCGGAAGATAAACGCCGAGGGGCAATTGCACTGACAGAATTGGGTGCGCACTCGCCTTCACATTGGCGATTTCGCTACTGTAGGCTAGCTTTTTCTCGTCGGCGCTAACCAGCGTCTGCCTTGCTTTGCAGTGTCCACTAGTGCAGATCACCTGCCAGTCCTGGTAGGTTTGGCCGCTGTTCTCGGACCACGCCGACGCTGCCAGAATCCCGGTAAAGACCAGTGCCAGTAACTTCCTCATTGAATCCTACCCCTGCAAAGCATCCATCGTCAGATATGAAACCTACTCTAGTTAATCGCTGAGCGATCAACAAGCGGAGAGTTGTTTGCGCGTCTACCGTGCCCCTAATCCCCCCTCCTGGAGCTGTCAGTATTTTTTACAAATTTATCGCATGGGGAAGACTGGAAAGTGAAGGCAGGTCCTCAAGTTATTGAATGTCCGTGGAATTTCTTCCGGTGGCATCCAATTTGCTCATTTATTAACCGGAACAAATAGGTCGCCTGTAGCGATCACAACTGGTTGGTTGGCTGCAGGTGAGGTGTTTTTGGGTGGGTTGTCCCCATGCTAGATGGCGGAAGTCTCTGGGGCATAAGGAGGTGTGGTATGACTGCGGGTAAACGGCGAGGCTTGGGGCGCATGCTCCCCTGGCTTGCAGGTATGGCAATGGCATGCGGCGTTGCGGGCGCGCAATCGGCGGCAATTATCAGCGATGGGCAGGTGGTGTTGGGGATTGACGATCTCGCCCAGTTAAATGTTCCTGGTGGGGTGGCTTCCGTATCAGGAACCACGGCAGTGGGTGTACGCTACGTCCCCGCCGGTGGTAGCGACCAGTATGAGGTGACCTCTCACGGTTGCCTTTGTGAAGGGTGGGGTGTTGCAGCCTCCGGCGTATCTGGCTACGCCAACAATTCCGCCGGCACTGCTGGTTTGACGGCGGATTCGTTTGCGAGTACAGCAACGACAGCAACGGTAGTAACATCGTCGGCCAACCTGAGAGTGACCCACGAATTTGTTTTGTCTTCAGCCACAGATTTGCTCTACGAGGTGATCGTTACCATTGAAGCACTGGCTGATGTTACTGACGTAGAGTATCGCCGTACCATGGACTGGGACGCCGATCCAACACCCTTTAGTGAATTGGTCACAATTGGCGGTACAGCCGCAGCCTCTGCGGTACTCGATGCGTCAAACGATGGATTCAGCAGCTCTGATCCACTGTCGTCCATCTGTGGCAACTTTGGCGTGGGAAGCTGCTTGCAGGGCGATTTCGTGGATTCCGACTTCCCTTTCAACTTTGCAGACCACGGCGCTAACTTCGACTTCGGATTTGGCGATTTGTCTCTGGGTGAAACCATCGACTTCTCCATCTTCTACGGTGGCGCGGACAATGTGAATGCAGCCTTCACCGCCATGAACGCGGCGGGAATCGAAGTCTACTCCCTGGGTCGTGCGCTGGGCGATCTTGATGGGGATGGATTTGATGACGCTTCGGGAGCCCTAACACCAACCTACATCTTCGGCTTCTCCGGCGTGGGTGGTGTGATTGTTCCTCCAGGTGCTCCGCCTGTGATCCCGGTACCGGCAACACTGTATCTGCTGGGTCTGGGTATGATTGGCGCCCATCTGGTGAGTCGCCGCCGCAAAGCAGCTTAGACGTACGCAAAACAAGCGAGTACAAAAAAAGGGGATGAACTCTGCGTTCATCCCCTTTTTCTTTTTCAGCATTTCTTTCGGTGTTTACACGATACGCTTCATCGCCGTCATGTAGCCACGCAGCTCTTTGCCAATAACTTCTACCGGGTGAGAGCGAATCGCTTCGTTCACCGCAATCAACTCCTGATTATCCACGCCGTTGTCACTGCCGATGCCCTTGCCAATGACATCCACGTCGACTTGCGCCATGAAGTCGGCCAACAGCGGACGACAGGCGTGGTCGAAGAGGTAGCAGCCGTATTCGGCGGTATCGGAGATCACCACGTTCATTTCATAGAGCTTCTTGCGCGCGATGGTGTTGGCGATCAGTGGCGTCTCGTGCAGTGACTCGTAGTAGGCGGACTCCTCCTTGATGCCCGCTTCCACCATGATTTCAAAAGCCAGTTCCACCCCGGCCTTGCACATGGCAATCAGCAGGATGCCGTGATCGTAGTATTCCTGTTCGGGAATATCCTGATCGGTGTTGGCGGCCTTTTCAAAAGCGGTGTCCTGAGTGGCAGCGCGCCAGCCCAGCAGGTTGGCATCGTCGTTGGCCCAGTCTTCCATCATGGTGGTGGAGAAGTGCCCGGACATGATGTCGTCCTGATGCTTCTCATACAGCGGACGCATGATGTTTTTCAGTTCTTCCGCCAGGTGGAAGGCGCGGATCTTGGCCGGATTGGACAGGCGATCCATCATGTTGGTGATGCCGCCGTGCTTCAGGCCCTCGGTCACCGTCTCCCAGCCGTACTGGATCAGTTTGGAGGCGTAGCCCGGGTCGATGCCTTTCTCTACCATTTTGTCGAAAGACAGGATGGCGCCGGTTTGCAGCATGCCGCAAAGGATGGTCTGCTCGCCCATCAGGTCAGACTTCACTTCCGCGATGGGGGAGGATTCCAGTACGCCGGCGCGGTCGCCGCCGGTGCCGGAAGCCAGTGCCTTGGCAATGGCCATGCCTTCACCGTTGGGGTCGTTTTCGCGGTGCACCGCGATCAGGGTCGGTACGCCGAAGCCGCGCTTGTACTCCTCGCGCACTTCAGTGCCAGGGCATTTCGGGCACATCATCACCACGGTGATGTCCTTGCGAATCTGCATGCCTTCTTCCACCAGGTTAAACCCGTGGGCGTAGTCCAGGCATGCCCCTTCTTTCATCAGCGGCATGACGGCAGTGACCACGCTGGTGTGCTGCTTGTCCGGCGTCAGGTTCATCACTACATCGGCAGTGGGAATCAGTTCTTCGTAGGTGCCCACGGTGAAGCCGTTCTCAGTGGCGTTTTTCCAGGACTGGCGTTGCTCGCTAATGGCGGCATCGCGCAGGGCGTAGGCAACATCCAGCCCGGAGTCGCGCAGGTTCAGGCCCTGGTTCAGGCCCTGGGCGCCGCAGCCCACAATCACGATTTTCTTGCCGCGCAGGATGTCCACACCGTCGGCAAATTCGGACCGGTCCATGAAGCGGCATTTACCCAGTTCCTCAAGCTGCAGGCGCAGGGGCAGGGTGTTGAAGTAGTTGGTTCCCATGGTGTTTTCCTCAATCTGGGGGAATCTGATTAGCGGTGGACACTCTAGCGCAGTGGTCGTCTTGCGTAAAACGCTATAAAAAGAATACAGTATTGCGTTAAATGCAATACTGGCCGCTCGCTCGGCAGGTGACTTTGATGGATATACGCGCGCTGGAGCTGTTTTTGTCTGTGGCAGATACGCTCAACTTTAGTCGCAGCAGCGAGCAACTGCACATGAGCCTGTCTGCGGTCAGTCGCGGTATTGCCCGGCTCGAGGAAGAGTTGGGGCAGTGTTTGCTCGAGCGCGACCGTCGCAGCATGCGGTTGACGCCCCAGGGGGTGGAGTTGCGCAACTACGCGCGGCGGAGCGTGGACGAATGGCATCAATTGCGGCAACGTATTGGTACTGATTCCGCCGTGGCGGGGGAGCTCTCCCTGTTTTGTTCGGTAACCGCCAGCTACAGCGTGCTGGCCCCCATTCTCGATACCCTGCGGCAGCGTTACCCCGCTATTGATCTCAGCCTGCATACAGGGGATCCGGCGGATGCACTCGAGCGCGTTCTGGCCGGGCGTGAAGACCTGGCTGTGACTGGCTTGCCGGCCGAGCTACCCGAGCGATTGGCTTTTCTGCCGCTGCTGAGTTCACCCCTGTGCCTAATTGCCCCGAAGCGGGACTGCGCGGTGCGCGATCAACTGCCCACTGGGGCGGTCACGCAGTCTGTGGATTGGCAGGCATTGCCCTTTATCGTTCCCGAGCGCGGGCCTACGCAGGTCACCATCGACAACTGGTTTGCCTCACAGGGTATCCAGCCACGGATTTACGCCCGGGTGGCTGGTCATGAAGCCATTGTCGCCATGGTGAGCCTGGGGCTCGGTGTGGGCTTTGCCCCTGAACTGGTGATAGCAACCAGTGGCCTGGCTGACTCCGTGGATGTGCTGTCCCCCCCTGCACCTCTGGAGGAACTGCCGATTGGTCTCTGTGCACTGGAGCGCCGCCGTGAGCATGGCTTGCTGCGTGCCTTCTGGCATGCGGCAATGGAGTCCTATCCCTCGGCGCTGGTATGATGGGCGATCTTTTGGAGCGCGTGGAAGCGGGAATGAGCGGAGAGTCTGGCAACGATAACAATAATCACGAGGAGTCGCGGGTCAGTAGTAGTCTCGACATGCTGGTGGATGAGCACGAGGAGGAGGTGTCAGAAAACGGCACACGCGTGCGCCGTCGCGGCATTTACCTGTTGCCCAATCTGTTCACCACTGGTGCGCTCTTCGGTGGTTTTTATGCGGTGATCGCAGGCTTGCGCGGTGATTTCGAAGGGGCGGCAATCGCCATCTTCTTTGCCATGGTATTTGATGGTCTCGACGGGCGGGTCGCGCGCTTAACCAACACGTCCAGTAAGTTCGGTGAGGAGTACGACAGCCTCTCGGACATGGTGTCCTTCGGTGTGGCCCCTGCCTTGGTAGTGTTCCAGTGGGCGCTGGATGATCTCGGCAAATTCGGCTGGAGCGTTGCATTTATCTACGTCGCTTGCGCAGCCCTGCGGCTGGCGCGCTTTAACGCGCAGATAGAAACAGCTGACAAAAACTACTTTACTGGCCTGGCGAGTCCGGCGGCGGCCGGGGTGATCGCGTCCACGGTGTGGATGTTCTACGACTTCGGATTGGTGGCGGCGGAGTTGCCTCGCGAGCTGGCGGTGTTCATCGGCTTGCTCACCGCGCTTACCGGTATGCTGATGATTGCCAACTTCCCGTACTACAGTTTCAAGGGGCTGGACGCTCGCGGTCGCGTACCTTTTGTGGCGATCATTCTGCTGGTGTTTGTGTTCTCCCTCGTAACGCTCGATCCCCCTAAAGTCTTTATGGTGTGCTTTGTGGTGTATGCCCTGTCCGGGCCGGTGATGGCCTTGTTCAAGTGGCGCCGTCGCGGCCACGAGAGTTAAGTTCGGGGAACCATCGAACGGCTACGCTATCTGAACTAGCAGACAGAGTAACTTGCGGAGCCCACACCATGCCCAAGCGCCCCTCGATTCCGGCGATTCCCGGTTCTGAAATTACGCCAGAGCACGTGTGGCTGAATCGGCGTCAGCTGATGGCCGCAGCCGGCGGTTTGGCGGCAGGTGGAATTGGAACGGCGCTTGCCGCTCCGGAAACCGGCGGAGCGGCGCTCTCATTCGAGGCAGCCAAAGCCAGTGATCAACGCGGCTTTCATACCGCGGAAGATAAAACCCCATACGAAGACGCCACGTCCTACTGCAACTTCTACGAATTTGGCACCGACAAGAGCGACCCTGCGCGCCATGCTCATGAAATGACCGTAGATCCCTGGCGTGTCGAAGTGAGTGGCGAGGTGGCCAATCCCGGGCACCTGAATCTGGAAGACATCATGGGCTTTGACCTGGAGGAGCGGGTCTACCGCTTTCGCTGCGTTGAGGCCTGGTCGATGGTAGTGCCGTGGATAGGCTTCCCCTTGTCGACGCTATTGGCCAGATTCGAGCCTACGAGCAAGGCGCGCTATGTCGCCTTCCGGACCCTTTACCGCAAGGAGGAAATGCGGGGGACGCGTTCTTTCAGCAGTATTATCGACTGGCCCTATCGGGAAGGATTGCGGATGGATGAGGCCATGCACCCGCTCACCCTGATGTCAGTCGGGATGTATGGGAAAACACTGCCTAATCAAAATGGCGCACCACTGCGATTGGTGGTGCCATGGAAGTATGGGTTCAAGAGCATCAAGTCCATCGTCAGTATCGAGCTGACAGAGCGGCAACCGCAAACCTCATGGCAGGAGCTGGCTCCCCACGAATACGGGTTTTATGCCAACGTGAATCCCGAGGTGGATCACCCGCGCTGGAGCCAGAAGTACGAGCGGCGATTGCCATCCACAGTGTTCAATCCGAACCGCCGTAAAACCAAACTGTTTAACGGCTACTCGGATCAGGTAGCTTCGCTCTACACCGGAATGGACCTGGGTAAGGACTACTGAGCCATGTGGGAGAGACTGTTCCGCAGTGGCACCTTCGTGGTGTTGCTATTCCCTTTTCTATTGCTGTGTCGCGGTGTGTCGCTGGGTGAGCTAGGGCCAGATCCCGCGGAGCGCATCATGCACGTAACCGGCGAGTGGGGTGTACGGGCGTTGGCGCTCTGCCTGACGGTCCGGCCGCTGGGTGCGTGGCTCGGTGTGGGCTGGTTGATCCGCCTGCGCCGTATGCTGGGACTGTATGCCTTCTTTTACGCCACCGTGCATCTGGTGACCTTCGCCCATTTTTACGCGGGCTGGATTCCCGCTCTTGCCTTGGAGGAGTTGCTGGAACGCCCCTACATCACCGTGGGCTTTGCTGCCTGGCTGGCCATGCTGCCGCTTGCCCTGACGTCCACGCGAGGCATGCAGCGGCGCCTGAAACGTAACTGGCGGCGCTTGCATAGACTGGTGTTCCCCGCCGCCGGGCTGATCTGTGCTCACATTCTTTGGCAGGCTCGATCGGATGTTGGTGAGGCCCTGTTGTACATTGCCGTGTTCCTGTTGCTGGGGCTGTGGCGACTCTGGCCCGTGCTAAGGCGGTCCCTGGTGGGCGTGGCCAGTCAATAACGCTGGTTTTTTGCCCAGATTGGGGTCTGATTGCCGCTTAATTAAGCAATTTCAGCCCTGAGCAAAGTTTCTTTAAATTTTTTTTGCAAAGCCCTTGCAGGGGGAAGATTCCTCCGTATAATGCGCATCCTCGGTTGGGGGGCAGCCCTCACCGACTACCACGGCCCTGGCGGCCTGGTGCTGATTAACAACTAGATGAAGACAATTGTGTGGGCACTTGTAGTGTTGGTAGTTGCTAACTATCAGACACATCA
>JAUHXH010000004.1 GCA_030427085.1 Gammaproteobacteria bacterium | reverse complement strand
GCCCGGGAACTCGTACTGGTCCAGCAGCTCGCGCAGCTCCATTTCTACCAGTTCTTTCATCTCTTCGTATTCTTCTGAATCGGCGCCGCCACAGTCTTCTGCCAGCAGGTCAGCCTTGTTCAGGAATACAACGATGTAAGGTACACCGACCTGACGGGACAGCAGGATGTGCTCGCGAGTCTGGGGCATGGGGCCGTCGGTGGCACCACATACCAGGATCGCGCCGTCCATCTGCGCCGCACCGGTGATCATGTTCTTCACGTAGTCCGCGTGTCCGGGGCAATCTACGTGCGCGTAGTGACGGCTCGGAGAGTCGTACTCAACGTGGGAAGTCGCGATGGTGATACCACGCTCTTTCTCTTCCGGCGCGTTGTCGATACCGTCAAAGGCCACTGCCTGGCCGCCCCATACTTCGGAGCAGACGCGGGTCAGTGCCGCAGTCAGCGTGGTTTTACCGTGGTCAACGTGACCGATGGTGCCCACGTTGACGTGGGGCTTGGTACGTTCAAATGCTTCTTTAGCCATTATGACAGTCTCCTAAACACCGGCCTTCGCCATGCATAAGTAAGAAAAACAGTTTCCCGGAGGCAGGCCGCAATCTTCTTTGTTACCGAACAAAGAAAGAAGACTGCGGCCTACCCCCGGGGAGTAACACCACGTTTGCAACACTCATCCCTTCTATATATAGAGGGAAGATGGAGCTCATAACCGGATTTGAACCGGTGACCTCTTCCTTACCAAGGAAGTGCTCTACCGACTGAGCTATATGAGCCCTGCTGCTTCCGCAAACACTGGAGCGGGTAGCGGGAATCGAACCCGCATCATCAGCTTGGAAGGCTGAGGTTCTACCATTGAACTATACCCGCCACGTGTGCACTGCACCGTGGCCGCGGAAAACCGCAGCCTAAAAACTTGGTGGAGGGGGGTGGATTCGAACCACCGAAGCTTTCGCGTCAGATTTACAGTCTGATCCCTTTGGCCACTCGGGAACCCCTCCGAAAGGCGGCATATTGTCCAGACGGCGCATGGCAATGTCAACAGCATCTTTCAATAAAATTATGCACTTATGGCGGACAACTGAGACCGTACAAAAAGTAGTCAATTCAGAGGCTTGGAGGCTGTACGCACCCCCTCTCCCCGCCTAAGCTGGCAACATGTCTATGAGCTTGCAACACCTCCTGATGCGCACAGTGGACGGACTCTGGTCCCTGGCGCCGCAAAAGCGCCCTTCGGATGAGGCCTTGCGCCAGTGCCGAATTGTTTCTCATCGCGGGGAACACGGCGCAGCCGATATCCGCGAAAACACCCTGGCAGCCTTCCGCTGTGCCCGCGATGCCGGGGTTTGGGGGATCGAATGCGATATCCGTTGGACGCGCGACGATATTCCCGTCATCTGTCACGACGCCAACACCGCTCGCGTGTTTGGTCAGGAGCTGTGCGTGGCGACCACCGATTTCCACCAATTGCGCGAAAATATCCCCGAAATTCCCACTCTGGCTGAGCTTATCGCCGAATTTGGCGGCAACACCCACCTCATGCTGGAGGTCAAGGAGCCCCTGACCGAGCCTTTCCGGCGAGAACGCCTGAAACACGCGCTGCTGCCTTTAATGGGCGGCAAAGACTACCATTTTCTGTCACTGACACCCGAATTGTTCACCACGCTGGACTGGGTCCCAGCCGAACACTGCATTGCGGTCTCTGAAGTCAACGCGGGCGGCATCGGCAAGGCGGTTCTGGAGCAGGGCCTGGGCGGCCATGCCGGGCATTATCTGTTGATTCACGGCGCCCTGAAGCGACGCCATCAGGATGCTGGCCAGCTTGTCGGCGCGGGCTTTCCGAGCTCCAGAGCGGTGCTGTTTCGCGAGATCAACCGCGGCTCCGACTGGATATTCAGTAACCACGCTGTGCGCCTGCAGCGCATTATCGACGCCGAACTCGGCCGCTGACACGCAACCGCATTTGATCTGACGCTGACCACCGGCGATCTCCCCCGGCAAGTCGGGCGAAGCTAGTGTGAGATTTCATTCGCTCACTGAGGAATCTCGCCATGTCGCCCTCCGCCCGTACCTCTCTTGCCCTGACCGCCTGCCTGCTGTCCGCCGCCCCCACCCACGCGGGCCTGATCGCCGCCGATCTGGGCGACGCTGCGCCGCAGGGCCTTCTGGACTACCAGAACCCTTTTCAAGCCGGGTTCAGCGCCAGCGACGACGCCTTCGCTCGCCTGCGCCGCGGTGGCCCACTACTCCCGCCCGCCGCACTGCTCGACGACAGCGCCACCACAACAGACATTCTGGGCATCGTGGCCGAGAGCATGTCAGGCTGGTTCTTTGGTGTGGTCGATAACGTGAACAGCGACAGTCCTGGCAGCGCCACAGCACAGTGGCAATTCGACGTTACGGGCTTCCACAACCTGACTCTGGCTTTGGACATGGCGGCCATGGGCGACTTCGAAGCGTCGGATTACTTCCTGTGGCACTTCGCTTTCGACACCGGCAGCTCTGGAACGCTGTGGCGCGGGCAAACTGACGAGAGCGCCGCTCAGACTTACCGGCTCAGCAGCGGCGCCGAAGTCACCCTCAACGACCCACTGATGGTTGACGGCGTGGCGTTAAGCAACAATTTCACGTCGTTCCTGCTACCACTGGCGGGTGTCGGGAGCACGCTCACCCTGACGCTGGAAGCCGCATTGAATGGCGGACAGGAGGCGCTGGCATTTCGCCACCTCAGTCTGGCGGGCTCGCCGCTGGAGCGCGCCACGGGGGTGCCACTGGCTTCCACATTGGCACTGACTCTGGTGGCGCTGCCCTGGCTGTATCGGCGCAAGCGCTTACGCTAGCTGAGGCGCACCCCACTCCCGCTTCAGGCACCTACATTCGGCCTGCGCCACCCCCGCTGCCCTCAAGGTGACGGTAATTTAATCCACCCGGGCTGGCCAGCAGCCCGGCAACGGCGTTAGTGTAATAGTTACGTTCAGGGGTGCCGCCGCTTCTGCGTTTCACTTGCTATAGGGCGCCCGCGTATACTGACCTCAGATGCATGGGCAAACGGCCGCCGAGCCGAGCCAAAAGCGAGAATAACGAATGGCCTCAAAACTCCTGCGGGTGCTAGCGCCCGTGCTGGTAATTGCCGGTGGCATTGGTATCTACCAAGTGCTGCACGCCACCAAACCCGAACCACAGAAAGACACTACGGAACCCCGCCCGATCAGCGTGCGGGTAGCAACAGTCAGTGCGGAACCGGTCACGCTGACAGTAAAGAGTCAGGGCGACGTGAGAGCCCGCACCGAGATGGACCTGGTTGCCCAGGTGGGCGGGCGAATCACCTGGGTATCCCCCGAATTTACCGAGGGTGGCGCCTTCGAACCCGACGCAGCGCTGTTGCGAATCGAAGACACCGACTACCAACTGGCGCTACACCAGGCCCGCGCGCGCGTCGCCGCCGCACAAGTTGGCGTGGAACAGGCACTGGCAGATCAGGATGTGGCGCGCAAGCAATTGCGCAATGACCCCACCGCTACCCCCCTTGCATTGAAAAAACCCCAGGTCACTGAAGCACGCGCCCAACTCGCCGCCGCCGAGGCGGAACTTGAGCAAACTCAGGTCAATCTGGCGCGAACGGAGGTGAGTCTGCCGTTTCAGGGTCGGGTGATCAGCAAACTGGCGGACACTGGGCAGTATGTTTCCCCCGGCACCCGCCTGGGTCGCGCCTTCGCCACAGACACTGTGGAAATCCGCTTACCCCTGACGGATCGCCAACTGGCTGCACTCGGCCTGCCCATCGGCTATGCCGCACCGGCCGGCCAGGGGGTCCCGAGCATTGTCAGCGCCGATGTGGCCGGACAGGAGCACCAGTGGCAGGGCCGGCTGATCCGTCTGGATGCCAGCATCGACCCGGAAACCCGCCTGCTGTACGGCATTGTTGAGGTTGAAAGCCCCTACAACGAGAATCGCTCCGCGCTCGATATGCCACTGGCAGTTGGCTTGTTTGCAGATGTCAGCATCGATGGCCGCGCCATGGACACCGCCACTGTGATCCCCCCTGACGGCCTGCGTGCGGGCGATGTGGTGTACCTGCTGAACGACAACAATCGTCTGGAAATGCGGCAGATAGACGTTGCCCATCGATCCAGTGAGCGCGTGGTGGTCAGCCAGGGCCTGAGTGCTGGTGAGCGCGTGGTGACCTCTGCCATCCGCAACCCCATCTCCGGGATGGCGCTGGCTGCGATTGCGTCCGATGAGCCCGGCGTAGCCGCCAACTAACTGCTGCGGCGGGAGGCAAAACCATGAAACAACTCATCGCCTGGTGGGCTCGTAACCCGGTTGCCGCCAACCTGTTGATGTTTGGCATTCTGCTGTCGGGTTACCTGGGCTTTGTCGCCATGGAACGGGAGGCTTTCCCTTTCTTCCAGGTCAAGCAGGTGCAGATCGAAGTTACCTGGCCCGGTGCCGCTCCACAGGAAGTTGAGGAGCAGGTGGTTATCCGCATCGAGGAGGCACTGAAGGACCTCGACAGCGTAAAACGGGTGATATCAACCGCCTCGGAAAACTACGGCCGCATCGACGTTACCACCTGGTCCCACGTGGACCTCAACGAATTTCTGAACGACGTGAAAAGCCGGGTGGATGCCGTTAACGCCCTGCCCCGGGATATTGAAAAACCCCTGGTGAGGAAATCGGAATTCCGCCAGGAGATGATTCGAGTGGCCGTTCACGGTGAGGTGAGCGAACGTGAACTGACGCGGCTGGCCGAAGACCTGCGCGACGAACTCGCCGCCCTGCCCTATATCACCCTGGTGGAGTTGTTCGGCACCCGGCGCGAGGAAGTCACCGTGGAGCTGTCCGAAAGCTCCATGCGCCGCTATGGCATCAGTTTCGATCAGGTGGCGGAGGCCATCCGGGCCAGCTCCATCAACCTCTCTTCCGGCCAGGTGCGCACAGCCACTGGCGACGTGCGACTGCGGGCCCGCAACCTGGCCGATACCGAGCGGGACTTTCGTGACATCGTGGTACGGCAGAGCCCCGAAGGCGGGGTGATTCGCGTAGGCGATGTTGCCACGGTGATCGACGGCTTCGAGGAAAACGAAATTCTCGCCACCCTCAACGGTGAACCGGCGGTGCTGCTGCAGGTGATGACCAGCGACAACATGCAAATTGTACGCTCCAGCGAGGCCGTTACCGCCTGGCTGGAAGAGGCGCAGCAGCAACTTCCCGATGGCGTGAGCCTGACCCTGTGGTTCGACAGCGCCGATATCTACCACAGCCGCATGTCACTCATCGGCGACTCCGCCTATCTCGGTCTGATCCTGGTTTTCCTGGTACTGATGCTTTCACTGCGCCCCAAGGTCGCCCTGTGGGTTACCGCCGGGATCGCGGTGGCCTTTATGGGCACCTTCTCCCTGCTACCGGTGAACGGCGTCTCGCTCAATGTCATCTCCACTTTCGCCTTCCTCCTGGTTCTGGGGATCGTGGTGGACGACGCCATCGTGGTGGGCGAGAGCATTCACAACTATGCGCACAAAATGGGCGGCGGGGTAGACGCTGCTATCGAGGGTGCCTATGCAGTGTCCAAACCGGTGATCTTCGCGGTGCTAACCACCATGATTGCCTTTGCGCCCTGGTTCTTCCTGGATGTGGAAGGCGCGCATATGACCGAGCAGTTTTCCATCGTGATTACGGTAGCGCTGGTGATCTCCCTCATCGAAGCCTTTCTCATCCTGCCAGCCCACCTGCGCCACCTGGAAAAGCGTGAGCACCTGACGGGCTGGCGGCTCAAGCAGCGCAAACTGGAAGAGGGCATCATCGCGTTCGCTAACACTCGCTACCGCCCACTGCTGCACAAGGCGTTAAAGCATCGCTACCTGACCTCCTCTATCTTTATCGCTGCCTTCACCATCGCACTGGGCACTTTCAGTTCAGGATGGGTCAAATTCAATTTCTTCCCCGAGATTCAGGCCACCCAGATTTACGTGAATGTGTTGCTGCCCACGGGCACCCCCTACTCCCGAGCGCTGGGTGTGCTGAACCAGTTGCAGCAGGCGGAGCGCCAACTCATCGCCGAGGTTGAGGCAGAGGCGGCCGAGCACGGCGGCAGCGGCAAACTGATCTCGGGCTGGTACACACGCTCACGGCGCGACAGCGTTATTGCCATTATCAACCTGGCGCCACCGGAGGAGCGTGACCTGACCGCTAAAGAAGCCGTCACCCGCTTCCGGGAACTGATCGGGGAAATCCCCGACGCCGATGAAATCGAGGTGAGCTACCAGCTCAACGATCCCGGCCCGGCCATTACACATGTGTTGCGCCATAAGAACCTCGAACTGCTGCGGCAGGCCAGCCGGGAGATGCAGGAGCAACTGCGCGGCTACGATGCCACCTATTATGTGCGAGACAATTTGCGGGGTGAGTCCGATGAAATTCACCTCAAGCTTCTACCCGGCGCGGAAAAACTGGGGATAAACCTGGCCGAGGTCTCCCGACAGGTCCGCCAGGCTTACTACGGCGAGGAAGTGCAGCGCCTGCCCCGCGAAAATGGCGACGTAAAAGTGATGGTGAAATATCCACTGGCCCTGCGAGAGTCACTCGCCAGCCTGGATGACTTCCGCGTGCGCACCAACGATGGCCGCGAAGTGCCGCTGCTGTCAGTAGTAGAGATAGAGCTGTCGCACGGCGTAGAGAGTATCCGGCGCCGCGACGGCGAGCGCATGGTGCAGATCTCCGCCGACGCCAACCCCGAGCTGGTTAACGACATCAACACCGACATGCGGGAAAACTTCATTCCGGGGCTGGAGCAACGCTATCCTGGCCTGATTCTGCTCAAAGGCGGCCAGCAAGAGAATGAGGAAGAGTTCTTTAGCGAAATCCTCGCCCTGTACGCCGTGGCGTTTTTCGTAATGTATGCGCTGATCGCTGTGGCATTCCATTCGTACTGGTTACCACTGCTGATTATGACCGCCATTCCATTCGGATTTATGGGTGCGGTATTTGGCCACATGCTGTTCGGTATACCCATGGCGATGTTTTCCTACTTCGGCATCGGCGCGGCGGCCGGCGTGGTAGTGAACGATAACCTGGTATTGGTGGACTACATGGGGCGCCTGCGCGAGGAAGGCAAGAGCGTGATGGACGCCGTGGTGGAAGCTGGTGTTAGCCGTTTTCGGCCGATTCTGCTCACCACCGTTACCACGTTTGTGGGCCTGATACCCATCATGGCGGAGCGCTCCATCGATGCCGAGTTCCTCAAGCCGGCCGTACTGGCTCTGGCTTTCGGTGTGCTCTTTGCCCTGTTTGTCACCTTATTGATGGTGCCGGCGCTGTACACCGTTGGTGATGACTGCCGCCAGGGGATACAGCGTCTCAAGCAGCGCCTGTTCAACCCAACCGCCACCCGCTCAGAATCCTGAGCGGGGCACTCCCGTCACAGTTTGAATAGCAAACCCGGCGGAGCGTGTTAGCTCCCGCACACTTTTGACGTACCTCGGTGTCGCGAGTAGGGGCCGGGGTCTATGCTGATATGAAACAAGATTCACTATCACGCTCCAGGGGAGATTCCCGTGTTGATTCGCCGCTTTCTCGTCACCGCCTGCCTGCTCTACGCGGTTCCGGCCGCTGCGCAAAGTCTGGACAGTGCTGCCGAGTACTACGAAGACGCCAGCCGACTCGCAGCCAGGGGGGATAACGACGCCGCCATTATCCAGCTCAAAAATGCCTTGAAACTGGAGGCGGATCACGTGCCCTCGCTGGTACTGGCCGCCGATACGTATATGAGCATGGGACGGCCGGACCAGGCGGAATTAATGTACTCAGACGCCTTGCTGGCCGGTGCCGACCGTACGCACATCAGCCTGCGATTGGCCCGCGCCTATATGCTGCAGCGGGAATACGCGCTACTCATCAGCAACTTACCCCTGGATGACACACCACCCTCAATCCGCGCCGACATGTATGGCTACCATGCCCACGCCCTGCTGGGCCTGGGCCGCTCCGACCGCGCACGCATGGCCATGCAGGAATCCCTTGCGCTGGATGACGACAACCTCGAAGGTCTGTTGGCGGAACTGTCCCTGTCGCTTCACGACATGCCTCCGGAACACGGCCTGAAGCTTGCCCAGCGCCTGACGAAGGATTTTCCGCAGGAAGCGCGCGCCTGGAATGGGCTGGGCCTTGCCCTGCACCGCAGTGGCGATCTGGAGGGGGCGCTCGCGGCCTACACTCGCGCTGTGGCGTTGGATGAAGACGGCATGGATGCACTGACTGCACGCATCGGCCTGCTGATCAGCATGGAGCGCTATGACGAAGCGGACACTATGTTGAAACCCCTCGAGGTCAGCGAGTCCATCGATCCGCGCATCCCCTATTTCCGCAGTCTGGTCGCCGCCCATCAGGGCGACTCCCAGGCTGAACGAGACGCCCTGCTTACCGTGGCCAATATTCTGGCTCGGCTGCCGGAAGACACGGTATACAACGCACCGGAATACCTGATGGCCGGTGGCATCACCCATTTCCGGCTGGGCGAACTGGAGCAGGCCATGGAGTACCTGCAGCGCTACGTAGCCCGCAATCACGACGATCCCAACTCACGGATGCTGCTGGCCACCGTACAGTTGGAACTGGGCAAGGAGCGGCAAACCATCCAGACTCTGTCGCCACTACTGCACCGCTACCACGGCGATCCGCGATTGATGAGCCTGATCGCCGCGGCCTATGCCCGCACCGGGGATCCAGGCCGAGCCGCCGCCATTATGGAGCGAGTCGATGGCGCGGGCGAAGGCAAGCTGGCGTCGGATGTGGATCTGGCGCGGTACCTGCTTGAAGCCGGCGCGCGCTCGAGGGGTATCGACCTGCTGTACGCCATCCGCGCAGAGCAGGACACCGAAGAAGCCAGCTATCACCTCGCCCAGGCCCTGCTCGCCAGCAACAGAATTGACGAGGCCGGGCCTGTCCTGCTGACGCTGATTCAAGCCCAACCAGAGAACCCCGATTACCTGAACCTTCAGGCCGCCCTGCTCACTGCCCAAGGTAATCCGGAACAGGCCCTGGGTCTGCTCGACCGTTTGATCAGCGCTAACCCCGACTATCTGCCTGCTCGGCTGAACCGGATTCGGGCGTACCACAAGGCCGGCGAAACCGAAGCCGCCCGCAAACTCATTATCGAGACCAGGGAATTGGCCCCGGAAGACTACCGCTTCGCGCTGGAGATGGCCGTTATCGAGCGCGACAACGGGCTGATGGAGGAAGCGCGGCGCAACGGCGAGATTGCCGTTGCCCTGGACCCTTCAGCACTGGATGCACAGCGCTTGTTGGTAGGGGTGCTACTTGAGTTACAGGAGTACCAGGCCGCCGAAGACCAGGCCCGCCAGGCCGTTGCCGAGCAGCCACGCCTGCTCGACGCGCAGGCCCTGCTGGGGCAAACCCTGCTGGCGATGGGCGATCGGCGCGAAGCGCTGGTGACCTACAGCCGCATGGCCAAACAAACCGGCTATAGTGCCGAAGCCCTGCACAAAATTGCCCAATTGCAAATCGAGGCCGAGGACTATCCCGGCGCTCGTAACACCTTGTTCAAAGCCATCGAAACCAATCCCGACTATCTGCCCACGCAGGCCGACCATGTACGCGCGCTCCTGCTGATGGAGGATTACGACCAGGCGGAACAGTTTGCCCGCAAGCTGACCGAAGCCTTCCCGGAAACGGCAACCGGCCATTTGTTGTGGGCGCAAGCCGCCATGGCCAACGGTAATTTTCGCGAGGCCGAGCAACAGTTCGAACGCGCGGGTGAGTTCAGGGACCTACAGCTCGAAGCTGCACTGGGCGCGTCGCGAGCGCAGCAAGCTCTTGGTCGAACGGTCGACGCCGAGCAAACGCTACGCGGCTATATCGCCGCCAGAGGGCCGCACTTGCGCGCCCAGGCCGCGCTGGGCACCCTGCTCATTCGCGAAGAACGCTGGGCCGATGCCCGCGTGGTGATGGAGCAATTGCTGGCAGTTCGCCCTGACTTCCCGGCCTTCCTCAACAATCAGGCCGTGGTGCTCCAGAACCTGGGCGAGCCCGAGGCGCTGGAGTTTGCCCGCCGCGCCCACGCAGCGGCGCCAGATAGTCCCGCTATCAATGACACCCTCGGCTGGATTCTGGTGCAGGCTGGCCAGGCCGATGACGCGATCACCTATCTGCGCGAAGCCAAGGCCCGCGCAGCCAACAGTGCCGAAATCAGCTATCACCTGGGTGAGGCCCTGTATCAACTCGAGCGGCGCACTGAGGCAGCTATCGAACTGCGCCATGCCCTCACTCTGACCGGTGATTTTCGCGGTCGCCAGCGGGCCGAAGCGCTGCTGGCCGAACTGGATCAGCAGGCGCTGTAAGCCGGCGGATCCGGCGAAAACCGATTTTCCGCGTTTTTGCTGTCAGATTTTTTTACATTTTTGGCGATTACACCTTATTACACGAAAACAACCGCCTAAAAATCAGTCACTTACAAAACTGGCACGACCCTTGCCTTAAGTACTCTGCCTAAAATTTAATTACGCCGCGGGGGATTGTCCCGGCGGCAGCGGTATCGAGAAAGGGCGTCTGCGGACCCCCGAGGAGATCGAAATGAAGTCCTTCAAAATCACCATGGCCTGCCTGCTGGCTCCGATGCTCGCCGTTCTGGCGCCCAGCGCCTCGGCAATCGATGTGGATATGGAGCTGGCCCTGCTAATCGATGTGTCCGGCAGTATTGACGGAACCGAATACAACACCCAGATGGCTGGTTACGAGGCGGCGTTTCAGAGCGCAGCAGTGGCCAATGCCATCGACAACGGCTTAATCGGCAGCATCGCCGTGCGGGTCATCCAGTGGTCAAGCTCCGACGAGCAGGTGGAATCCATCGGCTGGACCCAGGTGGGTAATTGCGGTGGCTGTACCTCAGCCTTTGACTTCGGCACCGCCATCGGTGGTCTGGCCCGCGCGTTCTCAGGCCTGACAGCACCGGGTTCGGCGCTCAACTGGGCGATTGCCAACAACAGTGCCGCCACCAACGTCTTTAACTCCAGCCGCTGGGTAATCGACGTATCCGGTGACGGCGAAGAAAATAGCGGTGCCGACACTTCAGATGCCCGTGATGCTGCTCTGCTCGCCGGCGTTGAGGACATCAACGGCATCGTTCTGCAGTCCGCCTCGGTGGCCACCTGGTATCAAAACAATGTGGTCGGTGGCTCTAACTTCTTCAACATCGGCCCCGTGTCCTTCGCCGACTTCGGTTCTGCCATGGAAGACAAACTGTTCCGGGAAATCACCAACGTACCGGTACCCGGTACCCTGGCACTGCTGGCACTGGGCCTGTTCGGACTGCACCGCCGCCGCGCCGCACTCCGCGCCTGATCGCGCAACCCAACCAGAACCAAAAACGGCTGCCAATGGCAGCCGTTTTTTTATGTACCGAATGTACAGAAGATCGCGAGTGACCAGATGCCAGAAGCGATCGAAGGGAAATGGAGCTGGCGAGAGGAATCGAACCCCCGACCGGCTGATTACAAATCAGCTGCTCTACCTACTGAGCTACGCCAGCCAATCACTCCACTTCTGCAGCAAGAGACCTGTCAGGTAAGCCTCCCCGAGAAGGGCGGCAATAATAGGAGAATGCCGGGGTGGATGCAATAGTGAGTTCGGGGGTGCCGAGCAAGAATTGGTATCAGATATAATGGCACCCTCGATTGCGGAGATCGAGAGGCCAATCAGAGTCACCCCGCTGATTCCTTCTGCGTCTCCCAAGCACCGGAATTATTCGATTGTTCGCTAAAGCATTCCTTCTCGAGGCGCGTGTATGTACCCAGCCAACTCAGGCCCGACCAACGAACGCAGGCTAAAGCCAGTTGCGCCCTTCTTTGCCAAAGTACTCGCGGCCGCCCCGCTACGGCTACTGATCGCGAGTGTGCTGACGACTTCGCTACTTGGCGGCTGCTCGGATGGCTCGGATGACTCGGATGGATCAAACTCGTCAACCAGCGAGCTCACCTCACCCCCGCAGGGCGTGTCTACCACCAACGGCGCCAGCAGCGTCACTCTCGGCTGGTCACCGGTTAAAGACGCAAAAAAATACAACGTACACCAGTGCGATTTTGACTCTCAGGCTCGACAGTGCGCACCGGCTTCCGAACAGAGTTGTGAGGAGTTCCTGGGCGACACTGACAGCGACAGCTTCACGGTTGAGGGCATAGAGCCCGGAGAAGTGAGCTGTTTCGCGGTGAAGGCGTGCAACGACCTCGGTTGCACACCTCATTCGGAAACAGCACTGGGACATCTGGCAGTGGACCCACAGGCAAGCGTACTGGTCTCCGGCGCTGAACAGGTTGAAGAAGGTCAACAGGTCACACTGCATTCCAAAGTCGCCAATACCGTAGGTACGGTGAACTACCAGTGGGAACAAACCGCCGGTACGACCGTCGCGCTGCGAAACGCGCAGGGTGCCGAACTCGAATTTACCGCACCGGCCGTCAGCGATGCTGAAATTCTGCAATTCACCCTGACAGTTACCGACGATCAGGGCAGCGTCACCACCAATGTTGAAGTGCTGGTAAACCCTGACCACGTCTTCGCCAACGCCGGCAAAGACAAATACGTCCAACCCGGCCAGGTAGTGTCACTGCACAGCACGGGCAGGGGCGATGGCTCGCTGGCGACCTTCGCATGGACCCAGCTATCCGGCCACTCGGTGATGCTCGACAATACCGCGACCAGCAATCCGGTTTTTACCGCGCCGTCCCTGCGCAGCGGTACTGACCTCGTCTTCGAACTGACGTTCAGCGACGGCATCGACAGCGCCAAAGATCGCGTCATCATCCATGTCCTGCCAACCAACACCAGTGCCAGCGGCCATACCCCTCTCACATCTCCGGGAACCCAGGTGACCACCCCCTTACTGGTGTCGACGCCACCTGTAATACATGTTCCCGCAGGGTCCACCCCCAATCTGCCGACCGTCATTCAGGGCGGTACGGGCGCCCACACCCAAAACTGGCAGGTCACCAGCACAACACCCATTGACGCGCCGCGCCCCACGATTGTCGGTGGTACTAACCCGGACCAGATAGCCAGACTAGTGGTGCCCGCCGTCACGGTGCCGACCACCTACGCCCTCGCCGTCACGGTAACGGACAATAACGGCAGCGGCACCTCAACTGGCGCCACCGCGTCAGTGGTCGCCTATCCGGACGCCGTGCCGGCTATCCTGCCATTGTCGATACACGCCCCCTCGCTGACCGCCGATGAAGGCCCCCGGCCGGTGTCACTGTCTGCGCGCGCATCGGGTGGTATGGAGCCCTATCAGTACCAGTGGAGCCAGTTGACAGGGCCGGCCGTGACCTTGACGGACGCCGATCAGAGCATCAGCTTCTTCAAAGCACCGGCAGTCACTGGCAATACCGAATTGCAATTCAAAGTGGTCACGACCGACGCGCAACAGCAGATGGCTGAACAATCGGTCAAGGTACTGATCCGGGACAGCTTCGCACTGGTACCCCAGCAAGTGTTACGCGTGCAAACGCGGCCACCACTGCCGGCCCTTTCAGGCAGCTCCATCAATCTGGTCGCCAACGCTCAGGGAGGTGACGGAAATTACACCTGGCAATGGTCCCAGACCGCTGGCAAACCTGCCGTTATCACTGATGGCAACAGCGATGCGCCAACAGTCTCCCTACCCCGTATTGCCGGCCAGTCCGAAGTCCTCGAATTTACAGTCACTGTCAGTGACAACAGCGGCCACAGTAGTGACGGTGTGGTGATCGTTAATCTGCAGCCGGAGGCAACGCAGGCCCCCAATCCGCTCTCCGTTGCGGCAGCACTCGACTTTTCGGTCCCGGAGAAGCAGTCAGCGATACCGCTGGCGATCCCAGTCCACGGCGGCAGCCCGCCATACAGCTATCGCTGGCAACAGGTCAGCGGGGTGCCGGTGACCTTAGCCAATGCCAACCAGGCCGTCGCACTGCTGGATGCTCCGGAAGTGACCGGCAACAACAGGCTCAGCTTCAAGGTTGAGGTGTCCGACATGGCCGGCAGTTCTGTCGAGCAACGCGTCAATGTCACCATCCAGGATATCGTTGCGCCACTGCCGGGTGTGGTGGTTCAGGTCGATCCCACACTGAGTGTGTTGGCGGGCAATACAATCGACGTCACCGCAACTGCTACCGGCGGTAGCGGACACTACAGCCTCCAGTGGCAGCAAGTCGACGGACCCGGCGCACAGTTGACAGGCGCTGACCAGGCCACGGTCACGGTAGTCACGCCAAGAGTGACGACTGCCGACAAACTGGAGTTGGAGGTCACCGTAACCGATACCGACACCGGACAAACCGTCACCCGGCCCCTGGCCATAAATCTGCATCCGGACGCTTCGACGATCCCCCTCGCGCTGCAGCCCATGCCAACACTGTATGTGGACGAGGGCCAGACGGACATCAAAATGCATGCCGTCGCCCGGGGCGGTAGCGGTCAATATCAGTACCAGTGGTTACCCTCACCGGCACCACTGGCCATTCCCGTCAGTAATGCCACTGACGCGGTAGCCAGCTTCGACGCGCCGGGAGTGGATCATACTTACCCGGTAACATTTGAGCTCACCGTAAGCGACGGTACTTCCAGCATTACCGGGCAACAAGCGGTTGTGATCAACGACCTGGCGGGTACGCTCCAACTGTCGGGCTTGTCGCCGCAACAGGTTCACAGTGGTGATCGGGTCTACCTCAACGGCGCACCCGCGCACGGCGGAGTCGGCCCTTACAGCTATAGCTGGACTCAAACCGATGGCCCCGCCATCACACTGAATAACGACGACACACCCAATCCCGATTTCATCGCCCCGGGGGTCACTGACACGCTGCAGTTCACCTACACGGTGACGGATGCTGTCGGCAATTCCACCGTTACGCAAGAGACTGTGAGCGTCGACTCAACCCCGCCGATACAGGTCACGCTAAGTGGCCCCGCGACTGCCAACAGCGGAAGTGTGGCGTCGCTAAATGCGAGTGTCAGTGGCGGCGTGCCGCCCTACAGCTACCATTACCTTACTACCGGCGCACAACCCACTATCGCGGCCACCGCCAACCCCTCGGTGCAGTTGCCGGTAGTGAATCAAAGCGCCGATCTGGACTTGAGCGTAACACTGACGGTCAGCGACAGTGGCGGCAGGGCCGCCCAGGCCACGCATGTTATCCGCCTGCAACCGCAACCTCATGAGGCGCTTCTGTGTGGCGACCTCGCAAACCAGATACCTTGCACAGACCTGGATCTGGTGCTGGCACAGACTTACCTCTGTCCGGCCGGACAACCCTTCGCGATGAATGACGTTATCAAAATCGGAGACCGGGTGTTGGAGTTCAGGCGCTGTGTTGATCGACCGACCTGCGAGAACCTGTGGTACGCACAAACATCAAACGAACCCCGCTGCCTGAATTTCGATCCCGGCGACGGCGGGGGTGATATCACCTGCCATCTGTGTTGCTACGGCGACGGCTGCAACACACTGACCAATCCGCCGGCGAATACGCTATACCGGCCGTGATGGGAACACATTGACTCTGCGAACAAAGGGGTAAGGTCAATACTCACCCACGTAATTCCCAGCTCCACCGAGCCCCTCCTCCCCCCCAGGGCATTGCATTCGCGTGCAATGTCCGTTAGATAAGCGAGACGATCTTAATAACAGGATGAACGATGAATCGCTTGCTGATTGCGTGCTGCTGCCTGCTGCCTGCCCTGGCTTCTGTAACTCATGCCGACGACGAACTGCGCACCGTGGTGCAGGGAGAACAAAAGGCGTTCGAAGAAGGTGATTGCGACAAAGTCATCTCCCTGATGTCTGAAGACATCACCTTCTACGCCAACAGCCGCAAGATGAGCCGTGCGCAGGTGGACAAGTTCTGCCGCTCCATCCCTCGCCCCTTTGGTGCGGGAAAGGCGCCGATTTCCGATACGCTCACCCCATACAGAGTGGGCGAGAACCTTGGCTATACCGTCAGAGACTTCCGCTGGGAAGACAAAAACAACCGGGTCATCCACGAAATCGTTACCAAGATCTGGCGTAAAAGTGACACCGGCTGGTCCATGGTCCACTTCCAATCAACGGTAGTGCCTGAACAGTGACTGATTTAACCACCCAATTTCGCAATCTCCTCCACGACGACCGCGCAGCCGAGGGCGAGACCCTGCTCGCAACGGAGTTGCGCGAACACCCGGAAAATGAAGAAGCGGCCACGCTTTATGCGGCCCACCTGTCCAACCTGGACCGCTGGAGCGACGCTGAAGCGATGCTCGAGGACTGCATCGAACGAGTTAGCGAACCTAATGCCCACCTGCACATCACGCTGGGCCGTATGCACCACAATCGCGGCCAGATGGAAGAAGCCTATGCGGCTTACAGCGCTGCTTTTGCCATCAACCCCGACAGCGCCGATGCGCTCAGCAGTCTCGCGCAAACGGCACCGAAGGATGAGCGCGGCAAGCTCCTGACCCTGGCCGAAGCCGCCATCGAGCGCTGCGCATCAGATACCAGCCGCTGCTCCAGCATGCACTTTGCCGCGGGGCGCATCTGCGACGCGATGGCCCGCTACGACCAGGCCTGGCAACATTTCGTGAGCGCCAATGAGCTGGCTGGCGTGAACCGTACGAGCACCTTCTCCGACCGTTTTGTGGAGGACAGCCGGGAGGTCTTTACTCGCAAGTATTTCAAACAGATGCAGGGCTCGGGGGCGAAGGGCGCCAGCCCGGTATTCGTAGTCGGCATGCCGCGTTCCGGCACTACCCTGGTGGAACAGCGGCTCGGTCGTCACCCCCAGGTCGCCGGCCTGGGCGAACTGGATGATATGAGTGTGATGGCCCACAACCTGGGCCGATCGCTGCGAACCCGCGAGCATTACCCGCGCGCAGCGGGTTTACTGCAAGCAGCTCAGGCGCAGGCCCTGGGCGAGCGCTATATAACGCGGACGCGTGAAATGGCAGGCAGTAGCGCCATCAAACGCACGATCGACAAGTCGCCCCTCAATTTCCGCCTGTTGGGGTTGATTGCGATCACCCTGCCCGGTGCGAAAATTATCCACGCCCGCAGACACCCCCTGGATACCTGCCTGTCCAACTACTTTCAGGAGTTCTTCTCGCCGGAACTGTCCTACAGCTACGACCTGAAAGCCTGCGGGGACTACTATGTGCGCTACCGCAAGATCATGCAGTGGTGGGAGCGGGTACTACCGCTGAAAATCCATCATTCGGACTACGAAAAACTGGTGGCGGATCCCGAGCAGGGTTTTACTCGCCTGCTGACGCTCTGCGGCCTGAAATGGGACCCTGCGGTGTTAAGCAACACCGCGGCCAAGAGCGTGATTCGCACCGCCAGTATTACCCAGGCACGGCAACCGATTTACCGTGAATCATCCGAACGCTGGCGTAACTACGAGCCCTGGCTGGGCCCACTGCAGGATCAACTCAAGAACTATCTGTAAGCCCCGCTTCCGCGGCCAGCATGGCCAGTCCTTCAAACACGAGGTCGGGCCGAAACGGGCCCGGATCCTCCAACAGGGATTTGATCACCTCACCGGCACCGCCGCTGTAGACCGTTGCCATTTCCGGCTCACCGAAACGCTCCTGGATCAGCCTGACCGCGCCCGACTGGGCCGCAGCAATGCCGTGACGTACGGCTTCTGCGGTACAGGTGCCGGGGTCCAGGCGGTACTCGCCGGCCAGGTCGAAACGCACCCTGTCGGTATCACGCAGCAAGGCCGATTCCATCAGTTGCGGCCCGGGAATGATGTATCCCCCTCGGTGATGGCCATTGGCGCCAATCAGATCGATGGTCAGGGCCGAGCCCGCATCCACCACACACAGGGGCGTGTCAGGCAGCACCTGCCAGGCGCCGAGCATCGCCAACCATCGGTCGATACCCATGCGCGCAGGTTCCGCATAGCTGTTTTGCAGGCCAGCCGTGGAGGCGGGGGTCCGTGGCAACCACGGAGCCAAGGACCACAACTGCGCCACTGCGTCTGATAGCGCCTGCTCAAAATCAGCGTCGGCAACGCTGGCAATCCACACCTGGTCCGGTGGATCCAGCCGCTGCCATTCCTCGCAAACCTGCTGCAGCGCGCCGCGCTTGAAACTACCGCGCTGCTGAACACCCCCAGTGTCCACCCACCGCCATTTGGCGCTGGTGTTGCCTACGTCGAGCTGAAGGCAGCGCATCAGGACGCGGGCCTCAGGGAAATTTCGCCTCCGTGGAGTAACTGTATGCCCGTGGTAGTTTCCAGGCGCATAGCGCCGCGCTCGTCCACCCCGCGGGCGATACCGGCAACCTGTCGGTCCCCCAGTTGCATCACCACGTTAGCATCAGCATTGGCGTCAAGCGCCAACCACTGGTCTCGCCACGCGGCGAATCCGGACTGGCCAAAGGTATTGAGCATAGGTAACAGGCGATTTAGCAGGGCTGACAAAAGCTCATTACGCCCCGTAGCCCTGGCTGCGACCGATTCCAGGTCCGTCCACGGCTGGTCGATAGTGGTTGCCTGGGCCGCGGGCATGGCGACATTCAAGCCAATCCCCACAACCACCTGGCAGGTACCCGCCGCGTCCCCGGACATTTCCAACAATATTCCCCCCAGCTTCTCACCGGCGAAGAGAATGTCGTTGGGCCACTTGAGCTGCACGCCCGCTACGCCGACATCCTGCAGGGACTGCGCCACCGCCACACCCGTGGCAAGGCTCAAGCCTTCCAGCGCGGCGGCGCCCCCATTGAATTCCCACACCAGCGACAGGTAAATGTTGCGGGCAAACGGGCTGACCCACTGTCGGCCACGGCGCCCACGGCCTGCTGTCTGCTGTTCGGCGGTGCAAACCAGTCCGCTGGCTGCGCCATCGGCGACCCGCCGCAGCGCTTCAGCATTGGTAGAGTCAATCTGCCAGTGAATGGCGAGCTCACCCATCAACCCGCGCGCCTGTGCATCCAGCCCGCCGCGAACACGGCCTTCATCCAACAACTCAAGACCACCGGGGATGCGATAGCCCGTGCCTTTCACCGACTCCACCGCGAGCCCGAGCTCGTCGAGCTTCTGCAACTGTTTCCACACCGCCGTGCGGCTCACGTTGAGGGCAGTTGCGAGATCTTCCCCGGAGTGAAACTGGCCGTCACGCAATAGTGCGATGAGTTCAGGTTTATGCATTTTTGGTCTTCTTCAATAGCGTTTATAGAATGTCAGGATATTTTACAGTTTTGACTTTATGGTCTACCAAGGTGTGACCGGGTTCTCAAAAAGTCATCCAAAAGAGTCAGCCAGAAATTCCTAACATACTGTTAATTAACAATAAAAATAAACATGGCCCCATACTTGCTTTTGTAGTGTTGCAAGTACATTTAGCAAGGGTATCTTTTACTATGTTCCGCCATTTTATATCGACACGATTTTTACCGCTTGTCGCGGTTGCAGCCCTGCTGCAGAGCGCTCCGAGCCACAGTCTGCCCATCCAGATTCTGGATCCTGACACTGCGTATACGGACGCCACCACCAAGATCGACTTTTCGGGCCTGAGCAACGGCAGCTCGGTCAACTCGATCAGCGATGCCAGTCTCACTGTGCTGTTCAGTGAGACCATGGGCAAGCGCACCGTCGGCTCGGGTTGGGCTACCTGGGGCTCCCCGCCCGATACCGAAAGCGCCAACCCGGCGGTACTGTACTCCAATGGAGCGCAGGTCGTGGAAATGCTGTTTAGCAGCACGCTGGCCACTTTTGGTTTCGAAGTTGAACCCAACCCATTCTCAATGCAATCCTTCAACATGGAGTTTTTCCTGGGCGCGTTGTCCATGGGCACCATTTCCCGCGACGCGCACGGTAGCGCCGGCGCAAGGTTGCTGGCAGGTACCGGTGTTCGCTTTGACCGTGTTGTGGTTTCAGGCACTACAGACTGGGCGGCTGCCAACTTCCGCTACGCCCAGGTGCCGGTACCCAGCGCTATCGCGTTGCTGAGCCTGGGCCTGGCAGGACTGCTGGTCAGCACTCGCCGCAAACAGCGCCTCCTCGGCTAGAAACGCCCCGCTGTATACCAAGGCCGCCCATCGGGCGGCCTTTTTCGTTCTGCCTACCACACCACGTTGCACCCGCCTCTACTATATTGACGACACGCCCGCGGCAGATTTGCCGGGTGTGAGGCATACCCATTATTGACGTTTACGTTAACGTAACTTAAAGTTCGCCCTGCAATCACAAACCGAAGCGCTATGAGCAAGAAGACCTACACTATTTCTGAGCTGGCCAGCGAGTTTGATATCACTACTCGCGCCATTCGCTTCTATGAAGAAAAGGGCCTGATCCAGCCGGCCCGAGAAGGTCGCAAGCGCGTTTACTCCACGGCTGATCGAGCGCGCCTGACCCTGATCCTGCGCGGCAAGCGCATTGGCATGAGTCTGGACGAAAGCATGGAAATCATTGCCATGTACGACCCGGATCACGGCAATCGTGACCAGTTGAAAGAATTGTTGGGTCGCGTGCAGGAGCGCCAGCTGTCACTGCAAACCCAGCTTGAGGACATCCAGGCCACGCTGGAGAGTCTTAACGATGTGGAACAGCGCTGCCGCAAAGCGCTGGGCCAGCACGACCAACAGGGAGAACTCTGATGAACACCGCCTACCCCACGCTTAACTTCGGCCTCGGCGAAGACATCGACATGCTGCGCGACGCGGTGTACCAGATGTGCCAGAAAGAACTCGCGCCTCGCGCCGACGATATCGACCGCAACAACGAATTCCCCAGCGACCTGTGGCGCACCTTTGGCGACATGGGCATTTTGGGTATGACCGTAGACGAGGAGTACGGCGGCTCCAACATGGGTTATCTGGCTCACTCGGTGGTGATGGAAGAAATCAGCCGCGCCTCCGCCTCGGTGGGTCTGTCCTACGGCGCCATGACCAACCTGTGCATGAACCAGCTGCAGAAAAACGGCAACGCCGAGCAAAAAGCGCGCTACCTGCCGAAGCTCTGCAGCGGAGAACACGTGGGCGCCCTGGCCATGAGTGAGCCGAACGCGGGCTCCGACGTGGTGAGCATGAAACTGACCGCCCGCAAGGAAGGCGACCGCTATGTTCTCAACGGCGCCAAGATGTGGATCACCAATGGCCCCGACGCGGACACCTACGTGATCTACGCCAAAACCGATCCGGCAGCCGGCTCCCGCGGCATCACCGCCTTCATCGTGGAACGGGATTTCCCCGGTTTCAGCCGTTCGCCCAAACTCGACAAGCTCGGCATGCGCGGTTCCAACACCTGTGAACTGGTGTTTGAAGACTGCGAAGTACCGGCAGTAAACGTGCTGCGCGGCGAAGGCGAGGGCGTGAAGGTGCTGATGAGCGGCCTGGACTACGAGCGTACGGTGCTGTCCGGCGGCCCGGTGGGCATCATGCAGGCCTGCCTGGACGTGGTAGTGCCTTACCTGCACGACCGTAAACAGTTCGGCCAGAGCATCGGTGAATTCCAGTTGATGCAGGGCAAACTCGCCGACATGTACACCGACCTCAATGCCAGCCGTGCCTATCTCTACGCCGTAGCCGGCGCCTGTGATCGCGGCGAGGAAAGTCGTAAAGATTGTGCCGCTGTCATCCTGTTCACGGCGGAAAAAGCCACCCAAATGGCGCTGCAGGCCATCCAGGCGCTGGGCGGTACCGGCTACACCAACGAGGCCAGCACCGGCCGATTGCTGCGCGACGCCAAACTCTACGAGATCGGCGCCGGCACGTCGGAAATCCGCCGCATGCTGATCGGCCGCGAATTGTTCAAGGAAACCGCCTGAGTCAGGGAGAGCACCATGTCTGTGCTGAGCACACGCATCAACCCCCGCGATGAGGCATTCGCCCGCAATCGCGACCACATGCAGGCGCAGGTTGATGACCTGCGCGAAAAAGTCGCCATTATCCGCGAAGGCGGCGGCCCGAAAGCCCAGGAGCGCCACACTGCACGCGGCAAGCTGTTGCCCCGCGAGCGCCTGAATGCGCTGCTGGACCCGGGCTCGCCCTTTCTGGAGCTGTCCCAACTGGCTGCCTACAAGGTTTACGACGATGACGTACCCGCCGCCGGGATCATCACCGGCATCGGCCGGGTGTCCGGCCAGGAGTGCATGATTTTCGTCAACGACGCCACGGTAAAGGGCGGCACCTACTACCCGATGACGGTTAAAAAGCAGGGCCGGGCGCAGACCATTGCGGCGGAAAACAACTTGCCCTGCCTCTACCTCGTGGACTCCGGCGGCGCCTTCCTGCCCCTGCAGGCAGAAGTGTTTCCGGACCGGGACCACTTCGGCCGCGCCTTCTTCAACCAGGCGCGCATGTCCGCCAAGGGCATCCCACAAATTGCGGCTGTGCTGGGTTCGTGCACCGCGGGTGGTGCTTACGTGCCGGCAATGGCGGACGAGTCCATCATCGTGAAAAACCAGGGCACTATCTTCCTCGGCGGCCCGCCGCTGGTGAAAGCGGCGACGGGCGAAGTGGTGAGCGCGGAAGACCTCGGCGGCGCCGACGTGCACTGTCGCACCTCTGGCCTCACTGACCACTACGCCAACAACGATCACCACGCCCTGCAGCTGATGCGGCAGTCGGTGGCACGCCTCAACCGCACCAAGCAACCCAACCTGGACTTGCGTGAACCGGTGGAGCCCCTCTACCCCGCGGAAGACATCTACGGCGTGGTGCCCGCTGACACCAAGCAACCCTTCGACATCCGCGAAATCATCGCCCGGGTAGTGGACGGCTCAGACTTTGACGAATTCAAAGCCCTGTACGGCGAGACCCTGGTTTGCGGCTTCGCCCGCATCCACGGCTACCCGGTAGGCATTATCGCCAACAACGGCATCCTGTTCGGCGAATCGGCCCTGAAGGGCGCCCACTTCGTAGAGCTGTGTGCCCAGCGCAAGATTCCCCTGGTGTTCCTGCAGAACATCACCGGCTTCATGGTGGGGCGTCAGTACGAGGCCGGCGGCATCGCCAAACACGGCGCCAAGATGGTTCACGCCGTGGCCTGTGCCGAAGTACCCAAGTTCACCATCATCATCGGTGGCTCTTTCGGTGCCGGTAACTACGCCATGTGTGGCCGCGCCTATGACCCTCGCTTTATGTTCATGTGGCCCAATGCGCGCATATCCGTGATGGGAGCCGAGCAGGCCGCAGGCGTGCTTGCCACGGTCAAGCAGGATCAACTGGCGCGCAGCGGGGAGTCCATGACCGACGAGCAGGAGGCCAGTTTCAAACAACCCATTCTCGATATGTACGGAGACCAGGGGCACCCCTACTTCGCCTCGGCCCGGTTGTGGGACGACGGCGTGATCGACCCCGCCGACACCCGTACGGTGTTAGGCCTGTGCCTGTCCGCCGCCAGCAATGCGCCCATCGCGGAAACCCGCATGGGTGTATTGCGCATGTAAACGCAAACGGAATCGCATCATGAGTAGCCAGACTGTCTGTACCACCATCGATGAACGGGGTGTCGCCACGGTCACCCTGATTCGCCCCGATGTCCACAACGCCTTCGACGATGTGGTCATTGGAGAGCTGAAAAGCGCCTTCGAAACAATCACCGCAAGCCACGCCGTGCGTGTGGTGGTGCTGGCCTCCGAGGGCCGCAGCTTCTCCGCCGGCGCCGACCTGAACTGGATGCGGCGCATGGCCGACTACGACCGCGCCGACAACCTGCGCGATGCCCGCGAACTGGCCGAAATGCTGAAAGCCTTGCGCAGCATTCCGCAGCCAACCATTGCGCGGGTGCAGGGAGCTGCCTTCGGCGGCGCTGTGGGCCTGGTGGCGTGTTGCGACATGGCTGTGGCCAGCGAACGCGCCAGCTTCTGTCTGTCGGAGGTGAAAGTTGGCCTGGTACCCGCCACCATTTCCCCTTATGTAGTGGCCGCCATCGGCGAACGCGCCTCCCGACGTTACTTCACCACCGCCGAGCGCTTCGACGCCGTCACCGCCCAGCGGTTGGGACTGGTCAGCGAGGTCTCCGGCGAAGATGGCCTCGACCACGCGCTGGATGAAATCATCGACGCCATTCTCGCCGGTGGGCCCCAGGCCGTGGTCTCCGCCAAGGCGCTGGTGGGTGCTGTCGCAGGCAAAACCATATCCGAGCCGTTGATCGAACAAACCTGCGAACTGATCGCGGCCATTCGCACTTCGCCGGAGGGGCAGGAAGGCCTTGCAGCCTTCCTCGAAAAACGCCCCGCCGACTGGATTCAGGAGTAAACCATGTTCGACAAAATC
This sequence comes from Gammaproteobacteria bacterium, assembly GCA_030427085.1. Taxonomy (GTDB): domain Bacteria; phylum Pseudomonadota; class Gammaproteobacteria; order Pseudomonadales; family Halieaceae; genus JAUHXH01. The sequence goes on along the minus strand of JAUHXH010000004.1, from coordinate 513,495 downwards.
CTGATTGCCAACCGCGGTGAAATTGCCTGCCGGGTAATCAAAACCGCGCGCCGCCTGGGCATCGATACGGTGGCGGTGTACTCCGACGCCGACCGCGACGCCCTCCATGTGGCGCTGGCAGACGAGGCAGTGCACATCGGTGGGCCCGCCCCGAAAGACTCCTACCTGCGCGGCGCGCGCATCGTGGAAGTGGCGCAGCAAACCGGCGCACAGGCCATCCATCCGGGTTACGGCTTCCTGTCTGAAAACGCCGACTTCGCCCGCGCTTGTGAAGAAGCCGGCATCGCCTTTATCGGCCCCGGCACGGGCGCGATTGAAGCGATGGGTTCGAAATCCGCCGCCAAACGCATCATGGAAGAGGCCCGGGTGCCACTCGTTCCCGGTTATCACGGCGACGACCAGGACCCGGCCCTGCTGCGCAGCAGCGCGGAAGACATGGGCTTCCCGGTGTTACTCAAAGCCACCGCGGGCGGTGGCGGCAAGGGTATGCGCCAGGTCTGGTCCGCCGAAGAATTCGATGAAGCTCTGGCGGCCGCCAAACGCGAAGCCAGCGCCAGCTTCGGCGATGACCGCATGCTGGTGGAAAAATACCTGACCCGGCCGCGGCATGTGGAAGTGCAGGTATTCTGCGACAGCCACGGCAATGGTGTGTATCTGGCCGAACGGGATTGTTCGGTACAGCGGCGCCACCAGAAAGTGATCGAAGAGGCCCCCGCCCCCGGCATGACCGAGGAACTGCGCCGCCAAATGGGCGAAACAGCCGTTCAGGCAGCGCGCGCCATCGACTACCGCGGCGCGGGTACCGTGGAGTTCCTGCTGGACGAAGACGGCAGCTTCTACTTCATGGAGATGAACACCCGCCTGCAGGTTGAGCACCCCGTCACCGAGATGATCACCGGCCAGGATCTGGTGGAGTGGCAACTGCTGGTGGCTGCCGGCGCCGAACTCCCCCTGCAACAGGACGAGGTAGTACTGCGCGGTCACGCCTTCGAGGCCCGCGTTTACGCCGAGGACCCGGAACAGGACTTCCTTCCCCAAACCGGCACCCTGCAGTTCCTGCAACCGCCGGAAGAAAATGAACACGTACGTGTAGACACCGGCGTACTTCAGGGCGATGAAATCAGCGTGTTCTACGACCCGATGATCGCCAAACTGATCGTCTGGGACGAAGACCGTTCCCGCGCCCTGCGCAGGCTGGCCAGCGCCCTGTCCGATTACCGCATTGGTGGCACCACCACCAACCTGGACTTCCTCTACAACCTGGCCACCGCCGCTCCGTTTATGAACGCCGACCTGGACACCGGCTTCATCGAGCGCCACCGCGACCTGGTATTCCGCGAACGGGAGCAGGACATCAAGCAGGATCTGCCCGCCGCGGCATTGGCTCTACTGTTGGTGCGCCAACGTGAAACCCGCGCTGAAGCGGGCGACCCCTGGTCACCCTGGCAGGACAGCGGCGGCTGGCGTCTCAACGAGGCCCATCGCCAGCTTTTGCAGATCCACTGTCACCAGCAGGATTTCGATGTTTGGGTGGAACGGCGCAACAATGGTTATTGCGTAAGCTGGCAGGATCAACAGGCCTTTATCAACGGCTCACTCGATGGCGATACCTTACTGCTGGAGCGTGAAGGCCACCGGCAGCGCGCTGTGCTGGCAAGCACCAGCGAGGGATTCATCCTCTACGGTCAGGACGGTGCCTGCCCCTTCCACGCGCTGAGCCCCGACACCGGCGAATCTGATGCTGGCAGTGGCGGTGGCGATCTGGCCGCGCCCATGAATGGCACGGTGGTAACGCTGCTGGTAGACGCGGGTACGCAAGTCGCCGAAGGCACCGCCCTGATGGTGATGGAAGCGATGAAAATGGAGCACACCATCCGCGCACCGAAAGACGGCACCGTTGAACAGTTCTTCTACCAGCCCGGTGACCTGGTGGACGGCGGCGCGGAACTCCTGCAGTTCGCCGCGGCGGGAGATGCCTGATGGGATTACCCGACAGCGTCACCCTGGTAGAAGTCGGCCCGCGGGACGGCCTGCAAAACGAAGCGGGCCAAATTGCGGTGGAAGACAAGCTGGCACTGATTGACGGCCTGGGTGAAGCGGGCCTGAAAGTGATTGAAACCGGCAGCTTCGTGAACCCCAAATGGGTGCCCCAGATGGCCGATAGCGAAGCCGTGTTCGAGCGCCTGCAGCGTCGCGAAGGGGTGCGCTACAGCGCCCTGACACCTAACATGCAAGGCTTCGAGCGAGCCCTGGCTGCCGGTGCCGATGAAGTGGCGGTATTCGGTGCGGCATCCGAGGCCTTTTCGCAAAAAAACATCAACTGCAGCATTGCCGACAGCCTGAAGCGCTTTGAGGACGTTATGGCCGCTGCCAGCGACAACAACGTGCCCGTGCGAGGCTACGTGTCCTGCGTGCTGGGCTGCCCTTACGAAGGTGATGTGGACCCACAAAAAGTCTGCGAGGTAAGCCTGGAGTTACTCGCCATGGGCTGCTACGAAGTTTCCCTGGGCGACACCATCGGCACCGGCACTGCCGGCAGCATGCAGCGACTGCTGGACACTGTGCTGCCACAAATCCCGCCGGACAAACTCGCCGTGCATTGCCACGACACTTACGGCCAGGCCCTGGCCAATATCCTCGTTGCCCTGCGCACCGGCATCGCTACCGTGGATGCCTCCGTAGCTGGGCTTGGCGGCTGCCCCTACGCCAAAGGCGCTTCCGGCAACGTCGCCACGGAGGATGTGGTGTACATGTTGAACGGGCTCGGCATCGACACCGGCGTGGACCTGGATGCCCTGGTGGCTGTGGGCCAGCGCATCAGTACGGCCCTGGGTCGAAGCAATGCATCCCGGGTTGGCCTGGCGATGACAAGCCGCTAGAGCGTTGTCCTCCCTATGTGCGGGCGCTCAAACCCCCGCACTGGCGCCGTTTTGCCGCTGATGCCAAAATCCCCCCATGAGCGACAACACCGACTTTTTACGCAACACCGCCGCAACCCTGGTGACCGCCGCCGGCATCACCCAAATCGCACTGCTGTGGTTTGCTCCCCTTACCAGCGATCAGGTAGCCATAGCCGGATGGGGCGCTGTGTATCTGTTTGTGGGGCTCGGGTTGTTTGGTATCTCGCGCACTGCGCTGGTACTGGGGGTTATCTTGCCCAGTCTTCGGGCCGGCAGCACACTACTAAGCCTGACGCTGCCGGAGATCAGCCAGCTGGATTTTTTGCTCCTGGCGGGCGATTTTCTGGTGGCGCTGATGTGTGCCGTCGTGTTCCTCCGCCTGCGCCACCTGCCCAGTTTTTGAGGTATTATTGGCCTTAGCTTGCCACCGGTAGCAACAAATATCGCCAATGACAGCTCAGAGGAGACGAATCCACATGCAACAGCGCCTTTTCCCGTCCTGCTTGATGTGTCTCTCCCTCCTGTTGCTGATTGCGATGCACTCACGTGCCAACGAGCCGCTGTCGATTGGCACCCAAACAGGGGACTGGCTCATCAAACGCTACCAGCCCACTATCAATTCGCTGACAAATCACGGCTGGGATCATTCCAACAGCGTGATCCTGCACGGACTGGACAAGGTTTATTCAAATACCGGGAATCAAGACTACTTACATTACATTCGCGCCTACGCCGATGACTACATCAATGAAGACGGTACGATCGAAGGCCTAAGAACCACTATGGACGGTTTGCACCCGGGCGTACTATGCCTGTTCCTCTTTGAACAGACCGGTGAAAGAAAATACCTCGTCGCAGCAGAAAACATGCGAGATTTTTTCCTCGGCACCGAAGCACAACCTTCACCTTTTCACACGACCCCGGATGGTGCCTACTGGCACAAAAACAACGACAAGTACCGAAACGTCGCCTCGGTAGATGGCCTCTACATGGCCTATCCATTCCTTGTTCGCTTGAGCGTATTGACACAAGACAAGTCGCTACAAGATCTTGCTACAAGGCAAATCCTGCTGATCGCGGAACGTTCGTTCAATATCAAATACAAGCTGCCCTATCACGCGTGGAGCTACGACAAATCCAAAGCCTGGGCGCATCCGGTCACAGGAACATCAACGCAGTTCTGGAGCCGGGCCTCCGGTTGGTTCGCCATGGCGCTGGTGGATGTACTGGAGTATCTGCCGCAAGATCACCAACACTACTTCGTCATTGCCGGATTGTATGAGTCGCTGGCGGATGGACTACGTGCAACACAGCACCCGGAGAACGGCTATTGGTATCAGGTTCTCGATGCTACGCAGGAACAGGACAACTACGCCGAATCCAGCGCAACCGGCATGATTGTGTACTCACTGGCCAAAGGTGTCCGATTAGGTCTGTTGCACCGCGACCTCCGCGCTACGGCGGAGAGGGGCTGGGAAGCAGTACGTCAAAGTATCGGCGTGTGGCAGGACGGTGGCCCACAAATACAGGGGTTTGCGCCTGGCATGGGCGCCCAGGCCAACTACGAGAATTACGTTGCCATCCGCCCGGTAACGGTGCCATCAACACAGGGTAAACAACACGCACACGGTTACATGGCCGTGCTGTTGGCCGCCTCCGAAATGGAGCAAAACGCCCGTCGATAACGACGAGCATGAGGCTATGGAACTGTCATTCCTGCCTGACGATGATCTGCCCTGACGTCAGATCGACCAGCCCGCTAGTGAGTTCGTCCAGTTTGCGTGATTCGCAATCCAGGCGAAGTCGAACCCTATCGCTGTACTGCGCTTGCAGCGCCGTTACGCCCTGCGTGTGTAAAAAGTTGCGTACTCGCTCTTCCAATGCAAATGGAAGCAACAGTTCCAGAGTGCTGAGTGGCTGCAATGTGTGGAACTCAGCGTTATCCAACGCGCCAGACACAGCGGCACCATAAGCACGAACCAACCCGCCTGCGCCCAGTTTCGTACCGCCAAAATAGCGCACCACCACCGCCTGCACATTCCCCACTTTGCGCTGGAGCAATACGTTCAGCATCGGTTTGCCCGCTGTACCCGATGGCTCGCCGTCGTCATTGAAGCCCGCCGACTGCGCCTGCTCGGGATCGCCTATGACATAGGCCCAGCAGTGGTGGCGCGCATCGGGAAACCGTTCGCGCAGCTCTGCCAGGTGCCGATCTGCGCTGTCTCTGTCTGCGATAGGAAAAAGAAACGCGAGGAATCGGCTGCGTTTCTCTTCGACGACAAACTCCGCGGGAGCCGCCAGAGTCTGAAAAGCCTTTTGAATCGACAAACGCTCAAGCTCTCTCAAAGTTACAACCAGCGCATTATGTCACGCCAGGCACTCACAGACAGGTGAAGCCCTTCCCCCCTATAATGCCCGACACAGTCTCCGCGAAGAATCGGCATGCTTGACCCCCTGATCATCCTCATCGCCCTGCTCTGTGGCATTCTCGCCCGCACCGTCGGGCTCCCGGCGCTCATCGGCTACCTCGCCGCTGGCTTTGCCCTGTATGAAATGGGCACACCGGGCGGAGAGTTGCTCGCACAATTATCGGAAATCGGGGTAACGCTGCTGCTGTTCACCATCGGTCTCAAGTTGGAACCGCGGAAGCTGTTGCGAACCCAGGTGTGGGGCACGGCAGTGATTCACATGGCGCTGCTGCAGGTGCTGTTCATGGGAGTGCTATGGCTGGCGGACCGCATGATGGAGTCGGTGGACCTCAACCTGGGTGCCAACCTGCTAATCGCCTTCGCGCTCACCTTCTCAAGCACGGTGTTTGTGATCCAGTTGATGCAGGAGCGTGGCGAAATGGCTTCACGCCACGCCGGACTGGCGGTGGGCATTCTAATCATCCAGGACATCGCGGCCATCCTGTTCCTGGCGTTTTCTTCCGGCAAGATTCCCCATCCGGAAGCGCTGCTGCTCCTGCTGTTGATTCCACTGCGATCCGTTATCTTGCGCCTGCTATCGATGTGCGGGCACGGTGAACTGTTCACCTTGTTCGGACTGGTTTTGGCGCTGGGCGGCGCAGCCCTGTTTGAGTTCCTCGGCGTTAAAGGTGACCTCGGCGCGTTGATTATCGGCGCCGTACTGGCCGGTGATCAGAAAGCCAAGGAACTGTCGCGCAACCTGCTGCAGTTCAAGGACCTGTTCCTGGTGAGCTTTTTCCTTTCCATCGGACTCGGCGGCTGGCCAGCGCCGCAGATTATTGTGCTCTCGGTACTGCTGGGGATGATTGCCGTGATCAAGCCGGTGCTCTACTTCCCCCTGATGACGCGCCTGCACACACCGCCGCGCACCGCACTACTGTCTTCACTGGCGCTGTCCAACTTCAGCGAGTTCGGGCTGATTGTGGTCGCCGTAGGTGCGGGCATCGGACTGGTGGATCCACAGTGGACCGCAGCCCTGTCCCTCACTATCGCGGTGAGCTTCCTCTTGTCCTCGCAACTCAATCGCTACGCTCACCCGCTGTACCGCCGTTGGTGCAAAGATCTATTGCGATTTGAAACGCCCCTGGTACGGGCGGCACAGCCGGACACCAGCGGTGCGCGCGTGTTCATCCTCGGCATGGGCAACATCGGCACAGGTGCCTATGAGTCCATGGCGCCCTGCTACGGTACCGCCGTTATCGGTGTGGACGAGAACGACGCCAAACTGCGCCGCCATCGGCGGGAACAGCGCCGGGTCATCGCAGCCGACGCTTCTGACCCGGACTTCTGGCACCGGGTAGATTTGTCGCAGGTTGAACTGGTAATGCTGGCGCTCACCAACCACCCGGAAAACAAGCTGGTAGGCCGCCTGCTGCGCGATCTTGGCTATACAGGAAAGATTGCGGCAGTCGTACGCTTTGCGGAAGAAGCGGAGGAACTGGAGGGCATGGGGATTTCTGCGTTCAATCTCTATGCCCAGGCAGGTTCCGGCTTCGCCGCCCACGCCAACGAAGGTGGGCAGACCGAGCCCACCTGAGTGGTGTAGGATTGCCAACAGGTCAACGCTACTGGAGTAGAACCCGATGCAACGCCGCCGTTTTTTGCAGTCTTCGCTTACCGGCCTTCTGGCCAGCCAGGCACTTCCGTTCAGTTTGTCCCTGCACGCGGCGGAGGGTCCGATCAACACCCGGCCCATACCCTCCAGTGGCGAAGCGCTGCCCATTGTTGGCATGGGTACGTCGCGGACTTTCGACGCCGACAGTAGCGAGGACTCACTGAGCAACCTGACGGCGGTTATGCAGGCCTTTTTCGACGGCGGCGGCCGCCTGCTGGACTCCTCCCCCATGTATGGCCAGGCAGAATCCCGCGTGGGCGACGTGCTGAGCCGAATTCCCGATCACCCCAAACCCTTTGCCGCCACCAAAGTATGGACTGAGGGGCGTGACGCCGGCATCAGCCAGATGGAAGAGTCTGCCCGCCGCATGGGCGTGGACAAGTTCGACCTGATGCAGATCCACAACCTGGTGGATTGGCGGACCCACTTGAAAACCCTGCGCGACTGGAAGGAGCAGGGCAAGGTGCGGTATATCGGCATTACCACCTCGCATCAGCGCTACCACGAGGAAGTGGAAGCGATTATGAAGCACGAGCCCATCGATTTTGTGCAGTTCTCCTACAACATCGACAATCGCGCCGCGGAAAAGCGCCTGCTGCCGCTGGCCGGCGACAAGGGCATTGCCACTCTGATCAACCGCCCCTACCAGCGCGGCGCCCTGTTCCGTCGCGTACGCGACAAAGAGTTGCCGCCGGTGGCAAAAGATCTCGGTTGCGACAGCTGGGGGCAGTTCTTCCTCAAGTTCATCGCCGGGCATCCGGCGGTTACCTGCCTCATCCCCGCCAGTTCCAGACCGCATCACATGGCGGACAACGTGGGTGCCAACTTTGGCCCGCTGCCGGACGAAAGGCAACGCGCCCAGATGCTGGCCGACTTCGAAGCTGCTTAAAAGCGGTGGCGCTAAAACCCACCATCTACAAGGCGCAGGTAGAACTGGCGGACAGCGATCGGCATGTCTACGACGGCCTGGCCCTGACCATTGCGCAGCATCCTTCGGAGACGCTGGAAAGAACCACTGCCCGCCTGATAGCGTTTCTGCTCAATAGTGCCGACGGCCTCACCTTCACCAAAGGCTTGTCCACCGCCGACGAGCCGGACCTGTGGCTGCACAGCGACAGCGGCGAAATCGAACAGTGGATTGAAGTGGGCCAGCCCGAAGAACCAAGGCTGCGCAAAGCCAGCGGCCGTGCCGCCAGGGTAAAGGTCTACGCCTTCGGCCGCAGCGCATCCACCTGGTGGAAACTCAATGGCGATGCAATCAGTGCGCTCGATAAAGTCGAGGTCGTCCAGTTCGACTGGGACGGTATTGGCGAGGCTTCAAAGCTGTTGCAGCGCCACAGCAAACTGAACGCGAGCATCGTAGGCGGTGTGGTGTATCTCAGCGATGACAACCACTCTGTGACTCTCGAGCCCGCCGCCCTGAAGACTCTGGGCTAACCAGACCGGCCCGCCTGCGATTCACGGACTGGCGTAATGCTCCCGGGGTGCGCGCAAGCTGAATACGGCAAGCCAAATCACATTTAGCACTCCGTAAGCGGCCAGCGCGGCCAGCATTTCCGAAGGCAGCGCATTCTGATACCACCACACACCCAGGCAGCCCGCCAGCAAGGTCAGGCGAACTGTTTCCAGCACGAACTGCCGGGAAGACTGAACGTGTTCCATCCAGCCGGCAGTAGTGACCATGGACAACACGGTACACGCCACCAGCAGCGCGCCCGTACCGTAGGTCAGCGTGTCGGTCGCTTCCATCCAGTTGCCCAACAGCACTACCGCGATCAACTGAAACAGCGCATACCACGCCACCGTTTTACTCGTGGGCGGATCATATTTTCGGAAGGTAGACAGGTCGTTCTTGTTCCGCGGGTGCGTTTTCTCCACGTCTTCCGGCTGCCAACCGGTGCGCGCAATCCACACACGGAATTTGTCCCGCCAGCTTTTCGTGCGCCAACAATCCTTGAACATGTCGACATAAATATGGGTTAGTGCCGGCACCGGGTTGAAGGTGCGCAGCGGCCCGCGGATGCCGTACACACAAGGCTCTTCATCCAGTTCATCCTGAAAACTGCCGAACAGGCGATCCCACAGGATAAACACGCCACCGTAGTTGCGATCCAGATACACATCATTTTGGGCGTGGTGCACGCGGTGGTTGGAGGGGGTGACGAAGATCCACTCATACCAGCCCAACTTGGGGACGTGCTCGGTGTGAACCCAGAACTGGTAGATCAGGTTCAGTGATCCGACCGTGACAAATACTTCCGCGGGCACACCCATAAAAAACAGGGGCAGATAGAAAATCCAGCTCAGCAGGAAGCCGCTGCTGGTTTGCCGCAGTGCGGTGCTGAGGTTGTAGTCTTCACTCTGGTGGTGGGCCACATGAGCCGCCCAGAGAATACTGCGCTCATGCCCCATGCGGTGCAGCCAGTAGTAGCAGAAGTCATATCCGACAAAAGCAATTACCCAGGTAGCCCAGTGGCTGGCATCCATCTGCCACAGGGCCAGGTAATCGGCCACAAACGCGTATACCAGCCCGCCCACGCCCAGCACCACGAAACGGCGCATCTGGCTCAACACGCCCAGGAACAGGCTGCCCACGGCGTCGTTGACGCGGTAAGTATTGCGCTTGCGCCACAGGCCATAGCCGAGCTCTACCAACATGGCGAGCACGAAAAACGGTACGGCGTAGGGCACCAGGTTCATCGCTTAGTCACTCTGCTGGAGGCTGGCGATAAAGGCATTGGATTCATCAATGGATTTCTGCATTTCGGCGATCAGACGCTGCACATCCTGCTGGATGTCGCTGAACTCAGTCTTAAGGGAGGCGACCGCACGGGCATTCAGGTTGTGCTTCAGAAACAGCACGTTGTCGTGCAGGGAGCTGAGCACCGGGTCCATCCGCTTTTCCGCCTTGCGCATGGCGCTCACCATCCCGTTATACCGCGTACGAGTTTCCCGCAGCTGCCGCTGACTTTCCCGCTTGTAATTAGCGTTGTTGTACTGCTCGATCTCGGTCGCCCACTCGTCGAACAGGGCCTCGGCAACATTCTCTACACTGTCGATTCGCGCGCGCACTTCCTCCGCGGCGGCCAGGGAGTCCTCGTATTCGTCATTGAGATCCTCGTAGACGTCTTCGAGATCGCCACCGTCGAAGTTCACCAACACGGAAAACTGCTCCAGCGCGGACTGGAACTGTTCGCTGGCGTCCTCCTGCGACTCGCCAGCTTCTTCTACCCGATCTACCAGGATGTCGCGCTTGTGAATACCGAGGCTTTCAGCAGCGGAATAGTAGGCCGACTGGCAACCCAGCAAGGTACTGCAGGCGAGGATCAACAACAGATTGCGCATGGGAACTCTCCATGAGGTTTTTCCGTGGGGTTTTTGCTCAAGTCTATACCCCACCTCGATCTTTGCCCACCGAGGGGCTAACGCAACAACCTCCCGCGCCTATCCATCGCGCACACCGTATCCAGGGCCGAATTTGGCTAGTTGGCTTCCCCCGAGGCTACTATAGTGAGCTCATGAACGACGCAAACACCTTAAGTAGCCTGCCTCCCCCGGAGGTCTGCCGCACAGCTCGCCTGTCACGCGACCGGCGCTTTGACGGCGAGTTTTTCCTGGGCGTAAAGACCACGGGGATCTATTGCCGCCCGGTCTGCCCTGCACGGTCACCACGGGAAGCGAACGTGCAGTATTTTCGCAGCGCCGCCGAAGCCGCCGCACGCGGCTTCCGGCCCTGCCTGCGCTGCCGCCCCGAGTCAGCCCCGGACAGCCCCGCCTGGAAGGGAACTGCCACTACCGTGGAACGCGCGCTCCGGCTCATTCGAGAGGGCGCCCTGAACGAAAGCAACGTAGCCGAATTGTCTGCGCGACTGGGCGTTGGTGAGCGGTATCTGAGAAAACTGTTTGCGCGGGAACTCGGCGTTTCTCCCATTGCAGTGGCGCAAAACCAGCGCCTGCTTTTCGCCCGCAAACTGCTGTTCGAAACCAACCTGCCGGTCACCGAAGTAGCCTGGGGCGCCGGCTACAAGAGCATTCGCCGCTTCAACAGCGCCATGCGCGACCACTTTGCCTGCAGCCCCCAGGATATGCGCCGCGGCAAGGCCAGCGCCACCGGTTCCGGTATCAGCCTGCTACTGACTTATCGCCCCCCTTACGACTGGGCTGGTGTGGCAGACTTCTTCTCCCGACACGCCATCACCGGTCTGGAGTGCGTGGATGACGGCGGGTACTGGCGGCGCATTGAATGGCAGGGAGAGTCCGGCACCCTCAGCCTGACGCCTGAGCTCGACAAATCGGCGTTGCGGCTGACAGTGGATCTGCCCGATACGCGCGGCCTGATGTCGCTGGTAGCACGGGTGCGACGTATGTTTGACCTGGACGCCAATCCCGCCGCAATTGCGCAAACCCTGTCCACGGATTCCCTGCTTGCCTCGCTGGTGGAGCAATACCCGGGGGTCAGGGCCCCGGTGCAGTTGACGCCTTACGAAGCGGGAATCCGCGCCATCATTGGCCAGCAGGTCAGCATCGCCGCGGCACGCGGTGTCTGCCAGCGTCTGGCTGAGGCCTGCAGTGATGGCAACACGCTGGCCTTTCCCTCGCCCGATGCACTGCTTCGGCTTCCCGACAACGCATTCCCCATGCCGGGGCGGCGCAAAGCCACCTTACGCGCCTATTGCGAGCTGTGGTCAAGGGAAGAGTCGGGGCCGTCTCTGGCGGATATCGCCGCCCTGCCCGGTGTAGGTCCGTGGACGCAGGAATTGATTGCGATGCGCGGTCTGGGAGATCCTGACTGTCTCCCGCGCGGCGACCTGGGCCTGGAACGGGCCTTCGAAGCACTGGGTGGGGAACGCAAACACCTGGTGACACACGCCGAGATCTGGCAGCCGTGGCGAACCTATGCCGCTAACCTGCTGTGGAGGAGCCTGAGCCCATGAACGAGCTGATCGTAAATACACCGATTGGAGCCATTCGCCTGTTGAGCAATGGCCAGGCCCTGGTCGCTATCGAATTCCCTGATCACTACAGTGCCCGGGTTGCCCAGCCAGCGATGGATGAGGTACTGGCAAGCACGAAGCAGCAGTTGCAGGAATATTTTGCCGGCAAACGCAAAACGTTCGATTTGCCGCTGGCGCCCGATGGCACAGACTTCCAACGCAGCGTGTGGCAGGCACTGGCTAAAATTCCCTACGGCGAACTGCGTTCCTACGGGGACATTGCACACCAGATTGGCAAACCGCGAGCGGTGCGCGCGGTGGGCGCGGCAAACGGCCGCAATCCGCTACCCATCGTGGTGCCCTGCCACCGGGTGATTGGCAGCAACGGTAAATTGACGGGATTTGCAGGCGGCTTGCCGGTGAAACAGCAGCTGTTGGAACTGGAGGGGGCGCTGGCACCCCCACCCACTCAGATGTCGCTTACTGGAAGCTAGCCAGCAGGAAGCGGATCCAGTATTCCTCGTTGATGAAACCGCTGCCCCACTCGGCCCACTGGGCGTCCAACCCCTGATCCAGGATTTGTTGCTCAGTCATACCCTTGTCGAGCATGGCTTTGACCTCCGCGCGGGTCCCGCGGATCATCGCCGCGCTACGCGCCAGGTCATCACGGTCTGCCAGACTTCCGTGGCCCGGCACTACGACCGTATCGGCATCCAGCTTTTGCAGTACCGCTTCCTGGTTAGCCAGGTAACCCGGTACCGAACCCCCCGAGCCCATATCCACAAAGGGGAAGCGATCCTTGAAGAAATGGTCCCCCATGTGGACCACATTCTCGCCGGTGAAAAACACCACGCTGTCGCCATCGGTGTGGCCGGCGGGGAAGTGTTGCACCTCGATATCGTCGCCATTGAAATGCAGCGCCATGCTGTCGGCAAAAGTCACAATCGGCCAGGCGGGTTTCGGACTGGGCTCAACCACCCGGTCGAAGGCCTTCATTTCCTGCCGCGTGGACATGCGGTTACGCACATTGCGATGGGCCACAATGATTGAGCCCTTCTCGCCCCACTGGGCGTTGCCGCCAACGTGATCGAAGTGCCAGTGGGTGTTGATCAGAAAGGCCGGATGATCACCGCCCAGGTTTTCCATCGCCTGCAGGTAAGCGGGGGCATACTCCTGATAATCCGAGTCCACGATGAGAATACCGTCGTCACCCACAGAGGCTACGATATTGCCGCCCTGCCCCTGCAACAGGTGCAGGTTGCCCTTGATCGGCGACACAGTGACTTTGAGGACCTTTTCCTCCGCCTGCGCCAGGGCGCCGGTCAGAAATAACAGAGGAACAAGCAGGCAGGTAGTGATCTTCATCCGTGGTACTCCTGTGCAAAATGGGGTCAGGCGTTGAGGTCGGGAATCAACTCGTCTTTCAGACGCTCAATGATGTCCTTCAGGCGCAGTTTTTCTTTTTTTAACCGCTGTAGCTGGATTTGGTTCCGATAAGGATAGTCGTAGAGTCGGGCAATTTCCGCGTCCAGTTCACGGTGGCGGGACTGCAGCTCGAGCAGGCGCATGGCGGGCGTCGGCTCGTCATCGTTCGCCGCTCCTGTGGGGGTATTACCGGGTGGCTCAGTCATCCGTGGAGAAACCTGTTACCGCAGGAAATTCTGTTGAATAGGCCATAATACCGCCATCCACTTCCAGTACAACCACCGCGTGAATGCCAGGTAGCGGAACTGACCTTAGCGAGGCAACTGGCGAATCAGCGCCTGGCGCTCGTGAATCATTTCGCGACAGGTTTGTTGCATGGAAAAATCGGGGGCGCCCGCGGGGGCGATCAATGCGTCCAGTTCGCGCTCCAGCGTGCGCACCTCTTCGATAAGACGGTCCCGCAGGCGGGAACTGGCGCACCAGTCGAGCGTCGCCTCCTCTCCCAGGGGCGCACAGCGATCAAACTGGATGGGGGGTCTTCCACAGCCGGCCATAGGGCCTCCCTCGCCACAACAAACACATACTGTGGCGCAGAAAAACGTGTTTACAGCCTGTTAAGTGTTGGCCAGAGTCGGTCATTCCGCCAGTTTTTTACTCCGTGGAGGACGTGAAATCCTGCCGCAAAAAATCTTGCCACAGGGCTGCCGACGGATCGGCCAGAGCGTAGAACCAGGGATTGAGCAGGCTTTCCCGCTGGTTGTATGTCAACGGTGCACCATCAAGTCCCACCAGCGATCCGCCCGCTGCCTCCAGCAGGGCCTGGCCGGCGGCGGTATCCCACTCGCTACAGGGGGCAAAGCGCGGGTAAACGTCGCCCTGCCCATCCACGAGCTGGCAGAATTTGAGCGCGCTACCACTATCCCGGCGCTGCACCTTGCCGTGGGTAGCCTCCAGCCAGCCAACGGCCTGGCGCAGTGCAGCGTGCTTGTGGCGGCGACTGGACAGCACCACCAGCGGGGCCTCTTGCGGCAGGCAACGCGTTGCCAGAGGAATACGGTCGTCGGAAGCGCTCAGGTCCTGTCGCCAGGCGCCAGTACCCACTCGCCCAAAGTACACCCGTTTTGCGAGTGGCAGGTAAATCAAGCCGAGGACCGGCTTACTGCCCTCAATCAGAGCAATATTGATGGTAAATTCGCCGGTGCGCTGCAGAAACTCTTTGGTGCCATCCAGGGGGTCGATCAACCAGAAACGCTGCCAGTCGCGCCGCTGCGAGAGTGGAATTTTCTCAGACTCCTCCGATAGTACCGGCAGCGCCGTCAAACGCTCCAGCCCCGGCACCAGCACATCGTGAGCAGCGAGATCGGCCTGGGTGACGGGGGAGTTGTCTGATTTGGCGTGAAAGTCTTCGGCACCGGGGGCGGTGTAGTGGGCCACAATGGCGTCACCGGCCTGAACACACAGCGCGAGAAGTCCTGACTCCCATTGCTCCGACAAAACCCACCTCCATTAACTCGCGTGGCCGGCACTATAGCACCGGTGCCGTGCAGATGCCGGCCGGAGCCGTCATAATGCGCCTTCCCCCACACTCGACGGCCCCGATATGATCGACTGGAGCGCCATCGACACGGTGCTGCTGGATATGGATGGCACCCTGCTCGACCTGCACTTCGACAATTTTTTCTGGCAGGAACATGTACCGCTGCGCTACGCCCAGCTGAATGCACTGGAGGAGGCGCAGAGTCTGGCAGACCTGATGCAGCGCTTCGATGCCGAGCAGGGCAGCCTGCGCTGGTACTCGCTGGATTACTGGTCCGAGCAACTGCAGATGGACTTACCCGCCCTGAAGCGGGAGCTGGCGCACATGGTACGGGCGCGGCCTTTTGTGGAGCACTTTCTGCAACGCCTGCACGCCAGCCACCGGCAGGTTTACCTCGTCACCAATGCCCATCCGAAGACATTGGCAATAAAAATGGAAGCGGTCGACCTGTCCCCGTGGTTCGACGAGGTGGTGGTATCCCACGACCTGGACGTGCCCAAGGAAGACCTGCGCTTCTGGCAGCTACTACAGGAACGCCACCCCTTTGACCCCCAGCGGACACTGCTGATCGACGATACTGAAACCGTGCTGCAGGCCGCACACGAGTACGGCATCGCCCACCTGCTCACGTTGTTACAGCCCGACAGCAGCCTTCAGAAACGACTGGATACCACCTTCCCCGGCATCCACCACTTCGACGAGATCATGCCCGAGGAAGCCGTTCATGACTGATCATCAGGCCCAGCCCAAACTACGCCTGGACAAGTGGCTCTGGGCCGCGCGCTTCTACAAAACCCGGAGCCTGGCCAAGGCGGCTATCGAAGGCGGCAAGGTGCATCTGGCGGGACACAGGGTGAAAGTCTCCCGGGAAATCAGCCCCGGCGACACTATCACCCTGCGACAGGGTTGGGACGAAAAAACCATTGTGGTGGAGGCCTTGTCAGACCAGCGAAGGGGCGCGCCCGAAGCACAGGCCCTGTACCGGGAGACCGACGACAGCGTGGCGAAGCGGGAGCGGGAGGCGGCGGCTCGCAAGGCAGCGGGCGGCATGATCGAACGGCCCGCCACCCGGCCAAACAAGAAACAGCGGCGCCAGATTCACCGCTTCAGAGAGGATCTTCCTCCGCGGAAGTAGCGGGCTCCTCCGCGCAAGCAGAGGCCGCCGCCACGCAAGAAAGCACAGGGGCCACTTTGATGGTATTACGCCCGGCCTCCTTGGCTTCGTAGAGGGCAGTGTCGGCCTGCTGGACCAGCACCTCAGTATCTACCTCTGCAGGAAACTCACCTTCCAATACCGCCACACCCTGGCTGACCGTGACGGAAGACGCCACCGTGGAAGTGTTGTGGGGCATGGCCGCCCGGGCCAGGGATTGACGCAATTGCACCGCCGTACGCAGTGCGATCGAGCGACTCGCCCCCGGCAGAACCAGAAGAAACTCCTCACCCCCATAGCGACCCGCCAATTCACCGGCGCGTCCTGACACCTGCCGCAGTATGTCCGCCAGGCGACGCAGCACGTCATCCCCCGCCGGGTGGCCGTAGCTGTCGTTGAAGTGCTTGAAGCAGTCCACATCCAACATGATGATCGCCAGCGGGGTACCGCCGCGACGGGCGCGGTTAATTTCTTCCTGAAGCACCTGGTTGACCCGGCGCCGGTTAGCGAGCCCCGTGAGTTCATCCACGTTGGCCTGCCGCGTGAGCTGTTTGCGCACCTCTCGTAGCTGCCGATTGCGGTCGCGCAGGGAGTCCGCCAGATTGCCCAGCTCGCGTGACATCGCATCCCGCTCCCAGTTGAGCGCAATGATGTTCTGATAGTAACTGTGGATACGGTTACTAAGCGACACCATCAGGGCGCACACCAACAGCATGAACAGGCCCACCACCAGGTTGTTGGGTTGTTCCCAATAGTGCACCGTGCACCACCAGCCGATGGGCCACAGCCCCCCGAACAAAAAAGCCAGGAAGTACTCGCGCACGACGACTGTCACCGAGACCAACAGCGCGGTCATCGAAATAATCACCAGCAGTAAAACGTGCTGGGTTGCCTCCGGCGCGCTGCCGGCCGCAAAGATGAAGGCGAGCGCCCAACCCAGGCCACTGGCCAGTGAACCAATAACCAGCCACCAGAACAGGCGCGCGGGATGACGGTGGTAGTTTCGCTCGATCAGCGCACGACGCATCAACTGAGCCTGAATGGCCAGCAGCACGGCAAACGTGCCAGCCCAGGTCACAAGCCATGTGGGAGAAATAGCCGTCCACAACAGCACGCAACTGACGGCGATTGCCACCACCTGCACACCGAAACCGGGAAGACGCGCGTTCTGAAGCAACAGCTCCAGCTGTGCCTTGAACAGCTCCTCCCGGGAAATTTCCCGGTGATAGCTCATTCCGACCTGATTGTTTGCTGTTATCTATGAGCTCATGCTACCGGCCGGAACCGTGTCAGGGTCGAATCCGGGCGTAAAGCTGAGAACCTGATCACAGCGTAGCCCCCGTTTCGATTGCCCGTGCGCGCAACTTTGCGCCACACTGCCCTGCTCAAGAGAACAGAGAGCCCACCGGGATGTTTTCCTGGAACAGCATTCGCTACCTGTCAGCTGTGCTTTTGGCGCTGCCACTATTGCACCTGGCGTACAAGCTGGCCTCGGAATTTTCGGAGTCGATGACGCCGGGACCCGATGTCTGGCACCCCTACCTCGAGGCCTACGTGGAAGAGGACCTCGACCGCGCGCTGCCGGATGAGCCACTGTTGGTGGTGGGCGGCCGTCTGGTCCGCCTGTGGCCGGATCTGGAATCCTCACTGGCGCCGGTGCCGGTCCTGACCCGGGGATTTCCCGATGCCATTATCGAGGACCTCGAACACCACTACAGCCGCCTGATCGGCTTCTACCGCCCCCACACCCTGGTAATTCTGCCCGGTGCGGCGGAATTCCACCTTCGAGATAACAAGTCCGGCGAGGAGTTGGTGCATGGCATTCAGCGGCTGGCCCGACTCAATTTCGGCCATGGCATCACCGAGCGACTCTACGTATTCGCCCCCCTGCTGACCCCTCGCTTTCCGGAGGACCGAGCACGAGTCAGGCGCGCCACCGAACTGCTGGGCAGCTGGGCTGCCGCCGACCCGCGAGTCAGCCTGCTGGATGGAAACCGCCTGCTGGCTGATGCCGAAGGCCGCCCCGCTGCACAGTATTTCCGCACCGACGGCATCCACCTGAGCGACACCGGTTTCCAGCACATGGCGGTGCTACTCAAAAGCCAGATGCTGAGCCATCGGCCCGACGTGTTCGAGGGCCCCTGATTCTCCATTTTTCGGCCGCACAGGCGGCCGGCCCATATCGCCCGCAAGGCGCGGGATAAGGTAGAATGGGCCGCTATGTTGGACAAGATACCCCTCACGCCGCCACCCGCACCGCTGCTCTACGAACTGGAGCAGGGACGGAGCCTGCACGATCTGGGTACTGAACAACTGGAACAGCTGGCGGAGGAACTCCGCGCCTGGCTGCTCTATTCGGTTGGCCAGACTGGAGGACACTTCGGTGCCGGGCTGGGTGTGGTTGAGCTGACCATCGCTCTGCACCACGTGTTCAACACGCCACACGACCGTATCGTCTGGGATGTGGGCCACCAGACCTACCCCCATAAAATCCTCACCGGCCGAATGAATCGCATGCACTCCATGCGCCAGTCCGGTGGCCTTGCGGGCTTCCCCAAGCGCAGTGAGAGCGAGTTCGACACCTTCGGTGTAGGGCACTCCTCCACCAGCGTTTCCGCCGCCATGGGTATGGCACTGGCCGCCCGCAATCAGGGGATCGAGCGCAAGACGGTCGCCGTCATCGGCGATGGCGCCATCACCGGTGGTATGGCCCTGGAAGCACTGGCCCACGCCGGGCATGTGCGCCCCAACATGCTGGTGATCCTCAACGACAACCAGATGTCCATCGGCCACAACCGCGGCGGGCTGGCCAGCTACTTCGCCAAGATCTGGGCCAGCAAGACCTACATCGCCATGCGCGAGGGCTCCAAGCGGGTGCTGGAGAAAATCCGCCCGGCCTGGGAGTTGGCCAAGCGCACCGAAGAACACATGAAAGGCATGGTGGCGCCCGGCACCCTGTTTGAGGAGCTGGGCTTCAACTACATCGGCCCGCTGGACGGACACGATCTGCCACAGCTGGTTCAAACCCTGCAGAACATGTCCGAACTGGACGGCCCACAGTTCCTGCACATCCAGACCATGAAGGGCAAGGGCTTCGCCCCAGCGGAAAACGACCCGGTGGGCTATCACGCGATCAACAAGATCGAAGACAAACCCAAAACCCGGGTCCCGGCTGAACCGCCCAGACCTCGCCGTCCCAAATACCAGGCGGTATTTGGCCGCTGGCTGTGCGACATGGCCGAGCGCGACGCACGGCTGGTCGGCATCACCCCTGCCATGTGCGAGGGCTCCGGCATGGTCGAGTTTGCCGAGCGCTTCCCCGAGCGCTACTACGATGTAGCCATCGCCGAGCAGCACGCAGTCACCCTGGCAGCAGGCCTTGCTTGCGACGGCGTCAAACCCGTCGTGGCCATCTACTCAACCTTTCTGCAGCGCGCCTACGATCAATTGATTCACGATGTCGCCATTCAGAACCTTGACGTTACCTTCGGTATCGACCGGGCGGGACTGGTGGGCCAGGACGGACCCACCCACCACGGCGCCTTCGACCTCAGCTACCTGCGCTGCATCCCCAACATGTTGATTGCGGCACCTTCCGACGAGAACGAGACCCGCCAACTGCTCTACACCTGTTTCCAGTACGAAGGGCCAGCCGCAGTACGCTACCCACGCGGAACGGGGCCCGGCGCCATGATCCAGCATGAAATGCAGGCCCTGCCGATTGGCAAGGGCGTGGTAGTGCGCCGCGGTGCGCGGGTGGCGCTGTTGAATTTCGGCACCTTACTGCCTGCGGTGCAGGAGGCTGCGGAACAGCTGGGCGCTACTGTGGTAGATATGCGCTGGGTGAAACCGCTGGATGAAGCGCTGGTTAGCGAGCTGGCCCAGGAACACGAACTGCTGGTGACGGTTGAGGAAAACGCCATTGCCGGTGGCGCCGGGGCTGGCGTGGGCGAGTATCTCGCCAGCCAGGGGAGCACCATTTCACTGCTGCACCTGGGCTTGCCGGATGAGTTTGTGGAGCACGGGGAGCATGGGGAGCAGTTGGGCTGGATTGGGTTGGATGCCGAGGGCATTCGTCAACGCGTGTCGCAGCGTTTGGGCGCCCTGCAGTCAAATCCCTTCGACCCCCATGACGGCGGCCTGTCCAATGTTGCGGTGTTAGCGAGTAAGAATCGCAGCTGACTGGATCAGCAATAACTTTCTGGTCGCTGGCCTGAACGGGCCTTTATGCAAACGGTAGACGTAACGCCATCGACCCACTTCCTGAAACTGATCAAGGTAGGCTTCCAGTGCCGGAGGCACTGTACGTCCCTGCGCCAGTAGCCGTTGGCGCAGTACGGCTACTGCCCTCGGTCGCGCCGCCAGACTGCGCCGCTGACGACGCACGATGTCAGGCACCCGCGACCACTGGCGAGACAAACTGCTGCTACCAATGGTGTTTTCTGCGTGCTGCCGATACTGCACCAGGGCCTGGTCACAGAACCCCAGTCCGTCGCTACACAAAGCGCACAGAGCAAGCCACCAATCGTGATTTTCCAGATCCGCCGGAAACGGCAGGGCCAGATCCAGTAAATCCGTATCAAGAGCCATTGAGCAACCTACTACCGGATTCTGTGCGATCAATTCTTCTACCGACCTGGGAGCGTGCAGCCCCATGGTCTCGAGGTAAGCGCCACCCGGCTTTCCCTCTGCGGAAATGATTTCGACGTCACTGAAAGCCGCGGCATGTCCTACCAATTGGGTGTTAAGCGCCTGTAGCTTACCCGCCAACCAGACGTCGTCCTGATCTGCCAGATAGACAGCACCGCAGTCAAGCGATTGGGCCTGTTGCAGGAGGTACTCGAAATTAGCTACATGACCCCGGGGCCCAGTACGGGCCGGTAATAACTGCGCCCTGGGCTCCTTACTGACAAACTCTTCGATTATTCCGCGAGTTGCATCTTGCGATCCATCGTCCGATATCAATAGTTGCCAATCAGACTCGTCCAGCGCCTGTAGCGAAGCCAGCATCTCTTCCAGATACTGTGCCCCGTTGTATGTCGCCAGGAGAATGAGGGCCCGCCTAGTCATGGAGCACCTCCCGGATGACGTCGGTCACCACCTGCTCCACGCGCTGCTGTGAGCAAAACTCATCATAGACCTTACGCGTGCCGGGGTCCTCGCCCACAGAGGACTGCATCTGAACAATCGCGTCGGCCAGGGCCCTGGGATTTTCGGGCGGCACCAGTACGATATTGTTATTAGCGGCGGCAAGCTCCGCCATTGCCGGACTGCTTCGTGTTACCACTGGCCGATTACAGGCTAGCGCCTGATGCACCTTGTACGGCACCACACTGGCCGCTTTCTCGGAATCCGCGAACACCCCCAGCACCAGGTGCGCCTGTGCGATGGCCTGCCTCAGTGACTCTGTTGGTAGCAAGGTTCGCCGCCACCGAATATTGCCGGGATCATCTCGCTCAAGCTCTTCGGCAAAGCGGCTAGCCTCCTGCCCGTCTCCAATGATTTCGATCTCAACACCCGGCGCCGATTCAGCCAGCAGTCTCGCCGCCTGCAACAAAGTGGTAGTACCGTGCAGGGGGATGAAGGTACCCCAGAAAATTACCCGGAAGGGGCCGCCTGAGGGGGCGGATTCGATGGGGGCCCAGATCCTGTCCAGCAGCCCCACAGGCACGACAGCAACTTTTCCCGGATCCAGACCATATTGGGCATCAAGGATTGCCTTTTGCTGTGGGGTGTCGATAAAAACACGATCGGCCTGTGACAATGCATGGGCTTCGATCCAACGCGTTAACCGGGCACCAATGGATTTCGGCTGGAACACTTGCCGGTCTGTTACCACCGTTTCGTGGAGACAGAGAAAGGCATCGATCACCACAGGCTTTCGAGAACTGCCGGCGTTGATCAAGCGCAGGAACAGGCCATCCAGATAGGCGGGATAGGGAACAAATATAAGGTCAGCGGTGCGCACCTGACGGCGTTGGCGAAACAGGGAAACAAAGGCTCCGATTTGGTCGAGGCCATATTGAATCAGCCCCGTCAGACTTTTCGTCCGTCGATGAAGATTATCACTCACACCCTCCCGTTCGGGGCGAACCAATTCCACCGTCGCGCCGCTTGCTGACAACGCCTCAATCAGGACACGATTGCGCATATACAAATCGGAATCTTCGAAGCAACCGAAAACACAAATGCGCACTTCGCTAGCCACTCGCCCGACCCTCCGTCGAGAAACGCGCCAGGTGGCTTTCAATAAGAGCTACCGGGTAGTCGGTACGGGCCCGCAGAATACGCAGCAGCTCATCACGTACAAGCCCTCCCTTGGGGTCATCCCGCAGCAACTCCACCTTTATGAAGGGGCAGCGATCCGTCGCGAGTAAGTCACGCCATTGCACCTGGGTGGGATTCACACTGGGCCGTGAGCGAAGCAAGAGCACATCGCGCACATCGCGCCAGAAATCTGTACTCCGCCAACGCCGGGCGAAGGTGCGCAGCGCCTGAGTCGCCAGCGTCGACAGATCCGCGGTTTGTCCACCAGCCTCGTGACGCGCATAGACAGTTAAAGGAAAGCCAGCCTTTATCAATCGCTGACTCAGGCCCACTTCGTACCGGCGGATCACATCCCGTTTACTAGCCAGTGGCTCGACTCCGCGCCAAAAATCACGAAAAGCGTCTGACTCCAGTACTGACCGGCCAAACCACAGGAAGTAGCTCTGGGCGTGCGTGGCGATTTCGTGACTGCTGGTTATACAACCAAAATCGCTGCTCAGGGTAGAGAACTGCTCCAATACGGCTCGCAGCGGCGTCAGGGGCCCATAGACGCTGTCATTACACAGTAGTAGCCCATCCAACCGGCTGAGTTCAAGCCGTTCCAGCCCCGCCGCATAGCTACTGAAGTCCAGACCCCTGTTGTCACGCAGATAAACTTCCAGCCCCATCGCTTCCAGTTCAGTTACCATTTCCGGTGACAGTCGGGCAGTACTGACCAGCAGTAGCTGATCGACCGTATCCCGCAACGCGCGAAGATAGTAGATAACGTGCGGATCGACCCGTTCCCCGGGATCGTAGTGTGCGAAGATAGCAGCCTTCATGAATCAGTCCGTGATACTGTAGGTAGAAATAACTACGCGAAACACGCATCCACTCGTTAAGTCTGAACGATGAGCCAAACCCGCATACTACACCTGATGCATTGGGACCCGAAATTCGTTCCCTCCATGATCAGGTTTGTGCACGAACATTTTGATGCCACTGAACACTCCTTTGTGGTGTATGGCAATAGCGTCGGCGAGATAGATGCGCAGCTTCCCGTAACATCCTGCAAACGTCTGTTTGACCAGTATTCCCTGAACTCGGAACTACTCAAGACTGCAACCAGGATTGTCATTCACGGGCTCTTCAAGCAGGAAGTGCTGTTATTTTTAGCGCTTAACGCCAGTGAGCTTTCGAAGGCCTATTGGGTGATGTGGGGCGGGGACCTCTACACCGAGCCCAGCGGCAAGAAAAAACTCAGTTGGTATAGCGGCCAGTGGCTTCGGCGGCGAGTAATCCCCCGCATCGGCCACCTGGCCACCTACATCCCAGGGGACTATGACTACGCCAGGGCAACATTCGGCGCACGCGGCCAACGCGCCGACTGCCTGATGTACCAGAGCAATGTGTTCCACCCCCCCGTCGGGGGGGTGGAAACTTCTCCGAAGAATTCCACGCTGAAAATTCTTATTGGCAACTCCGCAGATCCGAGCAATCGCCACCTGGAGGTTTTCGATCAACTTGAGCGTTCACCTCAGCAGGACTTTGTGGCCTACGTGCCCTTGTCCTACGGCTGCCAGAAAACGCGAGACCAGGTAGTGGAACAGGGGCGACGACGTTTTGGAGACCGCTTTCACCCACTGTTGGAAATTCTCACACCGGATCAGTACTGGCACTTGCTGGAAAACATCGACATCGGCATATTCAATCACAAGCGCCAGCAGGGAATGGGCAACATGATCTCGCTCCTCGGCTACGGTGCGCGAGTACACTTGCGCAGCGAGGTAACGCCGTGGCACCTCTTCCGTCAGTTGGGGTGCGAGGTTACTTCAACAGAATCTCTCGACTTATCCAGATTACCCGAGAGCGTCAGCATCAGGAATCGTGGCATCATCGAAGATCACTTTTCGCTTGCAAGGCTTTTGGACCAGTGGGGGAGCATTTTTCGTGGTGACTAGAAAGGCTGGATTTTACGTTCTGGGCATTCGCGGGCTAACCGTACTGCAAGCGTTTCTGAACCGGTTTGGGCCCCAGGCTATCGCTTTCGTTGTCATCGATGGGGACGCCAATCTCACTGACGACTTCAGCAGTGATATCGCGGCGTTTTGTGAGGAGCACGAAGTCCATGTGCTGCTGCGGCAAGCCTCTACCGAACAATCACTGCCCACGCACGATGTCGCCTACGCAATTGGATGGCGGTATCTACTGCCCACTTCGGCACACCTTGTCATCCTTCACGATTCGCCCTTACCACGCTTCCGGGGTTTTTCCCCGGTGCCGAATATGTTGATCAACGGCGAAACCATATTGGGTGTCACCGCCTTACTTGCACAGGAAGATTACGACTGCGGAGATATTCTGGCCCAGGAATTCACAGAAATTACTTACCCCATCAAAGTGGATCAGGCGCAGGCGCAGTTGCGCCCACTCTATGTACAACTCGTCTGTGAACTGTTCGACAAGGTTTGCGATACCGGCGAGTTACCAGCAGGTGTACCCCAATCGGAAGCTTTGGCCACCTACAGTCCCTGGCGAGATGGCGACGACTACGCGATCAACTGGCACTGGCCTGCCGAGCGCATTGCTCGCTTTTGCGATGCCGTGGGGCCACCCTTCGCTGGCGCCCTCGCCACAACTGCCAGTAGGTCGTACCGGGTATTAAGCGCTGAGGCTATCGCCGATGTCACAGTAGAATCCCGCGAGGATCATATAGGCAAAATTCTATTCATGAGAGAGGGATGTCCGGTGGTTATCTGTGCTCAGGGATTACTCCTGATTCGGGAGATCCACCGGGACGATGACAAGCATCAAAGTAAGCCACTCCCCTTCCGGACTCGTTTTTTATCATGACCCTGATTCAATTTAACCGACCACCCAGAACCGGACGGGAAACAAGCTACGTACTGGAGGCCATGGACAGCCTGCAGATGTCTGGTGACGGACCCTTCGGCCGGCGCTGCCAGACGTGGTTCGAACAACACCTCGGTTGTCCGCGCGCACTCCTCACACCCTCGTGTACGCATGCTCTCGAAATGTGCGGCTTTCTGCTGGATATCCAGCCCGGGGACGAAGTAATCCTGCCCAGCTTCACCTTCCCCAGCACCGCCAATGCCTTCGCACTTCGGGGTGCCCGCCTGGTGTTTGTCGACATTCGGCCTGACACCCTCAACCTCGACGAAGCAAAACTGGAAGCCGCCGTTACCGAACGTACACGGGCGATAGTGCTAGTCCACTACGCCGGCGTCGGGTGTGAAATGGACGACATTCTGGCGATAGCAGAACGCCACGGTGTTGTGGTCATCGAGGATGCGGCACAGTGCATCGACGCCACCTACAAAGGCAGGCCGCTGGGTACCTTCGGTGCGCTGAGCACATTCAGCTTTCACGAAACCAAAAACGTGACCAGCGCTGGCGAAGGTGGCTTGCTCGTCATTAATGACGAAAGCCTGGTCCGCCGCGCGGAGATATTTCGAGAAAAGGGCACCAACCGCTCCGAATTTTTCCGCGGCGAAGTCGCGAAGTATTCCTGGGTCGACCTGGGAAGTAGCTACCTGCCAGGGGAGGCACAATCTGCCTATCTCTGGGGGCAACTGGAATCACTCGCCGAAATTACCAACGACCGACTGGCAACCTGGACGTACTATCAACAACAGCTCTCGGAACTCGCCGCGAGTGGCCTGATACAACTCCCGGACATCCCTGCCCATTGCCTGCACAACGGCCATATCTTCCACCTGCGGGTCGCAGACCTCGACACGCGGACGCGCCTGCTCAAATTTCTGCTCGATCGAGAAATATGGGCAGTCTTCCACTATGTACCCTTGCACTCGGCCACCGCCGGTGAGAAGTACGGACATTTTGCGGGAGAAGATATCTACACAACAAAAGAGAGCGAACGCCTTGTGCGACTCCCCCTTTGGTATGGCATGCCGACTGCGTTCAAGGAACGGGTTGTAGCCGGCGTCGCAGCATTCTTCAATCAGTCGAAGTGATATTGCAGGCCGGATGGAATTGAAAACGATCAACATCAGTTTTAACGGTTGCCATCGTGCCTGATTCCAGCCTGCCACATAGGCCGTATCGCGCCGTTCGCTGGGCGGGCGTTGGCATGGCCTTCAGGGTCAGTCTGCAGTTTGCCCAGTTGGCGATTCTGGCGCGCTTGCTAAGTCCTGCGGATTTCGGCCTGGTGGCTGTCTCTTCGAGTGTTGTGATTCTGTGTCAATCCCTCAATGACCTCGGGATGGGAAGTTCTGTCATCCACCACCGCACCATTTCCCGTGAGCAGTTTTCAAGTCTGTACTGGGCGAATGTCGTATTCGCCACCTTGCTGACACTCGGCCTGTTATTACTCAGCCCGGTGCTTAGCCACCAACTGTTTCAGTTGCCCGCATTGCAGGAAGTACTGGTAGTACAGTCTTTCACTATTCTCATAGCGGCACTGGGCCAACAACTCAGAATTCGGCTGGAGAAGTCACTCGACTTTGCCGTTATCGCTCGCGTAGAAATCCTGGGCGCACTCACCGGGTTTGTTGTGGCCGTGGCCTGGGCACTTCAGTTTCGCAATGCCTATGCCCTGGTGGCCGGCTACCTCGTCAATGCAAGCGTGCAATCATTACTGTTGTACCTCTGGACACCCCGCACCTGGCGCCCCCAGTGGCGCCTGCAGCTTGCAGAGATTAGTCAGCATCTGAAATTTGGCGGATACGTCACGGGAAATAATTTGCTCAACCTGATCGCCACGCAGGCCGATTTACTCCTTGCGGGCAGGATGCTCACGCCGGATACCGTCGGATACTACAGCGTACCGCGAAACCTCAGCCTCTCATTGATCGGTGTATTCAATCCGGTGGTGACGCGGGTAGGCTTCCCGCTCATGTCTGAAATCCAGAACGATCGGGAGCGACTTGCAGACACCTACCGGAAAACGGTTGCCTACACGTCGGCACTGAACATGCCGCTTTTTTTAGGGCTGGCAGTATTTGCAGAAGACGTTGTCGCCATTTTATTTGGTGCTGACTGGGGCAAAGCCGCGGTTTTCCTGCAGTGGCTGGCACTGTGGGGCGCCATTCGGTCTATTGGCAACCCGGTAGGTGCCGTCGTTCTGGCAGTCGGGAGAGCACAACGATTGTTTTTCTGGAATCTGGGGCTGGCTCTGTCAGTGCCGCTGCTGTTGTTCTTCGCCATGACACTGGATGCCACTGCCCTCGCAGTGGCTCAGGCCACTATTGCGCTGACACTGGTTATCCCGGCCTGGTACTGGCTGGTGCGGCCATGTACCGGTTTATCGCTTTCTGCCTATTTGTATGCCATCGCCAAACCCACGGCATTGGCACTTGTCAGTGTCCTGCTCGCTTTTTGGCTTTGTGATGACATCAACGTCCCGCTGGTGCGGCTGATGTCGGGAGTAGCTGTGGGCGCCGTCACGTACATCGTTTTGACTTGGCTTTGGAATCGCGAATGGTTATACGCCATGTTGAAAGTCGCCGGAAAAACGGAATGACACCCGCCCCCCGTTCATCCGCAAGCGCTTCCATGCAAACCACGGAATCACCTGCCGTTATGTACTTGTTGAGCGAGGGGCTACCTCCAACGGTGGTTGAAAGTCAGGTATTAAACTACGCCGCCCGACTTCGTGACCGGGGCTTTCACGTCACCATCTGGAGCCTCGCGCTAAACGCTTCACAGTGGGCGCTTGCCGAGGAACGCGCTGGCGAACTCAGGAAGCGCTACGAGCTCGACATACAAGTTTTCCGGGGGATCCCCCAGCGTGTACCCTTTTCTCGCGCGCTGAATTCCCTCCTGCTGCGCGCATTGTTCCGCCGCCACGCCGTGAAATGCGATGTCATTAGTGCCCGTACCGATTACGCCGCCGCAATGGTAGCGCCGCTAAAAAGCCGTTACCGCTTTCGTTTGATCTGGGACGCCCGCGGCGATACCGAGAGCGAGTTGCTGATGAAGTACGTGACCAGCGGCCACCTTGTTCGCACAGTCGCCAGATTGAAGGCGTTTTCGATCAGACGCTGGATTTCACGTGCAAGGAAATCCTGTGATCACGCTCTGTTCGTTTCCCAATCACTGCGCGAGCTGCAGGGTCGTGGGCTGGACGACACCCACTGTACGGTGATTCCCTGCCTTGCTTCTACTGAACAGTTTTTCTTCAACGAGGGTCTGCGCACACAGGAACGTGAGCGCCTGCGGTTCCTGCCGACCGATCGGGTACTGGTTTACTGCGGTTCAACCGCTCCATGGCAATGCGTGCCCGAAACACTGGAGCTGATAATCAACGCACTGCGCGTCTCCGCGCACTCGCGAGCACTGATCATTACGCCCGACCCCTCTGCTTTTGAATCCCTCATTCCCGACGGTCTCCGAGAGAGGTTTCACATCGAGACAAGAGCATTCAGCGAGGTCAACGCCGCGCTGAACGCCGCTGACCTCGCGCTGATGATTCGCCAGCCCAATCCGGTCAACCGTGTAGCCTCACCGGTCAAGTTCGCAGAATACGCGCTCGCCGGTTTGCCTGTGTTGACCGGAAATGCTGTCGAGCAGGTCACTGAATTCGGCGGCATTATCGGGAACATTCAGCCACCTGAAGCCCTCACTGAAGGCCGGTGCCCTCCTCCTGTAAGCAGCGAGTCCAGAGCGGCGATGGCTGATCGCGCCAGGCAACTTTACGGCAACCACCAGTTCGATGCTGCCGTATCAAGGATTTTCAGTTATGCTCCGCCCTCCAGCGGCCAACCCGGGAACGAATATGAGTGAACAGTCCCCACCCAGCTTTGAGTCCCAGTTGGCGAGGCTCGAACAACTGGTAAAACAACTTGAGTCCGGCGACGTCAGCCTCGAGCAATCCATGAAAGTGTTCGAAGAGGGCGTTCAGCTCACTCGGGAAGCGCAGGAACTACTGAGCAAGCTGGAGCAAAAAATCCTGATCCTGGCGGACCAGGATGGCGGAGAAGTCGCAGTGGAACCCACTACCGACGAAACATGAGCACTTCCACACTGGATTATCTCGATGCATGCCGCCGTCGGGTCGACGTTCACCTGATCCGTTCACTCGGCTCGCCAGCCTCTGAATACACTAGCGGCCCGACCTCGCTCAAGCGGCTTTTTTCCGCGATGGAATATGTCTTGGCAGCGGGCGGAAAGCGCGTCCGGCCAGCCCTGGTGTATGCCACTGCCGAAGCACTGGGTGCCACAGGGAAAGATGAACCTCTGGACTACGCCGCCTGCAGCCTGGAATTCATCCATACCTATTCCCTTGTCCACGACGACCTCCCGGCCATGGACGACGATGACTTGCGTCGCGGCCAACCCACCTGTCATCGCGCCTTTGATGAAGCCACCGCCATACTGGTGGGCGATGGTTTGCAAGCCCGTGCTTTCGAGTTGTTGTGCGAGGCGCCCGGGCTCCCTCCTGAACAACACGTGGAGCTGCTGAAAATACTGTCAGCTGCCTCCGGTCCGCGCGGCATGGTCGGTGGGCAAGCTATAGATACAGCGGGTGAAAGCGCCGCCTGTCTGGACTCGCTACGCGCCATGCATGAGCTGAAAACGGGAGCCCTGATTCGGGCGGCAGTGCAGATGGCTGCAGCTATCTGTTCAGCAGACTCATCGTCACGCACGCACCTGGACATCTTCGCACGAAATATCGGCCTGGCCTTCCAGGTGAAGGATGACATCCTGGACGTTGTAGGACACAGCAAGGTGCTGGGGAAAACAGGCGGCAAAGATGACCGCGCGGGAAAAACAACTTACACCAGTTTACTGGGACTCGATGGCGCACAGAACGAACTGGAATCGCTCCTTCAGGCAGCCCTGTCGGCACTCGAACCTTTTGGCGCCAATGGCAGTCGATTGCACGACCTCGCACTTTTTATCGCGCGGCGCGAATCCTGATCAGCGGCCATCCCGCAAACGTCGTAAGCCTTTCAAGACGATAGGCGGAATACAGTCCACCGCCAGACTCGTGGCGCGATTCTTGAACCGCCAGCCCGTACCTTCCGCGCCAGGTCGTGCGCGAAACACTGTGCCGTGAATGTTCGCCACTTCCGATGCCGGCCGGCCGAGAGAAAAATAATAAAGTGCCAATGACTTCCTGCTCCGATCTTCCGGACATTTCAAGGCATCCGGATGACCGTGCCAGGAATCTGAGTTGGTCGAAAACACCACCATGCGGTTAAAGACAGGCTCTATCGCCTGGACACAGCGCTCCATCGAGCGGTCCCACAGTTGCAATTCGCCGCCCCACTCAGACGCCCAATCCTTGTTGAGATAGACAAGCACATTGATGCGCCGGTCGAGATCCAGGGTTGGGTGTTTATTGAAATCGGCGTGCATCTTCAACATACCGCCGGTTTTGATTTCATGGAGTCCGCCACCGGCGAAATAGGGGTCCGGCAGCAAAACTTCTTCGATGCCCGTCAATTGCTGCAGGAAATGCAGAAACGGCTCAGAATTCAGGAAATGCATGAGTGCGCGGGTCTGCTGACCAAACTGCGCCTCACCTTTTCCCGCCAGCTTGCGTTCGCTCGGGCCGGAGAACTTCTGGACGTTGTTCTGGCGAGACAAGTCCGGAAATTCAGCCAGGACTTGCTCCAACACGGCCGGATCAATGAAATCGTCGAACACGATATGGGGAAAGGGATCTGCGCTGGCATAGCGCTGTGCATTTTGACCAGCTACGCTGGCCAGGTCTGCGTACTGATCGGCAATCATATTCGTGGTTTGCGAGTAGAGACGCGGTTGGTAGCGTTTTGCGCGGGAATCACCCTTCCCCACCAATCATATGCCCGAGCTTTCCGGCCTTGGTTGCCAGGTATTTTTCGTTGTGAGGGTTGGAGCCCGTGTGAAGCGGAATGCGCTCGGCCACCTCGATACCCAGCTCTTCCAGCGCCGCCACCTTGCGGGGGTTATTCGTCATCAGGCGTACAGACTTGATGTGCAGGTGCTCGAGCATGGGGTGCAAAATGCTGTAGTCCCGCATGTCAGCACCGAAACCCAGGCGCTCATTGGCTTCCACGGTATCGGCCCCAGCGTCCTGCAATCGATAGGCGCGAATTTTGTTCAATAGACCAATCCCTCGACCTTCCTGCCGCAGGTAGAACAGCGCACCGCGCCCTTCACGAGCGATTGCCTCCAGTGCGGCCTGGAGCTGGTTACCACAATCGCAGCGCATGCTAAACAAGGCATCACCGGTCAAACACTCGGAGTGGACACGGGCGAGCACCGGCTCACCGCCGCTGACATCGCCCAGCGTGAGCACCAGGTGTTCCTTATTGGCTTCCACGTCTTCGAAGCCGTGCATGTCGAACTCGCCCCAGGCAGTGGGGAGACGGGAGGACTCGACGAATCGTACTGCCACGTTAGGTGTCCGAATGGGAAAAGGGCGCACATTCTAACAGTAGACCCCGGGGTTTCACAGGCGTTGCAAAGGTGCGGGGGTGGCCGAAAATGCGCGCTCCGGGGCCCTCAATACCCCCGACTCAAGCGCAATACCCCACCCGACTCGTTAATCTCCACATGATTCAAATAGCTCATCCCCAACAGGATGATCTCCGGGTCGGCGCCCTCCACCACGGTGGCATCCACATGATCTACCCGCATGCCCGCCAGATCGACAGAATCCAGGGTTACGCGCCATGCCTGCACCTTACCGCCGGCGGTGGCGAGGCGGGCGGGTTGGCCGGCACGGTAATCGATGCCAAGAGCGGTGGCGTGGCCGCTGTTCAGGGCCATGATATTGGCGCCGGTGTCGACCAGCACGTTGACGCGCCTGCCATTGATGATGGCGCCGGTGATGTACTGGGCGTTGTCATTGCGGCGAATGGCGACCTCGCGTTTTTCCAGCGCCTGATAATTGCTCACGATCCGCCGGTGCACACCCAGGCTGTGCTTTTTGCCGTCTATGTCCAACTCTGCAGCCCGTGAATCGGCCGACAGCAGCGTGACACCGCCCAGGCTTTCGCCTTTGCGCAGCAGTTTCTGCTGGCCGTCCACCGTTACCAGCGCGGCGTCGCGAAACAGGGCCTGAACCTCCACTTCCGCAGCGAATACCGGCAGGGCGAACAGCCCCAGTAGCAACAACACAAATCTCATGCGGCCCCCGTAAACCACAACACGCGTACGCCATGCAGTATTGCGCAGGCAAATATGCCCGCCAGTACGTCGTCGATCATAATGCCGAAGCCGCCGTGGACACGCCGGTCCAACCAGCGGATTGGCCAGGGCTTCAGAATATCGAACAGGCGAAACAGGACGAAGCCTGCCAGTGCCCAGGTCCAATGCGCCGGGAGCGCCCACATGGTGATCCAGTAACCGACAAACTCATCCCAGACGATGCCCCCGTGGTCGTGCACCCCGAGGCGACGGCTGGCCGCGCCGCACAGATAAACACCCAGCAGGAAGGTAAGCACTAACACCGCGCTGTAGTAGGGCAGGGGCAGCCCGGCCATCGCTGCATACAGAGGAACCGCCACCACCGTACCCACGGTACCGGGAGCGCGGGGAGACAGGCCACTGCCAAAGCCGAAGGCAAGGAATTGCACCGGGTCTCGGAAAGGTTGGGGAGTAACTGCCGTCATCGCTGAATCCGAATTCTTATGTCAGCCAGCTTACACCGCCAGCACCGGGCGGTCAGCCCTCGGCAAAATGCTCAAAGCCTGAGCGCGTATCAAATTCGATCGGGCACTCCACACCGCTGCCGTCCAGTACCTCGCCTATGACCGTACAGCCCGGGGGGCAGTCGGCTCCGGCGGGCAGGGTGAAGAGGAGTTCGTAGTCGTCGCCACCACCGAGTGCCCACTGCAGCGCTTGCTGCGGGGCCGGATGACTTTGCAGGGCGGCTGACAGCGGTAGCCGTTCGGGATCAATTCGCAGTCGTACACCGGAGGCGTCTGCGAGATGGCCGGCATCCGCCAGCATACCGTCCGATATATCGATACACGAAGTCGCCACACCAAGCAGGGACTGGCCCAGTTTCAGCCGCGAGGAGGGACGATAGAAACGCTGGTACAGGTGTTCGCCAAACTCCGGCTCGGGCAACCACTCGCCCTGCAACAGCGCGAGTCCACCTGCTGCATCGCCGGGGTTTCCTGACATACAAAGTTGGTCGCCTACCGCTGCGCCCTCACGCCGCAGTGCCAACCCCGCAGGCACGGCACCCAATACCTGCACGCCGATGGTCAGCGGACCGCGCGTAGTGTCACCGCCCACCAGAGGCAGCCCAGTGGCTTTCACCACGGCAGCGAGCCCTTCACTGAAGGCCTGTAACCACAGCTCATCAACGGATGGCAGGGTCAGGGACAGCGTCATACCCAGCGGCCTGGCTCCCATGGCAGCCAGGTCGCTGGCGGCGGCAGCCACGCAGCGGTAGGCAATATCTTCGGGAAAGCCGTCCTCGGGAAAGTGAACCCCCTCAACGGCAGTGTCGGTGGAAACGGCGAGTTCTTCGCCGGGTTGGAGTTGTAGCAGGGCGCAGTCATCGCCCACGCCCAGTACCACATCGTCAGCGCTGCCCAGCGCCGAGAAATAGCGCTGGATGATGCCGAATTCGCCCAGGGCCATCAGCCGGCTTCGACTTCCGCCTTGCGTAATTGGCGGGCCGCTTTGTCCAGCACACCGTTGATGTACTTGTGCCCGTCGGTGGCACCGAACTTCTTCGCCAGCGCCACAGCTTCGTTGATCACCACTTTGTAGGGCACATCCAGCCGATCCTTGAGCTCGAAAGTGCCCATCCGCAGCAGGCTGCGCTCGATGGGATCAAGCTCGTCCAACGAGCGGTCGAGCAAGGGAGTCAGAATGGCTTCCAGTTCGTCGGTTTGGCTCGGCACGCCGTGAACTATTGCCTGGAAATAATCCAGGTCGACGTTCCGGAAGTCATAATCACCACGAAATTCCGCCTCGATGGTGGAGAGATCAGCGCCGGCCATGTGCCACTGATACAGCGCCTGCAGCCCGTAGTGCCGGGCCTTGCGGCGCTGTGCAGCCAGATTATTGGACGAGGAGTTGCTCACCAGTAAAACCTACAGTTTGCCCAGCAGGCTGACCATTTCCAGCGCCGACAGTGCCGCCTCGGCGCCCTTGTTGCCGGCCTTGGTGCCGGAGCGCTCAACCGCCTGCTCAATGGTATCCACTGTGAGTACGCCGAAGGACACCGGGATGCCGTATTCCATGGTGACCTGAGCCAGGCCTTTGGTGCACTCGCCGGCCACATATTCAAAGTGGGGCGTACCGCCGCGGATCACCGCGCCAAGGGCCACGATGGCGTCGTAATCGCCACTGGCAGCAACTTTTTTGCAGACCAGGGGGATTTCAAAGGCACCAGGGGCGCGCACCACGGTGATTTGCTTTTCGCCCACGCCGTGGCGTTTCAGCGCGTCGATGGCGCCTTCCAGCAGGTGCTCAACTACAAAGCTGTTCCAGCGCCCTACCACCAGGGCGTAATTGCCCTTGCCACCAGTGAAGTCACCTTCCACGGTCTTGATATCACTCATGCTCGTATCCTTGTGTTCAGTCCCGGTCGGCCGGGGGGTCAACAAACTCGACCACCTCCAGATCAAAGCCGGAGATAGCATTGTACTTCATCGGCGCACCCATCAGGCGGATCTTGCCCACCCCGAGGTCGCGCAGTATTTGGGAGCCCAGGCCCACTGTGGTGTAGGAATTACCCGGGGCGCGGCTGGCGATGTTTTCTGTACCCAGCGCCATGTCCAGGCTGTGCAACAATTGATCCGTGCGCTCCTCGCGGGCAAGCAGCACCACAACACCACCGTCCCGGGCGACGCGGGCAAGGGATTTGGCCAGATTCCAGCCCGAGCGGCCCGCCACTTCAGTACACACCAGATCGCGCATGACCGAACTGGCATGCACGCGGACCAGGGTGGGTTCATCGTTGCGTATATCGCCACTGCTAAGTGCCAGGTGGACACCGTCGGCCGCCTGATCGCGATAGGCTACCAGTTGCAGCGGTCCAAAAGCGGTTTGTACCTCGCCTTCCCTCACTCGACGAATCGTTCGCTCGTTGACCATGCGGAAGTGAATGAGGTCGGCGATGCTGCCCATCTTCAGATTGTGGTGCGCGGCGAACTCCACCAGTTCGGAGGCGTCGGCCAGTTCCCCTTCGGGCGTCAGGATGTCGGCGATCATCGCGGCTGGCAACAATCCGGCCAGCCGCGCGTAATCGATCGCCGCCTCGGTGTGCCCGGCTCGCACCAGCACACCGCCAGGTACGGCGGTCAGCGGGAAAATGTGACCCGGTTGAACGATATCCTGGGCCTTGGCGTGGGGCGCAACGGCGGCCTGTACCGTGAGCGCCCGATCAGCCGCAGAGATGCCGGTATCGACACCCACGGCGGCCTCAATGGAGAGGGTAAAGTTGGATTTTTCCCCGGCCGGCGTATCCACCATCGGGGGTAAGTCGAGCTGCTCGCAGCGCTCCTGCGTCATCGCCAGGCAAACCAGGCCTCGGGCCTGCCGCGCCATGAAGTTCACATGGCTGGCCGCCACATGTTCGGCGCCCATCATCACCACACCTTCATTGTGGCTGTCGGCATCGTCGTCCAGCAGCACCACCATTCGCCCCTGGCGGATGTCGCTGATAATTTCTTCGACGGTATTCAGTTCCATGTTCTGTGTCCGGGGTATGCGGAAATTAAAGGTAGCCGTGCTCGCCGAGTGCGGCACGGGTCAGGCCGGCTGCCGTGGGCTCGGCGGCGGCTTCGCCCAACATCAGGCGCTCCAGATAGCGGGCAATCAAATCGACTTCCAGATTTACGCGAGTGCCTACCCGGTACTCGCTGAACAGCGTCTCGACCATGGTCTGTGGAATGATATTGAGTTCAAACTCAGCCCCTTCCACGGCATTCACGGTAAGGCTGGTGCCATCGACACAAATGCTGCCCTTGTGGGCAATATATTTGGCCAGTCCGTCAGGCGCGCGCAGGCGAAAACGCACAGAGCGAGCGTCCCGCTCCAGCGAAACCACCTCGCCAACACCGTCCACATGGCCGCTCACAATGTGCCCGCCAAGCCGCGTAGTTGCGGTCAGCGCCTTCTCCAGATTCACGGCTGAACCGGGCTTGAGTTGCCCCAGCGTAGTGAAATTCAGGCTTTCAACCGACACATCGGCCCAAAAGCCGTCGCCAGGCAATTCCACCACAGTCAGGCAGCAGCCATTGGTGGCGATACTGTCGCCCAGCGCCACGTCATCCAGCGGTAATTTCCCGGTATGGATGCGCAGGCGCAAATCGCCGCCGCTGGGCTGGGCCGCGATCACCTCGCCTACCGCCTGGATGATGCCTGTGAACATGATTAATCCTGTTTGTGCTGGCCCACACGAATGCTGTAGCGCCAATCCTCGCCCACCCGGCGCAGGTCAGTGACCTCGAGCGGGACTTTGTCGGCCATGCTGGCCAGTGGTAAATCGAGTAGAGGCCGGGCGTTGCTACCCATCAAAATGGGCGCCATATACACCACAATCTCGTCCGCCAACCCGGCCCGTAACAGGGCCCCGGCGAGGCGGGGGCCAGATTCTACCAGAATTTCATTGATTTGCCGCGCGCCGAGGGCGTGCATGGCAGCGGCCAGGTCCAGGGCGCCGTCAACCACCGGCAGTGCCTCAAATTCCACCTTGGGCGCCGCCGGTGTGGCGCCATCGGCGCCAAGTACCAACGTGGGGGATGAATCATCAAATATCCGGGCGCTGGCTGGCAGCTGGCCTTGCCTATCCAGCAGCACTCGCAGCGGGGGGTGAGCCAATGCCCGCTCCGCCAATTCAGGCGACAAACCCAACTCCGCAGGGCGCAAAGTCAGGGAGCAGTCATCCGCCAACGCTGTGCCGGAGCCCGTGAGAATGGCACAACTGGCCGCTCGCAAGCGCTGCACATCCGCGCGCGCAGCCGGCCCGGTAATCCACTGACTCTCACCGCTGGCCATAGCCGTTCGGCCGTCCAGCGACATAGCCATCTTGATGCGTACACGAGGCCGCCCTGTGCGCATCCGCTGCACAAAGCCAGCGATGGTCGCCTCAGCCTGAGCGGCCAGCAGCCCACTGCTCACCGCCACCCCCGCGTCCCGCAATCGCGCCAGGCCAGCGCCAGCCACTTGCGGATTCGGGTCCTCCATGGCCGCCACCACACGGGCCACACCCGCTTCCAGCAACGCTTCCGAACACGGCCCCGTGCGACCCCGATGATTGCAGGGCTCCAAAGTGACATAGGCAGTGGCGCCGCGGGCATCCCCCGCGGCCGACAAAGCTTCCACCTCCGCGTGATTACCACCGGCAGGCTGCGTAAAACCCTCGCCTATAACCCGTCCGTCGCGCCACAACACACAGCCTACATGCGGATTGGGCCGCGCCCAGAACCGACCCCGCCGCGCCAGGCGCAAGGCGCGCGACATCAGCTCGGTATCGAGGGCGGAAAACATAGGGGTAGCTTCAGTGCTCAGGCTGGTCAGTAGACGCCTGACCGGGATCAGCCTCGAGTCGTTCAATTTCATCGCGGAATTGAGAGAGGTCCTGGAAACTGCGATAAACCGAGGCGAAACGCACATAGGCCACCTGGTCCAGCTCACGCAGGTGTTCCATGACCAGTTCACCCACCACCAGCGACTTCACCTCCCGCTCGCCCGTCGCGCGCAACGCATGCTTGATCTGGTTGATCACCGCCTCAATATCCTCCACCGACACCGGACGCTTCTCCAGCGCCCGCATAAAGCCCGCACGGAGCTTCTCTTCATTGAAAGGCTCGCGACTACCGTTTTGCTTCACCAACCGCGGCATCACCAACTCCGCCACCTCATACGTCGTGAAGCGTTCATGACAACTCACGCACTCCCGACGACGGCGAACCTGGTCGCCCTCGGCAACGAGGCGAGAATCAATTACTTTGGTGTCATCGGCGGCGCAAAACGGGCAATGCATGGCGGGGTTCCGAGGGCGAATTGGTGGAAGAATATCACAGTCCGTCTATGCTCAGAGAGAGGCGAGGGCGCTGTATCTACGGGGGAACACAATGAAAAAACTACGCTGGATTCTACTCATTACACTTTCAACTCTGCTGGTCGCAGGCTGCAAAATTCGCATCGTCGTGCCCAATGGCGGCGGCGTAATCACGGTCTCCGACCTCGTCGATTGCAAAGCCGGCCAATCCTGCGACGTTGACGTGGTGGATATCTTCTTCGACGAATCCTTCGTCGCCGTCCCCAACGACGGCTTCATCTTCATCGGCTGGAAAAAAGCCGGCC
This sequence comes from Gammaproteobacteria bacterium, assembly GCA_030427085.1. Taxonomy (GTDB): domain Bacteria; phylum Pseudomonadota; class Gammaproteobacteria; order Pseudomonadales; family Halieaceae; genus JAUHXH01. The sequence continues at coordinate 474,969 of JAUHXH010000004.1, read as the reverse complement.
GGCATTTTTGCGGTAACAAGCGCGAACCCTGTGACCTGTTCACCTCGGAATTTGGCGGCAACGACACACTGATGGGCTTCCTGAACAGCGACGAAGTCTTCTTCCTCGCCCCTCAATTCGCCAACCTCAACAATGTCCTGCGCGGCACCTGGCGCGGCGAATGGCACAACGAAACCTTCGGATCGCGCGGCGACATGACCACCATGATCGAACGCCAATCCAACGGCAGCATCACGATCACCAACGACGTGGACGGCAATGTCTTCGGCGGCTCCAATCCCCCACCTGTCACAGTAAACATCATGCCCAATGCCGACGGCCGCTTCAGCTACGATGCCATTCACACGATTCAGGGTGTTGAAGCACGCGTTGTAGCGGAGTTGGATGCCAACGGGATTCTCACCTTTGAAATTCCCGAGTTACCGCTACCAGGCTTCGACTCCTACATCGCCAGCGGCCCCGTGACCCGGAACACGATCATGATGGATTACACGGTGAACTTTACTACCGGGTCGCCGGCGGTTGGGACTATTCAGTTGAAGCGTGAATAGCTAGCGCGAAACTCTGGAGCGCTTTTTCCGGCAGGAGGTGAAACCTGTTTTGCCGGGACCGCCAAAAAGCGTCGTCCATGACAGGCTGCACAGGCGCCATCCATGGCGCCTGAGCTCCCTGCAAAACAGGTTTCACCTCCCGCCTCATACCGAGCGTAATTCCCTACGCTGTTCGTTGGCATGTGCCGAGGCCCGCGAAGCGATTCCCTCTGTGGAGGAAGCTCTCGGGCCAAGGATGGCCCGAGCGCAGCCTGTCATGGATGACGCCGTTTGGCGGTTCCGGAACAGAGGGAATCGCTTCGTGGGCCGTCCTACGAAGCTCCATCAAACAAAAACCCAAATACCCAAATACCAACACCCACAAAAAAGGCCCACCCTCAATAAGAGAGCAGGCCTTCAGCAAGGCTAAAAAAACTCAGCCAAATTCGCGAATCAAACCCCCAATAGATTCTTTCGCATCCCCAAACAACATCCGCGTATTGTCCTTGTAGAACAGCGGATTTTCGATGCCGGCAAAACCAGATGCCATCGAGCGTTTGAGAACGAAAACCGTGCGCGCCGAATCCACATTGATCACCGGCATGCCGTAAATCGGGGAAGATTCCACTTCACGCGCCGCCGGGTTAACCACGTCGTTGGCGCCGATCACGATGGCTACGTCCACATTTTCCATCCGCGGGTTGATGTCATCCATCTCCAGCAGCTGGTCATAAGGAACGTCCGCTTCAGCCAGTAACACATTCATGTGTCCCGGCATCCGGCCCGCAACAGGATGAATGCCGAAGTTCACTTCCGCGCCATTCTTTTCAAGAATCTCGGTGAGCTCCTTCACCACGTGCTGCGCCTGGGCAACCGCCATGCCGTAGCCGGGGATGATCGCCACGTTGGTGGCTGCTTCCAGCACGTAGTAAGCATCTTCCACAGAGATCGGTTTGATCTCACCTTCGATTTCCGTGGTTTCGGTCACGCCGCTGCCGAAGCCTGAGAATAGTACGTTGGACAGGGAACGGTTCATCGCCTTACACATGATCTGCGTGAGGATGATGCCAGAGGCGCCCACGAGGGAGCCCGCCACGATGAGGATGTTGTTGTTTACCGCGAAACCGGCGGCACAGGCGGCGAGGCCGGAGTAGCTATTCAGCAGGGAGATCACGACCGGCATGTCGGCGCCACCGATGGGGATCACCGCCATGATGCCGAACAGCAGGGACAGGCCGATCACCAGGTAGAGCCATTGGGGATTGGCCGGCTCCAGGCAGAACATTACGCCGGAGGCGACGATGCCCAGCACCAGCAGGGAGTTGACTATCTGTTGGCCGCGGAACATCACTGGCGCGCTGGACAGCTTCTCGGACAGTTTGCCGTAGGCAATCAGTGAGCCGGTGAAGGTCAGGCCACCGATCAGGATCGACAGCACAATGGTCACCAGGGTGAAGGTGCCGGTGGCGGTAGAGAGCGCAGCCGCGCCCACCAGCAAGCTGGCCATACCGCCGAAGCCGTTGAACAGGGCAACCATTTCGGGCATTGAGGTCATGGCGACCAGGCGTGCCGCGGTGGCGCCGATCAGGCCACCGACCACGAAACCGCCGAGGATCCACTGGTATTCCACGATGCCCTGGTCGAGCAGGGCGGCAACCACCGCAACCAGCATACCGGTGGCGGAGATGAAGTTACCGCGCCGTGCGGTCGCTGGCGAACCGAGCTGTTTCAGGCCAAGGATGAACAGGGCACCCGAGACGACGTAGGCGAACTGAATCAGATTATCCATTCTGGCCGCCCTCCTTCTTCTTGAACATGGCCAACATGCGGTCGGTCACCATGTAGCCGCCCACCACGTTGATGGTGGCCAGAGCCACGGCGCCCGCGCCGAGCCAGTTGGCCAGGTCTTGCTGGCCAGTGCCGGCCAGGCTTATGGCGCCCACCACGGTGATGCCGGAAATCGCATTGGCACCGGACATCAGCGGTGTGTGCAGGGTTGCCGGTACTTTGTTGATCAGCTCGAAACCGAGGAAGATCGCCAGTACCAGGATGAAGGTCAGGAATACTTCTGCTGCGACCATGATCAGGCACCTCCCTCGATAATGTTCTTGATGGTGTCGTGCACAATCGCCCCGTCGTGGGTGATGATGCAGCCGGGCAGGATGTCGTGGTCGAAGTCGACTTTGAAGCTGCTCGCCTCTTCATCCCAGGCGTCTTCCACCAGGTTGAACAGGTTGGCGGCGTACATCTGGGAGGCGTCGCGGCACACTTCGTTGGCCAGGTTGCCCTGCCCCACAACGGTCACGCCGTTCACGTCTACCACTTCGTTCGGTACTGAGCCTTCCACGTTGCCGCCGGTCTCGGCAGCCATATCGACGACCACGGAGCCGGGAGCCATGCCCTCGACCATGTCGCGGGTAACGATCACCGGCGGTTTGCGGCCGAACACCTGGGCGGTGGTGATGACCACGTCGGATTCAGCGATGACGGCTTTCTGGGCGTCGCGCTGTAACTGAATCTGCTCGGGGGTCAGCTCTTTGGCGTAACCGCCAGAGGTTTCGCCGGTATCACCGAGGTCGATCTCGAGGAACTTCGCGCCGAGGGACTGCACCTGCTCGGCTACTACCGGGCGGGTGTCGAAGGCGGTGACCTTGGCGCCCAGGCGCTTGGCGGTGGCAATGGCCTGCAGGCCCGCGACTCCGGCGCCGATGACGAAGACTTTGGCCGGTTTCAGGGTGCCCGCCGGGGTCATCATCATGGGGAAGATTCTGGGCAAGTGCTGTGCGGCCAGCATCACCATCACGTAGCCCGCCAGGTTGGCCTGGGAGCTCAGCGCGTCCATTTTCTGGCTGCGGGTAGTGCGGGGAATCATCTCCATACTGATCGCAGTCACACCCTGCGCTTGCAGGGCCTTCACCAGTTCATGTTCGTTGAACGGGTCCAGGAAGCTGATGTGAATACAGCCTTTTTTCATCAGGCTGACTTCATCCAACGCCGGCTTGCGGATACGGAGAATAATGTCGGCGCTGCCGATCAGTGTGTTGCGGTCACTACTGATGGTGGCGCCCGCCTCGCGGTATTCCTCATCGGAAAAACCGCTGCCGGCACCCATGCCGGACTCGACGGTAACTTCGGCTCCCAGGCGCACCAATTTCTTGGCAACGTCGGGAATAACGGGAACCCGGTTTTCACCAGGATGCATCTCCCTTGGAACGGCTATTAGCATAGTTTTATAACCCCACTGGTAACTTTTGGCAGCACTGCTGCCCTGGCTTCTGTGGCGCGCCCCAGCCCTTTTCGGCCCTTTTATCAGGGCTCTGCCCGACGTTGCGAGTCGCCGGTCAGGGTCTGCCCGTGCACCCCAGAAGTGCACGGCGGCCGCAGACTGTACCACAGCTCTAGGCATTGATTGCCAAATGGCCAACATTCACACTATGAATCGCCTTCGAGATAGTTATTCTTGTAACTAATTTTCTCAAGGGCGGGGTGACAGTCGCCCGTGTTGCTAGCGCCGCGGACTGACAGGTAAGCTGACCACAAAAATCCAGGACTCACATGTTCTCCATCATCGCCCTGACACTGTTGATCCTCCTTTTGTGCGTAGCGATCCATTACGAGTTCCTGTTTCGCCTTTCCGGCATCATCGAGCGAGCCCGGTTTCCGGCACGCATCAACGTTATGTTGGCGATCTGCCTGGCCATCGTGGCTCATGTGGTGGAAATCTGGATCTTTGCCCTGGGCTACTATCTCAGCCTCCACTTCACTCAGTTGGGCGGTTTCATTGGTGAACAACCGGTGGCTGATATCTGGGACTGTCTGTACCTCTCCTTCGTCTGTTACAGCACGCTGGGCTTCGGCGACATCATCCCCGTCGGCTGGGTACGTTTTCTGGTCGGCACCGAGGCCATGATGGGGCTGGTGTTCATCGCCTGGACGGCGTCATTCATGTACATCCAGATGGAACGGTACTGGCAGACAGACCCGCGCCGCGCCGGAAGATGAGGTTTCAGCGCCGTTCGCGATAATCCCACGCGGGCGGCAGCAACGCCCGGTACTCGCGCTGGGCGTAACGCGGGTCAATAAGCAGCGCTTTACCGTGATCCTGCTCGTTGCGCACCACGCGCCCCAGCGCCTGAGCGACCTTTTGCATACCGGGGAAGCGATACGCACAATCAAATCCATCGCGACCTTGTGCGCCGTACCAGCCTCGACGGATCTCCGTATCGCGATCCACAGCAGGCAGGCCCACCCCCACAACCACCACTGAGGTCAGCAGCTCTCCCGGCAGATCGACCCCCTCGCCAAACACGCCGCCCAAAACACAGAACGCCACGTTGTCCTGCCGATCATTCAGCCGCTGCAGCAATTCCGCGCGACTGGCATCGTCCTGATCCGCCTGTTGGCGCCACAGCGCTCGGCCGGCAGGGCCCGGGGGCAACAGCGCCAGGCAATCCTCCATGTAGCGATAGCCGGGGAAGTAGACAATGCAGTTGCCCGGCACGGATTCCAGCCACTGCTCGATCACCGCTGCGAGCCGAGGCAAGCTTTGGGCACGGGCGCGGTAGCGGGTGTCGATGCCGGTTTCCAATTCCACCTGAAGCTGCTCGGCAAGAAATGGCGAAGGCAACTGTCGTTGCACCCCGCCCGCAGAAAGTCCGAGGCTGTCTGCCATCCAGTTGGGTGGAGACAGGGTGGCGGAAAAAGCGCAAAGCGCGTGCAGCGGCGCCCGGCGCAGCCGCAGCAGGCGCGCCGCGTCCAGACAGTTGAGCTTGAGCACCAGTGACTGGGGCCGATCGCCGCGCTCAAGATCCAGTCGGTATTCGTCACCCCACAACTCGAGAATGCGCTGGAATTGCAGCAGATCGAAAAAGAAATCCTGCAGGGCCGGGCGCGCCTGTAAATACAGTGGATCCTGGGCCAGTGCTTCTCCACAGGCAGATAGCACACCCGACACACTGAACTGGAGCGCTGGCGGGCATTCAATAAGGGTGTGGTGATCCCCCTCCGACTGCGGTTCCCCCGTTGGCCACGCTGCCTTTGACAGCGCCAGCATCGCCCGATTGCAGCGCTCCAGCGCTTTTTTTAGCACCCCCTCGCTGTCGCGTTTTGCCGCCAGCAGGCGGTCCTTGCGCAGCCGCGCGCTGTACATATCCCGCGCACGACCGGGGAGGTTGTGTGCTTCGTCCAACAATACCGACCAACGCTCTCCCTCTGCCGCGCCGCGCGCCGCAATGCCGCCGCCGGGGCTGAACAGATAGAACAGATCGGCAATCACCAGATCCACCCAGGGCAGTAAATCCATCGCCAGCTGGTAGGGACAAACAGTGAACTCTCGCGCCAGTTGTTCCAGTTCCTCCCGGCGCAGGCAGGGTTGCTCCAGCGCGGCGAGCATCGCCCGGGGCAAGCGGTCGTAGTAGCCCTCGGCGTAGGGGCAGTCATCGGCATGGCAGGCCTTACCCGGCGACAGGCAAACTCGCTCCCGAGCGCTCAGGCTCAGGGCCAGGCCTTGAAATCCCGCAGCCCTGAAATGCGACAGCGTCTGCTCGGCGGCGAGTCGGCCAACACTCCGGGCGGTCACAAACACCAGTTTGTCGAACTTGCCCAGGCTCTGCGCTTTCAGCGCGGGGTACAACACCGCCGCTGTTTTACCGATCCCGGTGGGCGCCTCCAGCAGCAGGTCACCGGCCTGGTCGCAACATTTGTAGACCAACTCGGCCATCTCGCGCTGGCCACTGCGAAATTCTGAATAGGGGAATGTCAGGGTGGTGACGCTGTTGTCGCGAGCCAGCCGCAACTGACTGAGACGATGTAGCCAGGCACTGAACTGCGCCAGTGTGTCGGCCAGGAATTCTGCCAGTGCCTCGGCGCTCCAGTACTCCTCGTTGCTGTGCTCTTCAGCACTATCCAGGTGGAACCAGGTCAGTCGCACGGTCAGACCGGCCAGGGATTCAGCTTGCGCGATCAGTGCTGCGTAAAGCTTGCCCTGAGCCATGTGCATGGCCGAAACCGATTCGGGAATGCGCTCCACCGCCACCCGGCAGGTTTTAATCTCCTCCACCATCGCTGCGTCGCGGTCGTAACCGTCGGCGCGACCGCGCAGCAACAATGTCAGGCCATCGAAGGTCTGCCGATGCTGCACCGGGAATTCACTCTGGTAGGAGTCCGGTCGGCGGCGATACACCTCCCGATGTCCCTCCACACCCTGCTCGCCGGTGGGTGAGGGCGTGAAGCGCTGATCGATATCGCCGCTGCGGAAACAAAACGCAGCCAGCGCCCTCACCCCCACGCTGTACTCAGTCATCGCGCCAAGTCACCCAGGCCACCTGGCAGGGAATGTCGTGCTCGGCAAAAAAACGCAGCCAGCGTTTCTGGTTGTCCTGCAGTTTGTCCCCGGGGCCCTTCACCTCGATCAGACACCAGCCGGGGGCCTCGCCGCCGAAGGCGATCAGGTCGGGAAAGCCACTGCGGTTTTCGCGCAGGTCGAACAGCATGCGCTGCCAGATGGCTTGCAGCGTGTTGGCCGACAGATGCTCCAACGCGGTGGCGACCAGTGCTCTGTCAATGCTGCGCCAGTCCAGCCAGCGGTTGCGGTAGCCCTGGTAGCGATCCCAGGCCTGCAGTAACTCAGCCTGCAGCTGCCCGGCGTCCAGCGCCTGGAATCGCTCCTTGAATAACGACGCGCGGCGAGCCAGAAAGTCCGCTTCATAAAGGTCTGCCGGTGCATCCTGATAGGGGTTCATCCAGACGCCGGCAATGGGCGCAAAGATCTGCTCCCAGAAAGCCAGTACAAACAATCCCGTAAACAGACTGTTCTCTACGTAGTGGACCTGGTGCCACTCGCCGGTGAGCGATTCAGCCGCCAGCAATTCCACCGGTTCGGCGCGGTAGTCGATGCACAGATCCCGGCGCGGGAAATCGTCGCGGGGTCGCGCGGGAGCGGGTCGGCCCAACTGACGAAGCAGACGTGGGCGAATACGAAGCTGGGCGTCTCGCTCCGCTTCGCAGCGCGGGTCCTGTTCAATCGTGTCGGCGAGCCGCAGTGCGCTCTCGTAGTCACCGCGGCGCTCGAGAATTCGCAACTGGCGCTCGCGGGCGGGGTGGCGCTGCGATAATGCATACAGCGACTCGGCCAGTGACAATTGGTCCCGGCGCTCCAATTCACGGCCCAGCCGGTTGCACAAACGGTCCCGACGGGAACGGCTGCTGTCGTAGTTCACTGGATGCTGCGCCAGCACTTCGGCCAGGTGTAGCAACGCGTCCTCATCGCCCGCCTCCAGCGCTTCTTCGAGTACATCCCCGAACTGCGCCAGCGACAGGTATTCATCCAGCGAACCGCGATCCACAAAGCGGCGCCGGGCGCGGTCGAGCTGGTAGGGGTAGTAGCGCTGGATGCCCAGGTCGCTGAGTACAAAATCGGTGAGGCTCTGGCGGCGATTGCCAAAATACAGCAGTTGCAGCACCGCCAGTACGTCAGCGCCAAGGGGAGCAATAATACGTTCGGGAAACCGCTGTTGCAGCAAACGGTAATAGTCGAGGGGCTCTGGCTCGAGCTCTGCCTCGGGCGCTGACATCGCCTGTGCCAACACCGATTTTGACGTCGCCCGCGGCAGGCCCAGTGATTCAGCAAAAACACCCAGCAGCTCTGCGCGAGTATAAAGACGAAGGGCCTGCTCCGCGCTCAAACTATCGAGCGCCAGCAGCAAACCCGCCTCAGCCAACTCGGCTGAGGGCTGCTCCAGTGCGCCAATTTCCGGGTAATTGAGGGAGGCCAGGCGAAATTCGGGGCCCACTCGCGACAATAGCCGCAGCAACAGGCATTGCGCCTCATCGCTGCAGCTTGCGATCGCCGTCAACCAGTGGCGCTCCTCGGCCGACAGCATGTCGCCATACTGGGCTTCGACCACCTCGGAAAGCCGCCGAAAATTCTCCAGATAGTAGCGCGGCGCCAGTGGTGCCTCTGTTAGTGCCCCGCGCTCGTCAGCCACGGGCCGTCATCCTCAGCGCCGCGATCAGGGTTGGGGATTGAGGCGCAGCAGGCGGTCCCCGGCCAGCAGGTAGACCAGTCCGTCGGGGCCCATTTGGATATCACGCACACGCAGCTTCAACTCATTGAGAAAATCGTGGCGTTCACCCAGTCCGTCACCCTTGAGCTCAACCCGGCTGACCATAGTGTCGCGCAGTGCAGCCACCAGCAGCGAGGGCTCCCAGGTGGTGTAGTTGTCACCGGTGTAGAAGGCGATCCCTGCAGTGGCGATGGAGGGAACGTAGTGAAACAGCGGGGGCTCCATGCCGGGAGCCGCTGTGCCCTGGCCGATCTTGCCACCGCCGTACTCTTCGCCGTAGGTTACCAGCGGCCAACCGTAATTGGTGCCGGGCAGGACGCGATTGATTTCATCGCCCCCCTGCGGACCGTGCTCAGACAACCAGATTTCTCCCGACAACGGGTGGCGCGCCAGCCCCTGGGGATTGCGGTGTCCGTAGGAGTAAATTTCCGGCTGCGCCCCGGTAGTGGCCACGAAGGGGTTATCAGCCGGTACCCGGCCATCCTCGTGAAGGCGAATCACCTTGCCGTTGTGGGTTTCCAGGCTCTGCGCCAGCTGCCGGTTACCGCGATCCCCAACAGTGAAGAACAGATAGCCGTCGTTCAGCAGCAGCCGGGAACCATAGTGACGCTTCTGGTCAAAGGCGGGCTGAGCGGTGAACAGCGTTTCCACGTTACTCAAGTGGTCGCCGCCAAGAACGCCGCGGGACACCCGCGTCGTGGTGCCGTCGTCCAGTTCGGCGGTGTAACTGAGATAAACCAGCCCGTTGTCGGCAAAATCGGGATGCACGGCCACATCCAGCATGCCTCCCTGCCCCGGGTCGACGCTGACGGGAACACCGGAGAGCGTGGTTACCGACCAGTCTGCAGCGTTCACGCGTTTTACCGCACCGGATTTCTCAGTCACCAGCAAGTTGCCATCGGGCAGAAAATCCATGCCCCAGGGGGAGTCCAGCCCCGCCACCAGGTACTCCACTTCAATCGACGGCGAACCGGAGAGGATTTCGCGAGTATGGCTGCCCACCAGCGGATCACCGCTGGCACCGGATTGGGCGGTGCAGGCATTGAGGGACAGGGTGAGGGGTAAAAACAGGGCAAGCAGGCCGTTGACGGCTGGGCGATACATAGGAAATTCCAGAGCTGTGAGTTGCAACGCGCCTATGGTACGCCACTTGCCGCAACGACGCCCGTTTTTGCCTGCCCGGGGTATTTCAGGCATTCTGCACCGCATAGACCCGGCGCCACGCGCCTGCGTATAAGGATAAGCATGAACCCCACTATCGATCCCCCGGAGCAGGAGCTACCCACGCACCTGACGCTGCTACCTATTGTATTTCTGGTCGCCTGCCTGGCGCTGTCGGTGTACCTCTTCGGCGCCGATTCTTCCTACGGTGCGAACCAGATCGTACTGATCCTCACCGCCTGCGTGGCGGGTCTGGTCGGCATGAGAGCCGGCGTGCCGTGGAAGGCCGCCCAGGATGGCATGATCCACGGCATCGCCATCGGCCTCGGGCCGGTCATGATCCTGCTGTCGGTGGGCATGCTGATCGGTAGCTGGATTCTCTCCGGCACCGTCCCGGCGATGATCTACTACGGCGTGCAGATTCTGGACCCCAGCGTGTTCTACGCCGCCAGCGCCGCCATTTGCGCCATCGTTGCGGTCAGTATCGGTAGCTCCTGGACGGTTGCCGGCACCCTCGGGGTTGGCCTGATGGGAATTGCCGGCAGCTTTGACCTGTCCCCCGCCATCACCGCTGGCGCCATTGTTTCCGGCGCCTACTTTGGCGACAAGATGTCGCCGATGTCAGACACCACCAACCTGGCGTCTGCCGCCACCGGGGTGGATCTGTTCGACCATATTCGCCATATGCTGTGGACCACCGTGCCCGCATTTACTATCGCCCTGATCTGTTTCGCCCTGATCGGGGGAGAAGGCGCGGCCACGCCGGAGGAAATCCAGAGCCTGCAGGCCAGCCTTCAGGTGGAGTTCAACCTTGGCCTGCACCTGCTGATTCCCTTATTGGTGATGCTGTTCCTGGCCTGGCGGCGCTTCCCCGCCTTTCCGGCCATTGTGATCAGCTCTCTGGTGGGTATTGTGTTCGCGCTGGTATTCCAGCCCAAAGCCGCCATCGCCCTGGCCGGCGACAGCGCGGGCTTCAGCCAGGCCATGCTGCTCGCCAAGGGTCTGTGGATCAGTTTGTTCGACGGCTACACCGCCAATAGCGGCAATGAGTTCCTCGACGCACTGCTCAGCAAGGGCGGCATGTCCAGCATGCTGAACACGGTGTGGCTGATTTTCAGCGCGCTGGCACTGGGGGGTGCACTGGAGCGAGTGGGGATTCTCCAGCGCTTGCTGCAGCTGGCTCTGCGAGGCGTGCACGGGACTGCTTCCCTGGTGGCGACCACCGTGGGTACCTGCATTGGCGCCAACATCCTGGCGGCGGACCAGTTCATCTCGGTGGCGATCCCCGGGCGCATGTACGCCGAGGAATACGAACGTCGCGGCCTGTCAAAGCTGAATCTGTCGCGCACCCTGGAAGATTCCGCCACTATCACTTCCGCGTTGATTCCCTGGAATACCTGCGGCGCTTACATGTCGGCCACGCTGGGTGTGGCCACATTCAGCTATGCGCCCTTCGCCATTTTCAATTACCTGTGTCCGCTGGTGGCGCTGGTTTACGCGGCCTTCAACATCGCCCAGAAACCGCTGGCAGCGGAATCAGAAGCGGCCACATCATGAGCGAACTGTGGGATCATCCGGCGCCTCATACGCTGGCAGTCACCGTGGGCGCGGAGCACATGGACGGTCTGCGCCACACCAACAACACCGAGTATGTGAAGTGGTGCGAGCAGGTGGCGTGGTCGCACTCGGTCAGTCTTGGCCTCGATCTGGCGTGCTACGAAAGCCTCAACCGCGCCATGGTGATCACCCGCAGTGAATTTGACTACCTGCGCGCCTCACATGCCGGACAGGAGCTGGTGGCCGGCACCTGGATTCTGGACTGGGATCGCAAACTGACCATGCGGCGCGCCTTCCAGATCGTGCGCCCGGCGGACGGCGCCACGCTGCTCCGCGGGCTGATGCACTTTGCCTGCGTTGAACTGGACAGCGGCCGGCCGCGCCGGCTGCCGAAAGAATTCATCGATGGCTATGGTGTCGCGGTTCTGGCCGAGCAGGCCTAGCAGTTGTCCCAGGCCAGCGGCATCAACTTGCGGATATCCGCTTCCCCGGTCGCGATTGACAGCAGGCGATCAACGCCCAACGCCACACCACTACACGCAGGCATGCCCGCCACCATGGCAGCGAGAAAGCGCTCATCCAGCGGGCGGGGTGACTGCCGGTTGGCCACGCGGCGGGCATTGTCGCGCTCAAAGCGCTGCTGAAGTTCCCGGGCATCACCCAGTTCGTGGTAGCCGTTGGCCAACTCAACACCGTCGATATAAAGCTCGAAACGTTCCGCCACAACGGCGTCTTCGGTTTCGCGCAGTTGCGCCAGCGCGGCCTGGGTAGCGGGATAGTCGTAAACGAAACACAGCCCGCTCAAGCCTGGCTCGATGATGTGCGACATCAACAGGTCTAACCACAGATCCGCATCATCGCTGTCGAACTCCACCTCGATCCTGCTTCGCGCACAGTCGCGCAATTGCGACACACCGGCAGTAAAGGGGTCAATATCCAGCGTTTGCTGGAACAGCTCGCGGTAACTCACCTTGCGCCATTCATCGCGGCCCAGGCAGTGCTGCATCAGCGCCGCCACCTCCGCCATCAACTGGTGGTGATCGAAGCCCGGGCGATACCACTCCAGCATAGTGAACTCCGGGTTGTGGCGGCGTCCGGCCTCACCGTCCCGGAAGGCCTTGCCGAGTTGGTAGATCGGTCCACTACCTGCGGCCAGCAGCCGCTTCATGGCGTACTCGGGCGACGTTTGCAGGTAGCGAGTAGCGGGTACGGAGAGGCCGCCGATCACCGTCAGGGGTTCGATCGCCGGGTCGGTGACGCCGGCGCTACAGAGCAGGGGGGTGTCCACTTCCAGCACCTGCCGGTCGCGGAAGAAATCGCGGATCTGTTGGAATAGTTGGGCGCGGGCCTGTAATTGAGGCAGGCCCGCGGAGGGCAGCCAGTTCACCTGGCGATCAGGATTTAGCGGCGCGGCCCTGATATTCGCCGGTGCGGGTGTCCACACGAACCACCTCGCCCTGACTCAGGAACAGGGGCACTTTCACCACGGCGCCGGTGCTCAGGGTGGCCGGCTTGTTGCCGCCGCCTGCGGTATCGCCCTTGAGGCCGGGGTCGGTTTCGACGATTTCCAGCTCCACAAAGTTCGGCGGCGCAACGGACAGGGGCGCGCCGTTGTACAGGGTCACTTCGCACACGTCCTGCTCTTTCAACCACTGTTTGGCATCGGCCACTGCTTTTTCGTCGGCCTGGAACTGCTCGAAGGTGTCCGGCTCCATGAAGTGCCAGAACTCGCCGTCGTTGTAGAGGTATTCCATGGAACGATCCATCACATCGGCGCCTTCAAGGCTCTCGCCAGACTTGAAGGTGCGCTCCCAGACGCGGCCACTTTTCAGATTGCGCAATTTAACGCGGTTAAAGGCCTGGCCCTTGCCGGGTTTGACGAATTCGTTGTCGAGGATGCTGCAGGGATCGCCGTCCAGCATCACCTTCAGACCGGAGCGGAATTCGTTGGTAGAATAGTTAGCCATGATGTTCTCTGTACGCTAATTCAAAGGCGGCCAATGATACCCCAGACTGACCTCCAATGGCAGCAGACCGACTGGCAACAGGGTCTGCGGCAGGCCTTCCGCGATCCCGCGGAACTACTGGCCTGGCTGGACCTGCCAACACCCGAGCAAGACGCCCTGCTGGCCGCCTGCCAGGACTTCCCGATGCTGGTTCCGCGGCCCTATGCCGCGCGGATGCGACCCGGCGATCCGAACGACCCGCTACTGCGCCAGGTGCTGCCGCTAGCCGAGGAAATGACCCCCACCCCCGGTTATGTGGACGACCCGCTGGCGGAACAGGACGCCAACCCGGTGCCCGGCCTGATCCACAAATACCAGGGCCGGGTGCTGTGGATTACCGCCACCGGCTGTGCCGTGAACTGCCGCTACTGCTTCCGCCGCCATTTCGATTACGACGGCAACGCCAACGGGCGGCGGCAGTGGCAGCCGGTACTGGATTACATCGCGGCGGACGCCGACATTGAAGAAGTCATCCTGTCAGGTGGCGATCCTCTGCTGCATCAGGATGCCTACCTCGCGCAACTGGTGACACAACTTGAGCGCATACCTCACGTGCGCCGCCTGCGCATTCACACCCGGCTGCCCGTGGTGTTGCCACAGCGGGTCACGCCATCACTGCAGAACCTGTTGCGGGAAACCCGCTTACGCCCCGTGGTGGTGGTGCATTGCAATCATCCGGCGGAAATTGACGTGGCCACCGGCGAGGCCTTTCTGGCACTGCACCAGGCGGGCGCCACGGTACTCAACCAGACCGTGTTACTGAGGGGCGTGAACGACTGCGTGGACACCCTGGCCCAATTGGGTGAGGCCCTGTTCGATTACCGGGTTCAGCCCTATTACCTGCATTTGCTGGACCCGGTGCGCGGCGCCGCCCATTTCGACCTGCCCCTGGAAGAGGCTCTGTCGCTCTACGACGCGCTGCGGGCACGCAGTTCCGGTTACCTGGTGCCAACGCTGGTTCGGGAGCGCGCCGGCGCGCCCTACAAGGTGCCTCAATTTGGTATTAATTGAGGCCATGCTGACCCCTCACCCGGCTTAGGGTAATCTTGCCCAGATAAACATTAAGGCCGCCAGCAGGGAATGACCAAACCGACCGCAATCAAACTGCGAATACCACCCCAGGACTTGCCGGATTACCCGCTGTTTCCGCTGGAGCCGGGTGCTGCGCGGCAGTGGGCAGAGGGCCTGCCCCTGACCAACGGTGCCCGTGCGGCGCAGTTTTTACTGCCGGCTGTCAGTGACCTCAATCGGGTGGAGCAGGACCCCCAGCAACGCTTTGCCGTGCTGGAGGCGTTGCGGCCTTCGTTATTGCAGTGTGCGGGCACCCTGGAACGCTTGATCCTCAACCAGCCGGTTATCCTGCCAGACGAAAACGAACGCTACGCCCGCCTCTGCCAGCGCCTCTACCGCGCGGCTATTACCGGCTACTCGATAGTTGCCCTGCACGCCCTGCAGCGGCGCGGCAACCTGCGCGACAGTGTTCGCGCCGGCCTGGTCGGGCAGAGCCTGCACCGCGCACTGGCTCTGAACAATCTGCGCCTGTTGCAAACCCTGCAGCTGCGCCGACCGCCTGACGAGGACTGCTGGCTCAGCCAACATCAGCTCTACGCGCTGGCCGAGCGCCACAATCTGCACCAGACCATCGTTACCGACCCGCTACTGGGCAACAGCACCATTACCCAGATCTATCTGCGCGGGGTACTCCTGGGAGCCAGCAAGGCCAATGAACTCAGCCAGCAGGAACTGGGCACCATCTACCAGTACCTCGAAGGTTGGGCGGGTCACGCGGAAATTGTGGCTCCAACGGCGACGACCCGGGCCCTGTTACAGGTCAATCTACAGACTGACCGGCCACCGGTTTATACGGTGCTCACCGAGCAAACGCCCCAGTCGCACCATCGGCTCGTGCTTACCGAACAACTGGTGCAAACGCTTGAAACGCTACTTCGCGCGCGCCCGGCCGAAGGCCCGACACCACCCCGGGAGCTGCTACAGCACCTGCTGGAAGCCTGGGGGGAACCCACTACCCGGCGCTATTCACGCCAGTACAGCACGGATCGTTTGTGGCTCAGCATTGGCTTTAGCAACGCACACTTCTACGTCGCCGAGGGGGTCCCCTTCCAGCGCCTGTGCTACGGCAGCCGGGCTGGGGAAACAGATAAGCCCTGGACCAACCCCTTCCTCACCACCAGCGCGCCCCCCCGTGCTGGCTGGGATCAGGCGGTGTCGCAGGCGGGTACACGCGAAGCCGCCGAAGGGGTGGAAGACACCCGTCAGCTCAGTCCGTTGGAAGTGCTACAGGAGGCACCGGCCCGCGAACGTTTTGCCCGCGCCCTGACCGAACAGGAAAAACACCCCTGCTACCCGGTGCGTATGTTGAACACCAGCCCCAATGGCTACTGCGTCGAGTGGTCCCGTGAACTACCGGGGGATATCCACAGCGGCGACCTGCTGGTGGTGCGCGAGGATGGCTCCCGCGACTGGGTCGTTGCCGTGATTCGCTGGGTGAGCCAACTGGCTCACGAAGACACCATCATCGGCCTGGAATTGCTCGGCCCGCGAGCCCAGCCCTTTGGCGCCCGCATTCAGCGCAAGACCGGTGAGGCACCCGAGGTATCGCGCGTATTACTGATGCCCGCCGTGCCCGTGTTTGGCCAGGACGCCACACTGGTAACGCCGCGCTCCGGCTTTCGTGAAAATCAGAAGGTCACTCTGCTGCGCGACGGCGAGGAGCGCCTGGTCCACCTGGAAAAGCAGGTCTCGGCGACTACTTCGTTCGCCCAGTTTACTTTCCGCCCGATCCAGCACCTGGAAGAGGTGGTGGCGGATCAACCACCGCCCAATATGGACTTCAAATCTCTGTGGGATGACATTTAGCTGCCCTGGTAGCGGTCCCCGATGCCCAGCAGGTAAAGAATTGCATCCAGCCCCAGGGTGGAGATGGACTGCTCCGCCTCGCGTTGCACCAGAGGCTTGGCGCGAAAGGCCACCCCCAGGCCGGCAATGCTGAGCATGGGCAGGTCATTGGCGCCATCACCTACGGCTATGACCTGTTGCAGGTCCACGCCTTCCTCGCCGGCGATCTGGCGCAGCAACTCCGCCTTGCGCTGGCCATCCACGATGGTGCCGGTTACCCGACCCGTTACTCTGCCATCGACAATCTCCAGGTCGTTGGCGTGAACGTGGTCGATACCCAGGCGCTGCTGCAGGTGGCGCGCAAAGTAGGTAAAGCCGCCGGACAGGATGGCTGTGCGATAACCAAGGCTGCGCAACGTTGAGATCAGGTGTTCCGCACCTTCGGTGATGCGCAGGGAGGCAGCAACTTCCGCAAGGGCCGTCTCGGGCAAGCCTTCCAATAGCGCCATTCGCGCGCGGAAACTTTCACTGAAGTCGATCTCACCTCGCATCGCCCGTTCGGTAATCGCCGCCACCTGTTCGCCAACCCCCGCCACACGGGCCAGTTCATCGATTACCTCCGCTTCAATCAGCGTGGAGTCCATGTCAAATGCCACCAGGCGGCGGTGGCGACGGTAGCGGTTGTCCTCCTGCACGGCCAGGTCAACATCCAGATCGGATGCCGCCTCCAACAGGTCGCGGCGCAACACATCGGCATCGGCGAGATCGCCGCGCAGGGAAAACTCCACGCAGGCCTTACTCAGTCGGGGTAATTCTCCCAGCGGCAGGCGGCCTGACAGGCGGGTAATCCCATCGATGTTGAGGCCGTGCCGGGCCACTACCGCGGTGACCCGGGCGATCTGCTCCGCGGTGATCTTGCGCGCCAGCAGGGTCACGATGTAGCGCGCCAGCCCCTGGCCTTCGGTCCAGTGGGCATAACTGTCGGCACTGATTTCGGTGAAGCGCACCCGCAATCCGACGGACTCGGCGAAGTCCATCAGCACCTCACGTAAGCCCTGATGTGAACCGTCGGGCACCTCCACCAGCGTGCCCAGCGACAGGGTGTCGTGGATCACCGCCTGGCCGATGTCGAGGATGTTGATCTGATGGTCGGCCAGCAGCGCGCTGAGCGCAGCGGTGAAGCCCGGCTGGTCTTCCCCAGAAAAGGTAATCAGTAATACATCACTCACGGCACTTGGATCCCGGGCTGCAAAGCGGGGTATTTTAACGGCGGCACCGGCCAATCGAAACCGCGCAGGCAAAACGATTGGTTTATAATCCGCCCAGCACACAGGGGGCGGGCAGTGAAGTTCAGGGAATCCAGCGTCAGTATTGGTCGGCAGATGGCTTTGCTGGTCGCCGGCACCTGTCTGGTCGCCAGCCTCTCACTGGTAGCGCTGGGCAGCTACTCCAGCCGCCACGTGCAAATGAGCCAGCAGGACGCATTCGGTACAGCACTCGCCGAACGCCTGGCCCAGCGTATCAACCAACCCCTGGCCTCCGGCGATCTGCTGGATGTTGCCGCTTCGCTGCAGCAGTTTGTGGAGACGTCCTCCGCTGAGCAGGTCACCCTGTTCGATGTGGAAGGTAAAGCCCTCGGCGTAGCCGGCGAGGCTGACGAGCAGGCCATGCGCTTCTGGCGAGCCCCGGTCACCATCGATGACAACATTGCCGGTGAAGTACAGGTAGCACTTGCCGCTGATCCGGTGGCCTCGGGCCAGCGGCAACTCATAGCGAGCCTGCTGGGTCTTGCTGTGTTGTTGAGCGTGGGCGTGTACGCCCTGACGGGCTATTACGGCCGCAGACTGGCCACCTACCTGCACGGCCAGGCAGAGCGGCTGTCGCTGGACAGCGCCGAAACCCGCCCCAACCCTTCGGTAGACAACGAACTGCGCTTGCTGGAAAAACGTATCGACGCCCTGCCGTTGGAATTACTGCGCGCAGTGCGCAGCACCGGTTCGGACGAAGAGCAGTACAACAGCACCGCCGTGTTATACATCCAGTTGCACAGCCTCGAAAACTACGTCGATACGCTGGACGAACGCCTGTTGCATCGCTACATCAGCCAGCTACACCAAGTGGTGTGCGGCGCTGCAGGATTCTACGGGGGCCATCTACAGGTGGTACGCCAGTTCGGGCTGGCCCTGTATTTCAGTGGTGAACACAGCGCCGGCAGTCCAGTGCGCCGCGCCGGGCTCACCGCCTGGCTGGTGGGGGAACTGTGTCGCGAGATGGAAAACTACCTGCCGCTGTCCGTGCGTTGCTCGCAGGCGGTAGATCTCAGCGAACTCGGGCCCGGCAGTGCCCGCGACCTCTACCCCGGCCTGTACATGCAGCACACCCTGGATCAGCTGCACCTGGTGTGCGCCAGCAAACCGCCGCGCGTGTTGTTCTCTCCGGATGCCGCAGAGGATGCCTCACTGCAGCGCTGCGCCGAATTGGCGCCGACAGAAGTGCATGCCTATAGCAGCCTGGAGCGTTTTGACGAGCAGCACACACAACTGCTGGAGCGTCAGCTACGGCTGGTGTGGTCTCACCTGAAAACTCAGGATCAGTAAAACCCAACTAAGACCAGGGGCTAAACTGTCGTTGAATACTGACAGGAAGGTCACGACCGTATCCCATCGAGCAAGAGCTTAAGTTGTGTTCACTCCCATTAACCAGGCACGCCGTATGTAGTCGGCACTGCCCTGGTTATAGCAGGCCAGATCTTCCAGCGTATCAACTTCCACCCAGGCATCCCTGACCGGCACTGCACGGATTTCCACTCCCCGTTCGAGCATAAGACTGAATAATCCCGTCATATCCAGCGATTTCACCCTCTCGGGGGGGAGGCTGGCCAAAGTTTCTTCAATCGACTTCCATCCCGCCGGTGTTACTTTGACCAGCCCCATATACTGGCCCCGTATATCTTCCGTCGTGGACGCCCTCCCGCCGATTTCCTGAAGCATCCCGTTTTCCTCGCGGAAACACTCGGCGTCGATGAGTGGGTTATCGAACCGCAACTGCCACAGTTCCAGCCAGTTGGGATCAAAGGTCAACACAATGTCGCCGGGAGATGAGATGAGACGGGTAAGCGCGTCACTGGAGTAAACGATATCGCTATAACTTACAACGCAGGATGAATGCTGCAACCAGTCGGCCGCAGACAGCAGCGAAGTCACCATATTGGAACTGGCCCATTCCTCGTTGTGGAAATAGGTAAGGTCGTAGTCAATCTGCCCAGCGAGGTATCCCGTCACAATACCTAACTCACTGATACCCACTTCGCGAAGCGCCTTGAGCTGCCACTCGATCAAGGGTCTACCGAAAATCTCCAGAAGACATTTCGGGGAGTTTTCTGTGAGCTGCCCCATACGCCGCCCTCGACCTGCAGCGAGAATCAAGGCTCTCATGTCTGTGCGTGAAAGATTTTTTGGAGAAATTCGATTTGCACCGATCTACTTTCCACCTCCCGCTCCGGATGCCACATTATGCCGAATACAGGCTTATCAACATGCTGCAAGGCCACAACCACCTTGTCTGATGTGATCGCAGCACTCAATAGGGGGAGGTGGGAGTGCAGACACCCAAGTTCGTGGTAAAACCGCAAATGCTCAATCTGGCGAAACGGCGCCCACAGCTCGCTGCTATACACCTCCGTAAGAGCCCAGGTAGCGCCTGCATGGCCTTCCATTTTCCCTAAACTATGATTGTAGTAATGCTGAATCACCTGCATTCCACGGCAGACACCCAGCACCGGCGTAGCACTGCGAATGCTCGCTTCCAGCAGATGAAGCTCCACGGCGTCCCGATCAGAGGGTGGCCCACCGTGGTCAGCCAGAGAGGCACCGCCTGTTAACAGCAACCCGTCGAATGTTTCGGTGGCGAGGACATGGCTAACGTAACTCAAATTATTCGGCACCAAAACCGGAAACACGTTCGCAGCCTGCAATAAATCAGCCCATCGCTTATCAAGGCTGTCTCGCCACTCGCCTCTGGACGCATCAAAGTCACAGCGCTGTGTCACCAGGACCCTTTTCATAGCACTGGGATGATTTGTTCGGCCATACAATCCAGCTCGAGAACGGACGCGCTTACACAGACCTGATAAATCGACTCACCCACACCCAGCGCCGCTGGTACGCCATGCTCCGCGGCGCGAATGGCCATGTGTGAGTTTGACCCGCCGTAGAGCGTGATAAACCCGAGTACGCGGTGCGTGAAGATCCAGTCGTATCCCGGGTCTGCCGCCTCAAGCACGACAATTTTCCCCTCAATTTCTGGTAACGACAGGCCCGATCGCTCTGACAAAGTGACCACTGGCCCAACAACTTTCTGCTGCGAAATATAAGTGGGGTAATGCCGAGGCACTTCGAAACTGTAGAAATCTTCAGGCGCGCTCACCAGCGGAGGTACTTTCAGGCTTCGCGTCACATTGAACCGGTGGCGGCGGGCCCGCAACATATCCCCGGTCGCGCCAACATCCAGGGAAGAAAGTAAGTGTTCCACGTCCAGATATGAAACATCTTCGACGCTAAGGTCATGTTCTGCGCCTACGGCTTTACAGGTTTCCAACAGATCGCTCAGCGTGGCAGAAAACAAAAACTTGCCCTGCTCCCGCCAGCGAATGGCATGGCCAATAAGCGCCATAAACTCATCGGGCGTATAGTCGTCCAGGTGATGAAAGACCAACAGCCCTTGAATCAATTCATGCTGCCTGGCGGATAGGCTGAACCCTGTATTTACCGCGGGACCAGAGGGACGAGCGCGAGCAGAAGCCTCGGGGAAATAGCGCTGATAAGCGTCATCGTAGCGCGGCGATAAAATGTCATACATGGAAGGTCGCATGTGGCCGTATCGTGCCATGAAACGCGATTCATCCAGCGTGTGAAAATCGTGGAGCACGGTGGAGCTGATCGTTGACGCGGCGCTCAACACAGCCGCTCTCTCCCTGTCGGACAGAATGCCGTCACGCACCATGGACTGCAGAAAACCGGCGGCGATGAAGGCGACACGTGCGAGTCCGGCGAACGGCAGTGTGCCATGGCTTGTGCACACCGAGAGCAAGCCGCGAAGGCGCTCTCTGGAATCTTCGATGCGAAGTTGCGCTGCGTGAAGTGCGGGTAGCTCACTGACCAGAGCAATGTCTTTGAGCCAGTGTCCATCGGACCGATCAAGAATATTCCGATTCAACTGACGCTGGGCTGCCGCCAAGGCCTCGCATTCCGCTTCGGACACTGGCCCCAGCAATCGTGAGTCCAGTGGGCGGGTGGGCGACAGGCTTTCAACGCAGCTCAGCACCCTGGCTTCGATCTTGTCGTGCCATTGTGGTTGCATTAGTAATTCGTCCCCATACCAATCCACCAGACGAGCAGCAAAGTCATCGGAGATTGAACGGGGAATTAGGGAACTGAAACTCGCTCGTACATCGATGTAGGGCACCCCACCCACCGAATGCATGAGGGGCACCCCTCGCACATCCCGGTAACCGTACTCGAAGCGTTTTTCGGCCCAACTATTATCAGTGACCAGGTATTTATACAGAGAGTAGCTGAGGGGCCTCGGGCGAACACCAATAATCTCGGCAGGATTCCAGTCCGCCATCAGGCCCCAGATGGCTCGTTTTCCCAGCAGCGGCGCAGGAGCTTTCTGCGCGCTGGAAAAGCGCGCGGCCGCATTCTGCAGCGCCAGTTTGTGATCCGCCATGCTACACAGCGGATTGGAAACACCCGTTAGGGGACGAACCTGCAACAAGTAGAGTTCGCCGGAGCGGGAGGCGTCAAACTCAATGTCGAGTTCTTCTGTCGAAAAGATGCCTTCGAGTTCCTTCAGCAGCTTTATCACGCGCGACTTCCAACCGCCCGGCTGAATCCTCGCATTTCGCGCGACATAACAGGTACGGATGTCAGTACTCGAGCCACTGGTAACGGCATCGTGCCTGCCAGAGGTCGCATCGTAATTAAGCAAGTAGTACGGAGCGCGCTCAGCCGGCGAGTAACTCAGCCCCACACCGTAGACTGAGGCATCTTGCAACATAGGTTGCACCAACACTTCATGGTCGACCCGGGCGTCACCATAGGCTGCAATCACCGAAGAAATGGCCCGTTCCAGATCAGGCTCATTGCTTATATCGCCAATAGAAAGGAAGCGCCCCGCCCCTGAACAACGGGGTTGATCCTCTGTAGTGGCGCTACTCCTCACGATGAGTGCCCCGTCCAGCCAGGGTTCATTGCATTGGAAGTTCGTCCATCGCCCGCCGCTGCGAAGCCATTGATCGACAGTGAAGGATATTTGCGGGAGTACCGTAGCGTGCTCCAGCTTACCGAACAACCGGGCGAGCGTGCCCGCCTTCGACTCAAACTCCACCTGCGGCGCAGCAGCCAGCGACGTGCTATTCAACGGAACTGCGCTGCCCAGGCCTTGCTGGTGTAAGGTACCGACACCGCGGAGCCGGCGTACGGAGCAAGGATGCATTCGATTTCCGCCAGCACGGCCGGAAACAGGTGGCCCGCCTGACGAGCCAGAGTCGCGTGTGAGCGCCACGCTTCAAGAATATCGTCGGGCGCCTGTCTATGAATGGTCTTGTGGGAAAACTCGGTAACGCTGGAGAACGCACCTGTTTCATTTAAAAACAACTCCCAGTTGCTCCGACGGGAGCCAAGGGAATAGTCAGGTAAAAGCTGTTTAATAGCGCGCTCGATCTTCTGCTGTATCGGGTCGTCAAGGTCACGATAGTTCCAAATAGCCAGTAACCAGCCACCCGGTCGACAAATGCGTTTTGCCTCAGGCAGGGCCAAAGACAGATCCACAACATTAAATGAAGACCCAAAGGCCGCGAGATCAACGGCACCCGTTTCCAACCCCGTGTTCTCGCCCGTGGCCGCGATCCAGTGAACATTAACTTTGCTCGACGTCGCCCTGAGCCCCTCCGCGCGCATCGCGGAGTTTGGCTCAACGGCAATAACACTGTTCGCATATTCGGACAGCAGTGAAGTCAGGTTGCCTGTCCCGGCGCCTATGTCACACACGGACCATTCCTGGCCAAGGTTAATATGGCTGGCTATGCGATCAATGATTTGTTCTGGATACCCGGGACGTTTGGCATAGAACTTTGCCAATGGCGAGTAATCCCATGC
Source organism: Gammaproteobacteria bacterium (assembly GCA_030427085.1). Lineage (GTDB taxonomy): Bacteria > Pseudomonadota > Gammaproteobacteria > Pseudomonadales > Halieaceae > JAUHXH01. The sequence goes on along the minus strand of JAUHXH010000004.1, from coordinate 451,639 downwards.
CAGCTTGAGGCCCTCAGATGACATGCAACGCTTGCTCCACTAACTCAGATATAGTCGCACCGCCGTCATTAACGAGCGTCAGGTCAGCGCCTTCGGGTAACTCCGCTTTGATATCGACACCCACAACATTGGGAATAGCCTGTACGTTTTCAGCGCTGTACAGGCCATTCTTGTTCCTGCGCATGAGCGTTTCTTCGGAGCACTTCAAGTAAATTTCGGTATAGTTACTCACGTGCTCCCGATTCCACGCCCGAACGTCGCGGAACATAGAGATCGTGGAGAAGATGACACTGGCGCCCCTGTCAGCCAGCAAGTGACACAGGCGGGCGTAGCGAAAGGCCAATTCACGTCGATCGGACGACTCGTGAAAATGCATGGCAGATAGCACATCCCGTACATCCTCTCCATCCAGGTGAATAAGTGAAGGGTCGGCTGGGCTCAGTTGGTGGAATAGCTCCCTGGCCAGACTAGTTTTACCCGCACCGGCCAGCCCGGTAACCCAGATTACTCTCCCCATCAGCAATAGCGACTTGAGAGAAGATGTGAGCAGGACTGTAAATCCAGCCTTAGAGATTCTCGCTGCGGTTCAGGGCTTGGATCAGCGTTTTGATTGGCCAATGATTGACAAGCCATCACTTCGACCAGCCTATCCAGTCGAGCAATCCCGGAACCAGGCCCGCGCGCTAACTCACGTGGAGAACCGTATGGCTCATACCCCAACCATTCATAGTACTCATCGAATTCACTTCCCAGAGAATCGTGCATGGCGGCAGTGAAATGTTGCGCGTATTCGTAGGGAACACCTGCATAGTTGAACCGCCGATCCAGTTCTCCATCCTGCTGCATCTGATCTTCAACACCTTTAACCCGGCTGAAATCAGATCGGCGGATGGCCCGCTCAATATTTTCTGCAGGTAGTTCTAAACCCAGAAAATGCAGCACGGCGGTCAGTGTTTCCGTGGCAGCCAGCCGGTAGTCCTCGTACCTCACCACAAACACATCTTGCTGCGCCGCCCGCTCCCTCCACAAATGAAGGTAAAGCAGTAAATACTCCCTGAAAGATATTGGATAGTGGTGATACTGAGAGTGAACGAACTGCTCAAAGGTCAGGCTGAAAGACGTGTCATTAAACGTCTGCCTGCGCCAGTGAGAATATAGTGCATCTCTGGGATCCCTCACGAACAACAGGGTTTTTTGTTCCCGGGAGCAGTAGGCCGGCCAGACATGACGAAAACTGGCGGCATGGTCTTGCAGAAATTCGAACTCCCGACCATATCGCAGTGCAGGCAGGGTCTGAAGCCAGGGTGTGGCTTGATCAGTGTAGGTATAGCGGTTGGACCCAGTGCGCTGCCACGATTGTGAATCACCCACATCCCATAGATTCCAAACCGGGATACCCAACTCGAAAAAGCAGTTTGCAAGCCAGGCGGAACCGCAGGGGAGTTCGGGAGAGACTACACAGATCATTTGAGGCGATCAGCCCTCTACCGTCACCCGATCCACTTTCTGGAATCCCCGCGGTAGCTTGTTGCCGCGCCGGCCGCGCTCACCCAGATAGTGCTCCAGGTCGGAGAACTTGAGCTTATGATGGCGCTTGCCGGCATAGACCACCAGGGTCTGCCCGGGCTGAACCACAGACACCGCCACCACGAACTCTTCCCGACTGGCGACCCGCGCGCCGGGAATGCCGATGATTTTCTGGCCTTTGCCGCGTGCCAGTTCCGGCAACTCGGCGAGCGGAAATACCAGCATGCGGCCCTCGTTACTGACCGCCACCACGTGGAGTTCGCCCTCGCCGTCGATTGCCGCAGGCTGTAACACCCGCGCGCCCTTGGGCAGGCTCAGCGCGGCCTTGCCAGCGCGATTCTTGGTTTGCAGGTCGCCAAGTTTGGCCACAAAGCCGTAACCGGCGTCACTGGCCAGCAGGCAGCGCTGCTCTGGCGGCCCCAATAACAGGCCTTCGAAGGTCGCACCCGAGGGAGGATTGATGCGACCAGTAACCGGTTCACCCTGGCCCCGCGCCGAAGGCAGGTTGTGGGACTGTACTGTGTAGGCGCGCCCGGTGGAGTCCAGTATCACGGTGTTCTGGTTACTCTTGCCGCGGGCGGCCATCTTGAAGCCGTCACCGGATTTGTAGCTCAGGGCGCTGGGGTCGATATCGTGACCCTTGGCCGCGCGGATCCAGCCTTTGTCGGACATCACCACGGTGACTGGGTCGGCGCTCATCAGCTCCAGTTCGCTAAAGGCCTTGGCTTCCTCACGCTCGGCCAGCGGTGAGCGGCGATCGTCGCCATACTGCTCGGCGGCGGCTACGAGCTCCTTTTTGATCAGGGTTTTCAGGCGGGCTGCAGAACCGAGGATTTTCTGCAGTTCGTCGCGTTCTTTGGATAGCTCATCCTGCTCACCGCGAATGCGCATTTCTTCCAGCTTGGCCAGATTGCGCAGTTTCAATTCGAGGATGGCTTCGGCCTGCACGTCGCTGATGTTGAAGCGCTGCATCAATACCGGCTTGGGCTTGTCCTCGGTGCGGATGATGTGGATCACCTCGTCGATGTTGAGGAAAGCTACCAACATACCTTCAAGGATGTGGATGCGCTTGAGCACCTTGTCCAGGCGGTATTCCAGACGCCGCCGCACGGTGGTGGTGCGGAATTCCAGCCACTCCCTGAGGATACGGTCCAGACCTTTCACCTGGGGCCGGCCATCAATACCAATCACGTTCAGGTTGACCCGGTAGCTGCGCTCCAGGTCAGTGCTGGCGAACAGGTGGCTCATCAGGGCTTCGAGGTCGACGCGGTTGGAGCGCGGCACGATCACCAGTCGCGTGGGGTTTTCGTGGTCGGACTCGTCGCGCAGGTCAGCCACCATGGGCAGCTTCTTGGCCTGCATCTGTTGGGCGATCTGTTCCAGTACGCGGGCGCCGGAGGTCTGGTAGGGCAGCGCACGCACCACGATGTCGCCACCGTCGCGCTCCCACACCGCCCGCATCCGCAGGGCGCCGCGGCCACTTTCGTACATGGCCAGAATTTCTTCCCGCGGAGTGATGATTTCCGCATCGGTGGGGAAGTCTGGCGCCTGTACGTGTTCACACAGTTCCGCCACGGTGCTGCGCGGGGCGTCCAGCATGCGAATGGCGGCGGTGACCACTTCCCTCAAATTATGAGGCGGCACATCCGTGGCCATACCCACCGCGATACCGGTGGTGCCGTTCAGCAGCACGTTGGGTACCTGCGCGGGCAATACCGCGGGCTCGTCCAGCGTACCGTCGAAGTTAGGCGTCCAGTCCACCGTACCCTGGCCCAACTCGCCCAGCAGCACATCGGCGTAGGCGGTAAGGCGGGATTCGGTGTAACGCATGGCGGCGAAAGACTTGGGATCGTCCGGTGAGCCCCAGTTGCCCTGCCCGTCCACCAACGGGTAACGGTAGCTGAAGTTCTGGGCCATCAGCACCATCGCCTCGTAGGCGGCGCTGTCGCCGTGGGGGTGGAACTTACCAATCACGTCGCCCACGGTACGGGCGGATTTCTTGAATTTGGCCGAGGCCTTCAGGCCCAGTTCGCTCATGGCGTACACGATGCGGCGCTGTACCGGCTTCAAGCCGTCGCCCACGTGAGGCAGGGCCCGGTCGAGAATGACGTACATGGAGTAGTCCAGGTAGGCTTTCTCCGTGTACTGCTTCAGCGAGAGTGTTTCCACGCCCTCTTGATCAATTTGCACTAAATCAGACATCTGTCACTTCCAGGCCGCAGCCCGTTAATCCATTTGAGAAAGGGGTGGCTGCCGCGCGTTATTCAATGCCGCGCAGCGCCACCAGTTGTTCATTGAGGTTCACGATGGAGTTGGCCATATCGACCAGCAACCCGTGAATAGTCGCGGGGTTATTCTTGATCAGCTCGGTAAATTGATCCCGGGGCACCTTGGCCACCGAACAGGCGTTAAAGGCTCGCACGGTGGCACTGCGCTGGGCGTTGGTAAGGGCCGCCATGGCGCCGAAAATTTCGCCCTCTTCCACGCGGCCGACTACCACATCGTCCACCAACACCTCAGCACTGCCGGACAGGAGATTAAACACGAAATCGGCACTTTCACCCTGGCGGATGATTACCTCACCCGGCTGATAGACCTCAAAGCCAGGCATGGCGAGGCGTTCTCCCTCGATGCTGGCGGCGGCGATACGCACCATAATGCCGGAATAGGTGATCAGCAGGCGGGTCCAGACTCGCATGGCCACCGGTTCGGTGAGTACCTTGCGCATAAATTCAAGGGCCGGGTAGCAAGCCAGCGTAGCGCCGGCGTCGCTGCCGTAAAACACCGTGGCATCGAGATCTGAGGTGCCGGTAATATCCGGCAGCAAGATATCACCCGCCTCGAGGATGTACACTGTACGACCCTGGTATCGCGCGGTGAGGGAACCCTCGGTGATCACGAACATTTTGTCGGCATCGAAACCGCGGAAGTTGCCCTCCCGGGTGGCCGGTACCTGCATCGGCTCGGAATGCATGTCCACCGCTTCCAGCAGCGAAGCCACCAGCTTGCGATACTGCTGGTTCAGTACGGTAAATTCCTGCGACAGTTTGGCGTTTGCCAGCATCCGGCGAATAATCCTTACGACAGCGATTGGGGCTCACGCGATGCGACACCCCACGAGGTGCAACGGCAACAAGCCTCTGCGCCGGTATCTTAACAAGTAAGCACGGAAAGCATCTATATGCCTGTTGAACCACAATCCACTTTGGACCTCGGTTGGCAGTTCTACACCTTCGACGAACTGCCAAACCGCCTGTTGCTGGAAATACTGACGCTGCGGCAGGACGTATTCGTGGTAGAGCAGGACTGTGCCTACCCGGACATCGACGGCCTCGACCCCCAGAGCGCGCACCTGTGTGGCTCTGTGGATGGACGAATCCTCGCCTACCTGAGGTGCCTGCCGCCGGGGCTATCCTGGCCGGCCAGCGCCATCGGCCGCATCGTGGTGCACCCGGATGCCAGAGGTACCAGCACCGGCCGGGAACTGGTTCGACGCGGTATCGAGTACAACCTGCAACACTGGCCCGATGCCGCCATCGAGATCGGCGCGCAATCGTATTTGCTGAAGTTCTACGGCGAGCTGGGTTTTGAAGCGGTGGGGGAGGAGTACGTAGAAGACGGCATTCCCCACTTCCACATGGTGTATCGCGGCTAGCTTTCCAGCAGGAAGGTCACCGGCCCGTCGTTGGTGAGGGTGATTTGCATATCGGCACCAAATTGACCGGTGGCGACATTGGGGTGGCGCTGGCGCAGTGAATCCACCAACTCAAGATACAGAACTTCGGCTTCCGCCGGTGGCAGCGCGCTGGAAAAGCTCGGCCGCAAGCCCTTGCGGGTATCGGCCGACAGGGTGAACTGGGACACCAGCAATACCCCGCCCTCGATATCCGCCACGCTGCGGTTCATCCGGCCTTCGTCATCGGCGAAAATGCGATAGGCCAGCAGCTTGTCGAGCAGGCGCTGCCCTGCCGTCAGATCGTCGCCTTTGTCCAGACCCAGCAACACCAACAGCCCCGCGCCAATCTCACCCACGCAGTCCCCGCCCACTTCAACGCGGGCAGCGCTGACGCGTTGCAGCAGGGCTTTCACTGGGCGAGTTTAAACGCGGCCGGCGCGGCGGCGCTCGTGCTCTTTCAGCAGCTTCTTGCGCAGGCGGATGCTTTCCGGCGTTACCTCCACCAACTCGTCGTCTTCAACGAATTCAAGCGCCTGCTCCAGGGTGTGCTTCACCGGCGGAGTCAGGGTCAGGGCGTCGTCGGTGCCGGAAGCGCGCACGTTGGTGAGCTGTTTGCCCTTGGTGGGGTTCACCGCCAGGTCGTTGTTGCGGCTGTGCAGGCCGATGATCTGGCCTTCGTACACGTCCACGTTGGGGTCGATATAAAGACGCCCGCGATCCTGCAGGGTGAACAGGGAATAGGCCAGGGTCTTGCCGTTGACCATGGACACCAGCACGCCATTGCTGCGGTGGATGATCTCGGCATTTTTTACCGGGCCGTAGTGATCAAACACGTGGGTCAGGATGCCGCTACCGGAGGTCAGCGTCAGGAACAATGAGCGGAAGCCGATCAGGCCCCGCGCCGGAATAATGAATTCCAGGCGTACACGGCCCTTGCCGTCCGGCACCATGTTTTCCAGTTCGGCGCGGCGCTGGCCCAGCTCTTCCATCACCGAGCCCTGGTGGGCGTCTTCAACGTCTACCACCAGCTGCTCGTAGGGTTCCTGCAGCACGCCGTCGATTTCCTTCTGGATCACTTCCGGACGAGAAACACCCAGCTCGAAACCTTCGCGGCGCATGGTTTCGATCAGTACCGACAGGTGCAGTTCGCCCCGGCCGGATACCTTGAATTTGTCGGGGCTGTCACCCGGCTCAACCCGCAGGGCCACGTTGTGGATCAACTCGCGATCCAGGCGCTCCTTGATGTTACGGCTGGTGACGAACTTGCCTTCCTTGCCGGCAAAGGGGGAGTCGTTGACCTGGAAGGTCATACTCACCGTGGGCTCGTCCACGCTCAGGGCGGGCAGGGCTTCCACATTGGCGGGGTCGCACAGGGTGTCGGAAATATTCAGGCCTTCGATGCCGGTGACACAGACGATATCGCCCGCTTCGGCGGCTTCTACATCAACCCGTTCCAGGCCGAGATAACCCATCACCTGCAGGACTTTACCGTTGCGGGTGTTGCCCTCGCTGTCTACCACGGTGACTTGCGTGTTCGGGGTCAATTTGCCGCGAGTTATGCGACCCACTCCGATAACACCCACGTAGCTGTTGTAGTCCAGCGCCGACACCTGCATCTGCAGCGGGCCGTCCACGTCCACCTGGGGCGCGGGGACTTTGTCCACGATGGTCTGGAACAGGGGCTCCATATCGGCGGCCATGTCCTCGTGATCTTCACCCGCGATACCTTCAATGGCGGAAGCGTAGATCACTGGAAAGTCGAGCTGCTCTTCGGTGGCGCCGAGGCGATCGAAGAGATCAAAGACCTGGTCCACCACCCAATCCGGGCGAGCGCCGGGGCGGTCGACCTTGTTCACCACCACGATGGGGTTCAGGCCCTGGGCGAAGGCCTTGGAGGTCACGAAGCGGGTCTGGGGCATAGGGCCATCGACCGCGTCGACCAGTAGCAACACCGAGTCCACCATGGACAGCACCCGCTCCACCTCACCACCGAAGTCGGCGTGTCCGGGGGTATCCACAATGTTGATGCGGTAATCGCCCCACTTGATGGCGGTGTTTTTGGACAGGATGGTAATGCCGCGCTCTTTCTCCTGGTCATTGGAGTCCATGATGCGCTCGGCACCGGCGGCTTTGCGGTCCAGGGTGCCCGACTGCTGCAGCAGGCAGTCCACCAGAGTGGTCTTGCCATGGTCAACGTGGGCGATGATGGCGATATTGCGAAGATTGTCGATCAAGGGAAATCCCGGGCCGGCACAGCGGCAGGTCAAAAAGAGGGCGCGGATTATACCCTAGTGCGTGTTACGGATGCAGTGTGAATTTCCCCTCAGCCGGGGGCGTAAACTTTTACCGTGATCTGGCTGGAGTCCGCCAGATGGCTGGCGTGCAGACGGCTCATCACCCCCTTCCCGCAGTACAGCATGTAAGTCTGTCCGGCGGGCAGCGCAGCCGCCTTGCTGTGCAGTTCGTAGAAGGGGATTTTAAGCACCGGCACGTGAACCTGCAGGGGCGCCAGCTCTTCTTCCGTGGGATGGCGAATGTCGATAATTGTCGACTCTGCCAGCGGCACCGACAGCACCTCCACATCCACACGCTCCAACTCTTCCTCCGCCAGGCGATCGATGCGCGTCTGCTTGGCGTTGGCAATGGCGCGGTCGAGAATGCCCATGTCAAAACGGGCCTCTTCCTCCGCGATACGCTCCGGGCGAGCGCGGGTGGTGGGATTCACCGATATCACGCCGCAATATTCGGGCATGTTGGCGGCGAAATCCTCGGTGCCAATCTGTCCGGCGGTGCGGATGATGTCCTCTTTGTCGGCCGCGATCAGGGGACGCAGCACCAGCCGATCCGTGACGCTATCGATAACCGACAGGTTGCGCAGGGTCTGGGAACTGACCTGTGCGACCGCCTCGCCGGTGACCAGGGCGTCTACTTCCAACTCTTCCGCAAGCCGGTCCGCCACGCGCAGCATCATGCGCTTGAGGATCACCCCCATCTGGCTGTCCTGCACTCTGGCCAGCAGTTCGGCTACCACCTCCTCAAAGGGCACACTGATGAACAGCACTCGCTGCCTGGAGCCATAGCGCTGCCACAGGTACAGCGCCACTTCCTTCACACCGATCTCGTGATCGCGACCACCCAGGTTGAAAAACAGGAAGTGGGTGCGCAGGCCGCGCTTCATGGTCAGGTAGCTGGCCACCGGTGAGTCAAAACCGCCGGAAATGAGCGACATTACCGAATCAATACTGCCCAGCGGGAAGCCTCCGAGCCCTTGGTACCGGCCATCCACAACGTAGAGGCGGTTCTGGGCGATTTCCATTTGTACGGTGACGTCGGGATTGCCCAGATTCACGCCTGCGGCTTCACCCTGCTTCATCAGGCCGCCGCCCACATAGCGCTCCACATCGACGGAACGGAAGTCATGCTTGCCGCTGCGCTTGCAGCGAACAGCGAAGGTTTTACCGGCGATGCGCGGCAAGTAAACCTCGGCGGTGCGGGCCAGCACGTCGTCAAAGTCGCCCAGCGGGTGCTCGCGAACCGCGAGGATCAAACCGATACCCGCAATGCGCTGCAGCGCATCCAGGGCCTGTTCCCGCAGTACGGGATCATCACCCGCATGGCTCACCTGCAGTTTGTCCCAGTGCTTCTGAACCGTGAAATCCGGCGACAACTCCTGCAACACCGCCTTTACGTTGTCACTCAACTGACTCACGAAGCGCCGGCGCACCGGCTTGCTCTTGATGGTGATCTCTGGGAAAAACTTGACAATAAAGTTCATCGGGCTGATAAGGTTTGCGCTCGCGGGGCCGCGTATTATACGGCGAAGGGCCCTGCGGAGGCGATGCTCGATACCGGCAAGCCTTCAGTGCACCACAGCAGTGCATTTATGCACTATAGTTGTGCATGGAGAGCAATGCTTGTGCACAGAGGCCTAACAAGCGCTTTTTAATCAGTGACTTACAAATGGCACCTTTTTGGCACAGCTCTTGCTTCAAGCGTTCGTGCTAATCATTTGATTGCCATTGTCCTCGCCCCGACAAACGTTCGGGGCCAGCGAGGCAACGAATCCACGGGCGGCTACAGCAGCCCGTTTACATTCCGATGGAGGAAATAGAATGTCAGAGAACACTCTGAATCTCATAAAAGAAAACGATGCGCGCTGGGCCGACCTGCGCTTTACCGACACCAAGGGTAAGGAACAGCACGTTTCCATCCCTGCGACTGAAATCGACGACGATTTCTTCGAAGGCGGTAAAATGTTCGACGGCTCCTCCATCGCCGGCTGGAAAGGCATCAATGAGTCCGACATGATCCTCATGCCTGACGACAGTGCCTCAGTCATGGACCCGTTCACCGACGAGCCCACCATCATCATCCGCTGTGACATCGTTGAGCCCTCTACCATGCAGGGTTACGAGCGCGACCCGCGTTCTGTGGCCAAGCGTGCCATGGAATACCTGAAGTCCACCGGCATCGGCGACACCGCCTTCTTCGGCCCCGAGCCCGAGTTCTTCGTGTTTGACGACGTGAAATGGCAAGTCGACATGAGCGGCGCCAGCTACACCATCAACTCTGAAGAAGCGGCCTGGTCCTCCAACAAGTCTTTCGAAGACGGCAACACCGGCCACCGCCCCCGCGTTAAAGGCGGTTACTTCCCCGTACCTCCGGTCGATTCCCTGCACGACATCCGTGCCGCCATGTGTGGCGCCATGCAGCAGATGGGCCTGGAAGTTGAAGTACACCACCACGAAGTGGGCACTGCCGGCCAGTGTGAGATCGGTGTGAAGTTCAGCACCCTGGTTGAGAAGGCTGACGAAGTACAGATCCTCAAGTACTGCGTACACAACGTGGCTCACGCCTACGGCAAAACTGCCACCTTCATGCCCAAGCCGCTGGTAGGTGACAACGGTTCCGGTATGCACGTTCACCAGTCCATCTCCAAAGACGGTGAGAACGTGTTCGCTGGCGACGGCTACGCTGGCCTGTCTGAAACTGCCCTGTTCTACATCGGCGGTATCATCAAGCACGCTCGCGCGCTGAACGCCTTCACCAACGCCTCCACCAACAGCTACAAGCGTCTGGTACCCGGCTTCGAAGCACCGGTAATGCTGGCCTACTCCGCCCGCAACCGCTCCGCTTCCATCCGTATCCCTTACGAGCCGAGCCCCAAGGGCAAGCGCATCGAGGTTCGTTTCCCCGACCCGACTGCCAACCCCTACCTGGCCTTCGCCGCTCTGCTGATGGCTGGCCTGGACGGCATCCAGAACAAGATCCACCCCGGCGACGCAGCCGACAAGGATCTGTACGACCTGCCCCCGGAAGAAGGCAAAGCCATCCCGACCGTTGCCTCCAGCCTGGAAATGGCCATGGAAGCACTGGACGCAGATCGCAGCTTCCTGACCGCTGGTGGCGTATTCAGCGACGACATGATCGACGCCTACATGGAACTGAAGGCTGAGGACATCGAAGCCCTGCGCATGACCACTCACCCGGTCGAGTTCGACATGTACTACTCCGTGTAAGCCCCTCAGCTGCACCCGGAAAAGCCCGCGCATTGCGCGGGCTTTTTCATTTTCGGCGGCTTTAAATTGCGCTTTGCTTACGCTCCGGCTAGGGTTGACCCCGTATCCGATTGGGGGAACTTCCATGCTCAGGCTGACCACCTTCACCACCTTGATACTTACCGGCCTGCTCAGTAGTGCGATCTACGCCCAGCAGGTTTACAAGACCGTGGATGAGAAGGGGAACGTGACCTACAGCGACGCCCCGCCATCCGGGGAGGAAGCCCGCAGCGAGGCGATACCGGTCAGCCCGATCAATACTGTCCCGAGCACCAACGCCAACCTTCCCCGCTCGACGAAAACACCCCGCCCGCCTGAGGCCGCCAAGCCTCCCCTGCGCGCCGAGATCACCTGGCCGCGCAACGCCACGCTGGTGAGAAATGCCTCTGCCAGCGTGACGGTAACCGTCCAGCTTTCGGGTACCGTTCCCGCTGATCTCAAATTGCAGTTATTACTGGACGGGCAACCCTATGGCGACGCCCAGAGCAGCACGGCTTGGGACGTGAACCACATGGAACCGGGCTTGCGTAGCCTCCAGGTGGCGGTACTCGATAAGCGAGGCAAAACCCTCACCCGCTCCGGTCTCATTACGGTCACTGTTCCCCGTTAGCCCTGCCCCGCCGCGGCGCATCCAGCGACACAGCGCCGCCCACCGCCACATCACACGCACCAGATCTGCGCCGCACTTCATAGAGCGCCCGGTATAGCGCACCATTTTGGTGCGCTATACTAATAAAGTGCACGCGAATTCTTTTGAATCTGGGTCAGCTAAATGTTCTGGCGCCATGTGTGAGCACTTACAAACCCCAAAAGCACTGAAATAGCGGAAATGGTCATTTAAATCAGGTCTAAGTCAGGACTGGCGCTGTTCTTGCTAGGGATTGTGTCTGATATCGGGGCAACGATGCCCCGTCCGGGAGAAGCGGTATTCATGCAGGTTGAAAATCAGATTCTGGAAGGCTTGAGCACGGGCGTGATCACGCTGGATGCACAGTTTCGGGTGCGCTACCTGAATTCCGCTGCCCAGGCCTTGCTGGAAGTTAGCCGCACCCGTAGCGAAGGTGCACCCATCGAGCAGATCCTGCTGCGCTCCGACCCCTTGATAGAAGTGCTGAGCGAGGCACGCCATTCCGGCAGCCCCTGCACCCGCCGGGCACTCCAGCTGATTCTCGACAGCGGGCAGGAAATCACTCTCGACGTGTCGGCCAGCCCCGGCCTGGAAGGTGCAGGCCCCGCCATGGTGGTGGAAATCCAACCGGTAGACCGCCTGCTGAAGATTAGCCGCGACGAAGGCATGATCAGCGCCCACGAAGCCACACGCACGGTTATCCGCGGCCTGGCCCACGAAATTAAAAACCCTCTGGGCGGGGTACGCGGCGCTGCACAACTGCTGGCGCGGGAATTGAAGGACGAAGGCCTGCAGGAATACACCGGCATCATCATCGAGGAGGCCGACCGCCTGCGCGACCTGGTGGATCGGATGCTCGGCCCCAAGACACACCTTGAACTGGCGCCAGTCAATGTCCACGAAGTTACCGAGCACGTGCGCAGCCTGATTCTCGCCGAGGCTGGCGAGGAGCTGCAGATTCGTCGCGACTACGACCCCAGCCTGCCAGACCTCAATGGCGACCGCGCCCAGCTGATCCAGGCCACCCTGAACATCGTGCGCAACGCCTGGCAGGCCACGCAGGGGCAAGCCAACAGCTCGATCACCCTGCGCACCCGCGCCCAGCGCCAATTCACCATCGGCCACAAACGCCACCGCCTGGTGTGCCGCATGGACGTGGAAGACAACGGGCCCGGTATCTCTCAGGCCCTGCAGTCCACCATCTTCGTGCCCATGATCACCGGCCGGGCCGAGGGAACAGGCCTGGGCCTGTCCATCTCCCAGGCCATCGTTAACCGCCATCAGGGCATGCTGGATTTCACCAGCGAGCCCGGCAAAACCGTATTCAGTATGTATTTACCAATGGAAGTGACCAATGCCTAAAGCCGCCAAAGTCTGGATCGTCGACGACGACCGCTCGATCCGATGGGTCCTGGAAAAGGCGCTGTCCCAGTCCGGGATCGAAAACGAGTGCTTTGAAAGTGGCGAGGCCCTGCTGGACCGCCTGAATCAGGCCCGCCCCGACGCCATCATCAGCGACATCCGCATGCCCGGCATCGATGGCCTGGAATTGTTGAGCCAAATCGGTGAACGCCACGCGGACTTACCAGTGATCATCACCACCGCTCATTCGGATCTGGAATCCGCGGTGGCCTCCTACCAACGCGGCGCCTTCGAATACCTGCCCAAGCCCTTCGACGTGGACGAAGTGGTGGCCACCACCGAACGCGCGCTGGCACTGGCGCGGGAAAAACGGGGCGACTTGCCCGACGACACCCAGCTGCCGAGCACCGAGATCATCGGTGAGGCACCGGCCATGCAGGAGGTGTTCCGCGCCATCGGACGCCTGGCGCAGTCCAATATCACGGTATTGATCAACGGCGAGTCCGGCACCGGTAAGGAACTGGTCGCCCGGGCTCTGCATCGCCACAGCCCCCGCGCTGGTTCGCCCTTCATTGCCCTCAACATGGCGGCAATACCCAAGGACCTGATGGAGTCGGAGCTGTTTGGCCACGAAAAGGGCGCCTTCACCGGCGCCAATAGCCAGCGCGCCGGCCGCTTCGAGCAGGCCGACGGCGGCACCCTGTTCCTGGACGAAATTGGCGATATGCCCGCCGACACCCAAACGCGACTGCTGCGGGTGCTGGCCGACGGTGAATTCTACCGAGTGGGCGGCCACACCCCGGTGCAGGCCAATGTGCGCATTATCGCCGCCACCCATCAAAACCTGGAAGAACTGGTGCGACAGGGCGGCTTCCGGGAGGATTTGTTCCACCGCCTGAACGTCATCCGCATCCACATTCCCAAGCTGGCCGAACGGCGCGAGGATATACCGCGCCTGATGCAGTACTTCTTCCGCCGGGCCGCCGATGAACTGGGCGGCGAAGCCAAAGTATTGCTACCGGAAACCGAGGCTTACCTGTGCGCGCTGGACTGGCCGGGCAACGTGCGGCAACTGGAAAACACCTGTCGCTGGATCACCGTGATGGCCGCCGGCCGCGAAGTCCACATGGGCGATTTGCCGCCAGAGTTGGGCAAGCCCGAACCTGCGGTGGGTGGTGATCGCCAGTCGAGCTGGCAAGAGCTGTTAAGAGAATGGGCCCGCGGCGCCCTGCGCGAAGGCGGCGCCCAGATTTTGCGCCAGGCCACGCCGGAGTTTGAACGCGTCATGATAGAAACCGCCCTGCAGTACACCCACGGCCGCAAGCGCGACGCCGCGGAATTGCTCGGCTGGGGTCGCAACACCCTGACACGGAAAATGAAAGAACTGGATATGTAAGCTTCGGCTGGCCCCCGGCCAGTCACCCGGCTACCATGCCGGCCATGCTGCATATCATTCTCTATCAGCCGGAAATTCCACCCAACACCGGCAACATCATGCGCCTGTGCGCCAACAGTGGTTGCTCGCTACATCTGATTGAACCGCTGGGTTTTGAGCTGGATGACAAGCGCATGCGCCGCGCCGGCCTGGATTACCGCGATTGGGCCAACGTTACCCGCCACCAATCCCTGGAAGACTGCCTCGGCCCACTCCCCGCCGCCCGCGTTTTCGCGCTGAGCACGCGCGGCCGCACGCCTCACAGTCAGGCCCAGTACCAGGACGGCGACGCCCTGTTGTTCGGCCCTGAGACGCGTGGATTACCCCAGGAGTTGCTGGATAAGCTGCCAGCTGAACAGCGCCTGCGCATTCCCATGCAGGCCGACAGCCGCTCGCTTAATCTGTCCAATGCCGTGGCGATTGTTACCTATGAGGCCCTACGGCAACTGGAGTACCCGGGGCTGGGGTGACGCCCCAATAATAAAAAAGGGAGCCTGAGCTCCCTTTTTTATTCAGTTGGTTTGGCCGACTCAGTGAGTCGCCGCCTCGCCAGCCTGGGCGCCTTCGGCCTGGGCCTGACGCTGCACCAGTGCTTGCTGGTACAGGCCGTCGAAGTTCACCGGTGCCAGCATCACGGGCGGGAAGCCGCCTTTGACTGCCAGGGCGTCGATGTTTTCGCGGGCGTAGGGGAACAGGATGGTGGGGCAAGCAGTGCCGAGTACACGCTGCAGGTCTTCACCCTCGATGCCCTTCACGAAGAAGATACCGGCTTGCTGCACTTCGATCAGGAAGGCAGTTTCGTCTTCAACAGAAGCGGTGACGGTGATGGTCAGCACGGCTTCGAAATTGCCTTCTTCGTCCAGCTTCTCGCTGCGGGTGTTCAGGTCAACATTGACCTTGGGCGTCCACTGCTTGCGGAAAACCTGTGGGGTAGCGGGCGATTCAAATGAAACATCCTTGGTGTAAACACGCTGGATGGTGAACGCCTGTTCCGGCGCTTGTGCTTCAGCGCCTGCGGCGCCTTCGGTTGCTTGGTTCTGTTCGTCGGCCATGGCCGCGTTCCTCTTTATCGTAATGGCGCTTGAAAACGCTGTGCTTAATTGACGGCCGCTTGGGCCTGCTCCAGTAGGGGGTCCAGTTGGCCGGCGCGCTCCAGTGCAGCCAGGTCGTCAAACCCACCCACATGTCGCTCACCAATCCAGATCTGGGGTACGGTCCGGCGGCCGCTCAGTTCCATCATGCGGCGCCGGGCCTGGTCGTCGCCATCCACCGGGATCTCCCGGTAGGCAACGCCCTTGCTTTGCAGCAATTGCTTGGCCCGGATACAAAACGGGCAAAAACGGGTGCTGTAAAGGGTAACTGCTGACATAAAATCCGATCTTCTATTTCACCAGGGGGAGCTGCTGGCTGTTCCATTCCATCATGCCCCCCGTCATGCGATAGACCTGGTTGAAACCCGCGGCACGCAACTGTTTGCCTACCGCGCCGGCCTGCTGACCCATCTTGCATACAAGGACAATGGGTCTGTCGCGGAATTTTTCAAGCTCTGCCATGCGACTTTCCACCTTGGTGGTGGGAATGTTGACCGCATCAGAGATGTGTCCGGCGCTGAAATCACCGCCATCGCGCAAATCGACAAACAATCCCTCTTCCCGGTTAATGAGGTGAATCGCCTGCTGGGGCGACACCGACGGGCCGGATTTGCGGGACTCGTGGAAAATCAGCAGCGCCACCATCGTCAATAGGGCCGCCACCAGGATCCACTGCTGGGCCAGGAATTCGAAAAACAATGCCATGGAGTATCCGTGTGGGCCCGCCACCTGGGCCCCCGAATGGGGTGCCATGCTAACGCCAGCGGCGGGCTGCTCAAAAAGGCGCCAAGTATACAGGCTCCGATAAATCCCGGCCAGCCCCCGTATTTCGGGCATTTCAGGCCACCTCGGCCGTGCGTTGAACGGGCTGAGCAGGTATTATGTTGCGCCTGAAATTCAAGCACTGGAACCGCTTTATGAGCACTGCCAAACAGCCCACTGTATTGATCATTCTGGATGGCTGGGGCTATCGCGAAGACACCCGCGACAACGCCATCGCCAACGGCAACACGCCGGTTTGGGACCGCCTGTGGCAGCAAGCTCCCCACACCCTGATCTCCGGTTCCGGTATCGACGTGGGCCTGCCCGACGGGCAGATGGGCAACTCCGAAGTGGGCCACATGAGCCTGGGTTCCGGCCGGGTGGTGTACCAGAACATCACCCGCATCGATCGCGCTATCGAAGAGGGCAGCTTCGACACCAACCCGGTATACACCGACGCCATCGACAAGGCGGTGAAGGCGGACAAAGCCGTGCATGTGCTCGGCCTGCTGTCCCCGGGCGGCGTGCACAGCCACGAAGAACAGATCTTCGCTGCGGTGCGTATGGCCGCCAAACGTGGCGCCACCAAAGTCTATCTGCACGCCTTCCTCGATGGCCGCGACACGCCGCCGCGCAGCGCCCAGGCCTCGCTGGAGAAAGCCGATGCCCTGTTTGCCGAACTCGGCTGTGGCCGCACCGCCAGTATCGTCGGCCGCTACTACGCCATGGATCGGGACAATCGCTGGGACCGTGTGCAACAGGCTTACGATCTGTTGACCCTGGGCGAAGCACCCCACAAGGCCACCAGCGCCGTTGCCGGCCTGGAAGCTGCCTACGCCCGGGATGAAAACGACGAGTTTGTCGGCGCCACCACCATTTGCCCCGACGGCAGTGCCCCGGTTTCGATCGCCGACGGCGACACCGTACTGTTCTTGAACTTCCGCGCCGATCGCGCCCGCCAGCTCACCCGCGCCTTTGTCGACCCGGCCTTCGACGGCTTCGAGCGTCGCGCCACGCCGGCACTGGCGGAGTTTGTGATGACCACCGAATACTCTGCCGACATCAACACCCCCTGCGCCTTCCCACCGGAGAGCCTCGACAACGTGCTCGGCGACTACCTGGCCCAGCGCGGCATGACCCAGTTGCGCATGGCCGAAACCGAGAAGTACGCCCACGTGACTTTCTTCTTCAGCGGCGGCCGTGAAGCCTTGTTCGACGGCGAGAAGCGCATCATGGTGCCCTCTCCCGATGTGGCCACCTACGATCTCAAACCGGAAATGAGTGCGCCGGAAGTCACCGATGAACTGGTGGCGGCCATTCGCTCCCGCGAATACGACCTGATAGTGGTCAACTACGCCAATGGCGACATGGTTGGCCACACCGGCGTTTACGAAGCGGCGATCAAAGCGGTGGAAGCCCTGGACACCTGCCTGGGCCGCGTTGAGGAAGCCCTGCTCGAAGTGGACGGACAGGCTCTGGTCACTGCCGACCACGGCAACTGCGAGCAGATGCAGGACTACGACTCCGGCCAGAAGCACACCCAACACACCACGGAACTGGTGCCGCTGGTGTACATCGGCAATCGCGCGGTCACGCTGGATCCGAAAGGTGGCATCCTGGCTGACGTTGCCCCCACCTTGTTGGCCATGATGGGCGTTCCCCAGCCCGAGGAAATGACTGGCACCAACCTGGTGCACCCAGCCGGCTGACGTGAGCTTGCCCCCGCGTCGCTTAGTCAGCGTCCTTTTTGCGCTCTGCCTGTGGTCGTTGCCAGCGGCCGCAGATACCGACGAGCAGCGGACCCGCCAACAACTCGACGAGTTGCGCCAGGACATCCAGGCGCTGACCAAAGAGCTCAACCAGGCCCGCTCCCGCCGGGGTGAGCTGCAGGAAGACCTGCGGCGAACCGAGGTTGCCCTCGGGGAATTGTCCGCCAAAATCAGCGTTAATCAGGATCAACGCGCGGAGCAGGGGCGCAAACTGGCCGCCCTCGAAGCCCGCCGCAGCGAATTGCGCGCTGCCCGCGACGCCCAACAGGAACTGGTGCGCCGGGAGCTCGGCGCCGCCTACCAGATGGGCCGTGAAAGCCACCTGAAGATTCTCCTCAACCAGGAGCAACCCGACACCCTGGCGCGCGCCATGGCCTACTACGAGTATTTCTACCGCGCGCGCAGTGAGCATATCGACGCCTATCGGCAAACCCTTGCAGAACTGGATGCGGTGGAACCGGAAATCCGCTCCGTAACCGCGGCCCTGGAACAGACCCGCGCCACCCTCGCCGGCCAACAACAGCAACTGGCCGCCAGCCGCCGGCAGCGCCAGCAAACTCTGGCACGACTGGAAAACAGTATTTCCTCCCGGGGCGACGAGCTGAAGCAACTGGAACTGGACCGCGCTGAACTGGAGCAGGTGTTACAGGCGCTGGAAGAAGCCCTGGTCAATATGACCTTGCCCGAGGAATACCGCGACTTCAGCGAGGCCCGGGGCGAACTGCCCTGGCCGCTGGATGGCAAACGCCGCAACCTGTTCGGCAAATCCCGCAATGAAGGCAAGATGCGCTGGCAGGGCGTGCGCATCGACGCCGCCGAGGGCACCACCGTACAGGCCATCCACCACGGCCGCGTGGTCTACGCCGACTGGCTGCGCGGTTCCGGTTTGCTACTGATTCTGGACCATGGCGACGGCTACATGAGCCTCTACGCCCACAATCAAAGCCTGCTGCGGGAAGTGGGCGAATGGGTCGGCGCCGGCTCGCCCATCGCCACGGTGGGAAATACTGGGGGTCAGCGCACAGCAGCCCTATACTTTGAGATACGACACAACGGCAAACCGGTGAACCCCGGGCGCTGGTGTCGCGGTTAAGACATTCCCGCACTTTCTGGCGGGCACAGTGTCTTAATGGAGTACACTGGCGTAGCTTGTAACAGGTAGTGACTATGAAATTGAGGCAATTTGCCGCGGCTGCCGCAGTAGCATCCGCAATCGCGGGCCCCGCGCTGGCGGTGGAAGAACAGGGTGCGCTGCCGCTGGATGAACTGCGCAGTTTTGCCGATGTGTTCAACCAGATCCGCACCGGCTACGTTGAAGAAATCGACGACAGCACCCTGCTGGAATACGCCATCCAGGGCATGTTGCAGGGCCTGGACCCACACTCGGTCTACCTCACCGAAGAAGCCTTCTCGGACCTGCAAAACACTACCTCTGGCGAGTTTTCCGGCCTGGGCCTGGAAGTGGGCATGGAAGATGGCTACGTGAAAGTTATCGCGCCCATCGACGGCTCGCCCGCGAAGGAAGCGGGACTGCAAACCGGTGATGTGATCCTCAAACTGGACAATCATCCGGTGAAGGGTATGAGTCTGCCCGAAGCCATAGAGATGATGCGTGGGCCAGTGGGCTCCAGTATTGAGCTGACCGTGGGCCGCCCCGGCGACAGCCAGCCCTTTGAACTCACGGTCAAACGCGACAAGATCAAGGTAGCCAGCGTGCGCGAGCGCTGGCTGGAGCCAGGCTACGGTTATCTGCGCATCGCACAGTTCTCCGCCCACACGGGCGACGAAGTATCCGGCGCGCTGGATCGCCTGGCGGCCAAGGAAGATATCAAGGGCCTGGTGCTGGACCTGCGCAACAACCCCGGTGGGGTGCTGCGAGCCAGTGTTGACGTTGCCGACCTGTTCCTGGACGGGGGCCTGGTGGTGTACACCGAGGGCCGACTGCCCAACTCGGACGACCGCTACGAGGCCCAGCCCAGTGACAAACTCAACGGCATCCCGCTGGTAGTGCTGATCAACGGTGGTTCCGCCTCCGCCTCGGAAATCGTGGCTGGCGCGCTGCAGGATCATCACCGCGCCGTGGTGATGGGCACCGACAGCTTCGGCAAAGGCAGTGTGCAAACGGTACTGCCGCTGTCAGAAACGCGCGCGGTGAAACTCACCACCGCGCTGTATTTCACCCCCAACGGGCGATCCATTCAGGCCCAGGGAATCGTGCCCGACATCGTGGTAGAGCGCGCGAAAGTTACCGCCTATAACAGCCGCCGTGTCACCGAGGACGACCTGGCTGGACGACTGGACAACGCCAACGAAGACTCCCCCGCGAGAGACAGCAGCGATTCCCGGCGTGCAGCCAATGCGTTACTCTCTACGGATAACCAGCTCTACGAAGCCCTGTCGCTACTAAAGGGCCTGAACATCCTGGGGATGCACCATCAGAAAACCAAACCTCAACTCGCAGAGCCGGCTCGCGCACCGACTCCACCGCCGGTGGCGGAAGCGCCCGTCCAGGGCGACGGCTAAACCCTCGCTTCGCAGGGCCCGGCTGTGGCTGGGCGCCTGCCTGACCCTGCCGAGTCTGGTACTGGCACAAACACTTTGCCAGCAATCACCATCAGAGCAAGCGCTGCCTGAGTACCAGCCTGACCAACCCACTCTGGTGCTGATCATCGACGATCTGGGCAACAACCGCCGTCGTGACTGCGCTATTTTGAACCTGCCTGGGAAGGTCAATCTGGCCGTGCTGCCCTTCACGCCCCACGGCAAAAGCCTGGCACAACAGGCACCGGAGGCCGGCAAGGAAGTCATGCTGCACGCGCCCATGGCCACGGTAACGCCTAACTCTCCCGGGCGGGGTGAGTTGGATGTGACCATGGCTCGCGACGATTTCATACGTATTCTGTCCACGTCCATCGACGACATCCCTAACCTGCGCGGGATGAACAACCACATGGGCAGTGCCCTGACCCAGCAGTGGGAACAGATGACCTGGGTGATGGCGGAGTTACGCCGCCGCGGGTTGTACTTTGTGGATAGCCGCACCAGTGAAAAAACTGTGGCAGCATTGGCGGCAACCCACTACGGGATTCCGCACTTGTCTCGCAGGGTTTTCCTGGACAATCAACGGGACGAAGAGGCAATCGCGGCACAACTCAGCGAAGCTGTGGACAGTGCCCGGCAGGACGGCGTGGCCGTCGCCATCGGCCACCCCTACCCGGAAACCATTACTGTATTGCGCGAACAACTCGCGCAGCTAAGCGAACAGGGCGTGCAGTTGGCGCTAGTGAGTGAAGTGCTGGCGACTGGCGAGCTACCCCAGCCGCGCTTCCATGCGGCCGTGGGCCATGAATTGTTTGGTAGTGGGCATGGCAAGTTGCCGGAGGTGGGAGCGCAAGGGCTGGAGGCCGCACCGCGCTAAGCAGCCCCTCTCGAACTACTAAAGCCTGACTTCAATCCCGCGCTCTGCCATATAGGCCTTCGCCTCAGGCACGCTGTACTCACCGAAGTGGAAGATTGAGGCTGCCAGCACCGCGTCGGCGCCGCCCTCGACGATGCCATCCACCAGGTGCTGAAGGTTGCCCACGCCGCCAGAAGCAATCACCGGAATATCCACCGCATCGCTGATCGCGCGGGTTACACCCAGCTCGAAACCATTTTTGGTGCCATCCCGGTCCATACTGGTCAGCAGGATTTCGCCGGCACCGTACTCAGCCATGCGCTGCGCCCAGGCCACAGCATTGATGCCGGTGGGCTTGCGGCCACCGTGGGTAAAGATTTCCCAGCGTGGCTGACCATCCACATCGTCCACACGCTTGGCGTCGATAGCCACCACAATGCACTGGGCGCCGAAGCGTTCCGAAGCGCGACGCACCAACTCCGGCTCGTGAATCGCGGCCGTATTGATAGCGACCTTGTCGGCACCGGCGTTGAGCATGGTGCGAATGTCTTCCACCTTGCGAATACCTCCGCCAACGGTCAGCGGGATGAATACATGGCTGGCGATCTGTTCCACCGTGTGCACGGTGGTGTCGCGACCTTCATGGCTGGCGGTGATGTCGAGGAAAGTGATTTCGTCGGCGCCCTGCTCGTTGTAGCGCTGGGCGATTTCAACCGGGTCGCCGGCGTCGCGGATATCAACGAAATTGACGCCCTTCACCACGCGGCCGTTTTCCACGTCCAGGCAGGGAATGATGCGTTTGGCCAGACCCATGGCTATTTACCTAGGCCGCCGCGTCGCAAAGTTGCTGCGCTTCGGCCACATCGAGGCTGCCTTCGTAGATCGCGCGGCCGGTGATGGCACCACAAATGCCTTCATGGGCAACTGCGTTTAGCGCGCGAATGTCGTCCATGTTGGTAATGCCGCCGGAGGCGATCACCGGGATGCTGGAAGCGCGGGCCATGGTAACGGTGGCTTCCACGTTCACGCCCTGCATCATGCCGTCGCGGGCGATGTCGGTGTAAACGATAGCGGAGACGCCGTCGCTCTCGAACTGTTTGGCAAGGTCGGTGGCCTGCACTTCAGACACTTCCGCCCAGCCGTCGGTGGCAACCAGGCCGTCTTTGGCATCCAGCCCAACAATGACCTTGCCGGGGAAAGCGCGGCAGGCCTCGCCAACAAAAGCAGGCTCCTTCACAGCTTTGGTGCCGATGATGACGTAGCTCACGCCCGCTTTGACGTAGTGCTCGATGGTTTCCAGATCGCGGATACCGCCGCCAATCTGGATCGGCAGATCGGGGTAAGCCGCAGCAATCGCCGTGACGACTTCGCCATTCACCGGCGTGCCCGCAAAGGCACCATTTAGATCCACCAGATGCAAGCGGCGGCATCCGGCGTCTACCCAGCGCGCGGCCATAGCAACGGGGTCATCGGAAAAGACGGTGGAGTCATCCATCAGGCCCTGGCGCAGGCGTACACACTGGCCGTCTTTTAAATCGATTGCGGGAATAATCAGCATTGGCCGTTCCAGTTGAGGAAGTTACGCAGGAGGGTGAGGCCGGCGCCGGCACTCTTCTCCGGGTGAAATTGCACAGCGAACAGATTGTCACGGGCCAGCGCCGCGTGGGCTTGCACGCCGTAGTCCAGTTCGCCGGCGACTAATTCAGGGTTTTGTGCCTGCACGTAATAGCTGTGCACGAAGTAAAAGCGGGATTGGTCCTCAATCCCCTGCCACAGGGGATGGTCGATGCGCTGGCGCACCCGGTTCCAGCCCATGTGCGGCACCTTTAGTCGAGCACCTTCAGCATCGTGCAGCGGCGCACCAAAGAATTTGACCTCGCCGGGCACCAGGCCGAGGCAATCCACGCCGCCGTTTTCTTCGCTGCTGTCCATCAGGGCCTGCATGCCCACACAAATAGCGAGAACCGGCTTGTGCTGTTGCTCCAGCGCTTCGCGCAGCAACTCGCCACAACCCAGGCGGTGAATTTCCGCCATGCAGTCGCGAATGGCACCTACCCCGGGGAATACTACCCGGTCAGCGCGGCGAATCTCGGCGGGGTCGTGACTGACAATAACCTGCTCGGCACCCACGTGCTCCAGCGCACTGGCCACCGAGTGCAGGTTGCCCATGCCATAGTCGATAACACCGACGATACCGCCCATTCGCTCGCCCTACAGCACGCCCTTGGTAGACGGGGTGACACCCGCCATCGCCGGATCCGCGGTCAGCGCCATGCGTACTGCGCGGCCGAAAGCCTTGAACACCGTTTCCGCCTGGTGGTGAGTGTTTTCACCGCGCAGGTTGTCCACGTGCAGGGTCACATTGGCGTGATTGATGAATCCCTGGAAGAACTCGTGGAACAGGTCCACGTCGAAACCGCCTACCATGGCGCGGGTGAAGGGCACGTGGAACTCCAGGCCGGGACGGCCGGAAAAATCGATTACCACCCGGGACAGGGCTTCATCCAGCGGCACATAGGCGTGGCCGTAGCGCTGAATGCCCTTCTTGTCGCCCACCGCTTCCGCAAATGCCATGCCCAGCGTGATGCCGATGTCTTCTACCGTGTGGTGGTCATCGATGTGGGTATCGCCCACCGCTTTCACTGACAGGTCCATCATCCCGTGGCGGGCGATCTGATCCATCATGTGCTCCAGAAAGGGTACCGGCGTGTCGAAATCCGACTTGCCGCTGCCATCCAGGTTCACCGAAACGGTGATCTGGCTCTCCAGGGTATTGCGCGTGACTGTCGCGGTGCGATCGGTCATTGGGTTCTCCGGACGCGAAACGGGGGCCAAGTGGCCCGAAAAGCGCGACATTATAAGGGAATGGGGCCAATCGCGCATCGGTACTGCTTGGCACTTGGAGCAGCCCACCTCAGCCATCTCTATCCAGTTGACCGAAGGCAAACGCAGGCTTAGGGTGGGCTCTGACTACGCCACACCTACACACATGCCCAACACCAACTTCACCGAGCGCGTGCTGAACTGGTTCGACCAGCACGGCCGCAAGAACCTGCCCTGGCAGCATAACATCTCGCCCTACCGCGTATGGGTGTCGGAAATCATGCTGCAACAGACTCAGGTGAGCACCGTGATCCCTTATTTCGAGCGCTTTATGGAGAGCTTTCCCACCGTGGAGAGCCTAGCGACGGCGAAAGCGGATGAAGTGCTACATCATTGGACAGGGCTCGGCTATTACGCCCGGGCGAGGAATCTGCACAAGGCGGCAAAGGTCGTGGTGGCGGACTTTGATGGAGTTTTCCCCGACTCAGTTGAGGCACTGAGTGAACTCCCCGGTATCGGCCGTTCTACGGCAGGTGCCATTCGCAGCATAGCCTTTGGCTTGCCCGCGGCCATTCTGGACGGCAACGTGAAGCGGGTTCTGGCTCGACACGCCGCCATCGACGGGTGGCCGGGACAGAGTGGCGTTGCAAAGGAGCTTTGGGCGCTGGCTGAAAACCATACACCTGACCAACGCTGCGGAGACTACTCCCAGGCGATGATGGACCTGGGCGCAACCCTGTGTACGCGTAGCGCGCCCGATTGCGAGCACTGCCCCGTGATGGTGGATTGCCAGGCTCAGCAACAGGGAAATCCACTGGACTATCCGGGCAAGAAGCCGAAAAAGGCGCTGCCAGTGCGTCAAACAACGCTGGTTATGGCGCTGGTCGGCGAGGAAGTACTGCTGGAAAAGCGCCCCGGCACTGGTATCTGGGGAGGACTGTGGTGTTTTCCGGAGGCGGTAGGTGAAAAAGACGCCGCAGACTGGATCGCCCGGCAACTACACACGGCCCCTCCAGAGCTGGAACGCTGGCAGAGCTTCCGGCACACCTTCAGCCACTACCACCTGGACATCACCCCCATTCTGGCACGCCTGCCCTGCGCCCCCGAGGCTGTCATGGAAGCCGACGCCCGGCTCTGGTATAACATCCGCCGCCCCCCGCAAGTGGGCCTGGCCGCGCCGGTAGCGCGCCTGTTACAGCAACTTGCCCCGAAAATCGCCTGAGGAGAGCCCATGTCCCGCACCGTATTCTGCCGTAAATACCAGCAAGAAATGGAAGGCCTGGACAATCCCCCCTACCCCGGCCCCAAGGGCCAGGAGATCTTCGATAACATCTCCAAACAGGCCTGGGCCGACTGGCAGGCCCACCAAACCATGCTGATCAATGAGAAACACCTCAGCCTGGTAGACCCGGAAGCCCGCAAATACCTGCAAGAGGAAATGGATAAGTTCTTCGCCGGCGAGGACTACGACAAGGCCGAGGGCTACGTGCCGCCAAGTGAATGAGGGCACATCGAAAAACCCTCACTTTCAGCCCCTGATCGCCCTTGACTCCCGCCCGTTCAGCGGGTTTAATACGCGCCTTTCGCCATTCCGGCATCTGTGCCCAGATAGCTCAGTTGGTAGAGCAGGGGATTGAAAATCCCCGTGTCGGCAGTTCGATTCTGTCTCTGGGCACCATCTTCCTTTAAGTGCCAGCACAAATACCAAGCCACCGTTCGTGGCCGACACCTTGTGTCGACCCCGGAACGCCGGCCGGTTCGATTCTGTCTCTGGGCACGATCTTCCTTTAAGTGCCAGCACAAATACCAAGCCACCGTTCGTGGCCGACACCATGTGTCGACCCCGGAACGCCGGCCGGTTCGATTCTGTCTCTGGGCACCATCTTCCTTTAAGTGCCAGCACAAATACCAAACCACCGTTCGTGGCCGACACCTTGTGTCAGGCTGTACCTCACTCTTCCTTCAACACGGCACCAAAAGTCTGCTTTTTTGACTGGAACCTGGGCAAACACCACCGCGCTTTCCGCTTAGACCTATAGGAAGCATCCGTGTGCACCCGCCGGGGCCGGATGTTTTCACACCAGTCTCATGGAGGAAAGACAGCATGCAAAAGAACAATCCGCGCTGCGGCGCGCCAAAATCAGTCGCTCGTTGGACACAGGCACTGCTACAGTCCTGCGCCTTGGCTGCCCTTGGCGCCATCTGCGCCATGAATCCAGCACAAGCGCAAATCAACCCGACGCCGACCATCACCGTGGACGCTTTCGACGAGAACGGCGAGCGCGTAGTGGCTCGGGTTTACCGACGGACCACCGACATGCGGCCTATAGCCGCTCAAAATGGTTTCATCACTATCGCGGCTTACGGCGGCTATTCGGAAGGCACCCTGTTCGGGGATACACTGCCTATCACCGACACGATACCAGGCCGCTTTTGTAACGCAGATCAGGTGATGCCGACGCCACGTGGCCCCGGCAGCTTCGACGGCCTGTACCAGAACTCAGCCAATTCCCGCACCCTTTGTATCATCGCTGAAGAGAGCACTGGCGGCGCCTACGTGACCACCTACGGCGCGCTACAAATTAGCGGCCTCTCCGGGCGAACCGAGATTGCCCGGATACTTTCTGGTTCCGCCTTGAACGCTGCTGGCCACCGCCTGGTTTTCGACCGTATCGAAACGCCGACTTTGCCGGCCTGTGCGAGTTACGAACTACGGGAACGCCAGTTTGTATTCCGCTGGTTCGGTTCAATACCCGCCTACGACTATTACATCCCCGAGCCCTGCGAGTACGACGTGGTTCTGCGAGCCATCTACCGCAGCGTACCCGACGGTCCCGATACCGATGGCGATGGCTTGCCCGACGCCAACGATAACTGCCCCACTACACCCAATGAGTGGCAACGGGATGCAGATCAGGACGGCCTGGGGGATGTCTGTGATAGCGCCTATGTCTATGACAGCGACCTGGACGGTGTGGATGATGCCGCGGACAACTGCCCCTACCGCAACAACCCCGCCCAGGAAGACCTCGACGGCGATGGGCTGGGCGACCTCTGCGATGCAGATATTGACGGCGACAAGCGAGTCGGCCCCTTCGTGCAGGGCAATCAAAATGGTGCAAAACTACCAACCGCCGCCCAACAGTTTGTATTCCAGAATAAGGGCTATCGCGCCAGCGACAACTGCCCCCGCACCTACAACCCGGACCAGGCCGACAGCGATGGTGACAACGTAGGTGACGCCTGCCAAGCGGATGGTGACGGCGATGGCGTCGAGAGCGCCTTAGACAACTGCCCCAGTCACTACAATCCCGACCAGGCTGACGGCGACGGCAATGGCGTGGGCGATTTGTGTGAGGATGACGCCGACGGCGATCACGTCTACACCACCCCTGGCCGTCGATTCATCGATAACTGCCCTACCATCTACAACACTATCCAGACGGATACTGACCTGGATGGCCTCGGCGATGTCTGCGATTCAGACATCGACAACGACGGCATTGAGAATACCGCGGACAACTGCCCCTTCGCGCCAAATCCGGACCAGTCCGATGCCGATGGTGATGGCGCAGGTGATGTCTGCGAGGTCCCCAATGACTCCGATAACGATCAGATTCCCTTCACTGAAGATAACTGCCCCGGTGCCTACAATCCCGACCAGCGAGATACTGACGGTGACGGTATCGGTGATGCCTGTGAGGCGGACGATGACGACGACGGCGTAAACGACGTAAGGGACAACTGCCCCACAGTCGTCAATCCGTTGCAGGAAGATATGGACATGGACGGCCTCGGTGATGCCTGTGACGCAGACAACGACAACGACGCTGTTCCCGACGTCGACGACAACTGCCCACTGATACCGAACCTAAGCCAGGATGACGCAGACGATGACGGTATTGGCGATGCCTGCGACGACGATGCGGACAATGACGGCGTTAGCGATGCGCTCGACAACTGCCCCGCCACCCCCAACCCCGACCAGGCCGACTCGGACGGGGACGGCCGCGGCGACGCCTGTTTCCTGGATACCGACACCGACGGCATTGAAGATAGCCAGGACAATTGCCCGGAGGTGCCGAACTCGTCCCAGTTGGACTTCGATGGTGATGGCACTGGCGATGCCTGCGATGAGGACGTGGACAGTGACGGCGTACTCGGTGCGAGCGATCAGTGTGAGTTCACCGATGCCGGTGCAGTGGTTGATCGCGACAATGGTTGTTCCCTGGAGCAGTCCTGCCCCTGCGGATCACCCCGAGGGGAAAGCGAGCCCTGGCGTAACAAGGCGAGGTACCTGGTCTGCAATGTTCGCGCGGCGAAGAGCCTGCACAACCAGGGGCTAATCACTCACCGCGAGAAAGCCCGATTGCTAATCGACGCGGCTCAAAACGAGTGTGGCCGACGGGAGTGGCCCTGGCGCTAGCCAGATTGTAATGATTATCAAGGGCCCACCCTGGGCCCTTTTTCTTTTGCAATCGCCTCTGAGGGCAGAGCGCTATTCGCTGGAGTAATCCCGGTAAGTCGAATAGCGCGGATTATCTATCGCAACGCGGTTCATCGTTACTGTTTTGAGGTGAGCCAGCAAATCATCAGTATTATCATCAAAATCGCCCTGCCGAATACGCGAAATCAACTCAGCGCGCATCGCTGAAAGCTCAGCGTCAGTACCCAACAAACGCTGCAGACCTTCAGCCTCCTCGTGTTCAGCCTCCGGTCCCTGTGCCAGTTCACGCTGCACAATTTGTAGAATATTGAGGCTGACGCGACACTGGTACACCAGACTCGGATCGTCGAGTGCGGGGAGCAAAGTTTGCTGCATCATCTCCTGTACCGCTTCTACCAGCTCACCGCTTGTTGGTCGTGTACTCATAAGGATCTACGCTCCTCAAACAAACTGATCAGGTCCAGCTCGGTTTCTGACACACGCCGGCCGATTGCCGCGAGATTGACCGAGCGTTCCTCGCCACTCAAATGCACCCCACATTGATAGAGGCATATCAGACCCCATTTCAGCACCCCCAACACCTCCCAGTAGTGCAGGCGCAGTCGATCAACGCTGCCTCCGCCGGCTTCATAGGCCTGATAAAGCTGCTCTCGCTGGCCGAAGCCACCGACGGGTTTTGATCGCTCGCCAAAGCGCCAGGAGTTCATGCACAACCAGGCCAGATCCTCCAGAGGGTCTCCCAGATGGGCGAGCTCCCAATCGAGGATAGATACCAGACCGTGTTCATTCACCATCAGATTGCCGTTGCGGAAATCACCGTGAACCAGGGTCTGTCCCCCTTGTTCGTCGGCGGGCAGATTCAGGCGTAGCCAGCGAAAGGCGTATTCGAACACCGCACTGGGCTGGTCGAAATGTTCATAGAGCTGCCATAGCGCATCCAGTTGCGGCGCAGTGCTGAGGTCGGGCAGAAAGCGCAATTCATCGGTAGGAACCGCGTGTATCTTCGCCAGCGCTTTACCGCATTGAGCCGCGAGTTGTTCCCGCGCCACCGCATACTCATCTCGACGCAGAATTTTCTGGGGAATGGTTTCCCCTTCGAGCATGGCCATGACGAAACCATCGCCAAGTTCATCGCTCTCCTCGAGAACGGCAAACACGGACGGGGCGAGCACCCCATGCGCAACTGCCTGCATCTGTACCTGCGCTTCCTGCGTTTTGTTCAACCCCAGGTTAAACATCGCTTCACCTTGAGCCAAACGCAGAATGTAGTAGCTACTCGCCCCGTTTTGGCTCAGGCGTACACGCCAGGTCTGCGCAGCGGAACCGCCGGTGAGCAGGTCGAGCGCTTCAATACTGAAATCACTTTCAATGTGTCGGGCCAGTACACGCGGCAGACGCTCAAGTACGGTTTCTTTATCCAGCGCCACAGCGTCAGGCCATCTCGCCGTCGCGTTCACCGAAGTCCCAGCCGGGACCGCCGTCGGCATAACGTTTCAATAACTGGCGAGCCACGGACTGCACGTGCACTTCATCAGGCCCATCGTAAATACGCGCTTCCCGGGCGTGGCGGTACATACGGCTCAGGGGCGTGTCATCGGTTAGCCCCATGGCGCCATGTACCTGTATGGCTCGGTCAATAACATTGTGCAGCATGGTCGCGCCCATCACCTTGATCATGCCGATTTCGACGCGCGCCGGGTCGCCGCCGTCGATGCGGCGCGCCGCCTGCAGGGTCAACTGGCGGGCGGCCTGAATTTCCGCGAGGCTGTCGAATACGTGCTTTTGCATTAGCTGCTTGCTGGCGAGGCTGCCGCCGAAGGCACTGCGTGAATGCAGGCGCTCGCACATCAGATCAAAGGCCCGCTGCGCCTGTCCCAGCCAACGCATGCAATGGAATATCCGGCCCGGGCCGAGACGCTTCTGGGCGATCATAAATCCCTCGCCGCGACGCCCCAGCAAATGATCCTCCGGCACACGGATATTGTCGTAGGCCACTTCGTAGTGACCGCTGTTCATGCCCAGCACCGGGGTGTCGCGCACAATGTTGTAGCCCTCAGCACTGGTGGGCACCACGATCATGCTGAACGCATGGTGGGGCGCGGCGTCAGGTTCAGTACGGCACATGATAGTGGTGTACGCAGCATCGGCGGCACCCGTGGTAAACCATTTGCGACCAGTGATGACCCAGTGGCCATCTTCCAGCACCGCCTGCGTTTGCAGTTGCGTGGGGTCAGAACTGGCGATGTCGGGCTCGGTCATGGCGAAGCTGGGGTAGATATCCCCGTTCACCAGGGGCGCCAGATATTCCGCCTGCCACTTCGGTGAGGCATAGAGGTGTAGCATGATGGAGTCCTGGTGAGACACCGTGCCAAACACCTGCTGGCCGAATTCAGAGCGCCCAATCACTTCATTGATGTAAACATATTCCATGAAGGGCATGCCCTGCCCGCCCACTTCCTTTGGATGGCCCAGCGCCCACAATCCCGCCTGCTTGGCCTGGTCTATCAGCTCGCGCAGCGCAGCGCGGGCTGCTTCGCGATCCTCGCCCTGCAAAGTACTTTCCTGTGCATAGATGCGCTCTTCCATGAAGGTTTTGACACGTGCCCGAACTTCGCGCCAATCCTGGTTGTGCTCGCTCATTACTGTCTTCCCGTTGTTATCTTTAGCGTCATGCTGCTCCCGAAACGCGAGCAGCCCACTCAGCACCTCAGCTTAATACACGCCCCACCGCGCCAGCCTCGGCGAAATGGACTAGCTACGAGCAGCTTGTTGCCGATAGCGATACAGAGACACAAGCAAACTCGACCCCACCACCAACGCGGCTCCGAGGATCTTGCGCGTGGTTAGCTCCTCACCCAGCACAAGCACGCTACCCAGCATGGCCAATGGCAAATACAGGTAATAAATCAAACTGGTGTACAGCGCCGGCAGTTCGGTACTGCTTTTTACCCAGAGTCCATGAGCGATCACCGTGCACACCAACCCAAGCAGTAGCAACTGATAAATATCCGGTGTTGTTAAATTCCAGTTGGATTGCGACCAGAAGGGCAGGAAGAACAGCAGGGCAAAGAAAAACTGCCCCCAGGTGCGATCGAGCGTACGGATATCCGCTGCACGCTGGTGCAACAGGGGCAGCGCGGCATATAGCAGCGCGCTGAACAGGCCAATCGCAATGCCACGACTGATGTCGTTACCAAAATTCAGTTCGGGGGAGACAATCACACAGCCAGCAAAACTGCAGGCAATGGCAATCCACTCAGCCCAGCCAACTCGCTCACCGTTGAACAACCAGGCCAGCAGCATGTACTGCACACCGTATGTGGTTACCGCGAGCGCCGCTACAGCAGGTGTAGACACTTTGATACTGACGAAATAACTCAGCCAGTGAACGCCGAACACCATGCCGATGGTGAACAACTTCAACCACTGGCGTGGACTCAATCGCCACAAACGGCCCTGCCAGATCGCAAAGGGCGTGAACGCCAGTACTGCAATCATTAGCCGCGAAATGCCGATTGTGACTTCATTGGCGGAAGTGGACTTGATCAGTACCGGCACCATGGACATGGCGACCACGGCACATAGGGCGATGAGGATCAGCCGGGGTTTAACCGCGCTCATCTAACCCTGCCACCAGTCCGGCTAACTCCTGCACATGGTGGTCCACATCGCCGAGATCCCGCAGCGCTGCTTCCAGTTGCAGCAGGTAATCGCGATTGCTACCGCTGGGACCGTGGCTCTCGGCAATGTGCCTTGCGATCTCATTGGGCGGCGCTTCACCCAGGAACGCGGGATTGTCCGGCCCAGCGTAGTACACCAACCCTTGCACCTGATCGCCGCTTGCGGCCAGTTCAATACTCACCGCGGCGCGTTCGTAACCGTTCTTTTCCCGATGGTCCAGATGCTCAAATACGCTCTCCTCCACCAGGTAAGCCACGCCCACACACTGCGCGCCGGGAGACTCGGTGAGGGTGAGAACGCGACCGGGGCGCTCAGGGGTACCGCGGTGATCGTGGGAACCCTGCCAGAAACGCCGCTGCCAACCGTGAATGCTGGCCACCTCGCGGCGCAGGTAGGGAAAATCTACTTTGTAAATCAGGGAGCCGTAGCCAAATACCCAGCTGGCCCCCTCCTTGGATACCGTCATCAGAAACCACTACTGCCAATGTGTTCAGGCAAGCAGGCTACCGCTGCCCGCGCAAAGGCAGCAGTATAACCGGGCAACCGGGATAAGGCTCAGGCGGGTCGCACTTCTACCGGCACACCGTTCACCGCCGCGTTGCCGGACAGAGCATCCAGGTGGTGATCGTCGGTGACATCGTTGCAACTCACACCCGCGCGTTCAGCCGCTGTCGCCAGGCGTACACCCGCGCGGTGGTGCCCGTAACCGTGGGGCAAACTGACCACGCCAGGCATCACGTCCTCACTCACCTCCACCACTACGTCAACGGCGCCCACGCGGGATGACAGTGTGGCCTGCGCGCCATCCTGCAAACCGTTTTGTGCGATGTCCTCGGGGTGCATCAACAGGGTGCAACGGTCTTTGCCCTTCACCAGGCGATGGTAGTTGTGCATCCAGGAGTTATTGGAACGCACATGGCGACGGCCGATCAGTTTCAGTCCATCCACCTTACCCTCACCAAATTCGGCGCGCAGCCGATCGAGATCGGCCATGGTTTGTGGTACGTCGCAAATAATTTGCTTGTTGGGTGTAGCCAGTCGCTCGGGCAAGCGCGGTTCCAGCGGGCCCAGATCCACACCGGACGGTTGCGCTCGCAGTGATTCGATGGACAAATTCTGCGCTGCCCACGGACCCATCTGCAGGCCCATATCGATCATTTCGTGCGGCGGCATGGGAGGCTGCTCCGCCAGATCCAGCAAGCGCGCCAGGCGATTACCCAGCTCCGTAAAGATTTCCCAGTCGTGCAGGCTGCCTTCGGGCTTGTCGAACACCGGATCGTTGTAGCGCACCGTATTGCGCATACTGAAGACGTGGAAACTCATGTCGTAGTGATCGTGTTCCAGCGACGACGTGGGCGGCAGAATGATGTCGGCGTGGCAGGTGGTTTCGTTGATGTAGGGATCCAGCGAGACCATGAAATCCAGCTCATCCAGCGCCTCATCCAGCCGCCGCCCGTTCGGTGTAGACAGCACCGGGTTGCCCGCACCAGTGAACAGCACTCGCACCTGCCCCTCGCCAGGCGTGGTGATTTCTTCGGCCAGGCACACCGCGGGTAACTCGCGGTCGAACTCGGGTAAATCGCGCACGCGACTGCGATGGCGGCCGTGACCACCCGGTCCAGCGGTCTGCACCGTATCCAGTGCCGGGGTGGTAAACATGCTGCCACCGGGGCGATCGAGATTGCCGGTGACGATGTTGATCAATTGAATCAGCCACTGGCACAGCGCGCCATAGGCCTGGGTAGAAACACCCATCCGCCCATAGCAAACCGCACCGTCGGCGGCGGCAAATTCACGTGCGATACGTCGAATATCTTCCGCCTTGATGCCGGTATGTCGCGCGGCAAATTCGGGCGTAAAGTCTTTCACGGCTGCTTCCACCTCAGGCAGGCCGGTGGTGTACTCCGCCAAATGTCCGGGCTCGCATAACCCTTCACTGAACAGGGTGTTCAGCAGGGCCAGCAAAAACAGCGCATCGGTACCCGGGCGGATGAACTGGTGCTCGCTGGCTATCGCGGCGGTTTCCGTGCGGCGCGGGTCAACCAGCACCAGTTTGCCGCGCGCGGTCAGCGCCTTCAGGCGTTTTTTAACATCGGGCACGGTCCACAGGCTGCCGTTGGACGCCAGAGGGTTGGCGCCCAGCATCAGGAAGTAATTACTGCGATCCACATCGGGCACCGGAATCAGCAGCTTGTGGCCATACATCCACAGGCCGGCCAGGTGGTGGGGCAATTGGTCCACACTCGTCGCCGAAAAACGGTTGTTGGTACGGATGTGCCGGAACAGGGCGCTCTGGTGGGTCATCATCCCGTAGTTGTGTACGGACGGGTTGCCCATGTAGATCCCAACAGAATTCACACCGTGAGTCGTGATGGTGTCAGCGAGTTTCCGCGCGGTGGTATCCAGTGCCTCCTCCCAGCTGATTTCCTGCCAGGAGGTGTTGCCGTTCTCCACCACTTTTTTGACTGGCGCCCGCAGGCGGTCGGGATCCTGGTGAATGTCCTGCAGCGCCACTGCCTTGGGGCAGATGTGGCCACGGCTCAGGGGATCATCGGGATCGCCCTTGATCGACAGGATTTCCGCCCCCTCGGTTTCGATCACGAGGCCGCAGATGGCTTCGCACAGGTGGCAGGCTCGGTAGTGGGTTTTGCGCGTCATGAGGCTGGCCTGAATTTTGGGTATGTTTTTTCAGTTTAGCGCAGGCTCAAATCCGTGGGGAGCACCATTTTTGGGCCACCAGTAACCGCCCAACAGTACACAGCGATACTGCCATCACCCGGTTGTAAGCCGAAATGACTTTCTGGGCGGATTGGTGCTCCCAATTACCTACTCAAACAACATTCCAAATTCGATTCCGTAAGTTCTCGGCTCCAGCACCGTTGCACTTCGAAAACGGCCCACGGTGGGCCCCTGTTGATCGAGTCGGATCACGTCGTCATTGTCGAGCGCGTTCTTAACAAACGTACGCACATACCATCCAGCATTCAAAGGCTGCAGGGTCGCCTGCAAATCCAGTTGTTCCCAACCAGCAAGCTTGTCGGAAGGCTTGTTGAACTCATTGGCGTAGTAATCGTCCTGCCAGAAGTAGTCAGCGCGCGCACTGAGGTCGTAGTCGGCGAACAGGGTGCGACGATACTCCATACCCACCTTGACGGAGAATTCAGGCGCATTCCTGAGCACATTGCCATCAAGGTCCTTGATAAGCAGTCCCCGGGCTGTGTATTTAATGTCACCGTTTTCGTCGAGTGCGGCGATTGTTCCAGGTGCAATTCCGTCGGGATCACCGTCGTCTGCCGATTCAAAATTGTTGATCTCGAGATCGAGCCATGCCAGATTGAGATCGAAAAGCCAGGCTTCGGATGGCGCAAATACAAACTCAGCCTCCGCACCCATGACCGTCGAATCCCCGTTAACTGTCACTGTTGCGGTTTCCGTTAACTGGGCCAGCTGCATACCGGCATAGTCATAGTAAAACACGCCAAAGTTTGCCTGGATGCGTCCATCGTTAAACAGGTTTTTCGAGCCAAGCTCCAGCGCATCAACGTATTCCGGGTCAAACACCTCAAAGCCTTTAGGTGCCGCAGCGTTCAAACCACCCGCTTTATAACCTCGAGCAATGCTCGCAAATATGTTTGAACTCTCACCAATATCGTGTTCGAGTGTTATTTTTCCGGTGAATTCCTGCCAGTCACTTTCGTTTTGCACCCAGTCAGGTTCTACGAGAGTGAGAAACTGCGCTCTCGTGCGGCCAGACTTTTCATCATCTGTATAGCGTACGCCGAGTGTTAAGCGTGTGTGGTCCGAGACGGCAAAGTAACCTTCACCGAAAAGCGCAATAGATTCAGTGGTAACCGGGTCTGTCTCGATGTTGTACATCTCGAAGTCCAGTGGCAAGCCCAAACGTTGTTGCGCCGCCGCTATCGTAGGATGTGTAAAGGAGACCGCTGAGCTCCCCTCCTCATCAAAGTAAAACACACCCGCCAGAAAGTTGAACCAGCCATCAAAATCGGAAGCAACGCGAAACTCCTGAGAGAACTGTTCGGCAGCGGCCACGTCCCTACGCCCGGAATGAATGACATCGGTGGTGACGTAGTCTTTACCGTTCGCTCGATAGGTTATGGGTTGCAATGTTCGAACGTCTGTAGCAAACCGGTCGAAGTCGGCAAAGTTGTCCACTTCCGTATCGTAGTACCCCGTCAATGACGTAAATCGATAATCACCCGCTTCATAATTAAACTCCAACGACACCCCGAGTTGTTCGGCTTCGTGTGTTGGTTCCTGGTCAACGTTTACTGTCCGATATTCCGGCGGATTGTAGGCGTCTGCAAAATAGTCACCCGGCGGCAACACACTCCCACCTAGAAAGAGCAGATTGATCGTTTGGAAGATCGAACGGCTAACGTCAGGCGTTTCAAACCCAGCTGACAGCGCAGAGCAACCAGTTACCGCATCCTTGGTACACGTGCCCTTAGTCCTGCTGGCTCTATCACTGTCTTCCCGCAGATAGGAGACGACCAGGTCTGCTGACAAGCGGTCGGTGAAGTCGAAAGCGGTGCTACTCCTGACTTCGTAGTTGTCCCTGCCGTCGATATCGTTTCCGGTGTAAATATTCTCGTTATAGCCCGCCCGACTGAGGTAGCTGCCGGCAAACCGTTGGCGAACACGGTCGCCCAAAGGAAAGTTAATAGCGCCCTTGAATTTAAGTGATTCATAATTTCCGGCTGTAGCGCTGAAGAACCCCCCAAAATCATCGTGCGGCTTGACGGTGCGGATATTGATCACACCCGCTGTTGTATTTCGGCCGTATAGCGTGCCCTGCGGACCCCGCAATACTTCTACTCGCTCAACGTCAAAGTATTCGGTGCTATTGATCAACGGCGAGTTCACATATACGTCATTGATGTGAAATCCGATGCCACCTTCGGCGGTACTCGCGTTTGAGTTTTGGCCAATCCCACGAATCGCTATCGTTTGCCCGTCGGTCAAAAGGTTAGGGACAGAAAATTGAAGATCGACCAAATCGTAGATAAGTCTCACGTCGAGCGCATCCCCGGAAAGCGCCGTAATTGACAAGGGGATATCCTGCAATGACTGCTCTCGACGCTGCGCGGTGACTATTACCTCTTCCAGGGCCTGGGCCCCCGCTGGTAGAGACAGCGGAAACACAGTGCCGCCAATTGCCAGAATCAACGCATGCCGAAGGGTCGGCGAGTATCGGTTTTTCAACATCTTAATGGTTTCCTCTATTATTTTTTTGGACCTGAATCTTTTCGAGCTTCTTTCAATCCTCATCAAGCGCGTAAGCGATGACATATCCGCCTTTACCATCACGCGGATTGGCCGAATCCGTGTAAGTGCCAGTGCCTGGGTCTCTCGGATAACGCCAACTCGGATTGGGTATGGTCACGATCAGGGTTTGACGACCATCGGATTGGTACGTCATGGGCGTTGCCTGGCCACTTCCGGGTAGGTCCGCGGACCACTTCACCTCGCCGCTGCGCAAATCAAATGCCCGCACCGTACTGTCCATGGTGGAACTGAGAAATATCAGCCCACCTCGGGTGGTCAGCGTTCCAGCGCGAATAGGCGTGCCCACCTGCCACCAGTCGATCCCGCTACGAGTATTAAATGGTCCCGAGTTTTTCATGCTCCCTACAGGCCGAGTCCACATCAGTTCTTTGGTGTTCAGGTCAATAACTGCTAACTGAGACCAGGGAGGCTCAAAACACGGCACCTGAGTACCCAGCCTCGACATAAAGGGCATGGTCAGACCGTAATATTTAATGTGTCGATGGTCATAGGGATCGCCCGGATCTGGCGCCCCCATCTCTGGCAGTGGATCCGCGGGATTAAGATGTACGGCAGGGTGGTCATCACCAAGTAGTCGGGCCGCCACTGCGCCGGCCTCTGCGACTCGTTCCGGCGAAACGAGCAAGGTCCGATTTCCAAGCATCATCGGTGCTGCTACCAGGAGTCCGTTATCTGCATCAACGGACACACTGCCCCAGTTAAAGCCACCAAAATTGCCGGGATACTGGAAAGTTCCTTTGACGGTGGGAGGGGTATACAAGCCTTCGTATCGCATGCTTTTGTATTCCACGCGACAAAGCAGTTGGTCTATCGGAGTAAGACCCCACATGTCCTTTTCATGACGGTAGGGATGGAAGTGAGGTAGTGGTGAAAAAGGCTGGGTAGGTGAGAGATATTCACCCGCCGCTGGCTCCTGTGGCACGCGCCGCTCTTCAACTGCGAAAACGGGCTCACCATCGCGACGATCGAGAAGGAATACCTCACCCATCTTCGTCGGCACTGCCAGGGCTGGAATACTCTCTCCATCGCGGTCTACGTCTACAAGCACCGGTTGCGCCGGCACATCGTAGTCCCAGATATCGTGGTGGACAGTCTGGAACTTCCAACGGGGCTCCCCTGAATTAGCGTCCAGTGCAACAACCGCTGAAGACCAGGCATCATCAAACGGACGCCGAGCACCACCGAAGTAGTCTGGAGCTGCATTTCCGGTTGGCGCGTAAATCAGTTCCAGTTCAGGATCATAGCTCATCAAAGACCAGACATTCGGCGTACCGCGTGTATACTCCTCGCCCTCATCCGGCTCCCCGTAGTGGCCAGGGTTACCCATGTCCCAGGCCCAGGAAAACTCACCACTCAAAGCATCGAACGCCCTGACGACTCCAGAGGGTAATCCGAGATTCTGGTTGTCCAGCACCAACCCACCCACTACCAGACGCGTTCCTGCCACCAGTGGAGGTGACGTCAGGTAGTATTTATTCGGACTGTGTGAACCCATTCCTCGCCTGAGGTCGACCTGACCTTTGTCCCCAAAGCCCTCACAGCGCGCCCCGGTCTTGGCATCCACTGCGATCAGGCGAGCATCGACGGTGCCGGTGACGATGCGCGTAGGGCACTCGCCACTGTAATCCGGGGGTGCTTCCACGTAGCTGATACCCCGACACGTCCTTGCATACTGATGCTCGGCAGGCGGCTCGGCTTCCGGGTCATGTCGCCAAACTTCTTTCCCTGAGCTGGCATCAAGCGCTATCAGGACGTTCTTCGCGCCACAGATATAAAGCAGTTTTCCAACTTGCAGAGGTGTCATCTTGAAGTCGTGCTCAACACCGGTACGATACCGCCACACCTCTCGCAATCCCTTAACATTGGCGCTGTTGATCTGCTCCAGCTCGGCAAACCGGGTTCCACCAACTGAATTGCCATAATGGCGCCAGTCAGACACTGGATTATCTGGTGCGACACTTCGACGCGTGCCTTCGGAATGAACCTCATGTGTCTGCAGTGCCGCAACAAGCAGAACGGCTGTACTGCCTAGTTGCGCAACAGAAAGCCAACGATAGTCAGCGGCCACTCCATGAGATCGAAGTGTGTTGCGATAGCAGGCGCTATAGAACCAAAGTCCCAGAACCATCCAGAACGCCAGTCGCGGCAATAGCGACAGAAAACTTCCCCCTGACTCGTACACAGACCAGATCAGTGTTACCGCCAGCAGAATTCCATAGTTTCTGGCGGCCGACGAATCTCCGCGGACCAGCTGTCGTACCAGCATCAACGTGGCAATTCCCGCAACGACGTAATAGATACTGCCACCGAGATAAACCAGGTAGGCCCCGAGCAATGACAGATAGAGACCGGCAAGCAGCATTACCGATACATAGACCCAGTGAAGCACCCTGGTAATCATTGATGAGCCCCTGATCTAAGCCGGAAACGCAGGAATAAAGGCTGGTTCGACGACGCGAGTGCCCATGCCGGTTTTACAAGCCATTGTTTTTGAAGTGCTGTGACGAGACCGCGGCACTTGAGGGTACGCGCTGAAATCCCAGCAGATTTCCATCCGGGTCACGTGCAAACAGAATCTCGCCGCCGTCCATTTCTTCTATGTCGCCAACGAGCGTGCCACCCGCCTCCAACAGCTGTTTACGCGCCAACTCCAGATTGCTCACGTCGAATACGATCATGTTGTAGCCAAGCGCATTTACAGCCCGCGCGGTGCTGGATCTTGCCGGCGGATGACTGTGGTACTGGATAATTTCCAGCTCCAGATTCCTGGTCTGGAACCAGGCCATCTGGATTTCAGCATCGGGCAACCCGGAAATTTGGTCCAGCGCACTGCCGGACAATTTGATAAATCGGCCGGCGCGTCTTGGTTTCTGACCACCTAACAACCGCGAATAGAACCGTAGAGCAGAATCCATGTCGGGTGTAGCCAACGACACATGACGAATGCGGTAGTCATTCGCCGGCGGCTTATCGAGATCGAGCGCTTCTACATCAACGTGTTCCACTTCGATAATCGCGCCATCGGGGTCGTGCAGGTAGGCGTAATCCACGGGTTTGTGTTCGCTGATTCGAACCAGCTCGGGCGACCCGATGGGCTGCCCCCCCGCTTGCAAGAAGCGCTGATAACTCTGCGTGTCTTGATTAACCTGAAAACAAATGTGCGCGATGCCAGGCCCATTTACAGGGACTGGCTTCAGAGCATTGTGACGCTCGGTATTCTGGCTGAACTGCATGAGTCGAAGTTGGGCATTGCTTGACCTGAGCAAGCCCTCTTGCAGCAAGTTGACCCTGTCATCAACCAGACTTGCCAAAACGGCGGAGCTACCTGATTCGCCGAGATCAACCGGTTCCAGATTGGCAGCGTCCTGATAGAGAGACGAGTGCCGACCCACGTCGGAGACAGAAATCCCGACGAAATTGATGCCGTTGATAAACTGCGGCCGCGGTGAATCAGTACACGCAGTAAGTATTGCGGCCAGGCCGGCCCAATAAACAATTCGAAGCACATTCCCACCCATTTACCAGGGAGATCATGAACTGACGGGGCGTAAAGGCAGCCCGCGCCATTTCGCATGTGCTCACGTTACTCACTAATGGACTTACTGTCCACTTATTATATTAAAATGCCACTTCAGGCGCAGAAATATGAGTCATTTCCCGTCGTTAGTGTTCCTTATGTTTACTAGTGGAGACTGGACGCTCCAACTTCTGCCGCCGCACCAGATAGTCGCTGTGGAATTTCGTGATACTCCCGAGAATCATGCTGACCGTCAGGTCTTCGAGCTCCTCACGCGGCATGTTGTGCGTGAGCAGGTAGTGCCCGGCTGCACTGGGAAGACCAAATGAAACATCCGTCGCTGCACGGGCCAGATCCAGGGGCATGCCGTAATGCCTGGCCAGAATGTCGGCGAGGTAATCCACGGCACCGCCGCGCCCAAAGTCTGTCGGGTCATGTAACTCAGAAACGCGCGGCTCGGCCTGAAGCCTTTCAATGATCAGACCTCGCTCTTCGATATAGCTCAGGTAAACATGCGTGGTGTTCTGAACGAGCTCCTCAATCGTATTCGCCCTGTCGGCTGCGGCGATTTGCCTACGCCGTAAATTCTTGAGTTCGCGGTCAAGTAATTCCTTCATCAGATCGAGGGTGCTGTTGAAGTGCTTATACACCAGCGACTTGCTCACGCCGGCCTCCTGACCAACCTGCTCCAGAGACAATTCCGCCACACCCTCGCGAGCAATGATTCCTGCCGCCGAGTCCAGCAGCATGGATCGCCGCACCTCTGGGCTGTAGCGTCTTCTCGGTTGAATAGTGCCTGCTTTCAATTGCTCACTTCGATGATCAGTTTTTTTTGAGGGTACAACATCGTACCGGTTTTCCACAGCGGGAACATCAGACAGCAGGAGCGAGCATTACAATCGACAGGGCGGGTCATTGGTGGAGCGCAGGGCTCCATTTGCTATGCTCTTTCCCATGAACAGAATATTGCTGGCAGCCGTTGCAACAGCTGCCACTAATGGCTGTAGTGTTGAGCAAATGCCATGCGCACCAGGGAACTGGATTGATGTATAAACTCGGTATTATCGTCATCGCAGCTATCGCCAGCGGAGTTGGATTCTATTTTGGCCAACTGCAGGTCCCACCCGTTGGAGCGGGATTGGTGAAGGGATCGGGTACGCAAACCGATACCGTCTTCGCCCCCACCGCTCCCGCAGAAAACACCAGCCAACCCCACGAGCTAAACAAGATCCTGGCCCAGCGGAGTTGGTTCGATACCCAATACACCGCCTATCAGGTGGCGGCCACCGCCGAAGCTGACCAACTTCTGAATTTCGCTGACACCCTGCTACGCCGTGCCCAGCCGCGCTTTCAGCAAGCCGGCATTGTGTTCCTTCAGCGACTGGGTGAGCGCGACATCGCTCGCGCGCTGGCCATGGTGGAAAACCTGCCGCCTTCGCCAATGCGAACCGAACAGCTATCCAACCTGATTGTGCGCTGGATGCGGCGCGATGCAGAGGCCGCGCTGACCTATTACACCCGTAGCGGTGATATCCCGGCGAAAATGATGGCGGCACGTAAGCTGCTACGCCGCAGCGATCTGTTGAGCGAAACGGAACAGGCGGCGCTCTACGCGGGACTACCCGCCCAGCAGCAAAATACTCTTCGAGTACGCCTCGGTGTTGAACAGATTCCCACTCCCGATGACTTCAGCGACCGCTGGGCCGGCATCAGCTCTGAAACTGAATTCGCGCAACTGCTCAGCGAGGCCCTTCGCACCGTACACCGCCATCCCGACGAGACCATGGCCATGGCGCTCGCCCTGCCAGACTCCCCACGTAAGGTACGTTTGCTCAACGACCTGCTGATGGCTCTGGCGGGTACCGATCCGGTCGCCGCCCTCGACTACTATCGCCAGTCAGGACTTGAACGTAACGATATCGAACAACACTTGTTGATGCGTTGGATCGCGGTTGATCCCGCTGGCGCCCGCGCCGCGGTGGAAGCCTACGTGGGGCGCAGCGGCAACCGACAATTACTGAGCAGCCTGCCATCAGCACTGTTCGAGACGGACCCGCGAGCGGCACTGCAGTACTTCAATGGGCTTACGCCCGAGCAACAACGCCAGGCGGTGCCGCAGCTTGCCTATCAATATCTGCAGTACGACCCAGACCAGGCTTTTCGCTGGCTGATGTCGCAGGAATTACCACGCGGCGGCCTGCAAAACTATATGCATGTAGCTAGCCAGTATCCGTCGGCGGCACGCACCGCAGAAGAGTTGCTGGCCACCACCAGCGATGCCGAACAGCGCCAGTTGCTAGTGGGCACTGTGGCACTGTCCCGGGCGCAATCCGACCCGGCGGGCGCTTTGCAGTGGCTGGACGGCTACGCCGGTGAGATGGATGTTAGCGCCGCTCGCACGCAAGCCATGAATCACTGGTTACAGCAGGATTGGACTGCGGCCAGCGA
Source organism: Gammaproteobacteria bacterium (assembly GCA_030427085.1). GTDB lineage: Bacteria > Pseudomonadota > Gammaproteobacteria > Pseudomonadales > Halieaceae > JAUHXH01. The sequence goes on along the minus strand of JAUHXH010000004.1, from coordinate 408,208 downwards.
CGAGTTGTCACGCCACGCCACTGAGCCAGCTTATACCAATAGTTTTCGGGTGGCGGCGGGAGCGTCCCAGCGCGGCCTCGGCGAGACTACGCAGTGGGCGCTGGATCTCCCCCCCTCTCCAGGCCGCAATGCCGCCATCGCCAGCGTAATACCGCACCTGGCCCGCAGCGATACAGGCCGCGCCCGCGAACTGCTCGATGAACTCCCACAAGGGCCGGAGCGCACTCGCGCCGGGCTCGGACTGGCCACGATGTTGGCTCGTGGCAACCCCGAACAACTACAGGAAGTGCTACAGGAATTGGACATCAGAACACCGGGATTTCAGTTTGCCGACCCATCGCTTGGCGGATTGGGCGTGGTTCCCGGTGGCGGCGTGATCTTTGAAGGTCAGTAGCAACACCCCCATTAAAGTACTATTGGAATGAATAAGGCCATACTCTGCGTTACCGCTATTCTGGCTTTCGGGCTTGGCTACCTGCTGTCTGACGACTCAGAGGAAGTGCCAGATCGTGAACACTGGCCGGCTGCGCCCAGCCTTTCTCCGGCGCCAAAGAGCGAGATCGAGCCGGCGGACCGGAGCTTCGCTGGCACGGCGGCCACAGAGCCCTCTTCGAACGTCAGCACCCCAATAGAATCCAGCTTCGATCGCCAACTTCAGGCCTACCAAGTTGCCGCCACCAGCACAGCCCTGGAACTACAACAAGCCGCGGATCACATGTTAAGAAGCGCCCACCGGCAGCAGCAACAGCTTGGCAAAATCTATCTCGACCGCCTCGCGGAACTGGATCTCGCCGCAGCGTTGACGGTCACAGAGGAATTGCCCGAGTCTTTTCACAAGCAGAACCTGCTGGCGCAACTGGTATTGCACTGGGCTTACCACGATCGCACTGCTGCCCTTGCCTACTATCACGGGCTGGATAACCCGAGTTTGAAACTACAAATCAGCAAGGTGCTGGCCAGCGAATCGAACCTGCTATCTCCCGCCGACCTGGAAAGCCTGAGAAACCAACTCCCCCCCGGCATACAATACGAACTGGACTTACATCTGGCGAAAACCCAACCACTGGACAGCCAGAGTTTCCAGCAGGCGTGGCAGACCGTGCAATCAGACGAGGATGTTCACCGCCTGTCCAGCAAGCTGGGTTATCTGGCAATCCAGGATCCCGACTCAGCGCTGCAGATTATCCAGAGCCTACCGGACTCACCACGCAAACGCAGATTACTGCCTAACATCCTCAGCACGCTTGCTTACTCCCATCCGGAGACTGCGCTGGAATATGTACAGCTATACGGGGAGAGTGATCCCGAGCTAGAGCTAACGGTGTTGTCCGGCTACAGTCAGATCGATCCCGAGGCTGCCCTGCCCCTGATCGAAGCCTATAGCGCTCGCACCGGCAACACCCACCTGCTGCCACTAACACTGCGACAATGGGTACAGAAAGACCCGGCAGCCGCGAAGGCCTACTTCGACGGCCTGACCGATCCTCAGATACGCATGCGCGCCATGTCGTCAATGGCGTTCGGGTATATCACTTCGAATCCCGAAGAAGGTTTACGTTGGGTGATGTCGCAACCTGAGAACGTAGACGTCAGCCAGATGGTCGCTGGCCTGTTTAGCTATTCGCTAGTGGCAGCAGAGGCAGCAGAAAAGTTACTGGGCGAAACCTACGAGCCCGCGAAGCGCCGCCTGCTTGTCAGCGGCCTGGTAGAGGCGCGAATGCGCGACGATCCTGTTTCGGGCATGGAATGGCTGGAGTTAAATGCAGACCCCGCGCATCTCCCCGAACTACGACGACAGGCCATGAACAACTGGTTATCGTCGGACTGGCCCGATGCGTCACAGTCGTTGGCCCAATACGCCGAGGATAGTGACTACAAGGAAGTGTTCGAGGTGGTGGGTTACCATGTTCGAGGCAACCCCGCGAGCGCAGCAGATTGGGCGGAAGCGCTACCCGATTCCCCCAATCGCGAAGCGGCCATCGCCAGCATCCTGCCGCGACTGGCGCAATATGACTTCGATCGCGCCCGGGACTTACTCCTGGACATGCCCGCCGGACAGATGCGCGACCGAGCGGGGCGCGGAATCCTCAGCCAACTTGCAAGGAGCGATCCGGACAGTGCCGCGGCCCTACAGGCCGAACTCAATAGTAATGAGGAGTAAGAGTGATTGGCGCGGGGGAAAAATTTACACCGCCCCCAAACGCCGTAACTCGTCGGCCACCTGATCTGCATCCAGGCGCGACAATGGCAACTCCAACACCGCATTCAAGCGCTGCTGAATTTCACTCATGGTGGCTTTGAAGGCGGCTTCCACCGCCTGGGCGTCACCCTCTACCTTTGACGGGTCGCTCAGGCCCCAATGTACTTTCGGCGTGCTGCCCAACCACAGCGGGCAGCTTTCGCCGGCTGCGTTGTCGCAAACGGTTACCACCAGATCAGGCGCAAACCCACCCAAATCATCCCAGGACTGGCTGCGTAAGCCCTCGGTGCGGATCCCCGCTTCCGCCAGATAGCGCAGGCTCAGCGGGTGCACCAGACCCTCCGGCTGACTGCCGGCACTGGCGGCCTGCAAGCTATCACCACCACCCGCATTGAAGATGGCTTCGCACAAAATGCTGCGACAACGGTTATGGGTGCAAACGAAGAGGATATTCAGCATAAGGTGCTCCGCTGTTCAGGACTGCGCGGGCCAAATGCCCGCCTGAGGAGCCGCATCTTACGTACCCCCGGTGACAGGCGCTAGCACAGAGGCACTAGTCGTCCAGATATTGAAACCGCGGCTGCTCCAGGCCCTCGTGCTCCACCGTTTCCAGGAACATGGCCAGCGGCCGAACCCACAGGGCACGTTCGCCATACTGCGGCCGGTAGACCACCACCTCCTCCCCACTTTCCGAGTGACGCGCCACGCCGATCACCTCGTACTCACCGCCCTTAAAGTGTCGGTATCTGCCCGCTTTCAGCACCAGAACCCCCTCGAAAGTCCGTTTATCGTCGAAAAATTGTCATTTCTGCGATCAGTAGCCTACCCTCTGCGGTGAATGGCGGCCAGAAATTCGCTCCGCTGGATATAATTGCGGCCATGCAAATACAGAAAATTCTTGAGGACAAGAGCTCCCTGTTCTGGACACTCCAATTCCTGGGGTGGACCGGCTGGGGCGTGTCGTTCTACCTGGGCGTGATGGTCTGGGAGGACGCGCCGTCCACCTACAACTGGTATGTGCCGATCATTACCGTGATCGGACTGGTCATTACCCTGGCCCTGCGCTGGTTTTACCGCTTCACCTGGAACAGCAGCGGGGTTAAACGTGTAGCCGGGGTACTCATTGGTTCCTACCTGGCCGGGCTGGCCTGGCGACTGTGCCGGATCACCCTGTACGACATGCTGTTCGAGGAGCTCAGCAAGGCCGACAAAATGATGGCCGAGTTCTACGGCCTTGAGATCGTGTTCCACTACATGGTGGATGCCCTGCAAGGTTTCTGGCCGATGTTCGTGTGGAGCGTGCTCTACTTTGGCATCAAGTACTACCTGCTGCTGGAAGAGGAGCGCTCGCGCCACCTGAACTCGCTGGCGATGGCGCACGAGGCCCAGCTGAAGATGCTGCGCTACCAGTTGAACCCCCACTTCCTGTTCAACACCCTGAACGCCATCTCCACCCTGATCCTCGACAAGGACACCGTGCTGGCCAACACCATGGTCACGCGCCTGTCGCGCTTCCTGCGCTATTCGCTGGACAACGACCCGATGCAAAAGGTCACCCTGGCCGAAGAGATCACCGCGCTGAAGCTCTACCTGGACATCGAAACGGTTCGCTTCGACGAACGGCTGCAAATTCACCTGGATATTGAACCCGATGCCGAGCAGGCTCTGGTGCCTAGCCTCCTGCTGCAACCGCTGGTGGAGAACGCCATCAAGTACGCTATCGCCAATGCCATCAACGGCGGCTCCATTGGCATCAGCGCGCGCGTGTTCGGTGTGGACCTGTTACTGTCCGTAGCGGACGATGGCCCCGGGCTGGACCTGCGCAATGGTCGCCTGCCCAAGGGCAGTGGCGTGGGGCTGGCCAATTGCCGGGAACGCCTGAAGGAGCTTTATGGTGACAACCAGTCCTTCCGCCTCGGCCGCACCGAGCCCCACGGCCTGACCATCAATATCCGCATCCCGCTGGAGCGGGCGGCACCTCCGACGGAACCGGAAAAGAGAAGCAAATGAACAAGTTACGCACGGTTATCGTAGACGACGAAAGCCTCGCTCGGCGCGGCCTGTCGCTGCGCCTGCAGGACATGGACCAGATTGAACTGGTCGCTGAATGCCACAATGGCCAGCAGGCGCTGAAAGCGGTGGCAGAACTCTCCCCCGATCTGGTTTTTCTGGACATCCAGATGCCCGGCATGGACGGCTTCGATGTTATCGCCAACTTGCAGTCGGATGAGATGCCGCTGATTGTGTTCGTTACCGCCTTCAACGAATACGCAGTGGATGCCTTCAAAGTGCATGCCGTTGACTACGTACTGAAACCGATCGAGGAAGAGCGCCTGGCAGAAGCGGTCGAGCGTGCCTACAGCCAGCATCAACTCAAGGAAGCGGTAAAATCCAAGGCGGATCTGGTAGAGGCCATGATGGGCATGCGCCAGGCGGAAGGGAGCGGCCCCGGGGTGGGCGAGCTCAGCGCTACCGAGGACACGGCCAAGCAATATCCCGACAAGATTTCCATCAAGGACGGCAATGAAATCCAGTTCATTCGCAGCGAAGATATTCGCTGGGTGGATGCCGCCGGCGATTACATGTGCATCCACGCGGGCGACCAGACCCACATCATGCGCATCACCATGAAGCAGCTCGAAAGCCTGCTGGACCCACATCGCTTCCTGCGCATCCACCGCTCCACCATCGTCAATGCCAATCGCATTACCTCGGCGCAAACACTGAACAACGGGGAGTACTTGCTGACGCTGGAATGCGAGTCGCAGTTAAAAGTGAGCCGCAGCTACCGGGACAAGGTTCGCCACCTGCTGACATCCTGACCCGGTTTCAATCAGCGATGTCGGCAAACTGGTAGTCGAGATCGATCAAAAACTGCGGATAGCCCAGTTCCACCGCCGAATCCAGATGCAAACGCGCCTGATCGTGGTCGTCCGAATGCAGGTGGGCGACTGCAGCCAGGCGCCGCACTTCCGGATCTTCCGGCGCTTTTTGTAAGGCCTCGTCGATCAACGGCTGCCACCCCGGTTCCCGTAATGCGCTCAGGAATGATGCGCTGGCGGCCAGAGCAAGCGCGTCTTGCGGATTAGATTCCAACTGTAATTGCGCGCGGTCCAACGCCCGGCGGTAGGAGGTTCGCGCGTGGTCCGCTGCACCTAGCGCCGAGTGTACGTCCGCTAGATTGCCCCACACCCGGTAGTCATCTCCCAGCAGACCAGTAGCGCGCGAAAACGCGGTCTGCGCTGCGGGGAAGTCCTGCATCAGATAGTAAGCGGAGCCCAGGTTGGTAAGGGTTGGCCCCTGATCCTGCAAGGGTGTGTTTTGCAGCACCTGATCCCAGGCGGCCACTGCGCTGCCGTAATCCCCGGTAAAAAAGTGCGAGATGCCGATGTTGTTGAGCAGAGACTCGTTCTCTGGGTCCAGTTTGAGCGCGAACTGAAAGCGCTGTAGCGCCTGGTCGTGGTACCCCTGGCGCTGCAAAAACAGCGCGAGATCGTTCTGCGCCCGCCACGAGCCCGGCTGCGCCACGATCGCTTCCGAAAGTGCTGCCCGCGCCTGGTCAGCCTTTCCCTGCCCTTCCAGTACCATCGCCAGCCCCAGCCAGGCCCAGCCCTGTTGCGGTGCCAGATTGAGCGCGCGACGGAACTCACCCAACGCGCCGTCATGCTCTCCCTGGTGGTACGCCAACCAACCATTGGCTTCCGCTGCGCGCGGCGAGTGGGGTGCCAGCGCCAATGCTGTGTCACAGCGCGTGCGGGCCATTTTCAAGTCACCATCGCGCCGAGCCATCTCGTAGCGGCGCAAGTTAACCGCACACAAACCGGCATGGTTGTCTGCCAGCTTGGGCCGCTCACCCGCCAGTTCCTCAAACCGGCGCTCGATTTCCCCCAGATCTCCCAGCGTGTCAGCTTCGCGCAAGGCCTGCCACGAATGATCGCTGGCAGCTTCAGGGCTGGCGCCCGGGCGCAGGTCCGGCGCCAGCAGGAGCGACGCCACGCCCACTACCAGGGCAGCCACCAGCGCAGCACCGGTCCAGGTGATGCGCCGTTGCTGATTGCGATGTCGAATCTGTCGAATGGCCGATTCGATCCCAACCACGGCTTCTTCAAAGGGACTGTGGATGGCGTCAACCACTTGTAACAGGCGGTATTCATCGGGCGGATCTATTCCGTCCAGTCGTACTGGCACCATGCAATTGTGGCGTTTGGCGAAGTGGGCTTCGATTCGCACCCAGGGTGACTGCACTGAATCGCGGCTCCAGAACAACACCACCGCATCGGCGCGATCGAGTTCGCGCTCGATAGTGTTGCTCCAGTCCTCACCACCCGGTATGGCTTCATCCCACCACACGTCGTAGCCCCTGTCGCGTAAAGCGGCAGTATAGGGCGCCACGCGTTCGTGATCCTGCCGGGCGTAGCTGATGAAAATCCGGGCCATAGGCGCTATCGAAAGAGATCCTCTATTTATCAGAATAGTCAAAGATTGGGGGAATAACAGCCCCACGTCGATATAGCCAGATGTGGCAGTCGCGCGGTTCACCGCAGGTCACGCGCGGCTTGTCGCAAAGCCCCGTACAGCCTTTATTGGCAGTGTTATGTTCACTGTGGCAGCTAACCATTTCGATAACAGGGGCCGCGCGTGAACCTTACCCAGAACTCCCTCAAAAACCCGGCCGCCATTGCTGTGGCCATGGCGGTAGTACTCCTGTTCGGCCTGTACAGCCTGACCAAACTCCCCGTGCAACTGTTTCCCGAGGTGGAAAACCCGGAAATCAGCATCGCCACCGGCTGGCGCGCCGCTTCACCGCGGGAGATCGAATCAGAGATCGTCGAGCCTATCGAGTCTGTGTTACAGGGCATCCCCGGCATGCTGGAAATGCGCGCCTGGGCCAACCCCGGCAACGCCTGGATCAATCTGGAATTTGGGCTGGAAACCGACATGCAGCGCACGCTGATGGAAGTGATTGCGCGCATGAACCGCCTCGACCCCCTACCTCGTGACGCCACCCAGCCGGTAGTGATGCTTGGCGGTGGCAACGGCGGCACACCTGCACTGACCTACTTCTTCCTGCAATTACTGCCCGGCACGCCCGGCAAAATCCACGACTACAAGCAGTTCGTGGAGGACGTGATCCGCCCCGCAATCGAATCGGTGCCGGGCGTGGCGCGCGTAAATGCCTCGGAAAATGGCAACGATGTCGAACGCGAACTGGAAATTCTGTTCGACCCCCATCGCGCCGCCGAGCTGGGTATTCCGCTGACGGCCGCCGCGCGCGGGCTCGGCCAGGCTAATGACATCAGCGGCGGTTTCGTGGAAGTGGGCCGCCGCCAGTACACCGTGCGCTTCTCCGGCCGCTACTCACCCGAAGAACTGCAGGAATACGTGCTGGAGTGGCGAGACGGCCGCCCCATTCGCCTGGGTGACATCGCCGATATCAGCCTCACACGTGGCGAACAGATCCTCACCAACACGCAAAACGGCAATCCCGCCATTTCTCTTCGTATCGACCGGGAAAACGGCGCCAACGCCCTGCAGACCCTGAACCGGGTGAAAGCCAAGGTGGAGGAACTGAACGCCGGACCGGTGAGCGAGCGCGGCCTGGTGATGGCCCAGTCCTTCGACGCCTCAGTGTTCATCTACCGCGCGATCAGCCTGGTTACGAGTAACATCGTACTGGGCATTCTGTTGGCAGTGGGCATTTTGTGGCTATTCCTGCGCCGCTTCCGCGCCACGCTGATCGTGGCGGTGAGCATCCCGATTTCCCTGCTGGCCACTTTCATCGTGCTGCAACTGGGCGGCCGCACTCTTAACGTTATCTCGCTGGCTGGCCTGGCCTTTGCCGTGGGCATGGTGCTCGATGCGGCGATTGTGGTGCTCGAGAACATCATTCGCCTGCGGGAGAAAGGCGCCACCCGGGATGAAGCCTCAGTGGAGGGCGCGGGGCAGGTGTGGGGGGCGCTGCTGGCCTCAACCGCCACCACCGTGGCCATCTTCCTGCCCGTGGTATTTATGCGTGAGGTAGAAGGCCAGTTGTTTGGCGATCTGGCCATTACTATTGCCATCGCCGTCGTGGTCTCGCTGCTGGTTGCGGTAACGGTGTTGCCACTGGCCGCACGCACCTGGCTCAAGCAGGACAAACTGGAAGATCACAACCAGAAACTGTGGAGCCGTATTACCGGCTTTGTGATGCGCATTACCAGCACTCCCGCCAAGCGCTGGTCACTGGTGGTGGCGCTGATCACCACTCCGCTGGTCACCGGCTATTTGCTGATGCCGGAACTGGACTACCTGCCCCCCGTGAAACGGGACGCGGTAGACGCGTACTTCCAGCTGCCTCCCGGGGTATCCGAACGGACCATCGCCGAAGAGTACGTGGGTGTGATGGATGCGCGCATGGCACCCTACATGAGCGGCGAGCGTGAACCCGCCCTGAAGAATTACTACATTCTGACCTGGCCCGGCGGCGGCACCATCGGCGCGCGCGCCAAAGACCAGTCACAGGTGAAAGAGCTGGAACGCGTGGTGCGCGAGGAAATTCTGGTGGATCTGCCAGACCTGCGTGGATTTGCCGCCCAGGGCAACCTGTTCGGCGGCTTTGGTGGCGAGCGCCGTATCGACCTGCACCTGCAATCGCGCGACCGCGAAGCCCTGGCCAACGCCGCCCGTCTGGGTGAAAAACTGCTGGCCGAGGCGCTGCCACAATCCAACGTACAGGTGGGCCCCGACCCTGAGCAGGCCGAGCCGGAACTACGCCTCACCCCCAACGACCGTCGTATTGCCGAAGCCGGCTGGTCCCGCGCCGACATGGGCACGCTGGTTCGCGCTATGGGTAACGGTCTCTACCTCGGTGAATACTTCGACGGTGAAAAGCGCGTCGACGTAATTATGCGCGCACGGGAGTGGGACTCCCCTGAGGAACTGGCATCCACCCCGATGGCCACTCCGGCAGGGACTCTGGTGCCACTGTCTGAACTGGTAGACATCGAACGCACCGTTGGCCCCAGCCAGATGTCGCGACTGGATCGCCGCCGCACTATCAGCCTCACCCTGCGGCCGCCCGAAGACGTGTCGCTGGAATACGTGATGAACGTGATCCAGAACGAGGTGGAACCACAATTGCGCGAGGCCATGCCAGCCGACGGCAACATCCTGTACGGCGGCAGCGCCAGCGCACTGAAACGCGCCATCACTTCCATGGGCAGCAATTTCGCACTGGCACTGGTTGTACTGTTCCTCTTGATGGCAGCACTGTTCCGTTCGCTGAAAGACAGCATGCTGGTAGTGCTGGCCATGCCGCTGGCCATGTTTGGTGGCATCGTCAGTATCCGCCTGCTCAACCTGATCACCTTCCAGCCACTGGATTTGCTGACCATGATCGGCTTCGTGATCCTGTTAGGGCTGGTGGTGAACAACGCCATCCTGCTGGTACACCAGACCCGCAGTGCAGAGCGCGGCGGTTTGGGCCGCCACCAGGCTGTGGAGCAGGCGCTGCGAACACGACTGCGCCCGATCTTCATGAGCACCCTGACCAGCATCTTCGGCATGTTGCCGCTGCTGTTGATGCCCGGTGCGGGCAGCGTCATCTACCGCGGCCTGGCGGCAGTGATTGTCGGCGGTATGGCGGTCAGTGCCCTGTTCACCCTGATCCTGTTGCCCTGCTTCCTGCGCATGGGCGCCACCAACATCGCCGTGGAACACACCGGCGACCCGAATCGCAATCGGCCGCCGCTCAAATCGGTTGCCTGAAGGCTGTGAGGTTATAACCATGAAAACAAAGATGCTGGGCTTATCACTTTTGCTGGCCGCGGCCCAGGTTGTGGCACAGCCACCCCCGGCCGTGGTGGAACTGGCCAACGTGGTGGAACGGGAAACCAGTGAAACCCTGCGCCTGCCAGGCACCGTGATCAGCCGCCGCGACGCGCAAATCTCCGCCGAGATCGACGGCCGCTTGAGCTGGGTGGCTGAAGTGGGTGAAGAAGTTGCCCAGGGCGAACCGCTGGCGGTAATCGACGACCATGTGCTGCAACTGGAGCTGCGCAATCGCGAAGCGCAGGTGGCGCGTATTGCCGCCGACATCGCCTACAACCAGCGGCAGCAGTCCCGCCTGAAACGCCTGGCGCAGAACAACAGCCTGGCGGAGTCGGAACTGGACGAGGTGGAGTCGCGCCTGCTGATGCTGCAGCAGGATCTGCGTATCGCCGAAGTATCCCGCGACCGCGCCCGCTACGATGTGCAGCGCACCACCGTGGCGGCACCCTTCACCGGCATTGTGGTGGCCCGTGAAATGGAGCCGGGGGAATACACCCACGCCGGCAACCAGCTGGTACGCCTGGTGGATACGCAGGAACTGGAAGTGTCGGTGAACGCCCCGCTGCGGGTGGCCCGGTATTCCAGCGTAGGAGAACTGGTTCAGGTGGAGAACAAGGACGAATACCAGCTCACAGCCATTCGCGGCATCGTGCCGGTGGGCGATACCAGTTCACGGATGATGGAATTGCGCCTGCAACTGGCCGAAGGCCACTGGTTAATTGGCGAGGCAGTGACAGTTGAGCTGCCTGCAAGCCCAGCGGTGCAATCCCTGGCGGTGCCGCGCGATGCCTTGGTGCTGCGCGACAAACAAGTGTTCGTGTACACCCTGTCGGAAGAAAACACGGCAGTGAAAGTGCCGGTGACCACCGGCGCCGGCCGCGGCGGACACATCGCTGTGCAGGGCGAGCTTACCGCGGGTGACCCGGTTATTGTGCGCGGCGCGGAACGACTGCAGCACGGACAAACGGTGAAAGTACTGCAACACCACCTGGCGGCGGGCTAAACCGGGGCCGGCGGGCTAAACCGGGGCCGCCGCCCTCACCAGGGCACTACCCTCACGTGCCCTGACTTCCCCGATACAACTAGCCTGCCCATAACCCGCCTCGCGCAAGTGTTGCAGCAACGCGTCGCTTTCTTCTGCCGCTACCCCCAGCAACAAACCGCCACCCGTCTGGGCGTCGCACATTAACGCCACCTCCGCACCCTGAGGATTCCACTCATCGGCCAGTGCCGGCTGCACACGGGACAGGTTTGCCGGATGGGCAGAGCCGCGAAAGCCCTGCTGAAGTAGTGCCATTGCACCCGGCAAGGTGGGCAAGGCGTGTGGGTTGAGCACCGCGGTCAGTTCAGCACCCAGCATCTCCAGCAAATGGCCGACCAGGCCAAAGCCGGTAATGTCCGTGGCGGCAGTACATGGCCACTCGCGAGCGATATCCCCTGCCCGGTCGTTACTCCCCAGCAAATGCTCGGTTGCCTGGGTCACCACATGGCCATCAGTAGCGTGTTGCATGTGGGCCGCAAAGATCACACCTGTGCCCAGCGGGCGGGTCAATATCAGTCGATCGCCCGGGCGAAGTGTGTGTTTGCTCAGGGGCGCTGCGTTGGCGGGCAGCTCGCCGTTCACCACAAAACCCAGATTCAACTCCGGCCCCTGCATGCTGTGCCCACCCAGCAGGCGGCAGTGATAGCGAGCAAACTCGAACAACGCACCACCGAGCAACTGCTGCAAATCGTGGCGTTGAATCGCGTCACTGGCAAAGGGCAGGATTACCATAGCCTGTGCTGAATGGGGCCTCGCACCGCAGGCGAATAAATCAGACAACGCATGCTGGGCCGTTATGCGCCCCATCTGGAATGGATCACTGACCAGCTCGCGCAGTAAATCCACGCTCTGCACAATTGCAGTATCTGCACTTACAGCCAGCAGTGCTCCGTCATCCCCCTCGGACGGCGTTGGGCACAACTGCGGATAGCGCCCGGCCAGCGCCGACAGCGCAGCGCTCAAGGCATCGGCCCCCACCTTCGCACCGCAACCGCCGCACGGCGCCTGTACCTTACTGTCAGCAAGCTCACGGCCGGGTCTGGTCGGCATGGGCGGCAGATCACTGAAACGGCGCATAAACTGCCGGTCGATACTATCTTTCCAGCGCCACACCCAACCGCCACTGGCAGTGAACACCCCTTTGTCCGCCACCGCGCGCTGCTCGCCCAGCGATACCAACGACAAAAACCGGCGCTGCGGGTGGTGGTCGCGTAACGTTTCTCCCAGCGCGTAGGCGGCCAGGTTGTGGGCCAGCACCGGGCCCTGCCGCACGGCGAACACCCCGGCTTTGGGCCGTGGATGGTTGCTCTGGGTGGCTACATCTCCCACGGCAAACACGTTGTCGTGAGACTCGCTCTGCAGCGTGTCGCGAATTGCCACAAAGCCCGCCTGGTCGAGGCGCAGGCCACTGCCCGCCAACCATTTCCCGGGCGCCGCGCTGGTACACCAGAACAGGTGATCGAAAGGGAACGGCGCCTCGCCGGACAGGTGCAGGGCGCCGTCACTCACGCGATCAACCCGGCGGTGCTCGTGACATTCCACGCCAAGTGCTGCGCAGGCAGCGTACGCAGCGCGGCGGGCGCGCTGGTTGTAGCCGGGCAGTAATTCGCCCGCGCACACAATGTGCACTGCCACACTTTTGTCCCGCTGCGCCTGAGCCATGGCCAGTGCGATTTCCACACCGCCAGCGCCACCACCCACTACCACCTGACGCCCACTTTGGTCCTGGTCCAGCCAGCGTTGCCAGAAATTGTGTACAGGCTTCACCGGCACCGCGTGTTCGCGGGCGCCCGGAATTGTGTCCAGCTCGGGTTCGGAACCGGTATCCAGGCTGACAATGTCATAGGCCAGCGCTTCGCGGTCGGCGAGCAACACGCGCCGACGATCCGGATCCAGCCCCGTTGCACGGGCACGGATAAAGCGCGCACCCGCCCACCCGCAGAGTCGCACCAGGTCGATGTGAGCGTCATCAAAGTTGTAGTGTCCTGCCACCAGGCCGGGCAACATGCCGGAGTAGGGGCTGTGGCTGTCGAGACTCACCAGCGTGACACGCAAGCCCGCCACCGGGTTCATGGCCAACATTTTCAGCGCGATCACATGAGCGTGACCGCCGCCAACCAGCACCAGGTCGCGCTGCAAGGTTTCAGCCTGCACTGGGCGCCATGTCCTGTGCGTACTGGATGACTTCCGAGCGGCGGCCGCGGAACAGCACCTCACCGTGACGCTTGCCGATCTGATAGGTGTACATGGGGTCGTAGTAATCGCGCAGCAGCATTTCGATCCACACGCGATGCCCGGTGTCGTCGCCACTGCGCCACTGCAGGTCGAAAGCCGCATCCATCTGCGCGCTGGCCTGTTTGTACAGCAGGCCGCCGAGGCGTTTGCGCACGCGGGCCAGATCAGCCTGCATCTTCTGGCGGTGCTGCTCCGGGCCTTCTCCCGGATAGTGCGCCTCGAAGCGTTCACCGAGGTCGTGGATGTAGTCTTCCACCACGGCGTCCACGCGGGAGGATAAGGGCTCTTCTACTACCAGTAGTGGTACCCCGGCCATGTGATCGCGCAGGTTTTCGGGCAGTGAGAGCCGACCGATAAGGCGGCCCTCGTCTTCCATGAATACGCGCTTGTCGCCACCGCCCAGCAGGCGCAGCAGTGCAACAGATAGCGTGTTTTCGAAGTCGATCTGGCTCGGCTGGGGTTCCAGTAACTGTCCAAAGGCGGAGCCCCGGTGATGGGCCATACCTTCCAGATCGACTGCGCGGGACAGGGCGTGAATCACCCGGGTTTTGCCGGTGCCGGTGCTGCCAGCGATCAGGGTCAGTTGCAGGCCGGACAGGGATTCTGACAGCGCCTTGATCAGGAAGCGGCGCATGGCCTTGTAGCCGCCGCGAACCAGCGGGTAGTCCACCCCCGCATCGCGCAGCCACTGCTGCACGGTGGCCGAACGCAGGCCACCGCGGAAACAGTACAGATAACCGTCCGGATGCGAGCGGGCAAAGTCCAGCCAGGCGGCCAGTCGCTGTTCGCGAACATCCCCCGACACCAGGGTGTGTCCGAGTTCTATGGCCGCATCCTGCCCCTTCTGTTTGTAGCAAATGCCCACCTGACGGCGTTCATCGTCGCTCATCAGCGGCAGGGAGGTAGCATTGGGAAAGGCGCCCTGGGCAAATTCCACCGGGGCACGCATATCCATCATGGGAGCGCCCTGCAGGAACAGGGTGCGGTAGTCGTCGGTATCCGGGCGCGGGGGCATGCGGTGGGCGGCGTCCTCGATCATTGTTATGAATGGTGATCAAGGCCGCATGATGGCGAATTTCCGCCCGCGGGTCACCCGCTAAGTGGGATCCCTACTGCTCCGCCTCACCACCAAACAGGGCCATCACCCGATCCTGTAGCTCGCTGACAGCGCTGGACATCAACGCGAAATCGGCGTCCATGCGGGCGGCGGTGTCGGCTTCGGGGATGTCTTCGTTCTCGCTGACCAACTCATCGGCGAACTTGACCCGGCGCAGGCACAGGTCTTCGGCCAGGACCAGACGCAGGCGCTCGTCCCAGTGCAGGGCAATACGGGCGATCTGGCGCCCGGCGTCGAGGTGGGTCTGCACCTCTTCGGAGAGCAAGTCCACGCCTTTACAGCGCACCACAGATCCCTCTTCACCAGGCTCGCGCAGCTCACACTCGTCACCCAACTGGAAATCGTCAGGCAGGTTCTTGTGGGCCAACCAGCCGGTCATGGTGGCGGCAGGCGCGTTATTCACCTGCGGCAACAGCACCGGGAAGGTGCCGACGCTGTCGCGCAACAGATTGAGCAGTTCTTCTGCACGCGCGGCACTGGCGGCATCCACAAACATCCAGTTGTTGCGGGTGTCGATGTAGGCGTAGACGCGGGCGCTGCGGGAGAAAGCGCGCGGCAGGCAGTCCTGCACGATCTCGTCTTTCAGGGTAAGGCGCTCCTTGCGGTAGACCTTGCGGCCCTGCTCGTCCTCGATCAGCGCAACCTTCTCTTCAAGCTGCTCTTTCACCACCGTGGAGGGCAGGATTTTCTCCTCCCGTTTCAGGCATAGCAGGATGCAACCACCCGCCGCATGCACCAGCGCCTCGGTGTTATCCCCCAGCGGCGCCACCCATCCCATGGCCAGGGGCTGGGACTTGGCACAGGGCTCAAAGCGCTTGCCGTCAAGCTGCTGCTCCAGTTGTTCGGCGGAGAGGTCAAAGCTCTGGGTAAGGCGGTAGGCGCGGATGTTCTTAAACCACATGGGGCGATCTGTTCTCGGATTGGTTGCGGGCCGGGGATTGTAACCCAGCACCACCCACTAGCAAGCTTCCTTGCACTAACCCGCCATCAAATTCGAGCCCCGTGGCGCACTGAAGGAATATCGGGCACTCGTACAACTTATTGAGCCCGAATCGCTGACCGCTGCTTGCTCTGGCCCGAGCCCCGGGATTTAATTTTTGATCACTGCACAACAACAGCGAACGTGATGAATCAGCCCGCCAAAACCGGCCCCAACCGCTATCGCCCACTATCCCAGGTGGCAAACTGGAATCTGGAAACTGATGTTGCCATCGTGGGCTTCGGTGGCGCCGGTGCCTGCGCCGCCATTGAGGCAGCGGATGCGGGAGCTGAGGTAGTCATCTTCGAGGCCGCCAGTGCCAGTGGCGGGTCCACGGCGCTTTCCAGTGCCGAGATTTATATGGGCGGCAACGGTGGGACGCGGGTGCAACAGGCCTGTGGCTTCAACGATCAGACCGAGGACATGGTCACCTACATGATGATGGCCGCCGGGCCGCAGGCGGATGAGGCCAAAATCCGCAATTACTGTGAGCAAAGCACCGCCCATTTCAACTGGCTGGTATCCATGGGTGTGCCCTTTCGCGACAGCTACCACGCTGAACGAGCCATCATGTGCCTTACCGACGACTGCCTGCTGTACACCGGGAACGAGAAAGCCTGGCCCTTTGCATCGCAAGCCAAACCCTGCCCGCGCGGACACAACCTGCAGGTGGAGGGCGACAATGGCGGCCCCCTGCTGATGAAAATTCTCACGGAAAATGTGGAGTGCCGCGACAACATTACCGTGGAATACGAGGTGCGCGCCCTGACCCTGATTGCCGACGAGACCGGCACTGTTCACGGCCTGGTGGTACGGCGCGATGGCAAGGAGTTGAACGTTCGCGCACGTGGCGGTGTGATCCTCTGCGCCGGCGGTTTCGCCATGAACGAAGATATGTTGCGCAAGTATGCGCCGATGCTCTGCGCCGGCAACACCCCCATCGGCAATCCCGGCGATACCGGCAGCGGTATCGAAATGGGCATCAGCGTGGGGGCCGCGGCGATCAACATGCACGAGGGCTTCATCAGCCTGCCCTACTACCCTCCTGCCAGCATGACCTTCGGCATTCTGGTGAATGACAAGGGGCAGCGGTTTATCAACGAAGATGTCTATCACGGCCGGCTGGGTGCCTTCGCCCTGCGGCAGCAGAGTGAGCGCCTGTATTTTATTCTTACCGTAGAGCAGTACGGGGATTACGAGCAGGTCAGTTATCTCGGCGCCGAAGTGGCAGGTACAGGTGAGACGATAGCGGAACTGGAGTCAGAACTGGGCCTGCGAACCGGCAGTCTGGCCCACACCCTGTCGATCTACAACAGCGATTGCGAACGGGGTGAAGACCGGGAGCACCACAAAGCAGCCGAGTGGTTGCAAGCACTGGAGCCACCACTGGTGGCACTGGATGTCACACCGGGCCGCGGCGCCTTTGTGCCCTTCTTCACTCTCGGCGGCCTGGACACCCTCCCCGCCGGCGAAGTGCTTACCCCGCGCCGGGAGATCATCCCCGGACTCTATGCCGCCGGCCGAACCGCCTGTGGTGTGGTGCGCCGCGCCGAGGGTTACAGCAGTGGCATGTCGGTGGGCGATGCCACCTTCTCCGGGCGCATGGCCGGTAAACAGGCAGCTGCCCGCATCACCTGAGCCAGCGCGGGCTTGCGCGGCCCCGCGCACACTTCTAACATCGAACAGGGGGCCCTGACGCCCCTTTGTTTATATCAGCAATGGGAAACCGCGCTATGAAATACCTCCACACCATGGTCCGGGTGCACGACCTGGACGAATCCCTCGACTTCTACTGCAACAAACTCGGGCTGGTCGAGGTACAGCGCAACGACTACGAAGCAGGCCGTTTTACCCTGGTCTTCCTGGCTGCGCCCGGCGATGACATCGAGCGCGAAGGCCGCATGGCCCCGATGCTGGAACTCACCTACAACTGGGATCCGGAAAGCTACGGCAGCGGCCGTAATTTCGGCCATCTGGCCTATGAAGTGGACGATATCTACGCGCTATGCCAGCGCCTGATGGACGGCGGCGTCACCATCAATCGTCCACCGCGTGATGGCAAGATGGCTTTTGTGCGATCGCCCAACGGTATTTCCATTGAACTGCTGCAGGCCGGGGAAGCCCTGCCACCGGCCGAGCCCTGGGCCAGCATGGAAAACACCGGTAGCTGGTAACGGCGATGGCGGCGGCCCACAGCCTGTCTACGCGGCTCATTATCATTCTGACGCTGTGTACCGGCGCCATCCTTTCGCTGGGCCTGGGGCTGGACTACCACCTGTCCCGCAATGAAATCCTGTCCCGGGTCGAATTGCAGTCGCGCGATACGGTAAGTGCCGCCGTTACCGATCTGGACAATTTCCTCGACGGCGTTGCTGACAACGCTGTGTTCCTCAGTCGCATATTGCAACAACGCAGCTACAGCGACGATGAGCTTCGCAACCTGCTGCACGACATCGTGGCCCACAACGACGACATCGTAGGTTCCACCATTGCGCTCAATCCGGATCTTATCGATGCGCCACTGGGGTTTGCCCCGTACTATTACCGCGAGGGCGATCAACTACTCACTGCCGATCTGACCTTCGGCGATACCCGATACTGGGAGCGCTCCTGGTACGCCGATGCCGCCAGTAGCGGCAAGCCGGTATGGGTAGAACCCTACTTCGACGCCGAAGGTGCGCGCGTACTGATGACCACCTTCTCGGTACCGGTATTTCGACCGGCACCTGACGGCAGCAGTCAACTCTACGCCGTGGTCACGGCAGACGTTGGCCTGGCGGAATTGCAACGTTACCTGCGCCGCCTGCATCTCGGGCAAAGTGGCTTCGGTATTTTACTTAGCCGTGCGGGACTGGTGCTGGGGGCACCCAACACGGCAGACCTGATGCAGCCGGTGTCGGTGCTCACTGACGACCCCAACGATCGGGCACAGTTGCTGGCATTGTTCAACGGTGCGCTCGCCGGCGAAACTCGTACGGGTGAAGTGGCCTGCCACAACATTCCCGGTGACTGCCTTGTACGCCTGTCGCCGATGAAATCCACGGGCTGGCCACTGGGGGTGGTGTACGCGCGCGATGAAGTACTGGCACCCCTGCATGAATATCAAGCCAAAACTGTGTCCGTCGGCCTGTTGACCCTGGTATTGATGGCGCTGGCTGTGTCCTGGGTGGCACGACGGATCACCCAACCACTGCGCGCGCTGGCCCGTGCCAGTGGCGAGATCGCCCGCGGTGAAATGAATGTGGCACTGCCCGCCGCATCCGGACAAGACGAGGTAGCCACCCTGGTGCGCTCGTTCAATGCCATGCAGGGGGACCTGAAGCGCTACATTGAAGATCTGGAACATGCCACCGCCAGCCGCAGCCGCCTCGCTGGCGAACTCGCAGCGGCGCGGGAAATCCAGATGTCCATGTTGCCCGGCCGTGGCCATGCCCTCGAAAGGGATGCGGGAAACACTCTCTGGGCGCAGGTAGAACCCGCCAAGACCGTGGGCGGTGATCTGTACAGCTACCGCACATTGGCCGACGGCAGGCTTTGCTTTGTACTTGGTGACGTGTCGGACAAGGGCGTACCCGCGGCGCTGTTTATGGCGCGTGCGATCAGCCAGGTGCAGATGTACAACCAGAACTTTGACAGTGCCGCCGCTGTGCTGTCGCGACTCAATAACGCGCTCGAACGCGGCAATGATAATTGCATGTTCCTGACCCTGTTTTGCGGCGCTATCAACCTGCACACCGGCGAACTGGAGTTCGCCAGCGCGGGGCACTGCGCGCCCGTTATCCTGCGCAAAGACAAGGCGGAAGAACTGGAGCAACAAACCGGACCGGCGCTAGGGCTGGCGCCCAACCTTTCTTTTCCGACCAACCGCATAGCACTACACCCCGGCGACCGCCTCGTGTTGCGCTCCGATGGTGCCGAGGAAGCCTTTGACGCCCACGATCGACAGTTCGGCCTCCCGCGCTTGCTGGATCTGCTAACCCGCACTGCCAATGACAGCGCGGCCGAAGCAGGCCGTCAGGTTTTCGCAGGCCTGTCGGACTTTCAAAGTGGCACCGCGCAATCTGACGATATAAGCCTGCTCATACTGGACTGGGACAATCGTGAACGTTCCCGGCAGTTTATGCCCGGACCCGGCCTGACCTCGCGCGCAATTCAATGGCTGGAGCAGGAACTTGCCGCCCTGCCCGTGTCCCACGATGTGCAGAACAACGTGCTGCTGGCAGGGGAAGAGGCCGCCAGCAACGTAGAGAAATACGGTGGCCTGTCTCCGGCCCAGAGCTTGCGGGTGCGGTTGTTGCCAAGGCGAGGCGAACTACTGCTGAGTCTCACCGACCCCGGCCCACCCTTCAACCCCCTGACCTGTGCCGGCGCGGAACTCGGCCATAGTGCCGATTCTGCTCAGATCGGGGGACTTGGTGTACACTTGATTCGCGCCTTGCCGGACTGGCACAACTACCGGCGCAGCGAAGACAACAATGAACTGACACTGGCCTTTCGCCTTCCACGAAACGCCTGATGGCAGACGCTCAAACAGCGAGGGATAACGCATGAACCTGACCACCACGGTTTCCGTCGACGAGGAAAACTCCCTCGCCCGCGTGGCACTGGCCGGCGCGCTTAACACTGATACTGCGCCCGCCTTTGAAGAGCGTTTGCAGGCGGTGGTGGATGAAGGTTACGCACTCAACCTGCTGGACATGAAGGATCTGGACTACATCAGTTCAGCCGGCCTGCGGGTGATTTTCAAAGCCGCCAAGCAAACCCGCGCCGCCGGCAACTCCATGGCGGCCGTCAACCGCAAACCACACATCGACAAGGTCTTCGAAATCCTGAAAGCCCTGCCGGACATGGCCGTATTCACCGACGAGCAGGAACTGGATGACTACCTGGACGCCATGCAGGCCAGCGTCCGTGACGACGGCTAGTCCGGGCTAGCCACGCAGAAACGCCAGAATCCATCTGGCAACCCGTTCGCCCTGGGGTTCACCACCGGTCAGTGATGCCACCCCAGCGGTATAGGCTGTCTCTCCAATCAGTTCGCGCCGAAACTCCATAATCTCCCGGGAATACTCCGGCACAAACTCCGGATGGCCCTGGAAGGTGAGGATGTGCTCATCGATCTGGCAGACGGCATTTTTACAAAAGTCACTACCGGCCAGTACCTGGGTGCCAGGCGCGGTTCTCATCACCTGATCCTGGTGGCTCACCAGGATATCGAGAGCTTCCGAGCCGCCGTCGTGCCACCCGGGTGTTGCAGCGAAGCGGTGCCGATGTAGACCAACGCCCCACCCCCCCTGGTACTTCTCCGTCTTGCCACCCAGCGCATCGGCGACCAGCTGGTGACCAAAGCAAATCCCTACCAGCTTCTTCTTTGCCTCGTGGAGGCGGGCGACAAAGGTTTTGAGCTGGTGTATCCAGGGTTTGTCCTCGTACACACTGGACTTGCTGCCGGTGATCAGGAAGGCATCCACCTCGTCGATACTGTCCGGCAATTCACCCGCCTCGGCGTCGTAGACCACGAATTCCAGCGTGGGGTCCACCCGGGATAACAGGGCGATGAACATGTCGGGGTACTCCCCGAAACGCGGGGACCATTCGGGCCGGACGGTATCCGTTTTCAATATGCCGAGTTTCACGCAAAGTACTCCTTGGATGGAACCGCCACTATAGGAGGGGCCATTTTGGCTGTCCATAGGCCCTACCCCGCTGGTGGTAGCTTCACAAAACTGACACCAAAGCGTCACAGCACTGCCACCGTCTGCTTACAGACTGCGCCCCATGGAACTGCTCAGTGCAATGCATCAAGCCGATCTGCGCCTGTTCAACCGGGTGTTCCGGCACAGCCGTGCCCCTGGCTTCATCAGCCTGGCGCGCGCGGTGTCGCGTAGTGGGGATGGATTCCTCCACGTTCTTACTCCCGCGCTGCTGTGGCTACTGGACGTGCCGGCCATTGGTGACTTCTGTGCCGTGCTGGCCTCCGCGCTGCTGGTGGAGCGCTGTATTTACTGGGGCCTGAAAAACTCCCTGCGTCGACGCAGACCCCAAGAGTATATGCCCGGCTTCAAATCGCTGATTGTTGCGTCCGACCGCTTCAGTTTCCCCTCCGGGCACAGCTCGGCGGCCTTCCTACTGGCCACTGCCGCCTGTGCCGTTTATGGCCCCCCCGTTGCACCCATGTTCCTGTGGGCAGGTTCGGTGGCGGCCTCCCGGGTGGTGTTGGGCGTGCACTACCCCGGCGACACCCTCGCCGGCGCCCTGATGGGTAGCGGTATCGCCTACTCGGCGGCTGCATGGTTGGGCCTGGCTGGATGAGGATTCTCTACGGCGTGCAGGCTACCGGGCAGGGACATATCAGCCGCGCCCGGGCCATGGCGGCGGCGCTGGCTTCGCATGATGTCGAGTTAACCTGGTTATTCTCCGGCCGTGAGCGAGAACGCTTGTTCGACATGGAACCCTTTGGCAATTTCCAGCATCGCCGCGGGCTGACGTTCGCCACAGAAGCAGGTCGGCTACGCTACCGCGCGACCATTGCACGCAACAATATTTTTCACTTCCTTCGTGACGTGAAGGCGCTGGCAAGCGAGATCGATCAGTTCGATTTGGTGGTCACCGATTACGAGCCGGTGAGTGCCTGGGCGGGACAGCGGGTTGGCAAGCCGGTCATCGGTATCGGCCACCAATACGCCTTCGGCCCTGACACCCCGGTTAGTGGCGACAATCCGGTAAGCCGCTGGATCATGCAACGATTTGCCCCGGTAGGACGGCCACTGGGCCTGCATTGGCACCCCTACGCGGACAATGTGCTGCCTCCCATTCTGGACTTGCCGCCGCTGGCTCAACCGCCGGGCGCTTCAGTGTTGGTTTACCTCCCCTTCGAGGATCAAGCAGAAGTCACCCGCCTGCTGCAATGTCTGCCCGAACATCAGTTCACCCTGTTCGGACCGGGCCTGTCGGAGGCAACCCACGGTAATGTCAGTCACCACCCCCCCGGCATCCACACCTTCAAGCATGCGCTGGCCAATGCGCGAGCGGTAATATGCAACAGCGGCTTTGAACTGATTAGCGAGTGTTTACAGTGGCGCAAACCCGTGTTGACTCGCCCGCTGGCACGGCAGATGGAACAGCTCTCCAACGCCCTGGCATTGCGACAACTGGGCTACGCACAAACCCTCGACTGCCTTGATCCCGAGGTGATCAACCGGTGGCTGGCACAACTGCCAGCCCCGGCTGACATTCACTTCCCCGATGTGGCAACGCGTCTGGCGCAGTGGCTGGCGGCTGGCGCCGAGGATCCACCCGCCATGCTGAACCGGGAGTTGTGGAGCCGTGCGGGTAAGGCGCCGCCACAAGCCACTCGCAACAATAATTCCTGGCACCTGCGCGGCGGAATCACCAGCCACGTTCCAGACATCGTCTAGCGCCAGCCAACCTTACTTGGGCCCGCGGACTTAATACGGTAAGGTCAGGCATCTTTCCCCACTGGCTTCCTGCGCTATGCGTTTCCTGCTGCACCTGACACTGCTTGCCGGCTTCACCCACACCACGTTGGCAGCCGACTTTGTCGGTCGGGAGCAGTGCGTAAGCTGCCATCAGGAGCAGCATCAACTGTGGCAGGGCTCCCACCACGACCTGGCCATGCAAGTGCCAAACGCCGAGACCGTGCTGGGAGATTTCAATAACGCGACCTTCGAGTACAACGGCATCACCACGCGCTTTTTTCAGCGTGACGGGAAGTACATTGTTCACACCGACGGCCCCACCGGTGAGCTTCAGGATTTTGAAGTAGCTTACGTGTTTGGTGTGGATCCCCTGCAGCAATATCTCTTGCCGATCGACGGCGGCCGGTTACAGACCCTGAGCATCGCCTGGGATGCGCGGCCCGCCAGCGAGGGCGGGCAGCGCTGGTATCACCTGTATCCCGACGAGCTAATCGACGCCAACGACCCTCTGCACTGGACCGGCCCCTACCAGAACTGGAATACCCGCTGCGCGGAATGCCACAGCACCGATGTGCACAAAAACTACAACGCCGAATCGCGCAGCTTCGACACGCGCTTTGCAGAAATTGATGTTAGCTGTGAGGCCTGCCACGGACCGGGTAGCAAACACGTGGAGCTGGCAAGCTCGGGCAAACTCAACAGCGCAATACACGCCGGGTTTGCGCTGGACCTCGGCCAACGTGGCCTCTGGGCCTTTGCCGAAGGCGCCGCCATCGCCCACCGGGAGCAAGCGCTGGAGGGCCGCATGCAAGTGGACGCGTGCGGTCGCTGCCACTCCCGGCGCGGCGAGTTGGGCGAGTACGTCCACGGTAAACCGCTCACCGATACCCACCGCGTCAGCCTGCCCCTGACGCCGCTGTACCACCACGACGGTCAGATTCTGGATGAAGTTTACGTCTACGGCTCATTCATGCAGAGCAAGATGCAGTCAGCCGGCGTGGTGTGCAGCAACTGTCACGAGCCGCACAGCCTGAAATTGCGCGCGCCGGGCAACGGCGTTTGCGCCCAGTGCCACCGCCCCAACGTGTATGACACCGCCGCCCACCACCATCACCCGGCCGATTCTGACGGCGCCCAGTGTGTGGAATGCCATATGCCCGAAACCACCTACATGGGCGTGGACCCACGGCGCGACCACAGCCTGAGAGTACCGCGCCCGGACCTGTCTGTGGTGCTCGGCACACCGAATGCATGCACCCAGTGCCACACCGACAAAGACGATTCCTGGGCCCTGCAGCAAACCCGTGACTGGGGCGTGCAGTACCGCGATACAGCCACCCATCCGGCTCGGGCCTTCGCCGCCGCAGCCAACGGGGACAGCCGTGCCGCTCCAGCGCTGACTTCACTGGTCAACGCCGAGGAACAACCCCCTATCTGGCGTGCGGCCGCGCTGGAAGCCCTGTCGCCCATTGCCGCCAGAGAGGCCTACCAAAGCGCTGTCATGTTGATTGCATCCAACGATCCACTGCTCCGCGCTGCGGCAGTCACTGCGGTTCGGCCCCTGCCTCCTGCGAGGCGCTACGTGAGCCTGCGCACGCTCATTGACGATCCCGACACCTCGGTGCGATTGGCGGTCGCCAGCGCCCTTGCCAGCGTACCGCTTGACCAATTGCCCGCGGACAAAGCAGAACAACTGCTGAAGCTGTTCAAGGAATACGAAACCGTCTACGGGCGCCACCGCGACATGCCCGGCGTACAGATGCAATTGGGCGTGTTCCACACCGAGCGCGGCGATCTCCCGGCCGCCGAGAAGGACTACCACGAAGCCCTGCGCCTGAACCCCCAACTGGTGGCCGCCTACCTCAATCTGGCCGACCTGTTGCGCTCCACCGGTCGCGAAGCTGAGGCCCGCCAGCAACTGATGGAGGCTCTTGCCGTGGCGCCCGAAAATGGCAATACACTCTATGCCCTGGGCTTGCTGGAAATTCGCGAAGGGAATGGCAAAGCGGCGCTGGATTACCTGAAGCGTGCAGCGGAACTGGAACAGCAGGGCACCCGACACCGCTACGTCTACGCAGTGGCACTGCACGACAACGGCGACGTGGACGCCGCACTCCGGCAGCTACACCGCGCCCTGCGTAGTGCACCCTACGACCAGGAATTGCTGGTTGCACTGGCCAATTACAGCGCACAGGCTGGCCAGCGTGAACGCGCCCTGGACTATGCGCAACGGCTGCTGCAATTGGCGCCCGACAACCCCGGCTACCAGCAATTAGTACAGCAATTGCGGCGCCCCTGATCTACTGAGCAAAGGCGCTCAGTAGAAACCGGCCAGCAAGCGGTAAGTCATCACGACAAAGAAACACCAGGCCACCCAAGTCGCCGGAAAGGCCTTGTGGCCAATGTCATTACCCTGCATTTTCTGTCCCGCGGCATAAGCCAGTGCTGCTCCGGCCAGAGCGATGCCGCCCACCGTGAAGATCACCACCGCCACGGAAACGCCGGGCAGTCGGGCGAGCATCCACCAGCCCAGCATCGGTGCCAACAGGATATTGGCCAGGCCGAACAGGCGGCTGAGCCTCAAGCCCAACACTGGCGCGCACCTCGCCTGGCCGTAGCTCCCGTGGTCGCCGCTATCTTTTCAGAACAGTTCGTTGCCATCAGCTCAGCCTAAACCATCCCTCACCGGCATGGCCATAGGTGGGTAAGCGGCCGCTAGCGCAACCGGTTGCGAAAGCGTAAACAGCGACGCTCGCTGAATTGATCCTGGTAGGCATTGATCTGGCGCCGCCACTTGTCCATGGTGGCAGCACTGCCCCCGGCCCGGCGGTGCTGCTCGAGGCTCTCAATTTTCTGGTGTACCTTCTGACAGCCCCTGAATTCCTCCTCCAGGGTTTTCTGCCGTTTGCTGGCGGCCACAGGCGCCGTTATCGACAAGGCTATTAGTGCTACTGCCAGGTGTTTCATTTGCATGGTCCTCCCTCCCTGAGTGACTCCCCTGCAGACTATGTCAGGGGTCGCCGAAACGCACGGAGAGAGTTCAGCCCAATGCGGTCATCGAGCGTAGCCTCTGCTAGGCTTAGTACTCTCAGGAGTTTGGACAGATAAAACGATGCGCTGGAAAGGACGACGCCAAAGTTCAAACGTAGAAGATGCCAGAGGCCGCTCGGCCGCCCGCACTGGCGCCAGCGCCGCTGGCGCCGCACAGTTACTCAACTTCGTCGGGCGCCGCTTCGGTATCAAGGGCATCATCGTGGTGGTGATCGGTTTTTTCCTGCTCTCCCGGCTGGGTATTCTCGGCGGTGGCGGGGGTGCCGGCGTGCCGATGCAAAGCGGCAGTGGCGGCGGAGCGTCTGACAACCCGGTCAGCAACGAGCGCCTGGCTTTTGTCAGCGTCACGCTCGCAGACACCGAAGACGTGTGGAATCAGATTTTTCAGGCTGGGGGGCAACGCTACGTTGAACCCCAGATGCAGGTTTACACCGGGCGCACCAACACCGCCTGCGGTGCGGGTTCAGCGAGCATGGGGCCCTTCTACTGCCCCGCCGATCAGAAGGTGTATATCGACCTGGGTTTCTACGACGAACTGGAGCAGACCTTTCAGGCGCCCGGGGATTTCGCCCAGGCCTACGTCATCGCACATGAGGTTGGGCACCACGTTCAAAACC
Source organism: Gammaproteobacteria bacterium (assembly GCA_030427085.1). GTDB lineage: Bacteria > Pseudomonadota > Gammaproteobacteria > Pseudomonadales > Halieaceae > JAUHXH01. The sequence goes on along the minus strand of JAUHXH010000004.1, from coordinate 381,719 downwards.
TGCTCGGCACCTCCGGCAAAGTGAACGCAATGCGCAACCGTCCCGACTACAACCAGTACTCCGTTCGACTGGAATTGCAGGCTGACTGCTACGCCGGCGTGTGGGCCAATCACAATCAACGCTACCTGGATGCCGGCGACATTGAAGAGGCAGTGCGCGCCGCCAACGCCATCGGCGACGACGCGATCCAAGGGCGCATGCAGGGCAAGGTAGTGCCGCACACCTTCACCCATGGCACCTCGGAACAGCGCATGCGCTGGTTCAACCAGGGCTACAAGTCAGGCAGCCCGAATAACTGCGACACCTTTGCAGGAAGCTACGAGCAACTCTGAGCCGAGTCTCAACTCAACAATGCATCTTCCAGGTCGCGCATGCTGTCCTTGCCAAAATAGATTTCATCGTCGAAATAAAATGTTGGCGAGCCAAATGTACCGCGATCCACTGATGCACTGGTGCTATCTATCAGGGCCTGTTTGACCGGCTGGGTTACTGCGCCCTCCAGAATTTCCTGAACCGGTAAACCCGCTGCTTTTAGCACACTGGCAATCTCTTCCGGGTCATCCATTTTTCGCGCTTCCTGCCACATGGCACGGTACATCGCCTCAATATAGTCAGCGTAGTAGTCCGCTGATTTGGCAAACATCGCGCCGCGCATCATGTGCAGGGTATTGACCGGAAAGTTTGGATTCATGACGAAATCGTCCAGCTGGTAGCGACGCAACCAGCGCCGGGTCTCGACGCGCATATAATCCGGCTTGTTTTTCACGCCCTGCAAGGACACCACCGGCGACACATTGTTGGTGGCCTTGAACACACCACCCAGTAACACCGGAACGTATTCAAACCGTGCACCGGTGCGCTGCTCAATTTGCGGGATGGCACGATGTGCCAGATAAGCGTTGGGACTGCCAAAATCGAAATGGAATTCCACCTTTTTCATTAGCTGGGCTCCTTCAGAGTTTCAAGTATTAGTGATTCCACCAGGGCAGGTCGGAGTAGCTGCGCATGTCCAGCTCGTGGGTCCACACCGAGCGGTGCTGCTGAGCCAGGTGGAAATAGGTTTCGGCCATTTTCTCCGGCAGGAGCAGGCCGTCGGCACTGCCGCGAGTCTCGCGCAGCTTGCGGAAGTTTTCCTCACCGAGCATTTTGCCCAGCGTGTCGGGTGCATCCACGGCGCCGTCCACCAGGATGTGCGCCACATGAATGCCCTTGGGGCCGAACTCCGCGTTCAGGCTCTGGCACAACATCCGCCGGCCACCCATCGCCGCCGCGTGGGAGTGCTGGCCGGCATTGCCACGGACAGCGGCGGTAGCGGAAGTCACCAGCACGGTGCCGTGGCCGCGCTCTTCCATGTAAGGCAGCGCCGTGGACGCCGCCCGGAAAAGGCCGAAGGTGCCCAGGCGCCAACCCAGTTCAAAAGCCTTGGCGCTGGTTTCTTTCAATTCGCGATTGCCAATCTGCGCACCGAGGTTATAAACCAATACTTCGATGGGCCCCACATGGGCCTCTACCTCTGCGATCAACGATTCGATGGTGTCGGGTTGCGAGGCATCCACGATCCGGCCTTCGGCGCTGCCGCCAGCCGACTCGATATCCGCTACGAGTTTCTGCAACCCTGCCTCGTCACTGCGGCGACACAACACCGCGTGATAGCCCGCCTGCGCAAAGCGCTTGCCCACATGGCCGCCAACGCCGGCGCCCGCTCCGATAATCAAACACACTGGTTTCATGGTAATCGCCTCTGGCACTTGATAAGCGGTTGCATGATAAAACCATAAGGTTTTTTGATGCAACCATTTATTTCAGCGCAGATTCTGGTTAGAGTGCAGCCATGAAGTACACCTCCTACAAACCGATGAACTGCTCCCTCGCCCAGACCCTGGCGGTTATTGGCGACCGCTGGACCCTGCTGATTCTGCGAGACATCTTCTTTGGCCAGAAGCGTTTTGCCCAGTTGCAGCGCAACCTGGGCATTGCCAAGAACATACTGGCCGCCCGTCTCAAGCAGTTGATGGAGGAAGGGATTGTCGAAAAGCGGGAATCGGAATCCGGTGCCCACGCCGAATACGTGCTGACACCGGCCGGCCTGGAGCTACAACCTGTGCTGCTGGCGATGACTCACTGGGGTGACAAGCACCGCCCGAACCCCAAAGGCGAGCGCGTCACCTTCATCGAGCGTGAGACCGGAAAACCCATTCGCCGCATGGGCGTGGTCAGTGAGGACGGGCGGCCATTGCGCGCCCGGGAAGTGCGCGCCATTCCTGGGCCAGGAGCAGACTAAGCACCCAATGCATTCAATCGTATTTATCTTCGCAGGGCTGCTGTTTCTGGCGGTTGCCTGGCTGGGCCGTAAAACCTTTGATCAGTTCCGCGCAAATAGCTACAAAGTCGCCGGACAAATTGTCGAGATCACAAAATCAACCCAGCGCCTGGACGACAGCACTACTACCTTCAATCTGCCGGTGGTTGAATACGCCCTGGACGACGGCAGGCGGTTTCGCTTCACCGGCGAAATCGACGTAGACCAAAACAAACTGAAGCTCGGCATGCCGGTGGTGGTGCTGGTCAGCCAACGCAATCCCGCGATCGCCAAACTGGACCGCGCCTCGAAGGAAAAAGTGCTGGTACTGCGCATTTTTGCTGGCTTGGGACTCGCTGGCTGCGCAGTGGGCGCCTACCTGTTCGATCCGGCGGATTACCAGTTGCGCTACCTGAAAGACCCCTTCGTGCTGGGCGCTTCCGCGATAGGCCTGTTCTGGCTCTATACTCGCGGCATCCCCCTGATCAACACCCTTCGCGCACCGGGTGCGATGCAGTACAGCGTTAATGCGGAAGAAGTGAGCGAGCAGCCATAGGGCCGATTGAGCGCCATCACTGCCGCAGATAGACCTCAGGCAATCTCCGCCAGATCACCCTTCGATTCCAGCCAGGACTTGCGATCTGAAGCACGCTTCTTCGCCAGCAGCATGTCCAGCATATTGTTGGTGCCATCGCCGGCGTCCAGCACCAGACGCACCAGACGGCGGGTGTCGGGGTCCATGGTGGTTTCGCGCAGTTGCAGCGGGTTCATCTCACCCAGCCCCTTGAAGCGCTGCACGTTGACCTTGCCGCGCAGTTTTTCCGCTTCGATGCGATCCAGCACACCTTGCTTCTCGCTCTCGTCGAGGGCGTAGAACACTTCCTTGCCCACGTCGATGCGATACAGCGGAGGCATGGCTACGTACACGTGGCCCGCTTCCACCAGCGGGCGGAAGTGGCGCACGAACAGGGCACAGATCAGCGTGGCGATGTGCAGGCCGTCGGAGTCGGCGTCCGCGAGGATACAGACCTTGTGGTAGCGCAGGCCAGACAGGTCATCACTGGCCGGATCGATACCCAGGGCCACAGAAATGTTGTGCACTTCCTGCGAGGCGAGGATTTCCTGTGAGTCCACTTCCCAGGTATTCAGAATCTTGCCGCGCAGGGGCAGGATGGCCTGGAATTCACGGTCGCGGGCCTGTTTAGCGGAACCGCCTGCGGAGTCCCCTTCCACCAGGAAGAGCTCCGCCCGTGCCGGGTCGCCACCGGAACAATCCGCCAGTTTGCCGGGCAGGGCAGGGCCGGATGTGACCTTTTTCCGCGCGACTTTCTTGGCGCTGCGCAGTCGGCTCTGGGCATTGGCGATACAAATTTGCGCCAGTTGCTCGGCTTCTTCCGTGTGCTGGTTGAGCCACAGGGAGAATGCGTCCTTGGCCACACCAGACACGAACGCGGCGGCCTCGCGGGAGGACAGGCGTTCCTTGGTCTGGCCGGAAAACTGCGGATCTTCCAACTTGGAGGACAACACGTAGGCGCAGCGATCCCAGATATCGTCCGGGGTCAGCTTCACGCCGCGCGGCAGCAGGCTGCGCAGTTCGCAGAAGTCGCGCAGGGCTTCCAGCAGGCCAGTACGAAGGCCATTTACATGAGTGCCGCCCTGGGCAGTGGGGATCAGGTTCACGTAGCTTTCGGTGATCAGCTCGCCGCCTTCGGGCAACCACTGCACCGCCCACTCCACCGCCTCGGTGGAGCCGCTGAAACTACCCGTGAAAGGCTCTGCGGGCAGCACGGGGAAGTCTGCCGTGCCACTCATCAGGTAGTCTTTGAGGCCGTCCTCGTAGTACCACTCATCGGACTCGTTTTTGTTCTCGTCCTTGAAGCGCACTCGCAGTCCCGGGCACAGCACCGCCTTGGCGCGCAGCACATGGCGCAGGCGCGGCACGGAAAAATTGATCGAGTCGAAGTATTGCGGATCGGGCTTGAAGCGCACCGAGGTGCCCGTATTGCGGGCACCGCAGGTGTCGATCACAGTGAGGTCGCTGGTTTTTTCACCGCCACCGAAGGTGATCTGATGCACCTGCCCACCGCGGCGAATCGTTACTTCCAACTCCACCGACAGGGCGTTCACCACCGATACACCCACACCGTGCAAACCGCCACTGAACTGGTAGTTCTTGTTGGAGAATTTACCCCCGGCGTGAAGGGTTGAGAGGATCACCTCCACCCCCGGCTTGCCCTGCTCCGGGTGGATATCCACCGGCATACCACGGCCGTTGTCGGTGGTACTCAGGGAGCCGTCCTTGTGCAGCACCACATCGATCTGGTTGGCGTGGCCGGCCAGGGCCTCGTCGACGCTGTTGTCGATCACTTCCTGGGCGAGGTGGTTGGGGCGGGTGGTGTCGGTGTACATGCCCGGGCGCTTGCGCACCGGTTCCAGTCCGGTAAGGACCTCAATATCTTCAGCGTTGTAGTCGCTCATGCGCTCTCGTCGATACTCCCTGCGAGCTCATTGGTAGGGTATGGGCGGCATTGTACATGCAAAGGCGTCAGGGGGGAGTGTGGGGCCTCAAATGCCCGATAATGACGCCATCAACACCGGATGGCGTGGGTAAATCACTTCTCCAGATAGCCGCCCATTTCGGTGTCGACGCTGAATTCCACGTCCTCAACTCGCGATACACCGGTCTCCAACGAGCCATCGGCGTTGAGGGTGAGCCAGCGGTAGCCGGGGGGCAAGGTGTCGGCCATGAAATCTTCGGAACCTGGCGCAAACTGGACGCAGGTAGAGGGCGTGGCGAGCAGCCGCAGACCATCCTGCACACGATCAATTTCCTGGTGGACATGGCCCCAGAGCACGGCTTTGACACCGGAATACTGCGCCAGCAAGGCCAGAAACTGCTCGCTATCACTGACCTGCTGCTCATCAATCCACGCCGAACCCACCGCGACCGGCTGGTGGTGCAGGCAAACGAGAGTGTGCAAACCGGCGGATTGCCCGCGCTCCAGTTCCCCCGCGAGCCACTCCAGCTGCTCCGACCCCAGGCGACCACCCACTTCCCCGGGAATCTGGGAGTTGAGCATCAGGATTTGCCAGCCACCCACTTCGATCACAGGGCTCAGGGCGCTGGAACCGGCCACCACCGAGGCCATGGCCTCACGGTTATCGTGATTGCCCACCAGCCAGAAATGCCGCGGGCAGAGATCGTCTAATTGGGCCAGCAGGCGACGGTAGGCAGGCACACAGCCGTTGTCGGCCAGATCACCGGTGGCCAGTAGCAAGTCAATGCCAGGCTGTTCGACACGCACGCGACGAATCACCTGCTGCAGGGAATAATCGGTATCGAGGGTGAGGAGCGTACTGCCCTGTCGCTCCCCGAGGTGGCAATCAGTGAGCTGAACAATCCGGATCGGCGCCTGCCGATCGGGGAGGCGCACACGCGGGGGGGGAGCTAGCACTTCTGGCGCGGTCACTGCTGCTCACCGGCCGGAAGCCACTACCTGCGCCAGCGGGGCCTGCCCGTGATGCAGTGCGTGGCCGAACCATTCCGCGAGAAAGGCGTTCTGCTGGGCTTTTTCGTCCTGCTGGTACATGCGCCGGTTGGGGTACTGGTAACGGCCCCGCACGCTGCGGTGAGACTGGAAACCGGCCACTTCCAGCATGCGGGCATCGTGGTAGGCACGCAGCTCAATATTCAGGCTACCGAGCCACTCGCTCTCCCCGTGCCATTGCTGCAGGCGGAAAATAGTCGTGTAGCGGCAGCGCTCAATGACCGTCAGTTCAACGCGTGCCGGACCAATTTCCAGCTGCCGCTGATTGCGGTTTTCGTAATCGGGGAACAAGCGCAACAGGCGGGCGTAATTGGCCTCGCACACGGCGTGCAGATCCTGCAGGTCCACGCTGTAATTGCTGCGCTGTTTGAGTTTCACGGTGTCCTCTGTGCCCTTTGACATTCAATTAACGGGGCGATTGCATCGACCGGGCCACTTGCGACGAATGGCGCCTGCGCCGCGATCAACGCCCACAGACAGCGTGGACGCTCAGGCAGTGTAGCACTTACCATGTCGCTGGCTACGGAGAATAATCACGTTTTGCGAGCTGATCGAAATTGACCGGCCTTTGACCAGCGCCACCGTGAGCCGTTCGGACCTGCGGAACCTGCCGCGCCAAGTGTGGTCAGAAGCGCCACTGCGGCGATACCGTAATGGTCACAGATGCCGTACACTTGGGCCACCCGCAAAACAGCCCGGGAAATCATTGCACCACCATCCATCTGGGGACACCGCATGAAGACCTTTCGCATGGCGCTGTTGGCGCTGGCAGTCAACAGCATGGCCGCGCAGGCCGACTCTTTAAGAGATATTTACGAGCTGGCGCTGGAAAACGACGCCCAGCTGAAAGCCGAAGAAGCGCAGTACCTGGCCAACCTGGAGCAGGAGAACATTTCCCTCTCCGCCTTGCTGCCACAGGTCAACGCCAACTACGACTACACCAATACCGACACCGAATCGCGCGGTGAGAGCGTCATTTTTGACGATACTGGCCTCGAGCAGATCGATACCCAGACCAACCGCGACGTGGACCGGGAAGGTTACAGCGTTTCCCTGAGCCAGCAGATCTTCAACCTGCCGGCCTGGTTCAGCTTCCAGTCTGGCAAGGAATTTACCCGCCAGGCCGAAGCGACCTTCGCTGCCAATCAGCAAAACCTGATCGTGCGCACCGTGGAAGCCTACCTTGGCGTGTTGCGCGCCCAGGACAACCTGAAGGCCAGCCGCGCCCAGGAGCGTGCCTTTGAACGGCAACTGGAGCAGACCCAACAGCGCTTCGACGTGGGCCTGATTGCCATCACCGACGTGTACGAAGCACAGGCTGGTTACGACCTCGCACGGGTAACCCGCATTACCGATGAGAACAACGTCCAGGTTGCGCTTGAGCGACTGTCCATCCTGACCGGGCGCAATCACGGCAATCTCAATGTGCTGGTGGAAGACTTCGAAATTAAAGTGCCCGAGCCCAACGACCGCGCCCAGTGGGTAGAGTTTGCGCTGGCCAACAATTTTGAGCTGAAAGCGGCTGAGTTTGGCGAGGAATCTGCCCGCCAGTCCGCCAAGGCGAACAAAATGGAGCATATGCCCAAAATCAGCGGCAGCTACGATTACCAGGACTATACCGACGACGGCACACTTGAGTTACGCCCGTCTACCGGCTTTGAAACTTCCCCCAACGGCGACGACACCACCAATCGCTGGCAGATCCGCCTGGATGTGCCGCTGTTCAGTGGCGGCGCCATCAGCGCCCGCCGGCGCCAGGCTGCAGCCCAGTTTAACGCCGCACGGGAAAACCGCATCAACCTGAGCCGCAATACCGTCACCAACGCCCGTTCATTGCACATGACAGTGAACAACGATGTTTCGCGGGTCATGGCGCGTCAGCAGAGTATTGTGTCATCGCGCAGTGCGCTGGACGCCACCCAGGCGGGTTACGAAGTAGGTACACGGAACATCGTGGACGTACTGAACGCCCAGAACACCCTGACCGCCGCCGAGCGCGACTACGCCAACAGTCGCTACGACTACATCATCAACGTGATGCGCCTGAAAGAGCAGGCAGGCTTGCTGAGCCCGCAGGATGTTTACAACCTGGACAGCTTCCTGATCACCCCGCCGCCCCCAACGGCCAGCAGCACCAAGTAAGACCCTACGCCGGGCGGGACATCTCCCGCCCGATTACTGCCAGCAGGCGCTCTAGAGCGCCGCGGTTGGCAGCCACCACTTCCAGCCCCGCCTTGCCCATGCGTTCCAGCCGGGTGGCGTCTGACAACAAGTCCACCAACACACCGGGCAAATCCTGCTCGTTCTCCAGCTGCAGCATCGCGCCCGCCGCCACCATCAATTCACTGATTTGTGCAAAGTTGAATATGTGGGGGCCGGTGAGCACGGGCACGCCCCAGGCGGCAGCTTCCAATACGTTGTGGCCGCCGTGAGGCACCAGCGATCCGCCGATAATGGCCACCCGGCCGGTGCTCAGCAACAGCAGGAGCTCGCCCATGGTGTCGCCCAGGACGATCGCACAATTTGCGTCGGGAACCCTACCGGTAGAACGCCTCAGGGGCGTATAGCCCGCTTCCATGCACAGGGATTCCACTGCATTGAATCGCTCGGGATGCCGTGGCACCAGCACCAGCAGTGCGTCGTGCGATTGTTCCCGCACACGACGGAAGGCAGCGAGAATCTGTTCGTCTTCGCCCGCATGAGTCGATGCCGCCACCACTATAGGACGCTCATCGCAGCGCCAGTCTGCCCGCAGAGTGGCCGCACTTTGCTGCAGCGCCTGATCCAAGTCCAGATCGAATTTGATGCTGCCGGTTACCTCTATGCCTGATTCGGGCATGCCCAGTTGCTGCAGTCGCTGCGCATCCGCTTCCGCCTGGCAGGCAACCACATTCAGTTGCGTCAACATCGGGCGCGTCAGCCCCGACAGACGCTGATAGCCGCGTGCGGAACGTGCCGACATACGGGCATTAGCCAACACAATCCGACAACCCGCTTTCCTCGCCAGATGGATGGTATTGGGCCACAACTCGGTTTCCATGATGACCAAGAGGCGCGGTTGCAGCTTTTTCAAGAAACGCTGAACCGCCCCCGGCAAATCCCATGGGGCATACACATGGAACACGCGCTCACCAAATAGTTTGCGTACCTGTTCGGAACCGGTGGGCGTGGTGGTGGTAAGCACCAGCTTGTGATCGGGATAGCGCGCCAGCAAGGCCTCCACCACCGGCGCGGCAGCCAGGGTTTCCCCCACAGACACCGCATGCAACCAAAGCCAGGGGCGCTCGTCTGACCAGGGCGAGGGAACAGTAAAAAAGCCCAGTCGCTCACCCCACCGCCGGCGATATTCGGGCGCGCGCCGGGAGCGCCACAGCATGCGCAGCAGTACAAAGGGCAGCAGACAATAGAACAGGGCGCTGTAAAGCAGTCGCATGCGGGTTCCGGGCGTTTCGGTCAGCGGCTATGGTGCACCAAGCGCGGCCGTTGCGCACCTCCCCCGCGCCTCGTAACCGGCTACGCGTTATACTGGCCTTTTCCCCGGACCCCCTGAATGAGCCACGCACACCTGCAACCAGACATTGCCATTATCGGCGGCGGCATCGCCGGCTTGTGGTTGCTCAACCGTCTGCGCAACCAGGGCTACAGCGCGGTCTTGTTCGAGCACAAAGCGCTGGGTTCTGATCAAACAGTTGCCTCGCAGGGCATGATTCACGGGGGTATCAAATACGCGCTGGGCGGCAGCCTGAGTGGTGGCTCAGAAGCCATCGCCGATATGCCCGACCGTTGGCGCGCCTGTCTGCGCGGTGAAGGCGAGGTCGATTTGCGTGCGGTAAACGTGCTTAGTGAGTCGTTCTACCTCTGGTCCGAGGGCGGGCTGGTGTCACGCATGTCATCGTTCTTCGCCAGCAAAGCCTTGCGCGGGCGCGTAGACAAAATCAATCCGGGTGAGGGCCCGGCTGTGTTTCGCGACCCGGCCTTTAGCGGCCAGTTGTACCGCCTGGTCGACCTGGTGCTGGATGCACCGTCGCTAGTAGCAACATTGGCAGACAATCACCGCGATGCCATCTTCCACATCGACTGGCAGCAGGCCGCGCTGGAAAGCCGCGAAGGCAGTGCTCAGATCCGCCTGCCGAACTGCACCGTCCAACCCCGCCAACTGTTGCTGACGGCCGGCGCCGGCAATGAGGCCCTGCTACAACAACTGGGTGAAGACAGCCCCGCCATGCAACGCCGGCCGCTGCAGCAGGTGTTGGTTAAACACCAGTACAACGAATCGCTCTACGCCCACTGCACCGGCACCAATCCTTCGCCACGATTGACCGTGTCCAGCCACCGCACCGAGGCGGGCGAGCCGGTATGGTATCTGGGCGGCGACCTGGCCACCGAGGGCACCGATGACGCACCGGAGGTATTGATCGCAAAAGCCCGGCAGGAACTGCAGGCACTGTTCCACTGGGTGGATTTTGGTGACAGCGAGTGGACCACCATTCGCCTGGATCGCGCCGAACCAAAACAGAAAGGGCTGCTAAAGCCCGACCAGGCCTTTGTGGGTGGCAGCAAGAACAACAGCAACCTGCTCACCGCCTGGCCCACCAAACTTACCCTGTGCCCCGATCTGGGCGATCAGGTGGTGAAACAGCTTTCGGATCTGCAACCCGGCCCGGCCCCCGACCTCAGCCTGCTCGCTCCACTCGGCAAGCCGCCCATCGCACCTCCGCCCTGGGAAGTATTGTTCTGATGGCCTGGATGCGCCCACTGGGCAGCACCGGTCTGGAGGTCAGCGCCCTGGGGCTCGGCACGGTAAAACTGGGCCGCGACGAGGGCGTGAAATACCCTGAGCATTTCACCATTCCCGACGACCGCGCCGCCCGGGCGCTGTTGGACCAGGCCCGCGGACTGGGCATTAACCTGATCGACACCGCCCCCGCCTACGGCAACTCCGAAGAGCGACTCGGGCCGTTATTGAAAGGTCAGCGACAGGAATGGGTTATCTGCTCCAAGGTGGGAGAAGAATTTGAAAACGGGGAGTCACGCTTTGATTTCAGCCCCGAACACACTGTCTTTTCCGTTCAGCGCAGTCTGCAACGATTAAACACTGACCACATCGAATTGGTGCTGATCCACTCAGATGGCAACGATCTTGAAATTCTGCAACGGGCCGGCACCGTAGACGCCCTGCGCGATTTAAAACAACGCGGCGATATCGGCGCCTTCGGTATCTCCACCAAAACCATCGACGGCGGCCTGCTGGCCACAGAGCTCTGCGATGTTGTAATGCTGACCTACAACCTGGGCTACGAGGACGAAGAGCCGATTCTGGCCGCCTGCGCCGAGGCCGGGAAGGGCACGCTGATCAAGAAAGCGCTGGCCAGTGGGCATCTGGCGGACTGTGAGGACCCGGTACGGGCCAGTATGGAATTGGTGCTGGGCCACCGGGGAACGGGCTCGGCTGTGGTGGGTACCATCAACCCGGCGCACCTCGAATCCAATGTGGCTACCGCGCGGGCTGTCACGGACGGCTGAGACAGGGTAAGTCCCGTCAGTTACCCTGAATCTTGTTCACGATCGCTGTGGTGGACACGTTGTCCAAAAAGTCCAGCACCTGCACCTTGCCACCGTAGCCTTCCACAATCTGCCAACCGACCACACTCTCGCGGTCGTAGTCGCCGCCTTTAACCAGAATGTCTGGCCGCAGGATTTCCAGCAGGTTCTCGGGCGTGTCTTCCTCAAACGACACCACCCAGTCCACCGCTTCCAGCCCCGCCAGCACCGCCATCCGGCGATCAACCGGATTAATGGGGCGGCCGCTGCCTTTCAGACGTCGCACTGAATCGTCGCTGTTCACGGCGACGATAAGACGATCACCCAATTCGCGAGCCTGCTCCAGATAACCCACGTGGCCGGCGTGAATGATGTCGAAACAACCGTTGGTGAACACCACGGTTTCACCCTGACTGCGCGCATCGGCAACTACCACAGAGAGTTGTTCCAACCCCATGGCGCCACGCTCGCTGCCCTGGTCGGCCTGAATAGCGCGGCGCAGTTCGGGAGCACTGACGGTGGCGGTGCCGAGTTTGCCCACCACGATACTGGCGGCGAGATTGGCCAGAGCGACTGCGTTTTCCAGCGGTTCACCCGCTGCGACGGCGGCTGCCAACACTGCTATGACGGTGTCACCGGCACCGGTCACGTCATACACCTCGCGAGCCCGCGCCGGCAAGTGGAATTCCTGTTGGTTGGTGCGCAGCAGGGTCATGCCCTGCTCGCCCCTCGTGACTAACAGCGCGTCCAGTTCGAGTTCGGTGATGAGTTTGTCGCCAGCCTGCACCAGATCGGCTTCGGTCTTGCAGGGACCGACAACAGCCTCGAACTCGTGCAGGTTGGGTGTTAGCAGCGTGGCACCGCGATAGCGGCTGAAATCAGTACCTTTGGGGTCTACCAACACCGGCACACCGGCAGCGCGCGCAGCCTGGATTGCCGGTTGGGGGTCACTCAACGCGCCCTTGGCGTAGTCCGACAGCACCAAGGCGCCGGAACCGATCAGGCGGTCCGCAAGGCCCTCTGACAAGGGCTGGGCGCCCTCACACATGTCGGACTCTTCAAAGTCCATACGTAGCAACTGCTGATGGCGGCTCATCACGCGCAACTTGGTGATGGTGGGGTGCTCTTTCACCCGGGTAAAACCACACGCCACGCCCGCGGCCTGCAAAGTATCCTGCAGTGCACCGGCCATTTCATCGTCGCCGGTGTAGCCGTTCAAGGTGACGGCGGCACCCAACGCGGCAATGTTCAGCGCCACGTTGCCGGCACCACCCGGGCGATCCTCAATCTGCTCCACCTTCACTACCGGCACCGGCGCTTCCGGCGACACACGGGAGGTGCCGCCAGACCAGTAGCGGTCGAGCATGATATCGCCCAGCACCAGAACGTTGGCGCGATCGAAGGCCGGCATACCGAGTTTCATTGCGTGACAGTCTCCCGCAGGCAAGGTGGCTTAAAACGGCGCACATAATAACACGCGGGGCGCCATCGCCCCGCTGCTTGTCGGGGGCCGCTTGTCAGAAATGGGCAATCGGGCTACGGTGCCGGGCTCACAGCACAGGTGCACATTCATGAGCAACACCATTGCCGGACTGCCGGCGGATATCGACCAGATCAAGGGGTTTTTGTCAGCAGCGGAAGGTCAGGCTCTCTACGACAGCGCCCGCCAGGCGTCCGCCCTGGGGCCGGTTCTGGAAATCGGCAGCTACTGTGGCAAATCCACTCTCTATCTGGGGCTGGCCTGCCGTGAATTAGGTGGCACTGTATTCGCGCTGGACCACCACCGCGGCTCTGAAGAACATCAGGAAGGGGAGTTCTTTCACGACCCGGATCTGTTCGACAGCGCCGAGGGCCAGATGGACACCTTCCGCGAGTTCCGCCGCAATATCCGCAACGCGGGGCTGGACGACACTGTGGTACCCGTCGTATCGGACTCCCTCACCGCGTCGCGGCACTGGCAAAGTCCACTTGGCATGCTATTTATCGACGGCGGCCACAGCCTGGATGCGGCGCTCACCGATTACCGCTGCTGGAGCGGACACATTTGTCGCGGGGGCATTCTGGCCATTCATGATGTCTACCACGATCCCCACAAGGACGGACAGGCACCGTGGGGGATTTATCAGATGGCGATGGCGTCGGGGCTGTATGAAAAAGTACAGCAGGTGGACAGTTTGGCTGTTCTGCGGCGGCTATAGTTTGGAATAGACTCAGGAGAAAACCACAAACCACAGCCACTCAAGCGAGTAATTCCATGAACCAAGAGATCGGCTCAAACGAAGCTAAAGCCACACTTCCAGATTTACTTCGGCGCGTAGAAGCCGGTGAGTGCTTCACCATTACCCATCGCGGCAAAGCAATTGCTCTACTTACTCCAACCCACGCAGTCCGGCAGCTGAAAACTGAAGCTGCCATTGATCGTATTCTGAATTCAAGAAAGCATACCTTGTCTGATCAACAACTGGACGAGCTCAAGAATCAGAGTAGAAGATGATCACCTTCGTGTCAGGAAATTCAGCACACGTCCACCAGGCATTCGGCCACAGGATGCCGCGTATATTGATCTAACGGTGCGCAAAGGGCTACCACTGGCAACCCTCGACAAGGCTTTGCTTAAAGCCGCGAAACGTGCGGGTGTTGATGTCTATCTGACTTAAAACACCCGCTCCATCATTTTTAGCAACCCGGCTGCAAGTAGGTACAACCCGGGTGAGCATTCAGCCAATCCATCAACTCCTGATAAGCAGCATCGATCTGCGCCTTCATTTCCGGCGTCACACCGGCGCAGATGTCACAGGACTTGGCGCAATAGTTGACCACAAAGCAGTTGGTGCACATGCCGGGGAATTCGTTGACGCAATCACCAATAAATCGGTCTATGCACGCACCGGAAGGAGGTGCCACGCCGCACCCCGCTGCCTGCGCGGCATCGGCACCGCTCCCCGAGATGGCTGCCGTGAGCACACTATCAGGTAAGCCGGCAGCCGATTGCGCTATGGCAGCACTCAGGTCTGCTGCGGTCGTACCGGCCTGAGCTAATGCACCCGCCAGAGACTGCTTGGCGGCTTCATTTGCCGGAGCAGCCAGGGCTGCTCCCGGCGGCTGCGCGGGCTGAGCCGGCTGAGGTGGCGGATTGACGGTGATTTCGAACCCTTGTCCCGGAATGTCTACAGGCCCGGTAAACGCATGCTGCACCGGCGTGCCGCTATCTCGAGCTATAGCCCCAACCCTGATATTCAGTGGCTGATCTCCCGGGTTAAGCGTTGGGGCGGTTACCGTGGGGTTTGCATCGTCCCTCGGTATGCTCAGTAAAGGTTGACCATTTGCATCTTGCGGATGAACCGCCCAAGCGTAGAAGAAAGGAGGCGTCCCACCGGTAACGTGCACGTGCAGCGTGAAATCATCACCGGAGTTAACATTACTCGGCCCGTCTAGTGACACCGCCAGTGTAGGCGGCGGTGCTTCCACAACAACTTTTTGTGGTGTTTTCAAGGTATTTCCGTAGCCGTCGGTAACGGTGTACTCGAACTCCAGAATTTCGTCCGGATCGCCGGGATTCAAAGACGGCACCGGGAAAGCCGGGTTGTTTCCGCTCAATACCCCTACGGGTGTACCTACCGTTTGAGTCACCGAGTAGGAATAGGGCGGAACGCCTCCCCTCGCCACCGGCTGGTGCAGGGAGACGAACTGCCCGTTGATCACGTGGATATCCTGCAGGGCATCCACCACCAGGCTGGCAGCCACATCGTTGATCTGGACCACCACGTCTTCGGTCACGGTTTGCAGTGCAGAAGTCACCTCCACCTGAAAGCGAATGATGGTGTTGGCATCAACGCCGGGCGCATCAAATTGCGGGTGGCTGGTTTGTGCATCGCGTAAATTGATCGCCGGGGAATTGGTGCCTGGCAGGTAAGTCCACTGGTAGGTGTACTGGCCGTCTCCGCCCGAAGCACAGGCACCGAGGATAACGCCGTGCTGCCCTTCATCGACCGCATCCGCACCACAGGAAACCACCTTCAAGGCTTCCAGCAGGCCCGGTATTGCGTGTGGCGCCAGTGGTGGAACCACAACTGGCGGAACCGTCGGTGGTACCTGGTTCGGGGTCTGCATCACCAGCACCGGCACCTGCATAACCGTGGTCTGTCCCTGGTTATTGGTGCCCTGGACGGTCACCTGCGCCGTCTCGGTGCTGGCACCGATGAGTGAGGCGGCGATACTCACGGTAGAACCCGTGCCACCCGGCGTATTGGTAGTGGTAACGCTGGCCAGTTGGCTACCACCAGTCTGGGTGACGACGGGGTCGGGAATGGTGGTGGTGATGGTAGTGGTTTGCATCGGCGTCACTACTAGTGGCGGCGTGCGAATCACCTGAATTTGTGGAATCGGCTCCGGGTCCTGGGAAGGCTCGGGGTAGACCACCACGCGGGCAATACCCGTGCGCTCGGTGCCGGCGTTGTCGATCACTGTCGCCCTGAAGCTCATCACTTCAGGCTGGCTCAGTCCTCCGGGTGATTGCACGTGCACAATCGGGTCCGAAATACCATTCAGTACCGCGGTCGGCCCATCAATTTGCTCCCACAGCCACTGGTAAGGCTGTTCACCACCAACCACCGCCATGGTCATATTGGTGGAGCGGCCGGTAATCACGATGGCGTCGGCCGGCGCCGCTATACGCAGGACCTGGGCGGTACTCGTGGAGGCGCCAATCACCGTCAGCGGTACGGTGCTGGCCACTTCCACCGGGCGCACTACCAGCACTTCTGAGATGCTGTTGGCGCTGTGACCATCGGAATCGCTGTAACGAACCTGGAAGCGCAGAGTCACGTTATCCAGGTCCGGGGCTATGAATTGGGGATTCGGCGTATTGGCATCCTGGATGTCCACCGTCCGGGGAGCCGGCTGCAGCTGCCCCCATTCCCACGTAGGGGAGTCGGTACCACCGCCAGTGGCGTGGAGGGTGACGGTGTCGCCGGCAACCACTTGCCGACGTTTGGCCCGAGTGTGCACAACGAGCCGGGTTTTCGGGTGAACCAATACGGTGGCTTCCACCGGCTCAGAGCTACCGAGTTCGTCGGTAACGACCAATTCAAAACCCAGCGGCTCGCCCGCCGGGGTATCCACCGCAGGTGCGACAAAGCTCGGCGTAGCGGTGTCGGCATTCTCCAGCGTCACATCGGGACCGCTGATCTGCTGCCACTGGTACTGAACTTCGCCCTGGGTTTCGCCGGAGAAGCCATGCAGGGTAACCCGGTGGCCGGAAAGCACGTCCCGTTCAAGGTCGACGATATGGGCTTGCGCAGAGGTAGGCTCCTGCGGGGGCTGCACTGGCGGCTCCTGCGGAATCGCCGCCGGCTCATCGCTGCTGTCGCTGCAGGCAGCGATTGAGAGCACCGCGGCCAATAGAATTGCGGCCAGACGCCAATGAGAACCCGACCTTGTAGAGGCAACCATGCGAAACTCCGCTATGCGAATGCAAAAGACAACGCAAGTGTAGCGGCGAAGGGCCGGGAGCGACAATTGGGCTCGTGGGGAATCAAGCACTACGCCCAAATCGATAGAATTGCACATGGGCCGGCCGGTGGACAGATTCGATCTTCTATCGTGCCTCCAGATTTGGATAGGCTTTTAGTAGTTGTTCACTTGAAGGCCAGCTGTGAAATCTCCGTCTTACTCACCGAGCGAAGACCTTCGGGTTGTCCATTGGCGATATTTGGCAAATATTGCCATACTTTCTCGGCAACTCAGATGCTGATGAAAAGCGCCATGGCCACAATGAACATCTCTGTCCCTGATCCGATGAAAGAGTGGGTTCAAACCCAAATTAGCGAAGGTAGATACGCAAGTTCCAGCGACTACGTGCGCGACCTGATTCGAAAAGACCAGGAAGAAAAGGACAAACTCGCTGCACTCCAGGCCGCCATCACGCTGGGCATCGAGAGTGGCAGTAGTGGAGATCTCGATATGGAAAACATTAAGGCGCGAGCGCGTAAATTGGCAGGGCTTGAAGAGGCCTGATGCCACGAATCGCAAAGCGGGCGCAGGCTGAGCAAGACCTACTGGATATCTGGTTGTACACCTTCACGGAGTGGGGCGAGCGGCAAGCGGACAAATATCTGGATGAGCTGTCGAATGCATTAACGCTACTCGCTGAGCACCCGCAAGCCTGTCGGGAACGATTGGAGTTCAATCCACCGGTACGTATACATCATCACGCCAACCACCTAATTGTTTATCTGGTGCGAAACGACGGAATCGAGATTATCCGCGTGCTGCACGACAGCATGGAGCCCGGAGATCAGCTTTCCTGACTGGTGACGCTCAATCCAACTTGCGCCGGCGTGCTTCGATGTCCAAAGCGGAGACTTCCGCTTCGTCTGAAGGCAGGTTAACCGAAGTAAACAACCTCGCCGCCGGCGTATGCTCCGTCAGCGCATCTGCCGCCAGCAAGATCGCGCCTGCCGTCCAGGTGGGACGCTCATCGGGCCAGAGTAAATCTTCTACCATCTGGTAACCGGTCCAGTAGGAGCCGTCTTTGGTGCGCCACTGGTGTAGCCAGCTATACACTTCCACCGCGCGGGCGTGGTCGCCGGCGGCCAACAAGGCCATCACCAGTTCGCAGGATTCGGCGACGGTGACCCAGGGCTGATCGGAAACGCAGCGGCAGCCCAGGCCCTGCTCCACAAACTCATCCCAGCGGGAGGCGATGCGGGCGCGGGCTTCTTTTCGCGGTAGAACACCGGTGAGAACCGGGTAGAACCAGTCCATGGAGTAGCGGGCTTTGCTTTCCCAGGTGCGATCGAAACGCTCGGGCTTGTTGCGCAAAGCGTCGCCAAGGTGTTGTCGTGCTTCGAGGTAGCGTTTGGGGCAGTGCTTCATAGCCACAGCGATATTGGCAGCACACTCCAGACTCTTGTAAATGGAACTGCAGCCGGTAACCAGGGCATCGTTTTTGGTTTCGCCTTCGGCGTCTACCGCCCACTGGATTTCGCCGTATTCGCTTTGCAGGGCGAGCACAAAGTCCAGCGCCCGTTCGACGGTGGGCCACATCACTTCCAGGAAGGCTTGCTCCTTACTGATCAGGTAGTGGTGCCAAACGCCGGTCGCGATATAGGCCACAAAATTGGATTCCCGTCGCGCACCGTTATCCACTTCCGCGCCGCGATAGCCGGCCCACCAACTGCCGTCTTCCAACTGGTTTTCAGCCAGCCAGCGATAGGCGTTTTCAGCGGCAGCGAACTCACCGGCAATGCTGAGGCCCATGGCTGCTTCCACATGATCCCAGGGATCACTGTAACCGCCCTCAAACCACGGAATCTCGCCCGATGCCTGCTGCACGTCGAGAATGAACTGCACGGTAGGGCGCAGAAAGTCGGCAGGGAACAGGCCCTTGCTGAGATACAAACCACTCACGCTGCGGGCTCCTTGCGAAAATACATCACCACACTCTTACCCAGCACGGGGTTAAGCAATTTTTCCAGCGACCGGGTCAGCCACGGTGCTTTCATCAGATCCCACACCAGCAACTTGTGGTATTGGCGGATCAGCCAGTTGCTGTCCCGGGTTTTCCAGAACAGACATTTCAGCCACCAGAAGGGCGCGTGCAAAGCGTGAGCGCCGTGGTCGTAGTATTGATCAAAACCCAGGCGCTCGATTTCAGCGCGCAGGCGATCGGCGCGGAAGATCCGCAGATGGCCACCGGGCACCTGATGGTATTCATCGCTGAGCGCCCAGCACACTTTCTCAGGCCACCGCCGCGGTACGCTGGCACAGAACAGGCCCCCGGGTTTCAGCACGCGCTCGATCTCAAGCAGAGCACCGTGGTAATCCGGGATGTGTTCCAGCACTTCCGAGCAGATCACCTTGTCGAAACTGTCATCGGCGAAGGGTAGGGAAAGCGCATTGGCATTGGCGAGGCCGAACTGGCGGGGGCTGTCGCAACCGGCGTCGAAGTCTTCGAACTTGTGATGTGCTGTTTTCAGGTCATCCAGTGACAGGTCCACGCCCACCGACTGAACCTCGCCTTCGACATACACTGAAATCACATGGCGACCCTCGCCGCAGCCCAGGTCGAGGACCTTGTCGCCGGGCGCGAGGGGGAAGTATTTGAAATCAACCGTCTGCACGCAGTACCTGCTCGTAGTAATCGCTCATTTGGCGCGCGCACACGCCCCAACAGAATTGTTCCAGAATGCGCTCGCGCCCGGCTTGCCCCAGTTGCGCACGGCGCTGCGGGTTCGCCAACAACTCACCGATGCCCGCGGCCAGAGCCTGATCGTCGCGCGCGGGTACGACAACACCCGCATCGCCCACCACTTCGGGCAGCGCGCCGCCATCGGAGGAAACCACGGGAACGCCGCAAGCCATGGCTTCACCGGCAGGCAGACCAAAGCCCTCGTATACAGAGGGCACCACGGCAACCGTAGCCTCGGCGTAATAACGCACCATCTCCTCAGTGCTGATACCGCTGACGAACTGGATCCGATCCTGCAAACCGAGCCGCTGAACCAGCCGCTCGGTACGGCCGCCGGGCTGCAATTTGCTGACCAGCAGCAATTCCAGCGCCGGATATTCCTTCAACAATCGCGCGTAAGCGCGCAACAAATAGCGCACCCCCTTCAGCGGTGCATCGGCGCTCGCCGTTGCCATCAATCGCAGCGGTTTGCGCGGCACCTCGGGTATGGGGCGGAACACCTCGGTATCGATACCGTTGTACACCAGGCTGATACCGGCCGGCTGGATGCCGAAGTCGGCGGCAATGTCCTGCCGTGAGCAATCCGAGACGGTGACGATATTGTGGAGTTCCTTCACCACCTTCTTCTGCATGCTGAGGAAGGAGTGCCAGCGCTTGATCAATACTCGCTCGCGCCAGTCCCGCGCGTGAGAGAGGGCAATACGAAGGTCGCTGGTGATGGGATGATGAATGGTGGTCACCAGCGGAATGCCCATGCGCTGCAGCTTCAACATGCCGTAGCTCAGGCTCTGGTTGTCGTGCACCAGGTCGTACTGGTGGCCGTGCTTGCGCAGGTAGCGCACGGCGCGGCGCCCGAAGGTGTAGGGCTCGGCGAAGCCGCCGGTCAGCTTGCTACTCCACTCGATAATGTTGGTCATGGAGCGCAGGTGGTGTGGGCGCAAGGAGCCCAGTCCATTCTCGAACAGGTCCAGACTGGGTAATTTGATCAGGCGCACACCCGGCTCAAGATGGGGATAGGGCGGGCCCGAGATCACGTCCACCTGGTGGCCCGCGTCCATCAGGGCCTTGCTGAGATAGCGAAGATACACGCCCTGACCGCCGCCATGTGGCAAACTGCGGTAGCCTAACAGCGCAATACGCAAGGATCGACGGGGCGCAGGCACATCCTCGCCGAGCTCGGCGGGCTGCGGGGCAGACGATGCCGGCAGTGAATCCAGATGCCTGATGGGGAGATCCTCCGGGGGGTTTGCAGGGAGGGTGCCGGCGAGTTTTCGCCATTAAGACCCCCACCGTGCGGCGCGGTGGCCACAAAGCACCTGCTTTAAAGGGTCAAATATTAATCAGCGGGGCACTAAAAATCCAGTCCGGGGGCCGTGGTCGCAATTCCGCACCCCCTGCGTATAATCCGCCATACCACGACCGGAGGCCCCGATGACAACAAACTACAAGGGCATCATCCTGGCTGGGGGCTCCGGCACCCGCCTGCACCCGCTCACCAGCACGGTGAGTAAACAGCTGATGCCCGTCTACGACAAACCCATGGTGTACTACCCACTGGCCACCCTGATGCTGGCCGGGATTCGGGACATCCTGATCATCACCACCCCCCAGGACCAGCGCGCCTTCCAGGAATTACTGGGCGACGGCAGCCAATGGGGCGTGAACCTCAGCTACACCGCCCAACCCAGTCCCGACGGGCTGGCCCAGGCCTTTATCCTCGGCGAGGACTTTGTAGGCAACGACCCAGTCAGCCTGGTACTGGGGGACAACATCTTCTACGGCGGCGGCTTCACCCAGAAGCTGCGCCACGCCGGCACCCGCGACAGCGGCGCCTCCGTGTTCGCCTATTACGTGCACGACCCGGAGCGTTACGGCGTGGTCAGCTTCGACCGCAGCGGCGTGGCCCAGGACATCGAAGAAAAGCCCGCCAAACCGAAGTCCCACTACGCCGTAACCGGCCTGTATTTCTACGACAACGACGTGGTCGAGATCGCCAAGGGCATTAAACCCTCCCACCGGGGCGAGTTGGAGATCACTGACGTCAACAAGGTCTACCTGGAGCGGGGCGACCTGCACGTGGAAGTGATGAGCCGCGGCACCGCCTGGCTGGACACCGGCACCCACAACTCCCTGCTCGACGCGGCCAATTTCATCCGTGTGGTGGAAGAGCGCCAGGGATTGAAAATCGCCTGCCCGGAAGAAGTGGCCTATCGTATGGGTTATATCGACGCCGAGGCCCTGCTGGCGCTGGCGGCCCCGCTGGAGAAATCCGGCTACGGCCTGTACCTGAAAAACCTCCTGAATGAAGACCAGATAGTCCGCGATGAAATTTGAGACCACCCCGCTGGAGGGCGTCCTCCTGCTGCGCCCCACCGTATTTGGCGATGAACGCGGCTTTTTTATGGAAAGCTGGAACCGCAAGACCTTTGCCGATGCCGGACTGGACGTAGACTTCGTCCAGGACAACCACAGCCGATCGCGCCGGGGCATCCTGCGCGGCCTTCATTATCAAACCGTGCAACCGCAGGGCAAGCTGGTGCGCGTGGTGGCCGGCGAGGTTTACGATGTGGCGGTGGATATCCGCCGCGACTCCCCCACCCTGGGCCAGTGGTATGGCGTGACGCTTAGCGCCGAGAACAACTGCATGCTGTGGGTGCCGCCGGGCTTTGCCCACGGCTTCTACGTCACTTCCGACTACGCGGACTTTCAGTACAAGTGCAGCGACTACTACCACCCGGGGTCGGAAGTCTCCCTGGCCTGGGATGATCCCGAGGTCGGCGTTGAATGGCCGCTGGAAGTGGGCGGGCCGCCGCAGTTGTCAGCCAAGGATCAGGACGGTTTGGCCTGGGGCGATATCCCGCTGTTTGAATAGCCGGCCTGCCGTACGATCTCTTTCCGGTACTGTCCGGGTGACATACCCTGCCAACGCCGAAAGGCGTGCTGCAAAGCACTCTGGTCATTGAAGCCCAGGTAATCCGCCAGATCGTTCAGGGTCAAGCTGTGATCGCGAATGAGCTGCACCGCCAGTTCGCTGCGGACCTCGTCCAACACCTGCTGATAGCGCAGATTTCGTTCCTGCAAGCGCCGCTGCAGGGTCCGCGCGGAAGTATCGAGGCTGCGCGCCACGTCTTCCACCTTGGGCAGGCCGCCCGGTAATTGCTGCAGCACCGTTTCGCGCACTTTATTGAGAAAACGATCCTCTCCGCGCAGCGTCATCAGCCGCTCCCGGGCCAGCTGTTCGGTCACTCGGTAGAGGTCTTCCTCGCCAAACCGTGACTGCTGCTCAGCGAAGGCCCGGGAAGACTCAAAACGATAGGCGGAGCAGTTCACTGCAACCTCCGCATTGAGGACCCGGGCAAGATGTGCCGCATTTTCGGCATCGCCGTGAGCCAGTTCGATGCGCAAATCGGGGACGTCATAGCCAATCTGGGTAGTGGCCAGGGTCACGATGTTGGCCAGCAAATGTTCCACCACATGCCGCTTCAACTGCTGTACGCCATCGTGCTGCAGCTCAACGCACACATGACCTTCCTCCAGTTCGCGCAGTCGGAAGCGCAGGAAGCTCAGCTGTAACTCCGAGTAGTCCATCAGCGCCGACACCGCAGTCATGGCATCCGGTGCAGCCACTGCCAGGTGTGACACAAGGCCCCAACTGCGCGGCCACGGGCGCGCCCCCATGTTGAGACCAAAGTAGCGATCGCCGGTCAGTGCCTCCCCAGCGTCAAACAACTGCTCATAGAAAGGCAGTGGCACTCGGCCACCCACCAGCCGCTGTCGCGGGTCCAGACCTACATGCGCCACCACGGCACTGGGTGGGAAACCACGTTCTTCGAGGTAATCGAACACCGCCTGGGTGAAGTCGCGTGACACAGAGGGAGCAGACATTGGCGGATTTCAGCACAGTTTGGCGTGAATTCACAATATGGCGCGAATTCACAAGCGTAGACTTTTTCCACGACGAATAAATTTCAGGGAAATTTCAATGAGCCGCGTTCACGATATTGTCGACCCCAGTGTGATGGGCAACGAAGACAGCATGTATGCCTTGCTGGGCGAACTGCGCGAGAACGACCCAGTGGCCTACTTTGATCACCCCGACTATGAGCCCTTCTGGGTGATGACCCGCCACGAAGACATCAAGTACATCAGCCAGAACAACGACAAGTTCATCAACAACCCGCGCACCATCATCATGCCGCAGGAATTCGAGCAGGCTCTGCTGGCACAGTTCGGTACCAAGAACGGACTGGAAACCCTGATCCACATGGACAACCCCAAACACCGCAAGCTGCGCAACGTCACGCGGGAGTGGTTCAAACCCGGCCCCGTAGCGAAGCTGACGCCCATCGTGGAGGAGATCGCCAGGGAGTTCGTGGACAGGATGGAGGCCATGAACGGCGAGTGCGACTTCGTAAAAGACATCGCCCTGCTCTATCCACTGCGCGTGATCATGTCGATTATCGGGGTTGCTCCCGAAGAAGAACCGATGATGCTGAAGCTGACGCAGGAACTGTTCGGCAACCAGGACCCGGACCAAAGCCGCGGCGAAGACAACACCGCGGGTATGGCGGTACTACTGGACTTCTTCGCCTACTTCCAGAAAGTGGTGGCCGATCGGCGAGAAAACCCCACCGACGACCTGGCCACAGTGCTCGCCAATGCCAAAGTGGATGGGGAATACCTGGAGGAGCTGGACCTGATCAGCTACTTCATCATCACCGCCACCGCCGGCCATGACACCACCTCGGCCACCACCGGTGGCGGCATGAAAGCCCTGCTGGAGCGCCCCGAGCAGCTGGCAAAGTTACAGGCAAACCCCGAACTGGCCTCCGCAGCAGCACGCGAGATGATCCGCTGGGTTTCACCCGTGCGCCACATGATGCGCACTCTGACTGAGGATGCCGAATTCCAGGGCAAAATGCTGAAGAAGGGCGAAAGCCTGGCAGTGTTTTACCCCGCCGCCAATCGCGATGCGCGGGTTATCGACAACCCCGACGTATTTGACATCGAACGGGACAATCGCAGCCACCTCGCGTTCGGCTATGGCGGCCACATGTGCCTGGGGCAGCATCTGGCCATCCTTGAAGTCTCTATTTTCTTTAAGGAATTGCTGCCGCGCCTGGACTGGATAGAGCTGGCGGGGGAACCCAAGTGGGTCGAGGCCAACTTCGTTGGCGGACTGAAGTCACTGCCAGTGCGCTGCGCCTTTAAGTAAACCCCGCAGTGGCGACTTCAGCTCACCAGCAGCGGTCGCCACCAATCCTCATTGCCCAGGTACCAATCCAGCGTGCGCTCCAGGCCGGTCTCAAAGGTTTCCTGCGGCACATAGCCCAATTGATCGCCGATCTTGCTGGCATCGATGGCATAACGCCAGTCGTGGCCGGCGCGATCAGTGACGAACTCGATCAAGCTGCGGGCTGATTCGCCCCGCGCGCAGGGGGAGTCGGGGAATTGTTCAGACAGAGCAGGTTCAGCCGCAAAGCGGGCATCGAGACGATCGCACAGTAACTCCACGATATTGAGGTTGTTCCACTCGTTGTTGCCGCCAATGTTGTAGGTTTCCCCCACCTCGCCCTTGTCCAGCACCAGCTCAATACCGCGACAGTGATCTTCCACATAGAGCCAGTCGCGGATGTTGTCGCCCTTGCCGTAAATGGGCAGCGGCTTGCCGCGCAGGATGTTGGTGAGGCACAGCGGGATGAGCTTTTCCGGGTAATGGTAGGGACCGTAATTGTTGGAGCAGTTGCTGGTGGTGACCTTCAGCCCGTAGGTGTGGTGATAGGCGCGCACCAGATGGTCGCTGGCGGCCTTGCTTGCCGAGTAGGGTGAGTTGGGTTCGTACTTTTGCTCCTCGTGGAAAGCGGGGTCGTCCACGGTCAGCGAGCCGTACACTTCATCGGTGGAAACGTGATGGAAGCGGTGATCGTCCACGCCGCCGTCCAGCCACACTTCCCGAGCAGCAATCAGCAGGCTGTGAGTGCCCACCACGTTGGTGGTCACGAAGGCCTCGGGGCCGGTGATGGAGCGATCCACATGACTTTCCGCAGCGAAGTGCACGATGGTGTCGATGCACTCTTCCCGCAGTAGCGCGGCAACGCGTTGGGTGTCGTTGATATCGGCGTGAACGAAACGGAAATTGGGCTCGTCTTCCACGGGGTCCAGGTTTTCCCGGTTCCCGGCGTAGGTCAGGGCGTCAAAGGCCAGCACATAATCGTGGGGGTGCTGGCGTAGCCAATAGTGCACGAAATTGGCACCGATAAATCCGGCAGCGCCGGTGACCAGTAGTCGTCTAGGCATTTTCCATATCCTTCAAATCTTGCAACATGTGGCGCAACTGGCGGCGCCACTGAATCGGTGCCACGTCAAAATCGCGCCAGGTGGCAGTTTTGTCGAACACACTGTAGGCCGGGCGCTGGGCCGGCGTGGGGTAATCGGCGGTGGTCAGGGGGCGGATGTGTGTGTCGCTGTCCAATAGGCCCAGCGCCTGCCCTTCTTCCGAAATAGCACAGGCGAAGTCGTACCAACTGCAGGCACCGGCATCGCTCCAGTGGTAGGTGCCACCGAGTTCGGTTTGCGCCGCTGTCCAGAGCATCTGGGCAAGGCCGGCCGCCCAGGTCGGGGTGCCCACCTGGTCGGCTACCACGCCCAGTTCGTCACGCTCGCCCATCAGACGCAGCATGGTTTTAACAAAGTTGCCACCAAAGGCGGAGTAGACCCAGGCGGTGCGCACAATCAGCGCATCGGGCAGAGCGTCGCGCACTGCGAGTTCCCCCGCCAGCTTGCTGCGCCCGTATTCACTCACCGGGCCCGTGGCCTGATCGGGTGTGTAAGGAGATCCAGCCTGGCCATCAAACACGAAATCGGTGGAGACATGGATCAACCGCGCACCCCGCCGCGCACAGGCAAGCGCCAGGTTGGCCGGGCCAGTCACATTACCGGCGTGGGCCCGTTCTATTTCGCTTTCAGCCCGATCGACGGCAGTGTAGGCGGCGGCATTAATCACCACACCGGGCGAGAGTTCCGCCAGCGCGGTGTCGACAGCTTCGGCATCGGCCAGATCGAGGTCAGCACGGGCCAGCGCGCAAAGCGTCATCCCTTCGGGGGCGGCCCGTTGCAGTTCGCGGCCCAGCTGGCCGCCAGCGCCCGTCACCAGTACGTTTGTGTTCAATTGACTTCCTGCTGTGTCAGTGCGCGAAAGGCCGCCTATCATACTGCAATTGCCGGTATAATTGGCCGCCACTTGTGGCGGACCTCTCCATGAAACTGGCCCTGGCCCTATTCAAATACTTTCCCTACGGCGGCTTGCAACGCAACTTCCTCGCGATCGCGCGGGAGTTAGCGGCGCGCGGCCATGCGGTGACGGTGTATACGGGTACTTGGGAGGGCGAATTGCCACAGGAGTTCCCCGTGGAAGTACTGCCCGTACAAGGATGGACCAACCCGGGCCGCAATCGCAGTTTTCACCAGGCCTTGCAGAGGGCGCTCGCGGATCAGCCCGCCGATGTAGTGGTCGGCTTCAATAAAATGCCGGATCTGGATGTCTATTACTGCGCCGACACCTGCTTCGCCACCCGTGTGTTCGAGGAAAAGCCCTGGCTGGAACGCCTCACTCCGCGGGTGCGCTGGTCACTGCGTTTTGAGGAGGCGGTGTTTGCCGCCGACCGGAGCACGCGCATCCTGCTGCTCAGCGCGGCGGAGGGCGAGGCGTATCAGAAGTATTACCGCACGCAGTCCGAGCGCCTGCTGCTGATGCCGCCTGGCATCAATCGTGACCGCGTACGCGGCGCCGATGCCGATGCCGAAGCCCGGGGGGCGACCTGTCGTAGCGCACTGGGCCTCGCGCCCGATCAGAAAGTCGTAACCTTTCTAGGTTCCGACTACAAACGCAAGGGGTTGTCGCGCCTGTTGGCTGCAGTCGCCGCGTTGCCCCCCACGCAGCGCGAAAATACTCAGGTGCTGGTGATAGGCCGCGACAAGCGCGAGGACCGCTACCGCAGCCAGGCCGAACAACTGGGTATCGGAGCAGCCGTTCACTTCCTGGGGCAGCGGGACGATATTCCCGATTTGCTCTTCGCCAGTAACCTGCTGGCACACCCGGCGCATCTGGAAAACACCGGCAACGTCATTGTCGAGGCCCTGGTGGCCGGTGTCCCCGTACTGTGCAGCGGCACCTGCGGCTATGCGCACTACGTGCGTGACAACGCGCTGGGCGCGGTGGTGGAAGAGCCCTTCGACCAGAACGCAATGAATGTGGCGCTGGCCGAACTGCTCGCTAGTGAGCGCGACTGGCGCACCGATTGTGCAGCTTTTGCCGCCACCGCCGATGTTTTCTCCCGCCCCCGCCACGCGGCGGACGCCATCGAGCTGTCCGGGGAGCGAACATGAAACTCGAAATCATGGACGCCCACATCGGCGAATGGCTCGCCAACGACGACCCCTTTGAAACCGTTGGCGCGGTTCAGGGCACCATAGTGCGCAGCAAAGAGGGCCGCACCACCACCCGTTTTGAACTGGATGGTCAGGGCTATTACGTCAAACACCACAAGGGTGTGGGTTGGGGCGAAATTGTTAAAAACCTGGTGCGTCTGCGCCTGCCGGTGATCGGGGCCGCCAATGAGTGGTACGCCATCGACCATCTGCACCGCATCGGTGTGGATACACTGGAAGGTCTGGCCTATGGGCAGCGCGGCTGGAACCCTGCGCACACCGAATCGTTTGTGGTGACACGAGAGCTGACCCGGAAGGTCAAGTTATCTGAATTTTGTGAGCGTTGGCCCACGCAGGCACCCTCCGCCAAATTGCGCCGGGCAGCCATTGTCGCCACCGCCGAGCTCGCCCGCGCCATGCACCGCAGCGGCATGAACCACCGCGACCTCTACCTCTGCCACTTCCTGATTGACGCACCCAACGGCGCAGGTGGCATTCAGGCTGACAACTTCCGTCTGTGCATTGTGGACCTGCACCGGGCGCAACTGAGAGCTGCCGTACCGCGGCGCTGGCTGGTAAAAGACCTTGCCAGCATCTATTTTTCCGCCATGGATATTGGTCTGACACGCCGCGACATCTATCGCTTCCTCCGCGCTTACACCGGCGAGCCACTGCGGCACACCCTGAACGAGCAGGCGTCGCTGTGGCGTCAGGTACGACAGCGTGCCCGCCAGCTCTATCGCCGGGATCACAAACGCGATGCGGCGGAGGTCTTCGATGGCTAAGTTCACCAAGCTCCGACTGGCCAGTGGCCTGGACACCAACGACGAAGCCTTGCCCCAACCCTTTGACGCCAGCTCCCTGGAGGCGTTGTGGAATGCCGGCGAGCGCATCAAAACAGATCCCAAGAGCAGCGTTACCCTGCTGCATCAGGGCAACCGGCGCTGGCTGATCAAACGATCCCGCCCCTCTCCCGGTAAGGCTCTGCTCTACAAGCTGCTGCCGCTGAACCGCACGCGCAATCGCCTGCGTGGTTCAGAGCGCCTGGCCGCCGCGGGTATTCCCTGCGGCCGCGTATTGGCCTATTACGAAATGGGCAAGGACCTGTATTCCCTGCAGGAGTTTGTGCCCAACAACGGTAGCCTGCTGGATTGTGCGGAGGATGGGCGCCTCGAAGAGCCTGCTCTCCACGCCGCCATCAAACTGCTGGGTGAGTTACACGCTGCCGGCCTGAGTCACGGCGATGCCAAGTTCGGCAATATCCTGCTCGACAAACACAACCAACCACTATTCGTGGACCTCGATGGCGTCCGGCGAGTGGGCCGCTACAACCGCTGGCAAGCCAAGGATCTGGCGCGCTTTCTGTACGAACTGGAACGCTTCTTCCCGACTTCCGACCCCGACCCCTTGATCGCTACTTACCGTGCTGCCTGCGGCGAACCCCGCGGCGCCATCAACATTGAGGGCTACCCACCCCACTTCCAGAAAATCGCCGACCGCTTCGCCCGGCGTACCCGCCCGACCAAGGAGTTTCACCCGGAAACGGGCAGCGGCTTGCCGGCCAATATTCTGTTTCTGGCTACCAGCAAACGCGAACGGCGCTATTTCGAAAAGCTTGCGCCCCATTTCAGCGGCAACTGTGAAATCGTCAACCTGCGAAAAATGCCGGTGGGGCGTTCACTACCGCCCATGTTCGACCGCGCCCTGTTTCGCCACAGCGACCGCTGGTTTGATTTCAAACTCGACAAGACTTTTGGACCCGGACAACACAAGATTCAGCGCGAGATTTATCGCCTCGCGCTGAAAACCTCAAGTCGATTCTTCCTGCGTGGCTTTTCCCGCACCTGCGAGGGCCACCACTTTGACGCGCTGGTACAGTGGAACGGCTTCCACTACATGCAACAGGCGGCGCGCAGTTTCGCCGAATCACGCGGCATGGCCACCATCACCATGGAACATGGTTACCTGCCCGAGACCATGGCGATCGATCCTTCCGGGGTGAACTACGACAACGCCATCCCGCGCGACACTGAGTTTTATCGCCACTACCGCCCCCACCACACGCCTTTCAATCGGCGCCTCGTGCAGCGCAAACCGGTGAAACCTGTCGGTAATGAGGTGAGCCTGCCCGAGCATTATCTGTTCGCGCCCTTCCAGGTGGCCAACGACAGCCAGATCCTGGTCCACTCGCCGCGGGTGAAAACCATGTACGATTTTTACGGCTGGCTGGAAGCGGCGCTGGCTGGCTTGCCGAAGCCCTGGCACATAGTTATCAAGGAGCACCCCTCCTGCGCCTGTCGCTACCCCGACCTGTATCGCCGTCATCCGCGCATTATCTTCGCCAATGCCAACAACACCCAGGAGTTGATCGAACGTTCAGCGGGTGTACTCACGATCAATTCCACTGTGGGAGTGGAGGCGCTGATGCTGGGTCGTCCGGTGATCACCGTGGGTGATGCCTGCTACAACATTCCGCAGTTGGTTACCCATGTTGCCTCCAACCAGGAACTCACATCCCTCCTGCAGCAGCCCGACACCCTGCCCTACGACCAGCGCCTGGTGGATAGCTTCATCGACTATCTGGCCACGGACTATCTGGTACCCGGCAAACGGGTGGATATCTCCCCCGAAACCTGCCGCCTGGCAGCGGCGCGCATCTTCCAATTGCTGGAGCAGGAGCAGGACCCGGCAAATACCATCCCCCGGATGGCGGCTGCGCCGCGTATAATGGCGGCCGGCAATTAGGGACCGATATGAAGGACTACAGTGAAGCCAGCTGGCTAACCCGTTATTTCCGCAAACACCTGCGCAACTACAAAGCCTGGCGGCAAAAGCCCAAGGTGTGGGTGGTGGCGGATGAAGGCTGGGTATACGTGCAGATCCCCAAAGTGGCATCAACCTCCATCGCCCGCAGCATCGCCGTACACCTGCACGCCAAACACGGCCAGCCGCTGGCACTGGAAGAAGTCAGCTACGAAGACGTGGTGGCCAGCGCCGACCAGTACGCCAAACACCTCAGTGGTCGCCAGATCGCCGCCCTGAACCCGGCACTGTACAAATTCGCCTTCGCCCGCAATCCCTTCGATCGCCTGTGGTCCTGCTACAAGAACAAGATCGTCGATGCCGAGGGCACCACGGGCCAGAATATTTTCTGGAGTCACGGCTTTGAGTTTGGCATGAGCTTTGAGGAGTTCGTGCACAAAGTTGCCACCATCCCCGACACCCACATCAACCGCCACCTGAAGTCACAAAGCTTCTTCCTTGCCCCCGAAGGTGAGTTGATCGTTGACCATGTGGCTCGCATGGAAGACATGGACGCTGAGTGGCAACAATTGATGCAACGCTTCCACCTGCCACCCCTGACCCATGCCAACCAGTCCTCCGGTGGTACCGCCAAGCGCGACTACCGCGAGCACTACAGTCCTGAACTGGCCCGCATTACCTACCAGCGCTACGCCCACGACATCGATCTGCTCGGCTACCGCGACGCCTACGCGGAGCTGACCTGAGTGCGTGTGCAGTCCTTACCCGGCGTGTCAGTAGCAGGCGGCAACAAATTGGTCTGGTGGCTGTTTGCCGGTCAGGCCCTATTTTTCTGCAATTACATGCTGGTGGATTCCACCGCACTGGTGCGCGCCGCCGCCCTGCTGGGCATGGCTCTGCCCTGGCTGGTGATGATGGTTACCCGCGGCGGGGCAGGTGAGCTGTTCAATCAGCGCCCGGTGCAATGCCTGCTTCTGTTCCTGGCCTACGTGACCCTGAGTCTGACCTGGGCCGGGGGACTGGAAACCGGAGAAGCCGGCAGTGTGCTGCGCAAGCTGGTCATTTACGGGACCGCCATGCTCGCCACGATCAGCCTGTATCGCGAGCGACCCGATCTGCTACCGCTGATGTTCAAAGTCATCGCTAGCTGTTCTCTGGCGGCGGCTCTGGCCGCGGTGATTGCCGACCCCGGGGCATTTTTTGGCCGTGAACGACTCACCGGACTCGGTGGCCTCACCAATGAGCTCGATGCCGGCATCGCCTTCGGCGTGGGCAGTTTACTGTGGCTACACCTGTGGCGCAGCGAACGACATTGGCTGTATTTGTTGCTATCCGCGATCACATTGCTGGCGATGTTCTCCACCCTCAGCCGCAGCGTGGTCGTCGCGTGGCTGGTGGGGCTGTTTGTGTATCGCCTGGCCACCAAGCGTGGCCGGGTCACGGTCGAGCTGGCGATCGGTTTGGGATTGGCGGCACTGTTACTGGGCGCCACATGGATGCTGCGCGAGGCCGGCACCATCAAGGATAGCTGTCGGGTGGAACTGTTCGGCACGGCCTGGCAACAGTTCCTGCAGCACCCCTTGTTCGGCCAGGGTATCGAGCGTTTTGCCCGCATTACTGCTTGCCACCGTGAATTTAATGGATCCCACAACCTGATACTGGAAGCCCTGCGCTACACCGGCGTGGTGGGTGTTGGCTTATTGCTCCTGTTGCTTTGGAGCATCGCTACAAGTTGCCGCCACATGGCCAACCGTGCAGCAGCGGCACCTCTGTTGATGATGGCTGGCTTCGGCTGGACCATGATGATGGTCAACGGCCAGTTCATCGCCATCGGCCCGCGCCTGCCCTGGCTGGTGGTGTGGCTGCCACTGATGGCCCTGGTGGGTCTGTCCCTGGCCCAGGCGAGGGAAGTACACGAGGAAAACCGGCCATGAAGATTCTGGTTACCGGCGCCGCCGGCTTCATCGGCATGCACCTGAGCCGGCAACTGCTGTCGCTCGGTCACACCGTTGTCGGCCTGGACAACCTGAATGATTACTACGCCATACAGCTAAAGCAGGACCGTTTGGCTGAACTACAGGGGCAGCCCGATTTTCAGTTCGTTGAAGCCGACCTGGCCGATCGCAATGCGATCGACACATTGTTTGGCGAGCACCGCTTCGATCAGGTGGTCAATCTCGCGGCCCAGGCGGGTGTACGCTACTCGCTGGAGAATCCCCACGCCTACGCCGATGCCAACCTCAGCGGGTTTTTGAATATTCTGGAGGGCTGTCGCCACGGCGAGGTGCCCCATCTGATCTACGCGTCGTCCAGTTCCGTGTACGGGGGCAACACCAAGCTACCCTTCAGCGAGAGCGATCCGGTGGACCAGCCGGTGAGCCTGTATGCGGCCACCAAAAAAGCCAACGAGTTAATGGCCCACGCCTACAGCCATCTCTACGGCTTTCGCAGTACTGGCCTGCGCTTCTTTACGGTGTACGGCCCCTGGGGCCGGCCTGATATGGCGGCCTGGCTGTTCACTGATGCCATTCTCGCCGGCCGCCCGATCAAACTGTTCAACCACGGCCAACTGAGTCGCGATTTCACCTACATCGACGACATCGTTAGCGGTGTGGTGGCGCTGTCGGAGCATCAGGCGATGCCCGACGCTCTGGCCACCGTATTCAACATCGGCAATCACCAGCCGGTGGCACTGATGGACTTCGTAGCCTCACTGGAACGGGCGCTGGGTATGGAAGCACAAAAGGAATACCTGCCCATGCAGGACGGCGACGTACACGCCACCTATGCCGACACTGCGCGGCTGGCCGACCTGACCGGCTTTGCCCCGCACACTGACATCGACCAAGGCCTGCAGCAGTTTGTGGACTGGTTTCGCAATTATCACCAGCGGTAATTGACGGATATTTTGGCTACACTCGAGGTCGGAGCTATACGGAAACGGAGTTCGTTTATGTCGCTACGCAAATGCCTGGCGCTGGTTATTGCTGTGTTCTCACTGCAGGGTTGCTTGCAGGTAGAACTCACCGGCCCGCTCACCGATGCCACAATCACTATTCGCCCACTACGCGGCGGCGCCGCTGTGGTCAACGGCCTGACCACGGCCAATGAACTGGAGGTTCGGGCCCAGGTTCCCGCCAGCGACTGGAACAGTTTCAGTGAACTAACACGCCTCAAACTGCTCGGCGGGGTGCAGCTACCGAAGGGCCAGATAGAACCCAACACCTGGTACCTGGTGGAGGCGACCGGCGGCTTTGATCAGGACTGGGACGAAGACGGCCTGATCGACCTAAACCCCCGCGCTGTGAACGGCTCGCTGCACGCCATCGTACGCGGCAGCAACCTGCGCAAGGGTCTCACCCGGGTCAACCTGTTGACCGAGGCCGTCTACCGGCACATGCAGTACCGTTTCCCCCTGATGACCGACGCCGAATTGATGGCCGAGCTCAATTTCCAGGCGGCCCGGCTGGTCAGTGATGTTAATCGGGACGGCAAAACCAACTACAACGACGTGCTGGCCTGGTCGCGATTGCAGCATGCCGATGCCTACAACGGCCCACCCGATTTTCTGTGGGAGCTGGAAGTGGCCGTGGCCGACAATATCGAGGCCGATCTGCTGGACCTGATTACCGATCGCATGATCGTGGGCGCAAGCTGGGATCTGGCACGACCCAGCAGCGGTAATATCGACAACCTGATGGCCTGCCTGTTGCCCGTGTGGATTTACGAGCTGTGCGAGTTCGAACAACTGCCCCTGATCGGGCAGGAAACTGACGAGCCGGACATCGAGGACATCATGCGCCACCTGGTGGTGGAAGATGCCTGGATGGCCCGCCGCTTCGAAACCCTGTTGCGCCGCATGCCTGCCGAACTACGCCTGTTGTTCCGCAGTGTTACCGCCATCGTGATTGGCAACCAGATTCGCCCTTCTTATTACAGCAGTGGCACCGGTGCCATCTATCTGGACGCAAACACTTTCTGGCTCTACCCCGGCGAACGCAGGGGTATTTCCCAGGAACCGGACTACCGTGCCGCCTTCGAACAACTGGTCGCCTTTACCGATCTTTGGCGCTATGTCAGTACAACGCCCGGCAATGGTGTTCCCAACTTTGACCCGGACCGGCGCACGCTGGAGGAGATTGAGGCCCCCGCAGCCGCCCTGCTGTTCCACGAGTTGGCCCACGCAACCGATGTGTTGCCGGTGAGCATCCTGCCAGTCCTGAACCCGCGGGATACGCCTTACTTCGTTGAGACCCGGCAGGTTTCTGAGCACCTGCAGAGCGTCTACCCGCTGACCTCTTCGGAGCTCCAGGAGGTTGCACAAGTGCTCTACCAGGGCGCTCCGACAACACCTGTAGTGACTCGCCACACGGCCAGTGATATCGGCTTCTTCTTCGAGCAGGATCTGGCCACCGACCTCTACGCCTACAGCACCCGCCTGGAGGATCTGGCAATGGTGTTCGAGGAGTTCATGATGGCCCGGCACTACGGGCTGATACGCGACGTTGCCTTCGCCAGCTGGCCCGCGGGTAATGAGGATGACTGGGTTTGCGATGACTTCCGTGTGCGCTGGGGCGTTCGTGGCCGCGTGGGCGAGCCAGCGATCGTCGACCGGCTGGAACTGGTACTGGATGAACTCCTGCCAGAACTGAACTTCAGTGCAGAACTGGCGGCTCTGCCGAGACCTACGCCGATGGTGGTGGGTTCAGGCTGGTGTGATGGATTCCTCGCTGCAGGGAATCGCGCTGCAACCAAACCACCCCAAAGAGCCCCTCGCCACCGCTAGGGGCTTCTCGTCAGGCAATAGGCTATACTAATTTCTACGTACACTTTTACGTATAAATTGGAGCATCCGCTGTGAAAGTCACTATGGCCGACGTCAACAAGAAACCCAACCAGATC
This sequence comes from Gammaproteobacteria bacterium, assembly GCA_030427085.1. GTDB lineage: Bacteria > Pseudomonadota > Gammaproteobacteria > Pseudomonadales > Halieaceae > JAUHXH01. Next base: position 346,048 of record JAUHXH010000004.1, on the reverse strand, counting down.
ATCAATCAGGTGGTCGATTCCGGCGAGCCCGCTGTTATTCTCAAACACGGTAAACCCATCGCGGAAATACGCCCATTACCTCAAGATGCTGAGCGCAAAAAAGCAATGGACTTCCTGTTGACGCTGGAACCCCGTGTAGTAGAAACGCCGTTGGAGCAAGTCATCAAGGAAGGTCGCAAACGTGGGATTTGAGATAAGGGAACCCACCGGTACTTATGCTAGCAGCGCTCTGGTCGTCGATAACAGTGTGGCGATGCGCTGGCTGATCAGCAGCGGCAAACCGGCCGATCGGCGCTACGCGCTGTCAGTACGTGATTATTTAAACGCGGAAGACCGCCAGGGAATCGTACCTTACCTTTGGTGCTACGAAGCCGCCAATGTCGCTGCTTACTACGTCCGAGAAAACGAACTGGAGTACAGTACCGCGGTAAAAACACTGCACGCACTTCACGACCTGTTTTCCATCTGCATCGATCGACGTGAAACCCCACTGGCGCTATTTGAGGCTGCTGACGCATTTGGGGTTACGGCTTACGACGCTGCCTACCTGCTACTGGCTCGAAATGCTGGACTACCTCTGGCCACGCTAGACAAAAAAATGCGCTCGGTGGCCAAGCGTTCGGGTATTCAGGTTTTTTAATGAGGTAGTAATTACGCCGTCCCGCACTTCACCGCTTATGGCCAAATGGTCCGAACTCGCCCAGGGCAGACTTAAACAGGGGCACCTACCGCACCAGCGGCAATAAAGCCTGAAGGCATTGCTCCGGCGTGATCGCGGCCATCTGCTCCTCGGGCGTTGCGTCTTTGTCGCCCGGCGTACTCAGATGCACCTGATTTTCCCCATAGGCGCCGATTAGCTTTGCCGAGGTCGGGCCATACAAAGACACGGTGGGCACGTCCAGTGCTGCGCTCAGATGGCCAAGTCCAGTATCGACAGCTACTGCACCCTTTACCTGCAACAACATGCTGGCCAAGCCGCGCAGGTCCAGGCGCGGTAGTACCTGGGCATTCGACGCATTGGCGGCGATACGTTTGGCGCGCGCTTTTTCCGTTTTGTTGCCCCAAGGCAGCCAGGCGCGATAGCCCGCCTGATCAGCCAGCTCGGCCAGGCGTATCCAGTGATCCTCCGGCCAGAGCTTTTCATCGCGCGCGGTGCCGTGGAAAAATAACAATCCGGGTGGCAGGTTATCTTGTACTTGCGGGAGGTTGTCACGCAGGCCGTAATCACCGCGTGATTCCGGTAGCGGATATTTCAGTGCCTTAGCAAAAAGCAGTCGCGTGCGTTCTACCGCGTGCATGTCGCGGGGCACAGGGATTTTATGGTGGTACACCAAGGTCGCCCAGCGCTCCCGTACGGAGTCCTTATCCATGCCATAGCGCGGCGCCTTGACCATTCGCGCCAGGAGGGCACTCTTGACCAGTCCTTGCGCGTCGATGACCGCATCGTAGTGGTGGCGCTTCAGCTCCGCTTTGCAGCGCCGCCATTCGGGGCCACTGAAACTTTGAATGGGCGACTTCCGCCAGCGGCGTAGGGCGACTGGAATCACGGTATTCACGGCCGGGTGCCACTGGGGTATCTCTGCGAAGGCCTCCTCCACCACCCAGTCGAAAGTCACGCTGGGCAAAGCGGCGGCTGCGTCGGTCAGTGCCGGCAGGGTGTGAATGACATCCCCCAGCGAAGAAGTTTTTACGATCAGGACGCGCATTGATGGTTACCGGGTTACCAACGGGTCGAGCCGGTTGATCACCGCCTCGTGCGAAAGTTTTTGCAGACAGTCCTGGTGGCCCAGCGGGCAGTCCCGCGCAAAACAGGGTGCACACTCGAGGTCGGAGACCAACATATCGGAGCTGGCTGACAGGGGTGGAGTGAAACGCGGCGACGTCGCGCCGTACACCACCACCAAAGGACGGTGCAGGGCGGCAGCGATGTGCATCAGTCCGGAGTCATTGCTGACCACGGCATCGGCCAGCGACAGTAGATCCACCGCTTCCGCCAACGCAGTTTTGCCGGCGAGATCAAAACACTGGGGATGTTCCCCGGCCTGCTCTCGAACGCTCTCAGTTACTGCCTTGTCATTGGCGGAACCAAACAGCGCCACCTGCCAGCCGCGCTCGAGATAGTGACGCGCCAGTGCTCCGAAATGCCGTTCCGGCCAGCGCTTGGCAGGGCCGAACTCGGCGCCGGGGCATAACGCCAACAGGGGCAGGTCGGGCGCCAGTCCGAGATGATTTCGACAGGCCAGGGCTTGATCCGCATCCACCTGCAAGGCCGGCTGATGGGCGTCACGCGCAACCGGTTCGCCAGCGGGCAAGCCCAGGGCCATGAACTGCTGCACCATCAATGGGTAGCGTTCTTCGTCGAGGCGACGCAAGTCATTCAACAGGCCGTAACGCATTTCACCGCGCCAACCCGTGCGACGGGGAATGCCGGCAAACCAGGGCACGAGGGCGGACTTGAAGGAGTTGGGCAGCACGATGGCCTGGTCATAGCGTCCGCGCAGGGAATGCCCGAGGCGGCGGCGCTCACCGATGCCCAGGGCACCGTGCCCCAGCGGCATATTCAGGGCGTGGCGCACTTCCGGCATACGCGCCAAAAGCGGTTCACTCCAGGCGGGAGCGAGCACGTCAATCTGGCAGTGGGGATTATGTTGCCGCAGCAACTGGTAGAGCGTTTGGGACATCACCATGTCGCCGACCCAGGCAGGGCCGACGACGAGGATGTTGTTCACCTTGTCCACGAAAGACTAAACCGGTGCCGGTGCTCAGCTCAGGCCACGGGCTCCAGCCACTCGGTGTTTTCGCTGCGATTGCCGCGTACCGAGTCGAAGTACATGGTTTGCAGCTTCTCGGTGAGCGGGCCGCGGCTGCCGCTACCGATAGTGCGGCCGTCCACTTCGCGAATGGGTACTACCTCTGCCGCGGTGCCGGTGAAGAAGGCCTCGTCCGCCACGTAAACTTCGTCGCGGGTGATGCGCTTTTCTTCGATCGTGTAGCCCAACTCACCCGCCAGCGTGAAAATGCAGTTGCGGGTGATGCCGTCCAGGCAGGAAGTCAGCTCGGGGGTGTAGATGCGGTTGTCGCGCACCAGGAAGATGTTCTCGCCGCTGCCCTCGGCCACGTAACCTTCGTTGTCCAACAGCATGGCTTCTTCGGCGCCGCAGTCCAGCGCCTCTTTCAACGCCAACATGGAGTTGATGTAGTTGCCATTGGCCTTCGCCTTGCACATGGTGATGTTCACGTGGTGGCGGGTGTACGACGAAGTGCGCACCTTGATGCCGCGATTCTTGGCATCCGGGTCCATGTAGGAGGGCCACTCCCAGGCGGCGACCATTACGTGGGTCTTCAGGTTGTCGGCGCGCAGGCCCATGCCTTCAGAGCCGTAAAAACACATCGGGCGCAGGTAGGCTTCTTCCAGGTTGTTCTCACGCACAACAGCTTTTTGCGCGTCGTTCAGCGTGGCCTTGTCGAAGGGCATGTCCATGCCCAGGATGTGAGCGGAACGGAACAGGCGGTCGGTGTGTTCTTTCAGGCGGAAAATGCAGCTACCGCGATCGGGCGTCATGTAGGCGCGCACGCCTTCGAATACGCCGAGACCATAGTGAAGGGTGTGGGTCAGGACGTGCACCTTGGCTTCGCGCCAGGGCACCATTTCTCCATCCAGCCAGATAAGACCATCGCGATCGGCCAGGTTCATCACTCTTCTCCTTCCGCCTGCGGGTTCACTCCCGCGAATAATTGTTGCCACTTGGCCTCGACCGCGCCGCGATAATCATCGAAGCGCCCCGCTGGCACAACACCCGGATTTTGCTGCAAGGAAAGTTGATGGGCAGCCGATCGGTACGCGAGGTATGCCTCCGTCAGGAGCTCGCATTCCGACTGCTCGAATAAGCCTTCCTGGCCGAGGGTCTCGAGAATGCGAACATTGTCGGACCACCGCGCCAGCGCCGGGACCCGGTGAGACCAGGCCAAGACGGCGTATTGCACCATAAATTCAATATCGACGATACCGCCGCCGCCCTGTTTTAGGTGAAATTCCCCATTTTGCCGATCCTCCCGCGGCAGCAGGTGATCACGCATTTTTCGACGCATTTTAACCACTTCTGCAGCCAGGGATGCCTCGTCGCGCTCACGACACAGGGTCTCGCGGCGCACCGCTTCTGCCGCCTCTGCCACCGTGACGTCGCCGGCCACGTGCCGTGCTCGCACCAGGGCCTGATGTTCCCAGGTCCAGGCAGAGTCGCGCTGGTAATTGTCGAAGCCGGAAAGGCTCGGCACCAGCATGCCTGACTCCCCGGAAGGCCGCAGGCGCAGGTCCACTTCGTAGAGCTGCCCGAGGGACATGCGCGTTTCCAGAATGTGGATCACCAGCTGGCCGAGCCGTGTGTAGAACACGGTGTTGTCGATGCTGCGCGGACCACTGGTAACGCCCTGGCGTTTGGCATCAAACACAAACACCAGATCGAGGTCGGAGCCGTAGCCCAGCTCAATACCGCCCAACTTGCCGTAGCCGAGTACGGTAAAACCGGTGCCGGGGCTGTCCTTCGCGGGCTCACCATACTTGGCGGTCAGGTCCGCCCAGGCCACTGCGATGCACTGTTCCAGCAAAACCTCTGCGATATAGGTCAGCTTGTCGCTGACCTGTTTCAGCGGCAGGCGCCCGGTAATTTCACTGGCGGCCACGCGCAGCACGTGGGCGGCCTGGAAGTAACGCAGGGCATCCATCTGCGCCTCCAGGTCATCCATGGGAATGCGCGCTGTGAACTCGCGTAGCTCCGACAGCAGGGCTTCCTTATCCGGCGCGGTGTAAAGACTGGCTCGATCCAGCAATTCGTCCAGCAATACCGGGCGCGCCGTCATCTGTTCGGCGATCCAGGGACTGGCGTGACACAGAGCCACCAGTTCATCCAGCGCCTGAGGGTTTTCGAGCAGCAGCGCAAGGTAGGCGCTGCGACGGGCCACAGCGCTAACCAGCGGCAACAGCCGAGCCAGCGCGAGGTCAGGATCCTCCACCTCGGCACAGGCGCGAATCAATTGCGGCATGAAGGCCTCGAGGCGCTCCCTGCCCGCGGCCTGCAATACGGTGATGCGGCGGGATTGCTGCAATTCCTGAAGCTGGGCCAGCGCTGTGTCGGGATCCTGAAAACCCAGTTCCTCGAGGATCGGGGCGTCGAGTTGTTCGCCCCACAGCAGCAGATCTGGCGCGTCGCTCTCCGATTCCTCCTCCGGCGCGGCTATCAATGCATCGAAATGTGCCGACACCCGTTGTCGCTGTGCTGCCAGTTCCCCGAGGTAAGCCTCCCAGTCGGCACGGCCCATCACTTGCGCCATCGCTGCCTGCGGTAGCGGATCGACCGGTAGCTCCTGAGTCTGGCGATCCATGTAGCCCTGGATTGCGTGCTCTGAATCGCGCAGAAAAAGATAAGCCTCGCGTAGTTCCGCGGCAGCGGCCTGCGGCAGGCAGGCGAGGTTTACACACTCTTCCAACACCGGCAGCAGCTCACGCTGCTGCAGACCGAAGTCGCGTCCACCCCGAATTAGCTGGAAGCACTGGGCGATAAATTCCACCTCGCGAATGCCGCCGTGACCGAGCTTGACGTTGTTGTCCAAACCCCGGCGCCGCACTTCTGCGTTGATCATCTGTTTCATGCCGCGCAGGCTCTCGATCACGCCAAAGTCCACGTAGCGCCGATAGACAAAGGGGCGCAGATCTTCGATTAATTCGCGCGCGTAGCGGGGCTGTCCCGTCACCGGGCGCGCCTTGATCATGGCGTAACGCTCCCAGTCGCGGCCCTGGTCCTGGTAGTACTCCTCCAGCGCGGTAAAGTTGTGCACCAGTGCGCCGCTGTCACCGTAGGGACGCAGGCGCATGTCCACACGGAACACAAATCCCTCGGCGTTCACCCGGTCAAGACTGGCGATCAGGCGCTGCCCGAGTTTGATGAAAAATTCTTCGTTGGTGATGCACTTGTCGCCATCGGTCTGCCCGGATTCGGGGTAGGCAAAGATCAGATCGATGTCGGAAGACAGGTTGAGCTCGCGCGCACCCAGTTTTCCCATGGCGATCACGATCAGCTCCTGCGGCTCGCCGCTGTGGCGACCTATGGGCTGGCCGTGACGTTGCACCAGCTCCGCATGGAGTGTGTTCTGAGCTACTTGCAGACAGGCCTCGGCCAGAAGCGAGGTATCGCGTGTGGTTTCGCCGGTATCGGCTCGACGGGTGAAGTCGCGCCATACGATACGCAACATCTGGCGCTGTCGGAAACGGCGCAAGGTGGTGTCGAGATCAGGTTCTGCGGCAAGCGCCGCTTGCAATGAAGTGAGGCATTCATTTTCGACGAAGGAACGCGCCAGGTCGCCGCCCGCGAGGAGGTCGAGCAACAGGGCGGGGCGGCGCAAGCTCTGCTCCACCACGAAGGGGGAGCAAGCCAGTACCCGGGCAATTTCGCCCGCGTGCTCCCCGTGGGCGGCCAGCTCAATCAGGTCCTGCGTAGTGGTTTCGTCGGCTCGCTCCAGAATGCGCTGCCAGGCCCGTTGGGCCTCGCTGGCCAGTGACTCGGGCAGGAAATCGGTTTGCATGGCGGGTACCCCGGCGGTCGCGAACCGCCCTTGAATGCAGTTGTTATTTGTCGATCACGGGGGCGACCCGCATCACTTCCTCAATCGTGGTCTGTCCCCGAGCGACGCGGCGGGCGCCGGACAGGCGCAGCGTGCGCATGCCCTCGGCCATGGCCTGGCGGCGCAGGCGCGGCGTGTCGATGCTTGGCTGAATTTCTTCCTGCACTTCGGCGCTGCACAGCAGCACTTCGTAGATACCTTGCCGGCCGCGATAACCGGTATCCCGGCACGCTTTACACCCCACCGGCACGGGCATCTTCTCTGGCATCTGCACTTTCCAGGGTCGGGTCAGTTCACGCCATGCCGTTTCATCGGTGGGCACGAAGGTTTTGCAGTCAGGGCACAGCACGCGCACCAGGCGCTGGGACATCACCCCCCGCACAGTGGCGCGAATCAGGTAATAGGGCACCCCCAGCTCCAACAGGCGCGCGATCGAGCTGGGCGAGTCATTGGTGTGCAGGGTAGAGATCACCAGGTGGCCGGTGAGCGCAGCTTGCACCGCCATGTTGGCCGTTTCCAGGTCACGAATCTCACCGATCATGATGATGTCGGGGTCCTGCCGCATCAGGGCGCGCACGCCCGCGGAGAAATCCAGGTTGATGCCGTGATTAACCTGCATTTGGTTGAAGGCGTCCTCCACCATCTCGATCGGGTCTTCAATGGTGCACACGTTGACTTGCGAGGTGGCGAGCTTGCGCAGGGTGGAATAGAGCGTGGTGGTTTTACCGGAGCCGGTGGGACCGGTAACCAGCGCGATGCCGTTACCCACGTCGGTCATGGCATTCCAGCGACGCAGATCTTCCTCGGCCAGGCCCAGCTCTTCGAAGCTCTTTTGCAGTACCTCGGGGTCGAATATCCGCATCACCAGCTTTTCGCCGAATGCGGTGGGCAGCGTAGCCAGGCGCAGTTCTACCTCGGTCCCTTCCAGCGAGCGGGTTTTCAGGCGGCCATCCTGGGGCCGGCGTTTTTCCGCCAGGTCCATGCGGCCCAGAATCTTGATGCGACTGGTCACGGCGTTGCAGACCTGCCCGGGCAACTCGTAGACGTCGTGCAGCACACCGTCGATGCGGAATCGTACCTTGCCCACGTCGCGCCGCGGCTCGATGTGGATATCGCTGGCACGCTGCTCGAAGGCGTACTGCAGCAACCAGTCCACCACGCTGACGATGTGCTGGTCGTTGGCATCGGGCTCTTTCATCGAGCCCAGCTCCAGCATTTGTTCGAGGTTGGTTACACCGCCGGCGCCCTTGCCGCTACCCACACTGTGGGCTGAGCGCACCGAGCGCGCCATGGTGTAGAACTCGCTGGTGTGGCGAGTGATGTCGCGGGGATCGGCCAGCACCCGGCGGATTTTCTTCCGCAGCACATGTTCCAGATTGCTGACCCAATCGCTCACCCCGGGTTCGGCGCTGGCGATGACCACCTCATCCTTGTGGACTTCCACCGCGAGGATCTGGTGCCGCTGAGCGAAGGCCAGCGACATCACCTCGGCGACCGCACTCACGTTGATCTTCAGCGGGTCGATGTCGTACACCGGCTGGTCACAGCGCCGGGAAAGCCAGGCCAGTAGCTGCTCCATTTCCAGCTCGCTACCTGGACGCGAGGGGTTGGCTATATGCTGCTCTGCCAGGTAAACCAGCGGGTGCACCTGCCCCAGATTGGAGCTGGACAGCCGGGGGGCCCGCTCTGGCGGGATCAGACCATCGCGAACCAGGTCGTCCACCAGACTCGCTATCTGTAACTTGCCACTACGAAACTGTTCCTTGATCTGAGTGCCCATGGCGTCCCCGGCCCGTGCTAATCGTGGTCATGCTAACACAGGCTTCCGGGCGAAAACCCCGTTTTCCGGGCGTTTCGAGCTACCATAAACAGGCCTGCCACAGCAGGGTCTATAGTTGTGACAGATAGATGACATATCCCTATAATCCGCCCCACCACAAGGGAGCCCCTCCACTATGGCTGTACGCAATCCACTTGAAAACCTGTTCGGTAAATCCCCCATCCGCCCCATCCAGGAGCACATGCTGCTGTGTCACGAGGCCGGAGAGCAGTTAGCGCCCTTCTTCGAGGCGTCCCAGGCCGGCGAGTGGGAAACCGCCAAGCAGGTGCATCGCGACATTGCACGCATGGAACGGGAAGCGGACAAACTCAAAAATTCGGTGCGGCGCAACTTGCCCAAGAGCCTGTTCCTGCCGGTGCCCCGTGGCGACCTGCTGGAGCTGGTATCGGTGCAGGACCGCATCGCCAACCGCGCCCAGGACATCTCCGGCATGGTATTGAGCCGCAAAATGCAATTTCCCGAGAAACTGCAGGAGCCCCTGCTGAACTTTGTGGACAGCTGTACTGCCGCCAGCTTCCAGGCCCTGCGCGCCATTCAGGAACTGGACGAACTGCTGGAAGTGGGCTTCACCGGCCGCGAAGTACTGCGGGTGGAAGAGATGCTGAAGGAGCTCGACAAACTGGAGCGCACCACCGACAAACTGGGCGCCTCACTGAGTAGAAAACTGTTCAAGCTGGAAGCCAGCCTGCCCCCGGTCGACGTGATGTTCATGTATCGCGTGATCGACGACCTGGGCCGCCTGGCCGACCACGCTGAAAAAGCGGGCCACCGCCTGCAAGTTCTCATCGCTCGCTGACCAAACGGACCGGATAGATGGAAATCATTGCACAATACGGCGGCCTGTTCCTGATACTCGCCTGCGCCTTCGGCTTCTTCATGGCCTGGGGCGTGGGCGCCAATGACGTGGCCAACGCCATGGGCACCTCGGTGGGCTCACGCGCGTTAACCATCAAACAGGCCATTCTCATCGCCATGGTGTTCGAGTTCCTCGGCGCCTATCTGGCCGGGGGCGAGGTTACCTCAACGATTCGCAAGGGCATTATCGACCCCTCGCTGATGGAAGACTCCCCGGAGTTGATGGTGTACGGCATGTTGTCGGCGCTGTTGGCTGCAGGCACCTGGCTATTGATTTCCAGCCTGAGGGGTTGGCCAGTCTCTACTACACACTCCATCGTAGGCGCGATCGTGGGCTTTGCTGCGGTGGGCATCTCTGTTGATGCAATCAGCTGGGGCAAGGTTGGCACCATTGCGGCCAGCTGGGTGGTTTCACCGGTACTGGCTGGCACCATCTCCTTTGCCCTGTTCATCAGCGTGCGCCACCTGATCCTCGACACCGATGACCCCTTCCGTCGCGCCAAGCGCTTCGTACCCGTCTACATGTGGATGGTGGGTTTCATGATCTCCATGGTCACCCTGCTTAAGGGGCTGAAGCACCTGGGTATAGAAATGGATCTGGGCCTGGGTTCCAAATTCGCCAACGCGCTGCCAGTTTCCGCCGCAGTCGGCCTGGTGGTTGCCGCGTTCGGCGCCTGGTTGCTGACCAAGATCAAGGAAGAGCCCGAACCCGAATTCGGCAACCGCTTTAACAACGTTGAACGCGTGTTCGCCATCCTGATGATTTTTACCGCCTGTTCCATGGCTTTTGCCCACGGCTCTAACGACGTGGCCAATGCCGTTGGCCCCCTGGCCGCCGTGGCCAGCGTGGTGCAGTCTGGTGGCGAGATTGCCGCCAAAGCCAGTACCCACTGGTGGATTTTGCTGGTGGGCGCCCTGGGTATCGTGGTTGGTCTGGCTACGTATGGCTGGAAGGTGATCGCCACCATCGGCAAGCGCATCACCGAACTCACCCCTACCCGGGGCTTCGCGGCAGAACTGGGCGCAGCCTCTACCGTGGTAGTTGCCTCCGCCACCGGCCTGCCCATCTCTACCACCCACACGCTGGTAGGAGCGGTCCTGGGTGTAGGCATGGCGCGCGGGATCGCAGCCTTGAACCTGCGCGTGGTAGGCACCATTTTCCTGTCCTGGCTGGTAACCCTGCCTGCCGGCGCAGGCCTGGCGATCATCTTCTTCTACATCTTCAAGGGCATTTTCGGCTGATGGGTTAGACTTAGGCCTCCCCGAGCACCGGAGGCCTCATGCCCACCACTCAACAACAGGTACTGCAGCAACTGCAGCAGCTCGTCGCGCTGCCCTCGGTCAGTTCTACCAGCCCCACCTGGGACATGGGCAATCGCGCCGTGGTGGATTTGCTGGCGGAGTGGCTTGAGCGCGCGGGCTTTGACTGTGAAGTGATGCCGGTGAGCGACAGCGGCCACAAGGCCAACCTGATCGCCACCCGAGGCAGTGGTCCCGGCGGCCTGGTACTGGCAGGACACACTGACACCGTGCCTTTCGACGAGGGCCGCTGGGCCAGCGACCCTCTCGCCCTGAGCGAGCGTGACCAGCGCCTTTACGGCCTGGGCAGCACCGACATGAAGGGCTTCTTTCCACTGGCGCTGGCGGCGGCGGAGGCCTTTTCCGGTACCGACCTCAAGCAGCCGTTGATCATCCTCGCCACCTGTGACGAAGAGAGCTCCATGAACGGCGCACGAGCACTGGTCGCGGCGGGTAAACCCAAAGCGCGAGCGGCGGTAATTGGTGAGCCCACCTCGCTGGTGCCCGTGCGAATGCACAAAGGCATCATGATGCACTCGATCACGGTTACCGGGCGCTCCGGCCACTCCTCCAATCCCGCGCTGGGCAATAATGCGCTGGAGGGAATGCACGCAGTGATTAGTGATCTCCTGGCCTACCGCAACCAGTTGGCGGAACGCTACAGCAACCCCGCTTTCCAGGTCGCTTTTCCAACCCTCAACCTGGGTTGCCTCCACGGAGGGGACAACCCCAACCGCATCTGCGGGCAGAGTGAACTGCATTTTGACCTGCGTATGACACCCGGCGCAGGCAATGAAGATATTCGCGCCGAAATCCGGCAGCGGCTGGCGCAGTTAGCGGGCCAGTTATCGCTGCAAATTGACCTGAAACCCCTGATCGGCGGTGTGGACCCCTTCGAACAGGCGGCGGATTCGGAACTGGTCCAGGTGGCGGAAAAACTCAGCGGCCACCGCGGTGAGGCTGTTGCCTTCGCCACCGAAGCGCCCTTTCTGCAACAACTGGGTATGGACACCATCGTCATGGGCCCCGGTTCCATCGACCGCGCCCACCAGCCCGATGAATATATGGAGATGGACCAGCTCCAACCCTGCATCGCGCTGCTCACCCAATTGATTCGCCACTACTGCCTGTAAGTGCGGCCTGGCATTATTGCGCTTGGGGCATGCCACCCGGATTGGTTAATCTAGGAGGCTGGCACGGCAATTTGCCGGCTAACTGGCTTCGGGCCCACGGGGCTTCAGGCCAACAGTTTGCAGGAGAGAAACGTGAATACCGGCAATCCGGAACACATTCGCTGGTTCAGGAACACCGCACCCTACATCAACGCACATCGGGGCAAAACCTTTGTGCTGATGTTCGGCGGCGAGGCAGCCCTGCACGAGAACTTTCCCCATCTGATTCACGACATCGCCCTGCTGAACAGCCTGGGTGTTCGCCTGGTGCTGGTACACGGCAGCCGCCCACAAATCGACGCGCGGCTGGCACAGGCCGGCTTGAGCTCCCAGCGCGTGGGCGACCTTCGCATTACCGATACCGAGGCTCTGGCCCACGTCACCGACGCCGCCGGTTCCCTGCGCGCGCAAATGGAAGCCCTGCTGTCCATGGGCTTGCCCAACTCCCCCATGCAGGGTGCCCGCATGCGGGTCTGCAGCGGCAACTTCGTCACAGCCCGCCCGATCGGCGTAGTGGACGGAGTGGATTTCCAGCACACCGGTCGGGTACGGCGCATCGACGCTACCGGCATTCAGCGGCAATTGGCTGAAGGCTCTATCGTACTGATGTCACCGCTGGGCTACTCACCAACCGGCGAGATTTTTAACCTGTCGCTGGAAGATATCGCCATGCAGACTGCTGCCGCCATCAGCGCGGACAAGCTCATCATGCTCGGCGAAGAACCCGGCATCAGCGACGGCAAGGGTAATCTCATCGCTCAGTGTGCGGTGGGGGAAATCGACTTGCTGGATGTGGCGAACAGCCACCAGCGGCATCTACTGGATACCGCCCGGCGGGCCTGTGAGGCTGGCGTTCCACGTTGCCACCTGATCGGGTACGCCGACGATTGCTCTCTCCTGCAGGAGTTGTTTACCCACGATGGCGCCGGCACCCTGGTGGCCAATGACGCCTTCGAGCAAAGTCGCCAGGCCAGCATCGACGACGTGGGCGGCATTCTGGAATTGATCGAACCCCTGGAAGCCCAGGGCGTCCTACTCAAGCGCTCCCGGGAACTGCTGGAAACCGAGATCCGTCAGTTTCGCCTGCTGGAGCGGGATGGACGCATCATCGCCTGCGCCGCCCTGTACCCCTTCGACGAAGCCGGCAGCGGCGAAATCGCCTGCATAGTGTGCCACCCGGACTACCGCGGGGGCGATCGAGGCAAACGCTTGCTGCACGAACTGGAAGCCGAAGCTCGTAAGCAAGGGCTTACTCACGTTTTTGTTTTGACCACCCAGACAGCACACTGGTTTATCGAACAGGGCTTCCTGGAGGAAGGGCGCGATGCGCTGCCCGGGCAAAAACAGGACCTGTACAACCTCCAGCGTAACTCGAAGGTGTTCTTTAAAACCCTTTGAAGGGCAGCCTCCAAGTTCTGACCCACATAAAACAATCATATATGATTGTTTTATGTCTAGATGTCTAATAATAAATCATATTTGATATCAATTTTCTCTTACAAAATCGCCCATATGGGCTATCATTAGTGATAGTTTTAAACCTGTTTTACCAATTAGATATCACAAGTGATATGAAAATAGACGCACTGAGCCCCACCGACGCCATCCTGGAAGAATTGGGGCGGCGCCTGGCCGCCACCCGCAAGCAACAAGGCCTGTCGCAACACGAACTGGCCAGCGCCGCCGGGGTCGGCGTGGCCACGCTGCGCCGTATCGAGGCGGGAAACGATAGCCAGCTCGGTTCCTGGCTCAAGCTGCTGCGGGCACTGGGGTCGGTAGACGCCGTGGACGTGCTGCTACCGCGCGACCTTCGCTCGCCCATGGCAGAGGCCAAAGCAGCGCGCAGCAAGGGCCAATCCACCGTGCGCGAAACATCGGCAAATTTCTGGGGCGATGAAGCGCCATGAGTACGGCAGAGGTCAAACTCTGGGGCCACACCATCGCCTATGTATCGATGGATGCAGAGGAGACCTACGCCCGCTTTCAGTGGGACCCCGACTTTGCCCGCAGCGGCATGGAACTGGCTCCTTTGCACCTGCCCTTGCATCCACGCCGGGTCTACCAGTTTCCCCAGCTAGCGCGCCACAGTTTCCACGGGTTGCCCGGCATGCTGGCCGACGCCCTGCCCGATCGCTACGGCAACGCATTGATCGACGTGTGGCTGGCCACCACCGGTCGTACCCCGGAGCAATTTAACGCAGTAGATCGCCTGTGCTACACCGGCAACCGAGGCATGGGTGCGCTGGAGTTCGAGCCGGCCAGCCCCAATACCGGCTCGGCCAATGGTGCTCTGGAAGTTCAGCAGTTGGTGGAGTTGGCCAGCCTCGCCTTCGCGGATCGCGCCAGCCTCCATACCCGGCTAGAGGAAGGACTGGGCGACGAAGGCTTGCTGGATATTCTCAGTGTTGGCACCTCAGCCGGTGGTGCGCGCGCCAAGGCCGTGATCGCCTACAAGCCCGCCACCAGTGAAGTGCGCTCAGGCCAACTACCCCTGCCCGCCGGGTACGAGCACTGGCTGATCAAATTCGACGGGGTAAAGTTCAGCGGCGATTGGGGCGTGGCCGATCCCGCTGGCTACGGCCTGTTGGAGTTCAGCTACTACCAGACTGCCCTGGCCTGCAACATCGACATCTCCGAGTGCCGCCTGCTGCAGGAGAACGGGCGCAATCACTTCATGACCCGGCGCTTCGACCGCACCGACGAAGGCAAGAAACGCTTCGTGCAAACCCTGGGCGCCCTTGCCCATTTCGACTACTACCAAAGCGGCCATTACTCCTACGAACAGTTATTTATGGTGATGAAGCAACTGGGCATGCCGATGAGCGCGCTGGAAGAACAATTCCGCCGCGTGGTGTTTAACGTGGTGGGCTGCAACCAGGACGATCATGTGAAAAATTTCGCCTTCATCATGGCGCCGGACGGGCAGTGGGCGCCATCACCGGCTTACGATCTGTGCCATGCCGAGGGCAGCGACTTCACCCGCTTTCATCAATTGAGCATCAACGGGAAAACCACCGGCTTCAACATGGCGGACCTGAAGCACCTGGCCGAGTACGCCGGCCTGCCGCGCAACCGGGAGAAACGCGTGGTAGAGCAAACCGTAGCCGCCTTCAGGAGCTGGCCGGAGCGCGCAGCGGCGCTGGCCATCCCTGAGCGACTGCAGCGCCACGTCACCTCAACATTGCGGCTGGACTGGTAGGCCGTGGAACAAGCCATCACCGGCTACCATCAGGACGAAGAGAACCACTGGGTGGCCCAACTCGCCTGCGGGCACAACCAGCACGTGCGTCACAACCCGCCCTGGACCAATCGCCCCTGGGTGATCACCGAGGCAGGGCGGCAAGACAAGCTCGGATTGAAACTGAACTGCAAAAAGTGTGACGAGGGCGCTCCGCCCGATCACCAACCGCGATAATGCGGGCAGCGAGTGCCCGCAATGTCAATCAGCGAATATGCCGCGTGAGGAAGGAGACATGCCCCTCACCGGAAGGGTCCTGTAAGGGGAAGTTGGGCTCGTCATCCACATAGCCAACGGCTTCCAGGCCTACTTCCACCGCGCGATCGTAGACCGCGATGGCGTGAAGCCCGTGGTGCAGGAACATGTCCAGCAGGTCGTCCGGCCCGGTTTTGAAGTTGTGGACGTAGATCGGCGCATCGCCGGAATCCATTAACTCCAACATATCCACACTGGCCCGGTAGGCCTCATTTTCCGGCGTTTCGATGGCCTCGATGCTGGAGACCCCCAGGAAGGTCAGCAGGTAATTGGTGTTGTTGATTGCCTGGGACACGGTGATGATGTCGGTGCCACCCAGCACCGCTTCAAAAGGCGCCAGAATAGGCAGCAACACCGCTTCCCAATCGATCAGATCATATGTGGCCTGGGTAGCGAGTGCGCCCACCGCTTTTACCCGGGTCGATTCACGCAGGATCGGATCCTCCGCCACGGGGTCGGCCATATCATCGTGGGTACCCAGCCACAGGCTGGTGCCGGCGCCAGCCGAGCCACCGTAGAGCGCAACGTTTTCCACATCCAGGTTCAGGCTCTCAAAGTGGTAGCGCATGAATTGCAGGGCGCGGGCACTGTCCTGCATGGAAGCGAGCACCCCACCCTGCTCCGCGGCGGCTTCGATATCACCATCGGCATCGGGCACGCTGAGCAGGAAGTAGTTGATGGTGGCGTAGGCCACACAGGATTGCAGGAACTCGCGGATATCATCGCCAAATCGATCGTGGGCGCTGCTCTTGTCGCCACCGGTAAAGCCGCCACCGTGGATGTAGATCACCAGCGGAGTGGGGCCGTCACAGTTCTGCGGCAGGTAGATATCGAACAGATTGCGCTCGCCGTCGCCGTAACGCACATCGGCGGCAAATCGGGTGTCGATGCCATCCAGCGCGATGGGCGCATCACTGAAGGCCAGCTCCAGCGGCGGGCGAACCTCCACCTCGGGCTCGGGTGGCAGCGGTGTGGACGCAGCAGGCGAATCACTGCTATCGCTACAGGCAAAGAGGCCGGCGCAGGCCAGCAAAAGGGTGAGGCGGCGGAAATTCAGCATGGCAGTACGTCCTATTATTAGAATCATGTTATCGGCGCTCACATTATGCCGCCAGTAGGGCGAAATCAAGCCTGTATGCCCACTGCGGCAGACTTGGTGTAATTTTGCTATTCTGCGCGACCCCTCGTATTTACCGCGCCTGAAGCGCACGAACAGGTTGTAAAATGCCCGAGTATCGCTCCCGTACCTCCACCGCTGGCCGCAACATGGCTGGCGCCCGCGCCCTGTGGCGCGCCACCGGCATGAAAGACGGCGACTTCCAGAAGCCGATCATCGCTGTGGTGAACTCCTTCACCCAGTTCGTACCCGGTCACGTCCACCTCAAGGACCTGGGTCAGCTGGTGGCGCGGGAAATCGAGGCGGCCGGCGGTGTGGCGAAAGAGTTCAACACCATCGCCGTGGACGACGGTATCGCCATGGGCCACGACGGCATGCTCTACAGCCTGCCTTCACGCGACATCATTTCCGACTCCGTGGAGTACATGGTCAACGCACACTGCGCCGATGCCATGGTGTGCATCTCCAACTGTGACAAGATCACCCCCGGGATGCTCAATGCCGCCATGCGGCTGAATATCCCCGTGGTGTTTGTCTCCGGTGGGCCGATGGAAGCCGGCAAAACCAAACTCTCCGAGCACAAACTGGATCTGGTTGATGCGATGGTCATCGCCGCTGACAGCGATGCCGATGATGCCAAAGTGGAAGAGTACGAACGCTCCGCCTGCCCCACCTGCGGTTCCTGCTCCGGTATGTTCACCGCCAATTCGATGAACTGTCTGACCGAAGCGCTGGGGCTGTCGCTCCCGGGCAACGGCTCAACACTCGCCACCCACGCTGATCGCGAGCAACTGTTCCTGCGTGCGGGCCAACTGGTGGTGGAGCTGTGCAAACGCTACTACGAGCAGGACGACAACAGCGTACTGCCGCGCAACATCGGCAACTTCGCTGCCTTCGAAAATGCCATGGCACTGGACATCGCGATGGGCGGCTCCACCAATACAATTTTGCACTTGCTCGCGGCCGCCCAGGAAGCCGAGCTGGACTTCACTATGGCGGACATCGACCGTCTGTCGCGCAAAATTCCGCAGTTGTGCAAAGTGGCGCCCAACACGCCGCTGTACCACATGGAAGACGTGCACCGTGCCGGCGGTGTGATGGGTATCCTTGGCGAGCTGGACCGCGCCGGGCTGCTCCACACCGAGTCTCCCACCATACACAGCCCGTCGATGGGTGAGGCACTGGCAAAATGGGATATCGCGCAGAGCAAGGATGAAGCCGTGCACAAACTGTTCAGCGCGGGCCCGGCAGGCATTCCCACGCAAACCGCGTTCAGCCAGTCCACGCGCTGGCCAAGCCTGGATATCGACCGCGAAAAAGGCTGTATCCGTAATCTGGAGCACGCCTACTCACTGGAAGGCGGCCTGGCCGTGCTGTTCGGCAACATCGCCGAAGACGGCTGCGTAGTAAAAACTTCCGGCGTGGACGAGTCCATCCTGACATTCTCCGGCCGCGCCTACGTATGCGAGAGCCAGGAAGATGCCGTTGCCGATATTCTCGCCGACAAGGTAAAAGAGGGCGATGTGGTCATCATCCGCTACGAAGGCCCCCGCGGCGGCCCCGGCATGCAGGAGATGCTCTACCCCACCAGCTACCTGAAATCCAAGGGCCTGGGCAAAGCCTGCGCCCTGCTCACCGACGGCCGTTTCTCCGGCGGCACGTCTGGCCTGTCCATCGGCCACGCGTCGCCCGAAGCCGCAGCGGGTGGTGCCATCGGCCTCGTAGAACACGGCGATATGATAGACATCGATATTCCGGGCCGTTCCATCAATGTGCGCCTGTCCGAAGAAGAATTGGCACAACGTCGCGCCGCGATGGATGCCAAAGGCGAAGCCGCCTGGAAGCCGGTTAAAGAGCGCCCGAGGAAGGTGAGCGCAGCATTGAAGGTATACGCCAAAATGGCGACCAGCGCTGACAAGGGTGCGGTGCGGGATTTATCCCTGTTGGACTAAAAACCGTCACAAACCAGGCATTTAAACAAACACTACACGTAGAACAGAGAATGGCATACGAACTCACCGGCAAAGTTAAACTGATTTTCGACTCAAAGACATTCAACAGCGGCTTCACCAAACGCGAGATGGTGGTGACCGTGGAAGACGGCAAATACCCCCAGGAAATACTGGTGGAGTTTGTACAGGACAAGGTGTCCCTGCTGGACTCACTGTCCCCCGGCCAGGAAGTCACCGTGACTTTCGATATTCGCGGTAGGGAATATAACGGGCGCTACTTCAATAACTTGCAAGGCTGGAAGATTGAAGCCCAAAGCGAGGGTGCTGCTGCACCTTATGGTGACGAAGCACCTCCGTTTCCTTCGCCGGATGATTTTGGGGATTCTGACATTCCGTTTTGAGCACCCTAGATGCTTTCAAGCATCTGCCTCGCCTGGCGCTGATTGAAGTAGGAGAAAATTCGCAAACCGGGAGAGACTGAACGAAACGTCATCCCAAACGCCCCGAGAAGGGTGAGTGAGCGCTTGCCCTGTTCGTCGATTGTCTCGTTGACGAATCCGAGATTCAGCAACTCGTCAGATTCTCTTCGCATGTGCTTCTCCACCCCGCCAAAGCCGCTGACTAGGTCGTAGTCAATGGGAACACTGTTGGGTTTGATTTGCCGTTTTATTTTTTGCGTGTAGCTCAACAAAATCTCAGCGGACTGCACTTCCGAGAACTGGAATGCACTTTTGAATGCCAGGCGGGGATAGGCCTCAGGCCGACCGGCATTGTTCACACTCAGGACGGAGCCGTCCTGAAATAACTGGGTGAACTCCAGGTAGGTGAACTCCTCAGCGGCACTCACCGTGCTGACTACCATCGCGGCAATTTGTAGTTCAGCGTGCCAGTAGAGGCGGAAATGGCCGTTGACATGTGTGTCCAACAGCACCGATGAGCCGACAGTGGAGAACCCAAGAGCTGCGAGCTCGCTGTCATAATTCTTGAACTCGCCGCTTCTCTCCTCCATGAATGCCGCTTCATCTGCCGGCACAAATTTTACCCGGGTAGGTATTTTTTGCGTTCGCCAGATGATGAATGGCCCGATGGTGTTCATCACCAGCGGTGACCAAAAAATGATGACGACAGCTATAACAATCAATACTTCCAGCACGACCGATCCTTCATCCCTGAGTGGTCACACAGTTATAAGCCCTGGCTTTGTATTTCCAAATCACAAAGTCCCGAAAAGTCGAGATCGCCGCCGCAGCACCGCGCCCCCCTGTGCGGCCTTATTCACACGCCTTCGCGCTGGGTAATGACACTCAGCCTGTGTAGAATGCGCGCCACAAGCAACCGGCCCGAACCGAATCTGCTTCGGTGAAGGCCCCAAAAGCAAGGAACCCTCATCTCATGACACACGTTCTCCCCGAACTCCCCTACGCAATGGATGCGCTGCAGCCGCACATTTCCCAGGAAACCCTCGAGTTTCACTACGGCAAGCACCACAAAACTTACGTCGACAAGCTGAACGGCATGCTGGAAGGCACCGCCGACGCCGAGAAATCACTGGAAGATCTGGTCAAGACTTCCTCGGGCGGCGTGTTCAACAACGCAGCGCAGATCTGGAACCACACCTTCTACTGGAACTGCCTGAGCCCCAACGGTGGCGGCGAAGCTACTGGCGACATCGCCGAGGCCATCAACGCTACCTTCGGTTCTTTCGACAAGTTCAAGGAAGAGTTCACCGCCAGCGCAATCGGCAACTTCGGCTCCGGCTGGACCTGGCTGGTGAAGAAAGCCGACGGCACTGTCGCTATCGTCAACACCTCCAATGCGGAAACACCACTGACTGACGACAGCGTAACTCCGCTGCTGACCTGCGACGTATGGGAGCACGCGTACTACATCGACTACCGCAATGCCCGCCCTGCATACATGGATGCGTTCTGGGCACTGTTGAACTGGGAGTTTGTGAATCAGAATTTCGCCTGATTTCAGACGCCAGCGTTGTTACCGGAAAGCGGGCCCTGGCGGCCCGCTTTTTTGTGCCCGACATTCACCGTCCACCGACATACCCGAACGCCGCGCCGGCCCCACGGTTCATCACCCCACATCCAGCTCATCGGGGTATTGGTAGCAAGCGTCGACAACATCCCCGCTGAACGAAAGCTTGCACTGTCCTTGTGCAAACTGTGCAACCAGCAGGTTAAACGTGTCATCTTCGCTAATACCGCCAGGCTGTGGAGGATTACCCAAACGGAAGTGAAAGAAGAGGAAAGCACCAACTACCGTTCGCATTTCATTGCGGCGCACTTCGGGTGATACTTCTGCATTGAAGAAGCTCATATCTTTCACCTGCGGATTGGCTAGCACGCCAACTAACCCTTCCGGATAAGTACGCGCCCAATGATCAATGCTTACCTGATGTGCGAGTGTGCTGTTCCACCCAGTAGACGGGGCAATGCCTGAACGGCTACCCGACGCATTGGCCACTGTTTCGACAGAACTGGATATTCCGGATAACAAGTCCGGTGCAAGTATCAATTGCGAACGGAACATTTCCCCGATCTCTTCAATCGCTTCGAGATACGCTTTAACCAGATAGCGCCGTCGTGTTTTAGCGTTCGCCAACTCGTCGTTGTTGTCGATAAAGAAGGGTTCCGCGATAACACAGGGGGCGTTGGTGTAACGCAGCAGGTAACCGCCGCGCTCTTCGGCTGAGCGGGGTTTGATACCACGATTCCGGTTTTTCAGACCCTCAGCCAATGCTTTGCCCAGAATGTCGGCCATCTGCTGACCCTTCACTGAACGATGGTAGTAGAGCACCTCGCTACCGGCAGTACGTTTGTTAAAGGCATTGCAATGCAGGCACACCACGAAGTCCGGCGACAATTCATTAATGTCACCCGGTAAGCTCTGGTACGTTCGCCGGTACACGCGTTGAATGATGACGTCGCCCTGCCTGGACTCAATGTCACGCGCTAACTCGTCATTAAATTCAAATTCCGTCGTGCCACTATCTTCGTTCACGGCACCGGGGGAGAGGTGTTTGTGGCCAATCACAAGGGCACAAACCATTCGGCCATTTACCGGCATGTGGAGCCTCCGTCTGTAGAACGCCAGCGGAAACCGCCAGAGCTATCCCGGCGGCCATACGAAAAGTTGGTCGGGGACATGCCAGGCCGTAGATTCAAAGAGGAGTTCACGCGGATGGTCCTGAATGGTCATCCTTGATTCGCGGACTGCGTCCCTGACTTTCTTAGGTATAGCAGAGGATTCTCTCACCGCAAGATTCTGTTCCAAGGCTTAGACGGCCGAGTTATTGCTACTTCGCGGCCGAGGCGCTGTCGCCCCCAGCCAGAAATGTGGCGCTTTGCGCAATGTATCGATTCAGCACATTTCATTAGGCTATATCGCTCGAAATCTACCGGAAATCACCATGAAGGTTAGCAATGGCCTGTATGTATTAGTGCTTTTATTGATAGGGCTTTCTCTCAGTGCCTGCAAAATTGTCATCGACGCTCCTGAAGACGGCGGCGTGGTGGATGCTTCCGGCGCATCCATTTGCGAAGCCGGTCAGCACTGCCAGATTTCGGCTTTAGATACCTCATTCGACGCTACTTACGTTGCAGATGCCAGGGCCGGAAAGATATTTACGGGATGGAAACGACAGAGCCGGGGCTTGTGCGGTGGCTCGATTGAGCCATGCCACCTCACCACCATTGCTTTCGGCAGTAATGCCGCACTGATGTCCGTCTTACAATCAGATGCCCATTTTTATTTGGCACCGACATTCGGCGAGGCTGCCGAACACTTCCATGTTTCACGCATTATCGACGGCGATACCGTTGAAGTACTGAACCATCTAGGGGAAGAAGTTACCGTCCGGCTACCGGGTATAGATGCTCCTGAGGGGAACCAACCTTACGGCGATCAAGCAACAGACGCCCTCAAATCCCTGGTGGACGACAGGCTAGTGCGCATTAGCGGGCATTCAATCGACCGCTATGGGCGCCTGCTAGGTGAAATGTATACATTGGATGGCGCGCGCGTGAGTGTCCTGCTAGTCAGCAATGGCTTTGCCTGGTGGTACGTGAGATATGCAGCCTCTGACACTGAACTCGCACATGCGCAAGAAAGGGCACAAAACGAACAGAGAGGCCTGTGGAGCCAACCTAATCCTATCGCACCATGGGCCTGGCGAACTGGAGCACGCTAATAATGTTTAGTCCGCAAAAAAAGCCATTCAATGTTCAACTATCCCTGCTCCTGATATTTGCCGTTGGTACTCTCACGCTTTCCTGGTCGGGATTTTTCGACACAGCGACGGATGAATTCCTTGATGAAGCACTGCTGGGCTCTGGGGCGATATACGCTTCAGCGCGCGCAATTAATGCCGTGGTCTCACTGCTGCAGGGTACCGAAGTGGACGCTCTATTCTTGACCGTTTCCATCGGTGAATTACTAGACCCAATCAATGATCTCATTGAGCGATTTTCCGGCGTGATGATGATTGCTCTCGGATCCCTTGCGGCTCAGAAAATTTTACTCGAACTGGTGTCTCACACGTTCTTCAATATTGTATTAACCCTATTAGGTGTTGTGGCTATCACCAGCTACATTTGGGGATCAATGCGTTTTTTCTCAGCCACAGCTAAACTGTATCTAGTTACGCTCGCCATACGTTTTTCTCTCGTCTTAGCCGTGCTCATCACCGGTTGGGTGGACACAGAGTTTCTGCAGCAATCGGAAAGCGCCAATCATCAAGCCATGCAGGAATTTCACGCTGACCTGGTTTCTATTCGGAAAGGGGTTACTACCAGTACAGAGCTGTCCGCTGAAATAGTTGAAACCAAAGAATCAGTGGCCACTAGCCATGCTGCATTGAAGTATGAACAAAACTTATTGAAAGAAAATCAGCAGGCTCTAATTAATGCCGAGCAACATCTGATCAGGATCGACAAAAGAACCCTGCTCGAAAAACTTTGGCGGGTTTCCACCAAAGCAATCGATCAGGCCAAGGAAAAAGTCTCTGAGCTGAAACGCAAGATAAAGTCGAATGAAACGTCGATCAGGGCTCACGAGAACAGATTAAAAGCACTGCAGGAAAGTCTAAACTGCCTACACAAAAAAAATGCGGGGGGTTATTGTTCTACAATCGATCGCATCCCGACAAAAGACGCAATGGCACAACGAATAGAACTTCTCAGCAATCAGGTTACCGACTTTGCTTCTAATGCGATCAATCTACTGGTATCGGTGTTGGTGAAATCATTGATTCTACCTCTGGTCTTTTTCTACACTTTTTTTCAACTGTTCCGCCTGACGGTGAGATCGATCTAGGCCAAAGCGCTTACGGGATACCGCCAGTATTATGGCCCTGTGGCCACTCCCTGAGTTTATCGATTGCGAATCGGGCCTGCAGGGCGATTTTTCGAGCCCTATAACCGGGCCCGCAACAATACCTCCATCCGCCCATCCCCAAGCAACACACTCCGCTCCACGCGAAAGCACTTCAACAACTCACCCATTTGTCGTTGCGACTGGGGTTGGTAGCCGGGCAAATCATAATCCCGTTCCCGCACCACAACGGTAGTTGCTTCCAACAGGGCGTAACGATTCCGGCTCTGGGGTGCGCGGGTGTTTCGCACGCTGTAGGCGAAGCCGAGGCTGTGGTGATGCAAGTGCCGGCGCAGTACGCGAACCAGAGGTTCTATCCACTGGGGGCCGAGAAAGTCGAGGCTGTCCCAGAGCAGGCAGAAATCCAGTTCAGTGTGTTCGGGGAGCCCCAATACGTCTTGCCACCACTGTTCTGGATCAGGTCCATCTTCCGCGTCCAGATCAGGCAGCGGCAGCTCGGTAAAAACATCCGCGAAGTGCAAGCGGCAGCGGAAACGGGAGAAGAAATCCACCGTTTCCGGCATCGCAGGGCCAAGGTGCAGCACCTCGAGGTGCTCACGCTCTTCCAGTTGCTGGAATAGCGTGGGCAACAAAGTGGAGGACTGGCGTACCGGCCCCGGGCTCGCGCGGTTCACGGCGCGACCGGGGATGTTCAACCGCTCTTCAGGTCCAGTTCGGGCGCGGCGTCAGATTTTGGCGCGGCTTCGCTGACGGGCTTGAAGGGTTTGGCGGCCGGGGCGCTGTCGCCCGGGTCCATATCGATGCTGCCCTTGAACACGGCGCCGTCTTCCAGGGTGACGCGCGGGGCCACGATATTGCCGCGCACGTTGCCGCTGCGGGTGATGATGACTTTTTCCTTGCCGGTAACGTCACCGGCTACATTGCCATCAATTTTGACCACTTTGGCGATGATGTCGGCATCCACCTGCCCGCTTTCACCCACTGACACTTCGTGGGCAGCCAGATCGATGCTGCCTTCCACGCGCCCCTGAACCACCAGGTTTTCGTCCCCGGTGACGGTACCTTTAATGACGATGCTGGGGCCTATCATGGCTGCACTCCTGGCGTTGCCCGTGGTGTAGGTCGCTCTCTCCTCGGATTGCACCGCATTCGGCACCGGCTCCGGGATTTCCGTAGATTTATTTTTGCTGCGTTCGAACATAGCGCAAACCACCTCGCTGTGTTGGGACTGTTAAGACTAGCAAGGGTGATCAGATACGGCCAGAGCGGGTGCTTACTTCGGCTCAGGGCCAGCCGCGTCGGCAATGAGTTCGTCCAGGTCTTCGATGTAGGCGCGCAGCTTGCGGCGCAGGGTGCGATCCTGTTTTTCGGTGCGGCTGTTGACCACCTCGGCGATCATGCCGCAATAGAGGCCGAGATTATGCTGGTAGGCCACGTGGTAGGCCTCGCTGTAATTCGCCTCCCGGTTCGCCGACAGTTCGCGGATGCGCGTCTGCCAGCCGGGTTCGCGGGCCAGCTCCCCCTCCAGTTGCTGCAGCCACAAGTCGCGCTGCTCCAGCCACAGCTTGTCCATGCGCTGCAGACCGGTGACGGTAGCGGCAATTTTTGCCTCCTGCTCGGTGTTCAGGCGCCCGAGAAAGTCCTTGAGCGTGTCCTCCATGCGCTCCCGGTTTTCCTCCAGATACTCCTCCCGATCACGCTCCAGCAACTCCTCCTCGTATTCCTGTTGCTCTTCGCGCAGGCTCGCGTTCAGCTCATCGAGCTGTGCCTCGCTGAGCTGTTCGCCCAGGGCCAGCATCCAGCCCAGCGAGGCGGCGTCCAGTTCCTGGAATAACAGGTCGATCTGGTCCTGCACCGCGATCACAGAGGCGGCGGTGAGGGGCTGGTCGATGTCCTGCTCGATCTGCATCAGGATTGCCCGATAACGGGGTAATTCCACGCTGCGATGCCAGGCCAGAAAGGGTTGGAGCTGCTCCTTGAGGAAGATTTTTTGAGGGCGATCCAGGTCGACCTTGCGCTCCACATACCACGGGATCAGGAAATCCAGGCGGTTGTAGAAAAACGTGAGGCTGCTGCAGCCTGACAAAGTCAGGAAGGCAAGTACAACACAGAGCAATCGAAGCTTGGCGGTCACAGCAGGGCTCCCATCAACAGGTTCTACCAAGGGAGACGATCGAGATCGACATTGCCACCGGAAATTACCACTCCCACGCGGCGGCCGCGGAAACGTTCCGGGTATTCCAGCGCCGCGGCAAAGCTCACCGCGCCGGAGGGTTCCACCAGCGTTTTGAGCCGGGTCCACTGCAGGCGCATAGCCTCCACGATGCTGCCTTCCTCCACAGTTACGATGGTGTCTACATGCTTACGGATAATGTCGAAATTCAGTTCACCCAAGCTGGTAAGCAAGCCATCGGCGATGGTGTTGGGGGCGGTTTGCGGGATCAGTCGCCCCAGGCCAAAGGAGCGAAACGCATCATCTGCGCCAGCGGGCTCGGCGGCAATCACCTCCACCTTTGGATTCAGCGCTTTCACCGCGGTCGCCACGCCAGCCAGCAAACCGCCACCCCCGACGGGCACAACCACCGCATCCAGTGATTCTACCTGCTCCAACAGTTCCAGGGCCGTAGTACCTTGCCCGGCGATAACGCGCGGGTCGTGGTAAGGGTGAACTACGTGCGCGCCAGTGTCGGCGACCACCCGATCCAGCGTGCTTTCACGCGCTGCCAGGGTCGGTTCACACTCGTGGATGGTGGCACCATAGCCCGCCACCGCGTCTTTTTTCACCTGCGGCGCACTTGAGGGCATGACGATATGCGCACTGATGCCTCGGGCGGCGGCAGCCATGGCAAGGGCAGCGCCGTGGTTGCCCGAAGAGTGCGTCGCCACCCCACCCCGTGCGAGATCGTCACTCAGGCTGAATACCGCATTGCAGGCGCCGCGCGCCTTGAAAGCGC
This sequence comes from Gammaproteobacteria bacterium, assembly GCA_030427085.1. Taxonomy (GTDB): domain Bacteria; phylum Pseudomonadota; class Gammaproteobacteria; order Pseudomonadales; family Halieaceae; genus JAUHXH01. The sequence goes on along the minus strand of JAUHXH010000004.1, from coordinate 319,408 downwards.
CAACGCGCTGCAGGTTTTCACACTTGAAGAAGAGCTCGGCACCACTGCGCGCATTCAGCAGGTGGCTGGTGTAGACCGGCGTGCGGTGAACATGCTCGGCGATACGCTCGGCGGCGGCCTGAATATCAGCCAGTTCCGGACTGCGCCAGTTGGTATTCATTTACTACCTCAAAATTGGTCGAATTTAGCTGCGATCAGAGTGCTGCCCTGAATCGCCCGCATCATACGCTGATTCACCAGCTACTGGCGAAGCGGGAGTGGCCGAGCATACCGCCATGGTCAGCCCCGCTCGCCGCCACAGCAGATAACCCAGGGCGAAGTTAATCTGCAACAGCAAGCTGAACACCCACTCGAAGGCGTCTTCCACTGTGTCGTAATACGCCTGGTCCCAGGCCCCGAGCACCACACTGAGAATCCCCATCGCGAGCAACGTAACGCAGACCCCCAACATGGCCGCCAGCACTCCCCGCACACCGGGTTCAAGCAGGCGGCGTCGCAATTGGCCTACCAGCAACAACTGGGACAGGAAGGTGAAGGAGAAAAACAAAATGGTGCCGGTGCGACGAGCGCGGGCGTAGGCTGTACCCACCTCCCCCAGTACCGTCACATAGAGAATCAGGCCGAGGCATGCGGCCACTCCCAGCCCCAACAATACCCGCCGGGGCCACGCACGATCGCTGGGGGTGGCCAATTGCGACAGCCAGCCGTAATTGATCCACCAGTAGGCCATCATGATCATCGCCGAGGGAATCATCAGCGCCCGGAATACAAAGCTCTCCGGGGGCTGGCGGCCGGTGGCACTGATGGAGGTGCAACTATCGATGTAGGGAAAACACCACTCCACGTGGCCATGGCTCGCCGCCAGCACATAGCTCACGTGAACGGCGACAAAGGGCACCAGTGCCGCCAGCCCGGGAATTAAGCGAATGTTCATCTTCGCAGTGTAGTTATAGCGGCACCATTCACTCGGAAAATGTTGGCTATGACCCGGTTTTGGCCCGCGTTCCGCGTGCTAAACTTGGCGCCCCACACAGGCTTCAGCCACTATAAAAACTGATTCACGAGGACCGCCGCATGATACTCGATACCCTTCCCGCCTACCTCAAACACTGGGCCCAGGAACATCCAGATCAGGTCTGGTTACGAGACCTGAAAGATGGCCAGGAAGCGGCCAGCTGGACCTGGTCCCAGGCTCATGACGAGGTCATGGCAGTGGCAAGCGCGCTGGAAGAGCGCTTCGGTCACCAGCGCAACATGGTGATCCTGTCCCGCAACCGCGCTCACTGGGTGCTGGCAGACAACGCCGTGATTGCCTCAGGCAATGTCACCGTCAGCATGTTCACGACTCTGCCGCCGTCTACCGCCGAGTACGTGGTCAACTTCACCGATGCCGCTGTGGTGTTCTATGGCGGCTCGGCCAATTGGGAAGGTGTTCGCGAAATTCTGCCGGAGGGTGTTACCGTTGTTGCCCTGCCGGGCACAGAGGTGGAAGGCGATCACCTGACCTGGGAGCAGTTGCTGGAAGAAGGCGCTGGCAAGATGCCGCGCAACGATCCTCAGCCGGAAGATCTGGTTTCGCTGGTGTTCACCTCCGGCACCACAGGCGTGCCCAAGGGCGTGATGCAGACCCACGCGTCCAATCTGGTACCCATTCAGCGTGGTCTGGACTACTTCGGCCTGGGAGAGAACCCACAACTGTTCTCCTACCTGCCCCTGTCACACATCGCCGAGCGCCAGCTCGTGGAATTTTTCTCCATGGTCAGCTGTGCTCACATCAATTTCAACGAGTCCCTGGAAACACTGGTGCAGGACCTGCAGTTCACCCGCCCGGCCTTCCTGTTTGGTCCGCCGCGTGTGTGGGAGCAGTTCCAGCAGGCCATTCTGGGCAAGATTGGTGGCCAGGAAGCCCTGTCAGGCGCACTGGCGCAGGACAAGGCCGGTATGGGCGAGCTGATCCGCGCCGGCCTCGGCCTCGACCAGGTGAAGTACTGCCTGACCGCCGCCGCCCCCACTCCCCCTGCCCTGATCCACTGGTTTGACGAGCTGGGTATTCAATTGCTGGAAGGCTTCGGCCAAACCGAAGCGATGTTTGTGTCGGTCAGCACGCCCGAGGAGCGCCGCATCGGCTCGATCGGCAAACCGCTGCACGACGTGGAGATCAAACTGAGCGAGGAAAGTGAGCTGCTGGTGAAAGCCGAAGGCTGCACGCCCGGCTACTACAAAATGCCGGAGAAGACCGCTGAGCTGCTGGACAATGGCTGGCTCCACACCGGCGACAAGGCGAAGATCGATGAGGACGGCTTCATCTACATCACCGGCCGGGTAAAGGACTACTTCAAAACCATTCAGGGCAAGTTCGTGGCGCCCACGCCGATTGAAAACGAGTTCGCGGCCAACGACTACACCGAGCAGCAGTGCCTGCTGGGCCGGGGTTACTCCAAAACCGTAATGACCTGCGTACTGGCCGGCAGCGCCGCTGCCCACGACCCGAAAGACGTGGAAGCCGCCCTACTGGAGCGCGTTCACCACATCAATGAAACAGTGGACCACCACGCCCGTGTCGGCGCGGTCATCGTGTCAAAAGAGCCGTGGACTATTGAAAACGAGGTGCTGACGCCCACGCTGAAAATCCGTCGCGAGCAGGTGGAAGAGCGCTTTGGCGAGTTGGCCCGGGAATTGGCCACGGCCTCCGCGCAGGAAAAAGAAATCTACGTTCGCTGGGTGGACTAAAGCAAAAGCCGGAGTGTCAGACTCAGGCAGCGCTGGCCGCTGCCTGCTGGGCTGCGCGGTTCATGGCGCCCAGAATGCCATCCAGTGAGGCCTGAATGATGTCGTCGCTGCGGCCCACGCCGCAGTAGCGCTCACCATCGATGTTGAGCTGGATATAGCAGATCGCCTCCGCATCGGCGCTATGGCTGAGCGCGTGCTCACTGTATTCCACCAGCACGATTTGCTTGCCCACAAAACGCTGCACCGCATCCACAAACGCACCGACCACGCCAGTACCCGAACCCGTCAGCGTGTGGCGCGATGCGCCCTGCTGCAGCTCCGCCTGCAGCTTGTCCACGCCGGATTCACGGCTGACCTGGTAACCCCCAAGACGCATGGGGCCCTCATCACTGAGGTAGGTTTGCTGGAACAGACTGAAAATCTGCTCGGAGCGAACTTCGGTTTCGGCTTCCTCGGCAAAGGCCTGCACGGCTGAAGCGAAATCGATTTGCAGCCAACGGGGTAATTCCAGCCCGTAGTCGCGCTGCAGCACGTAGGCCATGCCACCCTTGCCCGACTGGCTGTTGATACGGATAACTTCCTGGTAACTGCGCCCGATATCTGCCGGATCGATGGGCAGGTAGGCCACCTCCCACGGCGCGCTCTCGTCGCGTTTGCCCAGGCATTTCTTGATGGCATCCTGGTGGCTGCCGGAAAAGGCTGTAAACACCAGCTCGCCCGCCCAGGGGTGGCGCGGGTGCACCGGCATCTGGGTGCTGCTTTTGTAGACCTCGATAATCTCGTCCATGTTTGCCAGGTTCAGCATAGGGTCGATGCCCTGGCTGTACAAATTCATGGCCATGGTCACGATATCCATATTGCCGGTGCGCTCGCCGTTACCCATCAGGGTCCCCTCGACGCGGTCGGCCCCGGCCATCACACCCAGTTCTGCTGCCGCCACGGCACAGCCGCGGTCGTTGTGCGTGTGCAGGGAGATGATCAGGCTCTCACGGTTTTTAACGCGATTGCAGAACCATTCAATCTGGTCCGCGTAAATGTTGGGTGTGGACATCTCCACCGTGGAGGGCAGGTTGATAATCACCTTGCGCTCCGGCGTGGGTTGCCACACGGCGTTGACCGCATCGCAAACTTCTACCGCGAAATCCAGTTCGGTGCCGGTAAAGCTCTCCGGCGAATACTCAAAGATCCACTCGGTTTCAGGGTATTTGGCCGCGGTGTCGCGCACCAGTTCGGCGCCGCGCACGGCAATGTCAACGATGCCCTGACGATCCAGGCCAAACACCTGTTCACGCTGTACGGTTGAAGTGGAGTTGTACACGTGCACCACGGCGCGATGGACACCCTTGAGCGCCTCAAACGTTTTCTCGATCAGATCCGGTCGCGCCTGGGTCAACACCTGAATGGTGACGTCCTCGGGAATGCGCTTCTGTTCGATCAACTGCCGCACGAAGTCAAAGTCGTGGCTGGAGGCGGCCGGGAAACCCACTTCGATTTCCTTGAAGCCCAGCTTCACCAGCAGGTCGTACAGCCGCGACTTCTGCGCCGTGGTCATCGGCTCGATCAGCGCCTGATTACCGTCCCGTAGATCCACCGAGCACCACTGGGGCGCCTGCTCAATACGCTGATCGGGCCAGCGGCGGTTGGTCATGGGGACAGGCTCAAAGGCCTGGTATCTGCGGTGGTCGAAGCTGCTCATGATGTTTTCCTGCTGAAAGCTGATGGCCCGATTCGGGCGGCGCCGCCCACCTGCGTGGATCAACCCTCGTGAGGTCTTGGCTCCGTGCACGCACCCAGCCGGTAAGCGGGCGGTGCAGGTCACAGGTGTGGTGGGGCAGCGACCAGCATAGTCTAACGCTGTCGCCGGGGCGAATTACTGCAAAGTTCACGCCTATTTGAGCCCTTCTTGGTGTAATTCACTATATTTGTTGGCTTTATAGGTGAGATACTGCGCAACTTAATGCGACACAACGATTCTTCACCTGATTTCGCGCTCTCGCAGAGGAGCATGCCATGAAACTGGACCGTACCGACCGCCGTATCCTGGACGTACTGCAACGGAATGGCCGCATCAGCAATCTGGAGCTGGCCGAACAGGTGGGCCTGTCGCCCACCCCCTGCGCTCGCCGGGTCAAACGACTGGAGGAATCTGGGCTGATTGCTGACCACGTCACCCTGCTGGACCAATCACGGCTGGGGCTGAAACTCACTGCCTATATCGGCATCAGCATGGACCGCCACACGCCGGATCGTTTCGATGCTTTCGAGCAAACGGTGAGGGAATACCCGGAGGTAACGGATTGTTCGGTGGTGACAGGCCAGGACTCGGACTACCTGCTGCGCGCTGTGGTGCCCGACATGGAGTACTACGAGCGCTTCCTGCTGGGGCGATTAACGCGCATTCCCGGCGTAACGGGCGTGCACTCCAGCTTTGAGCTGCGGCGGGTGGTGCGTCACACCGCCCTGCCGCTGGATCACCTGGCGCAGGCCCAGGATTAGAACGCTTCGCGGGCCAGCACTTCTACCGGGTAGGTGGCACAACCCATGGCTTCGTATTCTGCCTGGTTGAAATAGCGGCGCGTGTGCAAGTCGCCGTGGAAGAACTGGGCGTACAGGGTGCAGCGCTTCTCGGGGTCCTGCAGGGCGGGGTCCTCGGCAATACGCTGTTTCAGTTTGGCCGCCGTTACCCCGTCGCTATCCAGCCGCAGGCCGCCGCCAGCTTCCGTGTCCAGCACCATGAAGGCACCCTGGCTGTCGGTCCAGCTCTGCCAGCGCGGCAGTTCGCCCTTGCGGCCCTGCCCGGGGTCGCCAGTGGCGGCAAATTGCGCCCAGTAGCTCATCATCGCATCTGACAAATCATCCGCGGCGCGGCGGTTACCTTCGTCAAACAGGCCGGGCATCATGCTCACGTCGAGATTGCCAAACACGAAGGGCACTTCCAGGAAATGCGCGGCGCCCAGCATGGTGCCGTAATCGATAAAGAAGTTGCTTGCACCCTCGTCCCAGTCCCAGCGATAGGCGTAAACCGGGCCGGCGGTGCCAATTTCATTCGCGACTTCGTCCACAGCCATCGCCTTCCATACATCGCTGAAGTAACGGTTACTCCACTCGTAGCGATCAGGATCGATAATGGTAGGGAACAATCCCCAGCGCACTTTCACCATCCGTGGATCGAGGAACTGGAACAGCTTCATCTCATCCTTGTTGGTGCCGGTCATCAGCGGGACGCTGTTGTAACTGGCCGGGTCGGACAGGCGCTCAAAGAGGGGCTCGCTGCCCAGTACGGCACCGTCGCGGTACATATTGGGGAACTTGAGCATACTGCCAAAGTTTTCCATGCCGCTGTAAAGCTCCAGCGGACTGGCCTGGTACAGCAGTTCGCGAATGGCCGCGTCGTCCATGCCCGCCACCTGCGCCTTGGCCTCGTCGCGATTGCTCGCCATGCCCTTGGTTTGCAGGAGCTTTACCACCACCTCAGAGGAGCTGCCGGGATTGCCGGGGACCACCGGGTCATCGCTGTAGTTTTCCGCCCAATCACTGTTGCTGGTGCCGGTACCACCGCTCTGACTGATAGCCCGGTGGAACAGACCTTCGGCCATCGGCGAGTTGATCAGGCTGAACACATTCAGGCCGCCGGCAGACTCACCGAAGATGGTGACGTTATCGGGGTCGCCACCGAAGCTCGCTACATTGTTCTGCACCCACCGCAGGCTGGCGATCAGGTCCAGCGTGCCGAAGTTGCCCGAGTTGTCTTCCGGACCGCTGGCCACAGCGCGCAGGGCGGGATGGGACAACCAGCCGAACAGACCCAGCCGATAGTGCACGGTGACCACAATCACATCCTGAGTGCCCGCCAGACGGCTGCCGTCGTAGGTGAGCGCGCTGCCGATACTGTTGCCGCCGCCATGAATCCACACCATCACCGGCAGCAACTCGCCGTCGCCGGTGGAGGACTTTTGGGGTGCATAAACGTTGAGGTAGAGGCAGTCTTCGCTACCCACCATTTCACCGTCGTCGCCGGGAACACCAGCCGTGGGGTTGGAGAGCTGCGCGCAGGGTGCGCCAAAGCTGAGCGCCGGGCGCGTTTCTGACCAGGGCTCGGGCAGCAGAGGCCGGCGCCAGCGCATCTCACCTACCGGCGGCGCGGCGAAAGGAATACCCAACCAGGTGTAGGTGTTTTCTTCAGAGGTAAAACCCACGACGGGGCCGGCGGTGGTAAAGCGCAGCGTTTCCTGGGCGGCCTCACGCTGAACTTGCTCGGGCTCACCCCAGGGCCAAAGCAGCCCCACCGCTACCAGCACCACGCCCAGAATTAACAGAATCCGTGTCATGCCCCGCTCTCTCCTCTTGGCACGAGCCGAACTGGCTCGATGAGCTGAATTGGCCCGATGCGCTTTTTGGTCAGTGTGACTGAGCGCTCCAGCGATTGTCGCCCTGCCCCGGCAGACCCTATAGTCCACGACAGGCGTACAAAACCACGGGGCGTAGAATGGCAGAACTGCAGGCAAAAGTCGCCATCGTTACCGGCGGAGCCAGCGGTATGGGGCGCATCTTTGCCCGCCGGCTGGCAGCCAATGGTTCACAGGTGGCCTTGCTGGATGTGAACGAAGCGGCACTGGCGGAGTTGGCCGCAGAACACGACAATTTTCATCCCCACTGCTGCGACATCTCTGACGAGCAAGCGATCGCCGACGCCGCTGCCACCCTGTCCGAATCACTTGGGCCCATCGATTTGCTGGTGCACTGCGCGGCTTTGATGCCCAGCCATCAGTTGATTCACCACAGCCATGAGCAGATGCGCCGGCTGTTCGACATCAACTACTTTGGCACTGTTTATACCGTGCAAGCTGTGTTGGCGGACATGCTGCACCGCAACAGCGGCCGCATCATTGTGTTCGGTTCCATTGCCGGCCATGCCCTGGTGCCACACATGGGTGCGTATTGCGCTACCAAGTCGGCGGTAAACACTTACATAGAAGTGCTGCAGAACGAACTGCGCGAATCCGATGTAAACATCCACCTGGTGAAACCACCGGCAGTGAACACGCCGTTGATCAAGCAGAGTCTGGACACAGACAGCCCCGGCTCACTACTCAACGCCAGTGAATCGGGACGCCTGGCCGATCCGGAAAAAATCATCGACGCGATCGAAAAAGGCGTGCGCCGCAATCGCGCGGTGATCTATCCCGGCGAGGCCCGCTTCCTGCAGTTGTGGGCCACCATCGCGCCGCGATTATGGTGGCGCACGGTGCTGAGTTTCGAGAAGAACTGATCCCAACCCGCCCACACTGACGCAAATAGTTCGGCAAATCGACACCGCGCATTGCGGCCCGGGCGGGTTAGAATGCCCACCCCATGAGCACTCGTCACCTACATCCCGATTCCAAAGCGATCCTCGCCCTGTTGGCAGTGCTGGTGACGCTCGGCCCCCTGTCCATCGACATGTATCTGCCAGCGATGCCCGCCATGGCGGACACCCTCGGCACCTCCATGGCCGACATGCAGCTCACCATCAGCGCCTATCTGGCCGGGTTTGCGCTCTGCCACCTGGTGTGTGGGCCGCTGTCTGACCGCTTCGGGCGCAAGCCGCTCCTGCTTGGCGGTACTACTATCTTCGTTGCCGCCTGTATCGGTTGCGCCCAGTCAGACAACCTGCAGGAACTGCTCAGCTTCCGTTTTTTACAGGGCGTGGGCGCGTGCGTGGGCCCCACACTGGCACGTGCAACAACGCGAGACATCTTCGGCCCGACACGCGCCGCCCAGGCTTTGTCGTACATCGCCATGCTGATGGCACTGGCCCCGGCCGTGGCACCAACGCTGGGCGGCCTGATGTTGCAGTGGCTGCCCTGGTCCAGCCTGTTTGTGTTCCTGGCCCTGTACGGCACCGTGTTGATTCCGCTGGTGCAGCTTTACTTGCCCGAGTCCCTGCCCCACCGCCAGAGCCTGCGCCCCAGGGTGATCGCGGGCAATTACCTGGAGCTGATTCGCCACCCCACCTTTTTGCTCACCACCGCCGGTGGGGCCGTGCTCTACTCGGGGCTGATGAGCTACCTGGGTGCCTCCAGCATGATCTACATCGTGGAACTGGGTGTACCGGTGCATCTGTTCGGCCTAATCTTTCTCACCACGGTATTGGGCTACATGACCGGCAGCTTCACCAGCGCGCGCCTGGCCGGACGGCAGGCGCCGGAACTGATTGGGCTGCTGGGCGCGGCAATTTGTATCGTCGCCACCACTTTGATGGTGGGGCTGAACCTCATTTGGGGCCGCAGTATTGTCAATGTCGCCGGCCCTGCAGCATTGTTCAGCGTGGGCATGGGCATGGTGTTGCCCAATGCGATGGCCAGCGCGCTGCGGCCTTTCCCTCACATCGCAGGCACCGCCTCGGCCCTGCTGGGCTTTATCCAGATGGGCTTGTCGGCAGTGATCGCCGGTGCCCTGGGGCGCCTGTTGGATGAATCCGCCACACCCGTTTTGATTGGCATGTGGGCGCTTTCCTGCGCCTGCCTGGTGCTGCTCAGTATGGCCTGGCGCCGCATGACGCCGGCCGACCTGACGCATTAACGCCGGGCACCCCCTATGGCATACTGCGTCTCCCCCCGGCAAACAGGATCGGCACCGTGAGCCACGCCGCTGACGTCACCCAACTGATTGGCAATACGCCCCTGCTCCACCTGAAGAAGGTGTCGGAGCATACCGGCTGTACCATCCTGGGCAAGGCGGAATTTCTCAACCCCGGCGGCTCGGTCAAGGACCGTACCGCGCTGGGCATCATTCGCGCGGCGGAAGCGTCGGGCGAGTTACAGCCTGGCGGCACCATCGTTGAGGGCACTGCCGGCAATACGGGTATCGGCCTCACCCTCCTGGCCAACGCCCTGGGTTATCGCAGCGCCGTGGTCATGCCCATCACCCAGAGCAAAGAAAAAATAGACTCACTGGAATTGCTGGGTGCGGACCTTCATCTGGTGGGAGCTACCTCCTATAGCGACGCCGGCCACTACATCCACAGTGCGCGCCGCCTGGCCGAAAAGCTGGCAAAGAAAAACCCCGCCGGGGCATTCTTTGCGGGGCAGTTCGACAACCTGGCCAACATGCAGGTGCATCACGACACCACCGGCGAAGAAATCTGGCAACAAACCAACGGCAAGGTCGACGGATTCGTTTGCGCCGTGGGCACGGGCGGCACACTGGCAGGTGTATCAACCGCCCTGAAAGCGCACAACCCTAATGTGCGCATTGCCGTGGCCGACCCCGAGGGGGCTTCCCTGTACCGCTATTACACCGACGGCGAACTGGCTGCGGAAGGCAGCTCTATCGTTGAGGGTATCGGCATCAACCATATCACCGACAATCTGGCGCAGGCCGCGGTAGATGAAGCCTTCGAGATCGGCGACGCGGAAGCCCTGCCCTACGTGTTCGATTTGCTGCGCCACGAAGGCCTGTGCCTGGGCGGCTCGTCGGGCGTAAACATCGCCGGCGCGGTGCGACTCGCGGAACAGCTCGGGCCGGGGCACACCATCGTCACCGTGCTGTGTGATTACGGCAACCGCTACCAGAGCAAACTGTTTAATCCCGTGTTTCTGGCCAACCGCAACTTGCCGGTTCCGGAGTGGCTGGCAGTCTGATCGACACCTCCGGAACGCCAAACAGCGGAAATAAAAAACGGGGCTCTGATGGCCCCGTTTTTATACAGCTTGAAAAACCTTTACTGCTTGGCCGCCCGTTCCTTTTCGATCAAGTACTGGGCTACCTTCAACATGTTCGCCTGACCGCCGGCCGTGCGTGAGCTGACACGGTATTTTCCGTTAACCATGAACTCGGGCGTACCGGTGATTTTTGCCGCGCGAGCGCGGGAGCCCGCCTGGCGCGCCTGACTACCTACTCCGAAAGAGTTGAATGCCTTGGTGAAGTCTTCAGCGGAAACGCCGTTAGCTTCGAATACTTCGGCGATTTCTTCCTCAGACAGCAGGCGTTTGCGATCTACATTCATTGCGGCAAACAGCGCCGGATGCAGTTTGTCCATCACGCCCAGTGCCTCAGCGGCGTAGAACGCCTTGGCATGCAGTTCCATCGGGCCATTCCAGATGGCCGGCGAACCGCGGAATTCAACGTCGTCGCCCAGGTTTTTCTTCCAGGCGATAACCATCGGTTCCATGTTGTAACAGTGAATACAGCCGTACCAGAAGAATTCGGTGACACCGATTTTATCCGGGTTGGCAGTGCGGATAGGGGGCTGGATCAGGGTGTAGTGCGTGCCCTCCTCATACTCGGTGGCCTCCTGGGCGCAGGCAGCAAAAGGCACCAGAGCGACCATTGCGAAGGTCATCAGCAAACGCTTGAACATGTTTCTCTCCCATAATTCTGGAATCTGTAAGACAGCATTTTGCCGTCACGGTTCTGGGGGTTAAATAAAAAAGGTGGCGATATCGCCACCTTTTAGTGTCTTCACCCGTTCTTTATTTGAGACCGGCGATATAGCTCGATACCGCTTTGATCTCCAGGTCAGACAGCGGGAATGCCACCGTCCGCATGATCATGGTCTCGCCATCGTTGGTGCGGCCACTCTCCTGCTGGTAACCCTCGCGGTAAGCACGCAGCTGTGCCTCAGTGTAATCCGCGTGCTGCCCCGCCAGTGACGGGAAACCGGCCGGCGCGTTGCCTTTGCCGTGCGGTGAGTGACAAGCCTGACAAGCGGGAACCTTACGATCCGAAATACCACCGCGGTAGATGCTTTGGCCCAGTTCCAGCAGTTCAGGATCTACCTGGCCGCCGCTTTTCGCCTGACTGGCGTAGAACGCGGCGATATTAGCCAGATCCTCGTCGCTTTTGCCGTCCAACTGGCCAGCCATCGTAGGCACGTTGCGGGCGCCGTCACGAATGTCTTTCATTTGCTTGATCAGGTACTTCTCACCCTGCCCCGCCAGTTTCGGGAAAGTGGCTGCGGCACTGTTGCCGTCGGCACCATGGCAGGCAGCGCACATAGTGGTGAGCTCTTTGCCCGCACCGGCATCGGCGGCGTGGGCGGAAGCCGCGCCGGCCAGGGCCAGCACAGCGATCATCGCGATATTTTTCATGCTACTTCCAGTGTGATTGAGGGCGCGCCGCCCTTATTCTGCGGGCTTGGCCATGTACTCGATCAACGCTTTGAATTCCTCAGCGCTGCAATCGGTACACATGCCTTTGGGTGGCATGGCATTCATGCCTTTTTCTACGGACGCAACCAGTGCATCCATGCCTTTTTCCAGACGCGGAGCCCAAGCCTCGGCATCGCCAGTCTTCGGCGCATTGGCCACGCCAGCGGCATGGCAGATCTTGCAACTGCGGTCATACTTGGACATGTCCGGCTCGGCAAACGCGGTAGTTGCAGTTGCCATCAGCAACACGGCAAGCATCTTTTTCATCGGGTAACCCCTTGTAGAATCAGCAAAAATTGCACCCGTAAGAAACCGGCCACAGGGGCCGGTGTGAAAAGCTGTGGCATTATATACCCAAAGCGCAACGCGACAAAGGCGAGCCCCGAATGGACACCCCCTCCCCCGCAAAACCCGATTACCGGCGGGCACAATTCCTAACCAGCGCCGCCAAGGTGCACCAATGCCCTCCGGACGAGGGCTGGGAAGTCGCCTTCGCCGGCCGCTCCAACGCGGGCAAATCCAGTGCTATCAACAGCCTCACTCACAACCGTAAGCTCGCCCGCACCTCGAAAACACCAGGGCGCACGCAGTTGATCAACTTCTTCGAACTCAGCGACTGCCAGCGCCTGGTGGACCTGCCCGGCTATGGCTACGCCAAGGTTCCGGAAGCGGTGAAAAAGGCCTGGATCAAGCAACTCGAGGGCTATCTGCAACAGCGGCAGTCTTTGCGGGGGCTGGTGCTACTGATGGATGTCCGCCACCCGCTGCAACCTTTCGACGAAATGATGCTGGGCTGGGCGGAAGCCGCCGGCATGCCGGTGCACATTCTGCTCACCAAGGCGGACAAGCTCAAAAAGGGCCCGGCGAAGGCGTCGTTCCTGCAAGTGCGTTCCAAAGTGCAATCCATTGATTTGCCTGTTTCTGTGCAGTTGTTTTCTGCTCTGAAGCACACTGGACATGAAGAGTTGATTGCCGTTCTGGATAGCTGGCTTACGGATGAGAGTGTTTATGAGGATGAGGCGGAAGTCGCCGACTCTGATGATTGCTGAATTGGAGCTCTGATAGCCGGCCTGCGGAATGAAGGACTCTGCCGCGGAACCGCCAAAAAGCGTCGTCCCTGACAGGCTGCACAGCGGCCATCCCTGGCCGCTGAGCTTCCGCCACAGAGTCCTTCATTCCGCAGGCCTCGATCCGATACGCCCGACACGACGCTACATTGGTCTACTTGGCATGCAACCAAACCCTTGCGGTGAAAACTCTTATATTTGGCTAGTAGTGGGAGTGCTGCACGGTGGTAGGTCTGCGTCCTCACCAGCCTTGCAGCGGAAGCTCTCGGGCCAGGGATGGCACGAGCGCAGCCTGTCAGGGACGACGCTTTTTGGCGGTTCCGCAGCAAGGCTGGTGAGGACGTAGACCGGAAATCGGAGCCCGAGACGTAACCAAGCAAAAAAAAACCCGGCTGCCTTGGGGGCGGCAGCCGGGACAGCTTTGTCTCTGGGGAAAGAGACTTTCGGCAACCCATGGAGAGAAAGTTGCCTTGTAGCAGACGCTACACCAGATAAGACCCGGTGCAGCGTCGTGAGTTCCCGCCAGGAATGTAAATAATTGGCGTCAGTGCGCCTCGTCCCAGTTGTCCCCTACTCCGGCTTCCACCAGTAACGGGACCGACAGTTCAGCAGCGCCCGCCATCAAATTACACAACTGCTCACTGACCGCATCCACCTCGCCTGAGGCTACTTCCAGCACCAGTTCATCGTGCACCTGCATGATGACCCGGGCGTCGGTATCGCCCTTCCCGAGCCATTCATCCACAGTGAGCATGGCGCGTTTGATGATGTCCGCCGCACTGCCCTGCATGGGCGCATTAATCGCGGTGCGTTCCGCAGCCTGTTGGCGCATTTTGTTGCGCGCGTTGATTTCAGGCAGGTACAGGCGACGTCCGAACAGCGTTTCCACAAAGCCCTGTTCATGCGCCAATGCCCGTGTGCGGTCCATGTAGTCCTGCACGCCGGGATAGCGCTCGAAATAACGATCGATGTAATCCTGGGCTTCGCCGCGCGGCAGGTGTAGCTGGCGCGCCAAACCGAAAGCGGACATGCCGTAGATCAGGCCGAAATTGATCGCCTTGGCGCGGCGGCGTTGCTCAGCGTCAACCTGGTCCAGGTCCACCTCGAACACCTCTGCGGCGGTGGCGCGGTGCACGTCCAGCCCCTCGTTGAAGGCGTTAAGCAGACCATCATCCCCTGACAGGTGGGCCATGATGCGCAGCTCAATTTGCGAATAATCTGCCGCCACCAGGCGATAACCTTCGGGCGCAATGAAGGCCTGGCGGATGCGGCGGCCCTCTTCCGTGCGGATCGGGATATTCTGCAGGTTGGGGTCGGATGACGACAGGCGCCCTGTCGCCGCAACTGCCTGATGATAGGAGGTGTGCACCCGACCGGTATCCGGATCGATCATTTCCGGCAGCTTGTCGGTGTAGGTGGACTTCAACTTGCTCAGGCTGCGGTGCTCGAGGATCAGCTTGGGCAACGGGAAGTCATGGGCCAGATCGACCAGTACCTCCTCTGCGGTGGACGGCGCGCCCTTGGGGGTTTTCTTGATCACCGGCAGGCCGAGTTTGTTGAACAGGATCTCCCCGAGTTGCTTGGGCGAGCCCAGGTTGAACTCCTGGCCGGCCACATCGTAGGCCTCGGACTGAAGCTCCAGCATGCGCTCGCCCAGCTCCCTGCTTTGCTGCTGCAGGCGCTCTCGGTCGAGCAATGCGCCCGTGCGTTCGATCCGCGACAACACTGGCACCAAGGGCACTTCGATGTCAGTAAGTACTTGCTTCAGACTGGGAATAGCCTCCAGCCGCGGATACAGTTCCCGGTGCAGGCGCAGGGTGACGTCGGCGTCTTCTGCCGCATAGGGGCCAGCCTCCTCCACCTTGATCTGGTCAAAGGTGAGCTGCTTGGCTCCCTTGCCGGCGATGTCCTCGAAATGAATCGTTTTGTGGCCCAGGTATTTCAGGCTGAGGGAGTCCATATCGTGACGGGTTGCGGTGGAATCCAGCACGTAGGACTCCAGCATAGTGTCGCAGGCGATGCCTTTCAGGGCGATGTTGTGGTTGGCCAGCACGTTGGCATCGTACTTCAGGTTTTGGCCTACCTTGGCGCGATCGGGATCTTCCAGCAGCGGCTTGAAGCGCGCCAGGGTTTCTTCCAGGGGCAATTGGTCGGGGGCGCCGAGGTAGTTGTGGGCCAGGGGCAGATACGCTGCTTTACCGGGTTCCACAGCAAAGGACAGGCCTACGATGCGGGCCTGCATATAGTTGAGGCTAGTGGTTTCCGTGTCGAAGGCGAACAGATCGGCAGCCTGCAGCTGTTCAAGCCAGTGGTCGAGGCGCTCTTCCGTGGTGATGGTCTCGTAGTCCACTTCCAGCGCTTCCGGGGTAACGACTTCCTCGTCTCCCAGTAACTCATCCACCCAGGTTTTGAACTCGAGGCGGGTAAACCAGTCCAGCAAGGCCTGTTTGTCGATGTCGCCATTGGCGAGTTCGGCGGGCTCAACACCAAGTTCCACATTGGTACTTATTGTGGCCAGCTCGTAGGACAAGTAGGCCTTGTCGCGCTCAGCTTCCAGTTTGCTTGCCATGCTTTTCGCGCCGCGAAAACCGAGGTCCGCAATCTTGTCTAACTGGGCGTAAATGCTGTCCAGGCCGCCAAGACCCTGGAGGAGGGCGAGGGCGGTTTTTTCACCCACACCGGGCACGCCGGGAATGTTATCCACCTTGTCGCCCATCAGGGCCAGAAAGTCGATGATAAGCTCGGGTGGGATGCCAAACTTTTCCTGCACACCGGCGGGATCCATCACGGTGTCAGTCATGGTGTTCACGAGCGTGGTGTGAGCGCTTACTAGCTGTGCCATGTCCTTGTCACCGGTGGATATCACCACAGGCCGGCCATTTCCCTCGGCCAGGTGGGCGAGGGTGCCGATAACATCGTCAGCCTCTACGCCGGGCACGCAAAGCAGCGGCAGGCCCATGGCCTCCACGATGCGGTGGATGGGATCAACTTGCTCCCGCAACTCGTCTGGCATGGGCGGGCGGTTGGCTTTGTACTCGGGGTAGATGTCGTCCCGAAAGGATTTGCCCTTGGCGTCGAATATCACTACCACGGGGCTCTCGGGGTAGTCCTTGAGCAGGCGCCGCAACATGCTGATTACCCCCCGCACCGCGCCCGTGTTCTCGCCACTGGAGGTAGTGAGCATGGGCATGGCGTGGAAGGCGCGGTAGAGGTAGGAGGAGCCGTCGACCAGAATCAGCGGAGTGTTGGCGTTTTCGGGCATGGGGTTCTCCAGCTGAAGAAGGGTAGTAAATGCGTTTACGCGGGCCTCAGAAATCCCAGCGGGCCAGCGCAGAGCGATAGGTCAGCTTCATTTTGGCCAAATCCTGGGGCGCTTTAAAGAAGCCGTGGTAATCACCTTTCGGATTTATCAGTGCCACATTGGCACTATGGTCTACTTCGTAGTTTTCACCTTGCCCAGACACCTTGCGGAAAGGTGTGTTCAGGGCGGTGGCGAAGCGGTGAATATCCATAAACTCGCCGGTAACGCCTACGAAATCCGGGTTAAACCAGGGAACGTAGGTAGCCAGCTTCTCCACCGTGTCACGTGCCGGGTCGACGGTGACCATCACCACCTGGGGCTGCTCATCCGCGGGTAGTTCACCAACGAACTGACTGAGGAAGGCCATCGTGGTGGGGCAGATGTCCGGGCAGTGGGTGAAACCAAAAAACACCAGGCTCCACTGGCCTTCCAGGCGTTGGTGGTCAAAGGGCTGCCCTTGGTGATCCACCAGCGTCAACTCACCGAAGGAGCGCGGCGTATCGAACATCCACGCGCCATTGGCCCGCATTTCGCCCTCGGACAGGATGCGCGGCATCTGTATCCGATTGTAGAAGGTGAACAGTACGCCGACGATGAAGGCCAGAATCACGGCGATGGTGATTTTGACGCCACGCGCCTGGGACGGGGTGAGATTACTCATAACAGTCGATTCAGTTGGTGATGGGGAACAGGTAGTGATCGGCCAGCATGATCACGAACAGTGCCATCAGGTAAACAATGGAGTACTTGAAGGTTTCCATGGGCGCGCGTGGGTTCTTGCCGCGCAAGATTTCAAAGGCCCAGTAAAGGAAGCCCAGCCCCAGCACCACGGCACCCAGCAAATACAGCGGCCCACTCAGGCGCGTGGCGTAGGGCAGCAGGGTAATGGCGAACATGATCAGCGTGTACAGCATGATGTGCAACGCGGTGAAGCGGGTGCCGTGTGTCACCGGCAACATGGGAATATCCACCGAGGCGTACTCTTCGCGGCGATGGATGGCCAGGGCCCAGAAGTGAGGCGGCGTCCAGGCGAAGATGATCAGCACCAGCAACAGGCCGTGGCCGTGAATCTCGCCGGTAACCGCCGTCCAACCGAGTAGGGGAGGGGCGGCGCCCGCGAGACCGCCAATCACAATGTTTTGCGGTGTGGCTCGCTTCAGGAACAGGGTATAGACCACCGCGTAACCCAGCAGCGACGCCAGCGTCAGCCACGCGGTAAGGGCGTTGATCCAGATGAGCAGGATGGCCATGCCCAGGCCGCCGATCAGCGCCGCGAACAGCGCCGCCTGTACATTACCTACGCGACCGGTTGCCACCGGGCGATTGCGGGTGCGCGCCATATGCTGGTCGATACGCTGGTCCACCAGGTGATTCACTGCCGCCGCGGCTCCCGCGCACAGGGCGATACCGAGGTTGCCAAGTATCAGCACATGGGGCGGCACCATGCCCGGCACGGCCATGAACATGCCGATGATCGAGGTGAGGATCATCAGCATTACCACGCGCGGCTTGGTCAGCTCGTAGTAATTACGCCAGGTTGCGCGTTCTGTCATGCTCGCCTCAACCATTGGAATTCTTCAGCAGGAATTTGAGGTCGGAAATCACGTCTTTATAGTGAACTTCCGGGGGATACGCCATCATCACCCAACCGGCGGGGTCCATCAGGAACCAGGTGTCGTTGCTCCCGGCGTCTGCAAACAGGCGCTCAAAACCGGGGGAGGGCAGGTAAGCCTCTCCGATGCCCCGATGTCCTCGCTCGATATACTCGGCCATAGAAGCGGGTAGGGGGCTGCCATCCTGAGTGGCCGGGAAGCTCGGCGCTACTTGAGTCAGGGGTCGATCAGTCACCAGCAGGCGGCGCAGGCGCGCCATCTCTTTGCCCATAGCCTGGTGAATCTGGCGCGTGGTGTACAACAGATTTTCGCAGCCCGCATCGCAGTCGCCACGCACGGGCACCACGAAGATCCAGTGCGATGCCTCAGCATCGGCTGCCCACGGCGCGCCGTCTTCATTGCGCAACTCGAAATCTGCGATTTGACGGGGTGGGGACAGCAGAGTGCCCTTGTTCGCTGTGCCGAGCGCACCGACCAGGTCGAGGTCGCCCTCCACCACGAAATACCACAGCCAGGTAGCCGCCAGGACCATGGTCAGGGGGATGCCGGCGATCAGCAGTAGTACTGCACGGTTGCCGTTCGCCGTTTGTGTTTCAGTCATTCCGTTCTTTCTCCCCGGCGAGCCACTGCCGGATGTTGGTGCTGGCCAGTACAAATACAATCAACAGCGCGCCGGCCATGGTAAACCACTGTAGTGCGTAGCCCTGATGCTTGGCCGGACTGACATTAACCACCGGCCAATCGGCGGCGAGAGCCTCCGGGGCTTCCGGCGCGATGCGCAGGGTATAGGGAAACAGCTCGCCGGGCAAAGCCTGTGCCAGCTCCTTTGTATCCACGATCTGGATCACTCGCGGCCACTGTTGCTCAACACCGGTGTCCGCCAGCTGATAAGGCTCGCCGGGGGGTACATACACCGTAGCAGCCAGCGTCACTCTGCCAGCAACGGGCTCGATCTCCGGCAAACTCCGCCGAGCGGGGTCGCCCGGCAGCCAACCGCGATTGATCAGTACCAACCGGCCATCGTCCAGTTGCAACGGGCTAAGCAGGTGAAAGCCGTAGCGGCTGCGATTCATCTGATTGTCGAGCAGGAAATTCCTGCCGCTAAGGAACTGACCACTTATCGTCACCGGCAGATATGCCAGCTGGTCTTCAGTCTCACTCCACACGCTACCCAGGGCCACCGCTGGCGCTGCCGCTCGCTGGGCAAACAAGGCCTGCAGCGCCTTCTTTTCCTCAGCCCGCTGCAACTGCCAGAAGCCCAGGCTCACGAACAAGGGCACCAGCAGAACCACTGCGACAGTGGTGCGCCACTCCCAATCGAAGCGCAGCTTGACTGCCGTCATCGAGCACCACCAACGCCGGACACGGCGCCATGGTTTATACTTGTCCGTTGCACTTTAGGAGTTATCACTTGCTGAAAATCATCATCGTCATTCTGGTCATCGCCCTGATGGCAAGCCTGGTCAGCGGCTTTTACTTTCTCATGGTGGATCAGGGGAACAAAAACCGCCGGCGCACCTTTAATTCGCTGGGTGTGCGTTTGTGCCTGGCGCTGGCGTTGATGGGGGTCATTGTCTACGGCGTGGCCACTGGCCAGCTTGGCCATCCCACACCCTGGGATCCGGGCCCGGCCAAACCGCAGGCCGCTGAGCCGGCCGAATAAACTTTTTACCAGCCCATTAGCAGCGCGGCGCCCTTGGGCGCCGCGTTGGGTTTTACAGGATGTAGACGAACAGGAACAAGAGCACCCAGACCACATCCACAAAGTGCCAGTACCAGCTCGATGCTTCAAAGCCGAAGTGATCCTCAGCGGTGAAGTGGCCACCGAAGACCGAGCGCAGGAACTGAATCAGCAGCATGGTCATACCCATCAACACGTGGAAGCCGTGGAAACCGGTAAGCATGAAGAAGGTGGAGCCGTAGATGCCGGAGTTCAGCGTCAGCCCGTAGTGGGCGTAGGCTTCGTAGTATTCCAGCGCCTGCAGGCCAACGAAGATGATACCCAGGGCAACACTGATGCCCAGCCACAGGTTGAACTTGCTCTTGTTGCTCTTGAGCAGTGCAGTATGGGCAAAGTGCACAGTGACGCTGGAAGACAACAGGATGATGGTGTTCCACAGGGGC
Organism: Gammaproteobacteria bacterium; assembly: GCA_030427085.1. GTDB lineage: Bacteria > Pseudomonadota > Gammaproteobacteria > Pseudomonadales > Halieaceae > JAUHXH01. The sequence goes on along the minus strand of JAUHXH010000004.1, from coordinate 299,442 downwards.
AGCCATGCCCACCAAGCGGTGGCATCTTTAAAGGCCATGCTCTTGTGGGGTGATACGAAACTGCCCTGGTTGGCCATCGGCTGGCTGGCAGCGCCACCGACGGCTTCCTGCGGGGTTTCCATCATCGGCCAGGAATAGCTGAAGTTGTCCCACAGCAGGTGGTTCATACGGCCACCCTCACCTTCACCGGCCAGCCAGGGGCCAACCAGAGTGCGAAGGTAGAATAGAGCGCCGAAGAACGCTGCAAAGAACATCACTTCCGAAAAGATGAACCACCACATACCCAGCACGTAGCTGCGCTTGAGCTGGACGCTGTTCATGCCGGCCATGTTTTCGCGAATGGCGGTGCGGAACCAGACAAACAAGGTAGCCATGAACCAGAACAGGCCCACCAGGAAGATGGTCCATGAACTGCTGCCGCCTTCGGCTTCGCCGAAGGTCATGTCGTTGAGGATGGACCCTGCGCCGAACACGCTCAGCATCAGGCCGATAGTAGCCATGACCGCCAGCTTGCTCTTTTCCGGCACGTAGTACTTTTCGTACTCGTTGGAAGTTTGGCTGCTCATTTTATTTCTCCATTATTGCCAACAGGCCGGTTCCCACCGGCCCTCTAGCGTGCGGCGACCGGGCCGCCCGCCATGTCGGTGACATCAAAAATCGTATACGACAAAGTAATGGTGCGTATATCCCGCGGCAGATCCGTATCCACAATGAACTGCAGCGGCATTTCCGCCGAGCTCTCCCCATCCAGCGGCTGCCGGTTAAAGCAGAAGCACTCCGTTTTGTGGAAGTACTCCGCCGCTCGTGAGGGAGACACGCTGGGAATCGCCTGAGCCACCATCGCCTTGGTCAGGGGATTGTGAGCCAGGAACACCGTGTCGTTGACTGCACCCGGGTTAACTTTCATGGCACTCACCGAGGGGCCGAAGTCCCAGGGCATGCCTTCATTGTTGGTGGCGATAAACTGGATCGTGATTTCGCGGGACTCATCCACAGCAGCTTCTACCGAGCGGTAGGCCTCGCTGTTGGTTTTGCCATTAATGCCCAGCGCATCGCACAACACGTTGTACAGGGGCACCATCACCACGAAAACGAAAGCAAACATGCATACCGCCGCTACCGCGAGTTTCCCCACGGTGGCGGCAACAGGATTCACTTTCATACCCAGCATGCCGATCTACCTCAGCGAACCGCCGGCGGCGTTTCAAAGGTGTGGTAGGGCGCCGGGGTCGGCACAGTCCACTCCAGACCTTCGGCGCCGTCCCAGGTCTTCTCTTCGCTGGTGGGTTTGCCGGAGACGATGGTCGCGATCACGTTGTACAGGAACAGGATCTGCGAGGAACCGTAGATAAAGGCGCCAACGCTGGACATCATGTTGAAGTCAGCGAACTGCAAGGCGTAATCCGGAATCCGGCGCGGCATGCCTGCCAGGCCCACAAAGTGCTGCGGGAAGAAGGTCAGGTTGAAGCCGATGAAGGAGATCCAGAAGTGGGTCTTGCCCATGGTCTCGTTGTACATCTTGCCGCACCACTTGGGCAGCCAGTAGTACACGGCGGCGGTCATGGAGAACACCGCACCCGCCACCATCACGTAGTGAAAGTGAGCCACTACGAAGTAGCTGTCGTGGTACTGGAAGTCAGACGGCGCGATGGACAGCATGAGGCCGGTGAAACCGCCGATGGTGAACAGCACCAGGAAGCCCAGCGAGAACAGCATGGGAGTTTCGAAGCTCATCGCCCCGCGCCACATGGTGCTGACCCAGTTGAACACCTTCACCCCGGTGGGCACGGCGATCAACATGGTGGCATACATGAAGTACAGCTCACCGGCTACCGGCATACCCACGGTGTACATGTGGTGAGCCCACACGATGAACGACAGGAAGGCGATAGACGCGGTGGCGTAAACCATGGAGTCGTAGCCGAACAGCGGCTTACGGGAGAACGCAGGAATGATCTGCGATACCACGCCGAAGGCCGGCAGGATGATGATGTATACCTCGGGGTGACCGAAGAACCAGAACACGTGCTGGAACAGTACCGGATCACCACCACCAGCGGCGGAGAAGAAGCTGGTGCCGAAGTGAATATCCATCAGCATCATGGTCACACAACCCGCCAGTACCGGCATTACCGCAACCAGCAGGAAGGCGGTGATCAGCCATGTCCATACGAACAGCGGCATCTTCATGTAGGTCATGCCCGGGGCGCGCATGTTCATCACCGTGGCGATGATGTTGATGGAACCCATAATGGATGACAGACCCAGCACGTGGATCGAGAAGATGAACACGGTGACCGACGGCGGAGCGTAGGTAGTGGACAACGGCGCGTAGAAGGTCCAGCCGAAGCCCGGTGCACCACCTTCCATAAGCAGGGTGGAGGCCAGGATCAAAAATGCCGGGGGCAGAATCCAGAAACTCCAGTTGTTCATGCGCGGCAGGGCCATATCCGGCGCCCCGATCATCATCGGGATCATCCAGTTAGCCAGGCCAACAAAAGCCGGCATGATGGCGCCAAACACCATCACCAGCCCGTGCATGGTGGTCATCTGGTTAAAGAAGCCGGGCTCGACCAGCTGCATACCGGGCTGGAACAGCTCGGCGCGGATGATCATGGCGAATGCGCCACCCAGAATAAACATGGCAAAGGAGAACCACAGGTACATGGTTCCGATGTCTTTATGGTTGGTGGTAAACAGCCACCGACCGAGGCCCTTGGCAGGACCGTGATGAGCTCCCATCTTATGCTCCCCCCTTATTGGCCGTTTTTGAAGTTGTAGACGTCGATGGGCTGCGCCATGTCGCCCATGTTGTTGCCGAAGGCGTTGCGCTGGTAGGTCACTACCGCCGCCAGGTCGACGTCGTTGAGCTGGCCACCGAAGGCCTGCATCGCAGTTCCGGCAACACCGTTGGCAACCACATCCAGGTGGCCCTGCATGTCGCCATTAGCGATGGCGCTGCCAGCGATGGCGGTACCAACACCACCTTCACCATTGGCGCCGTGGCAAGCCAGGCAGGAACGTTCGTAAACGCCTTTGCCACGCTCTACCAGTTCCTCCAGCGAGAAGGTCTGGGCCATCAGCTCTTTGATTTTTGCCGCTTCAGCCTGCTTGCCAGCCAGCCACTCGGCGTATTCTTCCTTGGACACCACATTCACCACGATCGGCATGAAGCCGTGGTCCTTACCGCACAATTCGGCGCACTGGCCGCGGTAAATGCCTTCCTCGGTAGCCAGGGTCCAGGTTTCGTTGATGAAACCGGGGATGGCGTCTTTCTTGACGGCCAGTTCCGGTACCCACCAGCTGTGGATCACGTCATTGGCGGTCATCAGGAAGCGCACTTTGGTGTTTACGGGGATCACCACCGGCTCGTCCACCTCCAGCAGGTAGTGCTCGCCCTTCGCTTCAGCGTTCAGGATCTCGCTTTGCGGGGTGCTCAGGCTACTGAAGAACTGTACGTTCTCACCGGCGTCGTTGAGGTATTCGTACTTCCACTTCCACTGATAGCCGGTGACCATGATGTCCATTTCGGCATCATCGAAATTGTAGATATCGATCAGGGTCTTGGTGGCGGGAACCGCCATGGCAATCAAGATGATAAAGGGCACGACGGTCCAGGCGATCTCGACGGTGGTGCTCTCGTGGAAGGTTGCGGGTGTTACGCCGCGGGATTTGCGATGGTAGATGATGGAGTAGAACATCACGCCAAACACCAGAACCCCGATGATGACGCAGATCCACAGAATGATCATGTGCAAATCGAAGATAGTCTGACCCACCTCCGTTACCCCTGGCGACATATTGACGGTGCTGCGCTCGCCATCGGCGGCCCAGGCTCCGGCACTTACCATCGCAAGCAGCATCAGCACAGGACCAAGCGCCAGCCTGTACAGCCGCTTCGCTTCAAAACACATTTCCCGTGTCTCCATATTTTTTTAAGTTAGTGACCCCAGCAACAACCACAGAACCTTCCAGTAGCTCCCACACCTGTAGTCGGTGTTTCGGAGAAGAGGTATGCAGGAAAAACAGCCTGCCGCAGACGACAGGGCGCGAGTACTGCAATACACTGATTGAGTGTCAGCTGACGTTGTTTCTTCGCTGTCGCCAATGCCACCCGACCGGCTTGAAAAACCACCGGCGCAGGGGTGCCTGCGACAAAGCGCCGCACATTATAGCGGAAGTCCCCAAGGATGAATACCAAACGGTCGGGGCGAAAAGCCCGCCAGATGCGGCCTGCGGCGATTTTGTCCAAGCCCGGAAAAAAACCAAGATATGGCGACCGATCAAAGCCTGAACCACAAAATATGGGCGCTGGCCTGGCCGGCCATTTTGTCCAACCTGTCCGTGGCCATGCTGGGACTGGTAGATACCGCCATTCTCGGTCACCTGTCCGACGCGCGTTATCTCGGTGCCGTTGCTATCGGGGGCGCCATCCTGAGTTTCCTCTACTGGGGCTTCAGCTTCCTGCGGATGGGCACCACCGGGCTGGTTGCCACCGCCACGGGGGCGCAGAACGAGGAGGGTGCCCGGCTGGCGTTGGCGCGCTCCGCAGTACTCGCGCTGGCCATTGCTGCACTGGTCATGCTGAGCCGACCTCTGTGGCTGGCGGTGGGCCTGCCGTTAATGGCCCCACAAGCCGATATTGCCCCATGGGCGGAGAGCTATGTGTCGATTCGGGCCTGGTCCGCCCCCGCGGTCCTGCTCAACTATACCGTTGTGGGCTGGTTTATCGGCCGCCAGAACACGCGTTGGCCAATGGTTTTTGTGGTGGTGACCAACCTCGCCAACATCGCGCTGGATGTGCTGTTCGTGATCGGCTTTGGCATGCTCAGCGACGGCGCAGCGCTGGCCACCGTGTGCGCGGAATACCTGGGTTGTGCGCTGGCGCTGTACGCCCTGCGGCGCAACCTCGGCGGCTGGCCGGGCCGCGCCTTGTGGCAGCGACTGTGGGACGCATCCGCCTTCCGGCGTTTACTGCGCTCCAACCGGGACCTGTTTGTGCGCACCTGCTCGCTGCTGTTCGCGTTCGCCTTTTTCACCGCGAACAGCGACAACTTTGGTGGCGCAACCCTCGCCGCCAACACCATCATCATTCAGTTATTGCTGCTGGCGGCCTACGCGATGGACGGTTTCGCCTACGCTGCCGAGGCCCTGGCGGGCAATCGCTTTGGTGCCCGCGATTTATCGGGTATGCGCCAGACGGTAAACGGCTGTGCACGCTGGTGCGCGGGGGCCGCGGTGATTATGAGCGTTGCGTTCGCGCTGGGGCAGCCGGTGTTCTTCAGCCTGTTGACCGATCTGCCCGAGGTAAGGGAGATCCTCTCGCAGTATGCACCGTGGCTGGTCCTCATCCCGTTGCTGGCGGCGCCCAGCTATCTACTGGATGGCGTATTCATCGGTACCGCGCGCACCGGCCCGATGATGTGGACCATGCTGTTGAGCCTGCTGCTGGTGTATCTACCGCTGTGGTACCTGACGCGGGGTTGGGGGAACCACGGCCTGTGGCTGGCCTTCGCCCTGTTCAATGCCAGCCGGGGGCTGAGCCTGTTCTGGGTTTATACGCGCAATTTTCGATTGAATCGGTGGCTGACACCGGACGACGCGCCAGCGTCGGGATAACGGAAGAAATCTGTCCCGAACCAGCCGATTAGTCGTCGTTCGGGTCGATCAGCCGCACCGGGCTGGCGGGCGTTTCAACCCGGCGCGCCGCCGGGCGAGTCACACGGGTGGGAAGTTCAGAGGAACCGGCCTCGGGACGGGCCTCCGAGAAGCCACAGGCCACACACTCGCGCCGATCGCTGTCGAGATCGACCACAATCTTGTCGCTCAGTTTGCACTGGGGGCACACTGCCCCCGCAATGAATCGGCGTCGTGTACTCATACTGCCATTATAGGATGGGTCACAGGGCGGCACGCACCTGGCTGATCACCGGGCCGGTTTCCGGCCGTTCGCCGCGCCAGATGTAGAACGACTGCGCGGCCTGCTCCACCAGCATACCCAGACCATCGGATACCGCCCAAGCTGCGTGCTGTGCAGCCCAGCGCATAAATGCGGTGGGCTCGGCACTGTAGACCAGGTCGTAGCAGCAACCGCGTTCGCTGAGCAGATTGGGCGGTAATTCGGGCATTTCGCCATTCAGACCGGCGCTGGTAGCGTTGATCACCAGATCAAACGGTTCATCGCCAAGCAGGTCGTAACCACCGCCGCGCACTTCACCCATGTCGCTGAAACGCTCGGCCAGGCTTGCAGCGCGCTCTGCGGTTCGATTCACCACCAGCAAGCTGGTGGGGCGCTCCTTCAGCAGCGGCTCCAGGATCCCGCGTACGGCACCACCGGCGCCCAGCACCAGCACACGCCGGCCCTGGATGGTCCAGCCCAGATTTGCAACCATATCCCGAACCAGGCCAATGCCGTCGGTGTTGTCACCGATGATACCGCCGCCGTCGGCAGGTCGCAGAGTGTTGGCAGCGCCGGCGCGCTCGGCGCGTTCGGTGAGCTGGTCGCAGAAGGCAAAGGCCTGTTCTTTGAACGGCACCGTTACGTTGAGTCCACAGCCACCGCGACCAAAAAAGCCGTCGGCAGCTTCATTAAAGCCGTCCAGGTCTACGCGCACTGCCCGGTACTGCATTTCCTGACCGCACTGCCTGGCAAATGCGGCGTGAATCAGCGGCGATTTACTGTGTTTGATGGGGTTGCCAAAAACGGCGTATTTATCACTATCACTCATGGTTCTTCTTATAGGTATTAGCGCAGCCAGTCGCGTGGCTGCAGGTACTCGTCCGTCAGCGCCGCTTCCGGGCTGCCGGGCTCGGGACTGTAATCGTAGTGCCAGGCCGCCAGCGGCGGCAGGGACATCAGGATAGATTCGGTGCGCCCACCGGATTGCAGGCCAAACAGGGTGCCGCGGTCATAGACCAGGTTGAACTCCACGTAGCGGCCGCGCCGGTATAGCTGGAATTGCCGTTCACGCTCGCCGTACTCCGTATGGCGACGGCGCTGCACGATGGGCAGGTAGGCTTGAATATAGGCTTCACCCACGGCGCGCATATAGGCGAAACAGGTGTCGAAATCCCACTCGTTCAGGTCGTCGAAAAACAGGCCGCCCACGCCGCGGGCCTCATTGCGGTGCTTGAGGTAAAAATAGTCGTCGCACCACTGCTTGAAGCGTGGGTACACCGCTTCGCCAAAGGGAGCGCAGGCCTCAGCCGCGGTTTGGTGCCATGCCACACAGTCGTCGTAGTTGGCATAGTAGGGGGTCAGGTCAAAGCCGCCGCCAAACCACCAGACCGGGTCTTCGCCGGGCTTCTCCGCCACAAACAAGCGCACATTGGCATGGGATGTGGGGACGTAGGGGTTATGCGGGTGGATCACCAGCGATACACCCATGGCCTGGAAACTGCGCCCGGCCAGCTCCGGTCGGGCCGCGGTTGCCGATGGCGGTAAAGACGCGCCACTGACATGGGAGAAATTAACCCCGCCTTTTTCAAACACGGCGCCGTCCGCGATGACGCGACTGCGGCCACCACCGCCTTCCTCGCGCTGCCATTCGTCGGTGATGAAACGGGCCTGGCCGTCTTCACTCTCCAACGCGGAGCAAATGTCATCCTGCAGGGAGAGTAGGAATTGGCGGACCTGGGAGAGGGAATCGGCTTGCATGATTCGCGGTGCCTGTCGCTGGGTAAATCAAAACCGCATGGTGCGGGCGGGCGCCATTATACGCATCTTGCAAGCCCGCGCCCAAGCCGAAGCAACCGCTGCTGTGATCAGGCCCGAATTACGGCGTCGCTGAGCAGGTCCCGGATGACAGAAGCCCGTCCGGCCTCGGTGACAGAACCGGGGACCACATAGTCCACGCTGTCGCCAAAATAGCGGTGTACCTGATATGCAGTTACTGGCGCCTGGGCGCCAGCACGATTGGCGGAGGTAGAAACAATGGGGCCACCAAAGGTGTCGCACAGCGCACGCACCACGGGATGGGCGCTAACTCGCAGGGCGACGGTGTCGTGCTCACCACTGATCCACTGCGGTACCCGGCCACGATGAGGCACCAGCCAGGTAACGGCGCCTGGCCAGGACAATTTCAGGCGGGATTGTTGTGCTTCCGGGAGGTCTTGCAGGAGTCCGGCGAACTGGTCGCTGTGGGAGGCAACCAGAATGAGCCCCTTTTCGCGCGGGCGCACCTTGAGGTCCAGCACTCGCTGGACCGCCAACTCATCGTCCGGATCGCAGCCCAGACCCCAGACCCCCTCCGTGGGATAGGCGATCACCCCACCATTGAGGAGGTGATCGACAGCGAAGCGGGTCCGCAGGTCAGGGCGGAGGCTCACCTCAGCCCTTCTTCAGCTTTTCCTGCAGGGCGTCGTTCTTGGCGTAGATGGCCTGGGCGTTGGCTTCGCGCTCGTCGCGCAGCTTCTGGGCCATGGCTTCGTCGGTGGTACCGAGAATCTGGGCAGCCAGGTAAGCGGCATTCTTGGCGCCGGCCTTGCCGATGGCAACGGTGGCCACGGGGATGCCCGCGGGCATTTGTACGGTAGCCAGCAGGGCGTCCAGTCCGTCCAGTGAGCTGTTGATCGGCACACCGATTACCGGCTTGACGGTAGCAGCAGAGACCGCGCCCGCCAGGTGGGCAGCCATACCGGCGGCGCAGATAAATACGGCACAGCCGCGGGATTCGGCGTCAGCGACATATTCCTTGGTGGCAGCCGGCGTACGGTGCGCGGAGCTGACACGGGCTTCAAACGGAATGCCAAAGCTGTCCAGTACAGCAAAGGTAGCTTCCATGACCGGCAGGTCGGAATCAGAGCCCATCAGAATGGCGACGAACGGCTTACTCATAGTTTCTCTCCCATACGCGCGGAGGGGTCCCGCGCCAAAAAGCGCGAAATTTAACCAACTAGCCGCCGCAAGGCAAGGATAGCCGGGCGACAGCAGCTTTTTTTCGGGAAATTGACTCCCGACTCCAGCAAACAGCAGGAGCAAGAAGCATTGTCCAGCTACACGAGACGGTAACCGACCGAGCAACGAGACACGCGCCCGGCCAGCTCCAGCTCGGTCAACAGGATCATCAGTTCCGGTGTATCCCTCTGGCTGTGCTGTTGCAAAGCATCGAGGCTCACTGGCTGGGCGCCGAGCAAGTCCAGTACCGCCTGCTGGGCTTCATCTACCGCGGGTGCAGGCGCTTGTGGCTCAACACCCACCTGCTGTGGGGGACTGTCCGGGCGGGGGAGAGCGTGCTGCAGGGCGAACAGGATGTCATCGGCATCCGCCACAGGTATCGCCCCGTCGCGCAACAAACGGTGGCACCCCCTGGCCCCGGGCGTGCCGGGGGTATGAGGGCAGGCCATCACTTCGCGACCCTGTTCCAGCGCCAGCGCGGCGGTGAGCAGGGAGCCACTGGGCAGGGCCGCTTCCACCACCACGGTACCCAGACTAAGACCGCTGACGATACGGTTGCGACGTGGAAAATGCGGGGGCAGTGGCGGTGTACCCGGCGCAAATTCCGAGATCACGCAGCCCTGCTCAATCAGTGTCGCTCCCAGGGCCTGATGCCGTTTGGGGTAGAGCTGTTCGATACCGGTGGCCATAACGGCCACACTCCGCCCCCCGGCGGACAACGCACCCTGGTGGGCTTCGCCGTCGATACCCAGGGCGAGTCCGGAGGTGACCACCAACCCCGCTGTGGCCAGGTCTGCTGCCATCGTGCGCGCCAATCGCCGCCCCGCAGCCGTTGCACGGCGGCTACCCACCATGGCCACCTGCGGCGCACTGAGCAGGGCGCTATCGCCACGGATGTAGAGCAGGGGCGGAGGATTGGATATGGCCGCAAGCAATGGCGGGTAGTTGGCGCTTACTATCGATAAAACTTCAACATTTAAAGGCTTCAATAGTGTTAGCCAGGCCGAGACCTGAGCAGCTTCGGCACTGAGATCAGGCGACCGCAGCGCGCGTTGCAAGCTTGTGTAAACCAAAGCCGGTGCGCCCACGGAAGCCCACAGTGAAGGCTCCGCTACCAGCAAATCGGGCAGCGATCCGGCGCGTAGCAATGCTGCGCAAAGTTGCGTTGGGGTAAGGTCTGGCAGGCTGTGCAGCAGCAGAGCTTGCTGCAGTGGGGTGTCGTTCATGCATCGTCCCTGATGCAGTCCCGGCGGGGAAGGGCGCCGGTGGCGCCCCGGTTGATTAAGCGATCAGGGGTTGCGCACCTTGTCCATCACCGCCAGCGGACGGTTGGTTTTGAGCACCACACCATAACTTACTTTGTCGAAGGTCTCGAAGATCATAAGTAGCCCCGCACGCACATCCGGCAGGGTTACCTCGTCACCGCGAACCTGGTCGTAGACCCGCTCGCCGGCCTGGTAGATGGCCAGTACATGGCCTACTTCCAGTCCTTCGCGCTTACCGCGGTTGATTACCACGATGTCCCAGGGGCCCACCTGATTCACGCCGCCATCAACGGCGATCATAAAGCCATTCTTGATTTCCACCTCAGGCGCCCGCGGCTGGAAGGTGGCGGCGATTACTCGCTCCTCCATCGGCAGGAGGCGATCGGTGATCCGTACTTCTTCCGTCACCCGGGTCACCTCCAGCTCCACGATTTCGTCGAGATTGCTGGATAGCAGCTGGGCATTACCGATGTCCTGCGCCTGGTAACCCAGCAGTTCCTGGGTGATGGGGTCGTAGTAGACCTCACTCTTGCGGTAAATACCGTAGGCGCGCTCGCCGTCCTCAAAGTAACCGCGGCCGAAGATGCGGTCGCCCTGGGCGCTGATCAGGTGCTTCTGGGCACCGGCCACAATGTAGGCGGAGTTTTCCAGCTCTTCCGCACTCATCACCCGGTGACCCTTCAGGAAGGGATTGATTTCATCCAGCGGAATAACCGGGATCGCCAGATCCAGCGGCTCGATGCGCATGTTGGGGGTCAGTTTGACCGTCCGGCCACCTTCGCCACGGCGTACCCGCAGACGGGGCTGGCCGTCCACATATACCAGATAGAGCACATCGCCGGGGTAGATCAGGTGTGGGTTGTCGATCTGCGGGTTTACGTCCCACAGCTCGGGCCAGCGCCAGGGCTTCTCCAGATACATGCCGGAGATGTCCCAAAGGGTATCGCCCTTCTTGACGGTATAGGTTTCCGGGGGGTTTTCGTTGAGCTCCAGCTCGGACTGGGCCCAAACGGCGCCCAGAACAGAGAAGTACAGCAAACAAATTGCCAGTGCTTTTGCTTTCATCATCCCTTCCCGCATGGTCTTATTCTTGATTCGGCCGACGGCGCGGTGAAACAACACCCCCCGGACCACGGCCTGGTGCCCCATCCGGCCCACCCACGCTGGGCAGTACCGGCACACAAGTTATATAATTCAACAGTTTGCGGGCGGAAGTTAAAGCTGGCAAGCGAAAAATTGCTAAATGATGATGTTCACTTGAACACCCCGACCCAATAGGCAAAGCCCATGGCCCTGCTCGACATTCTTGAGTTTCCCGATCCCCGCCTGCGCAAGGTGGCCAAGCCCGTCACGGAAGTGACCGACAGTACGCGCCAACTCATCGACGATATGTTCGAGACCATGTACGCAGCGCCCGGGATAGGCCTGGCCGCCACTCAGGTGAACGTGCACGAGCGCATTCTGGTGATCGACGTATCGGAGAACGGCGACGACCCGCAGGTGTTCATCAATCCCGAGATCGAAGTACTGGACCCCAACCTGGGTGAGTACGACGAAGGCTGCCTGTCGGTGCCCGGCTTCTACGAAACGGTGCAGCGCCCACAGCGCATTCGCGTGACGTCGATGGGGCGTGACGGGGAAACGACAACCCGCGAACTCGACGGCCTGCTGGCGATCTGCCTGCAACACGAAATCGACCACCTGGACGGCAAACTGTTTATCGATTACATCTCGCCCCTGAAACGCCAGCGCATTCGCAAGAAGCTGGAAAAAGCACAGCGCCAGCGAGCATGAGTGAACCCACTGCCCTGCGGGTGCTGTTTGCCGGCACTCCGCAGTTCGCGGCCGTGCACCTGCAGGCCCTGCTGGACAGCCCACACACTGTGGTCGCCGCCTATACCCAGCCCGACCGACGCGCCGGGCGGGGCAAAAAACTGCAGGCCAGCCCGGTCAAGCAACTCGCTGAAGCCCACGGCATACCCGTTGAACAACCTCCCAGCCTGCGTGATACCGACGCCCAGGCGGTACTCGCCCGCTATAACGCCGATGTGATGGTGGTGGTGGCCTACGGGCTGATTCTGCCCCAGGCCGTGCTGGACACACCCACACTGGGCTGCGTCAATGTTCACGGCTCCCTGTTGCCGCGCTGGCGCGGGGCCGCGCCGATTCAGCGCGCGGTGGAAGCGGGCGATGAGGAGAGCGGTATCACCATCATGCAGATGGACGCGGGCCTCGACACCGGCGCCATGCTCAGCAAGGTGAGCTGTGCCATTACCCCCACGGATTCCGCCGGCGACCTCCACGACAAGCTGGCAGCCATCGGTCCGCCGCTGCTGCTGGAGACCCTGAGCGACCTGCCGCGCTTCCAGGCCGATGCCCAGGCACAGGATGACCAGTTGGCTACTTACGCCCACAAGATCGAAAAGGCGGAAGCCCTGATCGACTGGCAGCTCAGCGCGACCGCCCTGGAGCGTGCGGTCTGTGCCTTCAACCCCTTTCCCATCGCCTATACCGAAGTCGAGGGCGAGCGCATCAAATTGTGGCGCGCCAGCGCCGTGAACTTGCCGGGTTCTCCCGAGCTGCCTGGCACCGTTTTGCGTGCTGATCGCGGCGGCATCCTGATTAGTTGCGGCGAAGGGGCATTGAATGTGGAACATCTACAACTTCCCGGAGGCAAAGCGCTGACCGCAGAACAAATACTGAATGCTCGCGCCGCCATGTTTGCGCCGGGCACTCAGTTGGGCGCCGCCTGATGGCCACCGATTGCCGGGTTGCAGCGGCCCAGGCACTGGCCGCAGTGCTGGGGCACGGGCAGTCCCTGAACGTAGCACTGCCAGCGGTCGAAAACAGCGTGGTCCCCCGCGACCAGGGCCTGCTGCGGGAACTTTGCTACGGCACCCTGCGCCACTACCCCAGCCTGCAAACCCTGGCCAATGCCCTGCTGGACAAGCCCCTGAAAGACCGCGACAGCGATGTCCGCGCACTACTGCTCATCGGCCTGTATCAAATCATTCATTTACGGGTGCCCGATCACGCCGCCGTCAGCAGTGCCGTGGACGCGACCAAAGGCCTGAAGAAAAGCTGGGCCCGCGGCCTGGTCAACGCCGTGTTGCGTCGCTATTTGCGGGAGGGGGAAAGGCTCCAGGCAGAACTGCCAGAGCACGCCAGCCTGGACCATCCCCGCTGGTTACTGCGCAGTTTGCGCGACCAGTGGCCCGAGCACTGGGAAGCGATGGTGTCGGCGAACAATACCGCGCCACCCATGTGCCTGCGCGTTAATGCCCAACGCGCCACGATTGATCGCTACAGCAAACTGCTGACAGAAGAGGGCATCGAAGCCACAACAGGGGAGTGGGCAAGCAGTTGCCTGCGCCTGGGCACCCCTGTCGATATCACCGCATTGCCGGGCTTCGCCGGCGGACTTGCGAGCGTGCAGGACGAAGCCGGACAACTCGCCGCCAACCTGCTCGGCCCACAGCCGGGCGAGCGCATCCTCGATGCCTGCGCCGCACCCGGGGGCAAAGCTTGCCATATCGCCGAGATGTGCCCGGAGCTGCAATCGCTGGTCGCGCTGGAGCTCAATCCCAACCGCGCCACCCGTATTGCCGAGAACCGCGAGCGCCTCGCCCTGGCCTTTGACATTGTGGTTGGCGATGCCGCCGACCCCGCGGCACTGGCACCCGACCTGCGCTTTGACCGCATTCTGGTAGACGCACCGTGCTCCGCCAGCGGTGTGATCCGCCGCCACCCCGACGTTAAAGTATTGCGCCGCCCCTCCGACCTGGCCGGCTTCGCCACCACCCAGCTCGCCATCTTGCAGGGCTTGTGGCCACGCCTGTCACCCGGGGGAGTGTTGCTCTACGCCACCTGCTCAGTACTGCGTGAGGAAAACGACGCGGTGGTCCGCGCCTTCATGGACCGCCATCCCGAAGCCGAAGTGGATACAATCCAGGCGGACTGGGGTGAGGCAACCGAGTTTGGCCGGCAATTGCTGCCGAGCCTTGGCGGTCCGGACGGCCTCTACTACTGCCACCTGCGCGCCCCGCAATGACCACGCCCCGCGGCGGTAATAAATCCACCTCGCGGCCCTTACAATCGGTGCGGTATTTCTTTAATGTCTTAGCGATCAGGGGCAAGAACCGCCAGCGATGAAAATCATTATTCTGGGCGCCGGGCAGGTAGGGGGAACCCTGGCCGAAAATCTCGCCGATGAGCTCAACGACATCATCGTCGTCGACACCGACGCCGAGCGCCTGCGCGCCTTGCAGGACAAGCTGGATATCGCCACGGTCATGGGCGAGGCCTCCCACCCCAACACCCTGTATCGCGCCGGCGCTGAAGATGCCGACCTGCTGATCGCCGTCACCAACTCCGACGAGATCAATATGATGGCCTGCCAGGTGGCGCACACACTGTTTAACACCCCGACCAAAATTTCCCGGGTGCGCTCCCCCAACTACTTGTCGCGGCAGGAAGAGCTGTTCAATCCACAGAATATTCCGGTGGACGTGATCATCGGTCCGGAGCAACTGGTCACCAAAAACATCCGCCAGCTAATCGCTAATCCCGGTGCCCTGCAGGTGCTGGATTTTGCCGAGGGCAAGGTGCAACTGGTGGCCGTTCGCGCCTATTACGGCGGCCCCATCGTAGGCCAGGAACTGCAACAGATTCGCCAGCACATGCCCAAGGTCGACACCCGGGTTGCCGCCATCTTCCGCCAGAATCGGCCCATTATTCCGGTGGCAGACACCGTGGTGGAAGCCGACGACGAAGTGTTTTTTATCGCTGCGCGGGAAAACATCCGCAAGGTAATGGCAGAGCTGCGCAAGGTAGACAACCCCTACCGCAAGGTGATGATTGCCGGCGGCGGAAACATCGGCGCAACTCTAGCGCTGTCGCTGGATCGCGAGTACCAGGTGAAGGTGATCGAACGCGATTACGCGCGCTGTCGCACCCTGTCTGAGCGGCTCAAGAACGCGCTAGTGCTAAACGGCAGCGCCTCTGAACCCAACCTGCTGGCAGCGGAGGGCATCGAGCAAACCGACGTATTCTGCGCGCTCACCAATAACGACGAATCCAATATCATGATGTCCATGCTGGCCAAACGCATGGGCGCCAAGAAAGTGATTACCCTGATCACCAATCCTGCTTACGCGGAAATGGTGGGGGACGAAATCGACATCTCTGTCTCCCCACAGCAAATCACCATCGGCAGCCTGCTGGCCCACGTGCGTCGCGGTGACATCAGCATTGTGCACTCTCTGCGACGCGGCGCAGCGGAAGCCATCGAAGTGATCGCCCATGGCGATGCCTACTCCTCAAAAGTGGTGGGGCGGCGCCTGGATGAAATCGACCTGCCCGAAGGCGTAACCATCGGCGCCATCGTGCGCGGCGAAGAAGTGCTGATCGCCCACAAGCACATCGAGGTGGAAACCGACGACCACGTGATCCTGTTCCTGGTGGATCGGGCCAAAACGGCTGCGGTGGAAAAACTGTTCCAGGTCGGCTTCGGGTTCTTCTCCTGACATGCACCTGAGTATCACACTGCGGATTCTCGGCATCCTGCTGATGATGTTCAGCAGCGCCACGGTTGTGCCACTGGTTCTGGCGCTGATGGCCGACGACAACACGGTCACCGGTTTTGTCTCCGCCTTTACCATCACCTTTTTTTCCGGCCTGCTGCTGTGGCTACCGGTGCGGCACAGCCGCCACGAGTTACGTATTCGCGACGGCTTCCTGATTGTGTCCCTGTTCTGGACCGTACTGGGCCTGTTCGGGGCCTTGCCTTTCGCGCTGACGGACGCCCTGCACCTCACCCCCGTGGAATCGATCTTTGAATCCATCTCCGGCCTCACCACCACCGGCGCAACGGTCATCGTGGGCCTGGACGAGTTGCCCGCATCCATTCTGCTGTACCGCCAGTTACTGCAGTGGTTGGGCGGCATCGGGATCATCGTGGTGGCGGTGGCGATTCTGCCGATGCTCGGCATTGGCGGCATGCAGCTCTACCGCGCGGAGATTCCCGGCCCCTCCAAGGACAGCAAGCTCACCCCCCGCATAACTGAAACCGCCAAGGCCCTGTTCTCGGTTTACATGTTGCTGACCGTCGCCTGCGCGCTGGCTTATTACGTGGCCGGTATGAGTGGTTTCGACGCCATTTGCCACGCCTTTTCCACCGTGGCCATCGGCGGCTTTTCCACTCACGACGCCAGCATCGGCTATTTCGAAAGCGACGCCATCCTGCTGATCTGCACCCTGTTCATGGTGATCTCGGCGATCAATTTCGGGCTGCACTTCCTGGCCTGGCGCCGTCAACAGTGGAGTGTGTATCGAAAGGACTCCGAAACACGTTTCTTCCTCGGTGCACTCAGCATTTGTACCGTTATCACCTGCCTGTATCTTGCCTACATGGGCACCTTCTCACCGGGTGAGAGTTTTGCTCACGGCCTGTTTCAAGCTGTTTCCATCACCACTACCACCGGCTTCGTCACCCAGGATCACGCCACTTGGCCGACTTTCCTGCCGGTGATGCTGCTGATGTTTTCCTTTATGGGCGGCTGCGTGGGCTCCACCGGCGGCGGCATCAAGGCGCTGCGCCTGATGCTGATCTACAAACAGGGCGTGCGCGAACTGAAACAACTGGTGCATCCCCAGGCCGTTATTCCGCTAAAGATTGGCAAGCGTCGGGTGGAGGCGACGGTGGTGAGCGCCGTGTGGAGTTTCCTTGCGGTCTACATGTCTACCTTCATCGTGCTGTTGCTGCTGATTATGAGCACAGGACTGGACTTCACCACGGCGTTCTCCGCCGTGGCCGCGTCGCTGAACAACCTCGGCCCGGGCCTGGGCGAGGTTGCCGCCAACTATGCGGGCATCAACGAAACCGCCAAGGCCTTGCTCTGCGTTGCCATGCTGCTGGGACGTCTGGAAGTGTTCACCCTGCTGGTGTTGTTCACCCCCATGTTCTGGCGCCTGTAGCGGAACTCGCCGGGGGCTTTGCGAGTCTACGCTGGAACAGTGGCCGCGTAGCGGCCGATCCTCAAGGAGTCACTATGAAGCACATCGCTCTCGCCGTTCTGGTTTTGTCGCTGGGATTTGCCACACCTCTGCACGCCGAAGACCAGCCACGACTGATCCACGTCAATGCGGCCGACTACGTGGAGGCAGTGCCAGATGAAATGCTGCTGTCCGTGGTGGTGAAAGCTACCCGGCCCACCCATGCCGACGCGCGCAAAGTAGTGGACGATATTACCAACGATGTGATCGCAGCAGCCCTGAAGAACGGCGTGAAAAAAGACGAACTGGATTCCTCCCAGCTCAGCGCCTATCGCGAGTCGCGCTGGGATGATCGCCAGCGGCGACAGGTATTTGTGGGCAACGCAGTGCAGCGGGGTATTAACCTCACACTCCGCGATATCGATGACTACGCACGCCTGCTGGCAGCGCTCAGCGAGCTGGACCTGCACAGTATCAGCCAACCGCAACTGCAGTTTTCCAACCTTGATGAGCTACGCGACCAGGCCCTGCGCAAGGCGCTGGACAAAGCCCGCGAACGAGCAGAACTGATCGCTGCCCAGAGCGGTGTCAAAATTGGCCGGGTGCACTCCGTACAGGATCAAACACCAACCCACATCCCGCGTAGCTACATGGAGTCCGGGCGAATGATGTCGATGGCAGCTGCTGACGCGGCGGCGCCTTCACACGAAGCTGCCGTCAATTTCGGTAAGCAGCGCATCAGCGCCTCGGTGGGAATGTCCTTCGAGATCGACTAGCGCGGATCAGGACTGGCCGCGTGACTTACGGATTTGCTCGTAGGCTACGGAGATCTCCTGAGAGCGCTCCGTGGCCATCTGGATCATATCTTCCGGTACCCCTTTGGCGATCAGCTTGTCGGGGTGGTTTTCGCTCATCAGCTTTCTGTAAGCCTTTTTCACCACCGCATCGCTGTCTGATTCATTGACGCCAAGCGCAGCGTAAGCATCGCGCAGGGTGTTCCGCGAGGGCGGTGCCTGATAACGCTGACCTCCCTGTTGTTGGTAGCCCTGCTGGTGAAAACGCCCCTGCGCCTGGGCCATGCGCAGATACTGATCCACCATCGTGGCGTTATAGCCCATCAGGCCACCCAGGCGCTTGAGGGCTTCTACTTCCACCGCCTGCACCTCGTGATCAGCCATGGCCTGTGAAATCAGGAACATAAACAGGGTCTGGCGCAGCAGCGCCTGCCGCTGGCAAACCTCGAGAAACTCGGAGATTAGTGGTTCGGGCTGGAATTCAGGTTTGGCACCTTCGCGGAACAGATTGATCGCCGCCTGCCGGTGGCTGGCATCTAGCTTCATCTGGGCGATAAGTTGTTCGGTGTGATCAACTTCTGCCTGGCTGATGCGTCCGTCCACCTTCGCCAGATAGCCCAGCAGGCTGAAGCTGGTACGAAAGAAGCTGTCCTGTACCTTGGCCAGACTCTCCGGGGAGCCAAGCCTGAAGCTCTGCCCCAGCCCCCGGTCGAAGAAGTGCCCCACGCCCAGGCCGATCAACAGTCCAATCGGGCCCAGCGTCAGCAAGCCCAGCGCGCCAGCAACTAATTTGCCGTAAAACATAGTGTTCCTCGTGAAGATTGGCGAAAGGGCAGAGCGTTAGCCACCCACGCCGTCGTAATGCCGGGGCCCGGCCTGTTTTGGCCGTACCCGGAAGCGGCGGTATTCCCACTGGTACTGTTCGACGCATTCGCGCACGCATTGTTCCACACCGCGATTGAGGGCGGCGACCGATACCTCTATGTCCTCGCTGTAGATGGCGTCCTCAGCGGGGAGGTAGTTCACCTGAAAGCCACCGGGAATGCGTTTGGCGTAGGCAAACAACGCCAGTGCACCACTGCGCTGGATCATGTTGGAACTGAGGGTACCGGTAAAGCAGGGCACACCAAAGAAATCGCTGTTCACGCCGGCGCTCAGCTCGCCCGGCACCTGGTCAGGCAGAATGCCGGAGATGGCACCGCGCTTAACACTCCTCAGCAGGCGGGCGATGCCGCGGTGGTCAGTGGGAACCAGTGTGGCGCCGGTGCGCTCGCGCACGGCTTCGATCATCGGCCCGAGGGCACTCAAGCGCGGTGGTTCATATAAAGCGACTGTCGGACCCAGGCCCGCCAGATGCAGGCCGACCACTTCCCAGTTGCCCAGATGCGGGCCCAGCACGATCACCCCGCGGCCCTGCGCCACTGATTCGGTAACCAGTTCTGCGCCCCTGACCTCGCGCACCAGATCAGCAAAGGTGTCGGCACCGCGCAACCACACGTGGCCCATTTCGGAGGTCAACTCACCCGTGGCCAGCAGGCTGCGCCGGGCCAGCGCCCGCTGCTGGGCGGGCGGCATGTCGGGGAAGGCGAGGGCGATATTGATTTCGGTGATGCGGCGCGCCTTGCTGCGGCAAATCCACATGCCATGGCCCACCATCCGACCAATCCACCGCGCCACCGACAGGGGCAGCAGGGACGTGAGTCGAAGCAGTGTTTTTACGAGGGCGGCCTTGAGCGCGTCCATGGCGAGGCGGGATAAACTCCGTGGATGATGGCAGCGCGTATTATGCCGCCAAAAGAGCCTGTATAATAGGCGGCTTTTTGCTAGCTCAAGCGATATTCCCGTGCCTGATATTCGGTCTAAAGTCGATACATTTCAAGAACTTATACTCGCCCTGCAAAACTACTGGGCCAGTGTTGGCTGCGTGGTTTTGCAGCCGCTGGACATGGAGGTTGGCGCCGGTACGTTCCACCCTGCCACCTTCCTGCGGGCCATCGGGCCGGAAAACTGGAACGCCGCCTATGTGCAGCCCAGCCGCCGGCCCACTGATGGCCGTTACGGCGAGAACCCCAACCGCCTGCAGCACTACTACCAGTTTCAGGTGGTGATGAAGCCCTCGCCGGCGGAATTCCAGCAACTCTACCTGGACTCCCTGAAGGCCATCGGCATCGACCCAACCGTGCACGACATCCGCTTCGTTGAGGACAACTGGGAGTCTCCCACCCTCGGGGCCTGGGGCCTGGGCTGGGAAGTGTGGCTAAATGGTATGGAAGTCACACAGTTCACCTATTTCCAGCAGGCCGGCGGCCTGGAGTGCTACCCGGTGACGGGCGAAATCACCTACGGTCTGGAGCGTATTGCCATGTACCTGCAGGGTGTGGAAAGCGTTTACGACCTGGTGTGGGCCCACGGCCCGCAGGGTGATGTCACCTACGGCGACGTGTTCCACCAAAATGAAGTGGAGATGTCCACCTACAACTTTGAAGAGGCCGATGTGGACACCCTGTTCAGCCAGTTCGACTACTACGAGCGCGAAGCTGCCCGCCTGACTGAAAAGGGGCTGCCACTGCCCGCCTATGAAATGGTGATGAAAGCCTCCCACGCCTTCAACATGCTGGATGCGCGCCACGCTATCTCTGTTACCGAGCGCCAGCGTTTTATCCTGCGCGTACGCACGCTGGCGCGCGCCGTCGCCCAGGGCTACTTCAATGCCCGTGCTGCAGCCGGCTTCCCGCTCGCGAATGAGGACATCCGCACCGAAGTCCTGGCGCGACTGCAGGCGGAGGGCGCGCAATGAGCACTGAACAACTGCTGGTAGAACTCGGCACCGAAGAACTGCCGCCCACAGCACTGAAAACCCTCGCGCTGGCCTTCCGCGACAGCATCGAGGCCGGCCTGAAAGAGGCTGACCTGGACTTCGGCGAGGTGGAATGGTTTGCCACGCCGCGCCGCCTGGCCGTACGCGTCAATGCCTTGCAAACCCAGGCGCCCGACAAAACCGTGGAACAGTTCGGCCCGCCCGCCGACCGTGCCCGCGACGCCGATGGCAACTGGACACCCGCCGCTCAGGGCTTTGCCCGCAAAAACGGCGTCGACCCCGATGCACTGGAAGTAGCGGACACACCCAAGGGGCCGCGCCTGGTACATCGCGCCACCGTTGCCGGCAGTAACGCCACCGACTGTGTGCCCGCTATTGTCGAGCGCGCGATCGAAGCCCTGCCCATTCCCAAACGCATGCGCTGGGGCGCCAGCCGCGCCGAGTTTGTACGCCCGGTCCACTGGGTTGTGCTGTTGCTAGGTGCGGAAGTCATTGAGGCGGAGTTCCTCGGCATCAACACCGGCCGCACCAGTCGCGGCCACCGCTTCCACAGCGAAGGCGCCATAACCATTGAGCAGCCGGGCGACTACACGCAAGTACTGGCACAGCATCATGTCATTGCTGATTACGCCCGCCGCCAGGACATCATCCGCCAGCAGGTGGAAGCCCAGGCCGCCACCCACGACCATACCGCCGTGATCGACAGCGACCTGCTGGACGAGGTCACCGGACTCGTAGAGTGGCCGGTCGCTTTGTCCGGCAGTTTCGACGAGGCGTTTCTCGCTGTTCCCGCCGAAGCGCTGATCTCCTCCATGAAGGAGCATCAGAAATACTTCCACGTGGTGGATGCGGAGGGTGCACTGGTACCTCGCTTCATCACCGTGGCCAATATTGAGAGTAAAGACCCGAGTCAGGTGATTGCTGGCAACGAGCGGGTAATCCGCCCGCGACTCGCCGACGCCGCCTTCTTCTTTGAAACCGACCAGAAAACACCACTGGCTGATCGGATCGAGAAGTTGAAGTCTGTGGTGTTCCAGCAAAAACTCGGCACCCTGCACGACAAGGCGCAACGGGTAGGCAAACTGGCGGCCTGGATCGCCGAACAATCCGGCACCGACGCGACCCGCGCCCAGCGCGCGGCGGAACTGGCCAAGGCTGACCTGGTCACCGACATGGTGCAGGAATTCGCCAAAATGCAGGGCATCGCCGGCAGCTACTACGCCGCCAAGGACGGTGAGGACGCGGAAGTCGCCGCCGCCATCGCCGAGCAATACCTGCCACGCTACGCCGGTGACCAACTCCCGGAAACCGCTACTGGTATCAACCTGGCACTGGCCGACCGCCTGGACACCCTGGCGGGTATCTTCGGAATCGGTCAGCCGCCCACCGGCTCCAAAGATCCCTTTGCCCTGCGCCGCGCTTCGCTGGCGGTTCTGCGCATTCTGGTGGAGAAAGGACTCACTCTCGACCTGCGTGCAGCACTTCAGCAGGCAGTGGCCCTGTTCCCGGCCGGTGTACTGGCCGAGGACACCGTGGAGCAGGCGCTGAATTACATGATCGAACGCTTCCGCGCCGGGTACGAAGAGCAGGGCATTCCCGTTGAAGTATTCCGCGCAGTAAGCGCTTGCAAACTGTCTGAGCCTCTGGATATCGACCAGCGGGTGCACGCCGTACATCAATTTGCGCAACTCCCGGAAGCCCAGGCCCTGGCCGCGGCCAATAAGCGGGTATCCAATATTCTGGGTAAACTGGATAGCGGCCACGCCTTCAATGACGTGGACCCCACGCTGCTGTCGGAACCGGCGGAACAGGCACTGGCCACAGAGCTGGCCCAACAACGGGAAGCCACCGATGCCCTGATGGCCCGGGATGCCTACGCCGACACCCTGACCAGCCTGGCTACATTGCGCACCACCGTGGACAAGTTCTTCGACGACGTGATGGTGATGGCGGACGACGAGGCGCTGCGCAACAACCGCCTTAACATGCTCAAGTCTCTGCAGGCATTGTTCTTGCAGGTGGCGGATATTTCCCAACTGGCCGTCAAGTAGCCCGTGCGACTATTCGTTCTGGATCGCGATGGGGTGATCAACTACGACAGCGATGACTATATAAAGTCGCTGGAAGAGTGGCACCCCATTCCCGGCAGCATCGAGGCCATCGCCCAACTCAGCCAGGCTGGCTACCAGGTTGCAATCGCAACCAACCAGTCAGGCCTGTCGCGCGGCTACTTCACTCTGGACACATTGGAGGCAATTCATGACCACTTGCGAACGCTGGTGGCAGATGCCGGGGGCTCTATCGCAGGCATCTTTTACTGCCCACATCTTCCGGACGAGGGCTGTGCCTGCCGGAAACCCGGCATCGGTTTGCTGCAAAGCATTGAACGTGAACTGGGCGCTGACCTCACCGGCGCGCCCTTCGTAGGCGACAGCCTGAAGGATTTGCAGGCCGCCCGGGCTGCGCTGTGCGAGCCCATTCTGGTACGTACCGGCAAAGGTCGCGGCACTGAAGCGCGATTACAAGAGGCGGAAGTCCAACTGGCCGGCGCCACCAGAGTGCCTGTCTATGATGATCTGGCTGCGGTGGTCGGCGATTGGCTGTAGGGCAACCGTTAAGCCGAAACGGGATCCGTTCCACCCGGCCTGTCAAGCGTGCTTTGCCCTGCGCACCCTGGATTTACAACTTTCCCGAACGTCCCCTAAGCCCTTGTTAAATGTAGGAAAGTCGTCGAACGCATAAAAACGACGACTGGTTCTCGTTTTTCTTCACGAAAAATTCACTTTCTCTAGTTTTCTCCAGTTTTAAGTTGCGAGGGCCTATGGGCTCGCGCAAAGTGAAATCCAAATCCCATACAACAAAGCAATAACTGCGAAGCGTGACAGCCATGAAACACACTATCGTAAGCTGGATGTTAACCCTCGGTATCTCAAGTGGTGCTGCCCTGTGCGCCACCAGTGCCAACGCCCTTGAAGACGGTTTTAAAATCTCGGGCCTGGCCATGCATCAAGAGACCAGCCGGGACATTTACCTCGGGGCCATTCAATTTAACGAAATGGTACCCAAGCCCGACGATCTGGTCCTGGCACCCGGGCCCAAGATCATGGAATACCGCGTAGTGGCGCGGCGCACCAGTGTGCGCAGCCTGCTGGGTGGTATGCTCCTACAGGCGGAACTGGCCACGGGCGAGAGCCCCAGCGCCAACGTGATGGAGTTTGCCAACGCCATCATGTCCAACGTGAAGGGCAGCCTCTACACCGGCGACAGCCTGGAAATCTTCCTCACCGAAGATGACGCCACCGTCGCCCGCCTGAACGGTACCGAGTTATCCACCGTGCAGGACGGTACCGTGGCAGACTACTTCCTGATGGGCTGGGTCGGCAGCAACGGTCCCACCACTAATTTCCGCACCGACATTCTCGCCCAGGACGTAGACATGGGCCTGATGGCGAAATACAACGATACCGAAGCAAGTGATGACCGCATCGCCGCTGTTGCCGCCTGGTTCGGTGATCAGTCCGAGATGGTTGCGGTTACTGAAGCGCCTGTAGAGTCCGCTTCCAGTCTCGAGCCACCCAAGCCGAATCCCGGTGCCATGGCTGCCACCACAGCCGCTGCTTCTACCGCTACCATCACAGCCGCAGAAGCCGCACCTGAGCCCGAAATTGATCTGGCCGGCAGCGCCGACATCCTCGATGTCGCTGGCGAGTCTGCTGCTTCCGAGGACAACAGCGAGGCTGAAGAGCCGGTACAACTGGCCTCCATCGGCTCACCGGCTCCCATCGCGGAAGAACCCGATCCGCTGGCCGACCTGAGCGTGGTGGAATACTCCCAGCGCCTGGCCGTGTTCAACAACATGTTGTTCCGCAAGGTAAACAGCAAGGTGCGCTATCCCAAGTCCGCTATCCGCCGCAATCTGCAGGGCGAACTGGAACTCGACCTGACACTGTCCGAATCGGGTGACCTGATTGAGGTAGCAGTGGTGTCCAGCTCTGGTCATCGCATGCTGGACGAGGCTGCCCAGAAGGCCGCCGAGCGCGCCTTCGATGAACTCGAACTGGACGGCGTGGACCCCGTTGCTGCGGCTGAATACAGTGACGGCGCCGAACGCCTGATCATCCCCGTACCCGTGAAGTTCGTTCTTTCAGACTGACTCAGTCATCTGGGCGCGGTGGCCAGCGGCCACCGCCCCCGGCACTAGCCTGGAGGCAAAGGCTCGACATGTCGGAATTCCAACTCACCCACGTAGCTCTCATTGGCGCCAGAATGGCGCTTTTTCAGTCTCATGGCTTCCGTAGCCGGGTAGAGATGTCCATGCGGCGGATCCCGCCGGTACACGACCTCACCGGCCTCGATGAGTCTGAGGCGAAACGCGCCATCAGTGCTGAACTGCCGCTGTGGGTTCACAACATCATCACTGATCCGGACTTCCCCGGCCGTCGCGAGTTGTTGATGCCCATTCGCCGCTTTGAGGGTGAACTGCGCGACAACCGCGACAACGAAGTGATCTCTGCCGTGCTCAGTGCCGGCTTCAAGAACCACAACCTCGACCCCCTGGATCTGCCGCGTACCATGCCGCTGCGCCAGCGTTGTGCGCTGGTAATGCACATCGGTGCCTGGCAGGATGCCTACCGCAGACTGGAGAACGATCTGGGCCTGATGCTGGCGGCGCAATCCGCTGCCGTGGTGGCCTGGGTTACTTCCGCTCGTGAGCCCGGTAACGAGCACGTTGAAGACGGCGTCGCTGAAGTCAGCTGAGCGCTGCCGTTAAACCAACTCTGGTAAACGACTAGCCTGAACTTGCCTGAGGGCAACCCGCCCGCAGATGGGGCAGGGGGTAGGGATTGCTGGCAGATGAAGCATACCGAGAACCAGGGCAAATATACCCCAGGTCTTTCGCCTATCCGGCAGGCTCAATTGGAGGCCGTGGCGGCCCCCAGCGTGCGTGCTATCAGGCTTCGGCCGGACGGCGGCCCATGCTGCGATCAGACACGATGCGCACGGTGCGCTGGCAGGTTTCCAGCCAGGGCAGTACGGTATCGGTCTTCAGTGCGCGCACAAAGCCCTGCTCGGTGCGGCAGGAGATGCTGGTCTTGTTCGGCGTCCAATCGCCTTCTTTCGGACGCGGCTTACGCTTGCTGTAGAACCACAGCCCGCGACGGTCCTGCATCACGTATTTTGCATCTTCAGGCAAATAGACTTTTTTACCGTCGATTACGGCAAAGACTTCCAGGCCATTAGTGGCCGCGATATCCAAATCGGCAGTTGGAGTAATGGTCAACATTGGTATTCCCCTGGCCTTGTCGGCTTTTTATTCATTCCCATTACGAGTTGCACTGTCAGACAACCCGGTGCCGGCTCTGCGCTTTTTTGTTGCCGGCAGGTTATTTATATGTCGGTGGGGGTCGTCCAGCAACAACTTGGCTGCCAAATTTTGGGTTAATGTGGATTAGGGGCTAAAATTTTGCCAAATTTTGGCGATCGCTCGTTTTTTGGCCAGATTTTTTGGCGTAAAACTGCCAATTTTTATTGCAAGTGGCGAAAGCCGGGCGTTTCAGCGGCGAACGAGTTTAACCGGCGGGCGGGGTTCAGCCGTGGGTGAGAGGGGTTTCAGGGAGTCAGGACCAGGACCCAGCGGCAGGTCATTGGCCTGCTCCACCGAGCTCATCAGCATGTGCAGTGACAACAGGGCACGCCCCTCGATGGTGCCCGCCACGTGAGCGAGAGAACGCAGCCGCTGCTCTGAGAGGAAGCCCAGAGCCACTGCGTTGGTGAGGTACTCGCGAATGATCTGGCGGTTCACCTGATCCTGCAGATAGGCCTGGTAGCCGGAGTCACCAAACACGCGCTCCAGCGTCTTCACATCCTGTGGGTCCAGAGATTGCTCGCTAAACGGCAGTTCTTCACCGAAGGCCTCTTCGAGACCACGAATCACTTCATCCAGGTAAACCTGATTCACCGCTGCTCCTTCAACTTCGTTGTTTTTATAGCTATGCCATGACCCCCGGGACGAGGGGCCTGGAGGCAGGCCGGGATCAGGCCTGCCGCCACAGAGGCTGTGATATCAGGCCGCGGAACGCTCCGCGAACACCAATTGCTGCAAGCCGGACAGGTCGGGCACCTGATAGAGCTTGTCACCAACGCGGAAGGCCGCCGTGGCGTGGTCCGCCATCAATTCCGGGGCATCTTCCATCTCATCGTCGAAGAACTGCTGCTGGCTGAGGCCGCTGCCGCGCAAGGCGACACCCCAGTAGGGGCAGTCGTCGCCCTGAAGGCCCAGAATAACCGCGATCATGCCAGTACCGATGCGCTCATCGCGCCAGGGTGCTTCGTGCTGGCGCGCCACATCGAGTACGGGAACACTGACACCGCGCCACTCTACCTCTGTGGGCGGCGTGTCCCCGTCAGGGGTCAGGGTCACGATTTCACCCAGGCAGGCCTGGGGCACCGCCCACAGCTCATTGTCACCACAGGGCAGCACCACACACCAACGGGATTTACGTTCACTCATGGCAGGGTCCTCCGCTTACAGCTGCAGGTCGAAGCCGGTGAGCGCATTGATCTGCTCCACCAGGCCAGGGAAGTTAAAGGGTTTGCCCATGTAGCCGTTACAGCCGGCTTCTTCGGCAAGGGCACGGTGCTTGGCGCCGGTCCGCGAGGTAACCATGATCACCGGCAGATGGCGGAAGCGGCTGGACTTGCGGATTTCGCGCAGGGTCTGGATACCGTCCTTGACCGGCATTTCCACGTCCAGCAGTACCACGTCGGGCAGGCGGTGGCAGGTATTGAGCAGATCGATCGCCACCATGCCGTTTTCGGCGGTGATGGTTTCCACACCAACGGTGTCGAACTGGCTGGTTGCCACCATCCGCTGGGTCCGGGAGTCGTCCACCACCAGCACCAGCAGGTGGTCGTTCTGGGCGCTGTCCACCGACATCGGCGACATGGCTTCATCGGCCATGCTGTGCACCAGGTTGTTCAGGTCCAGAGCCACAATGGCGTCACCATCCGCGGTAGTTGCCGCGCCGGCCACACCGGGCACATTGCTGAACTGGTTGCCCAGAGAGCGAATGACCAGTTCCAGCGCCTGCTCCACGTTGTCGATAGCAATCGCCATGTAACGCTCTTCACTGCCGGCGATGATGACCGGCACCGTGTTGGCCCAGCTACCGCGATCCGGCAGGGGGTCGTTGGAACACAGGGAGCCGAGGTAGGCGGGCTCGCAGTCCATATCGAGCAGGCGCAGACGGCTGTGGTTTTCCACCGCCTGGAAGAAGGTTTCCACTTCCACCTGTTCCACTGCAACGAGTCCATCCAGCGGGATCGCGTACGAGGCCTCGCCAGCGGTTACCAGCAAGGCGCCGTTCAGGGTCACGTTGGAGGGGATACGGATGGTAAAGGTAGTGCCGTGTCCTACGCGGGAGGCGATCTGAATGTCGCCGCCCACCTGCTGCAGTTCGCTCAGCACGATGTCCATGCCCACACCGCGGCCGGAGATTTCCGACAACTGTGCTGCGGTGGAAAAACCTTTGTGGAAAATCAGGCGCTGCGCTTCGGCATCGCTCAGGGCATCCACATCAACGTCGAGACCCTTGTTGAAGGCCGCCTCGCGCATCACTTCCGGATCGATGCCTTTGCCGTCGTCGGCCAGGGCAATCAGGTAGTCAGCACCGTCTTTGCGAACGTCGATGGTGATGCGACCAGCGGTGGGTTTACCCGCCACCAGGCGATCTTCCGGTGCCTCGATACCGTGGTCGAGGGCGTTCCGCACCATGTGTTCCAGAATGATCTGCAGGCGAGCGTGGTTATCCCGGTCCAGCGAACCAATTTCGTTCAGAACTTTGAAGCTGACGGATTTGCCCAGATCGGCGCTCACTGTGCGCACGATGCGGCGCAGGCCCGGCATCAGGCGGGATACGGGGAGTACCCGTGCCGCCTGCAGGGCCGCGCCCAGGGTAGAAACCACGGTGGACTGCTGTTTGAGCAGCGCTTCCACCAGGGTGTTCTGACGGCTGGCCAGATTAACCAGGTCACCCAGATCCTCCACACCCTCGCGCAGAATGTTGGCAGCCTCCTGCAGTTCGGAGTACTGGTCCATTTCCAGTGCGTCCATCTCACTGGCGCGCTCGGCGCCGGTGGCGGTCACGTTGAGCAGGGCGCGGTCGGCGATCTTACTGATATGCAGGCGCACCGAGGACAGGCGCGCTTCCAGTTCGCTGGCAGCACGCTTGCCGCGACCAACGCTCTGTGCGGAACGCACACCCAACTGCTGAGCCTGGTTGGTCAGGTTCAGCATCTGGTCGAGTTTGTCGAAGCCCAGACGCACCGTCTGCTGGGCCGCCAGTGCTTTGGCGCCTTCTTCGGCGAGCTGCTTGTCACGCTCTTTTTCGCGAGCAGTTTCGCGCTTGTCCGCTACTTCCGGTGCAGGCGCCGATTCTTCTTCCGGAGCTGCCACCGGCACGTCCGCGGGTGCGGCGCCGCCCACCTGGGGTACTTCACTGAGGATATCGGCGCGGTTTTCCTGAATGTAATCCAGGCCCTGTACCGCGGTATCCAGCCAGGCATTAACAATGCGGAAATACTCAGTTTCGCCACCCGGATTGGGTTGCGGCAGGCCTTCCAGCAAGGTTTCGAAATTGTGGATCAGGGTGCCATAGCGCTGCAGGCCAACACCTTTGGCGATACCTTTCAGGGTGTGCAGTACACGCCCCACGGTGGCGCGGGCGTCGTCGTCATCAACAGCGCCTTCCCAGCGCTCAATGGCATCTTCCAGTTTTTCCAGCTCGTTGGAGCCCTCTTCGAGGAAGGCATCCAGGAAGTCGGCAAAGACTTCATTGGTGCTCTGGCTGGTGTAGCTGAACTGAATGCTGGCCGGTACACACCAGGACGACTCGCTGGCCACCACTGTCCGGGCTTCAGCCCGGGCGGCGGGACGACGGTCGGCATTGGACAGGGTTTCCGGCTCCATGCCATCTTCCTGGAATTCCTCCATGGAGATGCCACACACCTCATCACTGACCTGTTCAGAACCAGCGAAGGTATCGAACAGGGCGTCCACATCAACGTCCGAGGCGTCGCCAGCAGCCAACAGCGAATCATCCAGGTCTTCATCAAACAGGTTGGCACCAAAGACATCCGTCGCGCCGTCGTCCGCAATAGGTTCGGCCTCAGCGTCGGCGGCTACAGCTGCTTCGTCGGTGGTGGCCTGGTCTGCATCCGACAAGACCTCGAAGGCGTCGTCGATGTTGCCTTCCGGAGCTTCTACCTCGTCCAGCTCTGCGGTGATGTCTTCACTGAATACAGCTTCATCGAAGATACTGTCCACGTCATCGTTGCCAGCGACGGGAAGGTCGTCGGTGTCGAAGTCGTCCAGGGCATCGAAGCCGGCGAAACCATCTTCCTGCTCTGCAGCAGGCACTTCTATTTCTACTGGTGCTTCGACATCCACTTCAGGTGCCAGCACTTCCAGCTCAACCACCTCGCCATCGAAAGTGTCTACCTCGGCGGCAACCACTTCAAACTCGAGAGGGTCGGCTTCGACCATGTCAGACTCAACGTTATCGGAGGTGAGCTCCAATTCAACGTCTTCAACCACTTCCTCAACGGTATCCAGTTCGGGCGCTTCGAGCTCAACCTCTGGCAGCAAGTCAACCGGCTCTTCGGCGACCAGTTCATCGGTGACCTCGGCTTCCGGCGCCGCCGCAACGTCCTCTTCCACTTCGCTCGGGTCTTCAAGGAACAGGCGATTGCAGATATCGTCATTGTCGCTGCGCACCAGTCGCAGGTAAACGCTGTCGCGTTCCTGGGCAGACACGCCCTGCAGCGGAGCGGGGCAGGTGGGCAACAACTGCGTAATGATCTCGTAACCTTCGGCCCGGTACTGGCTGGCCATGGATTCATCAGCTGCCAGACGAAGGTCGGCTTCGACGCTGTCGCCGGCCTCACCCAACTCGGCCAGGCGCTGCTGTAACTGGGCACTGACTTCAGCGAACAACGGGGTGGCCAATTGCGCCAGGCGACTGACGCCGGGGCCATTGAAGCCTTCCATTGCGGTGAAGTCTTCGTGGTAATCGATATTGACCTCGAGCGAGGTGTCTAGCTCGGCGGTGCCCTCCGTGCGAGCGACGCTGAGCTCCTCGGGATCGACCTCGATGTGCTCTAGGTGCTCACCTTCCAGCAGGAACTGGTCAAAGGCGTCATCATTGCTGGGTGCTCGGTAGCTGGAAACGTAAGCGGCCAGCGGTGCGGCGTCTTCACCGGCGTCATTAGCCGCTTCAGCAGCGTGATCTGTTGCTGTGTTTTCAGCCACTTCCTGACTGGCAGGGCCTTTTACATCGGCCACCTCAGCACTGCGCTGCTGGTAGGTGTCACTGACCACTGACTCCAGTGTCTCCAGGGCTTCGCTGGGGCTGTCCATGGCCGGGTCAACCGGCACATTATCTGCCGGGCCTTCATTGGCCACTTCAAAGGCACCTGGCTCGGTCAGGGTGGAGATGGCGGGCGCTTCGGTCAGCTCGGTATGAGCGCCGTATTCCTCGCCATCAACCTCAGAGTTATCGATTGCATCGCCACCATCTGCGGTGATGTCGTCGAGCACGCCAGCCAGGAAAGCCTCACCCTCAGGTGCTTTGGCAAACAGTTCGTCCAGCGCCTGAGCGGCAGTAGTCTCTGCCGTGAGTGTGTCATCCGCCGGGGTGTCCAGCGCGATGTCTTCGGTGACGGGGGCCTGCTCACGCGGGCTGAATTCACTGACTTCGGCTGCTTCTGGCTGACCAAAGCTATCGCCAATACCTTCCTCGTCGGCAAGGAAGTCCTGTGGCTCAAGCGACAGGTCCTCCGCGGTGATTGCTGTTGTGTCCTCATCGAGGGCGACCAGCTCTGACAGGTCCTGCGGCAGAGCGTCTTGCGCCTCATCCACCACAGGCACGTCGAGAGTCGACTCTTCAGCATCTGCTTCCAGTTCCTGCAGATCGGAAGACAGTACATCTTCCAGGGAATCGGGGAATTCCGCGGCGAGATCCAGCGTATCATCCAGTGCCAGGCTGTCGCCTTCCAGCGACAGTTCGTCGTCACCCAGCGCAAAGGTGTCCTTTTCCAGTGAGAAGTCCGAAAGATCCTGAACCGGCTCTTCAGCGGGCTGTTCGGGGGCTGCGGATACCAGGTCATCCAGGGAGTAAACACCCGGGGCCGCTTCACGCGGCACGCCGGTGGCAACCGGTGCTGGTGTGGTAGGCACTTCCGGTGCGGACGCGGGGCTCGCCTCCTCAACCGGCTCAATATTCAGTTCAGCTTCGGACTCTACCAGCGACTCCAGCGTCAATTCAGTTTCGGACTCCTGAACAGACTCAAGGTCCAACTCGGTGTCAGCTTCCAACACAGGTTCCAGATCGAGTTCGCTTGCGGCTTCTTCGATCGGCTCAAGCGTCAATTCGGAATCGATGTCCACTGCGGGGGCCATGTCCAGTGAGGGGGCCATGTCCAGTTCAGCGTCGGCTTCGACCAGGGGTTCGAGGTCGAGCTCGGCATCCAGTTCCGGCAGTTCCAGGTCCGCTGCCAGAGGATCCGTTTCCTCAGCTTGCGTAACAGCCTCGAGCGATTCGGCAACCGGCTCAACGCTTTGTACAGCTTCGCTTTCCACGACAGGAGTGGCCGGCGCCTGAGGCGATGCCGCCACGGCCTTGTTCTTACGAATCACCAGCAACTGTTCACCGATATTATCTTCATCGGTCAGGCCGAGAATGTCGGAGCCCAGAGCCACTTCCGGTGAGTCCTGCGCAGACGCACGGCTGTTTCGCTGGCTGTGGTCCACGGTCAGAATGCCCGCCATCTCAGCACTGGGCTGTTCCGCAATGGGCGCCTCTTGTTCGTCTCGGGCGTAAATATCACTGGTCGGCTGTGATTCGGCAGCGAAGACGATTTCTTCACCCACAAAGGAGGAAAGGTCGTCTGCCGTACCGCCGTCGCGAGTCATCGGGCGGCCGGCAACGGCTGCTTCAAGCGGGGACAGCTCAGCTTGCACTACCGGATCGTAGTCGACTTTGAAAAGGGTCTCTTCGGGCTCATCGAGATCCTGATCGAGGAGCCACTCCAGGTTATCTTCCTGGAGTTCGTCTGCCTCGCTCAGGTCCTGGCCCGGGTTCACGGCCTTGGGATTGTTATTTGATTGCACGCTAGTTCTCCGATATCCCTTTTTTCATTGTCTCGGCTCATGGGTTGCCGATGGGTACTCAGACAGCAGCGGTGTTGCCATCCGCCACAGCATTGGCGTCATCCAGTTCAGACATACCTTCAGCAAGGTCGCCTTCACCGGCTTTCGCCATACGGAAGCAGCGGTTGGTCAGCTCGCGAGTCTTGGTGGCGTCCAGCCCTTCCACCTTGCGGTAAGAAGTAACCAGAGCGGGCAGTTCGGCGATCACGTCAGCTACCAGCGATTGCAGGTCCGGGGAAACCGCCAAGTCGCCATCGAGAACACGGTCCAGCATGTCCTGCGCTGCCCAGCCCAACTCGCCGAGGACATTGGCGCCTACAGCGCGGCCGTTGCCCTTGAAGGTGTGGAAGTGCCGGCGCATGTCGCGCAGGGTATCGTTGATCTCGGGGTTGGCCGCCCAGTCTTTGCCCAGCTGATTCAGCTCGGACACGATTTCCTCGGACTCCTCGATAAACACCTCGCGGAACTCAGGGGGAATCTCGCCGTCCTGGACCATTTGCTTCTGGTCTTCAACGGCAGTGACGGCCGCAACGTCAGCACCGGCAGACAGGCTGTCCATATATTGCTCGAGGTCGCTAACGCGCTGCTCGGCAAAGGCCACCATGTGCTCGGTGTCTTCCAGCGGGTCGACCATGCTGCGCTGCAGGTGCATCTCGATCTGGGCGAAAGCGTCGGCGAAGCAGCGGAAGGCTTCGTCTTCGCTGACACTACCTGCTTTGGAAGCCGCAACCAGCCACTGGCTGCAACGCTCGATGACCGTACCTTCGCGCTCCATACCGGCAAAGGTCAGGGCACCGGCAATTTCAGACATCAACTGCAGGGACAGGTTGATAGCCTTGCGATCGGGAATATCTTCCAGGCCATCCAGGAACTCTCGGGCCAGACCGTAGAGCAGATCGATATCGGGCTCACCATTGTCCGCATCGCGCAGGGCGCGGCGCAGGCCTTCGTGACCTTCTTCGCTCTTGTTCAGGTAGCGGTGCAGGGCCAGGGTCAGACGCAGCACACTCTCCGCATCATTGGGCTTTTTAACCAGTGCGCGGCTCAGGGCCTTGCGGCGCAGAATCGCGTGCAGGTAGTCCTCAACCAGTGACATCTGGGAGAAGGTGGCGTTAACCACGCTCTCGCGCAGTTCAAATTCCTTGCTGGAGAAGGAGCTGGACAGGCCGTGCTCCAGTTTGTGTTCCAGGTCCAGCTTCACATCGACAATACCGCGCACGATATCGGTGATGGCCGCGTCTTGACGCTGGGCATCCTCGGCGAAATCGCCTTTGTAGAGTTGCTCCAGTTTCTTCGACACCAGCTGCAGCGAGTCGGCGTGAGCCACCTGGCCAGCCGCACTCAGGCGGTGCTCAGCGGCCTCGATGCCATCCAGTACCGCAGCTTGATCCAGTTCCACGCCTTCCTTGCCAGCGTTGATCAGATCCTGGGTATTGATTTCGTCGACCACGGAATTGAGGCGTTCCAGCGCACCTGACAGAGCGGTAACCAGAGCGTCGATGTGCACCAGGCCGCGGCTCGCCGCGTCGATGGTGTCATCGTCAATGCCGAAGGCATCACGGATACCGGCAATGTGTACCGGCCGCGCCTTACAGGCCGCGATGTAGTACAGCATTTGCTGCAGGTTGGACTCGTAGTCCACCGTAGAGTCGATGTTTGCACCGTTTTCACGGGCGTATTTGATCATGAAGGCACCGGTCTTGAAGATCTGGGCGATGCATTCATCCGGCACGATCAGACCGCCGGCTACGCCTTCACAGATGCCCACCAGGGTCATCCAGAAACGCTCCGCTTCGGTACCGGCAAACAGGGTCTGCATTTTGCGGGCGATCCGCGCCACAGTTTTCATGCTGTCGCCGACGTTGCGGCGGCGCAGTGCTGACTTGGCCATTTCCAGGTAGAGGGCCAGCATTACGTTGGCGCGGCTGCGAATCTCTTCGTCGGAGGCCGGGGTGCCGCCGGCAGTGATGCCAGCGCCTTCGGGCAGGTCCATGAAGAAGAAGAAGGCCTGCGGACGCGGGCGCTCACCGACCCAGCGACGCAGGTCGTTGACGTACTGCTCCAGGCCACGG
Source organism: Gammaproteobacteria bacterium (assembly GCA_030427085.1). Lineage (GTDB taxonomy): Bacteria > Pseudomonadota > Gammaproteobacteria > Pseudomonadales > Halieaceae > JAUHXH01. The sequence continues at coordinate 264,396 of JAUHXH010000004.1, read as the reverse complement.
CCGGTATCGCGACGCGCGTTCTGCGTGTGCGCCAGGTAAGCCGGCATAATCTTCAGGGCCTGCATCAAGCCGCCCATGGTGAGCTTGCGGCGCTCACCGACTACCTTGTCCTTGTACAGGTAGTTCAGGCTGCGCTCCATTTCCAGCGACAGCATCTCACCCTTCTTCATACCCAGCGCACGCAGGGTAGAAGTGATCTGGTGGACTGCCCACATGCACTGCAGCAGGGATTTTTTCTTGCTGGGATCGTTACTGTACTCAACCAGGGACGCTTCAGCGTTCTCGAGCTGTTTGTTCATCAGCCCGATTACCCACTTGAGAGAAACGATATCCGTTTTAGTGGTCATTAAGACAGCCTCCAATTTTTTTATAAGCAGTTACACCGGGCCAATTAACTCGACGCATACTGGCATGGGTCCAACGAACATCTTCACCGGCACCGAGGATCAACAGCCCACCGGGCTGCAGTCGGTCAACCAGCTGATCGATGATCCAGCGCTGTTTTTCACGCTCGAAATAGATCAGGACGTTCTGGCAATAAATGATGTTGAAGTCCGAGAACGGCACACTGTTCACGTGCAGCAGATTGCTGTGCAGAAAGTGTGTGCGAGCGAGAATGTCGGCACTGAGCCGGTACTGTCCGTCGCCTGCATCTTCGAGATAGTTCTTTCTGTAATGCCCGGGAACACCCTGGATATACAGTTCGGGGTAGCAGCCTTGCTGGGCTTTACTGACAGCCTGAAAGCTGATGTCAGTGCCCACACCGTGCCACTCCAGCCACGGGGCGTAGCGGCGCAGGATGTCTTCCACCACCATGGCGATGGAGTAGGCTTCCTGACCGGTGGAGCAACCAGCACTCCAGAAGGAAACTTCCCGCGGCGCGGGGCCTCCTTCCATCAAGGTTTTCAAATGTGCGCTGACACAGGCCAGCGCTTCGGACTGACGGAAAAAGCGGGTCTCTTTCACCGTCAGCAAGTCGACCAGCGCCAACCATTCGGCACGGGCGCTGATGCTGTTGTCGAACAGGGCCAGGTAAGCGTCCACAGTTTCCATCTGCAGCGCCACCATCCGCTCCTGCACGTAGTGTGCGATCACGGAGCTGGGGCTCTCGATGGTAATGCCCGCGTGAACCCGCAACTGGTGCATCAACTGCGCCAGTTGCTCGTTCCGGATGGGCTGGGGACGTTGTACGTTGGCCAGGTTCATGGTTTAGCTCAGGCCTGCTTCTCGTCGCGATCGGCGTTTTCCAGGGCTTCCATCTCGTCTTCCTCCAGTACCTGCGAGGCGTCGTGGATGTGCTCCAGATCGTCGATGTCGGCCAGGTCTTCCTGACTGGAAGCAGTCGCCGTTTCGTTTTGCTCGATACGGAACTGGCTGAGGTTCTCGGCCACTTCGCGCATGGTTTGCTGCAGCGAGCTCACCCCTTTCTGGGTAGATTCGCTGTATTCCGAAATGTCCACGTTACGCTCGCGAATCTCGGACATGGAGTTGTTCATGTGGCGTGCGCTGTTGGCCGATTGTCCGGCCGCGTCATCCACCGAACGTACGATGTCGGAAATCGCGCCGGAACCTTCGTTGATTTCCTCCAGCGAGCTGTCCAGGCGCTCGATGTATTCCAGAATGGTCACAATGTTGCCCACGGTGTTTTCCATAGAGCTCAGGTTTTCCGCGGACATGTTTTGCAGCATGCGCACCTCGGAAATTACCTTACGACCCTCTTCTTCCGCTTCCCGCAGCAGGTCACCGATCGCCTCCGCAATACCGAGGAAGGGACGGCCGTGTTCACCGGCTTTCTCCGCCTCGATACGGGTGTTAATCGCAACAACCGAGATCTTGGTGTTCAGGGCCTGAATGTACTCGGCCGCGGTGGTTACTGACTGAATCAGCTCACCCTGGCGCTTCGCAGACTTGGACGTTTCCTGTACCGCCTCCCGCACGTCGGCGGAGGCCTTGGACATGTCTTTGGTGAGCTCGTAACCCTGGGCTACCTGAGTCCGGGCGCGCTCGGCCGTTGATGCCGCTTCAGCAGTAGAAGACTTAATCTCTTCAGAAGTCCGCACCATTTCGGTCGCAGCAGTGGTTGAATCCACAACCGAGCGGGTCAGTTCCTTACCTTTGTCCACCTGGCCCTGGGCGATGTGACCGATCTTGGTAATTTCCTCAATCGACACTTCAAACGGAGTCCGAATGTTGCGGATCAGCTCCCGCTGGCGCTCGGTGGAGATGTTGATTTCCCGGGCAATCTCGCGAGTTACGTCGTTGTCCTCGGGAACGATCACGGTCAGGTCACCTTCCGCGATTTTAACCAGGGCGCCGTTAATGTCGGCTACACCACGCTCGGTGTATTCAACCCGGCGACGCTGGCCGCCGTACATTACTACCATCAGGCCAACCGCCAGCACACCCGGTGCTGCGAACAGTGCCATCAGCGAGCCGCGGTCGGTCAGACGCGCTACGGTCATCTTGTCGATGGCGGGAATCAGCGCCGAGATACCGTCCTGCAGGGAGGCGGAGGAGTTAACGATTTCCTCACGGGCTTCCGCTGCGCCGCGCAGTTGTGCCGAAGCGCCAGCAATCTGGTCGATAGAACCGGATACAACGGAGAACTGGTTGGAGGCTTCTTCGAGCGAGGCAATGGCGTCCGGATCAGCAATTTTATCGATGCCAATCAAGGGGTTACCGTTACGCAGGCCGTCTACGATGCGGTTAAAGCTGGCCGCGTCATTGCGGAATTCATCCGCCGCACTCTGGCTGTCGGCACCACCGGCGAGAATCTTGTCGATGTTCCGGGCGATACGCTCGGACAGCCACAAGGTGCGCTGGGCGGAAGCCATGGTCTCGGGAGACACCTGCTCGTCGCGCAGAATGTCTACCACCGCGGCGAACTCACCCTGGATCGGGCGAATATTCGTTTCCAGCTCTTCAGATACCGCGTGGGTGAAAACGATACCCGAGCCTGCTTCAATCAGCGTACGGGCGGAGGCGGCAATCGGCTCCCAGCGGTTCTGAACCAACTGGACTTCACGATCAAGGCCTACGTTATTCAGTTTCGCCAGTTCTTTATCGAACTTGCCGAGCTGGGCTTCCAACTCTTCGAAGGTCACTTCCTGACCCTGTACGGTTTCACGCGCCCGGACGGCAACTTGCTCCGAGATCACTCGTAGCTCATCTACCACCAGACGGTGCCCGCCCTCTTCACCAGCTTCCTGCTGGATCATGTAGAAGGTGTACCCCATGCCGCCAAGACAGGCGAGGATACCTATGGTCATAACGGTCATCCAGAAGCTGGAAGCACCACGTTTTTGTGTTTTAGTCATCGGAATGGTCCTCAGTTGGATCTTGTGCCGTGGCAGAGGCGTTGGAAAGATCGGCATCGGCGATTAGCTTGTCGATATCGAGAATCGCCAAAAATTTATTATCGAATTCAAAACCGCCCAGGGAGTACGGGGCGAAGTCGGGATCAACAGTTTGATCCATCAACCGGTCGTGAATGGGGAATTTCATGGTCCGCTCGATTTTGCTCAGCGTTACGCCGAAGTAGTAACCGGGGCGGCGAATGACCATGCAGTACTCACGTACGCGGCCGGAGTAAGGCTGCTTGCGGAACAGTACGTCTCCGCTAATGATGGGGAGCAGGCCCCCCTTGTGGGCGGCAACACCCATGACCCAGGGCTTGGTGCCCGGAATCGCCGTTACCGGCGGGGTTTCGATGATTTCTTCCAACTCACCCTCACCGATCAACAGCGGCACCCCCGAAATGGAGAGCGACGTGCCAACCCACAGCATGACGCTGTTCTCCTGTACCGGTGCCGACACAGCTTCAAATTCATAGCTGCGTGCCAACAGGTCCAGGGAACGGTTCGCTGAAAGATCCATGGATTAAGCCGCCTGGATCTTGCGATTGGTGTAGTTGAAGATGAGCTGACGCAGCACGCTTTCCGGTGGGATCTTGGTTACGTGTGCGGTGGCTCCACGAGCCTGGCCCTTGGCGATGTCGAAGATACCGTCGGAAGACGACAGCATGATCACCGGTGTTTCACGGGTGTCTTCAGCATTGCGGATCAAGGTACAGGTCTGATAGCCATCCAGCTCAGGCATGGTGATGTCGAGGAAGATCAGGTCTGGCTTGAAACGACGCAGCATACCCAGCGCCTTATAGCCATCCTCCGCACACTCTACCTCGCAACCCATACCACGCAGGGTATGACTCATCATCATCCTGATTGTCTTGGCGTCATCGATAATTGCGACCTTGACGCCGCTAATATCGAGCTCTTCGGTTTGATCTGTCATGTCAGCCCTCTGTTGTTATGGCTACTTGGAATTCGATTCCATATTCCACGGGAACGCAGCAACAGTATTCTGGGATAGCAAGCGCAGCTTCAACTAAAAACTGCAGTTTTCTCCAGAAACCCCCGTTTTTTAGGGGTTTTTTCGGGTCAGCCGAAGACGTTTTGTGACGCAGTTAACAGTTGTAGAGATGCTCTAATGCCCATGCGAGATGAGCGGGGGAGGCCGAGCGTTGAACCAGCCCGGTGTCGATGGCGGCCTGGGGCATGGCACCACAGATGGCCGTTTCGGGTACCTGCGCCCACACGGTGCCACCGGCTGCGTGGAACTGGGAAAGGGAGCGGGCACCATCACAGCCCATCCCGGAAAACACGATGACACCCGCCGCTTGCAATCGCGCCGCCGCGAGGATCACCAGCAATTCATCGATACTGGGGCTGTGTTGTCCACCCCAGTCGGATCGCGTGGTGGACATAACACCAAAAGCGCTGATGGTGACCCGACTACGCGGCGGCACCATCAAGATCCTGCCCGGCTGGATCTGGCATTGGCCCTCGGCAACGTGGAGCGAGAAGCGGGGGTTCTCCAGGCAGAAATCGCGCAATTGTTCCTGACGCCTGGGGTCATAGTGCTGGGCATAGAGAAAGCCCACCGGAGGCGGCTGGCGAAAGGCGTTGAGGAATTCCTGCACAGCGGTGGTCGCACCAGCGGATCCCGCCAGCAGCCAGACAGCCTGGGTATCACCCCAAACAGTAGATTCGGCGCTATCGCCCGGGGCTGGCCCGAGCGTATCCACCGCCTGGTCCAGTTGCCGGATCAATCCAGCCACCCACCGCGAATAGCCCATGCGGTCAGCAACATCCGGGGGGTTGTCTGCCGGGAGTAAAAACTGCCGGGAGGGCAGCAATTGCTCCAGAGTGGCTTCACAGCGGGCATCAAACAGCCAGGCACGCACCCGGTCCTCGGCGATCAAGCGTTGTAACGTGGACAGGCGAGTGGACCGTTCCACCCGGTAGCCGGCGCGCTCCAGATCACCCTGTAACGCTTCGCCCAGCAAGCCCTCAAAAGCGAGGCCAATCAGTGGCGCTGCCACTCACTCGTTCCCGAACATGTAGTTCCGAAAGGGCTCCAGATGGCCGGGTTGGAAATCACGCAGCTCGTAGATATTGAACTTCTGCATCAGACTCAGGCAACGCTGGAACACGCGGTCCGCATCGTAAGCTGAGGGGGGAATACCGTATTCATGGGTAATCTGGGCAAAAATCATCGAGGCGATATCGCGGCGGGCCTGGTCCTGGCGGTACATGCTGTTATTAATAGGAGAGGACACAATGGGAGCGCCGTAAATCAGAAAGGCCTCCCAGCGGTTGGCATTGTGGCCCTCCTGAATCTGGGCCACAAGGAATTTCACCATATTGTGCAAATCGAGCCGCGGCGGTAACACATCGCGCTGCAACCAGCTACGCACCTCACTTTCACGCCAGTCACGGTTCAGCGCCAGAATAGCCAGCACGCGGCCTTCTTCCTGGGGTGGGGCGGCACCCGAGAGGTCCCACAGCATGTTGAGCCGCGCCGAAAAGCCCAGATTAACCGGCAGTTCGTCTTCGGCGTGGGCGGCAAATTCTGCGGCGTATTCCTCCGGCGTTTTGCCGTCAGCGCGCCCCTCCTTGCCCGTGCCGCTCTTCGCCTTTTTTTCTTTATCGGCCATTGTTGCTTAGCCCTCCAGCAATTCCTGCAGGCGTTTTTGATAGGTGGGTGTAGATACACCCATGATCCTGGCCCGGGTCGACGCACTCAGATCACCGGCGTAGCTGGCCACGTGTGAAATCAATAATTCCCGGCACTGTTCAATGGGTGACTCATCCGGTGGCGGCACTGAACGCACCCACTCGTGAATTATCCGGCTGGATTCCCGCCATTGCGGGCAGCGATCACGCTCCGCCTGCCGCGCATTGATTTTCGGCATCCAGCGGCCGATATTGCGGCTCGCGATTTGCAGGAATTCCGCCGCCCGGCGGCTGTCTCCGCCATAGCGCTCACAGGCTGCCAGCACCAGTTCATCATCCAGCCACGAACCCAGAGGTCGAACCGTGTCCGCCTCCGCCAACTCGGTAACGGCCGTACCCAGTGCCAGGTCCAGCGACTCCAGCAAGGTGGGCTGATAATCCTCGCCCTCCTCGGGGCTGGCCTCGAAGCCCGCCAAAAAGGGCAGGGGATCGGTGCCGGCACCACGGGACTGGGGATCGATGCCCTTGAACAGTCCGAGATCCACCGGCGTAATCCACTCTTTTTCCGTACTGCCCAGCGCTTTAATGATGCACTGTCGCATCTCGGAAATATTGCCCGGCCAGTCGTGCTGGAGCAATGCCGCTTCAGCATCCGGCGTAAAACCTTTCATCGTGCGCCCGGCGCGCTCACCCTCCTGCCCGAGAATTTTATGGGCCCAGCGCAACACCGCCTGTTTGCGGTCTTTAATGGGCGGCACAGTGATGGGATAGCCTGCAAACACGCTGGCCAGGCGGGGATGAAGGCCGCGGTGGCGCTGCAGAACGTCGAGCGGTTCGGGGAACAGGGCGATGTACTTGGCGCGCGGTAGATATCGGCGCGGTCGGGTGTCGGCCAGTGTTCGCGTACTGAGCTGTTTCGCCAGCCGCTGCTGAACTTCGCTATTCAACAGGTGAGGTGACTTGAACACGATGGTTTTGTTCTCACCCTGTTCAAGTATCCGGCCGATACGAGTGTTGGCCTGATCGCGACCACGCAATTCCCTGCAGTCTAGACTCACCAGGTTGTCCGGGGCGAAACTGGTTTCACCGTGGATTATTCTCGCCACATACATTTTGCCGGTACCGCGCGCGCCCACGATCGCAATCGGCATATCGAGCCGGGCCAGAAAAATCGCCTGGTCGACCGCACCCTCCATGTTGTCGCCAACGTAGCCGTCGATATTGGTTTCCACCGGCCTGGCTACGGGGCTGGTCTGAGGTTTTTCGCCTTCAATAGTGTCTCGCCACTGGGGGTAGTGGGCGAGCTGCCGTACGACCTGGTGCAGGGCGGAGTGATCCAGCGTTGCCTGCAAGTGTCGGGGGAGCGTTGCCGACCTGGCTGACAAGGCAATAAAGCCCACCAGACTTTCGGAGAACTCCAGCGGATACAGCGTGGTCTGAACTTCCTGTTCCCGGAGCACGCGGGCATGGTCCAGCATGGCTGGCTTGAGCTTTTTGCGTTCCATTTGGAACATTTCCGACAGCTCTGTTTCCAGCAGCGAAACTGTTTCGCCATTTGTGCCCGCGCCATAGGCGCTGACAAACTCAAATTTGTCACGAAAGCGACGTCGGTAAAGCGCCACCGTTGAGAGGCCCTGCTGAGACAGCAAAAGATCAGACAGCGCACGTTCGTAGTCCGCAGCCTTTTCATACTGGCCAGACAGCGCAGAGAGATTTTCCAGAAACTGGTGGTAGGGTCCGGTGGAGCCGCTGGCGGATAAGGCCCCGCGCGCAAACAACAGCGATTGCAGCAACAGCGCCTGGTCGCTCTCACTGGCAACATGTACCGGCGACTGGCTGTCATCCGCTTGTGCGCTGAGTAAGGCATCGTTGGCAGCGCAGAGACAGGACAGTGCACCGGAATAGTTTTTCGCTGCGGCCAGGCCAATCGTAATAGCAGCGTTGCTCGCTCCCATGCCATGCCGTTCCGGCGCATCGCGCAAGTGAGACAGCAGGGCGTTGGCGATATCACTGGCGCTATCAAGGTCGATGTCACGCAGGCAGATGCAGATGGTCGCAGCCCCCGGCAGGGCCACATGATCCTGTTGCCGCACGATTTCCAGCAAGCCAGCGCGCAAGTCCATCATGAAGCGCGGCACATCTTGCACGCCCCACTGGGCGTCCAGATGTAAACGCGACACACCCAATATCGCGATCACGTCATCACTGGCCACATGCGACACAAAGTCACTTTGCTCGCTACCAGCCAGTGGCTGCAACATCAGGGCGAGTGCTTTGCGGTCGCGATAACCGGTGGGCACGATGAATCCGCCGAGCAGAATCTCATCGCCATTGGCGTCGAGCACGGTCATCGGCGGTAGCGGGGCACTAACGCCGGCAGCCACCAGATAGGCCAGGTTGTTGTCGCGGGACTCTCCTGTCACCGGCAACACTTCCCACCACTGGCGATCCAGAATACGGCGGCCGCTAAGGCCCAACAATGTGAGCAGTGATTCACTGTAATCAAAGACCGCGCCGGTAGCCGTGTCGATATACAGCACCGCGCTGCACAGCTCGTCCAACAAATGTTGCTGCGCATCCAGTGCTCGTTGATGTTCGCGTAAATGGGCGTACTGCGTCAGGGCCGATTTAAGCGCCAGCCGCTCGGCAGGCTCCATGTCGGTGCCGGTGCGAGCAATCCAGGCCACCGGCTGGCAGGCCGCGGCGGCCTCCAGTTCATCGGGTGTTTCGGTACCTCGAGAGAGGAAAATAACCTGTCCGCGAATGCGGCTGTGCATCAGGTAGGCCAGACTGACACCACCGCCAAGTTCAACCGCTTCGTCGCCGTACAGCTCAAGCGACGTGATCAGCAGGTCACAATGTCGGGTTTGCAGGATATCGCGGGCATTTTGGTAATGGCCGGTTTCACCGACCACTTCGAAGCCCAGTTTACGCAGCAGAAAGCCCAGCGCACGGCGAAATTCTTCGCTGCAATCGACCACCAGTGCGCGACCGGCTTTTTGTTTCGCCGAGTAAAGGGCTTGCAAGAATCAGTTCCCAGCTCGCCGCTCAGGGTGAAAGGAAGAAAGGTCTGGGCGGCTGTTGTTATCCTGCCCATGTTACCGCGACAGTGTGGGGGGGCAAGCCCCCCACGCGTCGGTGAGGCAAATCAGGCCGCCAATTCCTCTGGCTCGCTGATCGGGTTCAGCATCAGGTGCTCGAAAGCGGCCAGGGACGCCTTGGCACCTTCGCCCATGGCAATCACGATCTGCTTGTAGGGCACGGTGGTCACGTCGCCGCAGGCATAGATGCCCGCCTCAGAGGTACGGCCGCGCTCATCCACGACAACTTCGCCGTGCTGAGTGAGCTCTACCACATCCTGCAGGAACTGGCTGTTAGGAACCAGGCCGATCTGTACGAAGATGCCGGACAAATCCTGAACCCGGGTTTCGCCAGTTTCACGATCCTGGTATTCCAGCCCGGTGACTTTACCGTTTTCAGCCACCACCTGCTTGCTGGCCACGTTGGTCAACAGGGTGATGTTGCTACGCTTCTCGGCCTGTTCTACCAGTACGCGGTCCGCCTTCATTTCCGGCATGAATTCAAACACGGTCACTGACTTGACGATGCCGGCCAGATCCAGGGCTGCCTCGATACCGGAGTTACCACCGCCGATTACCGCTACATCCTTGCCCTTGAAAAAGGGGCCGTCACAGTGTGGGCAGTAGGCCACGCCGTTGCCGATATTTTCCTTCTCACCGGGAATTCCCAGCTCACGCCAGCGGGCGCCGGACGCTACGATCAACGTGCGGGTGTCGATACGCTCACCCGAGGACAAGGTCAGGCTGTGGATGTCGCCTTTTTCAATATCAACCACTCGCAGGTGCTCTTTCAGCGTCACCTCATATTCGTTCAGGTGCTGCATGAGTGCACCAGCCAGTTCCGGGCCAGTGGTGCTGGGCACGGAGATCAGGTTTTCGATGCCCATGGTGTCTTTTACCTGGCCACCCACGCGATCAGCGACTATCGTCACTTTCAGGCCTTTACGCGCGGCGTAGATCGCCGCACTGATGCCCGCCGGGCCACCGCCAACTACCGTTACGTCCTGCAGGGGCAGGGTGGCGGTGTCTGCAGCTTTGGCCAGATGCGGGAAGCGTTCCAGCAGTTTGTCGACCAGGGTTCCAGCTTCCACCTTGCCATTGGCAAACAACTCGCCGTTCAGGTACACGCTCGGTACGCCCTGGATATCGCGCTCGTCGATCAGTTCCTGGTACAGGCCGCCGTCCAGCATTTCGCTGCTGATCAGGGGGTTGAGCAGGGCGAACTGATTCAAGGTTTGCACCACGTCCGGGCAGTTGTGACAGCTCAGGCTGATGAACACTTCGAAGTGCAGTTTCTCATCAACATTGCGCAGCAACTGCGCGATGTTGTCATCCAGTTTGATGTCACTGCCACCGGCATGCAGAACAGCCAGCACCAGGGAATTAAATTCGTGGCCTCCGGGAATACCGGAGAAGCGGATACCGCTATCCTGGCCATCTACTTCCAGCAGAAAACTGACCGGGCTGCGCAGTACGTCGCCGCAATCGCGTTCCTCCAGCGCCAGGCGCTCGGAAGTGGCAGCGATGCCGCCCAGGAACTCAATCAATTCATTCCGCTTGGCATGTTCGCCAGTCTGTACCACAAAGGTCACGTCATGCTGCAGTGCAGCCATATAGCCTTTCAGTGCGGTGATGATGTCTTGCGTCAACACAGGTCGTCTCCTTATAAATTCGATTGGGGAAGGCGGGCCCGCGATGGGCCCGCGATCATAAGGTCGGGTTTAGATTTTGCCGACCAGGTCCAGTGAAGGCGCCAGTGTTTCTTCGCCTTCTTTCCATGCGGCCGGGCAAACCTGGCCGGGGTTGGCAGCTACGTACTGAGCGGCTTTAACTTTGCGCAGCAGGTCTTCGGCGTCGCGGCCAATACCTTCGGCAGTGATTTCAACCGCCTGGATGATGCCGTCGGGGTCAACTACGAAAGTACCGCGATCTGCCAGGCCCTGACCTTCACGCATCACTTCAAAGTTGCGAGTGATATCGCCAGTGGGGTCACCGATCATGGTGTACTCGATCTTGCCGATGGTCTCGGAAGAGTCGTGCCAGGCCTTGTGGGTGAAGTGAGTGTCGGTGGACACAGAGTAGATCTCTACACCGCGCTTCTGGAATTCTTCGTAGTGGTCCGCGATGTCACCCAGTTCGGTGGGACATACAAAGGTAAAGTCGGCGGGGTAGAAGAAGAATACAGACCACTTGCCTTTCAGGTCGGCATCGGACACTTCCACGAACTCGCCCTGCTTGAATGCGGTGGCGTTGAAGGGTTTGATTTGAGTGTTGATAAGAGCCATCTGAACGTTCTCCTGTTGCTGTGATGGTGGTTAAAAAACTGCATTGGGCAGCGGATGAGTACAGAATAGGGCCTCGAGGTTGTTCTGAAAATTTGATTGTTATTAATCTGTTGTTCTATAAAATCGAATCACTACGGTTGTCGGTGATAGATAGAATAGAAGGATGATTTCACTCAAACAGATTCACTACGCGCTGGCGGTGGAACGCAGCCTTCACTTCAAGAAGGCGGCCGAAGCCTGCAATATTTCCCAGTCCGCCCTCTCGACGGCCCTGTCAGAGATGGAAAAGCAGTTGGGTTTCCAGGTTTTCGAACGGGACAACCGCAAAGTACTGATTACTCCCCTGGGGCGGCAGGTGCTGGACCGAGCCCGCTCCGTGGAATTGCAGATGGAGGACATCCGCAAGCTGGCGGATGCGCAGAAGGAGCCCCTGAGCACACCCCTGTCAGTGGGCGTGATCCCCACCATCGGGCCCTTCCTGCTGCCGCGCGTATTGCCCGCCCTGCAGGAACGCTACCCCAAATTGCAGCTGGATATCGTGGAAGACCAGACCGCCCACGTGCTGGACTTATTAAGGCGCGGCGCGCTGGACGCAGCCATCATTGCGCTTCCCTACGACACCGAGGGCTTTCTCACCTTCAAGTTCTGGTCGGAAAACCTGCTGTGGGTATGCAATACTCAGGACCCTCAGGCACAACAGGACTGCATGGCCGTGGACGATCTCGCCCACGCCAAGTTAATGTTATTAAAGGATGGCCATTGCCTGACCGATCACGCGCTGGCGGCCTGTAAATTGAGCGACGTGTCTGCTCACAGTTTCAGCGCCACCAGCCTGGGCACTCTGATCGAACTCACCGCTGCACGACTCGGTACCACTCTGGTGCCCGAGATCGCACTGGACCAATTGGTGCTCCCCAAAACCCAACTCGCCGCAGTGCCGCTGAGTGAACCCGGACCCCACCGCGAATTAGCCATCGCCATCCGGCCCAACTATCCGGGCCTGGCGAATATTGAAGCGTTGCAGCAGTTGTTTCAGGAGCAATTGCGCCCCGCTGCTTAATGACACTTGCTGTTGCCCACCTGGGTACACACGCAAAAAGGTGAACGCCAGCTTCGGGAAAATCTGATGTACGCACGCTCCGTTGATAGCGAAACTATCAGTCTATTGATAAACGACTTCAACGGAGTTTCACCATGAGCTTTTTCAGCAGGCCTCTTCTGTCTTTCAAGCGCAGCACCAGTAGCACGGCGTCCGAAAAGAGCTGTGAGGTATGTAATTACGGCGACAATTATTACGGGGATCAGGTTTGCGTGCCCCCAGGTGCACAAACCAGCGGGCCGGTTCAGCGGTTGAGGCCATAAGCCCTGGAAATTGACACAGCCAAGCCCGTCGGCAAAGCTTTATAAATGGCGCAAACGACATCGATCGACAGATTGTCACCTGTCTGGCTCGGAGCAGGAATCAGCGGGTTACTGATTCTGATTTTGTTGGTGATCGAAACTGCGCTAGGCCGATGGGATCTATTTCTGGTCGACGGTGACTTTAACTTGTTTGCCAAAGTCTCAGAGGGTGTCCTACGAGATATACGTATCGCCGTGGTTCACTGTTTGCAGGTCGGCTATCTCCCCGCCGCATTCCTGTACGTGATGCGCAGCAGTCGACAAACAGTGATTGCTCTTCAGGGTGCTCTGGATTGCTCACCTGAAGAGTGTGAAACACTTGCCGCTTCAGTCAGGCTAAGCACAACCTGGCTGCTAGCCATCGGGCTGGTCGGTTTAATGACGGCGATTGCCGTGCCTTATCTGGTGCCCCCAGTTCCAGAGAACCCCTGGAATCCCGCATCATGGAGCCCGGAGGTTTCGTGGCATCGCATTCTCGGGCCACTGGCAATCGTGGGATCCTGGTGGCTAGGCTACGCCGTCATTAGCGTGTCGCTGCGTATGTCACTTATCGCGAAACAACTGCAGTGTATTGATCTGTTCGACCATACACCGCTGGCGCCATTTACACAGTTGGGACTTCGCAATGGGCTGGTATTGATCGGATCGCTCTCGATCTGGAGCCTGATGCTGTATGAAGCAGGTTTCGGCAATATGATGTTATACATCGGAAGTGGTGCTTTGATTTCTGCCGCTGTTGCTCTCGTACTCCCCGTACGGGGCGTACACAAGCGGATTCTGCAATCAAAGCAGTCGGAACTGCGGTGGGTATCCGACCAATTTGCCACGCTACAGCACAGCTTCCGCGATCAAGCTGCCACACACCCAAAGGGGGAGATGGCAGATTTGATCGCCTACCGGGGCCTGGTCGAAAGTGTTCCCGAATGGCCGTTCACCACGTCCACCTTCGCCCGACTCTTCCTTTACGTCCTCTTGCCCTTCCTAACCTGGGGAATCGGCATCTTTGCTGAAGAACTTGTTGCGCGCGCGGTCTTCTAGCGGACTCTCCGTATTCGTAAAGACTGCCACTGGTAATCTGATGCAGCACAGACTAGCTGGGCTTTAGCGCAACCTATGCGACAGCGCTATCGTACTAAAATGTTCTCATAGTCTGGCACTTTAAGTGCAATTTTCGCCAAGTTCGCCGAAAGTCTGCGTTATCAGTGACATAGAAAACCAACTAGAGGAATTGAAGTTTCCAGGGAATACTAGTCGGGTTTGCGCTCACCCTTTCGAAACTCTTGTTAAAGACCATTGGTTTGGGCAGCACTAAAACACATCCATGAGATTGAGAAAATTTGTAGTCTGCGAGACATGCCAAATTCAGGGTAAGAGCATTTTTCAGATTAGGTTTTGCCACTGGCAAAACCCCTTAGAAGAACTACCGTATAGTGTTTTTCATAATCAGAGGATTCACTGTTAGTGGTCAAACAGGTACAAATATACTAATCCGAACTTAATCCATGAATCTCGACAATCTTTTACCTGTTCTGCTCTTCGAAGTTGTTTTCTAAGAGCAGTAGCTGATCTGCCAAATTCCCGAATCCGATACCCGGAGACTCGGCTCTTTTTCCCGGATATTACTTTATCAATGTCATGCTTTAACTGATTGAGTTGGTCGATAAAGACCTCAACATTGTTCACAAGTTCGGCCGATTCTTCACTATATGTGCATCGCACAAAATCACAGTATTCTTCTATTAGCTTCAAGTAAGCTATTTCGCCACTAATGCTTTTATGCAGATGCCGCTTGCAATAGTTTTCTCGCTTCAATGACCTGATTTTTGGCCGTAGTTTTCCCACTTCAACGAAGCGATGAGCTATTGACCCGATGCTCTTCCCTGAAATCATGTGTGATTCCCTTTTATTGTATCAATCCTGAGAAAAGTCGATTTTCTCCCGAGGCGCCGCCATGTTTAGCTTCCATAAAAGCTGGTCATATTCCTGTAGGTCGTTGATTCCTATCAACTTTGTTCTTAGGGCCTCTTTATATCTGTCAAAAATGCCATCGTCTTTTATTTTCGATTTCAGAACTACTAAATAGCTCTTTGGCAAATCCACATCGACTGAGAAATCAAGGTAGTAGCTCAATTCCTCAGCCAAATCCTCTAGATGTGGGTCGCTAGCCCCGTAACCAAAAAAGACCGTCGAATACTGCGCAAAAAGACTTTGAAGAATGAACCTAGAGCCGGGATATTTATTCTTCGTTATCTCAATATAGTCTTTCGCAGTAAACACTATCTTATCAAAGAGTGCTTCGTCGTATTTTCCATGTACATGAATAATGGAGGGTGCATTTTGATAAATTGCAGAAACGACGCGCTCCTTATCAAAGAGCGAATAGCTACCATATGGGACGCCGATAGATTTTTGCGCCTCCTCAAGTAACAAATCGTAATTCGATGTGAGAATGAATGGGTATTTAGTACCGACAATTTGATAATGATTTTTGTTCGGCTCCGCCATTACGAACTGACGGTAAAACCATTTTTTAAAATCGTTTTCGATGTTGCTCCTAATATGCTCGGGAGTACTGTATATGGCATCCTTAAGAACCATCGCAACATGCGCAGGCCTAAATTCCTTCTCTACTCCTGCATCTTCAAGAAGCTTATCCGGTAGCAATGTGTCGAATACACCAGTCTCTCTACGACCGTACTGGTCTTTGATGTTTCTACAGAAGCTAATGAAGTCTTCGAGGAATCCATCCCAGCTCGGTAGGCCTGAATCTATCGACATCCCGGAACCGACAAATGCAATGAGTCTTCCCGACTTAAGTAGCGGTGTGAGCTCTTCTACTCCTTCCTCTAAAGTTAGCATCGTAGGGGGCCTTCCTTGGATTCTATTGTAAGCTAGCTTTTTAGTTGACTCATTCCCATTAAACCAGAGAAATAGGCTTTCATCTATCAAGTGGCAATCCGTCAAAAAGATGGGCTTCTCCAAAGCCCATTCTGAAAACTTCCAACGCGTCGTCGACCGACAGAAGAGCGGAGAACTATAGATTCATTTAAGGATCAGCCAACTTGAAAAGATGGCTTTCAGCGAAATAGGCCCGAGATGGAAAATGGCTAGGGCAGGTTTCTTGTGCCTGGTAAAACCAATGCGAGCTCATCAGTGAAAGTCTTCCAGTAGCGGGCGGCACAGAATCCGGGAGAGGTAGCAACTATCCACCGTTTGAAGACATGATCAGTTTCTCGCAATGCACCTAGAAAACTACTCATACGGGACAGTCCCTCGCGGCTGATTGAAGACTTTTCCTTATTCTTGCCCAATCCACCACGTCCGTTATAAGAATTCTCAAAGTAATCAAGATCAACATGGCCAAACACTGTACCCTTCGGCAGCATCGAAAGCGCCTCGTATGGGTCATCTGTGCGAAAATAGCTTCCTACTGCGGGTACATCCGATTGGTCTGTCAAGCGTAGCCCAATAATTTTTGTATTTCGCGTGAGCGGAACCGGCAAAGGTTTTAGTACTACCTTGAGCTTCTCCCGTTGGAGAGCTGGGTGCGCGCTCAAATGAACAATGTCTACCCACTTCATGGACCAAAAAAATGGCGTAAAGAAATTCCCGATACCCACTCCCCCGGATTTAATCGCCCCCTCCCAATCACCCGGGCTCTTACAGTGAAACGCAGAACCTGAAGCTAGATCGTACAATGCTCCGTCAACACTAGTTAGTAACGCGGGCATCATGTCCATATGGTCATCTAAGTGAAGAACTGCAAAAGTACTCACATCAGGATTCTTACTCAGTTCTTTAGCGATGAAGTAACCGCTCCACGAGTCTTCCAACGAGAAGTCATATGCCGAGCAAGACTCGTGAAATCTAAGCACAGAGTCAGCAGAGTAGTTTAGACCCGACTCTGCCAACACCTCTTTTAACTCTGGATCAGCATTCATATGGCTCATATTCGGACCCAAGATCCGGAACCGATCTATTTTTTCTGACAACTCTAGGTTGACATTCCTGATAACGGAGCTAAGTTGGGATATGATGGCGTTGCTATCTTTTCCTGCCTCATCGGAATACAGTTCGTACCATTTCATGACTGGTGTTCCTTAGGTCGGAAGTGACGCCTAGTTCACAATGCAGGAAACCTTTCCCGCAACGTAAGAATATGCAGATTCAGCACTGTTAACAAACGCTAAAGGAGTAGTAGTTGTGAGCAAGTATGATTCTCCAAAGTCGAAATCCAAGGTTCTTGTTATGGACGCCTTGAAAGAGAGCCTAGAGGGACAACTGGCTCTTCGAGCCTATACCCAGGAAGGAGGGGGTGAAGGCGGCTTTTCAAGAAGCACTGGTTCTCATCACAGTCGCAGTGGCCACGACTTCAGTCGAGCGCAGATTTTTAACCAAGAGGATGTTGTTCGGCTGTCAGAGGCAGCCGACAAAGAATTTGCAAAAGAGTTTTTAGCTCAAACTCGTCTGTAACAATCGCGCCGATCCACATGGCCGCTTCGCAGGGTGTTGGAAGACCATCACCCAAGGTCAAGTCTTTTATTCTGAAAATTGCCTCTAGGTGCAACATCGATTGCACCTATTGCTATGTCTACCATAAGGGGGACAGCAGTTGGGCCACCAAACCCAAACTAATGCCGCCTGAAGTACAAAAACAAGCAATAAACCGTATTTCGGATTACTGCACAGCGCACAAATTGAACGAAGTGCGCTTAACCTTCCATGGTGGGGAACCAACGCTTTTCGGAGCTAGAGAGTTCCAACAGCTCTGTGAATATGCACAGAAGAACTTACCTGTAGACGACCTACGATTCGCTATTCAAACGAATGCGACCCTAATTACCTCCGAGTGGATAGATGTTTTTCGCCGCTTTGATGTGAGTATTGGAGTAAGCATCGACGGGCCAAAGCACGTCCACGATAGGCATCGTATTGACCACCAAGGTAAGGGTACCTTTGAGAGGGTGAGGTTGGGACTAAACGCGTTGAGAGAGGCAGGCTTATCATTCGGTGCTCTATGCGTGATACCGCTTGGGCAGAAGCCTTTGGACGTCCACGAAACACTACTTGATCTAGGTTTTAAGAATATTGATTACCTTTTTCCTGATGTAAGTCTGAAGGAGCACATCCAGATTTCTAAAGAATTCGGGCCAACACCCGTAGCGGATTTTCTGATCCCGATATTCGAGTATTGGTGGCAAAACTCCAGCCTAGATACGAATGTTTCTATATTTAGACAGATCGCTGGGATAGTGATGGGTGGAGTTTCAATCAATGACACCCTGGGTGGCGAGGGTTGCCCCTACATCTTTATAGAAACGAACGGCGAACTGGAAGGTTTAGACGTACTTAAAATTTGTGATGGTGATCATGGTGTTAGTGGGCTAAATGTCTTTGATCATACAGTCGAAGACTACATAAGACATGAAGGACTAGCGTCAATGGCGCTGAGGGGAGATATTCCTAAGCCCTCGCTTTGCTCTTCCTGCCCAGAGTACACAACTTGTGGTGGTGGCTACCTGCCTCATAGATTTCGACCCACAGATTCCGAACAAGCATTAGGGAATTTTGATTATCCATCGGTTTGGTGTGCAGACATTTTATCTATTTTTGACACCGTCAGGAGTAACTTGGAAGTCTCCGTTAGCGAGACAATTCTCCGCCGAAAGGCGCTGGCAAGGGTCAAAGAGAAGCGATCAAGGGAGGGATCATGAGTATCTCACTAGAAAACACACCATCCTGGCTCACGTGGGGCGAAGAATCTGTCCCTCATCTAGCGGACCTATTCAACAGCTATCACGACACTGTAGCTAAAGCAATTGGCCGGTCATTTGCTTCAATAAAGAAAGAAGACAGTCAAAATGGAGATGAACTCATCGATTCTTGGGGCCACTGCCAAGACAGTTATCATGAGAAGATCATCCATTCAGCAGAAACTAGTTTCTATGTTTTCTTTTTCGCTAACCGTGCGGAACAGAACAAGAGCTACTTTAAAAGAGTCTTAGCCGCAGAGCACCTAGAAGATATAGATCCCCAAGGATCTGATTCATTGCTATGGTCTTGCAATGGAGAGAAAACTCTAGTCAACAAAGAATATCTAAAGATAGTTCCCAGCGAAAAACGGCGTGTGATAGAGACAGCTTATCTAGACGGCAAGATACCGATTGACTTTCGAAGTCCACATGCACTCGCCGTTTCACTAGAACCCACCAACCCCCAAATGAGCATCGAACAACTCAAAAGGCTGTGCTCTGACCAGCCAATCAGTTGCTATACATTGGAGGAGGAGCAACAGATCGTTCGCCGATTAGAAGATTCCTATCAAATGATTGGAGAGGTAAACAAAAACGTACAGGATTTCGTGCGGCAATTTACTCTTAGCCTTGTAATACGTAAGGACGAGCAAAATCCTAGGAGATTTACTTCTGGCTCAACAGGCCAATATGTGGGTCGGACATGCTTGATCAATCCAACAGCTCACGGAGTTGATAGTGCTGTACTGGCTGATGGCTTAGTCCACGAAGCGATCCACTCTGTTCTTTATATGCAAGAACGATTCAAACCCTGGGTGACAGATTCGGATGTCTACTTTGGAGATGGCTACAGTAGTGAGTCGCCTTGGAGCGGAAGGCCGCTCACGCCTAGACAGTTTATGCAGGCGTGTTTTGTCTGGTATGGACTATATATGTTTTGGTCTCTCCCTCAGAGCGCAGCTGTATTCGGGGAAGAGAGGAGCTCCAGAATGGCGTTCGATGCACGCACAGGCTTCTATAAATCTCGACTGGTAGATCACATCAAGGATTGGAGATGCCATACAGATCCTGAACTAGTGGAAACTATAGACAACATACAGAAGCGAGTTATCGAAGGGGACTTTCCGGAGCTTTGAACCTTTGATATCGGTGGAAGAAATAGTCAATGTAGTTTCTGGTAAATCGAGCACAAGTTCGACTCTCAGATTACTGAAAGAAAGAAGGCAAAAAGAAATCGGACTGCGGATTGGTGAACTTCTTCGCCTTGACCGGTCGGAATCATCTCGGGTGTGTATCGAGGAGCTAGAAAAAATCGCGTCAAACGCCTCTACCAAGTTGTTTGATCGAGTAATTTGCTCTCCCGTACTGTGGGAATTGATATCAAAACCCAAGACAAACTCAAGCCACTTGCTCCAGAGGCTTAAGTATTACCTCAGGGTCGAAGAGCTAGTCGACTCAAGTGGACTGTTTAGCTCAGAAAGCATTATCCGTCAGGACGATGGTAAATGGACTGCGCTTGGCGACGCAAAGATTTTCGGCAAGGAGATATACCGGTCGCCAACAATAGCGGGCGGAATACCAGTTGACGGATATAGCACCCAAATGCAGGGAAGACTCGAGCAAGTTACAGGGGTTCATGAGGGATGGACGCCCGATTTATTTGATGAATGCGTGAGAAAGTTTCGAAAGTCAGCGGAAATCCTAGATTTATACGCTCCAAAGCATCTAGAGATCATCAATACCCTAACCCATGTAATAGTAGTTCGTAGAGATGAATCAGATGGCCGGTTCAGATCATGCTCAACACCGATTTGTCACGGTAGGCCCGTTTTTCACAATCCCCATTTATCTTCAGCATCTGTAGAGCGTGTAGTTGAATGCTTGCTACACGAATCCGTGCATTCCTTACTTGATCTAGTGGAGCTAGATTTCCCCTTTACATCCTGTGATCAAAAGAGAGTGGTTCAATCCCCCTGGACTCAGTCCTTCCTTTCAGTTTCAACATATGTTCAGGCCTGCTTTATATGGTTCTCGGTCTTTAAGATGTGGCAGCTAGTAGCACGCGGGCTTGAGACCCAGGAGAGTGACTACTTGATTCAACGAGCCGAGCAAGGATTCAAGATTGGTATACTTAAACCATTAGAGGAACACAAACACAAGATTTCACAACGCGTTCTTGAGCAGATCACGTTGTTAAACGATCGAGCCATATAGTCCCTAATCTTTGATTAATCAGAGTTCGCTGTATCAAAGGCCCATGCCATCAAGATAGAAATCTCAACTGGGGCTGATAGGTTCCAACTTTTTCAACCAAGACATGCGAACGGCTGCTGCATTCATTAGCATTTCCACCCTCAAACTCACTAACCCACTCAGCCTCGGGGTTAGACAAGAGGTAATAGCCATAGAGGTGGACGATGAGCGCAACTCACAGTCACGCCCATCGAGTTACTTCGTTGCCAATCGCTCTGTAGTCAATCTCATAGTGACCCAACTACAATACCTCACACCCTACAACGCTGAAGCTATAGTCAGCCACAGGAATGCTACCACTACGCGTACATCCAAGCTGTTTTTCACTGCCGGCTGGGATTACGTGTACCCGGTCATATTGACCATTATTGATTCCTTGACGCCACCTCACTCTTACTGTCGCTCTGACGCGGCGGTCATTCCTTGCATTGACTACATACGCAATACGTCCAGATTTTGCGAAACCGCAAGACGAACCGTATCGAATTCTCGCGCAAGATCTTGTAAGAGCCTCATCGCTTCCTGAGTAATATTTATCTTCCTCGTCATTTATCTGCCTTTCTTCTGCCGAAACTTCGCTAACTAGAGTCTCATCATCCGAAAAGAATACGCTTAAGTCGTCGTTTAGAACTTCCAGTTCATTCATAATTTTCTCCATGAGTTAACACAAACGCTTACTATTGAACTTTGATTGCCGATCTACATCTTAAGAGGATTTATCTGCGCTTACTTAAGTGGCTCTTCAAATACTCGGCCAGACGCCTTTCTTTGTTCTAACGATTGGCGGAAAGTTTGAGCACTGGACCCTACACTCTGGTGCTCGAGTGATAGGACACGGCTAAAGTACTAGCGCCAAGCAATGGACTGGTGCAACACCAATTTCTCGAATTTTTCCATCAATGCAGAACTTTCAATCAGACGTCCAATAAAAAAGATAGCTGCTAGCCGAGTCTTTGCAAGCGAACTCTAGCTAGAATTAAGCGCCTCGCTACGAAGATAAACTAGTTGTCTACCTCGATCGATGCCTGGGCCTGAGACCGGGTTAATCCCCTTTACTGACAAACTTGCGGCTAGTGACTTCGGACTCACACCCAGCTGCGATGCCAGATCACGCCCTAACACGTACCGGCCCTTGAACGAATTAATGGCCTTCTCCCCGACGACTCTGCCGATACGTCCCCGGGAGCTGGATTCGATAAAGCCTTGATTGATTAGGTGGTAAGCCACGTCTTGCTTCACTTTGAGCATTCTGGCGAGGGCCGGGACAGTATATTGGGAGCTTCCGATACACCAATCTCTACAAGATTCTGCCTCGAGACACAGCCTCTTACTCAATCGGCCTCGGCTTTTCAGCAGCCTGAAGTTTAACTGGCCTGCTAAAAGAGCCATTAGGACTGAATGTTGTGATACTCCCTTAGGCGCGTAGTACCGCATAAATCGATCAAGGGTTACTGTAGGTATCTTGCTCTCAAGGTTCTTGGAGTTCTCCGCTAGTCGACTAGTAAACCAATCTAGAGTAGCTCTTTCCAAATACCAGGGCCCGCTTGCGGTAGCACGACAAGCTGCAATGTCCCCAGATTCGATGAGCAGTCTTACCGCTTTTTTCTTTAGACCCAGATATTCAGCGGCTTCCTTTAGGCTAAACGACGACATCAACCGGCGAGCTTTTTCTAACTGCCCATTCTTAACCGATATTTGGCGCCGTCCATTCCGGGTTGTTCTAATGTGACCCGCAATTCGCTTTGATTCTATCCACCTCACAGTGGTTTCACTGCTCACGCCAACGCTACGCGAAAACGCGGTGCCGCTGGTGTAGTTACCATTCTTAGCCCGCGATACCGCTGAACTCTTAATATCAATTGACTCCGGCCATTTAGCTCGTACGGCAGCGTAGTACGCATCTTTAAATGGTTTGAACTCATTATCACGGAGCTCCCGATTCATAGCCATGTGCACGTAACCAATCCGCGCCTGTAGACTCCTACACTTCTCCTTCGTACTAATTAATCTGTCTAAAAATAGGTTCATATCGAGATCACGCGTACACAGGACGCTAGCGGCGGCAGCCAAGACTTCAAACGCAGCTTGAGAAGATGATTTGACAGGAGCTTTACGAGGTTGAAAACGAAGCCCATGAGAGAGATACCCGCCAAGCAGTATCAGCAGCTTCGCTATTTGATCGATGGTGAGGTTTTTGAGGTGACGAGCAACATGTGTAGTCGGACACGTATCGATGAAGCCCAGACGAAATTCAATGTACTCCTGGAGCTCTAATGATCCACCAGTATCGCCTTCACCGAGTTCTTCAGGATGCCCCCAGAGAGACAGGTCATCCAAACACCAATCGAGCTTAGAGATTGGGCCAAGCTCTTGAAGCGGCCGCCGGTGGGCTCTGCAGACCGGCGCCAGCGCGTACTGCCACTTGTTGCGCAGATAGGGTTCAGATTTATAACAAATTGGGCAAACTCGGAAGCCAGACCTCAACCAGTTACGCTCGTCAGCGCGCTTTAATCGATTAGACAGAACGTTCAGAGACTCGGCCGATAGATTCTTTCTGTAGATATCCCACAAACCGTCTTCCAGACAGCGCTTACTTGAGTGGTGTTTAACCAGGAGCGCGGGAGACTGGAGGCCATTCATTTTGGAAAGCCGCCATGCAAACGCCCTTGCGCACTCTCCGATCTTCGGTCGCGGGAATACTAATAAATGCCGGTCGACGGTCATTCTTCAGCAGCCAGCTGTACATGAAGGCACTCCATAAACTTCAATGTATCTTTATCGTCTAAGGGAAAGTACCTCATAGGGTGGCGGCGTTTTCGTTTACGAATCGACTCGATGTTATCCAGTTTTAGCGCTTTTAGCAGGTGCTGATCAATAAGTTCGATAACACTATCTTCAGTAGGGTTGGAACCATATTGCTGTGCCTCGATTTGCAAGCGTTGTTCCAACACGTGCTGAACCTTGAGAACATACTCGGGAACACTGAAGGTTCGCGATAAGTCGTTTAAGTCTATATAGTCCTCATGCACTGCTTTGCCATCGTGGGGCTCAAGCCAACACTGATGTTCCAGGCACGCGGGAAGCCAGGCTATACGCCAATGTGCCTTCATATATCCCAGATTTTTATAACAGAAGGGGCAGTAACCTTCATCTGAACGAAGTTGGTAGCTCGGTATTCTAATCGCACCAAAGGCATATTCTGGGTGACCTTCCGAGTCCAACAGTGATAATCGTGTTTGTGAAAGCACGTCTTCACTATGACCGGTGAATCGCCGTAGCTGACTCATCGAAATCCTATCGGAGAACGGTCCCATAGTTCCTAGAACCTGCCTGAGCATATACAACGCACTGGGAAAACCATTTTCTCTGGCCAACTGCCTAAGATAGCATTCAACACTTTGTCCAACACTCGGTCGGGGGTGAACTAGAAGCTGACTACTCAATGTACTTCCCCTGGGAAAAAGGGTTCACCTTCCTCCACTAGTTTTCTATAGTTAAGTTCTCCATCGAAAGGGTTGTTCTTACTACTAGCGCCAAACCAAACTACAGTTTCAAACGCTTTTGCAAAATGCTCTCTGGTGAGAGCGTCTTCATTCTGGGACTGGCATATCCAGATTGCTTCTGCCAACAGCTTAGCGATGTATCCTATTCTGCCGTCAGTTGCGTGATATAGGCGAGACAGGGCATTTGTATCGTATATGTAGCTAGGGTCACCTGTGAATTCAGATTCTTTGATAAGTCTTGCGACAATGTTACAAAAGTCCTGTATGGATTCCTGACAGTCGATACTGTAACCGGTTAATTCGATCTTCCTCGAGAAACGGCTACGGAGTTGCCCATTGGCCACCAGTAGCTGTTCAACTCTGGGTGTTCCGATTAGCGATACCGATACATTTGCATCGTTCATAAGCTGCTTTATCCAGTCAGCAACTTCAGCAGGTGTTTTGTTAATCTTTTTGCCATCTACTAAGTGCTGTGCTTCATCGATAATTAACATCGCAGTCCCACATCCCTTGAGCAGTTCAAGTACCTCTTGAGTGAGCTTCGCTTCAGAGTCACGATTTCCATAATGCCTACCAAACGAATCCAGAAGCCGCATGCAAAATGTTCTTATCGTCGGATTCGCGGGCATACTTAGCATTATGACCCTGATGCGCATCCGTTCCTCTTCTCTAACGACGGGATACAATTCGATCATCTCTCTCGCCAGCGTGGTTTTGCCGTTGGAGGACTCTCCCACAAGTAGCAGACCTTGGGCCTTTCCCCCCATTAAGCTGAAATCTGTAAGTCGACCAAAAACCCTTAAGGCCTCATCGAATTTTTCATAGTGAACGACGGATGAAAGTAGTCGATCCTGCAGGTCAAGACTTGGTTCATTCATTGCTAAACGTCCTCCGGGTTTGGTATCAACGACACTGATTCAATTTCTCTGTGTCGCTCTTTGCTGTTCTTTTGAGTGCCATCGCCTTTTTTGGCGATAGACTTAATTCGTCTCTTACTCTCAGCTTCACGATTTCGAACTTTTTTCGAGACGGCAGCTTCCTCGCGGATACGTATGATCTCGTTCCAAGCTGACATCAGCATTGCCTCCGAAAGCTTCCCTGGCCTTTTGATACTGGGGTTTCGCTTTCTTGCTAATTCGATGGCCTGTTCATGGTCGTCGAGACTTAGGTTCAATCGGGCGTACTCGCTATCAGCGAGACCTACATCGATCACGTCTTCAGTGCCTGGTATGTTCACGCGAATAATGCTGATATCTGTCTCATCCGTGTATACGTCGACTTTACAACCGTGATTCTTCAACTTGGCGATATTCTGTAGCTCAACTGAGTTGTAGTACCGACAATTAATCTCAACGCCTTTGTAGCCAAGTGTTCTTGAATCTTTCTTCCAGAGGAGCTTGTCGAAGTCCTCGGCCGTTGGCGGTAGTCCAATCGCTGGAATTTCCATTTCATGCTGCTTCCATTTTTCCAGGCGCGACATCTTAGTTTGACGAACCTTGCGCTGGTGAAAGTCTCTGACGATCCAAATAACCAGAATTTTTTCTAAGTCATCTAGAGTTAGAATCGCATTCTTCTTCGATTTGTAGTCTCCTTTGACAACATAGTTCGAGAATGTACGACCCGGCATAATCTCTGTTATTTCCTCATTAAGTACACCTAGCACCCGCTCTACCTTTCCTTTATAGCGAGGGTTCCCCTTCGGATTGTATTGGACGGTAATGCCGAGATTTGTCATTCCGTTTAGGACGAGCTTGCTATGCAGGTCAGGTCCGTTGTCGACTACCAAGGTCGTAACCTGACCCCAACAAGGCCACTCAGAATCTTTGGTTTCGTCATATCGCTGCAGTATGTGGTCCTTTGGAAGGGCCGCACATTTAACGGTTTCAATCACACTTCTAGCGCTTGGGGCATTGGGGGAGAGGTAATATCCCCTGATCAAACCGGCTTTTCTCTCCACTTCCAGAGTCAGCCAAACCCGGCCAATTACCTCTCCCGTATCAGGGCAAAGTACCTCAACATCCAGCGGTGTGTGGTCTAACTCCGCCTCCTGGTTGAGATAGCAGGGCTCTACTACCTTTGAGCCATGAGGGAATTTACGTTGGGCGGCAAAGAAGCCCTCTCTCGCTACACATTTATCGTAGGCCGGGATCGCGTCTATCCTCCGTTGCACGGTAGACCTGGCAACCTCGGTGCAGTCCAAATATTTCGCCTCTCGTCTTATCCGTTCATTAATTAGGTTTACTATTTTCTGTACCGTTGGCCTGGTTTCACTCATGTATTCATTTTGGATTGTCTCTTCAATGAGATCACATACAAGGGTCTTCAGCCGTTCAGTACGATTACCACAGTTTCGATACATCGGAACTAAGTGATCAATGACACGTCCATTCGCATGCCAATTTGAATAGAGACGTGTCACATTACGGTCGCTCATGGCCACTTTCTCGCCGATTGAAACAGCATGTTGTTTCAGCCGGCGGACTCTCTCTACAGATGACTTAATCTTGCTGCCTTGCTCGTCCAGAATGCTCATCACATAGCCAAGCCTTCGCTGGGCTTCATCAATCTCTTTCTGGGTAAGCATGCGTTCTAGAGAACGTCGACTACTCTCTGCGCAGACATGCATGTCCCGTTCATTCGGCTTTAGTTTCAATTCCTTGCTAAGGTAGAGTTCCGTGAACTCAGAGATGGTCTTAATCCAGGCCCTTCCCATTCCGTCGACAAGGCGAATTTGGCCAGTCGTCATGTTCAGCTCTTCAACATTCAATCGCCTATTTCTAATAGTTACAATCGAGTCTTTCTGCAGCGTGGCAATCATTCGTTCGTCTCCCGAAACAGCTCAGATGTACAACGACCAGTAGTCACCATCCGTAACCGGTCTTATCCTGGAGTCCATAGTGATTCTTTGGTAAAGATCGCAGTACACGAACTGATGTGATATCAGCTCTATAACGGCCTGCGGATTATCTATCGACTTTCCTAGCGATTCGATCGTAGTCTCTTGGTCTGGCACCAGGTCGAAAAGCTCCTCAGTACGGTTTCTAGATCTCCACTTAAACGGGTTTAGGTACATGCAGTTCTGAAGCAACTGGTTACAACTTCGAATCTCCCTTTCCGTCATGACTTCATATTTGTAGCCAAGTTCATGCAGATGCACCTTTGTCGCTCGTAGCTTGCTTGCCCTAGATTCACTGCTTGCCTTCTGCCAAGGCTTGACCTCGATGTATTCAATAGATCCGTCAGCAAATACGATCTCGAAGTCCGGTATTGCTTTGACCGGTTTGCCTAGGTGCTCAAAGTGAAAGGGCCCTGCCTGCTCCTTGTAAGAGATCACAAGAGGGGACATTTCAAGACGAAGTGCCATGTCTCTTTCCAACATAGATTCCACACGAACCAGGCATCCATTCTTGGCCGACGGAATTCTCGACCTATTAGTAACGGCTGACTTGCTATCAATCTTTCTAATCACGTTATCGCTCCTCTTCACGTGCCTTTCTTCCGGTTTTGAGCCAAAGAAGTGAGCCTGATGTGTGCTCTATTCGATCGGGAGCTTCAGCCCTGTTAACAGAACTTTAAAACCACCGATTTCTTGTATTTACTCAACGCTTTTGTCGAGTTCGGTTACACTTCTACTCCATGGCGCCACCCACTAGTTGGGCGACTTGTCATTTAACGTATCACCACGTGTCAAGGTGCCCCGGAAGCCATAGCGACTGTCGCTATGGCTGGTCGCTAGATACCGTTACTAGCGACTATTGAATATAGCCTAGGACACTGAATTTATTAGGTTATTTTGGAATTAGATCTGCTTTTTTAATTAGAGAAGGTCATAGAGGAATGCCAATGTCCGAACCACGGAACGATAAAACAAAGCAGGAACGATTTCGTGAAAAGAAGGGGCTAGCCGTCTATTTCAACCTGAGTCGCGACAGTTCAAAACGCCTTAAGGCGATTCGGGACATGGAGGAGAAATTTACATACGAGTCGTTTTTCTCCCCCTGGATAAGGTTGGTATATGCACTAAAGCAGACCGACTTTTATCGGCCACTCACCTACAACCAGCTAGCTAAAGAATTTGCCAAGCAATACGGGAGAGGTGCGGGCTCCTATCCGGAGCAAGTTGAGGACCTAACAACTGGCTTAGTAAATGCTCGAGACGATCAGATAGCCCAGTTCACTGATTTGTACGAAGACTTAAATAGAGCATGGCCGGATGTATTTGAGCTTTCGAAAGAAGACTTAAAGGAATACACAGATAAGATGAGGTTCACTGAGGACCGTTTTCCTAGATAAATATAGTCGAGAAGGCGCTTCAAAAATAACCTGTTGGCTTCCGAATAAAGCGCGGGCAAGGATATGACTACCCGGATGATATCGTCAGTTGTATCTATTTCGGCCAATTAGCTAAATAAGTCATCAAGTACCTTGGCTGTGAACAGCTTTTCGTGACTCGTGTAGCGAGAGCTCTGCATCATGCCTTGTTTTGCATTCCCGTAGGGTATTGGTCCGATTTTCTCTGCTGGGGCTTCAAAGTTGAGCTTGTACTTGCCCCCGTCGCCATAGGGTTCGATGGATTCGACTTTCGCATAGTGCGTTACGGCAGAAACGGGCGCTGTCTGGTAGGCGGCGATATACTTGATATCCTTAAGTTTTCCGCCACCAATTCGAATCGAATACCAGCAGTTCTCTCCAAGAAATACATCTTTGAAGCCATCAGCCTGAGCAGGAACAACAACCGTATCCTGTATAATTTTTGCAGAAATGCCAGCCTCGGTATCCTGGGCTGCCTTAATCTTAATCGGTTTCTCGAATAGACGAATTTCTACCAGCGGTAATACACTCAGAATTTCATTCAAAAACTCACGGGTATCCGCTTTTTCCGACTCCGTCAATACTGGCTCAGTCGGATTTGCGGCATTATCCAGTTTGCACCGTCCGGCAGCTGTTGCTTTTTGTATCAGGGCCCATTCCAACCAAGTAATGTGTGCTCGATTCAGACCCCCATTACTGGACACGAAGACGAGAGCCCTGTCCCAGAAGTTTTTTTTCTTTTCATGTGAGTCTATGCGCCCATAGACACCATCACCTTGACCGACATATATAGTAGGAAGATCCTCTCCTTCCGAGTATCCCAACAGAATATACACTCCAGCCTGTTGCAACTCCGGTCGGCTCTTATGTGCAGCCCAAGCGCTACGACTGATTTCCAGGCCAACACCGGTCCAATTCATCTTATCGATGACTTTCAGATTATCCGGATTTCCATCGGGTACAAATAGCCTAATTGTATAAGGTTGTGGCATCTAGCTTTATGTCCGATCCCATGCAGGCTCAGTCCTAGGACTACTTGCTTCAATCGAAAGTTGAGAATAATTTTTTAAAATTGATTTTCTCAATCATCATCAGTCAATCGGTTGGACAGAATTCGCTATGCGCTTTTCCTGTCCAAATGGAGTGGTATAGAACCTTTGCTCTATTCCGTACAACAATAGCTTTAAATCGTTATCCGTCGACACTTCGAACTTGTTGTTTTCATAGTCATAATTGAGTTTGTTCTCGCAGTAATCATTCACATAGGACAACATGCTCGATTTGTCGTCATCTGACATGGCGTCAAGGGATGCCATTGCCAGTGCAATACGCTTTCTATTGGGCTTGGACACCTTACTTACGTCATAGCCGTCGGCCAACTCGATAAACGACTCGTCCAGAAACTGCTCAACCTCTTCTTTAGTAGCTTCTTTATAAAGTTCATCAACACCTTTGAAGATACTAGATATCGTGGCCAGATTTTTGAATATGAGTGTATCGGAAGCCTTATAATAGACCGCATCGGGTAATGCATTAATAACGAGACGGTTGCTGCTCTCTTCAACTTCGGCTGTCTCACCAAAAACCATTGTTTTACGCCGAATGAATAAAGAGGGAGTTAGTTTTTGAAAGTATGTATCATCTCCCTGTATCGACAAAAGGTAGGCAATCTTTGAAAATTGCTCCTTATTTAGATCATTGTAGTTTACCGAATCAAATTCCGTTTTCAGGAAATCAATGCAATAGTTCTGTTCACTAAACTCTTCGATTTTGAACCAGGAGTCTTCGTCCAGGTTATGGTCGGGATCATACTCAACGCAAACCCCAACATTCACTATCACTTCGTCAAATAGGGTGTAATCTGAAATCATCTTCAAGAATGGACTTTTTCGTAGTCCTTTTACCCTAGCTAAAACGTGGTCCATTTTTACGCCCGTTCAATAAATGTGTAATCGTTAATGCGAGATGCCTTTGGAATAGCTACTTCAAGCGGGACTTTATAGCTGTGCTTAGAAATTAAAAATATCGCCGTGCCAGATGAAGTTCGAATGTTATAGAACTTGTAGCCATACAACAGAAATAGAGGATTGAAATACAGCGCCTGTGATGAAAATGTAAATACAAACAGGATTGAATACACGAATACGAGTGTTTCCTCGTTCGGAATGCTCAAAGCAACGAAAAAATATCCAAGATAACTCGGCAAGAAGCTGTTATTAGCGTGCTCAATGCTTGTTATGCCGCCTTCTTTAAATTGATCACTCCCCAACTTGGAACTCAGAATAATACTCAACCCAGTGAATAAGACAGGGATAGCAAAATACGTAGCGTATGAGACCGCATGGGGAAGGTCAGCGAGAAAGGGCGGCACACAAAAGAAGTGATCTAGCGTGTACCCCGTTTTCACCAGATAAATGATTACCAACAGGGACGTAGCATTCAGGGTTAACAGAAGACGAAATAATATATTGATCATTGTGTACGTACTTGGAAGCCAACAGATTCTGCTAACTCGTGGATATCTGTAAGCTCTCCTTTAGCGGTTCGGATTGAAAAGCCTTTCTCCATTTACATACCAAGGGCATAGCTATCGCATAATGGACATATCTCCCACCACCCAGAAATCGCTCTAGAAGCGAGAGTCTTGACGTTGGGTGCCAACTTTGATCGGATTTCAGCCAGCGTCTGATCGCTGATTTTGACCATCTCTGCTTGGCAGTGCTTACACGCCGGATTAGCCATTACTCGAGTCCTTTCAAGTGGGTGGGCAACTATATTTGCGCCTGGCCAGTTTTAAAAATGCTCAGTGCAAAGTATTTTCGCGTTATCGAGATTGAGAAAGAAACCTTTATAGGATGACATAAACAAAGTGTAAAATCGCTCGAAAACACCCGATAACTACATATCATCTCCGATCTGGGAACCTGAATGGCTATCAAGAAGACCGAGCTCTACTCCTCTCTCTGGGCAAGCTGCGATGAACTGCGCGGTGGCATGGACGCCTCACAGTACAAAGACTACGTACTGACTTTTCTGTTCCTGAAGTATGTCTCCGACAAGTATCTGAGTGATCCCAAGGCCATGATCGTCGTCCCGGAAGGGTGCACCTTCCCCGACATGGTCAAGCTAAAAGGCGATAAGGAAATAGGGGAGAAGCTCAACATCGTTCTTGATGGCATCGCCAAGGAAAATGAACTGCCCTGGCTCGCGAACAAGGACAACGACTTCAACGACGAAGAGCGCCTCGGCAAAGGCAAAGCGATGGTCGACAAGCTGTCGGCGCTGGTTGGGATTTTTGAGGGCCTGGATTTTGGTGGCAACAGCGCCCAGGGGGATGACCTGCTGGGGGATGCCTATGAATACCTGATGCGTAACTTCGCCACGGAATCCGGGAAAAGCAAAGGCCAGTTCTATACCCCGGCCGAAGTGTCACGCATTCTGGCCAAGGTGGTGGGCATTACCCAAGACACCCCTCAAGACCACACCGTGTACGACCCTACTTGTGGCTCAGGCTCCCTGCTACTTAAAGCCGCTGATGAAGCCAGCAAGGGCTTAAGCATCTATGGACAGGAAATGGATGTCGCAACGACAGCACTGTGCCGAATGAATATGATCCTGCACAACAATGCCGATGCCGAAATAGCACCGGGTGGCCACAGTACCCTGGCTGAGCCCGAGTTCAAGCAAGACAACTCTGCACTCAAAACCTTCGATTTCGCAGTGGCGAATCCACCATTTTCCTTCAAGGCCTGGAATACCGGGTTTTTACCTGAGGAAGATGAGTACGCTCGATTTGAATACGGTATTCCGCCCGAGAAGAACGGCGACTATGCCTTCCTGCTGCATATCCTTAAGTCTCTCAAGAGCACCGGCAAAGGCGCTGTGATTTTGCCCCACGGTGTGCTCTTCCGGGGCAATGCCGAAGCCGGTATTCGTCGCAATCTGATTCGCCAGGGCTATATCAAGGGCATCATCGGCTTACCGGCCAACCTCTTTTATGGCACCGGTATACCCGCCTGCATTATTGTCATCGATAAAGACGGAGCCAAGGCGCGTTTGGAAGATGAAGACAGCGGTATCTTCATGATCGACGCCAGCAAAGGCTTTATGAAGGACGGCCCCAAGAACCGGCTACGCGACCAGGATCTGCATAAAATCGTCGATGTATTCAACAATCAGATCGAGCAGCCGGGCTACAGCCGCATGGTCGGCTTCAACGAGATTGCAGGCAACGACTATAACCTCAATATACCCCGGTATATCGACAGTGCAGCCGCCGAAGACCTGCATGACCTCAGCGCCCACCTCAGTGGCGGTATTCCCAATGCCGATATCGAAGCCCTGGATCGCTACTGGCAGGTCTTTCCCACATTGCGTAAAACCTTGTTCGAAGATGAGCGACCTGGTTACAGCCGAGCGTTGGTAAAAGCCTCTGAAGTGAAAACCACCATCCTCGAACATGCTGAATTCAAACAGTTTGCGCAGGCGTCTCTTGCCTTATTCGAGCAATGGAAAGGTGATGCCAGTTTATCGGGGTTGAGCCAAGGCGACTTCCCTAAAGACGTTATCCATCGTATCTCCGAAAGTTTGCTGGAAGCCTATACGGAAGCCTCCCTGTTGGACCGGTACGACATGTACCAGATCATGATGGATTACTGGTTTGAAATCATGCAGGACGATGTCTACTTCATCACCCAAGATGGGTGGCTGGCGGCCAACAGTATCCGTGAACTGGTGGTGAAAAAAGGCGAGAAGCTAAAAGAGACGCCCGACCTGATTATCAACAGGACCAAGTACAAAGCCGAATTGATTCCCCCGGCACTTATCGTCAGGCGATACTTCGCCGATAAACAAGCCGAGATCGAAGAAAAGCAAACCGTACTCGATGCCTGTACGCAGGAGTTGGAATCGTTTATCGAGGAGCATGCCGTTGAAGGTGGCCTGCTTGAAGAAGCCATTAATGATAGCGGCAAAGTCAATAAAGGTAGCGTAACAGCCAGGTTGAAAGTGGCTACCGATGAAGATGAGATCAAAGCGCTCGATAATACAAAGCATTTATTCGAAGCAGAGGCCGCTAACAAGAAAGACGTCAAAGCCGCTAAGGAGGCAATTGATCAGCTGGTCTTTGAAAAATATCCCCAGCTCACCGAAGCAGACATCAAAGCTCTGATCGTCGACGACAAATGGCTGGCTACCTTACTGGCCAACATCATCGGCGAGATAGAACGGGTTACTCAGCAACTGGCCAACCGAGTAAGAGTATTGGAAGAGCGCTATGCCGAGCCGCTGCCGGCTTTAATCCAAAGTGCGGAGACTCTTAGTTCGAACGTAGACGAGCATTTAAAGAAGATGGGCTTGTCATGGTAACCGACAACTGGAAAGAAATGAGTTTAGGTGAAATGTTTACCCTTCAACGCGGATTCGATCTGCCTAGTCGGCTGAGAAAGCAGGGCAATGTCCCAATTGTGTCCTCAGCCGGACCATATGATTTTCACGATAGGTATCAGGTTGAAGCTCCAGGTGTCGTGACAGGCCGCTATGGGACAATAGGTGAAGTTTTCTACATCGAAGAGAATTTTTGGCCGCTGAATACCACTCTGTTTGTAAAAGACTTTAAGGGAAATAATCCGCATTACATCTCCTATCTTCTCCGCACAGTTGATTTTGCTTCACATAGTGGAAAAAGTGGTGTTCCGGGCATT
The DNA here is from genome assembly GCA_030427085.1 of Gammaproteobacteria bacterium. Lineage (GTDB taxonomy): Bacteria > Pseudomonadota > Gammaproteobacteria > Pseudomonadales > Halieaceae > JAUHXH01. The sequence continues at coordinate 230,091 of JAUHXH010000004.1, read as the reverse complement.
AATCGAAACGATATTCATGAGCTGAGAGTTTCAAAACCCCCTCTAGAAGAGCAAATCGCCATCGCCAACGTGCTCTCCGATGTCGATGTCCTCATCACTTCACTAGAAAAGCTAATCGACAAAAAACTCGCCATTAAAACCGCGGCCATGCAGCTACTGCTCACCGGCAAAAAACGCCTACCACCGTTTGATCAATCCCATACTGGTTACAAACAAACCGAGCTGGGTGAAATTCCGGGAGACTGGCAGATAGAGCCATTAAATCGCTTGGTGATCAGTCACAATTCCGGCATATATGTAAAAAAAGAATTGTATGGGCGCGGGAACAATATTGCTGGCGTGGGTGATATGTACGACATATCCAAGGTAGACGGGCAAGAATTTTCGAAAGCACCATTGACACCCGAAGACCAAAAAAAATACACCTTAAAGGAAGGCGATCTTATATATGGAGAGTCTTCTCTTGTAAGAGAAGGAATTGCAAGAACGGTATATGTAACAGAAAAAGGGGCTGGAACTGCTTTCGCTTGGCACACGAGAAGGTATTCAGTGACAACCGCAAAAGTTTCTCCCAACTATCTTTACTATTATTTAGCATCTAAAGTTGCGCGAGACCACATGATAACAAACAGCATTCAAACGGCATTAACAGGAATCAATACGGTGGCCTATTTCGCATGTCCCGTGATTTTGCCGCCTTTACCTGAACAGATCGCAATTGCCGCAACACTATCAGATATGGAATCTGATATTGAAGGGATACAGGATCGTCTCATCAAAACACAGAATTTGAAGAAGGGCATGATGCAAGAGCTACTCACAGGGAGAACTCGACTGGTATGAGTGCCATAGGCCAAAAGGAACGGGCCACACAGAACCGCGTGGTAAAACTCTTCCAGAATCAACTGGACTACCAATACTACGGTGATTGGCAGGATCGTGCCGATAATTCCAATATCGAAGAAAGCTATCTGCGCGGTTGGCTTACAAATCAGGGAGTTGACGATGGATTAATCACCAACGCGATCCGCCAGTTCAAGCAAGCGGCCACAATGGGGGACGGTAAGAAGCTCTATCACGCTAATAAGGAAGTCTACAGCCTGCTGCGTTACGGGGTGAAAGTCCGACATGGGCAGGGAGAAAATACCAAAACCGTCTGGCTGGTCGACTGGAAAAACCCTCTAAACAACGAATTTGCCGTTGCCGAAGAAGTGTCGGTCAAGGGCGAAAACACCAAGAGACCGGACATTGTCATTTATATAAACGGTATCGCGCTGGGCGTGATTGAGCTAAAGCGCTCTTCCGTCGCCGTCACTGAGGGCATCCGCCAGAACCTGGACAATCAGAAGAAAACCTTTATCCGCGATTTCTTCAGCACCATGCAATTGGTGATGGCGGGCAACGATACCGAGGGGCTACGCTATGGCACCATCGAAACCCCGCAGCAGCATTACTACAGCTGGAAAGAAGAGAAACCTACCTTTAGTGCTGGCGTTGACGAACGCAGTAACAAGTACCTGTCTGTCCACGAAGTGGACTATGCCAGCGATGTCCTTGATTTCGATATCACGAATCTCTGCCAGAAAGAACGATTTCTGGAGCTAATTCATAACTTCATTGTTTTCGATGCTGGTGTCAAAAAGACCTGCCGGCAAAACCAGTACTTTGGCGTCAGGGCCGCACAGAAGCGCATCCATGATAACGATGGCGGTATTATCTGGCACACACAGGGCTCGGGTAAGAGCCTTACCATGGTATGGCTGGGCAAGTGGATTCGGGAGAATGTCGAGAATGCTCGCGTGCTGGTTATCACTGATAGAACCGAGCTTGACGAGCAGATAGAAGGCGTGTTCCTGGGGGTTGAAGAGGAGATCTACCGCAGCACCAGCGGAACGGATCTGGTCGGCACACTCAACGAGGCGGAACCCTGGCTATTATGCTCGCTGGTCCACAAATTCGGCCGCCAGGGAAGCGAGAGTACCGATGACAGGGCCACAGATGATTACCTGGACGAGCTTACTCAGAACCTGCCCAGCGATTTCCACGCCAAAGGGTCGTTGTTTGTTTTTGTGGACGAATGCCACCGCACCCAGTCGGGCAAACTACACCAGGCCATGAAAGCCATCTTGCCGGATGCCATCTTTGTGGGCTTTACCGGTACGCCATTACTCAAACAGGACAAGCAGAAGAGTATCGAGGTATTCGGCTCGTATATCCATACCTACAAATTCGATGAGGCCGTGAGTGACGGTGTGGTTTTGGATTTGCAATACGAGGCCCGGGATATCGACCAGTACATCACCTCACAGGACAAGATCGATACCTGGTTCGAGGCCAAAACCCGAGGCCTCTCAGATATGGCTAGGGTTCAGCTGAAACAGAAGTGGGGCACCCTGCAAAAAGTTTTATCCAGCCAGTCTCGCTTGGAGCAGATAGTCAACGACATTTTGCTGGATATGGATACCCGGCCCCGCCTGATGGATGGCCGTGGCAACGCCATGCTGGTGTGTGCCAGCATTTACCAGGCTTGCAAGGTGTACGAGCTATTCAGCAAAACTGAGCTAAAGGGGAAGTGCGCCATCGTCACCAGTTACCTGCCATCACCGGCCGATATCAAGGGTGAGGAAACCGGGGAGGGCTTAACTGAGAAGCTGCACCAATATGAGATTTACCAGCAGATGCTGGCTGAGTACTTCGAAGAGCCCAAAGAGGAGGCCATCAAAAAGGCCGAAGATTTTGAAGTACGGGTAAAGAAACAGTTCAAGAAAGAACCCGGTCAAATGCGGCTATTGATTGTCGTGGATAAATTACTGACCGGTTTTGACGCGCCATCAGCTACATATTTATATATCGATAAGAAAATGCAAGACCATGGCCTGTTCCAGGCCATTTGTCGCGTCAACCGCCTGGATGGTGACGATAAGGAATACGGATATATAGTCGATTACAAAGACCTCTTTCACAGTTTAGAGACCTCTATCGGTGATTACACCAGTGGCGCCTTCGATGCTTATGACAGTGAAGATGTGGCGGGGCTTCTAACGAATCGCCTTGAAAAGAGCAGAGAGAAGCTGGAAGAGGCCAGAGAAACCACCAAGGCTTTATGCGAACCGGTTTTAGAGCCGAAGGAGTTAATCGACTATATTCGATACTTTTGTGGAGATGTCGCAAAAAGCGACGACTTAAAACTCAACGAGGCCAAACGTGTTTCCCTGTACAAAAACGTGGCTGCACTGATCCGGGCTTATTCCAGTATGGCCAATGAAATGGAGGCGGCAGGCTACAGCGCCAAAGAGGCCCAGGTAATAAAAGCCGAGGTAGAACACTTCAGCAAAATGCGCCAGGAGATCAAACTTGCCTCCGGTGATGAAGTGGATATGAAGCAGTACGAGCCGGCCATGCGCAGATTACTGGACACCTATATCAAGGCCAACGACAGTGAAACCGTTATCGATTTTGAAGAGCTGGGCCTGATCGAGTTGATCGTTGAGAAGGCCAAACAGAATCCGGCTGATCCCTCAGGAAAGATCGTTCCAGAAGCGATGGCGGAAACCATTGAGAACAACATGCGCAAGGTGATTATCGACGAGCAGCCGATCAATCCCAAGTACTACGAGAAAATGTCTGAACTGCTCGATGCACTGATTGAGCAGCGACGTAAGGAAGCGCTTACTTATGAAGAATATCTCAGAGAGATAAAGGCTCTCGCGGCGAACATCAAGAAGCCGGAAGCGACTACCGAGTATCCCGATTCAATGGATACCCGAGCTAAACAATCCCTGTACGACAACCTCAATAAGAATGAGGATCTGGTCACGCGCATCGATACGGCTATCCGTTATACCAAAAAGGCGGACTGGAAAACCAACCGATTCAAACTACGTGATGTAGAGAATGCAGTCAGGGAGGAGGTAGGTACATACGATATCAATTTTGACGAGCTCATCGAGCTCATCAAGAACCAGCCGGAATACGACTAGTGGTAGAAACTAGCTCCAGCATAACCGTCAGTGGTATCGCCGTGCAGGTGGTGAGGAAGGATATCAAAAACCTGCATCTGGCCGTTTATCCACCGGATGGTCATGTCCGCGTAGCCGTACCCAGACATGTTAGCGATGACAATGTGCGCCTGGCAGTCGTACAAAAGCTGACCTGGATAAAGAAACAGAAGCAGGAGTTCTTGGATCAGCCCCGGCAATCTGAGCGGGAATACATCTCAGGAGAATGCCACTATTTCTTTGGTAAGCGGTGCCGCCTCGAACTGATCGAGCGGAATAGTGCACCGGAGATTAAGCTCCTTAAGTCCGGCAAGCTGAAACTGTTTGTCAGGCCAGAAGCCTCGGTGGAGAGTAAGGAAAAAGTGCTCAACGCCTGGTATAGAGAAGAGCTGAAGAAGGTAATTCCTGAACTACTGGATAAGTGGCAACCCATCATCGGCAAGAGAGCCGATGCCTGGGGAGTCAAAAAAATGAAGACCAAGTGGGGCAGCTGCAATATCGAGCAACGCCGAATCTGGTTGAACCTGGAGTTAGCGAAGAAACCCCCCGAGTGCCTTGAATACATTCTGGTGCATGAGCTAATCCATTTGCATGAACGGCATCATAACCAGCGCTTCAAAGAACTACTTGATCAGTTTCTCCCACAGTGGCGTCAGTACCAAAAAACTTTAAACCGGTCCCCACTCGCTCATGAAGACTGGGAGTACTAGGTGCTCCAATGTCGGACTAAAAGTCCCCCAAGCTCGAGGCTATTCAGCGATCAGCAACCCTGTGAGATCTAACCTATTGTTATATATAGGTTATTTCATCTAATCGCCGCCCATCGAGCGCAAAGATCCAGACTAGTCCGGACAAATTATGCGCTCATTGGACAACTTATGAGGTAACGCAGAGGACCCTCAACTCACACATCCAAATTCGCCACCGACAACGCATTCTCCTCAATAAAGTCGCGTCGTGGTTCTACGTGATCACCCATCAGGGTCGTGAAAATCTGGTCCGCGGCGATCGCGTCTTCGATAGTCACTTGCAGCATGCGGCGCACTTCCGGGTCCATCGTCGTTTCCCAGAGCTGATCGGGGTTCATCTCACCCAGACCTTTGTAGCGCTGGATGCTGTAGCCCTTGCGAGCTTCGCTCATCAGCCAGGTCAGGGCGGCGGCGAAGTCGCGGGTCTCCAGTTTCTTTTCACCGCGCTGTATGTAGCCACCCTCATCGATGAGGTTGTTCAGGGTATTACCCAACTCGCGCATGGCGCGATACTCACCGCTGGAGAAGAACTCATGGTGGTATTCCGTTTCGTGCTCTACACCGTGAGCCATTAGTTTCACCACGGGGAAATAGAGCTGGCGCTCCTGGTCGCGGCGTACCACCACTGAGTATTGCTGGCTCTTGTCCGCCTGGGCCTGCAGTTTACCTTCCAACTGTACTGCAAAAGCACTGACGCTCTCCTCGTTGTTGAGATCCTCAACGGTCAAGGTATCGGCATACACCATCTGCCAGAGAACCGCGGAAGAATACAAACGGCTCAGGCGATCGATAGTGGCAGCCACCGCACGGAATTCCTTCACCATGGTTTCCAGCGCTTCGCCACGCATGGGTGGCGCGTCGGGATTAACGTAGAGCGCAGCGCTGTCCAGTGCACCCTGGGTCAGGTACTGGTTCAGGGCGTCGTCGTCTTTCAGGTACTGGTGCTGCTTGCCGCGGGCGACTTTGTACAACGGCGGCTGGGCGATGTAGACATGGCCACGCTCGATCAGCTCCGGCATCTGACGGAAAAAGAAGGTCAGGAGGAGGGTGCGGATGTGTGACCCGTCAACATCGGCGTCTGTCATGATGATGATGCTGTGGTAGCGCAATTTGTCCGGGTCGAACTCCTCCTTGCCAATGCCGCAGCCCAAGGCCGTCACGATGGTGCCGACTTCTGCGGAGCCCAGCATCTTGTCGAAGCGGGCTTTCTCTACGTTCAGGATCTTTCCTTTGAGAGGCAAAATAGCCTGATACTTTCGGTTGCGGCCCTGTTTGGCGGAGCCGCCGGCGGAGTCTCCCTCTACCAGGTAGAGTTCTGACAGGGCAGGGTCCTTTTCCTGGCAATCGGCCAGTTTCCCCGGCAGGCCGGCAATATCCAGCGCGCCTTTACGGCGGGTCATTTCACGGGCCTTACGCGCGGCTTCACGGGCGCGCGCTGCATCCAGCATCTTGCCGATAACGGCCTTTGCTTCCTGTGGATTTTCCAGCAGGTAATCGGAGAAGTGCTGGTTCATGGCCTGTTCAACCGCGGTTTTCACCTCGGAAGAGACCAGCTTGTCTTTGGTCTGGGAGGAGAACTTCGGATCGGGCACTTTCACGGAAATGATTGCGGTGAGACCTTCGCGGGCGTCATCCCCGGTAGTGTTGACCTTGGCTTTCTTCCCCAGCCCTTCTTTCTCTATATAAGTGTTCAGGTTACGGGTGAGGGCAGCGCGGAAGCCCGCCAGGTGGGTACCGCCATCCCCCTGGGGGATGTTGTTGGTGTAGCAGAGCAGGTTCTCCTGAAACGAATCGTTCCACTGCAATGCCACTTCTACGCCAATCCCGTTCTCATCCTGATCAATACGGAAGTAGAAGGGGCGGTTGACGGTGGTTTTGTTCTGGTTGAGGTAATTCACGAAGGCATTCAGACCACCCTCGTAGAAATAACGCTCTTCTTTGCCGCTGCGCTCATCCTTCAGCACAATATTCACGCCGGAGTTGAGGAAAGCCAGTTCTCGCAGGCGTTTCGCCAACAGGTCGAAATGAAATTCAATATTACTGAAAGTATCAGCCGAAGGCTTGAAGCGCACTTCTGTGCCTGAAGATTCAGTCTGCCCGATGATTTTGAGGGGTTCCTGGGGTACACCGTGGCGGTAAACCTGCTCGTACATGTCACCTTCGCGGCGAATTGTCAGTACCAGCTCTTCGGACAGAGCATTCACCACCGACACACCCACGCCGTGCAAACCGCCGGAAACCTTGTAGGTGTTGTCGTCGAACTTACCGCCAGCGTGCAGCACGGTCATGATTACTTCCGCTGCGGATACGCCTTCCTCGTGAATTTCCGTGGGAATCCCCCGACCGTCATCGGAAACAGAGACGGATTCGTCAGGGTGGATCGTCACTGTGATCTGTTCGCAGTGACCCGCCAGTGCCTCATCGATTGAGTTATCGACCAGTTCGAACACCATGTGGTGCAGGCCGGTACCATCGTCGGTATCACCAATGTACATACCGGGCCGCTTCCGGACTGCATCCAGCCCCTTAAGGACCTTGATGCTGCTGGAATCGTAATTCTGGTTGGTCTCTTCGCTCATCTCTTCCTACCTTTATATGTACTCGGCCAATCTAATGGTGATCGCCCGATCCACTTTTTACGGTCTCATCGCGCTCGATAAGGCCATGTTTCACGTGAAACACTGATAGATCCGGGGCACTGTCTGGCCACACATCGAGTATTTCTGATTTATCGACACACGTAATAAATACCTGCGCCTGTAATTCTTCCAGCACGCGACAAACTCGTTCGGCGTGCTGCTTGTCCAACTCGGACGCCAGATCATCTACTAGATACACGCAATGCTGGCGCTTTTCCCTGGTCAGGACGCGGCCCTGGGCCAGTTTCAATGCGCAAACCACCAGCTTTTGCTGTCCACGAGACAGAGTCTCTGCGGCAGGGTGCCCTGCAACTGATAAGCGTATGTCCGCGCGTTGTGGCCCGGTATGGGTATATCCACGTTCCCGGTCAGTCGGTTCTGATTGCTGTAAAGCCTCGGCATAGCTTGTCCGCTCTTCCCAGCCTCGGCGCAGCCGTAGCGTCAAAGAATCCAACTCCGGCGCCAGGGTATTCAAAACGCTTTCGAACTCGGGTATCAGACGTTGGGCGTATGCCTGTCGGCTCTCAGCTATACGCTCTCCTGATTGGGCTAACTCCTGCGTCCATGCGGCCAACTGGCCGCTGTCGATTTTATCATGCCGCAGTATGTTGTTCCGTTGTTTTATTGCCCTCTGGAACCTTCGCCAGGTAGCTAGAAAGCTTTGTTCCACGTGAAACACTCCCCAGTCGAGAAACTGGCGACGAGTAGCGGGGGCACCGCCCAGAAGTTCAAAACTCTGAGCGTTAATAACCTGGACTGGAAGGTGCTCGGCCAGACTCGCAATGGATCGAACATCTTCGCCTGCAATGCGTATCGACGCCTCACCCTGCACCGCGCGTTCCACACCGACTGGCGTTCTGCCAACGCCACCACCCGAAGCGAGCTCCGCAAACACGGTCAGGCGTTCTTCGCCGTGAGTAACCAGGTTGCGTGTGCTGCCAGCGCGAAAAGAACGCGCAAGCCCGAGTACGTGGACACTTTCCAACACACTGGTCTTGCCACTGCCATTGGCGCCATAAAATACATTCAGCCGGCCGAGTGGATTGATCTGCACGGATCGCAAATTGCGGATGTGGGAGATGTTGAGTCTATGTAGGGACAAACGGAGCGCCCTGGCGGATAGGCAACACCAAAGAATTTGGCAGTTCGCCTATCCGCAATGGGGGAGGGTAAGTGCCTAAAGGCGCATGGGCATGACCACGTAGCGTGAGTCGCCGTCGTCGTCCGCCTCTTCGAGGAGTGCACTACTATTGGCATCAGCCAACGACAGCTTGACTGCTTCGCCGCTCAGCACACCGAGCACGTCCAACAGGTAGCTAACGTTAAAGCCAATTTCCAGTCCGTCGCCCGCATACTCTACGGGCACCACTTCCTCTGCCTCTTCCTGCTCGGGGTTGCTCGCGATTATGGTGAGATTGCCGTCGGCCAGCAGGAGTCGCACTCCGCGGTACTTCTCGTTTGACAGAATCGCCGTGCGTGTGAAGGCCTGTTTAAGTTCCACTCTGGAACCAATAACAGTCTTATCCGCCGCGCGGGGTAATACGCGTTCGTAGTCGGGGAATTTACCGTCCACCAGTTTTGAGGTGAAGGTGAATTCCTCAGTGGTCGCTCGAACATGATTGCTGCCGATCACCACGGCTACGTCGGCGTCTTCGGTCATCAACAAGCGCGACAATTCCAGTACGCCCTTACGGGGCAGAATCACCTGGGCGGTTTCACTCACACCCAGCGGCGCTTTCAGATCACACATGGCCAGGCGGTGTCCGTCGGTAGCCACCACGCGCAATTGCTCTGCCGTCACTTCCCACAACATGCCATTGAGGTAATAGCGCACATCCTGCTGTGCCATGGCGAAACCAGTGCGTTCGATCAGGCGCCTGAGCTGACCCTGGGCAACGGTAAACTGGTGCGTGCCCATGCTGTCGTCGACACTGGGGAACTCACGGGCGGGCAGGGTAGAGAGTGTGAATCGGCTGCGACCGGACTTCACCACCACTTTGCTGCCATCGGCGCTGAATTCAATGTCACAGCCATCGGGCAATGATTTGCAGATATCAACCAGTTTACGGGCGGGAACGGTCACTTCACCGTCGGTACCCGCGGCGGGCAGCGTCACGCGGCCAACCAGTTCCACCTCAAGATCGGTACCGGTGAGTGAAAGGCGATCACCTTCCAGCACCATCAATACATTCGCCAGAATAGGCAGTGTTTGACGGCGCTCAACCACGCCAGCAACCAGGTTCAGGGGCTTGAGCAGCGCGTCCCGGGATACCACGAACTTCATAGAGTTTCCTTAAATGACAGTGGCCTTGTTGTTATACACCGCCCGGCCAGGAAAGCCCTGCGGCAGTACGTCCTTCTCGCCCACTCAGGTAGTCAGCGATCGCAACAGGTTTTTGTAATCTTCGCGAATATCCGAATTGGTTTCGCGCAACTCTTTTATTTTACGACAAGCGTGCAGCACTGTCGTGTGGTCTCGGCCACCGAAACTGTCTCCAATCTCAGGGAGGCTGTGATTAGTCAGTTCTTTTGCCAACGCCATGGCCACCTGGCGTGGTCTGGCAACAGAACGACTGCGGCGGCGCGACATCAAATCCGCTACCTTGATTTTGTAGTACTCCGCTGTGGTGCGCTGAATGTTATCCAGACCCACCTGCTTATCCTGCAGCGCGAGCAGGTCTTTCAGGCTTTCCTTGACCAGATCGATATCGATCTCGCGCCCGGTGAAATTGGCGCTGGCGATTACACGCTTTAATGCGCCTTCAAGCTCCCGAACATTAGAGCGGATGCGTTGCGCAATAAAAAAGGCCGTATCCGGTGGCAACTCGATGCGCGCCTGGCTGGCTTTGGACATCAAAATCGCCACCCGCGTTTCCAGCTCCGGCGGCTCCACCGCAACCGTCAGCCCCCAACCAAAACGGGATTTGAGTCGCTCTTCCAAGCCGTCTATTTCCTTCGGGTAGCGATCGCAGGTGAGGATCATCTGTTGACCCCCTTCAAGCAGCGCATTGAAGGTATGGAAAAATTCTTCCTGGGAACGGTCCTTACGAGCGAAGAATTGAATATCGTCAATCAGGAGGGCGTCGACAGAACGGTAATAGCGTTTGAAATCGCTGATGGCATTGAGTTGCAGGGCCTTTACCATGTCGGCAACAAAACGCTCGGAATGTAAGTACACCACCTTGGCGCCGGGCTTGGACTGCTGCAAAGCATTACCAACAGCGTGCATCAGGTGGGTTTTACCCAGGCCAACACCACCGTAGAGGAACAGGGGGTTATAGGAATCACCGGGATTCTCCGCCACCTGCCGGGCAGCTGCCAACGCCAGTTGGTTGGATTTACCTTCTACGAAGTTATCAAAGGTATAACCTTCCACCAGGAAGTGTTGTTGGTTGATGGCGCCTTCCACCGGCTCGCTGCGTACCCTGGAGTTTTGACGGGTAACTGCCGTGCCAGACACCATCGGGCCAGAATCCCTAAAACCGGTTTGTGGTGCTGCCTTGGCTCGGGTGCCGCTGTCGTCGTGGCGGGTACGGGGGACACTGGTAGTCTCAGCTACAGGAACAGGGTCCGCATAAGCTTTCGACGCAACCCGAGGTGCCTCGGATGGGGCGGGCTTGAAAGCAGGTGCGGTTGATTCACCAATATCCAGACTAACGTCGATCGATTGGCTGGGCAGGATCTCCTGCAGCAATTCAACGATGCGTGGGTAGAATTTGTCCGAAACAAAATCGCGGATAAAGCGGTTGGGTGCTACAAGGCGGAGTTGTTCCCCATCAATATCGGCCCGCAACGGTCGAATCCATGTATTGAACTGCTGGGAAGGGAGCTCTCGCTGCAGGCAGTCCACACATTTTTGCCAGGTCATTTCAGGCAAAATAGTCCCCCAGTCGGCGAGGTTAGAGACACCAGGCCGGATATCATCGGTGTTTTTACTTAGGTTTTGGTTTATCCAACCCGTTCCATGTCGGATTGAAGGGGCATCATACTCCCTCAAGTGTTTGTTATCCACATTTGATTTAAAAATTTTAAGTCTCTTATATTCTTATTTTTCAGTCAGTTAGAACATCACAAGATAAATACGTAAGCGTATTAGTGCAAGTTATGATGCAACTATCCACCTGTGGATACCTTGTGTATTTCTTCTTTGCAATGTGTGGGGCGATTGCTACAGGCCGCGCCGTACGTGACTTTTTCACATTTTTGACTGGCGAGGGATCCAGCAAATTTCGTCACGCAGTAATTGAATTACGCGACCTGTTTCAATAGAATACACCACCTTTTTTCCGGCACCTGCGCCAGCGCGCAGTCTGCCTTCATTTATATGTACGGAATTTGAGTCATGAAAAGAACTTTTCAGCCCAGCGTTCTGAAACGCAAACGCACCCACGGTTTCCGCTCACGCATGGCCACCAAAAATGGTCGTCAGGTTTTGGCTCGTCGTCGCGCCAAGGGCCGTAAGCGCCTGGCCGCCTGAGTGATTCGTTCCCTGGGTGGGTGATCAACGCTTTACTCGGGGCAAGCGCCTGCTCACCGCAGCGCAATACAGCCGGGTGTTCGACGGGGCGCAATACCGCGCCTCCCATCGCAACCTCCTGCTTCTGGCGGCCACCAATGATCAACCCGGACCACGTCTGGGTCTGGTAATCGCCAAGAAAAATGTAAAACTCGCCGTCCAGCGCAACCGGATCAAACGCATCGCCCGGGAGTACTTTCGCCAACTTCCGGACACTGCGCCGGCACTGGACGTGGTCTTTCTGGCCCGGCGTGGTGTCGATGAGTTGGACAACGCCGAGCTTTCCTCTATATTGCGGCAGCAATGGGGCAGGCTGGAACGCCAGGCGACACAGGCGAAGCAAAACCCCGAATGAGATGGTTATGAGCCGCGCACTGATCTTTTTGATCCGATGCTACCAGCTGGCCCTGCGTCCCTACCTGGGGACCAGTTGCCGCTTCCAGCCCGGATGCTCGAGCTACGCAGTGGAAGCCATTCAAACCCACGGTGCAATTCGCGGCTCCTGGCTCGCCATTCGCCGCCTCTCGAAATGCCACCCTTGGCATGCAGGCGGTGAAGATCCGGTACCACCGTGCCAGCACTCCCACTGAGATAGCTAATAAACTATGGATGTTCAGCGTTTTCTGTTGATTGGCGCCATCGCGGTGCTGTCCTTTATGTTGCTCACCGAATGGGTGGCCTTCAAAGAAGAGCAAATCGCTGCCAATGCACCGGTGGCCGAACGCCTGACCGGGCAAAATGGGAATGGATCGGCAGCCAGCCCTGCGCTGGAAACGCCTGACCTGCCCGTCGCAGAGCCTGAACAAAGCACTGCCGATGAGTTGCCCGTCGACCCTGTAACGGCGCAAGCAGAAAATCAGGTGGCTCCCGGCGATGCCAGTCCCGGCCGCATTATTGAAATTACCACCGATACCCTGCAACTGGCCGTTGACCTACAAGGCGGCGACATCATCGAGGTGGCCCTCAGCCAATACCTGGAGCAGCTCAACCAGCCCGAGCCCTTCGTGCTGCTGGAAAACAACAGCCGCCGTGTGTATGTCGCCCAAAGTGGTCTGATCGGCCCAAATGGTATTGATCGCGGCGGCCGCGCCCAATTCAGCACCAGTCAAATGCACTACGAGTTGCCCGCCGGTGAGAACACCATGCAGGTGGACCTGCACTGGTCAGGTGACAACGGCGTGGAAGTCATCAAGCGCTTTACCCTGACCCGCGGTGATTACCTGGTGAAGGTCAGCTACCTGGTCACCAACAACAGTGATGCGCGTTGGCAGGGCAATATGTTCGGCCAGATCAAACGCGATAGCAGTGCCGACCCGTCCGCCAGCACTTCAGGCATGGGTCTGGCCCCCTTCCTCGGTGCAGCGCTGACCCAGCCGGAAGAAAATTTCACCAAATTTAACTTCGATGATATGCGCGAAGAGCCCTTCAAAGGGCAAATCCAGGGCGGCTGGATCGCCATGGTGCAACACTACTTCCTCTCCGCCTGGGTCCCCGGGGCTGAACAGTTAAATACCTACAGTACCCGCGTTAGCCGCAGCGGCTTCAACATCGCCGGCTACACCAGTCCCGCGCTGGTACTCGATCCGGGCAACAGTGGCACCTTGAGCGCCGGATTCTATGCCGGCCCGAAAGACCAGTACCGCCTGGAAGAGATCTCCCCCTATCTCGACCTGACAGTTGATTACGGTTGGTTGTGGTGGATTGCCCAGCCCCTGTTCTGGTTGCTGAATAAAATTCACGGCCTGGTGGGCAACTGGGGTGTAGCCATTATTCTGCTGACCGTGCTGGTGAAAGCAGCCTTCTTCCAGCTGTCTGCCACCAGCTATCGTTCCATGGCCAATATGCGCCGGGTACAACCGCAGTTGGTGGCGTTGCGCGAACAATACGCCAACGACAAACAGAAGCAGTCACAGGCGATGATGGACCTGTACCGCAAGGAAAAGGTTAATCCCATGGGCGGCTGCCTGCCCATCCTGGTGCAGATGCCGGTATTCATCGCCCTGTACTGGGTGCTGATGGAAAGCGTCGAGTTGCGTCACGCGCCGTTCGCCCTGTGGATTCACGATCTTTCCGTGATGGACCCTTACTTCGTGCTGCCCCTCCTGATGGGCGCCAGCATGTGGTTCATGCAACGACTGAACCCCGCTCCGCCGGATCCCATGCAGGCCAAAATCATGCAGTGGATGCCGGTGATGTTTACCTTCTTCTTCCTGTGGTTCCCCGCGGGCCTGGTACTGTACTGGTTGGTGAACAACCTGCTGTCCATGGCCCAACAGTGGTACATCACACGCAAGATCGAGAAAGGCGCGAAAGCCACCGCCTGACCGGGCTTCATTCGGACTGAGGCTGGCTTATACTGCGAGCCATGACTGAATTGAGTTCGCTCGACGGCGATACCATCGCCGCCATCGCCACCGCGCCGGGACGCGGTGGCATTGGTATTATCCGCCTCTCGGGGCCCCAGGCCCTGCCGATTGCGCAGCAAATTACCGGGGTCGACTTCCGGCCCCGTTTCGCCCATTTCTGCGAATTCAGGAGCCATCAGGACCAGCGCCTGCTGGACTCCGGCGTGGCCCTGGCCTTCCCCGGCCCGCATTCCTTTACCGGCGAAGATGTAGTGGAACTTCAGGGCCACGGCGGCCCGGTCATTCTCGACATCCTGTTACGTGAATGCTGCCAATTGGGTGCCCGCCTTGCCTTGCCCGGTGAATTTTCCCAACGCGCTTACCTCAACGATAAAATCGACCTGACACAGGCCGAAGCCATTGCCGATCTTATCGACAGCACCACTGAAGCGGCAGCACTCAATGCCACGCAATCCCTGCAGGGTGCCTTCTCCCGGGAAATAGAGGCACTGGTAAGCGCTGTCACCGCCTTGCGCGTCTACGTAGAAGCGGCCATCGACTTCCCGGAAGAGGAAATCGATTTCATCGCTGAGGGGCAGGTGAAAGAACAGCTACTTGCTATTAAAAGCCAGATGGAACGCGTCCACAGTCAGGCCCAACAGGGCAGCCTGTTGCGAGACGGTATGAAACTGGTCATTGCCGGGCGCCCCAACGCCGGCAAATCCAGCTTGCTCAATGCCCTGAGTGGACAGGACCGGGCCATCGTCACACCCATCGAGGGCACGACGCGGGACGTATTGCGCGAGCACATCCAGATCGACGGCATTCCGTTACATGTGGTGGATACTGCAGGTTTGCGTGACAGCGACGACGCAGTGGAACAGGAAGGCATTCGCCGCGCCTGGCAGGAAATGGAAAGTGCCGATCACATCATCCTGGTGGTCGACGCCACACAGGCAACCCAGCGCGATGAAAATTCACATTCCATCTGGCCCGAAAAAGACCAACATCGCACCCGCAACATTCCGGTCACAGTAGTACACAACAAGATCGATTCGCTGCAGCGTTCACCTTCCATTGAAGTAAGAGACGATGCCACCGTCATCGGCCTGTCGGCCCTTACTGGTGAAGGCCTCGACCTATTACGCCAGCACCTGAAAGAGTCTGTGGGCTACGCCAGTAGTGAGGCAGGACTGTTCAGCGCCCGCCGGCGCCATCTCGACGCGCTGGATCGCGCCGAGCATTTTCTCACCGAAGGGTTGCTGCAACTGGAGGGGAGTGGTGCCGGAGAATTGCTGGCAGAAGACCTGCGCCAGTGCCAGCACGCCCTGGGGGAGATCACCGGCACTGTCAGCAGCGACGAGTTGCTCGGGCACATTTTCTCCAGCTTCTGCATTGGTAAATAACAGGCTACCCACAGCTTTAAACCCAGCCAAAAACTTGTCCACAGTCCTCCACAGCTTATTCCTGTCTTTCCCACGCTCTGCTAACGCGTTCATCAGCTCCGTGCGATAAAGAACAATCTGGTCGGAACAACACCGGGATGAAACCGGGACAGAATGGGCATATCTCGACGTTTCAGCGATGGCCCGGATTCTATCCCCTAACCGTCCCCACTGGAATCAGGCCATTTCCCCGCCAGAATCAGGGCTTTTCTCGGCGCTTATACCTGCTGCAACACCTTGATCTGTAAGCAATAAAGCGACTTAACCACAGAAATCAGCCGCCCTATATAAAACAACAACAAATAACCTTCTAAATACCTACATATCTATATATATACCTATATTCTTTTAAGAAGAATTCAGCGCTGAACATTTTTTGAACAAGCCCGGTCCGACGCGTATAATCGCGCCCCCGACAAATCTGGCAGGCAGCGCTCAGGAGCGCCCCGTGGACTATCCCGAACAATTTGATGTGATCGTTGTAGGCGGCGGACATGCCGGCACCGAGGCCTCCTTGGCCGCGGCGCGTTCGGGTGCCCGTACGCTGCTGCTCACTCACTCCGTGGATACCCTGGGCCAGATGTCCTGCAACCCGGCGATTGGCGGAATCGGCAAAAGCCACCTGGTGAAAGAGATCGATGCCCTCGGTGGTGCCATGGGCCGTGCCACCGACCGTGCCGGTATTCAGTTTCGTACCCTGAATGCCCGCAAAGGCCCTGCGGTGAGGGCCACCCGCGCCCAGGCGGATCGCGTGCTGTACCGCAATGCCATTCGCGAGATTCTGGAAAACCAACCGGGCTTGAGTATCTTCCAGCAAAGTGTCGACGACCTGATCCTGGAAGGCGATCGCGTGTGTGGTGTGGTCACCCAGATGGGCTTGCGCTTCCGCGCGCCTGCGGTCGTATTGACGGTGGGCACTTTCCTGGGCGGCAAAATCCATATCGGTCTGGAGAACTCATCCGGCGGCCGCGCTGGTGATCCGCCATCCATTGCCCTGGCCCAGCGGTTGCGTGAAATGCCCTTCCGCGTGGAGCGTCTGAAAACCGGTACACCGCCGCGCCTGGACGCGCGCAGTGTCGATTTCAGCCAGTTGGAAGAGCAGTGGGGCGACGAGCCGCGTCCGGTGATGTCATTCCTGGGCTCTCGCGACGAACATCCCGAGCAACGTTGCTGCTGGATCACCCACACCAACGAGCGCACCCACGAAATCATCAGTGCCGGACTGGATCGTTCTCCCATGTACACCGGGGTGATCGAAGGCACTGGCCCGCGCTACTGCCCCTCGGTGGAGGACAAGATCCACCGCTTTGCCGACAAGAGTTCCCACCAGGTTTTCGTGGAGCCGGAAGGGCTCACCACCAACGAGCTCTACCCCAATGGTATCTCCACCAGTTTGCCCTTCGATGTGCAGATCAATCTGGTGCGCTCCATTGCGGGCTTCGAAAACGCCCACATCACCCGACCCGGTTATGCGATTGAATACGACTTCTTCGACCCTCGTGACCTGAAATACTCGCTGGAAACCCGCCATGTTGCCGGCCTGTATTTTGCCGGGCAAATCAACGGCACCACCGGTTACGAGGAAGCGGGCGCGCAGGGCTTGTTGGCAGGGCTCAATGCTGCACGGCAAGCTGCCGGGCAGGAGGCCTGGTGTCCGCGCCGGGATGAGGCCTACATCGGCGTACTGGTGGACGACCTGATTACCATGGGCACCTTGGAGCCCTATCGCATGTTCACTTCGCGTGCCGAATACCGTTTGTTGCTGCGCGAAGACAACGCCGACCTGCGCCTTACCGAGAAGGGCCGCGAGCTGGGTCTGGTGGACGAAGCCCGTTGGCAGCGTTTCAGCGCCAAGCGCGAGGCTATGGAGGCGGAAAACCAGCGCCTGGCCAGCACCTGGGTGCAACCGGGCAGCGAGGCCGCGATGCTGGTGTCTGCCAAACTGGATCAACCCCTGTCACGTGAATACTCGCTGGCTGACCTGCTGAAACGGCCACAATTGACCTACGCCGATGTGGCGAGCCTGTCTGGTGAGCCGTGCACCGACGAGCAGGCTGCCCAACAGGTGGAAATCCAGGCCAAGTACGCTGGTTACATCGACCGTCAGAAAGACGAGATCGACCGCCTGCGCCGCTACGAAGACACCCAGCTACCCGTAGATCTGGATTACACGCTGGTTGATGGCCTCTCCAACGAGGTCAAGCAGAAGCTAGGCGATGCCCGACCGGAAACCCTTGCCCGCGCTGGTCGCATCCCCGGTGTTACACCAGCGGCGGTATCGCTGTTGCTGGTTTACCTCAAAAAACGCGGAAAACTGGAACGGCAGATCGCCTGATCGCCCATGGATGAATTGCTACAGCGCGAGCTCGAGCGCGGCGCCTCTGCATTGGGTGTGCCACTTGGCAACGCCCAACGCGACTTGCTGCTGGCCTATCTGGCCCTGCTTCAAAAATGGAACAAGGCCTACAACCTCACCGCCATTCGCGATCCGCGCCAGATGCTGGTGCGGCACCTGCTGGACAGCCTGGCAGTAGCCCAGCCCCTGCGCGGCCAGCGCTTTATCGACGTCGGCACCGGCGGCGGATTGCCCGGTGTGCCCCTGTCGATTCTCTACCCGAAACGCGAATTTCATCTGCTGGACAGCAACGGCAAGAAGACCCGTTTCCTGTTTCAGGTGAAAACTGACCTCGGCTTGGATAATATGACCGTCCACCATGCGCGGGTGGAACAGTACCGTGATGAAGCGCTGTTTGACGGTGTGTTGTCACGGGCCTTTGCCTCCCTGGAGGACATGGTCACCGGCTGCCGCCACCTATTGCGCAGCGACGGTCGCTTTTGGGCCATGAAGGGCCAACTGCCGCAGGACGAGATGGACGCCATCAGTACCTGGTGTGACATCAATGCGGTTCACACGCTGGATGTGCCTGGCCTGGGCGAACAGCGGCACCTGTTGGAAATCAGCCTGCGCTAGTTGCGAGGGGTTCCGGGGGATACACTTTGGCAAAAATTTTCGCGGTAGCGAATCAGAAAGGCGGCGTGGGCAAGACCACCACCTGCATCAACCTCGCTGCCTCTCTCGCCGCGATGAAACGCCGGGTACTGCTGGTGGATCTCGACCCCCAGGGCAATGCCACCATGGGCAGCGGTGTTGACAAGCATGAGCTGGAAAACAGCGTTTACGACCTGTTGATCGATCAGCTCCCGGTCTCTTCCGTGTCCGCCCGCAGCGAAGTGGGTGGCTATGACGTAGTTCCCGCCAATGGTGACCTCACCGCAGCGGAAGTCCATCTGCTGGAAGTGGACGGCAAGGAGCGCCGGATGCGCGCTGCGCTGGAACAGGTGTCCGGCGACTATGACTACGTGCTGATCGACTGTCCCCCCTCCCTGAACATGCTTACCCTCAATGGGCTGGTTGCCGCCGACGGCGTAATCATTGCCGTGCAATGCGAGTACTTCGCCCTTGAGGGGCTCTCCGCACTGGTGAGAACCATTGAGATGGTACGCACTGCCGCCAACGCCGATCTGGCTATCGCCGGTGTGCTGCGCACCATGTACGACCCACGCAACAGCCTGACCAACGATGTGTCAGCCCAACTGCAGGAATTCTTCGGCGACAAACTGTATCGCACCGTTATTCCACGCAATGTGCGCCTGGCCGAAGCGCCCAGTCACGGTTTGCCTGTGGTGCATTACGACAGCCAGTCCCGCGGGGCCAAGGCTTACCTGGCGCTGTCGGGGGAGCTAATCCGTCGTGAGGAGTACCAGTCGCAGGTAGCAGTCGAGGCACAATCAGAAACACATACAGAAACAACAACGGCGAACGACAATGCCGGGCCAGCGGTAGGAGAGTACTGAGATGGCGACTAAGAAACGCGGATTGGGCCGCGGCCTGGACGCTCTGCTCAGCGCTGGCGCCCCGGCGACCAAGGCCGAGGAAGCACCTGCTGCAGAAGAACCCGGCATCGCCATGCCCGCCGCCGCCCCGGCGACCGAGGGCGAACAACTTCGCCGGGTACCACTGGATCTGATTCAACGCGGCCGTTATCAGCCACGTCGGGATTTTGAGCCCGAATCCCTGCAGGAGCTGGCCGAGAGCATCAAGGCCCAGGGCGTGATGCAACCCATCGTGTTACGCCCGGTGGAAGCGGCGAAGGTCCCCTACGAGATTATCGCCGGCGAACGCCGCTGGCGCGCGGCCCAATTAGCCGGACTGGACGTCATTCCCGCAGTTATTCGCGATGTGCCCGACGAGGCGGCCATCGCCATGGCATTGATCGAGAACATCCAGCGCGAAGACCTGAATCCGATGGAAGAGGCGCTGGCGCTGTCGCGATTGCAACAGGAATTCGAACTGACGCAACAGGAAGTGGCCGAGGCAGTGGGCAAGTCCCGCTCCGCAGTGGCTAACCTGCTGCGCCTGCTGACCCTGCGTGAGGACGTTAAGACCCTGCTTGAGCGCGGTGACCTGGAAATGGGCCACGCCCGGGCGCTGCTGGCGCTGGAAGGTGGCGCGCAGGCGGAGGCAGCGCGCAATGTGGTTGGCCGCGGCTTGTCGGTGCGCCAGACCGAAGCCCTGGTGCGCAATCTGCTGGCCAAAAAAGACCAGCCCACCACCGAAAAACGCATCGATCCGGACATCCGCAAACTACAGGACGACCTGTCCCAGAAGCTGGGAGCGCCGGTGCAGATCCAGCATTCCGCCAAGGGCAAGGGCAAACTGGTACTGAATTACAGCAGTCTGGCCGAGTTGGACGGTATTCTCGCACACATCAAATAGTATTGGGCACAGTATATAGTGGCGCTCTTACCAATTTCCACCACATAGTGGGGTGGCGATTGACCCACTGCGAAACTGCGTAAATCTGGTCGCGATCAAGCGCCGAAAAGCCGCTATTTCTCTGCCTGATAGCCACTATGGTGCGGTTGAACAGGCGTTGTAATACACCTATAATGCGCGCGCCCTGAACGAGGACAACCGAAGTGGCGCGCGAGGATACGGCAAGCATGAGTGGTGCCCACATTCCGCAGCCGCCGGTGTACCGCATTACCCTGGCGCAATTGGGATTTTTGCTGCCGTCCTGCCTGGTTCTGTATTGGTATCACCCCGTGGCCGCCCTGTCGGCGCTGGCCGGAGGTTTGATCGCCATACTGCCGCAGGCTTTTTTTGCAGCGCGCCTGTTCCGCCACCGCGGTGCCCGTTCAGCGCAGCAGGTTGCCCGCTCCGGATATGCGGGTGAAGTGGGGAAGTTCGCGCTCAGCGCGGCCGGTTTTGCCCTGGTGTTCGCAACCATGCGCCCAATCAGTGGCCTGGCTGTGTTTACCGCGTATCTGCTCATGATGGTGATGCAGATTGCCGGGGGCTGGTGGCTGATGCGCCGCCCGGTTGGCACCCAACAGACAACGAAACAGACGTAGAGCTCTATACAGATGGCTGGCGAAAACCAAACGGTTTCCGAATACATTGTTCACCACCTCACCAACCTGACCTACGGCAAGTTGCCTGCGGGCACCGTGCGCTACGACGGCTCCGTTGTAGGCGAAGGTGGTGCCTGGACCATGGCGCACGGCGGCGCTGAAGCCGCAGCCATGGGCTTCAACGCCATTCACGTGGATTCCATGATCTGGTCCATTGGACTGGGCATCATTTTTTGCTGGTTGTTCCGCAAGGTAGCCAAGCAGGCTGAAGCTGGCGTACCCAGTGGTTGGGTTAACGCGGCTGAAATGATTGTTGAGTTTGTGGACGGAACGGTCCGCGACACCTTCCACGGCAAAAACAAACTGGTGGCTCCCCTGGCGCTGACCATTTTCGTCTGGGTGTTCCTGATGAACCTGATGGACTTGATCCCGGTCGACCTGGTGCCCTGGACCTTGATGCAATTGGGCGTTGAATACCAGAAAATCGTACCCAGCACCGACCCCAACATCACCATGGGCATGGCCGTTGGCGTGTTCATCCTGATGCTGTACTACTCGATCAAAGTGAAGGGCATGGGCTTCGTCAAGGAATTGACGCTGAACCCCTTCAACCACCCCGTATTCATTCCGATCAACCTCTTCATGGAAGTGGTGGGTCTGTTGGCCAAGCCGTTCTCGCTCGGCTTGCGTCTGTTCGGCAACATGTATGCCGGCGAAATGATCTTTATTTTGATTGCCGCACTGTTCAGCGCCGGGATTGCCTGGATGTTGCCGGCGGGTCTGTTGCAGATCGGCTGGGCGATTTTCCACATCCTGGTAATCACCCTGCAGGCATTCATTTTCATGGTATTGACCATCGTGTACCTGAGCATGGCGCACGAGGATCACTGATTCACTTTAACTTTATCTATTCACACTAGGAGATAGACATGGAATTAATCTACGTAGCTGCCGCCATCATGATGGGTCTGGGTGGTCTGGGTGCCGCGATCGGTGTTGGCCTGCTGGGCGGCAAACTGATCGAAGGTTCTGCCCGTCAGCCCGAGCTGGCTCCCAAACTGCAGGTGACCTTCTTCCTGGGCGCCGGTCTGGTAGACGCGATCCCCATTATCGGTGTTGGTATCGCGATGTACCTGATCTTCGTTGTTGCCGGCTAAGACAGAACGACGTGTTTGGTGGGCCGCTCCTGTGAGTGGCCCTGATGAATCTGTGAGGAGCATGGCGTGAATATCAATCTTACGCTTATCGGGCAGATGATCGCGTTCGTCGCGTTTGTCCTGTTCTGCATGAAATACGTATGGCCGCCCATTATCGCCGCCATGGGTGAGCGTGCGGACAAAATTGCCGACGGTCTCGCCGCCGCCGATCGTGCTAGCCACGATCTGGAACTGGCGCAGGAGAAGGCCGTTGAGCGTCTGAAAGAGGCACGCGAGGAAGCGGCCGGTATCATCGATGCCGCTAACAAGCGCGCCAATCAGATCGTTGACGAAGCCAAGGATACCGCGACGGTGGAAGCCGGTCGTATCAAGGCTTCCGCTCAGGCTGAAATCGACCAGGAAGTGAACCGTGCGCGCGAGCAACTGCGCGGCCAGGTAGCAACACTGGCAGTAGCCGGTGCTGAGAAAATCCTGGCAGCTGAAATCGACCGCAACGCTCACGCCGAGTTGGTCGACAAGCTGGCGGCACAACTGTAACTAGAGGCGACTATGGCTGAATTGAGCACACTGGCGCGCCCCTACGCCAAGGCCGCGTTCGAGTACGCCCGGGACAAAGGCAGCCTGGACAACTGGCAGAGCCAGTTGGCCACCGCCGCCGCGGTAGTGCAGGACGACGCTGTCGTTACTGTACTGACCAACCCATCCCTGACGGCTGAGCAACAGGCTGCCACGTTGGTAGAGCTGTGTGGCGACAGTCTGGGTAACGAGGCGCAGAACTTCGTGGCCATTCTGGCGGACAACAAGCGCCTGGCGCTGCTGCCCCAGATCCACGCCCAGTTCGTGGCTTTGAAAGCCAATCAGGAAAAATCGGTAGATGTAGAGCTGGTTTCCCCCTTCCCGGTGGAGGAAGAAACCGTGAGCAAACTGGCGGCCGCACTCGGCGAGCGTCTGGCGCGTGAAGTCAAAGTGACTACCGCCCAGGACGAATCACTGCTGGGTGGTGTGTTAATTCGCGCCGGCGACACGGTTATCGACGGCTCAGTACGCGGCAGGCTCAGCAAGCTGGCCGAAGCAATGAATTCCTAGTGAGTAGGATTAAAGGATTGAGGAACAGAGCATGCAGCAACTGAATCCATCAGAAATCAGCGAGATCATCAAACAGCGCATCGACTCGCTCGACGTGAGCACCGAAGCGCGCAACGAAGGCACCGTGGTCTCCGTGACCGACGGTATTATCCGTATCCACGGCCTGACCGACGTGATGTACGGTGAGATGATCGAATTCGACGGCGGTGTCTACGGTATGGCACTGAACCTGGAGCGTGACTCCGTGGGTGCCGTTGTACTGGGTGACTACAAAGGACTGGCCGAAGGCCAGAGCTGCCGTTGCACCGGCCGCATCCTGGAAGTGCCGGTAGGTCCGGAACTGCAGGGTCGCGTCGTTGACGCCCTGGGTAACCCCATCGACGGTAAAGGCCCCGTGAACGCGGCCATGACCGACGCGCTGGAAAAAGTAGCCCCCGGTGTTATCGCCCGTCAATCGGTTGACCAGCCTGTACAGATCGGTCTGAAAGCGATCGACTCCATGGTGCCCATCGGCCGTGGCCAGCGTGAGTTGATCATTGGTGACCGCCAGATCGGTAAAACCGCCATCGCGGTTGACGCCATCATCAACCAGAAAGGCACTGGCATTAAGTGTATCTACGTAGCCGTTGGCCAGAAGGCTTCTTCCGTAGCTGCTGTTGTGCGCAAGCTGGAAGAGCACGGCGCGATGGACCACACCATTGTGGTTGCCGCTACTGCATCTGACCCCGCTGCCATGCAGTACCTGGCGCCCTTCGCCGGCTGCACCATGGGTGAGTACTACCGCGACCGCGGTGAAGACGCCCTGATTATTTACGATGACCTGACCAAGCAGGCCTGGGCCTACCGCCAGATCTCCCTGCTGCTGCGTCGTCCCCCGGGCCGTGAAGCTTACCCCGGTGACGTTTTCTACTTGCACTCCCGCCTGCTGGAGCGCGCCGCGCGTGTTAACGCCGACTACGTTGAAAAGTTCACTAACGGTGAAGTGAAAGGCCAGACCGGTTCTCTGACCGCTCTGCCGGTGATTGAAACCCAGGCCGGTGACGTGTCTGCTTTCGTACCGACCAACGTGATCTCCATCACCGACGGTCAGATCTTCCTGGAAGCCGACATGTTCAACGCGGGCATCCGCCCGGCAATGAACGCCGGTATCTCCGTATCCCGTGTAGGTGGTGCGGCCCAGACCAAGATCATGAAGAAACTGTCCGGTGGTATTCGTACCGCACTGGCGCAGTACCGTGAACTGGCGGCCTTCTCCCAGTTTGCTTCTGACCTCGACGACGCCACCAAGGCCCAGCTGGACCACGGTGAGCGCGTAACCGAACTGATGAAGCAGAAGCAGTACTCACCTCAGTCCATCGCTGAGATGGGCCTGGTGCTGTACGCCGCCAACGAAGGTTACCTGAACGACGTTGACGTGAACAAAGTCGGTGATTTCGAAGCTGCCCTGCTGTCTTACATGCACGCAGAGCACGGCGATCTGATGGAAGCCATCGTGGAAAGCGGTGACTACAACGATCAGATCGAAGGGACCTTCAAGTCCGCTATCGAAACCTTCAAAAGCACCCAGACCTGGTAAGCCAGAGGATCGCTGAACATGGCAGTCGGAAAAGAAATCCGCACCAAGATCTCCAGCATCCAGAGCACGCAGAAGATCACCAGCGCCATGGAAATGGTTGCGGCGAGCAAGATGCGCAAGGCCCAGGATCGCATGGAGCTCGGCAAGCCCTACGCGCGCCGGATGCGTTCGGTAGTTGGTCATATCGCCAACGCCGCACCTGAATACCGCCACCTGTTTATGGTGGAACGGGAAGTTCAGCGCGTGGGCTTCATTGTGGTCTCCACCGATCGCGGCCTCTGCGGCGGTTTGAACATCAACCTGTTCAAGCGCACCGTGAAGTCGATGAAAGAGTGGGCTGACCAGAACATCGAGATCGACCTGTGCCTGGTGGGCGCCAAGGCGGCTGCCTTCTTCAACAGCTACGGTGGCAATGTGGTAGCTGCTACCCGTGACCTGGGTGAAGAGCCGGTACTGGCGGACCTGATCGGTTCGGTAAAGACCATGCTGGACGCCTACGCGGAAGGCAAGATTGATCGTTTGTACCTGGTGAGCAACGAGTTTGTGAACACCATGACACAGACGCCCACGGTGGAGCAGTTGCTGCCTCTGGAAGCGGAAGACAGCAAGGAAATGGCCCACCACTGGGACTACATCTACGAGCCCGACGCCAAGGAACTGCTGGAAGGCCTGCTGACTCGCTACATTGAGTCCCAGGTGTACCAGGCGGTTGTGGAAAACGGTGCCTGTGAACAGGCCGCGCGGATGTTGGCGATGAAAAACGCCACCGAAAACGCGGGCGAGCTGATCGATGATCTGCAACTGATTTACAACAAGGCCCGCCAGGCTGCGATTACCCAGGAACTGTCGGAAATCGTGAGCGGCGCGGCGGCCATTAGCTAAGCGTCGCCAGTGAGCGGGAATTCGGCCGGTAACGAAACCGGCCAGCAAGAACTGAATTTTGAAATAGAGGATCCGAACATGAGTAGCGGACGAGTCGTACAAATCATCGGCGCGGTAATCGACGTGGAATTCCCACGCGACAACGTGCCGCAGGTCTACGAGGCCCTGAAGATCACCGAGAAGGACATCACTCTGGAAGTGCAGCAGCAGCTGGGCGACGGTGTGGTTCGTGCTATTGCTCTGGGTTCTTCCGAAGGCCTGAGCCGCGGCCTCGCGGTAGAAAACACCGGTGCACCGATCTCCGTTCCCGTCGGTCAGGAAACCCTGGGCCGCATCATGGACGTACTGGGCAACCCCATCGACGAGTGTGGCCCCATCGGTGAAAAAGAGCGCGCTGCCATTCACCGCGCTGCACCCACCTACGAAGAGCTGGCCGCCGCTGAAGAGCTGCTGGAAACCGGCATCAAGGTAATCGACCTGGTTTGCCCCTTCGCCAAAGGTGGCAAGATCGGCCTGTTCGGTGGTGCGGGTGTTGGTAAGACCGTAAACATGATGGAGCTCATCAACAACATCGCGCTGCAGCACTCCGGTCTGTCCGTGTTCGCGGGTGTGGGTGAGCGGACTCGTGAAGGTAACGACTTTTACTACGAGATGCAGGAGTCCGGCGTTGTAAACGTTGAGAACTTCTCAGAATCCAAAGTAGCGATGGTTTACGGCCAGATGAACGAGCCGCCCGGTAACCGTCTGCGTGTAGCACTGACCGGCCTGACCATGGCCGAGAAGTTCCGTGACGAGGGCCGTGACGTACTGTTGTTCGTGGACAACATCTACCGTTACACCCTGGCCGGTACCGAAGTATCCGCACTGCTGGGCCGTATGCCTTCTGCGGTAGGTTACCAGCCGACGCTGGCGGAAGAGATGGGTGTTCTGCAGGAGCGTATTACCTCTACCAAGGTTGGCTCCATTACCTCTATCCAGGCGGTATACGTACCGGCGGATGACTTGACCGACCCCTCTCCGGCAACCACCTTTGCTCACCTTGACGCGACCGTTGTACTGTCCCGTGATATCGCCGCCAAGGGTATTTACCCTGCGGTAGATCCGCTGGACTCTACTTCTCGCCAGCTCGACCCGCTGCTGATCGGCAACGAGCACTACGAGACTGCCCGCGGCGTACAGAACGTACTGCAGCGCTACAAGGAACTGAAAGACATCATCGCCATTCTCGGTATGGACGAACTGTCCGAGGAAGACAAGCAGACAGTTGACCGTGCCCGTAAGATCGAGCGCTTCCTGTCCCAGCCCTTCCACGTGGCGGAAGTCTTCACCGGTTCCCCCGGTAAGTATGTGTCCCTGAAGGACACCATTGCCGGCTTCAAGGGCATCCTCGCGGGTGAATACGACCACCTGCCCGAGCAGGCGTTCTACATGGTTGGCAGCATCGACGAAGCTGTCGAAAAAGCCAAGAACCTGTAAGCGGGACTGAACGAGGTCTCTAGCATATGGCTATGACTATCCACTGTGACATCGTTAGCGCTGAGGAAGAAATTTACTCCGGGCTGGTCGAGATGCTGGTGGCAACGGGCAGCGAAGGTGAACTGGGTGTGAGCTACGGCCACGCACCGCTGTTGACCTCGCTGGTACCCGGCCCCGTTCGCATCGTCACCCAGAGCGGTGAAGAGCAGGTGTACTACGTTTCTGGCGGCTTCCTGGAAGTGCAGCCCGGCGTGGTATCGATCCTGGCCGACACCGCCCTGCGCGCTGGCGACGTGGACGAAGCTGCCGCTGAAGAAGCTCGCCGCGAAGCGGAGCACGCCCTGGCCAACCAGAGCGGTGATTTCGACTACGGCCGCGCGTCTTCGCAGCTTGCCGAAGCCGCTGCCCAGTTGGCTACCCTGCGCAAGATGAAAAACCGGGCCGGCCGCGGTTAATCCCGCTTAGCGTGTTCCGACTGAAGCCCCGGTATATCCGGGGCTTTTTCGTTTTTGGGCCTCCATCACAGACGGCATTAATTCATTTGTATTGGCCATAAAGCTGTTTAATATGCTGAGTGCGCCCAAAATCCACACCCACCAACACTAGTTCTGGATATCCCATGAGTCTGGAAGTTGTCATCCTTGCCGCCGGGCAGGGAACTCGCATGAAATCCGCCCTGCCGAAGGTACTGCACCCGGTTGCCGGCACCTCAATGCTGGGGCACGTAATCAACGCCGCTCGCGCGTTGGAACCCAACGCTATACACATGGTGGTTGGCCACGGCGCCGAACAGGTGCGCGAAGCATTGCCTGCCGAGGACCTGAACTGGGTGGTGCAGGAGCAACAGCTCGGCACTGGCCACGCGGTCTCCCAGGCCATGCCGGGCATCGCTACCGACAGCACCGTGCTGGTGTTATATGGGGACGTACCCCTGATTTTGCCGACCACTTTGTCGCAACTGGTGGCGCAGGCGAGCGAAGCACCTTCTCTATTAACCGCCATCGTTGCCGATCCCACCGGCTACGGACGAATTATTCGGGATAACGCCGGCGCCCTGCAGTCCGTGGTGGAGCAGAAAGACGCCACATCCGAGCAACAGGCCATCCCTGAAATCAATACCGGGCTGCTGGCCGCGCCGGCTGCACTTTTGAACACCTACCTGCCGCAGGTGAAAAACGACAACAATCAGGGCGAGTATTACCTCCCCGATATCCTGCCGCTCGCCGTTGCCGATGGCTTGAGCGTGGGTACCGTGCTGGCCGCCAGTGAACTGGAAGTGCAGGGTGTGAACGATCGCCTGCAATTGAATCTGGTGGAACGTGAATACCAACTTCGCCAGGCGCAGGCCCTGATGCGAGCCGGTGTGCACCTGGCGGATGCCAGTCGCATCGATGTTCGTGGTGAACTCAGCTGCGGGGTGGATGTCAGTATTGATATCAACGCCGTGTTCGAAGGCAAAGTTACCTTGGGCGATGGCGTCAGCATCGGCCCGAATTGCGTTCTACGCAACGTTTCGGTTGCCGCAGGCGCTCAGATCCATGCCATGAGTCATCTGGAAGACGCAGTTGTGGGTGAGGAGGCCAACGTAGGGCCCTACGCGCGACTGCGCACCGGCACCGACCTGGGGCGCGGTGCCCGCATCGGCAACTTTGTGGAAACCAAAAAGGCCCGCATCGGTGAGGGCAGCAAAGCCAATCACCTCGCGTATGTGGGTGACGCGGAAGTTGGTGACGGGGTGAATATCGGCGCCGGGACTATCACCTGTAACTACGACGGCGTGAACAAACATTTAACGGAAATCGGCAACGGCGTGTTTGTCGGTTCCAACAGTACGTTAGTGGCCCCGCTGAAAATTGAAGACGGCGGCTTTGTGGGCGCTGGTTCAACAGTGACGCGCCCGGTGAATCAGGAAGAGCTTGCCGTGGCCCGTGCGCGGCAACGCAATATCACCGGCTGGCAACGCCCGGTGAAAAAAGACAACAAGGACTGACTATGTGTGGCATCGTGGCCGCCGCGGCGCGGCGTGAAGTATCGGAAATCCTCCTGGAAGGTTTGCGTCGCCTGGAATACCGCGGCTACGACTCCGCTGGCCTTGCCCTGATCGATGAGCACGATCAAATCGCCCTGCACAAAACCATCGGTAAAGTCGCTTCCCTGGAGGCACTAATGGCCGAACAGCCGATTCAGGGCATTACCGGAATCGCTCATACCCGCTGGGCTACCCACGGTGAACCCAGCACCGACAATGCCCACCCGCATCTGTCCGGCGGGCGCGTAGCCTTGGTGCACAACGGCATTATCGAAAATCATGAGAGCCTGCGCGAAGAGATGCGTCAGGCCGGGTATGAATTCTCCTCCGCTACCGACACCGAAGTGATCGTTCATTTATTGCATCGGGAATTGTCGGCCGGCGAAACCCTCACGCGCGCAATGCAATCGGTAGTAGCTCGACTCGAAGGCGCCTTTGCGCTGGCGGCCATTGATACCGACAACCCCGCAGAAGTGGTAGCGGCACGCCTCGGCAGCCCGCTCGTGGTGGGTGTGGGTATTGGAGAGAACTTCCTGGCCTCCGACCAGATGGCCCTGCGTCAGGTCACCGACAGTTTTATCTATCTGGAAGAGGGCGATGTGGTTCACCTCACGCCCGGCTCGCTGCGAATCTGGGATAAGAGTGGTGCCGAAATAGAGCGGGAAAAAGTCCGTTTGTCCGATAAAGTGGAAGTGGCGGACCTCGGTCAGCACGACCACTTCATGATCAAGGAAATTTTTGAGCAACCTGCGGCACTGAGCGCCACATTCCAGTCGGCATTAAATGGTTCTACCCTGAATGAAAGCTGTTTCGGCAACGGCGCCACAGAAATTTTCGATCAGGTGAAAGCGGTACAGATCGTCGCCTGTGGCACCAGTTATCACTCCGGCCTGGTAGCACGTTACTGGCTCGAGGAGTGGGCTGGTGTGCCCTGTCAGGTAGAGGTGGCTTCCGAGTTTCGCTACCGCAAGCGGGTACAACACCCCGGCACCTTGCTGGTTACCGTGTCGCAATCCGGTGAAACCGCCGACACCCTGGCCGCCCTGCGCAATGCCCAGCCCGGTGAGTTTCTCGCCTCGCTGGTAATCGCCAATGTGGATAACAGCGCCCTGGTACGCGAAAGCGATCTGGTATTCCTGACCAAGGCCGGCATTGAAATTGGCGTGGCCTCCACCAAAGCCTTTACCACCCAGTTGGCCGCCTTCCTGCTTTTGGGCCTGGTGCTGGGCCGCCGCCACGGCGTGGACGCCGAGCGCGAAGCCGAACTGCTGGCCGCGGCGCGCCGCCTACCTGCGCTGCTGGATCGCACACTCGAACTGGACGCGCCGATTTCCCGCATGGCGGAACAGTTCACCGAGAAAAACCACGCGCTGTTTCTGGGTCGCGGTATTCACTACCCCATCGCCCTGGAAGGGGCTCTGAAGCTCAAGGAAATTTCCTACATTCACGCCGAAGCCTACCCTGCCGGTGAACTGAAACACGGCCCACTGGCGCTGGTAGATCGCGATATGCCGGTGGTCGCAGTCGCGCCGAATGACACCCTGCTGGAAAAACTGAAATCCAACCTGGAAGAAGTGCGCTCACGCGGCGGCGAACTGTATGTGTTCGCCGACGAAGAAGCAGGATTTAAGGACGGCAAACAAACGCATGTGCTGAACATGCCGGCCTGCCCTGAAATCCTGATGCCTTTTGTTTACACCATTGCCCTGCAGCTCTTGTCCTACCATGTGGCTGTGCAGAAAGGCACCGATGTGGACAAGCCGCGGAATCTGGCGAAATCCGTCACGGTGGAGTGAGTTGGTTAGGGGGTTTTTCGAAGCCCCCTGAACCCTCCCTGTTTCTCGAGTTCGACCTCGTGATCTCCACGAAGTCCCTTTGTGTTCCCCCTTTATCTCCTTATCAACATTTCTTGTTGGACCAAATCTTCGAGCTGAAGTCGGAGGGGTGGTCCAATAGCGAGATAGCGAGAAAATTCAGGGAGAAAGGGTATCTGACGGTTCGTGGTAGGGAGTTCTCGACGGTGTTGGTCTGGAGTATGGAAAGGTATTTTCTTGAACGACAAAGCGAGAACAATTCGAATAAACGATATGAACTAACGAAGATGTGGATTTCAGACTGATAACTTTGTTGTGTAAACGCCCCATCCCCTAATCATTGGCCTATAGACCCAAACACACACAGAAACTAACTTCCTCCACAAGCACCTGATTGCTAGTATGAGTCCCTCACTCGGGGGACAAAATACATGCACCGCTTTCCCAACCCTGGTTCAAACATAGACAATCTTATTAAGTGTTTTGAGCTGTTGTATGAAAACATCAATAGAGATGTCTTGTTTGGCCTTCATGACATGCAGGAGATCTTAGTAGTAAATGGGCTCATTAGCTCCTCTGGGACTATGGGTGCAGAAGCGCTACTGAGGGGTGCAAATGTAGACCTTTCTAGAGATAGGTCGTACAACCAATGCAAAATGTATGCAGAGATATACAGGTCTCTAGGTTGGATGCAAAGTGCTGAAAGAGCACTTGACTACTGTTTTACATTTTTGGGTGATCATATAGCTACGGCTCAAGTAGATTCGAAAGCGTTAATTGAAGAGTGTTTCATAGGTATTGAATTCCCCAATAAAGCTCTAGCTGTCAACGGAGCTAATAACATCAGACCCTTTGCATCGATACTCAAATGTATGGCGCAACTAGATGGAGTAATGACAAGAGACGAGATAATTATTGGGCCACTTTGTTTTGAGAACGATCAAACTCCAGTAGCCATAGAAAGCTACATCGACAAAGTGCAGGAGTATCGGGCTGACCCAGCATTATTTGATGCAGCATTTGAAGCAATGCTAGAAGACCGAGGAATTACGAAGATAACAGCGGGTAACTATACCCGATTCCCACTTGGGGCACTTAGGTGGCTTGGGTGGGCTGAGCAAGATAGAGATACTGATCACTTTGAGAGCCCCACCAGAGTTTATCGACTTACTGAAAAAGGACGATTGAAAGTAGAAGAACTAGATTCTTCATTAGATCTTCGATTGGAAGATATCGAAAATTATGGTGAGTTAGGCGATAGTATTGCGAAGTACTCATACTATACGATGCTTACTAATTCGGGCTTTGATCTTAGTAGCAAGAGAGAAGAAATAGCCGAACTTAAAGCTACAGTTATTGAAATTCTTGGAACCGAGAATGTGCTCTTTTCGCCTTTCCAAGCATATGATTCTGAAAGCCTATCAAGGATATTCAACTACTCGATTCCGACCGCTCGCAGGGAATCAATTTATTCCCCAAGGAATCTCGACACTGAACAGTCAAACGATTTCATGAGAGATCAGCTTGCGACCATTACTAGGCCAGAAGAAGAGCCTATAAACCGAGAAAATAGTTTTTTCCAGTCCGTTAGCGAACTGGCCGAACTTGCAGATCGAGATATAGTAGCAAACCTAAAACCACGCTACTCAGGCTTCGGAAAAGAAGAGTATTACACTCTCATAGGAGAAATATTTTGCGTAATGGGTTTGAATTGCCATGTATCCCCACATGGCGTTAACTCTCGGAGATGGGATGCGATAATAATTGAGGAAAATGACTCGATCCCCATAGAAATTAAATCCCCGACCGAAGAGGTTCACCTTTCAGTAAAGGCTGTACGACAAGCAGTCGAAAACAAAATAATCTTACAATCAAGACAGGCAGTAGCAAATCAACGAACATCGAATAGTCTAGCTGTAGGGTTTGAGCTTCCAAACAACAGAGCTGATGTCGGAACTCTAATAAATGACATTGATAGTACCTACAACATCAAAGTGGCGGTACTGGGCATTGATTATTTGTTACAGCTTGCAGTTGACTGTATTAGAAACGACAACATTGTAAGTTTCGATGAATTATCTGAAAAGCTAGGAATAGTCGATGCCTGAAATTTTTAAGCAAAACGAGATTGATGTTGATCACTTGGCATTACCTAGTAATTTTGAAGTTGCCTCAATCATTTACCAGCAACACTCCTCAGCACTATTACAATTTCAAAATGGAGTGCATGTACAAAGCTCTTGCATCATGTGTGAAGAGATGTCATGTCTGGTATCTAATCAAAATGAAGGCGTTTTAGAGGAACTAACACTTAGCCAATACAATAAACTATGCCCGACAGAAGCAATAGAAATTGATGAAACAGGCCTTGTTCAAATCGATAAACAAGATTGCGTAGGGTGTGGACTGTGTATCGCAGCATGCCCCCTGGGGGCAATTTATCTAGATGAGAACAAGCTAGCAGTAATAGAGCATGACAATCATATATTCGAAAAATCTGAAAACGCACAGTCCTTAGGTTGTATTGGGAGTGATGTGTATGCAAACCCGGTAATTGATGAGAACTCGGAGTTAATAGAGAGCATTATCGAACGTATCAAATTGAGAGGTGATAATAAACTCTCTTTAAATAGGATGGTACAGAATCTACTAGCCAATGTAGGAGTGACTTGTCAACTAACTAGGCAGGGCGATGTAAATTTACGAATGGACGGGCTAGGACTAATCGAAGAGAAAACTATAGTAATAGAGATAGAGCTTGATACAAATCTAGATGCCCCAAGAGACATACTAGATGACATCGCTGTTTACTGCTCTAGATACAATGAATCCCTAGACAAT
Source organism: Gammaproteobacteria bacterium (assembly GCA_030427085.1). Taxonomy (GTDB): domain Bacteria; phylum Pseudomonadota; class Gammaproteobacteria; order Pseudomonadales; family Halieaceae; genus JAUHXH01. The sequence continues at coordinate 196,123 of JAUHXH010000004.1, read as the reverse complement.
GTTGAGGGTTTGATTGTTTCTTCTCACCTTCCAAATAAACGGACTGAATACTGGGAGTTGTTCTCTGATATCCGTAATGTACTTGGACTGTCGATAATGAACGTTACAATAGCTGTCCTACTCATGCTAGTGTGGAACAGACGGCCAATAAATCTAGGCGATTGCTTTTTAGACAGAGACAACATGTCGCTCAGAGAATATACCGCTAGGGCACTGGGGCGGGAGGTAGGTATCGCCACCCCAGACAGTTTGATCGAAGCCGCTAAGTGATGATTTCAGCTTGTGTAGGTGCAGTTAATCGACCGTTGGCTATCTCAATGTAATCTGAGTTGAGTTCGAATCCGATATATTTACGATTTAGTTTTTTAGCAGCTACGCACTCTGAACCACTTCCAGCAAAAGGAATTAAAACTAGATCTCCTTCATGTGAAAAGTGTTTAACAATACGCTCAGATATAGAGAGAGGTTTCTGGGTTGGGTGATCTACTTTTTCGTCTCTAAACCTCCTGCCAGCTAGTGTCGGAAAATTCCAAACGTCGCCTGCAAGCCTTCCGTCTGGGTGTGGAGTCCAAACTTTACCGTTCTTAGTGACTTTGTGTTTCAGGCGTTCCTTACTTTTATAAGGCTCACGAATCTCGTTGTAAGTAAACGACTCACCCTTTGAAAACCAAAGGAGGGGCTCATAGTGGGCTTGAAGGGTTCCCTTGTACCCTGAAAACCCATTCTCGTAGTACCAGATAATTTGACGACGATAGTTCAATCCAAGCTCATAAAGAAAGCACTGAATCCAGCATAGGTGGTGATGTATCCCGTAAACAAAAATACTCCCATTTGTTTTCAGTACTCTTTCACATTCAGTTAACCACTCCTTGCTCCAAGGTAACCATATATCCTTGTTTTTGCTCTCGTTCCATGCCCCAAAATTTTTGTTTAGATTGTAAGGGGGGTCCGCAATAATCAAGTCCACTGACTCTTCTTCTAAGCTTTTTAGACCCTCGATACAGTCTTGATGATGGATAATGTTAAGGTTACTTCTTTGCATTTTGCAGTATCAGAATATATTGGTTATGGATATTGGGAACATAAGCATATGGATAACCATAAGGAAAAATTCGCTTATGTCGTTGATACAGAACTTTCAAGCCTCGCATTTCCAACTTAAAAGGCTCAAGTGCCCTTGCTAGGTCGGCGTGGAACATTATGTACTTTGATTTGTCTCGGAAATCACTGACTACTACTGCCATATACTTCTGTGGTTTCAGAACACGTCCACACTTGCCTAAAATTTTTGCGAGTTCCTCAAGGAAAACTTCATAGTCATCAATATTGCCTAGATCATGCTCTGAGTCGCTGTATCTCGTGTCCAGGTTGCTACTTTTTCTCTCTTGATTAACCTTGTGATCTTCTTTATGGAGAATGTTCCAATAGGGCGGGCTAGTAACAACGAAGTCGATAGAATTTTCGTCCAAGTCCTCGACTACAAGACGGGAATCTCCATGTAGAATTGTCTGCTCGTACTCCCTTGCGAAGATATCGTCTAACTCAACATCTAAACGCTCATGTGAAAGGTCGACGTACTTTTCATTTAGTTCAATTCCTACACCGTTTCTGCCTTCAAGAGCGCAAGCTTTAAGAGTTGATCCAACACCTAGAAAGGGATCGAGGACGGTCTGACCTTGCTTTGTGAAGAAGCGAATGAGCCTGGCGACATCTGTGAATGAGAATGGAGCGGGGTGTTGCTTCTCAATCTTTACATCTGGATGCTTGGCTCCCAGGCCTTTCTGATTCCAAACAGAAATAGTTTCGGGAATCCATTCGCTAGAAGTTAGATCGTTAAGCTTGTTTCTAGGATCGTACTTACCCTTCTTGGGTTCTTTCTCCGTGGGTGTCGGATTCTTTTCAGCTGCGGACATGCGGTGTTCCATCTTCAGAATTAGTTTCGAGATAGTGTTCAGGCTCTATTTTCAGGTGCTTGCATGCTGAATCGATGAACCACTCTTTCAATGACAGCCCTTGAGACGTGAGGTCTGCGTATAGTTTCTTCTTCAGCTCGGGGTCGATTTCTACGACGACTCGGCCACTTTTACCAATACTCATTTTGCTATCCCATGTTACTTATGTAACATATATTACAACGTGGGCTTGTATTAGACTAGCCAGCTATCAGAAAAATTCGCCGATCGAGTAAAAGATTATTGAGGATAATGCGGTGTTTGAGAACACCAAAAGCGAGCAGGTACGGTGGATTTACTTGAGCAAAAGTTTATGAATTGACGTATTAGAATTGGCTTCCATTTGATCAATAATCAACGCAGCATCTGAAGCATCTAGCTTTCTTAATGGGTTAATCATTGTCATTCCGTACGATTTGAGGTGCTTTGTAAACGAAAGTTTGTCTACCAGACACTTCATTGGTATCCATTGAGCTTCATCTAGAATAGCTATGGGTTTTGTGGATACAGCTAGTCTAAAAGGAATATCGTATTGATGTTTTCTGTGGATGTTTAGTAATTTGTCATCCTGCACTTTCCGTACGTCAGCGAAAGCACTCTTTCCCGATACATATGTAATTAAAATGTCGCCATTCTTGATGGTCTCAGCAAGCTTTATCTTTTTTTCGGCGATGCCATAGTATGCAAAGCTATTTTCTCTGTCATGACACCAATTGTCGTAATTTTCTACTATCAACCAAAACAAAACTGTCTCCTATGACAATTTGGGTGGACTTAGTTGATTCACTGGTCTGTCGAGTGGGTTATCGATATGGCCAGTGGGGTTGATCCCTTTGTAGCCGTGGGGGGGGTAAAGTATACACGAGACTCATAACAGAGGCTGCTCTTCTAGGAGTTATTGTCAAATCTGGTGTTCAGAGGCCCGAATCAAGCGGCGACCTGGTCTGATTCTGTTACCTCAATTCCATCTCTAAATTTCACTCCGGTGATGACCTTTGCCAGATAGTTGAAGCCTCGCTGACGGATCAGCACTCTCTACTCGACCTTCAAATTCAATGACGTTACTCTTACTCATAGTGGCGTATCTCTTTGGTTGATTGACTTGTTTGGCGACAACAAATCAACCAGATACGCCGCTTTTTTTCAAATCCTCAAACACCAGATTCAGTTATAACTCCTCTTCTAGTTAGTCATGCGGGAACAGAGAGCAACTTTTAGCGGTGAAGCAATACTATCCGTCCCCTTCAGTTCCCGGAGTAGGTGAAACGGAAATGGCTTGTTACTCATGTTGGCTCAACGTGTGAACCGAGCAATCTAAAGAGAATGTACGAAATTTTATGCTAACCGATAGAATGCCGGAATGGAGTAATATTTTCTAAGTGACCTTCTTCGGAAGGGATAATTCCGGTTATCTGAGACAGTACATCTGCGGAAACAGCTAGCTCTTTGGCTACAGCATTAAAGCTTATACCCAGCGTCTCCGATAACAGTTCGAATGCTGTGAAGAGAATTTCTGGCGTCTCAGGAGTAATAGCTTCATCATACTTTTCGGTCTTCGATTGCCCTGATCTATTGAGCCATACGTTGGCACTGCGATACTGCTGAGCCGTTATTTTTCCTAGGAAATGAGCACGATAAATTATTGCTCGGGCACTCATCCCCCAGCGTAACTTCAAGCCGTATATCTTCTTCCAATCGAGATTTCTCTGACGAGTAAGATCGGGGAATTCCTTTAGGAATGCCATCCTAGGAAACAAAAAGGCGCTGGCAAACTTATCCGCTTCCTTTTCGGTGACCGGCTCTCCGGTCTCTAAGCCCTCATGTAATACGAAATGCCCACACTCATGAGCCAGGTCAAAGCGCATCCGGCATACGCTTTCCTTCGCTATGTTACGAATAATTATTGGGTACTTTCTTTTAAGCGAAAGGGCATCGACTTTATCGGAAACCCCGTCGAAATGGGTGATAACCACTCCTGCATTCTCGAGTACCCTTGTCATACTCGAAATGGGATTGTCTAAGCCAAGATGCCAATGTTTTCGACAGTCCTCGGCAGCACGTTCGATTTCCTCGTTGGTGTAGTTATCACCCGAAGAGGCGGACTCAATAAAGTTTACGGGTGGTAGGTCTAAGTGGCTGTGAAGCCAAGCGACTAATCTTTCGAAAATAGTACTATAAGCGACCACTCTATTGGTTAAGCCAACAGGTGTAGTTCTACGTTTACGAAAATGACACTGCTCTGCTTTAACTTCATTCCCTGTGGGGGCATAAAAAAACGCCTCTTCGACTTGAAGAGCTTCACAAAGTGCGAGCAAGACATCGTCGGCTGGGTGCTTACTACCAGATTCCAATTGGTGTACGTACTGGCGAGTAACCGACGCACAGTCACCCAATTGTGCCTGAGTGTATCCGTGTAGTAGTCGTGCGAGCCTTAGTCTGTCTCCATTGAACTGCTCAGCTTCCATCTTTTTCTTTATCATTGTCGGGAACTACCTTCTTGATACCAACCGCAGGTTTTGGCAGGTCGACTGGTTGACTGAGATTATCCTTGGTATCCGTAATATGGGTAACGCTATCTTCAAGCGGAATTTCCCATTGGCAAACAATGTCACCTGTCTCTGAATAGCCAACGAAGTACACGCTATCAGCTGCACTTTTGAAGTCTGTATCGAAAACGAAGAACCAGCGGATAGTAGAATTCTGGTCAGTATCACCGAACAGCTTCATCTGATTCATTGCTGCTTCAGAGACTACTATCTTGCGATCGGGCAAATGATCGGGGTCGTTGCGACTGAACCTGACGGGAGTTCCACCGATTTGGAAAGTGAACCTGCCCTCCGGTGTAAGAATTGATAAGTATGGGAACTCTCCAGAGTCCGCTGCCCTCAATATACGGCTCCGACAACACTCGTATGCCCTCATACCAAGTGATAAACGTGTATCGCCGAGGCTTTCGTCGTAGAGGTCGATGACCTCACTTCTAACGGCGGCTATGAAGTGTGCTAACTGGAGAAGTCGGTACTTTTGAAGGTCAGCGTTCAGATCCCAGGGTTGTGAATACATGTGTTCAACACTTCTTCGGTGGCGGTGACATCATTGTTTTGCAAAATTGGTTATTTGTCAAGCGCTGAGAGAGAAGTTAACTTCATGCTCGGATGTATACTCATAAGGTGTCACGAGGTGGTATCGGACTTTGGAAATGCCATACTCGGACATATCTACCAACAACGTTCGTCCTAAGAAAGACCCCGCCAAATCCATAAAATCTCCCCTGTGTTCTGACATGACCGGAACACAACTGTTGATCAATTTCTAAACATTAGGAGATTATTATGATTACTTATGAACAACTCGAGACTTACCTCGACCACGTTGGTGGAGACTTAGACGAAGTTTTTGAATACCATATTATTGACGGCATGTCTGATGACGCTCGAGGTGTTTTGAGAGCTGCATACTACGACTATATTCAACAACTGAAAGAATTGCTGAATGCATTTCCAGAGACAGATGAGGAGAACTTCTTAGATTTCTGTGGTGATTTAAGGTTCTCAGTTGATGACCCTGAAGCAAGAAAGGCATTTGCTGGACTCATAGATGACTGGCTGGGAGAGATTGAGTACGTCTTGGAAAACAGTGGGTGGTCTGATCTATGGCGGGATATCTTGTCTTTCGATTTCTCATGGCTCAAGAAAGACGCATGGTCAGCTATAGGTTGCTGGGAGAAACGTAAATGTGTTTCTCTCATAGAAAAAGACTCCGCTGAAATTTCAATCAGAGTATGCGACGAACACTTGTCTCAGTGAGAAGTCTCATTCTCAAGGTTTCTATGAGCTGACTTAACAGTTTCTTCATTAAACCTATCGGGGTGATTGATCACTACGTTCTCGAAGGCAAACTCCAGAGCATTTCGCTCACGAAGTACACCGAGTCCGTAGGATTGATCACCCTTTTTCATTAAGTCGGTGAGTGTTTGTTGTACGCCGACGTTGTCAATTTTCCGACGGGTATACTGTGCGTAGGTGACTTTTCCGTTCTTATCCGTTAAGACTTTCTCATAAGCTTGAAGGGCTGAGTAGAAGTCTCGCTCAAACTGATTGGTTGCCCCTTCAGCAATCAACTTGAGGACAATAATACGATCCGTACAAGCGTCAGCTACGTCTTCACGGTCATTTCTATAGGCATTTCTTCGAAGTGTTTCCAATTCCGGAATAGACGTTTCAGATTTGGCATGTTCGAGTGGGCAATATTGTTTCGACATCTGTACACCAATCTAAAGATGTACCGACAGTTTTCCCTACAAGTCATAGCAGTGCAAGTAAGGTGCCCTGTGTAGGTCACAAAATGCTCAGATAGTTCTTAACCGTGGAAGGATGCCACGTACGACCCTTAAAAGTTGATACCCCCCAGTCATTCAGTAACCGGGCTGTACCGGCAAATGATCCGGAGATGCTATGAGCCCGTTCTATGTCTTGTCGAACTGACTGAACAAACTCAACTTTGGTCTGGTGATTGACCTCGGCGAGGACTTTTCCGTTCTTCCCGAGTTCAGTACCCCGCTTCTTAGCTTCTGATAGAGCCAGTCGGGTCCGTTCGGCTATCTGACGTCGTTCTTCTTCGGCGAAACATGCCAGAAGGTGAAGAAAGAACGTAGACACGTTGGGATGTTCACAAACGACGATCTCAACACCCTGGTCGATGATCGACGAGATGAAAGACACTTTCCGGGAAAACCGGTCCAGCTTGGGTATCAACAACTTGGACCGAGTTTTCTTCACCAGAGCGATACATTTCTGTAGTTGTTCCCTGTTGTCCTTTGCCCCTGACTGTATCTCGGTGAATTCCTGTATCACGGAGTCCGTAGGGGACAGGAACGACTCGACCATAGCCCGTTGAGCATCCAGCCCAAGCCCGGATCGACCCTGTCTCTGGGTTGAAACCCGGTAGTACACCACATAATCGGTCATATTTTGATCAATCCGTACAAGGCAAATGTTGGTTTGCCTTGTAAGCATCTGCTAACCCCACAAGCTAGACAACGCAGGGTCAGTGGGGTCACAGGGGACGAATCTAGCCACAACGTTCGTCCTAAGAACCGATCGTCCAAACTCATAAAATTACACCCGAGATTGAGGAAACGTCCTCAGATTATTAACGGGAAACATGGGGAATGGATATGAGTAAGATTAAAGTACGTCTGACGGGTGGTGGTATGGATCAAACGGTATGTGACCAACTGAACACACCGGTTGTCATCGGTGACACGACACCCCGGAAGGTCGTGGAACTGGTTCTCGGGTGCCACGGGCTCAGTCTGGATAACATTACTGACCTCAGACAAGAGGGGGATTCCGTAGTGTTCGAGTCCGGCGCCAGTGGAATGTTTCTCAGTGCTCTGGATCGGGCATTCTACGATGATGAGGTACTTCGTAATGTGGACACCATAGAGGTGTTCTTCGACGTGACGGAGAAGATCGGATACAAAAAACGATCCCGTAACGGTCGTGTGTCATGGATCATTCAGAAGGAACGTACCGATCTTGTCGATAAATTGAAATCAGAGATCTACGAGAAATCTAATGAAGAAACTTACTTCGCTGTTTCGGAAGTCAGTCGTACTTTTGAACATGAGGAATTTGGTTACAAGGAAGTAGTCCCGTTTAAGGAATTCCAGTTCTACAAGTACGACGATTACGATCCACTGGCTCTGATCGATGTTACCGACGAGGCTTTAGAGTGGTTCAGTGAAGTCGAACCGGAGCGTCTCTCAACGTAACCGGGTTTTACCGGGAAACTGACCTCTGGACACGGATTCACAAATTCCCTCGGCTTTTTTGATGTACCGACGGATTTGTCGAATCTGTGATTCGGAGTATTCGAGTTTTCCCTTCCTATTCTTCTGAGGGTCAACGGACAACTGGTATGGAACCCAACTCTTCCGAGGTCGAGATTTGAACCAGTCGACCACCTTCATACAAAAGTCGTCGTTGATAGCCGGCTTCCCAAGTTCCAGCCACAACTTGTAGATCAGTTGAATCTCGTAGTCAGTTTTTCCCCGGAGTTCCACTCCGGGAGTGAACTGGTATTTCCCCTGGAGAACCTTGGCTTTGGACTTTACTCGTGACGGATTGATACCGAGCTCTTTAATTCGTTCATTCTGACGATCTTCGACCATCTGTTTGATAGTTCGAAGAGATTCGGTTACCGGTTGATCAATCGGTACTGCCACATTGATGACATTCGGGCTTTTGGAGACTCGTTGTACCTTCTGTACTTTAGTTTCACCAAACAGGTGGGAGTGTGTCTTCCACCATTGATCAAACTCGACGCCGATCACTGTACCCCACAGAACATAGTAGTCCTTGGACCTCTTCAGGTTGTCCTGAAGTTCGGGTTGTTCCCAAGCCAGTTTGTAGTACTCGAACCACAGACGGATGTGTTGTTTCCGTGACTTCATTCGAGGGGTCTGGTGTTCGTAGGGGACGTTTCCGGACATTGGCTCGGTCAGTTCTCAAAAATAAAGATTGTATAAATATTATCTAAAGAGTGAGGTGAGTCATACCGTGGTGGGGGTTGATCCGACAGAAAAACTGAGACAGTTCATTGATGTTGATGACCTCAAACAGTGGTGGGCTGTGACCCTGACAATGAAACAGGGGGTCGAGGGTGAGTACCTGGACCAAATTAAATCGTCCCAGAATTTTACCCACTTCATGAACCTGTTAAACAAGTCTGTGTTTGGGAATGCCCATCGTCGATTTGGGAAACGACTTGAAGTTGTACCTGCTCTGGAATGGTCACCGGACAACCGACTCCACTATCACATAGCTATACGGAATCCGTGGCTCAGTGATCCACTCAGGTTCGATATGTTGATCAGAGAGTGTTGGACCAAAACTCAGTGGGGATACCGGGAAATAAAGATCGAGCACTGCATCAATGGTGGTTGGATCGACTACATGATCAAACAGAAATCAACCAACGAAATAGATTGGGAAAACTATTACCGGGTCTGATGAGTACACACTCCTACCTGTCCCAGTCTATCCACAGGAATAAAGGTTCGGTGAGAGCCTTTAATCTTAACCATGTCCGGAGAAAAGTAGATAGGTGCCTGTATGACGTATAAACAGAATAAGACAGCAGAACTTGTCAGCTACCTTAGCCGATTTTGCCGTAAACGTACTATAGAGATAAAGCCATTCCTTAACCGAGTTGGAAGCAAGCTACGTTCTAACGAACCTATCACGGTCAAAGAACTAAATACGGTATTGAAGTTTGTGGCTGTAGAGACTGGTAAGCCGATTACACAACTACAAAAGGAATACAGTTGCGTAACGGTAGGCACTGTAGTCACGGACGATGAAGTAAACAATCTAATGATGTTCATAGACCAATAACGGAGGATACATGGCGGAACAATGCGAACGTAGACTAATGAATTTCCTAGTACCGCTTTCGGTGGGATCAAGCTTTTCTAAGCTGTGTAAGCTGAACAGTACGTCGATGACCACGGAAGTCATTCGTATGATGGAAAACTACATCGAAGTTATGGTCCCCGAGATAGCCCGGAAATCCGAAGTCCACAAGACCGTGGATCAGACCTTCTCAAACCGTGTATACGGAACGAAAAATTTATCGGGTAAAGATCATAGCCTGAAGGGACTAACGCCTTCAGATTCGTTTAGAGGCGCTGTCAAACATCCTACCACCGGAGAGTGGATGTCCGAATCTGAGTGGAGAGCAAGATCATGATTTCCACGGTGAATTCCCCTGCCAACAAACAACAGTTGATCTCAAGCCTACAACGGTTGTCGATCAGCAAAGTTCAGGTGTGGGACGATGTCGAGGTCAAGGACCTGAAGGATGTTGAGAAGGCTATACGTTCACTGAGTACCGGAACGGGTGAGCTGTCGTTGATCGTGGTCAAGCACCGATGATGACGTTCAAGCAGGTGGTGTCTCTGGAAGAAAAGGTACGAGCTAACCGGTCGCTGGGTCATCCGGTGTGGGTCAAGGGTACATCGGTGTACCTTGCTTCTAAGGTTCGTTCCCTGAGTAAGAAGATCGCATCGACCGACGACACCAACAAGAAGCTTGAACTGATTGCCAACCAGAACAAGTTGATCGCTTACCTACAGACTCTGGGTATTGCTATCAACATCAAGGACAATAGTCTGATGCGTCGGTTTGGTCGGAGTAGTTAGATCGGGTAATGAGCGTTGAACTACATTTCCTCAATGTAGATGAAATCAACAAGTGTATTCAATTGGTTGATCATCGGTTGGCTTCGACTGTGTCGTAGGTCGTCAAAGTCGATGTCGTCGGTCAGGTCCCAATTTTCAGGAGGTGTTTCCGTCCAAGGTATCTCCATTAACGTTAGGAGCAATGAAAATTCGACATAGGTGTGATTGATCTGGGTCGACAATGGAAGGCTGACTTGTCGAATGCTTCGGTGAATCCCATAAGCTTCGTATTCTGGGTGCCTACCTTCTTCATCGTTTATCGCACTTGTTGTTCTTATTTCAGAGATCGCCAGTCTGTTCTCAGTATCTTCTCTACCTGACACATGAACGTCACTACAGTTCGGACCGGTTCGGTGACTAGTAGTTACGGACCACGTGGGTCCAGACCATCCACGAATCGATGTCGGGTCATTGTCTTCCATCGGGGTTGGCATGGTTATCGAATACCTTCTTCCGCTTCTAAACTCTACGAACGGTAGACGGACAATTTTATATTGTTTGCCACCAACACGGATGTTATCGCCGGGCTGTCTAACTCGCTTTGTATATTTCACGGTGTGTGGAGAGAGTTTAACCTCATGAGCTTTCTGGCATGTCTCAGCCCCGGCAAAGGGTGACAGAAAAAGTACAGATGCCATCATGAGATTGATACTTGTTCTAACCCCGAACATAGTTGTCCCATTGTTTTGTGTCTTTGGTCACAGGCTAACAGCGATAGTCGCTGTCCAACAGGTATCGGTTCACAGTTCACGCTATCTGGTGAACAGAAAGGACAGTGGGGAGAACTCTCCCCCTGCCCAATACTCACTTGCCGAATTTCTTTCGGATCTCCTCACTGACCTGAGTCAGTATCTGGTCGAGCGCTCCTCGCATCACCAGAGATTTGACTGACTCCAGGTTGTTCTCGACATCATCCAGAGTTGAACACTGGATCGAGAACTTGCCCTTACTCAGCTCCAGCTCCTTTTTACCGTATTTGATCGGTAGGAAGATGTTGCCGTCCTCGTCGGTCCAGAACCACATCCGGGTGGTTTTCTCACCGAGCCGGTACTTCTTGACCAGTTCCAGTTGACGGTTGATGGACTTGACCAGTCGTTCCCGGCGTTGAACCAACGGATTACGCTCAGTCGGCTTCTTAACGGGTACCAGATTCAGTGTTTGCTCGATCTTCATTTTGACAGCCCTCCTCAGGTTGTTGAGAGGGACCATCACCCCTACCACCGGGTAGGACAACGGGTATCTGACCGGACATATCTGGGTACAACGTTCGTCCTAAGAAACACCTTAACCTATTGATATTATTACACTATTCCTTGCCATGGTGGCTTGGGAGTAACTAAAGTAATGGAGAATATTATGGATCAGGAGTCTTTCAAAAAATTTATTCGGGCGTCGGTGTACACACCGCAAGAACAGCTTGCGTCTTATCTCGATATGTACATACCCGGGACCGGACATACGCTCCGAAACGAGATTGAATTCCAAATACCCGGAGCAAGTAAGGTCTTTGAGCGTATCAACACGTACGCAATTCTAGAAGATATACATCAACTCAAGATTTGTAGTGAGGCGTATCACCTTGCCTATGATGATTACAAACATTGTATGTCCAATATCCGGCGCTACCTCAAAAAATACAAAAAGGCTAAGCGGGAGTTGGCGAGCCAGTACGAGCTCATTATCAATCGGTATTGCGATGGTCTCACTCCTCAGCCTTGGCGACAAATGGATGTCTCCTCAACTGATGCCGTTGTAGCTTAATAGTTGGGCAGGGAAAGTCCCCGCATGTCCAACGAGCTACACATTTACACACGTGTCTCCTCCTCTGCCCAAGAGGAGGACGGCACGTCCTTGGAGAATCAAAAGAACCTAGGCATCAAGAAAGCCAAAGAGTTGGGTATTGACCATCGGCTGTGGAATGAAGGTGGTCAGTCCAGCTTCCACGATGACCTGAGTAACCGTCCTGTACTCGTTGAACTCCTGACCTCCATCGAGGACGGGAATGTTAAACACCTGTTCGTCTACAACACGGATCGACTGTCACGGAACCAGAAGACGTGGGGGATGATCCGGTATAAGCTCCTTGAAAATGGAGTCACCCTTCATACTGTCTCCGGCAAGATCGACCTCAGTAACCCGATGGATGATTTGATCCTCGGGATCATGAGTGAGATCAGCCAATACGATAACAAACTCCGTACCGAACGGTCCCGTCAGGGTCGTTTTCTGAAAATCCAATCGGGTAAATGGCGGGGTGGTCCTCCACCGTTTGGTTATCGGGTCGAAAACAAAGAACTGGTCGTTGATGACTTCGAGAGTAAGTGGGTCCAACGGATGTTCAAGTGGTACGCCGACAACGTCCCGACCAACCAGATTCGGGAGAACTTGAACTCCAAAGGTGTATTGACCAGACGGGGTAAGGCTAGCTGGTCGTTGGGGTCCATTCAGAAGATTCTGAGCAATACCGTGTACATCGGGTACTACAACTACACCGACAAGTCGTTGAACGAGACTGTTCGTGTACCCACACCACCGATTATTGATCAGTTTACGTTCGAAAGGGCTCAAAAGGTCCGGAAGGTCACCCGTCAACGGAAACAGAAAGAGAACCCGACCAAACGATTCTACTTGCTCTGTGACATGATGGTATGTGGACACTGTGGCACCCAGATTTGTGGTCGTACCAAGGAGTCCAAGAGCGAATATCACTACTACTGCCCCCGTAAGGAGCGACAGTGGGTCAAAGGTAAGGCGAATTCCAAGAAATGGAGTCGAGGTCAGGGCTGTGGAATGAGCCGGTCCCTGAACATTCCCAAGACCGATGAACTGGTATGGAACTCGGTTCTGGACACCGTATCGAACTCGTACCACCTCCGGGAGGAGTACAGGAACAACATCCTCCCCAAGATCATCGAGAGCCGGAAAGAGGACAGCCTGACTAACCGGAAGCTCAAGGCGAAGATCAAGAGGATACAACGCCAGTTATCCGACGTGGATTCAGCCATATCCAAATTCGAGACAGATGTGATCCTGAAACGTCACTCCGGCAACCCGAAACAGATACGGAAGAATCTGGAGCAGGAGCGATCAAAAATTGAACATAACCTGGAGTCAGCCCATGAGGAATACCGGTTATTGCAACTGGAGAACTCGTGGGTGGACTGGCTGGCTTTGTTCAAGAAAGAGGTTCAGGACAAGTCGAATCTGACCGAGGAACAGAAACGAGACTACCTGCAACGGGTGGTGGACCGGATTGAGGTCAGATTTGACCAACAGGAGAACCGTCACGAGCTTCAGATCACGTTCCGTGTACCTATTGTCGAGGACCAGATCGTTTACAATAACCCTGATCGACGGACGGAAGGGTGGGTCATCGAAGACGGGGTAAACACCCAATCAGTGGTGGGTGTCCTGAATGGTGGTCCCGGTCGTCCTCGTAAAAAAAAACACTAGCCAACTCGGGGAGTAATTGTGACGAAAACCCCCAAACCAAATCACTCGGTCACGGTGGAGTAGCCAAAACTTTTTGCGGTACTACTGTACTTGCCGAATCGGCCAGACGTGACTAGGTTTTGAGAGGCGCCGCCTGTTTTGTGGACGCGCCGAACCAACATGACTGACCAGGAGCCGCGACATGCAGTGGTATTTGAAAGTACTGAAGAACTACGTAGGGTTTTCCGGCCGTGCGCAACGCATGGAATTCTGGATGTTTACCCTGATCAATTTCCTGATCAATGTCGCCCTGAGCTTTGTCGACAGCACCTTGGGCCTGAGCAATCCTGAGACGGGGGTTGGCGGGCCGATTCAAGGTTTGTATGCACTGGCAGTGCTGCTCCCATCGATCGCCGTGGCCATCCGGCGCCTTCACGACACCGGTCGCACCGGCTGGTGGTTCCTACTGATCTTTATCCCGGTTATTGGCTGGTTGGCTTTGCTGGTGTTCTACTGCCTCGACAGTGAACCCGGCCAGAATCAGTACGGCCCGAACCCGAAAGAAGCGGGCTCAGGCGTGATGTAAGTGTGACTACACCTGTAGGGGCCGGGTAGTGCCCGGCCGCTCCAGGGTGATTTAATCGCGTTTTGAATCAGCCCCACTTTTGCGTGGCATCATTGCCGCAGTCAGCCGCCATCACCTGGCCACCCTTGGATTCCAGGCACTGGTTGTTGGCGTTCTTCAAACGCTTGGAGCCGTCCAGTTGCCACTTCTGGACGGCGGCGCCGCTGCATTTTTGCAGCACAGCCTTGCTGCCATTGGCGGCGATACTGACGCAGGTACCCCCTGCGCCGACCAGACGACCCTGATCGTCGAAATTCCATTTCTGGTTTTTGGCCTTGTCATTGCACTGGCGCCGAACCACGTTGGCACCGGCCATCTGCAGGCACTGGTTGCCTTGTTTGAAACTGAGGTCGGAATTGGCGGATTTGGCGGCTTTTTCCTCCTCTAGAATCCTGTTGCCCTCGTTTTGCATTTTTTTGAGGGCATCCGTGTTCAGGTCGATGGCGTAGGCACTGCCTGCGGCCACGGCCAGTGTGACGGCCAGAAGTCGGGTGTATTTCATTGCTCTCCACCTTTCCATAGTATGCTGTGTATCTTGGAACTTAGACCTTGCTTGCGGCAAACACAAGCGCGCCAGCAAGACCCTCCAGTTCAATGGACAACAGAGACCGATAAAAAGTGCCAATTGTGGTGAAAAGGGCGCTCTGGGCCCTGGGCGCGTTACTCCTGGTGGCGTTGTTGTTGTGCGCCCTGGTGGTGGCTTTGCTCTTTTCCCGAGCGGGAACGCAGTGGTTGGCGGGGCAGGCTAGAACCGTGCTGGGAGAACAGGCCCAGTGGGACTCCCTGGAGGGCAGTCTGGCCGGGGATTTGCGCCTGCGCGGTGTGAAAATTACCCAAGTGGATCTGGCCGCAACCATCGATGATGTCCAGTTGCAGTGGCAGCCCTCTGCCTTGCTTACCCAAACCGTAGCCGTTTCCACGCTCCGTGTGTGTGGTGCTCGCATTGAACTGCAGTCCAGTGAGGACTCCCCCAGCGACAGCACGTCCTTTGACCCCGCTGATATTCCCTTGCCACTCGATGTCGACCTCGATCGGGTGGAGCTGTGCGATATCGAAATAGTCTCTGATGGCGAGGTATTGATTCACCTCAATAAGGCCGAAGCTCAGCTCACGGTGGTGGATCGCCTGGTAGAAATTGAAACGTTGTCAGTAGCTGCCGAGGAGGGGAGCCTGCGTGGTGTTGGCCGTGTCGGATTAACAGCGGAACTGCCCACCTCGCTGGATCTGGATTGGCAGTGGACACTACCTGACGCTCGTCGAATAGGCGGCGCCCTCAGCCTGAAGGGCAACGCCCAGGCACTTGCCATCGAACATCTGGGCGAAGGCGCCTACCCACACACGCTGCATGCCATCGTGCACACGCCCTTTGGTAATCCCGGCTGGGAAGCGGAGCTCGATTGGCCAGAATTCGCCATCGACGCCACACCCGATGCCCCCATCCTTGGTGCCGGCCAACTCACTACTCAGGGAAACCTGGAAAGCTACTCGCTAGCGGCGCAGGGTACGGCAACCCTCCCCGACCAGCCCGTTATCACCTTAGCTGTGGAAGGGCAGGGTGACAGCGAAAGCCTGGCCATCGCCGCGCTGCGGGTAACGCAGGAAAATTATGCGCTCGATATCACTGGCGATGTGTCCTGGTCCGGACCGGTTACTGCCGCCCTCGAGTATCGGGCCAGCGGGGAAAATCTTGAGCAGCTCAGCGAGGGTTTGCCCCCCGCGCTGGTGGCACTGGGCCAAATTGAAGCACAGTACGAAGGCGAGCAGGCTACGCTGAGCCGCTTCGAGTTGGCAGTGGAGGGCACGCCCATTCAGCTCTCTGCGCGAGGTGAGGCACAGCTTCCGGCGCAGTCCGAGCCCGTATTTGGAGGCCGGGTGGAATGGCAAAACCTGCAATGGCCACTGCAAGGTGAAGCTGAGTTCAGTAGCCCCGAAGGGGGCATCGATATCGATGGCTCAGCAGAGGACTGGCGGGTAAACCTGCAGGCTGCTACAGCGGGTAGCGCTGCCCCGCCGACCACGCTGTCCATGCAGGGACGTGGTAATGCCGAAGCCTTTGAA
Organism: Gammaproteobacteria bacterium; assembly: GCA_030427085.1. Lineage (GTDB taxonomy): Bacteria > Pseudomonadota > Gammaproteobacteria > Pseudomonadales > Halieaceae > JAUHXH01. The sequence continues at coordinate 179,811 of JAUHXH010000004.1, read as the reverse complement.
TTACAGAATCTTCAAGCGCAGTTACTCGCCGGTGACTTAACGTTCACCGGGCTGGTGAATTGGGCGCAGGGCTTGAGTTGGGAAGTGGAAGGCGGCGGCGAGGGCTTTGACCCTTCTGAATGGCTCCCCGACATGCCAGGCCAGTTGGCTTTTAAAATGAGCACTCGCGGCGAAACCGGGGCCGACGATGTGCTGTACGGTGAGCTGAACCTGAACACGTTGGAAGGCGAGCTGATGGGCCGGCCGCTACGCTTGACGGCGGATGCTGTTATCGAGGGAGAAGCACTAACCCTTCAGTCCCTCACGCTGCACAACGGCAGCAACAGGCTGTCGGCCACTGGCAAGCTGGATGGCGATGCAGTGAGCCTGGACTGGAACCTGAAGGCGCCGGAGCTCGACGCGGCCTTACCGGGCGCCAGCGGCACGCTCAATGCCAGCGGCAAAATAACCGGAACAACCGCCAAGCCAGCGCTGACACTGGACCTGAAGGGCGAGCAGGTGGTTTATGAAGGGCAATTGCTTGCGCACGTAGCGGCGCAGGGAAGTGCCTCGCTCGTTGAGGGTCAGCCACTGACGCTGGCCTTATCGCTGGGCCCGCTGTCGCAGGACGGTGAAACACTAATGGAGTCCGCAACAGTACAGCTCGGTGGTACCACTCGGTCCCATGTGCTGGACTTGCAGGTAGTGCGCACCACCGAGCAAATCCAGGGGCAATTTACCGGCGCATTGGATACCGACACGCTGGCCTGGAATGGCGGGCTCGCGCAACTGGATCTGGACAGCGAAGCGCTGGGCGCGTGGGGTCTGGCTAAATCGGTGGCGCTGTCAGCTTCCGCTGAATCCGCAATACTGGAACCCGCATGCTTCCGACGTAGAAACGATACCTCCCCGACACGTCTATGCGCCGGGGCTAACTGGGATGCAACATCTGGCAGCCAGATGGATGCGTCACTGGAAGCCTTGTCACTGTCTGTGCTCATGCCGGAATTGAGCGGTGTTGTCAGTGGTGACCTGCAGGGCGGACTGTCTGCCAGCGGCGCCCTGAACGCCACTGGCGAGTTTTCTATCAGCCCCGGTGAGCTGAGAGTGGAAACGGCGCAGGGCGAAGAGCACCTGGCGCACGAGGGAGGCGAGTTGCAGCTCAAGGTGGATGGCGAAGGCCTGCGCGCGGATCTGTCGTTGCGGCCACTGCAACACGCCATTGTGCAGGCTGTAGTGGAATTGCCCGGAATGCACAGCGTACCGTTGCCAGAGCAACAACCCCTGTCCGGCAGCTTGCAGGCCGCAATTCCCGATCTCGGTGGTCTGCAGGCCTGGGTGCCGGATCTCGAGGCAATGCGGGGGAGCTTTGCTGCCGACCTGCGTTTGGCTGGTGACCTTAACGAGCCGCGCGTTCTGGGTCAGTTGGCCATCGTGGATGCTGCGGCCAATGTACCCATGGCTGGCCTGGAACTGCGGGAGGTGGAACTGCGCCTGATCAATGAGTCCAACGCGGATCAGGGCTTGTTGGTGCAAGGCGGACTGCGCTCGGGCCCGGGCACGCTGTCTCTCGACGGGGAATTGGCCCCCGACGGTGACTCCTTGTCACTGCAATTGGTTGGAGACCGGGTCAAAGCCTACGACACGCCTGATGCCGAAGTGCTGGTGTCACCCGATTTGAAACTGGACTGGGCTGGCGAGCGGGTCACTGTGCGCGGCCAGGTGGTGGTGCCGGAAGCCCGGATCACACCGCAACTCAGTCTGGCACCTGCAACCGCCGGACAGGAGGTGCCGGAAGAGGCTGCCCCCGAGTCCGATTTTCAACGCATTGCGCCCTCGGTAGACGTGGTGTTGGTCGGTGCCGAAGACCGCGTGGCACAGGAAAGTGAAACCAGCATCAACTTTGAACTGGATAGCCAGATCCAGCTGATCCTGGGCGACGACATCGGTGTGGATGCCCTCGGGCTCAAGGGCGACATCGGCGGTGAAGTGCTGTTCATCAATACACCCGAGGCGCGCGAACTGATCCCCAATGCCAAGGGGCAGTTGGCAATTACCGACGGCACCTTCCGGGCTTTCGGGCAGGATCTGGTGATCGACACCGGCCAGGTATTGTTCCGCGATGTGCCGGCCACCGAGCCGGAAGTTAACCTGCGCGCGGTGCGTTACATCGATAACGATCCCCTGGTCAGCGCCGCCGGTGTGCTGGTGACCGGCCCCGCAACAGCGCCGGTGCTGGAGATGTTTTCCCGGCCGCAGCTGGAACCCTCGGAAGTGCAGTCCTACCTGTTAACAGGCAGCTCCGCCTCCAGTGGTGAAAGTGTGTTGGGTTTCGGTACCTACCTGCATCCCAAGCTCTATGTGGGCTACGGTTTCAACCTGCTGGAGGAGACGAGCGAGTTTGATGCGCTGTACACCATCACACCCATCTACGGTATCGAAGCCAGCGCCGGCGAAGCCGACACCGGCATCGGGGTGACCTACACCCATGAACGTTAGCCGTTACCTGCGATACGCCGCGCTGCTGCTGGCACTGTCCCCCCTTTCGCTGTGGGGCGCTACCGTGCAGGTCACTCTCGACGGAGTGGAAGGCGTGGCGCGGGAAAACGTGCAGGCCTCTCTGTCGCTGCTGCGCCGAGGCGGCGGCGCACTCCGGCCGGATACTATTCGGGAGCTGCACCAGAAAGCCGAGCAGGAAATCATCTGGGCGCTGGAGCCCTTCGGCTACTACCAGCCCACCATCACCTCGGAATTGAGTCCGCCCGAGGCGGAGGGCTTACCCTGGCAGGCGCATATTCAGGTGGATGTGGGCGAGCCGGTTGCCCTGGCCAGCATAGCTATCACACTGAATGGCAAGGGCGAGCAGGATGCTGACTTGCTGGATGCCGTCGCCAAATTCCCACTACAACAAGGCCAGCCGCTGGATCACCGCGACTACGAGGCGGCCAAAGCCGAACTGCTGACCCACGCCCAAACCCTGGGCTATCGCGACGCGGCCTACAGTGAACATCGGGTGGAAGTGGATCTGCCCGCTTATGAGGCGCGCCTGTTTCTGGTGATGAATACAGGGCCCGGCTACGTTTTTGGAGAGATCACCTTCGACCAGGATCGTTTTGACGAGGCCTATCTGGCGCGGTATCTGCTACTGGAACCGGGCGATGCGTTTGACGCCCGGGCGCTGGGCGACCAGCGCCGGGCCCTGAGTCGCAGCGGCCATTTCCGCGAGGTGGAAATCGAAACCCTGCCGGCAACGGATACCGACCCGCCAGCCATTCCCCTGCGCGTACATCTGCAAACCTTCCTCCCCAATCGTTACCGGGGTCGACTTGGCTGGGGTACCGATACCGGCGTTGGTTTGCAGGGCGATTGGGATCGCCGTTATGTCGGCCGCAAGGGGCAGCACTTCAATCTGGGTCTGGCGGTGGTGCAGGAACGCAGCAAGCTGGCCGGCGATATCAACTACGTGATCCCCCTGCAACCGCTCGAGGGTAGTCAGGTCACCATTGGTGCGCGTCACGAGAGCAAGGACCTGAGTTTCGAAGACGTCGATTTGCCTACCGGCGGCGAGACGCGCATTGCCACCAACATTGTGGGCGTTAACTGGGAGTTGGCACCGCGTCGCTGGGGCACTTTCCAGTTGGACACCGTGCTGGGCCTGGCGATGGTGGGCGAAACTTACGATGTGTTTGAGGTGCTGTTCGGTGACAAACCCCCGGATGAACAGGAAGTGCTCATCGAAATTCTCGGTGAGGAGGCCTATGGCATCCTGACTCCGGATTTTGAGGCCGTAGTACCCAGCTTGCGGCTGGTGATGCGCCGCAGTAACGACCCCATCTACATCCGCTCAGGTGATTATTTTGATCTCAGTTTGTTAGGTGCAGACGAGTCGTTGGGCTCCAACATCAGCTTTTGGCAGGCCCGGATGGATACCTGGCATGTGCGCTCTTTCGGTGAACGCAGCCGGGTGCTGGTGCGTAGCACGCTCGGCTACAGCGATGCGGAGAGTCGCGATGTGCTGGACGTGAATTTCAACGAGATGCCGGAATACTATGAGTTCCGCGCCGGCGGTGTGCGCAGCGTGCGCGGCTATGGCTGGGAGAGCCTGTTTCCACAGGATTCCATCACGGGTGGTAAAAGTGAGTTGGTTCTAAGCTTGGAATATGAGTACGAGTTCATGCCCGACTGGAGCGTCGCAGCATTCGTGGATGGCGGTAATGCCTTCAATCGCTGGGAAGATTACGAGCCCAAGTACGGCACCGGGCTGGGCATCCGCTGGCGCTCCCCCGTGGGCCTGGCTCGCATCGACCTGGGCGTACCGCTGGACGATGCGGATGAGTCCTTTCAGATCTACATCACGGTAGGGCCGGAGTTCTAGCTACTCCTTCTTGCTCGCCTCCCGGTTAGCGGGGTACTGCTCGGGGTTGCGGCCGTGTTCGCTGTGCCGGTCCAGAATGCCCACATCGAGTACCGGGGCGGCGTCGATGTGCTCGGCGTCCATCATATAGGCCACCCGCTGCAGCGAGGCGATGATCATGGTCTGCTCCCACTCCTGCAAGTCGCGAAACTGGCGGGCGAACTGATCCTGTAAGGGGATGGGTGCGCCTTGCAGCGTTTCCAGCCCCCCATCCGTCAGGCAGGCATAGACCTTGCGCTTGTCTACCGTAGAGCGCTCACGGAACACCAGGCCGCGCTTTTCCAGTCGATCCAGAATGCTGGTCACCGTGGCCTGACTCAAGCTGACTTCCCCGGCCAACTCGCCGATGGTGCCGCCGTCCTCACGCTTGCGGATGGCTTGCATTAGCAGGATCTGGGGTGCGGTCAGGCCGGTGGTTTTCGACAGGTGCTTCGAATGCAGGTCCGTCGCGCGGATCACTCGCCGTAGTGCTGTCAGTACTTCTTCGATGGGGTCCAATGCGGCCACCTCTCTGGTTGGAAGCGCAGTTTATACGCACTCGCGTGTGCCTGACACCTGCCATTGTTATCTGATCAATACATTTTGTACGCAAAATCGTCACATATTTAGCATAAATTATTCGCACACTATGTATTATTCACAAAGCACAATTGAGCATAATCAAGCACTTACGTTGATATATTGCGGCGTATGCGTATAATGCGGCGCTGAATTTGATTAGAGTTCAAATATTTTCTTATGTGTTCTAAATATTCGGGCGAGGCCATAGAGCTCCGCCCCCCCCACCCGGAAGACGGCGCTGAGCTGCACCGGCTGGTCAATCATTGCCCGCCTCTGGATGAAAACTCCCTGTACTGCAATTTGCTGCAGTGCACCCATTTTCGTCACACCTCGGTGCTGGCGGTGATGAATGGCGAGGTGGTCGGTGCGATCACCGGTTACCTGCTGCCGGCCCACCCCGGCACGCTGTTCATCTGGCAGGTTGCGGTGCACGAAGTGGCCCGCGGCAAGGGCCTGGCCCGGCAGATGCTGGCCAACCTGCTGGAGCGCGACATCTGCGCGGAAGTGACCCACCTGGAAACCACGGTCACACCGTCCAATGACGCCTCCCGCGCCATGTTTGCCGGGTTCGCCCGCGAGTTCGGTCTGTCGTTTGAGTATCAGGACTATTTCCAGCGCGATACCCACTTTAATGGCCAACACGAGGCCGAAGAATTACTGCGTATCGGGCCCATCCCCGCCCGTACGCGACCCCAGTCATCAACGGGCGCAGTACGCCCCAAGGAGTTGTTCGCATGAAGATTTTTGAAGAGATTGAATCGGAAGTTCAAAGTTACGCCCGTTCCTTCCCCCGGGTATTCCACCGCGCCCGCGGCGAGTACCTGTTCGATGAGGACGGCACCGGCTATCTGGACTTCCTGGCCGGCGCAGGCACCCTGAACTACGGGCACAACAACCCCCTGTTCAAGGAAGAGCTGGTGCGCTACATCACCGACGATGGCATCACTCACGGCCTGGACCTGCACACCCGAGCCAAGGGTGAGTTTCTGGAGAGCTTCAACGAGCGCATCCTGAAGCCGCGCAGCATGGATTACGTGATGCAGTTCACCGGCCCTACCGGCACAAATGCGGTAGAAGCGGCGCTGAAACTGGCGCGGAACATCACTGGTCGGGAGAACGTAATCTCCTTCACCAACGGTTTCCACGGCGTCAGCCTGGGCTCCCTGGCGGCGACGGGTAACTCCCACCACCGCGGTGCAGCGGGCGTGTCCCTGAACGGCACCACCCGTATGCCCTATGACGGCTATCTGGGTGACGACATCGACACCACTGCCTATCTGGACAAGGTGCTCACCGACTCCAGCAGCGGCGTAGATTTGCCGGCGGCAGTGATCGTAGAAACTGTACAGGGCGAGGGCGGCATCAACGCTGCGTCCTTCGAGTGGCTGCGCAATCTGGAGCTGGTGTGCCGCAAGCACGACGTACTGCTGATTGTTGACGACATTCAGGCTGGCTGCGGTCGTACCGGCAGCTTCTTCAGCTTTGAAGCGGCGGGCATCACGCCAGACATCGTAACCCTGTCCAAATCCTTGAGCGGTTACGGCCTGCCCTTTGCGGTGGTGTTAATCAAGCCGGAGCTGGATCAGTGGAAGCCCGGTGAGCACAACGGCACCTTCCGCGGCAACAACCTGGCGTTCGTCACCGCACGTGCGGCGATCGAACACTACTGGGCTGATGATGCATTCGCCCAGTCTGTTGTGAGCAAGGGTGAATACATTTCCAAGCGACTGGACAGCATCGTAGCGCGTCACGGCGAAGGCAATTTCACCACGCGCGGCCGCGGTATGTTCCAGGGCATTAACTGTGTCGACGGCAACATCGCCAGCGCCATTACTCGCCACGCCTTCAAGCAGGGCCTGGTGATTGAAACCAGCGGCTGCGACGACCAGGTAGTGAAGTTCCTGTGCCCGCTGACCATTTCCGAGCGTTCGCTGGAACTGGGTATCGACATCGTCGAGCAGTCCATCGAGCTGGCTTGCTCCAGGCAGGATTCGATCCCCGAGGAAGTGGACTACTTCGATACCGAAATTGAACAACGACGGGTCGCCTGAAGGGCGACCGCATAACAGACTTAAGACAGGTAGTAGTAATGATAGTTAGAGATCTTGAACAGGCTCGCAACAGCGAGCGCCGCATTGTGTCCCCCGATGGAAACTGGGAGAGCACGCGCATGTTGCTGAAGAACGACAACATGGGCTTCTCCTTTCACATCACCACCATTTACGAAGGTGCCGACTTCCGAATGCACTACCAGAACCATCTGGAGTCGGTGTACTGCGTCTCCGGAGAGGGCGAAGTAGAAACCCTGGCCGATGGCAAGGTGTACCCAATCAAGCCGGGCACGCTGTACATCCTCGACAAGCATGACGAGCACATCCTGCGTGCCAGCAAGGAAATGATCATGGCCTGTGTCTTCAATCCGCCTTTGTCGGGCACTGAAGTGCACAACAGTGAAGGGGCTTATGAACTGGAAGCGCCTGCGATTGCGGTGTAACACCGACAAAACCTGAACAAGAGGACGACATGCACTCTCATACCGTAGAGAAAATCGGTGGCACCTCTATGTCTGACTACACCGCTGTGCGGGACAATATTGTCCTGGCCGGCGGGCGTGCTGAGGCGGCTTACGGCCGTGTGCTGGTGGTCTCGGCCTATGGTGGTATCACCAACCGTTTACTGGAACACAAGAAAACCGGGCGCCCGGGTGTGTTCGCGCTGTTTTCGGGTAGTGAAATCGACGCCTGCTGGCGCGAGGAACTGGCTGCGCTGCGCGAGGAAATGTTTGGTATTAATGCTTCGCTGTTCGAAGACGCAATAGCAATTGAGCGCGCCAACCATTTCATCGAGGAGCGCCTGTCTTCGGCAGAAGCCTGCCTCGACAGCTTGCAGCAGTTGTGTGAGCACGGCCATTTTTCGCTGGAGGCTCACCTGGCCACGGTGCGGGAAATGCTGGCCAGTATTGGTGAAGCGCAAAGTGCCTGGAACACCGCGCAACTGTTGCGCCGCGATGGCGTGAACGCCTGCTTCGTCGACCTGACCGGCTGGCGCAGCGAAGAGCACGTGGATCTGGACGAGCGTATCCAGCGAGCTTTTGCCGATATCGATGTCACCACCACACTGCCTATCGTGACCGGCTACGCACACACCGCACTGGGCTTGATGTCCACATTCGATCGCGGCTACTCGGAAATGACCTTCAGCCGCATCGCCGTATTGACCGGTGCGCGCGAAGCTATTATTCACAAGGAGTTTCACCTCAGCAGTGCCGACCCTCGCCTGGTGGGCGAGGCCAACGTGGTGCCGATCGGCCGCACCAACTACGATGTGGCGGACCAATTGGCCAACCTGGGGATGGAAGCGATTCACCCCAAAGCGGCCAAGGGTCTGCGCCAGCACAATATTCCGCTGCGGGTGAAGAACACCTTCGAGCCGGAACACGCGGGCACGCTGATCACCTCCGACTACGTGAGCACCACGCCGCAGGTGGAGATTATTGCCGGCAGCCGCGGTATCTATGCACTGGAGCTGTTTGACCAGGATATGGCCGGGCAGATCGACCAGTACGACCGTGAAATCATGGCCGTGATTCGCCGCTTCAAGGGTCAGATCATCGCCAAGGACATCAATGCCAACACGGTCACGCACTACCTGGCATGTAACCTGAAAACCGTGAAGCGAATTCGCCATGCGCTGGAGGAGATCTATCCCGAGGCCGAGATCGACCAGACCAAAGTGTCGATTGTGTCCGCCATCGGTAGCGACCTTGAAGTGACTGGCCTGTTGGCGCGCGCGGTGTCGGCGCTGGCCGGCGCGGGCGTTTCGGTGCAGGCTTTGCACCAGTCCATGCGTCAGGTAGACATGCAGTTCGTGCTGCGTGAGTCCGACTACGAGGCGGCGATCAAAAGCCTTCACGAGTCGCTGGTGGAGGTGCACGACCACGGCACCGCCATCTGCCTGGCGACCGGCTGACCATGGACCAGCCAGTGATGATCGCCTCCTTCGTGGGCTTCCTGGTGGCGATTACACTGGTGGGGATTTCCTCCGCCCGGCGCAGTCGCGGTACGGGCAAAGACTATTACATCGCCGACAGCAGCATCGCCCCCTGGCTGGTGGGCCTGTCGGCGGTGGCCACCAACAACAGTGGCTACATGTTTATCGGTGTCATCGGGTACACCTATGTCACCGGCTTCCCCGCCATCTGGTTAATGCTGGGTTGGATCCTCGGCGACTACCTCGGTTCGATGTTTGTACATGCCCGTCTCCGAGAGGCGGCTGCTCGCACTGGTCAGGTCAGTTACGCGGGCGTGTTGAGCCACTGGTATGGGCCGGGGCCGGGGCAGGGCACAGTGCAGCGTGTTATCGGGCTGATATCCCTGGTGTTCCTGCTGACTTACGCTGGCGCGCAACTGGTGGCCGGGTCCAAGGCCCTGCACGTTTTGCTCGGCTGGCCAGATTGGATGGGCGCTGTTGTGGGTGCAGTGTTGGTAGCCCTGTATTGTCTGGCGGGTGGTATCAGAGCCTCTATTTGGACCGACGCCGTGCAGTCCTTCATCATGATTGTGGCCATGGCCCTGTTGCTGGTGGTCACGGTCAATGCGCTGGGTGGTCCGGCAGCAGCGCTGCACGATATGCAGCAAATTCCTGATTTCACCCGCTGGACTCTGGATAACCCGGTGCTGGGTGGTGTTGGCGGCGCGGTGATATTTCTTGTCGGCTGGATGTTCGCCGGTTTCTCGGTGATCGGCCAGCCCCACGTGATGGTCCGCTTCATGACGCTGAACGACGGCGCACTGATGAACCGTGCTCGCCTGTGGTACTACCTCTGGTTTACCGCCTTCTATGCGGCGGCTACGGCGGTCGGCTTGCTGTCGCGCATCTATCTGGGAGAAAGCGCCAACTTTGATGCTGAACTGGCGCTGCCCACCATGGCCAGCGAACTGCTGCCGCCGGTGCTGGCGGGCTTGATCCTCGCGGGTATTTTCGCCGCTACCATGTCTACTGCGGATTCGCTGATTCTGAGCTGCTCCGCGGCGATTACCCACGACTTCCTGGCCAAGCCGGTGCATGCCACCTACCTGATCAAACTCACCACGCTGGGTATCACCACGGTCGCGTTGCTGCTGGCACTGTCCAACAGCCAGAGCGTGTTCAACCTGGTGATACTGTCCTGGTCGGGTCTAGCCAGTGCCTTCGGTCCATTGTTGCTGGCCCTGTGTCTGGGCTACCGGCCCACGCAAACGCTGTCGCTGCTGGCGCTGGGCGGCGGTCTGGCGACCGCCCTGATCTGGCGCTGGCTGGGTTGGCACAGCTTCTGTTACGAAGGCATGCCGGGCATTTTGGTCGGCTTGTTGGTGTTGTATCTGGGTACCCGTTTGTCGCCAGCTTCAGACCGCCTCGACGCTCAAGCGGTGGACGGACCGGCGGCGTAGCACCACCGCGCCCACCAGTACCACCGCCGATACGGCCCCGAAGAACACGAAGGGGCCGCTCTTCAGCCAGTGATCAAATAAATAACCGCCCACGATGCTGGCAATCAGAATCCCCAGCGCACCCGCGAGGGTAAAGATGCCCACCACCGAGCCCCGCAGTTGCGGCGGGGCGTACTGCGCAATCAACACACCACTGGTGATAATGCAGCCCACCTCGGCCATGCCGATCAATATCAGGCACACCAGCGCAGGGCCGCCGAAGGGGTTGTCTACCCAAAAAGTAGAGCCATAACCCACGGCGCTGATGGCCAGAGTAATAGCCAGGGCAGTCACACGATTGAGGCGATCGGTCATCAAACCGAATATAGGCGCGCTGAGCAGGGATGCGGCGTAGGAGATCGCGACCACCTGTCCGCCTTTGGCAACGGCCTCAGCCGAGCTCATGCCCAGTTCGGAGGTGCCGTAGAGCGTCGCCCACAGGGTGAAGAATGTCCCCACCACGGCGAGATTACCGCGTGCCACAAAACTGGCGCAGTAAGCCAATGCGATCAGGGGCTCGCGGACCTGGGCCACACCTTCGCGCAGTTGCTGGAGCATCGGAGCGCGAGTTTCCGTGTGTATCGGCGCGCCGCGCTTCAGGCCGAAAAACATCAGCCCGGCAATGAACAGGGTAACCGCCGCCATCAATGCGTAGGTGCTTTGTGCGGCGCCCGACGCGTCAAAACCCTGGGCCTGGAAAATGGCGGGCAGGCGTAGCAGCGCCAGTGCTGCGGTCATTGCCCCCAGGCCGTTCATAACACCGAGAAAGCCGGTGGCTTTACCACGGCTATTGTCGCTGGCGTAATCCGCCATCAGCGTAATCAGCATGGTGGTCACAGCGGCAATGCCGGTGGAATAGACCACCCGGGCGAAGTAGAGATGCCACAAGTCGGTGCTGAAGCCGTAGAGCGCGATGCTAATGGAAATCAGCAGGAAACCGAGGCCGGTGACAGCGCGGCGCCCGATGCGATCCGACAGGCTGCCCCAGATACCCACGGTGAGGATGATCACTATTTCACCCCAGAAATTGAGGTTGCCGCTGATCACACCCTGCTCGGCGGGATTCAAGCCCAGCACATCGTTGAGCAGGAAGGGCTGGGTCTGCGGCACAAACGTGGCCAGCATGATGCAGGCATAACAGCACAGGTAGAACGTGATCATGTGCCCCCGGCTGGTTTCGGGCTGCAGGTGTATGCCGAGGAATCGGCCGGGGGGGATCGCTGCTGTTTGATCGGCGCTCATTGGGTGCCCCTTGGTTTCGAGATAGGTTTAGAGATAGGTTTAGAGATTGTCGTTGTAATTGTCGTTGTGGATCTTGTGTATCAGTGCGCGCTGTCCGACTCCGAAGATACGCGGCCGGCCTCCGACGGGATCACCGGTAGACCCTCTACCAGATCCAGTCGCTGCAGGCGCCACTGACCAACGCCCAGTTCTGCCGGCAGATGCGTCTGGTCCAGTGCGGTGTCGTAAGCGGGCGCCTGCCAATGATCTACCTGGAAGTGGCCATCGCTGTCGATTTCCAGCCAGGCGTAGCCAAAGCCGTTGCGCTGCCCGCTACCCACCAGGCGGCGCGGATTGCCGCCGAGGTTGCCCACACTCAACATGGTGATGTTGTCACGCCAGCCGGGGTAGTACGCGTGGTGGTGCCCGCTGAGGTAAATCGTGCCGGGTGCCGCAATGATTTCTTCCAGCAGACCGTCGTCGAGCACATCGCGCTCCCGCCCCCGTCCAAACGCTTGCAGCGGGAGGTGCCCGAAGAGTACGCGAGGGCGGTGTGAGCCGTGGTCTGCCAGTGTCTCCTCAATCCAGCGGCGCTGGTCCGGATCCAGCGCTCCGGGGCGAGTAGCATCCAGTGACAGGAACACCACGCCATCCATCTCAAAGGCGTAGCGAAAGGGGTAGTCGTGGTGTTTCAGCAGGGTCTGTGGAGGGGGGTGGGCGAGTTGTCGCTCCCGATACAGGGTACGTTCCCGGGAAAACTGCGAATAGGCGGAGGCATCGTGATTGCCGGGCGTCATCGCCAGGGGAATCCCGGCCTGCCGCAAAGGCTGGCGTACCTGTTGATCAAACGCGTCCCACATGTCGGACAGGTGCCCACGGGACAGAAGCGGGTGTGGCTGCTGACCGGCCACCATATCGCCGGTGCAGATCACCAGATCGGGCGCGCGGTCGATGATATGCCGGACCGCCGCGCGCACTCGTTCGTGATAGCCCACCGTGCCGTAACGGCCATTCAGGTCGGAGATTACGGCAATCTTGATCAATGGTTCTGCCGCCACAGGTAGCGCCAGTAAACAGCACAACATCAGGCACGAGGCTAATGCTGCGCTCTGTGGCCAAAAGATGAATCGGCAGCCTGCCATCAATATTTTTGCCATACTCTAGAACACTCCCCGAGTATCTCACACAAGAGGAATGTCCGTGCAGGCGTATATCAAGGTGTTCTCCGCCATAACGTGTTGGGCGCTGATTGTTATGCCCCTTTCAGTCGGGGCAGTGGTGCCAATGCCGCTGACTTGCAGCGCCGTCGAGCCCTTGCCGGACAGTGTTATGCGCGAGGGGGACCGGGAAGCAGAGCGGGCTTTCTGCGACATCGACACCACCAACACCGATACCGCAGTGTGTCCGAAAATCTGGAGCACCAGCCCGGCGGCACTGATCTACGCCCTGGATGGCACTGAATGGGCGGGTCGGGCCGACGACTTCGAACGCAGCGTTTGCCCGCGAGGGCGGCATGCCATCGACGATTCGCGTGTTGAGTTGGCGGTGTTCAAAAATTCGCTGAATGGCCAGTACACCAGCGGCACCTACGCCCCGGCCAGCCTGTTGTATTACCACTTCAGCCGTTACCTCGATACCCGGCTCGATGTGCCGGTAGCGGTTCGTGCCGAGTTTCCGGTGTCGGCTTACCGAGAGCGCGTGATCAAACGGGGCCTGGCGCTGAGTGGTTCAGCGAAGCTGAAAATGTTACATGCCGGCTGGACGGAAATGGACCAGGCCACCGCAAACCCCACCGAGTATTCCCATCGCAGTAGCCTGTTCGACCGCGAAGGGGAAAACCTGTGGGGTGTGTTTCTGCTGTTTTCCGGCAAGCGTTACGGGCCCGAAGTGAATGGCACCCGGGAATCCGGTTGGGGTGTTGGCCAGAACCGGGACTTCCAGCGCACGGCGCCCTTTCTCGCCCTGCGGCAAAATCTGCCGCTTGGCGAAGCCATCGCAAAAGGGCTGGATGCAGCCCATCGCGACCCCAAAATGCAGCGCGCCCTCAGCGATGGCGCCAGCCCCAGCCAGATCGCACTGTGGATGGCGGAGATCACCGAGATCGTCATTCTGGATTACATCCTCCGGCAGCAGGATCGTATCGGTAACATCGACTACAACCGCCACTGGATGACGGAGCAGGACGGGCGGTTGGTATTCAGCGATAGCCAGCCTTCAGCTGCTGCGGTGCGGGTGCATCACACGGTGTTGAACGACAATGACGCGGGGGTTTATGGTGCCTACGCCAACTTCGCGCAGAAGGCCGGCATGCTGGATGACTGGCACCATATGGACCCGGGCCTGTATCAGCGCCTGCAACAACTGGCTACAGATTTTGCTGCCGGGGGTGATGTGGCTGCGGCGGTGCTCAACCACTACGGCATCACCACGCGCGAGGCCAATGGCATATTGCTGCGGGCGCAGGAAGTGGCCAAGGTGTTGAGAGATCGCTGTCGCAATGGTGAGTTGCGTTTTGACCTGGACGCCGCTGGCATCATGGACCCGGCAGCGGCCCAGGCTGTAACTGTTGAGTGCAGCGTGGCGCCAGCGTCAGGCGGGGCGAATCCCCAGGAAGGGGTTGATCAACCGACCCAGTAATCCTGTCACCGCAACGGGCGCTTCCACTACCGACAGGCACAGGCACTCCTGGTCCTGAGTGGCAGTGGGCCGGTGTACCTGACCCGGTTGCCGGACCAGGAAGTCGCCAACCGAGTACACGCCGTCCGCGTCGGAAAAACTGCCGTAGAGCACCACTGTGATCTCCTGGCCGCGGTGGTCGTGCTCGGCCACTTTCGCGCCGCAAGAAATGCGGTGGAAAGCAACTTCACTGCTTGCCTGTCCAGTGACGAGCCTTGCAGCGCGCAAGCCCCGGGATACCCGCTGCCAATGCAGGGGCGGATTAGTGTGTAGCAATTTGCGAATAACCGGAGGTGCGCCTGACAACATCGGGTCGCTGATTTTACGGGGCGCAACCGGCGGTTCCGCGGTTGCAGGCGCGGCTGATTCGGCTTCACTGCTGTCCACCCGGGCCATCAAGCGTGACCAGCTGTCGCTCGCCGGCTCGCTGGCTGTGGATTGATCCAGCAGGGCGCCGCCCAATTCATTGAGTTGGCGCAGATGTTGGGTACAGCGCGGGCACATTTGAATGTGTGCCGACACCGCCAGGGCCTGCGCCCAGGGTAAGCTGCCATTGGCGTATTCCAACAGCAGGTTTTGATCGGGGTGGTGTTCAATCATCGCTTTACTTCCTGGCTTTTCTTACCGGCCAGGGCACCCTGGAGTTTTTTCAGACCAAGTCGCACCCGCGACTTGACGGTGCCCAGCGGTAATCCCAGCTCACTCGATATCTCCTGGTGAGATTTACCTTCCACAAATGCTTTCTCTATGACCTGACTCTGCTCCTCCGGCAGCTCGCCCAGGGCGGCGCTGATGGAGGACTGCTCGCGGTACTGTTGCAGATAGACCAGCGGTTGCTCGTCCAGCGCTTCGTCCCAAACGTCCTCTACCGCCAGACCCTCGTCCAGCCCGGGGCGACAGGCCTGCCGACGCAGCGCATCCACCCGGCAATTACGCATGATGGTGTAGATCCACGTGTTGGCCGAGGCGCGCGATGGGTCGTAGCCCGGGGCGCGGGTCCACACCCGGAACATCACTTCCTGCACCAGCTCCTCACCGGCCTCATAGCTGTCAGATCGCCCGCCCTGCTTGATCTGGAAGCCTTTGATTTGCGGCGCATAATGGGCAAACAGGCGCTCGAAAGCCGCGCGATTGCGCTGGGTGCCAACTGCCACCAGCAATTGGCTCCATTCATCCTGTCTGATGCTTCCGGTTTGCTGCACGGTTGCGCGGTCGCGATCCTGGCTGTTTGGCATCATTTTAGCGTTTACGGCGGTGATGGCTACGTGGCAGTGATACGGGTGAAACACGACATTGGATCACCCGCATATATTAGAGCGCCATCGGGGTGATCTGGCAGGGTGGCCCTTGCGTAAAGACAGCCACAGGATAGTTAAAGCAGGAGCGCCTTGAGTGCCGGACGTAGTAGAAACCTTGTGCCGTGAATATGCGGATTTCCTCGGCACGCCCACGGAGGGCTTGTTGCGTCTTTACAGCGATGACGTGGTGTTTCGGGATCCCGTGCACGAAGTGCGCGGTAAAACCGAGCTGATGGCCTATTTCGACGGTGTGTCCACCAATCTGCAGGCCTGTCGCTTCGAGTTTGACGACATTGTGCGCGAAGGTGACCGTGCGATGCTGATCTGGCAGATGCACTACCGCCACGCCCGGCTGGCGGGTGGACGCGACCTCAGCCTGCGCGGCAACACTTACCTGCTCCTGGACCCATCGGGCGATACAGTGCGCTTCCATGAAGATTTCTACGACCTGGGCGCCATGGTGTACGAGCACCTGCCTGTTCTCGGTTGGGCATTGC
The DNA here is from genome assembly GCA_030427085.1 of Gammaproteobacteria bacterium. GTDB lineage: Bacteria > Pseudomonadota > Gammaproteobacteria > Pseudomonadales > Halieaceae > JAUHXH01. The sequence goes on along the minus strand of JAUHXH010000004.1, from coordinate 163,697 downwards.
GCAGCGTGAAATCCCGCTTGCAGGGCCCGGCTACGCCAGCCCCCAGTCCCGTTACGGCCTGATGTCGCGACGTCGAAAATTCAGCGGTTCACTGGCGTGGGTGACTGGTGCCGGTAGCGGTATCGGGGCGGCGGTAGTGCGCGAGCTGGTAGCACGGGACTGCTTTGTGGTGGTCAGTGGCCGCCGCCGGGAGCCGCTCACGGCATTGGCTCGTGAATTTCCCAGTCACATTCGAGTCCTGCCTTGTGATGTGGCGGATGACCAGGGAATGGACGAGGCCGGGCGACAGCTTGCCGCCATCACCGATCAATTGGACCTGGTCGTCGCCGCGGCGGGCACCTGTGAGTACGACGATGGCCTGGCGCTCGATGTTGCCAGCTACCGTCGGGTGTTCGACGCCAATTATTTCGGGCCGGTGAACACCCTGCGGCAGGCCATGCCCTTACTGGGTAACAGTCCCCGCCCGGTGTTTTGTGCCGTCGGTAGCCTCTCGTCCTGCCTGGGTTTGCCCAGAGCAGAAGCGTACGGTGCTTCGAAAGCTGCGCTGGATTATTTTTTACAGTCGGTGCAGGCGGACCTGTCGCGCACGCGACTTGAGGTGGTTTCTGTGCGCCCGGGCTTCGTGGCAACACCAATGACCCGGGACAACGACTTTCCCATGCCCGGCCTGATGGACCCGGACGAGGCCGCGCAGCGCATCGTCAGGGGTCTGGAGCAGGGGGCGAATGCCATCGACTTTCCCCGGCGGCTGGCCTGGCCATTGCGCTTTCTGTCGTGCTTCCCCAGCCTGTGGCTGGGCCTGGTGGCGCCGCGCATTACCCGCATCAACAAACTGGATAAAACACAATGCGCATAGCCATCATCGGCTCCGGAATTGCCGGTCTTACGGCTGCTTACCTGTTGCACCGGAAACACGACATCACCCTGTTTGAGCAGGAGGATCGCCTCGGTGGCCATACCGCCACAGTTGATGTGGACACGGCGGCAGGCCCCCTCGCCATCGACACTGGCTTTATCGTCTACAACGAACGCACCTACCCGAATTTCATCGCGCTGCTTGATGAACTCGGTGTGGCCTCGCAACCGACCCGGATGGGTTTCAGCGTTAGCGATCCTGTCAACGGCGTGGAGTATGCGGGCAGCGGCCTCAATGCCCTGTTCAGTCGCCGTAGCAGTGTGCTGGACCCCGAGCACTGGCGTATGCTGAGCGATATCATGCGCTTTAACAAAGAGGCCGTGGCCGACTGGCAGGGCGGCCACCTGCGCGAGGGGGTGACACTGGGCGACTATCTGCAAAGCGGTGCTTACTCCGCGGCCTTTCGCGATCGCTATTTAATTCCAATGGGCTCGGCAATCTGGTCTGCCCCGCTGGAGCAGGTGTTGGCATTCCCGGTGGAATTTTTTGTCCGCTTCTTCCATCACCACGGTCTGCTGCAGTTGCGCGACCGGCCCCGGTGGCGGGTAATCAAGGGCGGGTCACGGGAGTATCTGGAGCCCCTGACCAGAGCTTTTGCCGACCGTATCCATCTGGCTACCCGGGTGCTGGGCGTTGAGCGCTTACCGAAGGGCGTCAGGCTCACTGTCGCGCAGAATGACGAGCCCCGTGACGGGGGCGAGTTCGACGCTGTGGTGTTTGCCTGCCATTCTGATCAGGCACTGGGCATGCTGCAGGATGCGTCGCCCCTGGAGCAGAAACTGCTGGGAGATATCCCCTATGCCAATAACACCGTGGTTCTTCACACCGACACGCGGCTGCTGCCCGACAAGCGGCGCGCCTGGTCCAGCTGGAACTATCGACTGCAGGCGGACACCAGCCAGCTGCCGCTGCTGACTTACAACATGAACATCCTGCAGGGCCTGTCGGCAGACAAGACCTATTGCGTCACCCTGAATGCCGACGACCAGATCGACCCGGCGCACGTTATCCAGACCTTCAACTATGCCCACCCACAGTTCTCGCTGGCCTCCCTGTCCGCGCAGGAACGTTGGCAGGAGATCAACGGGGTTAACAACACCTGGTTCTGCGGCGCCTACTGGGCTAACGGTTTCCACGAAGACGGCGTGGTGAGCGCCATGCGCGTGGCGCGTCACCTGGGAGTGGATTGCTGATGCGCAGTGCTATCTACACCGGCGATATCTGGCATCAGCGGCACACCCCACGCCGACACGGATTTTCCTATCGCGCATTCATGATGCTGACCTATCTGGATGAATTGCCGGAGTTGGTGCGTCTGTCTCCGCTATGGGGGCTTGGCCGGTGGGCGCCCGCGCGATTTCGTCGGGCGGATTTTTTCGGTGATAGCGATGTGCCGCTGGAAGAAGCGGTACGTGATCACATTGAAAAGCAAAGCGGCACGCGCCCCGATGGCCCCATCGCATTGCTGGCCAACTGGCGCTACTTTGGATTCAACATGAACCCGATCAGTGTGTATTACTGTTTCGATGCCAAGGGAGAGCAGGTGCGCTGGTTGCTGCTGGATGTGCACAACACACCCTGGGGCGAGCGCCACGGTTATGTGTTGTCGGTGAATGCCTCGGAGGGTCCGCTGGAGGCCAGCTTTGACAAGGACATGCACGTATCGCCCTTTATGCCGATGAACCAGCGCTATCACTGGTGCGGCAGTGTCCCTGGCGACGAAGTGAGTATCAATTTGAGCAATCTGGAAGCGCAGCACTGTGTGTTTGAGGCGGGACTAAAAATGCAACGGCAGCCTGTTTCCGCACGTAGCCTCAATGCGCTGATGATCCGCTTTCCCCTGATGACCGTAAAAGTGTGCAGTGCCATCTATTGGCAGGCCCTGAAGCTTTATTTGAAGCGCGTACCGCTGCATCGGCACCCGGGCCAGAATGTTCCCTTGGAATCAGGAGTAAGTGATTGATGAATAATTCCAGTCGTTCGGCGTCCATCGTAGATCTGGTACCCAATCTGGTACAGCGTGACACGGTGGTGGCGAGCCAGGACCAGGGGAGTATGACGCTGGTAAATCGACTGGCGCGCAAGGCGGTTCTGGCCCGGCTCGCTCGCCTGGAGCGAGGATCCCTGCAGGTGAGCGAGCGCTATGCCGGTCAGGAGGTGGTTCACCAGTTTGGCGAGAGTGCCGATGTTGCGCAGCAGTGCGCGCACATCATCGTGACTGACCCGGCGGCGTTTCGCGAGGTGGCACGCAATGGCGTGATCGGATCCGGGGAAGCCTACATGGCGGGCTACTGGCATTCCCCCGACCTGGTGAGTGTTATCCGGTTGATGGTGTCCAACCTGCCCATGCTGGAGCGTATGAACCAGAATGGCAGTCTGGTGCAGCGAGGCATCGGGGTTATTGCCCATGCCATGAACCGCAATTCTGTTACGGGCTCGCGGCGTAATATCGCCGCCCACTACGACCTGGGCAATGAATTCTTTGATCTGTTCCTCGACCCCACCATGCTCTACTCGGCAGCGATTTTTCCCAGCGAAGACGCCACTCTGGAACAGGCCTCGGTACACAAGCTCGATACGATCTGTCGCAAATTGCGCTTGTCCCCCGATGACCACCTGCTGGAAATCGGTACGGGCTGGGGCGGGCTGGCCGTTCATGCCGCCAGGCACTACGGCTGCAAAGTCACTACCACCACCATCTCCCGTGAGCAGTACGAGTACGCGAAACAGTGGGTCATCCGCGAGGGTCTTGAGGATCGGGTGGAGCTCCTGTTGAAGGACTACCGCGAGCTTGAGGGCGCCTACGACAAAATTGTTTCGATTGAAATGGTAGAGGCCGTTGGCCACCGTTATCACAGCGAATTTTTCCGGCGCTGTGGCCAGTTGCTGAAACCCCACGGGCTGATGCTGATGCAGGCCATCACCATTCCTGACCAGCGCTATGATGCCTATCGCCAGCGCGTTGATTTTATCCAGCGCTACATTTTCCCCGGCGGCTGCCTCCCGTCAGTGGAAGTGGTGGCGGGCCACATCGCCCGACAGACCGACCTGCAGATCACCGACCTGCACGACATCACCCGTGACTACGCCCGCACCCTGGCCTGCTGGCGCGAGGCTTTCCACCAGCGGCTCGACGCGGTGCGCGGACAGGGTTTCGACCAGGGCTTCATTCGCATGTGGGATTTTTACCTGGCCTACTGCGAAGGTGGTTTTCGAGAACGGGCCATCGGCACGGTGCAGTTTCTATTCGCCGGCCCCGACGCCCGGGATGTCAGTGTGGCGTAGTGAAAACGCTCCGCGGTAAGCCGGCCTTCGTGGTTAGCGGCCTGGTGTTCGAGGGCATGTGGTTAGTGTGTGTGCTGGCACCGGGGATGCTGATTGTGGCAGGGCTAACGCTGGCCAATGTCCTGCTCCACCGTGCACTGATGGCAGACTGGTCGCGGCAGGCGGTCGTGGTGGCCGCCGTGTTTGTCAGCGGTGTCGCGATGGACTTCTTCCTCTACGCGCTCGGTATTCTGATTCGCCATGACGGCCAGTGGGGCTTGCCCTACTGGCACGTGTTGCTGTGGATCAATTTTGCCCTGGCGCTGGGCTTTGCTTTTCCCTTTCTGCAGGGGCGCGTTGCCCTCGCAAGTCTGGTGGGCGCCATTGCCGGCCCGCTGAGTTACCTGGCGGGCAGCGCAGTCGGGGGTGAGGTGTCGCTGGCCTCACCGTCGGTGGTGTGGGTGCCGGTGATGGCATTGATCTGGGCATGCTATCTGGGGGGCTGGGCGTACTGGGCTCCTCGTGATGTACTTCCGGCGGCACTGTAATGTCCCTTACTCTTACCGTGGCCAGTGCAGCCATGTTCAGCCTCTGCCAACAACTGGGTGCACCGCAAGGGCCGGCCGAACGCGTGGGTTTCGCCGTGTCGTCAACGACGGGTGAGCACCGTTACTGCGAGTTGTTCATGCCGGCGCAGGGTCCGTTCAGGACCGTCATCTATCTTTCCCCGTCCGGGCAGAAAATCGCTGAAAAGCACCTTTATCAAGGCACCGAAGACACCGACGACGGGCATGTTGTGGCCACCGCAACGCCCAGTGTGGTGCAACACGATTTGCGCGATGGTGAGGTGCGTGCAGTGGTGCGCAGTACTGAAGGTTGGCACCTCCAGTATCGTGAAGATCAGAATTCTCCCTGGCGTGGCAGCGACGCACCGATAACGGCGCAGGATGCCATTGACGCGGGTTTTGATACTTTCGTCAGGATGAACTGGCAGGCGCTGTCCGGTGGTGAAACGGTGAGTATGCGCTTTGTGTCACCGCCTCATGGCCGCAGCTTCGACCTGCAGGCGCGGGCCGTTCCGTGTCGGGAGGGGGAAAGCGACAAGCTGTGCCTGCGGGTTGAACTGGCCCAGATACTGCTGCGGTGGTTGGTCGACAAGCTCTATCTCGAGTATGACCGGGCCACTCAGTCTCTTGCGCTGTTTGAAGGCACGGTTAATGTGCGCGATGGAGAAGGCGCCAGCCAGCAATTACGGATTCATTACTCTCTCCCCGGGGAATAGTACTTATCGCAGGAATTGGCTCCAGGCCGCCCACAGCGGGGAGCGATGGATGTGGCCACCCAGTCACAACTTGCCTCGCCAGCAGACCATCGCCATACTGGCCGCACGCGATATCGAGGCCAGACCATGCCCAAGACACCTGCCAAAGCCAAAGCTGCTTCGCCCAAGACTCGCAATCGTGAGGCGACGGAACAGCGTTTGATTGATGCCTGCGAACGCATTCTGTTGGAGCGCGGCCCTGAGGGCATCGGCGTGAACAATGTGATCGAGGAAGCGGGGGTCGGCAAGCAATTGCTGTATCGCTACTTCGACGGTTTGCCCGGGCTGGTTTCCGCCTGGCTCGAGCGCAGTGCCAACTGGCCCACTGCCGAGGAGCTGATCGGTAATCGCAAGCGCTTTGAGCAACTGTCGCTTCACGACAAGTTCAAGCGCATTCAAAAAAACTACCTCAAGGCCCTGCGTGAGCGACCCGTTGTTACCCGCCTGATGGCCAGCGAGTTGATGCACCCGACTGCCATCACTGAAGTACTCGAGTCAGCCAGTGACAACATCGGCCGCGATTTGGCGCGCATCCTGTCGGAGTTTGATGAGGGGCGCCAGGAAGACCTGGTAAATCTGTCCTTCGTGTTTTATTGCATGCTCAACTACCTGGCCATGCGTGCCATGACCAGTCCAGACTGCTTTGGTATGGACCTCGAAAAGCCGGCGGCCTGGCGCCGGGTGAATAAAGTAATGGATACGCTGGTAGATCGCTACCTGGCCGACGCGTCCACTTCCTGATTGCAGCCGTGGTGTCCTCCCGGTAATATGTGACCAGAAGGTCACAAAAGGATCGCCCATGGACTCGGCAAGGCTCGGCCCCATTCATCTCGCCCCTGGCGTGCGCAGGCATCACGCCCTTACTTTCCTGTATGTCGCGTTCATCGGCATCACGCTCAACACCTTCGTTAATTTCATTCAACCACTCGTGTTGGTGCAGCAGCTGCAAGTGGATGCTGATCGCCAGGGCAGCCTCACGGGTAATCTCGCCTTCGTCAGCGAACTTATGTTGCTGGTGGCCTGCGTGGTGGTGGGGCTGGCGGCTGACCGTTGGGGTCGTCGTTTGGTGGTGGCCAGTGGCTTTGCGGTACTCGCGGTCGGTTATGTGTTCTACAGCAGCGTTGAAACGGAGGCGGGCCTGTACCTGGTGCGCCTGTTTATGGCCTGGGGCATGGCCTGTATCAACGTGATGATCACCACCTTGCAGGCGGATTATCCGGAAGAAAGATCCCGCGGCACGCTGGTGGGTGTTACCGGTTTCTGCATCGGATTGGGGTCGCTGTTTTTGGTGTTTGTATTGGCGCAACTGCCTAACTGGTTTACGGAGTTTGGTGGCAATAGCACGCGGTGGGCACTGCTCACGGTCAGCGTAATCGCCGTGCTGTCGGCGCTGGTTGCGGCCCGGGGGTTGCGCGGCCCGGCGATTGGGGAGCGAGCCATCAGTACGGGTAGCGTTTGGGGCCAAATGGGCCTGGCGCTGCACAGTGCGCGCGTTAACACGCGCATTGGCCTGGCCTACGCCTGCGCGTTTGTCGCCCGGGGTGACCTGATTGTGATCGGTGTGTTCTTCAGCCTCTGGATGACACAAGCCGGCATTCAGGCCGGGTTGGAACCAGCCGCCGCGGTAGCGCGGGCGGGTTTGTATTTCGGCATTATCCAGGGCGTGGCGCTGTTAAGTGCCCCGGTGCTGGGTTGGTTGAACGATAAAATGGACCGGGTTACTGCCACGGCGGCAGGGCTACTGCTGGCGACGATAGGCTACGGCTCGCTTGCGTTGATCAACGACCCTTTCGGCGTTGGCATGATGCTGAGTGCCGGCGCCCTTGGTGTGGGCCAAATGGCGGTAATGCAGGCAAGTCAGACCCTGATTGCCCAGGAGGCCCCAACGGAGAATCGCGGTGTGGTGATGGGCATGTTTTCCCTTTGCGGCGCACTGGGCATCATGTTTATTACCAAGGTGGGTGGTGAGATTTTTGATGTGTGGCGGCCGGGGCCTTTTGTGGTGGTGGCTGCTGCGAACGCGTTGTTATTTGTGGCGGCGATTGTTGTCCGCCTGTCAGACCGGCGTGCTGAAACACCGGGGTGCGTGGAAGCTCAGTAAGAACACTGATAGGCCTGTCCGATACTGTTGTCCTTTTGTAGCAAATTGAGCATCTCGGCAGCGGCATCGCGGGTAGAGATTTGCCAGCGGGGCGGGCGCTCGGCGTTTGCGCTCTGCCAGACCTGATAGGGGGCACTGTCGCCCCGATTCAGCAGACGCGGTGGCCGCAATATAGTCCAGTCCAATCGGGATGCGCGAATCAGCGACTCCTGTTTGTCCTTGTCGATCAGTACGTACTTCAGGCGAAGGCGCTGAATCAGCTTTACCAGCAAATCACCCTGGCCTCGACTGTCCCCCGCGCCCAGAGAGGACATCACCACCAGACGCTTTGGCCCATGAGTCTGCAGACAGCTCAGGAGTGTCTGAGTCATATCAGCCAGTGGCGTACCCGGTTCCCGCTGGAAAATACCGAGAGTGCAAAGCACAGCGTCCTGGCCCTCTTCGAGTACCACTTTTAAAGCTCCAGCGTCGCGAACATCACCGGGAAATACCTTGAGGTTTGCGTGTGCCAGGCCCGAGAGTTTTTCCGGCGACCTGACCAGCGCAGTAACGTGATGACCCCGAGCGAGTGCGAGCTCGATGAGTTGTCGACCCACGCGCCCCGCACCGCCCAAAATAAGCAGTCGCTGAAAACGTGGTGTAGACGGTGATCCGGTATTCATCGTTTTGGGGATTGACCAATAATGTGACTATGTGGTCACATATTAGGGATTGAAATCGGGAAGTCAACCGTAGGCAGCAACAGGAGAACAGTAGTGACTCTCAAGAAAGCTCTGGGCCGTTTCGTGTTTGGCCGGCTGAAAACATCCAGCGCTGCAGTAGGTGGCCGGGTAGAGGCCCGTATCAAGGAGGCGCTGGAACTTACGCCAAATGCGGAGTTTGCAGACATGAGTACGCTCCGTGACCTGAAAGGTGCTGATACGGGCCGTCTGGAATCCTATACCGCAGACCGACTGGATAAGCTGGGATTGCTGTCCATCGATATCCTGCCAGGGATGCGCTACTTCAATATCCATATCATGCCGGACTACCGCTACAAGCTGCCGCGATTCAATTTCGAAGGAATGGTCAGCACCCGTGGTAGTCAGCTTTCGGCCGACCTCTATCCTGATCTGGATGTGGTAGAAGACTTCGCGTGGGTACAACGAGAATACGCTGAGGTTGCCAAAATCTATGAACGAACCCGTACCAAGGGGCCGATTACCCCGGAACCGTCGCGACTCGCCCACATGCGGGCGCTCTGCTCCCCGTATTTCCTGCTTGCCAGCAAGTTACCTGAGGACGCCCTGGCGGACTTTGAAACACTGGCGCTAGCGTATTTCGAAGCCTGGTTGAAGATGTATCACCGTGCTGAACAGTTGCCCGCGGAGATTGCGGAGCAGCAGGCAAAACGCCGGGACGTGATTGCGCGAAGCATCATCGACAATGACCCGGACCGCGACTCGGTAGTGTCTGTCTACGGCGAAGAGATGACCTGCCGAATTGAGCTGGCAATGATGTTGTAGCTTGACCGGTAGGCAACTCTATGTGACTATCAGGTCACTCATGTGACCAGTAAGTCACAAACGGCTTGCGGTCCTGATAAGAACAACGAGAGAGGTGGTAAGCATGCAGCACAGGTACACAGCACTGGCGGCCGCCGTTTTGGCTGCACTTCAGGCACCCTCGGTCAGTGCTCAGTCGAGCAATCCGTCGGCCATTCTGGAAGAAGTTATTGTTAGCGCGAGGCGGCGCAGTGAGTCTCTGCAGGAAGTGCCTATCGCCATCACCGCCTTCAGCGGCTTGCAGATAGAGCACCGCGATCTGCGAAACCTTGAGGACCTGGCCACTGGCACCGTGGGGATGAGCTACCTCGGCGGTAGTACCTCGGGCTACCAGGCGGCACCTACCATCCGCGGGTTATCGAGCGGTTTTCTGCAGGATCGTATCCAGAACGTGGCGGTGTTCCTGAACGGAATCTACCTCCAGCGCCAGAGCATGATGAACATGGGCCTGATGGACATGGAGCGCGTAGAGGTGGTGAAAGGGCCGCAAAACTCGCTCTACGGACACTCCGCCTTTGCCGGTGCTATCAACTATGTAACGCGCAAACCCACCGATACCTTCGATGCCTACCTGGGCACCGTGCAGGGCAGCGATGAGCGCCACGATTACACAGGCGCGGTGTCGGGCCCCCTGTTTAGCGACAATTTGCTGGCCCGCGCGGCGTTTGGACTCAGCGAATTCGATGGGGCCAACCCAAACCATCACCCCTTTGCAGATGCCGATCCGGCCGGATTCAACAACCAGGGCAATCTCGGCGGTTGGGATGACGAAACCTACAATCTGGGACTGACCTGGCGGGTCGGTGACAGGTTAGAAATCACCGGCCAGTGGTACAGCGCTGAACTGCAGCGGGAAAACCAGTCCCACTACGCCCTTGGCGGTTTGCGCGAGGTGGCGGCTATTCAAACCTCGCGTTATGACGACATGAACTTCAATACCCAGGGCCTGTTCGACCCGAACACCCGGGCCGTCTACACGGGTAATACCATGTGGCAGGGTGCCTTGCCGTATGAACCCGGGACAGGCACCTGTATTAATGAAATTCCGGGTATTTACCCCTGTCCAGCCGAGGATATGCGCAGTAGCAGCGCAGTGGTCGATCCACGAGGTTATGGCTTTGTGGCGGATACCGAAGTGTGGTCACTGGAAGTGGACTGGAGTATCAGCGACAGCTGGGACCTGAGCTATCAATACGGCAAAGTCGAGCACAGTGCGTCCACCGGCGGCCCAGCCGAGCGCGACCCGCTCACGGGTGCGATCCTGGTGGACTTCAATCCCATCGCCCAGCCTTTCCCGACCCTGAACGAGATCAACACCAACATCTCCAGTGCGCGCCCGCTGACCGAGCTGGAAATGCAGTCACATGAATTGCGCTTCGATTACGATGGCGGCGAACGCCTGCAGGCCTCCATCGGGTTTTACTACTCAGAGACCGAAGACTCCCAGTGGGACCTCACTATCTTCGCGCCGGTGTGTGGTGACCGCGATGTAAACGGTAACGGCAGTACCGACGATGAGGCGGCGAACTGCAACGTTGCCTATGTGGACGGTGTGGCGAACACGCCCCTCAATGACGCAACCGCCAATCCCTTTGCGTTGTTTTCGCGAGAGTTCTGGCACGGCCAGCCGGGCAACCTGACGGATTTTGACGACAGCGTCACCGCCGTATTCGGCTCTATCGATTGGGGTTTTGCGCCCGACTGGAATCTTCGCCTGGAAGCGCGCTATTCGCGTGACGAGCGAGCGATCCATCGCCGTACGGATGGCTTTGCGCTGGCTCCCGGCGAGCAGGGCTGTGTGATTTCACCACTGGTGCCGTTCCCGTTCTGCTTTACTTCCACCATCCGCAAGGAACATGACGAGCAGGAGTTTGATGCCTTTGCACCTCGTGCAACGCTGGAGTGGACGCCGCGAGAGGACAGTCTGTGGTATGCCACCGTGGCTCGCGGGATCAAGAGTGGCGGCTTCAACAACGCCCAGAGTGAGTCGCAGCAGTTCTACGATGAGGAAAACAACATCACCTACGAGTTGGGCAGCAAAAATATGTTTGCTGACGGCAGCCTGTTGGTAAACGCCAGCTTGTATTACATCGACTGGACCGACATGCAGGGCTCAGAACCGCCCATGGGTTCCGGCGGCAATATCCTCAACGGCGCCTCGGTAATTGGCAACATTGGCGATGTGGAAAGTTACGGACTTGAACTGGAAACGGTGTGGAACCTGAGCGAGCAGTGGTCGCTTGAGTTTGGCGCCGCGCTGAACCGCTCCGAGTTCCAGTCAGGGGCGCAGTACGATCCTGCCCAGCGCTATTACTACTACCAGTGCGACCAGCCGGTAATCAATGATGGCGACTACTGCGGCAATACGGCAGTCGGCGGCAACAGCGTGCCGCGTAATCCGGAACAGCAGTACCGCGCTGCGCTGAATTTCAAACATGTATTTGACAGCGGCTGGCGCCTGCACGCTCGACTGGACGGGAACTACCAGTCTAAACAGTACCTGACCCCGCTGAATGAGGGCTACATTCCCGATCGCACGCTGGCCAATGCGATGATGCAATTGAATTCGCCGGAGCACTGGGAGTTCAGCGCCTGGGTGAAAAACCTGGCGGATGAGAAATACGTGGGCGGGGTAATTCTGGTGGCTGAGCAAAACAAGTTGCTGGTGGCGCACGGCCCGGCCCAATCCTGGGGGCTGGGGCTGCGTTACCACTTTTGACCGCAGCCCCCCCGGGTGCGGTTTTCAGGCGCTGTTTCTGGCAGCGCCTTTTTTCTGCCTGATCAGTTCGTCGGTACGACCTCGGGGGCCACTTCCCGGGCATAGGCCTCCCAGGTGCCAATGGGGAAGCCATCGTCCCAATCGGTGCAGGGCTCGAGGTATTCCGGGTGGTGTTGTTCAGTGTAGGCCAGCACCTTGCGTGGAATTTCGTCCAGGCCCAGATGGCGTTTGTGGGAGTGCATTCGGCCAAACAGAATGCCGGGCTCGCTCAAGCCACCCATGCGCATCCACGGCCACCAGGGGCTGAGCCGGGTGAATCCGCAATTGAATCGTGCGCTGGGCAGGTTGCGGTCGGCCAACTCCTGGCTGTCACAGGAAAAGGTGAAATGCTCTGAGGGATTGATGTAGTCCCCCGTGGATGCACTCGGCCAGCGCTCGGGTGTTACCGGGTTGCGGTAGCGGTGGGTGTAATCCCAGGACAGCAGGGTCTGATCGCCCAGGCGCTCCCAGGGCAGGATGAAGGGTGTGCTGCCATCCTCGTTGGTGCGTGTTGCGCCGTCATTCATCAGGGTGGGCGCATCGTCGGCATCACCAAACTGGAACACAGGCATCACAGGCGTGAGTTCACCGCGAATCCGGTCGTTGAGAAAATTGAACACTTCCACCTGTTCGCCGGTGTAAGGGTTTTGCCACTGTTCCAGAATGTTGCCCGTGGCGAGGTCGGTGAAATAACCGGTCTCTTTCCCCCGCATTCGCACATTGCCGTTGTCCAGCAGGCGGGCCTGGAACAGGCCGAAACCGGTGTAGCCAAAAAGGGGACGCAGGCGGGACCCACCCAGTGAGCCGAACATCGTACCGTGAAAGGCGGACACAACCGGCTCGTCATCATAGGTCATCCACAACTTGCCGAAGGCGTAGAGGTTGTCGAGAGCGTTCTCGAAATCGAGCGGGTGTGTGTCGGCCCGGGGCCCCTCGCCCTCGCCCCTTGAGGGCGAGGTCAGAGAGTGCCTGAGCAACAGCGGGAGATAGGACATGGTAGTTCTCCTGAACAGTTACCCGCCATGCTAGCACATTTGTGACTATACGGTCACATAGCTGTTAGCGGCAGCAGCTCAGTCGGCGGGTTGGCGTACCACCTGGCCATCTTTCATCACGAAGGCGACCCGCTCGGTCGCGGTGATGTCTGCCAGAGGATTACCCTCGACAGCGACGATGTCCGCGAGGAATCCGGCCTTGAGTTGCCCCAGATCCTCCACCTTCATCAACGCGGCGGCGTTGACCGTAGCTGCCTGCAGGGCCTGCGCCGGGGTCATGCCAAATTGCACCATGCGAGAGAACTGTTCGGCGTTGAGTCCGTGGGGGTAGATCGCCGCATCGGAGCCAAACACCATGTTCACCCCTGCCTTCACGGCACGGCTGAAGCCATCGCGCTGGATATCAGCGATGGCGGCGTCCTTTTTGAGGTTTTCCTCGGGCACCCCGTTGGCACGACCCTGGGCCTGAGTGTATTCGGTGTTGTAGATGTCCATTGAGAAGTAGGTGCCGTGCTTCTTCGCCAGCTTGATCGCTTCGTCGTCGAGGATGCTGGCGTGTTCAATGCTGTCCACGCCGGCGCGGATCGCGGTTTTAATGCCCTCAGTACCGTGGGCGTGGGCCGCCACGACCAGGCCGCGGTGATGGCTTTCATCCACGATCGCCTTCATCTCTTCATAGCTGTACTGGATGGCGCCTACCTTGGTCCCGCGCGAGAACACACCGCCGGTGGCGCAGAACTTGATGGCATTGGCGCCATACTTGATGTTCTCGCGCACTTTTTCCCGCACGGCCCACGGGCCGTCGGCCACGCCTTTGGATTTGTACTCCAGCTCAGGTGGGAAGAAGTTGTTGTCACAGTGCCCGCCGGTAACGCCCAACGATGGGCCGGTCGCCCAAATTCTTGGCCCCAGCATCTCACCCGCTTCGATGGCATCGCGCACGGCGATTACGCTGTAGCCGGCCGCGCCCACATTGCGTACCGAAGTAAAACCGGCCTGCAAGGTTTTCTCGGCATTGTTAACCGCATTCACCGCGCGACGGGGAATCGACTGCAGCATCGATTCCAGAAAGGGCACCCCTTCTCCGGCGGAGGACAGGTGTACGTGCATGTCCATAAACCCGGGGAGCAGGGTTCGCTCCCCGAGGTCCACCTGCTGCGCGTCCGCGGGCATCGCCAGGTCACCCTGCGTGCCGATCTCGGTAATACGGTTGCCGCTGATCAGCAGGGCCGGGTTTTCCACCAGGCGTCCAGATTTCACATCGACCATCGCTGCGGCGGTGAGGTAGATGTCCTGAGCGCTTGTTGGCAGGGCGAGGGCACCGAGCAGGGCGGCGGGAAAGAGTTTGCTTACGCTGTTGTTCACGTGGTTTCTCCTGAAAATACGACGGCGCTTACTTGCTTCGAATCACTTTGGCGGTAGAGGTAGCAGTGGCGGCAAGTTCACCTTCACTGTTGAATAACGAGCCTTCCAGGAAGGCAATGCTGCGGCCCAGCTTCACCACCCGCCCGTGGGCTGTAGCGGGCCCCGCCAGTGTCGGCGCTAGAAAGCTGACCTTGATTTCGAGCGAAGGCAGGCCGACGAAGCCGCCGAGGGTGGCGAACACGGCGTGGGCCATGGCGGCGTCCAGCATCACCGTAACGTTGCCGCCCTGGACTACGTTGCCGGAGTGGCAAAACTGCTCTGTGACCTCAAAGCGCATTTCGCAGGTGCTCTGGTCGCGGTCGAAGTCAGTCAATTCCCCGCCGAGCACGGTGACACAGGGCGGCAGGAGAGTGTTGATGTGGGCAATCTGGTCGGCTTTGGTCAATTCGGTGGTCACAAGGGTGATCCTGTAGGTGGTTTTGTCCGGGAATTATGGGGGCAAGGTGAGATAAATCGGGTGAATAGTAACAATTTCCACGGTCCACGCCTGCGTCGGGATATTTCCCGGTACAATGCGCCCCGCTCTTGTGTCGCTCACGGCCACCGAAATTGTCGTCCCCGGCAATCGGCCATAAAGAGAAGCCGGCGTACACTCATTCCATCGACCTTTTTCTGAACTTGCGAGGAAGCGAGAAATGATCAATCGCCTACAATCTACTTTGCGCCTGTCATCCCTGAAAGACATGCTGGTCTACAAAGTCAATCTAAGCCCTCAGACGGCTGCCTGGATGGCACCGCTGGCCCGCGACGTGGCCCGTGCTCAGGGTGTAGAGCTGCTGGAATTCCGCGGTGTTGAACTGCTCGGCAACGGCCTGTCTGCATTGCTCAACAGCGAGCATGCGGCTGTGTTGGCCAAGCTGGCCGAACACAACACGCGTCTGGCTGACTATCTGGAAGCGCTGAACGGTGGTGAATCGCTGGCCCAGGCGGCCTGATAGCAGGTAGCCCCGCCTCCGATCGATATCTGCCCGCGCCGTCCGGCGCGGGCAACTTTAGCCAAACAACCTTGAGGCAATTAGCCGGGGTTGGCGGCCTTGTACTCCCGAATCTCTGTATTGAACTGCCCGGCGATCTCTTCTTCCGCCGCTACCGCCGCGTTGTAGGCTTCTACTGCCGTGTTGTACGCAGCCGTTGCGGCTTCCTTGGCATCATCGGCCGCTGATTTGGCGGCTGCCTCAGCAGCTTTGAGCTGTGGTTCCAGGCAACCCATATAGGCAACGTTCGCCTCCTGGAAGGCTTTCACTGCTTTCTGTCCCGCCAGCATATCTTCCAGCGAGGCAGAGGCCCCGTCGGGAATGGTTGGCTTTTCGGGTAGTACACAGTCCTGGGCCAGGCTGGTTGTGCTGGCAATAGTCAGGGCCAGAGCAGCGGCCACGGAAGCAAATTTCATCCTCTTATTCTCCTTCGGATGTCGATGGGGCTGAAAACCTTAGCAGGGGCGTGGGGTCATTGCCAGCGGAGCGTAGTCAGTCGCTGCCCACCCACAATTTGCTTAAACCGTAACGCTGTTCCAGCTGGCGGGCCACGTCCTGGGCCGCCGATTCGCTGGCCAGCCCGACCACGCGGACACGATACAGGGTGCGACCGCCGCTTTCGACGGTGCTGACGGTGACCTGACCCTGGCTGGGTTTGAGCTGGTCGGCGCGACTGCGAGCGGCGGCCTCCTGCCCATAGGCAGCAAAATTCACAAACCAGGGGCCGGCACTGGCGGGAGTTGGCTCGGGCTTGGTGGGTGCTGGTTCAGCGGGCTTCGCAGCCGCTACGGGTTCGGGTTTTGGCTCCGGCCTGGCTTCGGGTTCGGCTGGCCGTGGTGGTGCCTTGCCGCCACCGTTGACCTGCAGGGCCGCGAGCTGTTCTTCCAGGGTTGCGGCGGTGTTACCCAGTATGCGGTTTTCGCGTTCCAGCGAAGTCAGGTTTTGTCGCAAGTCTGCGTTGTCGGCCAATAGCGCGTCATTCTGCGTCCTGACCGCGGCCACCTCGTCCAGGCTGGCGGCGGTAGAAAGCTCCGCGCGCAACTGGCGGATCTCCTCTTTTAACTCCGCCCGTTGTTGCATCACACCGTAACCACCGGCGCCGAGCAAGATCAGTGCGGCGATGCCTGTCAGGATCAGGCCCAGGGGCAGGGGCAGCGTGGGTTCGGAGCCGGATTCGGCAGGGTCGTCGTACCAGCGCTCATTGCCGCGCTCTTCG
This sequence comes from Gammaproteobacteria bacterium, assembly GCA_030427085.1. Classification (GTDB taxonomy): domain Bacteria; phylum Pseudomonadota; class Gammaproteobacteria; order Pseudomonadales; family Halieaceae; genus JAUHXH01. The sequence goes on along the minus strand of JAUHXH010000004.1, from coordinate 147,183 downwards.
TCCCATTCAGCGGGTTCGTCAGCGACGTCTGGTTCATCCTCTTCTTCTGGCGCCAGTTCGTAATCCGCGACTTCGTCCTCGTAGTCCGGATACTCCTCGTCGGGTTCGTCGTCATCGGCGTCGGCGTAGGTATTGGGGAGCGGGTCGAGGCGGCGCTGGCTGGAGGACAGCTCGCCCCGGTCGAATTCCAGTTGGCGCCCCTGATCACCGATGCCCGTGGGTTTGGTGCCCTCGGAACCGGTTTCGGAATCCTGTTCGTTGCTCATGGTGTGTCCCCGACGGTAATGCCCGCGATGGTAGCAGAGGCGTGCGCGATTTGTCTCAGCCCGGCGCGCTATCGTCGCTGCGCAGCGAGTGCAGTACCCGGTTGAGTCGGCTCAGGTGTTGGTCGATTTCCGGCCCCTTGATCTTGGACACCCCCACGGCGAGTACGTCGATCACCGTGAGGTGGGCGATGCGCGAGGGCAGGGGGGTGTAGCTGGTGTCGGCGTCTTCCTGCACATCGATCGGAATGGCGATGGTGCTGCGCTGCAACACCGGGGTACCGCTGGGCGCCAGGCCGATGATAATTGCCCCGGCTTCGCTCACCTGGGCCATGGCGTCCAGCAGGGAGGTGGTGCGCCCGGACTGGGAAATGGCTACCACCACATCCCCCTCGGTGAGGGACATGGCCGACATGGCCTGGATGTGGGGGTCGGAATAGGCCGCACTGGGAATCTGCAGGCGGAAGAATTTATGCTGGGCGTCGATAGCGACCGGGCTGGAGGCGCCGAAACCGTAGAACTCCACGCGCCGGGCGTTACACAGTGCGTCCACCGCCACCTCGACGGCATCCAGGTCCAGGCTGTCGCGCACCAGCGCCAGGCTGTTCATGGTGGAGTCGAACACTTTCTGGGTGTAATCCCGGGCGGTGTCGGTTTCTTCGAGATTGAATGGCTCGGCGCTGGGGTTCTGGGCCAGGCTCTGGGCCAGCGCCAGTTTGAAATGCTGGAAGCCCGCGCTGCCAACGGCCCGACAGAAGCGCACCACGGTAGGTTCGCTGACCTCGGCCCGCGCGGCCAGATCCACAATGCGCATGTGTACCACTTCGGCGGGTTCAGCCAGTACCAACTCGGCTACCTTGCGCTCGGAGCGGCGCAGTGCAGGTAGCTGCTGTTCTATGTCGCGAAGTAGCGGGCGGGTCAACAGGGTGGCTCCAACGAATCTGGCGTCCAGTATAGCCGGGGCGAGGCCGCGAGCAGTAGCGCCGGGGACAATCTGTCGCTTTGTTGGGCAGGTTGGCCATCTCGGGGCTATTGAATTGCCCGGTAGTCCCCTAAAATGCGCCGATGGATGTATCGCGTATTCTCGACCCCCTCAATGATGCTCAACGCCAGGCGGTAGCCGCCGAGGACCCAAACCTGCTGGTACTGGCGGGTGCGGGCTCGGGCAAAACCCGTGTGTTGGTGCACCGTATCGCCTGGCTGGTGCAGGCCCAGGGCTGTTCGCCCTGGTCGATTCTGGCTGTTACCTTCACCAACAAGGCGGCGCGGGAGATGCGCGGCCGGCTGGAGGAAATGCTCGACGTGCCGGTGCGCGGCATGTGGGTGGGCACCTTCCACGGCCTGGCCCATCGCTTGCTGAAGGCACACTGGAAGGAAGCCCGGCTGCCGCAGAACTTCCAGATTCTGGACAGCGACGACCAGCTCCGGCTGGTCAAACGCATTTGCCGGGAACTTGAACTGGACGAGGGGCGCTGGCCGCCGAAACAGGTGCAGTGGTACATCAACGGGCAGAAGGACGAGGGGCTGCGTGCGAAGCACATTGATGTGCCGCCCGGCGATATTCACGGCCGGACGTTGCTCACGGCGTACCACGCCTACGAACAGGCCTGTGAACGCGGCGGCATGGTGGACTTCGCCGAACTGTTGCTGCGCGCCCACGAGTTGTGGCTCAACAACCCCGATTTGCTCGACCACTACCAGAACCGCTTCCGCCAGATTCTGGTGGACGAGTTCCAGGACACCAACACCATTCAGTACGCCTGGCTGCGCGTGCTGGCCGGCAAACGTATTCCCGTGGTGGCGGTCGGTGACGATGATCAGAGCATCTACGGCTGGCGCGGGGCCAAGATCGAAAACATCCAGCGCTTCTCGCAGGACTTTCCCGGCACCTTCACCGTGCGGCTGGAGCAGAATTACCGTTCCACGCAGACCATCCTGAAAGCGGCCAACGGTGTGATCGCCAATAATTTCGGCCGCCTCGGCAAGGAGTTGTGGACCGCTGGCGAGAGCGGTGAGCCGATCACCCTGTACGCCGGATTTAACGAACAGGATGAAGCCCGCTACATCGTGGAAGAGGCGGAAAAGTGGATTAACGAGGGCAACACGCGCGCCAGCGTTGCGGTGCTGTATCGCTCCAATGCCCAGTCGCGGGTGTTGGAAGAGGCCTTGATCCGCGCCGGATTGCCCTACCGTATTTATGGCGGCCAGCGTTTCTACGAACGCCAGGAAATTCGCAATGCCATGGCTTACCTGCGCCTGTTGGTAAACCGGGCGGACGATGCCGCTGTGGAGCGGGTGATCAACCTCCCGCCGCGAGGCATCGGCAGCAAAACCCTGGAAGTACTGCGCGAGTGTGCCCGTGAAACGGACCAGTCCCTGTGGTCGGCGATGGCTACTGTGAATGAACAGAAGTTGTTGCCAGCGCGAGCCCTGACCGCCCTGCAGGGTTTCACGGTGCTGATCGACGAGCTCGACACCGGCACTGACGAGCTGACGCTCGAAGACCTGGTGGAGCATGTGGTGGACGGTGCCGGCTTGATCGAATACCACGGCAAGGAAAAGGGCGAGAAGGGCCAGGCGCGGGTGGAGAACCTGGAGGAACTGGGTAGCGCCGCGAAACAATTCGACGCGGAGGAGGGCGAACTCTCCCCGTTGCAACAGTTCCTCGACAACGCCGCGTTGGATGCTGGCGATGCCCAGGCACCGGAGCACGAAGACAGCGTCCAGCTCATGACCTTGCACAGCGCCAAGGGCCTGGAATTTCCGCTGGTCTTCCTCGCCGGTATGGAGGAAAACCTGTTCCCCCACCGCATGTCGGCGGAAGAACCGGGTCGGCTCGAGGAGGAGCGGCGCCTGTGCTACGTGGGTATCACCCGTGCTATGGAGCGCCTGGTGATGACTTACGCCGAATCCCGCCGCCTCCATGGCAGCGACACCTACAATGCACCCTCGCGTTTCATCCGCGAGATTCCCGCCGAACTGTTACAGGAAGTGCGGCTGCACAACACGGTGAGCCGTCCGGTGAGTGGATTGGGGCAGGCGGACGTGCCCGATACCGGCATCAGCCTCGGCCATCGGGTATACCACCAGATTTTTGGTGAGGGTGTGGTACTCAACTTTGAAGGCCGGGGCAGCAATGCCCGGGTGCAGGTCAACTTCGACGCCGAAGGCAGCAAGTGGCTGGTGGTACAGTACGCCAATCTGCAGTTAATCTAACGACATAACAGTAATAAATCAGGACACACTATGACCGCCGGTCGCGCTGAACTTCGCTATAGTCCTCTCATTATTCTCGGCTTGCTCGCCACTCTGGTGCTGGTCTGTGCGCTGTGGGCGATGGATCGTAGCCGTGCGGGCAATGACTCACAGGGCACCGCTCAGGGCACTGGCGCCAGCGTGGAAGGCATCCGTTGGAAGATGGTTACCACCTGGCCGAAGAACTTCCCCGGCCTGGGTCGTGGTGCCGAGACCTTTGCTCGCACCGTGGGTGAGATGAGTGGCGGCCGTCTGGTGATCGACGTCTATGGTGCCGGTGAAATCGTCCCGGCTTTTGGCGTGTTCGACGCGGTGTCGCAGAACGTGGCGCAGGCGGGGCACGGTGCATCGTACTACTGGAAAGGCAAAATCCCTGCGGCGGCCTTCTTCACCGCGGTACCCTTCGGCTTCACCGCCACCGAGCAAAACGCCTGGCTGCACTACGGCGGCGGTCTTGAGTTGTGGCGCGAGGCGTATGCGCCCTTCAACATTATTCCCTTTGCCGGTGGTAACTCGGGCGTACAGATGGCCGGCTGGTTCAACCGTGAGCTGAATTCGGTCGAGGACATCAAGGGCCTGAAAATGCGGGTGCCCGGCCTCGCCGGTGAGGTGTGGACGGCGGCGGGCGGCACGGCCGTTACCCTGCCCGGCAGTGAGCTGTACACCTCGCTGCAAACCGGTGTGATCGATGCCACCGAGTGGGTTGGCCCTTACAACGACATCGCCCTCGGCCTGCATCAGGTGGCGAAGTACTACTACTACCCCGGTTGGCAGGAGCCGGGTCCCACCCTGGAAACCATCGTCAACAAGCAGGCTTTCGAAGCCCTGCCGGCGGATTTACAGGCGATCGTGACCCAGGCGTCGCGGGCCATGAACCAGGACATGCTGGATGAGTACACCGCGCGCAATAATGCCGCGTTGCGAGAGCTGGTGGAAGTGCACGGCGTGCAACTGCGGCGCCTGCCCGACGATGTGTATCAGGCCCTGGCTGATGGTTATCGCGAAGTACTGGCCAAACAGGTGGCCGCCGATCCTTTCCTGGCCAAAGTGCAGCAGTCGGTGGAGAAGTTTTACGGCAGCGTGCGCGCCTACCACAACATTTCAGAGCGGGCTTACATGAACGCCCGTGAGAAAGTACTGCCCCCGCCGAGCCCGCTGGAGCAGTAATTTTTTTTCAGGACTGGATGGCGCGGGTGCGGCCGTTGGAGTCGATGGCCACGAACACAAACTCGCCTTCGGTCACCTTGATCGGCTCGTTGTCGTGCTGGGAGGGGATCCACACCTCGACCATGATGCGCACTGAGCTGCGGCCGATTTCCAGGATATCCGCGTAGCAGGACACGACTGCACCCACATGTACCGGCGTGAGAAAAGCCATGCCGGTAATCGCTACCGTTGCCACGCGCCCGTTGGCCACATCGCCGGCGGCGATTGAGCCCGCCAGGTCCATCTGCGACAACAGCCAGCCGCCGAAGATATCGCCGTTGGCGTTGGTGTCCTTGGGCATGGCAATGGTCTGCAGGCACAGCTCGCCCTGGGGCGCGGGGTTAGTGTCGATATCACTCATCGGGTGCGAAGCCTCGTGTGGGCAGCGTTTGTGGGTTATTTGTTCTGTAATTGTTCCGGCAACCAGGTGGCCAGTTCCGGCCAGAACCACAGCGCCACCAACACCAGAAGCTGGATGATTATAAAGGGAATAACGCCCCGGTAGATAGCGGCGGTGGGCAGTTCCGGCGGCGCCACGCCGCGCAGGTAGAACAGCGCAAAGCCAAAGGGCGGGGTGAGGAAGGAGGTTTGCAGGTTCAGGGCGATCATGATGCCCAGCCATACCGGGTCCAGCCCCATGGCCAGCAGGATCGGGCCAACGATGGGCACCACCACGAAGGTGATCTCGATAAAGTCGAGGATAAAGCCCAGCAGGAATATCACCAGCATCACCACCAGCGTGGCGCCGGCCACGCCGCCGGGCATCTGTTCGAACATGCCGTGGATCAGTTCTTCGCCGCCGAAACCGCGGAACACCAGGGAGAACACCGCGGCGCCGATCAGGATCATAAACACCATGCAGGTCACTTCCATGGTGTTGCGAACCACCTCGCGCAGCCGTGCCCGATCCATTTGGCCGCGCAGCAGCGCAAGCAGCAGGGCACCGGTGGCGCCCACGCCAGCGGCTTCCGTCGGCGTTGCGGCGCCCGCCAGGATGGAGCCCAGCACCACGGCGATCAGTAGCAGCGGTGGCAGTAAGCCGCGCAATAGCGGCCCGGTTTCGATTCGCTCAATATCTGAAGCCGGCGGTGCCTGTTCGGGTTTCAACCACGCGTAACCGGCCACATAGAGTAAGTACAGGCACACCAGAAGCAGCCCCGGCACGATAGCCCCCATGAACAGGTCGCCCACGGACACCGTCTTCGGGTTGAATATGTTCATGTTGAGCTGGGCCTGGGTGTAGGCGCTGGACAGTATGTCGCCCAGCAACACCAGGGCAATGGAGGGCGGAATAATCTGCCCCAGGGTGCCGGTGGCGCAGATGGTGCCGGTAGCCAGCGAGGGGTTGTAGCCCCGCTGCAGCATGCTCGGCAGGGACAACAGGCCCATGGTGACCACGGTAGCGCCGACGATACCGGTGGATGCCGCGAGGAGCATCCCTACCAACACCACCGAGATGCCCAGTCCGCCGCGTAATCGCCCCAGCAGTTGCGCCATTGAGCCGAGCAGTTCCTCGGCGATGCGCGACTTCTCCAGTATCACCCCCATCAGGATGAACAGGGGCACGGCGATCAGGGTGGTATTGCTCAGCGTGCCGAACAGGCGCCCGGGAAACGCGCCCAGGTAGGCCGGATCAAAGGTGCCGCTGAGGATGCCGCCAACGGCAAACACCAAGGCAGTGCCCGCCAGCGTAAAGGCCACGGGATAGCCCGCCATCATAATCAGGCAAACCGTGGCGAAAAGCAGTAGTGGCAGGTATTCAGCCATCGTAGTCCCACGCGCCCGCCAGTGACAGGGCGTTGCGCAGCACCTCGGACACTGCCTGCAGGAGCAAGGTCAGCGCCAGTGCCGGCATCAGCGATTTCAACAGGAAGACGGCGGGGATGCCGCCAGCGTCGGGCGACCCTTCACGAATTGCCCAGGATTCGGTGACGTAGTGCCAACTGATGCCGAGGATGAACAGACACAGCGGCAACAGGAACACGATGCCACCCACGGCGTTCACCCAGGCCCGGGTGCGGGGTGAAAACTCGCGGTAGAAGATATCCACTCGCACATGGCCACCGTGCTTGAGCGTGTAGGCCGCTCCCAGGGTGAACAGGCTGGCGTGGAGATAGGTGACGGCTTCCTGCGCGGCAATGGAGCCGGTGTCAAAACCGTAGCGAGCTACCACAATAATGGCGGTGAGCAGGGCCATCGCCAGACTCAGCCAGGCCAGCCATCGGCCGCTGAAGTCGGTAAAGGTATCAATCGTATGGATTAGCCGCTGAACTGCGCCCATGCCCGCTTTATGTGTTTTTGAATAGGGGGTGAGAGGGTATCATAGCCGTTTACTCAACGTGATATCCGATTACCCTGCCGTTTTATGCTGACTGTTATCTCCCCCGCCAAGACCCTCGACTACGAATCGCCGGTTAAGACCCGCCGACATACCCAACCGGAATTTCTCGATCAGTCTGAGCAATTGGTTGACGTTATGCGCGATTACTCGCCAGATGACATTCGCGCATTGATGGGCGTGAGCGATGCCCTGGCCGAGCTCAACCACGAGCGCTACATGAACTGGGGTGTGCCCTTTGATCGTGACAACGCCCGGCAGGCGGTGTTGGCTTTTAAGGGCGATGTTTATACCGGCCTGCAGGCGGAAACACTGGATGCAGGGCAACTGGTCTATGCCCAGAAGCACCTGCGCATCCTTTCCGGATTGTACGGCGTGCTGCGCCCCCTCGACCTGATGCAGCCCTACCGTCTGGAAATGGGTATCCGGCTCGGCAATGAGCGTGGCAAGGACCTGTATGCTTTCTGGGGCGAGCGCATAACTGAGGCGCTTAACGCACAGCTGAAATCGCTGAAGTCAGACGTGCTGGTCAATCTGGCTTCCAATGAATACTTCCGCTCTGTGAAGAAGAAGGGTCTTCACGCCGACATCGTCACGCCGGTGTTCAAGGACCTGAAAAACGGCAAGTACAAGGTCATCAGTTTCTTTGCCAAAAAGGCGCGCGGACAGATGGCGCGCTACATTATAGAAAACGAGATAGCCACGGTAGCCGGACTTAAAAAATTCCGAGTGGATGGCTATCGATATAACAGCACCGAATCCACCGCCCGCGAACTGGTTTTCACCCGGGACGCACCACCAGGAGCCTGATCCGCCATGAACGACATGCAACTTTATGATGCCCTGATTATCGGCGCCGGCATTTCCGGCATTTGCATGGGTATCAAGTTGCACGAACGTGGCATCGACAACATCCTCATCGCGGAAAAGTCGCCGGGTGTGGGCGGCACCTGGCATGACAATCACTACCCGGGGGCCTGCTGTGATGTGCCCTCAGTGCTCTACAGCTACTCCTTCGAGCCGAATCCCGACTGGAGCCGGCACTACTCGCCCCATAATGAAATTCGCGCCTACCTGGAGCATTGCGTCGACAAGTACGGCCTGCGCGATAAAGTGCGTTGTGATTGTGGCGTGTCGGCCGCGCGTTTCGATGAGGCCCTCGGGCAGTGGGAAGTTACGTTGTCGGATGGCACCGTCGTCCGCGCACGCACTCTGGTCAGCGCGGTGGGTCAGCTCAACGTGCCGTCCATTCCGCCCTTTGAAGGGCGCGAAGATTTTGCCGGTGAGCAATTCCATTCGGCTCGCTGGGATCACGACGTGGACCTCAAGGGCAAGCGCGTGGCGATTATCGGCAACGCGGCCAGCGCCCTGCAGTTCATCCCGCCGGTGGCTAAAGAAGCCGAGCAGGTTTATGTGTATCAGCGCAGCGCCAACTATGTCATCCCGCGCAACGACAGCCCCTTCACAGACGGTCAGAAGCGGCGTTTTCGGCAGTTCCCCTGGTGGTTGCGCATACGCCGGGCGGCGCGATACCTCTATCAGGAATGCCTGCTGTTCCCGGTGATGAAAACCATTGCACCGATGCAGAAGCTGGTGCGGTGGCAGGCGCTGAATTTTCTCGAAAACCAGGTTTCGGACCCCGTGCTCCGGGAAAAGTTGACGCCCAAATATGAGATCGGTTGTAAGCGTATTCTGGTATCGGATGATTACTACCAGGCAATGGTGCGCCCGAATGTGGAGCTGGTGACTTCACCTATTACCGGCATTGGTGCGGAGGGCGTGCGCAGCGAAGATGAACAGGAGCGCCCGGCGGATGTGCTGATTTATGGCACCGGTTTCCACGCCACCGATTTTCTGGCAACCCTGTCGGTGACCGGCCGCGGCGGTCGTACCCTGGCAGAGCACTGGCGCGACGGCGCCCAGGCCTACCGCGGTGTGGCGGTACCCGAATTTCCCAATCTGTTCATGCTCTACGGGCCGAACACCAACCTTGGCCACAGTTCGATTATTTTCATGGTGGAGCAACAGGTGCGCTACATCGTGCGTTGCATCGACAAGATTCTCAGCCATGACCTTACCAGCCTTGAGCCCTCCGCCGCTGCAACCCGGCGCTACAACGATCGCCTGCAGGGTGATCTGGCCAACACGGTTTGGACTGGCGACTGTGGTAGTTGGTACAAGAACGAAGCTGGCTTGAACACCAATAACTGGCCGCACAGCACCACCTACTTCTGGTGGCATATGCGCGACCTGGATTTCGCCGACTTCGATATGCGCGTCGGTTAGCCCTGTGGATTCTCTGCCCTTCTCCCAGGCCTGTGAAAACAACAAGCCCTTCATTCTGGAGGTGCTGCAACGCGTATTTGCCGATTGCAAGCAGGTCCTGGAAATCGCCAGCGGCACCGGTCAGCACGCCACGTTTTTTGCCGGGTCGATGCCGCATTTATATTGGCAGCCTACCGACCTCGCGGAAAATCTGCCGACCCTGCAACCTCGAATCGAGCAGTACGCAGGTGAAAATATGGCCTCACCGCAGGCACTCGATGTGCGGAGCCGGCCCTGGCCGCTGGATGTTCCCGACGCCCTGTTCAGTGCCAACAGCCTGCACATCATGGCCTTTAGCGCGGTGAAGGAACTGTTTGCGGAACTGGGATTGCGTGCTGCGCCGGGCACCGTGCTGGCGGTCTACGGCCCCTTCAATTACGACGGGCGTTACACCAGTGAGAGCAATGCACGCTTTGATCAGTGGTTGGCACAGCAGCACCCCGACAGCGCCATCCGTGATTTTGAGGCGGTGGATGCGCTGGCGAAATCGGCGGGGTTCAATCTGCTGGAAGATAACGCCATGCCCGCGAACAACCGCTTACTGGTGTGGCAGCACTCAGTCGCTGAGCCGGAAGGGCAGTAACTCGGCGGCCTGTTGTTGGTAGCGGCGATTGTGGGTCGCCTCTTCTTCGGTAAAGTCGCGAATGGCGGCCGCGAAGCGTTCATCGGCTAACCAGTGATAAGACACGGTTTCCACCGGCTGAAAGCCGCGCTGGATTTTGTGCTCGCCCTGCGCGCCGGGGTCAAACCGTTTTAGCCCTTCCTCGATGCAGAATTCAATGCCCTGGTAATAGCAGGCTTCGAAATGCAGGCAGTCGAATTCCTGCTCGCAACCCCAGTAGCGGCCAAACAGGGTATCGCCAGAGCAGAAGAACAGGGCTGCGGCGATGTCACGCCCCTCCCTTTCCGCCACCGCCATCATTACCTGTTGGCCCAAGTGAGCCGCGGTATCGGTGAAAAATTCTCGACTCAGGTAGCCGCCGTGGCCGGAGCGCTTGGCGTAAGTGATCTGATAGAAGTGGTGGAAGCGTTCCCAATCCGCAGGCGTAATGTCGTCACCGCGCAGGCGGCGCAGCGTAATGCCCTGTTCCGCCACTCGTCGCCGCTCGCGGCGCAGGGCTTTGCGTTTACGGCTGTTGAAGCGCGACAGGAAGCTGTCGAAGTCGGTGTAGCCTTCGTTGAACCAGTGGAACTGGCAGGCGCGGCGTTTGGTCAGGTCCAGTGACTCAAACACTCCGGCGTCGGAATCATTGGGAAACAACACATGCCAGCCGGACAATTCATTGCGCTGGCTAAACGCTTGTATGCCCGCGACCAGTGCAGCCGCCGCCCGTTCTCGATTCTCCCCTGATGCGGTACACAGGCGCGGCCCGGTAGCGGGGGTGAAAGGTATCGCGCTCACCAGTCGGGGATAGTAGCGCAGGCCGATGCGCTGGTAAGCGTCGGCCCAGGACCAGTCGAACACGTACTCACCCCAGGAATGACTCTTGAGGTAAGTGGGCAGCAATGCCACCAGCCTATCGTTGCGGCGTAACAGAGCATGGCAGGGTTGCCAGCCGGTATCGGCCGTTGTGCAGCCGGTTTGTTCCAGGCCCAGCAGGAAGTCGTGGCGCAGGAAGGGGTAGTCGGTGTCGCACAGGGCGTTCCATTCCTGCGCCGAAATTTCGGACAGAGAATGGAGGAATTCCACCTGTACCGCGTCGTCGCTCATGCTGCGGCGGGTGCTTGTCGTAACCAGATATCCACGGCGATGCCGATGAAGATCACCAGCCCCACATAATTATTATTGAGGAAAGCTTTGAAACACTGTGGCGGTGCCCGATTGGCGATCAGTACGTGCTGCCAGCCAAGCAGGGCCGCGGCGGCGGCCACACCGGCGTAGTAGTACAGCCCCAGAGAGAACTGCAGGCCTACGAGTAACAACGCCACCAGGGTGAGCACATGCAGGGCGCCGATCGCAATCCGGTCCATATCACCGAACAGGATGGCGGTGGATTTGATGCCCACTTTCAGATCGTCCTCGCGATCCACCATGGCGTACTCGGTGTCGTAGGCCACCGTCCACAGCACGTTAGCGATGTACAGCAGCCACATACCCTGGGGCAATTCCCCCGACTGAGCGGCGAAGGCCATGGGAATAGCCCACGAGAAGGCGGCCCCCAGCACGATCTGTGGCAAATGCGTGTAGCGCTTCATATAGGGATAGGCGCTGGCCAGCAGCACCCCGATCACCGACAGGCTAATGGTCAGGGGGTTGGTGAACAACACCAGGAAAAAGGCCAGTAAGAGCAACACAGCGAACAAAGTGAGCGCTTCGGTGGTACTCACGGCGCCGGTCACCAGCGGCCGATCCCGGGTGCGGGCCACGGCACCGTCCACGTTGCGGTCGGCATAGTCATTGATGATGCAACCGGCCGAGCGCATGACGAAGGTGCCGAGTACGAAGATAAACAGCACGTCCGTTCTCGGCAGTCCGTCCGCAGCCAACCACAGTGCCCAAAGCGTGGGCCACAGTAATAGCAGGGCGCCGATGGGGCGATTCAATCGCGTGAGTTGTATATAGGCGTGGAACTTGCCCGAGGCCATCGAAGTGCGTCCTGAGATTGGGAAAGCCGTTAGCTTACCGTGCGTGCAAGGTCAGCGCAGCCCCGGCGGCGGTTTCCTGGTGGGTGGGAGCCCTCACGCGCCCCCGTTGGGAGCGATGATTGGGGGCGAAGTCATCCCATGGGTTGAACCCTTCCAGGAAGATCTCACTGACCATCAGGCTGTGTCCCCCCAGGTCAAAGCGCGAGCGGCGCCCCCAGGCGGGTGCGTCCTGCACCAGATGCTCTGGGATGTAGTGATGCTCGGGCGTGATGCTCGCCAGCTCGAAAGGACTGCGTCGCACACCACAGTGGGCAAACAGAATCGCCCCCAGGGACCGGTTCTCCAGCCGCCGCAGGTGGCGCAGATCGCCGTGCAGGGCTCTTTGGGGGAAAACACTGCGCGCAAACACCCTCGGCTGGCCTCCGCAGAGCAATTCAACCTCTCGCACCAGTGCTTGCTCCCGGGTAGGCAGGTTAAGCAGGCGTTGCTCCGAGGGACGCGGCCGTTGCCAGCTCTGCGAAAGTCGCCGGACGCGAAAATCCCCCCCCGACAACTGCTGCAGGCGCTGTGTCAGCGAGCCATCATCGAGCAACCAGCGCCGTACGGCGGATGGCAACTGTTGGCGGGTGAAGCGCTGTGCAGGTTGCCATTGGGGTTCGGCAGTTAGTGGCGAGCGCTGCTGGGGTGGGTTCACGAAGCCTTCCCGAGTGAAAGTGTGCGGAGGATGCGTGATCGCGGCTAGCCATGCAAGCGCCTCCCGCCACCAAATTTGTCAAATCAAGGGGGGTGGCGGCGCGTTAAGGTGAGGCATAAATGCCATTAGTCCGCTTGGCCTGAACCGACCGGGTGGTGACCTTGCCATGCGCCGCCGCTGCACTATAGAGTTAGCGCTTCGATTTTTCCCCGCGTTGTGCACAAATTCCCCCAATATGGGGTTCGCGCCTACGCGGGGGTGAGCTTAAGAACGGGTGATAAGAATGAGTAAATGGGAATGTATCGTCTGCGGTCTGATCTACGATGAGGCCGAGGGTTGGCCGGACGACGGGATCGCACCGGGCACCAAGTGGGAGGACGTTCCCGAGGACTGGCTCTGCCCCGACTGCGGCGTGGGCAAGGAAGACTTCGAGCTGATCGAAGAGGCGCCGGTGGAAAATACGCCCCATCACGCGGAACCGGAGGCCAATGCAGTGCAGGCCCCGGTGATTATCCTCGGTACTGGTTTGGCCGGCTATGGCGTGGCCAAGGAATTCCGCAAATACGACAGCGACACCCCGCTGATCCTGATCACATCCGACGACGGCCGTTCCTACTCCAAGCCGATGTTGTCCACCGGCTACACCAAAAACACCACCGCTGATGACCTGGCGCAGCTCGACGCCGGTAGCATGGGCAAGCAGCTCAAGGCCAGCGTGTGGACCATGACCCGCGTCAGCGCTATCGACACCGAACAACAGCTGATCAAAGTCGGTGATGCTGAAACCGCCATCCACTACAGCAAGCTGGTACTGGCTGTGGGCGCAGACGTGATCAGCCCGCCGCTCGAAGGCAATGCGCTGGAGAAAGTCTACTCGGTTAACGACTTGCTGGATTACGACGACTACCGCTCGGCGATGGCGGAAAACAACGTCAAAAAAGTCTGCATCATCGGCGGCGGTCTGATCGGCTGTGAGTTCACTAACGACTTGCTTAATGGCGGCTTCGAAGTGGAAGCGGTGGACCCCCTTGGCTACTGCCTGCCCACCCTGCTGCCCGAGCCTGCCGGCCGCGCCGTGCAACGAGCGCTGGAAGAAAAAGGCGCCACGTTCCACTTCGGCCCTCTGGTGACCGCAGTGAATAGCAACGGACAGGGTGTAACGGTCAGCCTGAACAACGGCAACACCATCGACGCAGATTTGGTGGTCAGTGCTGTGGGCGTTCGCCCCCGGATTGATCTGGCAACGGCGAGCGGCATCAAGGTAAACCGCGGCATCGTTACCGACCGTCTGCTGCAAACCAGCGCACCCAATGTATATGCCCTCGGCGATTGTGCCGAAGTGGAAGGACATGTGCTGGTGTATGTGGCGCCGTTGATGGCGGCTGCCCGCGCGCTGGGTAAAACACTGGCTGGTGAACCTACCGGAGTGATCTATCTGCCCATGCCGGTGACGATTAAAACGCCGGCCTGCCCTGTATGCGTGTCACCCGTAGCCCCGGGCACACCGGGCGAGTGGCAAGTACAGGAAGACGGCAATAATGTACGTGCTGAATTCCGTGGCCCCGACGGCAAATTGCTGGGCTTTGCCCTGACCGGCGACGCCAACAAGGACAAACTGGCGCTGCAGAAGGAATTGCCGCCCATCCTGGGTTGATGCTGTAGACACCGCGCTTCTCCTGGCGCGGTGTCACTCACACATTCGCAAATTGCGCGGCATTACCGGTCCAGCGCTGGATCAGGGGCGCTGTCAGCTCCGGGTGTTGCTCTCTCAGCTGTTCCGCCACCATCTGCACTTTTTCCAGCAGGTGGTTGTGGGCGGGTAGTTCCGCTACGCGAAACTCCATCAAACCGGTTTGTCGGGTGCCCAGTACTTCGCCGGGGCCTCGCAGTTCCAGGTCTTTTTCCGCGATGTAAAAACCGTCGTTACTATCGCGCATGGCGGCGAGTCGCTCCTTGCCGTGAGCTGACAGAGGCGAGCGGTAGAGCAACAGACAGTGACTGGCCTGAGTGCCCCGGCCGACACGTCCTCGTAACTGGTGCAGCTGCGCCAGCCCCAGACGCTCGGGATTTTCGATGATCATCAGGCTGGCGTTGGGTACATCCACACCCACCTCGATAACGGTCGTCGCGACCAGCAGATGGATTTCCCCCGCTTTGAACGCCGCCATCACCTGTTCTTTCTCTGCTGGCTTCAATCGTCCATGCACCAGGCCGATTTGCAACTCAGGTAAAGCGCTGGCAAGTTCAGCAGCAGTTGCCTCCGCGGCCTGGGCCTGCAGAGCGTCCGACTCCTCGATCAGGGTGCAGGCCCAGTAGGCCTGCCGACCTTCCGTGCAGGCCGCTGCAACGCGCTCTACCACCTGATCTCGTCGGCGTTCCTCTACCAGTACGGTTTTCACCGGTGTTCGGCCCGGGGGAAGTTCGTCGATGATGGAGCAGTCCAGGTCGGCGTAGGCGACCATGGACAGGGTGCGGGGAATGGGGGTGGCGGTCATGATCAACTGGTGGGGCCGGCCAATCGCCGGGTCGCCTTTTTCGCTCAACGAAAGGCGTTGGTGCACGCCAAAGCGATGCTGTTCGTCCACCACCACCAGCCCCAGTGCGGCAAAGGCCACGTCATCCTGAAACAGGGCGTGGGTGCCTACCACCAGTTGCGCTTCCCCCGCGGCGATGTCAACCAGTGTTTGTGCGCGCTTCTTACCTTTCACCCGGCCGGTCAGCCAGGCCATGCGCACGCCGAGTGGCTCCAGCCAGGCGCTGAAGTTCTGCCAGTGTTGCTCCGCCAGAATTTCTGTGGGGGCCATGATGGCAACCTGCAGGCCGTTACGAACGGCGCGCAGGGCAGCAATGGCGGCCACCACCGTTTTACCGCAGCCGACATCTCCCTGTACCAGTCGCAACATCGGTACTGACCGGGTCAGGTCTTCACTGATTTCGTCGGACACACGCTGTTGGGCAGCAGTGAGGGTGAAGGGCAGGGACCGAATAAATGCGGAGACATCCTTATCAGCGGCGGCAATAGCGGGTGCACCATGCCTGCGTGCCCGCTGCCTCAGTGCCTGCAGGGCGAGATTGTGGGCAACTAGTTCCTCCAGCGCGAGGCGCAACTGCGCCGGGTGTTCGCCCTCTCGCAATTGTTCCAATGGCGCATCTGGCGGAGGAGCATGGAGGTAGTCGAGCGCCTGCGCCAGATCGTAGCGAGCGCTGCCTGCAGGCAATAAATCCGGTAGCGCGCTGTTTTTCAGGTGCTTCAGTGCCTGAGTACACAAACTCCGCCACTGGTTCTGACCGATGCCAGCGGTGCTGGGGTAGATCGGTGTCAGGGTCTCTTCAACGGCTACTTCGCCTTCTTCCACTCGTCGGTATTCCGGATGGAATATTTCATAACCGCGGGCGCCGCGTCGCACCTGCCCAAAGCAACGCAATCGGGTGCCGGCGCGCAGCGCATTTTTTTGTGCCGCTGAAAAATGGAAGAAACGCAGTGTTATCAGGCCGGAGCCATCCTGCAGGCGCACCACCAGCGAGCGGCGGCGGCCGAACACGACATCGGCGGCCCGAATCTCTCCTTCCACCACCACGTCATCACCGTCGCGGGCGGCCGCAATGGGTGTGATGCGGGTACGATCCTGATAGCGTAAGGGCAGGTGAAAGAGCAGGTCGCGGATGCGGTGAATACCGTAATCGGCCAGCTTGCCGGCCAGTGCCGGGCCGACACCGCGTAGCTCCTGAACTGAAAGGTCGATGGTGGAAGTCACCCTGAATTCAGCTCCACCGACTATTTCCACAACAACAAGCGATCATGCCATTGGCTTTTGTGGCGGCGACTGGCGGAAAATGGCGGTCTATCATTTGGGTCTGCAAACTCTTCGGCGTGCGGCCTTCGGGTATGACGCTAGTGTAACCAGTGGAGAAGTGAATTGAAGGGCAAATCTGTGCTGATTCTGGGTTGTGGCGATATCGGCATTCGTCTGGGCCTGAAACTGATCGAGGACGGCGTGCGCGTTATCGGTGTGCGGCGCGACCCCAGTAAACTGCCTGACAGTTTTGAAAAGCTGTCCGCCGACTTCAGTGAGCCGGGGAGCCTCGCCGCTGTAGAAAGACTGGCGCCAGATTACATCGTCACCACATTGACGCCCTCGGGGCGCGACGAGGCAGGCTATCAGCGAGGTTACGTCGATGCCGCAGACAATTTAGTGCGCGGCCTGGGTGCACACCGCCCGCAGCACCTGTTCGTGGTTTCCAGTTCGCGTGTGTACGCAGAGCGAGATGGCGGTTGGGTGACCGATGACTCTCCGGTAGCTGCTTCTGGATATGCTGCTTCTGCCCTATTAGGCAGTGAAGAAATTCTGGCGTCGATTGGCTGCCCCTATAGCCTATTGCGTTGCGCGGGTATCTACGGCGCGCCTGGCGGCCGATTGCTGCGAAAGGTGGCGGCAGGGAATGTTGCACCCGCAGAACCGGTGGCCTACACCAACCGTGTGCATCGCAATGATGTGGCGGGCTTTATCCACTATCTTATAGAGGACTCCAATAGCGGCGCCTCGCTGCATCGGGAATATCTGGTGGTTGACGATGTGCCATCGCCCCGGCATGAGGTGGAGCAATGGATGGCGAGGAAGTTGGGCCTTTCTGTAATCGAACAAACAAAAAGTGATGAACGCCCCGTCCATAAGCGTTGTCGAAATGACCGGTTGAAGGACAGCGGCTATCGTCTGCTCTACCCAAACTACAAAGCGGGTTACGCCACACTCATCAATAGCTAGCACGGAGAGATACCATTGGATGACCTCCAGTTACTGATCGATCTGCACAAATCGCAGAAGCGGCAAGGTCCAGGCGGTGATGTTGAAACTGAACGGGCGATCGATCTGGCGAGGCTGGATCGGAAGGGGCCGCTAAAAATAGCTGATATCGGCTGTGGTACCGGCGCCTCAACGCTGGTTCTCGCACGGCTCCTCAACGCGGAAATCACTGCGGTGGATTTCCTGCAGGAATTTCTGGATGTCCTTCAGGCCAGGGTTGAAGAAGCGGGTCTGTCAGACAATGTCTCAACGCTGTGCGCGTCCATGGATGACCTTTCACTCCCCGAGGCATCGTTTGATGTGCTCTGGTCTGAAGGCGCCATCTACAACATCGGCTTTGAAAAGGGTGTCGGGCAGTGGCGACGCCTCCTCAAACCCGGCGGGTTGCTCGTTGTATCTGAAATCACCTGGCTAACAGGCTCGCGGCCACAAGCGCTTCAGGATCACTGGGTAGGCTTGTACCCTGAAATTGATACCGCTTCCGCCAAACTGCGTGTATTAGAGGAAAACGGCTACTCACCAATCGGGTATTTCGTGCTCCCTGAGCATTGTTGGGAAGACAACTACTACGCACCCATTAGAGATAGCTTTAGCGAATTCCTGAACCGAAACGGCAATAGCGAAGCAGCGAGCGCGCTTGTTGCTGCAGAGCAAGAAGAAATGGCGTTGTATAACCAGTACCGGGCTTACTATGGTTACGGGGTGTATGTTGCGCGAAAGTCATCGGGCATTACTGAGTCGCCATGAAGAGAATTCACCACACCAGAGGTCGGACATGCCACTAGGTAGAGCGGTTTGGCATTCCATGCAGCCGAAGCGGAAAAAATGCGACCGTTGCAATTTGTATTCTCGAGAAAACCTGGACAAGTGTCGCTGGTGCGGCGATCTTGATGAGCAAGGCCTCGCCCTTTTGAGGGAGAGGATCGAGCATCAACATCAATCGAACAAATCGCTGGGACGTTTGTTTATTGTGTTAGCCGTTATTACTGCCCTACTGATAGTACTGATGTAGGCTGCACTTACTCCGAGTGTGATTGCGAAAATTGGGCCAATAGGCGAGATAAACTATGACGGTCGAAAACCAAAAAGACATAGATGGCATTCTGAACGCCGGTAAAGTCGTTGCTTGTGTACGTGATGCCATGTTGAGCGCCGTTGAACCGGGAATGACGACGGCTGAACTGGACCAGATCGGCGATAGGCTGCTCAGCACACTTGGTGCAACGTCGGCTCCCCGGGTGACCTACGATTTCCCGGGAGCGACCTGCATCAGCATCAATGAAGAAGCCGCCCACGGTATTCCCGGTGCGCGGGTGATTCAGCCCGGCGACATTGTTAATGTGGATGTTTCTGCGGAGTTGGATGGGTACTTCGCCGATACGGGCGGCACTACCGTTGTGCCGCCAGTTGCGCCAGTCAAAGCGCAGCTGTGCCATGCAACGCGTGTTGCATTGAAACGTGCGCTACGCGAAGCCCGTGCAGGAGCACCGATCAACGGTGTTGGCAGGGCAGTCCAGCGCACAGCAAAGCAATATGGTTTCAAGGTGATCCGTAACCTGGCAGGTCACGGTGTTGGGCGCAGCTTGCACGAAGCGCCCGAAGATATTGTCAGCTATTTTGAGCGCCGGGATCCGCGCCGTTTTCGAGAGGGCCAGGTGGTGGCGATTGAGCCTTTTCTGTCTACCCGGAGCAGCTATGTTGATGAAGCTGATGATGGATGGACGCTGATTGGGCATCCAGCCAATCTTTCGGCGCAATTTGAACACACGGTAATTATTACCAAAGGTTCCCCAATTATTGCCACACTGTCATCCGCTTAGTTTCAGGCATCGGGCTGGGAGGTGCTATGCCGAACCTTGATGTGAATCTGGACCTTATTTATTTCAACTTTGCCCAATTGGGTATCGCATTCCTGTTGTCGCTTCCTATCGCCTTCAATCGGGAGCTACACGCCAGTGGGGCGGGATTGCGCACGTTTCCCCTGGTTACGATTGCTTCCTGCGCCTTCATGCTGGTGGGGATGAGTGTGTACGAAGGGTCCGATGCAGAGGCGAGGGTGATGTACGGCATTATCACCGGTATGGGCTTCATCGGCGGTGGCGCGATTTTCAAGAGCGGCGATTCAGTCAATGGCACCGCGACGGCAGCCGGGATATGGAACACGGGTGCGATCGGTGTGTCGGTAGCCTACGGTCGCTATGAAATTGCCCTGGTGCTCTCCCTGATGGGGTTCCTGATTTTTCAGTTTTCAGGCCTGTTCAAAAACGGGAAGGGCAGAACAGATTAGTGCCGGGTGAGCCTCGTGTGCGGCCTGTGCCATACTTGAAGGGTATTCGGCAATGTTGAAGGAGCAAGAGAATGATCAAGCTTCCAGTCGTGGCCTTGTTGTTGCTTGTGGTTTCCTGTGCGACTACTGATTATGTAGGGGAGTCCTATACCCCAACCACGCACGTCGATATTTATTTCGACGCGGCCGATGTGAATCGGCCCTTCAAAACCATGGGCACCGCCCAAACCGAAGGTACCGAGTATCTGAGTTTCGAGGCTATCCAGCAACAACTGGTTCAGGATGCCATGGCAAAGGGCGCTGATGGGATCATTATCGATGGTATGGACACGATCAAGGTGGGGGAATCCAGATCCACCAGCGGTAAGTCCGATGAAGGGCCGCGTTACGTGGTAACGAAAGACGGAAAACTTAAAAACGTCGGCGGTGACGGGCACTATGACAGTGTGTCCACCACAACCGACATTCGCGACAAGATCATTAAAGCGCACCTGATCAAGTATCAGTAGCTCTGCTCGCGTTCTACAGCCCCGAGAAGTGGGCATGGCTCGCAGATTTTGCATTCCCTGACGCAGGATAGCCCCTTCGCTCGCTTGGTGACTTCTAGAATTCATTAGTGAGCGATATCATTACTACCCTCGCTCGCTTGCAAGAACCAGAACAAAACCGCATGGCTCAATCAGGACTATTCCGAAGATTCTTCGGTCTCGGTACGGGGCACCTCGACTCTGTCGAAGCGTCAAAAGTTAGAATCACCAATGTGGTGGCAGTGGCCTCCAGCGGTATCGCGCTGGGTTACGCAATCTACTTCCTGTTCGGCCTGAACGAGGTTGCGGTGGCGCTCGGTAACCTGGGCTTTGCAGTGGCGTATGGAATGACGCTGCTGTTTGCCCATCTCCGGCTGAACCGCTGGGCCAAATCCTGGTTCTTCATCGTATTGTTTTCCCACGTCGGGCTGTTCAGTACGGTGGTATTCAGTCTGGACACGGGTTTTCACTTTTACGCATTGATCGTGCCGCCGGGCGTTTTCCTCATTTTCAATCAGGGCGAAAAGCCGGAGAGGGCTTTGTTTACCCTGTTGGCGGGGGCGCTGTTCTATTACTGTGAGCTCACGCCGCACAGTGAACCGCTGATATACACAACACCCGAATCTGCCGAATGGATTTTCCTGTCGGTCATTTTTGTGGTGATGGGCGAAACTTATGTCGCCATGGCCTTGCTCAATCGGAATATCGATAGCTACGAGCAGGAATTGCGACGCTCAGCCACTACGGACGAACTGACGGGCATTAACAACCGTCGCGTGTTCACCGTTGTGGGTGAAGAACTGCTCGAAAATGCCAAGCGATTCGATCGCCCCCTGTCGTTGCTGTTGTTGGACATCGACCTGTTCAAAAACATCAACGATGAGTATGGCCACCTAGTGGGCGATACGGCTCTGAAGGCTGTGGCGCGGACCCTGAAAGACAACCTGCGCTCCAGTGATTCACTGGCCCGATATGGCGGGGAGGAGTTTGTGGTGATTTTACCGGAAACGGATACCAGGGGTGCCGTCGGGCTGGCGGAAAAGCTGCGGGCGGCGGTGGCTGAGATCACCATTGACGTAGGCACGCATCAGGCGCTGACCTTTACCACCAGCGTGGGTGTAGCGCAGTACAAGCCGGAAATGCGCTCAATCCTGCAGTTAGTGAGCAGTGCCGATACTGCGCTCTACAAAGCGAAAAACACCGGCCGCAACAAGGTCGTTGCGGCCTAGGCATTTACAACGCCAGAATCGCCTCGACCTCGATCGCCACGCCACGGGGGAGGGCCGCTACCTGCACGCAAGCCCGGGCCGGATAGGGCTCCGCCAGATGCTCGGCCATCACCGCGTTCACCGCCGCAAAGTCGCCCAGATCGGTCAGAGAAATGTTGATTTTGACCGCCTCATTCAGAGTGCCGCCCGCCGCTTCTGCCACCGCCGCGAGGTTCTCAAACACCTGATGTGCCTGCGCCGTGATATCACCCTCTACAATTTCCATGGTGTCAGGTACCAGCGGGATTTGCCCCGACAACCAGACGGTATTGCCCACTTTCACAGCCTGTGAGTAGGGGCCGATGGCTTCGGGAGCGTGGGGAGTGGAAATAACGGCGCGATTGGTCACGTTGGCAACCCTCCTGGAATAAATACTGGAAATCGCTCAGTGGCGGACGCGCACAACCTTGCGGACGGATCCGGCAGAGCGAATGCGTTTCATGATGCGGGCCAGGTGGACCCGGTTTTTTACCGACATTACCAGATCCACGTAGGTGAACTGGTAGTCCTTGTCGTCGGTGGTGATCTTTTCGATGTTAACGTCCATGGAGTTTATGCGGGTGGCCAGCACGGCGATCATGCCGCGTCGGTTTTCCACCTCCACACGCAGTTCCACCGGGAACTCGCCTTCCACTTCGTCATCCCAGCGCAGGGCAACCAGGCGCTCGGCGAACTCTTCACGCAGTTCAGCAAAGTTATTGCAGCGTTCGCGGTGCACCACCACGCCTTTCTCGGAACTGAGGTAGCCGGCAATGGGGTCGCCGGGGATGGGGTGGCAGCACTTGGCGTAGCTGACCATGAAGCCCTCTGTCCCGCGGATCGCCACGGCCTGCCCGCCGTTGTCGGGCTCGAGTTGTTCGGGGCCTTTGTTGCCGGCCAATTGCTGGGCGGTGAGGGCCGGCAAGCGGTTACCGCGGGCAATCTCGTCGAGCAGGCCTTCGAGGGTGTTGCAGCCGGATTGCTCAAGGTAGGTGTTGAGCCGCTCCTCCGGTACAGCGTCCAGCGTTAGATTGAACACCGCCATGGCTTTTTCCAACAAGCGGCGGCCCAGCGCGACGGAGTCCTCGCGGGTCTGGTGCTTGAGGAAGTGACGAATGTTGGTGCGCGCCTTCGCAGTAACGGCGTAGTTGAACCAGGAGGGGTTGGGTCGTGCGCCCGACGCGGTGAGGATTTCTACCGTCTGCCCACTCTGCAAAGGTTCGGACAACGGCGCCAGTCGCCGGTTGATACGACAGGCTACGCAGCTGTTGCCTACATCGGTGTGTACGGCATAGGCGAAGTCCACGGCAGTGGCACCACGGGGCAGCTCCATGATGCGCCCTTTGGGCGTGAATACGTAGATTTCATCCGGGAACAGGTCGATCTTGACGCTCTCGATGAACTCCATGGAGTTCCCGGCACGCTGCTGCATTTCCAGCAAGCCTTGCACCCATTGGCGGGCCCGGGCGTGGCTGCCGTTGGCAGACTGGCCATCGGACTTGTAGAGCCAGTGAGCGGCAATGCCATTGTTGGCCATCTCTTCCATTTCGGCAGTGCGAATCTGGATTTCGATCGGTACACCGTGCATGCCCATTAGTACGGTATGCAGGCTCTGGTAGCCATTGGCCTTGGGAATGGCGATGTAGTCCTTGAACTCACCCGGCACCGGCTTGTACAGGCTGTGGACACAACCCAGCACGCGGTAGCAGGTATCCACCGAGTCCACGATGATACGGAAGGCGAAGATGTCCATGATCTCGGCAAAAGACTTCTTCTTGGTGCGCATCTTCTTGTAGATGCTGTACAGGTGCTTCTCACGCCCCACCACTTCGCATTCGTGACCTTCTTGCTCGAGTGCGGTTTCGATCTGCTGGCGAATTTTATCCACCAGCTCGCTGCGGTTGCCACGGGCCTTGCGCAGGGCGGCGGAGATACGCTCCGCGCGCATGGGGTGGAGGGCGGAGAAACCCAGGTCTTCGAATTCCACCCGCACGGTGTTCATGCCCAGGCGCATGGCGATGGGGGCGTAAATTTCGAGGGTCTCTCGCGCGATGCGGCGGCGCTTTTCGGGTTGTAGCACCCCCAGAGTGCGCATGTTGTGCAGGCGGTCAGCCAGCTTTACCAGGATGACGCGGATGTCCTTGGCCATCGCCAGGGCCATTTTCTGGAAGTTCTCCGCCTGCTTTTCCGCCAGCGAAGCGAATTCCATCTGGGTGAGTTTGCTGACCCCGTCTACCAGGTCGGCCACGGAGGTGCCGAACTGCACGCCGATGGCGGTTTTGGGGATGCCGGTATCCTCGATCACGTCATGCAGCATGGCAGCGATCAGGCTCTGGTGGTCCATGTGCATGTCCGCCAGAATGCCAGCCACGGCCAGAGGGTGGGTAACGTAGGGTTCACCGGAGCGCCGGACCTGCCCGTGGTGGGCCTGTTCGGCAAAGTAGTACGCGCGTCTGACCTGATTGGCCTGTTCGGTACTCAGGTAGCTGCGCAGGGTGGGGTCGAGGGCATCGATATCATTCATGTCAGACTGTGTGTCGCCATGCGATGCCCTCGGGAGTGGATCAGAAGCCGGTCAGGGGCTCGCTGCTGGTGCTCGCTTCCATCACGTCGGCCAGTTCCTGCTCGGCGTCGAGTTCTTCTTCGCGCGCCAGAATGTCAGGAGTGACCAGGCCTTCGGCGATTTCGCGCAGGGCGATCACGGTGGGCTTGTCGGACTCTTCTTCAACCATGGGGTCCTTGCCCCCGGTTGCCATCTGGCGGGCGCGCTTGGAAGCGACCATTACCAGTTCAAAGCGATTGCTGACGTTTTCCAGACAATCTTCTACTGTTACACGTGCCATGTAATCCTGTCCCGTAAATCGGTGAAAATGGATCGGGCGGTACGCGGTTGCCGGTTCACGGCGACAGCATACAGCGCCAATTGGTTAAGGAACCGCCAATTATACCTTGATACCCCGGGGCGGCGTCCAGCGTGAAAAGTAGCGTTGGCGGGGTTGGTCGAGGCTCAATCACTCCCGAGCAGGTCGCTCAGCAAAGCCTGCTGGCGTTGTTGCTGGGTAGCCGTGAGCAGGCGGCGGCCACGGAGTATGGCCTGCAGGTCGGCCAGCGCAACCTCGAAGTTGTCATTCAGCACCAGGTAATCGGCCTGGGGGTAGTGAGACATCTCGGCTTCGGCCTCTGCCAACCGCCGCTCGATAACTTCGGCGGCATCCTGCCCCCGGCCGGTGAGCCGGGCCCGCAGGGCTTCCCGTGACGGAGGGAGAATGAATATTCCCACGCTCTCGGGCAGCAGGGCCTTGATCTGGCCGGCGCCCTGCCAGTCGATCTCGAGGATCACGTCCTCGCCCGCGGCCAACTGGCTTTCCACCCAGTCCCGGGAGGTGCCGTAGTAGTTACCAAATACCTCGGCATGTTCGAGGAAGGCATCGCGTGCCAGCATCGCTTCGAAACCGGCCTTATCCACAAAGTGGTAGTTCACCCCGTCTGTTTCGCCCGGGCGCATGGGCCGGGTAGTGTGGGAGACAGACACGGTCAGTCCACTGGCGCTCTCAAGCAGCGCTTTAACCAGTGAAGTCTTGCCGGCCCCGGACGGCGCCGAGACGGTGTAGAGGGTGCCGGTGGCGGTCATGGGTGCTTACTCAATATTCTGAATCTGCTCGCGCATCTGCTCGATCAGTACTTTCAGTTCCACCGCATTTTGTGTGGTGGTGGTGGACATGGACTTGGACGACAGGGTGTTGGCTTCGCGGTTCAGTTCCTGCATCAGGAAGTCCAGGCGCCGGCCACAGGGTCCGCCCTTTTTCAGGGCCCGGCCCACTTCTTCCACGTGGGCCTCCAGGCGGTCCAGCTCCTCGTCCACGTCGGCCTTCTGCATCAGGTAGACCAGTTCCTGCTCCAGTCGCCCCTGATCAACTTCGGTGCCGAGTTCCTCGATGCGGCGCACCACCTTGTCGCGCTGATGTTGCAGCAGTTCGGGAACGATCTCCCGTGTGCGGGTAGTTTCTTCGCTGACCTGTTGCAGGCGGTCGGCGATCAGGGTGGCGAGCTTCTGCCCCTCCCGTTCGCGGTTGGCCTGCAAGGTGCCCAGGGCCTGTTCAAACAAGGCCAGTGCATCCTTCAACAGCGTCTCGTCGGAATCGTCGCCCCGTTGCAGAACGCCCGGAAACTGCAATAGCGCCAGCGGGTCCAGCGGCCGGGCTTCGCTGATGCGGGCAGCGGTGGCCTCGGCGGCAGCAATGACCTGCGCCAGATGGTCTTCGTCGATGGTCAGGGTGCTGCTGCTGGCGCTGTCACCTTGCAGGCGCATCATACAGTCCACCTTGCCCCGACCCAGGCGATCCCGCAGCAACTCGCGAATACGCGGTTCCAGTTGGCGCAGGTTTTCGGGCAGTTTCAGGTTGCAATCCAGGTAGCGATGGTTGACCGAACGCAGCTCCACGGTGAGCAGGCCCTGGTCGGTGGCGCCGCTTTCCCGTGCAAAGGCGGTCATACTGCGAATCATGCGCAAGCGTCTTCCTGACAAGTGTGATTTGGCCGCCAAGTGTAGCAGTTTGGATAGTCCCGGCACAGCAACGGGGCGGGGAGGGATGGGCTATACTGCGCCTCCCCACGCGTTGCGAAATACTCAGGAGACACACCATGACAAGACCCAGCGGACGTGCTGCCAACGAACTGCGACAGGTAATCCTGGAGCGGGACTACACCTGTCACGCGGAGGGTTCTGTACTGGTCTGTTTCGGTAAAACCAAGGTGATTTGTACTGCCAGCGTGGAAGAGGGTGTACCCCGCTTCCTGCGTGGCAAAGGGCAGGGCTGGATAACGGCTGAATACGGCATGCTGCCGCGTTCCACTGGCTCCCGCATGGGGCGCGAGGCCGCGCGCGGCAAGCAAGGTGGGCGCACCCAGGAGATACAGCGGCTGATCGGTCGCTCCCTGCGCGCCGCGGTGAACCTGAAAAAGCTGGGTGAACACACCATCACGGTGGATTGTGATGTCATTCAGGCCGATGGCGGTACTCGCACGGCCTCAATCACGGGGGCCTGCGTAGCCATGATCGACGCAATCAATCACCTGCAGCGCCGCAAGGCCATCACCGGCGACCCACTACTGCAGCTGGTCTCGTCCGTGTCGGTAGGCATCTATCAGGGTGAGCCGGTACTGGATCTGGATTACCCGGAAGATTCCGCCGCCGACACCGACATGAATGTGGTGATGGGCGAAGACGGCGGATTTATCGAAGTGCAGGGCACCGCAGAAGGCGCGGTGTTCAGCCGTGAGGAACTCAACAACTTGCTTGATCTGGCCGAGGTCGGCTCACGGGAGTTATTCGCGCTGCAGCGGCAGGCCCTGGCCGGCTAGAGCTCGATATCGTAGTCCATGATGATCGGCGCGTGGGTAGAGAACTCGCGGCTCTTGTAGATCGCGCCGTAGTCCACTGCGTATTTCAGGCCCTGTGAGATCACCTGGAAATCGCTGCGCCAGCCGTTGCTGCTGCGATCGCCTTCCGGCCACCAGCTGAACTCGTCGCTGTCGGAATTGATTTCGCGGAAGGCGTCCACGTAGCCCGACTCAAACAGGGTGTTGATCCACTCGCGCTCCTCGCTGAGGAAGCCGGAACGGGTAGAGTTGGACTCGGTGTCCTGCACATCACCAGGCGTGTGGGCCAGGTGCCAGTTGCCGCAAATCACAAACTCGCGACGCTTGTTGCGGATCTTCTGCAGGTGGTTGCCCAGCAGTTCGTAGAACTCATTCTTGCGCCCCTGTTCTTCGGGGGTGGTCGCTTGCGGGGCCAACAGGCAGCCAACGCTGAGGTTTTCGTAGTCAGCCTGGATGTAGCGGCCTTCCATATCAAACTCGCCAAAGCCCAGGCCTGTCATGATGGCCTTGGGTAGCTGCTTGCAGTACAGGGCAACGCCGTGATTCTTGCCTTCCACCGAATCGAAGAAGTACGCGTTGTAGGGGGACGGGAAGTAGCGGTCGGCCTGCAGGTCGTACTCGCTGCAACGCAGATCCTGGATGCAGATGAAGTCTGCATCCTGCTCGGCCAGCCACTCGTACAGGCCGCGGTCTGCCGCCTGCTCGATGCCGTCTGCGCTGAAACTGATAATTCTCATCAATGGCCCCCTAAAAATAGAGCGTGTATGATACGCGAGCCCACCACAAGTGGAAGCGGCAACGCCATCATTGTTTTCGGCAGTGTCGGATCTGCGTCGGTGTCTTTCCGGAACGATCAGTGGCTGTTATGGCGGTAACGCCGAGGCTGTTACCTGACTTATTGCCGTAGGGATCTACCAGAACCCACTATGATAGACCGAGGACCCTCGTCCCGCTAGCGGAGGAAACACACCTTGCAGGACTACCAACGCAACTTCATTGACCTGGCCCGGCACTGTGACGTGCTGCGTTTTGGTGAGTTCACCCTCAAATCCGGACGTGTCAGCCCCTACTTCTTTAATGCCGGTGCTTTTGACAGCGGTCACGCGCTGGCCACTTTGGGTCGTTGCTACGCCGAGGCTATCGTGCGCTCCGGGGTCGAATTCGATGTATTGCTGGGCCCGGCCTACAAAGGTATCCCCCTGGGGGCGGTAACTGCTATGGCGCTGGCGGAATTTCACCAGCGCGATGTGCCCTTCGCCTATAACCGCAAGGAAGCCAAGGCGCATGGTGAAGGCGGGGTTCTGGTGGGTGCGCCCCTGCAGGGCAAGGTTCTGGTGATAGACGATGTTATTACCGCTGGTACCGCTGTGCGGGAAGTGATCACCATGATCGAAGCGGCCGGTGCTAGCCTGGCGGGTGTCGCCATCGGCCTGGATCGCCAGGAACGCGGGCAGGGTGAGCGCTCAGCGATCCAGGAAATCGAACACGATCACAAGGTACCGGTCATCAGCATCATCGGCATGGGCGACATCATCGCCTGGCTGGAAAGTGCCGACGACGGCGATCCCACACTGATCGAGGCCATGCGCGCCTACCGTTCGGAGTACGGCGCCTGATTCGCTTCGTGCTGATTCCGCTTGTAGCTCGGCGAACACACTTTTATAGTTGGCGGATGTTGTGTTTCACCCACAGGTCCCTGGCCATCTGCGCGGGGATTTCCCTCAGCCTGGCGGCGTTGTCCGCCGAGGCTGCAAACATGTATCGCTACGTCAATGACGAGGGCAACGTGGTCCTGGACTACGGTGTCCCGCCTGAGCACGCCCATAAGGGCTACGAAGTCCTCAATGAAGCGGGAATCGTGATACAGGTGGTGCCGCGTACGCTGTCGGAGGAAGAGCGTGCTGCGCGTTCCGAGGAAGACCGGGCAGCAGAAGCAGCCGCCGCTGAGGTCGAGCGGCTACGTAAATGGGACGAGTCACTGTTGCTGCGCTACAGCTCGGTGGCTGACATCGAAGCCGCCCGCGACCGCGCTCTCAGTGAGTTGCGCATTCGACTGAGCATTCTCCAGGGCAATACCCGCTCCCTGCGCCAGCAGGTAGAAAACGAACAGGCCCGGGCCGCCGACATCGAACGTCGCGGTGGCAAGGTGCCGGTTTCCATCCTCACTGCCATCGATGACCTGCAAAGCGAAATTGGAACCACGGAGCGCTCTATCGCAGAGCGGCGCCGGGAACTGGAAGCCGTGAATCAGGAATTCCAACGCGACATCGATCGCTTTGGTGAACTGCGGGAAATGGTGGAATTGCGGCGCAGCCACGCCGCGGAAAATTCGCGCTGAATCAGCCGATGTAATTGCCGGCGGGTTTGGCCGCCAGCGACTCAGCCGTTACCGTTTCGCGGAAAAACCCCGTCATCAATTGCGCCCACTGCTCCTGCCAGTCACTGGTAGGCGGGCGGCGGAAGCCGCTGCGTACGTATTGGGAGATACGCCCTTCTGCTGCCGCCAGCATCAGGTTGGCCGCCGCTGGAACGGGTAATACAGGTCGCAGGCCTTCCTTCATTTCCGCTTCGCGCAGCACCTGCTTGAGCTGGGTTTCGATGCGATCATAAAGTTGGGCTACACGGGCGCGCAGGCGCTCGGTTTCCCCTGCCAGAGCGTCGCCGGTGAGGATGCGGGTTATACCCGGGTTGCGTTCGGTAAATGCCAGCAACAAGCTCAGCATTTTCTCGCAGCGCTGCGCGGCACCGGGTTCTTCTGAAAGAATGATATTGATGCGAGTGAAGAGGGTTTCCTCGATAAACTCGATCAGGCCCTCAAACATTTTTGACTTGCTGGGAAAGTGGCGGTAGAGCGCAGCTTCGGATACGCCGACCTGTCGCGCCAGACCAGCAGTGGTGATGCGTTCGCCGGGATTGTTTTCAAGCATCTGAGCCAGCGCTTCGAGGATCTGCTGCCGGCGTTGTGATTTTCTGGGGGACATGTGTGGCAGTGGGCTCAGCTCGCGTTCGCAACTATGCTAGCGATTACCTACCGGTGCTGCAATAAGCGGCTACTTGATGACAGCGCTTTTTTCGAACTGCCTCGCAGTTTCAGGCACCACGGTCGGTAATTAATGTACCCACGCCCTCGTCGGTAAAGATTTCCAGCAGTACCGCATGGGGTACGCGGCCATCAATGATGTGGGCGCTGTTGACCCCGCCTTTCACCGCGCCCAGGGCGCAGCCAATTTTGGGCAGCATGCCGCCGTAAATGGTGCCGTCGGCGATCAGGCCATCCACCTCGGTGGTCGACAGGCCGGTGAGAATATTGCCATCGGCGTCCAGTAGCCCGGAGACATTGGTCAGCAGCATGAGTTTTTCAGCCTGTAATACCTCGGCCAGTTTTCCAGCGACCAGGTCGGCGTTGATGTTGTAGGTGTGACCCTGCGCATCCACTCCTATCGGGGCGATAACGGGAATAAAGTCGCTGTCGAGGATGACGTTCAGCACCTCGGTGTCGATGTGCTCTACCTCGCCCACGTGGCCGATGTCGATAATTTCGGACGCACTCATGCCGGGGCTGTTGCGGTTGACCACCAGTTTGCGGGCGCGAATCAATTGCCCGTCTTTGCCGGTCACGCCGATGGCTTTGCCGCCGTTGCGGTTAATGGAGGAGACAATCTCCTTGTTGACGCTACCGCCCAGTACCATTTCCACCACGTCCATGGTCTGGCTGTCGGTTACGCGCATGCCGTCCACAAACTCGGTGTGGATATTGAGCTTTTCCAGCAGCGAACCAATTTGCGGCCCGCCGCCGTGCACTACCACCGGATTCAGCCCGACCAGCTTCATCAGCACGACGTCGCGAGCAAAGCTCTCGTGCAGCTCCGGATTGACCATCGCATTGCCGCCGAATTTGACCACCACAGTGCGCCCGGTGAAGCGCTGGATGTAGGGCAGCGCTTCGGTCAGTACCTGGGCAATATTGAGCGCGGAGTCTCGACTCAGTGACATGGTGGTTCCTGTGCTTTAGTGCGGAAGGTTGATTTCAAGGGAGGGGTCGACCTTGGCGAGGTGGTCGCGGAATTCGCCGAGGATGTCCTGCAGTGAATCGGCACTGTCGGCCTCAAAGCGCGCGGTCAGTGCGGCGCCGGTATTGGAGGCGCGCAGCAAGCCCCAGCCGCTGGGGTAGTCCACACGCACGCCATCCAGCGTATTGACCTTGCCATTGCCGAAGTCGGACTGTCTGGCGAAGGCCTGGACGACTTTGAATTTTTCACTCTCGGCCACCGGAATACGAATTTCCGGTGTGCTGACGGTGTCGGGGTAGCGCGCCAGCATCTCGTCGAGGGAGTCGCCGCTACTGCTCAGTATTTCTGCCAGGCGACTGGCGGCGTACATGCCGTCGTCAAAGCCGTACCAGCGCTCACCGAAGAATATATGGCCGGAGAATTCCCCGCCCAGCAGAGCACCGGTTTCCCGGATTTTTTCTTTCATAAAGGCGTGGCCGGTTTTCCACAGTACCGGGCGGCCGCCCTGGCGGCTGATTGACTGGGCCAGTTCGCGCGAGCATTTCACATCGAACACCACGTCAGCCCCCGGATTGCGAGACACGACGTCCTCGGCGAACAGCATCATCAGGCGATCGGTGCGCACGATCTGTCCGGCGCCGGTAACGATGGCTACCCGGTCGCCATCGCCGTCAAAGGCCACACCGAAATCCGCGCCCTCACGGGCCACCGCTGCTACCAGATCCGACAAATTTGCCTCGTCGCTGGTGTCCGGTGAGTGATTGGGGAAGTTGCCGTCCAAATCGCAGTACAGGGGCACCACTTCACAGCCCAATTCCTGGAACAGTTGTGGTGCGATCGGGCCGGTGACGCCATTCCCGGCATCTATCACGAGTTTGAGGGGCACCGCGATGGCGATATCCCCGACCACCTCGTCCAGGTAGGCCGGCAGGATGTCCTGGCGAATCATGCGACCGGCGCCGCTGCTGAAGCGGTTCAGGAGTACGCGTTCCTTGATGTCCTGGATACCGCCGGCGGCGATGGTTTCCTGATCCAGCACGATTTTCAGGCCGTTGTACTCGGCCGGGTTGTGGCTGCCCGTGATCATGATGCCGCTGCGGCTGTCGAGATGCTGAGTGGCGAAATACAGTAGTGGAGTGGGCACCACACCGATGTCGACGACATCGCGGCCACTCTCCATCAGCGCCTTGACCAGCGCGGTTTTGATGCGCGGGCTGGAATTGCGGCCATCGCAGGCGACTACCAGGGTTTGCTGATCCATCTCACCGGCCATGCTGCCCACGGCGCGACCGATGCGGCTGACCAGTGCGTCGGTCAGCTCTTCGTCGGCCAATCCGCGGATGTCATAGGCGCGGAAGATGTGATCGGGGAAGCCCTCTTCATGGGGTAGCTGCGGAGTCGGCGCTGGGGGTGGTGCTTCGTCCAGGTCCAGTTCCAGCAGGTCGTCCATGGTCTCGGACTCCTCCACCACCATCACCTGGCTGGGTGCGGGGCTGGGAGCTTCGGTGGTGGCTGTAATGGTTTGGCGCACGCCGCGCTGGCTGGCGCGGCGCAACTCTTTGGCGAGATCCACCAATTGCGGCACAGACAGTTCCATGGGCACTTTTTTGGCCGCGTTGGATGCGATGCGTTGTGTTTCCCGATAGAGCTCGCCCGGGAAGCGCAGCAGGATGAACGCCAGGGCCGCGAGCAGGGCAACCGCGCTGATGGCGAGAACCATCAACAGGGGTAAGGGGTTGATAGATAGCTCATTGACCAGTTTAGCGGCGGGAGTGAAATCGATGCGCCACGGTCCATCGCCCAGCGGGGCACTGCGGGTGTAATCGCGCTCGTCACCCTTACCGGCGGCAGCCACCACCTGCTGCTTCTCTATATTGCTGCTGCGATAGGTTTGCACCAGTTCAGAAGTGCCCAGGTCGTCACCCAGAACGGCAAGCTGCGCTTCGATCACGGTGTTGTCGACGGTGGCGAGAATGACCGCAGTGACACCTCTTTCATGGGGATGCCGAATCAGGCGTGCCAGTGAGGTCAAATAGCGCCCTTCGAAAGCGTAGGATTCCGGCAGGGTGAACTCACCGGCGGCGGTGCGGCGAACCAGATCCACTTCGATGTGGTTGCGCAGGCCCTGGCTGCCCCCTTCAAGGTCGGCCGTGCCGAGCACGCCGAGCGCAATCAGGCGCAGCGACACCAGTTCGGGAAAGTAATCGGTCATCGCCTGTTCCACCAGGCGTATATCCTCTCGGGATTGGCTCGCGATCGCCGACAGCGCCAGCGGTGAGCTGGCGGCGCCGTCCAGGCGCTGACCCAATTGTTCGAACAGGCGCTGGACGGTGGCGGCCTGCTGCAGGGCGTACGAGTGGCTGATGCGTTCAATCTGGTCACTCTGCACGGCGGGCTCGCGCCACAGCATCAAAAATGCGAAGCCCAGAATGGCCGGCACCAGGGCGATGCCCGCGGCGGTGAGCGTAATGGTCCGTAGGGCATTGCCTTTGGCCACAATGGCCTGGGGGCTGTCCGCAGTGGATCGCGTGTTTGCGCTGGTTTGTTTTTGTTCTTGTTTTCGTTTCAACATCGGTCCGGGATTGTGTGTCGTCTTATTAAAGAAGTCATATTAAGCCACGAGGCCTTGCCCCATCGCAGCTAAAAACCACCAAATAATGGCCTAATTACGCTTTGTTGCCGGTAAGTGTTCCGCAATGTACGCGATCAGTTGGTGGGCCAGTACGGATTTCGCTGCGCGTGCCAGTAGTTGCTCACCACCGGGCCACAGCAACGCCACTTCATTGTCGTCGCTGTTGAAGCCGGTTTCGGCGGAGGACACGTCGTTGGCGATGATCAGGTCCAGATTTTTGCGGGCCAATTTATCGCGGGCGTAGGCCAGCACGTCCTGGGTTTCCGCGGCAAAGCCCACCACGAAGGGGCGGGGTTCACCGGCCGCGATGGTGGCTACAATGTCGGGGTTGCGCACCAGGGCCAGGCTGCTGTGCTCGGCGCCCTTCTTTATTTTGTCTGCCTGCACTTCTGCCGGGCGATAGTCCGCCACCGCGGCACAGGCGATAAACAGGTCGCAGCTGTCGCGCAGTTCCAGGCAGGCATCCAGCATGTTCTGTGCACTGACCACATCGACACGGTTGACCCCTGCAGGCGTGTCCAGGTTGACCGGCCCGCTGACCAGGGTGACGGCAGCACCGGCATCCGCGGCTGCACGGGCCAGGGCGAAACCCATTTTGCCGGAGCTGTGGTTGCTGATGTAGCGGACCGGGTCCAGCGCTTCGCGCGTTGGCCCGGCGGTGATCACCACCCGGACACCGGCCAGGGCGCCACTTTCGAACAGTTCCGCAGCCGCGCGGGCGATAGTGGCGGGCTCTTCCATCCGTCCCAGGCCAACATCGCCGCAGGCCTGAACGCCTTCTGCTGGGCCGCACAGGGTGACACCTGGGCGAGCAGACAATGTAGCCAGGTTTTGCGCGGTGGCGTCGGCGCGCCACATTTGCTGGTTCATGGCGGGGGCGATCAGCAGTGGCGCCGGTGTGGCGAGCGCCACTGTGGTCAGCAGGTCGTCGGCGCGGCCGGCGGCCAGGCGCGACAGGAGGTCGGCGGTGGCAGGAGCAATTACCAGCAAATCCGCCCACCGGGCCAGTTCGATATGGCCCATGCCCATCTCGGCTTCCTCGTCGAGCAAAGCGCTGTGGACAGGGTTTCCCGACAGGGCCTGCAGGGTAAGCGGCGTGATGAACTCCTGCGCGCCGCGCGTCATGATCACGCGCACCTGGGCGCCTGCATCCTGTAACTGACGCACGAGTTCAGCGGATTTGTAAGCCGCAATGCCGCCACTCACGCCCAGCAAGACCTTGCGATTAAAAAGATTCCCCATGGATTTGACCGTGTTTCCCGGCCCACCAACAATAAAAGCAGACGGAACGATACCACGCGGCCTGCCTTTTTGGCACGAGCAGGCCGCTGCACTCCACGGAGGGAGTCAATGCGGATAAGGGACTGGCCGGCAGGTGAGGGCCCGCGGGAGCGGCTATTGCGTTTGGGCGCGGGTGCGTTGTCCGATGCCGAACTGCTGGCCCTGTTGTTTGGTACCGGGCGCGCGGGCTGCAATGCCCTGGATCTGGCGCGGGAGGTGCTGCAGAGTCTGGGTGGGCTTTCGGGTGTGCTGGCCGCGCCGCCGCCGGCACTGATGGCCATCCGTGGCGTTGGGGTGAACAAGTTCGCAAACTTGCAGGGTGCGCTGGAGTTGGCTCGGCGTTCCGCCCTGGAGCCATTAACCCGCGGCGAACTGATTGCCAGCCCCGAGGCGGCGGGGCGTTTTCTGGCCTTGCATCTGGGTGCCCGGGAGCGGGAAGTATTTACCTGCGTCTTTTTGGATACCCAGCACCGGGTGCTGCGCTGCGAAGACCTATTTCTCGGCACACTCGACGGTGCCGCGGTCTATCCACGAGAGGTGGCGGTGCGGGCGCTGGAATACCGCGCGGCGGCAGTGATTCTGGCGCACAACCATCCTTCTGGTGTGGCGGAGCCCAGTGGTGCGGATCGCCGGATCACCGAGCGACTGCAGCAGGCTTTGGGCCTGCTGGACATTCGGGTGCTCGACCATGTGATCGTGGGGCAGGGCACGCAATATTCCTTCGCCCAGAGCGGCCTGTTGTGATTGCCGGCAGTAATTAATGATGACAGACGGCGATTCAGTGGCGGGGGAGGATTCTCCTTGCTATGGCCAGGGTGTTCTGGTATAAAGTCGCGCTCCGCGCGGCTGGGGTCCCATTTCAGGGCCAAAATCAGCCATGAATTTGTTAATCCCCTCCATTGGGAGCGAGTGACCATGTCCAGAGTATGTCAGGTAACCGGCAAGCGCCCGGTCACCGGAAACAACGTATCACACGCGAAAAACCGCACACGTCGCCGTTTTTTGCCTAACCTCCACCAGCACCGTTTCTGGGTTGAAGCCGAGAAGCGTTTTGTCAGCCTGCGTGTATCCTCCAAGGGTATGCGTATCATCGACAAAAAGGGCATCGAGCAAGTACTCGAAGAAATGCGTGCCCGCGGTGAAAAAGTTTAAACGAATCAGGAGCATAGACTGATGAGAGACAAGATCCGCATGGTGTCCTCGGCCGGTACTGGCCACTTCTACACCACCGACAAAAACAAGCGTACTACTCCCGACAAGATCGAGATGAAGAAGTACGACCCCGTTGTTCGCAAGCACGTGATCTACAAGGAAGCCAAGATCAAGTAAGTGCTTACTTGCGATACACTCCAGAAAACCCCGGCCAGTCCGGGGTTTTTTGTGCCTGACTGTCGCGCACGGCGCGGCGCTGGGTACAATCCGCCAAAACTCCAGGGCCCGTTGTATGCCTGAATTACCCGAAGTTGAAACCACTCGCGCCGGTATTGCGCCCTGGTGTGAGGGGCGGCGCGTAGAGCAACTGATCGTGCGCGAGTCTCGCCTGCGCTGGCTGGTGCCCGATGACTTGCCTCAGCATGTTGAGGGGCAGCGTATCGAGTCAGTGAGTCGCCGCGGTAAATACCTGCTGTTTCGGGTGGGGGCTGGCACGATCCTGGTGCATCTGGGGATGTCCGGCTCCCTGCGGGTGGTAACGCCGGAAGAGCCGCCATCCTTTCACGATCACGTGGACCTGGTGTGCGAAGGCGGCCACGTATTGCGTTTCAACGACCCCCGCCGCTTCGGCTGCTGGCTCTGGCTGGAAGGCGATGTAAGTAAGCACAAACTACTGCGCAACATGGGGCCAGAGCCGCTTTCGGATGCTTTCGATGGGGCTCTCCTGTTCAACAAATCCCGCGGCCGGCGCGGGCCGGTCAAGAACTTCATCATGGACGGCAAAATCGTGGTGGGGGCGGGCAATATCTACGCCAATGAAGCGCTGTTTGCCGCTGGCATCCGCCCCGATCGCGCGGCGGGGCGCATTTCTCGAGAACGCTATGATCGCCTCGCCGCGGAGATCCGCGCCGTGCTGGCCGCCGCCATCACACAAGGTGGCACCACCTTGCGGGATTTCGTCGGCGGTGACGGTAAGCCGGGCTATTTCCGGCAGGAACTGCAGGTCTATGGCCGGGGAGGCCAGCCCTGCCGCCGCTGTAAACGTCCCCTCAAAGAAGTACGGATAAGTCAACGAAGTACCGTGTTTTGCGTAGCCTGCCAGCGGTGAACAGGCTAAACTCGGGCAAAAAAGGGGATGTGGGCCGCAGTGCCCGGGGAGAAAAACGATGCAAAATAAGACCTTCAAGAAACAACTCACGGCTGCCGCTATGGCGGCGAGCCTGTTGCTGCCGACGCTGGCTCAGGCGCAAACCCAGGAAGATATCCATGAGGACGCTTCAGGCTTCCGTATGGCGGGCGACCTGTTGGTAGCGCGGCCTCTGGGTGCGGTGATCACGGTGGCGGGTACCGCTGCCTGGATCGTGAGCCTACCCTTCACCCTGCTGGGCGGCAATGCCCACGAGGCGGCGGAAACACTGATGATTGGCCCCGCTGAGGCCACTTTTGTACGCTGCCTGGGGTGTCGCCGCAGCGGTCGCTCCAACTCCGACGCGGAATACGCCGCAGCCCGCAAGGCAGAACGCGAAGCGCGTGAAGCTGAAGAGGCGGCTATCGAAGCGACCGAGGGTCGCTAGCGGTACTTCTCCTTCAGTGCCTGGGCTACCGGCTCGGGCACGAAGGGGGACACGTCGCCACCCAGCGCGGCAATCTCCCGTACCAGCGACGACGAAATATAGGACAGGTGCTCCGAGGGGGTGAGAAACACACTCTCGAACTCGGGGTACATGGCCCGGTTCATGTTCGCCAACTGAAACTCGTATTCAAAATCCGCCACGGCGCGCAGGCCGCGCAGCACGCAGTTGGAACCCTTGGACTGCACGAAGTCCGTCAACAGGTTGGAAAAGCCGACCACCTCTACATTATCCAGATGAGCCAGTGACACTCGCGCCAGCTCCTCGCGTTCTTCCAGACTGAACAGTGGTGTTTTCTTTTCGCTGTGGGCGATGGCCAGTACCACACGATCGAACAACCGTGCCGCACGTTCGGTGAGATCCACATGACCGTTGGTGATGGGATCGAAGGTACCGGGGTAGACGACCGTGATGTCTGGCATGGCTGAGGCCTTTTATCGAGAAGGATGCTGGTGAGTTATAAGCAGGCTCGCCGATGGTAAAACAAACCGGCCGCCACTCACAAACGCTCGCCCGCCTCGAGCAGCGCGTAGCGCACATCCCCCGCCTGCTTGTCGCGGTGCACAGTCCACCCCTCGGGCATTGAGGGAAATTCTTCGTGTTTGGCGAGTTCGACGTAGACCAGTGCATTGGCTGACAAATAGCCGCCACTGCCCAGCAACGCGATCGTTGGCGCAAGCAGCGACTCGCCGAAGGGCGGATCCAGAAACACGATGTCCCAGGGCTCCCGGGGTGGTCGCTCCAGGAATCGCGCCGCGGTGGTGCAGTGGCAGGTCGCCTGCGTACGACCGTCAACCGCGGAGAGAATGTCTTCAATAGCGCGCAGGTTACGCGCTTCGCTGTCGACAAAATCGCAGTGCGCGGCCCCGCGCGACAGTGCTTCCAGCCCCAGGGCGCCACTGCCGGCAAACAGGTCGGCACAGCGCGCGTGAGGGAGATCATTCCCCAGCCAGTTGAATAGCGTTTCCCGAATCCGGTCACCAGTGGGGCGCAGGCCGGGTTGTGGAGAGAAGCCGAAACGACGGCCGCGCCACTGGCCGCCAATGATGCGTAACTGATGACGGGACTGTGGTGCGCTGGCGCTGGCCGCCCGGGAGTGGGCTTTGGATCGCGATTGCGCCCCTGACTTCCCTCTGGCCATTTCTTCACTTAACCCCGCAATGGTAGGATAGGCGCTTTCGCGGGCGCCTCGCCCAACACTCTAGCACGACACCCATGAAGTTCTTCAAACGTAAAAAGAAGGCGCCAGAAGCCGCGCCCCAGTCCCCGACTGAATCCAGTGGACAGCCCCCGGCTGAATTCAATGGACAGTCCCCGACTGAATCCGATGGACAGTCCGCGACTGATTCCCCACAACTGCCAGACGGCGAACCATCTGCGGCTGAGCCCACCGCGGTGGAACCTGCGCCGATTGAGTCGCAGCTACCCGCCAGCGAGGCGCCCGCAGCTGCGGAACCCCCCGAAGAAGCTGGAGTGCTTTCTCAAGAGCAACCGTCGGCCGCCGAAGTACCCGCTGAAATAGTCGAGAGCCAGAAACCAGAGTCGCTGGAAATCCCCGCAGGCAAGCCCGAAAAAGCCGGTTTCTTCACCCGCCTCAAACGTGGCCTGAGCCGCACCAGCGACAATCTGGTGGAAGGCCTGGGCTCGTTGTTCCTGGGCCGCAAGGAAATCGACGCGGACCTGTTGGAAGAGATCGAGTCCCAGTTGCTGATGGCCGACGTGGGCGTGGACGCCACCATGGAAATCGTGGGCAAGCTGACTCAACGTGTCAGCCGTAAAGAGCTCACCCAGGCTGACGCCCTGTTCGATGCTCTCAAAGACGAATTACAGGAGTTGCTCACGCCCTGTGAACAGGCTCTGGAACTGAATGGCCCGGGCCCTCAGGTGATCCTGATGGTGGGCGTGAACGGCGTTGGCAAAACCACTACCATCGGCAAACTGGCGCGCCGTTACCAGAGCGAGGGCAAGTCGGTGATGCTGGCGGCGGGAGACACTTTCCGCGCTGCTGCGGTGGAGCAGCTTCAGGTGTGGGGTGAGCGCAATCAGGTGCCAGTGATCGCCCAGCACACCGGGGCGGACAGCGCGTCGGTTATCTACGACGCCCTGCAGGCGGCCCAGGCGCGGGGAGTAGATGTACTGATCGCCGATACCGCAGGTCGTTTGCACAACAAAGACAACCTGATGGAAGAGCTGAAGAAAGTGGTGCGGGTGATGGGCAAGATCGACCCCAGCGCACCCCACGAGGTGATGCTGGTGCTGGATGCCGGTACCGGGCAGAACGCCCTCGCCCAGGCCAGCCACTTCCAGCAGGCAGTGGGTGTGACCGGCCTGACCCTGACCAAACTGGACGGCACCGCCAAAGGCGGCGTTATTTTCGCTATCGCCCGCAAACTCGGCCTGCCGATTCGGTTCATCGGTGTGGGCGAAGCGGCGGAAGATTTGCGACCCTTCCAGGCGCGCGAGTTTATCGAGGCCCTGTTCGCCCGGGGGGACAGCGACGCGGCATGATCACCTTCGAGCGGGTCAGCAAGCGCTACGAAGAAGGGCACGATGCCCTGAAGGAGCTCAGTTTTCATATCGAGCAGGATGAACTGGTCTTCCTCACCGGCCATTCCGGTGCTGGCAAGAGCACCCTGTTACGCATGATTACTTTGCAGGAGCGCGCTACCCGCGGCACGGTTGAAGTAGCCGGGCGCAACCTTGCCAAGGTTGGATCCCGCCGCATCCCCGCCCACCGCCGCGACATCGGTGTGGTTTTTCAAAACCATCAGCTTCTGTTCGATCGGCCCGTATTCGACAACGTGGCACTGCCACTGATCATCAGTGGCTATGACCATCGGGAAATTGGCCGTCGGGTGCGTGCTGCCTTGGACAAGGTAGGACTGCTGGACAAAGAGCGCGCCATGCCCATCACCCTGTCCGGGGGTGAACAGCAGCGCGTGGGCATCGCCCGGGCGGTGGTGAACAAACCGCGCATCCTGCTGGCGGACGAACCCACCGGTAACCTGGACCCGGCCCTGTCTGCTGAAATCATGCAGCTCTTTGAAGCCTTTAACAGCGTGGGCGTCACCATGTTGATCGCCAGTCACGACCTGGCCCTGATTTCCCGCTTGCGCCATCGCATCATCACCTTGTCACAAGGGCGCTTGGTCAGCGCCGGGAGCGGCCTGTGAGTCGCCGGGAAGGTGCCAGCGCCAGTCGCACCAGTTTTGGTGATGTTTATCGCGCCTGGCTGCGACACCACCGCCTGTCTGCCACCGACAGCCTGTACCGCATTCTGCACAACCCCTGGGCAAGCATCCTCACCTGGTTGGTGATCGGTGTGGCGCTGGCGCTGCCGGTGGGCCTCAACGTTGCGCTGGATAACGCCCGCGGGTTGGGCGCCAAACTGGACCGACCGGTGCAACTATCCCTGTTCCTGTCTGCCGAGGTGGACCTGGAAGCCGCACAGGCACTGGAGTTGAGACTCGCTACCCGCGACGATGTGGCCGACACAGCATTGGTGGATCGGGATGAGGCGCTGGCGGAGTTCCGGCAGTTGTCCGGTTTTGGTGATGTACTGCTGAGTCTCGATGACAATCCCCTGCCGCATTTGATTTTGATTTCGCCTCCGCAGGGCGCTTCAGCCGAGGTGGCGGATGCCCTGCGTACCGAGTTGCAGGCAATGCCGGAAGTGGATCGGGCGGTGCTCGACATGCAATGGCTGCAACGTTTGCATGGCATGATGCTGCTCTGGCAGCGGCTGGTGCTGGCTATCGCGGTGCTGCTGGTGCTGGGTGTGCTGCTGGTACTGGGCAACTCCATCCGCCTCGCCATCGAAAACCGTCGGGATGAGATCGTTATCGTCAAACTGGTGGGGGGCACCAATGCCTTCGTGCGCCGGCCCTTCCTCTATACCGGGCTGTGGTACGGCGTGGGCGGGGGCGTGGTTGCAGCCCTGTCGGTAGCCGCGGCGCTATGGTATCTGGCCCGCCCGGTGAATGCCCTGGCGGCCCTCTACCAGAGCGATTTCCAGCTTCAGGGCCTGGGTTTGATCGACAGTATGGGCCTCGTTCTGTTGGGCGGCACTCTGGGTCTGATCGGGGCCTGGCTGGCGGTGGCTAGGCACCTTGGCGAGATCGAGCCTAGATAAGTATCTGTTTTTATTGGTAAAACTGTATTTTTGTGCAGTGAGGGCTGAACTTTTTTGACTTTAGCACTCTAATTGAAAGAGTGCTAAGATAGCCCCCATTGAATAGGGAGAACCGTTATGAGTAACAGCCTGCAGGCGATTGACCAGATGGTGCCGGGAGCCAATCTCCCCGCATACATCCAGGCCGTCAGCAGCATTCCCGTGCTCAGCGTAGAGCGCGAGCGGGAGCTGGCGGAAGACCTGTACTACAACGACAATCTCGACGCTGCCCGGCAGCTGGTGATGTCGCACCTGCGATTTGTGGTGCACATCGCGCGCAGCTACAGCGGTTACGGCCTGGCTGAAGCCGACCTGATCCAGGAAGGCAATGTCGGCCTGATGAAAGCGGTTAAACGCTTCAACCCGGAAAAGGGCGTGCGCCTGGTGTCGTTTGCCGTGCACTGGATCAAAGCAGAGATGCATGAGTACATCCTGCGGAACTGGCGTATCGTGAAAGTGGCTACCACCAAGGCCCAACGTAAGCTGTTCTTCAACCTGCGCAGTGCCAAGAAAAACCTGGCCTGGCTGAGTGCGGAAGAAGCGCAGGCCGTGGCCAACGACCTGAACGTGGATGTCGCTGAAGTACAGCGCATGGAGGGCCGACTGGCCAGCCGTGACCTGGCGTTCGATGCCCCCGTGGGTGCCGATGATGAAGACGGCGCCTGGCAGGCTCCCCAGCATTATCTGGAAGACCACCGTCAGGACCCGGCCCGTGAAGTGGAAGATGCTGAATACCAGGTGAGCAGTGAAAATCAGCTGCATGCCGCGCTGTCCGACCTGGACGAGCGCAGCCGTGACATCCTGGCCCAGCGCTGGCTGTCTGAAGAAAAGGCCACCTTGCACGAACTGGCCGACAAGTATTCCGTGTCTGCCGAGCGCATCCGACAGCTCGAACAGAACGCGATGAAAAAACTGCGCGCCGCCATCGCGGCGTGATAAATTGGCGGCCTCCGGGCCGCCTTTTTCGTTCTAAACCATGGCACAAACCTTCCTTACGCTGGCATCACTGTCCGGCCTGTTGGCCGTGGCGCTGGGTGCCTTCGGCGCACACGCCCTCAAAACCAGACTGGATGCCTACGCCCTGACCGTGTACGAAACGGCGGTGCAGTATCAGTTCTACCACAGCCTCGCCCTGCTGGCGGTGGCGCTGTATCTGATGCATCAACCCCAGGCGGCCCTCGCCCGTTCAGCCGGTTGGTTGTTTGTAGCGGGCATGGTGCTGTTCAGCGGTAGCCTGTACGTACTGGCTTTCAGCGGGGTGAAGTGGCTCGGTGCGATCACACCCCTGGGTGGTTTGTGTTTTATCGCTGGTTGGGGTTGCCTGACCGCGCTCGGTTTTACTGCGCTACGCTAAGACCATGAGCGACTCCGAAGATCTCCGCCAGCGGCGAATTCGCAGCTTTGTGCTGCGCACCGGCCGCATGACCCCCGGTCAACAACGCGCCTACGAACGCGGTTGGTCCGAGTTCGGCCTCGAACACAGCAAGGAATTGCTCAACCTGCCGGCCACCTTCGGCCGCGAGGCTCCGCTCACGCTGGAGATCGGCTTTGGCATGGGGCAGTCGCTGGTGGCGATGGCCGCCGCCGCACCCGACACCAACTTCATCGGTATCGAAGTTCACAAGCCCGGTGTGGGCCGCCTGCTGCACAGCATGGAAGAGCAGGGCGTGGATAACATTCGCGTGTACTGCCACGACGCGGTAGAAGTACTGGCCGACTGCATCCCCGAGCAATCCCTCGACACCGTGCAGATTTTCTTCCCCGACCCCTGGCACAAAAAACGCCACCACAAGCGCCGCCTGATTCAGCCGGACTTCGTCGCGTCCCTATGCCGCCACCTCAAACCCGGTGGCATCCTCCACCTGGCCACCGACTGGGAAAACTACGCCGAGCAAATGTTGGAAGTGCTGGACGGCTGTGAGCAGTTGGAAAATACCGTCACTGCCGGCGGTTATGCTCCACGCCCCGAGCATCGG
The DNA here is from genome assembly GCA_030427085.1 of Gammaproteobacteria bacterium. Classification (GTDB taxonomy): domain Bacteria; phylum Pseudomonadota; class Gammaproteobacteria; order Pseudomonadales; family Halieaceae; genus JAUHXH01. The sequence continues at coordinate 103,421 of JAUHXH010000004.1, read as the reverse complement.
CCCCTGACCAAGTTCGAACAGCGCGGCGAGCGGTTGGGGCATGGGGTTTGGGATTTGTTGTTTCGGCGGAAGGGGTCATTAGTGTGAACCGCGACGAGTTGAGCTTCCGTAGGGTCCTGACTATGAATCTCTCGCCTGCACAAGAGCAAGCCTCACAGGACAAGCTAGCCGAAGCTCAGGCCAGGGAATGGGCTGAAGAGAACCGGTCCGCGATCCAGGCATACAATGAATTTGTGGAGACAAACGGTTGCTTCGGTGACGAGTACAGGAAGTATTGACGCGATAGCTTGATGCTTTCGCTATCCCCGGCAGGGTTGGCAACCGAGTTTATCCCTTTGCTACAAAAGCGGGCGGGATCCTTTCCTACAAAATTCTACGGATATGCGTAAAGAGAGACTTTGGGACAAAGAGTGGTAATGACGATTCGTATACGAGTGTTCACCTTATTGGCGCTGCTCAGCGTTCTCCCCGTTCCCTCGTTGGGGGTAGAACTTGTGCATGATCGGCCGGGTCAGGTTCTCCTGTTTCCAATGTTTACCACGGAAAATGGTTGGGACACCTACATCACCGTCATGCCGCAGGACCTCACCCGCTCCTACGATCGCACAGCGGGGATGTTTACTGTTCGCTTTTTAAGGGGCCGCGACGGCACACCAATAAAGACCTTTAACGTATACAATGCGCGGGCCACCAACTGGCGTGTCAGCTTAACGGGCTCTGCAGAAAACTCGGGTTCTAGCACACTGCGCATGGCAGAAGGGTACTGCATCGTCGATGAAAACCTCAATGCGTTGGTTGAAGGAGATTCACTGGAAATTCCAGATACCGTGGGGATGATCGAAATCTATGCGATCGATACGCTTCATCTTCGCGCAGAGTGTGATGAATTGGCGGCCCGTTGGGAAACGGGCAGCGCGTGGGATTTGAACCCGTCGGATGGAAGGCTTCCGGCACCTTTCAATCGCAATCTCGCATTGTATGGCGAGGCCTACCTCGTCAACGTTGGGCAAGGCCTGTCCGCAACCTATGAACCGGAAGCCTTGATTGGTCTACGGCCCAGCCTGACTCACAACCGTCCCGGCGCTAACTTCCCAAATCTGGCACAGGCAGACCCTGAGGCAATCGTCGATGGGGAAGTGATCGTGCCGGAGTCTGGCTTGGGCATTGACGCCGTTGCCCTGGCGCTGACGGGCGACCAGAGCATGGTGATCAACGATGTCATTGCTGCACCCGAAATCAATGCCAGGACCGATTGGGTATTGAGCTATCCGCTGGAGCCCTACAAAAACTTTAAGCCGTTCCTGGTAGAGTTTGAGGAGGGCCAACGGCGCTGTGAAGAGTTTGGGCGCAGATGGAATCTGGACCCTGATATGCCAACGGTCGAAGCAATCCTGGACGGCACTGTGGGCGTAACCACTTGGGGATCCGGGGCAGCTCGTTGGGCCGAGTGGGACCCAGCGCCTACAGTTCCCTATCAAGCGGCACTTTGTAGCGCGGTGAATGTCGTATCGTTCGGTGGTCACCCGCCAGTCCTTGTTGATGAGGACTCAGCACTGCTCAGTGCGGAACCTGATCCGGTGGCGAAGTCGCTGACGGAATCGTCGCTTGGATTGCGCTGGCGCCCACAAGGCATTCCTCGCTCAAGGGAGCCCTACTTCCCCCGGCCCGTGACGGGTTTTCGGCTCACCGTTTTTCAAAATGGCACCTTGAATGACGGTCGCACGCTGGCGAACTACGCAACCCTGCGATCCCATCAGCGCGTCGAGACGGACTGACGTGCGATTTTAGACTCCGTACCAGTTTGAGCACATCTGATGTGGACTCGTGTTGTATAACAGCACATACTCAATGTATATGATCAAAATATACATGCTATGATCGACTGGTCCAGAGTTTTAGGGTTTGATTGGGATACGGGTAACCTCAGGAAAAGCGTGGACAAGCACAGCGTTACCCGAGGCGAGTCGGAACAGGTGTTCTTTAATGAACCCCTGCTGGTTCTAGAGGATGTGAAGCACAGTCAGCAGGAAGCGCGATTCCATGCCTTGGGAAAGTCGGACGGCAATCGCCTTTTGCATATCACCTTCACCCTGCGTGCTGATGACACTTTGATCAGGGTGATTTCAGCGCGCGATATGCATCGGAAGGAGAGATCGATCTATGAGCAAAGTTAGGAAAATACCCAAGTTCAAAGACGAAGTGGAGGAGCGCGCATTTTGGGAGAAGCACGACTCCAGTGAATACCTGGATTGGAAAAAGGCGCAAAAGCGCTCGATGCCCAATCTCAAGCCGTCGACCAAAACCATCTCGCTGAGATTGCCTGAGAGCTTGCTGGATAGTATTAAAATCGAAGCCAACAAGCGCGACATGCCTTATCAGTCATTGATCAAGGTCTGGCTGTCTGAGGACGTGAAAGAAAGCCGCGGCACCTGACGTCTACTGTTTGTCGGCCCCAAATACAGCTAACGTTTGCCCTTTCGCCACGCCCACTTTCACCCGCGCACCAACCGCCACACGAACACCGTGATGGCACCTGACCTGCACCTGTGAACCGCTGTCGAACTGCACGGAATACAGCCAGGTGCTGCCCTCGTACTGCGCCGTCGTTACTACGCCATTGCCGTCGGAATCGCTCGCTTGCAGGGTGCAATCGTCGGGTCGAAGCAGGGCCTCTACCGCGTTCTGTGCGCCGTCCGTCGCCTGTGCCGGGAACAACCCGAGGGACGTTTCCACCTCATTCCCCACCAGTTTGCCGGGCAGGAAACTGGCCTCCCCCAGGAAGCGCGCCACAAAGCGATTGGCTGGGGTGCTGAAGCAGGTTTCCGGCGAGCCGAGTTGTTCCAGCTTGCCACCGCGCAGTACGCCGAGCCGGTCGCCAACAGAGAGTGCCTCGTTCTGATCGTGAGTGACCCAGATAGCGGGGACGCCAGCTGCCTTCAGCGCATTGCGGATTTCCCAGCGCAGGCTGTCTTTCATGGCCGCATCCAGATTGGACAGCGGTTCATCCAGCAGCATCAATGCCGGACCGTGGGCGAGGGCGCGGGCCAGGGCCACGCGCTGTTTTTGTCCGCCGGACAGGCGGCTTGGGCTGGCATTGCGAAAGTCTGACAAGCCCAGCAGTTCCAGCCAGTGATTGGCAGGAGCGGGATCGCTCAGGCGGAAGCTAACGTTTTCTTCCACGCTGAGGTGTGGAAACAGTGCGAAGTCCTGGAAGACCATGCCGACATTGCGCTTCTCGGGTGCAAGGGGTTTGGCCGTGGTTGCAGTCCAGTCGGCCAGTGAAATCTCTCCGCTTGTTTGTGGTAACAGCCCGGCGATGGCCTGCAGTATTGTCGTTTTACCGCAGCCGGTGGGGCCCACGAGCATAAGAATTTCGTCGTGGTCCAGTTCAAGGGAAAAATCCTCCACCACGCGGGTAGTGCCGTAGTGAACTGACAGGTTGTTGATCGTTAGCATAATGAAGTGTGGGCCGGTGGCGGTCAGGAGCGCTGGTCGTCGAAAACACCGAATTCTACCCGACGCTCGCCAGCGAGCATCAGGGCGAGGCCCAATGCGGACATTAAAATCAGCATCAGGCCCGGTACGGCAGCCCGGCCGAAGTAACCCGCCTCGTAAATACGCCAAAGGTAGGTGGCCAGGGTTTCAAAGCCGGTGGGTGCGAGCAGGATCGTGGCCGGCAATTCGCGCATGGCTTCCAGAAACACCAGCGCAGCACCGGCGATGATGCCGCGTCGGCTCAGCGGTAATTTAATGCGGCGGAACACTTCCGCGGGGCCGGCGCCGAGTACACGCGCCGCTTTGACCAGGCTGGTATCCATGGATTCAGTAGTGGAGCGGATCGAGCCTACCGCCAGCGGCAGGAAGCGCATCACGTAGGCCGCAACCAGTAACCCAAGGGTCTGGTACAACGCGGGCAAACGCAGGCCGATGTAGACCAGTGCTGTGCCCATCACGATGCCGGGGATGCCGAAGCCGAGGTAGGTCACCCGTTCCATAATGCGCCCTGCACGGCCACCCATGGCAGCGTAGGCGACTGGCAGGGCCACGATTACCGCCGCCAAACCCGCTAGTAGGGAGGCCTGGATGGAGTTCCAGGCATAAGTCATGTCGAAGCCGCCGCTGCCCTCGCGAATCAGCCAGAGCGTGAAGATCGCCAGTGGTAACACCAGCGCCAGCAGGCTGACCGGGGAAACCACCAGCAAAGTCATTGCCGTTTGCCAGGGTCGGGGCCACACATTGAGACTGCGGCCGGGACGCTCCGGTGTGACGTGTACGCGCGACTCCAGATAAAGCACCAAACCCACAATGGCTAACAGTTGCAGTGACAGGAAGGCAGCCTGCCCCAGTCCGAAGGCGTTGTACTCCACGTAGATCACGCGAGTGAAGGTATCCAGCCCCATGATGGCGGGGGTGCCGAAATCCGACAGGGCATAAAGTGCAGCGAGCAGCGCGCCGGCGGCAATACCGTTCCAGGCTCGCGGCAGCACCACACGCCACAGACAGGCGGCAAAACCCAGACCCAGGGTGCGCGCGGCATTAATCAGATTGGCGTCCTGATTGAGCAGGGCCGAGCGGGTCGTCATCAGCACGAAGGGATAGGTATAGAGAGTCATCACCAGGCTGGCGCCGATCAGACCCTCAACACGGGGAGTGCTGAAACCGAGCAGTGCTTCGATCTCACCCCCGGGCCCGAAGGCGGCGTAGAGAGTGAAGGCACCGATATAGCTGGGCAATGCCAGGGGCGCAGCCAGCACGATCAACCATAACCTGGGCAGCGGTAGCTGTACGTAGGCGGTCAACAAGGCCAGCGGCACACCGATCAGTACCGAACCCAGGGCGGTGAACACGGTGAGCAACAGTGTGTTGAGCAGCAGCGCCAGATTGCGGGTGCTGAACACGCCCTCGGAAAAGTCCGCCAGCGTGAACAACACCAGCACTGGCAACAGGGCGACTACTGCGATCAAAGCGGCCGCAGGATAGGACCGCGGGAAGCGTGTCATAACACCCCGGCTTTGCGCATCAGGGTCAGGGTGGGCTTGAGGTCGGCCAGTTGGGTGAGATCTACCTTCGGCGGTGACACGGTGCTCATCGCCGGTAGGCCAGCGGGCGGTGCGATGTTTTCAACCAACGGCACCTCGTAGGCTTCCCGCGCGAGATAGGATTGCACCTCGGTCGTCAGCAGGTAGCGGATGAAATTGGTCGCCAGTTCGCCGGGCGCGAGCGCCAAAATGCCGGAAGCGTTCACCAGACACCCGGCGTCGTTGCGTGTAAAGGCCAGGTCCACCGCCGCGTCGGGTTTGCCGGCTTTCAGGCGCAGGGTGTAATAGTGATTGGCAAAACCGACATCCACCTCTCCCCGCTCTACCCCCATCACCACACCGAGTTCACCGGCATAGGATTTGGCGTTCTTCTGCACCCGCTGCAGCCAATCGGCAGTGGCGTCGTCGCCCTTCAGGATACGCATGGCCGTTACGAATGACTGGAACGACGCATAAGCTGGCGCCCAGCCCATCCTCAGGCCGCTGTCCGGCAGCGCCATGATGTCGGTGGGAATATCCTGCGCGGTCAGCCGCTTGGTGTGATAGGGCAGGGTGCGAATCCGGCCGGTTACCGGCGACCATGTGGGATAGCGAAACTCGGGCTGCATCTGGGTCTGAAGATCCGCGGGTAAGGTTTGTGCCAGCCCCGCTTCGTTGACCACGCCGATGGCACCGGAATCCACCGCCCAGAATACGTCGGCCCGTCGCACGCCGGCCTGTGCCTCGGCCAGAATGGCATTGGCCAGGGCCGCGGTGGGGCCGCGCCGAATGTTCAGGGTGAAATCGGGATTACGCTTTTTAATGGCTTCCAGAACGTTCTCGTAGAGCCCGCCCTCACCGCGACCGAGGTACAGGGTGAGGTCGCCGCTGAGTTTGGGCAGCGAGTCTACCGACACCGCCGCGGCGCGGCTCGCGGACCACGGCAGCGCGCTCAACGTAGCCGTGGTGGCAAGGCCCTGTAGAAGGGTGCGGCGCTTCATTCAGAATACGTCGCTACGCTGTTGTTCGGCTTGTTTCAGCAGTGCTTTGGCGTGATCGAGCTTGCCTTGCATGGCTACGATAACGCTGCGCACATCATCAACGGATTTACCATCCTGAATAGCTTTTTGCAGGGTCACATTGAAGTCCAGTTCCAGGTCTTCCACCAGGTCTGCATCCTGCTCGATCAGCATACCTTCGATGCCCTCAAACAGGTTCAGGTAGGTGTCCTGCACGATGCCGATGGCCTCGTCGCTAAGTTGTTCGGCATACTTCGCCAGCGAGCGGTCCAGGCGCTGCTTGATCACGTCGATGGTTTCGGTTGGAGAGTCAGTAGAGGTGGCTTCCACTTTGGGCAGCAGGCCACGCTCCTGATACTGGGCGGCCACTTTCACCGCGCCCAGCGATTGCCACAGGGCCTCGTTGAGCTTGTGCTGTTCGGCGCGAACGTCCGCCACCGGTTTGCCTTGCTCAATGCCTTCACGAACGCCGAACAAGCCCTGCCAGATATTCGCATACAGGGGGATGTAGTTGGTTTCGATGGCGGAGTGGAAATCCACCGCTTCCCAGTGCTCGGAGAGCGCTTCGGGATGGGCGGCTTTGGCACCATCTTTTTCATAGGTGTCGACAATACCGTCGACCTTGCCAACCAGCCACTCCACTTCCTCGGTGTATTGTCCGAGATGGGCAGACATATCGTTAACGTGGTCGCCGATGGCGCCAGTGGCAAACGCGTTGTTGGCGGTGAGGGCCGCAAGAAAACCGCAGGTGGCCAACAGGCGGCCCGCTTTCAGGACAGGTGACATCGGAAAAACCCCAGACAGAAAATCAACTGATAATGATACGCATTTAAATCTTTGTGTAAACCAATCAGGGACTCAGTTCATCACTGAGTACACGGGCTATTGCAGGTAGTCCTGGATCACGCTGTCCAGGTAGCGCCAGCCCAGGTCACTGGCGCGGATCCGCTCCCCGTCGATGGCGAGCAGGCCACCTTCGTGTTGGGTGTCCAGCATAGGTGTCAGGACTTTGCGCTCCAGCCCCGTCATTGCTTCGAAGTGCGAAAGCGAGAAGCCCTCCCGCAGGCGCAGGGCATTCAACATAAACTCACCGCGAAGATCGGTGGCGTCGAGCGGCTGGTATTTAGTGGCTGTAGGCTGGGCCAGATACTCATCGGGCTGCCGGCGCTTGTGAAACCGCTGCACTGTACCGTCAGTTCCGGTGACTTTGCCGTGGGCGCCGGCGCCAATGGCGAGGTAGTCTCCGAACATCCAGTAGTTGCGATTGTGCCGACACTGACGACCCCCGGCGCTGTAGGCCGACACTTCGTATTGCACCAGACCCGCATCCGCCAGAGCCTGTTCGCCGGCGTCCTGAATAGCCGCCAGGTCGTCTTCCACGGGCAGCTCAGGTGGCCGTTTGTAGAACACGGTATTGGCTTCGATGGTGAGCTGGTACCAAGACAGGTGGGGCGGCTGATAGGTCAATGCGGTGTGGATATCCTGCAGCCCGGCCTCGGGGCTCTGCCCGGGTAGCCCGTGCATCAGGTCCAGATTGAAGTTGTCGAAGCCCGCTTCGCGTGCCATCTGGATGGCGTTGTGGGCCTGGTCACTGTTGTGAACCCTGCCCAGGGCCTGAAGCTGCGCATCATTGAAACTCTGTATGCCAATCGACAGGCGGTTGATGCCGGCGGCATGAAATCCGGCAAACTTGTCCGCTTCCGCGCTGCCGGGGTTGGCCTCCATGGTGGCTTCCAGGTCCGGGGTCAGCGCCACTGTGTCACCGATCCCACGCATTAGTCGGCTGATGGCCTCGGCTGAAAACAGGCTGGGCGTGCCACCACCGATAAACAGGGTCTGGACGCTGCGCCCTTCGAGAAAGCGTACCTGGCTGGTCAGATCAGCGAGTAGCGCGTCTACGTATGCGGTTTCGGGAATGATCCGGGTTTCGTGCGAGTTAAAGTCGCAGTAGGGGCACTTGCGCTCGCACCAGGGCAGGTGCACATAAAGACTGAGAGGGGGAACATACATACGTCTTAGGCCTGAAGTTTCCAGAATTCAGGTTCGAAAAATACCCCAGAATACATGTGGGCGTTATGCGTGGCGTTCGCTTCATTGAGCGGTGCATGCCAGCTAGTCACCAGTTTGTCCGTTCATGACGTTGAAGCCAGGGTTTACGGCTGCTGATTGAGAAAAAGAGAGAAGACACTTCATAGCTGATACTGGGGGTATTCCTTTACAAATGCTCGAGCAAATTTATTGCCTCTGTTCTCATCCCAATATTGGAGAAACTCAGTATGATCTTCCCTGAACTGGGCAATCATATCGTTGTTGCTGCGATCTGCCAGTTTGGTGTGGCCGGATTCGAGTTCGTTAGGCCCAAGGTGGTGCGCGCTGTCCAAAGGCAAGTCCAGACTACTCAGAAATGTATTGACTAGCTCAGCCGGATCGATCGCAACCACCTCCTCGTACCACAGCGGTATGGGTTGAATGCCTCGCTTTGAAAAGTAGTGCTTGAGTGCAGATTCCTGTTGCATAGTCCTCAATATGTGCTTTGCAATTTGCAGGCCGTTATAACGCGCCTGCTTCTTGGGTCGGACTCCCCGCGCGGCCTGTGTAGAGTGGAAAACACCTGACTCCACAGCTTTGTGCAGGGAAACACCTTGGGCGACGTAATCACGGCGCCGCAAGAAAAACCACGATTGAATATCGGTGAACAAGTCCTCCCCTGAAAAATCCATGGCCAGCTTGAGGTGATGCCAGGTAAGTTCAACGCCGAATACCTTTCTGGTGCGATGTACCGATTTAACGTGGCGGTAATATTGTTTCAAATCTCTGCAGCCACTCTCCAAAATCATGCGTTGGCGCAGTGGTGGGTTAAACCACTCTTTGGGATTTCCCAAGCATCCACTTTTGCTTAATACATCGCCCAAGTAGGTGCTGCCCGATCTCGGGGTAAACGCTATGCCGTAAAGCTTATTTGCCTCGCGCGCATTGACGGTACGGAAAATGTTGGCCCAAGGGTTTGCCATTGAAATAAAGCCTTTTGTAAATCTGTATCTGAAATCTTTCCCCGCCTCGGGCGGAAATCTTACTGGCGCAGTGCTTCCAAGAGTAGCGCGCTGGCGCGGGCGCGGTGGCTGATCGCGTTTTTCAGGTCGCGGGGCAATTCAGCGGAGCTGCAGGCGTGTTCGGGGACGTAAAACAGCGGGTCGTAACCGAAGCCTTCGCTGCCAGCGGGTTCAAACAGGATGCGCCCTTCCCAACTGCCCTGGCAGATGATGGGCACCGGGTCCTGCCAGTGCCGGAGATAGACCAGCAGGCACTGGAAGCGCGCGGTGCGTTGTGACTCGGGTACATCGCGCAGGGCTCCCAGCAGTTTGCGATTATTCGCCTCATCACCGGCCCCCTCGGCATAGCGGGCAGAATAAATGCCGGGTGCGCCGTTCAGGGCGTCTACTTCCAGACCCGAGTCATCGGCGATGGCGGGCAGGCCCGTGTGCCGGCTGGCGGCACGCGCCTTGATCAATGCGTTCTCCACGAAGCTGAGGCCGTTTTCCTCCGCTTCGGGCACGTCGAAATCGGATTGCGGCACCACCGACATCTCCAGCGGCGCAAGAATGCGCACGAACTCACGCAGTTTGCCGGCGTTGCCGCTGGCCAATACGACCTGTTGCATCCTTAGCCTCGGTGCCTTCGCGTCAATTGATGAAAACCTGCTGTTTGAATTTCAGCGTTTGGGTTTCGGTGGTGCCTTCGGGGCGGAAATGGATTTCGAAGTGCCGCCACTCCCGATCGAGAAACTCAAACTGCGCGATGTAGTAAATGGACTCGCCCTCGCGTACCTCCTGGAAATCCAGTGTTTCGCGGCGGTTGACCAGGTCCCAGCTCTCGCCCTTCAGCAGCACGGTGCGCGCTTCGGTGGTGCCGTCGCTCAGGTGCTCGCGCACGGCGAAATTGATAATCGCCCGGCGTTTGCCGCGCACGATCTGGTAGGCCGCGGCCACTTCCGGCGCCAGGAAGGTGGTGTTCACCACGCTGTGATGGACCTCAAAGGGGCCAAACATTTCCGAGCGCTGTGCGTGGGCGGGTGCCCCGAGCAGCAGGCAGGCAAGTAGCGGCAGGAGCAATCGCATGGGGCTCACCGTGTAATGTGGTAGATCGCCGTGGTGGCGAACAGGTTGGGCCAGGAGGCAGCCAGCTTTTCGCTGTCGCCGATCATCTCACGATTGAGTATGCGAATGCCCCGCTGATAACACAGGGCTTCAAAATCGCGGACGGTACAGAAGTGGATGTTGGGGGTGTCGTACCAGGAATAGGGCATGAAGCGCGACACCGGCATCCGGCCTCGCGTTGCCAGGTAGGCCCGTGGCCGCCAATGGCCAAAATTGGGGAAGGTCACCACGCATTCGCGGCCGATGCGGAGCATTTCCTCCAGCACTTTGTCCGGGAAGTGCACGGCCTGCAGCGCCAGCGCCATCACCACGGTGTCGAAGCTCTGGTCGGGGAAGTTGTCCAGGCCTTCATCGACGTTCTGTTCGATGATGTTGAGCCCGCGTGCCACGGCGGCGGTGATGTTGTCGGGGTCGATCTCCAGCCCCAGGCCGCGCACCTGTCGCTCCCGTTGTAACAACTGGAGCAGTTCGCCATCGCCGCAGCCAAGGTCCAGTACGCGCGCGCCGGGCTTGATCCAGCGCAGGATGGTAGTGAGGTCCTGACGCATCAGCTGTCCTCCCCCACCCGTTTCATGTAAGAGCTGAATACGTCGAGGTAGCGGGGAATGGGCAGCAGAAATGCGTCGTGCCCTTCCTTGGCTTCAATTTCCGCGTAACTGACCGGGCGATCGGCAGCGATCAGGGCGTCCACGATTTCCCGCGAGCGCGGGGGCGAGAAGCGCCAGTCGGTGCTGAAGGAAATCACCATGAAACTGCAGCGAGCATGACTGAAAGCCTGCACCGGGTCGTTGTCGTATTCCCGTGCCAGATCGAAATAGTCCAGGGCACGAGTCATCAGCAGGTAGGTGTTGGCGTCGAATACGCGCGAGAACACCTGGCCCTGGTGGTGCAGGTAACTCTCTACCTGGAACTCCACACCCTCGCTGCGGCCCACATCGAAACTGCCCGAACGCAGGTCGCGGCCGAATTTACGGGCCATGGCGTCTTCGGATAGATAAGTGATGTGCCCCACCATGCGCGCCAGGGCCAGGCCGCGGGCGGGCACCTTGTCCTCTTCCCGGTATCGCCCTTCGGCAAAGTCGGGGTCGGTGAGAATCGCGTTGCGGGCAATTTCATTGAAGGCTATGTTCTGCGCGCTGAGCTTCATCGCCGAGGCGATCACCACGCAATGCCGCAGACGATCGGGATATTCCAGCGCCCAGCGCATGGCCTGCATGCCGCCAAGGCTGCCACCGATAACGGCAGCCCAACACTCGATGCCCAACAAATCTGCCAGCCGGGCCTGACTGTGAACCCAGTCCCGGGCACGCAGGCTGGGGAAATCCGGGCCCCAGGGCTTACCGGTTTCCGGGTTGATGGAGGCCGGACCGGTGGAGCCGTGGCAGCCGCCGAGATTGTTCAGGCTGACGACAAAGAAACGATCGGTGTCGATGGCCTTGCCGGGCCCGATGCATTCATCCCACCAGCCCGGCTTGCGATCGTCGGCGCTGTGGTAGCCCGCCGCGTGGTGGTGGCCGGACAGGGCGTGGCACACCAGTACCGCATTGCTGCGCGCGGCATTCAGTGTGCCGTAGGTTTCGTAAACCAGTTCGTAAGGCCCCAGGCTGCGGCCACAGGCCAACGCCAGCGGTTCATCGAAGACCGCCGTCTGCGGGGAGACGATGCCAACGCTGTTTGTGTTCATGGTCGGTTGGCGGTGCTCAGATTCCCATCACCAGCCCGGGAGGCAGGCCGATGCTCATCGCCATGTGGCGCAGGGCGATCTGGATCACGTTGATCAGGATGAATACCAGGATGGGAGACAGGTCCAGGCCACCCATGGGCGGCAGGAGCTTGCGAAAGGGCGCCATTACCGGTTCGGTGATCTGGTAGAGCAACAGGATCGCCGGGTTATTGCTGCCGGGTGCGACCCAGCTCAGGATGATCATCGCCAGTAACGCAAAGAAATAGATTTTCACCAGCAGCCCTACCAGCGACAGGACGGACCACAACACCAGCGCAATCACGCTCGGTACGCCCAGACTGTGCAGTGCCAGCAGGGTGACGATGGCCAGCATTTGCAGCACCAGCGCCAGCAACAGGGAGGCGAGGTCGAGGCCGCCAAAGCCCGGCAGTATCCGGCGCAGGGGGATGACCACCGGGTTGGTGGCTTTCACCAGAAACTGGCTGATCGGGTTGTAGAAATCCGCCCGCACCAGTTGCAGCAGGAAGCGCAACAGCACCGCCAGCATGAACAGGCTGATGGCGGTCTGGATGAGGTAGCTGAGTATTTCGCTGCCAGCGCCCATGTGTGATTGACTCCTTGGGGCCCTTAGCCCATTTCCCGGGCCATTTCGGCGGCCCGGTCTGCCGCGGCCTGCATGGCCTGCTCAATGATCTTGTCCAGGCCATTGGCCTGGAAGCTCTGCACGGCGCGCTCAGTGGTGCCGCCGGGGCTGGTGACGCGGCGGCGCAATTCGGCCAGGTCCACGTCATTTTCCAGTGCCATTCGCGATGCGCCCAGTGCCGTTTGCATGGCCATACTGCTAGCCACTTCGGCGGGCAGGCCCAGTTTTTCCCCGGCGGCGATCATGCCTTCCAGGAACAGGAAGAAATAGGCCGGGCCGCTGCCCGACAGGGCGGTGATCGCATCCAGTGCCGGCTCGCTGTCCACCCAGGCCGTGATGCCCACGGCGCCGAGAATGTGCTCGGCGAAACCGCGCTGCTCCGCTGACACCGCGTCGTTGGCATACAGTGCACTGGCACCGCAGCCCAGCAGTGCGGGCGTGTTGGGCATGCAGCGCACGATGGCGGCCGAGCCCCCAAGGCGCTGATTCATGCTGTCGATGGTAATGCCCGCGGCGATGGAAATGACCAGCGCCTGATTGCTTGCCACCGCCGGCGCGATCGAAGTTGCAGCATCTGCCATGACCTGTGGCTTCACTGCCAGAATGACCACGTCAGCATTGGCCACGGCGTCGGCATTACTGTCGCCCACGTGCGAAATGCCCATCTCGCGCAACTTATCCAGGCTGGGCGGATAGGGGTCAGCGGCGCTGATGGCAGAAGCCGGGTGGCCCGCTTCCAACAGTCCGCCAATGATACTGCTGGCCATGTTGCCGGCACCGATGAAGGCTATGTGGGGTGTGCTCACGAGTAATCTGACGCTATGGTTGATGGCTGGTAATGAGTCGCCGCAGTATACACGCGCGGCGGCGCTGAAATCACGTCAGGCGCGGGCCGAAGATATCCGTGCCCACCCTGACGATGGTGGCCCCCTCGGCGATGGCGGCTTCCATGTCTGCCGACATGCCCATGGATAATGTGTCCATGTCGGGTGCGAGCGACTGACATCGCGACAGGGCCGTTGCCAGTTCGGCAAAGGGTAGGCGCTGGGCTGTTTCATCCTCTGCCGGTGCCGGAATGGCCATCAGCCCGCGCAGCGCCAGATTGGGCAGATCGCGGCATTGGCTGACCAGTTCTGGCAGATCTGCCAGTGAGCAACCGGACTTGCTGGCTTCACCCGACACATTAACCTGCAGGCAAATGTTCAGTGGTGGCAGCTGCGGCGGCCGTTGCTCGGACAGGCGGCGGGCAATCTTTAGCCGATCCACACTGTGCACCCAGTGAAAGTGCTCTGCGATGGCGCGGGTCTTGTTGGACTGGATCGGGCCGATGAAGTGCCACTGCAGCGGCAAATCAGACAAGGCTGCAATCTTGTCGAGCGCTTCCTGCAGATAATTTTCGCCAAAGTCCCGACAACCGGCATCGTAGGCCTGGCGGACATCTTCTGCCGGTCGCGTCTTGCTTACCGCCAAAATGGCCAAATCGGCTGGTTTTCGTTGATAGTTTGCACAGGCGCGCCGTACCCTGTCTCGCAGCTTTGCTATATTCTCGTGAATGTTGGCCTGGCTCATGGTGCCCCTGGTGTGTAATCCCACTACCGGAAGGCGGCAGGCTCGGCTACGGACAGAAAATTACAAGAACCCGCGTGGGGAGTTCGCAGAGGCGAGTATACGCCATCGCGACCACTGACTTCCCGGCGCCAGACCCATGGGAGTGGATTCATGGATATCACGGAATTGCTGGCCTTTAGCGCCAAGCAAGGGGCTTCCGATTTGCACTTGTCGGCTGGGTTGCCGCCGATGATTCGTGTCGACGGCGACGTACGCCGCATCAACCTGCCGCCGATGGAGCACAAGCAGGTGCACGAGCTCATCTACGACATCATGAACGACAAGCAGCGCAAGGACTACGAGGAGTTCCTGGAAACGGATTTCTCCTTCGAAGTCCCTGGCGTGGCGCGTTTCCGGGTTAACGCGTTTAACCACAACCGCGGTGCCGGCGCCGTGTTCCGGACCATTCCCTCCAAGGTGTTGACCATGGAAGACCTGGGAATGGGGCAGGTGTTCCGCGACATTTCGATGATGCCGCGTGGCCTGGTGCTGGTGACCGGGCCGACCGGTTCGGGTAAGTCCACCACGCTGGCGGCGATGATGGACTACATCAACGACAACAAATACGAGCACATCCTGACGGTGGAAGACCCCATCGAATTTGTGCATGAAAGCAAGAAGTGCCTGGTGAACCAGCGGGAAGTGCACCGGGATACCCTGGGCTTCAACGAAGCACTGCGCTCGGCACTGCGGGAAGACCCCGACATTATTCTCGTGGGTGAGATGCGTGACCTGGAAACCATTCGCCTGGCGCTGACCGCAGCGGAAACCGGACACCTGGTGTTCGGCACCCTGCACACCACCTCGGCGGCAAAAACCATCGACCGTATTGTGGATGTATTCCCGGCCGAGGAAAAAGCCATGGTGCGCTCCATGCTGTCGGAATCACTGCAGGCGGTGGTCTCGCAGACCCTGCTCAAACGCGCCACCGGCGGTCGTGTTGCGGCCCACGAAATCATGCGCGGTACCCCGGCAATTCGAAACCTGATTCGTGAGGACAAGGTGGCGCAGATGTACTCCGCCATCCAGACCGGCCAGTCGGTGGGTATGCAGACCATGGACCAGTGTTTGAAAGAGCTCCTCGACAAGCGCGTGATCACCCGGGATGCGGCACGCGAGAAAGCCAAAATGCCGGAGAATTTCTAGCTTTATTCGGCATGAACCGACCCTGATGGGGGTGCGCAATGGATATCGACCGATTACTGCAGGTGGTGGTAGAGCAAGACGCCTCGGATTGTTTTCTCACCGCCGGTGCGGCGCCGAGTATCAAGGTGCACGGACACATCAGGGCGGTGTCCCGCGAAGCGCTGGATGCGAAGGAAGTGCGCAAGGTCATTCTTGCCACCATGACGTCGGAACAGCGCGAGCAGTTCGAAGACTCCCACGAATGTAACTACGCCCTGGTGCATCCGCGCTGGGGTCGCTTTCGTGCCAGCGCTTTTTTCCAGCGCGGCCTGTGCGGCCTGGTACTGCGCCGCATCAAAACTGACATACCGACCTTTGAAGAGCTGGGCTTGCCGCCGGTACTGGCGGACTTGTCCATGGTCAAACGCGGACTGGTCATTTTCGTGGGTGCCACAGGCACGGGTAAGTCCTCCTCGCTGGCGGCCATGATCGGCCATCGCAATCGCAACAGCAGCAGCCATATCGTCTGCATCGAAGACCCGATTGAGTTTTTGCACGAGCACGACCAGAGCCTGATTACCCAGCGCGAAGTCGGCCTGGACACAGATTCCTTCGAAGTCGCTCTACGCAACACCCTGCGGCAGGCACCCGACGTGATCATGATCGGTGAGGTGCGCACGCCGGAAGCCATGGCCCAGGCCATTACTTTTGCCGAGACCGGCCACCTGTGCCTGTGTACCCTCCACGCCAACAATGCCAACCAGGCACTGGACCGCATCCAGAGTTTCTTTCCCAGTGAACGACTCAATCAGGTTTGGATGGACTTGTCCCTGAACCTCAAGGGGATGGTGGCGCAGCAGTTGGTGCCCAATGTGAACGGCGATGGCCGGGTGCCGGTGGTGGAAATCCTGCTGAATACACCGCTGGTCGCTGACCATATTCGCAATGGTGAGGTGCACCTGCTGAAAGAGTTGATGTCGCGCTCCACCGAGCACGGCATGCAGACCATGGACCAGTCACTGCTCGCGCGCTATAAATCGGGTGACATCACCGCCGAAGAAGCGTTGCGGCATGCGGATTCGAAAAACGACCTGCGTCTGCTAATTAAAATGCATGATCACGGTGGGGTAGATGCACCGCAAGCGCTCACCTATGAGCGCGGGGATGATCGCGGCAAGCACATGCGTTAAACCCGTTCGGGGCTCAGCCTTCCTGCTGCCCCATCCACGTTCTCAAAATCAGCTCCGCCGCCAGGCTATCGGCGGGTCGATCCTTATAATTTCCCCGGTGCCCACGCTCGCGCAGAATGTCCTTCGCTTCAAAGCTGGTCAGGCGTTCGTCCACGAGGGCGAAGGGTAGCTGAAACCGCGCCTCCATGCGGCGCGCAAATTTCAGCGCACGCGGCGCCAACTCACCGGGAGTGTCGTCCATATTCCAGGGCTCGCCCACTACCAGTACCTCCGGTTGCCACTCGTTGATGAGCGCGGTTAATTGCTCCCAATTGGGAATACCGTCGCGGGCATGGATGGTGGTTAGCGCCTGACAGGTACCGGTGACACGGTTACCCACCGCCACGCCGATCTGGCGCAGGCCGTAGTCAAAGGCCATCAGGTTGTTGGATTGCAGGGGCACGCGCCGCAGTGTATCAGGCGTGGCCGGCCTGTGCTGAAATCAGGTTCATATCGATGCCGAGTTGTTTCGCGGCAACGGTGAAGCGCTCTTCCGGTGGCGTAGTGAAAATAATATCGCTGTCAGCAGGCAGGGTGAGCCAGCTGTTCTCAGTGAGCTCCGATTCCAGTTGCCCCGGTGCCCAGCCGGCATAACCCAGCGCGATCAGGTGTTCGTTCGGGCCCTCACCGCGGGCAATCGCGGTGAGCACGTCCCGGGAAGCGGTGAGGCCCACTTCGTCGGTGACCGCCATGGTGGATTCCCAGTCGTCATTACCGCCGCGGTGCAATACGAAACCATGATCAATTTGCACCGGGCCACCGGCCATCACCGGCACCTGGTGGAAGCGGTCCAGGCAACGAATCTTCAGGTGTTCAAAAATATCGGCAACGGTGAGGTCGAGGGTATGGTTGATTACGATCCCCATGGCGCCATGGTCGCCGTGATCGCACAGATAGGTGATGCTGTGGGCGAAGATGCCCTCAGTCAAATTGGGCATGGCTAGCAGAAAATGATTCCGCAGCGAGTGTTGCCCCGCCGAGGTATCACCGTTAGCCATTGTGTGCTGCGCCATCGTCACGTGCTGAATCAGCCCCGAGAACCGTTTTACCCTGAGCTTAGCCCGTTCTCCTGAAATTGCCATGTACGGACAATTTCGAGCTTGTCGGTGGTATCGGCGAGCGCCTTGGGGAAGGGCGCAAAGGGTGCTGCCATGCGCACAATTTTCAGTGCGGCCTCATCGAGCACGGTGTGCCCGGAGGAGCTGAGGATTTCCAGGTTTTCCAGGGTGCCATCCTTGCGGATCACTACCAACATGCGCAGCTCCCCGTAAATACCGTAGCGGCGTGAGGCCTCGGGATAGTACTGGTTGCCAATGGCTTCCACGCGGCTGCGCCAGTGCTGCAGGTAGGCGGCGTCTTCCGCTTTTTTTGCTGACAGTGCGGTGATGCGACGGACCCGCGGCATCTTCGACAACATCTCGTTCTGGCGATCCAGTTGTGCCTGGAGGCTGGCGATGTCCTGCGACAGTTGCTGCAATTCCGGGTTCAGGCCGGGCAGTGGATCCGGTTGCGGGGTGCGCTCCACTTCTTCATTGCTGACACGTGTGTCGCTTGGACGCGAGGTGGTGATCACCGGCGCATCGGTACTCTGGGCCACCGGTTCAGACAGACGCTGGCCGGACAGTTCGCGCAATTCCGCGGCACTGATCTGGCTTTGTTTGGTGGTGGACAGGGCAGAGCGTGGATCGTCTGCACCGCTACCTACCTGGTCGGCCTCGGCGAGGAATTCAGCTTCCTCCGGCGCCTGGGTAGAGCGGACCGTGGTGAGGGTAACATCCAGTTGACGGGTTGGGGGTTCCGGTGCGGAATCGATATTGAAACCCACACCCAGGATCAGCAGCGCGTGCAGGGCAGCCGCCAGCAGAAACTCGAAGCCGAGTCGGTCCTGCTGTTTGTCTTCGCTGTCGATGTAATACATGTGCTACCGCGCTTACTGCCCGTCGTTACTGCATGCGCTTATGCAGTGAGTCCTCGCTTACTGGCAATACAATCCATCAACTGGCCGCCGATGTCCAGCGCGTACTCGGCATCGATCTCGCGAATGCAGGTGGGGCTGGTAACGTTGATTTCGGTCAGGTAGTCGCCGATCACATCCAGACCTACGAACAACAGGCCTTTTTCCTTCAGCACGGGCCCGACCTGCTCGGCGATCCAGCGATCCCGGTCGGACAGTGGCTGGGGCCGCCCGCTGCCGCCGGCGGCCAGGTTGCCACGGGTCTCGCCGGCTCCCGGTAAGCGCGCCAGGCAGTAAGGCAGGGGCTCGCCGTCGATCATCAGGATGCGTTTGTCGCCCTCCTTGATCTCCGGCAGGTAGCGCTGCGCCATGATGGTTTCGGTCCCGAATTTGGTCAGCGTTTCGATAATTACGCTGACATTGGGATCGTCCGGCTTCAGACGGAAAATGGAGGCGCCACCCATGCCGTCCAGCGGCTTGAAGATGGCGTCGCCCTGTTCGGCGTGGAAGGCTTTCAGTCGCGCTGCGTCGGAAGTCACCAGCACCGGCGGGCAGCACTGGGGAAACTGGGTCGCAAAGATTTTCTCGTTGCAGTCGCGCAGGCTCTGGCAGCGATTAACGATCAGCGTGCCGCGGCGCTCGGCGTCTTCCAGAATGTAGGTGCTGTAGATGTACTCGTTGTCGAAAGGCGGGTCCTTGCGCATCAACACCACATCCAGGCTGGCCAGGGTGGCGGTGGTGGCCTCGCCCAGATCAAACCAGTGCTGTGGGTCGCGGTGCACGGTCAGGGGACGCAGGGTCGCCTTCGCCTCGCCCTGATCGAGGTACAGATCGCGCTGCTCCATGTAGAACAACTCCCAACCACGATCCGCCGCGGCCCACAGCATGGCCATGGTACTGTCTTTCTTGTAGCTGATGTCCGCGATGGGGTCCATCACCACGCCGATCTTGAGTGTCATAGCAGGTAATTACTCGCTGGGAGAAAGGGCTAGCTAAGGTACGCAAAGCCCGCTGGTGTGGCAAGACGGCGAATTCACCTACAATGAGCCTTCCCTCACGCCCGGCGGAGAAGAACCGGTATGGATGTGCTGTATTTCTGTCTCGCACTATTGTCCCTGGCCTGCGTGGCCAGTGCCCTGTTTCGCGTACTGCGCCTGGGCTATGGAGTGCCACTGTACTTTCTGACGGGCTGGCTCTGCGGTGAGCTCGCGCTGTGGCATCTGATCAGCCAGCTTGTTTTTACGCTGCTACTGGCCAGCGCAGGCGTGCTCGAGTCCGGATGGGGGCAAGCGGGTCTGGGTATTTACTGCATCGCCTGGCTGGGGCTACTGCGCCTGCACTGCCAGGCAGCCGACAGCGCTGAACATCTGGGTGCGGCGCTGGTGCGCGGATTGGGGCCGGAATACCGGGATCAGATGCCGGCGGCGCGTCGCCAACTATTGACCGAAACGGTGGTCACACGCAGTTGGATGCGGCCCTTCCACTTTCGTCGCGACGGCGTCGAGCGCCTGGCTAACCTGAGCTACGGCGATGCCGGCAAACGCAATCTACTGGATATCTATCGCCCCACAGTACTTCGCCCCGGTGGCAGCCCTGTGCTGCTGCAAATCCACGGTGGCGCGTGGATGATCGGCGAAAAAGAGCAACAGGGTAAGCCGCTGATGTACCACATGGCCCAGCGCGGTTGGTTGTGTGTGGCGATCAATTACCGCTTGAGTCCCAAGCACGCCTTCCCGGCCCACATCATCGACGTCAAACGTGCCATTGCCTGGGTGAAGGATAATATCGCCGAGTATGGCGGCGATCCCGATTTCATTGCCCTCACCGGTGGCTCTGCGGGTGGGCACCTGACCGCGCTGGCGGCCCTTACGCCGAACCTGCCGCAGTGGCAGGAAGGCTTCGAGCAGGCTGATACCTCGGTGCAGGCTGCGGTGCCGTTTTACGGCGTATACGATTTCCTCGACCGGCATGGCGTGCGCGGATCGCTGACGCTGGACAAAGTGATTGGCGACAAGGTGATGCAGTCGGATAAGTACGATGAGCACGAGGCATGGGACGTGGCCTCGCCGATCGCCCACGTCGGACCTCACGCCCCCCCGATGTGTATCGTGCAAGGTAGTCACGACAATCTGGTCTGGGCAGAAGAAGCGCGTCTGTTCGCGGCACATCTGGAGGCGGCCTCCGAACAGCCGGTGGTGTACGCCGAGTTACCCGGCGCTCAACACGCCTTCGAGATATTCCATTCCATTCGGACTGACCACGCCGTGAATGCGGTGGCAGCGTTTCTCGAGTGGGCCCACGCGCGTCACGAAGCGGGCTGAAGCTTTCAGGGTAAATCGCCCCAGCGCGATTGCAGCAGGGTCAGGGCTACCAATGGTGCAGTCTCGGTACGCAAGACCCGTGGGCCTAGTTGCAATGCCTCAAAATTCGCCTGGCCAGCCGCGGTAATTTCCTCGGCACTGAGGCCGCCTTCGGGGCCAATCAACAGGGCGACGCTGTCGGGAATAGCACTATCGGCTGAATCAGGCTCCGCGCGGTGGTGGAGCACAAAACGCCGGGACGCCTGCACCGTGGACAGCCACTGGTTCAGGGGGACCAGCGCAGCAACGTCAGGCACGCGATTGCGCCCGCTCTGTTCGCAGGCACTGATGGCAATTTGTTGCCAGTGTTGGCGCTTTTTTTCTGCCCGTTCGCCTTTCAGTCGAACCTCGGTGCGTTCGCTGAACAGCGGACTGATGCGGGTCACGCCCAACTCAGTGGCTTTTTGGACCACCCAATCCATGCGCTCGCCGCGAGACACAGCAATACCGAGCTCCACCGCCAGCGGCGACTCCACCTCTGTATCTCGAAAGTCGCCGATTTCAACCCATACGGACTTTTTAGTCACTTCAGAAATGGTGGCCGCGTATTCGCCACCGGTGCCATCGAACAGTGTCAGTTCGTCGCCCTCGCCCATGCGCAACGCGCGAGCCAGATGCTGGCTGGGCCCCGCTTCCAGTGCCAGCCGGCCCCCCGAAGTGAGGGACTGGTGGGTGTGGATGCGGGGCACACGCACAGTGCTAGAGCCCCAGGTTGTTGTAGATGGCCCGGGTCGGCTCCACCTGGTTCATGGTGTAGAAGTGAATGCCGGGTGCGCCGCTTTCCAGCAGGGTTTGGCACAGTTGTGTCACCACTTCTTCGCCGAACTTGCGGACGCTCTCCACGTCTTTCCCGTACCCTTCAATGCGCTGGCAAATCCAGCGCGGAATTTCCGCGCCGCAATTGCGCGAGAAGCGCGCGAGGTTCTGGTAGTTGGTGATGGGCATGATGCCGGCGTAGATCGGTTGGTTGATGCCGGCCGCCGCGCACTGGTCCAGAAAGTAGAAGTAAGCTTCCACATTGTAAAAGTACTGGGTAATGGCGCTGTTCGCCCCGGCGTCAAACTTCCCTTTGAGGTATTGGATATCCTCGGCGTAGCCGGGTGCTTCCGGGTGAATTTCCGGGTAGGCGGCTACTTCAATGTGGAAGTGGTCGCCACTTTCTTTGCGCACGAACTCGACCAGTTCGTTGGCGTACACGAGCTGGGTGCTGGCACCCATGCCAGATGGCATATCACCGCGCAGGGCGACCATGCGGTTCACGCCGGCATCGCGGTAGGCCTGGATCAGGTCGCGAATGGTGTTTTCATCGTCACCGCCAAAGCTCATGTGAGGGGCTACGTTGTAGCCCTGTCCGGTGAGGGTGGTAACGATATGCTGTGTGGTCTCGCGTGTGGTGCCACCGGCGCCGTAGGTCACGGAGAAAAACTCCGGCCCCAGTTCGGACAGGGCCGGTGTTGTGCTCGCCATCAGCTTCTCGCGCCCCTCGGGTGTTTTCGGGGGGAAGTACTCGAAGCTGATTCTCGGTTTGCTGCCTGTCATGGCTATCCCTTAGTAGCGGTAGCTTTCCGGCTTGTAGGGGCCGTCCACGCTGACGTTGATGTACTTGGCCTGTTCGTCGGTCAGGCGGGTAATCACCCCACCAAAGCCGGAGACCATGTGCGCAGCAACTTCTTCGTCCAGTTTCTTGGGCAGTACTTCCACGCTCAGGGCAGCCTGCTTCAGCTCGGGCTCGAGGTTGGCAAAGCGGCGCTCGTACAGGTAGATCTGCGCCAGTACCTGGTTGGAGAAGGAACCGTCCATGATGCGACTGGGGTGGCCGGTGGCGTTACCCAGGTTTACCAGGCGGCCTTCGGACAGCACGATCAGGTGATCGTTGTTGGCACGGTCGCGATACACTTTGTGTACCTGGGGCTTCACTTCTTCCCACTCCCAGTTTTCGCGCATGTAGGCGGTGTCGATTTCGTTATCGAAGTGGCCGATGTTGCTTACCACGCAGCCATTTTTCAGGGCGCTCAGCATGTGGCCGTCGCACACGTTGTAGTTACCGGTGGTGGTTACCACGAGGTCGGTGTTAGCCAGCAGGTCGCGGTTGACGCTGTTGGCGGTGCCGTCGTTAACGCCGTCGATGTAGGGTGAAACCACTTCGAAGCCGTCCATGCAGGCTTGCATGGCGCAGATGGGATCGATCTCGGTCACGCGGACGATCATGCCTTCCTGGCGCAGGCTCTGGGCGGAACCTTTACCCACGTCTCCGTAGCCGATCACCAGGGCTTTTTTGCCGGCCATGAGGTGGTCGGTGCCGCGCTTGATGGCATCGTTCAGGCTGTGGCGGCAGCCGTATTTGTTGTCGTTCTTGCTCTTGGTCACGGAGTCGTTCACGTTTACCGCAGGCACTTTCAGGGTGCCGGCTTCGAGCATTTCCTGCAGGCGGTGTACGCCGGTGGTGGTTTCCTCAGTGATGCCGTGGATCTTGTCGAGCATGGCGGGGTACTTATCGTGCAGCATGGCGGTCAGGTCGCCGCCGTCGTCCAGTACCATGTTGGCGTCCCAGGGCTGGCCGTCTTTCAAAATGGTCTGCTCGATGCACCAGTCGTACTCTTCTTCTGTCTCTCCTTTCCACGCGAACACGGGCACGCCAGCGGCGGCGATGGCGGCAGCAGCGTGGTCCTGGGTGGAGAAGATGTTGCACGAGGACCAACGCACTTCGGCGCCCAGTTCGATCAGGGTTTCGATCAGTACGCCGGTCTGGATGGTCATGTGGATACAGCCGAGGATTTTGGCGCCGGCGAGGGGTTTGCTGGCGCTGTATTTTTCGCGCATGGCCATCAGTGCCGGCATTTCGGTTTCGGCGATGTCGAGTTCGCGACGGCCCCATGTTGCCAGGGAGATGTCGGCGACTTTGTAGTCTTCGTTGGTGTTCAGTTGTTCGGCTGTGCTCATGGTTGGTTCCTCGTTCGGGCAGCTAATTGCGCCTGTTCAATATTGTCTGGATGCTACTCAAAAAGATTCTGTCAGCATTTGTGTCGCTTCGTAGAGCCGGCCCTCCAGCCCCTGAAACTACCCTTGCGCTCGGCGGGCTTAATACGCCCAGCCGCGCGGGTCATTCAGGGCCTGGTTTATACCGGGTTTTTCTTACAGCGCTGCTTTCAACGCCTCAGCTTTATCTGTCGCTTCCCAGGTAAATTCTGGCAGCTCACGACCGAAGTGACCGTAGGCCGCTGTCTTGCGGTAGATCGGGCGTTTCAGGTCGAGCATTTCTACCAAGCCTTTGGGGCGCAGGTCGAAGTGTTCGCGGACCAGGCCGGCGATCACGTCGTCGCTGAGTTTGCCGGTGCCGAAAGTGTTGATGGAGATCGAGGTCGGTTCGGCGACGCCGATGGCGTAGGAAACCTGGATCTCGCAGCGGTCGGCGAGGCCGGCGGCAACGATGTTTTTGGCGACGTAGCGGCCGGCGTAGGCGGCGGAACGGTCTACTTTGGAGGGGTCCTTGCCGGAGAAGGCGCCGCCGCCGTGGCGGGCCGCGCCACCGTAAGTGTCCACGATGATTTTTCGGCCGGTCAGGCCGCAATCGCCCACGGGGCCGCCAATGATGAACTGGCCAGTGGGGTTGATGTGGAACTTGGTGTCAGCGTGTAGCCACTCGGCTGGCAGGGTTTCCTTGACGATCAGGTCCATTACGGCTTCGTGGATGTCGCGCTGGCTGATCCCTTCGTCGTGTTGGGTGGACAGAACCACGGCGTCGATGGCGACCGGTTTGCCGTTGTCGTAGCGCAGGGTGACCTGGCTCTTGGCGTCGGGGCGCAACCAGGGCAGTACGTTGTCTTTGCGCAGTTGGGCCTGTTTTTCCACCAGGCGGTGGGAGTAGTAGATAGCCGCGGGCATCAGCACGTCGGTTTCGTTGGTGGCGTAGCCAAACATCAGGCCCTGGTCGCCGGCGCCCTGTTCTTTGTCTTCGCCTTCGTCCACGCCCATGGCGATGTCGGGGGACTGTTTACCGATGGCGTTCAGCACGGCGCAGGAGGCACCGTCGAAGCCGACGCGGGAACTGTCGTAGCCTATGCTCAGGACAACGTCGCGCACCACGTCTTCGAGATCCACGTAGGTATCGGTGGTGACTTCACCGGCAACCACGACCATGCCCGTTTTTACCAGGGTTTCCACGGCCACGCGGGCGTTGGCGTCATCGACGAGGATGGCGTCCAGAATGGCGTCGGAGATCTGGTCGGCCATTTTGTCGGGGTGGCCCTCGGAAACGGATTCCGAGGTGAAGATGCTGTATTCGCTCATGCGGAGGTTCCTTGTTGGTCGGTGGCGCGAAAGGCGCGTACTTGTAGTTGAAATCCGTTGCGCTGGGCCAGGTAGGCGCTGGCGCATTCTTGCAGGCCGGCAGCGCTGGCCCATTGGGTGAGTTCTTCGGGCTCGAAACCGAGCCACAGGTCGCCGCAGTTTTCCCGCGCCCAGCCCTGGTCGTGGCGGCACAGTTCACTGATCACCACTACGCCGGCAGGGGCGAGGTGGTTGGCGATGTCTTGCAGGATGTCGCCGGGTGCCGGTGTGTGGTGTAGCACCATGTTGATGACGACGCAGTCGGCGCGCAGTGCGTTGAGGGCCGGGCTGCGGGTGTCGCCGTGGAGGTATTCAACGTTTTCCAGTTGAAGTTCGGCGCCGCGCTCGCGGGCACGCTGGAGCATTTCCTCGGCATTGTCGAGGGCGACCACGCGCTTGAATCTGGGTGCCAGTTCGGCGAGGAAGGCGCCGTCGCCGGGGCCGACTTCCAGAACCAGGTCGCGGCCGGGCAGTGGCGCCTGGTCGATGAGCTGGGCTACGGCTTCGGCATAGTGGTCGAAGGCGGCGATCAATTCCTGCTGTTCGCGGAATTTGTGGGCGCTCTTGCGGAAGAAGTCTCGGGAGTTGTCTTCGCGCTGGCGCTGCAGGTCGGCCAGGCGCTGGGCCAGCTCGGTTGGCAGGGGAAGGGCGTCGGCGCTGGCCAGTAATTCGCGCTGCAGGTCTTCCAGCGCAGGTGCGGTGGCGACGGTATTGCGGCGGTAGAAAATGGAATTGCCCTCGCGGCGGCTGGCGACGAGGCCGGCATTCGCCAACACTTTGAGGTGGTGGCTGAGGGCGGGCTGGCGCATATCGAACAGGCTGCACAGTTCACCCACGCCGAAGGAGTCCTGACGCAGCGCCCGCAGGATCATCAGGCGCAGCGGGTCGCCACTGGCTTTGCACAGGGCCGCGAGGGCCGCTGTGCTGTCCTGTGGGTCTTCGCCGGCCTGGGCGCGGCTGTCATTGGCGGCAGTATGCAACATGGTGGGGAAGTCTAGCAGGGCTTTCGATCTATATCAAAATATTTTGATATAGATGAAATTCCCCCAATGAAGGGGCCCGGGGCGGGCAAAGGCGCACTATTTACGGCATGTGGGCGGTGAAAATATCGCCAACTGTTTGCCCCACGGGGGCGCTTACGCGAAAATAGCCGCCCCTTAGCCCCAGCCAACCTGTCCCCGCACGGACATCAACGATCAGGAGACTCTGATGCCTTCCCGGACTGAACTTGCCAATGCCATTCGTGCCCTGAGTATGGATGCCGTGCAACAGGCCAACAGTGGCCACCCCGGCGCCCCCATGGGCATGGCCGATATTGCCGAAGTTCTTTGGAACGACTACTTGCAGCACAACCCCGCCAACCCCGAGTGGGCCAACCGCGACCGCTTCGTACTGTCCAACGGCCACGGTTCGATGCTGATTTACAGCCTGCTGCATTTGTCAGGCTATGAACTGCCGATTGAGGAGCTGAAAAACTTTCGTCAGCTCCACAGCAAAACGCCGGGCCATCCGGAATATGGCTACGCACCGGGTGTGGAAACAACGACTGGCCCGCTGGGCCAGGGCATCAGCAATGCCGTGGGCATGGCGATTGCCGAAAAGGCTTTGGCCGCGCAGTTCAACCGCGGCGATCACGCGGTAATCGACCACTACACCTACGTGTTCCTCGGCGATGGCTGTTTGATGGAAGGCATTTCCCACGAGACCTGCTCGCTGGCCGGTACCCTGGGTCTGGGCAAGTTGATTGCCTTTTACGATGACAACGGCATCTCCATCGACGGCGAAGTGGAAGGCTGGTTCACCGACGACACGCCGAAGCGCTTTGAAGCCTACGGCTGGCAGGTGATTCCCGCCGTGGATGGCCACGATGCAGATGCGATTCGCACTGCCATCGAAACGGCGCGTGGCGACACCGCCCGTCCTACACTGATCTGCTGTAAAACGGTGATCGGCAAGGGCGCCCCCAATAAGGAAGGCTCTGAGTCGGTGCACGGCGCGCCGCTGGGTGCGGACGAAATCGCCGCAGCCCGTCAGCATCTGGGCTGGGACCATGAACCATTTGTAGTGCCCGAAGATATTTACCAGGGCTGGGACGCCAAGGCTCGCGGCAATGCGGCCGAGGATGCCTGGGAACAGTCCATGCAGTCTTACGCCGAAGCCCATCCGCAACTGGCTGCCGAATTGCGTCGTCGCCTCGCCGGCGATTTGCCGTCGGATTTCGCCGAGAAGTCCAATGCCTACATCGCGGCCTGTCAGGAAGAGGGGGCCACGGTCGCCTCGCGCAAAGCCTCACAAAATGCCCTGAACGCCTACGGCCCGCTGTTGCCGGAACTGTTCGGCGGCTCCGCCGATCTGGCCGGGTCCAACCTGACCATCTGGAGTGGCAGCAAGGGTATCAGTGCGGATGATGCCGACGGCAACTACCTCTACTATGGCGTGCGTGAATTTGGCATGTCGGCGATCATGAACGGCATCGCCCTGCACGGCGGTTTCGTCAACTACGGCGCGACTTTCCTGATGTTTATGGAATACGCCCGCAACGCGGTGCGCATGGCAGCCTTGATGAAGGTGCAGTCCATCTTCGTTTACACCCATGATTCTATCGGTCTGGGCGAAGATGGCCCGACTCACCAGCCCGTAGAGCAACTCACCGCCCTGCGCAGCACGCCCAACCTGCAAACCTGGCGCCCCTGCGATGCGGTGGAGTCTGCGGTAGCCTGGCAGGCGGCGATCCTGAACAAGAGTGGCCCCAGCGCGCTGATCTTCTCTCGCCAGGGTCTGGCGCACCAGGTGCGCGATAGTGCCCAGGTGGCCAACATTCAGCGTGGCGGCTACATCCTGAGTGATTGCGACGGACAGCCGGATGCCATCCTGATTGCCACCGGCTCGGAAGTGGAGCTGGCGCGCAAGGCGGCGGAGCAACTGAACGACGCGGGCAAGAATGTGCGCCTGGTGTCCATGCCCTGTGCCGAGGTTTTCGAGCAACAGGATGCGGCCTATCGCGAATCCGTACTGCCCAGCGACGTATTCGCTCGTGTGGCGGTGGAAGCGAGCCACGTGGACTACTGGTACAAGTATGTGGGTCTCGATGGCCGCGTAGTGGGTATGACCACCTTCGGTGAATCTGCGCCTGCCGGTGACCTGATGGAGCACTTTGGCTTTACCGTGGACAACGTCGTTACCGCGGTCGAGGACATCCTGCTGTAAGAGACGCAGGTTCAGGAGACAGGGTTTTGCTGCGACTGGCGATCAACGGCTACGGCCGGATCGGCCGCAGTGTGCTGCGCGCGCTGGTGGAAAGCCCCCTGCGGGAGCGGCTGCAGGTGGTGGCGATCAACGAGCTGGCGGATGCCCGTACGGTGCTGCACCTGTCCCGCTATGACTCTACCCACGGCCGCTTTCCGCTGCCGCTGACCGGCGGCCCGGATTTTCTCGAATTTGGGGGTGAGCGTATTCAGCTCCTCTCCCAGGCGGACAGCGAAGGCCTGCCCTGGGGTGAGCTCGGGGTGGACATGGTGTTGGAGTGCAGCGGTGCCTTTACCGACCGGGCCAGCGCCGAGCAACACCTGGCCTGCGGTGCGAATCGTTTGCTGTTTTCCCAGCCCGCACAGCCCGACGTGGATGCCACGATTGTGTTTGGTGTGAACGAGGCGCTGCTGCAGGCGCAGCATCGTGTGGTCTCAGCGGCTTCGTGCACCACCAATGGCATCACGCCGGTCATCGCCGCACTGCACGATGCGCTCGGTATCGAGTCGGGAACGATCACCACCATTCACTCGGCAATGAACGATCAGCCGGTGCTGGATGCCTATCACCACACGGATCTGCGCAAGACCCGCGGTGCCGCGCAGAATATTATCCCCGTCGACACCGCGCTGGCGCTGGGGATCGAGCGTATTTTGCCGGAATTGTCCGGCCGTTTTACTGCCCAGGCCCTGAGAGTGCCGACGTTTAATGTGTCTGCCATGGACCTGGTGGTTCAGGTGGCGCGCGACACCAGCGTGGCGGAAGTGAACCAGATCATCAGCCGCGCTGCCGCGGAAGGGTACAGGGGTGTTCTGGGTTACACCGAGGAGCCTCTGGCCTCCAGCGATTTCAATCACGATCCGCGATCCAGCATCGTGGATGCCGGCCAGACCCGCGTCAGTGGCGGACGGCTGGTTAAAGTTCTGACCTGGTTCGACAATGAGTGGGGCTACGCCAACCGCATGCTCGACGTTGCCGATTACTGGTCTGCCCTGCAATAAAGAGGAACCTGACATGGCCCTGACTTTCAAGCGTATGAACGACCTGGACCTCGCCGGCAAGCGCGTGCTGATCCGCGAAGACCTGAACGTTCCGATCAAGGACGGTGCGGTGGCCAGCGATGCCCGTATTCGCGCGGCACTGCCCACCATTCAGGCCGCCTGTGACGCCGGGGCCAAAGTCATTCTGATGTCTCACCTGGGCCGTCCGGTGGAAGGCGAGTTCGACCAGCAGTATTCCATGGCGCCGGTGGCCGAACACCTGTCGGGCCTGCTGGGCAAGCGTGTGATTCTGGTGCAGGACTGGCGCCTCGGCGTGGAGTTGGAGCCCGGCGAAGTTGCGATGCTGGAAAACGTTCGCTTCAATCCGGGTGAAAAAGCCGACAGTGAAGAGTTGGCCAAGACCTACGCCGGCCTGTGCGAGATTTTTGTGATGGACGCCTTCGGCACTGCCCACCGCGCCCAGGCCTCAACTCACGGCGTGGCGCGATTTGCCCCCGAAGCCTGCGCCGGCCCGTTATTGGCCGCGGAGCTGGAGGCCCTGGAATTGGCACTGGCTGCGCCTGCCCGCCCCATGGTCGCTATTGTTGGCGGCTCCAAGGTCTCCACCAAACTGACCGTGCTTGAGACGCTGTCTGACAAGGTTGACCAGCTGATCGTCGGCGGTGGCATCGCCAATACCTTCCTCGCCGCCAGCGGCAAGCCGGTGGGCAAGTCACTGTGCGAGGACGATCTGATTCCCCAGGCCAAAGCGTTGATGGCCAAAACCAATATCCCGGTGCCCAGTGATGTGGTCACCGGTAAGGCTTTCGACGCCGCCACCCCGGCCACGCTGAAATCGTCTGATGCGGTAACAGAAGATGACATGATCTTCGACATCGGCCCGGACTCGGCGGCGGAAATTGCCGGTATCCTGCAAAACGCGGGCACTATTTTGTGGAATGGGCCGGTGGGGGTGTTCGAATTCGACCAGTTCTCTGCCGGCACCGAGGCGCTGGCTCGGGCCATCGCCGACAGCCCAGCGTTCTCCCTGGCCGGGGGCGGCGACACCCTGGCGGCAATTGACAAATTCGGGATCGCAGATAAGGTTTCCTATATTTCCACCGGCGGCGGCGCCTTCCTCGAATATGTGGAGGGCAAGACCCTGCCGGCGGTTGCCATTTTGACTGAGCGCGCCCAAGGCTGAGCGCGACCGACAGACCCTGACAAGAGCCCCCGGCACACCGCCCAAAACCCATGCCGGGGGTTCATTGAGATCTAACGACACTACAACGAAAGGATCACCCCCATGGCTTTGATCAGCATGCGACAACTGCTGGATCACGCCGCCGAACACGGCTACGGCGTACCCGCTTACAACGTCAACAACCTGGAGCAGACCCGGGCCATCATGGAGGCGGCGAACGAAACCGATTCGCCCGTCATCATGCAGGCCAGTGCCGGCGCCCGAAAATACGCCGGCGCCCCCTTCCTGCGCCACCTGATCCTGGCCGCGATCGAGGAGTTTCCCCACATTCCGGTGGTGATGCACCAGGATCACGGTGTATCGCCTTCCGTTTGCCAGCGCAGCATCCAGCTGGGCTTCAGCTCGGTGATGATGGACGGCTCCCTCGGCACCGACGGCAAAACCCCCACTGACTACGACTACAACGTTTCCGTCACCCGTACGGTGGTGGACATGGCCCACGCCTGTGGCGTGTCTGTGGAAGGTGAACTGGGTTGCCTTGGCTCTCTGGAAACCGGCATGGCCGGTGAAGAAGACGGCATCGGCGCCGAGGGCACCCTCAGCCACGACCAGTTGTTGACCGACCCGGAAGAAGCGGCCCAGTTCGTGGCAGCGACCCACGTGGACGCGCTGGCGATTGCCTGCGGCACCAGCCACGGCGCCTACAAGTTCAGCCGCCCCCCCACGGGCGACATTCTCGCCATCGACCGCATCAAGGAAATCCACGCCCGCATTCCCAACACCCACCTGGTAATGCACGGCTCATCCTCGGTGCCGCAGGAGTGGCTGGCGATCATCAACGAATTCGGCGGCGAGATTCCCGAAACCTACGGTGTACCCGTGGAGCAGATTCAGGAAGGCATCAAGCACGGGGTTCGCAAGGTCAATATCGACACCGACCTGCGCCTGGCCTCCACCGGCGCGGTGCGTCGCTTCCTGGCTGAAAATCCTGCCGAGTTCGACCCACGCAAGTTCCTCACCCAGACCATCACGGCGATGAAGGGGATTTGTAAGGATCGCTACGAGGCCTTTGGTACCGCCGGGCAGGCCAGCAAGATCAGGGCGCATTCTCTGGAGTACATGCACCAGGCTTACGAGGCGGGCAGCCTCGACCCCGATATTCGCTAGCGCACCCCGGGCCGAAAAGGATGAACCGCCCGGTGCTCAAAGCCTCGCAGTTGCAGGGCTTGCGGCGGGCGTTACCACCGCTGGAACAGGCGCTGAATGCGTCTGACCTGCCGGCCTTCGGAGACTTTAACCGTTTTTATGGGGTTGATTTCGAAACCCGTTTTGCCGGGGTCAGTCATGCCCTGGGGAATGTCGCCTCCAGTGGCTTTCGGCTGGCGGTGCACGTGTATCGCTCGCCCCGTGCGGTGGGCAATCTGCTGCTGGTACACGGCTATCTGGATCACAGCTCGCTCTACCCTCATCTGATTGAATACGGCCTGCGGCGCAAGCTCAATGTGGTGGCCTTTGACCTGCCCGGGCATGGCTTGTCTTCTGGTGAGCCGGCCGTCATCGATGATTTCTCCCGCTATGGGCAGGCCGTGGCGGATGTGCTCGCAGCCTGTGCGGTGCTGCAGCTGCCCTGGTATGCCATGGCCCAGAGTACCGGGGGCGCGGCGCTGGTGGAGTACGCCCGTACTCACCACTGGCCTTTTGTGCGCTGTGTGTTGCTGGCGCCATTGATTCGCCCGCTGCACTGGTGGCGCATTACCCTGGGTCACCGCCTGCTGCACCGCTGGAAAGACAAACTGCCTCGCACCTTCAATCGCAATTGTTCCAACGATGAGTTTCTCGCCTTCCAGCGCGAGGACCCTATGCAGAGTCAGGTCACACCACTGGCCTGGGTGGGGGCCTTGCGCCGTTGGCTGGATGGGCTGGAATTTAGCCCCTTACATCATGCCCCTGTGCTGATGCTGCAGGGGGATAATGACGGCACGGTGGACGGACCCTACAACGCGGCGCACATGCCGGAGCTTTTCACCGCGTGCGAGGTGCAGTGGCTGGAGGGAGCCGGCCATCAACTGGCGAATGAAAGCCCGGCCATTCGCCGGGATTATCTGGCCCGTTGCGACCGCTTCTTCGGCTTTCTGCCGGAGGCTTGATCAGGCCGGTAGATGCAGGAAGCTCTGCAGGCCGTCGAAGAACATCTGCACCGCGATCATCACCAGCACCATCCCCATCAGGCGCTCCATGGCGATCAGGCCGCGATTACCCAGAGCCCGCAGCAAAATCGGTGAGGCCAATAACACCACAGCCGACACCGCCCAGGCGCCGACCAGCGCCAGCGTCCAGTCCATCATGCGCGTGGGGTCGTTATGTACCATCAGCATGGCAAAGGCGAGGCTGGAGGGGCCGGCCACCAGCGGAATAGCCAGCGGAACCACAAACGGTTCACCTTCGGGGGTGTCGCCCATCAGGCCGTAGGGTGAGGGGAAAATCATCCGGATGGCGATCAGGAACAACACGATGGCGCCTGCAACGCTAACCGCCTCCTGTTCCAGTCCCAGCAGGTTGAGCGCGGCCTGGCCACCAAACAGGAACAGCAGCAGTACGCCGAGTGCGATGAGCATCTCCCGCAGGATAATGCGCTCCCGCCGCCCACGTTTCACATCCTTGAGTACGGAGAGAAAAATCGGCACGTTACCCAGGGGGTCCATCACCAGTACAAGAGTGATGAAGGCGGAAATAGTGTCCATGCGCTGTCCTCGGCCAGGGGGTGATTGGGGCGCGCAGTATACGGCTCGCGGGTCTGCCGATACAGTCCGCCGGGAATGATCGCTCAATCCTGCTAGACTGTAACAGGAAGGCGGTATCCAATCCCACCAACGCCCACAGAGGCAGGGGGTTGTTATGAAGTGGTATACCACGATGGGCCTGTGCGCGCTGCTCACAACCGGCTGCGCTGCAACTGATTCCTCAAGACCTGTGGCGCAAGCCGAATTGCTGGACGGCACCCCCTTCGGCGTGTCGGCGCAGGATGGGCCACCACCCACCCAGGTGCTCGGTGTCAGCCCGGAGATGAGGGCTTTCCTCGATGAGCGCTTGCCGGAAGATGCTGGTGAGTACGTCGCTGTTCGCACCATCCTCAGCTCCATCCTCGAAGGCGGACTGAATCTCCAGTACGACAACTTTTATACTGCCACCGCGGCGGAGGCCTTTGCCCGGCGACAAGGGAACTGCCTGTCTTTCACCAACCTGTTTGTGGCGCTGGCCCGTGAGGCCGGTGTGGCGGCAGAATTCCAGGAGGTAGAGGTGCCACCCACCTGGGCCTTTGCCGATGATGTCTACCTTTATAACCTGCATATCAATGCCCGGGTCCAATTGCCCACTGGCGTGCAGGTGGTGGATTTCAATATCGAAGAATACGACCCGAAGTACCGCACACGTCGCATCTCCGATACGGAAGCGATCGCCCGCTACTACAACAACATGGGCGTGCACTACCTGCAGAACCTGGACTACGCCCAGTCCTTCCTCTATCTGCGCAAGGCGATTCAGCTGCGCGACCACACGGCGCATTTCTGGACCAACCTGGGCACGCTGTACCGTCGCTACGGCGAGTTCGACCTGGCGGAAGGCGCTTTCCTCACGGCGATCGATGTGGGCAATGAGCCCACCGCTATGAGTAATCTGGCCCGGCAGTATCGCCAGCTGGGCAAAACCCAGCTCGCAGAGCACTACGAGGCGAAGGTGGAACTTTTCCGCCAGCAAAACCCCTATTACCTGTTCCATCTGGCGGAGGAAGCTTATGCCAGGGGGGACTATGACGAGGCCGTCAAACTGGCCCGATCCGCCATTCGCAAAGACGACAGTGAGCACAATTTCTACCGCTTGCTTGGCCTGGCGTATATGCAGGCCGGTGAGCCTGCCCTGGCGGCGGAAAATTTCCGTGATGCGGCGCTGCGTGTGAAGTCGGATGAGGAGCGCGCCGCCTACAATAGAAAGCTGAGATCGCTGGCTGGCGGCTGATCACACCCCACGGCTCTGTTAGACTGGTGCTTTCCCCGGCAGCCCTTGCGCCGGGTGCGTAACAGGACTATCTCCCATGAACCAAACTCCCGATTTGCAGCCGGCGCTGCGGCAGGCCCTGGCAATGCAAAAGCGCGGCCAATTTGCCGAGGCCGAGCAGCGCTACCGCGCGATCATTGCAGCGCATCCCCGCCATTTGCAGGCGAATCACCTGTTGGGCCTGATGTATTTCCAGGCCGGCATTCTTGAGCCAGCAGTCGCTTGCTTGCGTCAGGCTTTGCGCGACCACGATGACCATGCGGAACTGCACAATAACCTCGGCAATGTCTACCGCGCCCGCCATCAGTGGGCGGATGCGCAGGCTGCGCTGCAGCGGGCGATTGACCTCAATCCCGAGGAAGCACGCTATTACAATGACCTTGCCTGGTGTCTGGCGGACGCCAACGACCTGCCCGCCGCCCGCGACTCTTTCGAACAGGCACTGAAACTGGCGCCAGAGCAAACCAGCGCGCTGGTCGGACTCGGCTGCACATGGCGAGACTTGGGTGACAGTCAGGCCGCTATCGAGCATTTCCAGCAAGCACTGGCGCTACAGCCGCAATTCCCCGAGGCTCAGCTTTATTTGTGCCAGTTACGCGATCACAGTGGCGATGCCCACGCTGATGAACGTGTGGCGCTACTAACCAGTTACGAAGCCGCACCGGCAGGATCCCCGGGGCGTCGCGATCTGGCCTTCGCACTGGCCCGCGTCAGTGAGCAGCGGGGCGAGGTAGCCCAGACTCTGCAATTCCTCGAGGAGGCACACAGCATTCAGCGGGCGGGCCAGCCCCTGGACAGCGACGTGATCGACAACTATTTTGCCGCGTTAAAGGCAGCCCCTATCGCTGAGCCGGTGAAAGTGAACAAAGGTCCGCGGCCGGTGTTCGTGGTTGGCTTACCACGGTCTGGTTCAAGCCTCATCGAGCAGATACTGGCCAGTCATTCGAAGGTTGCCGGTGCCGGTGAGCAGCGTCTGATCGGTGAACTCTGCACGGCACTGGAATCAGAGCATGGCGGGGCCTTCGCTGAAGCCTACGCTGCGCTGGATGCGAATCGCCGACAGGCACTGGCGGATCAGTACCGCGCTGCCCTGGCAAAACTGGCGCCCGATGCGGAGTTCGTGGTGGACAAAATGCCGGCCAATTTCCAGGCCATCGGCATGTTACACAGCCTGTTTCCCGACGCTGTGATCATCCACAGCACCCGCGATGCGCTGGCCACCTGCTGGTCGATTTACAGCACGCGTTTTGCCGAACCCCATCCCTTTGCTGATACCCTGGCAGACCTTGGTCGACACTTCCGCCGCTACCAGCAACTGATGATCCACTGGGAAGCAAAACTGCCCGGCGTGGTCAAGGATGTGGCCTACGAGTCGCTGGTGACCGCTGCCGAGGAAGCCATTCCGGAATTGCTGGCGTTGCTGGGTTTGGAAGCGGAACCCGCCTGCTTCGAGTTTCATCAGACCGCGCGGCCGGTGCGCACCGCGTCCGCCACCCAGGTTCGCCAGCCATTGTATCGCCATGCCATGCGACGTTTTGAACCCTACGCAGAAGCGCTTGCACCGCTGTTGGAATACATCGAGGAGGCGGCGTGACCCAGCACGCAGCACTGCTCCAGCAAGGTCTGGCAGCACTGCGCAGCGGCGATGCCCGTGGCGCGCGTTCCATCTTCGAGCAGGTGATTGCGGCCGGGCAAGCTGACGCTTCTACTCATCTTGCACTGGCCTTTGCCTGTGGCCAGCAGGGTGACAATGACGCCACGCTGGCCGCTGTGGATGCTGCTTTGGCACAGGAGCCTCGCAACCTGCGAGCACTGCTGTTCAAGGGCGATCATCTGGATCGTATGGGCCAGAAACGTACAGCCATGGGTTTCTACCAGGCCGCAATGCAGGTTGCGGCCGCAGCAGGTGAGTTGCCCCCCGACATTCAACAGGGCCTCGGGCGCGCACAGCAACTGTGCGATCAGTATGCCGGTGAGTTTGAGGCCTTTCTGCGCGATTCGCTAAAACAGCAGGGTTACGCCGCCGGCAGCGCTCCCCGGCTGGAAGAGTCACTGGATATCGCGGTGGGCCGCAAGGCGGTGCATCTGCAACAGCCGACCCGGTTTTACTATCCCGGCTTGCCCCAGCAGGCGTTCTACTCCCGCGAGCAGTTCCCTTTCCTTACCGGGATTGAAGGTGCCACCGACGCGATCCGCGAGGAGTTGTTGGCGCTGATGGAAGATGAAGGGTGTTTCTCCCCTTATCTCGAGCACGATCCCGACACCCCTCAGCTCAATGATGCCAGCAACGTTGGCAAGATGGACTGGAGTGCGTTTTACCTGTGGAAAGACGGTGCTGTGGTGGAAGAAAATGCCACCCGCTGCCCACAAACCATGGCCGCGCTGGCCGCGGCGGATGCGCCGCAAGTGCCGGGCCAGACGCCGTCAGCACTGTTTTCACGCCTGGCCCCCGGCGCCACCATCGCACCGCATCACGGCATGTTGAACACCCGCTTGATCTGCCACCTGCCGCTGATTGTGCCACCGAATTGTGGGGCCTTGCGGGTTGGTAACTACCAGCGGGAATGGCGCGAGGGTGAGGTGCTGGTATTCGACGACAGTGTCGAGCACGAAGCCTGGAATCGCAGCGATCGCCCACGCGTGGTATTGCTGTTCGACATCTGGCGCCCGGAACTCGATGAGGAAGAGCGCCGTTGGATCAGTGCTTTGCTGCAAACGGTGCAATCCTATCCTGGCGGATGAGTAGACTCAGGGGCGTTGACCCCTGAGAATCCAGGCGGCCGGCAACGGTCGTCCACCCAACTTCAACGTTTCAGGCTGTGCCATCTCAAGCCCTGCAATCCCCAGGGCTTCGATAATCTGCGCGACTTCCTCCGCAGACAGGGCGACCTCCCGCATGGCTTGCATGCGCTGGGCGAAGGCTTTGAGGTCACGGCTGGCGCGTTCCACCCCTTCTCGCGCTGCGGTCAGGTCGGTGCTTTCCAGTGATTGGTACAAGCCAGCCAGGTCGTTGAACAGCTGCGCAAGCGAACCTCCCGCCACTGCAGGCCCCCGGTCTTTAAGCAGAGTCGCGAATTGCTGAACGCGGGGTGCCAGTGTCTGGTCGGCAGCGGTAAATGCCTCGGCATTGCCGGCGCCCGAGCGCAGTGCGAGCGCTGCTTGTAGCAGAGCGTCGAAGGCATCCAGCACACCGAGCTCCAGTGTTTGTGCAATCGCTTCACAGGTGGTGCGACTTTCCTCGTCGATTGCCCCCTCCCGGTAATGGACTATCAAAACGAGCTGTCCGCCGGGAGCCAGTAGTCGCGCGGCCTCGGCAAAGGCACCGGTACCGGCGTACTCCAAACCGAACTGGCTGGCGATGAAGTCAAAGCTGGCATCGCCCAATCCGGTGCTTGCAGCACTGGCCTGAAGGGTGTGTACGCCTGGAAGTCGCTGCGCGACGATTGCCAGCGCATCGGCGGACGCGTCCAGGCAGGTGCAATCCAGTGTTGCCCCCGTGGGCAGGCGCATTGAGTTGGCGATGGCCGTGACCGCCCCTGCGCCACAGGCGAGATCGAGCATGCGAACCGGACGGGTGAGTGTTTGTTCCAGAACACGCTGCCAGTAGTCACGCAGGGTGGGATCCTGTGCACCACCTTCCTGGCCTTCACGCCACCAATTGTCCCAGGCGGGTGTTTGTTTTTCTGTGGGGTTCTGTGTCATAGGTTTTTGCCAGATTTGGCAGTGAATTGTAGCGCGTCCCTGCCGGCTTCGTTATTAGCCTGGCTCGGAAGTGAATTTAGGCGCGCCCCTGCCGGCGTCCTGCCTCTCGGGGCGTACCGCCCATCCCTGGGCATAAAAAAAGGCCAACAATGTTGGCCTTGGTAAGAACTCGCGCTTTGTTGTTGGGGCGGCAAGCCGCCCCTTGTTGGCGAGTCGTAACTCTATCGAGCTTAGAACTGTACGGAGGCTCCGAGGAACCAGTACATGCCCAGAGCGTCGTAGTAGCCCGGGAAGGTATTACCGTTACCGAAGATAGACGGTCCGGGGGCGGGGCCCAGCGGAGGCTCTTCGTCGGTTACGTTGTTAATACCGGCGCGCAGAGAGATCATCTCAGTCACGTCCCAAACTGCAGACACGTCCAGGTAGTTCTGGGCGTCGAAGTCGGCGGTGTCGTCATTGTCTTCAACTTCGCTCATGTAACGCCATGCGCCAGACAGGGCCAGATCCCAAGGGGTCAGCCAGGTCACGCGGAAGTTGTTAACCAGTTCGAAGTTGGGGGAACCACACACGCCACCCCAGGTGCCTTCACAGGAAACCACGTCGCTGTTAGGAGTAGCTTGCTGCTCCCAGGAGTCGACGAGAGTACCGATGTTGTTGAAGTTCAGGCTACCCATGTCACCGATGTCGAAGCTGTAGTCGATGGTGTAGTCAA
This sequence comes from Gammaproteobacteria bacterium, assembly GCA_030427085.1. Taxonomy (GTDB): domain Bacteria; phylum Pseudomonadota; class Gammaproteobacteria; order Pseudomonadales; family Halieaceae; genus JAUHXH01. The sequence goes on along the minus strand of JAUHXH010000004.1, from coordinate 64,404 downwards.
GACCGGCAGTTGCGAAGAAACCGGTGTTGATGTCGGTGTTAACGACGTTGTCGTTACCGAGCCACAGAGTACCGGTTGCCGGGCCACGATTAACCAGGCCACAGAAGAAGGAATCGCCAGTCTCGTAGCAGCTGTTGAGGATTTCCTCAGAGCCGATACCGGCAATCGCGCCTTCCACTTCGATGTCGAAGTAGTCCAGAGTGATGGCCAAGCCGTCAGCAAACTCGGGAGTCCACACCAGGCCGAAGCTGTAGGTGTCGGATTCTTCCGGTTGCAGATCGGGGTTACCACCAGTGATCTGGTTGTACTGACCAGCGGGTGAATCAGCGATGGTGCCGTACTGACCGGCAGTCACACCAGTGCGGGCACACTCTTCCAGAGTACGGGAAGGAGTGGCGGTCGCACACACGTCAGTGGTCATGTCGAACAGGCCGATGCCCTGCGGACGGAACAGTTCACGGATGTTGGCCGCACGTACCGCGTGGTTGAAGCTGGCGCGGAACTTGAGGCTAGCTACCGGTGCCCAGCCTGCTGCCACTTTATAAGTGTCAGTCTGAACGTCGGTGGAGTAGTCAGACCAGCGATAGCCCAGGTCCAGGTTCAGCTCTTCAGCGAAGGACTTGCCTTCTACCAGCGGGATGCTGATTTCGGTGAAGAATTCAGTTACGTCGTAACCGCCATTCACGCCGAGGATAGGACCACCCTGACCAGCACCGTCACCTGACTGGTAGCCGTTGTCCGGGCTGAATTCCAGGTTTTCTGAGCGGTACTCAGTACCCAGAACAACCTGTACGCCAGTTTCGGCAGACGGGATCTGGATGTTGTACTCACCCAGGTCACCGGCTACGTAACCGGAAACAACTTTCTGGTCAGTAGTACCGCGTGCGAACAGGGGCAGGTACAGGTAGTTCAGCATGTTCTGGGTAACTGCACCTTCGGTGAACAGGTTCCAGGGCACACAGGTCGGATCGCTGCCGTCGATTACAGAGCGACAGGTAACGTTGCCGTCCGCATCTTCTACCGCATCCAGAGCGCGGATGATCTTGGTAGTAGACAGGTCGTTGTTGTAGGTCTCTTCGTAGCTTACTTCCGCGTACTGGGCGTAAGCGTCGTAGCGCCAGGTGTCGTTGATATCGCCACGCAGGCCGAATACACCACGGATAGAAGTGTGACGCAGGTCGTTGTTACGCGCACCACCTTCTACGTTACGGCGGCCGATGAAGACATCCTGGAAGTCGCCATCACCCAGACCGTACTGGCCACAGACCAGGTCGAACTGTTGGGCTGACAGGAAGGGGTTGCCACAGCTCAGTGCGCTGGTTACGAAGAACGCACCGGAGGGAGCGATCTGTGCGTTGGAGCGGTCGTCCATGAACATCACTTCGCCGTAAGCTTCTACGTGCTCGTTGATGCTGTAACGGGCGAAGGCGCCACCGGTGTAACGCTCGTCAGGGCGCTGGAAGAAGTTGAGCGGCGCGTAGTTGTACAGCAGGCCGTCCCGGGGCACGAACTGATCACCGGATACGATGTAGTCGAAGCTACCGGGGCCAGTGCCGGCCAGCAGGCCGAAGTCAGTGAAGCGACCTTCGGGCAGAGTGGAAGAACCACCACAGCTGAAGTTGTCAGAGGTGCCGCCCAGTGCACAGTTGGAGTAGTCACGGCTACCTTGTACAACGGGGTCGATGTTGCGGTAGGTGAAGTAAGCAGTCACGTTGCCGCGGCCACCGTCCAGGTTGGCACCGAAGATCACGGACAGGTCAGAGATTTCACCGTCAGTCTCGGTGCCGTCGGGCACGTCGAAGCCGGTGGAACGGTTCAGGTCCTGAATAGAGCCGTTGTCGTTGTTGTGGGTGTAGCCACTGTACTGGTAATCAACTTTCAGGCCTTCGAAGTCGTCGACCAGGATGAAGTTAACAACACCGGCCACAGCGTCAGAACCGTAGGTGGAAGATGCACCACCGGTCAGTACTTCAACGCGCTGGATCAGGGCGCCGGGTACCTGGTTCACGTCAGCAGCATAGCCACCAGCTGCCGGGGAGCCCGGGGGCAGGCGACGGCCGTTCAGCAGAGTCAGTGTGCGCACAGAACCCAGGTTACGCAGGTTCAGGGTAGCGGTACCGGTTGCGCCGTTAGCATCACCAGAGGTGTTGGACGCGTAAACGGAGGGCAGCTTGTTCAGCAAGTCCTCTACGCGAACGTTACCCTGGAACTTGAATTCCTCGGCATTGACCTGGGTCACCGGGCTGGATGAAACCAGGTTCGCTTTCTGGATACGCGAACCGGTAACAACAACCTCTTCGACCAGGTCGTCCTGAGCGTTGGCAACTTGCGGGAAGGCCGCTGCCGCCGTCAGGCCGAGGGCAGCGGAAACTGCCACGGTGAGACGATTTTTAATCATAGTCAAAACCCCTGTGTGTAATAAGCAATTGCTTCTATCTTGTTATTCAGTGGCACGAGGCCACAGAACTCAAACTTTAAACGAATATCCGGTACCCGACCTCAACCCATACCGGGTATTTGTGACAAATTCACGAAATCGCTGGGGAACCAGAAAAATTGCCAGAATTTATAAACACTTAGGTGCAGAGAGCAGTGCCGCAAATCAGCGCTGGGAAGGAAGTTTCAGGTCATATCTGGCCGTGCAGCGGTGGCCCGGCCAGAAAAAACCCTGAGGAGAGCTCTAGCGGACCCTGGTCACGCCGATGGCCTTGCCAGTCTCCTTGAGTGTCATCACGTAGTAACCCATGAAGTTTTTCTTGATGAGCACTTCGTTGTTGTCTTTTGGGTAGCGATAGCGGCCCGGCAGACGCTGCTTCCATACCTGGCCGTTATCGAGGAAAAACTGCGTGCTGCCCTCCCAGCCGTCAAAGGGTTCCTTGATTCGCGCCACTACCTCGTACTGCATCTCGACCTCTTTGACCTCTTCATTGGTACGGCGCAATTCTGCGGCTTCGCCAGCGGTGTAAAGCAGCAGCCAGGCATCCAGGGCCTCGAGTTCTTCAGCGCTTAATTTGCCCAATCCTGTGGACTTGAATTGCTCCTCGTCCATCAGGGCTTTGACGCCAGGGAACTCCCCGTCAGCCAATGCCGGCAGGGCGAGTGCAAAGAGGGCTGCGGCTAAAACGCGGGGGAAGGTCATAAGTAAGTACTCACTATTAATGTGTGGTCAGAAGCGCTGGCTTAGCTTGGTGTACCAGAAACGCCCCTTGAGCTCGTGGCTGCGCCCGTCAATGTTGTCCAGGAATGACGAGGCCGCAAAGGGTGCACTTTCATCGAGAGCGTTGTCCAGACCGACGGTGAAGCGCAGGCCGTCCAGCACATCGAACATGTAGCTAAGTTGAATGTCATGCACGGCCCAGGCCGCGATGCTGCGCTCGCTTTGGGTACCCGGAATGCGCTCCCGAAGGTTACTGATGTAATGCAGTTCGTAATTACCACGCCAGCGCTGGCGGGCCCACTGCACCGAAATTTGTCCCTTCCACTCGGGAATGCCCCCCAACCCTTCGGAGGCCGGGTCGATGAAGGTGCCGGCGAAATCGACGGCCGGGGCGGCGCTATCGAGTTGGGCCTCGTAGCGGGCGATCCAGGTGGCATTGCTGGCGATGGACAACTGGCCCCAGTGTCGCGAGGGCAATTTGTACATCAGGCTCAAGTCCGCGCCTTCGACCTTGCGGCGCCCCACGTTGAGGTTCACCGCATCCACCAGTTGCAGGTTACCCAGGGCGTCGCGCTGTACGCGCTCATCAAAGCGTCCAAAGCGCGCGTTCTGGTCCACGATGTACTGGGCGCTGGATGACACCACCTTGCGCTGGTCAATCGAGAAGGCATCTGCAGACAAGGTGAGGCCCGGGGTGGGCAGCGGGGTGATCACCAGGCCGGCGCCGTAGCTAGATGAGGTTTCAGGGGCCAGTTCGGGGTTGCCGCCGGTCACGGTCAGGAACTGGTTGCGCGTTGGGTCTGCAGGAAGCGTGCAACCCGGCAGGCGGCCGATGTTATTGGGCTGCGTGCAGGGGTCGGTGATAAAGGCCTGGTCTTCGGTGGCGCCCTGATACAGCTCGTTCAGGCTGGGAGCCCTAAAACCGTCCGCGTAGCTGGCTCGCACCAGCACACTCGGTGACAGTTGCAGGCGCAGACCCAGTCGGGGATTGATGTCCCCGCCGAAATCGCTGTAGTCAGAAAAGCGCACGGCGCCTTCGAGATTAAGGGAAGCATCGCCGTCGGCACTGTTCCAGGCGTTGACGATGGTTTCGGCGTAGAGCTCGGTGATTTTACGGCTGCCAGCGGTCGCCTCGAAATTGGTCGCCCCGATTGTGCCTACCGACGCCAGCAGCGCGCTGGGCTTCTTGCTGGTGGATTCCTGACGAAACTCTAGCCCGAATGCCATATCGGTGCTGCCGATGGGTAGGTCCAGGCCCTCGTTGCTGACGTTGAGGGTGATGTTGGAAAGGGTGCTGTGGCCGCGTACCTTGCCGGTGGCAACGATGTAATCCACCTGCTCGGCGTCGATGCTGCCGGGGCCCGCCAGCACGTTGACTGGTACGCAGCCGTCAATCTCCCCGCCCTGGCATTGCGCGGCGGGGCCGATCGCCCGGCGCAGGTTGTCGGCGTTGACCAGATTGCGGGTTTCCTGCTGCGCCTCGGAGCGGCTCCAGCTGTAGCCGACGTCCCAGTTCCAGTCCTCGTACAAGCCCTCCATAACGGCGGAAAAGCGCATCACCTCGGAGCTATCTATCTGTCGGCGCTGGGGCAACTCCACCAGGCGCCGCCGCACATCCAGCAACTCTTCGCCAAAGCTGTTGTAGATGTTGTCGGCGGCGACGATCAAAGGATCCTGCTCGAAGCCGGTAAACACGGGCGTTGGGGCGAGTACGGCGCCGGCGCGGGTGTCCAGGTAGCTGGCTTCGACCAGGCCGGTTACCTGTTCGGAGAAGTCATAGCTGGCATTGCCATAGAGACTGCGCCGATCCATCGGCACGACGGCCGAGGTGTAGTCCTGATAATTGAACAGATCCTCTGGCGTGGCTTCTCGGTAACGGCCATTGTCATGGATGAGCTGCTGACCGGAAGGCAGCGTGATGCGTGCGTTCGGGGTGGCGCTGGAGCGTTGGTCCGCGCCACCGCGGAGGCGGCCATCGGCCGACGCCGAGACACTGCGATCGCGACTGAAAATGGCATCCTGGGAGTAGGATGTGGCAGAGAGGAACAGCGAGCCGTGTGGCAAACCGGTTCCGTACTGCACGGTGTAGGTGCTGGTTTCAAGGTCGCCGGCAGCGGCCTCACCGTAGTAGGCCTCCGTCAGCAGGCCGTGAAAGTCGCGCTTCATGATCACATTGACCACACCGGCAATGGCGTCGGAGCCATAGATGGCCGATGCCCCGTCCTTGAGAATCTCAATACGCTCCACGGCTGCAGGGGGAATGCTGTTCAGATCTACCGATTCTCCGGCCAGGCCATTGTTGGCCACCCTGCGGCCATTGATCAGTACCAGGGTATTGCTGGCAGGCAGGCCGCGCAGCGTTACGGTGGCGGTGCCATCGCCGCCGTTGGAAATCGCAGTGCTGACGGCATTGCCCGACACCGCCGGAACAAACTTCAACAGGTCACCGAGGGTCTGGGCGCCGCTCAATTCGATGTCGGGTGCGGTGATGATGTCGACGGGGGCCGAGCCTTCGTAGTGAGCGCGCCGAATCCGTGAGCCGGTCACGCGGCTGCCGTAGACATAGGTTTCTTCAATGCCGGGGACGTAAAGCGGGTGGCGGCTTAGCAGGGCATCCACCTCGCGGCAGCCCGGACTGGTTTCCTTCTCGTGACACTCACCGCGAGTGATGGCAATGATGCGCCCATCCACCAGAGTCCAGGCCAGACCGACGGGCTCCAGCAACTGATCCAGCGCGGCAGCGAGCGCGACGTCGCCGTTAACGGGGCTCGCGGGAAGCCGACGCGTTAACTGATCCGAAAAAACGATCGCCAGGCCACTTTGGCGGCTGACTTGCAGCAGTGCTTGCGATAAGTCGCTGGCGTCGATACGGAAGTTATAAGGGCGTTCGGCGAGGTTGGCGGCGGCGGTTTGCCCGAACAGCAGACCCAGCAGGGCCCCGGCGATCAATCGCCGCAAAGGCCGCCTGGGGCGAAAGCCGCCTGAGCGTGTCTGCCGAAGCGCTGGGGGCATCTGCGTCCTAGCCTCGGATGTAGATTCAAGTTGCTGAAAGTTAAAGGCTTTTCAGGAGGGCGGGTTGCCCAAGACAATCTTTATAACTTACTCGCCCTGATTCAGCAACCGCACGGTTTTGCTGTCGATCCAGTCGAGTTGTAGATTGAGGCTGACAGCGACCGCCGTCAGCAGGGAGTCGGGAGCGTCGAGGTCAAAATCACCGGAAACGGTGTGGGCCGCGACAGCAGGGTCGGTGATGACAATATCGGTGTCGAAATAGCGTTCGATTTGCGCTGCCAGCTCGGGCAGGGGCATTTCGTGGGCGATGATCTTGCCCTGCTGCCAGGCCAGAACGTCACCGGTATTCACGATGGTTACGTCCGCCAGGCCTGCGGGACTGGCAGTCATTGCCTGATTGGCATGCAGTAATTCAGTCGCGGCAGCGCGCGTGCTCGGCGCGTTGCGTTCCGTCACGCGAACAACGCCTTCAGAGACGGTAATTCTGGCGTCGTCCTGAGCGCGATAAATATTGAACGCGGTGCCCACGGCGGCTACATCGGCGGCGCCGGAATTCACCACAAATGGCCGTTGGCTATCGCTGACCACAGAGAAGTAGGCTTCACCCTGCAGCAGGTCGATATCCCGGCGCTCCTCGGTATAGCTCACGCTGATGCGGGTGTCGGTGTTGAGCAGTACGGTTGAGCCGTCGGCCAGTTCAACAGTGGATTGCTCGCCCATCGCAGTCTGGAACTGCAGGCTGGCTTCGGATTGATCGAAGCGAGGCAGCAATACCGCCGCCAACGCGACTGTAGCAGCCAGGGCCAGCCCACCTGCCAGCCATTGCCGGCGGTGGTGATTGACCGCTGGTTCGAAGGCAGCATCGGGCATATATTGCAGGGCTTGCAGGTCGTCCCACAGGTCCAGGGTCCGGTCCATCGCCTGGCTGTGGCTTTTGTCCATGGCCAGCCATACCGCAAAAGCACCGCGATCTTCCTCGGTGCAGCGGTCAGAGCGGAGCAGGGCCAGCCATTCGGCAGCCTGATCGTCGACGCTCTGTTGTGTGGCATCCAACGTGGACATGATTTCCCTGTTATAACCTTGTGAGTCGTTCCCTGAAGGCAGGACGAAGCTCCCCTGACACCTGTTTTGGTGCGCGTGTCTGAACATATAACGAGTCAGACGGGGGTTCCCTCAAGGAAATTCCTTCTAATTTAGACTTTTTTCACCCCTACGGTGCGAAATTCGTCACGAACTGCCCGATTTTGGTGCTTCCAGGCGCTGGCGGCAGTGTTTGAGTGCCTGAAGGATGTATTTTTCCACGCTGGATACTGATACCCCCAGCTCCGCGGCAATCACGCTGTAAGGCAAACCGTTGCGTCGATGCATGAGAAAGGCCTGCCGCACGTTCTGTGGTAACTCCTCGATCGCCTGATAGATGGCGGCCAGCTTTTCCCGCGCGGCCAGCAACTCTTCAGGGGAGGGCTCATTGCTGCTGCCAGGTTCGGGGGCGTCGCTCTCCGTCGAGGGACCCTTCTGGGCGTTGAGGAAACGAAAGTGCAAGCGCCGGCGCCGCAACTGGTCCACCGCCAGGTTGCTCGCCACCTGGAATAAAAAGGCGCGGGCGTTTTCCAGCTGCTCGGGATGCTCCATCCGGTGCAGGCGTAGAAATGCCTCCTGGGCGACTTCGGCGGCGTCGTCGGGATTGTCCAGTTTGCGCGCCAGGAAGCGCTCCAGCGGCGTTTTCTGCTCCACCACCAGGCGGGCAATGAACGTCTTTTTGTCGCTGCTCAATTCGGGGCCGGGACTCGGGACTGGATCAGAATAGTACGCGAGTGCGGATCGTACCGTCTACGGCCGCCAGCTTGCTCAGCGCCAGGTCCGAGTACTCGGCGTCGATGTCGATCACCACGTAGCCGATACCCTCGTTGGTTTGGAGGTACTGGCCGGAAATGTTGATGCCGTTATCTGAAAACACCTGGTTGATGGCCGACATCACCCCGGGAACATTGCGGTGGATGTGCAGCAGGCGGTGTTGATCTGGATGCCCCGGCAGGGCCACTTCGGGGAAGTTGACCGAGGACACCGTGGTGCCGTTGTCGCTGTAGTGGGCCAGCTTCTCCGCCACTTCCATACCGATGTTCTCCTGCGCTTCCACAGTGCTGCCGCCGATATGCGGGGTCAGGAACGTGTTCTCGAACTGGCGCAGTGGGGACACAAATTCATCGTCGTTGGAACGCGGCTCTACCGGGAACACGTCGATGCCGGCGCCGCCCAGGTGCCCACTCGCCAACTGTTCGGCGAGCGCGTCGATATCCACCACCGTCCCGCGGGACGCATTGATCAGGATGCTTCCCGCGCGCATGTGAGCCAGTTCCTCGGCGCCGATCATCTCGCGGGTGCTCGCCGTTTCCGGCACGTGCAGGCTGACCACGTCGGCCTGGGACAGCAGCTGGGTCAAGCTCGGTACCTGCCGGGCATTGCCCAGAGGCAATTTGTTGACCACGTCGTAAAACAGCACCTGCATGCCCAGCGACTCGGCCAGCACGCCCAGCTGCATGCCGATGTTGCCGTAGCCGATGATGCCGAGCTTCTTACCGCGGATTTCAAAGGCGTTGACCGCCGTCTTCATCCACTGCCCGCGATGGGCGGCGGCGTTTTTCTCGGCCACACCGCGCAGCAGCAAAATGGCCTCCGCCAGCACCAGTTCCGCCACGCTGCGGGTATTGGAGAAGGGCGCGTTGAATACGGGAATCCCGCGACGGGTGGCTTCACCCAGATCTACCTGGTTGGTGCCGATGCAGAAACAGCCGATGGCGACCAGTTTGTTGGCACAGGCCAGTACCTCGTCCGTCAACTGGGTGCGTGAACGGATGCCGATGAAATGGGCGTCGGCAATGGCTGCCTTCAGTTCCTCTTCGGGCAGCGCCTTCTTGTGCTGCTCGATGTTGTCGTAGCCTGCCTGGCGTAGTGTCTCCACGGCAGAGGGGTGCACACCTTCCAGCAGGAGGAACTTGATCTTGCTCTTTTCCAGGGATGTCGCGGTCATGGAGTACCTGAACTCTCTTCTATAAACAGGGGAGATTCGCGTGCCGCCTGGCCCGCGGGGGCGCGTATGGTAGCATAGCCGCCCGCCAATTCTGGCCACCCCTGTTTCCCGGCAAACTGGAGCTTACCGGTGCCTACACTATCTGACGCCGTACTCAATGAACTGACCGACATCGTGGGCCCTGCAAGGCTACTGCGTGAGGCTGATGACCTGGCCACCTACGGCCGGGACTGGACTCGATTTGCCGAGCCCCGCCCCAGCGCAATCGTCCTGCCCGGCTCGATCGATGAAGTGCAGGCCATCGTACGCCTGGCTGCGCGTGAAGGCGTGGCGCTGGTGCCATCCGGCGGTCGTACCGGATTGTCCGGTGGCGCCCTCGCGGCCGGCGGCGAACTCGTGCTGGCGCTGGACCGCATGAACCAGATTGAAGATTTTAATCCGGTGGATCGTACCGTGCGCTGCGGCCCCGGCGTGATCACCGAGCAACTCCAGACTTACGCTGAGGAGCAGGGCCTGTTCTACCCGGTGGACTTCGCCTCGGCGGGCTCCAGCCAGATCGGCGGCAATATCGCCACCAATGCCGGCGGTATCAAGGTGATTCGCTACGGCATGACTCGCGACTGGGTGGCGGGATTGAAAGTGGTTACCGGCACCGGTGAACTGCTCGACCTGAACCGTGGCCTGGCCAAGAACAACGCCGGCTACGACCTTCGCCAGTTGATCATCGGCGCCGAGGGCACTCTGGGCATCATCGTGGAAGCCACCATGCAACTGGCGCGGCCACCCTGTGACCCGGCAGTGATGGTGCTGGGTGTGCCCGACATGCCCACCGTCATGAGCGTACTGCAAACCTTCCAGGAAAAGATGGACCTGACCGCCTTCGAGTTCTTCTCCGAGGCCGCCCTGTCCAAGGTCATCGAACACCAGGGCCTCACCCGACCCTTCGAAACCGCCACCGAATATTACGCGCTGATCGAATTCGAGCAGCGCACCCCCGAGGACCTCGAGCAGGCCATGGCACTGTTCGAACACTGCATGGAGCAGGGTTGGGTGTTGGATGGTTGCATCAGCCAGAGTCTGGCCCAGGCGCGAGACCTGTGGCGCCTGCGGGAAGACATTTCCGAAACCATCTCCCGCTGGACCCCGTACAAAAACGACATCTCCACCGTCACCTCCAAAGTCCCGGCCTTCCTCGCCGATGTTGAAGCGGTGGTCACCGAGGCCTATCCGGATTTCGAGATCATCTGGTTTGGTCACATAGGGGATGGCAACGTACACCTGAACGTGCTCAAACCCGATGGGCTGCCGATGGAAGAGTTCCAGCGCCGTTGCGGTGAGGTCAGCCAGTGGGTGTTTGAAATCGTGCAGCGCTACGAAGGGAGCGTATCCGCCGAGCACGGCGTGGGGCTTTTAAAGAAAGACTACCTGCACTTCAGTCGCAGCGACGCCGAAGTGGCGCTGATGAAACAGATCAAACAACTGTTCGACCCGGCCGGCATCATGAACCCGGGCAAAATCTTCGACCTGTAGTTTCCGCCCGACGTTACTCCGCCTTGAGGGATTTCACGCCTGAAGGCGTGGCCAGCAACAGCAGGTCGGCCGGTCGATCGGCAAAGAGGCCATTGGTCACGACTCCGACGATGGCATTGATCGCCTTTTCCGTGGCTAGCGGCTGGGGGATAGCAAAGTTGTGCAGGTCGAGGATGATATTGCCGTTGTCCGTGACCACATCCTCGCGGTAAACCGGGTCCGCCCCCAGCTTCACCAGCTCCCGCGCCACATAGGAGCGCGCCATCGGGATCACCTCCACCGGCAGGGGGAAGTTGCCCAGCGTGTGCACCAGCTTGCTCTCGTCGGCGATGCAGATAAATTCCTTTGCCGTGGCAGCAACAATTTTTTCGCGCGTAAGCGCCGCGCCGCCACCCTTGATCAACTGCAGTGCGGCGTTGCTCTCGTCGGCGCCGTCCACGTAATAATCCACGCGATCCACCGAGTTCAGGTCCACCACAGGAATCCCGTGTTGACGCAAACGCTCTGCTGAAGCTTCCGAGCTGGCGACCGTGACATTAATGCGCCCGCGATACTCCGCCAGGCCGTCGATGAAAAAGTTGGCCGTGGAACCCGTGCCGATGCCCAGCACCGTATCGTCCTCAATCCGGGGCGCCACATAGTCCAGCGCCGCCTGGGCCACCGCCTGCTTCATTTGATCCTGGTTCATGCCGGCCTCGACCGAGTAACAAGAGAGGCCGCATTATAGTGGAGAAATGCCGCAATACCGACTTCCAGCGCCAGTGCGGGGTGTATTGCCCGCGCCGCTTGACTATCATGGCCCGTCCGAAGGTGCCCTGGTGGCGCCCACCCACCGGCAAAAGAAGAGAACCACCATGCCCACGAGCTATATAAAACGGATACTGGATGCGCGCGTTTACGATGTTGCCCGGGAGACCCCGGTCGATGAGGCGCCCTTTATTTCCGCCCGGCTCGGCAACAGAGTGTTCCTGAAGCGCGAAGACCTGCAGCCCGTGTTTTCCTTCAAACTGCGCGGTGCCTACAACAAGATGAGCAAGCTGAGCGACGAGCAGCGCCAGCGCGGCGTCATCGCCGCCTCCGCCGGCAATCACGCCCAGGGCCTGGCCATGGCCGCAGCCCGGCTGAAAGTAAAAGCCACCATCGTGATGCCCAAGACCACCCCGGGCATTAAAGTCGACGGCGTAAAAAAGCACCACGCGAAAGTGGTACTGCACGGCGACTCCTTCGACGAGGCGGCCGCCCGTGCTGCCGAACTGGTCGAAAAAGAAGGCCTGACCTACGTCCACCCCTTTGATGACCCCGACGTAATCGCCGGCCAGGGTACCGTGGGTATGGAAATAGTGCGGCAACACCAGGAGCCCCTGGATGCCGTGTTCATACCCGTGGGCGGTGGCGGCCTGGCAGCCGGCGTATCCGCCTATATAAAGTACGTGTGGCCCAAAACCCGCATCATCGGCGTGGAAGAAGAAAGCGCGGCCTGCCTGGCGGCTGCCATGGACAAAGGCCGCCGCGTCACCTTGCCCGAAGTTGGCCTGTTCGCCGACGGCTGCGCCGTGGCCCAGATCGGCAAAGAACCCTTCCGCATCCTGCGTGAAACCCTCGACGACGTGATCACCGTGTCCACCGACGAGATCTGCGCCAGTATCAAGGACATCTTCGAAGACACCCGCGCCATTGCCGAACCCGCGGGCGCACTGGCCCTGGCCGGCCTGAAAAAATACGTCGAGCAAAAAGGCATCGAAAAACAGGACCTGTTGGCTATCGTCAGCGGCGCCAACACCAACTTCGACCGACTGCGCTACATTTCCGAACGCACCGAAATAGGCGAAAAGCGCGAGGCGGTCATCAGCGTCACCATCCCCGAGCGCCCGGGCAGCTTTAAGGCCTTCTGCTCGGCACTGGGCAAACGCAACATCACCGAATTTAACTATCGCTACGCCGGGCCGGGCGAAGCGCGCATTTTTGTTGGCCTGCAGTTGATTCCGTGTCGCGACAGCCTGCCCAAAATCCTGAAGGAGCTCTCCGCCAAGGGCTACGATGCGGTGGACCTCACCGACAACGAGATGGCCAAGCTCCACGTACGCCACATGGTGGGCGGGCCTGCTCCGATAGAAAACGAGCACGTGTACCGTTTCGAATTTCCCGAGCGCCCCGGCGCCCTGATGAAGTTCCTGTCGGTGCTCGGCCAGCGCTGGAACATCTCTTTGTTTCACTACCGCAACCACGGCGCCGCCTACGGCCGCATTCTGGTAGGCCTGCAGGTGGACTACCGGGAGCGCGGTGAATTGCGCAAAGCGCTCGACGAGATCAACTACCGCTACTGGGATGAAACAGACAACCCGGCCTACGCGATGTATCTGGCGAACGGACGAGAGAGCTAGCGCTCACGCGAAACCTCACTCGATGGTAGTGCGAGAGGGTGAAATCCTTTTTGCAGGGAGCTCAGCGGCCATGGATGGCCGCTGTGCAGCCTGTCATGGACGACGCTTTTTGGCGGTCCCAGCAAAAAGGATTTCACCCTCTTGCACGGCAATTCAGAGACCGTCTTTAGATGATCCAGTGATTGCGGCGGTGTGCCATAGCGGGAGACTGTAAGCGCAATGCCGGGACCGCCAAAAAGCGGCATCCATGCCAGGCTGCGCTGGCGCCGTCCCTGGCGCCAGAGCTCCCGTCATTGCGCTTACAGTCTCCCGCCCGAACCATCGAGCGAGATTCGCTCGGCTGGGTAGAGGCACCCATTCTGGGTAAATAAGTACAAAAAAGCCCGAAAAGCCCAATTGTCGCGGCTTTCGGGGTTTTCATCCCTAAAATGGTGCGCTAAACTCCGCCCAGTTTTGTGAAATAATAACAAAACCGCCGAGGAATAATGTGACGGCCTTCCCGTCCCGCAAAAACAAACTCAGGCGGAAACCCACAAAGGGTGAAACAGACAGAAGGATAAGAGGACAGTGAAAACCAAGCCGGATTTTATGCTGGTCGTTTTGGCCGCGTTTGGACTGGGGCTGGCGGCAACCATGCTGCTGCCTATGACTACCAGTTCCAGTGTTGCGGCACCCGCTTCCGCCCTGCAGGCGGGAGTGATCCAACCCGAATAATCAGATTTTCGTGCAGGGCAGAATTGCCCTGTCCGTGACCACATAGTCCAGGGCCTGGTCCCAGGGCTCGCGTGTGAGTGCGGGTACTTCCTGAAAATGGTGTGCCAGGCCCACGCGCAATGGCCCAGTGCCCTGTGCGAGAGCACGGTCGTAATAGCCTCCCCCCATCCCCAGTCGCGTGCCGCGCCGATCGAAGGCGACGAGTGGCAGACATAAAATATCCAGATCAGAAATCGCCAGCCGTGGTGCAGTGGGCACGGGTTCGCCGATGCCGTAGCGATTAGGTGTGAGGTGCTCGCCGGATTGCCACTGGGCGAAGGTGAGTGACTTGCCGTCGAGGCAGGGCAGGTAGACGCCACGGCCGGCTGACCAGCAGTCTTCAATGAGCGCCTGAGGATTCAACTCGCCATCGTTGGCAAGGTACAGGGCGACTCGCCGGGCTTCATGCCAGGGGGCGAAGTTATTCAGGTGGCTCAGTACGGCTTGTGCGGCCGAGTCCTGTTCGGATTGGGTCAGGGCTTGCCGGGGTCGACGGAGCGCTGTTCGAAGTTCGCGCTTTGTGTTTGCCTCAGGCATAGCGACGGCGGGGTGAAAAAAAGTAGAAGGGGGATTCCCGGAGTACCGCTGACAGCGCGGCCCTTGAACCCGACGGTTCAAGGTGGTGGCTCCCGCACTGCTTCAGGCTTTCCGCTGCGCCCGTAGAAACGGGGCCGGACATGCACACCAGCAGCATCTGGGCGCCCCCAGGGGTACAGATATCGGCTCGAGGACTATCTGTCTGGCGAATACACCAGGATTCCAAGGCGATTATAGCCCAGCCAGCGATGGCGGACACGGCTTGACAGGCTCAGCTAATTTCCAACTGACGCAATTGGTAGAGGGCTTCGTCGATCTTGCGGTTGAGATGTTGCACGCCGTCTTCGGGCAGCGGCTCGGGATCGGCAGCCGGTGCGGTGTCGATCTGCTCGGAGGCTTGCAGTAATTCGTGGCTGATGTTCAGCGCCGCCATCACGGCGATGCGTTCCAGACCGATGACCTTGCCGGTCTCGCGGATGGCGCGCATCTGCTTGTCGAGGTAGGACGCGGACACGATCAGTTCGGCCTGCTGCTCGGCGGGGCAGGCGACCTGGTATTCCTTGTCGAGAATGCTGACGGTTACCGTATTGGTGCTCACACCTGTTCCTCCAGCGCGCGAAGTCGATTGATCATGGCTTCCACTTTGACCCGGGCCATCTCGTTTTTGTCGAGCAGGCTCTGGCGCTCCCGGTGCCAGCCAGCGCTGTCGGCTTTTAATTGCTGATTTTCGCGATTGAGGTCCGAGCACAGTCCGATGAGGTCATCGATCTTTTTTTCCAGGGATTTCAGCTGTGTGTTCGCCATGGCTTATACTGGCCCGGTTTATTATCCGAAACTTACTATAAGTCCAGCCCGCCGCTCAGGTCAATGAAACAAAAGTTATAGTTTTCAATGGCCTGCCATGGATATTGAATGCTATCGCTCAGGGTTGTGACGCGCCGCAAATTTTTGGGGACCAGTCCGTGTTTGAGCAAAGCGAACAGCCATTCGACTTCGACGAGTTGGCGAACCATCTGGTGGAACAGGGTCAGCAGGTCTCGCCCTCGCAAATTCATGGCTGTCTCTGCGGTCTGTTGGCCGCCGGGGCAGCCCCTGAAGCGGAGTTGTCGCTGGCTGCGCTGTCCCAGGGAATGGAGCTGGACTTGCATGGCGAACTCGCGGAGCAGGTGATGTCGCTGTACAGCGTGAGTGCGGCGGCGCTGGGTGATGAAAGTTTTGACTTCCACCCCCTGCTGCCAGATGACGAGGTGGACATCGCCCAGCGCACGGAGTCGCTGGCGCTCTGGTGTAAGGGGTTTCTCACGGGCTTTGCACTCGTGGCGGCCGGTGATGATGAGGGCGCCAGTCGGCAGGTGCCGGCTGACAGCAGCGAGGTTCTGCGAGACCTGGCGGCAATTGCCGAAGCGGGTGTTGATGAGGATGCCCCCGAAGACGAGTCGGAGGATAGCTACCACGAGTTGGTGGAGTTCATCCGCGTGGCGGTGCTCAATGTCTACATGGATCACCTGCGTGAGGATGGCGATGCCTGAACCCGGGCATCGTAGCCAATCGTGAGTATCAGCAAATCGGAGTATGCCCGCCGGCGTCGCAATCTGATGGCGATGCTCGAGCCCGACAGTATCGCCATCATTCCCTCGGCGCGGCTGCAAATGCGCTCCCGCGATACCGAGTACCTGTTCCGGCAGGATTCTGACTTCCACTATCTCACCGGGTTTGATGAGCCCGAGGCGGTACTGGTACTGACGCCCGGTCGGCGCCAGGGGCAGTTCGTATTGTTTTGTCGTGAGCGCAATCCGCAACAGGAGTTGTGGCATGGCCCGCGCGTTGGGCCCGAGGCGGCCTGCGAACGCTTTGGTGCTGACGACGCTTTCCCCATCGGGGATATCGACGAAATCCTGCCGGGCCTCATAGAGGGCCGCGATCGGGTGTACTACTCGATGGGGAGGCGCGGGGATTTTGATCGGCAGATCATGAGTTGGGTCAATCGCATCCGCGCCCAGGAAGCCAGCGGTGCGGTTCCGCCCGGCGAATTCACCGACCTGGACCACACGCTCCACGAGTTACGCCTGTTCAAGAGCGCGGCGGAACTGCGCCTGTTGCGCCAGGCTGGCGAGATCACCGCACGGGCCCATCGCCGGGCGATGCAGTTCTGCCAGCCTGGCGCATTCGAATATCAGTTGGAAGCCGAGTTGCTGCATGAGTTTGCCATGTCCGGTGCACGCCAACCGGCCTATCCCTGTATCGTGGGCGGCGGTGACAACGGCTGTGTGCTGCACTACATCGAAAATCAGGCGCGCCTGCGCTCGGGCGACCTGGTGCTGGTGGACGCCGGCTGCGAACTGCAGCACTACGCGGCCGACGTGACGCGCACCTATCCGGTGAATGGCGAATTTACCGCCGAGCAGGCTGCGCTCTACGAGGTGGTGCTGGCGGCACAGGAAGCGGCCATGAACGCGATCGCGCCCGGACGCCATTGGGACGAGCCCCATCTGGAATCCGCGCGGGTCATTACCGAGGGCCTGGTCGAGCTGGGTTTACTCAAGGGCCGGGTATCCACCCTGCTCAGGAATGAGGCCTATCGCGAGTTCTACATGCACCGGGTGGGCCATTGGCTGGGCATGGACGTGCACGATGTCGGCGATTACAGGGTGGGTGAACAGTGGCGTGTCTTGGAGCCAGGCATGGTGATGACGGTAGAGCCGGGTTTGTACGTGGCGCCCGACAACACGCGTGTTCCGAAGCGCTGGCGCGGCATCGGCATTCGCATTGAAGACAATGTAGCGGTGACAGAAACAGGGTGTGAGGTGCTGACCGAGGGAGCGCCCAAAGCGGTGGACGACATTCAGAACCTGATGGCGACGTCAGCGTGAGCAAGCACTGGGATGTGGTGATCGCCGGTGGCGGCATGGTGGGCTTGAGCCTGGCCCTGCACCTGCGCCACAGCTTGCCAGCGTCGGCGCAAATTGCGGTGGTGGAGAGCCACCCATTGCCGGAGCCCGAGGTGGCGCTGCCGGATCACCCCTCTTTCGATGCGCGTTCTACGGCGCTCAGTTACGCCTCCGAGCAGATTTACCGCAACATCGGAGTCTGGGCGACGCTATCCCGGCAGGCCTGCGCGATCGATACCGTGCATGTCTCCAATCGCGGGCATTTCGGTAGCACCTTGCTGAAAGCAGCGGACTATGACTGGCCGGCCCTGGGGCACGTGGTGGAAAACCCCTGGCTGGGGGCGGCCTTGTTGCACTGCGTGCGTGAGGCGGGTGGCATCGAACTCTACAGTCCCGCCAGTGTCAGTGGGGTCGAGGTCAGTTCCTCAGGCGTGCATCTGGACCTGGATCAGGGGGAAGCGCTATCGGCTGGTTTACTGATCGTCGCCGACGGCGCCAACTCCGCCCTGCGCGCTTCCCTTGGGGTGGCAGTACAGCGCAAAACGTACAGCCAGTCCGCTGTGGTGGCGAATGTGGTCAGTGCTGAAGCGCACGCCGGTTGTGCCTATGAACGGTTTACCCGACAGGGCCCGCTGGCACTGTTGCCACTGCCGACGCTGGCGCCGGCCCCCAGCCGCAGCGCGCTGGTGTGGACTCTCGATGAGGAGCGCGCTGCGCATTTATCCACCTGTCCTGAGGACGAGTTTTTAGCGCAGCTACAGCATCGCTTCGGCTATCGGCTGGGCAAGTTGTTGCAGGTAGGGCGCCGGGACAGTTATCCGCTGGCCCTGATGCAGTCCCGCGAACAGGTACGACGGGGCATTGTGGTGATGGGCAATGCCGCGCACGCCCTCCACCCGGTAGCGGGGCAGGGTTTCAATCTGGCGCTGCGTGACGTGGCGGCATTGTCTGCCGTATTGGCGCAGGCAATGGCGGCTGGTGAGGATCATGGCAGTCCGGCAGTATTGCAGCGCTACCTGGCGCGCCAGTCCGACGATCAGGCACGAACCATTGCCTTTAGCGATTACCTGCCCCGTCTGTTTATGGATAACGACCCGCTGCTCGGCGTGCTGCGCGACCTGGGTCTGGCCGGGCTGGACCTGACTCCGGGCGCCAAGCGCGAGTTCGTGCGGTACAGTGCAGGCCTGGCGGCTCTGGAGGAAGGGCGCAGACAGGAGAGCGGACATGGATAAACGCAGTGACACGCGCCGCTATGACGTGGTGATTATCGGCGCCGGCATTGCCGGTGGCTCACTGGCCCTTGCACTCAGTGATGCCGACTTTCACGTTGCACTGGTGGAAGCGGGCGAGCGGCCCGGTGCGCCGCCGCTGGCCGCCGCCGGCGTCGACGACTTCGATCCACGGGTGAGCGCCCTGACGCCCCAGTCCCGACAGCTACTTCAGCGCTTGCGCGCCTGGGATGGCGTCGCTGAACAACGAGTGTGTGAGTACGCCCACATGAGCGTTTGGGATGCTGAGGGCACCGGTCGCATCGACTTCGATAGTTCGGAACTGAATTGCGAGGTGCTGGGTTATATCGCGGAGAACCGGGTGGTTCTGCACGCCCTGGCGGAGGAACTGGATGCCTGCCCGGAAGTGCGTCGTTTGCAACCGGCGCGGCTGTCTTCGTGCACCGCGAATGCTTCCGGTGTGACGGTGTCGCTTGAGGATGGCCGCGAGTTACAGGCTGACCTGTTAGTGGCGGCCGACGGCGCGCTGTCAGCGGTCCGTGAACAACTGGGCTTTGCCACCCGGGAGTGGGATTACGGCCACCGTGCCCTGGTGGCTACGGTGGAGCTGGAAAACAGTCACCGGCATACGGCGTGGCAGCGATTTCTGATCAGCGGGCCCCTGGCTTTACTGCCGTTGCCAGACGACGGCAGCGGGCGCCACTTTTGTTCCATCGTGTGGTCCTGCGAGGAGGCGCTGGCGGAGGAGCTCCTGGCAATGGACGACGCGGCCTTCTGTGATGCCCTGTCCCGCGCCTCGGAGTACTGCCTGGGTAAGGTGTTACACAGTTCAGCACGGTTCAGCTTTCCCCTGCGCCAACGCCACGCGGTGGATTATGTGCAGCCCGGCGTGGCGCTGGTGGGCGACGCGGCTCACACGATCCACCCCCTGGCGGGTCAGGGGGTAAATCTGGGACTCAAGGATGTGGCGGTGCTCGCCGAGGAAATCGTGGCCGCCCGCGAGCGCGGTCTATCTCCCGGTAGCCTGGATTGCCTGGGTCGTTACCAGCGCCGCCGAAAAGGGGACAACCTGTTGATGATGGCGGCAATGGATGGCTTCAAGCGCCTGTTTGCCCAGCGCGCCCTGCCGCTGCGCTGGCTGCGCAATGTGGGGATGCGCGAGGTGAGCCGGATAGCACCACTGAAACGTCGCATCATGCGCCATGCAATGGGCCTCGGTAACTAGGTATT
This sequence comes from Gammaproteobacteria bacterium, assembly GCA_030427085.1. Taxonomy (GTDB): domain Bacteria; phylum Pseudomonadota; class Gammaproteobacteria; order Pseudomonadales; family Halieaceae; genus JAUHXH01. The sequence continues at coordinate 44,659 of JAUHXH010000004.1, read as the reverse complement.
TCCTGAAGGCGCAGTTAGAATGGGCGCCTTAGCCACCGCCCCCCGGCAGTACGCGCCGAATTCTCAAGAGGACAGCAACATGAGCTTGACGCCCAGCGAACTGAAATACGCCAGCAGCCACGAGTGGGCCCGCCTGGAAGAAGACGGTACCGTCACCGTGGGCGTCAGCGACCACGCCCAGAAAGAACTGGGTGATGTGGTGTTCGTTGAACTGCCGGAAGTGGGCAGCACGCTGGCCGCGGGTGACGAAGCGGGCGTGGTAGAGTCAGTAAAAGCTGCGTCAGATATCTACGCTCCCGTGGGTGGTGAAGTGGTGGCGGTGAACGAAACGCTGGAAGACGCGCCTGAAACCGTGAATGCCGACCCCTACAACGACGGCTGGTTTTTCCGCCTGCAGCCCTCCGACACCGCCGAACTGGACGCTCTACTCTCCGCCGACGATTACGCCGCGCGCTGCGAAGAAGACTGATCCCGCCGGCCGCGCAATGGCTGTGCGGCTGAACTCGACATGACGATGAACGATTTGTACCTGCGCCAGGGGGCTCACCGCCGCCTGCGCGGCGGCCACCTGTGGGTCTACTCCAATGAGGTCGATACCGCGCGCAATGCCCTGAGCGTATTCAACGCGGGCGATCAGGTGTGCGTGCGCGACCATAATGGTGCCCTGCTGGGCAGTGCCTACATGGAGCCGAACTCGCTGATTTGCGCCCGCGTCTACGCGCCTGGGCGGGAAATGGCGCTCGACCAGGGCCTGCTCGTCACCCGTCTGCGCCAGGCCCTGGCCTTGCGCGAAGCGGCATTCCCCACTCCCCATTACCGGCTGGTATACGGTGACAGTGACTTTCTGCCGGGTTTGGTGGTGGATCGCTTCGGCGACTACCTGGTGGTGCAGTTGAACAATGCTGGCGTGGAGCGCCTGGAACAGGCTTTGCTGGCCGCTCTGGTGGACGTGTTACAACCGGCCGGTATCCTGCTGCGCTGCGATAGTCGGGCACGTCGCGAGCAAGCGCTGCCTGAGCGGGTTGAAGTCGTTCATGGCGACGTTCCACAGCGCCTGCCTCTGGTGGAAAACGAAGTCACCTTTGAGGCGCCCGTGTGGCAGGGTCAGAAAACCGGCTGGTTCTACGATCATCGCCTCGCTCGGGCGCGGATGGCGACGTATGCCGCCGGCGCCCGGGTGCTGGATGTCTACAGCTACGTGGGTGGCTGGGGCGTGCAGGCCGCGGCGGCGGGTGCCCGGTCGGTAACGTGTGTAGACAGTTCCGAATTTGCGCTCGAGGAAGTGGCCCACAACGCGGCCCTAAACGGGCTTGCCGATCGGGTCGGCGTGCGTCGCGGCCCGGCAGACCAGGTACTCAATCAGTTGGCCGGCGAGGGCGAAGCTTTCGATCTGGTAGTGCTCGACCCGCCGGCATTCATCCAGCGCCGACGGGATCTGCGCAAGGGCGTCAAAGCCTATCGCCGCATCAATGAACTGGCGCTGCGGGTACTGCGTCCGGGTGGCGTGCTGGTGTCTGGCTCTTGTTCCATGCACTTGCCGCGCGAGGAACTGGTAGCGGCACTGGCCGGTGCGGCGAGTCGCGTCGGCTGCGCCCTACAGGTACTGGAGCAGGCAGGGCAGGGGCCGGACCACCCGGTACACCCGGCAATTCCCGAAACGGAGTACCTGAAGTCTGTGTTTGTGCGCCGCCTGCCAGAACTGGGCTAAGCCGGTCCGGCACTTAATCAATCAGGGAAATAACCGGCCAGCCCGCTGCCTCGGCATGGGCGCGCAGGGTGTCATCGGGGTCCACAGCCACGGGCCGGTCTACCACTTCCAATAGCGGCAAATCATTGTGCGAATCGCTGTAAAACCAGGCGCCGTCCAGCGAGTGCCCGTGTTCTGACAACCAGTGTTGTAGCCGGGTCACCTTACCTTCCCGGTAAGTGGGAATTCCAAGCGGCTGCCCCGTGTAGCAGCCATCTTCCACCTCTGCTTCACAAGCCAACAAATGGTCGATGCCGAATCGCGCCACGATGGGGGTGGTGATAAAGGCATTGGTGGCGGTGATGACCAGCAGTTCGTCACCCTGCTCGCGGTGGTGCTCCACCAGCGAGATAGCAGCATTGCTGATCATGGGTTCGATTTTCTCTGCCATGAAGGTACGGTGCCACTGTTCGGCAGTGGCCACACTCTGGCCCTTTAGCGGTGACAGGGCGAAGCGCAGGTAGGCGTCGATATCGAGGCAGCCTGCCTGGTAATCCCGATAAAATTGTTCGTTGCGCTGGCCAAAGTCGGCCGCATCCACCAGGCCGAGCTCGCACACGAATTGCCCCCAGGCATGATCGCTGTCGCCGCTTAACAGGGTATTGTCCAGGTCGAAGATTGCCAGGGTCATGGAGAGTCTTGGGCTGCGGGAAAGCGCCCAAGGATAGCGGTCGCCGGCAACGGAGTAAATTTCTCTGCTTTCGCAAAGTGTGGAACAATAGCCGGTTCCTGTACGGCAGGCACTCCACTGGTATTGGAAGACAAACATAAGAAGGCACGGATCGAGTGATTGACGCGGATGGATTTCGACCCAATGTAGGCATCGTGGTGGCCAATGACGCCGGCCGCGTGCTGTGGGGGCGCCGTGTAGGTGGCCAGGATGCCTGGCAGTTCCCCCAGGGGGGCATCGCAGACGGCGAATCCGCTGAGCAGGCCCTGTATCGCGAACTCGAGGAAGAGGTGGGCCTGCTGCCGGACCAGGTGGAAGTATTGGCCTCCACCCGGGGCTGGCTGCGCTACCGGTTGCCGCGCCGCTACATACGCCGCGGTAATGGGCCGACCTGCATTGGCCAGAAGCAGCGCTGGTTTCTGCTTCGACTGACAGCCGACGACGATGCAGTCCGTCTGGATCGCAATCAAAAACCCGAGTTCGATCACTGGCGCTGGGTGAGCTACTGGTATCCGCTGGAGCAGGTCGTGTCCTTCAAGCGTGAGGTGTACCGCCGTGCGCTCAAGGAACTGGTTATCCCGTTGGGACGCGCGGTGGAAAAACGCGCCGGGGAGCGCTGAACCGTGCTCGAAATGCTGCGCAACATCGTCCAGGAGGTCAACGCGGCCGAAACCCTGGAGGATGCACTGGCCGTGATCGTTCATCGCGTGCGTCAGGCCATGGGCACGCAGGTGTGCAGTGTCTATCTGCGCGAGTCTGACACCGACCAATACGTATTCCAGGCCACCGAGGGATTGAATCCCGCGATGGTGGGCAAGGCGGCGCTGGCCAAGGGCGAGGGCCTGGTCGGCCTGGTGGCAGAGCGGGAAGAACCGGTCAACCTTGAGAATGCCGAAGCCCACCCGTCTTTCCGCCTCTTCGAGGGGATTGGCGAGGAGCCATTCTCGGCCTTCCTCGGCGTGCCCATTATTCACCAGCGGGATGTGCTGGGGGTGCTGGTCGTACAGCAGGCCGAGCAGCGCCGTTTCGATGAAAGCGAAGAAGCCTTCCTGATCACCATGTCCGCCCAGCTGGCGGCAGTGATTGCCCATGCCAAGGTCACCGGCTCGGTGCAGGCGCTGGAGCGTCCCGGTGCGGCCACCGCGACTATCAACGGTATTCCCGGGTCGCCGGGGATCGCGATCGGCACGGCCGTTGTGGTGTCCCCGGTGGCGGATCTTTACGCTGTACCCCGCCAGAACAGTAGCGACCGTCGCGGCGAGATGCGCGCCTTCCGGCAGGCGCTGTTGAGTGTGCGGCAGGACATCGAGCAGGTGTCGCAAAATCTCGCCGGCCACCTCACGCCGGAAGACCAGGCCCTGTTCGACGTGTATTTGGGCATCCTCGACGACTCCAGTATCGGTGCCGAGGTGGCGCGACTGATTCGCCAGGGCGAGTGGGCCCAGGGTGCCCTCAGCCAGGTCATGATCGAGCACATCCGCCATTTCGAGCGCATGGAGCACAGCTACCTGAAAGAGCGCGCGGTCGATGTGAAAGACCTGGGTACCCGGGTGCTGGCCTACCTTCAGGCCGCAGATACCCGGCCCCGTGAATTCCCCGACCAGACCATCCTGGTGGGCGAAGAATTAACCGCCTCGGTGTTGGGGGAAATTCCCCAGGATAAACTGGCGGGCCTGATTTCGGTGCGTGGCTCGGGTAACTCCCACGTGGCCATTCTGGCGCGCGCCATGGGGATTCCCACTGTGATGGGTGCGGTCGATCTTCCCTTTACCCGCCTGCAGGACCGCGAGGTCATTGTGGATGGCTATCACGGCAGCGTGCATCTGAACCCCAGTGCCGATATCAAGCGGCAGTTTAAGCTGGCGCTGGCGGAAGAGCGCGCTTTGAGTGAGGACCTGGCCAGCCTCAGCGAACTGAAATGCGAAACCCTCGACGGTCACCGCATGCCCCTGTGGGTTAACACCGGGCTGATGGTGGATGTGGCGCGGTCCCTGGATCAGGGGGCACAGGGCGTCGGCCTGTACCGTACCGAAGTGCCTTTTCTCTTACGTGAACGCTTCCCCTCTGAGGAAGAACAGCGGCAGATCTACCGGGAACAGCTGGAGGCCTTCGCGCCGCGGCCGGTGACCATGCGGACCCTGGATATCGGCGGCGACAAGGCGCTGCCGTATTTCCCCATCGAGGAGGACAATCCCTTCCTCGGCTGGCGCGGCATTCGCGTGACGCTGGATCACCCTGAAATTTTCCTCGCCCAGGTGCGCGCCATGTTCAAGGCCAATGAGGGCCTGGGCAACCTGCGCATCATGTTACCGATGGTGACCAACGTGGCGGAGCTGGAAGAGGCGCAGCAATTGATTCGCCGCGCCCACGGCGAGATTCTGCAGGAAGGCCACTCCGGTGATATGCCCCCGGTAGGCGTGATGGTGGAAGTGCCGGCGGCTGTTTATCAGGCTCGCGGGCTTGCGCGCCGGGCCGACTTCCTGTCAGTGGGTAGCAATGACCTGACGCAATATCTGCTCGCAGTCGATCGAAACAACGCCCGCGTAGCCGACCTGTACCACTCCTACCACCCCGCGGTGCTGGGTGCCCTGCAAGTGGTGGCTGATGCCGCTGCGGCCGAAGGTAAGCCGGTGGGCATTTGCGGTGAGTTGGCGGGAGATCCGCTGGCGGCCATGCTGCTGTTGGCCATGGGTTACAACGTGCTGTCGATGAACGCCACCAGTCTCGGCAAGGTGAAAAAGGCCCTGCGCAGTATCACGCTGACCCAGTCCCGTGAGCTGTTGGCCCGCGCCATGACCCTGGATGACGCCAACGCCATCCACGCCATGCTGTCAGAGTTTGCGATGGAGCAGGGGCTGGGGCAGTTCCTGCACAGCCGGCTGGCCTAGATCAGGTTTCGAACTCCGCTTCGCCACACACCTCGCCCGCAGCATCGAAGCTGGTTTCCCGCCAGAATATACCTTCGTCCGCCCCTAGCATCAGTGTGGTTGTGGCGCGTGTGCCATACGCGCCTGCCTGAATAAACTGTGCCGACAAGGCGCTGTCGAATTCGCCTTCCAGTCCCAGCGCTGCCAATTCCCCGGCTTTGGCGGGGGTGTGATTGGAAACTGTGTTGGCCAGGCTCTCATGGCTGACTTGTCCACTTTTCAGCAACTGAGCCATTGCGGCCTTCGCCCGCTGTACTTTGGGCCAGGGTGTGTCCAGGCGGGCATTGCTCAGGCCGTACACACCGGGTGCCAATCGTTGCGCGGCGGGGCCGGCGTTGCCGCCACAAGCGAGGGTGTGGCCGTCGCTCACTAACAAGTTGTAGCCGGCGTAGTCCTGGCGCTGTGTTGCCAGCTCCGCCAGGAAAAGATCCGGGGTCATTGCACTGAGTAAAAAACTCAGGGGTAATGCCCCGCGAGAAGGTCTGGGTTGCTGGGCCTGGTTGGCAGGGGCTTGCGTGAGCTCGGGATCGCGAAAATTGGTAATGGCCGCAAAGCGCCCTGCGCGAGTGACGCCCATCCAGGTGCCGCCCTGCGACAAATCCTGGCCGGCCAGTAGCTGCGGGTGATCGGGCCAGAACTGTGAGGGGCGGGTGGGGCGAGCATGGTACTCGTCGCGATTGGCTGCAATCAGCAGCGGAAACTTGGGGTGCTGGCGCCAGGCCACCACGATCAGGCACATGAAAGGGGCTCCTGCATTGAGTCTGTTACGGGGCTGACCGATAATACCGGCTTTTCGCCAGCCTCGCGCCGGCGCCGACAAAAGCGAAGCCCACTATGCTCAATCACCCGGATTTTGACCCTGTAGCCATTGCTGTGGGGCCCATCCAGGTGCACTGGTACGGCCTTACTTACCTGGCGGGCTTTCTGTTCGCCTGGTGGTTGGGGCGCCGCCGCGCACTGCGACCTGACATCCCCATTCAGCGCGATCAGGTCGATGACGTGGTGTTCTATGCCGCGTTGGGCGTGGTACTCGGCGGGCGCATCGGCTACGTCGTGTTCTATGGTATGGACCGCTTGCTGGCCGACCCGGCCTGGGCGCTACGCCTGTGGGATGGGGGGATGTCCTTCCACGGCGGCTTTATCGGCGTACTTGTAGCCATGTACCTGTTCGGACGCAGCCGTAACATTGCCTGGGGCGATATGCTGGACTTTGCCGCGGTGCTCACGCCCATCGGGCTGGCTCTCGGGCGGCTGGGTAATTTTATCGGGCAGGAGTTGTGGGGGCGCCCCACCGACCTGCCCTGGGCCATGCTGTTTCCGGCCGATCCGCTGCAGTTGCCGCGTCACCCTTCGCAGCTATATCAAATGGCGCTTGAGGGTCTGCTGCTGTTTTTGATCTTACTGTGGTTCGGCAGCAAGCCGCGGCCACGCTGGGCTGTGGGAGGACTGTTTGTGCTGGGCTACGGCGTGTTCCGCTTCCTGGTTGAATTCGCCCGGGAGCCCGACGCCCACCTGGGCTTCCAGGCCTTTGGCTGGATGACGCGCGGGCAGATCCTGTGCGTGCCAATGATTCTGGCGGGCGCGGCATTGATCTACTGGGCTTATCACCGCGGAGCGCCGCAGGCGCGAGGAGTAACACGTTAATGAAGCAGTACCTCGACCTGCTGCAGGACATCCTGGACAACGGCGCCACGAAGGGCGATCGCACCGGCACCGGCACGCTCTCGGTATTCGGCCGGCAGTTTCGCCACGATCTCGCCGACGGCTTCCCCCTGCTCACCACCAAAAAGCTGCACCTGAAGAGCATCATCAACGAATTGATCTGGTTTCTGAACGGCGACACCAACACCCGCTGGCTGAAGGAGAACGGTGTGTCGATCTGGGACGAGTGGGCCACGGAGGAGGGTGACCTCGGGCCGATCTACGGCGCCCAGTGGACCGCGTGGCCAACCCGTGACGGTGGCACCATCAATCAGATCGACTATGTGCTGGACTGCCTGCGTAACAATCCTGACAGCCGCCGCATCCTGTTTCACGGCTGGAACGTGGAATACCTGCCCGACGAGGGGGTGAGCCCACAGGATAATGTGCGCGCCGGTCGCATGGCGCTGCCGCCGTGCCATCTGCTCTATCAATTCTACGTGGCTGACGGCAAACTCAGCGCGCAGCTACTGATTCGCAGCTCCGACAGCTTCCTGGGCCTGCCCTATAACACCGCCAGCCTGGCGGTATTGACCATGATGCTGGCCCAGCAGGCGGATCTGGGACTCGGTGAGATCATCGTCTGCACCGGGGATTCCCACATCTACAGCAATCATCTGGAGCAAGTGCAGCAACAACTGGCGCGCGACCCGCGGCCCCTGCCAACGCTGCGACTGCTGCGCAAGCCACCGTCTATCTACGACTACCGCTTTGAAGACTTTGAGTTGCTGGACTACGACCCGCACCCCCACATCGCCGCGCCCGTGGCGGTTTAAGGAGGATTTGTGCGCATTGCGATGATCGTGGCAGCGGCCGAGAACGGTGTGATCGGGCGCAATAATGCCCTGCCGTGGCACTTGCCCGAGGACCTCAAATACTTCCGCCGCACTACCATGGGCAAGCCCATCATCATGGGGCGCAAGACCTATGAGTCCATCGGCAAGCCGCTACCCGGGCGCCACAATATCGTTGTGACGCGCAATCCCGAGTGGCAGGCAGATGGGGTGTTGGCCGTAACCTCACTGGAGGAAGCACTGGCGCGGGCGGAGGATTTCGGGCTGATCGAGGGTTGCGAAGAAGCCCTGGTAATTGGCGGCGCCGCGCTTTATGCACTGGCCCTGCCGCTGGTGGAGCGACTCTACTTCACCCAGGTTCATGCCCAGGTGGCCGGGGATGCCTACCTCCCGCCGCTGGATTTGGCGGGATGGCGAGAGTTGAGCCGTGAGCGGCATGCCGCTGACGGTCCCAATCCCTATGATTACAGTTTCGTGGTGTACGAACGCGACGGGGTGGTTTGACCCGGATCGGGCCGCTGCACCACGAAGTGGCAACCGGTGGCACTCAATGTGTTACCATCCGGGCTGGCGATGTGTAATAAAGTAACAAAATTACTCGATGCACCCCGCGACACTTTAGGGTTAGAGCAGAAAATTGAAATGTTTTGGGCGATGGGTTTAAATTCGCTTCCTCGGTTTACCGACTCTGGTTTTTCCACTATATAAAAGATTGCCGAGTCCCTTTTTTCACTAACCAGTCTCAATCACTCTGTTGGATATAGGAAACGCAATTCCCATGAATATGCATCGATTGAAAACGGTATTGATCGCTGCCGCGGTTACCACCGGCACCCTGATGGGTGGCGTTGTTACCGCGCAGGCCGATACCCTGGACGCCATCCTCAAAGTTGGCGAAAGCAAAAACGACGCAGCGCGCCAAAGCCAGGTCAAGATTGACCGCCTGGCGGACGAAACCCGCGACCTGCTGACGGACTACAAGACCGTCATGAAGCAGATCGATGGTTTGAAGGTCTACAACACGCGCCTGCAAAAACAAATCGACAACCAGTTGGTGCGTCTTGACGACATCGCCAACTCGATCGACCAGGTACAGGTGATCCAGCGTCAGATGACGCCGCTGATCATCCGTATGGTTGACGGCCTGGAGCAGTTCGTTGAGCTGGACGTACCCTTCCACCCGGAAGAACGCGCCCGCCGCATTGCCTTCCTGCGGTCCAACCTGGACCGTTCCGACGTGAGCGTGGCTGAGAAATTCCGCCAGGTTCTCGAAGCCTACAAGATCGAAAACGAGTACGGCCGTCGCATCGATGCCTATAAAGGCAGCGTGGAAATCGACGGTGTAGAGCGCGACGTGAACTTCTTCCGTGTTGGCCGCATCGCCCTGTTGTACCAGACCACCGATACCGAAATTTCCGGCGCCTGGGATCAGTCCAGCCGCAGCTGGGTTCCGCTGGAGCGTGGTGAATACCGCAACGCCATCATGAAAGGTCTGCGGATTGCCCGTAAAGAGGCGTCCATCGACCTGCTGACCCTGCCCATCGCTGCACCGGAGGCAAACTAATGAGCATTAAATTTGTTAAGGCCGCCGCACTTGCGGTTTGTGGAGCCTTTGCTTTCTCCACCGGCGCCGTCGCCCAGGAAGCTAAATCCCTGGACGAGCTGCTCGAGTTCGTCAAGCAGGGCCAGGTAACGGAAGCGCGTGAAAACCGTGCCCGTGAGCAGCGTTTTGCCCAGGACAAGGCCAATCAGGCCCGCGCACTGCGCGAAGCCGAAGCCGAGCGCACCCGTCAGGAAGAACTGTCGGCGCAACTGGAAAACACCTTTGAAGAAAACGAGCTGCGCATCAACGAGCGTCAGAATCAGCTGAAAGAGCGTCTGGGTACCCTGGCGGAACTGTTCGGCCACCTGACCTCTACTGCTGGTGACCTGTCCTCCAACCTGGAGTTCTCCCTTACTAGCTCGCAGTACCCCGATCGTCACCTGTTCCTCGACGAGCTGATCAAGAAGATGAGCGGTAGCGACACTCTGCCGAGCATCGAAGAGATCGAGCGCGTGTGGTACGAGCTGCAGCGTGAAATGGTTGAATCCGGCAAGGTTGTTTCCTTCACTTCTGAAGTAGCCAAGCCCAATGGTGACAAGATCGAACAGCTGGTTGTTCGTGTTGGTACCTTCAACGTGATCTCCGAGGAAGGCAAGTACCTCCAGTACGTGCCAGGCAAAGGCACTCTGGAAGAGCTGGCTCGTCAGCCCTCCGGTCCTTACCAGGGCTGGGCCCAGAATGTGGCATCTGCTACCGAAGGCATGCAAAAGTTCGGTGTTGACCCCACTGGTCCTTCCGGCGGTTCTTTCCTGGCGGCTCTGATCAACAGCCCCAACCTGGAAGAGCGCTGGCACCAGGGTGGCTACATCGGTTACGCCATCACTGCAGTGGGTGTGTTCGCCTTCCTGCTGGCTATCTACCGTCTGATCGTACTGTCTGCTGTGAGCGCCAAGGTTAACGCCCAGCTCAAGAGCGACAAGGCCAACGAGAACAACCCGCTGGGTCGCGTTCTCAAGGTGCACGAAGACAACCCCAACATGGATACCGAGACGCTGGAGCTGAAACTCTCCGAGCAAATCCTGAAGGAAACTCCGAAGATCGAAAGCGGTCTAACCCTGCTGAAGATTATTTCTGCAGTAGCCCCGCTGATGGGTCTGCTGGGTACGGTGACCGGTATGATCGTGACCTTCCAGGCGATTACCATCTTCGGTGCAGGCGATCCGAAGGCGATGGCCGGCGGTATCTCCGGCGCCCTGGTAACCACTGTTCTGGGTCTGTTGGTGGCGATTCCGACTGTTCTGCTGCACACCATCGTGAACGGCCGCGCCCAGCGCGTCATCCACGTGTTGAACGAGCAGACCACAGGTATCATCGCGGAGCACACCGAAGCCAACCTGAGGAAGTAACATGTACTGGTTCGATAGTGCTTACGAGGCCGTTTCCCGCTTCATGGATATGGGCGGGAACGTACTCTGGCTGATCGCCATCCTCCTGTTTTTCATGTGGATGCTGATCTTCGAACGGGTCTGGTATTTCAAGACCGGCTGGAAGCGAGACGCCAGTGACGCCATTCAGACCTGGGAGGCGCGCTCCGAGCGCAAATCCTGGTCGGCGCACCAGATTCGCGACAAGCTGATTTCGGAATCCCGGATGCGCGTCAACCAGTATCTGCCCGTAATCAAGACCATGGTGGCCCTGTGCCCCCTGCTGGGTCTTCTCGGAACGGTTACCGGGATGATTGAAGTATTCAACATCATGGCGGTCACCGGTGGTGGTGACGCCAAGTCCATGGCCGGCGGTGTATCGCGGGCCACCATCCCCACGATGGCCGGCATGGTCGCCGCCCTCTCCGGGGTGTTTGCGAATACTTACATCACCCGGGTTGCCCAGCGCGAAAGCGAGTTCCTGGAAGACAACCTGACGACCGATCACTAAGAGAGCATTAACATGCGCAGGAATAACCAGGCAGCCGCTGCAGAAGACGAAGCTCAGATTGACTTGACGCCCATGCTGGACGTCGTGTTCATCATGCTGATCTTCTTCATCGTGACAGCGTCCTTTATTAAAGAAGCGGGCATTGAAGTTAACCGCCCGGAGGCATCCACATCGCAGCCCAAGGAGAACGTAAACATCCTGATTGCGATCAATGCCAACAATGAAATTTGGATGGACAAGCGTCGCATCGATATTCGCGCGGTTCGCGCCAACATCGAGCGCCTGCACGCCGAGAACCCGAAAGGGGCTGTGGTGATCCAGGCCGACAACAAGTCCAATACTGAAACCGTCGCAGCCGTACTCGATGCCTCTCGTGAGGCGGGTGTGTACGACGTAAGTCTCGCTACAGAAGACGAGTAAACCCATGAGCCGCAATCTGTTCAGACTCTTTGTCGGAGCGATGTTGGCGATTCCCGTTGCGGGCGGACTGTTCTTTATCATGCAGTACCTGATTGCGACCGCCGATCCCGAGATCGACGAAAGCGAAACACGGAAACTGGCTGATATTCACATGCCGGAAACGGAAATCGAGACCAACCTCAAGGAAGCCAAGCCTGACAAGGTCGATGATCCCGAACAACCACCGCCGGATCTGGACACTCCAGATCTCGACATGGACATGGATATGGAAGTGGTTAACACCGCGCCCCAGTCCGCGGTGGAGCTTGAAATCAGTTCGACCGGCATGTCCGCCAGTGATGGTGAATACCTGCCTATCGTGAAAGTAGCGCCAATCTACCCCCGTCGGGCCCAAACTCGCGGCATTACCGGTTACTGCATCGTGGAATACACGGTGACCAAAACCGGTTCTATCCGCGACCCTCAGCCAGTGGATTGTTCCCCGGCTGGCGTATTTGAACGCGCGTCTGTGAAAGCGGCCGAGAAGTTCAAGTACAAGCCCCGCGTAGTGGACGGCGAGCCGATCGAAGTGGCCGGTGTGCAAAACAAGTTCACGTACGAGCTGGAAAACTAAGGCAGGTAACGCGTTATGAAATTATTTAATGCCAATACCTGGACGCGGGCGATGCTGCTGGCAGCGCCCGTTGTAGTCGCCCAGGTGGCTGTCAGCCAACTGCAGTCCGATCTTGGCTACGCCTCTCTCAGTGCGGCTTACGCCCAGGAACAACAGCAGCAGAAGCAACAGGAAACGCGCCGGACCCCCGCCCTGCGGAACAAGGTCTATGAGCGTCTCTCTGAGGCCCAGACTGCGGCCGAAGCCAAGAACTGGTCCGAAGCCAGCAAGATACTGAACAGCATGATCGCGGCCGATGGCAAGCGTGAGCTGAACAGCTATGAGCTGGCCAACGTCTACAACTTGCAGGCCTTCATCGCCTACTCCACCGAGGACTATCCCGGTGCACTGCGCGCATACAGCAATGTTATCGCGCAGCCGGATATCCCCCTGGCGATGGAAATCAACACCCGTTACACCGTTGCACAGCTTTACTTCGTGCAGGAAGACTGGAAGAAGGGGATTGATGCGCTGCTGAAGTGGTTTGAGATGACAGAAACCCCCCCGGCCAACGCTTACGTGCTGTTGGGTCAGGGCTACTACCAGCTCAAGGACTACGACAAGGCACTGTTCAATACGGAAAAGGCCATTTCCATCTACAAGGAAAAGGACAAGATTCCCAAGGAGCAGTGGTACAACCTGGCGCGCTTCCTCTACTTTGAGAAGGAAGACATCCCCAACACGGTCCGCACGCTGAACGAACTGCTGCAGCACTATCCCAAGAAGCAATACTGGGTACAGCTGTCGCACATGTTCGGTGAGCAAAAGCAGGACAAGAAGCAGCTAGCCGCTATGGATACTGCTTACGTGCAGGGCATGCTGGACAAGGGCACCGAGCAGGTGACCATGGCCTACCTGTACCTCGGTGGCGAAGTTCCTTACAAAGCTGCCAAGGTGATGGAGGCGGGTCTGGGCAACCAGTCAATCGAGGACAACTCGCGTAACTACGAGATCCTTGGCAATGCATTCCGCCAGGCGCAGGAAGTGAAGAAGTCCATTCCCGCCATGGAGCAAGCTGCCGCCAAGTCTGACACTGGCGAGCTGTACGCCCGACTGGGTAACATCTACCTGGATGGTGACCAGAACCGCAAGGCGATCTCCGCCATCAACAAGGGCCTGGCCCGCGGTGGTGTGAAGCGTCCGGACAATGCGCGACTGGTGCTGGGTATGGCCTACTTTAACGTGGGCGAGTACGAGCAGGCCCGCAAGGCCTTTGAAGCGGCTGCCAAGGACGAGCGCTCACGCGGCTACGCTCAACAGTGGATGAAGTACATGAACACTGAACTCGAGCGTCAGGCGAAACTGCAGGCCGAACTCTAAACGCCAGGCGTTTCAAGAGGTACAGCCACGAAAAAAAAGGAGCACCACGGTGCTCCTTTTTCGTTTTTCGAAAACCTCGTCGGGATTAAACCGCGATGACGTTCTCGGCCTGAGGGCCTTTTTGGCTGGAAACCACGTCGAACTCGACCTTCTGGCCCTCTGCCAGAGTTTTGAAGCCGTCGCCCTTGATGGCGCTGAAGTGAACGAATACGTCCGGACCGTCCTGCTGCTCAATGAAGCCGAAGCCCTTGGTTTCGTTAAACCACTTCACGGTTCCTGTTGTTGATGCCATATCTCATACCTGTGATGCTGGCGGCGCCGCTCCAGCGGGCCGCGTTGTTCAAAATTTATTTATGGTGACGTAACGAGGAACGCTGAGGACCTTCGACCGCTCATAAATACCGCTGACAAAATGTCAACATCTTGGAGTCTAACAGCCCACAAAAAGGGTGCAATCGTTTCATGATGAAATAAAGGTGGTAATTTTTGGCCACTTTGCCATGGAGAGGGGTCATTCCGGCCCCGAAACACGGCTTCAAATCCCCCCGAGGGCTGGTATTCTTGGCCCCTTTAGCCTCTTCTGGAACCGATCAATTGCGCATTCTCCTCGTGGAAGACGACGAGCAGCTGGGTGAGACCCTGGAGCAGGCCTTCGTGCTGGAACAGTACGCCGTGGATTGGCTGCGCGGGGGAGAGCCAGTACGTGCGGCCCTTTCGGCCACGCCCTACGATCTGATGGTGCTGGACCTGGGCTTGCCGGGCGTACCCGGCATGCAGGTATTGCGGCAATTGCGAGCGGACAAGCACGCGCTGCCAGTGCTGGTACTGACCGCACGAGGTACCGTGGCGGACAAGGTCGATGGACTGGACTCCGGTGCCGACGACTATCTCACCAAACCCTTCGAGATGGATGAGTTGTTTGCCCGTGTACGCTCCCTGTTGCGCCGTGGTTCGGTCCAGCGGGGCACAGAGCTTCAGGCCGCCGGGGTTACCCTCGACCCTATCGAGCGCCGGGTGGAGTTTGATGGCGGGGAATTGACCCTCACGGCGCGCGAGTACGCCATCCTCGAGATACTGATGCGCAATGCGGGACGATTTGTCTCCCGTGCCCGACTGGAAGAGGGTATCTACCGCTGGGGCGAAGAGGTGGGCTCCAATACCGTAGAAGTCTACATATCCCGCCTGAGAAAACGCCTCGGCGGCAATGCCATCGAAACCCTGCGCGGTGTCGGCTACCGCATCCCCCAATGAGTGGCTCCCTCCGCCGGCGGCTGATGCTGCTGATGCTGTTGCTCATTTTGGGCTCATGGCTGGCCACGGCGGTGTTTACCCTGTTCAACGCCCGCCGTGTGTTTCTGGAGCAGGTAGACCAGCAACTGGCCCAATACACCCACCTCGTCACTTACGTTACCCATATCTTCGCCCATGAGAGTGACCGCGGGGACCGGGCGCCCTGGTATCGGGAAAACGTTGAAGTTGAGTTGGATAACAGCCTGCGCATCGAAGGCCCGCTCGAAGGGGTGATGACCCCGGCCGTGAACGTGTGGTTTGAAGGCCGATTGATGGCCACAGTGCACGGCTCACCCCGTTTCGAGCAGCCACTCGAAGAGGGTTTTCGCTACAGCCACGAAATACCCGGAGAAGACTGGCGACTGCTGGCTCGATTTGATGACGACACCCAGCTCTGGATAGTGGTGGGTTTCGAATTGGGTCAGGCGCAGCAGTCCTTCCTGGCGCTGGTGGGCCGGACCTTGCTGCCCCTGATCGTGGTGTTGCCGCTCAGTCTGTTGTTTCTGCATTGGGCTGTGACCCGTGGCTTGCGGCCCGTAGAGCAATTGGCAGAGGACATTGGCAGCCGGCAGGCCAATTTGCTCGACCCCTTGCCTGCGCACTCGGTACCGCGGGAGGTCAAGCCCGTGGTGGTGGCATTGAACGCACTCCTGTCACGGCTGGGGCGGGCGCTGGAGAGTGAGCAGCGATTCACCGCCAATGCCGCCCATGAATTGCTAACGCCGCTGGCCGCCATCAAGTCCGAGGTGCAGCTCTGCCAGCGTCGTTTACAAGCACAGGGCAGTGCGGATGTACTGGATGGCGTGGTGCAGCGCGTGGATCGAGCAACCCACAGCGTGGAACAGTTGTTGGCACTGTCCCGGGTGGATCCGGATGCGCCGGTTGTGATGGTCCCGATAGACCTGTCGGCGCTGCTGGAGGCAATCCTTGGCGAGACCGGCGCGCTGTTTGAAGCCGCCGATCTCTCGCTGCGCCAATCCATTGCGCCAAACTTGGTGGTCCGGGGGAACAGTGAGTTGCTGGCTATGCTTCTTCGCAACCTGGTCAATAATGCGTTGCGATACGCGAGGCCAGACAGCGAGGTGGCCGTGACGGCCCGGCCGAACGTCAACGAAGTTGAGGTCAGTGTGGTGAATGATTGTGAGCGTCTGTCTGCCGATGAGTTTCAGCAGGTGCGCGAACGCTTTTACCGTGTGCCAGGCAGCCGCGGCGCGGGTGCGGGGTTCGGCTTGTCGATTGTGACGCGCGTTGCCGAGCAACACGGAGCCAGTCTGGTGATTGAACCGGCCAAACCGGACGGGTGCGGTTTTTGCGTCAGGTTGGCGTTGCCTGCTCAGCCAGCTTTGAATAGCGGCGCGTAACTCGCGCCCAGCAAACCGGGCTGGTGGTGGGTGATCAGATTTACCGGCACGCGTGACAAGTGCTCGCGCAATGCGCCCTTGTCTACCAGGCGTGACAGGAAGGGGCTGGCGGCCAGAAATTCCGGCATCCGCGGCAGGATGCCGCCACCGAGATAGAGTCCGTCGTAAGCACCGTTGCACAACACAAAATCCCCGGCGACGCTGCCCAACAATGCACAAAAACAGTTGAGCGCTTCCACGGCGAGGGGGTCCGAACCGTCCAGGGCACGGGAGGAAATTTCCGGCGCTGCCAGTGTGGCCGGCTCTCCGCGTACTTCGGCCAGGCCACTGTAGATGCGTTGCAGGCCTGGCCCCGAAACCAGTAACTCGGCAAACATACGTCCGGACTGCGCTTCAATCACGCGGAACAGTTCGCGCTCCTGGTCGGTGCCCGGGCTCAGGCTCATGTGGCCCGGTTCACAGGCGGTCACCACAGCGTGGCCATTCAATCGCGTACACAGGGCGCCGCCGAGCCCGGTACCGGGTCCTAGCGCACACAGGCGGGCACCCTGCGGGCCGGCATTGAGGGTAAACAGGTCGTCAGTTCCCAGGTGCGGTAATGCTTCGGCCACAGCTTCCCAATCGTTCAGCAACCGTGCATGGCTAAAGCCGAAACGAGACTCGAGTTGGGGAGCGCTAATACGCCAGTCGATGTTGACCATGTCGACCACGTCACCGCTGGGCACCGCCGCTACTGCCAGGCAGCAATGTTCCGGCGCTTCGAGGGACTGTTGTTCCAGCCAGGCCGCGAGTACGTCGGCAAAGCTGTCGTACTCCGCATTGGGGAAGGTGGCGACATGAGTGAGGCTGGCGCCCACTTCGTCGAACAGTGCCAGTCGGCTATTGGTGCCACCCACATCGGCGACGAGTCGCTGCGTCATCAGTTTACCGGCAGAATTTTCATGATATTGGTAGCCCCAGGGTGGCCCATCACCTGACCTCGGGTAAGCAAAATAGAGTCTCCCTCCAGAATGTACCCACCGTCTCGCAGGTATTCAATCGCGGAAGATTCCACCTCCTCCTCGGAGAAAGCCGTGGCATCGAAGAACAACGGCACCACACCGCGACAGATGGCCAGCTTCTGCAAAGTGGTCGGGTTATTGCTTAGGGCGAAAATCGGCAGGCCTGAACTCAGCCGGGACATCAGCGTGGGTGTGGTGCCCGATTCAGTCAGGCACGCGATGCCTCGCACGTTGGGAAAGTGATTGGCGGCGTAGATAGCCGACATGGCCACAGTTTCCTGGGCGCTGCTGAACTGCCGCTCCACGCGGTAGCGGGAGGTGCGCGCCACGGGGTGTCGCTCCGCGCCAAGGGCTGCTTCGGCCATGGCTGAAACAACCTCTACCGGGTAGTCACCTACCGCGGTTTCCGCCGACAGCATGACCGCATCAGTGCCATCCAGCACTGCATTGGCCACATCGAATACCTCGGCCCGGGTCGGCATGGGGTTGCTGATCATCGACTCCATCATCTGGGTGGCGGTGATGACCACGCGGTCCTTCTTCCGGGCGCGGGTGATGAGGTCTTTCTGAATGCCGATCAACTGGGCATCCCCAACCTCTACACCGAGGTCTCCGCGCGCCACCATGATGCCCTCGGCGGCCTCGAGGATACCGTTCAGGGTGTCCTGCTCGGCTACGACCTCGGCGCGCTCGATCTTGGCGATGATGGCCGGCGCCAAGTTGTGACCGGCCAGTAGATTGCGCGTCTGGTGAATGTCGTCGGCACTGGATACAAAGGAAACTGCAACGAAGTCGGGCTTCACTTCGGAAAGGGAATCGATATCGGCGATATCCTTGGTGGTCAGCGCCGGCGCTGCCAGGCCGCCGCCCAGGCGATTGATACCCTTGCGTGCGCTCAGCGGCCCTCCGACCAGCACCGTACAGTCCACCGCGGCACTCTCCACATCGTCCACACGCAGGCGCAAGCGGCCATCGTCCAGCAGCAGTGTGTCGCCGGGGGTCACACACTCACACAATTCGCGGTACTCGAGCCCCACGCCGTGAACCGTGCCGGCGTCCAGGTCGAGATCGAGATCGAGTCGGAAGCGATCGCCAGCGGCTAACTGCACCTTGTCGGTGGTGAAGCCGCCGATGCGAATTTTCGGCCCCTGCAGGTCAGCGAGTATGCCGGTATACACACCGGCAATGGCAGCCTGTTTGCGAATGCGTGCAGCGACTTCGGCGTGGCGCTGGGCGCTGCCGTGGCTGAAATTGAGACGAAACACATTAACGCCTGCGGCGATTAGCCGACCGATCATGTCGGCGGATTCGCTGCCTGGCCCGATGGTTGCGACGATTTTCGTGCGCCGCATCACTTTGGCATTCACTGCTGTAGAGCCCCCGGGAAACTGCGCGCCAAATAATGCCTGTTCAGCGCCCGCGTCGCCAGTGTAAAGACTGTTAAATAATGGGTGTGGCGCTGGCCTGTAGGGTCAACAGCCAGAGCCGTCTGCTGAAATCAGGGTAGTGCTTTCACCCAGTCGTTGGATTCAAACCACTTTTCTCGCAGTTTGGTCAGCAAACCACTGCGTGTGTAGGCTTCCAGATAGTTGTCCAGCAGATTGTAAAACTCCGGGTCATCCCTGTTGATGGCAATACCGATGGGATCGACGGTAATGGGGCGTGGCAGCGTGGTAAGGCCGGCGTCGGGATTGCGCAGTACCGTCAGCAGGCAAATGGTGAGATCGGCTATCATCGCGTCCGCTTCTCCATCGATCACCAGTTTCACCCCATCGTCGTAGTGATCAATTTCACGCAATTGCGCGTTGGGCGCTGTCGACCGGGCGAATTCCGCGCTGGTGGAGTTTTTCAGCGCCACCAGTTTGACGTCAGGGCGGTCAAAGTCACTGGCGGATTCCACTCCCGCCAATACACTGTTGCGAGTCAGCAGGGATTTGCCCGACATCATGTAGGGGCCAACGAAAGACACTGTCTGACTGCGCTGCGGGGTAATCGACATGCCGGATATCACCGCGTCGACCTCATCTTTTGCCAGTGCTTCCAGCAGCTCTCCGAACGGCAACACTTTAATCTCGAGGCGTGCGCGCATCGCCGTGGCCAGCGCGCGCGCGAGGTCCACATCGTAACCCATCAACTGCCCCTCGCGGTTGTAGGTGTTCAGGGGCGGTTGGTCGGCCGACATGCCCACTTTCAGCACTTTGAAATCGACCACCCGGTCCAGTGTGTCGCCAGCCTGAACGGGGAGTGTAACGGCAAATACAAAGAGGGCGATGACAGTGGTGGCGAGTTGCCTTAGCGATTGCGGCATCGGGGATATCTCCGGTTTAATGGGGTGCTTGGCGTGGCACTCGGGCGTTCACCCTTGCTTTGAGTGTAAGCCCGATTGCCCGCAGACTCTAGTCGACGCGATATCAGTGAACCCGGGGAAACAATGCAAACGACGTTTGAGGAGATTACGATCGAGGTGCCGGCACTGACCCCGGCACAAGCCGATTTTGAACGACTGTTGGGCTGTGAGGGCCAGGTGATCACCGCGGGCGTTCGCTTTCCATTGGGCAATACCGTCCTGCTACTGCGGGAAAATGCAGCGCAGGAGGCGAGCGAAATTACCGGCTTGCTCCTGGGCGTTCCGGCTTTCGATGCGCATGCCCCCAAAGATGTTGCCAATCCGCTCGGCTTGTCATTGTCCGCTGTTGCCGCGCCCTGGTCCGACTCCGCACGGCAAGACCCACAGCAAGGGGGAGATAGCCTTTACTATCCTCGCCTAGATCACCTGGTGCTGCGCACCACACAAGCCGAAGACTGTATTGCGCTGTTCGGCGACCAACTGGGCATGCGTCTGGCACTGGATCAGGAAGTGCCCGAGTGGGGTGGGCGCATGTTGTTCTTCCGCAGCGGCAAGCTGACGCTGGAGATCATTTCACCGCACGACGCACCTGTTCCGTCGAGTGCTTTCTGGGGCTTGTCCATTCAGGTGGCAGACCTGGCAGCCACCGCAGAGCGGTTGCAGGCCGCCGGGGTGCAGCTTTCCGAGTTGCGGCAGGGGCGTAAAGCCGGCACGCGTGTGGCGACAGTGCACAGCCATAACCTCGGCTTGCCCACCTTGCTGTTGGAGCATTGCACCTGACGGGCCGGGAACCCCGGCCTACACTGTCGTAGTGAACTGAATAACGTAACAAGGAATCTTTCAGTGGTTATGTTCAAGCGTGTGTTTGTGGTGAGCCTGCTCGCGGCGCTGGTGGGCTGCGCCGGGGGCCCCATCGATCTTCCAGGGGTAGCAGGCGGTGAAGGCGGAGAGCGCCTCCCCGGCAAGGTGATCTGGCACGACCTGATCTCCGATGATTACGAGGGCTCAAAAACGTTCTACCAGACCCTGTTCGGATGGCGCTTCGAGGAGGTGCCCCTGCCGGGTGGGCGCTATGCACTGATCAGGCATGAGGGCCGTGTCATTGGTGGACTCGTGGACCAGAGCGATCTCAACGCGGTTCAGGACATTTCCCAGTGGGTCACGGTGCTCTCTGTGTGGGAGGTCTCGGCCGCCGTGCAGGCGGTGGAGCGCAAGGGCGGTACGGTGTTTGCACCGCCCACACCGCTGGGTGAGAGGGGCACGCTGGCAGTTGTAGCCGATTCCCAGGGGGCGGTGTTTGCCCTGCTGCAGACGCGCGATGGCGATCCCCGCGATAGCGCGCAAGTGGTGGCGTCCGGCGATTTCCTGTGGAACGAACTGTGGACAGACAACCCCGACGCCGCGGTGGATTTCTATCGCCATCTGGCACCCTATGGGGTCATTGACGAGGACCTGGACGCCGATGGCAGTGGCGAGTACCGCCTGCTGAACACGCAAGGTGTGCCGAGAGCCGGTATACGCCAGCAGCCAGTTCCCGGGTTGAACCCGGTATGGGTCAACTACCTGCGCGTTGCCGACGGGGATCAGTTGCGCGCCCTGCTGTCGCGTGTGGAGGGCCTGGGCGGCAAGGTGCTGGTACCCGCGACTGCTCGCCCGATGGGTGGAGAGGTAGCGCTGATTGCAGGTCCCTCAGGCGCGGGCATTGCATTACAAACATGGAGCGATGAAGACCGGGCGCGTGCGGCGGCCCGCGGAGGACGGCAATGACGCGCAGAACGGCAATGAAGAGCTTAACGATGAAGAGGGTAGCGATGAAACCGCGGCGAATTGTTTACTGCGTGTTGATCTCGGCACTGGCCCTGTCGCAGAGCGGCTGCTCGGATCCCCATGTCTACGGCAGCATCGGGGTGTCCAGTGGATTTGGCTCTTACGGGGGCTGGGGCAGTGGCGTGCGCACCAGCATTTCTGTCGGCGGGCGTATCCACTAGAAACAAAAACCCCCGCCGAGGCGGGGGGGTTCGATGTGAGCAGCGGTGTGGACTTACTTTTTCACCTGGCTGCGGATAGTGGTTTCCGTCGCCTTGCTGTAGGGCGGTAGCATGCCGCCCAGTTTGGCTACATTCAATTTGGACTGGGTGTACACCGACTTCGCATGACTGAAAGTGCGGAACCCTTCCAGCCCATGGTAGTGCCCCATGCCACTGGGGCCGATACCACCGAAGGGCAAGTCTTCCTGCATCACATGCATAATCACGTCATTAACGCAGAAACCGCCGGAGGTGGTGCGATCCAGTAGCTGGCGCTCTTCCTGGGAATCCTGGCCGAAATAATACGCGGCCAGTGGGCGCGGATTGGCATTGATGTAGTTGACGGTTTCATCGAAGTGCTTGTAGGTCTTGATCGGCAGCAGCGGGCCAAAAATTTCCTCCTCCAGCACTTTCATGTCGTCGGCAGGTTGCACCACCAGAGTCGGGGCGATTTTGTAGCCGGACTGTTGGCTGAAGTCTTCCTCTGCCGGGTTCAGTGCCACGATGCGCGCGCCGCGTTCACGGGCCTCGTCGAGGTAGCTGTTCAGGCGATCAAAGTGGCGTGAGTTGATCACCGAGGTGTATTCCTCATTGTCCAGCAGGCGGGGGTACATGGCGGCCACTGCGTCGCTGGCGGCCTGCACGACCTCTTCCAGTTTTTCTTCAGGCACCAGCAGGTAGTCAGGCGCCAGGCAGATCTGGCCGGCGTTCAGGGTTTTGCCGAGCATGATTCGGGTCAGGGCCTGGGTCAGGTCGGCCGTGCGTGAGATCACCACCGGCGACTTGCCACCCAGCTCCAGGGTCAGTGGAACCAGATTGCGGGCGGCGGCGGCCATGATGTGACGCGCGATGCCGGTGGCGCCGGTGAAAATCATGTGATCGAAGGGCAGTGCTGAAAACGCCTGGCCGACTTCCGGGCCGCCGGTGACCACCGCTACTTCTCGAGGTTCGAAAAACTCGGCGATCATCTCGGCGATCACATCGGAGGTGGCCGGGGTAAATTCGGAAGGCTTGATCAGCGCCCGGTTACCGGCGGCTAGCACGCCGGCCAGCGGCTGGAACACCATGGCGACCGGGAAGTTCCACGGCGCGATGATGCCCACCACGCCCTTGGGCTGGTATTCAATACGCGAGCGGCCACCGAGTAAATTCAGCGGAAAGACCGTGGCACGCTTCTCGGCTTTCATCCATTGCCGCAGGTGCTTGCGTGCATGCTTGAGTGCAGTGATAGAGCCGGCCACATCGGTGAGCATATTAATTTCGCGGGGGCGGCAGGTGAAATCCTTGTTCAGCGCATCACTCAGGGGCTGCTGGTACTTGATCAGCGCGTCGATGGCCCGGTCAATCCGGTCGATGCGGGCTTCGGCGCTGACAGCGCCTTCCTGCAGGTAGTCGTCGCGTTGCAGTTTCAGTGCGGCGTGTAAGGCTTCCGCAATGTCAGTTCCCTCGCGGACGGGCTCCGGTGCATTCATCTTATTCTCCTGGCCTGTGGCCTTTGTGTGCGGCTCGACCCCTGATTATAGTCTGGGTGTGGTTCGGGGTAAGCGCGGGCACGGGTCAATTCAGGCCAATCCGTAGCCATGGCCACTATTGACTGGGCGCTGTGCGGGGTAGCCTGAAACCGGCAGGGGTGCCGGAAGTAAAGGGGCTGCCTTATACTGACCGCTTTGCGCCGACAGGCGATGTTCAGGAAGCAAGCATGACCAAGCGTTATCTCAACCGCCTGATCTCCCATCTGACTGTACTCCGGGCGAGCCTGGCGGGTCTGCTCGTGGCAGTCCTGCCGGCCTGTGAAGGCGGGTCAACGCCCACCGCCTCGGCTGTCGCCTCCGAGGGCAAGCCTATCTATGGCAACGTGAGCTATCGGGAAAATGTAGCGGTGCCGGAAGGCGCTGAATTAGGCATCCAACTGCTGGATATTTCGCGAGCTGATGCGCCCGCTACGGTGCTCGGCGCTCTCAATTTACCGGTTTCGGGCTCTCCACCGTTCAGTTTTGAGCTGTCTTATGACCCGGCCCAGATAGAGTCACGCCACCGCTATTCGCTGCGCGCGACCATCCGCCGTGACGGTGAACTACTGTTCAGCAGCACCGAGTTCATCGATCCTTTCGGCGAGCCGCCGTTGGCTATTCAGCTGACCCAGATTCAACCCGCCCCGAAGCCGGGCTTTCCACTGGCAGGCCGGGGATGGCGCTTCACCACGATAGACGGCAATGAAGTTCCGGCGACGGTGAATGGCCAGGTTGTGTCGCTGTTGTTCGACGCGACAGAGCCGCGCCTGTCCGGATTCGCGGGTTGCAATCGTTACACCGGGGCCCTTTCGCATGGCCCCAATAATGCGCTGACCTTTGGCGCGGTGGCAGGAACCCGACGTGCTTGCGTGCAGGGGGCTGAGTTGGAGACCAGCGTTTACCGACTGTTCTCGCAGGTCAGGAGCTATCGGCTGGCCGGCAAGGAACTACAGTTATTGGCGGGAGATACGGTCCTCGCGACGCTGGAACCGATGGTGGACCTCTGAGCTAGATCAGGCGGCGCCCGCCTGCCATTCATACAGACACACCGGCTCATCCTCCGGCGTCAGCCGCACCGATCCGTTTTCACGCAGCCCCAGTTTTTCCAGCAGTGCGCGCGACGCCAGGTTGTGGGGGCTGACGATGGCGAGCAGGTGATCCAGCCCTAGTTTGTTCACCGCCAGATCTCGCACTGCCAGTGACGCTTCCAGTGCGAATCCCTGCTGCCGCCAGTCGGGCAGCAACGCATAACCAATATCCGGGTGGTCCAGGCTGGGGCGTTTGACCAGGCCGCACAGGCCAATGGTGGTGCCGTCGTCTTTCAACCGCAGGGCATACATGCCAAAACCGTGTTCGCGGTAACTGGCCAGCGGGCCACTCTCGAGATAGTCGCGCGCCTGATCCAGCGTGCGCACACCGCGGTCTGCAATGTTGCGAATGAAAGCCGGGTCGTTGAGTAACTCCAGCATAAAGCCACCGTCCTGGGAGGTCAGCAATTCGATACTGAGGCGGTCAGTGGTGGCAACAGGCATGGTTCGACAGTTGGGTTGCGGACGGTAAGCCTATATCATAACCGGTCTCAGGTGATCACACAGGGGAATGTCGGACGCAGCAGCAGGCGCGTGCGCACGGCAATCCAAACCATCCTTGCCCATTCTTTTTGGAACAGTCCTGCTGGACCTGATCGGTTTCGGCATCGTCATCCCGATTCTCCCGTTTCTCTCGCCCCAGTTGGGGGCAGACAAGCTGGACATCGCGCTGATTATCGCCACCTATGCGGTGGGGGCCGGGCTGTGCGGGCCCTGGTGGGGGCGGCTGTCCGATCGTATCGGGCGCAAACCGGTACTGATGATCTGCCTCTCAGGGTCGGTCTGCTCGTATCTGATCCTGGCGTTTGCCGACAGCCTGTGGCTGGTGTTTCTGTCCCGTGGTTTCGCGGGGTTGATGGCTGGCAACTACGGCGTGGCATCGGCGATGGTGGCGGATATTACCGGCCCCGAAAACCGCGCTCGCGGCATGGGGATGATCGGCGCTGCTTTTGGTCTTGGCATGGTCCTGGGGCCCTTTCTGGGAGGCCTGTTGTCCGGCCCCGAGGCCAGTTTCACCTTGCCCTGTATCGTTGCCGGCGGAATGTCTCTGGCGGCCATCGTTGCCACGGCTGTTTTCCTGCCTGAATCCCTCAACCGTGAACGACGCGAGGCCCTGCGGCGCGATAGCCGCGAAAGCGATTCGGTGTCACTGCCCGAGATGTTGCGTCGCAGTGGCAATCGATTGCTGCTGGGCCAATATGTGCTGCACAACATCTGTATCTCCTCCACCACATACATCTTCCCCTTGTGGGTCGGCGACAGCCTGAATTGGGGTGCGCGCGAAGTGGGCGTGGTGTTCGGTATTCAGGGTGCCATCATGGTCGTGCTGCAGGGTGGGTTGATGGGCCCGGTGACCTCGCTACTGGGCGAACGCCGTTTTCTGCGCCTCGGGGTAGGGAGTCTGGCGGTGGGCTTGCTGATGGCCGCCAATGCCGGATTGATGCCCTGGATGATCGCAGCGATTTTCATTGCCCTGTCGGGCGGAACCCTGTGCATGCCTTTGCTGAACAGCATCACCTCCCGTCGCACGCCGGTCCCCTGGCGGGGTCGGATGCTGGGTACGATGGGCTCAGCGGCGTCCTGGGGGCGCGTGGCGGGCCCGCTGATCACGGGCACGATACTGACCACGTTTGGCTATACCGCTGCCTGGTATGGGCTGGTGGCCGTGGCGCTGGTCTATCTTGCGGGAACGTTTACGCTCCGTGGCTAAAAAAACCACCCGGCGCTCCCGGCGACGCAAACCGGCACAGCGCAAACGCGCCTGGCTGCTGCCACTTCTGCTGAAACTGTCACTGGTAGGACTGGTGTTGCTGGCGGTCTACGTCGTCTACCTGGATACCCTGATCACCAGCACCTTCGACGAGCGCAAATGGCAAATTCCCGCCCGGGTGTATGCACGCCCGCTGGAGCTGTTTCCCGGAGCGATGCTGAGCGTAGAGGATCTGGAGCACGAGCTCGACCTGCTCGGCTATCGTCAGGTGTCGGCGGTGCGAAGCCCGGGGCAACGCAGTCGCAACGGCAGTCGTTTCGATATTTACACCCGTGGATTCGCCTTTGCAGAAGATCCCGAGCCCGCCCGACGCCTGCAACTGGAGCTGCGTAATGGCCAGGTGAACCTGCTGCGCGGGGGTGAGGGTGATGTCGGTTTGATGCGGCTTGAGCCGGTGCACATCGGTGGCATTTATCCCTCACACGGCGAGGATCGCCTGCTGGTTCGGTTACAGGACGTCCCGCCTGAGATGATCGCGGCGCTCATCGCCGTGGAAGATCGCGCTTTCTATAAACACCACGGGATTTCCCTGCGCGGTATAGCCCGCGCATTGTGGAGCAATCTCCGTTCTGGCCAGGTCGTAGCTGGCGGCAGCACCATCACCCAGCAGCTGGTGAAGAACTACTACCTGACACCGCAGCGCAATCTGTGGCGCAAAGTGCGCGAGGCGCTGATGGCGGTGCTACTGGAGTTTCACTACAGCAAACCGCAGATCCTGGAAGCCTATCTCAACGAGGTCTATCTGGGACAGGAAGGGCCGCGCGGTCTGCACGGTGTGGCATTGGCAGCCAGACACTACTTTGATCGCCCGCTGTCGGAGTTGGGGATTCACCAGCAGGCCCTGTTGGTGGGCATGATCAAAGGCCCTTCACTCTATAACCCACAGCGTAATCCCGAGCGTGCTCTCCAACGTCGGTCAGTGGTGTTGCAGGTGATGGCCGAGCAGGGGGTGATCAGCGCCGAGCACGCCACCATTGCCGATGCCATGCCGCTTGGCCTGCAACAACGGGTGCGCCGGCGCGACAGCTGGCCGGCCTATCTGGATCTGGTGCGGCGACAACTTCGCCACGAATACCGCGAAGAAGATCTCGCCACGCAGGGGCTCAGTATTTACACCGCGTTTGACCCGCTGGTTCAGGCGAGCCTGGAAACCACCATCGAAAGCGGCATGGAACAGTTGGACCCGGGCGGCGAACTGGAAACTGCCGCGGTGGCCACGCGGCCAGATACCGGCGAAGTGGTGGCCCTGGCGGGTGGTCGGCAGTCTCGCTACGCCGGCTTCAATCGTGCCCTGGATGCCCGCCGACCGGCAGGTTCACTATTTAAACCCGCGGTGTACCTGGCGGCACTGGAACAGTCCCAGCGCTACACTCTCGCCACTCAACTCGACGACAGCCCGCTGGAAGTTACAGACCGGGCCGGGAACATCTGGGCCCCGCGCAATTTCGACCGTCGCAGCCACGGCCAGGTCCCATTGCACCGGGCACTGGCCAGTTCCTATAACCAGGCGACAGCTCGCCTGGGCATGGAGCTGGGTATCGAGACGGTGGTTGATGCCCTGAACCGTCTCGGTATAGAACAGACCCTACAACCGCTGCCAGCGCTGACTCTGGGTGCAGGTGCGTACTCGCCAATGGATCTGGCGGCGGTGTACCAGACCCTGGCCGCCGGTGGTTTCCGTACCCCACTGCGCAGTATCCGGGAGGTGGTGAATGCCGACGGTGTGCCCTTGAGCCGCTACCCGGTGTATTACGACCGCTCCGTCAGTTTGCAGGCTGCACATCTGGTGCAGTACGCCCTGCGTGAGGTGGTGCAGGAGGGGACCGGGCGTGGCGTGTATCGCTACCTTGAGCAAGGCTTCACCGTGGCCGGCAAAACCGGTACCACCAACGAGGGGCGCGACGCCTGGTTTGCCGGCTTCAGCGGTGACCTGATGGCAGTGACCTGGATCGGCTACGACGACAACCGGGAAACGCCCTTCACCGGCGCCACTGGCGCTCTGCCCCTGTGGGCCCGGTTTATGGCGCAGGCCAGTCACAAGCCGCTGTTGTATCGGATGCCCGACGGGGTGGAAGCACGTTATGTGAACGATGACACGGGTTTGCTGACGGATGACGGGTGCGCCGACGCACGCTTGCTACCTTTTATCAGAGGTTCCGAGCCGAAGGCTGGCCCCCCCTGCCGCAACACCCGGCGGCCGGGCTTGCGGGACTGGTTTGAATCTTTATTTGGAGGTAAATAGGGATGACTCACGCGGTTCGTTTGATCGCAGTGCTGCTACTACTTGTATTACAGGCGTGTGGGAGTGCTCCGTCCTCACGCGATGCCGTGCCCCCGGTACAAACCGCCGTGGGCGAGGAAGTCACCTCCGAAGGCGGCGGTGGCAGTACGCCGGCCGCAGCGACCACATCGAGCCATCCACCGGCCTGGCAATCACTGGTAATCAGGGCCCGTGACGAGGCTGCTGACGGTGAGTACCAGCAGGCCATAGCGTTACTGTCGCGAGCCCAGCGCATCGATGGGGATGCCCCTGAAATCTACCTGGAGCTGGCGCGTGTTTACGGCGCCATGGGCGATGCCGGCATGTCGGCGGCAAGTGCGGAGCGGGGATTGCTGTACTGTAGCCAGGCGAGCTTGTGTAAGGAATTGCGCCGCTACCTGCCCTGAGGGCTAGCCAGTGGCGGCGATTTGTAAATTGCTCGCCACGGCTGTCTGGTCCCGGCCGGCGGCTTTGGCCTGGTAGAGTGCCTTGTCGGCGCGGTCCCGCCAGTCTTCGAACGATTCCCCCTCGGCCAGTTGTGCCACACCAAAACTGGCGGTGACCTGAATGTCACGCCGCCCCACGTTCAGGGGGTTGTCCACCATCGCGCGCCGCAGTCGCTCGGCGATTTGTCGCGCTTCGCCCGCGTTACGGTCGGTGAGTAGCAGGGCAAATTCTTCACCGCCCACGCGGCCCACTACATCTTCCAGACGTACCTGAACGCTGAACACCGCAACAATATGGCGCAGCGCCCGATCACCCATCACATGGCCGTAGTGGTCGTTGATCTGTTTGAAGTGGTCCAGATCTACCAATACCAGTGACAGCGGCTGGCCGGAACGCCGTGACAGTGCCATCGCGCGCTGGGCCGCCTCTACGAAGCCGCGCAGGTTGGTTACGCCAGTGAGCGCATCGGTCAGGGCCATTTTGCTCAGGCGCTGTGACAGGTCGCAGGCCATCAGCAGAAACACCGAAACTCCCATGGCGACAAAAGAGGCCGGCATCAGGGAGAAATTCAGCAGGCGATAGTTGGCCAGTTCCTGGGGCAGGGGAGGCGAGCTCATGGTTGCCGCAACCCAGGCTGCGCCAAGTTGGGTGAGGCCAAAGCTGAGGTGAACCAGGGCGGCGATTTTTTGCATTACCAGTGGTTTGTTATCGCAATGCCACAGCAGCCAGGCGACGTAGCTCATCGTCAGGCCGGTATAGGTTGGCGAGACTGCCACTCGCAGGCTGGTCTCGGGAAAGCCAAAGGTTGTTACCACGATGAGCACAGCGACGATCAGGATGGGTACCACCAGAACAGGTGCCGGTGTGGGCAGGAGCAAGCGCGAGCGATGCCCCCATAGCGCCAGGGTCACCACCACGGCACTGACCAGCGAAGCGGTTATCCAGTAAAACTCGGCCGAGGGCAGATCGGCGCGAATGATGTTCAGGGAGTACTGTACGGCGATACCGAAGTAAGCGAGACACCACAGCAGGGCATGGCGAGCTCGGTCAAAAAGAGACCAGGCCACCAGGAAAGTGCCGCTCAACGCCAGACTGATACATACCAGCGAGAGCAGAAGCATGTCGGCCGGGTTCATTGTCGGCAGTGCGCTCAAGTGGGGTGCCGATAAAGAGTACCCCGCCACGAGGCGCTTTTGAACTGTGAAATTACCGGGTTGTGCTCCCGGTCACCGTGTTTTGCGTTACACGATAGTTTTTCTCGCCCGGCTGGAACGACAGGCGCTGGTTGATGCATGCCGGTACCTGGCCTTCACTGTGGCTGACATAGATGATCTGGGTGTCGCTGTTGGCGGCAATGTGGTCAATGGCGCGCAGTACCAATGTGCGGTGATGGGCATCGAGTCCGAGACAGGGTTCGTCGAGCAGCAAGATAGCTGGCGATTTCACCATCGCCCGCGCCAGTAGCACCATCCGCTGAATGCCAAAGGACAGGTCGTCGAAGGCCTGGCGCTCGAAGGCCTGCAGGCCCAGCGCCCGCAGCCAGTGCTGTGCGAGGGCACGCTGGCGCTCGCCCCAATCGTCGTAGAGGCCGATACTGTCAAAGAACCCGGAGATCACGACTTCCAAGGCTTTCATTCCGCGCACGTGGTTCAGGTGCAAGGCAGTGTCCACCTGGCCGAACTTCTCCTTGATTTCCCACACGCTTTCACCGCTGCCCCGGCGTCTGCCGAACAGCTCGATATCCTGACCATAGGCCTTGTGATTGTCGCCGGTGATGAGACTGAGCAGGGTGGTTTTCCCGCAACCATTCGGGCCAATCACGTGGCAGTGTTGGCCGCGCTCGAAGGTCCAGTCCACCTGGTCCAGGACCGGGGTATCGCCGTACTGCACGTGGACTTGCCGCAGGCGCAACAGTGGCTCGGCCTCGGGCAAGCTGTAGGGGCGAGGTGACTGTGGTGGCAAGGCGGACAACTCTGGCAGAGGTGGTTGCATGATCGCGACCACCTCGGGGTCGGCGAGTACGTCCTCGGCGATGCCACTGCGCAGGATCCGACCTTCGTTCAGGGCAAGCACATGGCTGATGCCGGGCGGAATGTCCTGAAGGTCCCGGCACAGTAGCAACACCGCCATCGGGGACTGCAGCAGATCGGCGAGGATGGTGCCCATCTGTTCCTG
Source organism: Gammaproteobacteria bacterium (assembly GCA_030427085.1). Lineage (GTDB taxonomy): Bacteria > Pseudomonadota > Gammaproteobacteria > Pseudomonadales > Halieaceae > JAUHXH01. The sequence goes on along the minus strand of JAUHXH010000004.1, from coordinate 13,672 downwards.
CGCGGCCAGATCGAGCCCGTCCAGGGGGCTGTCCAGAATCAGCACTGCCGGCTCCGCCAGCAGTGCTTTGACGAGTAAGGTTTTGCGCATTTCGCCGGTGGATATGAAGCGCAGGCCGCGGTGCAGAATGTGCTCCATCCGCAGGCGCTCGATCCAGTTCTGGAAGGCGTCGGTGGCAGGCTGGTTGCCCAGCAGCGCCTGGGCCACGGTGGTGCCGGGGTCGAAGGCGTTGTTGCGCGTTTCAGAATCGTCCAGCTTGCGGTCACGATCGCAGAGGGTTTTCTGTTGCTCGAAACACACGTAGCCCACGCCCCGGTGGGCCAGGGTTTCAGCGCGCTGGAAATCGCCGCCGATGTGGCTCACCTGACGCGCGAGAATTCGCGCCAGACTCGTTTTGCCCGCGCCATTGGGGCCCAGCACTGCCCATTGCTCTCCGGCTCGCAGGGCCCAGTCGATTTCCCTGAGCACGGGCAGAGCGCGGTAGGTGAGGCTGACGCCGCGCAGTTCAAACAGTGTTTCAGGCATGGCTTGGTGCTTCCTTCCTTGCCAGCGACGTTTACGGCTGGCTTAATCGGGGCGTATTGTCAGTAGCGGTAGCCCCTTGTCCAGTCTGTCCCTGCACAAAATAGAGAATCGCCTGGCCCGTCACCGACCGGCCCGGAAGTGGCTGCGACCGTTGATGAAGCGGTCCGCCGTGGCGATGATCCTGCGCGAGCGGCAGGGGCGATTGTGTATTCTAATGATCAAACGCGCAGAGCGCGAAGGGGATCCGTGGTCGGGGCAGATGGCCTTTCCCGGAGGGCGCATGGACCCGGAAGATGCTCACGGTTTTGCCGTGGCAGTGCGCGAAACACGCGAGGAGATTGGTCTGGACTTACCCTCGACGGCGGCTCCTATCGGGCGGCTCTCGGAGATCAGGGCGCGGCCCCGCCGCGGTATGTTCGGCCTGGCGGTTTCGCCCTTCGTCTTTCGGCTGGACCGGGAAGCGGAATTTTCGCCCAACTATGAAGTAGCCGAAGTGGTCTGGGTGCCGCTGGGTTATTTGCTGGATACCGACAATCGCGAGCGCATGCACTGGCAGCGGGGTCGGACCTCACTCACCCTGCCGTGCTACTACTACGGCGGGCGCCGTATCTGGGGCTTGTCGTTAATGATGCTGGATGAATTAATGGACGTGGTCGAGGGGCCAAACCCCCAGCGACCCAAGTGGCGGCGCTAGTGCGGGTTGTTCTCGTCGTCAGCCGTTTCCGGATCTGTCGACTCCACCAGACCGCGTAAAAATTCCCGTGTGTTCAGCCGCAACCGGCGCAACTCGGGGTCGTCCCGGGCGGCCTCCACCAGCGCGTCTTCATCGGTATCGCCGGCCACAAAGGCCGCGACCAGATCGACCAGCACCGGTGACATTTTTGGCTCGTGATTCCAGCGCGGGGCCGGCGGCGCCAGGTTTCCGGTCACCTGTTGGCCTTCTTGCTTGAGCCAATAACCGCCACAACTGGACAGGCTGTAGTCGCCAATGCGCCCGTAGGAGTAGTTGGGGGTGCTGGGGTTGAAGCCGCCCGGCACATCCTCCTCGATACGCTCCAGTGCGAATACCCACTGCCCGCCGATGGGAAACTGCTCAACGGCTGGTCGGCAGTAATTCTCCGTTTGTAGCCACACACGCACCTGGGGTGAAAACTCGGCCCCACGCATTTTCCGGTCGACCCGAATATCGACCGAATTCCCCTTGCTGGCGACCACGGTGCCACTGATAACGAGATCGGTGTTGGCCTGCACTTGTGAGAAGGGCCCCTGCCAGAGGCACTCGCAGCCCGTTTCGTCCTGGGCGACGACTACGGTGTTGGTGGCTGCTAACACCAGCAAGGTGTACAGGCTCCAGTGGCGCATGGTTTTACTGTAGGCGCTTCGCCGCATCGAGGGCGAAGTAGGTCAGGATGCCGTCGCAACCAGCGCGTTTGAAGGCCAGCAACGATTCCAGCACCACGGCCTCGGGATCCAGCCAGCCGCGTTCAAAAGCAGCCTGGTGCATGGCGTATTCGCCGCTCACCTGGTAGGCAAAGGTGGGGACTTTCAATTCGTCCTTGATGCGCCGGGCGATATCGAGATACGGCATGCCGGGTTTCACCATCAGCATGTCGGCACCTTCGGCCAGGTCCAGCGCGCATTCGTGCAGCGCTTCATCGCTGTTGGCCGGATCCATCTGGTAGCTGAATTTGTTGCCGCCCTTGATGTTCCCCGCGGAACCGACCGCATCGCGAAAGGGGCCGTAGTAACTGGAGGCATACTTGGCCGCGTAGGACAGGATCAGGGTGTTGTGATGGCTACCGCCTTCCAGCGCGTTGCGCAGAGCTCCGATACGGCCATCCATCATGTCCGACGGCGCGACGACATCGGCGCCCGCAGCGGCGTGGGACAGCGCCTGCTGAACCAGAGTTTCGGTGGTGCGATCATTTAACACATAGCCGGACTCGTCGATGATCCCGTCCTGCCCGTGAGTGGTGAAAGGGTCCAGTGCTACATCGGTGATAACGCCCAGATCCGGCAACGCATTTTTGAGCTCCGCCACGCAGCGCTGTACCAGTCCATCTGGATTGTAGGCCTCTTCCGCTTCAAGGCTTTTCTGCTCGGCGCCAACAACGGGAAACAGTGCGAGTGCGGGGATGCCCAGCGCCTGTGCCTCGCGCGCTACGGACAGCAGCATATCGACGCTCAACCGTTCCACGCCTGGCATCGAGGGCACGGCTTCGCGTTGATCCTTGCCTGGTAGCACAAACACCGGATAGATCAGGTCGGCGGGTGTGAGCGTATTCTCGCGCACCAGGTCCCTGGCGAAAGCGCTGGCCCGAAGGCGGCGCATGCGGGTGCTGGGGAAGGGGCCGCGCTGGGTGTTGAAACTCATACGCTGGACTCCTGAAGCTGTTTGAATACCTCTGCCGCAATGGCGATGGTCTGGTCGATGTCCGCATCGGTGTGGGCGCTGGACAGGAAGCCGGCTTCGTACGAGGCGGGAGCCAGATAGACGCCGCCGTCCAGCATGCCGTGAAAGAAGCGGTTGAAGCGTTCTGTGTCACAGGCCATCACCTGGGCATAGTTGCTGATCTGAGCTTCGCTGGTGAAAAAGCCGCCGAACATGGTGCCTGCGTGATTGGTGGTGAAGGGTATGCCCGCCTCGGCCGCCGCGGTACAAAGCCCCTGGCAGAGGGCCTCGGTACGGGCGAACAGCGGCTCGTAAAAGCCGGGTGCACTGATGATCTCCAGCGCCGCCAGTCCAGCCGCCATGGCAACTGGATTACCGGACAGGGTGCCGGCCTGATATACCGGTCCCAGCGGGGCGATGTGCTCCATCACTTCCCGGCGACCACCGAATGCGCCCACGGGCATGCCGCCGCCCAATACTTTCCCGAGCGTGGTGAGATCGGGCTGAACACCGAAGTAGCCCTGCGCTCCCTGCAGGCCGAAGCGGAAACCGGTCATTACCTCGTCCAGTATCAGCAGGGCGCCGCTGTTATCACACACTTCGCGCAGGCACTCGAGAAAGCCGGGCAGCGGTGGAATACAGTTCATATTGCCCGCCACGGGCTCTACGATGATGCAGGCTATGTCCTGACCGTGTTCCGCGAACAGCGCGCGAACGCCCTCCGGATCGTTGTAGGTCAGGGTAATGGTGTGGTCGGCGAGGGCTGCAGGTACGCCGGGGGAACTGGGAACACCCAGGGTGAGGGCACCGGAGCCTGCTTTGACTAACAGTGAGTCAGAGTGCCCGTGGTAGCAGCCCTCAAATTTGACGATCTTGTCACGGCCAGTGAATCCCCGCGCCAGGCGAATGGCGCTCATGGTGGCCTCGGTGCCCGAATTGACCATGCGCACCAGGTCCATGCCGGGCATGATCTGGCAGACTTTTTCCGCCAGCGCCGTTTCCAACTCGGTGGGGGCGCCGTAACTCAGGCCTTTTTCCGCCTGTTTGATAACGGCCTCGCGCACAGCCGGGTGATTGTGCCCCATGAGCATGGGCCCCCAGGACAGCACGTAATCAATGTAACGTTTGCCCTCGCTGTCATACAGATAAGCGCCGTCGGCTCGATCGATGAACAGGGGCGTGCCACCAACGGCACGGAAGGCCCGTACCGGTGAATTAACGCCGCCGGGAATGAACTGGCTTGCCTGCTGAAACAGCGTGTTGGAATCACTCATGGAGAATCGGGTATTCCTGGGTGTGAAGTTGGCCTGCGATTATAGCGTGTTGGCATTGATTCTGCGGACTACTCGAAGGGTCGCACCACAACGAGGATGATAATCAAAAACAGGAAAATGACCGGGACTTCATTGAAAAAACGGTAGTACACGTGGGTGCGGTTATCGCGCTGTTCGCAAACCGCGCGCACGTAGCGCCCGCACTGCAGGTGATAAAACACCAGGCAGGCCACGCCCGCCAGCTTGATCAGCATCCACGGCGCGCCGAGATAGTAGGACACGTTGTAAGACAAGAGCCAGAAGCCGAACAACAGTGTTAACACCATAAAAGGTGTGACGAAGCGGTACAGGCGCCGCGCCATCTGCGCCAGATGGTTTTGGGTATCCGGGTTTTCGCTGGCGGCGTAGTTGACCAGAATGCGCGGCAGGTAGAACAGGCCGGCGAACCAGCAGACCATAAAGATAATGTGAAGTGCCTTGAGCCAGAGCATGTGGCCTCCGGTGAGTGTCGCGTTACAGGCGCGACAGGGTGAATTTTTCGATGGTCTCGCGGGTGACCACACCCAGCAGGGCCGGGTGACCGTCATTGCCCTTCCCGTATACGCAGGCCGCCTCGGCAGTGTGTTCGCGCATGGCGTCCATGGCCTGGCGCAGACTGGCCTGGACGGGGATCCGTGTGATTGACCATCGCCGCAATGGTAAATCAGTCAGATCCAGTTCCGTCTCGACCACGTTCTCCTGTAGCCAGTTACTGAGGTCACTGCCGTGCAAGAGGTAGAGGGAATCGTCATTGCGTTGCACCAGGCACCAGTGGGCGCTGTGGTGGCGCAGGGACTCCGCCGCTGAGGGGTCCAGGGTGACCGGCAATCGGCGTACGTTGGTGTCCATCGTGCGCGTGACATGGGTGCGGTGCAGGAGCTGGTTGAGGGGGTCTTCCGGCACGCGACGGCGCAACTGCCGCAGCACAATCTGGTGCGCGGAGGCGTGCTTGAACAGCTCGGTATTGGTCAGGTTTGCCGCCACGATAGCGACCATCGCCTGCATCACCACATGAACGTTGTCGGTCAATTCCACTACGGCGAGGATGGCCGCCAGCGGCGCGTTCAATACAGCGGCCATGGCGGCGGCCATGCCGATGATGACGTAGAGTGTGAGATCGGTAGTTACCTGCGGCATCAGGCTGATGCCCCAGCCGCCCAGCAATCCACCAAGGCAGGCGCCGATCAACATATTGGGGCCGATCAGGCCCACCGGCATGCCGAGCCCGGTGGTTACCCCCGTGGCGAGCACCTTGGCAAACATCAGCATGGCGAGCGTCGCGATGCCCATTTCGCCCAGCATGATCAAGCGCAGCGAATCAGTGCCCACACCCAACACTTCGGGAACCCACAATGCCAATAAACCGGTAAAGATGCCCGCAAGGCAAAAACGCCAGCCCACGCCCAATCGAGCCTGCAAGCGGGCACTGTAACGACTGACTCGGGTGAACAGCGCCACCAGGACGCCAGCACACAAGCCAACCAGCAGGACGAAGGGCACTTCCGACAGGGAGGAAAATTCCATCCCGGACACGGAAATCAGGTGATCGGAGCGGCCCAGGGCCTGGCCAACCAGCATGGCGGAAACAGCGGCGATGATGACAGGCAGGAAACCCATGACGGTGTATTCCGCGACCACCACTTCCATCGCAAAGATCACACCGGCCAGGGGAGTATTGAAAGCTACGGAGATACTGCCAGCCGCGCCACAGGCCACTAGCACACGCAGGCTGTTGTTCGGCAGGTGGAGCGCCTGACCGAGCAGGCTGTTGGCAGCCGCCCCAAGATGCACGCCAGGCCCCTCCCTACCGCCGGACTGTCCGGTGGCGAGGGCAAAGGCGCCACCCAGTAATTGTACCAGTGCGTTCTGCCACGGCAGGGCGCCGTAGTGAGTATCCATGCGGGAGAGCACGTGGACCACACCGGTGTCGCGATGCTCCTTGCGTATAAAGGTAAAGACCAGGCCAAGCATCGCAGCGCCCGCGGCAGGCAAGGCAAAGTGCATCCAGCGGGGCAGCGCCTCGAAGTTTTCGCCCCGCTCGCCAACATTCCACAGCATGGCCATCCAGCCGATGGCCGCATCGAAGACCAGCACCAGAGCCGCCGAGCCGACGCCGCCCACGACTCCCAGAACGGCGTAGGGAAATACGTGTTCGTACGAATAGAGATAGTCGCGGTAATTCCTGAACTGTTGGCGCACGGGCACTCCACCGAATGAATGCGCCAATATTACCAGTTATCCCGAGCGGCAATGCTTTTATACTGGTCGGCCAAATTAACGAACGAAACACAGGAGGCATTGTGGCCAGGGTAGGGATTGTTGGGGGTACCGGATACACCGGGGTGGAATTGTTGCGCTTGCTGGCCTCGCACCCGCAGGCAGAGGTGGTAGCCATCACCTCGCGTGCTGAAAGTGGCCGCCGGGTAGACGACCTTTTTCCCAACCTTCGAGGCCTCTACAACCTGTGCTTCACGGAGCCGAACGTAAAGGAACTGGCCGCTTGCGACGTGGTGTTTTTCGCCACGCCCCACAATGTGGCCATGAATCTGGTGCCGGAACTGCTGCAAGCGGGTGCCCGCGTGGTGGACCTGTCGGCGGACTATCGGATTCGAGACGCGCAATTGTGGTCCGAATGGTATGGCGAGCCCCATGCGAGCCCGGATTTGCTGGCGCAGGCTGTGTACGGTTTGCCTGAACTCAATCGCGCCCAAATTGCCCAGGCTTCGCTCGTTGCCTGTCCGGGCTGTTACCCCACCGCCGTGCAGCTGGGTTTGTTGCCGCTGTTGCAGACGAATTTGATCGACCGTAAGGGCATCATTGCCAATGCCGCCTCCGGCGCCTCCGGTGCCGGCCGGCAGGCAAAAATCGATACCCTGCTGGCCGAGACCGCGGGAAGCTTCAAGGCCTACGGTGTGGCGGGGCACCGTCACTTGCCGGAGATCGAGCAGTCGCTTGGGGATATTGCCGGTAGCCCGGTGGAGGTGACCTTTGTGCCGCATTTGTTGCCCATGGTGCGCGGAATCCACGCCACGCTCTACGGGCGTTTGACCGGCGACGCGGGCGACCTTCAGGCCCTGTTTGAAAACACCTACGCCGATGAGCCCTTCGTCGATGTACTGCCCGCCGGCCATTGCCCCCAGACCCGTACCGTAAAGGGTGCCAACCGTTGCCAACTGGCCGTCGCACAACCACAGGGGCGCGATACGGTGGTGGTGATGAGCGTGATCGACAATTTGGTCAAGGGCGCGTCTGGGCAGGCCATCCAGAATATGAATATCATGCTCGGAATGCCGGAGGACGCGGGGCTGCAGCAGGTAGGACTGCTGCCCTGACGGGTGCCGGCGCCAACTCCGGGAGTCGATTTGAGTAGCGAGAAATACCGTACAGTCGTCAGGCGCCAACACGTGCGCCTGCGGGAAATCCAGGTGCTGGTTTTTACCTTGCTGGCCGCTGTCATCCTCGGGGTGGGCGTGTTTCTGGGTCAGCAGGCCGCGTATTCCGGAATGGGTGTAGATCCAGGAGAGTTCCGCCAACTCAAGCGTGACAATGCCTCCCTCGCGCAACAAGTCCAGGAGCAGGAGCGCTCAGCGCAGCTGCAGCAGGATCGGCGCGAAGTGGATGTGGCCGCGCTGGAGATGGTGCGGCGGGAGTTGTCGGAGCAGCGCGGGGAAATTGCCGACCTGGAACAGGCGCTGAACTTCTACAAGAGCATCATGGCTCCCGAGGCGCTACCCAAAGGGCTGAGCCTGCGCCCCGTGGAAGTGGTGGCCACTGGCCTGCCGCGCGAGTACCGCTATCGCGTGGTGGCTCAGCAGGAGGCCCGCAAGCACAGCGTGCTGATCGGCGACCTGGCAATGGAGTTGGCCGGTAGCGTCAATGGCGAACTGCAGACCCTCGATCTGGAAAATCTGTCGAATTCTCAAAACAGTGATGTGATTCCTTTGCGATTCCGGTATTTTCAGGTAGTCGAGGGGAGCGTGACGCTGCCCGAGGGCTTTGAGCCGCTTGAGCTGACCATAACAGCCCGCTCGACCAAACCGAATAAGGCAGAGGCCAGGCTGCAGGTTCCCTGGCAGGTACAGGAGAAGTTCTCTCATGTTGGGTGGTAACAAAAAAGCATCGATTCCCTCGTCCAGCGCCACGACCCTGATCTCCAGGGATACCCGCATCGTTGGTGACGTTCATTTCACTGGCACGCTGGACGTTGAAGGCACCGTCGTCGGCAACATCATTGCAGAGCCGGAAACCGAAGCGCTGGTGCGTGTGGTCGACAAGGGCCGCGTCGAGGGTGATATCCGTGCCCCGTCCGTGGTGATCAACGGCAGTATTCAGGGCAATGTCACGTCCACCAAACACCTCGAACTGGCCAACAAGGCCCGGGTGGAAGGTGACGTGCAATACGTGCTGGTAGAGATGGCGGTTGGTGCCGAAGTGAACGGCAGCCTGCAGCACCAGGCGGTGGCAGAGCCGGCCGGCCGCGGCGCCAAAAACAGCAAAAAATCTGACACTTCCGCCTCGGCCGTCGAGCTCAGTGGCGCAGAGGCACCCGCTAGCTAAATCTTGACTAATTTGGTCGGGTTTAGCATACTGACTGGCCCGCTGCTGTGGTAGCGGCGGGGTAGTTCCGTAAAGGGAAGATAGAGATTTAACCCCATGTCCGTTGCCGAATCATTCAATCCCAGCTCCATCAACCTGTCCGAGCGCGCCGTGCGCAAGGTGCAGGCATTGATTGCTGAGGAAGAGAACAACGAGCTGAAGCTGCGCGTGTTTATCACCGGTGGCGGCTGCTCTGGCTTCCAATACGGATTTACCTTCGACGAACTGCAAGCTGAGGACGACACAGCGGTGGAGCGCGAGGGCGTGACGGTGCTGATCGACCCGCTGAGTTTCCAATACCTGGCCGGATCAGAAGTGGACTACACTGAAGGCCTGGAAGGTTCCCGCTTCGTGGTGACCAACCCCAATGCAACCACTACCTGCGGTTGCGGATCATCATTCTCGATCTAAGCTGATTCAGCTCCGATTTTTCCCGGGGTAAATTCCCCCCAGAATTCTTTCTCCCACTGCGCCCGTGACCGCTGGCGCATTACCCGGTAGTGCATCCAGTGTGCGCCCGGCCAGCCAGGCAAAACAGGCCGCTTCTACCCAGGTGGGGTCAATCCCGAGATCCTGGGTGGAAGCCACTCTGGTAGCGGGCAGTCGCCGCTCAAGCCGGTTCATTAATTCCCCGTTAAACGCGCCGCCTCCACAGACATAGAGCCCATCCACGGTGCTGGCGTTCGCTTCCATCGCCTGCGCAAGGCTTTCCACGGTAAAGCTCATCAGTGTCGACTGCACAACGCCTACCTCCAGTGGTGCCATCTGGGCCAGGATCTGGTTCAGCCAGGTCAGGTGAAATTCCTCGCGGCCACTACTCTTTGGTGGCGTCAGCGCGAGAAAGGGGTGGGTGAGAAGCTTTTCCAGCAATGTCTCGTCAGGGTCGAACTGAGAGGCCCAGTTGCCGTCCCGATCGAAGGGCTCGTTGCGATGACGCGCTATCCAGTGGTCCATCAGGGTGTTGCCGGGCCCACAGTCATAGCCGCATACCAGCGTCTCTCCGTCCAGGTGGCTCAGGTTGGAGATACCGCCGATATTGGCGATAACGCGATATTCTCCCGCTTGCGCGAAGGCTGCGGCATGGAAAGCTGGTGCCAGCGGCGCGCCTTCGCCACCGGCAGCCATATCCCGGCGCCGAAAATCGGCCACAGTGGTAATACCCGTTAATTCGGCAAGGGTGTTCGGGTCCCCAATCTGTAATGTGAAGGCCTGTTCGGGCGAGTGGCCGCCGGCCACAGGGCGGTGCCGAATGGTCTGGCCGTGGCTACCAATGGCGCGCACGTCAGAGGGTTTTACATTGGCCTGTTCCAGCAATTGAAGTGCGCCTTCGGCAAATGCCTGCGCCAGCAGTCTGTCAGTTACGCCGAGACGCTCGATTTCATCAGGCCCACTCTGGCACAAAGCGTGAACGGCTTCGGTGAGGGAGTCCGACAAGGGGTGGGCACGGGTGGCCAGCAGTTCAAACGCATTGCCCTGCTGTTGGAGCAGGGCGCAGTCGATGCCGTCGACGCTGGTGCCGGAAATCAGCCCCAGCAGCAGTTGTCCGGTCACGGGGAGGTGTTGGCGGGTGATTCGGGCGCGCTGTTGTCGCTAAGCGCCACGGTTCCTTCCGTATTCAGGGCGGCCAGCTGCAGGCGTTGTGCGCTGATGCTGGCCAGGAAGGTGGGCATCTCTGCCTCGGGCAGTGTTTTAGCCTTGGGTAGCTTACGGTGAATCGTGCGCGGATTGCGGTGAACACCGTTCACCAGGAATTCATAGTGCAGGTGCGGGCCGGTGGCGGCGCCAGTGGAACCGACGGTACCGATAATCTGACTCTGGGACACTCGCTGGCCCTTGCTCACCTTGCGCTTGTGCAGGTGAAGGTACTTGGTCACGTACTGCTCGCCGTGCTGGATAAACACGTAGTTGCCGTTGGGTTTGGTGTAGCCGGCTGCGATAACACGACCGTCGCCGGCGGCAAAGACCGGTGTGCCGCGTGGCGCGGCGTAGTCTGTGCCACGGTGTGGGCGTACGGTTTTATAAATGGGGTGCATGCGACGCGGATTGAAATTGCCGCTGATACGCGTGAAGTCCAGCGGTGCCATCAGGAAGGCTTTGCGCATGCTTACGCCTTCTTCATTGTAGAAGTTGCTATCGCCGTTGGCGTCGGTATAGCGGAAGGCGTTGAAGGTTTTGCCCTGGTTGGTGAATGCAGCGGCGATGACGTTGCCGTCGCCGTAGCGTTCGCCATCCAGGTAGAGCTGCTCGTACAGCACGTGCATGGTGTCGCCCTGGCGGGGGTCCAGCACGAAGTCGATCACGCCGCCGAAAATGTTGGCCACTTCCATGATCAGGTTGTTGGACAGCCCGGCGTCCGTTCCTGCCATAAACAATGAGGATTCGATCACACCCGTCGCCCAGGTGGTGCGCACTTCGGGCGAGCGAACTTCCTTGCGCGAACTGAAGCCCGAGTCGCCCAGTTCGTAGACGGTGGTTTCTAGGGGAGAAACTATGTGCTTCAGCGCTTGCAGGTCACCGGCGTCATCCGCCAGGAAGGCAATAGTCTGCCCTGGGAAGATACGGGTCAGCGCTTTGCCGCCCTCGCCTTTGTTGACGATGTTGTAGACGTCGCGGTCACTAAAGCCCGCGCGGCTAAAGATCAGCGACAGATTGTCCCCATTGCCTACGGTGTGCTCCGCCCATTGTGGTTCGGGCTCGGGTTCCTCTGCTTCGGGGAGTAAGGGAGTGCTTACTACGGCGATCTCGCTGAGCAGCGCGTCTGAGCTGATTGCGTCGTGCTTCCCTTCGATGGTTTCAGACGCAAGGGCGCTGACTGCGGGGCGATTTGCCTCCACATTTTCGCTGGGTATCAGGGTGGCGGTGAGGATAACGGCGATCGACAGGCCCGCGGCGATCCACAGGTGTTGGCGTGGAAACGACGACTGGCTGCGAATCGCGGTGGCCCCCCGCTTTTTGTTCGCTGCGGACATGTCCCGATCTAATTCGTTATTTCGATGCGGGCGAGTATACCAGATGACCACCGTATGACACCCCGGAAACCCCGTTTTTCCTTGCATTTGAAGGGGGGTGTTGTATGGTTGGCGCCCATTTTTCAGGCACAGGCCAGGGGCCTCGAGACGGCATTATGAGCAGTGAACTGTTGGCAGATTTGCAGGCACGCGGATTGATTTTCCAGATCGCGGGGGAAGATCAGCTCCCGCAATGGCTGGACGGTGGTTCGCGCACTCTGTATTGCGGCTTCGACCCCACTGCCGACAGTCTACATATCGGCTCTCTCGTGCCGCTGCTGATGTTGCGCCGTTTCCAGGAGGCCGGGCACAAGCCCCTCGCCCTGGTCGGTGGTGCTACCGGACTGATCGGCGACCCCAGTTTCAAGGCGCAGGAGCGTCAGCTCAATACGCCGGATGTTGTTGCTGGCTGGGTGGAAAAGCTGAAGTCTCAGGTGTCCGCCTTTATCGACTTTGACTGTAATGACAATGCCGCAGAGGTGGTGAACAACCTCGACTGGATCGGCGGCATGGATGTGCTCGCTTTTCTGCGTGACGTCGGCAAGCACTTCTCGGTCAACGCCATGATCCAGAAGGAGTCGGTCAAGCAGCGGATCGAGCGTGAAGGCAGTGGCATCAGCTTTACTGAATTCACCTACATGATCCTTCAGTCCTATGATTTTGCCGAACTGGCAGCGCGTCAGGATTGCAGTCTGCAGATTGGCGGTTCAGACCAGTGGGGCAATATCACGGGTGGCATCGACCTCGCGCGGCGGATGCACGGCAAGCAGGTGTTTGGCCTGACTATGCCGTTGATCACCAAGTCCGACGGCACTAAATTCGGCAAGACGGAGTCCGGCACCATATGGCTGGATCCGCGCCGCACCTCGCCCTATGCCTTCTATCAGTTCTGGCTGGGCACTGCGGATGCGGACGTCTATCGCTTCCTCAAATACTTCACTTTCCTGCCGGTGACAGAAATTGATGCACTGGAGAAAGCTGATGCTGAACGCCAGGGTCGCCCCGAGGCGCAAGGAGTGTTGGCGCGGGAAGTGACACGACTGGTCCATGGCGATGAGGGATTGCAGGCTGCGTTGAGAATCACCGAGGCACTGTTCAGTGGTTCTCACGATGCGCTGTCTGAGTCAGATTTCGAACAGCTCCGCCAGGACGGCCTGCCAAGTTCGGAATTGCAGCGGTCTGCGCTTGGCGGCCAGCTGCTCACGCAGTTATTTACTGATGCCGGACTGGCAGCTTCTGGCAAGCAGGTAAAAGATGCGCTGGGCCGCGATGCGGTCTGGATTAATGGTGCGGCTGTGGGCATGGCGCAAAACGCTGAGCCCGGGCAGTGCTTCGCTGAAGATGCGTCTTATTTTGGGCGCTTTTACCTGGTGCGCTTGGGCAAGAAGAAATATCACCTGTTTGAGCTGGCCTAAACACCGGCGACAGCGTTTTCCGTGGTCTAAACTTAATCCCAGGAGCCTGTGATGGCGGTAAAAATCCGCCCCTTGTAAATTTTTTTCACACAGGGGCTTGCGCCACACATTCGCTCTGCGTATAGTGCGCCTCCCTCGACGCGGTCGGGCCTTCAAAGGCGCGATGTGAGGGACCTCGAAATTCTAATTATTTCAAATATTTAGGATTGAAAGGTGAGGTGGCGAAAAGGCCAGTCGCAACGTTAAATTTTTTCAAATTTATGTTGCCAAGCAATCGCCGCTCTGTATAATACGCGTCCTCGGTTGGGGGGCAGCCCTCACCGACTACCACGGCCCTGGCGGCCTGGTGCTGATTAACAACTAGATGAAGACAATTGTGTGGGCACTTGTAGTGTTGGTAGTTGCTAACTATCAGACACATCA
>JAUHXH010000003.1 GCA_030427085.1 Gammaproteobacteria bacterium | reverse complement strand
CCATCTTGACGCGGCCCGAAGGGCTGCCATGTGACGCAGCCTGTTCCGCAGGAACGGCGGAGAAGCGCCGAAGGCGTCCGAAGGATGGCGAGCACCGCTCGCCACTTAAAGTAGGTCATCGCCAGGCGCCTAAATAGACAACCCCCTGCAGCATTGCTGCAGGGGGTTTTCTTTGTTGTAAGCGTCCGGTACAACCATCTTGCACGCTCCGGGCGACCCGCTAGTTTAGGTGTCCACCTCTTTTAAGTGGACACCTATTAAGGATGACCAAACAACTCCTTCTGTTCAAGCATCGGCTATCAAGCGCCGCCGGCGCTACCCGCCGGAGTTCAAAGCACGCGTGCTCAGCGAATGCGAGCAATCCGGCGCCTCCATCTCCGGCGTAGCTGTTCGCCAGGGTCTCAATCCCAACCTGGTACATAAATGGCGCAAGGCGCATAAGGCAGCGGTACCGAGCGAGTTCCTGCGATTGCCCGCACGGGCACCGAACTGTTTGCTATCGGGAATCAATACCGACAGTCCCGGGACGTAGGCACTGCCCGGATACAGCAAGCCATCCAGCAGTTGCAGGCTGGGACTACTTGGGGGGTACGTCTACCGTCGCCACGGCCAGCAGAACTCCAGACTGGCTTCGGGCTGAGGTGAATGAGGCGGCTGTATAGCTTAAGCGTACAATTTACGTTCGATCCATGTAGTGGTCCACTCATAAGCAACGTGTATTCCATAGGGTGAATTCAGTACATGAAAGTTGGGTCGAGATAAATTCGGGTGGTAATACAAATTGATTCAACCCACCTTCGGAAATGTGTCGATGTTACAGTAGGATATGGGGGATTCCCTATGCGAGAGGGGTGGTATGTTTTTGAGTATCGTAGTTCCAGTATTCAATGAGGCTTCGTGTCTATCAAGTAGTGTTGGGGCCATCGTCTCAGCGGCTGTTGAAATTGGTGAACCTTATGAAGTTCTTTTGGTGGATGACGGGTCGAGTGATGACTCCTGGTCACGCATCAGGGATATGGCGGCCACCGAGTCGGCTGTAAAGGGAGTACGCCTGAGTCGGAACTATGGCAAGGAGGCAGCGATTTTTGCGGGGCTTTCTCGTGCTTTGGGCCAGCATGTGCTCGTCATGGATGCAGACATGCAACATCCTCCACATGAGATTCCATCCATGGTACGCGTTTATCTCGAGCAGGAATTGGATGTACTCGATGGGGTAAAGCGAACTCGTGGTGATGAGAGGTTTTTGTACCGCTTATCGGCGGATGCATTCAATCGCATATTTAGCCGACTAACCGGAATGCATCTTAGAAATGCATCTGATTTCAAAATTCTGTCGCGCCAGGTTGTAGATTCGCTAGCCACACTTGAAGAAAAGGGTGTCTTTTTCCGTGGTCTGACATCTTGGGTGGGATTTAAGCACGGCACCTATGAATACGATGTGGCTAAGCGTAGTGGTGGGCGAGGTGGTTGGTCTGTGGTTCAGTTGGTAAGCTTGGGTGTGAATGCCGTCACCAGCTATACGGCTTCAGTCCTACATGTAGTTTCACTACTCGGATTTGTGTTTTTTCTTTTCGCGGTTTTTCTCGGCATTCAGACGCTTGCAAATAAGATTGCGGGGGAGGCGGTCGACGGATTTACCACCGTCATTCTCCTGCTGTTGATTTTGGGAGCCGCAATAATGGTGTCTTTGGGAATTGTTGGTCAGTACATTGCCAGGATATATGAGGAAGTAAAGAATCGGCCGCGTTTTATCATCAGGGAAGAAATCTGACGGTGGTTCTGAAGGAGTTTACGCGTTTTTTGATTGTCGGGTCAGTGTCAACAATTACACATTTTTTTGTGCTGACTATTCAGTATGAGTTTCTTGGGGTAGCTATTCTCACGGCTACTACTACAGCGTTCTGCTGCTCGTGGTTTGTAGCGTACTTTCTGAACCGATCTTATACCTTCCGCACCTCTACGGCGTTCTCCTACGGAGCGCCGCGGTTCGCAGTAGTGACATTGATTGGGCTAGCCTGGAATCTTGCGCTTATGTACCTACTCGTCGAGGTTTATCACATAAATTTCTATGTGGCGTTCTGTTGCATGACAGCTGTAGTTGCACTGAATAACTATCTCTTGAGTAAATACTTCGTTTTCATAACTCGTAAGAGGTGAGAGGTAGTTCATGTGATCACCTTATATTGTCTCTGCGAAATGTTACAACGTCAGGTTCATAGCCATCTCCAGCCCTGAGGTGTATTTTCCACAACAAGTATTTGTCATCGGAGCAGTTTCGGCAGCCGTAAACAGCAGTTACCGCGTCTTGTGCCAATAGATTTGCCGGGCCCCCGTTCACAGTCACTTTGGTCGATGATACGCTCCACCACCAGAGCATTGGATTGCTTAGGGCCACCAGTTCTTGCGAAGCGGCTTTAAATGAAATTGTGATGACCCGTTTGCCGGAGCCACTCCATTGACGTGGTAAATAGTTCCTTGCCGAGGCCATCGGGACAGGAGATTTAGGGTGTAGTACGCGTATGGGTTCGAACAATCCGAAGCTTCCCAGACTACGAGGTGCAGGAATGTCGAGATCTGCGAGCACGCTCGGCCCCAAGCCTAGGATATGACTCGCCTCGCGAAGCCGGCCTGAAACATATAGCCCGGTGGTCTTCCTGCAATGAAGATCTGTTGCCATGCTGCCAAGTGTGTCAGCCTGAAGTGCTATAGCGCCGTGCAGAACTAAGTCTTTTCCCGATTCGCACAGCATGACGCCCATGTCATCATTGTCCATGTGATTAAGGGCCGGGCTAGGCAGTTCTGCGGTCCCGGTTTGTGGCGCCTTTAGATCTTTCAGTAGAGAGGTCGGAAAGTAGAGCGGGGTTCCGCTTTTGCCTATGTAAAGTAGCGTCACGAATAAAGCCAAGAGCGACAGTGGGCTTAGCACCGAAAGGCTTGGCAGAATCCAGCTAAAAGTATTTCTTTTTCCCAACTCGCGTATGGATAGCGCAGTCGATAGCATCAGTAGTGGCAAGCCACCCAGTAACATGTACCACCAAGATTGCTCTCTCAGTACAGCCACTTGGAGCGTCCATGCAGCCCACCCGACTGTAGACCAGGCCCAGAGCCTCCGATTGGCTCCGCCGACCACAATCAATATCGCTCCGGTGATAGCGCAACCAGCCAATACAACAGAAGTAATTATTAGGGGCTTTGTGAAAACTGGAAGACTTTGCGTAGCTAGTTTTGCCGCCGATCCAGTTCCCACCGTGATGGTATGCCACATGAGTGCCGGCCATTGGGATATTCGCCTTAGAGCCAGGTCGTGCTCCAGAAAAGCCGCAACAGCTTTGAGGTCACTTCCGCCGATCTCAACTTGTAGAAAGAGCAATGGGAGAAATGGGATTAGTCCGCCGATCACAGCCCAGAACCATCTCGATATACGCCGGTTTGATTGCGTCCAGATAATCCAAAGAAGTAGCAATCCGTAAGCAATATTCGTGGGATGAGCATGAATGGCAAGGCTGAATGTGAAACCCAGCAGGCAGGCCGTCCACCAACAAGGTCGCCGATAATGTAGGTAGCCGGCGCAAAAAAATGCCATGACCGCAGTGCCGGAAAGTGTGTAGTGTGAAAGTACAACCTGAGAAAATGTTCCTAGGTTCGGGTAAGCCAGTAAAAGCGCCCATAGTAGGCCGAGCCGCCAATCCAGTAGGCGTGATCCGAGCCACAAGGCCAGTGGGTACTGTAGTGCCGCGATCAAACCAACCCCGAGTGCAGCACTAGTGAAGGATGCATTTAGTACCAGTGGAATGCTGAGAAGGTAAAACCAGACTGGCCCTAGATTGACAAAAAAACCGATGAGCGGGCCGGCTAGGGGGAATTCTTCTCCGCGAGAAATTCGAAGGGCCCAAAACAGATCACGGGCGGAGTCAATGTGGGACCACCCGAGCGGTGCAGCAGCAATCGTGGCAAACATGAGTAGTAATATGGATAGAAGTGCCCATTTGGGTATTGGGCCGGGCAGCGCTCCCTCTATCTCGATTCTCGTGGTGGGAAAATTTTTCATGTGTGCTTACTGGGTATCTTTGGCTTCGCCTCGGTGGTGGGATTCTAACCCATAGAATCGCAGGTCAGCAGACGGCATGCTTTCAATCTATCTCGTTATTGGCTGACACACATTCACTGCCTCGACATTGAGGAATCAGTCGTCCAATTCGTTGGCCTTCGTGGAGTGGCAGGTACAACGGGCTGCTTGAATGCGAGACAGCGGCGCTGACAGTCGGGGCTAGATTGGGATGAGCTGAATGTTTTGTCGGGCAACGTGATCGCGCACTAGGTGAGCGCATTGCTTGTCTGCCAGTTAGCTTTTGCATCCATCCTGCGGGTCGTCCCATATAACACCTCCAGGCATGAAAGGTGTTGCGACGACCGATTGAATCCACAGCCTGAGGGTCTTCATCTACCCGGGCCAAGCAATAGGCAGCCTCGACCGAAACTCCAATCACATCAATAAATGCCTTCAATCGAGCAGCTTTCTTCTCGCCCTGATCTTTTTTCGACAGCCCTCTGACACGGTTCAGATTTCTCGTATCCAGCTCATCTTCATCAATCAGCACAACCTCGCCGATACCCGACTGCGCCGCGAGCGTTGCCAACGGCCGGTTCACATCTTTCTGAACAGGTGAGCGTAGCTCAGGCTGCAGCGAAGCGTTTCGGGGCGGTCACGCAAGGTCAGCGCATAGCGCCCCCGCAAATCCCGCCGAGCCTTTGCAACCTGCGCCACCTGCACTATTGTTCCCCGATGAATTTGCCAAAAGGCCTCAGGATCCAACTGACCAACCAATTCGGTGATTGACGTTCGCACCAGGTGTTCCCGATCGCGGGTGAACACTGAGGTGTACTTCTGGCCGGCCTGGAAAAACACCACGTCGTGTATTGATACAAGTTGCGTGGTCTCGTCGAGACCCGCACGAATCCAGCGCAGGTAGTTGGGTTCTGGCTTGCGCAGGCCTTCGAGTAAGTGCATTAACGCATCCCGGTCGGGTGACATACTGCGTTGCAGGCGTTCAACAGTCTGTCGTAGCCGTTCCTCACTGACCGGTTTTAGCAGGTAGTCCACCGCCGCCTGCTGGAAGGCCTCCACCGCGTATTCGTCAAAAGCAGTCACGAAAACGGCCCGCACGGTGTCTGGGAGCGACTTGGCCAGTTCAAGTCCGCTCTCCCCGGGCATTTGGATATCCAGAAAGATGATGTCGGGCTGATGTTGCTCAATCAAAACACGAGCTTGCGCGGCATTGTGGGCTATACCTGCCAGCTGCAAGTCCGGCCACACTGTGGCGAGTTTGTCCTGCAGATAACTGGCGAGATTGGGCTCGTCGTCGACGATGATAGCCACGGGCATGGGTCAATTTGCCTCGGACATGGGAAGCGTCAGTTGCGCAATTACGCCGCTGGCAACGCCTGGCTGTAGCGACAGGGTGGCTCGGTCACCGTAGAGACCGCGCAGCCGTTCTTCGATGTTGCGTATCCCCGTGCCAGAGGAAGGCGCATGACTATCCAGCCCCTTGCCGTTGTCGCGCACGGTCAGTACCACCGAGTCTCCTTTGCACTGTGCTGTCACGGTAACCTCGCCTCCCTCGGCGAGGGGTTCGATGCCATGTTGGATCGCATTTTCTACCAGCGGTTGCAGCAACAGAGGGGGCAGGATGCACCGCGCCAGCGTCGGTTGTTCCTCGAGTTTTTCAGGATCGAGACTGTACTGCAAACGTCCCTCCATCCGCGTACTCTGGATGTCGAGGTAAGCGCGGAGTAGTTCCCACTCCTGTGCGAGCGTGGCGCTTTTCTGGCGCGTGCGCTGCAGCGATGCGCGTAACAGGGTGGAGAAGTCCAGCAGTAGTTTCTCGGCGGTATCCGGGTCGCGGTGTATCAGGCCGATGGCATTGGATAGCGTGTTGAACAGGAAGTGGGGTTCAATTTGGGCCTGCAGTAACTTCAATTCTGTGCTGAGCAGCAGGCGCTCCTGAGCTTCCCGTTCGGCGCGCGCGCGATCCAGTTCTGCCTGTGTATCCGACAAACGCGTTCGGGTCCCCATGAAGGTAATCCCGAGCAAGCCAAAGAAAACGCCCAGCAGCAGGGTGTACCAGTTACCCGTGAGGAAAAACCAGGGTGAGCCAAACAGCAGAGCACCCGAAATGACCAGTCCGACCAGCAGACCAAGTGCGGTCAGTAAGCCGGCACCAACGTAAGGCGGTAGCAAGCGCTGGAGGCGTCCTTCCAGCAATAGGAAACTGATGTGGATGGACAGGCCGATTGACAGCGAAACGCCCCAACCTTCGGTGAAGGGCTCTGCCAGACCAAGCAAATACAGGACAAGGGCAATGCCCGTACAGTAAATGACGGTATAGACCAAGGCGCCCCAGCTTCTTCGCCCTTTTCCGGTAACGAGGTTAGGCAACGAACTTTCCATGTAAACCCAATGGTAATGCGTAGGGCAGGGTTGCGGTAGCGATAGGGCCGTCGGCCAGTCCGTTGACATCGAAAACGTTAAGCAAAGAACAATCAGCTTGCCAGTCGTAGGCAGTACCCACCACCCATCCCTCTGCTTCCGGCTTGCTACCCGGAGCAGGAACGAAAATATGTTCTTCCGGTAACTGGTGTTCGGGATACGACCAGGTCATCGAGCTCTCTCGATCCAGGTCGATCAGCCGAACCTGGTTCAGTTCATAATGCGGCGCCGGGCGCGTCTCGTCGCGGGACAGTACTACCAGGCGAGAATAGTGTGTGGTGGTCACGCGTGGATCAATGGCCGGAAATTCAGTATGTATACTCGGTGCAAGCAGGCGCTCCTCGCTGGTACGGCCGCTACGCGTATCGATACTGTAGCGGTAGTGATGACTGATGCCGGGGTCGCTCACCACGCCGCGCATCACGTCTCGCAGTGCACCGGTCATCACACTCGGGTCAGGCGAGCGGGCGCCGTCAAAGCGGATCACGCCGGCTTTGTCTTCCCACGCGTTTCCAAAATGGAACACCCACTGCGCGGGTAGCTCAGCCCACTGGTGTTTGCCAAAGTCGTTCTTGTCCACAATTAACAGGCGTGTGGCCTGATCGGGCTGCCAGTGGTGACTGTCGAGGAAGGTCTGGTTGTGCCCTCGCTCGAAGTTGAAGGGCGGTAGCATGAGGATGAGATGCCGATCGGTCACCAGGAAGTCGTGTGGCATGGTGATCGGGTCGCAGCCAATCGTACCGTTTTTTATCACGTTACCTTTGGCGTCGATATGCCACAGCACCAGCAGGTTTGAAGCCGACAGGTAGCCAAAATTCCACAGCGTTCCGTCTGGCTCTACCCGCGGGTGCGCGGAAAACGGCACACCGTGAGTTTTCTGGGAGAAGCGGTGGATGCCTCGCGTTTCCAGCGTATCCGGGTCCATCTCCCAGGGGGAGCCGGCCTCCCACAAGGCAAACAGCCGTTCATTGTGATGCAGAACGCTGATATTACCGGTATTGACCAGGTCCGGGCCGGTGACGGGGGCGGGATCGGGCGGCAGGCTACCGAAGCCGGGATAGAGGGCGCGCCCGGCATCCTGCTCTGCACGCAGTTTGCGCGTTTGTATCATGCGCGCCCGGTGCGTTACACCATCTTCAGACAGGTGCCAGCGCTGCAGGAGGCCGTCGCCGTCAAACCAGTGGTGGTAGCGAAAGGGGCCTACTTCATGGCGCGCAGGTCCGTTGCGGTAAAAGCTGCCCTGCAGACCAACAGGCAATCGGCCAGTTACCGTGGCGGTCGCATCGAAATTGCTATTGCCGTCAACACCCAGGTAGCCGCGAAGCCAGGGCGATTGTGCCAGGGCCTCGTGGAACTCCGCCTTCCAACTGGATTGTGCCAAGGTACGTAGCGACAGCGGCAGTGTGGACAGTGCTGCGCCGGTGGTAAGTGCGGATAAGAAAGCTCTTCGTTGCATATTCTTCACCCCTCACCTTAATGATTGAGTGTCAGTACTTGTTCCGCGTGACCGTCTACGGTGAACTTTACCGCATCCCAGTCTGGCGGGCCGAAATTGCCAACCGCATTATTCGACATGACCCAGGGCTCGGTGGGCATGCCAACGATGTTGCTGTTCAGCTTGCCGTCGCCATCCATATCGTGCATGACGCGCAGGGCGTAGGTGCCAGCGGGTAAGCTGCCGAAAGTCAGGCGGTATTCACCGGTGGTCACCGACTGTTGCACGGCGCCATAGGCGGGTGATTCCCCTCGAAACTGTGCTTCGCTGGCCAATAGCTGCACCATGATGCGCCCCTCGCTGGACTCTACATTGGGAATGGTCAGGGTCAGGCTATCGGCGGTGGCTACCCAGGGCACGGCTGTGAGAAACACAGCGGTAAGGGTGTGGATCAGGCGATGTTTCATGGCGCACTCCTCGGTGTAGGACATGGGCTGACTATAGCGCTGATCGATGGGCGCGCAGAGCCGGTGCGACGAAGTGGTACAGGAGGGGTGTGAGTGTGTGCTGTGGCCGGTGAATTGGGGGCGCTATTAGCCGGGGCGTGACAATTGGCGAACATCAACTCCAGTGCTGGCCTATCCGGCAGCACTGGAGCGTTGAAGTGGTCAGGACAGGCCGCGTACCGGGACCAGCGCACCGTGTACGGCACTGGCTGCATCGGAAGCGAGGAAGCACATCACGGCGGCCAGCTTCTCTGGTGACACCCAGTGACTGAAGTCTGCGTCAGGCATGGCCTCCCGATTGGGCGGGGTGTCGATGATGCTGGGCAGTACGGCGTTGACGTTGATACCTTCGTGCCGCAGTTCGTCAGACAGGCTTTCGGTCAGGCGCATCACGGACGCTTTCGCGCAGCAGTAGGCGCTCATTCCCGCCTGGCCGGCCAAGGCGCCCATTGCACCCACATTGACGATCGCTCCGCGCTTCGCTTCGAGCATTTGAGGGACTGCGCCAGCGCAGGCATTTCGCATCGTCTGTACATTCAGGTCAAACATGCGTCCCCATTGTTTAGAATCCAGATCGTACGCTGCATCGCCCATTGCAAAGCCTCCGGCGATGTTGAGCAGTGCATCGATTTTGCCTACTGACGCCAGTCGTGATTGCGCGGCCTTGGGGTCCAGCAAATCCACTGTGTAGTAGGCGTCTGTGTTCCCAAGCTCTGTTGCTTCCGCGATATCGATCCCGGTAACGCGCGCTCCCCAGGAGCGAGCCTGTAGGGCCGCGGCCTGCCCCAGGGTTCCTGCGGCGCCAGTGATGACAATATGGAGGTCGGTAAGCATGATGTGTCGTCCTGTGGTTAAAGCTGAACTGGCTTCCCAAAAGAATGAAACGACTTGTTGGTCGGGAAGCAGTGGATCGCCATATTGTAGCGTTGAATTTGTGGTTGAGCAGAATCGAGTGGCGCTCAGTTGCCGAGAACAGGGTCACAGTCCCCCTCTCTCCATGTTGATCCCTTAGGCCACATTTGATATTGCTGAGCGCTTTAATTCGCCCTCGTCAGGTTATTTAGTGAGCCAAGCTACTCCCGGAATCCTTGTCGAACCCTCCGTCCCCGCCACGGGGCTGGCCGCTGGAATCGAGCGCCTGGCTGAAGCGTACCTGTTGTTGGGCAAACGGCCGGTGGGTCGCCTCCCGGGCTACGGCCACCTGAAAGCCGAGCTGTTGCTGTTGGCGGAAGATATACAGTCCCGATCTCTGGACGCACTGCCCACCCTGAATCGCGCTTTGCTGAAACAAAACCTGGCCGCATTCAGCCTGGATCAGGCGCCGCTGACCCTGCCGCGATCTGTCGCGGCGCTCTACCCCGCGCAGTTGCAAAGACTCGAAGAGAACCTGGCGACTCAGGGTGATGGCTACTTCGACCTGCAGTGCGATGCCTTCGTGAAAGACCTGGCCTTCCTGCAGTTCCGGCTGATTCCTGTCGGCGCAGAATTTGTGGCGCCAGAGGGTGGGGTTCCCCGCAGTTTGCTGCTGCGTCAGGGCTTCGCGCGAGGCTTGAACATGCTGTCGCTGATTCGCGCCGCAGGGGGCTGGAAACCGTATCTCACTCTGCATATGCATCAGCATGTGACCGCGGATTTCAATCCGCAGGGCTGGTTGTCCACCTATGACCGGCTGGCTGATCTGTTAGAGCTAAATGCCCAGTTCCGTGGCGTTCAGTCCACCAGCTGGTTTCTGGATCCGGCACTGGAAACTATCAGCCCTCATCTTTCCTACCTCCGAACGGTACCCCTGGCATGTGGTGCCGGGATCTATTTCGCGGGTGAAGACAGAGAGGGGGTTTCCGGTGCGTTGTCACGCTCGCAAACCCGACGGGAGCTGTTCCGTCGTGGTGATTACATGCCGCGCTTGCACACGCGTGTATGGCCGCGGAGCGCCATGTTGGCGCGCCAGTGGGAGAAGCTGGCCACAGAGAGCGAAGCTGTAGAGTAAGGGGATAAGTTCCACCGGGCCATCACCACTGACCCGGTGGAGGCAGGGCGTATTAGAACCCTTCGCAGGTGTCGTCCTGCATGTGGTCACAGCCATCGCTGCCGATATAGTACTGCGTGCTGTATTCGCTCTCTGGCAGCAGATCTACCGATTCGCCCATGTCGGTCAGGCCTTCAACATAATCGATGAAACCCTGTGCGTATTCCACGAAGGTGTCCTCGACCAGGCCCGCGTCGAACACGGTGCCGAAGGTGTTGTAACCATCCTGCCCGGAGGCAATGAAGTCGTTGGTCACAACCCGGTAAGTCGTGTCAGGATCGATCGCCACCCAGTCACCCGCCACTTGTGGGTTTACCTCTACGTTGGATACGCGGCCGCCGAACTCAGCGGAGGCGTCCACGTGGTAACGCAGGCCTGAGGCATAGGGGTAGGAACCGGACGAGCCGCCGGCATCCAGGGTGTTCGCCAGCGCATCTTCCAGTACATCGATGATCTGCTGGCCGGTCATGTCCAGAATGACCAGGGTGTTGGAGAAGGGTAGCAGCGTAAACGCGTCGGCAATGGTGAATTCGCCGGCGGCTACATCCACGCGCACACCACCACCGTTCTGGATGCCGATGTCGGCTGTGGGCGAAACGGTGAGGAAGGCTTTGGCAACGATATTGGAGATATCACTGCCCATCTGGTAGGTGGCACTGCGATCGCAGAGGGTAGAGCGAGCCTGTCCGGGCCAGCGCTCCAGGCACAGGTCTGATGCCACCTCGCCAATCACGCTTTGTTCCAGCTCGGCTACCTCGCTGTTAAAGCCTTCGATCAGTGAGGTAGCGGCTGCGTCCGGTGTGGCCACCTGGAACTCTGGGTTGCTCACCAGGGCTTTGAGCACAGTGCGGCGGTCTTCGCCGGATAGTTTCATCGTATCGCCGCTGGAGTCTTCAAAGGCAACGCCATCGACGTCCAGAGGTACGATCGGATTGCCACGGCAGAATTCCACCTCGCCCAGTTCATTGAAGCGAACGCGCAGCCGGCCGAACAGGTGGCTGTATTCCCAGGCCTGGACGATACAGACAGTGTTGCCGTTCAGGTCGGTTTCCAGGGTTGGGTATTCTCCGCCCACCGGGAAGCCGTAGTCAGACAGTGTCTGGCTGCCGAGCAGCGTGTGGGAGTCACCGCCAACGATGACGTCCACGCCGCTGAGGTTGTTGGCCAGGGCGATATCGTTAGCGTACTGGTAGTGGGTGACCAGGATGATTTTGTTGACGCCCATTGCAGTGAGTTCATCGATGTTGCTCTGCGCGGTTTCCAGTTCGTCCAGGAACTCCGTGTTGTCGTCGGGGTTGGACGACTCCTTGGTCTTCTGGGCGATGTCGATGCCGATGATGCCGATTTCCTGACCTTCGACCTCCATGATCACGTAGGATTCCAGGTAGTCGTCGTTGTTCAGTGCAGACATGGGGCCGGGTACTACGTTCGCTGCCAGTACCGGTGTATCACAGGATCCAGAGCGCAGGTAGTCGAGGAAGTTCGCCAATCCTGCATCGCCGTCGTCGAACTCGTGGTTGCCCAGTGCGAATACGTCGAAGCACACCTCGTTCATCAGCGCGGCATCGGCTTCGCCTTCGAACAGGGTGTAAAACAGCGTACCGGTGATGGCGTCGCCAGCGTGGATTTTGATGGGGTTACTCACCCGGGATGCCATGCGATCCATGGCAGAGATCAGCAAGGGGAAGCCGCCGTAGGAAACTTCCACTTCCTGTACGGGGCTGCCGTCAGTGAGAGTGGTGCTTAAATTCAGTGCGGAGACATCAAGGCCCAGGCCATCACCCTGCAGATGGGAGTGGTGATCGTTGATGTGGAGCACGGTGACATCGAGTTGGCTCTGTGCAAAGGCGGCCGCGCTGACACAGGTCAATGCGCCAGCGAGCAAGGATTTTATCGCTTTCATGGGATCTTCCGGTTGGTTTCGGGACACAGCCTGTCATTTTGTGGGGCTCCAGGTGACAGTTCTGTGCCGATCGAGCGAATTTTTCATGAATGCGATGTTGCGGGCCGGGTTCTGGCTTTGGTATTTCGTCAGCTTGACGGCGGCCGCGGGGCTCAATAGTGTGGTGATTTTGAGCTGTTGAGAGTTGTTATATGCGCCGTTTTTCCCTCCAGATTCTGCTTCCCCTGCTGGGGCTGTGTTGTGTTCTGCCCGCGCAGGCAGACCTTAGCCTGGTGACCAGTGGTGACAGCTGTGCGCCGGTGAATGTGGGTAAGGCGATCCGCACCATCCAGAATTTCCGTGGCACCATTGTCAACAATACGGATGTTGAAGAAATTGCGGTGTCCTGTCCCATAGTTACCGAGTTGGGCACAACGCTGGCACTGTTGCGCGTGCGCGCGCAAAATAACACCGATGCGCCGCAGGATTTCCGGTGTGTATTGCGGCAGATGGACCCTGACAATGAACTGCTGATGACTGTGTCGAATACGGTGACTATCGAGCCGGGTGCGGTAGGCTCCCCCTTTGATGACTTGCTGGATTTGCTCGGGGCAGCCTCGCGGCTCAATCTGACCTGTCTACTGCCCCCCCAGGGCGCGCTCGGGTTGATCACCATTACCAGCCTGGAATAGCGTCGGCCTGGGCAACGTGGTGTCTCGCTTACTGTGGGTTTTGATTGCATTGCAGGTACTAACGGCGATGGGCCTTGTGTATCTGTGGCAATCCCGACCGATGCCGGTTGTCGTAGTGGCGGAGCAGCCCACAAATGCTGCACCGGCCTTCCCTCCATCAACACCCGACGCGCCGCCTGAGGTTCCTGTAGCCAATACTGCGCCAGCCCTCGCCGACCTCACGCGCCGCCTCGACGCCCTGGAAGTTCAGTTGCGCGACATTCAATCCGCAAATAGCGGTCCGGTTGAAATTACCGAGCTGGCGGAGCTACAGCAGCAACAGCGCACCCGGGCAAGCGAGCGCGGTGCGGCGATGTTCGCCGAAGCTGGTCCGGTATCGAATACTGACCTGTCGCGTGCAGTAACCCAGTCGCTTGAAGCTACTTTGGCTCCGGGCCAGTTCGCCAGTAGTGAGTGTCGGGGTAGCGTGTGTCGAATCGATATTTCACACGGTGAGTCGGCACCCGATACTGAACAGTGGGTCGAGGGCCTGGCCGCGGAGCAGGGCATTGCACGTTACACGGTTTACCGGATTCCCGGTGAATCACACACGCGCGTATACGTACGTCTGGAGTAACTGTTCAGAGGTTCTCGCCAGCGAGAATGCGCGCATAGGCGTCCTGGGACGCATTGCCCCCGCTGAGCACGATGCCCGCCGGTGAATGGTCCGT
The DNA here is from genome assembly GCA_030427085.1 of Gammaproteobacteria bacterium. Lineage (GTDB taxonomy): Bacteria > Pseudomonadota > Gammaproteobacteria > Pseudomonadales > Halieaceae > JAUHXH01. The sequence goes on along the minus strand of JAUHXH010000003.1, from coordinate 539,463 downwards.
TTTATCCTCGTTGTCTGCCAGTAGGCCAGCCAGTGCAATGGCACCGGCGCCTTCGGCGACGTTGTGGCAGTCCTGGAAAATAGTCCGTGTGGCATCAAACACGGCACTATCCGACACGCTGACGATGCGCTCGATATTGTCGAGCATCATGTTGAGGGCGGCAGGGTCCGGGTTGCGCACCGCAACTCCGTCTGCATAGGTATTCGCTGTAGCGGTACTGACACACTCCCCTTGCAGGAATGAATCCCGATAGGCGGAGGCATTTTCTGACACCACACCAATGATCTGAGTGTCTCGCTTCAAGGCATTGCGCGCGGCGATCATGCCGCAGATACCTGAACCCAGCCCGATGGGTACATACACCCGTGCCAGGTCGGGCGCGGCCTTCAGTAACTCCAGGCTATAGCTGGCAACACCCGCCACCAGGTCTTCGTGAAAAGAGGGAATACGATGGTAGCCGCGCTCGCGCGCCAACTCGGCAGCGAAAGGGACCGCCTCATCGAAGTCTGCGCCATGCTCGATCAGCTCCGCACCCAGGGCCCGCATCGCACGGTTTTTGTCCGGGTTATTACCGTGGGGAACCACGATAACCGCCCGCATTCCGTACTTGGCTGCGGCCAGTGCGATACTTTGACCGTGGTTGCCACGTGTGGCGCTCACCACACCGTGAAGGTCGGGCTGGCGCTGTTGCAGGTGATGTAGATACACCAGCCCGCCACGTACCTTGAATGCGCCGGTGGGATTATGGTTTTCGTGCTTCACCCAAACGGTGTGTCCGCAACGCGCATTGAGTAAGGGCCACTGCAATTGCGGAGTGGGCAAGAGGTTGCGGTAGACGATGTCAGCCGCGGCGTTCAGGGTATCGAGATCAAGCACAGAGGGACTCGCGGTGGATGATCAGGCCGGGCGGAAGTTTGCTACCGCCCGGCTGGTAGTGTTAACGCGGTTTGTAGTTGAACTTCTGGCCGCCGATGCTCGCTTCGTACATCAGGCCGCCCTTGGCAATGGTAAATACTGCCATGCCGCGGTAGTACTTGCCCCGGTTCTCCGAGTTGTTCTTGCCGCCGCTGGCGCCCGCCGTTTGCCCGGTGGTGCCGGCTTTCACGTTGGCACCGGCGGTCAGTGCCACGGCGCTCGCCTCGGCGCCAAACTCGAAGCTACCGCTGGTAAAGGTGTCGAATGCGCGTTTGTCCTCCAGGAAAATCACCTCACTGTAGGCCTGCGCGCCCAGTTGGAAACCGATGGTCACCTGTCCCATCTCGGTATCACCAACGTATTCGCCCTGACGGTAGACGCGACCTTCGCCATAAGCGCCACCGATGCCGATACCGCCCTTGCCGATAGTGGGGAAAATGACATAGGCATAGGCTGAATTGAAAAATTCTGCGGGTTGGCCGGCATCCTTGAACATCTGAGTGGTTTCGGCGTATTTGTCCGCGTGGGCGTTCCCGGCGAGCATGAAGGACAGTAGTGCGGCGAACAGTGGCATTCGATAGTTCATGAAGGCATCCTCAATGGGTTGAACAGCGTGCGAAGTAAGATACACCACGACGGGGAATCTGTCCTGTTAATAGCCCACTGCATGCTTTGCCTTTTTCAGTTAAACCCTCTAGGGTTCAGGAAGTTATCGGAGACACCACCTATGAAACACCTGATTGCCTGTACTCTGCTTCTGGCCCTGGCACTTCCCACATCCGCCGCCATCCCGACGGCACCGGATCGCAGCGAAGGGGACGGCCCACACGACCAGCTAATCCTGCGCGGAGTGACTGTGATTGACGGTACAGGCGCTCCGCCCTATGGGCCCGCCGATATTGTTATTGAGAACAACCGTATTGTTTCCATTGTCAGCGTCGGATCGCCGGGTATCGCCATCGATCCAAAGGGCCGGCCGAAGGCCCGCCCCGGAGCCCGGGAGCTGGACCTGGAGGGAATGTATGTGCTTCCCGGCTTGATCGACATGCACGGTCATATGGGGGGAGAGGATCAGGGAGTGGATGCCGAGTATGTGTTCAAACTCTGGATGGGGCACGGTATTACGACCATTCGCGATCCCTCCTGCGGCAATGGCCTGGACTGGTGCCTGGATCAACAGGGCCGCAGCGCCAAAAACGAGATCACCGCACCGCGTATCCACGCTTATCCGGCATTTGGTATGGGGCGCGATGAGCCCATCAGTACACCGCAGCAAGCGCGAGACTGGGTGCGCAAGGTTGCCCGGCAGGGCGCGCAGGGCATCAAGTTCTTCGGCGCGTCACCGGTGGTCATGGAAGCGGCCCTCGATGAAGCCGGCAAACAGGAACTGGGCACTGCAATGCATCACGCCCAACTCGCGGTTACCGGCGTTAACGTATTAACGTCGGCGCGCTGGGGCCTGACCACCATGGAGCACTGGTACGGATTGCCTGAGGCCCTGTTCGAAGACCAGATCGTTCAGGACTATCCGACAGGCTACAACTATAACAATGAACAGGATCGTTTCAGTGAGGCCGGGCGTTTGTGGGAGCAGGCGGCTAAACCAGGTAGTGAAACCTGGAACAGGGTGCGCGACGAATTAATTGAGCTCGATTTTACGCTCGTCCCCACTTTCACGATCTACGAAGCCAGTCGCGACCTGATGAAAGAACAACGGGCGGAATGGCACGACGATTACACTCACCCCAATTTGTGGCAATTTTTCCAACCCAGTCGTACTGCGCACGGTTCGTACTGGTTTGACTGGACCACGGCCAACGAGATCGATTGGAAGCGGAACTATCAACTCTGGATGGCCTTCGTGAACGACTACAAGAACCACGGTGGCCGGGTGACCGCCGGATCCGATTCCGGCTTTATCTACAAAGTGTACGGTTTTGGCTACATCCGCGAACTCGAAATGTTGCAGGAAGCCGGATTCCATCCGCTGGAAGTGCTGCGTTCCGCCACCTTGTTGGGCGCACAGACTCTGGGCCAGGAGCAGGACCTGGGCAGTGTGTCGGTGGGCAAACTGGCCGATCTGGTGGTGCTGGACGGTAACCCGCTGCACAACTTCAAGTTACTGTATGGCACGGGCCACATGGTGCTGGGCGAGGACAACGTCCCCACCCGTGTTGGTGGCGTCCGCTATACCATCAAGGATGGCATTGTGTTCGATGCGCCCAAACTGCTCGCCGACGTGCGCGCTAAAGTGGCCGCGGCGAAACAGGAAGGCGCCGGCTCACAGTAAGCCGGCCACGCTCAGTACTTTAGTCAGCCCCAGTCCGAGGGCGACCAGCACCACCGCGCCCCCTAACAGGTTGGCCACTGCGCCGTTGCAGTGGTCGGCCAGCAGGTCACGGCGATTCATTACCACCAGCAGGAAAACCGCCACGATGGGTAACAGGAAGCCATTGGCGACCTGTGCAAACAGAATCGCGGCGAGAGGGCGGGTGCCAACCGCTGCAAACACGGTGCCGCACAAGAGTACGGTGAGCCACACCAGACGGAAACGCGTGTCCTTGAGTTGCGTGCCCCAGCCCAGCGCGCCACACACCGCATACGCTGCCGCCAGCGGGGCGGTGATGGCACTGGTAAGGCCGGAGGCCAGCAGGCCGGCAGCGAAGATATAGCGTGCTGACGCGCCCAGTAAGGGCTCTAGCTGTAGGGCCATCGATTCACCGCTGAAAGCCACGCCCGTCTGGAAAAAAGCCGCCGCCGCGGTGCTCAGAATAGACAGCGTAATCAGGCCGCCAATGCCCACCGACACGCCAGTATCCCAGCGGGATTCACGGATGGCACGCCGGGCCGGCACCTCGGGCCCCCATTTCTCACAGACTGCATTGGCGTGCAGGAACAGGTTGTAGGGCACAACCGTGGTGCCGATCAGCCCCAGTGCCATCATCGCTCCGCCGGCGGGCAGGGAGGGGCGCAGCACCGCCTGGACCATGTCAGTGATAGACGGACGAACCATGAACGCGGTCAGCAGGAATACAACGCACATAACCAGCACCAGTGCTATCAGGGCTTTTTCCAGCACTCCGTAGCGGCCGCTGTATAACAGCGCGGCGGCCAGCACGCCGGTTGCTATCGAGGCAATGGCCGGGTTCAGCCCGATGGCGTTGTTCGCCGCCAGCGCGGCGCCGGCGATATTGCCGGCTTCATACGCAGCGTTACCGAAGCCGATGGCGGCCACTACCAGTAGCACCGAGCCTTTGCCTAACCAGGGGTTGGAGAAGGTGGAGCGCATCGCCTGGGCCAGTCCCTCCCGGGTCACCAGGCCAAGGCGGGCGGCCATCTCCTGCAACACGGCGGTGGCCAGAACCGAAAACACCAGCGCCCACAGCAGGGCAAATCCAAAACCGGCGCCGGCTGCACTCGCCGTTGTGATGGTGCCGGGGCCGATAAAGGCCGCCGTTACCAGCAGGCCTGGGCCAAAACGGTCCCGCCAACTCATGGCGAAGCTCCAGTCAGATAGTGCTCAAGCCCAACCGCCTGCCAGTGGGACGCCCGCGGCTGCTCGAGTTTGTTGTTGGCTGCCAGGGCAGTAGTGCCCGTGGCCACATGCCAGTTGGCCTCCGGACGCGCTTGCCCCAGCAGGACGGGCTGGTTTTGTGGTACCCGGTGGGGTGTGCCACGAATGCCTTCATACTCAGCCTGCAAATGATGATAGCGTCGCTGCTCAGCGCCAGCGCCCCCGGTGGTGGTGCCACCGTGCAGTTGGTGAAAGCAACCTTCGCCCAACAGGTACACCAGTTGGCTACCCTGGGACTCGCACGCCCGCTTGTAGAAATCGAGGTTCACCAGCCCGCCGCCGGGGGAGGTAAAGCGCTCCTCAAAGCCGTCCAGCGCGTCAAACAATGCGCGAGACAGGAACAGGCAGTTACTCTCGGCCAGCGGTGCATGCCAGCCGTACCGGGATGAGCCGGACAAACAGGCGATTTCGAACAGGCGATGCCCCTGTGCGGGCCAGTCAATACGCCGCAGTAACTCATCTTCCACTTCACGGGAGTAACCCTGCTGAACGGCTTCGCGCTGGTGTTCAGGCCCAAGGTGGAAGCCGAGGGTGGCCACGACTGGCTGTGGAAACAATTTAAAGGCCTGGTCGGCCCAATGCAGTACACCCGGCGACAACATGCGCGCGCCGTCGATGAGGATGCCGACACGGTCTCCGTGGGACAGGGCGACGCCCTGGTTGACTGCAGCGGCGGGCGAGGGCGAGGCGTTGTCGATACGCAACAAGCTGAAGTTATCGCCAAACGCACGCACCATGCCCTCATCCAGAGGTTGTGGGGAGCCGTTATCCACCACGATCACTTCGTAGTTAAATTGCTCGGCGTGCTGCTGGTAGCCAGTGGTCAGGGTTTCCAGTGTGCGCGGAATTTCCCGCGCCATGTCGTAGGCGACGATGACGATGGAAGTGGTCGCGGGCCGACGGCGAAATCTGGATTTAAACGGCATGCCTTTTCCTGATGGCTGTCTCGTGAGGCGCGCTTTGGAGCCTGCTGTTGTCGGCCTGCTTCGGGCGGTTCTCTCTTGGAGAACTTCCGCCTGCACCACAGTGGCAGCGGGTGACCCTCTTATCCGTTTATGGGACACTAGCGCGCTTCAGAGGTACGATAACCCAGGGGTCGCCCCCGGGCAAAGACAAGCTTGAAGAAACCAAATCTCGTTATCCTGGGTATGCATCGCAGCGGCACGTCGGCAGTGGCTGGCGCCCTGTCCCGATCGGGTTTTTTCCTCGGTGAACCCGACGCATTGCTGGCACATCAGGTAGACAATCCCAGAGGCTTCTGGGAACGCCGTGATGTGGTTGCCTACAACCAGATGGCGCTGGAAGCAGCGCAGGGCGACTGGTTTATACCACCACGGGAAGACCTGTCGCCCGTGCAGTCCGGTGACAACCCCGCAGCTATCGTGCAGGCCCTGCAGGGCCATACGCCGTGGTTGATCAAAGACCCTCGGCTGGCTCTCACCTGGCCGCTGTGGCGCGACGCGCTGGGTGATGCTCGCCGGCTGTTTGTAGTTCGCGACCCGTTGGCGGTCGCCGCCTCCTTGCAACGCCGCAATGGCTTCCCGATCCAGATGGGACTGCTGCTGTGGGAGTACTACAACCTGCAGTTGCTGCGACTCTATCGGCCGGGTGACCTGGTACTGCATTTCGACGCCTTGATCGCTGAACCTGAGTTACAGTGGCAACGACTCTGCGAATGGCTCGAGCCGGGTGTGTCGAGTAACCTGCCGGATTCACTGGACTTCAGCTTGCCTCGAACGACGGAAGTTTCGAACGGGGAATTATTAACGCTCTCCCAGCGGGCACTGGCGGATCAGTGGTTGGCGCTGGCAGACGGCACTTCCCCTCCCGGAGAACTGCCATCGAATCCCCCGATGATGCTGGCGCAGTTGCGCGACTATGGCAACTCGCTGCGTTTACTTGAGCGAGCCGGGGAAGTCTCTCGGGAGCGTGTGGAGTATCTTGCGGACCGGGATCGGGCACTGGCGGCGCTTGAGGAACTCACGCAAACGCATGAAGCCCTCGCGGAAGCCTACCGACGGGATGAGATCGAACGGGAACAACTGCGCTCTCGATGTGAGGCACTCAATGCCCAGTGTGAGGCGCTCCAGGCGGTACAACATCGGCTTTATGAAGTGCAGGATGCGCTGGATCAGCGACGCGAGGCACACGAAGCCAGCATGCGGCAGGTGTATCAACTGGAACGCAGCCGCCATCCACTGTACCTGTTCAACCTGGTGGGTGAGCGCTTGCTGCACCTGGGCCGACGGATGCTCGGTATGGAGCGCAGTTCGGAAAAACCGCCGTTTGAAGTGGGTGCCAGAATTCGCCCGCGCAGCAAGTGGGTGCTGGCGGCGGATATTACACGTTATGTTTTGCGTAACCCTGCGGGCTCGGCCCGCAGTTTCAGTATTCCCCGCCTCAAGCGCACGGCGTCGGTGTTTTTACACTCGAATCCCGAAGACCTCACCGTGTGGGTTGACGCGCGCTTCCCCCAAAATGAGCTGGTCAGTAAGGAGCTGGGCAGCATTACGCTGGACGCTGCCTACGACACCCTGAAGCTGGACTTCCCTCGCTGTAGCGAGCCGCTGGTGTCGATCATTGTGCCGGTCTACAACGAATACCGGATGACTATGCAGTGCCTGCAGTACGTGCTGCAGCACAGTGTTGGCATCGAGTACGAAGTGATCCTTGCTGACGATATGTCGAGCGATCACACGCGCGATATCGAATCACGTGTGCGCAACATTACGGTAGTGCGGGGCGACCAAAACCGGGGCTTTGTGGAGAACTGCAACGCCGGTGCTGAGTTGGCACGCGGCAAGTACCTGCTGTTTCTGAACAATGACACCTGCGCCACGGCAGGCTGGCTGGACGCCCTGTGCCAGGTACTGGAAGAAGACGACAGCGTCGGTGTCGTCGGCCCGAAATTACTCTTCCCCACCGGCCAGCTTCAGGAGGCCGGGGGAATTATCTGGGAGGACGGTTCCGGCTGGAATTACGGGCGGGAAGACGACCCGGACAAACCGCAGTTCAATTATCGCCGTGAAACCGACTACGTGTCCGGCGCCTGCTTAATGATACGCCACCACCTGTGGCGGCAGTTAGGCGGCTTCGATACACGCTATGTGCCCGCATACTATGAAGACACCGATCTGTGTTTTGCCACGCGTGCTGCAGGCCACAAGGTAATCTACCAGCCGGCTTCCCAAATTTATCACTTCGAGGGTATCTCCAATGGGGTGGATCTCGAGGGCGGCCTGAAAAAGTATCAGGTCGACAATCAGCACAAATTTGTCGCCAAGTGGCGCGAGGTGCTGCAACGGGATCACTTTCCCAATGGGGAGCATGTGTTTTCGGCGCGGGACCGAAGCCGTGGCCAGCGCAGTGTGCTGATCATCGACCACTACGTGCCGCACTACGACAAGGATGCGGGCTCCCGGTCCACGTTCATGTACATCCAGCTCCTGCTGGAGATGGGTTACAACGTCAAATTCCTCGGTGCGAATTTTTTCCCGCACAAGCCCTACACGCAGACGCTGCAACAACTGGGGGTGGAAGTACTGGTGGGCGAGTGGATGGCCAGAAACCAGGATTACTGGTTACAAAAACACGCGCCCTACATCGACTGCATCTACCTCCATCGCCCGCACATCGCGGAGCAGGTGCTGGACAGCCTGTACAAGATGGAACCGCGGCCGCCGATCATCTACTTTGGCCATGACCTCCACTACCTGCGCACACAGCGGGAAATGGAAGTGTCGGGCAACGGTGGCAAGAAGCGCGATGCGATGAGCTGGCGGCGTCGTGAATACGCCGTCTTCGACCGGGTCGACAAGGTCTATTACCCCTCGGAAGTCGAAATCGAGGAGATTCGGGAGCACCGTCCCGATCTCTCGCTACGGGCCATTCCGCTCTATGTGTTGCCGGATCGCGAACCGCCGCTCTACGATCCGCAGGAGCGACAGGACCTGTTGTTTGTGGGCGGTTTCAACCATCCACCCAATGTCGACGGTATTTGCTGGTTTGTTGAGGAAGTCATGCCGCGAGTACTGGCCGAGCGTCCCGGCCTGCAACTGCACGTGGTGGGGTCTAATCCCACGGATGCGGTGCTCGAACTGCAGAGCGATCATGTACGCGTTTACGGCTATTTGCCCGATGAAGAACTGGATGCCCTGTATCGACAGGTACGGCAAGCGGTTGTGCCCCTGCGCTTTGGTGCCGGGGTAAAGGGGAAGGTGATCGAGGCATTGCAGCAGGGCGTGCCTTTGACTACCACAACGATAGGGGCGGAGGGCATTCCCGACGCTGCTGAAGTGATGAACATTACCGACGATGCCGAAGCCATGGCGGAAATTTTGATTGAGGTGGATCGCGGCAGCGACGCAGCCATCAGCAGGACCCACCGCTACGCTGCCTATCTCCAGCGGCATTTCAGCCGAAGCCAGGCGGCGACGATATTGCGGGAAGACTTCGGCGACCCGAAACAACCGGGTGCACTGCCCTCCGCAGAGAAGCTGCCTCCTCAGGCGGTGAGTGGGCGCTGAGATGCGAACAGTCTTACTGCACGGGCACATTTTCAAAAACGCCGGCACTACTTTCGACTGGTCGCTGGCGCGAAACTTCGGGGCGGGCTTCCTGGATCATCGGGATGACGCGACCATGCGTAATGGTGGCGGTGCCCACTTGCGGAACCTGGTCCAGGAAAATGGTGAGCTGTGTGCGATATCCAGCCATTGCATGACCCGAGTTTGGCCAAAAGTACCGCGAGTCCGCTGGGTGCCGGTGTATCTGTTGCGGCATCCTATAGTGCGCTTCCAGTCGGCCTACAATTTCGAGCGTCGGCAGGGCGGGAAGACTCCCGGTGCGATCGCCGCGCGCAGCAAATCGTTCTCCGAATATGTGGAATGGCGGATGCAGGGGCGGGTCTCCCGCACTATCCGCAACTACCAGACCGTCTACCTGGCCGGTGCCCACGGCCACACCAGCAACGCTATGCTCGCCATGCGCACCTTCGGCGAGGCCATCGAGACCGTTCGTGCTGTGCCCATGATCGGGCAGGTTGAGCGCTATGACGAGAGCATGGTGGTGATGGAAAACCACCTGCGGCAGTGGTTCCCGGAACTGGATCTGTCTTACGTGGCGCAGAATGTGGGCGGTAAAAAGACAGAGTCGGGCGACGTGGCGGCCACAGTGTCCAGTGTGCTCGGCCAACTGGGCGATTTACAACAACGGGTGATCGATGAAAATGCTTACGATCTGGCGCTCTATCAACTGGTGAGCAAACGGTTGGATGCCCAGATTGAAGCGGTGCCGGATTTTGCCGCGCACCTGGCGGACTTCCAGCAGCGCTGCCGCACCCTGAAACGCACGGAGCGTTCAGGCCTGCGCAAATTCCTGTAACTTTCGATACAGGCGGCGCAACTTCCAGGGAATGCTTTTCTCATCCCGTTCGGAGAAGTTGTGCAGGCTCTGGGTATAGAAGCGCTGATCCTCGGCCAGCGGTGCCAGATTCAAATCCAGTAGCACTTCATTGAGGCGGGCGTGAAAGCGCTCCTCATCCCAGTCAAAACTGAACAGGGGGAAGGGGCGTCGGCGCAGCTCCCGGTAGAGCTGGCGATTGTAGTGATACCACAGCTCGAGGCAGGTGCGATCCGAAGTGCGGGCGTCACGCCGCTGTAGCGAAGCCTTCACCGCAAGGGGGTGCCGGAAAATGCCCACGTAGCGTGCCTCCGGGATTACCTGATTCCACAATGGTAGCGCCAGCAGTGCCCGGGGGTCTTTGAATCCCCAGCGGGCATCGCCAAAACTCGCCGCCAGGGCACGCGCCCGATCGACATCTTCCGCAGTGTATTTGAGCTTGCGCGGCGGGGTGTCCCAGGTAGCGCCATTGGCGCGCAGCAAATGCTCGTGGAAGTCCACGAAGGCCTGGTTTTCGCGATTGCCGCGGGTGTTGTATTTGTTCCATTCACTGGCGTCGCCAAGTTCCAGGCCGGCGTTTTGCAACGAGCCCGTCAGGCAACTGGTGCCGCTGCGGTGCATACCGAGCACGCAGACAACCCTGGGTTCAGTCATGGCGAAGTGGAAGTCCCCGGAAGGCCAACGATGGTAAAAGGGGCCGACGGGCAATGCAAGGCCGGGTGCGCAGGACGGCAGGCGCTGATAAGATGCGCCGATGCTCGCCCAGCCCCCTTCGCTCAGTGTTTCCCTGGTCACTTTCTTCAGTGATGTCGATCAATTACGCGGCGCGCTTCAGAGCCTGCAGCAGGCAGCCGTCGCGGCTGGCGTTGAGCCAGAAGTGACGGTGGTGGATCACAGTGCTGACTCGGCCTACGCGAAGCAGGTGGAGGCTTTGTTGGCAGAACTTCTGCCAACTGCAAAGCTGATCTGCGCGCCTGACAATAAGGGCTATGGCGCCGGCCACAATCGCGCCCTGTATTACGCCGACAGCGAGTTTCACCTGGTACTGAATCCCGACGTGGAACTGGCGCCGGACGCCCTGCACGCCGGCCTGCAATTCCTCCAGGCACACCCTGCAGTGGTGCTGGCGGCGCCGCGGGTATACGGTTCGTCCGGCGATATCGAATACCTGTGCAAACGTTATCCCTCCCTGTGGGTGCTGTTCCTGCGCGCGTTTGCGCCGCAGTGGTTGCGGCAAAGGTTCGCCGGCCGCCTGGCCAACTACGAGATGCGAGACCTCTGCAGTGGTTCGCAGCCCTGCCCGGTGCCGCTGGCCAGCGGCTGCTTTATGCTCCTGCGCACCCCGGCGATGGCGGCGGTGGGCGGATTCAGTGACGACTATTTCATGTACTTCGAGGACTACGACCTGTGCCTGCGCCTGGCCGAACAGGGTCAGTTGATGTTCGTGCCGGCGATGGAGATTGTCCATCACGGCGGTCGTGCCGCGCACAAGGGCGGAGGGCATCTGGGGATGTTCGCCCGTTCGGCGCGCACTTTCTTTGGACAACATGGCTGGCAATGGTTTTAGACACCGTCTTGCGGGTTCAGCGAGAGGGGCATGTCGCGTTAAACTAGGCGCTGTCAGCACCATCGGAATAACACTGTGCACGAATTGAATCGACGCCAATATCTGGATGCCATGGGCATCGCCAGTTACGTCTCGCGGGGGCAATTACCCGGCGCGGCGCCGACGCGTCGTCTTCGACTCGTGCCGGACCAGGCGTCGCCCGAGCCTTTGGCTGCGTCACCTGCTGCACCGACAACAGTTCCGACCGCTAAAGGTCCCGGTTCCCCTCAGAATGCACCCCCGGCGCTGGCCGAGGCGAGCCAACTGTTACGGGATGAGCCAAAGCCATCCGAAACGCCGGTGTCAGCGCCGGTAAACCGGCCCAGGTCCGAGGCGGTCAGGTTTTCGGTCGTTACCCTTACCCTGGGTGGCTGGTTGTGGGTAGAAGAGATCCAGCAAGGCAATATCTCCGAGGCCTATATGCAATTGGTGCAGGGCCTGGCCCGTGCCCTGGGCGCCACCCAGAGCGGCTATGCCCGATTCGACTGGCCACTGCACCAGAGCCAGCAGCTCGACGCCGGAGCGGATGTGGCTCGCGAGGCGCTGAACGCCTTCCTGCACCGCCGCCTGGACACCGAGGGCCTGCAGGGTGTGTTGTTGGCGGGCGATGTGGAGGCGCGCTGGGTGGATGCCAGCGAGTTTCCGGCTGTCCGTTCAGTACCGGCAGATATCGGCCAGATGCTCGAGGCCCCCTTGCGCAAGCGCGAGGTGTGGGCTGTATTGCACCAACTCCAAACACCTGCCGGCGCGTGAGCTTGCGCGCCGCGCGAGCGGACGATGTGGCCCAGCTCAGCGCACTGGACACAGCCAGCGGCGGCGGTGGATGGAGCGCTAGCCAGTTTGCCACCTGGCTGTCCACGACACTCGTGCTGGAGGATCAAGCCGCCATACTCGGTTTTGTGACGTATTCCAGCGTGCTCGATGAAGCTGAGATCCTGAATATTGCCGTGACCACCGCAAGGCGCCGCGAAGGGCTCGGTCAACGCCTTTGGAGTGCAGCACTGGCCCAATTTCAACGAGACGGTGTGCAGCGATGCCACCTTGAGGTCAGGGCGGGAAACGAGGCGGCAATCGCCTTTTACCACGCCCTGGGTTTTGCCCCCACGGGCACACGTAAAAACTATTATTCTGGCCCGGCAGGTCGCGAGGACGCCCTGCTGATGACCCTGGTTCTGGAGACTGACGCGTGAATGTACTGGAAACGGACTGGTGGACCCTGGCACTGCCCCCGGAGTGGTGGGCCGACGCTGAGGAAGAGGGCATCCTGATCGGTGATCGGGATGATGTTGGCTGTATCGAAATTTCCACATTGCAGCGGGATGACGCTGACTTCAGCGAAGCGGACCTGCAGGCCATCGCGCGGGATGAGCTGCCGCAGGTGGCCCAATGGCGGCAAACCCAGTGCGGCGAGTTCGAGGGCATGCGCGGTGAGTTTCGGGAAGAGGGCAGCGCCATTCGCAGCTGGCTGCTGATGGCCGGGCGCCTGATGCTGTTTGCGACTTACAGTTGTGACGAGGACAACGCGGGGATGGATGACGCCGCGGTGGATGAAATCCTCGATACGCTGATGCTCAAGAGCGAGGGATGATCCAGAACGAGGGTTAATAGCCCTAGCTAATCGTTCCCGTCACGCGTACCCGCTTGGCGCCCTTGATCGGTTTGGTGCGGCGGGCGTCCTGGTGTTTCTTGATTTGCCCGTCCACAAGGTTCTTCAGGGCAATCAGCAATCCAGTGAAGATGAAGGCACCGGGCGGCAGAATGGCCAGCAGGAAGTTCTGGTAGTCGTCCACCAGCACCACTTTCCAGTCAGCCGCGGCCGGGCCAAACAGCAAGTCCATATTGGCGAACAGGGCGCCGGTGCCCACCAGTTCGCGCAGCGCGCCCAGTAACACCAGCACCACACTGAATCCCAGGCCCATGATGAAACCGTCGTAGGCGGCGGGCGCGAGGCTGTTCTTGCTGGCGTAGGCGTCCGCTCTACCCAGAATGACACAGTTGGTGGTAATCAGCGGCAGGAAGATGCCGAGGATCTGGTAGAGCTCGTAGGCAAAGGCCTGCATCAACAATTCGATGCAGGTAACGGCCGAGGCGATGATCATCACAAAAGCGGGCAGTCGCACCGCGTCGTTGACGATATTGCGGATCAGGGACACGGCCACATTGGAGGTCAGCAATACACCGATGGTGGCCAGTCCCAGGCCGATAGCGTTGACCACGGTACCGGTCACCGCCAGTAGCGGGCACAGCCCCAGCAATTGCACCAGCGCGGGGTTGTTTTTCCACAGTCCGTTGACCGACAGGTCTTTGTAGTTGGCCTCGGCCATATTCAGTTGTCCTGCGCCGCCGTATCGAAAATGGTGGCGTGATGTTGCTGTGCGTATTCCAGAACACGGCGCGTGGCGTTCACCACGGCCCTGGGGGTGATGGTAGCACCGGTAAACTGGTCAAACACGCCCTGGTCTTTCTTCACTGCCCATTGTTGAGGCGTGGGGTCGGCCAACGAGCGGCCGTCGAAACTCAACACCCAGGAGGATTTGTTGAGATCCACCTTGTCCCCCAGACCCGGCGTTTCGCGGTGTTGCAGCACGCGCACACCGGCCACGCTGCCATCCGCATTTACGCCCACGATCAGGTCGATGTCACCGCTGTAGCCGTCGCGGGCCGTGGCCGGGATGATGGCGGCAACCACCTGTTCACCGCGCCGGGCGCGGAAGAGTTGTTTGTCCTGTCGCAATTCCAATCCAGATGTCGTGGGCCCCACCGGCAGGGTGTCGTCCAACATGGCGTTGTCGTGGCGGTCGGCGGGCACGATTTCCAGCAGGGCGCGCTCCTCGGCGGCGCGCTGTTGTTCGGCGATGCGATCGCGGGTACCCAGGAAGGTCGCAGCAATTACCGCGGTAGTCGCCAGCGCAAACAAGCCGAGCAGCAGCGCGTTGGAGCTGATGGACTGGCGCATCAGCTTTCCCCTCCCTGGCTGTTATCGCGTGGCTTGCTGTGGCCGTAGGTGCGCGGCTGAGTGTAGTGGTCAATGAAGGGCGCGGCGAAGTTCATGATCAGCACCGCAAACGCAATGGCATCGGGGTAGTTACCCCAAACCCGGATGAGATAGACCAGCACGCCGATCAGCGCGCCATAGATCAAGCGCCCGCGCAGAGAAACGGCAGAGGTCACCGGGTCGGTAACGATGAAAAACGCGCCGAACATGGTGGCTCCGCTCAGCAAGTGGAACAGCGGTGAGCCGCCACTGGCGGAACTGCCGCCGTCGTAGAACAGCGCCGACATCAGCGCCAGGCTGGCCAGCATGGCCACGGGGGCGTGCCAGGTGAAGATGCGTTTGTAGAGCAGCCAGGCACCGCCGGCGAGGAAGGCCATATTGACCCATTCCCAGCCCTTGCCGGCCCAACGGCCGAACTGTGGATTGGCCGCCCACAGGTCTTCGATCAGCAGGCTGTTGTTTTGCTTCAGCACATCCAGCGGGGTGGCCATGGTCACGCCGTCGTAGGCGGCGGGGGTGAACAGCGCCTGTACGGCGTCCAACAGGCCTGGCACTTCCCCGGCACCGCGCGGCGGTGCCCAGGCCGTCATTTGCACCGGGAAGGAAATCAGCAGCACCACGTAACCCACCATCGCCGGATTGAAGGGGTTGTAACCGAGGCCGCCGTAAAGATGCTTGGCCAGCAGGATGGCGATGCCTACACCCACCACGATCAACCACCAGGGCGCGTAAGGGGGCAGGGCGATACAGAGTAGGGTGGAGGTAACCAACGCGCTGTAGTCGCGCAGGTAGAAACCTAACGGGCGTTTTCGGAGTTTGAGCGCGCAGGCTTCAAATAATAGCGCCAGCAGGCCGCCCCAGAGGATATTGGCCAGGGTGCCGAAGCCGAAGAAGTGGGTCATTACCACCACGCCGGGCACGGTAGCCAGCAGCACGCTCTGCATCACCGACGCGGTGCGGTTCTGCCCCTGCGCGTGCGGTGAAGTAATTCGTACCAACGCCACCTCAGGCTTCCTCCAACTCGGCCAGTTCGCGCTCCACGCGAGCCAGTTTGTCGGCCAGCTTGGCCTCCGCCATTTCGAAGGCGACTACGGTGTCGTCACCAGCCTCGCGTGCCTCGGCGAGCCGTTCGCGCGTGGTGGTCAGTTTCTTGTTGAGGGCCTCGCGATTGCGTTCCAGTACTTCTTTGGGTGACTCGGACGATTTGCCGGTGCCGGCCCGCCGGGCTTTGGCACGTTCGATGGCGAGCGCTGCCGGATCCGTGGTCTGTCCCTGGTTTTTGGCTTCGGCCTCTGCGGGCATGCCGACAGATTGGCGGACGGTGGCGATTTTGTCCTCCAGCCGCACTACCGTCGATTCCAGCGCCTCGATCACTTTGTCCTGTTCACCGGCACTGCGGCTTTCTTCGAGTTTGGTACGCGTTTTCGCCAGGCGTGCTTCGAGTTTTTCCAGATCGGCGCGGGCCTTTTCTTCCGGGCTCAGTTCCGCTGCCGCATAGCGCGCAGCGAGGGCGCGGGCAATGGCATCCTGGGCGGCGTCGCCACTGCTGGACGCTGCAGGCGCGTCCGGCGCGGGCGCTGCAGCCAGTGCTGCTTCGGCGTTCTGTAATTTGTCGCGGGTTTTCTGCACCGCATTTTCGTAGGCAGCGATATTGGCATCGTCGGCCTCACGCGCCTCGGCCAGCTTGGCCTCGGCCTTTTCCAGGCGCTTGCGGGTGGCGGCGACATCGGCTTCCAGCTTGTCCCGGGAGTCACCAGCGGGCGCACTGGCCTGAGCGGCTTTTTTCGCCTTGGCGCGTTCGATGGCTGCCTGGATCGGGTCTTCCTGAGCGTCACCGCTCTCTGCCGCCTTTTTGGCTCTTTCCTCGGCAGCCTTTTTGCGCGCTGCGCGTTTGGCTTCTTTTTCCGCTGCTTCCCGTTCCAGTCGGGCCTGGCGAGCTTCGAAGCGGTCACGGCTGTGGTTGGCCCGCTCGTGATCCTGTCGCAGTTGGACGATTTCCGCCTTCGCGGCGCGGTAGTACTGCACCAGGGGAATACTGCTGGGGCAGACGTAGGCGCAGGCGCCGCACTCGATGCAGTCGAACAGATTGTGTTGTTCCAGCTTCTCGTGCTCCTGCCCCTGGGCAAACCAGAACAGTTGCTGCGGCAGCAGGCTGGCCGGGCAGGCCTCGGCGCACATGCCGCAGCGGATGCAGGCCTGGGCGGGCGGTGGCGTGGGCAGTTCAGCCTCGGTGGGGGCCAGCACGCAGTTGGTGGTTTTGACCACGGGCACATCGGCGCTGGTGACGGTGAAGCCCATCATCGGGCCACCCATCACCAGCCGGTTGTTGTCCGCAGCCCGGTAACCGGCACGCTCCAGCAGCCAGGCCATGGGGGTGCCCAGCAGGGTGTCGTAGTTGCGGGGTTGGTCGACCGCTTCACCGGTCACGGTAGTCACACGACTGATCAGCGGTTCACCGTGGGCGATCGCGCGATGAATGGCGACCGTTGTGCCAAGATTCTGGCAGACCACGCCGATATCGGCGGGCAGGCCGCCGCTGGGTACCTGGCGGCCGGTCAGGATTTCAATCAGTTGCTTTTCCCCGCCCGAAGGGTACTTGGTGGGGAACTGCACTACCTCGATATCGTGACCCTGGCAGGCTCGGCGCACGGCGGCGATGGCTTCGGGTTTATTGTCTTCGATGCCGATCAGGGTGTGCCCTGGCGCGATCAGGTGCTTGAGAATCAGTGTACCGGCAACGATCTGGTCGGCGCGCTCGCGCATCAGGATATCGTCTGCCGTGATATAGGGTTCGCACTCGGTGCCGTTGATAATCAGCGTGTCGATTTCGGCGCCGGGCCGTCCGGCCAGTTTCACCGCAGCGGGAAAGCCCGCGCCACCCATACCGGCGATGCCCGCATCGCGTATCCGCTCCAGCAGGGCAGCCTTGTCCTCGGCGGTGTAGTCGGCAAGGCCGGCGTGTTCGATCCAGCGGTCCTCGCCGTCGGGTTCTATCACAACGCATAGCGCAGTGAGTCCCGAGGGGTGGGCGACCGGGCGCGGTTCCACCGCAACCACAGTGCCGGAAGTTGGGGCGTGCACCGGCACGCTCACCGGGCCGCGGGCCTTGGCAATCTGCTGCCCCTTGAGCACCTGATCGCCGGGCTCGACCACGGGAATGGCCGGGGCGCCGATGTGCTGGGATACGGGCAGCGTCAGCATGCGGGGAATTCCCGCCGGGGCAATGGGTTCGCCAAGGGACTGATCTTTGTTTTCCGGCGGGTGAATACCGCCGTGGAAATCCCAGATCTTCCTCATGCCGCCTGCCCCTGGGGTGCATCGGTGGCGATGATGTCGGCGTTCACGGTGGAGGGCCGGGGCAAACCCCAGCGCCAGCTCTGGACCGTGGTTTGTTCGGGGATCATGTCGATGCAGTCTACCGGGCAGGGTTCAACGCAGAGATCACAGCCGGTGCACTCGCTGGTGATGACCGTGTGCATCTGCTTCGCTGCACCGAGAATGGCGTCCACCGGGCAGGCCTGAATGCACTTGGTACAGCCGATGCACTCGTCTTCGCGAATGTAGGCCACCGCGCGGACTTTCTCCTCGCCGTGCTCCTCGTCCAGCGGGATCGCTTCCACGTCCAGCAGGTCGGCCAGTTCCTGAATTGTGGTTTCCCCGCCGGGCGGACATTTGTTGATGGCCTCGCCATCGGCGATGGCCTCGGCGTAGGGGCGACAGCCGGGGAAGCCGCACTGGCCGCACTGGGTTTGGGGCAGGATATCGTTGATCTGGTCAGCGATCGGATTGCCTTCCGTGCGGAAGCGCACCGCGGCGAAGCCGAGCAAGGCGCCGAATACGGCACCCAGGCCGACCAGGGCCAGCAGGGCGGCCAACAGCGGTTGTTGCTGGAGGAATTCCATCGCGCCGCCCTATACCAAACCCGCAAAACCCATAAAGGCCAGCGACATCAGGCCCGCGGTAATCATGCCGATGGCGGGACCCTTGAAGGGTTCCGGCACGTCGGCAACCGCCAGTCGTTCGCGCATCGCGGCAAACAGTACCAGCACCAGGGAAAAGCCCACCGCGGCCCCGAAGCCATAGAACAGAGACTGGGTGAAGTTGTGGGCCTTGTTGATGTTCAGCAGGGCCACGCCGAGTACGGCGCAGTTGGTGGTGATCAGCGGCAAGTACACGCCGAGCACCCGGTGCAACAGGGGGCTGCTTTTGCGCACCACCATCTCGGTGAATTGCACCACCACGGCGATCACCAAAATGAACGAGAGCGTGCGCAGGTATTCCAGCCCAAGTGGTTTGAGCAGGAAGTTGAAAGTCAGGTAGCTGGCGGCGGAGGCGAGGGTCAGTACAAAGGTGGTGGCCATGGACATGCCCATGGCGGTTTCCAGTTTGTTGGACACACCCATGAAGGGGCACAGCCCGAGGAACTGCACCAGAACGAAGTTGTTGACCAGAATGGCCCCGATCAACAGTATCGAGTAGTCAGCCAGCATTGTGTTGTCGTCCCATGGATCAATGGGCGGCGTTTCGCGCCGCACAACCAGGGAACTTTAACAAATGCTGCCTTTTCGTGCTGAGTTCCCTGATCGCCCCGTCTGTGCGGGCGGAGCAGGAGTGTAGAGACATAACCTAAGCAAAACAACGGCTTAATGGTTATATGCTCATAACCAGGGCCGCTGGTTTACTTCACCTGCATGCCCGGCTCGGCACCGGAATCCGGCTGCAGCAGGAAAATGTCCTCACCGCCCGGGCCCGCTGCCAGTACCATGCCCTCGGATACCCCGAAGCGCATCTTGCGCGGTGCGAGGTTGGCGACCATCACGGTCAGGCGACCGACCAGGTCTTCCGGTTGGTAAGCGGCTTTAATGCCGGCGAAGACTTGCTTCTGCTCGTCGCCCAGGTCCAGCTTCAGGCACAGGAGTTTGTCGGCCCCTTCCACGTGGTCGGCTGCGGCGATGCGAGCCACTCGCAGGTCGACCTTGGCGAAATCCTCAAAGGCGATAGTGCTGCTTTCCTCTTCGGCTTTCGGCGTGGGTTCTGCTTTCGGCTTGGCCGCGGCGGGCGCGGATTCACGGCTGGCTTCTACCATGGCTTCCACCTTTTCTGTTTCTACCCGGGTGAGCAGCGGCTTGAACTTGTTGATCTTGTGATTCAGCAGCGGGCCCTGAAGATCGGTCCACTGCAGCGACAAGCCCAGGAAGGCCTCGGCTTTTTCCGCCATCGCAGGCAGCACCGGTGCCAGGTAGGTCATCAGCACGCGGAACAGGTTGATCCCCACTGAGCAGGCATCGAGCACTTCCTGCTCGCGTCCTTCCTCCTTGGCCAGCACCCAGGGCTTACGCTCATCGATGTACTGGTTGGCGCGGTCGGCCAGGGCGACGATTTCGCGGATGGCCTTGTTGAATTCACGCGCTTCGAACAGCGCGGCAATGCCGTCGCCGGCATCGATAAACTCCTGTACCAGCGCGGCTTCGGCGCAGGCCGGGCTCAGGGTGTTATCAAAACCCTTGCGCAGGAAGCCGGCGCAGCGGCTGGCGATGTTAACCACCTTGCCTACCACGTCGGAATTAACCCGTTGCACGAAGTCTTCCAGGTTCAGGTCGATATCATCCACCGAGCCACTGAGTTTGGCGGCGAAGTAGTAGCGCAGGTATTCGGGATCCAGGTGCTCCAGGTAGGTGCTGCCTTTGATGAAGGTGCCGCGGCTCTTGGACATCTTGGTGCCGTTCACCATCAGGAAGCCATGGGCGTAGATCGCAGTCGGCAAGCGCAGACCGGCGGATTGCAGCATGGCCGGCCAGAACAGGCCGTGGAAGTTGATGATGTCCTTGCCGATGAAGTGGTACAACTCCGCGTCGGAGCCTTCCTGCCACCAGGGGGCAAAGTCCAGGCCAACACGATCGCAGTATTGCTGAAAGCTCGCCATGTAGCCGATGGGGGCGTCCAGCCAGACGTAGAAGTATTTGCCGGGGGCGCCGGGAATCTCGAAGCCGAAGTAGGGTGCGTCGCGGCTGATGTCCCACTCCTGCAGGCCGCCGTCTACCCACTCGCGGAGTTTGTTGGCCACCTGGGGCTGCAATTCCTCACTGGCGAGCCAGTCTGACAGCATGTCAGTGAAGGCGGGCAAGGTGAAGAAATAGTGGGTGCTTTGCTTTTCGACGGGTTTGGCACCGGACAGGGCTGACACCGGGTCGATCAGTTCGGTCGGGCTGTAGGTGGCGCCACAGGCCTCGCAGTTGTCGCCATACTGGTCCGGGGTTTTACATTTGGGGCAGGTGCCCTTGATGTAGCGGTCGGCCAGGAACAGCTGTTTTTCCGGATCGAAAGCCTGGGTGATGTCCCGGCTGGCGATGTGGTCGTTGGCCTGCAGCCGCCCATAGATCTCCTCGCACCACCGGCGGTTCTCTTCCGAGTGCGTGCTGTGGAAGTTGTCGAAGCCGATCAGGAAGCCCGCCGCATCGCGCTCGTGCTCTTCCTGAATCCGCTTGATCTGCTCTTCAGGAGTGATACCCAGGGACTCCGCGGTCAGCATGATAGCGGTGCCGTGGGCGTCGTCGGCGCAAACGTAGTGGCACTCGTGGCCGCGGGATTTCTGGAAGCGAACCCAGATATCGGTCTGCACCATCTCCAGCAAGTGGCCCAGGTGGAGGGAGCCATTGGCGTAGGGCAGGGCGCTGGTAACCAGTATCTTGCGGGGCGCGGGGGCGTTCATATCGCTTGTTTGTCCGGGGGTGTAAAAAAGGGGCGCTACTATAGCGGTTTTGCCCCGCCTTTTCACTAGCACCGAACGGTAGAGGCCACGGATTACGCGGTTTTCCGGGGGGTGGCATTGTTGTACGGCAGGTGGCTCTTTATACTAGCGGGCCTTTGCGGCGGCGGGATTGCCGTCGCGCCAACGGAAAACTCCATGAATGCGATCAAACACATCATCGCCGTTGCTTCCGGCAAAGGTGGCGTGGGCAAGAGCACCACGGCGGTAAACCTCGCCCTGGCCCTGCGCCAGCGCGGCGCCACCGTGGGCCTGCTGGATGCTGACGTGTACGGCCCCAGCCAGCAAATCATGCTGGGCATTGCCGATGGCACGCGTCCGGAGCAGCAGGGCACGCAGTATCTACTGCCGATTGAGGCCCACGGTTTGAAAACCATGTCCATGGGCTATCTCGTGACCGAGAAAACACCGATGGTGTGGCGCGGCCCCATGGCCGGTGGTGCGCTGGCACAGATGTTGGAGCAGACCCTGTGGGGTGAACTGGATTTCCTCATTATCGATATGCCGCCGGGCACCGGCGATATCCAGCTGACCCTGTCGCAGAAGGCTACAGTGGCTGGCGCGGTGATCGTCACCACGCCCCAGGACATCGCCCTGCTGGACGCCCGCAAAGGCATCGAGATGTTTAACAAGGTGCAGGTGCCGATTCTGGGCATCGTGGAAAACATGGCCCTGCACCAGTGTTCCCAGTGTGGTCACGTGGAGCACATCTTCGGCGAACGCGGCGGCGAACGCATTGCGGCGGACTACGGTGTGCCCTTGCTGGGCAGTTTGCCCTTGGCGCTGGCGATTCGTGAGCAGACCGACGCCGGCCGGCCAACCGTGATCGCAGCGCCCGAATCGGATCTGGCAGCGCGCTACCTGCAGGTGGCCGAAGCGGTGGAAAATGCCCTCGCGAATGCCGGTGGCAGCGCGGTACAGCAATTCCCCAACATTGAAATCAAAGACGACTGAGCGAAGCGAACGTGAGTATCAAAGCAGACAAATGGATTCGGCGCATGGCCGAGCAGCAGGGCATGATCGAGCCATTTGTGGCGGATCAGGTGCGCACCGATGAAGGCCGCCGGCTCATTTCCTACGGCACCTCCAGCTACGGTTATGACGTGCGCTGTGCCGATGAGTTCAAGGTGTTCACCAACATCAACTCCGCCACGGTCGACCCCAAGCACTTTGATGAGGACAGCTTCGTCGACGTGAAAAGCGACGTCTGTGTGATTCCGCCCAATTCATTTGCGCTGGCGCGCACCGTGGAGTACTTCCGCATTCCGCGCAATGTGCTGACCATCTGCCTCGGCAAATCCACCTACGCCCGCTGCGGCATCATCGTGAATGTCACACCGCTGGAACCGGAGTGGGAAGGGCATGTGACCCTGGAATTTTCCAACACCACCACCCTGCCGGCAAAGATCTACGCCAACGAAGGCGTGGCGCAGATGCTGTTCTTCGAGTCGGATGAAGTGTGCGATACCAGCTACCGCGACCGCGGTGGCAAGTACCAGGGGCAGCGTGGGGTGACACTGCCCAAGGCTTGATAGGCGATTAGGGCTTCAGCGGCTCGCCTTTGAGCGTGCCGCCGACCAGATTGGTTTCCGCCGGTGAGCCGTCGTCTACATGCACCGTGCGCACAATGATGTAATCCCACTCGGGCGCAACCCAGAAGTCGGTGGTGCGCTCTTCGTCGTCATGGATGCGCGAGAAGTGCAGGGTTTTCACCTTGCCCAGCTCTGTGTCCAGTTGCTCTTCGCCCACCAACTCAATGTTGTAAGTCTTCACCCGCTTGCGATCGGCAACGGTGAACGCGCCTTCCTCGGTGGGGCCCTCATTCAGTAGCAGTAAGCGGGCCTGCTCCTGCTGGCTCATGCGGTCGAGCGTGTCGGGGGTGTAGGGCAGGTCGTACCACTCATCTTTGTACAGGCTGCGCACGATTTCGTGTTTGTGATCGAAATGGACTTCCGCGCGGCGCTTCATCAGGCCTTTACCGCGGTAGATGTACTCGGTGGGGATCACTTTCAAGCCCTCGGTGTTAAAGAAGGCTTTATGTTCCAGGCCCAGCACCATGATGTCGCCACCTTCGGTGAGTTCCCATTGGCCGCTGTCCAGCTGTTTCAGTTCGCGCTGGGTGCTGAGGGTGAAGCCGCGGGCGCTGGTTTTGTATTCCAGCACATAGGGGCTGAGGGGGAGGGTGGTGCTGTCGCTAGTGCTTTCCTCCGCCGGTGTGGTCGCTTCGGCGGTGCCGGCCTCAGTCGCAACTTCGCTTGCCGAGTCGGCGGCTAGTGATGTCGGCGCAGCCAGCAGTGCCAGGCTTAGTACAGCGCCACTAGCGAGGTGCAAGCACCTGTCCGCTTTGATCCAGAATTTGTCCATCCAGTTCGGCTCCCGCCTGAGTGAGTTTGACGCGCCCCTCGATAAACCAGCGCGCCGCCTCGGGGTAGATCCAATGTTCCTGGCGTATCACGCGCGCCGCCAGGGTGTCGGCATCATCGCCGGGTTCGATGGGAACCCGCACCTGCAGAATCGGTGGTCCGCCATCCAGTTCCGGGGTCACAAAATGCACGGTGGCACCGGCTTCGGTGTCGCCCGCATCCAGCGCGCGCTGGTGAGTGTGCAGCCCCGGGTACTTGGGCAACAGGGAAGGATGAATGTTCAATAGCCGGCCGGCGAAGGGGCTGATGAAGACTGGCGTAAGAATGCGCATGAAACCGGCGAGGATTACCAGGTCGGGTTCCGCCGCCTGCACGCGTTGTGTCAGCGCCGCATCAAAGGCCTCGCGGCTGTGATAGTCGCGGTGATTGACCGCGGCGGTTTCAATGCCGGCTTCTGCCGCCAAAGCCAGGCCGGCGGCATCGGGATTGTTGCTCAGCACCAGCGCGATCTCTGCGTTCAGCTCGCCACTGCGGCAGACGTCGATAAAGGCCAGCATGTTGGAGCCCCGGCCGGAGATCAGAATGACCAGCCGGGGGCGAGCTTCTGCGGTCATGCGCGCAGTTCTACGGTGTTGTCGCCGCTCTCGATACGACCGATCGCTCGGGCATCCAGGCCGGCCCCGTTCAGGCTGGCCAGCGCTGCTTCCAGATATTCCGGAGCGATGCACACCACCATGCCGATGCCGCAGTTAAAGGTGCGGTACATTTCGGTCTCGTTGACGTTGCCGGCTTGCTGCAACCAGCGGAATACCTCGGGCATCTCCCAGGTTTCCGTTTCGATCACGGCCTTGCAATCTTCCGGCAGCACGCGCGGCAGGTTTTCCAGCAGGCCGCCGCCGGTGATGTGTGACAAGGCTTTTACCTCTACCACCTTCATCAAGTCCAGCAAGGGTTTCACGTAGATGGTGGTCGGGGCCAGCAGGGCCTTGCCGAGGGTGGTATCACCCAGCGGTTGATTGAGGTCCGCACCGCTGACTTCGAGGATTTTGCGAATCAGGGAGTAACCGTTGGAGTGGGGGCCGCTGGAGCTGATGCCCACCAGGCAGTCGCCCTCGGCGACCTGGCTGCCGTCGATCACACCGGACTTCTCCACCACGCCGACGCAGAAGCCGGCCAGGTCGTAGTCCTCACCTTCGTACATGCCGGGCATTTCCGCCGTTTCACCGCCCACCAGGGCGCAGCCCGCCAGTTCGCAGCCGGCGCCGATGCCTTCCACCACGGCAACCGCGGTGTCCACGCTCAGCTTGCCGGTGGCGTAGTAGTCGAGGAAGAACAGCGGCTCGGCGCCCGCGACTACCAGGTCGTTGACGCACATGGCGACCAGGTCGATACCAATGGTGTCGTGGATGCCCATGTCCATGGCCAGGCGCAGTTTGGTGCCCACGCCGTCGGTGCCGGATACCAGCACGGGTTCTTTGTAACCCGCCGGAATTTCACACAGGGCGCCAAAGCCACCCAGGCCACCCAGAACTTCCGGGCGGCGTGTGCGTCGCGACACACCCTTGATGCGTTCCACCAGGGCGTTGCCCGCATCGATATCGACACCGGCGTCCTTGTAGCTGAGGGAGGGAGTATTTGCGTCGCTGCTCATGGGGAATCCCGGTTAGTGCGAAAAGGGCGCTATTTTAGCCTGAATTCTGGCGCGACACACGGGCAAATCCCCCGCGATTGTCACACACTGCGCGGCGCCGCTTAGCCCTGCTACAATGAGCGCTTCACTGTATTTGAGCCCACCTTCATGCCCATGATCGCCCGCCTGGCTTGTTTGCTGCCCCTGCTGGCAGTGCTGTTCACCGCGCCGGCCGGCGCCGTTCGCGTGACCGACCTCTACACCGGCCGCGTGCCAGTGGCCGACCAGAGCGCTGCCGCCCTGTCCCAGGCCGCGCGGGATGCGCTCTCGCAAGTGCTGGTAAAAGTGTCCGGCAGTGACGCTGTGCTCGACAACCCCATCATCCAGGAATCGCTGGGGCAGGCCCAGACCCTGGCCCAGCAATACCATTACAGTCGCGAGGGGGATCAGCTGCTCGCCCAGTTCGAATTCGATGGCACCCTGATCTCCGACATGGTGACCAATGCCGGCGAACCCCTGTGGACAGCGAACCGTCCCGCCACGCTGGTGTGGGTGATCGTGGACGAAGGGGGGCAGCGGAGCATCCTCAGCGAGGAAACCGCGCCCGATCTGGTAGAGCAGATCGGGCAGAGTTTCGATCGGCGGGGGTTGCCCCTGCGCTTCCCGCTGCTGGACCTGCAAGATGCTACCCGCCTGTCGCTCGACCAGCTCTGGCGATTGAATGGCCCCGCCCTGGTGGATGCCAGTGCGCGCTACAACCTGCAACACATCCTGGCCGGTCGCTTTACCCGCCTGTCGAGCGGGCAGTGGTTGGGGGACTGGTCCTACATTTCTGATCAGGGGCGTACTGACCGGCGTGTTTCCGGCAGCGAGATTGCCCCGCTGGCAGACAGTGGCAGCATGCTGGTGGCCGAAGCGCTGGCGCGCCGCTATGCGGTCACTGCCGACAACGCCGGGGTCGACTCCCTCGTAATGCAGGTGAGCGGTATCCACGACTACAACAGTTATTCGCAATTGGTGCACTGGCTGGAGCAGCTGGAACTGGTGGATCACGCCAATGTGGAGCAGGTAGCGGGCGATCGCCTCGTGCTGCGTCTACTTACCCGGGCCGCCGCCGACCAGCTGCGCGCCACCATTGAATTGAACCGCCGCCTACAACCCGACCGGGCAGCGGGTACGCTGGTGGATTTGTCCTACCGGTGGCAGTCGTGAGCGATCCCGCGGCAGAAGTCGTGATCCGGCGCTGGCCCTGGGTGCTGGGCGTAGTACTCGGCTTCGCCCTGCTGTTTTACCTGCTGCAACCTATTCTTATGCCCTTTGTTCTGGGCGGCTTGATCGCCTATCTGGGTGACCCGCTGGTGGACGCGCTGGAGCGCCGCCGGATGAATCGCACCTGGGCGACCGTGCTGGTGTTTACGTTTATCAGCCTGCTGATGTTACTGACGCTGTTGTTTACGATTCCCCTGCTGGCACAGCAGATAGATTCACTGATCAGCCGGGTGCCCGCGGCGCTGAACTGGCTCACGGGCACTGCCATCCCCGGTCTGCTCAGCATGCTCGATCTATCGTCGAGTCACCTGGCAGCGCTGGACTGGGGTGCGCAACTGGAGAAGAACTGGCAATCGCTGGGGCGTTTGCTGGCCAACGCCGGCAAGCAAATTACTGGCTCCGGTGCCGGCATCGTGACCTGGATGGCCAATATGGCGCTGGTGCCCGTGGTCTCTTTTTACCTGATGCGCGACTGGGACATCCTGGTGGCCAAGGCACTGCGCATGTTCCCCATGGACTGGCAGGACAGGGTTTCGGAATTGGTGGCCGAAGCCGATGAAGTGGTTGGCGCCTTCCTTCGTGGGCAGTTCGTAGTGATGTGTGCACTGGGCCTGATCTACAGCCTGGGCCTGGCGATTGTGGGTGTAAAACTTGCGGTGCTGCTGGGGGTGATTGCCGGTCTCGCCAGCCTGGTGCCCTACCTGGGTTTTGCCGTGGGCATCGTGGCCTCCCTGATCGCCGCCTACGTGCAGTTTGGTGAGTGGGCGCCACTCATTGGTGTTGCGCTGGTCTTTGGCGTGGGCCAGCTGGTTGAAAGCATGGTGCTGACCCCGGTGCTGGTAGGCGACAAGATCGGCCTGCATCCGGTGGCGGTGATCTTCGCACTGATGGCCGGTGGCCAGATCGGCGGTTTCGTCGGCGTGGTGGTCGCCCTACCGGTGGCGGCTGTGATCATGGTGTTCCTGCGGCACGGCGTGGACTATTACCGCAACAGTGAGATGTACTCCGGCAATGACTGAATCGGGAAGGGGTACGCCGCGTCAGCTCACGCTGGATGTGCAACTGGATGACGATGCCACCCTCGAGAATTTTTGCGACAGCGAACAGACCGCGCCGCTGTTGGCGTTGCTGCGTGATCCCTCCCCGGAAAACGCCGAGCCTCTGATCTACCTTCACGGCAGTGCCGACAGCGGCAAGAGTCACCTGTTACAGGCAGCGTGCCAGCAGGCTGCCGCGGGTACTGCATGCTACCTACCCTTGTTGGCACTGCGGGACTATCCGGCGGTGGATGTGCTGGCGTCGGTGGAAGGCCTGGCACTGGTCTGCATTGATGATCTCCAGGCGGTAGCCGGTGAGCCCGAGTGGGAACAGGCCTTGTTTGATGTGGTTAACCGCTGCCGCGCGTCGGGTTGCCAGTTGCTGTTTGCCGCCACTGCGTCGCCACGTGAATTGGGGGTCAAGCTCCCGGACCTGCAGTCGCGCCTGAGTTGGGGGGTGACCTATCGTCTGCCTGCGGCGGATGATCAGCGGCGACAGGAAATCCTGACCTTTCGCGCCGCGCAACGCGGCCTGAAGCTCGCACCGGAAGTGTTGGAGTACATCCTCGCAAGAGCCCCTCGCGGGTTGGCCGCACTGATGGCGCTATTGAACCAGCTCGATGCTGCCTCTTTGCAGGACAAGCGCGCGCTGTCGCGCCCGTTTGTCAAGCAAGTTCTGGGTTGGTAATACCCACTTAAACCAGTGCCAAATTACCGCTCGGCGAGGGCGCCTTCCGGCTGTGAAATTTCTGATCTGGTGTATGCTTAAATGCAACCCGGCGAAGAACGGGATCGGCAAATGCATTCACCCGGAATAGGAGTTCCACCCATGAAAAGGCACCTGCTGACGGCTGCCCTCGCTTTGATCGCCACCCTGACGATCACCACTACCGCAAACGCAGCTCCCCCCATCACCGTCAATGGCGGCGCTGGTTACTGGATGTTCGATAGCGATCGCGAACTGGAAAGTAGCGGTACCCCCTGGATCGGCCTCGAGTACGCGTGGGGCGATTACTGGTCCACCGAACTGATGTACACCAATGACGATGCCAACCTGGAAAATGGCGGCGGCAAGGTCGACGTACAGAGCTGGCAACTGGACATGATGCGCTACGTTGGCGACCCGCTGGGTTCAGGCCGTACCAATTACATACGACCCTACTTCGTATTTGGTGGCGGTGAAATCGATATCGACGAAGGCAGCTGGGACACGGTTGAAACCCAGGTCAATGTCGGTGCCGGTTTCCGCTATATGCTGACAAACCGCTTTGGCGTGCGCGCTGACGCTCGCGTTTTGCACAGCCTCGACGAACACGAAAATGATCTATTGTTCAGCGCAGGTCTGAATTGGTACTTCGGTGACGTCACGCCGCCCGCGCCTGCGGCCGCGCCGGCACCGGTGGATTCCGACGGTGACGGTGTAACCGACGACCGCGACCAGTGCCCCGGTACACCTGCAGGCACGCGCGTAGACGCCACTGGCTGTCCGTTACCGGTCGCGAAAGTGGCGTCAATCCGCCTGTTGGTCAACTTCGCGTTTGACTCCAGCCAGGTGCAGGAACGCTACTTCCAGGATATCGCCGGCCTCGCGGACTTCCTGCAGAAGTTTGACGACCTCAATGTGGAAGTGGAAGGTCACACTGACAGCCAGGGTCCGGACGACTACAACCAGAGCCTGTCCCAGCGTCGCGCGCAAGCCGTGGTCGACGTGCTGGTTAACCAGCACGGCATCAGTGCCTCGCGCCTGCAGGCGGTGGGTTACGGTGAGTCCCGCCCGGTGGAAACCAATGAAACCGATGCCGGACGCGCTAAAAACCGCCGCGTGATGGCAACATTGGAAGTCGAATACGAAGAGTAATCGCTTCCGTGGTGGCCGGAGTGCTTCCGCGCTCCGGGCACTGCCACTACCCTCACTCCAAACTGAAGTTATCGGCATCCCGGTGGCAGGGAAACTGCTGCCGGTAAGCCGTTTGCTGTTCGCCATCCACTGCTACCGTGGGCGCGCCCGCGTTGGCCTCGCAATCCAGTAGTACCGCGCCGTCGGCAGCCACCACCAGGCTGTCGCCGGTATAGGTGAGCTGGTTGGCGTCGCTGCCAATACGATTGACGCCCACCGCACACACCTGGTTTTCCACCGCGCGGGCCTGTAACAACAGGCGCCAGTGGTGCCGCCTTGCCGCCGGCCAATTGGCGACGTAGACCAGCATGTCGTAGTCATCGCGATTGCGGGCGAACACGGGGAAGCGCAGGTCGTAGCAAACCTGAAGGCAAATCCGCCAGCCCCGCCAGGGAACGATCACCCGTTCAGTGCCCGCGCGGTAGCGTTTGTGCTCACCGCCCATGCGGAACAGGTGGCGCTTGTCGTAGTGATAGACCCGCTCGGGAGTGGCAAACAACATGCGGTTGTAAACATCGTCACCGTCGCGTACTGCGATACTGCCAGTCACGGCGTAATTGCCGGCTTGAGCGAGCGATTGCAGCCACTGTTCGGTGTCACCGCCGGGTGGTTCGGCGTTGGCCAGCGCATTCATGGAAAAGCCGGTGGTGAACATCTCTGGCAGTACCACCAGGTCGGTGTCCCCCGCCAGGGGGGTGAGCAAGGCCTCAAACTGCGCGCGATTGTCCTCCGGCTGTTCCCACAACAGCTCACTCTGTACCGGTGTAATTCGAATGTCCTGCATAGTGTGGCCCTACAGTTGGGTGGCCAGGGGCAGTGCGGTGGTGTTTTTGATCTCTGTCACCGCCATGTGGGAATGCAGTTCGCGAATGTGCGGGCTGTCGGTGAGGGTCTCTCGCACAAAGGCCTCGTAGTGGCGAATATCCCGGGTCACGATTTTCAGCATGTAGTCCCAGATACCGGTCATGGTGTAACACTCCACCACCTCAGGGTAGTCCTTCACGTCCTGTTCGAAGGCCATCAGATTCTGCCGCCCCGTGGAGGTGAGGTTGATGGTGGCGAACACCACCACTTCCATACCCAGCTTATCCCGGTTGAGTAGCGCCACGCGCTGCTGGATCAGGCCCTCCTGCTCCAGGCGGTTGATGCGCCGCCAGCAGGGGGACTGGGACATGTTGACCTTTTCGGCGATAGCGCCGGTGCTCAAGGCGGCGTCCCGCTGAAGCAGTTCCAGTATATGAATATCCTGTCTGGTCAGGTCTATTGCCATAATATTTCTTCTTTGGGTAAGAAAATGAATAAATTATACCTGTTAGGGTGTTTTAAGGGCTAACTTAAAATAACAATTCCCGGGGGAATTCGTACCATTTAGCGATTATTCAAATACTAATCCGGCAGTTCGGAGCCCTATCCATGACCGCGGCTATTCCCCACCTCAAAAACGTCTCCCTGGACGACAAGTACGCTCTGGACAAGGCTCGCGCCTACATGACAGGTATCGAGGCGCTGGTGCGCCTGCCCATGCTGCAACATCAACGCGACCTGCAGCGCGGCCTGAACACCGCTGCCTTCATTTCCGGCTACCGTGGATCCCCGCTGGGTGGTGTCGACCAGGCCATGTGGAAAGCTGCCCCTTGGCTGAAGAAGCACAATGTGCACTTTGTGCCCGGTGTTAACGAAGACCTGGCCGCGACTGCGGTGTGGGGCAGCCAGCAGACCAACCTGTTCCAGGGTGCCAAATACGACGGCGTGTTCTCGATGTGGTACGGCAAGGGGCCGGGCGTTGATCGCAGTATGGACGTGATCAAACACGCCAACGCCTTCGGTACCAGTCGCTACGGCGGTGTGCTGGCCGTGGCGGGTGACGATCACGCCTGCAAGTCATCGACGCTGCCCCACCAGTCGGAACATATGTTTATCGGCGCTTCCGTTCCCGTGCTCAACCCTTCCAATGTGCAGGAAGTACTGGACCTGGGCATCTATGGCTGGGAGCTGTCTCGCTACAGCGGCTGCTGGGTGTCGCTGAAGGCAATCACCGAAAACATGGATTCCGCGATCTCCGCCGATATCGATCCGGAACGGATCAACATCGTGATTCCAGAGGACTTTCAGCTGCCCGCCGACGGCGTGCACGCCCGTTGGCCCGACAAGCCGCTGGAACAGGAACTGCGCCTCAACAAATACAAAATCTATGCGGCCCGCGCTTTTGCCCGCGCCAATAATCTCAACCCCATCGTGCTGGACAGCCCGAACGCTCGCTTTGGCATTGTCACTACCGGTAAAGCCTACCTCGACGTGATGCAGGCTCTGGAAGACCTGGGTATTGACGAAGCGGCCGCCGCAGAAATCGGCCTGCGTGTTCTCAAGGTCGGCATGAGTTGGCCGCTGGAGCCGGTCAGCGCCCATGAGTTCGCCGAGGGCCTGGAAGAGATACTGGTGGTGGAAGAAAAACGTTCCATCATCGAGGACCAGCTCACCGGCCAGTTGTACAACTACCCGGTGGCCGCGCGCCCCCGGGTTATCGGTGAGTTCGACGAGAACGGTCGCGACCTGCTGCCCAACCTGGGTGAGCTGACGCCGGCCATGGTGGCGCTGGCGATCGCCGGGCGCATCCAGCGCTTCTTCAATTCCGAGCGTATGGCCGAGCGTGTGCGCTGGATTGAGGAAAAGGAAAAGTCCCTGGCTGCGCCGCGTGAAAGCATCGACCGCGTACCGCACTTCTGTTCCGGCTGTCCGCACAACACTTCCACCCGCGTACCGGAAGGCTCCCGGGCGCTGGGCGGCATCGGCTGTCACTACATGGCCACCTGGATGCCGGATCGCGATACCTTCACCTTCTCGCAAATGGGCGGTGAGGGTGTGGCGTGGATTGGTCAGGCACCCTTCACCGAAACCAAACACGTGTTCCAGAACCTGGGCGACGGCACCTATTTCCACTCCGGGCTGCTGGCGATTCGCGCGGCCGTGGCCGCGAAGGTCAACATTACTTACAAGATCCTCTACAACGATGCGGTGGCGATGACCGGTGGTCAGCCCATCGACGGCTCACTGCGGGTAGAAGACCTGATACACCAACTGCGTGGTGAAGGGGTACGGCGCATTGCACTGGTCAGCGACGAGCCCGATACCTGGCGCGGTCAGTTCTCCAGCGTGCCGGGCTTCAGTCTGCATCACCGTGATGAAATGGACGCGCTGCAAAAAGAGCTGCGCGAATACCAGGGCACCTCTGTCATTGTCTATCAGCAGACCTGCGCCGCCGAGAAGCGCCGTCGCCGCAAGAAGGGTGTGATGGCGGATCCGGCCAAGCGCCTGTTTATCAATGACGGTGTGTGTGAAGGTTGTGGCGACTGTAGCGTCAAGTCCAACTGCCTGTCGGTGCTGCCCAAAGAAACCGAACTTGGGCGCAAGCGCCAGATCGACCAGAGCGCGTGTAACAAGGATTACAGCTGTGCCGGGGGCTTCTGTCCCAGCTTTGTCACCGTACTCGGCGGCAAGCTGCGCAAACCCGATGCGGTAGCCAACACCGATCAGATCATTTTCGACCCGCTGCCCGAGCCGGCTTTGCCGTCGCTGGATCGCCCCTGGAACACCGTGGTGACCGGCGTGGGTGGCACCGGCGTACTGACCATTACGGCCCTGGTCGCGATGGCCGCGCACATTGAAGGCAAGGGCTGCGCCACCATGAACCAGACCGGCCTGGCGCAGAAGTTTGGCGCGGTGGTCAGTCACGTTCGTGTGGCGCAAAACCAGGAGGACATCCTCGCGGTGCGCATCCCCGCGGGTGAAGCGGATCTGCTGCTGGGCTGTGACCTGGTGGTGAGCGCGACCTACGAATCCATGGGCAAGGTTGCCCACGGGCGCTCCCACGCGGTGGTCAACGAAGCGGAAGTCCCCACCGCCGCCTTCGTGCTGGACCCGGATGCCAAATTCCCCACCAGCGCCATGAAAGACAAAATCAGCGACGAGGTGGGCGCAGATGGCACGCACTTTATCGACTCCACCAAAATTGCCACGGCGCTGTTGGGCGATTCCATTGCCAGTAACCTGTTCCTGTTGGGCTTTGCCTGGCAGCGCGGCCTGGTACCGGTATCTGCTGCCGCACTGGAAAAGGCGATTGAACTCAACGGCGTGGCGATCGACTTCAACAAACAGGCCTTCTTGTGGGGTCGCCGTTGCGCCGATCAGCCGGAGAAAGTGCTGGCGGTGATCGCGTCCGACAAGCCCGCGCCACGCGCTCTGAGCCTGGAGGAAGTGATCGAGGATCGCTGCCGCCGCCTGGTGGACTATCAGGACGAAGCCTACGCCCAGCGCTACCGCGACGCCCTGGCAAAAGTCATTGCCGCCGATCCGCAGGCGGATCAGGCCGACTCCATCAGCATGGCCGCTGCACGTAACCTGTTCAAGCTGATGGCTTACAAGGATGAGTACGAAGTGGCGCGCCTGTACAGCAACGGCGAGTTCATGAAAAAGCTGGAACAGCAATTCGAAGGAGACTTCGAGCTGCGTTTCAATCTGGCACCGCCGCTGTTGTCCAAGCGTGACCCCGAGACCGGCCACCTGATCAAGCGTGAATTCGGCCCCTGGCTGTTCAAGGCCTTCGGCCTGCTGGCCCGTTTCAAGTTCCTGCGCGGCACCGCGCTGGACGTATTCGGCCGCACCGAAGAACGTCGTCAAGAAGTTGCTGACATTGCGGATTACCAGTCACTGCTGGATACCGTGATGGCCGACCTGAACGACCACAATTACGCCGTCGCGCTGGAATTGGCGCGTTTGGCCGCCAAATTGCGTGGCTTCGGCCATGTGAAGGATCGCAACCGCGAGTTACTGTTACTGCGTCAGGATGAACTGCTGCGCCGCTTGCGCGGTGAGCATCTGACTGATGCCGTGCAGATCATCGAGGCTGCCTGAGAGCAGCCCGTACCCGAGCAATTAGAGGAAGCCACATGAGTGTTTTCAACGCCCCCGCATTCGACGCCCACGAACAGGTCGCTTTTCGCGCTGACCCGGAAACCGGTCTGCGCGCGATTATCGCGGTGCACAACTCCAACCTCGGCCCCGCCGTGGGTGGTTGTCGTATGTTCCCTTACGCCAATGAAGAACAGGCCCTGCACGATGTGCTCCGTCTGTCTCGCGGCATGACCTACAAGTCGGCCTTGGCCGGCCTGCCTTTGGGTGGCGGCAAGTCGGTGATTATCGGCGATCCGCGCAAGGACAAAACGCCGGCGCTGATGCAGGCCATGGGCGATTTTGTTGACAGCCAGGGCGGACGTTACGTGGCAGCGGAAGATTCCGGTACCGGTGTTGACGACATTCGCATCATGGGCGAGCGTACGCCCTTCGTCAGCGGCCTCACCGACAATGAATTTGGTGGCGATCCGTCACCCAGCACAGCCTGGGGCGTGTTCCTGGGAATCCGCACTGCAGTTGCCCTGCGTAGCGGCCGTCACGACCTCGACGGCCTGCGTGTGGCCATTCAGGGCCTGGGCCATGTGGGTTACTACCTGGCGCGTTTCCTGCGCGCCGAAGGTGCCCATGTACTGGGGGCCGATGTGAACGAAGACAACCTGCGCAAGGCCGTGGACGACCTCGGTGTGGAAGTGGTGAGCACCGACGAAATCCTGTTCCGCGAAGTGGATGTGCTGGCACCTTGCGCCATGGGCGCGATCCTGAACGACGACACCGTTCCGCTGCTGCGTGCCGGTATCGTAGCAGGCGCGGCTAACAACCAGCTGTCAACGCCCGAGCAGGCGGCCAACCTGGCCGATCGCGGCATCCTGTACTGCCCCGATTTCCTGATCAATGCCGGCGGCATCATCGATGTGCACCATCAGCGTGCGGGTTCCTCCGAAGCAGAAAAGCGCGCTCACATCGAGCGCATTGCGCCGACGCTGGCGGAAGTGCTGAGCCGCGCCGAAGACTGCCACGGGCACACTCATGACATCGCGGAAGCGATGGCGGAAGAAATCTTTCGCGGACCACGTGCACCGGAACATCGTGCAGTAGCCTGATCGGCAACAGGCGCGTAGACGAGAATCCCGCATCTCTGGATGCGGGTTTTTTTATGCCTTCGCCAGTGGCGGTTCGTTTTCTGCGTGGGCGGCGGCAATTTCCCCCGGCTGCAACTGCAGATAGCGCCGCAGGTAATGTACCGCCAGGTAGAAGGGGCCGGTGTCGACCAGGGCGGCCAGCGCTTTAAAGGCATAGTTGCTCAGCACCAGTATCCCCAGCATTTTGAGGGTCATTTCATCGCGGAAAAACGCCGCGCCGAAGGTCACGGTGATCACCATCACCGAGTCCACCATCTGGCTGATCAGGGTGGAGAAGTTGTTGCGAATCCACAGATGCTTGCCTTTGGTGACCCGCTTCCAGAAGTGAAATAACTGCACGTCGCAGTACTGCGCGGCGATGTAGGCCAGCATCGACGCAAATACCGCACCGCTGGTTGTGGCGTAAATCAGTTGGTACAGGCCTACCGTTCCTTCCACCATTTCACCGTTGGGTAGTCCCAGAGGATTGGCCAGTTCGATGCTCTGCCAGGGCGGCATGGCGGTGGCCGGCACCGACGGTATCGCGTTGCCCAGGAAAAGGATGCCGAGAATCAGGAAGTTGAGCCCGAGACCCACCGTTACCAAAAAATGCGCCCGGGAGCGGCCATAGAGTTCGCAGATCAGGTCAGTGCAGAGGAAGGTCAGGGGATAGGGCAGCACACCCACCGCCAGCGCCATCGGGCCCAGTTGTACGAAGCGGGTAATGCCGATGACGTTCAGCAGCACCATGGCGCAGAGAAAGGTGCCTGCAAGGACCAGGAAAACCCGTTCCCGCCGTTCGCGCAGGGCTGGCGCTGACAACACCTCAGCTCTCCTTCTGGCCGAGGTTGGCGTGCAATACGGCGCCGTTGATGACGGGATTGTTGTGGGCATACCAGATCAGCCCGGCAATTTCCTCCGGCTGTACCAGCCGGGAAAAGCTGTTCATGCCGCCGATGGCCCGCAACACGTCGTCGTCGTTGCCAAGATGCGTGCGCAGCATTTCCGTGTCGGTGAAACCGGGGCAGATCAGCGCGCTGTGAGTGCCGGTGCCCATCAGGTCCTGGCAGGTGGCGCGCATCATGCCCAGCAGGGCGTGTTTGGATATCACATAGCTATAGGCACCGGGTACCGCCTTCTCCGACAGGGTCGAACCGATGTACAGCACACTGGAACCGGATGGGAGTGCGGGTAAGAAGGCCTGGTTAAGGCTATTGGCGGCAACCAGGTTGGTTTCCAGTACCTGGCGCAGGCTCTCACTGTCGCAACTGACGGTGCTGTCTTTGCGCATCTGGCAGGCGTTGTGGATCAGGCAAACGGACTCGCTGTCCTTCACCAGCGGCAGGAGCCGGTCTATGGACTCGTCGATTGCTTCGGGGCGCGATAGGTCGCAGAGCAGGCTGCTGACGCCTTCAACCGGACAGGGGCGCCGCGAGAGGTTGTGTACGGCGTAGCCCTGTTCCAGAAACAGATTTGCCGCGCTGGCACCGATGCCGGCGCTGGCGCCTGTGAAGATGGCGGTTTTCACGAGGGGAAGTCACTCCAGCCGGGGCGCAGGGCGCCAGTTTCAGGTTGAGGCAGGGTAGCAGATAGGTCAGGGGGAGTGTATCCGCTGTGGTGTGTCCGCCACGGTTGGTGGTGGCCCGAGGGCGTGATACCGTGACCGCATGGAGAAATTGACCACACTGTACATCAGCAAGGAAAGCCACAAGTTTTCCGCCGCCCATTACACCATCTTCAGCGCCACCGAGCGGGAGCGATTGCACGGGCACAACTACGCCCTGACACTGAAAGTGATCGCCCCTATCGGCCCCAACGGTTTTTCCGCCGATTACAACGTGTATAAAAACCGCGTGGCGCAACTGGCCGAGTCGCTGGATGAGTACATGCTGTTGCCAGCGCACTCGCCTTATCAGCAAATTGAAGAGCAGGCGGATCGCTACCTCGTGACATTCAACGGGCAGGAACTGCAGTTTCCTCGTTCCGATACCCTGGTGTTGCCGATCCGCAATGTCACGGTGGAGGAGTTGTCCTGGTATCTGTTGGACAAGCTGTTGGAACTGTCCGCCGGTGAAGACTTGCGGGAGTTAGAACTCTCCGTAGCCTCCGGCCCGGGCCAGCGCGCCGCGGCGATCTGGCGCGCCTGAACCTCTGGCCTTAGCCAATGCCGCTGTGACGCAACAGGGCGTCGGTGTTGGCATCCCGACCGCGGAATTCACGGAACAGGGTTTGTGCTTCCTCCGAGCCACCGCGAGCGAGAATACTGTGGCGGAAGGCGGCGCCCACTTCCTTGTTGAAAATACCCTCTTCCTCAAAGCGCGAGTAGGCGTCTGCAGACAGCACTTCGGCCCATTTATAGCTGTAGTAACCCGCAGCGTAGCCGCCGGCGAAAATGTGACTGAAGCTGTGACTGAAGCGGTTCCACTGCGGTGGGCGGATGACGGCCACCTCGTCCCGTACTTCCTCCAGCAATTTCAACACCCCGGCTACACCCTCACCCTCGTACTCGCTGTGCAGGCGAAAGTCGAACAGAGCGAACTCCAGTTGCCGAATCATCTGCATGGCCGACTGGAAATTGCGGGCCGCGAGCATTTTCTCCAGCAGGGCTGCCGGTAGCGGCTCGCTGGTTTCGAAGTGGCCACTGATGAAGGCCAGGGCTTCCGGCTCCCAGCACCAGTTCTCCAGAAACTGGCTGGGCAGTTCCACGGCGTCCCAGGCCACTCCGTTGATGCCGGATACTGCCGCGACCGTTTGTTCGGTCATCATGTGGTGAATGCCGTGACCGAATTCGTGGAACAGGGTGGTCAATTCCTGATGGGTCAACAAGGCCGGGGTGTCGCCCACAGGTGGCGTGAAGTTGCACACCAGGTAGGCCACCGGGAGTTGCAGTTTGTCGTCGTGCAGCCGCCGCACGCGACACTCGTCCATCCAGGCGCCGCCGCGTTTGTCGGCACGCGCGTACAGGTCGAGATAGAACCGAGCGATGGCTTTGCCCCCTTCCTGCAGCTCGAACAGGCGTACGTCGGGGTGGTAGCGGTCGAACTCAGTGACTTCCACCACCGCGATACCGAACAGGCGTTGGGTCAGTTCGAACAGGCCCTGCAAGGCGCGGTCCGCCGGCAGGTAGGGGCGAATTTCTTCCTGTGACACGGCGTACTTGGCCTGTCGCAGCTTTTCGCTGTAGTAGGGTACATCCCATGCCTGCAGCTCATCGAGTTGATATTCATCGCGGGCAAACTGGCGCAGTTCCTGCCACTCCTGTTGCGCCTGGGCCTTGCTGCGTGCCGCCAATTCGCGCAGGAAATTCAGCACCTGCTCGGGGTTTTCGGCCATTTTGGTGGCCAGTGACAGTTCTCCGTAATGGGCGAAGCCCAGCAACCGGGCCTGCTCCTGTCGC
Source organism: Gammaproteobacteria bacterium (assembly GCA_030427085.1). Lineage (GTDB taxonomy): Bacteria > Pseudomonadota > Gammaproteobacteria > Pseudomonadales > Halieaceae > JAUHXH01. The sequence continues at coordinate 500,588 of JAUHXH010000003.1, read as the reverse complement.
AGGGCGAGTATCTCTTCCATGACCGGCCCATTGTCCCACTGGCCGGCGTTAGGCCCCTGATCCGAGGCCCGGGTGGCACTGGCCTCGTAGACTTCCCGGCGCAGGTCGGCGTTGTCGCAGTAATTGAGCACCGGGAAATAGCTGGGGAAATCCAGGGTGATGAGGTAGCCGTCCAGGGAGGCCTGCTCTGCCGCCTGTTTCGCGCCGGCCAGGGCAGTTTCAGGTAAGCCCGCCAGTTCTGATGCGTCGGTGATGTGGCGCTGCCAGCCCTTGGTGGCATCCAGCACGTTTTCATTGAACTGTGTAGACAACTCCGACAGCCGCTTGCGAATGGCCGCGAAGCGCTCACGCTGCGCCGGCGCCAGGGCAACACCGGCAAGGCGAAAGTCGCGCAGTGTCTGGTTGATGGTGGTTCGCCTTGCCACGTCCAGTTGGTCAAAGTCGGGACGGGCTGCCAGTGCAGAGTAGGCCTGAAACAGCGCTTCATGCTGCCCCAGCCAGGTGCCGTGGGCGGAGAGCTGGCCGATACAGGCATTGTAGGCCTCGCGCAGTTCCGCGGTGTTGCACACCGAGTTCAGGTGTGACACCGGTGACCAGGCCTGATTCAGTTCATCGGACCACTGTTCCATTGGCTCTGCCAGCTGCGCCCAGTCGGGCCTTGGGTTGGCCGCCAGTAGAGCATCGATTTGCGCCTGGTTGCGCTCGATCAGGGTGTTGATCGCGGGTTCGGCGAGTGCCGGGGTGAACCGGGAGAAGGGCGGGAGCGTATTAGCCTGAAGTAGCAGATTGTCCATGAGGTCGGATAGTCGTTGAATGAGCGGGGCAGCATAACCTACGAGACAGCGCCAGACACACCCATTTGCGGCCTTTCGCCGCTGTCATCCCGGCGGTATGCTTGCACCACCTCAAAACCCCTCCGGAGAGTCACATGATTCTGACCCGATTGCCTCTGGCAATGTTGGGCCTGCTCGCTATCACTGCGCAGGCTGCACCCCCGCTGGCGCTGGACGATGTGTTCCAACTGCAGTACGCCACCAACCCCATTGTCGACAGTCGCGGCAAGCAGGTCATCTACCAGCGCAATTTCATGGACATCATGCAGGATCGCCGTCGCAGCAACCTGTGGATGGTGGATACATCTGGCGAGCAACATGTGCCGCTGGTGACCGGGGCGGTCAACGTCAGCTCTCCCGCGCTGGCACCGGACGATAATCGCCTGGCCTATGTGCGCAAGGACGACACCGGTTCGCAGATATTCATTCACTACATCGACAGTGGGCGCGATGCCCAGCTCACGCGCCTGCCGGAGTCCCCAAAGCAGCTGGAGTGGTCACCCGATGGTCAGTGGCTGGCCTTCGTGATGCACACCCCTGCGGCCCCGCGCCCCATGGGTCATCTGCCGCCGCCACCTGCTGGCGCACAATGGGCACCGGCTCCGGTTGTTGTTGACAGCACCAAGTACCGTTCCGATGGCAAAGGCTTCGATCCGGTGGGTTATAGCCAGGTTTACCTGGTGCCGGCGTCTGGCGGTAGCCCCAGGCAGCTGACCCACGGTGAATTCCACCACGGCGGAGGCCTCGCGTGGGCGGCGGACAGCCAGTCGCTGTATGCGGTGGGCAACCGCAATGCGGATTGGGAAATCAACGTCGTCAACAGCGAGATCTATCGCATCGACCTGGCCAGTGGCGCGCTGACCGCCATCACCGATCGCGCCGGCCCCGACCAGGGCGTGCAGGCGTCTCCGGATGGCAAGCGCATTCTTTACACCGGCTGGAACGATGCGCGAATGGGATACCACCGCCAGCGGCTCTACGTAGCGGACGCTGACGGCGGCAACAGCCGCGAACTGTTAACCGATCTGGATCGGGACATCGAACAGGCGCGCTGGTCACACGATGGCAAGCGGATCTTTTTCCGCTACGACGACAAGGGCGAGACCCGACTGGCGGCCACCGATTTACGCGGTCGGATGCAAAATCTGGCAGAAGATCTGGGTGGCACCTCCCTGGGGCGGCCCTATGGGGGAGCCAGTTTCGACGTGGGCGGCGGTGACACCTATGCGTTCACTGTAGGCACCAGCCAGTCGCCGGCGGACATCGCCGTGGGGCGTCGCGGCAGCAGCGACATCCGCCGCGTGACTGCACTCAACGACAACCTGCTGGGCCATCGCACACTGGGTAAAGTAGAAGAGCGCTGGGTGAAGTCTTCCGCTGATGGGCGCGACATTCAGGCCTGGGTGGCATTCCCGCCGGACTTCGACCCGAAACAACAGTATCCCCTGCTGCTGGAAATCCACGGCGGCCCCTTCGCCAACTACGGGCCGCGATTCTCTGCCGAGGTGCAACTCTTTGCCTCGGCGGGCTATGTGGTGCTCTACGGTAACCCCCGCGGCAGCACCAGCTACGGTGAGGAGTTTGCCAATATGATCCACCACAACTATCCGGGTGAAGATTACGACGACCTGATGTCCACGGTAGACGCGATAATTGCCGAGGGTTATATCGATCCCGAGCAGTTGTATGTGACGGGCGGCAGCGGGGGTGGCACCTTGACCTCCTGGATTGTGGGCAAAACCGATCGCTTCCGCGCCGCGGTAGTGGCCAAACCGGTGATCGACTGGATCAGCTTCTCGCTGACGGCGGACAATGCCGCTTACTTCACTCGCTACTGGTTCGGCAGCATGCCCTGGGAAGACCCCGAGGCCTACTGGGCGCGCTCGCCGCTGTCACTGGTGGGTAACGTGACCACGCCAACGATGCTGTTAACCGGCGAGAACGACTTGCGCACGCCCATGGGCGAAACCGAGCAGTACTATCAGGCGCTGAAATTGCGTGGAGTGGATTCCGCGATGGTGCGTATTCCAGGTGCGGGTCACAGCATTGCCAACCGTCCCAGCCAGTTGATGGCCAAAGTGGCCGCGATTCTGGCCTGGTTTGAACAGTACAGCGGTGCGGACGAAGCGATTGCAGCAGGAGAGTAATAGCGGCCCCGGGCGGCACCGCTGACTAGTCGGTGACGCCCGGGGCTTTTATGCGTTGTTGTAGAGTTTGTTACTGAAGTTGTTCTTGCAGGTGGCGTGAGGCCAGCACGCCCCCCATCGTCTGATGGCTTTTTTTCAGCCAGATGCGCGCCCGTTGCCGTTCCATCAGGCTCAGGTGCTCAGTGCCGGTGTCTTTCAGGTTTTGCGCCGCCCAGAAGTTGAAGCTCAGCTGGTCGATCTTGCGCATGGTTTCCGCGTGCAGTCCCGGCAGGTCGATCGACTCTGGCGCCGGGTTGTTGGCGGCTATCACGGCTTCCACTGCGCTGAAATTACTGCCACAGCCGTGATTCTTCACCACGATGCAGCGCATCTGGTTGTGATACTCGGCGAGGAAGCGCTGTAACAGGCGGCCTGAATCCACACCGTCATCCACTACGTACCAGTAGGAAAAGTGAGTGCCGGTTTCCTCGCACAGCGAGAGCACGCCACTTTCCTCGAGCCAGCGTTCGAGAAAGCGTTCGCTTTGCGCGGGCAGGTCAACCACGATTTGCAGCTCATTCTCCAGTGCGGACTCCATGATCTGGTCGATGCTTTCAAATGAATCGAGCGAGATGGGGCGGGTGAACTCGGGGTAAAAGCGCGCCAGGGTGCCGTGGGACTGGTCCGCATCGAGGCCGAGATAGGTTTGGCCCTGGTCGATGAAGTACTGTGAGAGCAGCCGTGAAACAACTGATTTACCGACACCGCCCTTTTCGCCGCCAATGAAATGAATACCGCTCATAGTTTGCTCCGCTAGTCCGTTGTGGAGAGTGGCCTGTAAGCATAGTAGCTTTAGCATGCAACTGTGTTACAGCGTGCGAGCTCAGCACAGGCTCGCGTGCACACAACAAGTGGTGGGCTAGCGGCGTTTCAGTGGCGCGAAGCCGTCGCCGGCGCCTCCGGAAGGTTTTGTCCCACCTATACCTGCGGGCTTTCGCCGCGATTTTGTTGCCGCTTTCTTGCCAGCCGCGGATTTTTTCCCTGGCGTGGCCTTCTTCTTCTTGCCTGCGGCCTTGCCGGACCCTTTGACTTTGCGCGGGCCTGCATAACGTGCCTTCAGGCCGGGCAGGGCAAGCAGTTCGAAGGTCTCGCCCAGATAGCGCTGGATGCTGGCCATCAGGTTCCATTCGCGGGCCTGAACCAGCGAGATCGCCACGCCCTCGGCACTGCCGCGCCCGGTGCGACCACTGCGGTGCAGGTAGTCGTCGCCGCTGGTGGGGACATCGAAGTTGATCACCAGATCGATACCGTCAATATCCAGACCGCGGGCGGCGACGTCGCTGGCACAAACAACACGCAGGGCGCCTTCGCGTAACTGGTTGACCACGCGCTTGCGGTCCTCAGTGCTCATCTCGCCGTGCAGGGCGGCACTGCGCAAACCGGCGGCGCGCAGGTTGCCGGCCAGTTTTTCGCTACGTACGCGCTTGTTGGTGAACACCAGAATCTTGCGGTAGCGCTCATCACCTGCCAGTGCCAGTAGTAGCTCTTCCTTGTGCGCCTCGTGATCGGCGAGGATGCGCTGGTGCTGGATATTGCTGTGGGCTCGACGCCGGGGGCCTATGCGCACTTCTGCCGGGTCGTTCAGTGCGTGTTTGATAACGGCGGACAGGCCGCGGTGTTTCAGGGTGGCGGACAGCAGCATCACCTGAGGTTTGGCCGCTGGCAGGTGCTCAAGAATGGCTAATACCTCCTCCTGCATCCCCAGGTCCAGCATACGATCGGCTTCATCGATCACCAGGGTGGACAGGGCGGAGAGGTCGAGCGCTTTCTTCTGGCACATCTCCAGCAGGCGCCCCGGGGTGCCAACAACGACTTCAGGGTCGCGGCGAAGTTGGGCGCGCTGGTATTTTTGTTCGGCCCCGCCGGTGATAACTTCGACCCGCAGAGGGGATTTTTCAGTCAGGGCGGTACATACCGAAGCCACCTGCCGGGCGAGTTCCCGGGTGGGTGTAAGCACCAGTAGCAGGGCACCGGATTTGGCGCGACCCTCGGCCGCGAGGATGCGCTGGGCAGCGGGTACCAGGTAGGCCAGGGTTTTGCCGCTGCCGGTGGCGGCACTGACGAGGACATCGCGTCCCGCCAGCGCCGGCGTCAGTACGGCCTGTTGGACTTCTGTCGCCTGCCCGTGGCCGGTGGCTTCCAGGCCGAGACGCAGGCGGCGGTCCAGTTCTGTTTCGGGAAACACGGTTGACTCCGCATTGGGGTATCTCGCCTCGCAATGCTACCTGTTATCATGCTTCAGGCATACAACAAGCGACACAGGGACGTCCTTTGATGAGTTTGTCTGCGCGAATCATTATCGGCCTGCTGGCCGGTATTGCTACCGGTCTGTTCTTTGGCGAACTGGCAGCCCCGCTGAAGACCGTGGGTGACCTGTTCGTCAAATTGTTGCAGATTACAGTGCTGCCCTACATCGTCGTATCTCTGATCGCGGGGCTGGGCCGATTGCAACTCAGGGATGCCCGCCTGCTGGCTGGCCGCGCGGGGCTGATATTGCTGGCCATCTGGGCGCTGGCGCTGTTACTGGTGTTCCTGGTCGCGACGGCCTTCCCAGCTCTGGAGCGAGCGGCCTTCTACGGGGCGCCGGGCCTGGCTGCTCCGGAACAGCCGAACCTGATCGAACTCTACATTCCCGCCAACATCTTCTTCTCACTGGCTAACAACATGGTGCCCGCCGTGGTGTTGTTCAGCATCCTGGTGGGGGTGGCGCTGATATCAGTCGATCCCGACGACAAAAAACAGGTGCTGGCCATTTTCGAGGCTCTCACGAAGGCCTTTGCCCGGATCAACCAGATTATCGTCAGCCTCACCCCCTACGGTATTTTTGCCATCGCCGCTGCCGCCGCGGGAACGCTGACCATTGATGAACTGGAGCAGGTGCAGGTCTATCTGGTGACCTACGTGGCGCTGGCGCTGATGGTCACGTTCTGGGTATTCCCTGGGCTGATCAGTGCCCTGTCAGGCATTCCCTTCCGGGAAGTGCTGGTGACTTTCCGCGACACTCTGGTGACCGCGTTTGCCACCGGCAATCAGTTTGTAGTGCTGCCGCAGATTGCCGAGAACTGTAAAACGCTGCTGGCCAGGCGAGGCATCGATTCAGAACAGACTGAATCCTCGGTGGATATCATTGTGCCGGTTTCTTTCAACTTCCCCTCGTTGGGCAAGATGCTGGTACTGTTGTTCGTGCTGTTTGCGGCCTGGTTTACCGACACGCCGCTGGAGCTCTCACAGCGATTTTCCCTGGCTTTCAACGGCCTGTTCAGCCTGTTCGGCTCCATCAACGTTGCTGTACCACACCTGTTGAACTCCCTGCGTATCCCCTCTGACATGTTCCAACTCTTCCTGGTGACGGGGATCGTAGTGGCGCGTTTCGGGGCCATGCTGGCTGCCCTGCACATTATCGTACTGGGCGTACTGGGCACGCTGGCGGTCACCGGGGGGCTGACATTGAACCTTCGCTCAATCGGACGGTACCTCCTGCTGACGCTGGCAGGCACGCTGGCACTGGTGTTGTTGCTGCGCGCCTACTTTGCTGTGGCGGTGCCGGAGCCCCGCCCACGCGAAGAAGTGCTCGCCGGGCTTCACCTGTTGGAGGAGCCCGTTGATGCTCGCCTCGTAGACAACCCGCAGGCAGATCCAGTCAGTGACGATGTGCGCAACCGACTCGATCAGGTGATGCGCCGCGGCGTGCTGCGCGTAGGCTATCGGGCACGTAACCTGCCGTGCAGCTTCTTGACCTCTGAGGGGGAACTGGTCGGTTACGACGTACAGATGGCCCACTTCCTGGCTCGCGACATTGGTGTCGAGCTGGAGTTCTCGCCCTTCAGGTTCCCTGATCTGCCGGAAATGCTGGAAACCGGACAGTTGGACATTGCCATGTCCTGTATTTCAACCTTGCCCGACCGCATGTCGCGTATGGCCTTCTCCCGCCCCTATCTGGAATTGAATCAGGCCTTCATCGTGGAAGACCACAAGCGCTCGCTGTTCTCCGATCTGGCGCGACTGCGCGACGCAGACAATGTCGTCATTTATGTGGTTAGCTCACATTACTTCGTGCCCGGGCTGCAAAAAATGCTGCCCAAGGCTCGCATCGAGTGGCTGGAGGCGGCGGAAGACTTCTTTACCGAGACCGGTAGAGACGCTGACACCAACACCCATCGAGCGCTGCTGCTTACGGCCGAAGAGGGGACTGCCTACAGCTTCCGTTATCCCGCCTACACGGTTGTACCCTCGGCCAGTGGTGTGAAGGTGCCGGTGGGCTATGCGCTACCGCGGGGAGAACTGACCCTGGCGGAGTTCGTCAGCAGCTGGATTGCGCTCAAGCGGGAAGACGGCAGCAGTGCGCGCCTGTTCGAATACTGGATGCGCGGTGGTGCGGTACGTGAACATCAACCGCGCTGGTCTGTTTTGCGCAATGTTCTGCACTGGCAGGATTAGTATGCATTGGCAGGGGTGCGTTGTAGGCTAGACTGAGATTGAATTGAATTCTGGAGAGAAGCCATGCGCTTGCTGCTTCGACTGATTGCTATTGCCCTGTGTGTTTCGGTTCTTGCCGTTCCTGGCCAGGCACAGGAGTTCACTGCCCCCGGGCGTGTGGTGGCCTTCGGCGATGTGCACGGGGCATATGATGACTGGGTCGCCCTGCTGCGTGAACTGGGCGTCATCGACAACCAGAACAACTGGAGTGGCGGCAACGCGCACCTGGTGAGCGTGGGCGACCTGATCGATCGCGGTCCGGGATCGCGGCAGGTCGTGGAGCTGCTGATGCAACTTGAGCAGCAGGCACAAGCAGCGGGCGGCGCAGTCCACCTGACCCTCGGCAACCATGAAGTGATGGTGCTGACCGGTGACCTGCGCTACGTCAGCCCTCAGGAATTCGCCAGTTTTGCTGACATGGAAACGGCTGCGGAGCGGGAGGCATTGTTTGCCGAGTATCGCCGCTTCAATCCCGATGTGGATGCTTCCGCATTACGGGCGGAATTCGATCGCAAAGTTCCCCCCGGGTTTATTGGTTTGAAGAAGGCCTACGCGCCGGACGGTCATTTGGGCAAATGGCTGATCCGCCAGCCCCTGGTGGTCAAGGTCAACGACAAGGCTTACATGCACGGGGGTATCGCCTCCGCTAACAGCACGGAAACCATCGGTAGCCTCAATGAGAAGGCGGCCAGTGATTTAAAGGGCTATCTCGACGCCCTGGAGGCGCTGGAGGCGGCTGGCGTGATGCCGCGCTTCGTTCCTTTCCATGAGCGCCTGGACTTTCTCAACGCGCGAGCGGAGGAGTTTGCTGCCGCCAATCCCAAGGAGCGGGCAGAGTGGTTCACACCGCTGCAGGTACTGTTCGACGCGCAGGAGTATTTTCTCTTCGGTCAGGACAGTCCCAACTGGTATCGGGGTTCGTCCCTGTGCCATCCCTACTCGGAGGCATTCAACACCGAGCGTTTCCTGAAGAAAGTGGGCGCGAGCCAATTGGTGGTGGGACATACACCCACTTCCGGGGACGTGGTGCAGCGTATGGGTGGACGGGTGATCCGCCTGGATACCGGTATGTTGAAAAGCGTGTACAAGGGAAGGGCGTCCGCACTGGTGTCCGCAGGGGGTGAAACCTGGGTGCACTATCTGGGCACTGGTCGTGCGGAGCCGCGGGCCGAACAGCGCAGTCTGTCCCAGAGCACGGCGAGCATGAGCGACGGTGCCCTGGAAGCTTTCATGGAGAGGGGTGAGATCGTCAATGTACAGGATATCGGCACCGGGATTACCAAGCCCAAGCGTGTCACGCTATCTGCGAATGGTGAACAACGTGATGCCGTATTCAAATATGAGGACACCAATCCGGGAATAGAAAGCCGATCGTCCTATAACCGGCGCCGCAATGATAAAAGCGATCGCTTCATTTACGACGTGGCAGCCTACAAGCTAGATCGCATGCTGGATTTACAGCTGGTGCCGGTTTCGGTGCTACGTAAGGTCCGAGGGGATGAGGGTGCGTTGGGGGATTGGCTCACCGGCACAATCAATGAGCGCGACCGGATGGAAGATGAAGTCCCGTTTAACAGCTACTGCAAGAAAAACGAGCAGTATCGCTTGCGCTTTATCTTCGACATCCTGATTTACAACGAAGACCGCAATCTCACCAATATCCTGTGGACCAAGGACGACTTCATGATGCGCTTTATCGATCACACCCTGGCCTTCCGAACCCGGGACGATCGCCCCAAGCAGTATCGAAAGGTGCCGATTTTGCTGTCCGATTTGTTTGCAGAGCAATTGCAGGCGCTGAATGAAGAAAACCTGACCACGCAGTTGGGCCCCTATTTGCACCCTAAGCAGATCGAAGCCATCGTGGAACGGCGAGACCTGATCTTCAAAGAAGCACAGCGCACCGGGGAGTAAGTTGACCATGGCCAACGGCACCACCTTCACTGCGTGGCTGAAGCGAACCGCCCTGTTGGGGGTGGAGTTGCGCCCCGGTGAGCTGAGCAGCGTGCTGGGGATGTTTGCCAGCCTGTTCCTGATTCTGTTCACCGCCTATTTGCTCAAGCCCGCTCGCGAAATGCTCATCCTCACCGAGGGTACCGCGGAAATTCGCAGTTACGCGGTCGCCGCACAGGCGCTGTTCCTGTTGTTCTTCATACCCGTGTACGGCCGTTTGTCGCGAGGCTTTGATACCCGCCGCTACATGCAGATTGTCACACTGGCTTTCGTGGCGATTCTGGTGGCGTTTGCCGCGGCCGGCAAGGCGGGACTATCGGTATCGGTCGCCTACTTCGTGTGGATGGGCGTATACGGTGTAATGGTGGTGGCGCAGTTCTGGGCCTTTGCCTCCAACCTCTACAACCGCGAGGCCGGCGAGCGCCTGTTTGTGATCGTTGCGCTGGGCGCTTCGCTGGGTGCCTGGGTGGGATCGGCAGTGGCGCGGGAACTGGTGAATCACTTCGACGCTTACGGGCTCATTCTGGCGGGTGCCGGTGTGCTCTTTCTGTCATTGATTCCAGCGCATTGGGCGGCCGGGCGCATCCCGGCGTCGTCGCAGGGTGGCGAGGACCAGGCCAAATCGGAACCCTCTTTACTGGCCGGTTTCAAGCTGGTGCTCAGTCGCCGTTACCTGCTGTTATTGGCGGCTTTTGTCATCCTGATCAATCTGGTGAACACCACCGGCGAGTACCTATTGGCCGCCTTCCTCGAAGCGGACTACGCGCGGGAGAGTGCCGCCGGTGCGGTCACCGTCAGCAAGAGCAGTTATGTCGGCGCGTTCTACAGCCTGTTCTATTTCACGGTGAATCTGGCGGGTGTGTTGATTCAGTACTTTGTAGTGTCGCGCCTGCTCCGTTTTGCCGGCTTCGCAGTGGCCTTCGCCTTTACCCCGGCGATCGTGTTCCTCGGTTACAGCGCCTTGCTGGTGCTGCCGGCGATAGCCTTGTTTCGCTACTACAAAATCGTGGAGAACAGCCTGGACTACTCCCTGCAGAACACCATGCGTCAGATGTTGTACCTGCCCTTGTCCCGGCAGGAGAAGTACGAAGCCCGTGCGGTTATCGATTCCTTTGGCGTGAGGCTGGGTGATTTACTGCAGGCCGGTCTGGTGTTTGTCGGCTTGAACTGGCTGGCCATGGAGGCGGTGAACTTCGTGCCGGTAGCCGCGGTTATGGCAGCCGGTTCGCTAACCGTGGCGATGCTGATTCTGCGAGAGCGCAAGCAATTGCTCGCAGACCAGGAAAGCGCGGAGCGGGCTCAGTCAGACACGATCAGTGAAGCTGAACCCTGAAGCGCACCGTGGCTTCCAGCCCCTGAAAGTCACGGGCGATCACGAGGATGTCCAGTTCGCCACGGGTGTGTGCCGGTGGCTCGAAGCGGAATTCCCGGCGCAGGGCGTCAAAGCGCACCCAGCGGGGTAGTTGTTTTCGCTCACCCAGATAGGCTGCATAGCTGAGCGCGTCCCCTTCATCCGGATCTTCAAACAGATGCTCGCCCAGGGAGTAGCGGGTGAGTTCACCAACGGGAATCTGCAGGTCGTCTATCTTGCGTGTGGGAACGGGCGGCAGGTTCCCCAGGTTTTTTCGCATGGCACCGCTGTGGCGCTGGCCGATCCCGATGGAGACCACCAGCAGGATCAACGCCAGCAGGATATTGATGCCGATAAAGGCGCCAATGCTCAGGCGCAGAACCTCCCGCGCTGTGTAAACCGTTGCCGTGGAGAGGATGTCACCCAGACGGAAGAAAAACGTGTCGATGGTGTGCTTGCCGACGTACTTTTCCTCCCGTTGCAGTGGCAGAAACAAGGCGTGGCGGGTGGTAGATTCCAGCGAATAGGCGAAGCTGTTTTCTGCGGTGAGCGCGGCTCGAACGACCCATAGCAGAGGGAAGAGCGCCATAGCGGCGTAGCCCAGTATCATCACAATGGGCAGTATCAACAGGGCGCCACGAACGCCAATAGCGTCATAAACCCGTGACACCAGAAACAACTGTATTAAAAAACTGAGCAGGGTGTAGAGGGCGATATAACCCCCGAAAAAGTCGGTGATGAAGCGATCACGACTCTCTGCATCCAGCGCCATCGTGTTCGCCTGGTTTTCCACAAAGCTGGTGAGAATGAAATCGCCGTTGGTATTGATCAGGTTGAGCAGGATAACCAGCAGCGCGATGCGCAGCAGATAGGGACTCTGCATGACCAGCGCAAAGCCGCGAAACAGGTTTGAGGGTTGCGCAGCGTTCGCGCCGTCGCCATTGGGTGCTCGCGAGCCAGCGGGAATGTGTCCTTCAACCCGCGGGCAGAGCCACACGGGAACCAGCAGCAAGGCCGTGGCCATCAACATTACCCCGAGGTGCCCGACCACGGTATCTATCGGCGCGGTCACCCCCGAGCCGATAAAAGCGCCAAGTGCTGCCGCTGCTGCAATCAAGGGGAACAGGCGCTGGCCAGAACGGGGATTGTAAAGGTCGGCGGCGTAGGCCCAGAAAGTAGCCAGGGCCATCACCGAAAATATGCCCAGCCAGATATAGAACGCAACGCCGATGGCGACCCCCGACCCATAGGCGGCCATAAACAGCAGCAAGTTCGCCACAAAGAACAGCATGACTCGCCGGAACAGGTGGAAGCGCTCTTCCTGCCGGCTGGCCGCCAGATAGGCGCGCGCGAACAGGGGTACGACAATCAGGAGGATCAGAGCCTGAGCACCCGTGGCATAGTTCTTTACCAGCGCCGAGCCATCGGCCAGCACCAGGGGCTCCCGCAGCACTTTCAGCTGGTAATAGGAGAACATCAGGCAGAAGGCCTGTAGGCACAGCAGGCCCGCAGAATAGCCTTCTCTCGGCCGCAGGTTGGTGAAGAGCGACAGGAATCGTTCAAAGGCGGTGAGTTGCGTCATGGTTGCCACGTTGGCCCGGGTGCCTGTCCATTCTAGCTCAGCCCTGCCTGTTGCCGCAGTTGTGCTATCCCTGTGCTACCATGCTTGAACAAGTTTTACGCGGAGGCGCAATGGTCAAGGCAGTCAGGATCCACCAGGTTGGTGGAGCCGAGGTAATGCAACTGGAAGACCTGCCGCTGGAGGCCCCCGGGCCGGGCATGGTGACCGTGCGCAACCAGGCCATCGGGTTGAACTACATCGATACCTACCACCGCAGTGGCCTGTACCCCTTGCCGCTGCCGACGGGTATTGGCATGGAGGCAGCCGGGGTTGTGGAAGCCGTGGGCGAGGGCGCCGATTTCGCGCCGGGCGATCGCGTCGCGTATTGCAGTGCCGGCTTTGGTGCCTACGCCGAAGCCATCAACCTTCCCGCGTCACGTTTGGTGCCCCTGCCAGAGGGCGTGAGTGCCGAAGTCGCAGCGGCCGTGATGCTCAAGGGCCAGACTGTGGAGTACCTGCTGCACCGGACGGCAAACTTGCAGGCAGGCGACCGTTGCCTGTTCCACGCCGCCGCGGGTGGTGTCGGCCTGCTGTTCGGCCAGTGGGCCAGGGCCCTGGGCATTGAAACCATCGGCACCGCAGGCTCAGCCGCTAAAATTGAGCTGGCCCTGGCGAACGGTTTCGACCAGGTGGTGAACTACAGCGACGACGATGTGCAGGAGCAAATTCTGGCCTGCACCGGGGGCGAAAAATTTTCCGTGGTCTACGACGGCGTCGGTCGGGCCACCTTCAAACTCTCCCTCGATCTGCTGCGCCCGCGCGGCCTGCTGGTTAGTTTCGGTAACGCCTCCGGCGCGCCAGAGCCGTTCGATTTGCAGGAGCTCAGCGTGCGCGGCTCGTTGTACGTGACCCGGCCGACACTATTGAGTTACACCGCAACCACCGAAGAGTTGCGCGCCAGCGCTGCCGCGGTGTTTGATCGTGTGCTGGATGGCACGCTACAGGTTACGATCAACCAGCGTTATTCACTGGACCAGGTGGTGCAAGCCCACCGCGATATCGAGTCCAGACAAACCACCGGATCCTCCCTTATCGTGCCAGCCTGATAATGCTATCCGTCCTCTTTCTGTTCGCCGGCGTGGCGATCCTGTTCTCGTTCCTGTGCTCCCTGTGGGAATCCGTCCTGCTCAGCATAACGCCTTCCTATGCGCACTTGCAGGAGTCCCAGGGGACCAGCATCGGGCGCCGATTGACGTCCTTCAAGGCGAATATCGATCGCCCCTTGGCCGCCATCCTCACCCTCAACACCATTGCCCACACCGTGGGTGCTATCGGTGTGGGCGAGCAGGCCTCGCACATCTGGTCAGCCACCAATCCCCTGATTACCCAACTGTTGGTACCGGCAGTGATGACCCTGGCCGTGCTGATCCTGTCCGAGATCATTCCCAAAACCGTCGGTGCAAACTACTGGAAAGAGCTGGCACCTTTCACCGTGCACTCCCTGACCATACTGATCCGCATCATGGCGCCGCTGATCTGGTTGAGTGAAGGGGTTACCCGCTCATTACGAAAGGACCACAGCGGGAGCATGTTTTCACGCACCGAGTTCATGGCCATGGCCGAAGCGGGTGCCAAGGAAGGCGTGTTCGACCCCAGCGAATCCGAAATCATCCAAAACCTGCTGCGCTTCAACAAAGTATTGGCGCGCGACATCATGACACCACGCACCGTGACCTTTATGGTTCCGGAGTCCATGACCGTGCAGGAATTCTTCGACAGCCGGCCTTTGCAGCGCTTCACCCGCATCCCGCTGTACAGCGACGCCCGTGGCGACAACGTGGTGGGCTACGTCCGCAAAGACCAGGTGTTGCGCCGTATGGCCGATGGCGGTGGCGAAGAGACCCTGGAGAGCCTGCGCCGCGACATCCTCGTGATCGATCGCGACTACCCCATCCCTCGGCTGTTCAACCACTTCCTTGAGCGCCGCGAACACATCGCACTGGTGGTGAACGAATTCGGCGGTATGTCCGGCATCGTTACCCTGGAAGACGTGATCGAAACCATGCTCGGGCTGGAAATCGTCGATGAGCTCGACCGCTCCGAAGACATGCAGGCCCTGGCCCGCCGCAACTGGGAAATGCGGGCCCGCTCTCTGGGTATCCTCCAACCCGATGAGGAGACGCCGGAAAACGGCACTACGGAAAGCGAGACCAGCCCGTGAGCGAGTGGGTAAAGCCCGTGGTGCTCCAGGGTGAGCACGTGCGATTGGAGCCGCTGGCCCCCGAACACTCCCAGGGCTTGTACAATCGTGGCCAGGAAGCCGCCGACTGGGCCTGGATGCCGCGCCCCTGCTTCATTGACCTGCCGGACACCAAACAGTGGATCGCGGAAGCGCTCGAGACGCCGGGCCACTGCGCCTTCGCCATCATCGAGCGTAGTCAGGATCGCGCTATCGGCAGCACCCGTTACCTGTCCATCGAGCCCCGGCACAGCCGTCTGGAGATTGGCTGGACCTGGCTGGGCCGCGACTGGCAGCGCACTCCGGTAAACACCGAAGCCAAGTACCTGCTCCTGCGCCACGCCTTCGAAACCCTCAAATGCCGCCGCGTGGAATTCAAAACCGATGCCCGCAACGAGCGCTCCCAGGCCGCCCTGGCCCGCATCGGCGCCACCCGCGAAGGCGTGCTGCGCAATCACATGCGCGTGCAGGGCGACTACCAGCGCGATTCGGTGTACTTCTCCATTATCGATCCTGAATGGCCCGCGGTGCGGGATGGCCTGCTGGCCAAAATGGCCCGTACTCCAACCACCTGAGTTTCTTGCCTTGCCTGCCCCGCGCGAGTACCCTTGCGCGCGGAGTTGGTCAGGCGATCGCTCTTTCTTCGGAAAGGGAGGAAAGTCCGGGCTCCATAGGGCAGAGTGCCAGGTAACACCTGGGGGGCGTGAGCCTACGGAAAGTGCAGCAGAAAGGATACCGCCCGGTCGCGCTTGCGTGATCAGGTAAGGGTGAAAAGGTGCGGTAAGAGCGCACCGCGCGGCTGGTAACAGGCGTGGCGATGGTAAACCCCACTCGGAGCAAGACCAAATAGGAACCCTTTGCCGCGGCCCGCGGTGGGTTCGGGTAGGTTGCTACAGGCGGTCGGTGACGGCCGTCGCAGAGGAATGATCGTCCGCGACAGAACCCGGCTTATCGACTGACTCTTTTTTATTTTTTTGCCGCTGGCCTTGGCTGGTGGTTCGTTATGCTGCTACGCCTCGATCCCGTATGCCTATTCATCGGATTTCGTAAAGCGGTGCCAGTCATACGCACTTGCTCTCAATTCCCTTTTGCTGGGACCGCCAAAAAGCGTCGTCCGTGACAGGCTGCGCTGCGGCCATCCATGGCCGCAGAGCTCCCTGCAAAAGGGAATTGAGAGCAAGTGCTCGAACCTCGCAAGACTTTGGCAGTGTGCTCTCGTCCTGGTTCTCCCAGATGTGTTGTTGGCTAACATCGCGGTGGTTCTGTGCCACCGATCACTCCCGGCTAACGTGAAGCCAGGAATTACGCTCCATCAGTAGCATTCGAACGTGAACATCAATTTACAGGGAGCTCTCCGGCCATGGATGGCCGGAGCGCAGCCTGTCACGGACGACGCTTTTTGGCGGTCCCGGTAAATTGATGTTCACGTTCGAATGCGGCAACAGCGCTCCGTACACCAAGGTTCGCCATATCAAATAGCCCAAAATCAAAAGCGTCCACAATGAGCCCGTCCCCGGACCCGCTCCAAACTTAAAGTAAATTCTCACAACAACCCCATACCCGACTGTTTTCCGTCAGATTTCACTCCCAAAAACACCCTTGAAAGCTCCGATTCAAGCCCGCAAAATCGCGCTAAAGGCCTGATATGCATAGATTTTTTGCATTCTCTTGCTTGACAGGCTTCCCGGCGACTACCTATAGTGTCGAAAAGTGGAAAGTAATGGGTCAAAAGGGCAAAAAGTGGTACCCAAGACCCATCAGGTGGGGAAGCTGGCGTGTTTCGCGGAGTACAGCACATCAATATGGACGCGAAGGGGCGGTTCGCAATGCCGACCCGTCTTCGCGATCCGTTGCTGTCTGTAAGCGAAGGACAGATCGTTATCACCATCGACACCCAGGCGCGCTGCCTGTTGGTGTACCCCTTGCCCGAATGGGAGCGACTGGAGAAGCAAGTGCAGGACATGCCGGCGATGAAGCCAGCAGTGAAGCGCTTTCAGCGGTTGTTCCTGGGTTATGCCACCGATCTCGAGTTGGACGGTAACGGCCGCGTGCTGTTGCCGGCTTCCCTGCGTGAATACGCTGGGCTGGAGAAAGAGCTGGTGCTGGTAGGGCAGGGGAAGAAGCTGGAGTTATGGGCGGAGCAGCAGTGGCTGGCCGAGCGCGATGCAGCGCTGGCCGAGGCCACAGACGATGCCGAGCTACCCGAAGAATTGATGTCGCTGACCTTGTAGGTGGAGCGCATGCATCAAACGGTTTTGTTACAGGAGGCGGTAGAGGCTCTGGTGACACATCCGCAAGGGTATTACGTGGACGGGACCTTCGGGAGGGGCGGGCATAGCCGCGCCATCCTCGGCTGCCTGTCGGAACAGGGCGGCCTGCTGGGAATCGACAAGGATCCGCAGGCCGCTGCCGAAGCGCGGGACCTCGCTAACGAGGACCCGCGTTTTCAGTTTTACCACGGCTCTTTTGCCGACCTCGGGGCGCATTTGGCGTCTCAGGGTATTGAGGCCGTTGACGGGATTTTGCTGGATCTGGGTGTGTCCAGTCCGCAGTTGGACGAGGGAGAGCGAGGTTTCAGCTTTATTCAGGACGGCCCGCTGGATATGCGCATGGACAACAGCCGGGGGCTGACGGCAGCCGAGTGGTTGGCGCAGGCGGAAGAGAGTGAGATCGCCACGGTACTGAAAGAGTACGGCGAGGAGCGCTTCGCACGGCGGATAGCCGGGGCAATAGTCAGCGCGTTGGCCGAGGGGCCGATCACGACAACCGGTGAGTTGGCGAAACTGGTCAGTGAGGCCAATCCGGCGTGGGAGAAACACAAGCACCCGGCTACGCGCACCTTTCAGGCGCTGCGCATCCAGGTGAATCGCGAGCTGGATGATCTGGTGGATCTGCTCTCGCAATCGCTGGACTTGCTGGCGGTAGGAGGGCGTCTGGTGGTGATCAGCTTCCACTCGCTGGAGGATCGGCTGGTCAAGCGCTTTATGCGGGATCAGTCCCGGGGCAAGGCGCTGCCACGTGGTGTGCCGGTGCGCGATGAGGCGCTGGATAAACGAATGAAAACGGTGGGGCGCGCGGTGCGTGCCTCCAGTGAGGAAGTGGCCGCCAATGTGCGGTCGCGCAGTGCGATCATGCGGGTCGCGGAGAAATTGGCGTGAGTGGACAGGGCAAGTTGGCGCAGCCGACAGCGGTAGCCAGTCCGGCACAGCGAGTGCTGGCCGCGCTGCTCGCACTGCTGTGTGTGCTCAGCGCCTTTGTGGTGATCCGCTCCACGCACGAAACTCGTCAGCTCTATGCCCGTCTGCAGGTGCTTGAGGCGCGGCAGTGGTTCCTGCAAGAGGATCACGGGCGCTTGTTGCTGGAGAAAAGTTACTGGGGCTCCCACCATCGCGTGGCGACGGAAGCCCGTGACAAGCTCAAATTCGCTGCTCCCGCTCTGTCGCAATTGCGCCTGGTGACACCATGAGCCGCAAGCCCGAGGTCAAAAAAGGCCGCCGGCGCGGTGCGGCCGCGCGGGGTGTGCCGGTGGCGCCGTGGCGGTTCTACCTTGTATGCGGTCTGATTCTGGCCGCATTCACGGTGTTGCTGGGGCGGGTGTTGTCGCTGCAGGTGCTCGATACTGATCGCGGCCGCGAATTTTTGCAGGGGCAGGGTGATGCCCGCACGGTGCGCACGGCGGAGATTCCCGCCTACCGCGGCTTGATCACTGACCGCAATGGGGAGCCGTTGGCTGTCAGCACGCCGGTGGTGTCGCTATGGGCCAATCCGCAGGTGTTGGCGCAAGAGAAGGCGGGGCAGATTGCGCGTTTGGCGCAGGCGCTGAACACGACTTCCGCGGCGCTGGGTGAAAAGCTTCACAACTACCGCAACAAGCAGTTTATGTATCTTGCGCGCCATCTGGTGCCCAGCACTGCACGTGAGGTGTTGGCGCTGGGTGTGAAGGGCGTTCGGGGGGAGCGGGAATATCGCCGCTTCTATCCGGCAGGTGAAGTGGCGGCGCAGCTGGTGGGCATGACCAACCTCGACGATCAGGGCATTTCCGGTATGGAACTGGCCTACGACGAGTGGCTGCGTGGCGTGCCGGGGCGCAAGAAGATCATCAAGGGTCTGCGCGGCGACGTAGTGCGTGAGATCGGTGAGGTCAGCAGCGCGCAGCCAGGGCGGGACCTTCAGTTGAGTATCGATTTGCGCCTGCAGCATCATTTACACCGTGAATTGCAGCGCGCAGTGCGGATCAGCGGTGCGGAGTCTGGCTCTGTAGTCACGCTGGATGTACACACCGGCGAAGTGCTCGCGATGGCAAACCATCCGGTTTACAACCCTAACGCGCGCCAGGAAATTCGCCCGGGTACTACGCGCAACCGCGCCATGACGGACGTGGTTGAGCCTGGCTCTACGATGAAGCCGCTAACGCTGGTGGCGGCACTGGAAAGTGGCCGCTACACCACGCAAAGCATGATCGACACCTCGCCGGGCTGGATTCGCGTTGGCGGCAAGACCATTCCGGATCCGCGTAATTACGGGGAAATCACCTTGGGCCGCGTGGTGGAAAAATCCAGCCAGGTGGGCATCAGCAAAGTCGCACTCGATCTCGGCCACGAGCCAATCTGGGATGTGTTCGCCCGTATGGGGCTGGGACAGGTAACAGGCTCGGGCTTCCCGGGTGAGAGTGCGGGTCTGCTGCCAAACCGGCCGCGCTGGCATTTGACCGAGCAGGTAACGCTGGCTTATGGCTATGGCCTTACGGCAACACCACTGCAGATTGCACGCGCCTACTCGGCTTTTGCCAATGGGGGATTGCTGCGTCCGGTGTCGATGCTGGCAGTGGGCGATGAGTTACCCCATGCCGACCGCGTGATGCAGCCGGAAACGGCGCGCGAAATTATGTCGGTACTGCAGGCGGTAACCGAGAGCGACGGCACTGGCACGCGGGCGCGGGTGCCGGGACATCGCGTTGGCGGCAAGACCGGAACGGTGCACAAGGTCGGTAGCCAGGGTTACGAAGACAACAAATATGTCGCGCTGTTTGCCGGGGTTGCCCCGGCCGATGACCCACGCGTGGTGACAGTTGTGGTGATCCACGAACCGAAGGGTGATGCCTACGGCGGGGGTGCCGCGGCCGCGCCGGTTTCGGCGCGAGTGAATGATGGTGTTCTGCGCCTTCTTGATGTGGCGCCGCGTAGCGGTGAGCGATTCGATGTGGCGACTCTGGCTAGCGGGGGGGCGATGCAGTGATGGCACAGCAAGCCGACCTGGGGCATCTGAAAACCCTGGCGCAATTACTGCCCGGGTTTGCCGGTGACGCGCCGGAAACCAAGGTGAGCGGGCTCACGCTCGACAGTCGCAATGTGCGCCCGGGTGATTTGTTCCTCGCCGTGTCGGGCGAGCAGCACGACGGGCGGCAGTTTATCGAGCAGGCGGTGGCCGGTGGTGCGGCTGCGGTCGTGGCGGAGGCGCCGGTCGCTGGCTTTGTCGATGCGCTGCCCGTGCCGCTGGTGGAAATACCGGAACTGGCTCACGAGGTGGGCGAGATTGCGGCTCGTTTTTACGGGAATCCGTCGGCAACACTGTCGGTGACGGGTGTTACTGGGACCAATGGCAAAACTACGGTCTCCCGACTCATCGCGCAATTATCCCGCCTGGGTGAAAAACCCTGCGGCGTGATCGGCACGCTGGGCATGACGCTGAGCGATGAGGTGGCGGAGAGCCGTAATACCACGCCCGATCCGGTGCTGTTGCAGCGTCAACTGAGTGAATGGCGCAGCGCCGGGGTGCCGCGTGTCGCGATGGAAGTTTCTTCCCACGCTCTGGTACAGGGGCGAGTAGCGGGCATGCAGTTCGACACGGCGGTGTTTACTAATCTCAGTCACGACCATCTGGACTACCACGGCGATATGGTCGCTTATGGTCAGGCCAAAGCGCGCCTGTTTCAGTGGCCCGAATTGCGCCACGCGATTATTAACATCGACGACGCCTATGGCGCCACGCTGGCTCAGCGGCTCGGTGGCGACACCTTGCTTTCCTATAGCCGCAGCGATTCGACTGCGGGCCTTTACTTGAGCGACATCGAATACCACACCGGTGGCGCCCGGGCCATTCTGCATAGTCCGTGGGGTGAAGGGTGGATTGACAGCCCGCTGCCTGGGGCTTTCAACCTGGATAATCTGGTGGCGGCGATTGCTGTCTGCGCCGTGTCGGGGGATGCACTGCCGGCGGTGTTGGCGCGAGTGCCGCAACTGCGCGGCGTGCCGGGGCGGATGGAGTCGGTGCCCAACGAGGCCGGATTGGCGGTGTTGATTGATTACGCGCACACACCCGATGCGCTGGAGCAGGTGCTGCGTGCAGCCAGCCCTCATGTGGAAGGTCAGCTGTGGGTGGTATTTGGGTGCGGTGGTGACAGGGATGCCCAGAAGCGGCCGGTGATGGGTCGCATTGCCACGGATCTGGCCGATCGCGCGGTGCTAACCAGCGACAATCCGCGCGGCGAAGATCCCGACGCGATTCTGGCCGACATCGCCCGCGGCTGCAGTGGCGACCACATCGTGATTGCCGATCGGGCTGAAGCGATTCGCCATGCGGTAGGTAGCGCGCAGCCGGGAGATTGTGTGCTGATCGCGGGCAAGGGGCATGAGGACTATCAATTGGTGGGTGCACAGCGCCTCCATTTCTCCGACCGTGAACAGGCCCAGGCGGCACTGTTGGCGAGGGCGCCGTCATGATGCGCCACTGGTCGTTGGAAGAACTGGAAATGCCGCTGCAGGCGCATTTGTTGGGGCGCAACGCTGTTGCTGAGGGCTTCTCTACAGACAGCCGGAATCTGCGTCCGGGCGAGGTGTTCGTGGCGCTCAGCGGTGAGCGCTTCGACGGACATGCCTACCTCGATCAGGTGGCTGACAAAGGTGCAGTGGGCGCTGTGGTCAGCCGCGACGTAAACACGCCACTGAGCTTGCTGCGGGTACAGGACACCCAGCGCGCTCTGGGCAAGTTGGGCCGATTGAATCGCGATTTGTTCGCCGGGCCGTTGGTGGCTGTCACCGGCAGCAGTGGCAAAACTTCGGTCAAGAACATGCTCAGCGCTATCTTTGCCCGGCAGGGCGAAACCCTGGCCACCGAGGGTAATTTCAATAACGAAATCGGTGTGCCTTTGACGCTACTGCGTTTGGCGCCGGAGCACCGCTTTGCGGTAGTGGAAATGGGCGCGGCCAAGCCGGGCGACATCGATTATTTATGCCAGTTGGGTCGGCCAGATATTGCTGTGTTGACCAATGCCATGCCGGCTCATCTGGAAGGTTTCGGCAGCATCGATGCCGTCGCTGCCACCAAAGGCGAGATATTCGAGCGTCTGGGTGAGCAAGGGGTGGCAGTTATCAATGCCGACTCGCCCTATGCCGATCTGTGGCGTGAACGGGCAGGTGAGGCACAGGTCGTTGAATTTGGACTGTCACCTACTGCAGCGGTGCGTGCGCAGGACATTCGCGAAAATGCTTCAGGCCCGACTTTTACCCTCGTGACCGAACAGGGCGAGGTCGTGGTTCAGTTGTCGGTGCTGGGTAAGCATAACGTGTTCAATGCGCTGGCGGCGGCCGCCGCCGCACTCGCCGCAGGTGTATCGCTGGCTGATATCCGATTGGGCCTCGAGTCAGTTACTGCCGTGGCCGGCCGGATGCAACGACACACCCTGGCCAGCGGCGCGGTGGTGGTGGATGACTGCTACAACGCCAATCCCGGTTCGGTACGCGCCGCCATCGACTGGCTGGCCAGTAACCCCGGGCGCCGTATTCTGGTGCTGGGCTGGATGGCTGAGTTGGGCGCGGATAGTGAGCGGCTTCATGCAGAGGTAGGCGCCGCGGCCAAAGCTGCTGGTATCGATGAACTGTGGGGAGCCGGCCCCGAAGTGGCGCCGGCCATTACGGCCTTCGGTGAAGGCGGGCGCTGGTTTGAAAGCCGCGAAGCCTTGCTGGTGGGTATTGATCCACAACTGACAGACGGCGACACGGTACTTATCAAGGGCTCACGCAGTGCCGGCATGGAAGCGGTTCTGTCCCAACTACTCAATGAAGAACTACAACAAGACGCGAATGCGGGGACGGGGAACTAGGCGTGCTGGTATTTCTGGCTGAATTTCTTTCACAGTACGAGAGCGCTTTCCAGGTGTTCTCCTACCTTACCTTTCGCGGCATTTTGGCGGCGGGTACCGCGCTGGCCATTTCCCTGTTGGTCGGGCCATACATGATTCGCAAGCTGAACTACCACCAGGTGGGGCAGGCGGTGCGCAGTGATGGTCCCGAGTCCCATCTCAGTAAATCCGGCACCCCGACAATGGGCGGTGCCCTGATTCTGGTGGCTATCGCCATCAGCACCCTGCTGTGGGCCGATTTGCGCAACCCCTATGTCTGGGTGGTGCTGCTGGTCACTGCCGTATTTGGTGCCGTGGGCTGGGTGGATGATTACCGCAAGGTGGTGGAAAAGGACTCCCGCGGCCTACCGGCACGGTGGAAATATTTCTGGCAGTCGGTGGCCGGCCTTGCCGCCGCCTTGTTCCTGTATCTGGCGGCGGAATCGCCGGCGACCACGCAGTTGTTCGTGCCTTTCTTTAAAGATGTGGCCTGGAGTCTCGGCCCGCTGTTCGTGGTGTTGACCTATTTTGTGATCGTTGGTGCCAGCAATGCGGTGAATTTGACCGATGGCCTCGACGGCCTGGCGATTCTGCCATCCGTTCTGGTGGGAACGGCGCTGGGCATCATTGCCTACCTGGTGGGCCACGTAGAGTTTGCGGACTACCTGCATATCCCCTACATCGCCGGTAGTGGTGAGTTGTCGGTGTTCTGTGGCGCGCTGGCTGGTGCGGGTTTGGGCTTCCTGTGGTTTAACACCTACCCCGCACAGGTCTTCATGGGTGACGTGGGCGCACTCGCCCTCGGTGCGGCGCTGGGCACAGTGGCGGTTATCACGCGCCACGAAATCGTGTTCTTCATCATGGGCGGCATTTTTGTGCTGGAGACGGTTTCGGTGATGCTGCAGGTGGCGTCGTTCAAGCTCACTGGCAAGCGCATCTTCCGCATGGCGCCCATTCATCATCATTTTGAATTGAAAGGTTGGCCGGAACCGCGCGTGATCGTGCGCTTCTGGATTATCACTGTGATGCTGGTCCTGTTCGGGCTGGCGACGCTGAAACTGAGATAGGTATGACACGCGTGAGTAGCGACATCATAGCCAGCACCGAACACCGGGTCGTCATCGGCCTCGGGGTGACGGGGCTGTCGTGTGCGCGCTATTTGCAGCGTCAGGGCTTGCCGTTCTCGATCTGGGATACCCGTACCGAGCCACCCGGCCTGGAAACCGTCCGCAAGGAATTGCCCGATGTTCCCCTGTATCTGGGGGAGGCGCCGTCTGAGATTCTGAACAGTGCAAGCGAACTGGTGGTCAGTCCGGGACTGCCCCTGGATCTGCCTGCCCTGATCGCAGCCCGCGACCAGGGTGCGGCCCTGTTGGGCGACATCGACCTGTTCTGTCGCGAAGCGGCAGCCCCGGTGATCGGTATTACCGGCTCCAACGCCAAGTCAACGGTGACCGAGTTGCTCGGCGAAATGGCGCGGGCTGCCGGCCGACGTGTTGCCGTTGGCGGCAATCTGGGTACCCCGGCACTCGACCTGTTGTCAGACGACGTCGAACTCTACGTGCTGGAATTGTCCAGTTTTCAGTTGGAGCGCGCCCTGCCGCTCAATCTGGCGGTGGCCACGGTGTTGAATGTCAGCCCGGACCATCTGGATCGCCACGGTACTTTGTCCAACTACCACGCTGCCAAGCACCGGATTTTCCGTGGCTGTCAGCATGCCGTGTTCAATCCGGCAGACCCGCTGACCATGCCGCTGTTACCGGCTAGCGTCACGCAGCACACCTGGCGTATGGGAGCACCGGACCTGTCTGGATTTGGTCTGCTGGAGCAATCCGGGGAGACGTGGATAGGCCAGGGTCTGTCCGCCCTGATGCCAGTGAGCGATCTGGCCCTGCCCGGCCGGCACAATCTGGCCAACGCTCTGGCCGCACTGGCGCTCGGCGACGCCGCCGGATTGCCCCTGGATGCCATGTTGCAAGCGCTGCGCCAATTTTCTGGACTGCCGCATCGCTGCCAGATCGTGCGCGACTGGCAGGGCATTCGTTTCGTAAATGATTCCAAAGGAACCAACACGGGTGCCACCATCGCCGCGCTCGAGGGGCTGGGTGGCGTGAATAATGTGGTGTTAATCGCCGGTGGCGATGCCAAGGGCGCGGACCTGTCCGAATTGTCCCCAGCGCTGGTCAGGCACGGTCGCGCTGTGGTGGCCATCGGGCGCGCGACGGCTGAGCTGGAGCGACATTTCGCTGCGACCTTGCCGGTGCAGCGCGCCGTTGACATGCCTGAGGCGGTGGCGCACGCCGTAGCTCTGGCTGAGCCGGGGGACCTGGTCCTGCTGTCCCCGGCGTGTGCCAGCTTTGATATGTTCGAGAATTATCGTGATCGCGGTGATCAGTTCGCCCGCGCTGTTCAGTCCCTGGGGCAGGAGGCAGCCGAATGAGTCGTGCCGCCGCCGTGACTGCAATGCAACTGCCTGATCGCGTGCTGATGGGTCTGGCGCTGACCCTGCTCGCCATCGGTCTGGTCGCCATTAGCTCTGCCTCGGTTGAGTATGCCCAGATCAACTATGGTGATCCGTGGTTCAATGCCAAGCGGCATGCCATCTATCTGGTGGTAGCACTGGTGGCTGGTGCGGTGACTTATCAGTTTTCGCTGGGGTTCTGGCAGCGCAGTGGCTGGTTGTGCCTGTTCGGTGCGCTGGTGTTGCTGTTGCTGGTACTGCTGCCGGGCATCGGTCGCGAGGTCAACGGCAGCCAGCGCTGGCTGGTGTTCGGCCCGCTGACCTTGCAGCCATCAGAGTTCGCCAAAATCGCGCTGGTGGTGTATCTGGCCGGCTACCTGGTACGCCGGGAGCAACTCGTACGCAGCGAGTGGCGTGGTTTCCTCAATCCAATGGTACTGCTGTTCGCTTTAACGCTGCTGCTGCTTCTGGAGCCGGACTTTGGCGCCACAGTGATGGTTGTGGCCATCGCATTCGGCATGCTGTTTCTGGCTGGTGTGCGTCTCGGTCACTTCCTGTTGGTGGTGCTGGGTGCAGTAATGGCGATGGGAGTGCTGGCGGTGGCCGAGCCCTATCGCGTACAGCGATTGACGGCCTTCACCGATCCCTGGGCGGACCCCTTCAATACAGGCTTCCACCTTACCCAGTCACTCATCGCCTACGGGCGCGGTGAGTGGTTTGGTGTTGGCCTTGGCAGCAGTATTCAAAAGCTGCTGTACCTGCCGGAGGCGCACACTGACTTTGTGTTTGCCATCTGGGCGGAGGAAACCGGATTCGTCGGCGTGTTCATCGTGATCGCTCTGTACCTCGCCCTGATCGGCCGCATCCTTTGGATTGCCCGCGAATCGTCTCGCCGGGGCAATCTGTTCGGGGCGCATCTGTGCCACGGCGTTACCATCATTTTTGCCGGGCAGGCATTCATCAACATGGGCATGAGTGCGGGACTGTTGCCCACCAAGGGCCTGACCTTGCCGTTGATCAGTTACGGCGGCAGCAGCGTTATTGCCAGTTGTTGTCTGTTGGCGTTGGTGCTGCGCGTGCAGCGTGAAATGCCCCTGGAAAGAGCGGGTGCGGGGTCATGACTGTGGCAACGGGTGAGTCCATGGGCCGCGTGCTGATGATGGCTGGAGGCACGGGAGGGCATGTCTTTCCCGCGCTGGCCATTGCGCAGGAATTGATGAACCGGGGTTATGAACTGCACTGGGTTGGAGGCCGGCACGGTCTGGAAAATCGTGTGGTCCCAGAGGCCGGTATCCCGCTGCACCGTTTGGCGGTGCGCGGTGTGCGCGGCAAGGGGCTGTGGCAGCGCCTGCGGGGTGTGGCAACACTGTGTGTCGCACAAGTTCAGGCGCTGGTGTTGATGTTGCGCCTGCGCCCGCGTTGCGTGGTGGGTCTGGGTGGCTACGCCTCGGCGCCGGGAGGCTTCGCCGCCTGGTTGCTACGTCGCCCCCTGGTGATCCATGAGCAAAACGCGGTGGCAGGCACCGCCAACCGCCTTTTGGCGCCATTGGCCCGTCGTGTGCTGTGCGGCTTTGAGGCCGCCTTTACCGACGGCCGACCGGTTCAGGTTATTGGCAACCCGGTGCGTGAAACCCTGGTCCAGCGCGGTGCTGCGGCGAACTATGATTATCTCGGCCAGCGTCCTCTGCGCCTGTTGGTACTGGGCGGTAGCCTGGGTGCCCGGCCGCTCAATGAAGTTGTTCCCGCTGCGCTTAAGTTGATTGAGCAAAAGGCAGGTAGCGAGGCGCTGGAATTGTGGCACCAAACCGGTGACGCGCATTTGGCAGCGACCAGCGCTCTGTTCGATCCCGCCCCCGGCCCACACTGTCGGCTGGAGGCGTTTATCGAGGATATGGCCGAAGCCTACGCCTGGGCAGATCTGGTGTTGTGTCGTGCCGGTGCGCTCACGGTAGCGGAACTGGCAGTGATGGGGCGCCCGAGTTTGCTGGTACCCCTGCCGCATGCGATCGACGATCACCAGACAGCCAATGCCCGCGCTCTGGCCAGTAGTGGTGGTGCCATTGTATTGCCACAGTCCAGGTTGGATGCAGAGCATCTGGCCGAACGCATACAGGGCTTTTTGCAGCAACCCACCCAGCTGGCTGCCATTGCGGCCGCTGCCCGCCATGCGGCGCGGCCACATGCAACCCGTGACATCTGCGATGTCTGTGAGGAGGTGGTTCATGCAGCCTGACCAGAGTTCGTATCGGGTGCCGGAGATGCGCCGGATCAAGGGCATCCACATGATCGGCATTGGCGGTTCCGGCATGAGTGGTATTGCGGAAGTGCTGCAAAACCTGGGCTATCAGATGTCTGGTTCCGACATTCGTGCCAGCGTGGTTACGCGCCGCCTGGAGGCGCTCGGTATCGAGGTGGCTATCGGCCATCATGCAGACAACGTGGGCAATGCTGACGTGGTGGTGAGTTCCAGCGCCGTGGACGAGTCCAACCCGGAAGTGATTGCTGCACGTGAACAACGCATTCCAGTTGTACCGCGTGCGGAAATGCTGGCGGAGCTGATGCGCTATCGCCACGGGATCGCAGTGGCTGGCACCCACGGTAAAACAACCACCACGAGTCTCATCGCTGCCATTTTTGCACAGGCTGACCTGGACCCCACCTTTGTTATCGGTGGCCGCGTCAACAGCGCTGGCACCAACGCCCAGTTGGGGGAGAGTCGTTTCCTGATCGCCGAGGCCGACGAGAGCGATGCCTCCTTCCTGCATTTGCAGCCGATGGTGGCGGTGGTGACCAACATTGAAGCGGACCACATGGCAACTTACGGTGGCGACTTCCAGGTGTTGCGT
The DNA here is from genome assembly GCA_030427085.1 of Gammaproteobacteria bacterium. Taxonomy (GTDB): domain Bacteria; phylum Pseudomonadota; class Gammaproteobacteria; order Pseudomonadales; family Halieaceae; genus JAUHXH01. The sequence continues at coordinate 472,566 of JAUHXH010000003.1, read as the reverse complement.
CGCACCTTCCTCGAATTCCTGCACAACCTGCCGTTCTACGGTATCGCGGTGCTCTGTCTGGATGACCCGGTTGTAGCGGATCTGCTGCCGGAGCTGACCCGGCCGAGCCTGACTTATGGCACGGCACCTGAAGCGGACTACCGCATCGTCAATGTACAACCGAAAGGTCTGACCACCGCCTTCGATGTTGAGCGCCCCGGGCGTGGAAATCTGTCGGTAGAGCTGAATATGCCGGGCATGCACAACGTGTTAAATGCCACTGCGGCGGTCGCCGTGGCCTGCGATGAAGGACTGGATGACGCCGCGATTATTACCGGACTGGCCCAGTTCTCCGGTGTCGGACGTCGCTTTGAACTGCGCGGCGAACTGCCATTGGCCCAGGGCAGCGCGCTACTGGTAGATGACTACGGTCATCATCCGACAGAAATTCGCGCCACTTTGGAAGCCGCGCGACAGGCGTGGCCAGAGCATCGACGGGTAATGATTTACCAGCCCCACCGTTATAGCCGTACGCGCGATCTCTACGACGACTTCGTGGCGGTGCTGGCACAGTGCGACGTGCTGGTGTTGTTGGAGGTATACCCAGCGGGCGAAGCGCCCATTCCCGGTGCCGATAGCCGCAGCCTCAGTCGCAGTATCCGGCAGCTCGGCGCGGTGGATCCGGTGTTTGCCGAGGATATCGATGCCGTTCCCGATATTCTCGCGGCCCTGGTCCGCGACGGTGACGTGGTGATTACCCAGGGGGCGGGCAATGTTACGGCCCTCGCCAATCTCCTGAGCGATTCGGAACTGCCAGGAGGCGCGCAATGACGACGATGAATATTGCCGTATTGATGGGTGGCAATTCCGCTGAGCGCGAGGTGTCCCTGCAAAGTGGTGCCACAGTCAATGAGGCTCTGCAGGCCGCCGGCTACAACACCCGCGTGGTCGACCCAGCGCAGTCCGACTGGATGGAGCAGCTTCACGGCGTGGACTTTGTCTTCAACTCACTGCATGGGCCCGGTGGCGAGGACGGTGCCATGCAGGGCGCGCTGCAGCTGCTGGGCCTGCCGTATTCCGGCAGTGGTGTACTCGGTTCCGCCATGGCCATGGACAAGCTGCGTTGCAAACGCCTGTGGCAGGGTATGGGCCTGCCCACAGCGGGTTTTGTTGAGTTGCATGACGGTAGCGACTGGGATGCGCTGGTGGATCGCTACGGCAAACTCTTTGTGAAGCCGGCGACTGAAGGTTCCAGCATCGGCATGAGCGCGGCGGATACGCCCGCAGGATTGCGTGCGGCGTATGAACTGGCGCGTCCCTATTCAGGCCGGGTAATGGCCGAACAATTCATCGATGGTCCCGAGTACACCGTGGGTATCCTCGGTGATCAGGCACTGCCGTCCATTCACATGGAAACCGACAACGAGTTTTACGACTACGACGCCAAGTACATCTCCGACGACACGCGCTATCACTGCCCCAGTGATCTCTCTGCAGACGACGAAGCGGCGCTGGGTGAACTGTCGCTGGCCGCCTTCGAATCACTGGGTTGCAGTGTGTGGGGTCGCGTTGATGTGATGCGCGACGCCAACGGTGTATTCCAGTTACTGGAAGTGAACACGATACCCGGCATGACCTCGCACTCGCTGGTGCCGATGGCGGCGCGTGTGGCCGGGCTGGAATTGCCGGCACTGGTGGATCGGGTGGTGCAACTGAGTCTGGCGGGAGGGCGGCCATCGTGATGCAGATTCGCAGTGACAAAACCGCTGTTCGAGCCAAGCGCCCTCAGGCACGCCGCGCATCCAGAGCGCCGGCGCGGCAGTTGCCCTGGGGTACCTGGTTGAACCGCGGCCTGATTCTGTGCGCGGTCGGCGTGGTGGGTTTTGTGTCCTCGCTGGCCTGGTCTCATCTGGCAGAACTGCCGGTGGAGCGCGTGATCATCGAAGGGGATGTGCAGCACACCAGTTCAGCGGAGTTGGAAGCCCTGGTGCAACCGGCGCTGGCGGGCGGCTTCCTGCGCACCGACCTCAATGAATTGCGGACTCAGCTTGAATTGCTGCCGTGGATATTCAGCGCCCAGGTGCGCCGTCAATGGCCAGCCTCGTTGCAGATCGAAGTGGTGGAGCAGTTGCCGATCGCCCGTTGGGGTGACAGTGGCTTTCTCAACCACGAGGGCGAGGTGTTCCAGTCCAACCGGGTGGAAGGCGCCGTGCGTTTGCCTTTGCTATCCGGCCCGGAAGGGCGCGAAGCGCAGGTGGTGGCTAGCTACCAGCAGTTGATGAAGTTGCTGAGCCCTCTGGAGTTGACGGTGGCGAGTCTGGAGATGGATGCCCGTGGCGGCATGCGTGCCGGTCTCGGCAACGGTATTGAGTTGAACATCGGTGATCGGGACCTGGATCAGCGAGTGGCGCGTTTCGCCGCGGTTTATCGTGCGAGCCTGGCCGCGCAGGTGGAGCAGGTGGCACGGGTTGATCTGCGCTATCGCAACGGTTTGGCGGTGGCTTACAAAACGCCAGTGGAAGTGGCGGGAATATAACGGGCTCAGGGCCTGCGTAACGGGAGACAGACTGCCATGGGCAGCACACAGGAGCAGAACATGATCGTCGGCCTGGATATCGGGACATCCAAGGTGGTCGCCATCGTGGGTGAAATCAGCCCAGAGGGAGACATCGAGATTGTCGGCATCGGTTCGCACCCGTCCAAGGGGCTCAAGCGCGGCGTGGTGGTCAACATCGAATCCACCGTGCAGTCGATTCAGCGCGCGATCGAGGAAGCGGAGCTGATGGCCGGCTGCCAGATTCACTCGGTTTACGTCGGTATCGCCGGCAGCCACATTCGCAGCCTTAATTCGCATGGAATCGTGGCTATCCGCGACCGCGAGGTGATTCCACTGGATCTGGAGCGAGTCATCGACGCTGCCCAGGCGGTGGCGATTCCGGCCGACCAGAAAGTGCTCCACGTGCTGCCGCAGGAATACATCATCGACAACCAGGAAGGGATCAAAGAACCCCTGGGTATGTCGGGGGTGCGGCTCGAGGCGAAAGTTCACCTGGTGACCTGTGCTGTCAATGCAGCGCAGAACATCGAGAAGTGTATCCGCCGCTGCGGCCTGGAAGTGGAAGAGATCATTCTCGAGCAACTCGCCTCCAGCTATGCCGTGCTCACCGAGGATGAGAAAGAGCTGGGCGTGTGCATCGTGGACATCGGCGGTGGCACCACCGATATCGCCATTTTCACCGAGGGCTCCATTCGGCACACCGGGGTGATCCCGATTGCCGGTGATCAGGTAACCAACGATATCGCCATGGCCCTGCGCACGCCGACCCAGCACGCCGAGGACATCAAGATCAAATACGCCTGCGCGCTGACGCAACTGGCCGGAGCCGACGAAACCATCAAGGTGCCCAGTGTGGGTGATCGCCCCTCTCGCGACCTGTCCCGGCAGGCGCTGGCGGAGGTGGTTGAGCCACGCTACGACGAGCTGTTCACCCTGGTGCAGGCGGAACTGCGCCGCAGCGGTTTCGAGGACATGATCCCGGCGGGCATCGTGCTGACGGGCGGTACCTCAAAAATGGAAGGGGTAGTAGAGCTGGCCGAAGAAATATTCCACATGCCGGTGCGTGTGGGTATGCCCCAGCAGGTGCAGGGGCTCAACGACATCGTGCGCAACCCGATCTACGCCACCGGTGTGGGTCTATTGCACTTCGGTGCCGAGCATCAGGAAAACGGCGGTTCGGCGGCGCGTAGCAACAGCGCCCCGACCGAAAGCGTGTTCGGGCGATTGAAAGCCTGGATACAAAGCAATTTTTAGGCAGTACCAAAGTATCGCTACGGCGATGTTTTACCAAAGGGGAGATAAACCATGTTTGAATTGATCGATAACGTACCTCAGAACGCAGTAATAAAGGTGGTCGGCGTAGGTGGCGGCGGCGGTAACGCTGTCAAACACATGATCGACAACGAGGTGGAAGGGGTGGATTTCATCTGCGCCAACACCGACGCCCAGGCGCTGTCCGACATTGAGTCCCGGACCGTGCTGCAGTTGGGCGGTGACATCACCAAGGGGCTCGGTGCCGGGGCCAACCCGGAAGTGGGTCGGGCAGCCGCGATGGAAGATCGCGATCGTATCGCGGAATCCCTGCGCGGCGCCGATATGGTGTTCATCACCGCCGGTATGGGTGGTGGTACGGGCACCGGTGGTGCGCCGGTGGTGGCGGAAGTGGCCCGTGAATTGGGCATTCTCACCGTTGCCGTTGTCACCCGTCCCTTCCCTTTCGAGGGCAAGAAGCGGATGAAAGTGGCGGCTGAGGGACTGTCTGAATTGCAGCAAAATGTGGATTCGCTGATCACCATTCCCAACGAGAAGCTGCTGGAGGTATTGGGCAAAAATACCAGCCTGATGGATGCCTTCAGGGAGGCAAATGATGTATTGTTGGGGGCTGTTCAGGGTATCGCTGACTTGATCATCCGTCCCGGAATGATCAATGTCGACTTCGCGGACGTACGTACCGTGATGTCAGAGATGGGCATGGCCATGATGGGCACCGGTAGCGCCAAGGGCGAAAACCGGGCCGCCGAAGCGGCGGAAAAAGCCATCAACAGCCCGCTGTTGGAGGACATCGACCTCCAGGGCGCCCGTGGCATTCTGGTGAATATCACCGCTGGCCTCGACCTCTCTCTTGGCGAATTCTCAGAAGTTGGCGACAAGATCGAGGAATTTGCCTCCGAAGAGGCCACTGTCGTCGTCGGGACGGTTATCGATCCCGAAATGAGCGATGAACTAAAAGTTACAGTTGTTGCCACAGGACTGGGTGCGGAAGCGGCCCGGGCACCGTTGCAGGTGGTGGAAACACCCAAAACTGCCAATGCGGAGCCCAATTACCGCGAGTTGGAGCGTCGCCCGGCGGTCCACCGCAAAGCAGCGGGCGCCGCGGCAGCACCTGATCTGGCAACGGACGGGGACATTTTTGACGTCCCGACGTTCCTGCGCCGCCAGGCAGACTGATCCGGCTCGTTGAAGCCGGCCCTTAACAGGTACCGGCAACAGCTGGCCCATAAAGCAAGGGTATACCCTGTGTGTTACGCAGTGGTTACCGGCTGAACCAGACAACGGATACGGAAACGTTATGATTCGACAGAGAACGCTGCGCAACGCGATCAAGGCCACCGGTGTAGGCCTGCACACGGGTGAGAAGGTTTACCTCACCCTGAGCCCTGCTCCAGTGGATACCGGTATCGTGTTTCGCCGGGTCGATCTCGACCCGGTGCTGGAGATTCCGGCGCGCGCGGAAAATGTCGGTGATACGACTCTGTCCACCAGTCTGGTTGTAGGCAACGAGCGTGTATCCACGGTTGAGCATCTGCTCAGCGCTATGGCCGGTTTGGGCATTGACAATGCCTATATCGACGTCAGTGCGCCGGAAGTGCCGATCATGGATGGCAGTGCGGGGCCCTTTGTGTTCCTGATCCAGAGTGCTGGCATCGAGGAACAGAACGCGCCCAAGAAGTTCATTCGCATCAAGCGGCCGGTCACGGTTGAGGATGGAGACAAAGTCGCCAGCTTCCTCCCCTTTGATGGCTTCAAGGTCTCCTTTACCATCGACTTTGACCACCCCGTTTTTCGCGATCACACTGCCCACGCCGAGGTCGACTTCTCTACCACGTCTTTCGTGAAAGAGGTCAGCCGGGCCCGTACTTTTGGCTTCATGCACGACTTTGAGTACCTCCGCTCCAAGGGCCTGGCCCGGGGCGGTAGCGTCGACAATGCCATCGTGGTCGACGAATTCCGCATTCTCAATCAGGACGGCCTGCGTTACGACGACGAGTTCGTCAAACACAAGGTACTGGATGCCATCGGCGACCTGTACCTGCTCGGCCACAGCCTGATCGGTGAGTTCCGTGCCTACAAATCCGGCCACGGCCTCAACAACAATTCCCTGCGTACCCTGATCGCCCAGACCGATGCCTGGGAGATGGTCACCTTTGAAGACGACGCCAAGGCACCGATTTCCTACGTGTCCAACCCGGTGCCGGTTGCTGGCTGATCGTTCAGGCATGTAAGTAAGCACTCACTACAAAGCGTAGTATTTGCGCGTTTCTTGTGGCATAGTGCGCTGCCTTTTGTCCACAATGGCCGATATGAAAGTCATCCTCGTCAACCGTAAGCACGGTGGCTCCCGTTCCCTCGAGTTGGGGCGGTGGTCGCGCGCGCTGCTATCCCTGTGCTGCCTTGGGCTGCCACTGGGGTTGCTGGCGGTGGGTTACGAGTTAGGCAGCGAGAGCGAAACACGCAGTGTGCGCGACAGCTCGCTCGAGGGTATGGCGAAAGAACTGGACACGCAGGTGCGCGAAGTGGGTCGCCTGCGCGAAGAGGCCCAGCGCAAATTGCAGGCCCTGACCATGGGGCTGGCGGAGCTGCAGGCTCGCATGGTGCGCCTGGATGCCCTCGGCGAACATCTGACTGAGGTCGCTGGCCTGGACGAAGGCGAGTTCGACTTCAGCGAAGCACCCGCCATGGGTGGCCCGCTGCAGGATGCCCCTCTGGCTTCCTATGAAATCGAAGAAGTTTCAATTGAACTGGAGAGCTTTGAAGAGCGCCTGTTCAATCGCGAGCAGCAGCTGGACATTCTCCAGGACCTGCTGAGCAATCGCGAACTGGAAGAACAAACCTGGTTGTCGGGTCGCCCGGTCAACTGGGGCTGGGTGTCTTCCCCTTACGGCAAACGCATAGATCCTTTCACCGGCGCGCCGGCGATCCATAAAGGCGTAGACATTGCGGGCAAGGCCGGCTCCGATATCCTGGCAGTAGCGGGCGGTGTGGTCACCTGGACGGGTGAGCGCAGCGGTTATGGCCAGATGGTGGAAATCACCCACAGCGACGGCTATGTCACTCGCTACGGTCACAACCAGGAAAACCTGGTGAAAACCGGCGATCTGGTGAAGAAGGGCGAAACCATTGCTCTCATGGGCTCAACCGGCCGATCCACCGGTGCTCACGTACATTACGAAGTCTATAAACACGGCCGTCCGGTCGATCCCGCCAGCTACCTGCGCCGCACCCGGCGCTGATTTAACGCCCAAATCTTTTTCGCCCTTCGCCAACCCGTGGCGAAGCGTTCCCATATATTTCGGTTTAACACGGTATGTTTTCTAAAATTCTGAAGTCCGTATTCGGTACTCGCAATGACCGGCAGCTCAAGCGTCTGGGCAAAGTGGTCAAACAAATCAACGCTCTCGAAGAGCAGATGCAGGCGCTGTCTGACGAAGAGCTGGCGTCGCTGACGCCGGCCTTCCGCGAGCGCCTTGCCGGTGGCGAGAGCCTCGACGACATCCTCCCTGAAGCCTTTGCCGCCGTGCGCGAAGCGGGCCAGCGTGCACTGGGTATGCGTCACTTCGACGTGCAGATGATCGGGGGCATGGTACTGCACGAAGGCAAAATCTCCGAGATGCGCACCGGTGAAGGTAAGACCCTGGTGGCCACCTTGCCGGCCTACCTGAACAGCCTGACCGGCAACAGCGTTCACCTGATCACCGTTAACGACTACCTGGCCAGTCGCGATGCCGGATGGATGGCTCCGCTGTACAACTTCCTCGGTGTGAACGTCGGTGTGATCAAGTCGGGCCAGTCCCCGCAGGAAAAACGCGACGCCTATGCCTGCGATATTGTTTATGGCACCAACAACGAGTTCGGCTTTGACTATTTACGCGACAATATGGCCTTCCGCCTGGAAGACCGCGCGCAGGGTAACCTTGCCTTTGCCATTGTCGATGAGGTCGACTCCATCCTGATCGACGAGGCCCGTACGCCGCTGATTATTTCCGGCGCTGCGGAAGATTCTTCTGAGCTCTACAAGCGCATCAATAAACTGGTGCCGAAGCTGCAACCACAGCCGGAAGAGGGTGAGGGCGACGGTGAAGGTCACTACACCATCGACGAAAAGCAGCGCCATGTGGAACTGACTGAAGCTGGCCACCAGTACATCGAAGAGCTGTTGATCGGCGAACGCCTGCTCCCGGAAGGCGACAGCCTGTACTCCGCCACCAACCTGTCCCTGCTGCACCACGTGCATTCAGGTCTGCGTGCACATGTGCTGTTCCACCGCGATATTGAATACATCGTGCAGGACAACCAGGTAGTACTGATCGACGAACACACTGGCCGTACCATGCCGGGCCGCCGTCTGTCAGAGGGCCTGCACCAGGCCATCGAGGCGAAAGAGGGCGTGGCGATCCAGAGTGAGAGCCAGACGCTGGCGTCCACCACCTTCCAGAACTACTTCCGCCTCTACGACAAACTGGCCGGCATGACCGGTACGGCGGATACCGAGGCCTTCGAATTCCGCTCTATTTACGGGCTGGAAGTGCTGGTAATTCCCACCAACAAGGCGACCCAACGGGACGACCTGAATGATGTGGTCTACCTGACCAAGGACGAGAAGTACGACGCCATTGTGGCGGACGTAAAAGAGTGCATGGAAAAGGGCGCGCCGGTGCTGGTGGGTACCGCTTCGGTGGAAACCTCGGAGGAAATGTCCCGTCGCTTCAAGCAGTCGGGCATTGAACACAAGGTACTGAACGCGAAATACCACGCTCAGGAAGCGGAAATCATTGCCCAGGCAGGCCGGCCGGGGGTAGTGACCATCGCCACCAACATGGCGGGCCGCGGTACCGATATTGTGCTGGGTGGCAACCTGGAAGCCGAACTGGAATCCAAAGGCCAGTTGGTTGGCGGTGACGAGAGCGCCCTGCGTGAGGCCTGGCAACAACGTCACCAGCAGGTACTGGAAGCGGGCGGCTTGCATATTCTCGGGACGGAGCGACATGAATCCCGCCGCATCGACAACCAGCTGCGTGGCCGTGCCGGCCGTCAGGGCGACCCCGGTGTGTCACGCTTTTACCTGTCGCTGGAAGACAACCTGATGCGCATCTTCGCCTCCGACCGGGTGAAGAATTTCATGCAGGCCATGGGCATGGAGAAGGGCGAGGCGATTGAGCACCGCATGGTCACCAATGCCATCGAAAAGGCCCAGCGCAAGGTAGAGGGGCGCAACTTCGACATTCGTAAGCAGTTGCTGGAATACGACGATGTGGCCAACGACCAGCGCCAGATCATTTACCAGCAGCGTGACGAATTGCTGAATGAAGGCGATATCTCGGAAACGATCGACGCGATTCGCGACGACGTGGTCAACAGCGCCATCAATAGTTTCATTCCGCCCATGAGTGTGGAAGAGCAGTGGGACGTGCCCGGCCTGGAGAAACAGCTGGAGGCAGAGTTTGCCATCAGCCTGCCAGTGCAGCAGTGGCTGGACAGCGACGATTCACTGCACGAGGAAGCGCTGCGCGAGCGCATCGTGAAAGAGGTGACCGATGCTTACAACACCAAGGCGGAGGCTGTTGGCCCCGATATGCGCAAGATCGAAAAGCAGATCATGTTGCAGGTGCTGGACACGCTGTGGAAAGAGCATCTGGCGACCATGGATCATCTGCGTCAGGGTATTGGTTTGCGCGCCTACGCCAACAAAAACCCCAAGCAGGAGTACAAGCGCGAGGCCTTCGAACTGTTCCAGCAGTTACTGGATAACCTGAAGTACGAGGTAGTGAAGTTCCTCAGCCATGTACAGATTCAGCGTCAGGACGAGGCCGAACTGATTGAGCAGCGCCGTCGGGAGGCCGCCGAGCGTGAAAAGCTGGCCTTCCAGCATGCCGCTGCATCCGGAATGGCACCCCAGCAGGCGCCCCCGGAAGGCGAGGCCGACCAGGCTCCGCAGGCACAACCGGTAACCCGCGACGGTCGAAAGGTCGGTCGGAACGAACCCTGCCCCTGTGGCTCGGGCAAAAAATTCAAGCAGTGCCACGGCAAGATCTGACGAGACCTACACATGGCCATAGGCAATGAAAACCTGCCCCCCATCCACCCGGTTGCGGGGCTGCGCATGGCGAGTGCCAGTGCCGGTATTAAAAAGCCGGGCAGGCGCGATCTGGTAGTGTTCGAACTGGCCGCAGAGAGTGCAGTCGCAGGTGTGTTCACGCAAAACGCGTTTTGCGCCGCACCGGTGACGGTGGCCAAAAAGCATCTCGCCAGTGACGGCGCCACACGGTACTGGCTGGTGAACACCGGCAATGCCAATGCCGGTACTGGCGCACGCGGTATTGAAGACGCTAAACGTTGTTGTGCTGCGCTGGCCGAACAGGTTGGCGCCGATGTCGCGGACGTGCTGCCCTTTTCCACCGGCGTAATCGGTGAGCATCTACCCGTTGAAAAAATCTGCGCCGCATTGCCGGATGCACTGGCGGCCCTGTCCGAGGACAACTGGGCCAGCGCGGCCGAGGGCATCCTGACTACGGACACACGCCCCAAAGGGCGCAGTGTGCAACGTGAGGTAGATGGCGTGAGCTTTACCATCAGTGGTATCGCTAAGGGAGCCGGCATGATCCGACCCAATATGGCGACCATGCTCGCTTATATTGGCACTGATCTCGCGGTAGCGCCGGCGCTGTTGCAGCAACTGCTGGCCGAGGCAGTGAACATTTCTTTCAACCGGGTTTCCGTTGACGGTGACACGTCTACCAACGACGCCTGCGTCATTGCAGCCACTGGCGCGGCGGGGAATGCCGTTGTAGATGACGCAGATTCACCGCTGGCACTGGCCTTGGCCGAGGCTCTGCAGGAGGTGTGCGTTGGCCTGGCGCAGGAGTTGGTACGCGACGGTGAGGGTGTATCCAAATTTGTAGCGCTGGAAGTGAGTGGTGGCGCCAGCGAAAGCGAATGCCTCGAAGTGGCGTTCACCATCGCCCACTCCCCATTGGTCAAAACGGCTTTGTTTGCCAGCGATCCCAACTGGGGTCGACTGCTGGCGGCGATCGGCCGCGCGGGGCTGGCCGATCTGGATGTGGAAGGGGTTTCCGTTCGCATCAACGACGTTCTGATAGCTGAACAGGGCCAACGAGCTGCCAGCTACACCGAGGAATCAGGGGTCGCTGCGATGGCGCCAGAGGAAATCACCATCGCCATCGATCTTGGCCGGGGTGCCGCCAAGGCCACGGTCTGGACCACCGATTTTTCGTATGACTACGTGCGCATCAACGCGGAGTATCGCACCTAGTGTCGATCGTTCACGTCGCTGTCGGTGTCATCCTCGATGCCCAGGGCAAGGTTTTACTCAGCCGCCGCCATGTGGACTCTCATCAGGGTGGCCTGTGGGAATTTCCAGGTGGCAAACTCGAAGGTGGAGAGAAACTGACGGAGGCGCTGGCCCGGGAGCTCGACGAGGAGTTGGGTATTCAGCCGCAGCGCACGGAGCCCCTGATCGAAGTTAGGCACGACTACGGCGACAAGCAGGTCTTGCTGGATACCTGGCTGGTGCTGGATTTCAGCGGTGAGCCACGCGGTCGGGAGCAGCAGCCCCTGGCCTGGGTAGCAGCCGATGACCTTGGCGATTACGCCTTCCCCGCGGCCAACCTGCCAATCGTTGAGGCACTGCAGGATTATCTTTCGCGTTGATTCGCCAGTGCGGTGAATTCGCGGTGCAAATTGGCAACTTTTTCCGGAATATCAGCCAGCGAACCACTGTTGTCCAGGACGTAATCTGCTTTTTCCAGGCGCTGTTCGCGGGGCATTTGCGCCGCCATGATACGCCGCACCTGCGCCTCATCATTGGCGTCCCGTTGCATGGTGCGTTCCAACTGGACTGATTCCGGCACGTCGATTACCAGTACTTTGTGGGCACGCTGCGCCTGGGAGGTTTCCAGTAGCAGCGGCGAGCTGAGAATAGTGTAGGTAGAAGTCGATGCGCTGAGCTGGGCTTTAATTTCTTCACCGATCAGGGGGTGCGTTAAGGCTTCCAGCCAGCGCCGCTGCTCCGGGTCGGCAAAGACCCGGCGGCGCAGTTCCGCTCGGTCGAGTTGGCCATCCGGAAGTATGACTTCCCGCCCAAAATGCTCAGCCACTTTCTCCAGGGCTTCCCGGCCTGGTTCCATGATTACGCGGGCGGCGAGGTCGGCATCCACCACAGTAATGCCCAGGGCTTCGAAGGCGTCGGTGACGGCGGACTTGCCGCTGCCAATGCCGCCTGTCACACCGATCACCAACATGTTTTTACAGGCCGCCCGGTCCGAACAAGGTCTGTGTGATGGTGTCGCCCCAAACCAGGTAGATCCATCCCGCTGCCGCCAGATAGGGGCCGAAAGGGATCGGTACATCGCGGCCACTGCGCTTCAGTACGATCAACGCGATGCCGCACAATGCGCCCACCACCGATGACAGCAGGATGATTACCGGTACGGCCTGCCAACCCAGCCAGGCGCCAAGAGCGCCCAGTAATTTAAAGTCGCCGTGGCCCATGCCTTCCTTGCCGGTCAGCAGTTTGAACAGCCAGTAAACGCTCCACAGCGAGAGATAGCCCAGCATGGCTCCCAGCACCGCTTCCGGCAGCGGTGCAAACGCACTCTGTAGGTTGAAGGCAAGGCCGAGCCACAGCAGCGGTAGAGTGATGTCATCCGGGAGGAGTTTATGATCGAAGTCGATCATGGTCAGTGCAATCAAGGCCCAGGTCAGCAATAGTGAGCCGACCAGTGCCCAGGATGCACCGAACTCCCATACCAGCAATAGTGACAGGCCCGCTGTGATCAATTCAATCAGCGGGTAGCGCAGCGAAATCCGCTCGCGGCACACGGCGCACTTGCCGCCCAGAATCAGGTAGGAAATGACGGGTATGTTTTGCCAGGGGGCGATATTGGATTGGCAGTGCGGACAGTGGGAATTAGGAAAGGCCAGGCCGATTGGCTTTTCTTCTTTTTCCGGCGGCACTTCCAGCAACTCGCAGCAGTCGCTGCGCCACTGGCGCTCCATCATCAACGGCAGGCGATAGATCACCACGTTGAGGAAGCTACCGACACAGAGGCTTAGCAGAAAGACAAACGTGGCCAGCAGCCAGAAGTTCTGGTTCAGCGCTTCGATCATGGTGAGCTCTTCTATTGGCGAACTAGACGACTGAACCCAGCATGAAGATCGGCAGATACATCGCGATCATCAGGCCGCCAACCAGCACCCCGAGGATCGACATGATGATCGGTTCCATCAGCGAGCTCAGGCTGTCGACGGCGTTATCCACCATTTCTTCATAGTGATTGGCCACCTTGTCCAGCATCTCGTCGAGTGACCCGGACTCTTCACCAATCGATACCATCTGCAACAGCATGTTGGGGAACAGGCCGGTCGCTTTGATGGAGTTGTAGAGCGACGAACCGGTGGTCACGTCGTCTTTGATCTGGTTGATGGCTTTGGTGTAGACAGAGTTACCGGCAGCGCCGGCGGTCGATTCGAGCGCTTCTACCAGCGGGACACCCGCTGCGAAGGTGGTGGCCAGGGTTCGGGAAAAACGTGCCACCACTGAGTTGAAAACAATGTCGCCGATAATGGGGGCCTTCAGCGCCAGGCGATCCAGAGCTTCACTGAAGGCCACCGAGCGCCGCTTTGCCTCCTTGAAGGCATACACCGTGGCGATGATGCCGAGCAGGATGATGAACCACCATTCCTGGGCAAAGTTCGAAATGCTCAGTACGAACAGGGTAAATGCGGGAAGTTCCGAGCCAAAGCTGGAGAAGGTCTCGGCAAACTGGGGTACCACCTTCACCAACAGGATACCGGTCACAACCAGGGCGACGATGATTACCGCGATGGGGTAAGTCATTGCCTTCTTGATCTTGGCTTTTAATTGCTCAGACTTTTCTTTGTAAGTTGCTACCCGGTCCAGCATTACTTCCAGCGTACCGGAGGCCTCACCGGAAGCGATCAGGCTGCAAAACAGGTCGTCAAAGTACTTGGGGTGTTTCTCCAGTGCCGGCGCCAGGCCGCTGCCCGAGGCTACGTCGTTCTTGATGGAGTTCACCAGCGTGCGCAGGTTGGCGTGATCCAGGCCATCGGCTACCACGTCGAAACTTTGCACCAGCGGCACACCCGCTTTCATCATGGTGGCCAGTTGGCGCGTGAATACGGCGATGTCGGCCGGCTTGATCGCCTTGCCGCTGCTGCCAAACAGTGGTTTCGACTTGCGTTTGACACTTTTGGGTTTGATTCCCTGGCGCCGCAACTGGGCCTTTGCCATGGATTGGCTGGAGGCCTCGATCTCACCCTTGGTGCTGCGGCCATTTTTGTCGATACCATTGAAGGTAAAGGTGTATGCCTTGATTGCTGACGTTGCCATAAATTTCCCCTTCCGCTAGCGCATACCCTGCCGCTGGCGAATACCCCTTTAATCTATCGTTATTCGATTAACCTCTTCCAGGGTGGTCAGGCCCTGGGCGGCCTTCAGCAGCGCTGAGGTCCGCAAGTCATTAAATCCCTCGGCGCGTGCCTGCTTGGAAATTTCAATGGAGTTCCCTTCCTCCATGATGATCCGTGCCAGTGAGGGCGTAATCCGCACCACTTCGTAAACGCCAACGCGACCCTTATAGCCGCCATTGCAGAGATTGCAGCCTACTGCCTTCTTCATGGTGGCGTTTTCGATCATCTCTTCGGTCATGCCTTCCTTGAGCAGCACATCCTGCGGAATGTCAGCGGGCTCTGCGCATTCCTTGCACAGTCGGCGCGCCAGTCGCTGGGCGATGATCAGGTTGACCGAAGTGGCGAGGTTGAACGAGGGCACGCCCATGTTGAGCATCCGCGTAATGGTTTCGGCGGCGCTATTGGTGTGGAGGGTCGACATCACCATGTGGCCGGTTTGGGCGGCCTTGATGGCGATTTCCGCGGTTTCGAGGTCCCGGATCTCACCGACCATGATGATGTCGGGATCCTGACGCAGGAAAGAGCGCAGCGCCTCGGCAAAGTTGAGCCCCACCTTGGGGTTTACGTGAACCTGGTTGATGCCCTCCAGGTTGATCTCTACCGGGTCCTCGGCGGTGGAAATGTTACGCTCGGGTGTGTTGAGCATATTCAGGCCGGTGTACAGCGACACGGTCTTACCGGAACCGGTTGGGCCCGTTACCAGAATCATTCCCTGCGGTTGGTGGAGTGCCCGCACATACATATCTTTCTGTTCGGGTTCATAGCCGAGCGCGTCGATGCCCATCTGGGCACTGGAGGGATCGAGGATCCGCAGCACGATCTTCTCACCGAACAGCGTCGGCAGCGTGTTGACCCGGAAGTCGATGGCCCGGTTGCGGGACAGCTTCATCTGAATGCGGCCATCCTGGGGAACGCGCCGTTCCGAGATGTCCATCTGCGACATCACTTTCAGGCGAGCTGCCAGTCGTGCCGACAGGTTCTTCGGCGGCTTGACCATTTCCTTGAGAATGCCGTCGGTGCGGAAGCGCACCCGGTAGGCTTTCTCATACGGCTCGAAGTGAATATCGGAAGCGCCGGTCTTGATGGCGTCGATCAACACCTTGTTGACGAAGCGTACGATGGGGGTTTCATCCAGGCCATCAGCGCCGTCGTCGTCTCCGGATTCGCCTTCCTCAATGGCCTCGACGTCCAGCCCATCCAGATCGGAATCTTCCAGTCCCCCCAGATCGCCCTCGAGGGAATCGCGTGCCTCGACATATTCGGTGATCGCCTTCGACAGGGCGGCTTCTTCCACCAGCACGGCATCGGTATTGATACCAGTGTGAAATTTGATCTCGTCGAGGGCGGCAAGGTTGGTTGGATCCGAAACGGCTATAAAGAGGCGATTACCTCGCTTCAGCAGTGGCAGGGCGTGGTGCTTGGCGATGAGCCGCGCGTCCACCAGGCCATCGGGCATAGTGTGTTTATTGAAAGCGCCGATGTCGAACAGGGGTACACCGAATTCCTGGGAGGCAACTTCGGCCAGCCGCTGGCTGTCCATTCGCTGGTTTTCCACCAGGAACTGGACAAAGGGCATGCGGGCTTCTTTCGCATCGCGCTGGGCGTCGGAAGCCAGCTGCGCAGAGATCAGCCCCTCCGCGACCAATCGGCCGGCGAGACCACTAAGTTGCCCAATCGCCTTGTCGTTCATGTTTGCCCGAATTCCCCGTAAAGGATGCTGCTCGGATTCGCTTTATGGCCGCAGTATAGCGAGCCATAGCTAATGCTAATAGTGCCGAAGTCCAACTAATTGCATGATTTTCAATTCTTTTTTCTTCCTGTGAATTGGCCTGTGTTAGCTCGTATTGGGACAAAACGGAAGGTCCTCCCCTGCACAGGGAGGGGTGCCGGGGGCAGAATATGACGCATGACGACGACAACTGACAAAAAACGTCACTAATGTCCGAGGTGGAGTCCGAACGGGTATTGGGGGGCCGGCGTGGACTCGGTCACACTTTCAGAATCACTGATCGCTCGAGGGGACATCAATTGGCGCCTCAATTCCAGAATCTCTAGTTCGCAGGCGATGCTGCGCAATGTTGGCACGGAAATAGCAAGGTAGCTCATGTCCCAAGTCGGTGCCGTTCACCTAAGTGGTACTGGGGCGGGCTGAATACTTAAAAACTTAATGGAGTGTGAGACATGAACATCCAGAAAAAGCAGCAGTCTGGTTTTACCCTGATCGAACTGATGATCGTGATCGCGATCGTTGGCATCCTGGCAGCCGTGGCCCTGCCCGCTTACCAGGACTACACCATCCGCGCCAAGATGTCTGAGCCCCTGGCTCTGCTGGGCGAAGGCAAGACTTCCGTGAGCGAGTACTACATCACTAATGGTCGTCTGCCGGTTGATGAAGATGCCGCTGGTATCCGCACCAACATCGATACTGACATCGTAGCTTCTTTGAACTACACCAACACCGGTATCCTGACAATCACTCTGGCCACTGGCATCAACGCCAATGTGGACGGCCAGACTTTCCAACTGTCTCTGATCGACACTTCCTCTGGTTCTCCTGAGTGGGTGTGTGTTCCAGGCACTTTGGAGCCCAAGTACCTGCCCGCCAACTGCCGCGGCTAAGCCAGCAGTAGTTGTACCCCGAAGCCCGGTGCGAGCGATCGCGCCGGGTTTTTTCTTGCCTGAAATCTCCATCTAGCCCTGTGCAGCCTTAAGGTCCCCCCCGTATACTGGCCCGCGCACCGCCATATGGCGGATAAATCGAATAAACAGATCGGGCATTGATGCAGTCCAGAGTTCTCCCCCTGCTGGCCGCCATAGCGGTACTGGCAGCAGCGCTGATTTACCTCCTGAATGCAGGCGGGCATCTGATGTTCGATAGCCGCGTGGCACTGGCCCAGAACGCTGCGATAGCCATCGATGGTGAAGTGCTGGATGACTGGCGCCGGGCGGCGCTGTCCTCTGAGTCTGGCCCCCTCGGGCGGCGGATTCCCATGTTGAGCTTCGCTGCGCAATACGCGATTCAGGGTGCGTCCTCTCCCTGGGCCCTGAAGGCCGTTAATCTGCTGATCCACTTGCTAACGGCTGGCCTGATCTTCGGTTTCGTTCGTACCTGCCTGAGCAATTCAACGGTTTGGTCTGGTAGTGGGGAGCAAGCCTCTCGCATCGCCCTGGTGGCGGCTCTGATCTGGTTATTGCATCCCCTGCACGTGAGTACCGTGCTCTACACGGTCCAGCGCATGGCACAGTTCTCCACCTGTTTCGTGCTGCTGGGCCTGTGGTGCTACATGCACTACCGCGGCCGGTGGGCACGGCATGCGCCAACACCCGGCGCCGTAGCGGCGGGCGCGCTCTGGTATTCGCTCGCTCTGCTGGCTGCGCTGTATTCCAAGGAAAATGGTGTACTGCTGCTCTGGCTCACCCCATTGCTGGAGGTGTGCTTCTTTCGCGGAGAGTGGGGGGGGCAATGCTATACCTGGCTGCGCCGCCTTGCCTGGTGTGCGCTGGTAGCGCCACTGGTACTGTTTGTCGTCTACATGGCTGTCGATGGGCAGTGGGTGCTCGCGGGCTACGCCGCCCGTGACTTCGGATTCGAAGAGCGCTTGTGGACCGAGGCGCGGGTGTTGTGGCGGTACCTGGGCTGGTTCATGGTTCCCGACCTGACCGCGATGGGCTTACACCACGACGACATCGTGGTGTCCTCGGGCTGGCTGCAACCAATCACGACCTTGCTGGCGGTATTAGCCTGGTTGGGGGTTATCGGCGTGGCGGTGATATTCCGCAATCGTTGGCCGCTGCTGATTTTTGCGCTGCTGTTTTTCCTGATCGGGCATTCCCTGGAATCAGGGCCGCTGGCGCTGGAGCTGGTATACGAACACCGTAACTACCTGCCGGCAGTGGGTCTGAGTGTATTGCTGGCCGCGCTGCTGGTGACTGGCGTTGAACAGCTGCGCACAGAGAGCTTGCCTGCAGCTGTTGCAATAGTGCTGGCACTGCTGGGCGTGCTGTTAGCACTGCGCGCCTCACATTGGTCAGACGAATGGCAGTTTGCCGCTCATCAGGCGGCGCGGCATCCTGAATCGCCCCGAGCCGCCTACCATTTCGCCAACACCACCTTGCGCCGCGCCGAGGAGGAAACCGATGCTGAGCAGGCGCGAGAGTTGTTCATCGCCTCGCGCCGACTCTATGAGCGCCTGATTGAACTTGATCCCGCGGGGCTGGTGGGGCCGATCAGTCTCTACTATCTGGATAGCCGTTATTTTCCGGCGCTAGGGCAGCGAGAGGACTGGTTAACGCAAATTGAGCAGCGTCTGGGTGGGGGTGTGTTGAAGGCGCAGGATAATAACGCCTTCCAATTGCTCACCCAGTGCTTCGAAGCGGGTTACTGCACGGCGCCACGTGAACGGGTGAGTGCGTTGTACCAACGGGCTGCAGAAGTGCCCGGTTCGTCTCTGAATTTGGCAGCATTGCATGCGCGGTACCTGCAAGCTCAAGGCGACCTGGTGACTGCGCAGGGCATACTCCAGAATCTGGTGACGGAGCATCCGCATTATCGGCCTGCCTATCTGCGTTTGATGGAAGCTCAGTTCGCGCAAGGCGAGCGCGGTCAGGTGGTTGAAACGGCTGCTGCCCTGGTGCGTGCTGATACAGCGCGGCGGGAAACCGCCACAGTACGTCAGCTATTCGTATCGGAGAGTCAACCGTGAGCCGCCTGCTGCCAACGCTCGGTTGGTGTCTGTTGCTGGCCCTTTGCGCCTGGGCGTACTGGCCGGGACTGTCCGGACCCACGGTGCTCGACGATGCGGAAAACCTGCGCGTATTGACCGCGCTCGATGGCAACCCTGCGATCGCCAGTGATGTGGTCTGGGGCAATGAGAGCGGTCCACTGGGCCGCCCGATATCGATGCTCAGCTTTACTCTGGAGCGACTCTACTGGCACGACAGCCTGTTCGGGATCAAGCGAACCAATCTGCTGATTCACTTGCTGATCGGATCGCTGTTTGCGGTGTGGGCTGGACTGCTGCTGCGGCAGGTAGGCATTCCGCATGCCATCTGGCTTGCAATAGCTGCCGGCGGCTTCTGGCTGCTGGCGCCGCTGTTTGTCAGCACGGTGCTGTATGCCGTGCAGCGCATGGCGCAGTTGTCTACCTTGTACGCGCTGGCGGCGCTACTGGCATACACCCACGGACGTCAGCTCACTCTGGCCAATAAAGCCGCCTGGCCCGCATTTCTGCTGGTTCCACCGCTCGTGGTCTGTGCAGTTCTGGCCAAGGAAAACGGCGTGCTGGCAGTCCCCCTGATCTTCCTGCTGGAGGCCTGCTGGTTCCAGTTTCGCAATGCCCGGGGCGAGATTGTTCCGTGGTTGCGCTGGGCGTTCTGGGGTGGCGTGGCTGCGGCTGGATTGGGGGCACTCGTCCTCTTTGGCGGCTATGGCTATTTGCTGGGTAGCTATAGCCTGCGAGATTTCACGCTTGCCGAACGCCTGTTCACCGAAGCGCGCATTCTCTGGGATTATGTCGGTCAGTTTTTTCTGCCGAATTTATCGCGACTTGGTGTTGTTCACGATGACATCGTGCTGTCCAGTAGCTGGCGCGAACCAGTAACAACACTTTATGCCCTCCTGGGTTGCTTGGCGGTGGCGCTGGCCAGCGTGTGGGGCTGGCGCTATCCCATTGGTCGTTTGCTGGCTTTCTGTCCGCTGTTTTTCCTGGCGGGTCATGCGATGGAGTCCACCATCCTGCCGTTGGAGTTGTATTTCGAGCACAGAAACTATTTGCCTGCGATGGGTGTGGTGTTACTGCCGGTGCTGTTGGTGGGATTATTGATACGCCACTGGCCTCAGGTGTTTCCTCCTCTGGCTGCGGCGGCTACTTTGATGCTGGTGATCGTGGCCACGCAGCTGGCCTCCCAGGCATTTGTCTGGTCGCAAGGTGAGCTGAGAACTCTGACCTCGGTAACGGCACACCCCAACTCCCCGCGAGCCAATGTGGAGATGGCGGTATTGCTGGCGGAACAAGGCGCCCTCGAGGAAGCCCTCGATTATTCCGCACGGGCCGACAGCCTACAGCAAGGCCGGGAGCCGCGGGCGCGTGCTATGCGTGAGCTGGTGATGTACTGCCTGGCTGACACGCCGGTAGAACCCGAACGTTTGGCTGCGCTGCAGTTTGAGGTCGAGGACACCCAGCATCGCCGGGTGAATGCCGGTATGGCCACGCTGGTGCGCTTCCTGCAGGAGGACAACTGCCCCAACGTTGATCGCGTAGCCCTGGCTGATCGATTCGCAGAAAACTTTCTGGGTCCGAGTGCCGTGCCCGCGTCAGGGCGGATGTATACAGTGGCAGCACTGCTGGAGAACCACCTTGAGCGCTACGAGATCGCCTACGCCTACATGGAGCGACTGTTGGCCCGCTACCCCGGCGACAAGCGTGGACTGATGATGCAGCTGTATTTCGCCAGTGCCTTGCAGCGCGACGATCGCGTGCGTGACCTGTTACAGGCACTGCAATCCTTACAGGCTCAAGGTAAGCTTAACCGCCAGGAGCAAATCAATTTGTCTTACTTTCAGGATCAGGCAGCCAAGCCATGACTACACTTTCCATTGTCATCCCGGCCAAGAACGAAGCCGAAGGCCTGGCGGACCTGATTCCGCGCCTGCACGAGTTGTATCCCGAGGCGCAAATACTGCTGGTGGATGACGGCTCCGACGATGATACCGCAGCGGTAGCGGCAGACGCCGGCGCCACGGTTATCTCCCACCCATACTCCAAAGGCAACGGTGCCGCCATCAAGACCGGTGCCCGGGCCGCGACCGGCGATGTTATCGTGTTTATGGATGGTGACGGGCAACACGCGGCGGATGACGTGCCTCGCTTGCTGGAGAGGATGAGCGAGGGCGGTTACGACCTGGTGGTGGGAGCCCGTCAGGGCCGTGAATCCCAGGCCAGCATGGCGCGCTGGAGTGCCAACACCCTTTACAACCGGGTGGCGAGCTGGATGGTGGGGCAGCCCATCGAGGATCTGACCTCCGGCTTTCGCGCGGTGCGTCGCCGCCGTTTCCTCGAGTTTCTATACCTGTTGCCCAACGGTTTCAGCTATCCAACTACCTCCACCATGGCCTTCTTCCGTGCGGGCTACTCTGTGGGCTTCGTGCCCATCACCGCCGCTCAGCGAGTCGGCAAAAGCCACATGAACCTGGTGCGCGATGGCGTGCGCTTCCTGTTGATTATCTTCAAGATCGGTACGCTCTATTCGCCATTGAAAATTTACTTTCCCGCGTCTGCCCTGCTGTTCCTGTTGGGCCTGTGCAACTACGGCTATACCTTCTTTACCGGCGCTCGCTTCACCAACATGACAACCCTGATGATGTTGTCGGCCTTCATCGTATTCCTCATTGGCCTGATCTCTGAACAGATAACCAATTTACAGTACAAGGATTCGGGTATCGGCGACCCGGAGTAAACCGGGCTACACTTTGGCGAAATCCATCCCTTGTGAAGGAGGCCGCCGTGCTGATCGGTGTACCCAAGGAAATCAAGAATAATGAGTACCGCATTGGCCTGACGCCAGCGGGTGTCAAAGAACTGACCGGGCAGGGCCACCAGGTGGTGGTGCAGCACGATGGCGGTGCGGCGATTGGCTTTGAAGATGCCGACTACACCGCCGCAGGAGCGAGTATAGCGGACACGGCTGCGGAGATTTTTGCCTCGGCGGAGATGATCATCAAGGTCAAGGAGCCGCAGCCCGACGAGTGCCGGATGCTGCGTCCAGGCCAGTTGCTGTTCACCTACCTGCACCTGGCACCTGACCCCGAACAGGCTCGCCTGCTGCAGGAATCCGGTGCCACCTGTATCGCCTATGAAACCGTGACTGATGCCCGCGGCGGCCTGCCCCTGCTGGCGCCGATGTCCGAAGTGGCGGGGCGCATGTCCATTCAGGCAGGAGCGCATCACCTGGAGCGCGCCCAGGGTGGTAACGGCACTTTGCTCGGTGGTGTTCCGGGTGTGGAGCCGGCCAAGGTGCTGGTTATCGGTGGTGGTGTGGTTGGTGTGAATGCTGCCCGAATGGCCATGGGCCTGGGTGCGGAAGTGGTCCTGCTCGACCGTTCCATCGAACGGCTGCAGCAACTGGACATGCTCTTCGGAGGCCGCTTGCGCACGGTGTACTCCACCACTGATGCCATCGAACGCCACGCTGTGGACGCCGATCTGGTGATCGGTGCGGTGCTGATTCCCGGTGCCGCCGCGCCCAAGCTGATCACCCGCGATCTACTGTCGCGTATGAAGCGCGGCGCCGTGATGGTGGATGTGGCTATCGACCAGGGTGGTTGTTTCGAAACTAGCCGCGCTACAACCCACGAAGATCCCACTTACGTGGTTGACGGCGTGGTGCACTACTGTGTGGCAAATATGCCGGGCAGTGTCGCGCGCACATCAACGCGTGCATTGACGCATGCCACCTTGCCCTACGTGCTGCGCCTGGCTTCGTCCGGCGTGTTGGCGCTGGCCCAGGATGAACACCTCCGGGCGGGTCTTAATGTCCACAACGGGCAGATCACCAACCGCCCTGTCGCGGAGGCACTGGGCTGCCCTTTTGTCGACCCGGTGGAGGCCTTGCGCGAATAGCCTTATCGCGACCTTAAAGCCATAAAAAAACGCCGCGAAGCTCATGCAACGCGGCGTTTTTGTAGTTGCTTCGGGCCTCAGGCGTAACGCTGTTTGGCCTCACGGCGACGGGCGTGCAGCACTGGCTCGGTGTAACCGTTGGGCTGTTCCTTGCCGCGGAATACCAGATCGCAAGCGGCCTGGAATGCCACGGAATCGTCGAAGTTGGGCGCCATATCGCGGTAATCCGGATCCCCCGCATTCTGGGTATCCACCACAGCCGCCATCCGTTCCAGGCTTTCACGCACCTGTGCTTCACTACAAACGCCGTGATGGAGCCAGTTCGCCAGGTGCTGACTGGAGATGCGCAGCGTGGCGCGGTCTTCCATCAGGCCGACATTGTTGATATCCGGTACCTTGGAGCAGCCCACGCCGTGGTCGATCCAGCGCACGACGTAGCCGAGGATGCCCTGGGCGTTGTTGTCCAACTCTCGCTGGATATCCTCTTCCGATAGACCTGCCGCGCCTTTGAGCGGAATGCTGAGGATGTCGTCGAGGCTGGCTCGCTGGCGTTGGGCGAGTTCGTCCTGTCGTGCGGCCACATTTACATTGTGATAATGCATGGCGTGCAGGGTAGCGGCAGTAGGAGAAGGTACCCAGGCGGTACTGGCGCCCGCTTGAGGATGGGCGATCTTCGCAGTCATCATTTCGGCCATGCGGTCCGGCATGGCCCACATGCCTTTGCCGATCTGGGCATGGCCGCGCAGGCCACAGAGGATGCCGGTGTCCACGTTCCAGTCTTCATAGGCGGTGATCCAGGCCTCGCCTTTCATGGCGCCTTTGGGCGTCATGGCGCCCGCCAGCATGCTGGTGTGGATCTCGTCGCCGGTGCGGTCCAGGAAGCCGGTATTGATGAACACCACGCGCTCACGCGCGATGCGGATGCATTCCTTCAGGTTAACGGTGGTGCGACGCTCCTCGTCCATGATGCCCAGTTTGAGGGTGTTGCGCGCCATGCCCAGGGCGTCTTCCACGCGATCAAATAATTCGCAGGTGAAGGCGACTTCCTCGGGGCCATGCATTTTTGGTTTGACGATGTAAACGCTGCCCTCGCGCGAGTTACGACCGGCACCGTCGCCACGCAGGTCGTGCAGGGCGATCAGGGCGGTGAACATGGCATCCATGATGCCTTCGAAAATTTCGTCGCCATTGCTGTCCAGGATGGCTTCGTTGGTCATCAGGTGGCCCACGTTGCGCACGAACATCAGGCTGCGACCGGGCAGGCGCAGCTCGGTGCCGTCGGCACCCTCGTATATGCGATCCGGATTCAGCGTACGGGTGAGCGTGTTGCCCCCCTTCTTGAAGGATTCAGACAAGTCACCGCGCATCAGGCCCAGCCAGTTGCCATACACCACCGCCTTGTCTTCGGCATCCACAGCGGCGACGGAATCCTCGCAATCCTGGATGGTGGTAAGTGCCGACTCCAGTAGCAGGTCTTTTACGCCGGCGGGGTCCGTTGCGCCAATGGGGCTGGTGTTATCGATCTGGATTTCCAGATGCAGTCCGTTGTGGCACAGCAAAACGGCTTCGGGAGATTCCGGCTGGCCGCGATAGCCGCGAAACTGATCGGGTGTGGCGAGCGACGCGACGGCGCCACTGTCCAGCGTGACTTTGAGTTCACTGCCTACCACACAGTAGGCGGTGGCACCGCTGTGGTTTCCTTCGGCCAGCGGGAAGTGTTGATTGAGGAACTCTTTGGCGTAGTTGATGACCCGCTCGCCGCGCACGGGGTTGTAAGCGCCGGCGCGTTCGGCACCATCGTCCTCGGGAATCACGTCGGTACCGTAGAGCGCATCGTACAGGCTGCCCCAGCGGGCGTTGGCGGCATTCAGCGCATAGCGGGCGTTCATTACCGGCACCACCAATTGCGGTCCTGCCAATGTGGCGACTTCCGCATCCACGTTTTCGGTGGCGATCGCGAAGTCCTCACCCTCGGGCAGCAAGTACCCGATATCGGTCAAAAAGGCTTTGTAGGCCGCGCGGTCGTAGTCGGCGCCGGGATTTTCGGTATGCCACTGATCTATTTTGGCCTGAATTTCGTCACGGTGCGCCAGTAGGGCGCGATTGCGCGGGGTCAGTTCCTTGACGATGGCGCTTAGCGCTGTCCAGAACGCAGTGGGCTCGACACCGGTGCCCGGTGCAATCTCACTTTCCAACAATTGGTGTAGTACCGGTGCAACCTGCAGGTCGCCCGCCTGGATGCGCTTGCTCATGGTCTGTCCTCGACATGCAATCTAATGTCGGGATGATAGGGATGGGACTAAAATTTAGCTAATTTATCGTTTTTATCGCCGCCATAAAAACCCTGAATGGATCGATAAGGCCTTGTCAGGCCGCGGGTTCCTTGCCATCCAGCGCCCGGGCGGTATCGGTAATTAGCCGTCGCAACCAGCGATTGGCGGGGTTTTGTTGCAGCAGCGGGCTCCACGCCATTTTCAGCTCCAGCGGCGGGATCTCCAGCGGTGGTTCACGCAGCACCACACGGGGGTTGTTGGACTTCAACTGAGCTGCACGGGTGGGGAGGGTGACGATCAGGTCGTTCTGCTCAGCCAGTGTCATGGCGGCCTGGTAGTGGCGCGTGAAGACGCGGATTTGGCGCTTCTTACCGAGCTTGTTCAGGGCGCCGTCTACCCAGCCCAGGCGCTGCACATCGCTTGGGTCCATGCCGACGCCCACGCCCATCCCCGTTTTGCTCACCCAGACGTGGGATGCTTCCAGGTAGCCGTCGAGAGTCCAGTTGTCCAACACCGGGTTCTCGGGGCTGAGCAGGCAGGAGAAGGTGTCGTGCCACAGGGTGATCTGGTGGAAGGACTGGGGCATGGCATCAAACCGGTTGATCACCATGTCGACTTTGCCGCGCTCCACATCCAGGAAGCTGACGTCGGACGGGGTCATGATGTCCAGCGCCAGCCCTGGCGCCACGTTGCGCAACTTGCTCAGTACGGTGGGCAGCAGAGTGGACTCGGCGTAATCGCTGGCCATGATGCGGAAGACGCGCTGGGCCTTTTCCGGCTGGAATTCGGCCTTCGGTTGCACTGCACGGTCGATGTTGGTCAGTACCTCCCGTACCACGGGTTCCAGTTCCAGTGCCCGCTCGGTGGGTGTCATGCCCTCGCTGGTACGCACCAGAATGGGGTCGTCGAACAGTTCGCGCAGCCGTCGCAGGCCATTGCTCATGGCCGGCTGGGACAGGTTTAGCTGGTTGGCGGCTTGCGTTACATTGCGCTCGCGGAGCAATACGTCAAGGTAGACCAACAGGTTGAGATCGATGCGGTTGATATTCAAATTTGTATTCTATGAATGAATGGCGGAAATCGTGTTCATTGATTAGATAAATTATAGCGACACCACTAGAATTGCCAAGCATGCCCGTCCGGGCGTTGTTTCAGTATTGAGGAAGTGCCCATGGGAACCTACCGCGCCCCCGTAGAAGATATGAATTTCGTGATCAATGAACTGCTCCAGTCGGAAGCGAAGCTGGGGCAGCTGCCCACCTTTGCCGAGGCCGGCGTGGGTCAGGAACTGGCTGCTGCGCTGCTGGACGAGGCCGCCCGCTTCGCCGGTAGTGAGGTTGCGCCATTGCGGCGAGTGGGCGATGAACATCCGGCACGCTGCGAAAACGGCGCTGTTATCCCATCCCCGGGCTACGCCGAGGTCATTCAGCAGTTTTCCGCCGGTGGCTGGAAGGGAATAGCGGCTGATCCCGCTTATGGTGGCCAGGGCCTGCCGGAGCTGTATGGCACTGCTACCTGTGAAATGTGGGCCGCCGCCGATGTGGCCTTCTCGCTGGAGCCCATGCTCTCGATTGGCGCTGCGCTGGCCATCCACGCTCACGGCAGTGAGGAACTGAAGGCCACCTATCTGGAGAAAATGCACAGCGGCCAGTGGAGTGGCACCATGAACCTGACCGAGGCCGGCGCCGGTTCCGACCTCGGTGTGATGAAGGCTCGCGCGGTGCCCGAAGGGGACCACTACCGCATCTCCGGGCAAAAGATATTCATTACCTGGGGCGATCACGACGCCGCTGAAAACCTGGTCCACCTAGTATTGGCCAAGCTGCCCGATGCGCCTGAGGGTAGCCGCGGCATTTCCCTGTTTCTTGTGCCGAAATTTCTGGTCAATGCCGACGGCAGCCTGGGCGAGCGCAACGATGTTTATCCGGTCTCCGTCGAACACAAACTCGGTATCCACGGCAGCCCCACCTGTGTGATGGCCTTTGGTGACAACGAGGGTGCCATCGGCTACCTCGTCGGTCAGGAAAACGAGGGTCTGCGTTGCATGTTTACAATGATGAACGAAGCCCGCCTGAAAGTGGGTATTCAAGGCCTGGGCGCGGCGGAAGGCGCGTACCAGCAGGCCCGGGAGTACGCCCGCGAACGCGTGCAAGGCGGAGTGCCGATCATTGAGCACGCAGATGTGAAACGCATGTTGCTGACCATGAAGGCGCTCACCGAAGCGATGCGCGCGTTGGCTTATGATGCCGCCTTGAGCCTCGATCTCGCACATCACGGTGACGAGGCGGCGCGCCCCGAACAGCAGCAGCGGGTCGATTTGCTGATTCCCATCATCAAAGGCTGGTTGACTGAAGTCGGCCAGGAACTGACCTCCCTGGGTGTTCAGGTGCACGGGGGGATGGGTTACATCGAGGAAACCGGTGCCGCGCAGTTTTTCCGCGATGTGCGAATCACCTCTATCTACGAGGGTACCAACGGGATTCAGGCTGCCGATTTGGCAGGCCGTAAGCTGGCCGGTGACGGCGGTGCTGGAATGGAAGCGGAGCTGGCGCGGGCGGCCGAAGTGGTGGCGCAACTGCGTGCACAGGATGACAAAGCGCTGTCAGCAATGGGCGACGCACTGTCCGAAGCGTTGGCGGCATTGCAGTCCTCGGTGAGCTATCTGTTGCAGCGCTCAAGTGAAGGGTCCGCTGCGGCGATGGGTGGCTCCTTCGAGTTCCTGATGCAATGCGGTTATGTACTCGGCGGTGTGCAACTTGCCCGTTCGGCACTGGTCGCTTCAGAGCGACTGGCCGCGGGGGAAAGCGATACCTTCTATCAGGCAAAAATTGCCACGGCTCGTTTCTACTGTGAGCAGGTTATGCCCCGTGCCGAAGGCTGCGCCCGCGCGGTGCAAACGGCGCACGGTGCCTTGCTCGATTACTCCCTCGACTGGATTTAAAGCGATATGGATATCACCGATTTCTCTACGCCGGATCTGGCAGATGAGCATCCTGCCGTTGTCGCGCTGGAATTACCCTGGCGTAATTTCGGCGGCAGGTACTGCTTCGGTGGCCCCGTGGAAACCGTCAAGTGCCACGAGGATAACTCCCTCGTGAAGCAGTTGGTGGGCGAACCGGGGGAAGGGCGTGTGCTGGTCGTGGACGGTGGCGGCTCGATGCGCCGCGCCTTACTCGGCGACATGCTGGCCGAGACTGCGGCGAAAAATGGTTGGGCTGGCATGGTGATTAACGGCGTAGTGCGTGACGTGGATCAACTGGCCCAGATCCCACTGGGTGTGCAGGCGCTCGGCAGCGTCCCCCTGAAAACGGATAAGTTGGGTGTGGGGCAGCAGGGCATCCCGCTGCGGTTCGGGGGCTGCAAAGTGCGTCCCGGTGACTTCGTTTATGCCGACAATAATGGCGTGCTGGTTAGCACCGAGCGCCTGTTATAGAAGGCTCAAAGCAAGCGCATGGATAGATCCAGCGCCTTGCAATCCTTGGTCAGGGCGCCGATAGAAATGAAATCGACGCCGGTTTGGGCGATGGGGAGCAACGTTGCATCGGTGACATTGCCGGAGGCTTCCAATTCGGCCCGGCCAGCAGTGAATTGCACCGCGTCGCGCATTGCTTCCAGTGAAAAGTTGTCGAGCATGATGCGGTCGGCGCCGGCGGCAATCGCCTCGGCCAGTTCGTCTGCGCTTTCGACTTCCACTTCGACCGGCTTTCCGGGTGCCTGCTGGTGTGCCTGCGCGATAGCAGCAGCGATGCCGCCGCAGGCCTCGATGTGGTTTTCCTTGATCAGATAGGCGTCGTACAGTCCGATACGGTGATTGTGGCAGCCACCACAGGCTACCGCGTATTTCTGTGCAGTGCGCAAGCCGGGGATGGTTTTGCGTGTATCCAGCAAACGCACGGGGGTGTCCTGTACCAGCGCGGCATAGCGGGCGCAGAGCGTGGCGGTGCCCGACAGCAACTGCAGAAAGTTCAGGGCGGCGCGCTCAGCTGTCAGCAGTGCGCGAGCAGGCCCGCTGACGGTAAACAGGGTCTGGTCGGCTTCGATCGGATCGCCGTCACCCACTTGCCAGTCCAGGGTACAGCGGCTGTCGACTTCGGCGAACACCGCATCTACCCAGGTCACGCCGCACAGTATGCCGGCCTCGCGCGTAATCACCCGCGCGTGTGCCTCGCGATCGGCGGGAATCAGCGCGGCAGTGATGTCGCCGCTGCCGATGTCTTCCGCAAGGGCTGCGCGCACTTGCGTGAGCAGGTCTGCAGGCAGCGGGGGGAGGGGCTTGGTTGAATTCACGTGCAGGTCCGGTAAATGGCTCAGGGCGCCGATTGTAGCAGGGCGGTGGTCTGCGCGCAGGCATTGAGCATGAGGCTGGCGATGATTACTATGGGCGGCAGATGAATAACAATATTGAGCAGGGGGTTCTCGCCGGCGCGCGCTACTGCCCCAGCCCGAACTACGGCCCCCGTCCCCCGGGTGTCGTACCCGATTTGCTGGTTATACATAACATTTCCCTGCCGCCGAAGTGCTATGGCGGGCCGGAAATTGAGCGTTTCTTCTGTAACCAGCTGGACTGGAGTGCTCACCCCTGGTTCGAGGAAATCCGCGGCGTTGAGGTTTCCTCGCACTTGCTGATTCGGCGCTCCGGTGAAGTGCTGCAGTTTGTCAGTTTTGAGGATCGAGCCTGGCACGCGGGGCAGTCCAGTTTCCGCGGTCGGCAGGATTGTAATGATTTCAGTATTGGCGTTGAACTGGAAGGCAGTGATGACCAGGCCTACAGCGACGCACAGTACAGTGCGCTGGTGCGGGTCGTACGGCTGTTGATGGCAGAGTATCCTATCCCGGATCTGGATCACGTCGTAGGTCATTGCGACATTGCGCCGAGGCGGAAAACTGATCCAGGCCCCGCTTTTGACTGGCAGCGCCTACGTGACCTGGTGCAACGAGGAGTCGAGTTGAAATGAGTTTTCTGGCCATGATTGCCGCGCTGCTGATCAGGCAGATGGGCGATGCGGGGAGCGCACTGCAACAGGACGGCTGGTTCCGCGATTGGTGCCGCTGGCTGGCGGGGCTCGGCATGCCCGGAGGCCTGGTGTGTGCTGTAGCGGTAATACTGCCGTCCATGGCGCTGTGGTGGCTGCTGGGGAAAGTACACTGGTGGTTGTTTGGCTTGCTGTGGCTGGCACTGGCGACGGCGGCACTACTTTACGCGTTTGGCCGCGGTGCCTATCAGGACTTGCTGGCGCAATATCGTAATAGCTGTAGCGAGGGTGACAGTGAACCCCTGCAGCAATTCGCGCTGGAGCGTTTAAACGCCGATCCGGAAGTGCTGGAAGCGGAAGGTTTTCACCACTGGCTACAGCAGCGGCTGTGTTACCTGGGTTATCAGCGCTGGTTCGCAGTGCTGTTCTGGTTTCTATTGCTGGGTCCGGCGGGCGCCGTGGCCTATCGCTTGCTGCAGTTGTACGCGTCGGAAACGCCCGATAGTCCAGCACCCGAAGTGCTGCACTGGGTGGACTGGTTACCCTGTCGCGCGCTGTGTGCCGTGTTTACCCTTACCGGAGATTTCGTTGCCAGCAGCAATAGCCTGTTGGCTTCGCTGGACGACTTTCACCGACCCGCTGAGAACGTACTGATTACGGTCGCCCGGGCCAGCCTTGGCCTTGGTGAAGAGCCGGTCAACGACGCCGAATGCAATGCTGCGGAAGAGGCGGAGGCCATTCAGGGGCTCTTTGGTCGGGCAGCGGTGGCTTGGGTGCTGATCATTTCACTATGGGTCGTGTTGTTCTGATATTGGATTGAGGAAGGCTATGAACAGGGACTGTTCAGACGATACGACGCTACCGCTGGAGCGGCAAAATCCCACGGCGAAGCCGGGCGCTGGCGTCCTGTGCCTCACCATTGTGTTTCATCCCGACCCCGCCCGCATCGGTCAGAACGTTCGCGTGGAAATGCCCCGGGCCGGTCGGGCGCTGAGTATCGGTCGCAGCGAGCCGGTCTTTGCACATCCCGGGGAGGGGGCCGGCCTGGCGCTGCTCGACCCTCATGTCAGTCGCGAAGCCTTTACCCTTAGTGTGCGGCGCGGGCGTTGGCTGCTGGCCATTCCCCCGAACAGTAGTACTCTCCGAACTCCTGCGGGCAGGGTGGAAGGGGAGTTACCGCTCAGCACCGAACAAATGGAACAAGGGTTGTCACTGACCCTGGGCGAGCGGGTACTGCTACACCTGCGCGTTATTCCCCACGATCATGCGGTCGCAACACACTCCTTTCGCAATCACGGCGAGTTGCTGGGCAATAGTCCCGCCATGGCTGTGCTGCGCGAGGCGATACAGCGCTTTGCCGAAGCCGGTGGCGATGTGTTGCTGCGCGGAGAGTCCGGAACCGGCAAGGAACTGGTGGCGCGTGCCCTGCATCGTCAAGGAGTGCGTTCGACGGGGCCGTTTATCGCAGTGAATATCGCGGCGGTACCGGAAGAACTGGCTGCCGCTGCATTGTTTGGCGTAGTGCGCGGTGCGTATACCGGAGCCGACAGCGCGCGGCCAGGCTACTTCCGGGAAGCCGCAGGAGGCAGTCTATTCCTCGATGAAATTGGCGATGTAGCGCCTGTGGTGCAACCGCAATTGTTGCGCGCGCTGCAGGAGCGAGAGATTCAGGTGGTGGGTGGAGCCACTCAGTCGGTTGATCTTACGGTTATCTCGGCAACCGATGCGGCGCTCGATGAGGGGGCGAATTTCCGTACCGCCCTGCGGCACCGTCTGGGCCAGTTGGAACTGTGTTTGCCGCCACTGAGAGAACGGCGTGAGGACATCGGCACCTTGCTGTTTCACTTTCTGGCCCCCGAAGCGCCGCGGCCAGGCCCGGACGCTTCCGCCGAGGATATTTGTTTGTGGCTCACCTTGATGGAGCACTTCATGGCCTACGCCTGGCCGGGAAATGTGCGCGAGTTGCGTAATGTTGCGCAGCGATTGACGCTGGGAACGGTGCGGGACTTTGTCACGATCAGGCAATCCCTCGACCTCTCTGTTGCAGCGGGTAAGGCAGGCTCCGATACGCCCCCGCGCGCTTCCCAGCCGATCCGCAGTATGTCTGAATACAGCAATGGTCAGGTGCAGGAAGCCCTTGAACAGGCCAACTGGAATGTCAGCGAAGCAGCTCGCCACCTGGCGGTTTCCCGTCAGGCCCTGTACCGACGCCTGGAAACTTTGCCCAACCAGCGTCGGGCGGAAGATATTCCACGGCAGGAACTGGAACGGGCGCTGCGCCTGGCTGACGGAGACGTATCGCGGGCTGCCCGGGAGCTGCGTATTTCCCCGGCTGCGATGCAGCGCGGGCTGCGTCGAAGAAACCAGCCCATCTAGTCATGCCTGCGCGCGATCATATCGGGCCGTACCGGCTCCTGCGACAGGTGCGCGCCGGCGGTCAGGGCAGCGTATTTCTAGCCTACGATGAGCGGCTATCACGCTACGTCGCCGTTAAGTTGTACCGCCTACCCGACCAACGTCAGGCGCGTCGCGCGGTGAAGGCGGAAGCGCAGGCGCTGGCCAGTATCGAGCACCCTGCGGTGGTGTCTGTTTTCGATCTGGTGGAATCGCCCCGACACCTGGCTATGGTGATGGAATATGTCCCGGGCTGCGATCTCGAAGATGCCCTGAGTGAACAGCGACTGACGCTGCCAACGGCGCTCGGTGTCTGTCAGGATCTGGCGCAAGGGTTGGCCGCCGCTCGCCAGCAATGCCTGGTTCACGGTGACCTGAAAGCGGCGAACGTGCTGTTGGGTGAGGATGGACGGGCGCGCCTGACCGACTTTGGTGTGGCACTGCGCCCCAACCTGATGACGGATGTGGTCTCACAGCAGCCACGGTTGTGTAGCCCCACCGCGATGACACCGGAACACTACGTCCACGGTGTTGTGGATCATCGCTCGGATTTATTTGCGATGGGGGTGCTCTACTATCGCGTGCTCACCGGTCGCAGACCCTTTGGCGACAGGGAGAGGCCTGATCGACAGGCCTTGTTGCGGGGCGACTTCGTCCCGCTCGATGAGTATGCGCCACGCGGTGGATTCCCGCCTGATTTGCCCGAACTCGTACACCAGTTGCTGGAAGTGGATCCGTCGCGTCGGCCTGCCAGTACGGTGGAAATTCGTCAGCGTTTGTTGCGCATGCAACGGCAATTGCCGATATCGGCGAACCGGCGACTGGCCGATGAAACGCGCCACTTGTTTCGCCCCGATCCGGTGCCGCCCATGTCCGCCCGACTACCTCGCGACCTGTTGAAACACGGGCGCTCGCAAATCAGGCCGTTTCGGCTCGATGAATTGTGGTCCTTTGGCAGCATACGATGGCCTGCGCTCGCTTTACGCGCGGTACTGATTGGTCTGTTGCTGGTGCTGCCCTGGTTGGGGCTGCGTTGGTGGTTTGATGGACAGCCGGGAACGCTGGTGGTGATTGCACCTCCCGAAATTTCGATCAGGGGCGGGCAAGTGTTGCCTCGTGAGGTGGGCGCGCGCTGGTTGGTGGACAAGCTCGAGGAGGCGCTGACGGCCGAAGAAGGCCCGGTTCGAGTGGTCGACCTGCTTGATAACGAAAGTGCGGCCGCCGGGGTTGAGGCTCAGCGCCCGGCGCCACGGGAACCGGAAGCGACTTACTCCATCAGACTGCGCTGTTCACAGGCCTTCTGTTTGCTCGATCTGGGGAAACAGAACTCGCGGGGATACCAGGAGGAACAGCTGACGCTGTTTGCGGACGCACCGATTGAGCAGTGGCACCAGGGCGTTCGCTCACTAGTTCGTCGCCTGCAAAACTGAACGGGCCTTTGCCAACAAAGCCCGATGCAGTGGTACGTCGATGCCCAATTGCTCAGCCTGCTGGCAGAAATAACCATTGATGTAGTCGATTTCCGTGGCCTGGCCGGCCCTGCGATCCTGGAGCATGGAAGAGATATTGCGCGCTGTATTGCGAATGACGGATTCCACCAGTGCCAGTACGCCCTCCTCAGGTGTGGGCATGCCGGCAGCCTGAGACACGCGTTCTACCTCCCGGCACAGTCCGGGCAACTGCCGCCGCAGTTCCGGTCTCTCCAGCAATCCTCCATTGGGACAGTCGTGAAGGGCGCTGAGCGGATTGATAACACAGTTGATACTCAGCTTTTGCCACAGCACGTGTTCGATGTTTTCCTCCCAGCTGGCTTGTAATGCGCTGTTTTGCCAGTGCGAGAACCAGCTGGGGGCGGGCCCGCCCAGCTGCCACCGCCCGATACGGGTGGTGCCCTTGCCCGCATGCTGGATTACACCCGCGGTGGGGCGCCAGGCGCCTTCGGTGGTAGTACCACAATACAAATGCAGGCCGGGCCAGCGCTGCTGGATTTGTTCCGCCACGCCCATACCGTTAACCAGTAGCAGGAGATCGCTGTCGGGGGTGAGGCGTTGGCTAACCGCCGCCAGTGCGGGTACTGCCTGGTGTGCCTTGGTTGCTACCAGCAGTCGTTCGATTGGGGCGGTTGAAGAGGGAAGCTCAAGGCGCAGGTTCGGTGGCCCCCAATGGGATTCCGAACCGTCTTGTTCTCGCAAGATCAGGGCGTTCCCGGCAAATTGTTGTAGTGAACTTTCACTGCGGCAAATCAGTGAAATCTCTGCCCCGGCGGCGGCCAGCCGAGCGCTGCACAGACCCCCTATCGCGCCTGCCCCCAGTATGTGCCAGCATTCGCTCACGTTGAAGTCATTCCGGCAATTGTAATGGCGGCCGTGCTCGCTATCATGTTGCCCCAATAGACAGTTCAATCGGAGGGCACTATGCCATCATTCGACGTGGTATCGGAAGTGGATTTACATCAGTTGACCAATGCGGTCGATCAGGCAGGCAGGATTGTGACCAACCGCTTCGACTTCAAAGGTGTTGATGCCGCCTTCGAGCGGGAAGGTCATGTGGTGATTATCAGGGCTGAGGCCGAGTTCCAGGTGGCCCAGATGGAGGACATGCTGCGCAGCGCGCTGATCAAGTGTGATATCGACCCCCTGGCGATGGACAGCGAAGCGCCAGTGGAATCGGGTAAGACGGTGCGTCAGCAGGTGCGACTGAAAAACGGGCTCGACTCGGCCCAATGCAAGGACATTGTCAAAAAAATCAAGGATGCGAAGCTGAAAGTGCAAGCTCAGATTCAGGGTGAGCAGGTGCGGGTCACGGGCAAGAAACGTGACGACTTGCAGCAGGTTATCGCGTTGTTACGCGAGGCGGATGTAGGTGCCCCCTTGCAGTTCAATAATTTTCGCGATTAATCGCTGGCAATCAGATTTCGATCTCTCTTGCCAGTAAGGCTAGTTGTTGAGGCAATCGCTCCAGCAGCCACTGGTCGCGTTCGGTATGCCTGGGTTGGATCAGGTACCACAACAGTTCAAGATAGCGATAGACCGGCACCAGCGTGCGAACCCTGGTGCGCAGGTCAGGACTGGCATCGTAGAAGTCCAGCAGTGCCTGCGTCGCGACTGGCGGCATATCGTCACCGGCAATAACCACCGCCAGATCGAAGGCTGGGTCTCCCATCGCTGCGTACTCCCAGTCCAGAGCCAGCAGTTTGCCGTCACTATGCAGGCGATTGCTGCGCAAAAGATCGTTGTGGCACAGCTTGGGTTCTGCCTCGGGTAGTGCCAGTACGCGCTCTCGCACAATTTCGCTCACGGCATTCAGCTGGCGAGCGAGCGCTGAAGACTCGCTCCGCTGAAACTGGTGTTCATAGCGCGCGAGCCGCTCCGGCAGGTCCAGCCGATGGTGAACGCCCGGCAGCGCATGGATTTGCTGTAGCAGTCGTGCCAGTGCTTCAGGAGATTCCTCCGCGATCGGGTCACGCGGCGCATAGCGGGTCACCAGGCATTGCAGCTCAGGATTGTGGTAGATCGGCTGCGGTGCCAGACCGGCCTCGGAGGCGGCCTGCAAAATGCGCCATTCCACCTGGCGCTGCAGGCCGAGCGCATGAGGGTCGATGCCGTCCACGCGAATGACAAAACGCTCGTTCCCCTGCACGGCAAGTACCGATGTATTGCTGTAGCCGCCGGGTAGCACTGTTTCCAGTCGGGGCGACTCGCTGCGCAGCCCGGCACCAGCCCAGTGCGGCCACTGTGCCAGGGTTTGCGTCAGCCTCAGGCGGACTGGGCGCGGTAGTGTTTCAACCATTGGATATAGCCAAAGACCACGATCACCAGATAGGCAGCGAACAGCAGCGCGGTGAGGTATAACTCGCGGTCGATATAGAGGTAGATGGAAGCGCTGTCGATCACCAGCCAGTAGAGCCAGTTTTCCAGTACTTTGCGCGCCACCATGTAGGTTGTAACAACACTTCCGAGAGTGGTGAAGGAGTCCAGGTAGGGTAGTGCGGCGTTGGTGTGGCGGCTAAGCAGGAGCCCCAGCAGCATTGCCGTCGCAATGACAGCAGCTATCACGAGCATGTGTCGCTGCCAGTGCCAGCGACTGATGGCGAGTTCGTTCTGTCCGACTGACTCACCGCCATGGCGCCACTGCCACCAACCGTAAACGGCCATCACCAGGTAATACACCTGCAGCAGTGATTCCATCAGCAGCGAGACGTTCCAGAACAGTACCAGATAAATGGCGGTAGAGCCGAAAGCCGCATACCAGCAAAGGCGGTTTTCGCGCATGGCCAGCAGGAGGTAGGCAACGCCGAGTAGCACCGCCACCACCTCCCAGCCACTCATCGCGGCCAGTGCCTGTTGCAGCACGTCTGTCACGTCTGCGGTTTCCACTTACCGATATCGAGGTCGCCCACAATGAATTTGCACACCAGCACCTGTTTACCGAACTGCTGGTAACTCTTGGCCAGCATCTGCGACACCACAGAGAACACGCGATCGTAGTCGCCACAGATTTGTGTGCTCATGGCATTGGTAATCACCTGCACATCGTCATGCTGCGCCAGTTCGTGGATGAACTGCTCGATGATTGGAATGTAATCCTCGTTGAGCGGATACAGGCTCAGTTCTGCAGTCAGGTACATGGGTTTGCTCCCTAGAAGTCGTAACTGGCATACACACCCAGGGTGCGTGGATCGCCAAACTGGAAGTAGGGTTCAGTGACATAGTCCTTGCGCGGGTCGTTGCCGAAGCTGCCGAAGCCGCGGACGAAATAATCCTCATCAGTCAGGTTGCGGCCCCACAGCGCGAAGGACCATTTACCATTGGACCAGCCGGCGCGGGCGTGCAGCAACTCATACGACGGTGCCTTCAGGTCGTGTCGGTCCGAGAAGTAGAAGCTGTCTTTCCCCTCCAGGTCCATCCGTACATAGAAACCGCCGCCCAGATCCAGTCGGCCGCCTGTAGCAAACTGGTAACCCGGGGCGTGCGCCTGCTCGCGGCCAGACAGGTCAACGCCGTCGGCGTTCACGTAGTCTTCCAGCTCTGTGTGCAGCAAGCCGAGGCTGGCGTAGAGGCTGAGAGCGTCGGTCGGGAGCCAGTTCAGCTCGAGTTCCAGGCCGTAGTTATTGCCGGCGGCCGCGTTGTTGGTGTAGTCGATAAAACTGGTGCCGCCATCGTCCTGGGGAATCACGAAGGAGCCTTTGACTTGCTGGTCCTGGCGGTCCATGTAAAACAGCGCGCCGCGCACCTGTAAGGTGTTCGCCAACAGACCGGCCTTGTAGCCCAGTTCGTAGTTCAGCAGGGACTCCTCGTCGTAGCTGCGCACGCCCTCCAGGGAATCGATCAAAGCCGGGTCGTCAGTGGTGTCGATGCTGGCGAGTATCTCGGCGTTGACGCCGTTCGCGCGATAACCGCGGGAGATGGTGGCGTAAACCAGCGCATCGGATTCGCTGCGGTATTCCAGGCTGATACGACCACCCCAGAGGTTTTTGTCCGGGTCGAAGGCAACCCCATTGCTGTCGCCGTAGTCGGTACTGCGGCGCTCGGCGCGCAAACCTGTGACCAGCGTTAATTGCTCGGTCAGCGCGGTGTCCAGTTGCCCGAACAGGGCCAGGGTGTCGGTGTCGTACTGGCTGAAGTAATCCCCGTCGAGGTAGGTGTACTGGCGTTGTAAGTCTTCCCGGTTAGCCAGATAGTACACACCGCTTACCCAGTCCGCCCGGTCGCCGAACAGGCGGCTGTTGTCGTTGGAGAGCAGGCGCAGCTCGGCACTATAGCTGTCGCGGTCCCGTAAATAGCGATCAAAAGAGCTATAGCCCCAGGGATGAATGCCCACAAAACTCCAGTCTTCGTCGTAACTGTAGTCGGTCTCGCTGGTAGCCACGCTGCCCAGGGCTTCCATATCGAAGTGCTGCAATTCACTGCGCCAGTGCAAACCCAGTGCGGACGACTCCTGGTTGTCCTGGCCCGGTTCATCGGAGAGCGTGTGGCGGGTATTGTCCAGGCTGAAAGCGTCGTAACCGTTCTCCACATCCACATAGAGCGCCGTAACATCCAGCGTGTGCTGATCGCCCGCCAGCCAGCGTAGCTTGCCGCGAACAGTGCGCTCGTCCCGGCTGTTGGTGTCATCTCGGTCGAGGAAATCATTTTCCAGATAGCCGTCGCTGCGGTAAGTTTGCACCGCCAGACGATACAGCAGGGTGTCGGCAATCAATGGGCCGCTGCCCACAATTCCCGCACTCCACGTATCGTAATTACCGTACTGCGCTTCAGCGTGCAGGTAGGGATCTGCCGTTGGCGCAGCGCTGCGAATATTGACCAGCCCGGCGAGGGCGTTGGCACCGTGCAGCGTACCTTGCGGGCCACGTAGTACTTCCACTTGTTGCACGTCAAACAGAGTGCCGGCTGTGCCCAGGCCACTGAAATCAATGTTGTCCACTATCAGCCCAATGCTTGGATTCAGCGGTTCCTGAAACTGGCTGCGTTCGCCGATGCCGCGAATCTGGTAGAAGCGTGCGCGAGAGCTGCCCCCCGCGTAATTCACATTGGGCGCCTGGTTCAGGATGTCTTCAAGGTGCTGGCCGGCGAGGGCGCGAATGGTGTCTTGCGTGAGTACACTGGTACTGCCTTCCTGCTGGAGCAGGGTGACCGGGCGAAATTCCGCAGTGACGATGATTTCCGTCAGCTCCTGGGATGGTTGCGCCATCGCCGTACTTGAGAGGGCTAAGGGAAGCAGGAGTGATAGCGGGGAAGAAAGCGTTTTATTCACAAGGGTTCTCCTCTTAAAAAGCACAGAAGAACCGGTAAGACTAAGGTGGGGAAAGCAGGGAATTAACCTGTTCCTACACCGGTTCTAACCGGATCAGGTTCAAAGGGTTCAGCGAGTTCGCTGTCTCAGGCAGTGCCACCCCTCAGGTTTGCATCGCAAGTATAGGGGGCTTAGACTTGATTTCCAATCGAATTCGTCCGGCATCATGCCGGCGTAATACAGGGTGTTGCGCGGCGATGCCAGACAAGGACTTGTTAGAGTCAGTTGTAAGCGAGGAGATCGAGGGTGCTCCGCCCTTGCCTTCCGATGCATCAGGAAGTTCGCCGTCCTCTGCGGCGCCGGTCATCATTGACCGGTTCGTCTACCAGCAGTGTCAGCAGCTCGAATTGATGGTGCTGGGTGCGCAAGCGATAAGCGATTTATTGCAGGTGCTGCTGGTCAGCATGCCGCGTGGACTGAATCTGCTGGCCACAGAATTGTGGCTCCACGATCCTGACGGCGAAATTACCGAACTCCTGCCCGAACCCCATCGTTATGGTTCGCACCTGCAGTTGCACGGTGATGCCTTTGATATGCAGGAACTCTACGACATTGAGCCCGATGTGCTGCTGATCGAGGCTACGGACCCCCGCATGTTTGGCTTGTTGAAATCCGACCCCGCCGTGAATGAAGCCCTGTTGTTACCGCTGATGGATGCCGGCCGCCTGATCGGGTCACTGCACTGCGGGGCGGCGGATTTGTCCTCGTTTACGTCAGAATCCGAACGGAATGTAATGGCGCACATCGCCGCGGTTGTCTCCACGGCCTACCAGGCCTCGCTGGCGAGGGAGCGCGCGGAGCGCCTTAGCACGCTCGACCCCTTGACCCGGGTGATGAATCCCCGCGGTTTTGGTCTGGCGCTGGAGCGCGAAATTGCCCGATCCCGCCGCGAGCGCCAGCCACTGGCGATGCTCGCCATTGATATTGATCAGTTGGAGGAGTTGCGCGCCAGCTATGGTGAACTGACTGGCGACTTTGTCCTGAAGCGCATCAGCCAGCGTATTGTGTCGGATATGCGGGCCACCGATCACCTGGCGAAAATCGACAGCGCCCACCTGGCGATGCTGATATTTGGCTGTACCCAATCGCGCACCGCGGAAATTGCCGAACGACTGCGGCAGCACATTGAGGCCATGGATATCGACGACGGCCGGGGTGCGGTGTTGCACGCCACCATCAGCATTGGTGTGGTTACCTGGGATCCGGAGCGTTCTCAACTCGAAAACGACGAACAGGTCGCCCGGCTGATTAATGCCACGGCAGCGCAGGCTCTGGCCGGCGCCATTGAAGGCGGTGGCAACCAGGTCGCCCAAGGTTCGCTGGCGGCGGATGCCTGACGGCACTGCAGGCTGAAAGTCCGCCGAGCGATGACTCCTGAACGTATCCAGCGCCTGCGCAGCGTGCTTGACCGTCGCCAACCGGATTTGACCCTGATAACCGATTTCGTGCACAAGCAGCGCAATCTGTCTGCCATTGTTCGAAATTGCGATGCCGCGGGGATTGGCTGCATGCACGCGGTGTTGGACCCGCAGGACTACCGGGCTTACCGCGGCACCGCCATGGGCAGTCACCAGTGGGTGCAGGTGCGCCGTCACGAAAATCTTGAGCAGGCACTCACACCGCTACAATCACAGGGCTTTCAGGTGGTGGCCGCCCACGTGGGGCCCTCCGCAAAAGACTACCGCGATATCGATTACACGCGGCCAACGGCCATCCTGCTGGGGGCCGAAAAAGTAGGTGTTTCCAGTGCCGGGCAGGCGGCTGCGGATCATCTGGTCACCATTCCCATGATGGGGATGGTTGAGTCCCTGAACGTGTCGGTGGCGGCGGGGATTATTTTGTCGGAAGCCCAGCGCCAGAAATCCCGGGCGGGTCACTATGCGTGCAACCGACTCAGCGAGGATCTTCGGCAGCAGTTGTTTTTTCAGTGGGGGCACCCCGTGGTGCGCCGGTTCTGCGAAGAGCGTCAGCTCGCTTATCCCCCACTCGGGGAAGACGGTGAAATAGTCGATGCCTCGGGTTGGTACGCGTCTGTGCGGGCCGGTACGGCGCCGCGTTGTGAAGACTTTTCAGTGGGGTGGTACACGTCATGACAAACCTGTTGATTATCTTGCTGTTTGTATTCGGGGGTGTTGCGTTGATGGTGGTGCTCGGTCTGCGCTTCGCCAAACCAATGGAGCCCGAACAACTGTCACGGATCACACGGTGGCTCTGGCCTTTGGTGGGTCTGATGCTGGTGCTATCGATCGCGCGCTACTACTGGCCGGCCTGATCGGCCCTTAAATTTAAGCTACGGACGTCCCACAAGCTGTTGTAAGCTGTATGTCCCATCCCGGTGGCCCGGTTGCAATGTTTTCACGCTTACCGCTACTACTGATTCTTGGATTGAGCCTGGCAGGCTGTGGCAGTCACTTGCCGGCCTGTAAAACCGCGGCCGTGACGGTGGCGCCGCCCAGTGCCGGGTGCCTGGCCTTGCGCGGCGATAGCTTGTTGGTAGTGCGCATGCGCGACACTGGGCGCATCTCGGTGCCCGGTGGCAGCGCCTATCCAGGAGAGACCGCCGCCTGTACTGCCCAGCGTGAGACTCAGGAGGAAACCGGCTTGCTCCTCAAGCCTGGCCCTCTGGTGGCCGAATTCGATACCGGCTTTCACCTGCTGCACTGTACGTCCTCAGACCCCCATCCCGAACCGGCCTCCGGGTTCAACTGGGAAGTTGAGCGTGCCTACTGGCTGCCACTGGCGGAGTTTGAGCAGGTGCGCTGGCGCTTCCCCGGTCAGGGCGCCGAGCTGCGCCCCCTGGTGGAATCCCTGCTGGAAAAAGCCGGTATGGCTTCCCGAACCACTCGCTGAAAAACCGGCGATTTCACCGCCCCCCACACAAATAATGCTGCGCTCCCGGTACCCGGCACACTAGGGTAGAGCCATCACACTGCAATATCGGGAGACGGGGTATGCTGTTACAGGACAAGGTGGTCATCGTATCGGGAATAGGTCCCGGGTTGGGGCAGGAAGTGTCAACGCTCTGTGCCCGCGAGGGTGCGAAGGCGGTGGTGCTGGCGGCGCGGACTGCCGCCAAGCTGGACATTGCTGAAGCCGAGATTGACGGGCTGGGGCTCGGCACACAAGTGCTGAAAGTGCCCACCGATATTGCCGACTCCACGCAGTGCCAGGCATTGGCGGAGGCTAGCGCAGCGGCCTTCGGCCGCATCGACGTATTGGTAAACAGCGCCTTCGATCCCTGTAGCTATGCCCCGATCGATCAGGCCAACCTGGACTACTGGCGCCGCACCATGGACGTTAACCTGTTTGGTTCCATGGCGCTCACCCAGGCCTGTGTGCCCTTCATGAAGCAGGGCGGAGGTGGCTCGGTGGTAATGGTAGGAACGATGGTGGAGCACCAGCCGATGGCAACCCAGGGCGGCTACGCGGCATCGAAGGCGGCATTGCGCGCCGCCACGCGCCACCTGGCCCTGGAGCTGGGCGGCGACAACATTCGCGTTAACACCTGCCACATGGGGTGGATGTGGGGGCCGAATGTGGAGGCCTACTTTGATTGGCAGACGGCTGAAACTGGCCGGCCGAAGGAAGAGTTGATCGCCGAAGTTGCCGCCAATATTCCTCTGGGTAGTATTCCGGAAGACGGCGATTGTGCCCGCGCTGTGGTATTTTTCGCTTCCGATTACTCCCGCGTGGTCACGGGCGCGTCACTGGATGTCAATGGCGGGCAGTGGATGCCGGTCTAACGCGTCCTGCGTGTGGAGTCACAACAATCCAGCGAGGCTTCACATGAGTAATACCGAAATCGAGGCAGCCGTATTCCGGCGCCTGTTGGCACACCTGGACAGCCGCAAAGACGTCCAGAATATCGACCTGATGATTCTGGCGGGTTTTTGCCGCAATTGCCTGTCCAAGTGGTACGTTGCCGAGGCTGAAGCCCGTGGTGAGTCTGTCGACATGGACGAGGCGCGTGAGCGCATTTACGGCATGCCCTACGGTGAGTGGAAGGACCAATACCAACCGGAGGCCACGCCTGAACAACTGGCAGCTTTCGAGGCGGCGCGAACCAAATCCTGAGGTGTTAACACCCGCTTCTGTAAAAACTACAGCGGGCCGTAGGGCAGGAAGCGGTTGTCGCTGACTTCCCGAATCCATTGCTGGAATTCCCGGTCCAGCCGTACGCCGCGGTTGCGCAGGCAGCGGGCCAGGGGAATGACCGGGGAATCGGCGCCGGCCTCCCAGCCGGGCAGGTTTTCGGCAACGGTGAGAAAGCGGATCAGGTGGCGGATGGCGGTTTCGTCGCGATCGGCCACTGCCGCTTCCCACGCCGGGGCCTCGATTCGCATCAAACCCGAAAGCCGCTGCACTTCCTGTGCCCCCAGCAGTGAGTCCAGATGATCGAGCTGGTCCTTTGCGCTGTAAGACGCCAGTTGGTCCAGCAGTGACGCGCTGAGCGTAAGGTGGTGCGAGGCCTCTTCGGCGGCTGGATCCCAGGATCCCAGAGTCATTGTTACCTCCCCGTGGGGTAGCGATTGCTTCGTCTTGAACCGCGTCAATTTATCACAGACGAGGCTGGGGCCGATGCACGATGTCCCAGCTCGCGGTACACTTTGCGCCATCCTTTGAAAGCTCGACAAGACTGCCAGTATGGACCTCAAGATTTTCCTTACCATTTTCGCAGCCGTATTCATTGCCGAACTGGGTGACAAAACCCAGCTGGCCACCATGCTGTTTGCGGCCGACAAGGAGGTCAGTAAATGGACGGTGTTCGCGGCAGCGTCGGCCGCGCTGGTGCTGGCGTCTGCGCTGGGCGTATTGGCAGGCAGCCTGTTATCGGCTTATATCAGTGAGAAAGTACTGACCTGGATTGCCGGTGTGGGCTTCATCCTGATTGGCGCATGGACTCTGCTGCGAGCTTGAGTTCAGGCCCGGGTAAAGCAAAGCCTTAGTGCTTGCCCCCAATCTCGCGCAGCGATTCACTGAGCGCGTAAAGCTCCCGTAATTCTTCCGGCTCCATATCCTGCAGGGCGTCACCGTCCAGGGCGGTGGGTTGCACCATGGCCTGCCGTGTGGGCGAAACATCCCGGCGCGCCTGTTCCAGATCCCAGCGCAGCTGCAGCAACAACCAGAACTCCGCCGGGTATTCACTCTGGCTCAATCGCTCCAGCAACAGCGCCATTTTTGGCGTGATACCGCGCTTGCCGTTGATGATTTCGTTCACCGGCTGGGGTTGGTTAAATCCCAGCCGGCGAGCCAGCGCCGACTGGGAGAGTTGTGACCGTTCCAGGATCAGTGTGGGTAGCAGGCTGCCGGGGTGGGCAACGAGGGAGGTACTCATGAAGTAGTGCCTCCTGTGCCGCCGCCGTCACCCAGCAGGTGCTTGTAGCCACCGATGAAGGAGCTGAGGTCGGTGGCAGAGTGGGGCATCCAGACCACGTTCTGGTTGTTGGCCATGCGATCCAGGGTTTCCATGTAGCGCATGCCGATCAGGTAGTCAGGCGCTTTGGTTTTCAGGGCTTCTTCTACCAACTGCACCCGGTTTTTTTCCGCTATGGCCAGTCGTTCCACGGCCT
The DNA here is from genome assembly GCA_030427085.1 of Gammaproteobacteria bacterium. Classification (GTDB taxonomy): domain Bacteria; phylum Pseudomonadota; class Gammaproteobacteria; order Pseudomonadales; family Halieaceae; genus JAUHXH01. The sequence goes on along the minus strand of JAUHXH010000003.1, from coordinate 427,683 downwards.
GGGCATTACCTTCAGCTTCGCGGATGGCCGCTTCTTTTTCACCGTCGGCGCGGGCGATACGTGCGTCCCGGTCACCCTCGGCCTTTTTTACTTCGGCGGCACGGATACCTTCGGCTTCGGTGACGCGGGCCCGTCGCTCCCGCTCTGCCTTCATCTGCTGCTCCATCGCAGCCTGCACATCCTGAGGTGGCGTAATGTCCTGTACTTCCACGCGATTGATTTTCACGCCCCAGGCTTTGGCGGCCGCGTCGATGGTTTCCACCAGTTTGGCGTTGACCTTGTCGCGGGAGGTCAGTGATTCGTCCAGTTCCATCTCACCGATGATGTTCCGCAGTGTAGTCTGGGTCAGGGTTTCCAGTGCATTGGGCAGGTTGGAAATTTCGTACACCGTTTTCTGTGGTTCGGTGACCTGGAAGTACACCACTGCATCCACCTGTATGCCGACGTTGTCTGAGGTAATTACAGACTGGCTGGGGAAGTCGTAAACCTGTTCGCGCAGGTCCAGATTGGTGATTTGATCCACCATGTGGAATTTCTGGCCGCCTTCCTTGAGGGTTGAACGCCATGGAATGCTGCGCGCCTTGTCGATCACGGGGACGATGATATTGAGCCCGGGGTTGAGCTGTTTACGAAATTTGCCGAGCCGCTCAATCATTACCGCCGACTGTTCCGGCACGATACGGATACCCTTCACCAGCAGGATGATGACGAAGAGTACGAAGAAAATCAGGGTAAACATCAGTGCGTTGGTCATGGCAGTGCTTCCTTAGCGATTGACGCGACGTACAACTAAAGTGGTGGATTTCACCGCGATAATTTCCGCGGTATCTCCTTCGAACAGGTCATCCTCGGACTCGACAGACCAGGTGGAATCCCTGAAGTGAGCTTGCAGGCCGCCGCCGATGTCGGGGCTGTCCACAATCTGTACCTGCTTGCCGATCATGGCGTTCACGCCGAAGGGGGACGGAGAGTCATCCATAAACGTGCGCAGGGCGATGGGGCGAATGCCAACAAAAAACACGATGCCACCCACGATGAAGCCAACCAGGGCCCAGCCGAAATCGCCCGTGAAGTAGTCGACCAATGCAGCGCAGAGGGCAGCGAAGCCGAGGCCGGCCAGTACGAAGCCGGGCACCAGGATTTCCGCGGTCAGGAGGAGGGCGCCCACGATGAGCCAGAGGTGCCACTGTTGTAATGCGAATTCGGTCATGCATGCTCCTTGCTTACATGTTGTCCATGCAAAGAGCATCTGCCAAAACGCGGGGCTTGTCAACTAGCGAGTAGCTACCCGATCGGTGCACCGCGGAGGGGTTTGGCGGACCTCAGGAGGTAAGTTCCGCGCCGATGGCAGTGGAGTTTTCATCCAGGAGCTGGGCCTGCTTCGCAGCTGAGAGCCACAGGAAGCGCGCGGGAAGCCCCAGCCGCTCACTGGCGATGGCCGGTGCCGAGGCGGGATCAAAGCGCCGCTCGGCGATACGTCCGAGCAGGCGGAGCAACACCCGGTCAAACCAGCTCAGGTCATAATCACTGCCCAGCTCCAGCTTCTCCCGTACCAGGGTTGGCAGCAGGTCGACCGCTGCGCGTGTAATCGCCCGACGGATAAACAGTGGGGTTTTGCCGGCGGCCTTGCTCGACTCGACGATGCCCAGAAACTCACTGTTAATGGAGTGCGCTTCGAAACCCGGTGCCAGGGCATTCATAATATTCAGGAATTCGTATTCCGAGGTGGGTGATTCTGTGACGCCCCACAGGGCGGCCAGATCCTTACCCTCGTTCCAGTAATTCCGCTCTTCCGCTTCGCTCAGCGGTGCGACATAACGGTGGTAGGCCTTCATGAAGCCGAAGCGGGCGGTGGCGTGAACCCAGTTCAACAACTCCGGGTCCAGCGCCTGGTACGCGCGGCCACCGGGGGTTTCGCCAACTACTTTGCCGTGCATGCGGGTGATACCGGCGATCATTTTCTCAGCGCTTTCACGCGGTCCATAACAGCCCACCATGGCGGCAACGCCGGTGCGCTGTGAGCGACCGATAGGGTCGATTCGGTAGGTGGAGTGATCCCATACACCACTGCGGATACGCGGGTCGGCGAATTCCAGCAGTACCGCACAAATCCCGCCAACCCCCAGGGCGATGGGGTTTTTGTAGATGCGCCAGTGCTGGGAGTCAGGGGCCAGATAGGCAGGCGCCCCCTTGGGGCTGGTGAAATCCACGCTGGGCCCGTTGCCGGTATCGATTCTGGTTTGCATGGCGCTCTCCGGAAAATATATCAAGTGATAGACATTTAATTTATATCAAGTGATATAGTTCCGGCAAGTCATGAATTGGAGATCCGGGATTGAGCACTAGTGAGATGCAGGCGCGCGGCCAGCAAACGCGAGACAGCATCCTGCGCGCGGCGCTGGAGATCTTTGGTCGGGATGGCTTTCGCCAGACCACCACGCGCCGTATCGCCGAGGCCGCAGACGTGTCCTTGCCTTCGATCAAGTATTACTTCGAGAGCAAGGAGGGACTGTACCTGGCCTGCGCCCGGGAAATTGTCAGCCGCTATGAGCAGGGTGTGGGCGCTTTTGTCGCACAGGTAGCCGAGCAACTCGACCAGGGCATGTCCGCCGGGGCGGCTCGTACTGCCTTGAAACAGGTGGTTCGCCAATTGAGTTTGCTGTCTGGCGATGACCAGGATGCCCGCTTGCGCACGGCCTTCGTGTTGCGTGAGATGACCGAGCAGGGCCCAGCCTTTGATGTGCTTTATCGCGATCTGTGGCAGCCCGGCGTGGAATTGACCGCGCAACTGATCGCCCGTATTCAGGGCAAGTCGGCGCCCGACCGGGAATCGCGAATGGAAGCCCTGTTGCTGCATGCCAGTATGACGGCCATGACCACTACCCGGCCGGTCTCGCTGCGCTTTCTGGGCCCGGCGAAGGGCAGTGCAGGGGCTACCTCGATCGGCGACGGTACGAGTGCGGCAGAAGGTGCACTGGCGGCGCTCGAGGCGCAGATAGATCGCCTGGGGCGTTGATCGGGTCAGCCTTCAGGGGCGGACAAACTTGAATCCCTAAGCCGTCAGCGAACGCACCGCCGCGAGCGCCTTCTCAATATCTGCCTCGCTGTTCAACAGGCTCGGCGCAAAGCGCGAGTAGACCTCCCGGTAGGGCGTACTACTCATGATGATGCCCTTCTCGTGCAGGCGTTTCACCACCGTATCCGCATGAATGCCCTCAACGTCAAAACACACCAGCCCGGAAGATAACTCGCTACTCATCGGTGTGTAGAGTTTCACCTTCGGCATGCTGGCCAGCCCCTCCTTGGTCAGCGTGTTCAGGTGATGGATACGGGATTGGACCTGAGACTTGCCCAGTTGCAGATGCAGTTCAAACGCTTTCGGCAGTGACCAGCGATGCTCGAAGGCGTGGAAGCCGCCCGGTGACATGTGTTCACCCATCGGCGCAGTCCCCTCGGGTGCGAGGCCCATCCACGTTTCATAGGTAGCACTGAAACTGGGAATCACCGGCCGGCTTTGCTGCCAGGCCCAATCGCTGCCCCAGATAACACCGGTGCCTCTGGGGCCGAACATCCACTTGTGGGTGCCGGCAATAAAAAAGTCACAACCCAGTTGGCTGATATCCTGATCTTCAATGCCAAAACCATGCACACCATCCACACAGAAAATGATACGGCGGTCCTCGCCGCGTTTGGCGTTCACTTCCTCCAGCGCATCGGCAATGGCGCGGATGGGTAACTTAACGCCAGTCACCGAGTGTACCCACGTGACGGCGACGACCCGGGTTTTGTCGGTAATGGCGCGGGTAATGCGTTCGACACAGTCCGCGGTGTTGAAGGCAGCCGGATCGTCATAGAGGGCGATCTTGCGAACACTGGCGCCGGTGCGCTGGGCCCGGTATTCGATCGACATATCTGTGGAGTAGTGGTCGTGTACGCTGTGCAGGATTTCGTCGCCAGGCGCCAGGGCGAGGCCGCTGTAGACCATGGCCAATCCCTGGGTGGTGCTATCGGTGAGCGCGATGTTGTGTCCGCTGCCACCCATGTACTGCGCGGCGGCCTTGCAAATTTTCCCTTCGATCGTTTCGAAGTGCGCGTGCCAGTAATCGGCCGGGTTTTCATCGAAGGCCCGGCGGTGCGCTTCAATGGCGTCGGACACGGGTTTGGGATGCGATGCCAGCAGGAAGGTGGCGAGTTGGACGTAGTCCCTTGTCAGTGGGAACAGGTCTCGAAGTGCTTCCCAGTCCCCCGGTGGGACGGGCGGCGCAGCGCCGGCGGTTGTTGCTGAAGCGGCCGCAGTGCCGGCAACTGCGGCTTCTGCGTTAGCGAGAGAAGAGGCGCCGAGCAACAGTCCGGCACCGCCAAGGAGTTGACGTCGTTTCATGGGTGGCCACCTTTATGGAGTTAGTAATGACTATAGTCCAGTGTGGGCCGGAACGAGCGGTTAGTGTTCGGGCGAGGGTTCCTTCTCTACATCCGCATCCGTAAGCCGATCCAGCCGCCTGACCTTCGGGAACAAATAGGCTCCCGCACAGGTGACCGCCAGGGCCATCACGCCCCCCAGGGCAACAGCAGTGACGGGGGGCATCAGCGTGGCCATACTGCCGGCACGGAAATCGCCCATCTCGTTGGAGGTGGAAATAAATATTGAATTCACGGCGGCCACCCGGCCGCGCAGGCTGTCCGGGGTGGCCAGTTGAATGAGCGTGCCGCGTATGTTCATGCTGACCATATCCGAAGCGCCATACACCCACAGTGCGAACAGGCTGAGCCAGAGGTGGGTGGAGAAGGCAAACAGCAGAATGGAAAGTGAAAATACGGCCAATGAGATAAATAGCGCCTTGCCGCTGTGCCGCATCGGTGGCAGTTTTGCCAGCAGCAAGCCCATCGCCACCGCGCCGAGTGCTGGCATGCCGCGCAATAGTCCCAAGGCTTCCGGCCCCACCTGGAGAATGTCGGCGGCGTACACCGGTAGCAGCGCAACCACGCTTCCCAGTAACACCACGAACAGGTCGAGCGTAATACTCCCCAGCACATAGGGGCTATGGCGGATGAAGGCAATACCGCTGAGAACCTGCCCCCAGCCCTTTTCCACCGGTTTCACGTGATCCAGTCGTGGCAGCCGGAAGTACAGTACGGCACCCACCAGGGCGAGCAGGGCAAGCACCCAATAGGTATCCAGATCCAGCCAGGCGAGCAGTAGTCCGGCGACAAAGGGGCCTGCGGTAGAGGCGGTATTCCAGACCGTGCTGGTGATTGCCACTGCGCGCGACAGGGAATCACGGCTGACGATGTTGGGCAGGATGGCCTGTTGGGCCGGCGAGAAAAACGCGCGTGTGCAGCCGTGAAGGAACAGCAGGCTGAAGACCAGCACTTTGTCGTCCTCTACCAACTGCTCCTGGCTCATGATCAGCGCGAGCCCCAGCAGTACTAGCGTCTCGCTCACAGCACAAAGAGCCAGCACTCGTTTGCGGGGAAAATTGTCCACCACCCACCCGGTGAGGAAGAACAGGCCCAGTATCGGCATTACCTGAACCAGACCCACCAGAGCGAGATCGAAAGGGTCACCGGTAAGCGTGTACAGGTGCCAGCCAATCGCCACGGAGAGCATGGTGGTGGCCAGGCTCAGGCAGGCTCGAGCCAGCAGATAGGGGATGAAAACGGGGTAGTTCACGTGATTTCGCTCAGTAGATCCTGCGACTCATTCTACTGTGGTGTGGGCACGACTAGTGCCATTATTCGGTTGAATCGGGGGAATACTCCAGGATGTCTCCCGGCTGACATTTCAGTGCTTCACAAATTTTTTCGAGCGTTTCAAACCTCACACCTTTCACCTTGCCGGATTTCAACAGGGAAAGGTTTTGCTCCGTAATTCCGATGTGTTGTGCCAACTCTTTTGATTTCATTTTGCGAAGTGACAGTTGGACATCCAGTCGAACGATTATTGGCATTTATTCAGCGCCTATACAAAGGATTCGTTTTCATTCTGTAGTTCATGACCTACCGCCATGATCCAGGTAACCAGGCGCAGTATGGTGACTCCAAACACAGCGAACAGGTGGGTATGCGTAAACGTTACCGAGACATGCGGTGATGGCCCATCGAATGAAAGCAGAATACTCAGTAGTGACTGAGCGACAATGCCCGAGATAACAAACCAGAAAGCGTACGAGGAAATGGCGCTGTAGTGTTTGACGGTGACACCTGAAAAGAAGTCTCCGGTCGAGTACGTTTTAAAGAGCTTCCCAAGATTGAGTAGAACCAATGCGAAAAACAGCCCGGGGAGGTAACTCAAGCTGATCCCGGCAAGCTGCTTTGGTAGTGACGGTGGCCACTGGGCTTCATTGATAATCCGGGGCGCGAGAGGCATTCCGTCAATCCAGTCACCTACCGGCAATAGCCAATGATGCGCAAGATAGCAGGGAAGCAATATCAACAGGGTCAGACAAACATACCCCAAAACCCGGCTCGTTCCGGTGATCTTTTCATACTGTGTCATGGGCGGTCCTGCGGTAATAAATTATCGTAAAACGATAATAAATATATGTGCCGCCCTAATCTGGTGTCAAGCACGAATTACTGAGCGCAGGTATTGAGGGGCTAATGTGATGGTGGTTATATGCTTATAATAAAAGCGAATATAATAATGTAACCTATCACGGCAGTGGACAGGTCTCCCAGACTACATGCAGGCCATCAGGAGGAACCTACTATCAAATTCTTCGAACTGGAATTCTTGCTGGAGCATCAGCGAATTATCGGGATTGTCACCTTGGTCATCGGCATAGGCGCCTGGGTCACTGAACTGCTTGGCATGGTGTATGTGTGCCCCTACTGTCGGATGCAGAGAACAGCAATTGCGTTGCTGGGAATACTCCTTCTCTTGCCGACTCCGAGGCGCTGGATTGTTCGGTATCTGGGATCTGTAATTGGTGCAATGGGTGTGATCGTTGCAGCTAATCAAAACTTCATGCACTGGAAGCGGATATCCAGTGGTGAGTTCACGTTCAATGAAAACATCCTGATCGATCCGTTCCTTCTTTCCGGCGCAGCGTTGTTCATCCTGATCGCACAACTGTGGATCCTGTTGCCGGGGCGTCATGCGGAGGGTTCCGGCCTAAGCCGGGGGAGCATCTGCTGATACCCGGTGGCGGCGCCGGGACGTCACGCTGATTTTTTCGACCAGGTTATACTGAGCGCCTTACCCTTACAGCTCATTGCTTTCAGACCAGGTCCGTAACGTTTCCAGAATGTCCAACGCCGACTGCCCAAATTCTGTCAGCTCGTAAGTCACGGCGATAGGTCTATCGCTGATCACCGTTCGGGTCACCATATCGCGGGACTCGAGTTCTTTTAGCCTCTGATCGATCATCTTTTTGCTCGCGCCACCCAGCATGCGGGTCAGGTCATTGAAACGAACCGGGCCATCCTTGAGATGGTAAATGATAGAGCCAGTCCATTTACCGCCAATCAGGCGCATGCCCTTCTCGATTGAACAGGGTTCAGTGCATTGGTTGAAAACTTTTTTTCGACCATAACTATCTGTTTCTACGTAACTTTCCACAAAAGGTGTCCTCTTTACTTGTAGGTTACCAAAAGTGAACTAATTGAGTTTGGTTCCCTAGTCTACATAATGCCAGAACAAAGCACAGCCGCCGGCGTGCTGTAACCAGTAGCGGAGGAACCATGAGCAATATCCTGATCATTAACGCGCACCACAAGTACCCCTTTGCCGAAGGTCGCCTCAACGGAAGCCTGGCGCAGATGGCGGATGAAATGCTCAGCGCCGGCGGTCACCCGATCCGAGTCGTCACCATTGATGAGGGTTGGGAAGTCGATCGTGAGCTGGAAAACCATCAGTGGGCGGATGTTGTGATATTACAGACTCCGGTCAATTGGATGGGGGTACCCTGGACCTTCAAGAAATACATGGACGAGGTGTATACCGCCGGCATGGGTGGTCAGTTGTGCGATGGCGACGGGCGTCACCGGGACATGCCGGACAAACACTATGGGTCTGGCGGCACACTGGCTGGTAAGAAATACATGCTGTCACTGACCTTCAATGCTCCCGAAGAGTCCTTCGACGATGGGGATCAGTTCCTGTTTCAGGGCAAGAGCGTCGATGACCTGTTCTTTCCGATGCACATGAATTTCCGGTTCTTTGGTATGGAACCCCTGGCGACTTTCGCCTGTTACGACGTGATGAAGAACGCCGACGCCGAGCGGGATTTCAAACGCTTTGCTGCACACATTGATGAGAATTTCTGACGATAACTGAATCGAATGGCAAGCCCTTCATCGCCGAGGGCAAGCCCTGAGAGAGGAGAGGGAAACCATGTATGATGAATACCACCTGGAGTGTGATTGCGGTTCGGTCAAGTTCAGCTTAAGTGGAGAGCCTAAAGTCCGCGGGTTCTGCCACTGCGAAGACTGTCGCGAACTGCTCAAGATTCCCTACCACTCAGTGACCGCCTGGGAGAAAGAGCAGCTTAAGGTGGAGGCAGGGGCCGAATCAGTGGCCGTTTTCCAGCATCCGACCAAACGTATGCAGAGATTCTACTGCGGGACCTGCGGGGAGACGCTGTTTAACTCCAACGCAATGGACTGGCGGATTGTCTCTCAACTGCTGATCAGAAAGTGTTATGACGGCGAATTACCACTACCGCTACAGTCGCAGATGCACTTCTTCTACGGTCGCAGGATTATCGATATTGACGATTCGCTGCCTAAGAGAGACTGAGGTCGCCCATGGACGGACGTTGTGCCTACTCCCGCCAACTCTCAACCGGCGGACAAGCGCAGTACAGGTTCCGATCCCCATACACGTTGTCGATCCGGTTTACCGGTGCCCAGTATTTGCTGGCGCGCAGTGACGCTACCGGGTAGGCCGCCTGTTCGCGGGTGTAGCTGTGGCTCCACTCGTCCGCTGCCACGTCCGCCAGGGTGTGCGGGGCATTGGAGAGGGGGTTGTCGGCCTCGTCAAATTTACCTTCCTGCACCGCGCTGATTTCCTGGCGGATAGCGATCAGGGCGTCGCAGAAGCGGTCCAGTTCGAACTTGGACTCGGATTCGGTGGGCTCCACCATCAAAGTACCTGCCACCGGGAAGGACATGGTGGGCGCGTGGAAGCCGTAGTCGATCAGGCGCTTGGCGATGTCTTCCTCGCTGATGCCACTGGCTTCCTTGAGCGGGCGCATGTCCACGATGCATTCGTGCGCCACGTTGCCGTTGGTGCCGGTGTAAAGGATCGGGTAGTGATCCTTCAGGCGGTGGGCGATGTAGTTGGCGTTGAGGATGGCAACCCGTGTGGCCTGTGTCAGCCCTTCGCCGCCCATCAGGGCGATGTAGGCCCAGGAAATGGGCAGGATGGACGCACTGCCAAAAGGCGTGGCTGAAACCACGTCGTTATCTTCCGGCACGCCGGGTACCGGAGAAACCGGGTGACTGGGCAAGAAAGGTTGCAGGTGCTGGCCCACGCCGATGGGGCCCATACCGGGGCCACCGCCACCATGAGGAATACAGAAGGTTTTGTGTAGGTTCAGGTGGGACACGTCCGCGCCGAACTTGCCCGGCGCGGCCAAACCGACCAGGGCGTTGAGGTTGGCGCCGTCCACGTAGACCTGGCCACCGTGCTGGTGGATCACCTCGCACAGCTCGATGATGGATTCTTCAAACACACCGTGGGTGGACGGGTAGGTCACCATGATGGCGGCCAGTTCTTCACTATGCCGTGCCGCCTTCTCTTTCAGGTCGCTCATGTCCACGTTGCCGCGGGTGTCACACTCTACGATCACGATTTTCATACCCGCCAGCGCCGCACTGGCCGGGTTGGTGCCGTGGGCCGAGCTGGGGATCAGGCAGATATTGCGCTGCATGTCGCCGCGGCTTTCGTGGTAGCGCTTGATTGCCAGCAGGCCGGCGTATTCGCCCTGGGAACCCGCATTGGGCTGCAGGGAGATCGCGTCGTAACCGGTGCATTCCAGCAGCATGGTTTCCAGCTCTTCCAGCATCGCCCGGTAGCCCTCGGTCTGGTCGGCGGGGGCGAAGGGGTGCAGCCCGGCGAATTCCGGCCAGGTAACAGCCAGCATCTCAGTGGTGGCATTGAGCTTCATGGTGCAGGAGCCCAGCGGGATCATGGCCCGGTTCAGGGCGATGTCCTTCTCCTCCAGTTGCCGCATATAGCGCAGCATTTCGGTTTCGGAGTGGTAGTTGTTGAACACCGGGTGTTGCAGGTAGTCCACGGCCCGCAGCAGGTCGTCGGGAATGCCGGCGTTTTCAACAATGTCGGCGTCCACACTGTCCACCGACGCGGTATGAGCGTCGCCACCGAAGGCTGCCCATAGGGCTTCGATGTCATCACGGGAGGTGGTCTCGTCCAGCGACACGCCGAGACGGTCACTGCCGATAACGCGCAAGTTCAGGCCGCTGGCCAGGGCGCGATCAACGATGGCCTGTTGCTTGTCACCCACGGTGAAGGTCAGGGTGTCGAAGTAGGTGGCGTTGTCGGGGCTGAAGCCTTCCTGCTGCAGACCCTCCACAAGAATATTGGCCAGGCGCTGTATGCGCAGGGCGATCTGACGCAGCCCGCGGGGGCCGTGGTACATGGCGTAGAACGCCGCCATGATCGCCAGCAGGGCCTGGGCGGTACAGATGTTACTGGTGGCCTTCTCGCGGCGGATGTGTTGTTCACGGGTCTGCATGGCCATGCGCAGCGCCCGGTTTTCGCGGCGGTCGATAGACACACCGATAATGCGACCGGGGGTGGAGCGCTTGTAGGCGTCGCGGGTGGCGAAGTACGCCGCGTGTGGGCCACCAAAGCCCATGGGTACACCAAAGCGCTGGCTGTTGCCCACCACCACGTCAGCGCCCAAAGAGCCGGGCGACTTGATCAACAGCAGCGACATGATGTCGGCTGCCACGGTGACCAGCGTGTTGGCCGCGTGCGCTTTTTCAATCAACGGGGCGATATCGTGCAGGTCGCCGTAGGTGCCGGGATACTGCAGCAGCACACCGAAAGCGTCGGTGGTGCCAATCAATTCGGCCGGGTTGCCCACCACAACGTCGATATCCAGCGGATCTGCCCGCGTTTTGACCACCGCGATGGTCTGCGGGTGGCAGTCCTCGGCCACGATGAAGGTGTTACTGCGGTTTTTCTTGTTGACCCGCTGCAGCAGGGTCATGGCCTCCGCCGCGGCGGTGCCCTCGTCCAGCATAGAGGCGTTGGCCAGGTCCATACCGGTCAGGTCCATCACCATTTGCTGGTAGTTCAGCAGGGCTTCCAGGCGGCCCTGGGAAATCTCGGGCTGGTAGGGGGTGTAGGCGGTGTACCAACCGGGGTTTTCCAGCACGTTGCGCTGGATCACCGCGGGGGTGAAAGTATCGCTGTAGCCGGTGCCGATAAAGGACCGGAACACCTTGTTGCGTTGGGCATAGCCCTTCAGCTTTTCGATCACCGCCTGTTCCGTCATCGCGCCGGGCAGGTTCATCGGGGCATCGCGCCGGATCGCACTGGGCACAGTGGCTTCGATCAGGGCATCCAGGCTGTCATAACCCAGCGTTCGGGCCATCTCCTGCTGTTGATTGCTGGATGGGCCGATGTGGCGCTGGATGAAATCCGAATGGTTCTCCAGTTCATGCAGAGAGGCGCGTGGCATGGGGGCTCCGGGGCTGGTGTAAGGCGGTTTCAGGGGGTAGGGTTGTCAAGGGCGCGATGTTAACAGCAGTGCTGCCTGTGGACAATGAGAGCGAGGGGCGGAACCGGGCGTGAACAGGGGGTATTCAGGCGGCGAAATGGCGCTGCTGGACCTGCTTTCCGAGGTTCGGTCCTGTCGCCATTGCGAAGCGGAATTACCCCTGGGGCCTCGACCCGTGGTACGGGCCTCGCCCAGCGCCCGCCTGCTGATTATTGGCCAGGCGCCGGGCACGGCAGTCCACGCCAGTGGTATCCCCTGGGACGACCCCAGCGGTAAGCGACTGCGCCAGTGGCTCGGTGTCAGCCCCGAGCAGTTCTACGACGAATCGGCCGTCGCCATCATGCCCATGGGCTTTTGCTACCCCGGCCGGGGTAAATCCGGTGATCTGCCCCCACCCACGGCCTGTGCGCCGCGCTGGCACGAGGCGCTGCTGGCCCGGATGCCGGCGATCGAAGTAGTATTATTGATTGGCCGTTATGCGCAGGATCGCTACCTCGGGCAATCCCGGGAGACCCTGACGCAACGGGTGCGTCGCTGGCGCGATTTCCAGCCACGCTACTTTCCACTGCCGCACCCCTCCCCGCGCAATACGCTGTGGTTGAAGCGCAACCCCTGGTTTGAAGCCGAGGTGGTGCCTGCGCTGCGGGCGCGGGTGGGATTCATATTTGAGCGATAGCGTTTAGACGAAGCATAAAAAGGAGAGCTGTACATGATGGATGTGGTCAAACCGGAAACTGTTGGCATGAATGCCGAGCGACTGGGGCGCGTGGGAGAGCATCTGCGCAAGGCTTATGTGGAGCCGCAGAAAATTCCCGGCAGCCTGGTGCTGGTACACCGCCGTGGACAAACCTGTTATCTCGATGTGGCGGGCGAGGCGGATCGGGAGCGCGAAACCCCGCTGGCACAAGACAGCATCTTCCGCATCTATTCCATGACCAAGCCCATCGCCTCGCTGGCGCTGATGCAATTGTTCGAGCGGGGCCTGTTCGCGCTGTCGGACCCAGTGCACCGTTTCATCCCCGCGTGGAAGAACCTGCGGGTTCGCACCGGCGGGTCATGGCCTCTGTTTGAAACCGCCCCCACGCAGCGGCCGATGGAGGTGCGGGACCTGCTGACCCACACTTCGGGTCTTACCTATGGTTTCCTGAACGCTAGCAATCTCGATCGGGCCTATCGCAAGCAGAATATCGGAGCACCGGCGCCGGGCTATACCCTGCAAGACATGATCGACCAGCTGGCACACCTGCCGTTGGAGTTTTCCCCCGGTGAACGCTGGAACTACTCCGTTGCCACCGATGTGGTGGGCTATCTGGTGGAAGTGATTTCGGGGCAGAGCCTGCCGGATTACTTCCGTGAGCACATCTTCGATCCGCTGGGTATGAGCGACACCCATTTCGAGATTACACCTGAAAGCCAGGGTCGCTTTGCGTCCTGCTACCAGCGTGGGCCAGATAAAAAGTTGGTATTGCAGGATGACGGGCAGGCCTCCGAGTATCGCGATCGCAGCTTCTTCTCCGGTGGGGGTGGGTTGATCTCCACGGCGGGTGATTACCTGCAGTTCTGTCGCATGTTGTTGAACGGTGGGAGTTTGGATGGTCAGCGCATCATCGGCACCCGTACACTGGATTTCATGACGCGCAACCACCTGCCGGGCCGGCGCGATCTCTCTGAATTCGCCACCGGCAGCTTTAGCGAAACCGCCTACGAAGGCGTTGGCTTTGGCCTGGGCTTTGCGAATTTGCAGGACCCGGTCCGCAACGGCAGCACGGGAAATCCCGGCAGTTATTACTGGGGCGGCATGGCCAGCACACTGTTCTGGGTAGACCCCGCCGAGGATCTGGCGGTGATCTTCATGACCCAGCTTATGCCCTCAGGTACCTTCAATTTCCGCGGCCAGCTGGAATCATTGATTTACGCTGCTATCGAAGACTGAGTTTTCGAACCGAAAGCGGATCACTGCCCCACGCGGGCAATGATCCGCAGGGGCCCACCGCTCCCGCCGCGAATCTTGATCGGTAGCGCGATCACGTAGGCACCAGTGGCGGGGAGTTGATCCAGGTTTGCCACGTTTTCAAAGGCGGGGACGTTGTGGGTCATCAGGGCCACGTGGGCTGCATAGTTTTTCGACTTGCCGTAATCGATACTGGCGGTATCAATCCCCACGGATTTGATATGGCGCTGTTCCACCAGCCAGGTGGCCGCTTCGGCGCTCAAGCCGGGGAAGGACAACGCGGCTACTCCTTCAGACCCCTTCAGCGCAGTGCCGAGATACCGTTCTGCGTCGGGCCAGTACTGAGCAAAACCCGTGCGCAGTAGCACGATGCTGTGGGTGGGTATCGCCCCATGCTTTTGTTCCCAGGCGCTGAGATCAGCCACGGATACCTGATGATTCCGGTTGTCGTTCACCATCGCACTGACATCGATTACAACCGCATCCCCGATTAATTGATCCAGGGGAATCTCGTTGACGTGGTGTTTACCCTCGGCAAAGTGCACGGGCGCGTCGACGTGGGTGCCGCCGTGCTCGGCGGTGCAGAACGAATAGGCTGAGTAGTAATACCCGGCATCGGTCATCCCCTCCGCATCGGTGGTGAGTTGAAAGCCTTCAGCGGTGGGCCAGAATACTGCCTCGGAGGAAAGGTCGTGTGTCAGGTCGATCCACCTGGCGTCTTGCGCCTGGGCCAGGTTTGCGATTCCGGTCAGGAGCAGTAGTAGGGCAATTCGCATGGCGTCTCTCCGCTTGAAGCGAGTTGTTTGCGTAGTCCTCAGTGAGTGTAAGTCGGGTTTCGCGGTGTCGCCACGACGCAGTTTGATGCCACCTGGCTGGGCAAAAAATGCGCCATTGCGGGGCAAACGCACCATAGTAAGCCTTATCTTCCTACGTTTGCAGAATTCGAATTTCAATTAAGCCTATGTTTTATGGGGATATTCCCGATGTGGCACGGAAGATGCTTTTGTTGAGTATCAGGTAGTAGGTAGAAGTGCCCAGGTCGAACACGTTTGATTTGGGCAGCATGCTAGTCAGGGCGCAATTCTCGCCCACCACTGACAATCAGAATACTGGAGCAATGGCGCTCCCAACCGGACCGGTGAAATCCAGTCTCGGCGGGGAGAGCGTTTGCGTGCGTGCGTGATATGGGCAATGAACTCGCAACAGAACTGATTACATCTGACGTCCCACGGACGGAAGACTCTTTTGCCCCGACGCCTGTGGTCATCGTAGGCGCCGGGCCGGCGGGTATTCGCGCGCTGCGGGAGCTTCGCCGCCACTCCGCGGACATCCCCGTTATCGTCTATGGCGACGAGCCCTACCAACCCTACAACAGGGTACAACTGAGCAATCTCCTGGCCGGTAAGGTCGGAGTGCCAGAGATCGGGTTGGGCCTGGATCTGCTGCGCACCAACTCAATCGATACAAGATTGATTCAGGCACGGATTACCGAAGTAGACACCGCAGCGAAAACGGTGACTGATGCGCGGGGTCATATCCAGCCTTACTCCAGCCTTATTCTCGCGCTCGGGTCGGCACCCTTTGTCCCGGGGATACCGGGAATTCGCCAGCCCGGTGTTTTCACGTTCCGCGATATGAGCGATGCAGAAAAACTGGCCGCGCGACGTGTACAGAGTACGCACACCGTAGTGCTCGGTGCTGGGCTACTCGGTGTGGAGGCCGCCCGCGCCATGCAGCGGCACCATACCCGGGTGACGTTGCTGGATCACAACCCGGTACCCATGTTTCGCCAGCTGGATGCGACTGCCGGCGGCATGCTGGCCGAGCGACTTGAGGAAATGGGGATAGAACTACGACTGGGTAGCACCATTCGCATGATTCTGGGGACCTCTGGTGTTGAGGCAGTCGTGCTGCGCGACGGCACCCAAATAGACTGCGACACCGTTATTGTTGCCACCGGTATTCGCCCGCGCACGGAGCTGGCGAAGGCAGCTGGCCTCGCCTTCGGTCGCGGCATCACTGTAGACAGCGCAATGCGCACCTCTGCTCCCGATGTCTACGCGGTAGGGGAATGCTGTGAACTCGATGGCGAGGTGTTTGGCATTGTCGCGCCGGGTTATGAGCAGGCCGCGGTGGCCGCCAGCAATATCTGCGCCCGTGAGCACGGGGCGGGCGAGGAGCCTCTCCACAACAACGATTCTGCCGCCACCTACAGAGCCACCAGCCTTGCCACCAGTTTAAAAGTGGCGGAGCTCAGCGTTTTCAGTTTGGGCGACGCCGAGCCTCCTCCCGGCACCACTAGCTTCACCTGGCGTTCGGGGGAGAGCTATCGACGGATCAACGTATTCGGCGGTCGTGTGGTTGGGGTGATCGCCATTGGTGACTGGCCGCAGCTGAGCCTGTTGCGCGATATGTGCCAATCCCGCAAGCGTATCTATCCCTGGCAACTGTGGCGCTTCCGGCTGTACGGCAACCTGGTGCCCGACAGTGCCATTCTGCAGGCAGTTGCTGACTGGCCCGAAGCGGCGGTGGTGTGCAACTGCAATGCGGTAACCAGTGGCGCCCTCAGGGCAGCCGTTGCATCGGGAGCGACTACGCTGAGCGCGATTTGCGCCCGGACTGGTGCCGGTACAGGTTGCGGGTCGTGCCAGCCATTGTTAGCTGAATTGCTCGCCGGTTCCGCAGTGAGGCAAGCGGCACCGACGGCGAAACTACTCTCTATCCTCGCGTGGCCGGCATTGCTGGTTGCCTTACTTGCGTTGGTGTTTTCAGTGGCCTATCCGCAAACAGTCCAACTCGATTGGCGCTGGGATGAGCTGTGGCGCAACAACCAGTACAAGCAGATCACCGGGTTCACCATTCTCGGGCTGTCTGTCGCGTCGGTACTGTTTTCACTGCGCAAACGCCTGTCCTGGCTCAATCTGGGCGATTTCGGCGGCTGGCGTTTGGTGCATGTCGGGCTGACCGCCGTTGCCATGGTGGCCCTGGCGCTTCACACCGGCTTCCGCCTCGGCGCCAACCTCAACCTGATGTTGATGCTGTGTTTCCTGGGTTTGTTGGTGGCGGGCGCAATGATGAGTTTGTTGATCGCCCTGGAGCACCGCCTGACGGTGCATCAGGCGCGCCGGTTACGCTCGCTGGGATTGTGGAGTCATGTGCTGCTGGCATGGCCCATACCTGCGTTGCTCGCTGTTCACGTACTCAAAAC
The DNA here is from genome assembly GCA_030427085.1 of Gammaproteobacteria bacterium. Lineage (GTDB taxonomy): Bacteria > Pseudomonadota > Gammaproteobacteria > Pseudomonadales > Halieaceae > JAUHXH01. Next base: position 410,831 of record JAUHXH010000003.1, on the reverse strand, counting down.
TTACTACTTCTGATGCTGTGATGAATGTTTATGTTTGGCAAAAACACCGTGTACTGGCTGGCCTGGGTGGCACTCACCGGGGGGCTGGTGGCCTTCTTCCTCCTGCGACTGTTTGCAGAGAATCCAGAGGAGGATAAGACGGTGTTTCTTCCCGGGCATACCAGCGACGGCCACTACCAGATCGAACTGGCCTGCAACGCCTGCCATACCGGGCCTTACGCTGATCGTGACGCCATGCAGCAAGCCTGTGAAGGCTGTCATGGCGCCGCCCTCAAGGAAGCCAAGGATGACCATCCCAAGTCCAAGTTCACCGATCCGCGCAATGCCGACCGGATTGCGGTCCTGGACGCCCGCTATTGCGTGACCTGCCACGTTGAGCATCGGCCCGAAATTACCGGGGCGATGGGTGTCACCGTGCCGGCCGATGTCTGTTACCTGTGTCACGCAGATATTGCCGAGGATCGCCCCAGTCACGAGGGTATGGCCTTCGATACCTGCGCCAGCGCAGGTTGCCACAATTTCCACGACAACCGCGCTCTCTACGAGGACTTTCTGGTCAAGCACATGGATGAAGCCGCGACCGATATCGAGGGTCGCCTGCTGCAGGCCAACCTGCGGGATATCGTAGAGCAACTGCCGGACTATCCGTTGGACCAGCACCCATTGAATCCAGTCGACCTCGCAGCGCAACAATGGCCGGCAGAGGTAACGGTGTCGGAGGAGATCACCGCGGACTGGTTAGCCAGTGGCCACGCAGCCAGCGGTGTCGGTTGTAATGGCTGCCATGTGGCGACAGAGGATGGCGAGTGGCTTGAGTCTCCCAGCCATGAAGTGTGTGCCAGTTGCCATCGTGGGGAGACGGACGGATTTCTTGCCGGCCGCCATGGCATGCGCCTGGACGTAGAGAAAATTGGGCAGACACTGCCGGCGATGCAGCCTGCCAGTGCACGCTTGCCGATGAAATCCACAGCTGGCGCAGAACTCAGCTGTCAGTCGTGTCACGGTGCTCACCGTTACGACACGGTGGCGGCCCCCGTGGAGGCCTGTCTGTCCTGTCACGACGATGAGCACAGCAAGGCCTACGAGCAATCGCCTCACGCGGCGCTATGGCTGGCAGAACAGCAAGGTGAAGCCGAGGCCGGATCGGGCGTCAGTTGCGCCAGTTGTCACATGCCGCGATTCGACCGTGATTACTTCTGGGGCACGTTCACTCACAACCAGGTTCAACATAATCAGTCGGCAAATTTGCGGCCCAATGAAAAGATGATCCGCGAGGTTTGTCTCAACTGCCACGGGCTGCCGTTCACACTGGATGCCCTGGCCGACCCGCAACTTATTCAAAACAATTTTTCCACCCCACCTACCGTTCATGTGGACAGCGTTGATCTCGCCAGAGAGCGAGCGGCGCCGGGCACCTGATGCGGTATTTACCTCAGTAGCACATGGAGAGAAATAGCGATGAAACACCTTAAAAAAGCCACCCTGGCAATGGGACTGTCAACCGCGCTGGTACTGCCTGCGCTCGTTTTGGGTGATGTGTCGGACGAAGCCAAATTCAGTCCGAAGCAAATGACCGACTGGTTGCACCTGGTGATGTCCTCGGACCGCACTGTGTACACGCGGCTGATCGTCAACCGCCTGCAAAACAAGGAAAAAGTCATCAAGGCCAGCGAGCACTTTGAAGACGACAAGGCCCTGGTTTTGCCGGCGCAGATGTTCCGTTTTGGCGCCGAGATGGTTGGCGAGCAAACCGATGATTTTTCCTACTCACTCCTGTCTGAGTGGCCCATCAACAAGCAGAACGCACCGCGCACTGAGGTGGAGAAAGCCGGCCTGGCCTATATCGCCGCCAACAAGGGGGAAAACTACTACGCCACCGAGGAACTGGGGGGCACTACCTACTTCACCGCCGTCTACGCGGATATGGCGGTGGCGCCTGCCTGTGTCTCCTGCCACAACGACCACAAGGACACGCCGCGCTCAGACTTCAAGTTGGGTGACGTGATGGGCGGCGTGGTGATTCGTGTTCCGCTGTAGTGCTGTTGTTCCACGTCTGGGGTTGTTGGCGCTGTTGACGCCGGCTTCCCCGGCGATGGCCGACTACCCGGAATTTGATGGTGAGGCGCTACAGCAGGGGCGAGAAATTTGGCTGGACACCTGCGAAGGCTGCCATGGCATCGGCGTGGCGGGTGCGCCCGTGGCAGGAGATCACAAAGCCTGGGCCCCTCGCATTGGACAGGGCAAAGAGGTGCTTTATGAGCATGCAATTGACGGCTTTTTTGGGCCGGGCGGCACCATGATGCCCGCTCGCGGCGGTAATGAACAATTGTCGGAACACGAGGTGCAGCTGGCGGTGGATTACATGGTCCGCCTGGCCACCGACAAGTAGTTGGGTAACTGATAAACATCTGAAACGAGGATAAGACATGACCCCGGAACAAGTAACTCTGGTAAAAGACAGCTGGCAGCAGGTTGTCCCCATTGCTGAGCAGGCCGCAGAACTTTTCTACGGCCGCCTGTTTGAACTCGACCCTGAACTCAAGCCTCTCTTCAAGGGGGACATGAAACAGCAGGGGAAGAAATTGATGACCATGATCAACACCGCGGTGGTATCACTGGATCGCCTGGACGATATTGTTGCGGCGGTTCAGAACCTCGGCCGGCGGCACGTGGGATATGGTGTGCAGGAGTCACACTACAACACGGTGGGGGCAGCTTTGCTGTGGACCCTGGGGCAGGGCCTGGGTGATGCCTTCACATCTGAGGTGGAGGCAGCCTGGACCGAAACCTATACCACGTTGGCGTCCGTGATGATCGAGGCGAGCCAGCAAGAGGTGGCTTGATCAAAAAAAGCCCGCGGCGAGTGCCGCGGGCTCAATGGCGTTGGGGTGCCAGGGCACCCCTTGGCCCACGCTAAAAGTTGTAGAGGACCTGAACGGCCAGAGTGCGAGGCCGATCCAGGAATTCGTAGTAGGCCATGCCTGTACCACTAGTCAGCGCACCGGCTAGCGGCGCTTCGCCGCCGTAGGTAACGATATCTTCATCACCCAGGTTCTTGCCGATAAAGGCCAGTTCCCATTTTCCACCCTGATCGCCAAGCGCAACACGCAGGTTGGCTAGTGCGTAGGCGTCCTGCTCACTGCGCGGGTCCAGTGTGGGGTTATAGAGGTACGAGTCGCTAAAGGTCAGGTCCAACACGGTACGTAATTCCAGCGCATTACCCAGAGGCAATACGTATTCGGCACTTACCACGCCACTGTATTCCGGGGTGTATTCCTTGCGTTTGCCGGTGGCGTCGCAGGTCACTCCGCCGGGCTGTACCGCACCGGGGTCCGACTGCTGCTGGCCGAAGTAACACTGGTTATTGCGGAAGTCGGTGTACTCGAAATCCAGCCAGGCGACGGACCCGGACAGCGTCAAGCCCTCTGCTACCAGCCAGCGGCCGTCGAGCTCTATGCCCTTGATCTCTGCTTCACCGGCGTTGGTCACATTGAAGCCCAGAATACCGTCGAACTGACTGGTTTGCAGATTGGTGTACTGGGTGAAGAAGGCGGCCATGTTGAGTTCTGCCGCGCTGCCCAACCCCATCTTGGCCCCTACCTCGAAGCTCTCAGCTTCTTCTTCGTCAAAGTCGAAGACCCCCACGATATCCCTGGCACAGGTTGGCGGGGTAGCACTGGTATCCAGCGTACAAGCGTTTACGACTGAAGGGTCCGGGTGGCCATTGGATCGAATGTCGAAGCCGCCGGCCTTGAAGCCTTCGGTGTAGGTGGCGTAGAGCATGGTGGCGTCGCCAACATCCCACTGGACAGTAAACAGAGGGTTAAAGGCCTGTTCGCTGCGATCGCCCTTGATTTCATCGTAGGGTTCAACGGCGAAGGCGCCAAATAGCGGGTTCAGGCCGAAGTACACGTTAGGTACCATGCTGTTGGGATCGGTTGCCGGGAAGGCTGTATTGCCCATGAAGTGAATTTGTTCCTTAGTGGCCTCCTTGTCTTCCTCGGTGTACCGGGCTCCGGCGACCAGGCGCAGGGTGTCGCTGACATTCCATGTGGCCTGCGCAAACACGGCCCACATGTCACTTTCCTGCTGAGCGAAGCGCTGTGTGCTTATACCCTGGAAATTCGGGTTTAGCAGACGTAGCAGGCTGTTGTCCGGCACGTTAATGGCGTCGTTGAAATTCAGTTCGTTGTGCTGGAGGAAGACACCGGCGATGTAGTCAATGGTTTCGCCGCCTGGCGATGTGATGCGGAACTCCTGACTGAATTGTTCGAAGGATTCTTCCTGCAGCGCGTTGAAGACGGAGGCACCGTTAAAGTCGCAGTCGCAATCCTGTTCGTACTCATATTCCAGGTAGCCTGTGGTGGAGGTGAGGGTGGAATCCCCCAGCGCGTAATCGATGCCTAGCACTACCACATCTGCGGTGTTGTTGTGATAGTCGCCATTGCCCCCGCGCACGCGATTGAGTTCGCCGTCTTCACCGGCGAAGTCCACTGGCGGGTCCAGTGCCAGCGGGCCATTGGCAAGGGCGACAAAGTTGTTCAGGGCCGATACATAGTCGATCCCCGTGCCTGTACCGACCAGGTCGTCGCGCACGATACTGTTGGCGAGTTCCACGTTGCGCCCAACGTCATCAAACTCTGCATGCTCGTATTTCAGGTCGATAGCCAGGTTGTCGGTAGGTACCCAACTCAGAGAGCCTCGAATGAGGGTTTCCTCTTCCTGTTTTTCTTCGTCGCCGGTATTGACGTTGGTGAAAGAGCCATCCTGCTCCCGGTACATCACGGACAAGCGGCCGGACAGTGAGTCAGTCAGCGGCCCTGAGACCACGACGCGATAGTCCTGTTGATTCTCCTCCACCTCATAGAGCGCACTGACTGAGCCTTCGAACTCGTCGCTGGGTTTGGCGGTGATCATGCTGATCGCGCCGGCGATACTGTTTTTACCGAACAGAATGGGCTGCGGGCCGCGCAGTACCTCCACGCGCTCCATGTCGAACATGGGCAGTCGCGAAAGCTGGCCGCGCCCATAGTAGATGCCGTCGACATACATCCCGGTAGACTGCTCAAAACCCGGATTCACGCCGGAGCTGACACCGCGAATGGTGATGTTGTTGCTGATGCCGCTCTGGTTCATGGAGAAGTTGGGCACGTAGGTGGTCAGGCTCTCCAGATTGGTGATGTAAGCATCCTGCATTTTCTGGCCGCTTACGGCGCTGACCGAGATGGGGACATCCTGCAAACTTTCTACCCGTTTCTGGGCGGTAACTACCACCTCTTCGAGTTGTAGTTGTTGAGCAGTCGCAGTGCCGGCGGCAAGGGCGGCTATCGCCAGACTGAGCGCGGATTTAAGGGGTTTGTGGGTCATGGAGTGGCTCCTTGGTGTGCTGTGCACGCTGTCGTTATTGTTGGTTCGCCATTGCGGGCGCTATTCGTCGCTGTCGTGTTGTTCAGCGCCTTGCCCTGTTTGCGCCAGAGCGCGGTGGGCGCGTTCTATCACGTAGTGTTGAATGTTTCGGGATTGCTCGCCGCTCAGTTCATCGGCGAATCCGACCATGCCGTTTTGCCAGTGCAGGCCACCGAGAACGATGCCGTCCCACTGTTGATGGCCTTCGGTGTTCAGTGTGCGAAGATCGGGAATCACGCCTCCACCTACGGCAGCGTCGCCGTGACAGAACACACAGTAGGTCAGGTAGAGGCGTTTTCCGTCCTCTATTTGATCAGGGGAGCCCTCAAGCACTGGTGGGTCGAAGACCAGTCGCTCGGGCGCGATTTTTGGTAGTGATTTATCACCACCCATCCGGAATACCAAAAGTCGGCTGCGGTTGGGTTTCGGTCCTGCAGTCAGGGCTTCCCCGCCCACTAGCGCCAAGGCGCCGCCCCAACCTGCTACCACTGCGATGTACTGCTCACCGTCGATCCGGTAGGTTACCGGCGGAGCGACAATGCCCGTCTGGGCATCGAAGGCCCACAGTCGCTCGCCGTCTTCGGCGCCATAGGCCACCAGTTCGCCTTCTGCATTGCCCTGGAACAGGAGGTTCCCTGCGGTAGAGAGCATGCCGCCGTTCCAGGGCCCAGCATGTTCCACTTCCCAACGTGGCGCGCCCGCTACGGGGTCCCAGGCAACGATGCTGCCTTTTACCGCGCCCAGAACAGCATCACGGATTGCTGGATCGTCGGGCAGGGAAGCAACCCTGTTGTCTGTGCCGGTGTTCCAGTAGCCCTTGCGGTAACGAAAGTCAGCTTCGGTGGCAAACACCCAGGGCACATCCTGCTTGGGTATATACACCAGACCGGTGTTGGGGTTGTAACTCATGGGGTGCCAGTTGTGGCCACCGATGGGCCCAGGCAGCTGCAGGCCCGACATTGCACCTTTATAGCGTGCAGCCGGCTTTTCCACCGGACGTCCGGTCTCCATATCCACATGGCTGGCCCAGGTCACGGCCGCGTAGGGCTCGGCTGACAATAACTCACCGGTCACCCGGTCAAGCACGTAGAAAAAGCCGTTCTTGGGGGCCTGCATAATGACTTTGCGCTGCTGCCCCGCGATGTCCAATTCGGTGAGGATCAAGTGCTGAGTGGCAGTGTAGTCCCAGCTTTCACCGGGGGTAGTCTGGTAGTGCCAGACGTAGCTGCCGTCGTCGGGGTTAAGGGCAACGATCGAAGACAGGAAGAGATTATCACCCCCGTCCGGCGAGCGAATTTGCTGGTTCCACGGTGCGCCATTGCCAACGCCGATGTACAGGAGGTTGAGTTCGGGATCGTAGGCCATCGAGTCCCACACGGTGCCGCCGCCACCAATCTCCCACCATTCACCTCCATCCCAGGTCTTCGCGGCGCGAGCCATGGCGGGAGATTCAAAACCCTCTTCGGGATTACCGGGCACAGTGTAGAAGCGCCACATCTGTTCGCCATCAGCGAGGCTATAGGCAGAAACAAACCCACGGACGCCAAATTCGCTACCACCATTCCCGATGACAACTTTGTCCCCGACAATACGAGGGGCGCCGGTGATGGAATAGGGGCGCGATTTATCGGTGGTCTGCTTTGACCACAGTACACTGCCGTTGCTGGCCTCTAGTGCGATCAACCGCCCGTCGAGGGTGCCGAAGAACAGCTTGTCATCGCGATAGGCCACGCCTCGATTAACCGCATCACAGCACAGGTGAACCGCCCATTCACGTGGCACTTCCGGGTCGTAGAACCACAGCAATTCGCCGCTGCGGGCGTCGTGTGCGAATACCATACTCCAGGCGCCGGTGGTGTAGATGACCCCGTCGACTACCAGCGGCGTTGCCTCCAGCCCCCGGTGGGTGGGGTAGTCGAAGTACCAGTCGAGGCCGAGGCGCTCAACATTGTCGTTGTTGATATCAGTCAGCGGGCTGAAGCGGGTTTCGGCACCGTTGAGGCCGTGCAGGGCCCACTCCACATCAGGTGAGGCTGTTGCGGTGCGGGTGCTGGACACGATGATTGTGCCAGCGGGTGATTCACTCGTGCCGGGCGATTCGTTACAGGCATTCAGACCCAGCGTACTGGCCAGTATCAGTGCGGAAGTAATGCGGCGGGGCATGGTGTGTTTCTCTTGTCGTTATCTTGATCAGCATGCGCGGCAGCACCTTCCTGCCGCGCGGTGCTCGTTCTAGCGCCAGGGCATGTACTTCTCCACCACCTGATCGATAGTGAAACTGGCTGGGCGCTGTCGTGGTGGAAATTCCTCAAAGGTTTGCAGGAACCGGGTAACGTCAACCACGCCCAGCTTCATGTAGGGCGAGACCTTGCGTGCCCACCACTCGTTGTAGGTGTTTGAATGTTCATCGGCGCGCTCGAAGGGATCACGACGCAGGTTGAAGAGTTTGGGTATACGCAGTGGGACGAAAGGTTCGCGCCACACGCCCATCTCGCTCGCGCGTTGCTCGGCAAATACCAGTTTCCAGTCACCGTGACGCAGGCCGACCAGGTCGCCGTCGTCGCTAAAATAGAAGAACTCGTTGCGTGGGCTGTCCTGCGTTTCTCCCTTCAGGTAGGGCAGGAAGTTGTAACCATCCAGATGGACGCGGAAATCCCGATCGCCCACCCGGTAGCCCGCTTTCAATTTCTGTTTGATGCGATCGTCACCGGTGGCAGCCATTAACGTTGGTAACCAGTCCAAGTGGGACATGACGGCGTTGGAAATACGGCCGGCGGGGAAATGCCCCGGCCAGCGCACCAGGGCGGGCACACGAAAACCGCCTTCCCAGTTGGTGTTTTTCTCACTGCGGAAGGGTGTTACACCGGCGTCGGGCCAGGTGTTGTAGTGCACGCCGTTGTCGCTAGAGTACAGCACAATGGTGTTGTCGGTAATGCCCAGGTTGTCGAGTTTAGCCAGCAACTTACCGACCAGCTGGTCGTGTGCCACCATGGCGTCGTTGTAGAAACCCTGGCCAGAGAGGCCGCTCTCTTCGTCCGTGATATGCGTGTAGAAGTGCATCCTTGTCGCGTTAAACCAGACGAAGAAGGGCTTGTCCTCACCGTGGGCGCGGTCCATAAAGTTCAATGCCGCCGCGGCAAATTCTTCGTCAACGGTCTCCATGCGCGTGCTGTTCAGGGGGCCGCTGTCCTGGACCCGGCCGTCGGCATAGCTGCGAATCACACCGCGGGGTCCGAATTTCTTGTGGAATTCGGGGTCGGAAGGGTAGTCCGGATCCTCGGGCTCTTCCTCGGCATTCAGGTGATAGAGATTGCCAAAGAACTCATCAAAGCCGTGGTTGGTTGGCAGGAATTCATTGCGATCCCCAAGATGGTTTTTGCCGAACTGCCCCGTGGCGTAGCCCAGGGGCTTCAGGAGTTCGGCAAGGGTGGGGTCTTCAGCCTGCAGTCCGATCGCAGCCCCGGGCATGCCCACCTTGGTCAATCCGGTGCGCACCGGGTGTTGGCCGGTGATAAACGCCGAGCGCCCGGCGGTGCAGCTTTGCTCACCGTAATAGTCGGTGAACATCGTGCCTTCTTGCGCAAGCCGGTCGATGTTGGGGGTTTGATAGCCCATCATGCCGTGGCTATAGCGGCTGATATTGGTGATGCCGATGTCGTCACCCCAGATCACCAGAATGTTGGGCCGATCGGCAGACTGGGCGAGGGGAGCGATGCCGAGCAGGCTCAGTGACAGCAGGGCAATGCAGTGTTCGCGCAGGTACTGTCGCCACTGCGTCTTCAATAATGCGGGCTTGAGCATGGAGTTGTTTCGTTATGGTTATGAGTTACGGCGACAAGCCTATGCCAGCGGCGTGTACCTGAATAATGGTTTATGCTCATGCATTGATAACCAATAGGAATCGGCAGCCATGCACCACAACCCGGAAACCCGGCAGCTGCTACACATTGCCGCCTTGGCTCGTCACGGCAATTTTCACCGCGCAGCCGAAAGCCTCCATATCACTCAGCCGGCACTGACCAAAAGCGTACGCAAGCTGGAAGCGCAGCTGGACGTGCTGTTGTTCGATCGCGGCCCTGAGGCAGTAAGACCCACAGAACACTGCCTGGTGCTTCTGGAGCACGCCGAGCGAATTTTTGATGAGCTGGATCAGGCGGGGAATCGGCTGGCCGAGCTGTCCAGCCGCCCGCTGAGTCGCATCCAGGTAGGTTGTGGGCCAATTCTGGGGGCCTGGGGTTTACACCATGCGGTTGCGGAAATGCACCGGGAGTACCCGGAAGTGCGTTTTAACGTGGTATTCGGGCGGGCTGCTGATCTCGCCGCGCAACTGCGGGATCGCAGTTTGCATATCCTGATCGGCGATACTGAGCCGCTGGAAGGCGATCGCGATGTCCTCATTGACCCGCTACCCAGTGAGGAATTCCGCTTTGTCGCCCGGGCCGACCACCCCCTGGTTGGGTGTAGGCACATAGAGGGAGCGCAATTGCTGCAATACAAGCTCGCCTTGCCGGGGATGGTGGGGCGCGCTGTCCCTTACCTGGCGCAATTCATGCCAGATGGCTGGCATGTGGATGAGTTTATTGAGCAGGCTATCGGCTTTCGCAGTGACAACTACCATCTGTTATTGGATCTGATCTCCAGCACAGACTATTTGTCTATCGGCCCACTGTCAGTCTTTCAGCGAGGTATTGAGGAAGGCCGCTTTACGCTGTTGGATGCCGAGCCCGATGAGCGGATTTTTAGTCGGCCTGGCATTGTGCGCTTGCGTGACCGCACGTTGCCCGGAGCAATCGATACGTTTTGCGAGGCACTGCACCGAACGGCAGCAAGCCTTCGTCGAGGCTGAACCGGGTATAAAAAAAGCCCGCGGTGCAAACCGCGGGCTTTTCGAGTACTGCGCGTTGATCAGAAGAAGTTGTAAGTAACTTCCGCGCCGTAGTGAGCACCCTTAACCAGCGGTGAGAAGGTACCGCCCAGGGGGACCGGGCCAAGCATGGCGGGCAACTGAGTGTCGCCACCGTGGTTGACAGAGTCGGTCAGGTTTTTGCCATACAGGGAGAACACCCAGTTACCGCTGTTGGAGTAGAAGTCCAGGCCAGCGTTGACGATGTCCTGCTCCAGCAAGTAACCGAGGTTGTTGTCAGTGTAGAAAGCATCGTCACGGTAGGCGTAGTTAGCGCGCGCCGTCATGTAGCCCCATTCACCGAGGGTTACATCCCAGTTAAAGCCCAGGCTCCAGGTCAGTTCGGCAGCGCGGGGCAGGCTCAGGGACTTGTCCGCGTCGTCGACCATACCGTCACCGTTCAGGTCGAACAGCACCTCATCGTATTCCGGGTCGATCCAGCCCAGGGAGGCCAGAACCAGGAAGTTCTCGCTAACGGCGATGGTGGCATCCAACTCGATACCGGTGATGGTGGCGTCCGCAGTGTTTTTGATGATCTGTACAACGCCGGCACCGGGGTCGGGCAGGTTAACTTCCCGCTGCATATCATCAATGGTGTTGTAGAACGCGGCCGCGTTCAGACGACCCCAGCTATAGTCGCTCTTGAAGCCGATCTCGTAGCTGTCCACAGTTTCCTGGTCGAAGGGACCGGGGCCGTTGTTGACCACGTCGGTAGAAGTGTTACGCAGGTTGTAGCCACCGGAGCGGAAGCCACGCACCCAGTGGGCGTAAACGCGTGCGTCATCGCTCAGGTGGTAGGTGGCGCCCAGTTTGGGTGACCAGCTATCCCACTCCTCGGAGTCGCTGAAGTCAATGGGGCAGGTGCCGTCCAGAACATTACAGGGGCTGTTCTGGTTGAGTACCAAGGACGCGATATCAGCGCTTTTCTCTTCCTCGGTGTAGCGCAGGCCGGCGGTCAGGGTCAGTGCGTCGGTCAGGTCGTAATCCACAGCCGCAAACAGCGCAACGGTGTCCACTTCATAGATACCACCGCCGTCCTGGGTGAGTGCGGGGGACCCGTCTGGTGTGGCGATGCCCAGCAGGTTACGACGCTCGTGGTAGGTCATTTCATTGCTGAATTGATAGCCGCCAACGGTCAGGTTGAGCTTGTCGGCGATCAGGGTGTTGTAGCGCAATTCGTTACTGGTCTGCTCGGTGTCCAGCCAGGCGGGTGCGTGGAACATGCTGACTGGCTGAGCGTCGATATCACCCAGCGACATGCTGGAGGAATCGCGGTAACCGAAGATGTAGGTGATGGTGCCGTTTTCGCCCACATCCCAATTCAATTCAGCAGAAATCAGGTCAGATTCAACATCCTGGAAACCGCGCTCGTCAATGGAGACGTCAAAGCTGTCCCGGTCGTGGTTCACGGGGAAGCCGGGTACTCCGGAGCCATTGGTGTGGGACTGGCCAACGGGGCCGTCACCCTCGATTTCAGTGTGTTCCCAGCGCACTACCAGTTCCATGTTCTCGGTAGGCATCCAGGTGATGGTTGGGCGAATCATGGTTTGCTCGATCGCGCCGATATCGCTGCCGTCGAACTGGTTTTCAAACCAACCTTCATCCTCGTTGTAGTAGGCGGTCAGTTTGGCACCAAAGGAGTCTGTGATCGGGCCGCCAACCGTACCCATGTAGTACTGGTTAAGGGCGCCGCTGCCGCCGGTGTCAATCGCGGCGCGAACGGTGGCTTCGAACTCGTCACCGGGCTTTTTGGTGTTCATCAAGATCGCACCACCGGTTACGTTCCGGCCAAACAGGATGCCCTGCGGACCGCGCAGTACTTCGATACTCTCCAGGTCGAAAGTATCGAAGATGATGCCGTTGTTAACGCCCAGATAAACGCCGTTGACGAACACGCCGACGGTGGGGTCGATCGATGGGATAGAACTGTTGATACCCAGGCCGCGAATGGAGAAGTTGGCGGTACCGCGGGTAGTGCCCACATCATCCAGGGCCACATTGGGCATGCCCACGGACAGGCTGGTCAGGTCGCGCACTTTCAGCGCGTCGATCTGGTCGGAGTTGAACGCGCTCACTGCCAGTGGTACTTCCTGGGCCACCTCCGCGCGTTTACGGGCGGTTACGATCACTTCTTCCAGCAGAACAGAGGAAGACTGCGCGTTAACCATGGTGGGGAAGCCAGTGGCGCAAGCCAGGGCGACGGCGGTGGTGAGGGGGCGGAGAATGAACGGTTTTCTGCTTCTATTGTTCATGTAGGCATCCTGTAGCGTGGGTTATTCTTGGTGCACCGTCGGATAAATGCGGTGCACATTATTCTACCGGTATTTAACCGGTGTTCGGAGCCTAGCAACAAAGTGCGCCGGGCTGCCAATTACTATGGTGAATGATCGCTATTCGAAAAAAATCCCCAAAGTTCGGTAAAAAGTTACAGAGCGCACCAAGCTAGTGCAAGCCTTTTTTGCGCACCATTCGAGGGCGTTGCGCAAACGAGTGAAAGTCAAGTGGGGAAGGTGCGTTTTGGCGGCGCTGAACACCGTCTGACCGCAAACAGCTGGGACTCAATCGGTGTAGCGGATAGCGGTGACAAAGTAGTGCTGTTCGCCGCTGGGGCTGTGAACCACCACTTCGTCATCGACACTTTTTCCCATCAGGCTGCGCGCGAGCGGAGAGTCCATGCTGAGCTTGCCGGCACGCAGGTCAAACTCGTCGGGGCCAACGATGCGCCAGCAGATTTCCTCACCGTCGTCGTCCTCGAGATCGACCCAGGCGCCGAAGAAAATGCGTGCGGTGTCAGCCGGGGCGCGATCAACTACCTCCAGTTCGTCCAGGCGCTTGTTGAGGAAGCGCACGCGGGAGTCGATCTCGCGCAACCGGCGCTTGCCGTAGATGTAGTCGCCGTTTTCAGAGCGGTCGCCGTTCTTTGCCGCCTCGTGGACGGTGGCAGTGACCTGCGGCCGCTCCACTTTCCACAGTTGATGCAGCTCCGCCCGCAAGGCCTGCTCGCCTTCCGGGGTGATGTAGCGTGAGCCGCGCGGGCGCGGCGGTCGGTATCGTCCCATCGGGCTATTGTAGCGAGCACGCTACGGCTGACAAAATGGCGTCCTCGCCCGAAGGAGGAAATCTGTGAAACGTCTTATTTTGCTCATTCTGGGGCTGGGGCCTGTGCTCAGCGTGGCCCAACCCTGTGTGGAACTGAGTCAGCCCCTGCAGCAGGGCAGCTATGTCTGGGGCAAATTGGCGCCGGGAAGCACCGCCACGCTGGATGGCGAAAGCCTGGTGGTACTGGCTGACGGCACCGTATTTCTGGGCTTTGGCCGGGACGCAGCTCCCAGTGCCGTACTGGAGATCCACGGTCCTGGTGAGTGCCGGCAGGAACTGTCGGTAGCGGGTAGGGACTATGACATCTCTCGTATCGAGGGCGTCCCCCAGCGCACCGTGACCCCTTCAGAGGAGCATCTCGATAGAATTCGTCGGGAAGGGCAGATTGTGCGTTCCGCCAAAGACCAGCGCCTGCAGCGGCCCGATCTGGCTCAGGCAGTAGCCGCCGGCTTCGAATGGCCCCTGACCGGCCGCATTTCGGGTGTTTATGGCAGTCAACGCATCTACAATGGCACGCCGCGAGCACCCCATTACGGCGTGGATGTAGCCCGGCCAACCGGTACGCCGGTACGCGCGCCGGCACCGGGTGTGGTGACTTTGGCCCAACCCGACCTGTTTTATTCCGGTGGCACCATCATCCTCGACCACGGCTACGGGCTGTCCTCCAGCTTCCTGCACCTGAGCAAAGTGGAGGTGAAGGTGGGGGATGAAATCACCACCGGTGACCTGCTGGGCGAGGTGGGCGCCACCGGCCGGGCCACCGGGCCTCACCTGGACTGGCGGATGAGTTGGCGGGACCGCCGGATCGACCCGCAATTGTTGGTTCCGGCCATGCCCACTGAGTGAAAAAATCCGTATAATGTCCCGCCTCAAAATGTCCGTAGGTGGGTCATGATCGACAACAAACTGCTGAGTATCCTGGTGTGCCCGGTGAGCAAGGCGCCGCTGGAATATGATGCCGACAAAGATGAACTGGTCTGCAAGGCCAGCGGCCTGGCCTATCCGGTACGCGATGGTATCCCGGTGATGCTGGAATCCGAGGCGCGTACGCTCACTGCTGACGAGAAGCTGGGTTGAACCATGTCTGACTCTATCTTCGGCAAAATCATCAGCGGTGAGATCCCCAGCGAGTTCCTCTACGAGGACGAGCACTGCATCGCCATCAATGACATCAACCCACAGGCCCCCGTGCATGTGCTGGTGATCCCCAAGCGTTGCATCGAGAAACTCTCCGATGCGCAGGACGATGACCAGGCCTTGTTGGGTCACTTGATGCTGGCCGCCGGCAAGGTGGCACGCCAGTTGGGCGTGGAAGAAGCCTTTCGCCTCATCGTCAACAATGGCGCCGGGGCAGGGCAGACGGTATTCCACCTGCACCTGCACATTATCGCGGGGCGCCAGTTCGCCGAGGGCAAGATGGTCGGCTGACCCCGCTCGAGTATTTATCGGAACACACTATGAAAACCTCTGAGATACGCGAGGCCTTCCTCGCCTATTTTGAACAAAACCAGCACACCCGCGTGCCCAGCAGCTCGCTGGTGCCGGGCAACGACCCGACCCTGCTGTTTACCAACGCAGGCATGGTGCAGTTCAAGGACACGTTCCTGGGCACTGATCCCCGCGCCTACAACCGGGCGGCCAGTTCCCAGCGCTGCGTGCGTGCCGGTGGCAAGCACAACGATCTGGAAAACGTTGGCTACACCGCTCGTCACCACACCTTTTTCGAGATGCTGGGCAACTTCAGCTTCGGCGACTACTTCAAGCGCGACGCCATCCGCTTTGCCTGGCAGTTCCTCACCGAGGAACTGAAACTGCCCAAAGAGCGCCTGTGGGTAACCTGCCACATCACCGATGATGAAGCCGAGCAGATCTGGCGCGAGGATATCGGTTTCCCGGCAGAGCGCATGTCCCGCCTGGACGAAGATAACTTCTGGCAGATGGGTGACACCGGCCCTTGCGGCCCCTGTTCCGAGATTTTCTACGATCATGGCCCCGACGTACCCGGCGGCCCGCCCGGCAGTGAAGACGACGACCTCGATCGTTACATTGAGATCTGGAACCTGGTGTTTATGCAGTACAACCGGGATGCCAGCGGAGAAATGAAACCCCTGCCCAACCCGTCCATCGACACCGGCATGGGCCTGGAGCGCATCGCAGCGGTGATGCAGGGCGTGCACAGTAACTACGAGATCGACCTGTTCCAGGCACTGCTG
The DNA here is from genome assembly GCA_030427085.1 of Gammaproteobacteria bacterium. Taxonomy (GTDB): domain Bacteria; phylum Pseudomonadota; class Gammaproteobacteria; order Pseudomonadales; family Halieaceae; genus JAUHXH01. Next base: position 395,210 of record JAUHXH010000003.1, on the reverse strand, counting down.
GCAGCAGCAGCCGACGTGGTGGGCTGCGACGATCGCGAACACGCATCCCTACGGGTGATCGCGGACCACATCCGTTCCTGTGCCTTCCTGGTGGTTGACGGCGTGATGCCCGGCAACGAAGGGCGCGGTTATGTGCTGCGGCGTATCATTCGCCGCGCCGTGCGCCACGGTAACAAACTGGGTGCCAGTGGCCCCTTCTTCCACCGACTGGTTGCGCCGCTGGTAGCGCAGATGGGCGATGCCTACCCCGAACTCGCGAGCAAGCAGGCCCAGATAGAAAAGGCACTGCTGGCTGAAGAGGAGCAGTTCGCCAAGACCCTGGACAAGGGCATGGCGATTCTGGAAGAAGCGCTGGCGGACCTCGCCGGCACGGAAATTCCTGGCGATGTGGTGTTCAAACTCTACGACACCTACGGTTTCCCCACCGACCTGACCAACGACATCGCGCGCGAGCGCAGCCTTACCCTGGATATTCCAGGCTACGAGGCAGCGATGGCGGAGCAGCGCAGCCGTTCCCAGGAGGCGGGCGCCTTCAAGGTGGATTACAACGACATTCTCGATCTTGATGGCGCCACCGGGTTTACCGGCTACGATGGCACCAGCGGCCAGGGGGTCGTGATAGCCCTGTTGCGCGATGGCGAGGAAGTCGAATCCCTGCAGGCTGAAGACAGCGGTGTGCTGGTACTCGATAGCACCCCGTTCTACGCCGAGTCCGGTGGCCAGGTGGGCGATACCGGCTATCTGTCAGCGCAAGGCGTGAAGCTGGAAGTGACCGACACTACCAAGTCGGGCAATCACCACCTTCACCACGTCAAAGTCCTGCAGGGGCAGGTGGCGAAGGGTGACACACTAGAGGCGTCCGTGGATGCCGGCGTGCGCCAGCGTACCCGCTTGAATCACTCCGCCACTCACCTGTTGCACGCTGCTCTGCGCAAGGTGCTCGGTGAGCACGTCACGCAGAAGGGCTCTCTGGTAGATTCCGAACGCCTGCGCTTCGACTTCTCCAATCCGGAAGCCGTTAGCCCGCCGCAGTTGGCCGAGATCGAAGCGATGGTCAATGCCGAGATTCGCGCCAATACCGAAGTGCAAACGCGCCTGATGGACATGGAAGCAGCGGTGGCCGCCGGTGCCATGGCCCTGTTCGGTGAAAAATACGGTGACGAAGTGCGCGTGTTGTCCATGGGCGGCGATTTCTCAGTGGAACTGTGTGGCGGTACGCACGTGTCTCGCACCGGTGATATCGGCCTGATGCGAATCGTATCGGAATCGGGCGTGGCCTCTGGTGTGCGCCGGCTCGAAGCCCTGACCGGTGCGGCTGCACTGGCGGCAATGGATCGCACTGCCGCGTCATTGGCTGCAGTCTGTGATGTTGTTAAAGGCAATCCGGAAAATGTAGCGGACAAGGTACAGGCCTTGCGCGGTGAAAATCGCGAACTGGAAAAAGAAATTGGCCGTCTGAAACAAAAGCTGGCGACCTCCACCGGAGGAGATCTGACCTCCAATGCGGTGGAAGTGAGTGGTGTGAAAGTGCTGGCCGCCCAGTTGGACGGTGCCGATCCACGCTCCCTGCGTGACACCATGGATCAGCTGAAGAACAAATTGGGCAGTGGTGTTATTTTGCTGTCGACTGTAGACGGCGACAAAATCGCATTGGCCGCTGGTGTCACCAAAGACCTGACCGGCCGAGTGAAGGCAGGTGACCTGATGCGTGAGTTTGCAGGCCGCCTGGGTGGTAAAGGCGGTGGTCGGCCAGATATGGCGCAAGGCGGCGGTTCGGATATCGCAGCCCTGCCCGCCGCAATGAAGGACGTACCCGGATGGGTAGAGTCGCAACTGGACGCGGCGCAGTAATCGGGAAAGCAATCAAGCAATGAGTCTGATCGTACAGAAATTCGGTGGTACTTCGGTAGGCAGTATCGAGCGTATCGAACAGGTTGCCGACAAGGTGTCTCGCTTCCGGGCTGACGGGCACGGTGTGGTGGTAGTGGTCTCGGCCATGTCGGGTGAAACCAATCGCCTGATCGGTCTGGCTCACGAGGTGCAGGAGCGCCCCCTGCCACGGGAAATGGATGTACTGGTTTCCACCGGCGAGCAGGTTACCACGGCGCTGCTGGCTATGGCGCTGGACAAGCGTGGTGTGAAAGCCAAATCCTATAACGGCAGCCAGGTGCGTATTCTTACCGATGATGCGCATACCAAAGCTCGGATTCGTGAGATTGACGACGCGCGCCTGCACGCCGATCTCGACGCCGGTTATGTCATCGTAGTGGCGGGCTTCCAGGGTGTGGATGAGCACGGCAATATCACCACCCTCGGCCGGGGCGGTTCCGACACGACGGCCGTTGCTCTTGCGGCGGCGTTGAAAGCCGACGAGTGCCAGATTTACACCGACGTCGACGGCGTCTACACCACCGACCCCCGCGTGGTAGACGGCGCCCGCCGACTGGAACAGATCACCTTCGAGGAAATGCTGGAAATGGCCAGCATGGGCTCCAAGGTACTACAGATCCGCGCGGTAGAATTCGCCGGAAAATACAATGTACCGCTGCGCGTTCTGCACAGTTTCCAGGACGGCCCCGGTACCCTGATCAGCCTGGAAGAGGCCAACGAAATGGAAACCCCCACAATTGCCGGCATCGCCTTTAACCGGGACGAAGCCAAACTCACTATTCTTGGTGTACCCGATATGCCCGGCGTTGCCTCCAAGATTCTGGGGCCAGTGGGCGAAGCGAATATCGAAGTCGACGTGATCGTACAAAACGTCGCAGAAGACAACACCACTGACTTCACCTTCACTGTGGGTCGGGTCGACCTGCCGCGTGCAGAGGAAGTGCTCAATCGCGTCGCCGTAGAACTCGGCGCACGTGAAGTGCGCGCCGACAGCAAAATTGCCAAGGTATCAGTGGTGGGCGTAGGGATGCGCTCTCACTCCGGTGTGGCCAGCCAGATGTTTAGTGCACTGGCGGATGTGGGAATTAATATCCAGATGATCACCACCTCTGAAATCAAAATTTCAGTCATCATCGATGAGAAGTTCCTGGAACTCGCGGTGCGCTCTCTGCACTCTTCGTTCGAGTTAGACAAGGAACCTACTGACGAAGCTGCTGCCTAAGGCACCAAGCATGACCGGATCAGGTGGAAAACTGCCTGATCTGGTCAATAATTAACCTCATATGCGTTCGTTTGCATGGAAGAGCGGCTCCATTTGCCGGGGCCGTGAGCAATCACTGTTTGCGCCGGATTGTGCAAACCAGTGAAACGGAGATATCAAAATGTTGATTTTGACACGGCGAGTCGGCGAGTCCCTGATGGTGGGCGACGACATCACCATCACTGTACTCGGAGTAAAAGGAAATCAGGTGCGGATCGGGGTCAATGCCCCCAAGGATGTGGCAGTTCACCGCGAGGAAATCTACAACCGGATTAAAGACGACAACGAGGAGGAGGGCGAATAGGGGGCGATTGCAATATTCGCAGCTTTTTTCCGCGCTGGACGGGGCTTTTACTTTGCTTTTCAATCACTTGTTGGTATGATGCCGCGCCTGAACTCAAGGGCCCCCAGGGCTTTGCGAGTCCAGAAGGTGAGCTGGCCGAGTGGCTGAAGGCGCACCCCTGCTAAGGGTGTATAGGTTGATCCCTATCCAGGGTTCGAATCCCTGGCTCACCGCCATACAAAAAAGCCCACCCCGCAAGGGGTGGGCTTTTTTGTATGGTGCTGCGCCAGGTTTTGATTCGCCCCCCGGGACGCCGGCCGCTCCGTTCGACAAATTGCAAAGCAATTTGAACCAGGCCGCCTGGCGGCTTGCCCGAAGGGCGGTAAAACCCCAAAGGGTTTTACCGGTAATCGCTGGCTCAGCGATGCGTAGCATCGCCACTCCTTAACCTGGCACTCCTTCCCCCAGTGCTCCGGCTAGTCAGGATAAGATTCGAACCCCTCAACCCTCAGGAATATAAATAATCTCCCCATTCTCCAACTGATAAGCCGTACCCACCCGCTTCCCGCGGTTTTGCGTTGGATCGGCCTCAGTATTCTGGTTCTGCTTGTACTTGCTGATCTCCTCACCCTTCTTGGTGATGATTTCCATATCATCCTTGCCGGGGTTCTTAACAATGGTGAATTCCTCTTCCAGCAACATCTCGGAGATATTGAGGTGCTCCACCAGGGCGACCATCAGCGCCACGGCGAATACCATGGCTACGTCAAACAGGTTGGTCAGGGAACTCAGGGGGTCGAGATCATCCTCGCTGCGCCCGAGCAGTCGATGGCGCCTCATGCCCGCTCCTCGCTGACGATGGCGTAGACGTATTCAAGGTCGGTGAGATCGGCCGCGTACCATCGCGTTTTGATCTGGGTGCAGAAAAAGCCGATGGCCCCGATCAGCAACCCGACCACGGTGGTAGCGAAGGCCACCTGCATGTTTTGCGCCAGGGTGCCCATGTCGCCGGAAGCCAGGCCTACCAGCGCCGGACCCATGGGGATAAGCGTTCCCATGAGTCCCAGTATCGGCCCGATTTTGGCCAGCGTTTTGGTGGTACCCAGATCCCTTTCACAGTCCATTTCAAAATCTGCCAGGACTTTTTCCGCCCGTACCCTGGAGTCGGCCACCTGCATCAGCTTTTCCAGATAAACATTGACGAGCCCGGTACGACGGATGTTGTCCGCCGACAGGACATTGCCGGCATTGTCGGCAGTCAGGCCCTCCAGGGCGGGTTTGATGGATTTATCAAATGCCAGTCGGCTGGCGTACAGACCATAAAAGCCGCCGATCACCAGCAGGCCTTGCGCCAGAAATAACAGCAGCAACACGATTACGGGAATCAATAGTCCGGATGAGATCCAGTAGAGGGCTTGGATAATGGCGTCCATCGGTTTAACTCCTGGCGAGTAATTTTTGAGTTTGGTTGCGACAGCGGAGGTAGCCGGTGAGGCTACCGATAATGAATATCACTGCCACAATCGCAAATTGAATCAGGTTGGGTTCAATCTCACTGCCACGGTAGGGGTAGGTGGCGGTGAGCACGGAGATGGCAATGGCCAACGCAATCTGCGCTGCGTGCATGGCGAGTCCCAGTTCCAGCCGAAGTACACGCAGCGGAATCAGCAGCTTGATCACCCACGCACTGGCGAACAAACCCAGGGCAATACAACCGCCGTAGAGCAGCGCAGTGGTGGCGAACTCTCCAGTGAAACCCTGTTGGTAAAGGTGTACCTGGTAGTAGCACAGCACGGCAATGCTGGTGGGCATCGGCAGAAACTGTGCCAGCGGAATCAGCTTCCAGGGGAAACGCAATGCCTGGTACATGTCTCGCAACATGAACAGTGCCAGGATCAACATGCAGGCTGCTTCCAGAACCAGAATCACCGATAGCGTGAGCATGGTGGATTCGTCGGCTAGCAGCGCCTCCATGTAGGTGGCGCTGACGGTGATAGCCGTAGGGTAGAACAGGTAAGTCCCCCCGGCGATCAGCAGGCAAAGGGCGAGCCGCTGCCACCAGGTGCGGAACAGTGATAGCTGAACCGCTGCCGCGGTGGCGCTGAACAGCGCCAGGAAGAGGATAATGTTTTCCACCTATAGCTCCGCTGCGTCCAGGTGTTCGGCGTGGCGCCGGCGCGAGGCCAGGAAGGCGATAATGCCCAGTACCAGCAAGCCACCCAGAATCAGACCCCAGTTCAGACGCTGGATCAGGGGAAGCTCTTCCTCACTGGCCTGGCGCAACACTTCTTTTTCCAACACCATCGAGTTTTCATTGGATTCCGATGGTGCTTCCAGAGACTGCTTGATCTTCTGCTCGTAGCTTTGCCGTTGTTCTGGCGGTAGCTGTTCCGCGATGTAGTCCCGCAGTTTCGTGTTGTCACAGACAAAACCCGAGCAGCCAGCCTCGTACTTCTCGATCAATTCGGCGTGCAAAGTGGCCAGTGCCTGAACCTGCTCCGGACTGGCTTCCCACATACCCTTGCGCGCAGTTTCCATCATTACGGCCGTCATTTCCTGCAGTGCATAGGGGTTTTCATTCTCGAAGAAGGCCTGTACTTGCAGGTCATACTTGTCATCGACATAGGTATCGTAAATTTCGTCCCAGACTGCGTCGTCAATGGCGTCAGGTTTCATGACATTCCAGCCGTAGGTATTGCGGAAGTTTTCCGCCATTTTTTCAGCGGAAGAGGCCGACCCCTTTTGCATCTCGCGGATGTACTCCGGGTTAAACAGTGTGGCCTGTGCCTCCGTCCAGATCGCTTCCTCCAGCGTTTGCACATCTGGGTTGTCTGCGTTGCGGAAGTCATTGAAGTAGGACTTGGGGTCATTGCCCGTTACCTTGCGCACGGCGAGGTTGAGTCCCCCCATGAATTCATACACATGATCCAGGGAAATGGCGCCCCACTGGTTCGACTCCCGGGGTTGAACTACCACTTCCGCATCCTGCAGTGCCGCTTCGAACACACCCGCTTTGTAGTAGCTCCATTTGTCGCCTTTGCCGTACACGGCGCCCATGTTGTTGAGGTACTGATCGGCGACTTCCGTTTCGTCTTCCCAGGCATCGCCTTTTTCAACCAGCCCCATGATTCCCGTGCCGTAGGCACCGTTGACGCCGCCGAAAACCCGTGTTGTCGCCAGTTCCCGAGCCTCCACCGGTGACAGGCCTTTGTCGATCATCAGCCGCTCGGACTTGATCACACCGGAGCGCACAAAGTTGGTCTGCTCGGGCTCATCGAGTTGACTGACCAGCTCGATGGCCTGGTTAATCAGGTAGATACGCGAGGCGGCCAGATCTCGGAACTGACCGGCGGTTTGCGCCACAACGTCTATGCGCGGCCGCCCCAGGCGTTCCAGTGGAATCGCTTTTACAGACACCACGCGATTGAAGGGGTCGCGGACAGGTTCTACACCCAGCAGGTAAAAAATCTGGGCCAGTTGTGCGCCCTCTGTGGCGATGAAATCCCCGGGCCAGAGCGTGAAGGTGATTTTGCGCGGATAGGCACCGTCGTTCGACGCACGATGAGTTTCGATCAGGGTCTGAGCGAGTTTTACACCCACCTCCCAGGCAGCGGTAGAGGGCGTTTGCTCGGCATCAACGGAAAACATATTACGCCCGGTTGGTAGCGTGCGGGGATTACGTACCAGATCGCCGCCCGAGGTGGGCGGAATGTAGCCGCCACCCAGTGCATTCAGCAGGGCGACCATTTCGGCGCGGGGGCTGGTCATAAGGGCCTGCCGGTAACCGGTGATTGCCTTGAGGTTATCTTCGATGGTGCGCACCGCATTGGCGAAATCCTTGTCCTGCAAATTGAGGTCGCGAATCAGGGCGGAGGCTTGTTCCTGAGCGCGATTGACGCGCTCATCGAAATCACTCACGTTGAGCAGTGCTGAAAGAGCTTGTATCGAGGCGCCGGACTGGTCAGTCAGGGACTGTTTCAGACTGTCGCGATTGTCGCGATAAAAATGCAGTGTATCGATGAAAACCTGCAGCGAAGGCTGCTCCATGGCAGCCAGCGCGCTGGCTCGGGTGACGTCATTGAGGGCGAGGCTGAGTAGCTTCAGCTTGTCTGCACCGGTCGCCAGGGACAGGCGTTCACTATTCACCCGTTCGCGTTCCGTGCTGACCCGTTCTGCCAGACTTGGATCGGCCAGCCACACAAACACTTGCTCGTAGATGGTTGGTTTTTGCATCAGACGCAGTAATTCGTTCACCTCGGGGGTCACCGAAATATCCAGCCCTTGCTTCATTTCGGGAATTGCCTTGGCGATGGTTTGCGCCTGGGCCAGCAGTTCGGGGTCCAGCGATTTACTGGCCATTTCAAAGCGTTTTTCGGATTCGAGTGTCTCGATAAATGCGAGTCGATCCGCGTGGGGCACAATCTGAACCAGCAAGTTCTGGGCGCGTTCAAGTTCTTCCGAGCTGGCCTCGCCCGCTGCCCCGGTATCTGCTTCGAGTGATCCCATCGCGATAAAGCCACCGATGATTTCGCCGTCTGTCAGCCGTCGGTTGTCGGTAAACCACTGGGCGGCGCGCTCGCGTTCTTCGTTCGTCAGCACCTCTTCGATAATTACCGCGGGCGCCTCGCCAGCCAGTACGCGTTCCACTTGGCGGCGAGCCGGCTGGCGATAACTCACATCGAACTTGATCGCATCATCCAGAGCCACCTGCGTGGTGTCGCCCCTCAGTAGTTCGAGCTTCGCCACGCTGTAGGCCAGAGGGTCGGTGGCGATGAGCTTGACCACGGTGTCGATTTCTTCGGGTTCATACATCTCGTTCAGCGTATACAGCCCTGCGTTCACTTTTTCGTTGGACAGGGTCTCAACGTAGTTGGACAGCGTGAAGTAGGCGCTTTCATCCCACTGTGCTTCCTCTGTGGGCAGACCCAGTTGGGCCGGAATTTCATTGGCAATGGCGAGCTCGCGAATTTGCCGGGCATAGCTGGCTTTTACCGCACCGTCTTCCAACTGGTGGTAACGGAAGAGCGCGTCGCCCAGCTCTTTCATTTCATTGTGCAGGCCGGCTTCCATCAGCGGCTCGGTCAGGTGTGAAAGGATAGTGGCATAGGATCGCCGCTTGGCGATGATCGCCTCGCCAACGTTATTGATGGTGTAGATGTAAAAGTGCGCCATCCCGCCCACCAGTGCATCGGCCCAGTCCAGGTCGGACAGTGCCACCTGTTTCCAGGGAGTAAATTCCAGCGACCCATGGGTGCCGAAATGCATGATGGCATCGGGCTGGAAACGCTTTCGCGTCCACAGGTAGGAAGCCACGTAGGGGTGAGGTGGGGCTGTACGCGTACCGTGGATCATGGCAAACGTGCTTTCGCCCGTGCCAGGCAAGGGCTGGGGGAGGATAACGACATTGCCGAACTCAATGCGCGCGACTGCTATGTGATCCACGCCCTCTACGGTCTGCGTCATGTATTGTCCCGGCGTGGCGCCGTAGCGATCGGTGACGGCCTGGCACATCGCGGGATTGAGTTCCTCTTTGCACCAGCGGTCATAATCGGCCCCGCTAACCAGAGCCGGTTCACCTTCTTCCAGAAAGCGGGCGATATCGCCTCGGGCGTAAGGGCCTAATACCAGCCCGGAGCGAGCGATCAGTGCTTCGAATTCTTCGAGGGTGTCCGGTAGGCCGTTCACGTTCCAGCCGTCATCGCGCAGTAAGTTGAGCGTGTTATAGAGGCTGGGGGCCACTTCGAGCCCGCCGGCTACCATCGCATTCTTGCCAGGCCCCTTGTAGTAGTAGATTGCCAGCCGTTTTTGCGCGTTGGGCAGTGTTTTAAGATTTACCCAGTGGCGCACCATCTCAGTGAAGGTGTCCATGCGCTCCGGAATGGGTTTAAAAATCTGGTAGCCGAACTCATCCTCGTACTTGGCGGCGATCGCGTAGGGCGTGATTGCACCGTCAAACTCGGGTAATACGACCGACATGGTTAGCAGAGCACCGGCCATACCCTGTTGGTTGTCCACCCATTCGTCGTGGTTCTGAAACACCGAGACCGGGCCGAACAGGGGCACATTCTGCTCGCGAAGCCATTCCAGCGCTTCATCGGCCTCGTTCAATGTGATTCGTCCGTGCGGCATAAATACAACGGCGGCGGGATTAATCGCCTGCAGAAATTCCAGGCGCTTGCTCAGCGCTGCGATGGGGAACACGTTCAGGCCCTGGTCGGCCAGGGAACGGATCAGGCCATCGACATGGTCCCGATTGGAGTTGAAAGGGCCGGGTACTGAGGTGATAAGGGCAACATTGGGCTGCCCGGGTTTGTGATAACCATTGCTGCCGGCGTAGGCGGCGAAACTTTCCACTGACTCAAACAGGGCATCCTCGTCAAGATGGAAGACCAGGTCCTGGGAAATGGCGACGGGGGCTCGCACGTCGGCGGTGAATAGCGTCTTGCCATCAAATTCCCGGCGGATGTAATTCAGCATCGACCGGTAGTTCAGGGTGCCGCCATAACGCAGATAGTCGCCGATGTAATCGAGGTCCTGTCCCCGTAAGTTAGTTACGTCGATATTGGGGTTGGTAGGGCTTTCCATGAACATTTTCAGGCCACGAATGCCCTGTGCTTTCAGAAAGTCCACCTGTGCTGGTTCCAGGTTCAGGGCGCGGCCGAACAGGAGTACGGCGTCGTAATCCGCTACTGATTCCAGCGCCTCCAGAGGCACGGTATCAATTTCAATAAAGCGATTCTGGTTCGATTTGAATACGCGGGCGACCTGGAAATCCTCGAAATTCACCATGGCGATACGCGTGGGTGAGACGAATTTCTGGTAGCTGAAGCCCAGACCGGAAAGCAGCAGGACACCGGTGAGTGTGAGTAACAGTTTTTTCTTCATGGTAGCCGTCCATGCGAACACAGGGACTCAGCTTACCGTTCAGCTCTTCCTCACTGATGGCGTTGCGTTTCACTTTGTAACGGAATGTAACAGGGTGTCCGGGAGGTGCTCAGTGGGAGCCGGGCAAGGTCACCAGCACGCGCAGGCCGCCGCCTTCGCGATCATGCAAACTGAGCGTGCCACCATGTTGCCGGATTGCCGACTGTGCAATCGATAGGCCCAGACCGGTACCGCCGGTTTCCCGATTACGGGCGGCGTCCAGGCGAACAAACGGTTCCATTACGTGCTCCCGGGAGGCCTCGGGGATACCCGGCCCCCGGTCGCAAAATTCCACACGCACCTCATTGTCACGGACTTCGAGGCTGATCTCGGCACTCCCGCCATAGCTCGCTGCATTGTTGGCGAGATTGGAAAAGGCGCGCTGTAGTGAAATGGGTCGGCAGTCATAAGTCTGTTGCGTAGGGCCGGTATAGCTGGCTTGCTGGCCGCCGTCTTGCAGGTCATCACACAGGGATTGCAGCATGGCCGCCAGGTCTACCCGGCACTGTGGTTCTTCAGTACCGTCATCTCGCGCAAAGCTCAGCGTTGCGCCCAGCATGGCATCCATATCCTCGATGTCCTGCTCGGCCCGTCGTTGCTGCTCCGGGTCGCTGATATAGGCCGTGCGTAGTCGCAGACGGGTCAGGGACGTGCGCAGGTCATGCGAAATAGCGGCCAGCATGCGTGTTCGATCCTCAACATACCGCTGTAGCGTTCCTTGCATCCGGTTGAAGGCGTGTGTCGCTCGCCGTAATTCCACTCCACCCTCTTCAGGCAGTGGCGGCGCATTGACGTCCCGCGAGAGCCTGTCGGCAGCTTGCGAAAAAGTCCGCATGGGTCGGGTAATCTGGCGGGCAGCCCACAGGGCAAAGACGACCACCGAGAGAATAACCAGTAACACCTGCGCCGACACATGTGCGATCCACCCTAGCGAGGGCAGGGCCGAGGCGGTGACGAAACGCAACCATGTGCCGTCGGCAAGTGGCGCCCATAACGCCACCAGCTCGCGGGAAGTGAACAGGCCGGCCATCAGCGGTGGTTCCTCGCCAGTAGGTACTCGGCAGTACTGTAGCTCGCGCCGAAGGGTTTCTGAGAGTTGCGTAAGGTAATCGAAGTTTTCAGCATCGCTACTGCAATGATCAGGCGCGTCAAAATACAGTTCTACTGCGAGGGTTGGGCTGTGCAGGGCCGGAAGCAGTTCCCGTCGCTGCGGGTGGTTCAGTGCATCAAACAGGGTGGTGATGTATTTAATACGCTGTTGGGTCGACTGGTCGTACACCTCGGTGGCCAGTCGTGCCTGTTCGCGCAGGAAGTAGGGGGCGGTGACGATCTGAACCGCCAGCAGCGATAGCGCCAGTACCAGAGCGATGCGGCCAGCTACGCCGCCGGGCCAGGCAAATTTCACGATACCTCAACAGGCAAGCTGAATAGGTATCCGCCGGTGCGGATGGTTTTGATGATTTGTGGCGATTTGCTGTCCACTTCGATTTTGCGGCGCAGCCGGGACAGTTGTACATCGATGCTGCGATCATAGGGTCCGGCACATCGCCCCCGGGTGCAGTCCAGCAGCTCATCGCGGCTCATCACCTGCTGCGGGTGTTCCGCGAGCGCCTGTAGCAAATCGAACTCTCCACTGGACAGGGGAACCAGCGTGCCATCGACCCGTTTCAGCTCGCGCCGGCCCAGATCCAGGTGCCAGCCCTCAAAGCGCAGGTGCTTGCCACTGGTAGTCAGCGTGGAATCACTACGTCGCAGCACGGCTTTCACCCTTGCCAGTAATTCGCGCGGATTGAATGGCTTGGCGAGGTAATCGTCGGCTCCCATTTCCAGGCCGATGATTCGGTCGGTGTCCTCACTAACGGCGGTGAGCATGATAATCGGAAGCGTGGGGTAGCGGCTGCGGAGCCGTCGGCAGATCGACAGGCCATCCTCCCCCGGCAGCATCAGATCCAGAACAAGTAATTGTGGAGTGTTCCGCTCCAACTCGGCGTCGAGTTGCGCACCGTCCGCTGCGGAGGCCACCTGGAAGGCGTGCTGGCGGAAAAAATCTACCAGCAACGAGCGGATCTCCGGGTCGTCATCAACAATCAGCAGACGGGGTGAATCTTCCAAAGGCCTTATCCTGTTCTTTTTTTTGGCGTGAGTAGCTTAAGGGGCAACGGTGGATTTATCCACTGCGGCCCATGCACTCACGATTCGATGCTGAGCCGACCGGTGTTCATTACTTTCTGCGGCGCCGTCTCGTTCTGGTGCAGCAGGGAGTACAGTACGGGCAGGACGAACAGTGTCAGCAGGGTTGAAGAAATAATGCCGCCAACTACCACGGTAGCCAGCGGGCGTTGGACTTCGGCTCCCGTGCCCGTATTGAGCGCCATGGGTACAAATCCCAGACTGGCCACCAGCGCGGTCATTAGCACCGGTCGTAATCGGATCAGTGCTCCCGTCACAATCGCCTCCATCACATTGCCCTGTTGCTGCCAGAGATCACGGATGAACGAGACCATGACGAGCCCATTGAGTACCGCCACGCCAGACAGTGCGATAAATCCCACGCCTGCGGATATCGACAGCGGCATATCGCGTAGCCACAGCATGAGTACCCCACCGGTCAACGCCAGCGGTACGCCGCTAAAGATAATCAGCGCGTCTTTGAGCGAGCCGAAGGCAATGAGCAGTAGTGCGATGATAACGGCCAGCGTGATCGGGACTACCAGCGCCAGGCGTTGACTGGCAGATTGTAGTTGCTCGAAAGTGCCGCCGTATTCCAGCCAGTAGCCGGCGGGAAGTTGCACTTCCTGTTTGATGCGGCGCTGCAGCTCTGCGACAAAGGAACCGAGATCGCGCCCGCGAACATTGGCCGTAACGACTACACGCCGTTTGCCGTTTTCGTGACTGACCTGATTGGGCGCAGAGTCCAGCGTAACCGTGGCCACCTCCGACAGCGGGACGTACCCGCCATTTGGCAGCGGCACGGGAAGATCACCGAGACCGTCAACGTCGCGGCGCAGACCTTCCGGTAAGCGCACCATGAGTTGGAAACGGCGATCACCCTCGTAGATCAATCCAACCCGATCGCCGCCAATTGCCGCAGCCACCAGGTCCTGAAGTTCCGCGATGGAAAGTCCGTAGCGAGCGAGGGTCAATCGGTAGGGCGTAACAGAGAGAACCGGCAGGCCGCCGACCTGCTCCACTCGGGTATCCGCGGCGCCAGAGATAGACTGCGTCAGTTGGGAAACAACGGTTGCAGCATCCAGCAGTTGCTCGAGATCATCACCAAACACTTTGATGCCCACGTCTGCCCGAACGCCGGACAGTAGTTCATTGAAGCGCATTTCAATGGGTTGGGTAAATTCGTAGATGCTCCCGGGTAGGGGCATTACTGCATTCCGGATCTCCGCTATCAATGCCTCGCGCGATTTGTCGGGGTTGGGCCACTCATCCCGGGGCTTCACAATGACATAGATGTCGGAAATATTGGGCGGCATGGCATCGGTGGCGATCTCGGCAGTGCCGGTGCGCGCGAATACGGTGGCCACCTCCGGGAATGAAGTAATGCGCTGCTCCACCTGCGCCTGCATAGCAAGAGCTTGCTCCAGTCCTGTGCCTGGTGGGCGCAAGGCTTGAATGGCAAAATCTTCTTCAGAGAGTTGTGGAACAAATTCCGATCCCAGGGTGGTGGCCAACCACAGGCAGGTGGCAAGCAATGCACTGGCGCAGGCGAGTACCGTCCAGCGAAATTGCAGGGCTCTTGCCAAAGCCGGTCGATAGAGTGATTTGGCATGAAGGATCACTCGACTCTCTTTTTCTTCCACATGGCCGCTCATAAAAATCGCGACAGCAGCAGGGACGAGAGTCAGGGCAAACAACAGGGCGGCCAGCAGTGCGATGACCACGGTGGTCGCCATGGGGTGGAACATCTTTCCCTCTACGCCGGTCAAGCTGAAGATGGGGATATACACCACGGTGATGATGGCCACGCCGAACAGGGCCGGCCGGATCACCTCGGCGGTGGCCAGATAGACCTGTTCCAGCCGTTGTTGGAGTGGAATCTGTCCGTTACTTGCACGCTGAGCTTGTGACAGACGGCGCGTGCAGTTTTCCACGATGATCACCGCGCCATCCACAATAAGGCCGAAGTCGAGGGCGCCCAGGCTCATCAAGTTGGCTGATACTCCCGCGCGCACCATGCCGGTAATGGTCGCCAACATCGACAGCGGGATGATCGCCGCCGTGATCAGTGCGGCCCGCAGGTTTCCCAATAGAAGCAATAACACTGCGATAACCAGCAGGGCGCCTTCGAACAGATTTTTTGTGACCGTTGCGATGGCGCGTTCTACCAGGTCGGTACGGTCGTAGACTGTTTCCAGAACTACCCCGTCTGGCAGCGTGGACCTCAGGTGTTCCAGTCTTTCTGCTACGTCCTGCGCTACGCTGCGGGAATTTTCACCCATCAACATCATCGCCGTTCCCAGCACAGTTTCCGTGCCATCTCTTGTGGCGGCCCCGGTGCGCAACTCCTTGCCGATGGCGACCTCGGCAATGTCGCGCACCTGGATGGGTACGCCATCACGGTTGGCCACGACCACCTGTTCAATATCCGTGATGTTTTCGAGTCGCCCGGGAGAGCGCACCAGTAGCTGCTGCCCATTGCGTTCGATATAGCCGGCACTGCGGGTGTCATTATTGGCGCGTAGTGCATTGGACACGTCGGCCAGACTGATACCGAACTCCAGCAGGCGGTGGGGGTGGGGCGTTACGTGGTACTGCTTGTCAAAGCCACCAATCGTGTTGACCTCTACTACACCCGGAACCTGAGCGAGTTGCGGGCGAAGATACCAGTCCTGCAGCTCCCGCAAGGCGGTAATGTTCCAGGCATCACCGTTGGCTTGGGTGGTGCCGGGTTCGGCGCTGATGGTGTACATGTAGATTTCACCCAGGCCGGTGGAAATTGGCCCCATACCCGGTTCCATGCCGGGAGGGAGTACTTTCCTGAGGCTTGCGAGACGCTGGCCGAGCAGGTTGCGGGCAAAATGGATATCAGTTCCTTCCTCGAACACAACGGTAATCTGCGACAGGCCATAACGGGACAGTGAGCGTGTGTAGGCTAGCCGAGGCAGTCCATACAGGGCCGTTTCAATGGGGAATGTAATCCGTTGCTCTACCTCCAGGGGGGAATAGCCCTCCGCTTCGGTATTAATTTGAACCTGGACGTTGGTGATGTCAGGTACGGCATCGATGGGCAGATGTTGAAAACTCCACAAGCCGAATCCGACAATGATCAGCGTGCAGGAGATGATGAAATACCGCCGCTCCACCGAGAAGCGTACGATGGCGTTGATCATGGTAGCCTCCTGTCAGTGCGCGTGGCTGGTGGTGGATTTTTCCAGTTCGGCTTTCACCAGGTAGCTGTTTTCAACCACATAGCGCTCACCGGATACCAGGCCTGATATCACTTCGGCGATCTGCTCGTCGATACGACCTAGCTGAAGGGTTCTGGCTTCATAGTCCTCCCCGTTCTGCACAAATACGACGGGCGCATTCTGGAATTCCTGTAATCCACGCCGATCCACGGCCAGCGGCACCTGAGCGGCGCTAACCACGATTTCCGCGGTGACCAGTTGCCCCGGCACCAGTAGCCCGGCGCTGTTATCTACACTCAATCGGGCCAGGGTGTAGGGTTCGCCATTCGGGCTGGGTAGCAAGTGCTGGATCGTGCTGCTGTATTCAATCTCGTTGACCTTGAGCTGTACGGATTGACCAGCGCTCACTTGCTGACGCTGTCCGGGGAATATTTTTAACTCCGCCCAGAGCGTGCTGAGGTTGGTAATCGCAAACAGCGGTTGGCCATCCACCTGTTCACCCACGTTGATTGTGCGTTGTGTTATGTGCCCATTGATGGGGGCCGTCACGGTGTAGGTTTGCAGGCTTTCATTGGATTCGATGCGTGCCAGCGGCTCGCCCGCGGTAACGGTATCGCCAAGACGTACCATGACGTGCCGAACCAGCCCGGGAAAGCGGCCAGTGACATGGGCTCTCTGTTCGGGGTCCGTGACCAGGTGCCCGTAGCTGGTCAGGGTCTGGTTCAGCATCAGGGGTCCAGCCGTTGCCATGGTCAGGCCGGAGAGTCCCGCGATGGAATGCGAAATCGTAGCTTTTTCCGCGCTGGTTTCGTGGTCATCGATGCCGTGGCCTTCGCCTGCTGTGACCGATCCCCACGCCAGGCAAAACAGGCCGGTGGTGAAAAATAAAATGTGTATCCGTTGCATGATCTGAATCCTGTAGTGTTTGCGGTCAGCTCAATTGGCTGTGGCGGCCAGGGACTCGCCGGTGAGTTGTTCGATCAGGGCCTGATTGAGCAGGGCGGTTGTGGCTGCATCCACGCGATTGCGTTGCGCTGCCAGTAGTTCCTGCTGGGCGCTGAGCCATTCAAAATAGCTGTAGCGGCCCTGCTGATACGCCGTTCGGGTCAGTGCCAGAGCCTGTTGCAGATCGGGCACCACCTGATCGCTCAGGGCATTGGCCATCGTTACCGCCTGGTTGTGCAGTTGATAGGCTTCATAGAGGCGCGACCGTAGTTCAAGCAGGGCGCTGTCGCGACGCAACGTGATTGCCGCGCGCGCTGCTTGGGCAGACTGTAATTCGCCGCGGTTGCGGTCGCCGGGAAACAGTGGGATGGAGAATCCGGCAACCAGCGCAGAGTCGCCGCTATCCTCAAAGTAACGTGCACCCACTTGCCAGCGAACATTGCTGCGGGACTGGCTTCGAACCAGCGCGAGTTCCGCATCGCGCATGCTTGCTTCACTGGCAAACACACGGATGCCGGGATTATTGCTGGCGCGCTGGAACAGGCTTTCAAAGCTGGCCGGCGTGGTGAAGGTAAACAGGCTGCCATCAATGTGGCTAAAATCGACGCTGTCTTTGCCCAGCAGGGCGGCCAGTGCCATCAGATTACTTTCGTAGCTGGCGCGTAGTTGATCCCGGGCCAGCTGGCTTTCCGTCACCTGGACTCGGGCGCGTAACAATTCGGCCCTGTGTGCCGCGCCTTGTTCCGCCCGGTGTTTTACGCTGGCCAGTGTGGACTGCGTAAGCTCCACGGCTTCGTCGGCCAGTTGCAACTTTTCCTGCAGTGCCAGCGCGCTGATGAACTGACGGGTGATATCACCAGCCAGACCCAGGGCCTCGGCCTGCCGCTGTGCACTGACCAGGGCGTAGCGCCCGGAGATGACGTTGGCTCTGGCCAGTCTTTTGTCGCCCAGTTCCAGTACTGATGACAGTGAGAGGGTGTACTCGGCCTGGTCAAGGCGCTCGTAGTCGCCAGCGCCAAGTATGTTCTCCGCTTCAAATCCCAACTCAAGAGCGGGACTTTGTTGAGCGGTGATCTGCTGGCCTTCAAGCCCCGTCAACCGTGTGTCGAATACCTGTAGTGTGGGGTTTTGTGCCAGTGCTTGCGCGATGGCATCAGCCAGACTCAGTGATTGGTCACCCGGCGCTGCGGCTGTCGATACGGAGCCGGTCAACGCCAGGATAAAACTTAACAATAAGGTCGGCAGCCCGGCTCGCGGGCACCGCCAAAAATCGCAGTAATACATTACGTGATTCCTGTGAAATCAAAGTGAAAAGCTCCCCGGAGGGATTGATTCGCAGGGTCAGGCTATGGGTGGGCGCAGCAGTGGGTTGATGTAATCGGTGGGGTGTTGTGTGAGGTGGGTGCTGTGGGGCGGGCCCGGTTTGAACAATGGGCCGTCAAAACTTCTCATAACCACCAGCAGGTGAGAGCCGTGACAGTGATTGCTCTGACAGTGATCCGATACATCTGGAACTTCCCCGGCGGCTTCGCTGGAAGGGTCTGGAGTCGCAGAATGATCGGCGTCGATGGAAAAGTGAGTGTGTTGAGTGTCGTGGTGACTATCGCCCAGGTGCGACGGCATCGCATCGGAGATGATGGCGAGTGTTTGCACCACCATCACTACCGCGAGCAGAATTGTCGTCCAGGCTTTTGACATCAGGCAAAGTCGCCTCCAAGGCTATCGTTTTGGAGGCTAGGGTAGGCCAATCGGGAAGTCAAGCGTCGGTACGCTCAGCTTTGCGCGAAGTTCGAGGCAATTGGAAAGGTGGCAAAACCCGTCGTAGCAACTACGCTCAAAGATATCCCCAATGGCCCCCGCTTCTCAGGAGGATTCCGTGCGCTTCCTGTATCTTGTTGTATTACTCTCGCTGATTACAGCGTGCAAGCATCCCCTCGCCGTGCAGGGTGAGGGGGATATCGTGGAACGACTCGAGGGCGTTCGTGGCTGTACTTTCGAGCAAAGTCAGGCAGGGCATTCGAGCTGTACTGAGAATGCTGTGGTGGATGAGCCCTATAAGGTTTCCTATCAACCGGTGCCGCGGCCGGGTTGGGGCTTTGTGCGCTGGGAGGGCACCGGCTGCAGTCACCAGTCCAATTACCCGCTCTGTGAATACGACGTACCCCGCAATGCGGTAAACCACATTGATCAGCGGGTACCGGAGGGCTTTGATGCAACCATTGCGGTGTTTGAGCCGCTGGGCGATGTTGTCTTGTCGTCCAACAGCGTCATGCCGGGGCAACCACTGACCTTGTACAACGAAGAATTGGGTGTGGGTCAGGTGGCCGAGGTTGAAATTCACGCGCTGGAAGGAGGCCACATGCTGCGCGCCGCTGCGGTCGTGGTTGAAGCCGGCGAGGTCACTCTGGCGGCTCCCGCCTATATCAATCGCGACGGGGAGTTCGCGGTGGGTGCGGCGCGTGTTATTCTGAATGGTGACGAAGCTGTGGAAACACTGTTTCTACAGGCGCCATTGCCGATGACCGTTGAGACGCGCGGCCTGGTGTGGTTGGCGAATGCCTATGACAGCATTGAGGATATGTGGCTCACGCTGGACTACATGGGGGAAGTAGCCGCAGAGCTTGACGTTGATGTCAGCGCCGTTGAGCAGGAGATTCGCTCGGAGATACAGGCGCTGGATGCAGCCATCACCCTATTTGAGTCTGACGGAGTAGTACTGATTGAGAGCGCCGACGGCCAGATGGTGGAACTTTCTGACGAGGCGCTCAACAATCTGGACACGCTTCTGCTGCAGCGCGCGATGTGGATGTCGGTGGTGGCCGATGCAGTCGCTACAAATGCGGTAGCCACGCTGCCTGAGGATGGTACCCGAAGAACGGCGGGGCCTTTTGACGATTCCACATCTCTAGCTGACCATCTCCGTGACAAGTGGGATGCGGCCATGAACGCCCTGTCGCGCAGCGACGCGTTCAATGATCCCGATCGCGTGAATGCCGATGCCCTGCGCGATATTAGAGAGGTGATTGAGTCGGTACCGGACGTAATCGACCGTACGTTGTCGGAAGGGGGCAGGGGTGTGTCTACTTTTGGCGCCTACGTCGCCACCATGCTTAATGGTGCCGCATTGTTTGGCGACGCCGCGCTGGCGGAGGTGGCCACAGCCGGCAATGCCGGGTTAGCGGAACTGCAGGCGATAGGACGGGGGTTGATCGCGTCTCTGCGGCGAGTGAATACCGAGTCCTTATTGACCCGGGGGCAGGAAGTTTACAGCGACAGTCTTGAGGCACTGACACAGTTGGGTGCCGTACTCACAGAACTGGGTAAGACGCAGTTGCCGCAGGAGTTGGGGCTACTCAGTGGATTTTCCGATCTGGTCAACTCGACAGAAGAGTTACTATCGGGCTTCGGTGATTCGCTGTGCAACTATTTGCCCAGTAATATCTTCTGTCCAGCACCGCCGGTCCCCATCGCGGGCACCTACTCCACTACCTATGGCACTATGACGCTGACCAGATCGGGAAATCGTGTAACAGGATCTTATGACGGTCAGGATGGGCTCATTCGGGGGCGCATCCTGGGTAATGTCCTGTTAGAGGGCGTCTGGGTCGAGCCGAGCGCGGCCTACGCCTGTGGCACTGCACAGGAAGGCAGTATTTACTGGGGTAACATCCAGTTCGTATTCTCTGCCAGTGGCTTCTCCGGCCACTGGGACTACTGCGGTGAGATTGGTGGTGGCCGGTGGAATGGCACCCGGGAATAGTCGCCAGGCAACGCTCGCTGCACACGAAGTTGCACCGATAGGCCTTAAAGATCAAACCGCTCGCGCAAGAAGCGGGCGATGCCATCTTCATCGTGGTGGCCGATAACAGCAGTGGCGGCGTTACGAATATCTTCGCGCGCGTTTTCCGGCGCATAGGATTCGTCGGCCTCCGCAAACATACTGAGGTCGTTATCGCTGTCGCCGAAGCAAATGACACGAGAAAAGCCGAGGTCGCGCCGCAATACCGAAACGGCGCCACCCTTGCTGCCGTCACTGCGATGAATATCTACCCAGCACAGTTCCTTGTCCTCAATAGCCCGGCCCATGTAGGCAATCAGTTCCGGGGTGTTGTGCGCGTGGTCCGTCACGGCTTGAATGCCCGACCTCACACCGAGGGCGCTGACATTGGTTATGCCGGCGTCCTCAGGTAACGCACTCAGAGGTAGCACCG
Source organism: Gammaproteobacteria bacterium (assembly GCA_030427085.1). Classification (GTDB taxonomy): domain Bacteria; phylum Pseudomonadota; class Gammaproteobacteria; order Pseudomonadales; family Halieaceae; genus JAUHXH01. Next base: position 374,336 of record JAUHXH010000003.1, on the reverse strand, counting down.
GCAGCCCGCGTTCGCGCTGGATCACGTCGGCCAAGCGACGTTCCGCCTCGGTGGTGAGGGTGGGGTGGTACACCGCATGTTGTCCTCCCGCCTCCAGCGTAAAGATGAAAGGCGCGATGCCCACACCCTGAAAGGCGCGCAGAATAGGGTCGATCTGACTGGCTTCCAGCAGGTAGCGGTGGCTGTAGTCCCCGCGAGAGGGGTCCCAGATCACCACGCCATTCTTGAAAATCTGCGGCAGGTTGAAGCCGCGATCATGCAGCAGGTCGCGGGCGGCATGGAGAGTGCGGCCGGTGGCTACGGTGTAGGCGATGTCCCGCTCCTGCAGGCGAGCCAGGGTGTCGTGGGTAAAGGTCGATACTTTGGAGTCCCGATTCAGCAGCGTGCCGTCGAGATCGAAAACGATGAGATCCATGGGATGTCCGTACAACTGGTTGGGCTATGATAGCTTTATTGAACCGGCAAGTCCGGTGCGCGTGAAGATTTCATAGCTGGCAGCCCCATCTGGAATGGTAGGCTAAGGCAGACCGGAATAGCGAGAGCCACAGGGGAAGATCACATGCGACGTGTACTGATACTTTTAGGCTTGTTCTGGGCCAGTGTCGTTCAGGGCCAGAGCCCGGGGATGGAAACCGGCTGGCTTGAATTCGTGAAGGGTTATCAGGACGACAAAGTGGGCGTGCAAATTCGCGAAATCGAAGCCACTCCCACTGGAGAGGGCTCCCGGGTGACCATCGCCGTCCCCCGCATCGCCATCCCCGATCTCGATTCAATGGAAGAGGTGCTGGTGGTAGGGCAGAAACCCGAAGAAGCGGAGCCCTGGATCCAACTCGAGTACGAGTATGAATGGGTCCAGGACTACGACAACGACTACTACGGCCTGATTCTCTATCTGCGTGAGGGCAGCAAGTGGCCGATCCGATTATTCGTAAATTCCGAGCCGGGCTTCGTCCGCTAGTTGATCTTGCTCCAGCCGGCGGGGGCGTCGAAGCGCTCGTCGGGAATGTGCACCTCTGACCATTCGGTGACTTCGCTCGACACGCGGAACACGGTGACCTGACGGTCAGCCGGATTTGGCGCCGCAGCGGGTTCCGGCGGGGGTGCTTCTTCTTTCTTCTTCTTGAACATGCCGGTCAGGCCGCCAATCATCTTGCCGGCGGCTGCGCCTACCGCGGCACCACCAATACTGCCCGCGACACTGCCACCCAGCGCTTCCCCGGCCGATCGGCCGATGGCGCTGCCGGCTTCGTAACCAGCCTGATCAAGCGCGGCGTTGTAACCCGCAATCGAAGCGTCCGCCCAGATGTCATCCATGGCGATAGGTTCGCCGTTGCCTGTCACGCAGGCCTCGCCGCCCATGCCCATCTGCATCACTGTGCGCAGGGGGTAGCCTTTCAGGTCACTGAACTTGTCGGCTACCTCATCCCAATTGTCGCCGAACATGGCAATGAGGTTGTGAGCCGAGCCGTGTACGTGTTTTTGCATGTCGCCCAGGCCCAGCGCTTTGGCGTAGCCTTCGTGAAAGCGTTCAACCTCTTTTTGCCCGGGTACTTTGCGTGCCAGCCACGCTTCCAGTACCCAGGTGATGTCGCAGCTGCGTTGAGTGTCCGGGTCGGTACAGGTCTGGCGCAGGCGAATGGTGTGCTGCTTGGCCTTGATGCCGGCGATGCGTTCAGAATCACCGTTCTTGTCCACTTCCAGATTCGAAGGGGACCAGTCGCAAGCCTCGGCCGCCACAGGTAAACCACCACTTTCACCCTGCATCTCTTCCATCTGTGCCATGGCCTGCTCCATCTGGGCCCTGGTTTCTGCCAGTGTGGTCTCGCTATAGCTCTGCTTGTCGGGGAAGAGCTGTCGCATCAGCCCCTCGTCCAACCGGATGATATTGCCACTTTTGCCGCCACCGCCGACCATGCGGGCGATGGAAGACTGCAGGCGAATGTCACTATCAGTGCGCGCCTTGTCCCCCGATACCTGGGTGAGCACGGTGCCCTCTGAGCCGAACATGGACATACCGCCGGCGCCCTCCACGGTAACACGCTGGGCATAGCTGATGTCGGCCTGTGCGTGCTGCACGGCGAGCATCAGGGCGGTCAGGGGGAGGGCATACTTACCGGCTTTCATTGTGGACTCCTGCGAGTGCACCTGTAATTGGCGCGAAATGTTCAGTGAATTTGACCGATCAAAACGGCGGGTATACAAGGAACTATAGACCCTATTCGGTAACTTTCACGGTCAGAACTTTTATCCCCCTAAGCCCTTGACTCTAAACATCTTCCTCCCTATAGTACGCCCCCTCAACGCGCCCGTAGCTCAGCTGGATAGAGTACCTGGCTACGAACCAGGCGGTCGCACGTTCGAATCGTGCCGGGCGCGCCATACAAACAAAAAAGCCCACCCCGAAAGGGGTGGGCTTTTTTGTTTGTGGGCTCTGCCCAGCCGAATCAACGTGCCCCGTTCGACAAATGCGCCAGCATTTGGACCGCGCAATGCGCGCCCGAAGGGTCACAACGGGCCTTAGCCCGGTGTGAGTCCATCGTGCCTGCCTGACGTTCTACCGCCCCACCACACCCCACACAACGTATACTGCTTCCCCCAAATTCATTCTGTGAAGCGTATGAAATTTCCAATAGCCCACAAAACGCTCGGCTTGGCTTTCACGCTACTGCTTTATGCGCTGACAATCCCCTCTCAGGCATCCGGCATCTGGCACGAATCCCGGCAAAACCACATGGGTACCGAAATCTCGGTAGAACTATGGGCGCCAAATAAACAATCAGCCGAAACAATCACCAAGCGTGCCTACGCTGAAGTACGCCGCCTCGACCAGATGATGAACCCCTGGAATCCGGACAGCGACCTGTCCCGCCTCAATCGAGCAGGTGCAGAAGGTCCGGTTGCAGTACCCCGAGAAATCATCGACGTAGTAGCGCGCGCCCAGCACTACTCGGCCCTCAGCGAGGGCGCCTTCGATATCACCTTTGCCACCGTTGGGCGACACTACGACTACCGGGAAGGAAAAGCCCCGACGACTGAAAAAATCGAGCGAGAGCGCATCAAGCTCGGCTATCAACATATACAGGTGGATGAGCAAGCGGGCACCATCGCGTTCGATCAGCCGGCTCTTCAAATTGACCTGGGTGGCATCGCCAAGGGCTACGCGGTTGATCGTGTGATTAACATGCTGGCTGAGGCAGGCGTGAAATCCGCCGTGGTCAGTGCCGGGGGCGACAGTCGTGTGCTCGGGGATCTCGGCGGCCGCAGTCGCATTATCGGCATCCGCCATCCCAGAAAGAAAGACGAGTTCGCCGCACTGATTCCGCTGTCTGATACCGCTATTTCAACGTCCGGGGATTATGAGCGTTTCTTCGAGCGCGATGGGGTGCGCTATCACCACATTCTCGACCCCGGCACGGGCAAGTCGGCCAGCGGCGTGCAAAGCGCCAGTGTGATGACGTCGCTGGCGATCGACAGCGATGCCCTGTCCACCACTGTGTTTGTGCTGGGCGTCAAAAAAGGCCTGGCATTGGTGAACAGCCTGCCAGGCGTTGATGCGATTATCATCGACGCCCAGGGCCAGCTGCACTATTCAGACGAGCTCTTGCTCAGTACAGAACCGTAAAAATCACTTTGTAGACGGACGCATCAAAGTCGTAGAGCGGTTCTTCGCCGGTGGTGAAACCGGTTTGTGTCAGGTCGCGAAAATTATCGTAGTCGAATTGAATCCAGTCGTACTGGAAGCTTACACGTGCCCGGTCGGCGAAGCGCACTGCGAGAGGGCGTTCCCAGGACAGGTACAGTGAGTAGGTCTGGTCCTGAAATTCACTCAGTTCCTTGTCCCGCGCCCGGTAGTCTTTTTCATCCTGTGAGGGGTTGGTGAACAGGTCCTGGTAAAAGTCGGCCTGAGATTGTGCGTACCAGCGGTACTTCAGATCCAGAGTCCAGTTTTCATACAGCACATGGGTGTAGGTCAACTGGAAGGTGTTGGCATCGATACCCCAGTCGTCGGTGAAAAAGCGGTAGCTGCCGCCGACTGCCGCGCGCCAGGGCAGGTGATAGCGCAAACGCAAACCTGCCGCATCGGAGGTGCGAGTGTGGGGGTAAACCTCCTGTGCAAACTGGTAGCCGGCAGCAGGATCGTTGGGGTCACTGAGGTAGCGGTAGCTGCGGTACGGATTGTTGAGATAACCCTCATCGGTGATCAGCTCGTAGTTGAAGTCCATCACCATGCGCGGCGTCAGAATCTGACTCAGGCCCACGCGAAAGTTGTGGCGGTCGATGCTTTCGGCAAAGTCGTCGTTGCCATTTTGAAATACATCGTCCTGCCCTAATGCGTAGCCGAAGCTGAGCGTGGTCAGGTCACCGAAGAAATCCTGGCTGACCCCCAGGGCGAAAGTGCTGGCCTCGTAGTCGTTCTCATCACTTACCGTCATGCCGGCGCTGAACAGGCTGCGGCCGTAAAGGTAATCGGCAGCGAGGGAATACTCGGTGCGCTCCTCGGTGTAGGCACTGGCGCCCGACGCCACTACATCGACCGAGGCGCTACTGATATTGTCTACGTAATAGTTGCCGCTGACCGATACGGTTTCCTTGAAGTTTTTGCGCACCAGCAGGGAAGGGCCGTCCACGGTGATGCCGCCCCCGTCGTAGCGATGGTACATCGCATCGGCGCGCTCCTCGGGGAGAACCGTGGCTTGTGCGTTCGCGCAGCACAGGCCCAGTAGCGCAGCGGCGAGCCAGTACCTAGTTGCAGCCACAGCCAACTCCTCCGCCGCCGGTGCCGCCACGCGCGCCTTCACGCGCCTGGTAGACGTGTTCAGTGTAGGCGCCGGCCACCGGGTCTCGTTCGAACTGCATCACTGGGTCTGCCAGAAACTGGCGTTCGTAGGGTTTTACCCAGGGTTGGATACCACTGCAGGCGGAGCAGGTTACCAGCAGGATGAGTGCGAGCAGTACTTTCATCGCAGTACCCTCATTCCTTGATCAACTGGCGAATCTGTTGTTCGTACACGTCTTCATAGCCAGGTTTGTAGCCTTTGTGCGCGAAGCGAATGGTACCGTTGCGGTCCACCAGTACCGTGACCGGCATGGCGTCCACGTCGTAGCTTTCGCTGACTTCATTGCGCTCATCAAACAAAACCATGAAGGAGGGATCCAGGTCTTTCAGTACCTGCTCGGCACTGGCGCGATCCTGTTCTACGTTAATACCCAGCACGGCAAAGCCCAGCGACTGGTACTTCTGTTCCAGTTTGTCGAGCTCGGGAATCTCCTGCCGGCAGGGGCCGCACCAGGAGGCCCAGAAGTTCAGCAACAGCACTTCGCCGCGGCGTTCGCTGAGCCGGATGTTTTCACCGTTGGTACTTTTCAGGGTGAAGTTGGCCGCTGGCCCGCTGCTGGTCACTGCGGCGGCGAGGCCCGGTAGCAGGGCGATGATAAAAACCAGATGCTTCATTGTTATTGTGCTCCCTATCAATTCGATGCGTCAGGCCCTAGAAGAAAAAGGTAATGCCCGCGGTCCACTCGATGTTGTGAGTGGTTTCTTCCTCGCCAAATACTTCCCGATCGTAAATGTGATCGCGCACGTCCATGCGCAGGGCAATGCTGTCGTTCAGCAACAGCCGGTAGCCGATACCGGCGGTGGCGGTAAACCAGTTGTCGCCGAGAAAGTCTGTGCCGCCCACGCCGCCGATCAGGTAGAGGTCTGATTTGAATGAGCGTTTCTCGGAGAAATAAATTTCACCGGGCAGCACATTCCAGCCCACCGCGAGGTTGTAATAGCTATAGTCGCGTTCCTCGTCGGTGAACAGCGGTGGGCCGCCACTGATTTTTTCATAACTGGTGAGGTCGGCCTTGGCAGCGCCGTAGCTGCCTTCGAAGAAGAAGCGCTCGCTCAGGTGCCAGGCAGCGCGCACACCGTAGGTGGGTTCGCTGGCAAAGTCCTGAATGGCCAGCATGCCCAGCGCTACCCCCACCTCGACATTTTCTGTGTCGATACCGGGGGTGTGAATCTCCCGCCGTTCCGTGCTGGGTGTATACACTTCGCCGGGCTCCTGCGCAGCCGCGGGTAAAGCGGTTGCTGCCAGCAGTGCTGTCAGAAGAAAGTGCTGATGCCGATTTTCCATTCTCCCGCCTCTTCGTCGTCGTCGCGATCGGTCATGGTGACATAGTGTTTATATTGCAGGCGCAGGATGAATCTGCTGCCCAGGTAGACGCGCAGGCCGGCGCCCACATTGGCGACTGCATCGTTGCGGTCCTCGGTTTCCACCAGGGTGGAGCGCGGGTTGGTCTGGCGCATGCCACCGCCCACGGTAAAGAAGGGAGAGTAGCGCGCCTGGGGAAACATCTGGTGAACCAGACTGGCGGTAAGCATTTTACCGTCGGAAAATTCGCCGAAGTTTTCCGTGTAGGCGGCTTCCACCGACAGGTTGCGGGTGAACTGCCAGGCCCCGTAAGCCGACAATGCATCGGTGCTATCGAAATCACCGATCATCAGTCCCGCTTCCCAGCGGCGGTTGTGGTAGGCCTCACGGTTGGGGCTGTGCACACCGAGCAGTTCCCCGGAGGCATCCACCATTTGCCCGATCTCGTCCACGTGAACCCAGCCTTCGATGCCGCGGTAGTTACGCACTTTTACCCAGTCGGTGCGCTGCTTGAGGAGCTCCAATGTTTCCCCACGCTCGGCGACGTAGAACACCGGATAGGTGCGCCCGGGTTGGGTGCGCATTTCCGCATAGGCTTCTACCACCGTGCTGCGAACGCTCTCATCAGCACGAGGCGACAGCGGCATCAGCAGCGCCAGTGTCAGAAGTACGAGGGGAATGCGAAAGCCCGGCATGGCTCAGTCCGTGAGTCGGGAGTCGAAGGGATTGTTGTAGTACTGCGCCCCGATGTCCAGCCATTCCGAAATCAGGTGCAGCTCGCTTTCACTCAATAAACCCACGTGATCGACGGTGTTGCGCGTGGCGGGCACGGGTTCACCTTCTTCAATACAGTTATCCGGCAGGGGCGGCGCGTCGGCAGGGCCACAGCTGCCGCCTTCAAAACAGGCGAAGAAACGTCCGCTGCCGTTGGCGGAACCGGTACGCAGGGTATTCGCTACGAAAACGCCCTCGGTGGTAGTGAGAATGTTGCCCTCGTCATCCACGGTTTCGCACACCCGCTGGCGATCTGCGAGCGCGCCGCTGGCATCCAGCCACTGTTCGGCATCGCCCTGCAGGAGTTCACGGAAAGAACGGTAATGCAGTGGCTCAAGGTCGGAGGGCAGGGCGCTCAGGTCCAGTTGCCCGGCGGGCACCGCGACATCACCCTGTGTGCTGTGGCAACTCACGCAGGTTTCATGGGCAGTGCCCTCGGCGTCCACTCGTGCTTCCCGCAGGCGTTCCCAGATCACCTGGATGTGGTCCGGGTAGTTGATCACGATGCGGCCGGGTCGGCTCGGATCGAAGCTGCGGGCGATAATGGCGTTTTCCGGCGGGATGTCTGTCCATGCCGGGTCGTAATCGCGGTCGACAATGGCCGCTTCGGGGGTGCGGCCGGGGGCGGTCCAGGCGTCTTCATAACGCGGCGCCGGATCCAGTGGGCGCGCGGCGGCGGTGGGGTTGTCCAGCGGGTAGTGCACGTCCCAGGTCTCGGCCATGGAGGCACCGCTGGCCAGTGCAAATAAAGCGTCCACGTCGGTGGCGGGGAAGCCGGTATTGCCGTCTGGCAGGGCGCGCGCGCCAGGGTTGGCGCCGTTGGCTACCGGGCCAGTCAGTCCGTGAGGTATGCCGGAGTTCCGGTCGTGACAGCCCTGACATTCCCGCACTTCGCCAGCCGCTACCTGCAACCAGAAGTTGTGGCGCGCTCCGATACGGCGGCCGCGCTGGTCCAGTACATCAAAACTCAGGGGGCGTTCTGCCGGCACGGTGACCGACACGGAACCGTCGGGCTCTACCGGCACGTAGCCGGCAATTTCCCGAAAGCCCAGGCCGCGGTTCAGGCCAAAGGCCTGATCGGGAATGTCGAACACGTCCGGGTCGGGTAAGGGCACTGCCTGCACAAAGCGCAGGAAGCGGGCCGGTCGCTGGGCAAAGGCCTCGCTGCCGGGGCGGCGGTGTTCGACGATGCCCGCCGGTGAAATGTCTTCGCTGTCTCGGTCGTAAAGGCTGCGAATCCGCAACAGCCCCAGCCCATTGCCCGCCAGATCGGCGTCGTAGTTTTCGCCACGCGGAATTAACGACGGGAAATCGCGGTTCTCGGCCGCGACGATTTCGCTGATCCACTCGCCCTCACTGGGCAACACGACGGGGCGCTGGGTGTCTTCCAGCGGGTCGTAGATCCAGACCCCATACTGCGGAGGGGCCTCGGCCGTGTTTTCAGGTTGCAGGGAACAGGGTTGGGCGCTGTTATCGGCCGGGTCCAACACCCGGCATTCGCTCCAGGTCACCAGTAGTCGGCCCGTGCCATCGCGCAGGGGGTACAGGCTGCCGTACTGGCCGGCCGGTGACAGCGCGCCATCGCTGCGTACTTCGCGGATGCCCAGGCCTTCATGCCCCGGGGTATTGGTTTCCTCCCCGGTGGGCGAATACCCAAATTCCGCGTGCGTTGTGGTGTCGATCAGCACGATTTCACCGCCGAGTGAGTCTGGCGAGCCGCTGTGGGTCAGCGTCGCAATCCGGCCATCTTCCAACTCACGCGGATGGGCAAACACAATCGCGGCGTTGTCGGTGCCGGTATCGCGGCTGTGATAGCCATACAGCGGCGACAGTCCTTCGCCCGAGGGGTGTATGCGGAACAGGGAGATGTGGTCGCCCACGGTGTTGTTCCAGCGGCTGAATACGATTTCGCCCGTGCTCAGCACGGTTGGGTCCAGGTCGTGGCTGCGGTTGAAGGAAATCTGTCGTAACTGCTCGCCCCGCGCCAGCGGATCGAAAATGTGCAGCACGGCTGCCGGGTTGCGGCCGTCCTCGTCCAGTTCGGCGAACAACTGGGCACGGCCTTCGTCCAGCAAGCGGGCCTGGCCAGCCACCTGACGGGTAGAGCTGAACACAATCCGGTCATCCGGCAGGAAGTGGGGGGCGATGTCCTGCGCGCCGCCCGCCTCCAGGCCCTCATTGCGCAGCACGGGAGACTCGATCAGGTAACGCGCTTCCAGCGTCTCCAGATCCAGCAGCCACAGGTTCCAGGTGGTGAATTCCAGATTTACTGCCACTGGCTCCGGTACCACGCGGGCGGCGAACACCAGACTCTTGCCATCGTAGGCGCTTTCCAGACCGCGGATGTCGATGGTCAGGTTGGCCTCGGTCTCGTCCGTTTCCTCGGCGACGATGGCCAGTAATTGATCCGTCAGGTCGATCTCTTCAGCGGTAGCGGACGCGCGTTCGCGAACCAGTAGTTGTGCGCCCGGGCTGTAGGCCAGTGGGTCGCGCAGGTCGAAGGGGGTTTCCGGCAGCGGCCGGCGCACATAGGCGATGGGGATTTCCACCACCACCGGGTCAGCATCCTGCTCACCGCTCACCAGGGTAACGGACCCGCCTCCGTCCCCACCACCGCCGCAGGAGACCAGCGCCATCAGCCCCAGAGCGGCAAACGCGAGGCGAAAACGGGGCGTGGAGAGGGCGTGTGGCATGTGGTTGGCACGGCTGCTGTCGATACAGCGGCCTAGCTTTGCAAAGCGTGTTCGGGTATCGCAAGGGAAAAGGACCCAAAACATCAATTTGTGTGAATTTGAACTTTTTCCTGAATTTTCCTTGTTAAGTGTGAAGCGGTTTGCAAAGTTTAGCCCCGGTAGGGAGAGGCTGATGAATAACAAATGCAGGACAGTCTGGCCAGTTAGCCGTTTCGCCTGGGTGTTGGCACTGTCCCTGGTGAGCGTGGCGCAGGCCGATGAACGGGACCAGGCGCGCCGGATTCACGACCGGCTGACCGGCGTTCCGCCCAGTGAAGCCATGCTGGATGCAATGGCGTCCGCGATAGCGGCGGGACGGGCGGAAGAGGCCGGCCTGTATGCGATTGACGGCGCTCCGGGCGTACCTGCCACCGGTGATTTTTACACCGTCGTACTCAAGAACTGGGTTACGCCCTGGACCAATGAAGCGCGCGACGCTTTCGCGCCCCTTAACGATTACAGCGCCACGGTGATCGGCGTGGTACGCGACGAACTGGACTACCGGGAAATCCTGTCTGGCGACCTGATTTACGTGGGGCGCGACGGCAGTCTGCCGCCTTACGCCACAAACAATAATGATCACTATGAAACGCTGGAACGTGCCGGTGCAAACCTCGGCGATCCAGCCGTACTGGAACAACGCAGCCAGAGTGCCGTCACCAGCCTGCCCCCGGAAGCGGTGGCCGGTGTGATGAGCACGCGAGCGTCGTCCCGCGCCTTTTTTGTCGATGGCACCAACCGCGCCATGTTCCGCTTCACCGTGCTCAATCACCTGTGTATGGACATGGAGCAACTCAAGGATGGCGGCAGACCCACGGACCGTATCCGCCAGGACGTTTCGCGCAGTCCCGGCGGTGATTCCAGGTTGTTCCTGAACAATTGCGTGGATTGCCACGCCGGCATGGACCCACTGGCCCAGGCTTTTGCCTACTACGACTTCCCCTATCCGTCCGAAGAGGAGCTGCCGGGTCTGGAACTGGAAGAGCGTAAGGATCGCGGTCAGGTGGCGTACACACCGGGGCAGGTGCAGCCCAAGTACGGTATCAACAGCAATACCTTCGCGCCCGGCTACATCACCCCGAATGATCACTGGACCAACTACTGGCGCCTGGGCGACAACAGCGGCCGGGTCGGCTGGCGTGGCGACGCGATAAACAGCGGCAGTGTCGATCTGGCCCTCAATCCGGCCTATGCCGAAGGGGATGGCGCCGCTTCCCTCGGTCGAGAACTGGCCGACACAGAGGCCTTTGCCCAGTGCCAGGTCAGCAAGGCCTTCCGCACAGTTTGCGCCAGGGACCCGGCGCCAGACGACGGTGCCGTGGTGGCCTCATTGGTATCCGGCTTTCACAGTGACCACAACATGAAGCGGGTGTTCGCCGGTGCCGCGGCGCACTGCGCGGCGCACTTGTGAGGCGCTTATGAAGTCTGGGTTGAAGATGAAAAAACTGAGCCTGCTGATGTCGATCACTTTGCTCGCTGCCTGCAGCGGTGGGAGTGGCGGTGGTGGCAGCGAACGCGAAGTGGACACGGACAGCGGCCCGGTCAGTGGTGAATTCATCTACAACGGCCCGGCCCCGGCCAGCGAGGAAATCCAGAACTTCAAACGCAACTTCTACGATCCGCTGGCGGCCAATGATCGCTGTGGCGAATGTCATACGCCGGGCGGGCAGGGCACCACCGCTTTTGTCGACCAGACCAATGTGAACGAGGCCTGGCAGGTCGCGCGAAGTGTGGTGAACCTGGATGACCCCGGCGCCTCGCGCGTGGTGAGCCGGGTCAGTGACGGCCACCACTGCTGGCTGGGTGCAGGGCAGGAGGAAGCCTGTGCCACCACAATAATTGGTTATATCGAGCGTTGGGCGGCCGGTGCGGTGGCCACTGCTGCTACCGTACAGCTGGCGCCGCGACGGGCGTATCGCCCGGGTGGTGCACGCCGGGTGCCGGCCAATTTGGCCGACGCGCAGTCTTTGGGGCTGGATTTAGCGGCACCGGGGCAGGTGTTGGGCATGTTGCAGCGCTACTGTGCGGACTGTCACTCCGATACGGCACCAGTACCGCAGGTTCCATACTTCGCCAGCGCCGATCCCGCGATTGCCTTTGCCGCTTTGCGTTCACGGATTTCCCTCAACGACCCGGCACAGTCCCGCATCGTGCTGCGCCTGTACCCGGAAGCGCACAACTGCTGGAGCGATTGCGAAGCCAATGCCGATGAATTGCGCGGTGCCATCGCTGCACTCGCGGGACAGGTGGAACCGACCGAAGTAGATCCGGCGCTAGTCACCAGCATGGCCCAGGTACTCGAAGCAGACGGTATCGTCGCCAGTGCCGGAGGGCGTTACGAATCCGACCTGGTGGCCAAGTGGGAGTTTCGCGAGGGCAGCGGCAACACGGTTGCGGACACCAGTGGCGTGCAACCTGAAATTCCCCTCAGCCTGTCAGGACAATTCAGCTGGATGGCCAGCTGGGGCGTACGCTTTGTGAATGGCAAGGCGCAGGGCGGTGTGTCGGGCAGCGGCAAGCTGCACGCGCAATTGAGCGGTACCGGTGAATACACCGTGGAAGCCTGGGTTGCGCCCGCCAACGTCACGCAGGAGGAGGCCTGGATTGCGGCGTACTCGGGCGGCCCGGCCAGCAGCAACGTGGTGCTGCGGCAAAGCCTGTACAACTACGAAGCGCTTACACGTTCTTCAGAGGGCGGTGGCAGTACGTCGGGTGAACCTCTGCTGGCAACCAGTGACGATGCCGAACTCGCTCAGGCCACCCTTCAGCATGTGGTACTGACTTACGATCCCACTAACGGTCGTCGTCTATTTGTGAACGGCGAGTTCACCGGCGACGAAGATCCGCTGCCGGGTGGATTGCTCAACAACTGGAATGAATCCTTCGCGCTGGTGTTGGGCAACAGTACTGCGGGCAGTAACCCCTGGGCGGGCGCCATGCGCATGGTTGCGGTGCATAACCGCGCGCTCAATGAAGAACAGATCCTGCGCAATTTTGAAGTGGGCGTGGGACAGAAGTACTACCTGATGTTCAGCGTGTCGGAACTGCTGTCGGGCGAGGCCAGCTGTAGCGGCGAGCGCGATGGTGAGCCGGTGAATTATTGTTATGTGGTGTTTGAAACCAGTCAGTTCGACGACACCAGTTATCTGTTCAACACACCTTTCTTCGTGAATTTGAACCCGGAGGGCGGCAGTTTTGATTTCCCCGTGAGCGGCATCCGCCTGGGGGTCAACGGCAGCCTGGTGTCGGTTGGGCAGGCCTTTGTGAACGTGAACGAGCAGGTGGACCGCGGTGTGCTTGGCGAGGAAGGCCAGCGGCTGTCGCCACTGGGAACGATTGTGGCGCTGGAGCAGGGCGCGGAGGAGGATGTATTTTTCCTCGCCTTTGATCGCATTGGCGACCTGAGTGCGGGCAGTGTTACTGAACTACCGGGTACCTTCCAGCCTGTGTATGCCGGTGCACCGGCCTCGGATGTGGCCATGCGCACCTTCGACGAGGTCAACGCTGCGCTGTCGGCGCTCACTGGCGTACCGGTGGGCTACGATGCGATCAGCGCGGTCACCGGTAAAACTGTGGGCGAAACTTTCGACGCGGTGCGGCGTGCTTTGCCCTCCACTGCCAACTTCAACGCCTTCTCTTCTTCCCATCAAATGGCGGCAACGCAACTCGCGGCGGCTTATTGCGATGCGCTGGTACAGGACAACAGCTTGCGTACGGCCCTGTTCAGCCCGGCCTTTGATTTCGACCAGCCCGTTGCCAACCCCGGCATCGACTGGCGCAATGAGGTCGCGGCGCCGCTGGTGGATCGCGCCGCCAACATTGGTTTACTGCCGGATGACTATCGCGATCGCATGCTTGATGAAATTGAGCGCCTGATCACCGACGATCGCGATCTCGCGCCCTACGTGTTCCTGAACGGCGAGTGGGTGCCCGACCCCGATCCGGCGGCCCACAACAAACGCGACGGTTTGATGTTCTGCGAGAACGACCAGCCTTGCCCGGCCTCACGCACTGCTGAAGTGGTGAAGGCCTCCTGTACCTCGGTGTTTGGCAGCGCGCTGGTGCTGGTGAAATAAGGACAGATTGCCATGGCTAGACGATTTCGATTTTTCCGCCCGGACGAGGCCCTGCGCCATCCCGATCACCGGCGCCCCATCAATCGCCGGGAATTGTTGTCGCAGGGTTTTCGTGCCGGTGGTGCGACCATGCTCGGCACCTCGCTGTTGAGCCTGCTGGGTTCACGGGCCCACGCCATTTCACCGGATTTGCTGGACCCGCTGATCACGCCCTACACCGTCTGTGATCTTGGCGCGGTGTCGGGCCGCAAGATTCCCTTCCTGTGTTTCGACCTGGCCGGGGGTGCCAACGTTGCGGGTTCCAACGTGCTGGTAGGTGGCCCGGGAGGGCAGCGCGACGCACTGAGTACAGCGGGTTATGCCCGGCTGGGCCTGCCGCCGGACATCCTGCCGTTTAACAACAATGTGCTTACCCTGACCGGCGATTTTACCGACGACACGTTGGGTTTGTTATTTCACAGCGACAGCGCCCTGCTGCGCGGAATTCTCAGTAAAGCCACCGGCATGCGCGGTTTCGTCAACGGCGCGGTGATTCCCGGCCGGTCCGAAAACGACACCGGCAATAATCCCCACAATCCAATGTACGGCATCTACCGCGCCGGTTTGCGGGGCCAGATCCTGCAGTTGATCGGCTCGGAAAACAGTGACTCCGGCGGTAACTCTATGGCCCCGGCAATGCTGATCGATCCTGAGGTCCGACCCACCAAGGTGGACCGGCCCTCCGATGCCAGCGGGTTGGTGGACGTGGGCGATCTCAATCGCCTGCTGGACAACCCGGAGGACGTGGTGGCAGTGATGGAGTCGATGAAACGCATCACCGATTTCAAACTCGATCTGGTCAACACCCGCCTGGCCCAACCGGACGGCGAAGACAAGCGCCTCAAGGATCGCCTGAGTTGCGAATACCTGCGCAGTGCCGACACGCTGGAGAAGTTCTCCAGCCCGGATGCACTGGACCCGCGCATCGACGCCAACATTGTCGGCCCCGGCGGCATCTTTGAAGCGGGTGAATTCGACGGTGATCGCGAATTCCAGAAGACCGCTTCGGTGATGAAGCTGGTGATCGACGGTATCGCCGGCGCCGGTACCATCGAAATGGGCGGCTACGATTACCACACCGGTGATCGACGCACCGGTGAGGCACGGGATTTCCGCGCCGGCCAATGTATCGGTGCCTGCCTCGACTACGCCCGTCGCACCGCAACGCCGTTGATGCTCTACGTGTTCTCCGACGGCTCTGTGGCCAGCGACGGCACCATCGAAATGGTCAACGGCGTG
The DNA here is from genome assembly GCA_030427085.1 of Gammaproteobacteria bacterium. Classification (GTDB taxonomy): domain Bacteria; phylum Pseudomonadota; class Gammaproteobacteria; order Pseudomonadales; family Halieaceae; genus JAUHXH01. The sequence continues at coordinate 359,336 of JAUHXH010000003.1, read as the reverse complement.
GAGAAGGGCGTGTGGAGCGGTGACAATTCTTCCACTGCGGCCTCCTTCTTCCTGGTGTACGATCCGGGTGGCATGCCACAGTTGATGGATACCCGTGGTGATCCATTGTTACACCAGCAACTGGGCTGGATGCGCCCGGATGCCTCGGTGGAAACCTCCTCGACGCCAGCGGCGAACAACGTCAATCTCAATGTGGAGACGGTGATCCTGAATTACATGGCACTGCACGGTGAACAGCACCTGTTTGCCGAGAACGGTTTCTTCCCCGGCCAGGGCCTGGGCGACCCCACGGCACGCGACCGCCTGGTGGCGTTCCAGCCGTTGCCCAGTGTTAGCGGTGGAGTGCTGGTATGAAGGCGCTTGGTTCAGGGCTGGTGTGCGCAATGCTTAGCTTGCTGTCTGTGTCCACGTCTCTCGCTCAGGATGACAGTGGCAATTTGGCCGCAGATATTCAAACGGTTAAACAACAGGCGCTGGAATTGAATCGGGACCTGTTCATCCTGGAAGAGGAACTGATGTTTCCCGCCGACACCCAGGTGGCCGTCTACTTGTCGATGGATGTCGGTGTGCTGTTTGCACTGGACGCGGTGAAACTGAATATCGATGGCAAGGAAGTTTCCCACTACCTCTACACCGCCAGACAGATCGATGCGCTGCAACGCGGTGGTGTTCACCGGCTCTACATGGGCAACCTGAAACAGGGCGCACACGAGGTGGTGGCGGTGTTCACCGGTAAGGGGCCGCAGGGCCTGGATTACCGCCGGGCGACCAAACTGACGCTGCAAAAAGGCACTGGCGCCAGTTATGTCGAGTTGCAAATTCGTGATTCGGAGGCGCGCCAACAACCCGAATTCCATATTCGCCAGTGGTAGGGCGGTAATACCGCATGGCGCAATTCACCCTCAGGCGATTTCTCGGCGGACTAGCGGTCGCCGGCCTGCTCTGTGGTTTACCGTATTCAGCGCAAACGCAGGATATTGCTCCGGTACAAAAAACTCCGGAGGAGCTGCGGTTTGGCAGCACGCTGTTCCACTACTATCAGCAGAACTACTTCGATGCGTTAGTGGAACTGATGGCCGGGCAAACGCGCGAAAACCTCGGTGCACAAGCAGCCGAAGCCAGTTTGTTACGCGGTGCCGTGCAACTCTCCTACGGTATGGACGAAGCCGCTCGGGAAGAATTTGACAGTGTACTGGATGCACAATGGCCTGCCGCCACTCGGGATCGCGCTTGGTTTTACCTGGGTAAATTAGCCTGGCAGCGCCACGACGCAAGCAGCAGTGCCGCTGCACTGGCGCGCCTCTCACCGGGTTTTAGCGGTAGTCATGCAGATGAAGCACACTACCTGCGCGCTGTGCAGGCCATGTTTGCCGGCGATGACGCAAGTGCGCAACAGGAAATTGCCCGGCTGAGCAGTCCATGCCCCTGGCTGCCTTACTTCCATTACAACGGTGCAGTACAACTGGCCGGTGAACAACGCTGGGAAGCGGCGGCCACTGCCTTTCGCGCCGCTGCGGCCAGCCCCTGTGACGACGAAGAAGGCCTGTCCCTACAGGACAAAGCGCTGACCGCAGCGGGCTACGCTGGTCTGGCCCAGGCTGAGTTGTACGCTGCCTCTGATGATTTCGTTCGCGTTCGCCTCAGCGGTAGTGAAGCCGATAGGGCCCTGCTGGGCTACGGTTGGAGCCATGCTCGCCGCGAGGAATTCCCCACGGCACTGGCGGCCTGGCAAACGCTTTCCGAGCGCGATCTGGTTAGCGCCTCCGCGCGCGAAGCGCTACTGGCGCTGCCCTATGCCTACGAACAATTGAAGCGGCCTACGCTGGCTTTGAATTCCTATCGCGCCGCCGATGCTGCCCTCGGGCGTGAATTGCGCCGTGTCGAGTCCGCGCTCAATGCATTGGATGAGGAAAACCTGCAGGAGCTGCTCGGCATGGGTATGGCGGATGGTGCCAACTGGCTGGGCTCGGAAGAGTTGCCCCCTCGCGCGCCACACGGCCCCTTTCTGCTGGAATTGCTCAGCACTGATGACGCGCAAATGGCGATGCGAGAACTGCGCGATTTATACGCTATCGAACAGCGCCTGGAAGAAGACCAACGCCGGTTGAGCGTACTGCAACAGGTGGACGCGGATCAGCGTGCGGTCTGGGACAGCGTGCGCAGTGGTGATCGCGTACAGACATTGCGCCAACGCCAATCTGCGCTGCTTGCCCAGCGCGATCAGTTGCAGCAGCGGTTACGAGAAGCCGAAGCTGCCGGTGATGGCCGCCTGCTGGCCAGCCCGGAACAGCAACAGCGCTGGCAGCGTGTGGCCCGTGCCGAGCGCAGTGCCTCTGCCTTGGGTGACGCGGACAAACAGCGCCGGCTGCGCCTTATTCAAGGTCTGATGGCCTGGCAGGACAATGAGGAGTTTCCCCACCGCCGCTGGCAGCTCAGTAAGCAGTTACAGGAACTCGATGATCTGGTTAGGGACAGCGAGGAAGGTTTGCGCCGCCTCGATGTGGCCCTGCAAACCCGGAAACGCGCGCCCTTTGCTTCGCGGCTGCAAGCGTTGAATACCCGCGGTGAAGCGCTGCTTCCCAAGGTCAGTGACACCCGTGCCCGCGCGGAACAACAACTGCGGCAAATGGCTAGCCAAGCCTTGGAGGGACATCGGGTGCAAATCGTGCGCGGACTGTCGCAGGCGCGCGTTGCCATCGCCCGTCTTTACGACAGCGCCGCCGAGGAGCCCCAGTCGTGAAGCGCACGGTGCTCTATCTGTCTCTGGTCCTCGCTAGCGGCTGCAGCTGGATTGGTCTTGAAGACGAACCGCCACCACCGCCCACGCTGGGTGATCTCAAACCCGTTTATCTGGAGGGCGAGGCAGAACCGCTGACCGCGCGCACGCTGGCGGAGCGTGAGCTCGCGTATCGGCAGGCACTCGCCGTAGCGGAGCAACCCGCGGTTCGTCTTGAGGTTCGCCAGCGTCTGGCGGATATCGCACTGCAAACCGGTGAAGCCGGGAGTGATGATTACAGCGCGGCGATTGCCGATTACGAGGCGCTGGTTGCCGAGTACGCACAGCAGGAAGGTGGCGATCAGTTACTGTATCAACTGGCGCGGGCCTATGACCTCGCTGGTCGCGGCGACGAGGCACTGGTGCTGATGCGCCGGTTAAGTGACGAATACCCCCAGTCGGAGCATTTCGCCGAGGCCGAATTCCGCAAGGGCGAAGCCGCTTTTTCGGAAGGCAATTACGCTGCCGCCCAGGCCTCCTACGAACGGGTGTTGGTGCGCGAAGAGCAAACGGAATACGCAGTCAACGCGCTCTACATGAGTGGCTGGACGCAATTCAAGCGCGGTCGCTTCAACGATGCCGTCAACGCCTTCGCCGGTGCGCTGGACCGGCTGGTGCGCTCGGATGGTCGCATGGAAAACATGCCCCGCGGCGAGCGCGAAATGGCCGATGACTGCCTGCGCGTGCTCGCGATGATTTTTAACGAGCAGGGCGGGTCGGAGGCCATTGCCAGATTTGAACAGGACCACCAACCGCGTGGCTACAACCACCTCCTGTATGCGTCGTTAAGTGCACTGTATCTGGAGCAGGAACGCTATCGTGACAGCGCCGAAACGCTGCACACCTATATTGCCGAACATCCGGAATCACCACAGGCTCACCAGTATCATCTGGATGCCATCGCCGCCTGGGAGCAGGGCGGTTTTCCCGCCGAAGTGATCGAACAGAAGCGCGCTTATGTGGCCGCTTACCCTGTTGCGGGCCCCTACTGGCGTATGGTGGGGCCGAGCCAGCGGGATCGTATTCGCCCGGCACTGCAACAGTACATCGAAGAGTTGGCACGGCATCACCACGCACTGGCGCAGGAAGAAAATGCAGAAGCGCCTGAGGTGCAGTACGGCGAAGCGGCGCGCTACTACGCGCTGTACATTGACAGCTTCCCACGCGATGAACGTCTGCCAGACCTGGGCTTCCTGCTCGCGGAAACGCGCTTCGCTGCCGGTGACTATCGCACCGCAGTATCAGATTACGAGTGGGTGGCTTACCGCTATCCGGATCACCCGCAGGCGGCGGAAGCGGGCTACGCAGCTGTACTCGCCCACCGGGAGCTTGGCAGCGAACTGGACGAGGACCAACTCGCCTGGATCGACAGCGAACTCAAATTTGCCCACTCCTTTCCCGAGGATTCGCGCGCACCGCCAGTGCTAGCGCATGCCGCCGCGCAACTACTCGATCAGGGTCTCTACCAGCGCGCTGTGCTGGCCGCTGGAGATTTGATCGACTGGCAGCCGCCGCTGGATAACACGCTGTTAACAGACGCCTGGTTGATCACTGCTGACGCCGAGTACGCGCTTTCTCGCCACGCGCAGGCGCAGGTGGCCTACCAGGAAGCACTCACACGCTTGCCCGCCGACGATGAGCGCCGCAGTCATACTGAAGAGCAACTGGCCGCGAGTGTGTATCGGCAGGGCGAAATGGCTGCCGCCGCCGGTCGCCACATGCAGGCAGCAGAACATTTTGCGCAGGTGCTGGTGCTAGCGCCTACCTCGCAAGTACGCATGAACGCGCAGTACGACGCCGCCAGTAGTTACATCAAGGCGCGGGATTTTGATGCCGCCAACGCCTTGCTGGAAGATTTCCGCGAGCGTTATCCCGAACACGAGTTGAGCGCTACGGTGGGCCCGCTGCTGGTGGAGAACTACGAAGCCAACCGCGACTGGGCGCGGGCGGCAGCGGAACTGGACCGAATTGCTGCAGCCTCGGACGACCCCGACGTTGTGCGGGAAGCGCAATATGTCGCGGCAGGCTACTACGCAGATGCCGGCGACACCGAAATGGCCATCGAGCGTTTTCGCGCTTATGCGCACCGCTGGTACGAGCCCGTGGCCATCCGGATGGAGGCGATGAATACGCTGGCCGATATTTACGCGGATACAGACGAGACTGAGAAACGCTATTACTGGCTGCGCGCGATGGCCGAGGCGCATGACGACGCTGGCGATGCGCAAAGTGAACGCAGCCTGTATCTCGCCGCCCACTCCGTCAGCGAGTTGGCTGATGCCTACTACGATACTTACACCGCCATCAACCTGACCGTGCCACTGCGTGAAAACCTGCGACGCAAACGTGCCGCCATGGAACCGGCGGTTGCTGCCTACGAGCGCACCGCAGCTTATGGCTTGCAGCCCCTCGGTACTCGCGCCACCTATCAGCTTGGCACCATTTACAGCGATCTGAGCGAAGCGCTTATACAGTCCGAGCGGCCTGCAGATATGGACGCCCTGGCGCTGGAGCAGTATGAATTACTGCTGGAGGAGCAGGCCTGGCCCTTCGAAGAAAAGGCCACCGAAATTCATGAAACCAATGCACGACGCAGCTGGAACGGCCTCTACGATGTATGGGTGCGCCGCAGCTTCGCCGCCTTGCGGGAATTGCTGCCGGCGCGCTACGCGAAGGTTGAACTGAGTGGGCAACTGAGCGAGGAAATACAATGACCCGCCCGGCCCGCTTATCTTGCATTGCACTGATGGTGTGGCTCTCGGGCTGCACCAGTGTAATGCCGACAATGGCCCCGGAACCGGAGGCCGAAGTCGCCACCGACACAGTGCCGGTGGCCTTACAGTCGCAATTCGACCAGGCCATGCTGGCTGCCCAGGGCCAGCGCTGGGAACTGGCACTGGCCGGCATGCGCAGCGTCTGGGAACAGCAACCCGAATTATCCGGTGCTGCTCTGAATGCAGCGGTGCTTCATCTGAAAATGGAGCAGCCGCAACAGGCACGCCAGTGGTTCGAGCGGGCGGTGCAAGCCAATCCCGACAATGCACGGGCTCACAACGAATTTGCCGCCTACCTGCGCCAGGAAGGTGAATTCGAGCAGGCACTGACGCATTACAAGGCAGCGCTGGCGGCGGCGCCCGACTATCCCGAGGCACACTACAACCTCGCCATACTGTATGACCTGTACCTGGGCAACAAATCCGCTGCGATCGAGCATTTCCAGCGCTACCAGTCGCTGCAAGAGGCGCCCGATCGCCGGGTGACCGCCTGGATTGCCGATCTACAGCGGCAGCAGGCGAGTGTGGGAGGGGCGCCATGAATACGCTGCGTCTTGTGCTTTGTATGGGAGTGTTTAGCTTCAGCGCCATAGCGGTCGCACAGGAAGCACGCGTACAGTTGCAAAGCACCATTACCGGCAGTCGGGAATCGCCCCGGGTGATCTACATCGTGCCCTGGCGAACGCCAGATGCCGCCCAGCTTGAGTGGGAGCCCGAACAGGGTATCGCCGAGAGTTTGTTTCAACCGCTGCGCAGGGATGAATACCTGCGGCAGTTACGTTTTCAACAACAACTACAGGCCCAGGGCGCGATAGCGTTGCCGCCTGAGACCGAACTAAAAGAGTAATCAGGGAGACATCATCGTGGACAGTTTCGACATCGTCGTGCGTTTCTTTCAAAACGGGGGGCCATTCATGTACCCCATCGCACTGGTGCTGGTGATCGGCCTGGCCATCGCCGTGGAGCGCTGGCTGGTGCTGAGCGCCGCCCGCTACAACAATCGCCGCGCCTTTGAGCGAGCGATGACCAATCTGGAGCGGCAAAACTATCGCGCAGTGGTTGAGGCGGGGTCGGAGTCGGCCGTGCCTCTGGCGCGGATCGTTGCAGCCGGGATTGCCCGCTTCAATAACAGCCGTCGCCGGGAAGAGATTGAGTCAGCGATGGAGGAAGGCATCATGGAAGCGCTGCCGCGACTGGAAAAGCGCACGCAATACCTTGCGACGCTCGCGAACGTGGCCACCCTGCTGGGGCTGCTGGGTACCATTATCGGCTTGATCGCCGCCTTTACCGCAGTGGCGGAGGCAGAGGCCACCGAAAAGGCCAGTATGCTGTCCAGCTCCATTTCTGTGGCGATGAACACCACGGCCTTTGGCTTGATCTCCGCCATTCCCCTATTGCTGTTGCACGCCGTACTGCAAACCAAAACGACCGAACTGGTGGACAGCTTCGAGATGGCCAGCGTGAAAGTAGTGAACACGCTGACCGACGGCGGCGCACTGCCGGCTCGCACCCGCGCCGGTGATGCCGACGAATAACACAGGCCTGATCCGATGAGAAAGTTCAGACGCCCCGCGCCGGTTGATGCGGAACTGGATATCACGGCCTTCATGAATCTGATGATCGTGCTGGTGCCGATCCTGCTGCTGGGCATGGTGTTTGCGCGCATCACCGTCATCGACGTCACCTTGCCGGAGGCGGCGGGTGAGTCCGAAGGCGAGCCCCCGCGCCAGCTGGAGTTGATTATTCGCGGCGACAGCATGCGCGTCGATTATCCCAGCGGCGTGATGCTGCGGCGGATTCCGATGACCGAAGACGGCGAATACGATTTTGACCTGCTCAGCCTGGTGCTGCAGGAAGTAAAACGGCAGATGGCCGAGCAGGGCATTGAACAGCGCAGACTCACAATCCTGAGCGAACCGGCGGTGGATTACCAAACTATCGTCAGTGCGATGGATACGGTGCGTTCTTTCAAGGCGCTGGTGGCCGCGTCGGTGGTTGACGCAGCCCTGTTCCCGGAGATCTCCTTTGGAGATGCCCCAGCGACAGATGACTCGCCGGCTGATGCCGGGGAGGTGGCGCCATGAGCTCCCTGCGCAGCCGCCGCATGGCCCGCAACCACCGCCGTATGCAGAAGCCAGCGCGCCTCAACCTGGTGGCGCTGATGGATATCTTCACCATTCTGGTGCTGTTCCTGATGGTGAACAACGGCGATGTGGAAGTTTTGCAACCCGACCGGAATATTGAATTGCCGGAGTCGGTGTCAGAGCAGAGGCCGGTGGAAACCATCACCATCAAAGTCAGCCCGCAGGCCATATCGGTGCAGGGTAAGGCAGTCACCACTCCGCAGGAGGCTTTCGTTGAAGGTGAGGAAGGCATTCCGGCACTGGCGGAAGAGCTGGCCCACTTTGCCCGACTGGCCGGGCCGCTGGAGGAAGAACAACAGGCGCAGGGGCGCCCGGTGATCATTATGGGTGACCAGAGCATGCCCTACGAACTGCTCACCGGCATTATGAAAACCTGCGCCGCCGAGGACTTCCGCGACATTTCACTGGCGGTGAACAGCGTGGCCGAACCCGCGCTCGGTGAAGCCGAAGTGTTGGAGGGCGGCACATGAGCAGTTTGACCGCCACCCCGGATCTGCTGCTGCCCTGGGAGTCCAGCGATGCGGACGATCGCCGCTTCCGCCTGATTGCCACTGCAGCCCTGCTGGTGTTTTTCGCAGTGTCGTTCACGGTGCCGCTGTTGGAAGTGCCTGAACTGCTGACCAACACGGAAGAGACGCCGGATGAGCTTACTCGCGTATTGCTGGAACCGCGCGAGCTGCCGCCACCGGAGGAACCCGAACCACCGCCACCGAAACCCGAACCCATGCCGGAACCGGAACCTGTAGTGCCCCCGCGCCCAACCGAGCAGGCGGTACAGCCGGTCAATCAGGTGGAACTGGCGCGGGAGCGCGCCCAGGCGGCTGGTGTGTTGGCCTTCAAGGACGACCTGATGGCGATGCGTGAGGAAGTGGACGTGGACAGCCTCAATCAGACCCAGACCAGCCGTGGCAGCGCCGATGCCGCCACCGTTGAGCGCTCGCTCGTCACCGCCGCCAACACCGGCAGTGGTGGAATCCAGACCGCCTCGGTCAGCCGCGATGCGGGTGGTGCGGCCCTGAGTGCCCGCGAGGCAACACGGGTGGAAAGCAACATTACCGAAGGCACCGGTACCGCCACGGCCAGAAACCGGGTACAGAACTCCCCCGATGCTGTGGGTGGCCGTAGCGATGAATCCATTCGCCGCATGATGGACCGTAGCAAGGGTGCCATCTATGCCATCTACAATCGCGCTCTCCGTAAAGATCCGCTGCTGGAAGGCAAGTTGGTGTTTGAAATGGTGATCGCCCCCTCCGGTGAGATTACCCAGCTGTCGCTGATTTCCAGTGAACTGCGCGACGACGATTTGACCCAGAAAATCCTGGCGAGAATCCGCATGATTCGCTTCGGGCCCGAACAAGTACTGTCGACGCGAGTGAACTATTCCTTCGACTTTTTGCCTTATGGTTAAGCGAATCCTTGCGATAATGCCTTGCAAATACCCTTCATTTTTAGAGGAATCCCGAGCATGAAAATTGCCCGTAACCTGACACTGATCGGCGCGGCCCTCGCGGTCACCGCCTGTACCACCAACCCCTACACCGGCGAACAGCAGGCCAGCAAGGCGGCCACTTATGGCGCTGGTGCGGCCGTAGCGTGTGCGTTGGTGGGTTCTATAGAGTCCAGTAAACATGCGCGCAACGCCGCCCTGGGCTGCGGCCTGGTGGGCGCGGGCGTAGGCGCGTATATGGATGTGCAGGAAGCCAAACTGCGTGAGCAACTCGCCGGTACCGGCGTGAGTGTAGTCCGTGAAGGCGACAATATCCGCCTGGTGATGCCGGGCAGCATCACATTCCAGACCGATTCCGCCAGCCTGCGCAGTGACTTCTATCCGGTGTTGAACTCCGTGGGTACCGTGCTGGCAAAATATGCCGACACTACTCTGCGCGTGACCGGGCACACCGACAACACCGGTAGCCGATCCTACAACATGACTCTGTCAGAGCGCCGCGCGCGCAGCGTGGCCGACTATCTCGCCACGCGGCAAATCGATCGCAGCCGCCTCTTCACCCAGGGTGAGGGCTTTGACCAGCCGGTGGCGGACAATGCCACCTCGTCAGGCCGTGCGGCCAACCGTCGGGTGGAACTTTACGTCTTACCGAAAACGGTCTGAGAGAGCTTAAGCCAGCGGGAACTGCAGGTGGAAGGTGGTGCCGATCTCCGGGTCGGAGGTCACCGCCATCTGCCCGCGGTGTTGCTCGGTGATGATGAAGTAGGGGTAGGACAGGCGCCGCCCGGCGTCGTAGTCCTCGGCGGCGGTCTTGTTGGAGTCGGTAAAGAAGGGCTCGAACAGGTGTTGTTGCTCCTCCGGGCTCATGCCCTTGCCGTTGTGGGATATCTTCAGCCACAGGGCGTCGTAGAACGAGTTGGCTTCCAGGGTAATCGTTGGCTCGCGGCCCTGGTCGCGGGATTCACCCATGGCCTGGCAGCAGTGCCGGAACAGGCTGATCAACACCTGTTGTAATTCTGTGGCGTAGCAGGGAATGCGCGGCAAATCGGCGGCAAACTGCCGATCCAGATGGATCTCGCTGAATTTCAAACCCGAGGGCACCGTAATAATGGAGCCCGCCAGTTCCAGGCTGTGATCGATCAGCCGGGTAATGTTGGTCATCTTGCGATCGCCCTTGCGCGGGCTGGACAGCTCGAGCAGGTTGGTGATAACTGCTGACAATCGCTCCCCGCGCTGCAGTGCTTCCTCCAGCATTTCGTCCGGGTCTTCACCGGCGGGGTATTCCCGCGCCTCGGCGCGGCTGCGCGCTTCGCGAATATCCATCAACATGGCATTCAGCGGGATACTGATGTCCTGTGCCAGCGAGCCGGCGAGTTCGCCCATGGACGACATCTTGTCGCGCTGGATCAGCATGTTTTCCGCCACCACACGCTGGGTTACGTCGTCGATAAGAATCACCACCCCGGTTTCCGCGTGGTCGGTTAGCGGGTAGATGGTGACATCGAAGTGGAAGCCACCACGTTGGCTTTGCTTGATGGTCAGCGTGCGGTTTTCGCGCTGGGCCCGTTGCACCTGGTAGGGAGTCACAGTAATGGTGGGGAAGGCCTGCCACAGATTGCGCCCCAGCGCGTCGCATTCACGCAGGCCGCTGGCGCGCTCCGCCTGCCAGTTCCACTGGGAAATTTCGCCGCGGTTATTCAGGCCGATCAGGGCCAGGGGCATGGAGCGCAGAATGCTGTTGATATAGGACTCGCTCTGGCGCAGCCGGTCGGCAGTGGCGCGGTGCTCGCGAATTTCCTCTTCCAGGTCGGCGTTACTTTCCTGTAACTGCCGGTTGGACTCGTCCAGGGTAGCGGTGCGTTCCTTGACCCGGTCTTCCAGTTCGCTGCGAATTTCTTCCAGTTCGCGGTTGTAGCGTTTCGCGGTGCGATTGCTCAGGAACAGGCGCAGCAGGGTGTAGGACAGCGCCAGAATGGTCACACCACCAGTGGTGTTGGCCACGTACTGCCAGTTGGTGTGGCCGTCTTCCAGCCGGTAGATATCCAGCAGGTTTGCCGCCGCAGAATCGGCGAACAAGAGCAGGGCTGTGCTTAACAGCGCGTGAATCATGGTGGGCCCGGATAATGTTAATCCGGCCCATTGTAGCGATTCTCACCGGGTTCCAGCACGGAAATTTTGCCGCCTCATTGGCCGCCACAATAGTGCCACGACCACGCCCACCAGACTCACCGCCACTCCCGGCAACAGGTGAAACAGCACACCGTGCGCCGGTGCGTGCATACAGGCAATCTGCATATATAGCGCGGGCATCATGCCGGCCATCAGGGCCAGTATTCCGGCGCTGAGGGGGAATCGCAGCGGATACTGCCGCTGCAAGAGGTAGAATCCCGCGAGCATCGGCGGGAGCGCGATTGCGATCACCTCGAAGGCGCAGTGCGCCCGTTTGCCGAGCATGGTGGGTGGCAGTATCGGGCTGACGAAGCTCAAAGCGTAATTACACCACCACAACACCAATACACCGCCAGCCAACCAGGGCAAGCGTTTGCCGAGCAGGCCAGGTACTGAGGATTGAAATACGGCCCAGGTGCCGAAGATGATAGCGAACACACCAGCAATGACTTCAACCTGGAAGTGCGGTGCATGTTCAAGTTGAGTGAACGCCCCGGGCCGAATGGGGCCCAGTAGATGCGTTAGCGCAACGACCCAGAGGACGCTCGCCAGTAACCACCCCAGCGCCATTATGCTGGCTGGCAGGGCCGGCTTGACCGGTGTTAAATCCTGGCTCAGGGAGGCGAGCAGTTCGTCGCGCGTGGTCATGCTTCCGCCTCCATCAGACGCCGCAGGCGGCCCAGTGCCCGGTGGACCCGCACTTTTACGGCACCTTCAGAAATCTTTAGCTGGTGTGCGGCCTCCGCGTTGCTCAGGCCGATAATACGGGTCAAGGTTAGTGCCTCCCGGTGTGGCTGTGACAGGGCTTTCATTAGTTTACCGTGATCCAATGCGACCTCGGGGGTTGCTGCTGCCTGCGGCTCTCCCTGGGCATCCGAATCAGCGCGTTCGCGAGCGAGAAATCGGTCACGGGTGCGGTTGCGGCGCAAATAGTCGATGGTTTTGTTGCGAACGATGGCGAACAACCAGGGGCGGAAGCGGTGACCGGGCCGGTAGGTGTGCCGTGCCTGGTGGATGGCCAGTAGGGCGTCCTGCACCACATCCTCGAGGAATTCGTGCTGCCCCACGCGGCTGGCCACGTAGCGTTCCATCACCGGGCCGAGCTCCTCCAACAACTGCCGATAGGCGGGCGCATCGCCCCCCTGGGCGGCCACCATCAGGTTCGCCCAGCGCTGTTCATCGGTGTTGTATACCGCGTTGCCAGCATCTTCCATGTGATGGTGCGACCCTGCCGCGGCAGGGTCGCAAAGGCCCAGGGTAGTCAGAATCAGTTTACCCTTCTGACCACCACACGGGCTACCGGGTTCCGCCAGTCGTAGGTGTGCGGGCCCAGCACTTCCGAACCGCTGTCGCTCATCTCACCCAGGTCGTGGAAGCCGTTGCCGATGTAGACAAAACCTTCATCGTCATCCGCCGGCGCCGACACACCTTCGCCACCGCAGCGGGGGCCGGGAATGTTGGCGCAATCCTGGTCGTTGGCCTCGGTGCCGGAATCGTAGGCGCGCAACAGGCGCGACCAGCCACCAGCTCTGGGCAGGCGCGTGCGGCTCAGGGCGACGAAGGTGTCGTTGGTGGGAATCAGCATCGCGGCTACCGACAGGAACCCCCCCTCTTCAGCGCTGATCATGGTAGTGGCCGTCTCCCCTGGTCCAAGCAGACCATCGATGGTGACCGCTTCCCAGACGCTATCGCCGGCCTCGTCGACAAGTGCGGAGGTGTCGCCTCCCTCGGCGAGGATTTCCAGGCCTTCACTGGCGGGCTTGCCGTAGCGGAATACCTGGAAGCTGGTGTCGTGGGTCATGACCAGTTGTGGGGTGAAAGTCTGGCCGGGGGTGATATTGGTGATGCTAACGAAATATTGTGCGTCCTGGGCGGCGGCAGCGGTGCTGGCCAGAGCCAGACCCAGGGCGATGAGTGGGCGTTTGAACATGACATCTCCTTGCAGTGTGGTGACTGTTCAACGCCGAATACGTCACAGCGCGCAGCAAGGTTACGCGCTGGGGGAAAAAATTTATGCGGCGTTCGCGCCCGCGCGGTTGCCGCTGCGACGCCGCCGACGGCGGGGCGGGCGCTTGTGGCCCTCAGCACCGCGCCCGCGGGCGGTGTTGCCGTCTCCTTCCCGGTGGTGATGCTTGCCGCCGCCTGTGTTCTGGCGGGGTTTGTGGGATTTGCGCAGGGGTGCACTGGGAGGCACTTCGTGGTCGGGTTCGAAACCGCCGACGTAGTCCCGTTCCAGATGACGTCCGATCAACTGCTCGATACCGTTGAGCTGCTTGATCTCGTCGGCGCTGACCAGGGAATAGGCGCGGCCACTGGCGCCGGCGCGACCGGTGCGGCCGATACGGTGAACGTAGTCTTCCGCCACATTGGGGAGATCGAAATTCACCACCTGAGGCAGCTGGTCGATGTCCAGTCCGCGTGCGGCAATATCGGTGGCAACCAGCACGCGCAGCTTGCCCGCCTTGAAGCCGGCCAGTGCACGTGTACGGGCGTTCTGGCTCTTGTTGCCGTGAATGGCCGCGGCCTCGATGCCGGATTTTTCCAACTGTTGGGCCAGCCGGTTGGCGCCGTGCTTGGTGCGGGTAAACACCAGCACCTGGAACCAGTCGTTTTCCTGCACCAGATGCTTCAGCAGGGCGCCCTTGCGCTTCTTGTCTACTGGGTGGAGGAATTGTTCAACCCGCTCCGCAGTGGTGTTCGGCGGTGCCACTTCCACTTCGATGGGGTTGTCCAGCAACTGATTGGTCAGCTTGCGGATCTCCGGCGCGAAAGTGGCGGAAAACAGCAGGTTCTGGCGCTTGGGCGGCAGCAGGGCGAGGATCTTGCGAATGTCGTGGATGAAGCCCATGTCCAGCATGCGGTCTGCTTCGTCCAGTACCAGTACTTCCAGGTGGTCAAACTTGACCGCGCCCTGGCCGTACAGATCGAGCAGGCGCCCTGGTGTGGCCACAAGGATGTCTACACCGCGGCCGAGGCGACTGATCTGAGGGTTGATCTTCACACCGCCGAACACCACGGTGCTGGTCAGTGGCAGGTGCTTGCCGTAAGTCTCCACGCTTTCACCCACCTGGGCCGCCAGTTCGCGGGTGGGGGTGAGGATCAGGGCGCGGGGGCGCGGGTGTTTCTCCCGCGGACCGGTGCTGAGCAACTGCAATAAAGGCAGGGTGAAGCCGGCGGTCTTGCCGGTACCGGTTTGCGCAGCCGCCATTACGTCTCGCCCGGACAGCACGGCGGGGATGGCCTCGGCCTGAATTGGCGAGGGGCTGTCGTAGCCTTTATCGGCTATGGCCTGGAGAAGTTCCGGGCTAAGGCCCAATTGATCGAAGCGGGTATTGGTGGTCATGTTGGTCTCGTGATCGAGCGGCGGGCTGAGGCGCCGGGCCGCTGAAGGGGGGCGGATAATACCCCATCAGCCGGTGGATGCAAGCCGGGCAAGAGGGGGCTATGCTTGGCGTGTACGCATTGACGGAGAATCGCGATGGATACCTCGCCTCACACTTTGCCTATGCTCTTCGCACAATTGGGCTTACCCAATAGCGAAGCTGCGATGGAGGCGTTTGTGCAGAACAACCACCTGCCACCGGATGTGCCGCTGGAAAAAGCCGCCTTCTGGAGTGCCGGGCAGGCGCAATTTCTGCGCGAGGCCATCCAGGACGATGCCGACTGGGCGGAGGTGGTGGACCAGTTGGATGCCCAACTGCGCCACTGATGGTTGAAGTGCGGCGACCGCTGCGGCCGCCGCGACCGGCAAACCCTTAGCCTTCGTCCTGCTGGTGCAGGTGGCCGTAGTGGTTCTGGTAGTCCTTCTGTGCTGCTTCGATCACCTTCAGTGCTTCCTCGCGGCCGTAGACGAAGTCGACACGAATGTCGATTTCTTTGCCGGGCACCATCTTGTAGGTGGAGAAGTAGTGCTGCAGACGCTCGGTCTTGATCGCGGGCAGGTCAGTGATGTCCTGCACGTCGCCCCAGATGTTGTCCCCTTCCAGCACGGCCACGATTTTGTCGTCGGCCTCACCGTCGTCGATCATCTGGATACCACCCACCACGCGGGCGTTCAGCAGAATGTCGGCGCGGGTGATGTGGCGCTCTGAGTAGATGCAGATGTCCAGCGGGTCACCGTCGGCCTCGGCGGCGTGGGGGCAGCGCTTGGCCACTTCCTCGGCGCAGTAGGTGCGGGGGATGAAACCGTACAGGGCTGGCGGGCTGGAGGTGGTGCGCTGGGGGCGGTCTACCATCAGGAAGCCGGAGGCTTTATCCAGTTCGTACTTCACCACGTCGGCGGGGGTCATTTCGATGTAAACCTGAACGACGTCCTCGGCGGCACCTTCGGGATGGGCGGCCAGGCCGTGCCAGGGGTGACGGCGCCAGCGGTTGAAATCGCGATTGCTGTACATAATCTCTCTCTCGGGGGGTCACTATGGAGGCGCGAATTGTACAGAGATTCTCCACAAAAATCAGCGGCACAGAATTGGTCTATGCTGGTTTAGTCTTTGCGTCCCGCATTCACATAAGGAATCAGAAAAATGATTGGCTACGTCACCCTCGGTACTAACGATTTTGCACGCTCCTGCGCTTTTTACGATGCCCTGCTGGCAGAAATGGGCGCGACCCGTATGATGGACACCGAACAGTTTGTTGCCTGGACGGTTCCCGGCAATCCCGGTGCCGGTATCTGCGTTACCAAACCTCACGATGGCCAGCCCGCAACCGTGGGCAACGGTGTCATGGTCGCCATCGCAGCCGTTTCTACCGATCAGGTGGACGCCCTGTACCAGAAGGCCATGGAATTGGGTGCGACGGATGAAGGCGCGGCCGGTCCGCGCGGTGAGGGCTTCTACGCCGGCTACTTCCGCGACCCGGATGGCAACAAACTCAACTTTTTCCATATGTGAAGCGACACAAGGACATTATTCGCATGACACAAACCACAGAATCACTGCAACTGCGTTCACTGGTCACGGAAAGTGGCGAACTGGAGTTGTCACTGACCACCGTTGAAGTCCCCGATCCCGGCCCCGACGAGGTGCTGGTACGCGTGGAAGCAGCGCCGATTAACCCTTCTGACCTGGCGCTGTTGCTGGGTCCGGTGGTTGCCGCCCAGGGCAGTGTCAGCGGTAGCGGTGCCGACACCGTATTTCGCGCGCCGATCCCCGAAGCCTTCCGGCCCATGCTGACCGCGCGGGTGGGAGACTCCATGGGTGTGGGTAATGAGGGCGCCGGTACCGTGGTGAAGGCGGGGAGTTCGGATGCCGCTCAGGCCCTGCTCGGGAAAACCGTGGCCGTGGCCGGTGGCGATATGTTCAGCCAGTACCGCTGTGTCAACGTGTTCCAGGCCTTACCCCTGCAGGACGGCACCACCGCGCGCCAGGGTGCATCAGCGTTTGTAAACCCGCTGACGGCACTGGCCATGGTGGACACCATGCGCGCGGAGAACCACACAGCCCTGGTGCACACTGCGGCGGCTTCCAACCTGGGCCAGATGCTCAACAAGATCTGCCAGGCGGAAGGCATTGAACTGGTAAATATCGTGCGTAAGCCCGATCAGGTTGAGTTGCTGCGCGGTATCGGCGCGAAGTACGTGCTGAACTCCTCCGACGATGACTTCCTGCAACAGCTGACCGCGGCCTGTCAGGAAACCGGCGCCACGCTGGCCTTTGACGCCACCGGCGGCGGGCGGCTGGCGAACACCATCCTCACCGCGATGGAGAGGGCAGCGGCGGCAGAAATGCCTTATAACCGCTATGGCTCCGATGTGTTCAAGCAGGTCTACATCTATGGCCGCCTGGATCTGACGCCGACCGAACTGACCCCCGCCTACGGCTTCGCCTGGAGTGTATCCGGCTTCCTGCTGACCCCCTTCATGCAGAAAGTGGGCATGGAGCGCGTGGCGCAGTTGCAGCAGCGCGTGGCGGCGGAACTGGACACCACTTTCGCCAGCCACTACACCGCCGAGATTTCACTGGCGGAGGCCCTGCTGCCGGAGAATATGTCCGTGTATGAACGCCGCTCCACCGGCGAGAAATTCTTGATCAATCCCCAGCTGTAAATGCTGCCGGCCCCGGTGTGCTTCAAGTGCGCCGGGGCTTTTGTCAGCTTTTTTGTTAGCTCTTTTGCGGCATCGGTTGACAACGTTGTCTCGCCTGCGTATCTTTGCCTGACAACGTTGTCTTGCGGAACGGTCACAGGGCGGCGTTGGTGGGGGAAACCGGTGGGTTTTCCGCTGTTGGAGCATGGGTTTTGGGCAAAACCGCTCCAGTAAACAGCGCTGGCAATAACCCCGTCAGCGTGTTTTCGTTTACCCGACCACTCCCCGAGTGGTCGGGTTTTTTATGTCCATGGATGGACGGTACGTCCCGAGAGGCAGGACGCCGGCAGGGACGCGCTTAAATTCACTGCCGAGTCTGAAAAATATTCCCCGAGAAGCAGGCCCCCCTCAAACCATCCCCAACCGGGTAAGCAGAGCCTGATTCTCCCGCTCAATATGCTTGAAGAACTCAGGATTGGACAATCCACCCGCCGCCGCTTCGTCTACGATCAGCACCGTTGATGGGTGCATCTGCAAAATGGATGCGGGACACCAGGCCGACACCGGCCCCTCCACCATGGCTTTCACCGCCTGCGCCTTGCTCGCTCCGGTAGCCAACAACACCACCAGTCGCGATTCCATGATGGTGCCGATGCCCATGGTGATGGACAGGTGGGGTTGTTCTTCGTCGGGCCCGAAAAAGCGCGCGTTGTCGTCGATAGTTTCCCGGGTCAGGGTTTTGATGCGGGTGCGCGAGGTGAGGCAGCTGGTGGGTTCGTTAAAGCCGATGTGGCCGTTGCGGCCAATACCCAGCAACTGGACATCGATGCCGCCGGCATTGCGGATGCGCGCCTCGTATTCATCGCAGGCCTCGATGGGATGGTCAGCGTCACCCGATGGTACGAAGGTACTTTCCGGGCGGATGTCGATGTGGTCGAACAGGTGCTGCTGCATGAAGTAGCGATAGCTCTGGGGGTGCTCAGGTGGCAGGCCCAGGTATTCATCCAGGTTGAAGGTGGTAACACCTGCAAAGCTGAGCGACTCTCGTTGATGGCGCTCGATCAGCTCCCGGTACAGCGCAACGGGCGTTGAGCCCGTGGCCAGGCCGAATACGGAGTCTGCCTTGTGCGCTAACTGGCGCTCAAAAATATCAGCCCCGTAGCGAGCGACTTCATTGGCGTCTTCCAGAATTACGACTTTCATAGCAGGGGTCCGTATAGGGTTTTGGAGTGTGTGCGGGGGTCAGTGGCGTTCCATCTGGCCTGCAACCCAGGTTGCCTGCACGCAGAAGCTGTCATCGAAATGCACCAGGTCGGCGCGCATGCCTTCATTTAATTTGCCGAGTTCGTTCTCCCGATTCAGAAAGTAGGCAGGGTAGTGCGAGGCCATGCGCAGCGCTTCAGTGAGCGGTGTGCCTACCGTTTCAACGCAGTACTTCACCGCATCGATCAAGCCGATCGCTGAACCGGCCAGCGCACCCTCGGCGTTAATCAGGCAGCCGTCCTGTTCACGAATTTCCTCGCCGTAAATCACGAAACTTTTATCCGGTCCGCCAACGGTGGACATGGCATCGCTGACCAGGAGTAACTTGCCTTCGGGCAAACAATTTTGTGCCACCCGAATGCTGGCGGGGTGTACGTGGTGCCCGTCCGCGATGATGCCCGCCCAGGTGTCTGGGCTGTCCAGCGCTGCGCCTACGGTGCCTGGCTGTCGGGACTGCAGGGGGCTCATGGCGTTGAACAGGTGGGTGAAACCGCGCAGGCCTTCTGCACGGGCGCGCACAATATCCTCGTAGCCGGCTTCAGTGTGCCCGGCACAGACCAGAATGCCGGCCTCACTTAGCCGCTGGATGACACCCGGCGCTACGCATTCCGGCGCCAGCGTCAGCATCACCGTAAGTTCGGGATGGGCGGTCAGCCACTGCACATCCGCCTCGGTGAGTTCGCGGATCATGTCGG
This sequence comes from Gammaproteobacteria bacterium, assembly GCA_030427085.1. GTDB lineage: Bacteria > Pseudomonadota > Gammaproteobacteria > Pseudomonadales > Halieaceae > JAUHXH01. Next base: position 340,043 of record JAUHXH010000003.1, on the reverse strand, counting down.
CCTTGTGGGTGCCGCGCCGGGGCAGCGCGAAGAAGGGGCCTTCGATATGAATGCCCAGCACGCTGTGATTACCCACCGCCATGGCGTCGGCAACCGCGGCCATTCCTGCCTGCTGTACTTCCGGTGTATCGCTGATCAACGTGGGCATCAGGCTGGTAGTGCCGCGGCTGCGGTGGCCGAGAGTGATACGGGCCAGCGCCTCCACGTCGGTCTGGTTGTTGAACATCACCCCGCCACCGCCGTTGACCTGGACGTCGATGAAGCCCGGCGCGAGTACGCCAGCCCCTAGTTCTTCCAGTTTCGTGTCTGTGGGGAGGTCGCGGAGCGAGCGGGTCGAGTGGATGCGGTCGCCGTCCAATATCACGGCGTGATCCACGAGCAAGCGCTCGCCGTCGAATACCCGGGCAGCGGTAAGTGCTTTAAGCGCCATGATGAATGCGCCCTCCGCAGCGCCGATTGTTGGCGGGGATGATACCGGAGACGACGAAATGAGACAACGTTGTCTCGACTTCTTCCCCGGAAGTCAAAATCACAGCAAATCCGTCAGAGTAACCCCCACCCCAATCCGCTGCGTACGTCGGTCGTAATCCTGCAGGTTTTCGCCGTAGCCGTTGAAATATTGCACGTAACCCCGGAAGCGACGTGACAGGGGGAAGGTCCAGTCCAGTTGAACAGCACCTTTATTGCCGTCGCTGCGCAGGTTGTTGCGCAACATCACACTGTAGCCATGCCTGCCGTTGCGCCAGGTGGCCAGCAGGTCGCCATAGCCGTAGTAATTCCACATGGACGGGTTTTCGTCGGAATCCTCGTCCTCGGGGATGCGGTACCAGGTGCGAGCCTCGATGGCGAGGTCATCTTTTTCCACCACGGCACCGGCGATAATGCGGTTCCAACTGCGCGACAGGTCGCCGGCGCGGCCATTGGACTCGTGATTGAAACCCAGACGCAGCTCGCTGAGGGTGAATCCGCCCAGCGACCAGTCGCTTTTATAATTGAGCCAGGCTTCCGGCTGGTAGTTGGTTTCACGGAACAGGGCGGAGTATTCAGAATTGTAGAGTTGCCACCAGTTTTCCTGGGTGTAGCCCACCCAGAGATTGGTGCGCTTACCCAGCGGGTTGCCCCACAGCAGGGCTTTAAAGCTGATCTGGAATTTCACTTCGGTGGCGTCCAGCTCGCCGGGCGCCAGTTCACCGAGGTAACTCTCGTCCAGTTCCGTGTTGTAGGTGACCGGCAGCAGATAGTTTCGGCGGTACGGCGTCATCACAAAGGGTAGCTCGGCCGTGGCTTCCTCCAGTGCTTGCCGCTGTGAGTAGTCGCCGGCAACCGGGGGTACTTCCAGTTTCACGCTGGCGCCGTGCGTGGGGCCGGTTTCTACTTCGATGCTTTCAGTTTCCGGTATCTCCGCGGCATCTGCCAGTGCGTCGTAGCAGGCCAGCCGTTCACTGTCATTGGGCAGCGTTCGGCACTCGGACAAGCTGGCGCCGAAGGCCATCGGTGTAAACAGTACGATTAAAAACAACAATGATCGCAGCATGGTCTGCTCCAGATGTCGGGTCACTTACCGGCCAGTTCGCGCGCTCGTTCGAGGGTATCGTCGGGTAGCTGGCCAATCACGATGCACTGCCAGGTCACTGGACCGTGGGCGCCCTGCACCAGATGGCCAACAATGTCGGCGGTGCTCGAAGGCCCTGAGATAAAATGCAGGGCGCGTGGCAGGCCCCTTGGTTGTGCGTTGGCTTGAATCCGCGCCCAGGCCTGTTCGTAATTGGCTACCACATCAGCCGCATCAACCAGTACCACATGGTCCCGCACCAGGAAGCTGTTGCGTGCCGGGTTGCCCCGATCGCTGGGAAGGAGAACAGACCCGGTTTCGGCGATACCGAGGTGGCCGTAACTGGCGGCAACAGGATCTTTGTCGCCCACCGTGGCGAAGCGCGGCAGAATGCCGCCATCGCGCCAGGGCAGGGTGGCCATTTTCGGATCATTGGCGGTGATGAGTCGGCGGTCGTAGTTGTGGCGGTACAGAAAGTCGGCGATTTCACGGACCGCGGCGGAGCGGTTGGGCACGCAGGCGACACTGGCGCCGTTGTTGATCAGCCGTGACATAAAGGCAATGGCCAGGTCGTCGCTGGGTGCTACCGGTGCGGGGGCGCTGCCCAGCCCTTCGCGTAGCTGCCGGATTTGCTGTGCGCTGTGATCGCGGCCGCCGTGCCTTGCCCGAGCAAGGATGCGGGTGCGGGCCTCATTCTCCATCGTGTTGAGCCTTCTGCGAATGCAGCGATTGCCGCGACTGCTGGCGGTACTCCTGCATGAACGTAGTGCTGGACTGGGGCGCGGGAAAATCCCGCTGCCCGGTCCAGCCTTCGGCCAGCCACAAAGACTGGAAGGCACCACGGCGTCGGCCCAGCCGGTGCAGCGCTGCGATCGCAATGCGGCTGAGCCCGTGATACAGGCGAGGGAAGCGCAGCAGTCTGGCGTGCCAGCGTATACCGAGTCGCCAGCGCCGGGGGTTCAGGCGCTGCTGGCTTTCTTCCTCACGCAAGTCGCGCAGCAAGTCAGGCAGAGGAATATCCGCCGGACAGATTTCGGCACAGCGGCCGCAAGCGGTGCAGGCATTAGGCAGTGCTGAACTGGCTTCCAGGCTGGTCAGCAGCGGCGTCAACACCGAGCCCATCGGCCCCGGATACACCCAGCCATAGGCGTGGCCGCCCGCAGCCACATAGATCGGGCAGTGGGTGAGGCAGTTGCCACAGCGGATGCAGTGAAGCATGTCACGAAACGGACCCTCCAGCATTTCGCCGCGATGGTTGTCGAGCAGAATGACGTGAGTTTCCGTTGGCCCGTCCTGCTCTTCCTCCCGGCGTGATCCACCGTAAAAACTGGTGTAGGCGGTGACCGATTGGCCGGTGGCAGAGCGCACCAGCAGGCGCAGCATGGCGGTGGCATCTTCGGCACGCGGCACCACGCGGTCGATGGTGGTACAAACGATGCGCACAGCGGGCAAGTTGGCCACCAGGTCGCCGTTGCCCTCGTTGGTTACCAGCATGCTGTGGCCGCTTTCGGCGATCAGGGCATTGGCGCCGATGATGCCCACGTCCGCCTGCAAAAAGGTATCGCGCAGAACCGTTCGCGCCTCAGCTACCAGTTCGGGCGGACCATCGAGCGCTCGCTCCCCCAAATCGTGCTTGCGCAAAAACAGCTCGCGCACTTCATCCACCGATTTGTGCAAGGCGGGGCCCACAATATGGCTGGGAGGCTCCCCGGCCTGTTGCACGATGTACTCGCCGAGGTCTGTTTCGGTGACGGTAAGTCCGGCGGATTCCAGGTAGGGCGTGAGGCCGGTCTCCTCGGTGACCATGGACTTGCCCTTGGCCACGCGGCGCGCGCCGTGCTCCCGGCAAATTTCCAGCACACGGCGGTTCAGGGCGTCCGCATCCTCCGCCCAGTGCACCTGTACGCCATCGGCCTGCGCAGCGGCTTCGTACTGCTCCAGGTAGTAGGCGAGATGATCGAGGCTATGTTCGCGAATGCGTTTAACGTGTGCGCGCAGCGCGTCCCAATCACCAAAGTTTGCTCGCGCAGCAGCCGTTGCCTTTGGTGCCATCTGACCCAGAAAATCGCGAGTGGCCTGCTGGTAGTCGTTGTGCAGGGCCTCGGTAGCGGCTGCGATAAAGTTGTCGCTGGTTTGTTGCACGATCAGTCGCCCGACTCACCGATGGCCGGTTGATTGATATCGCCAACCAGCAATTCGGCGAAATGACGAACCTGCAGGTTTTGGCCCTGGCGGCGGGCGCGGCCGGCAAGATTCAACAGACAGCCGAGGTCGCCACCCACCAGCGTGGGCGCTCCGGTGGCGCTGACGGCCTTGAGTTTGTCATCGCACATTTTGGTGGAGATGTCCGGCATTTTGGCGCAGAAGGTACCGCCAAACCCGCAGCACACATCGCGATTGTCCAGTTCGGCGATATCGGCGCTGCACTGTTGGCGCAATAGGTGTCGCGGCTGCTCGCGAACGCCCAGTTCGCGCAAGCCCGCGCAGCTGTCGTGAAAGGCCACATGGCCTGCATCCGGACGGTTGGCCGGTAGGGGCAGTGGTGTTACCTCGGTGAGAAAAGCGCTCAGTTCCCAGGTGCGCTGGGCAAGGTGTTCAGCGCGCTGGCGCCATTCGCCCTCCAGCAGGCGCGGGTAGTGTACTTTCAGCATGCCGGCGCAGGAGCCGGAAGGTGCCACCACGTAATCCAGCCCCTCAAACGCGCGAATCACCGATTTAGCCAGCGGTACGGCCCGTGCTTTGTCGCCACTGTTGTAGGCCGGTTGTCCGCAGCAGGTTTGTGCCGAGGGCACACTCACACGACAGCCGGCCCGTTCCAGCAGGGTCAGGCTGGCCCAGGCAACGCTGGGGCGAAACAAGTCTGCCAGGCAGGTGACGAACAGGCCAACGTGAGGAGAGGGGGCGCCGCGTTCCGAGTGGCGGGGTTCCATCGATGCTTGCACCTGCGCTGCCGATAGGGCCGGAAATGAATGAGGCGCCAGTATAGCCCAAGCCGCGGTGCCAATCCGAGGGTGTCGTACAGCGGCACTGACATCCGGCACCCGATTGAGATAAGCTGAATTTTTGCAGTTTATCTGACGGGAGAGCGGGATGAGTATTCGATACAAATTGCTGGATGTCTTCGCGGACGAGCACTTTCAGGGCACGCAGATACCCGTCGTCATCCTGCAACAACCGGTAGACGATGCGTTAAAGCGCCGCATCGCCAGCGAATTTCGGCAGACCGAAACCGTATTCATCGACACCAGCGGCAGCGCTCAGCCCTGCTCTGTGTTCGACGAGACCGGTGAAACCCGGTTCGGCGCACACACCACTATCGCTGCGGCGCAGGTGGCGGCGGATCTTGGTTTTGGCGAGGATGTCGCAGGTGTTCGCCAGTATCGAATCAATAATGGCGAGCAAGCCATTGATACCTTCGTGGACCCGGCGGCCCAAGGGCCGCGCTCAGTGCAGTTCTCCACCTGGATTGCCCCGGTGCTGGATGCTTACACACCGGAGGAAAGCAAAATCGCCCAGGCGCTGGGGATCGAAGAAAAACACCTGCGCTTCAGTAAATACCGGCCATTGGGCGTTAGCATTAACCGGCCGACACTGGTGGTGCCGCTGACGCGGCATGAGCACGTGCTGGCTGCACGCCTGCAGCCGGAACACTGGTCGGAATTGCTGTCCAGCATCTACGCCGACTCCATCCTGCTCTTCGCGCCCGGGTCAGTGTCCGGCACCACCGATTTCCACGGGCGCCTGATGCGGCCCGATTTTCGTCCGAATGAGTATCCGCCTATCGGCAATGTGATGCCGGAATTTGTGGCCTACCTCGCGTCCCAGAGTTCTACGGTGCCCGGTACCCATACTTTCAGTATCGATCGGGGCTCACCCGACAGCCGGGTCAGTGTGATTCATGTGGAATTGGACAAGCAGCCTGGCAAGGAAATCTGCTGCCGTATCGGCGGGCGCGTCATCCTGATTGGGGAAGGGCAGTTGTTCATCGACCCGAGTGCCGAGCCCATCCGCGCTGTCAGCTAGATCGTCCGGGTCAACTCAGTAGGCTGACGAGCAGGGCGGCTGACACCAGCAAGCCGCCACTGATTACACAGCCACCACAGGTCGCCGCCGCTTTAATCAGGGGGTGGCGGGCCTGCAGCAGCCGCACCACCACAGCGCGACGCTGGATCTTGATGCCCCGATTAATCAGCGGGACGATTTCATTCAGGGGCACTGGATCAAACAGCGGTAGGTGCCGATTACCCAGATACACCACCACATCGTCGATCAACAGGAAGTGCGAGCGATAGTGAATGCGCGCGCCGCTGGCCCAGTGGTAGGTGCCGCTGTGGTCAACCAGCAGGAGTTGATCGTCCATGCGCCCGATGTGTCCCCCGGGGCTGCGGGCCAGAATGATCAACGCCGCGGCGGGGCCGATACAGATCAACAGGAGGCCTGCGAGCCCGAGTACGCTGATCTTGAGGGCAACCGCCGCGATCAGAACCACGGTGCAGGTGATCGCATAAAAACGCAGGAAGCGGTGAAATACCGAATCGCGCCCCGGATTCAACCGGACCCAGTTCACCAGATCGGCGTATTGATCCAGGTTGCCCGCCCCATTGCCCTCACCGTGGCGGTATACGAGGCTGCGCAGGTGCTGCACGCCCGCCAGTACAAAGGCGCCCGCGGCAATGCTGGCCAGCAGGGCGAAACCGATACCCCAGAACAGGTTTTGCCGGGTCCGCGCGTTGCTGGCGGCGTCGCGGCTGGCGAGGAAACTGGTGGCCTCCAGGGGAGCTTCGAACTCACCGGCGGCGTTTACGCGTTGTAGCGCCTCGGAGCCCACTTCACCCAGTAGGGCCTTGTCCTGCCAACTCACCAGCAGGGGCTGATCGCCGACGGGCTGTTGTCCGAGGAAGGTGAAGTCGGCGGCGAATCGCTGCAAGCTCTGACCTTCCGGGCCCTTGTCCACAACGGACCACCAATGCCCACCACTGCGGATGAACATGCCGACCCGTGCCGATAAATCCTGAGCGCCGTCAGCCAGTAGCAGGATCTCGTCCACCTGCTCGCCAAATTGTTTCCGATCCGGAATCAATACCGACAAGCCCGGCGCGTGGGCACTGCTGAGATACAACAGGCCATCGATCAGCTGTAATTGCGGAGCGGCGGGCAGGTCCACCATTACCTGCGCTTCCAACTCGCCGCTGGCGGAGAAGCGCTGCAAGTCACCACTGGCAAACAGCAGGAACAGGGCGCCATCGCTACTGCTGCCTGTGGCAGCGAGCAGAGTGACATTTTCGTCCAGCTTCAATACCTGATGGCACTCGTTGGCCGCTTCAACGCAGCGAAAAAGCGCCGGCGGGGAAGCAGGTGCGTCTGCAATGGCACGACCCATCACCATCAGCTCGTCGCCAGCGTAAAACACCGGGTGTTCAAAGGCTGACAGGCTCACCGCCTGCGCCTCGATGGAAGTCGTCGGTCGGCCCGAGCGGTCGTGTAAAAACAGTTGCTCAGCGCTTACTACGGTGAGCGCCCCCTGTTCACTGGTGGCGAGGGCGGTGATTTCGGGCAGCGGCGCCGGGGCCGGCAACAGCAGGTAGCGAATGCCCAATAACAACAGGGCCACCGCCGCGAACAGGCCTACCGCCGCCGCTCCGCGCGCCACCTGGCGGGCGCGGCTGGCGCGACTGCGTACCTGGGCGTTGTTGCGGAAGGGGCGCAGGCTGTAAAGGTTGGGTTTGGCGGCGCGTGCCGAGCGATCCAGGAACGGGGCTGGCGCTGGCTTGGTCGGGGGTGTTTCGGGGGCCTCTACGACGCTTTCGGTGCTGGCTTCTTCTGGCGGGAGCGGGCTATTGGCCGCTGGATCATTGTCCGCCTCAGTGATCGGTTCGATATAGGTGATAAGGCCGGCTTTGCGCAGCTTGCGCGCAGTGCGGCGTGCGGTATCGTGGCTCAGGTTGCGGCGCAGGGTGACCAGATCACCGGAAAAGAAGCGCATGATGCGCTTTTGCTCGTCGATACCCAGGGTTTCGCCGAAGCGCAGCATGGCTTGCCCGCGATCGTGTCCATCGCGGATCTCGCCGCAAAAGGTGAGGTTGTACTTCTGCACCTCGCGCTGCATCCCCTGTGTGTTCCGACTGCCGTATTTCTGCCAGAAAATGTACGGCGTTTAAGGGGGGTTGGCCAGCCGAAAAGTCCGTAAATCCGCACTTTTCGGCAGGTTTTTGGCCTCAGGGCACCGCTGGAGCGCTGCGATGCAGCGCGGTGAAGGCCGCACACAGGCGGATACTTTCCAGTGCATTGGCGAGGTAGCGGGGGCCGGACTCCAGCTGGTCGATGATGGGCGCGAACAGGGCTTCAACGGCCGCGGCGTCCTCCTCGCTGCAGAAGGCCTCGAACTGGCGTGGCAACTGGCCCTGGCGCCAGGCGGGAATTCGGGCCATTACAGCGTCGAGGTTTTCACTGGCCCAGTTGAACAGTGCCTGGCGGTTTTCCTCGTGAGACATCTGGTTGTTGAAGATGTAGAAGATCTCGTTGTCCCGCAGCTCGGGGCTGAGAATGCGCTCGCGCATCACCGCGGCAACGTCCGGGTTTTTGCTGTAGCCCAGGGCCGACAACAGGTCCTGGCGAACCCGGGCGTTGTCGGAGGCCAGAACCTGTTGCCACAGCAGTTCCGCAAAATCCGGGCCCAACTCGTTGGCGGCGGTCAGCAGCGCGATGTAAGTGAGGTTGGGGTCTACGGCCTCGGGGTGCAGCTGTCCATCATCGCCAAAACCGGTGTAACGCCGTGCTATTTCGGTCAGTTCGGCGCGCATGGTGGGGTCCTCACCGCCCAGCGCCAGTGTGGACATCATCAGTCGGCGGAAGGTGACTTCGTCATCACTCAGCGTTGCTTTGGCGTTGAGGCGGGTCAGTTGCGGGCCGTACCACTCGATGATGCGGCGCTGCATTTCTGCGCGCTCTTCCGCGGTGGCTACGTAATCCTTCACCAGATAGGCATCGCCGCGGGGGATCAGGGCAACGCGGTAGGAATGGGACGCGGCCAATGTGGGAACGGCGTCGAGGTAGTCAGGCAGGGAGATCCCACCAGCGTGTAAGGCGGCGCTGAGATTACTGGCGGTGGAGAGCTGCTCGCCCGCACTGAGGGTGTCGAAGGCGGTCAGCACGTCTCGCCAGTTTTCCGCGGGCACGTTCCAACGGTAATAACCCAGACCGCCGGTATTGGGCAGCAGGTAATCGGGGCAGCGTTCGGTATCGAGCTTGACCGTATTGCTGCGCTCCTTGAGCAACTGGCACTGGGCGCTGGTTTCGCCCTCGCTGGCGATGGACAGGCAGGCGGGCACAATCCACTCCTGCTGCGCGTCGCCGGTGGAGCCGGCGGGCAGGTAGCGCTCCTGCGTCAGCGTTACGCTCACGCCGCCCTCATCGTCGCAGTGCAGGGTGCTGGTGAGTACCGGCATCCCGGGCTGGAGAATGTAGCTCATGAAGGCGTTCCGGAGGTCCTCACCATCAACCTGCGGGTTGGCGTCGGCGATGGCGCCGATAAAGTCCTCTGCCGTGGTGTTGCCCCAGGCGTGTTTTTGCATGTAGTGGCGGATACCGTCGCGGAAAGCGTCGGTGCCCAGGAAGGACTCAAACATCTGCAGCACACCGCCGCCCTTGCGGTAGGTGATGCCGTTGAAGGCCGAGCCGATGTCTGCGTGGCGCACAATGGGCTCGCGAATCGGGCGGGCGCTGGCCAGGGCGTCTTCGCTCATCACCCCCGCGGAGCTGTTTTGCAGGCTTTCCCGGTAATTCTGGTCGGGGAACATCATGTCGAGAATGATGTAGGCGTTCCAGGTGGCGAAGGACTCATTGAGCCAGATGTCGTCCCACCAGACCGGGGTGACGAGGTTGCCAAACCACTGGTGGGCCAGTTCGTGGCCGTGGACAACAAAAAACGAGCGCTTTTCGCCTACCGACGAGTCTTCATTCACCAGAATCAGTTGCTCGCGGTAAGTGATGGCCCCGGCGTTTTCCATGGCGCCAGCGGAAAAGTCCGGTACCGCAATCAGGTCCAGCTTGCGGTAGGGGTAGGGGGTGCCGAAGTAGTCCTCCATGGTTTGCACCATCTCGGTGGTATTGGCCAGGGCGAAGCGGATCTCGTCGGCCTTACCACGGGTGGTGATGCCGCGTACGGGGATGCCCTCGGTGCGCTCGCCCGCGGCGGGGATGGTTTCACCCTCCACTACATCAAACGGTCCCACCGCGAAGGCGATGAGGTAGGTGGGCAGGGGTTTGGTGGTGAGGAAGGTGTGGGTACGGGTGCCGTCCTCATTGTCAGTGACCGCGCTTTCCGGTGTGTTGGTGATTGCCACATGTTCGGCGGGCACGGTCAGTTTGATGTCGAAGGTGACTTTGTAGGCTGGCTCGTCAAACGATGGGAAAGCCAACCGGGCCGAGGTGGCTTCGAACTGGGTATAGGCGTAGCTCTCGCCGCCACTTTCCACTTTGTACAGGCCTTCCAGGTTGGTGTTGAAGGGCGCGTTGTACTCAAATTCCAGGGTTGCTTCGCCGGTATCGATGGCTTCCGGGGCTCTTACCTTAACGGTGCCGGTCGGCAGTACCTGGTCCCAGGCCAGCGGCAGTTTGCGGCCGCCGGGCAGGATGGCAGTGGCCCGAGTGACCTCCAGGCCGTTGCCGTGCATCCAGAAGCTTTTTAACTCCCCGATTTTGACCGCAATGCGGGTGGTGCCGCTGAATCGCTCCCCGCGGGGGTCGATGTTCAGGTGCAGGTCGTAATGGGTCGGTTCCACCCAGCCCTCGGGCAGGCGCGCTTCCGGCGGATCGTCGGGATAGAGCGCGTCGCTCTTGTTACTTTCCTCGGTAATTACAACGGTATCAGCGCCCTGCTCCTGGGGCGTCTGGTCGTTGCTACAGGCGCCCAGCAAAGCGAACAGGCACAGGCCGAAAAGCCATTGGAAAAAGAGAGTCTGGCGATTCATGGGGAATTCCTCGGGAGAGGGTGAAAACGGTGGGATTGGGCGCGGCGGAGCGAAAAGCCCACCGCGCCCGGTACTAAATGCAGAACTACGTCACGGAGTGTCGGTTGCTACCGCCACGCCGGGCTTGTTGCTGTGCAGGCCTTCCCAGGCTTTGGCCTTCAGGCTGATCAGCGCCACGATGATGCCCACGCCAATGCTGAACAGGGCGATCTGCAGGTAGAGGTTGGGCAGTTCAGCCACGTTGTTGGGGTCGAAGTTACCCGCCAGCAGGCCGGAGATGATGTTGCCGATGGAGTAGGTCAGTACAAACACACCCATCATCTGGCCCGCAAAGCGCTTGGGCGACAGCTTGCTTACCGCCGACAGGGCGACCGGGCTCAGGCAGAGCTCGCCCACGGTGTGCAGGAAGTAGGTGGTGATCAGCCAGTAGGGCGCCACTTTCAGGCCCTGGGCTGCGTACTGGGCAGCGAAGAACATCACGATAAAGCCACTGGCCATGATGATCAGGCCGATAGCGCACTTCATGCCATAGGAGGGCGAGATCATGCGCTTGCCCAGGTTGATCCACAGGGCGGCGAAGAAGGGCGACAGGATCACGATGAACATGGGGTTCACGTTCTGGAACCAGGACGCCGGCAATTCGAAGCTACCCACCAGACGGTCGGTGTAGTCGCGACCAAACAGGTTCAGGGAGGAGCCTGCCTGCTCAAAGCCGGACCAGAAGCAGGCCGAGGCCACACACACCAGGAACAGGGCCCACATACGCTTTTTCTCGGCGTCGCTCAGTTGACCTGCGAAGTAGATGTAGCCGTAGTAGGCGAAGAAGATCAGGGTGAAGGCGACGGCCACGTACTGCGCCAGAACCACCGGGTTGATGGTGAGTGCACCGGTCAGTGCAGCGCCGGTGATGACAACGACCGCGGCCACTACGGCGAAGATGACAGTCCAGGCCTTGCGGGCACCTGCGGGTGTCATCGGGCTCTCCGGGGCAGCGCTGGCGCCGCCGAGGTTGCCCAGGGTGATGCGGTACTGGATCAGGCCGAAGAACATACCCACTGCCGCGGCGCCGAAGCCCCAGTGCCAGCCGATATTCTCCCCAAAGTAGCCGCAAATGGTGTAACCCAGCACGGAGCCGATGTTGATGCCCATGTAGTACAGGGCATAGCCGCCATCGCGGCGTACATCGTCATCGCTGTAGAGCTGGCCTACCAGTGCGCTGATATTGGGTTTCAGCAGGCCGGTACCGGAGGCCACCAGGATCAGGCCGATGAAGAAGGTGCTGTCGTTGGGGATGGCCAGCACGATGTGGCCACACATGATGATAATGCCGCCGTACCACACCGTGCGCTGGCCGCCGAGCAGCCGGTCGGCGATCCAGCCGCCGGGCAGGCCCAGGAAGTACACCGCTCCGGTGTACAGGCCGTAAATCGCGGTGGACGCCGCCACGGTGAAGGCCAGGCCCTCTTCCTGCAAGCTGGCGGTCATGAACAGCACCAGCAGTGCGCGCATGCCGTAGTAGCTCATGCGCTCCCACATTTCGGTGAAAAACAGCGTGGAAAGCCCCTTGGGATGGCCAAAAAAGCCAGAATCTGCCACAGGTGTGGCAGCAGTCGAAGTCGTCATCAATGCTTCCTTATAATCTTTTTGGCCGCAGAAGGGCCGATGGGCGCTATTATAGGCCTTAACGCCTGTATGACGAGTGGGGGCGCCTGACCCTCAATCCAGCGTTGAGGGCGTCTTGAGGGAATTGCCCGTTGGCTCGTCTTACCCTGGATAACCTGAAGGCCCTGCACAGCCCGGGCCCTGTTTGCCCCGTACACGGAGAAACACATGTTCAACAGTATTCAAACCAGCCGCCGTCTGGCCGCGCTGGCGCTGGCGGCTTTGCTGGCTGCCTGTGGCGCCGAGCAGCCCCCGGCTGAGACTACTGCGGCCCCGGAGGCCGCGCCCACCCCGGCAGAACAGGTCGAAAAAGACCTGCACACCCACATTCCTGTGCTGGCCGACGACAGCTTTGAGGGTCGTGAGCCCGGCACCGCCGGCGAAGCCAAAACCATCGCCTACATTTCGGAACAATACGAGGCACTGGGCCTCACGCCCGCCAATGCGGGCTCCTGGTTCCAGGAAGTGCCGATCAGCTCCGTGACAACGTCCCCCTCGGCAGTACTGACCCTGGTAGGCGATGACTACGACGAGAAACTGGCCTACGGCATCGACATGATGGTCGGCACCCAGCGCCAGGTACCCAGCGTGAGAGTGGAAGCTTCCGAGCTGGTGTTCGTGGGCTACGGCATCAACGCGCCCGAGCGCGAGTGGAATGATTACGCCGGCATCGACGTGAAAGGCAAAACCGTGGTGGTGCTGATCAATGACCCCGGTTACGCCACCCAGGATCCGGCGTTGTTCAACGGCAACACCATGACCTACTACGGTCGCTGGAACTACAAATATGAAGAAGCCGCGCGGCAGGGCGCCGCCGCGGTGTTGATCGTGCATGAAACTGCGCCGGCGGCCTACCCGTGGGAAGTGGTTGCCAATAGCTGGTCGGGTGCCCAGATTGGCCTGTCTGCCGATAATCGCCACATGGACAAGGTCGCCGTAGAAGGCTGGATCACCCACGAGCGCGCGCAGGAACTGTTTAAAGCCGCTGGCATGGACTACGCCGAAGCGAAAGCAGCCGCGGCTCAACCCGGCTTCAAGGCGCAAGCCATGGCCAATCTGCAGGCCAGCGTGATGCTGGAAAATGCGGTGTCCAGTACCGAATCTTCCAATGTGCTGGGCTACATCCCCGGCAGCACCTATCCGGAAGAAGTGATCATCTACACCGCCCACTGGGATCATCTGGGCGTACGCCCCGACCAGGAAGGCGACAACATCTATAACGGCGCCAGCGATAACGCCTCCGGCATCGCCGGCCTGATGGCTATCGCCCGCCAGTTCCAGCAGCAGGAAGTTGCTCCGGAACGTTCGGTGATGTTCCTGGCGGTGACAGCCGAGGAAAGTGGCCTGCTGGGCTCCAAATGGTACGCGGAAAATCCGGTGTTCCCGGCAGCCAAGACCGTGGCCAACATCAATATGGATAACATCGCCGCCGGCAACGTCGGCCTGACCCGCGATGTGGCCGTGGTGGGCCAGGGCAATAGCGAGCTGGAAGATTACCTGGCCCGCGCCGCCGAGGCCCAGGGCCGGACCGTGGTAAGTGAGCCCAGCCCGGAGAAGGGCTACTACTACCGCTCCGACCACTTCAACTTCGCCAAGATCGGTGTGCCTGCGCTGTACCTGACCCGTTCCACCGACTCCGTGGAGCACGGCAAGGAGTGGGGCGAGGAGCGCCTGAAAGAGTACACCGCGAATCACTACCACAAGCCCTCGGATGAGTACGATGCGAGCTGGGACCTGCGCGGTGCTGCCCAGGAAATGCTGCTGCTCTTCGCCATTGGCGGTGAACTGGCGTCGAATCGCGATTTCCCCGAGTGGCGCGAAGGTAACGAGTTCAAGGGCGTTCGCGATGCTTCCCTGGCCTTCCCCTGGAAAGTGGCGCGCTTTGCCGATATTCAGGTGTTGCGCTACCAGGTACCGGGCTGGGACGAGCTGACTCCGAAGCAGAAAGAACTGCTGTACTACCTGTATCAGGCCAGCTACGCCGGCCGCGACATCATTTACGACCAGAACTTCAAGCACAACCTGCGCATCCGTCGCACCCTGGAAGCCGTAGTGCGTAACTACAGCGGCGACCGCAACAGTGAAGCTTTCGAAGACTTCATGACCTACACCCGCCAGGTGTGGTTCGCGAACGGTATTCATCATCACTACAGCACCCTGAAGTTCCAGCCCGCCTTTACCTCCGAGTATTTCTCCGCGGTAGTGACGTCGGTGGAAGCATCTGGTGAACTGCCCCTGCGTAAGGGCCAGAGTGCCGAGGATCTGGTGCTGGAACTGGTGCCGGTAATGTTCTATCCCTCGGAAGCCCCGAAGAAGGTCAATACGGCTGCTGACGTGGACAAGGTGGTCGCCTCCGCCGTCAATCTCTACGACGGTGTGACCGAAGATGAAGTGCGCGCCTTTTACAACGCACGTAAAAACCCCGAAGACCCTGAGCCGATCTCCTGGGGCCTGAACTCCCAGTTGGTGAAAAACGCCAACGGCGAGATTGAAGAACGCATCTACAAGGTGGGCGGTCTTTACGGTGAGGCCCTGGAGCAGGTGGCCAACTGGCTGGAAAAAGCCGCCACCGTGGCTGAGAACGACAAGCAGCGCAAAGTGCTGGAACTGCTGGTGAAGTACTACCGCAGTGGCGACCTGAAAGACTTCGACGCCTACAGCATTGCCTCGGTGGAAGACGCTGACTCCGCCATCGACTTCATCAATGGCTTTATCGAGGTCTACAACGACCCCATTGCCTACCGCGGTTCCTGGGAGTCTGTGGTGTTCTTCCGTGATGAAGTGGCCACCCGCCGTATCGCCGCTATCGGCGACCAGGCCCAGTGGTTTGAAGACAATTCGCCAATTATGGACGACCACAAGCGCAAAGACGTGAAGGGCATCCTCGGCAAGGCCATTACCGTGGTCGCGGAATCTGGTGACGCCTCACCGTCCACGCCGATCGGCATAAACCTGCCCAACGCCAACTGGATTCGCGCCAACTACGGTTCCAAGTCAGTCAGCCTGAGCAACATTGTGGCGGCCTACAACGCGGTGCCCAGCGGCATTCTGGAAGAGTTTGCCTGGGACGAGGCGGAAGTAGCGCGTGCGAAGGAATACCAGGAGATCACCGACGCCCTGCACACCGACATGCACGAAGTGATCGGTCACGCCTCCGGCAAGATCAACGCCGGTGTTGGGACGCCGAAGGAAACCCTGAAGCAGTACTCCTCCACCTCCGAAGAAGGTCGTGCCGACCTGGTGGCACTGTACTTTATTCGCGACCCCAAACTGGTGGAGCTGGGTGTAATGCCTGATCTGGAAGCGTCCAAGGTGGAATACGACAAGTACATCCGCAATGGCATGATGACCCAGTTGCAGCGCCTGAAGCCGGGTGAGTTGATCGAAGAAGCCCACATGCGCAACCGGGCCATGGTGGCGCACTGGGCCTTCGAGATGGGTAAAGAGGACAAGGTCATCGAGCGCCGCGTGCGCGACGGTAAGACCTATTTCGTGATCAACGATTACGACAAGCTGCGTACTATCTTCGGTGAGCAATTGCGCGAACTGCAGCGAGTGAAGTCTGAGGGGGATTTCGACCGTATCCAGTTCCTGGTGGAAACTTACGGTACGCAGGTCGATCCTGAGTTGCACGCGGAAGTACTGGAGCGTGTGGCCAAGCTGGACAAGGCGCCGTATTCCGGCTTCATCAATCCGGTGCTGGAACCGGTGATGGAAAACGGCGAAATTGTCGATGTGCGCATCATGCAGCACGACAGCTTCGACGAGCAGATGCTGTACTACGCCAAGCATTACTCCTTCCTGCCGGACGAGAACTAAGTCCGCTAATCCAGCGACAAAAGAAAAGGCCGCCCCGGAAACGAGGCGGCCTTTTTTATTACCTGACGGTTTGGTCCTAGTTGCGTGGAGCTACCTGCAGCGAGCTCAGCACTTTGTCGACACTGAGGGAGCTGCCCATGGTCGGCGGGAAATCCTTGAAGGTTTCAAGGAACTGAGCCACGTAAGTTTGCGCCGGCACGAACATCCACATCTGGTCGGCGTAGAACTGTCGGGTATACAGTCCGGAATCCGGGCCGACCTCGTAGGGATCCATGCGCAGGTTGATCACCAGCGGCCAGCTGGGCGACTTGCGATAGGCCGTGTTGATGGCGCCTTCCATGATCGTGAAGTGCACTTTCCAGTCGTTGTAGCGAAGCGCGTTCAGGTTGCCGCCCGCATCGAAGTAGAAGATCTCCTTGCGTTGGCCGGGCTCTTTACCCTCCAGCAGTCCCAACTGGTTATAACCATCCAGGTGGACTTTGAAGCGCTTGCCATTGGCGCGGTGGCCCTTGAGCAGCTTCTCTTTGACGTCCGGCTCACCCACAGCGGCCAGCAGAGTAGGCATCCAGTCCTCGTGGGAGAAAATGTCATTGATGACTGAGCCTGGTTCAATGCGGCCGGGCCAGCGCACCATCATGGGTACACGGAAACCACCTTCCCAGGTAGTACCTTTTTCACCCCGGAAGGGGGTGGTGCCACCGTCGGGCCAGGTGAATTTCTCCGCCCCGTTATCGGTGCTGAACACCACGATGGTGTTGTCGGCGATGCCCAGCTCGTCCAGCTTGTCGAGCAGGGCGCCAACGCCATCATCGAGTTCCATCATGCCATCGGCATAGATGCCGTAGCCTGACTTGCCCTTGTATTTCTCGCTGAGGTGAGTCCACACGTGTGTGCGGGTGGAGTTGTGCCACACGAAGAAGGGTTTGTCTTCGGCGTGGGCTTTCTCGATGAACTTGAGGCTGGCCGCCAGAAATTCCGAATCCGCCGTTTCCATACGCTTGCGGGTCAGGGGGCCGGTGTCTTCAACCTGGCCGTCAGCGGTGGAGCGCAGCACGCCCCGGGGGCCGAAACGCTTCCGGAATTCCGGATCCTTGGGGTAGAACTCGCTTTCGGGTTCTTCCTCCGCGTTCAGGTGATAGAGATTGCCGAAAAATTCGTCAAAGCCGTGTTTGGTCGGCAAGTGCTCGTCCCGGTCGCCCAGGTGGTTCTTGCCAAACTGTCCGGCTACGTAGCCGTGGTTTTTCAATAGCTCGGCAATGGTGGGGTCTTTGTCCATGATGCCGTGCTTCGAGCCGGGCATGCCGATAGTCAGCAGGCCGGTGCGGAAGGGGTGTTGCCCCAGGATGAAAGAGGCGCGGCCGGCGGTGCAGCTTTGCTGGGCATAGGCGTCAGTGAAGATGGCGCCTTCATTCGCAATACGGTCGATGTTGGGCGTGGTGCCTCCCATCAGGCCATTGTGATAGGCGCTGATATTCATTACACCAACATCATCGCCCCAGATAACGAGGATGTTGGGTTTGTCCGCTGCACGGGCGCTGAGAGAGAGGAGGGTCAGCATCACCACGGACAGAAGGAAAAAAGGAGAGTGGGTTAACTGGCGTTTCGGTTTGAATAATCCTGATTGCAACAACATAGTCTTTCCTCAGAAATGAGAAGAGTTCTGCGGGGGTGCGCCTTGGTGCAAGGCACACTGGTTTCGAGACACGAGCGAGCTCGTGTTGGAGCAAACAAAGCTTAGTTGTTTTTTTGCTGGCTCGCCATTGCTTCGGCCAGCCGAGCCGCCTGGTCAGGCTGTGCAGCACTATGCAGTTTGTGTGACACTGCCCGAAACTCAATATCAGCCATATTGGTGATTCCCCCGGTGACTTCCCGCACCTTATTCTTTGTATTGGTCGCTACCTTTGTTCTGGCATCCTGTGCTCGGCAGGAAGCGCCACTGCGCCTGCATTCACTGGCCTACAAGCAGGTGAACATCGAAGCCATGCAGCAGGCATTTGCTGACGAGAGTAATCTCGATATCGTGCCCGATGCCGCGACTGAGGGTATGGAACCACTGGACGCCTTGCTGAGTGATCACGCCGATCTCACGATCATTGAAAATAGCACGCCATTCCATAGCGGCGTACGCACGGTCATTCCCCTACTGCGCAGTGCCTTGCACCTGCTGGTGCGCGAGGATCTGGATCTGGCGCGGAAGGAGGCCATGGGCGAGAGCGTTACGGTATTCGTGGCCAATAACTCTCATGCCGGTCGGACTTTTGTAGAGCTGGCAGTAGCGCGTACCGGCTTGCTGTTTGACCGGGTAGAGATGGTGGATACGCTACAGCCTGGTGAAACGGACGCGCTGGTATACGTCGGCCCGATCAATCCCAATCGCACGCCTTGGTACTTGCCGGGGTACCGTTTGGCATCTCTGGCCGAAGCTGATCCCGCCACAGCAGAGTTTTTGCGCGAGGGTATTAGTCTTCTGGTGCCCCAATTGCAGGCGATGACGATTCCTGCGCGCACCTACACCTTGCCCGGTAACGAACGTCCGCTGCAATCGCTGGCGGTTGAAACCTTGCTGGTGGCCCGCCGCGATGCCAGTGAGGAACAGATCTACCAGTTGACCAGGGTGTTAATCGAGCAGAAAGCGCATTTCGCTGCCCTGGAACCCGACGTATTCAGTTGGGTGACCGAACACTTCGACAAGGAGCAGCTCAGCTTTCCCCTGCATGCGGGCGCCCGACGCTATCTCGAACGGGATGAGCCGAGCCTGCTGGAGCGTTACGCTGAAAGCGTCAACTTGCTGGTGTACCTGTTTATTCTGTTACTGACGGGGGTGGTGGCAGCGATGCGTTGGCGGGCGCAGCGCAAGAAGGACCGGGTGGATACCTTCTATGCGCGGGTGTTGACGCTACGGCGGCAGGATAACCAGCCCGCCACCGATCGCCTGCGGACACTGGATGACCTGGAAGAGGAGGCTTATCGGTTGTTGATTGCAGAGAAGTTAGCCGCCGATGAAAGCTTTCGCATCTTTGCCGATCTGGTCAAAACCACCCGGGAAGAGTTGAAGTCAGCTGACTAGGCTGCGCAGTCCCGCAGAGAGGAAAGGTCTGCGGCCAGGGTGTCGTGTAGAGCTTCCGGCTCGCGCAACCGTTTGATTTGCTCAAACAGAATGGCCGCCTGCGGAAAGTAATGTCGCAAGTAAACCAGCCACTGCTTGATCGGGTTGCCCACGTGGCGGGCGTCGTAGTTTTCCAGCAATACATGGAAATACTGCAGGACCAGGGGCAGGACTTCCGGCCAGGCCAATGGCTCGATGTGCTCTCCGCGCACGGCAGCGCCTACCAGGCGTGGCAGATCAGGGCGGGCAAGGGCGCCGCGGCCCAGCATCAGGTCGTTACAACCGCTAACTTCCCGGCAGCGCAGCGCATCGGAAGGGCTCCACATTTCACCGTTGGCGACCAGCGGAATATTGAGAGCCTCACGTACCGGGATCAGGTCCTCCCAGTAAGCGGGCGGGCGATAACCATCGACTTTGGAACGGGCGTGGATCGCCAGTTCACTGGCGCCGGCGCTCTCCACGGCCAGGGCGTTTTCCATCACCGGCTCGCGGTTCTCGAATCCCATACGCATTTTCACGGTGAGCGGTACGTGTTCTGGTAGCGCACGGCGCACCGCCGCCACGATGTTGTGCACGCGCTGGGGTTCACGCAGCAGGATGGAGCCGCCGTCGTGGTTGTTTACCGTTTTGGCCGGGCAACCGAAGTTCAGGTCGACACCCAATGCGCCCAGTTCGGCGGCCCGGGCAGCGTTTTCTGCCATGGGGCCGGGTTTGCCGCCTAACAGTTGCACATATACCGGCGTACCGCTGGCAGTGACGCCACCGCGGTTGAGTTCCGGGCACAGGCGACGAAACACCCGCGGAGGCAGGAGCAGATCGCTCACCCGTACGAATTCCGTGACACAGCGATCCACCCCGCCGAGGGTTGTCAGCAGGTCGCGCATGGTGTGGTCGATCACCCCTTCCATGGGGGCGAGTATCATTCGCATCGTAGGTGCCGGTGGCTAAAAAAGCGGCGATTATACGGCAGCACGGGTGGCGGATAAATGTGCAAGATTGGCACCGCGAGGGCGTGTTGGATTATGATGCAAGGCCAGATTTCCCAGCGGGAGCAGGTATGCAAGGCGGTTTGATGGATCAGGGATTGGAACTGATGGTGTTCGGGATGGGCACTGTGGTGGTATTCCTGACTCTGCTGGTTGGCGCCACCACTGCCATGTCTGCCCTGATTCAACGCTTTTTCTCCGAAGACGAAGATTCTGACTGGGCCGCCGCCGGCGCCCCGGCGGTACGCGGGGATCGCGACGATCCTCGTCTGGTGGCGGTCATTACCGCTGCCCTGGCCCAACACCGAAATTCCAATCGCAAGCCCTGACTAAAATCCCGCCCTGCGTGGGAGGATGAGGAACGCCGTACATGCCTGATCAACAAGCCCCTCTGGGAATCACCGATGTGGTGCTGCGCGACGCGCACCAGTCCCTGTTCGCCACGCGCCTGCGCCTGGAAGATATGCTGCCGATTGCGGGCAAGCTGGACCAGGTGGGCTTCTGGTCGCTGGAGAGTTGGGGTGGGGCAACGTTTGATGCCTGCATTCGTTACCTGGGTGAAGATCCCTGGGAACGCATCCGCGAACTGAAAAAGGCCATGCCCAACACGCCGCAGCAAATGCTGTTCCGCGGGCAGAACATCCTCGGCTATCGCCACTACGCGGATGATATGGTGGAAAAGTTTGTAGAGCGCGCCGCGGTCAACGGTGTGGACGTGTTCCGCGTGTTCGATGCCATGAACGATATGCGCAATATCGAAGTAGCCCTGAAAGCGGTGAAGGCAGTAGGCAAGCACGCCCAGGGCACCATTTCCTACACCATCAGCCCGGTCCACAATATGGAGACCTGGGTCAGCAAGGGCAAGGAAATCGAGGACATGGGCGCGGACTCCATCGCCATCAAGGACATGGCGGGATTGCTGCGCCCCTACGTGGGTTATGAACTGGTCACGCGGCTGAAAGAAGCCTGCGATATTCCCATCCACATGCAGTGTCACGCCACCACGGGTCTGTCGACCGCCACAGCGCTGAAGTGCATCGAGGCGGGCATCGATAATATCGACACAGCCATTTCCTCCATGTCCATGACCTACGGCCATTCCCCCACGGAGACACTGGTGGCCATTCTGGAAGGCACCGAGCGCGACACCGGGCTGGATATTAATCTGCTGGAAGAAATTGCCGCTTATTTCCGTGAGGTGCGCAAGAAGTACGCTAAATTCGAAGGCTCCCTGCGCGGCGTGGACTCGCGCATTCTGGTAGCGCAAGTGCCCGGCGGCATGCTCACCAATATGGAAAACCAGTTGCGGGAGCAGGGCGCGGCGGACCGGCTGGACGAGGTGCTGGAAGAAATCCCCAAGGTGCGCAAAGACCTGGGCTACATTCCGCTGGTTACCCCGACTTCCCAAATCGTGGGTACCCAATCCGTGTTGAATGTACTGACTGGCGAGCGCTACAAAAGCATCTCCAAGGAGACAGCGGGTGTATTGAAAGGCGAATACGGCGCCACACCGGCTCCGATGAACGCTGAATTGCAGGCGCGTGTACTGGACGGGGCGGAGGCGATTACCTGCCGGCCCGCAGACCTGATCGAGCCGGAACTGGACAAACTGACCGCCGAACTGGCCGAGGTTGCCAAAGCGGAGTCCATCACCCTGACTGCCGGCGAAGGCCTGGTCGACGATGTGCTCACCTACGCGCTCTTTCCCCAGGTGGGGCTGAAGTTCCTCGCCAATCGCGGCAATCCGGATGCTTTCGAGCCCATGCCGGGCAGTGAACCCGAAGCCCCTGCGGCGGCCCCTGCCAGCGCACCGGCGGCGGGCGATGCGGCGGTGTATACCGTCACCGTGGATGGCCACGCCTATGTGGTGGAAGTTGCCGAGGGCGGCGACGTTAGTGCGGTAGCGCCGGCGCCTGCCAAGCCAGCTGCAAGCCCGGCGCCAGCACCTGCGGGCGCTGCTGATCCCGTGCCGGCACCACTGGCAGGCAATATCTTCAAAGTGTGCGTGGGGGTGGGCGATACAGTGCAGGCGGGCGATGTGATCGTCATCCTGGAAGCGATGAAAATGGAAACCGAAGTGCGTGCGCCGAAAGGTGGCACCGTGCAGTCGGTAGCGGTGAAAACCGGCGATTCGGTGGCGGTGGGCGATACCCTGCTGAGCCTCGGCTGAGTCGCGGCCCATGGACAACCTGTTAAGCCTCTGGCAGTCCTCTGGCCTGGCCCACATCGGCGCCGGGCAAACCTTCATGATCCTGATCGGCCTGGGGTTGCTGTTCCTTGCCATTCGCAAGGGCTTCGAGCCCCTGCTGCTGGTGCCGATCGGCTTTGGCGGCATTCTCGCCAATATTCCCGGGGCCGGCATGGCCTACTCCGCCGTGGACAACCTACTGCTTGGGGGTGACCCCGCATTGCTGGCGGAGGCGGCGCGCCTGCTCGGTGTGCAGGCCTTCGACAGTGTTAAAGAGCTGCAAACTGCCTACGCCAACGCCCCCGCGGAAACCCTGCGCCTGCTGCAGCAATTGGCCACCGACCGGGGCTACAGCAACGGCATGCTGTACAACTTCTACAACGTGGCCATTGCCAGTGGCGTGGCGCCGCTAGTCATCTTCATGGGTGTGGGGGCCATGACGGACTTCGGCCCGCTGTTGGCTAATCCCAAAACCCTGTTCCTCGGCGCCGCTGCCCAGTTCGGTATATTTGCCACGGTACTCGGCGCGGTTGGCCTGACCTCGCTGGGCTTGATGGACTTTACCCTGGCAGACGCTGCCGCGATCGGCATTATCGGTGGTGCTGACGGCCCCACGGCCATTTACGTATCCAGCGTGCTGGCACCGGACTTACTCGGCGCCATCGCGGTCGCTGCCTATTCCTACATGGCCCTGGTGCCAATGATTCAACCGCCGATCATGCGCGCCCTCACTACCGAGGACGAGCGCAAGATTGAAATGGTGCAGCTGCGCCCGGTATCACAGCGGGAGAAAATTGCCTTCCCGCTGGTGCTGTTGATCCTGGTCGCCCTGTTGTTGCCAGCGGCCGCGCCGCTGTTGGGGATGTTCTGCTTCGGTAACCTGATGAAAGAGTGCGGCGTGGTAGATCGCCTGAGCGACACAGTGCAGAACGCCTTGATCAATATCACCACCATTTTCCTCGGCCTGTCGGTGGGGTCGAAACTGGTGGCGGACAAGTTCCTCGACCTGAATACGCTCGGGATCCTTGGCCTCGGCGTAGTGGCCTTTGGTATTGGCACCGCGTCCGGCGTATTGATTGCCAAGCTGATGAACCGCATGGGGGGTACGCCGGTCAATCCGCTGATCGGCTCCGCCGGGGTTTCGGCAGTGCCGATGGCAGCGCGGGTGTCCAACAAAGTCGGGCTGGAAGCCAACCCCCATAACTTCCTGCTGATGCACGCCATGGGGCCCAATGTGGCCGGTGTGATTGGCTCCGCCGTGGCCGCCGGGGTAATGATCTCCCTGGTGGGCGGATAGGCCCCGGAGGCGGGTCTGTGTTTACCCGCCTTTTCCGGTTTTAACTTTGATCTTGCGCCCCTATAATCGGCGCTGGATGACCTTGTTTTTATTACATTTTTGTGACGCCGTTGCGACGGGGGTGCCTCATGGCTAACCCTCAGATGGCCAATGCCGCTGCCTTTGCCGGGCGCGCGGAACAATGGCTGCTGCGCGCTTTTCACCGCCTTTCACAGCCTGCCAATGCTGCGCGGGCTCGTTTTATCGTGGCTGCCCTGCTGCTGGTTTGGCTGGCTTTTGGACTGGCGCGCCTGATCTGGGCCCTGTATCCCGCGGAAGACGTGGCCACCGCCGCGCCGCCCGGGTCGGTGTTGAACCCGGTTAGCGGTGGCGCCGGTGCCGCGCAGAAGCCTGTGGATCTGGCGGCCATGCAGGCCTGGCACCTGTTTGGCGAAGCGGGTGCGGAAGAAGCGGCGCTGGCCGCAGCGCAGGCCGCCGAAGCCCAGGCGCGCGCCGAGCGTGAGGGTATCGAGGACAATGCCCGTGAAACCCGGCTGGCGCTGGTGTTGCGCGGGGTTGCCTCTTCGCCGGTAGAGGGCGAAGGGCACGCCATTATCGAACACAAAAAACAGCAGGCGGTGTACCGGGTGGACGACAAGTTACCCGTGTCGGGCCGAGTGACTCTGGCCAAAGTGCTGCCGGATAGGGTGGTGCTGGATAACGGCGGTACCTACGAATTACTCAAACTATTTGAGGATGACGGCCTTGCCGCACAGGTCGTAACTACGCCGGCGCCGGAACCCGAAGAGGCGGAGCCGCAAGACCCGGTGGTGAGTGACCTGCGCGCTGACGCCGACGCTACCGCTATCGCCACCGATTACCACCAGCGTCTGTACGAAAACCCACAATCATTGGCCGAAGTTGTGCGGGTGGCTGCGGTGCGTGGGGATGCCGGCTTGCGCGGGTATCGCGTACAACCGGGTACAGACCGTGAACAATTTAATAAATTGGGGTTCAAAAGTGGTGACATCGTAACCGGGATCAACGGTGTCGACCTGGATAACCCCGGCCGGGCGATGGAGCTCTACCAGACCTTGCGCACCGCCACCGAGGCCAGTTTTACCGTGGATCGGAACGGCCAGCCAATAACACTTACCGTGAGCCTGCAGGGCACATCGGGGCAATGACATCAGGCCGCCCGGCGGCAGAAGGAAATCTAGTTCAGTGAAACACTTTCAGCGGTATCTCTCGCTAGCTCTGGCCACCGGCATGCTGCTGGCCAGCCTTGTAGCTATGCAGGCCCGGGCTCAGGACTTCACCGTCAACCTGAAGGAAACCGACATCCAGGAACTGATCAAGTTCGTGGCCGAGGCAACCGGAACCACGATCGTGGTCGATCCTTCCGTCAAAGGTAAGGTGAAAGTGGTATCGGCCAAGCCGGTGTCGAAATCGGAGCTGTACGACCTGTTCCTGTCCATTCTGGACGTGCACGGTTACACCGCGGTGCGTTCGGGAGGTGTAGTCAGGGTTATCCAGTCCAAGGATGCGCGC
Source organism: Gammaproteobacteria bacterium (assembly GCA_030427085.1). Lineage (GTDB taxonomy): Bacteria > Pseudomonadota > Gammaproteobacteria > Pseudomonadales > Halieaceae > JAUHXH01. Next base: position 314,934 of record JAUHXH010000003.1, on the reverse strand, counting down.
AGCGCGCCGGTGGCGGTACAGGACGATGGCAGAGGCGTGGGTGCCGATGAATACGTCACCCAGGTGATTCGGCTGGAAAATATCTCCGCCGCGAAACTAATCCCCGTTCTGCGCCCGCTGGTGCCGCAGCAGGCCCACATGGCCGCCTACGCGCCCTCCAACGCCATTATCATTTCCGACGTGGCCGGCAATATCGATCGTATCCGCGACATCATCCAGCGCATGGACCGTTCCGCCCTGCAGGAGACGGATATCATCGGATTGCGCTATGCCGTTGCCGCCGATGTTGTGCGCATGCTCGACATACTCAACAAATCCGAAGCCAAGCAGGCCGGCGGCGAGTCCGAGTTGCTGCTGGTGGCGGACGAGCGCACCAACAGTGTGCTGGTCAGCGGTGACGAACTGGCGCGCGCGCGGATGGCGGCACTGATTCGCCATCTGGACAGCCCCCTGGAGCAGGCCGGCAACGTGAAGGTGGTCTATCTGGAATACGCGCAGGCCAAGGACATCGCCGAAGTGCTGACCAAGGTGATGCAGAACATCTCCAAGCTGGAGCAGGGCGAGAAAAGCGCTGCTCGCTCACGCAATTCCGCCACCATTGAGGCGGATGAGGGCACCAACTCCCTGATCATTACCGCCGATGCCGATGAAATGGCAGCGCTGGAAGCGGTGATTCACCGCCTCGATATCCGCCGGGCGCAGGTGTTGGTGGAAGCGATTATCGTTGAGATGAACCTCATCGATGGGCAGGACCTTGGTCTGCAGTGGCTGTTTGCCAACGACAGTGGTGCCTTTGGCAGTAATATCGCCTCGGCTGATGGAGGGCCCTTGTCCAATATCGGTGATGGCTTGTTCCCGGGCGATGACAACGGCGATGATGAATTCAATGTGGAGGGCCTGCTAACAGGGCTGGCTAACACCGCGGGAACTACAGTCGGCTGGGGTACGCTGGGCGATGACCTGAACATGGCGGTGGTGCTCAATGCGCTGCGGCAGCAGACCAATGCCAATATTTTGTCCACGCCGTCCTTGCTGACGCTGGATAACCAGGAGGCATACATCACCGTGGGCCAGAATGTGCCTTTCGTTACCGGTTCCTTCACTAATACCGGCAGTAACAACGGCGCCAACAACCCCTTCCAGACCATCGAACGACAAAACGTAGGCATTACTCTGACCGTAACGCCGCACATTAACGATGGCGATTCGGTAGTGCTCGATATCTCTCAGGAAGTATCGAGCCTCACCGGTGGCCTGTCGCAATTGATCGCCTCGGACATCATTACCAATGAGCGCAAGATTGAAACCAAGGTACTGGCCGGGGATAAGCGAATTGTTGTTCTGGGTGGTCTGATTAAAGATGACATTCAGGACGTCAGCCAGAAGGTACCCCTACTGGGCGATATCCCGCTTCTGGGGCGTTTGTTCCGTAATGATTCGGAGCAGGTCACGAAGACAAATCTACTGATCTTCATCCGTCCCACTATCATCCGCGATGATGCCCAGCTCGATGGTGCTACTGCTGAGAAATATCGTTATATCCATCAGCAGCAACAAATCCGTCGCGAGCGAGGATTGCTGTACCTGAAGGACGAGCAGATTCCAGTCCTGCCGGAATGGGAAGAGCAAATCCGCCAACTGGAAGAAATTCGCGATAGCAGCGCCCCGGCGGCCGAGGCCAGCAGCGATGGCCAGCCCTGAGGTGACGGCCGAGTCGGCGCTGGACCAGGTTGACGAAGCCGCGCCCGAACTGGAGCCGGTCTCTGCGGCCGGTGGTGTCGAATTGCCTTTCGTCTTTGCCCAGCAGTACGGCGTGCTGCTGGAGGAGCGCGACGATGCGGTGGTGGTGGTGCACAAGGGCTCGCCGTCCCTCAATGTGTTGGTGGAGTTACGCCGACTGTTGGAGCGCCCGTTCACGCTGGAGCCTGTCAGCGATGAGGAGTTCCAGCGTCGCCTGAGTAAGGGCTACCAGCGCGGCAATAACGAAGCGGTGCAGATGGCGGAAGATCTGAGCGCCGACATCGACCTCAGCCGTCTGGCCGACGAGATCCCTGAAATGGGCGATTTGATGGAGGCCGAAGACGACGCCCCTATCATCCGCCTGATCAACGCCATTCTCTCCCAGGCAGTACGCGAGCAGGCCTCGGATATTCACATCGAAACCTTCGAGGACCGCCTGAGTATTCGCTACCGGGTGGACGGGGTGTTGTCCGAAGTGCTGTCACCGAAGCGTATGCTGGCACCGCTGTTAGTGTCCCGCCTGAAGGTGATGGCGCGCCTGGATATCGCTGAAAAGCGGATTCCGCAGGATGGCCGTATCACTGTGAAAATCGCGGGCCACGCGGTTGATATTCGTATGTCCACTATCCCCTCCGCCCACGGCGAGCGGGTGGTGTTGCGTTTGCTGGACAAACAGGCCGGCCAGTTGCAACTGGCCCAACTCGCGATGAACGAGCAGGTGTTGTCCGGCTACAAAAAAGCACTGCACAGTCCACACGGCATTATTCTGGTCACGGGCCCCACCGGCTCCGGTAAAACCACCACGCTCTATGCCGGCCTGTCCCATGTAAATGAAAGCTCGCGCAATATCCTCACTATTGAGGACCCGGTGGAATACATGTTGCCGGGCATTGGCCAGACCCAGGTCAACACGAAAGTCGACATGACCTTCGCCCGTGGCCTGCGGGCAATTTTGCGCCAGGACCCGGACATCGTGATGGTGGGGGAGATCCGCGATCTTGAAACCGCGGAGATTGCCGTGCAGGCCTCGCTCACCGGTCACCTGGTGCTGTCCACCCTGCACACCAACACCGCTATCGGCGCAGTAACGCGACTACAGGATATGGGCATCGAGCCCTTCCTCTTGTCTTCCAGCCTTATCGGTGTGATGGCGCAGCGACTAGTGCGCCTGCTGTGTACCCACTGCCGCGAAGCCTACACGCCGGTTGAATCGGAACTGGCGATGCTGGGTATGAGCGTTGGCGATGAATTGCCCACTCTGTATCGGCCCAAAGGCTGCGAACACTGTAATTACAGTGGTTATCGTGGCCGAACCGGCATCTACGAATTGATCGAAGTGGACGACGATCTGCGCTTGATGATTCACGAGTGCGCCAGCGAGCAATCCATGTTGCAGGCCGCACGCAAGCGTTATCCCGGCATCCTCGAGGATGGCCGCCGCCGCATTCTGGCGGGCGAAACCAGTATGGAGGAGGTGCTGCGGGTAACTACCGCGGCCTGATCTCATGCCTGCCTATCGTTACCGCGCGCTGAACACCGGCGGCAAGCTGGTCAAGGGAGTGCTGGAGGGCGATTCCGAACGCCAGATTCGCACCCAGTTGCGTAGCCAGAATTTGCGCCCGCTGGAAGTGGGCGCCATCTCACAGGGAGGTGGGGCCGCGGCCAACAGCCCCCGTGTGCGGCGCCGCTTGTTTCAGCCGCGCATCAGTACCGGTGACCTCGCGCTCGTCACCCGTCAGTTGGCGACGCTGGTGCAATCCAATCTGCCGCTGGACGAATGTTTGCAGGTGGCGGCTCAGCAGAGCCGCAAGGCGCGCATCAAAGGCCTGTTGTTGCAGGTGCGCTCGCGTGTGGCCGAGGGGCACACCCTGGCTTACGCCATGGGCGAGTTCCCGCAGGTGTTCAACGAAATGTATCGCGCCATGGTCAACGCCGGAGAGCACGCGGGCTTTCTCGGGCCGGTATTGAACCGCCTGGCGGATTACAGCGAGCAGCGCCAGTACACCCAGCAGAAGCTGGGTATGGCAATGATCTACCCCTTTATTTTGCTGGGCGTGGCCATTGCCGTGGTGGTCGCCCTGATGGTTTTCGTGGTGCCACAACTGGTGGGTATCTTTGCCCACAGTAGCCGGGAACTGCCGGCCCTGACGGTGGGTCTGATCGCTACCAGTGACTTTATCCGCGACTACGGTTTGTGGGCGTTGTTGGGCCTTGCAGTACTGGTGGTGGCCTTCCGCTATGCGCTGCGCGAACCCCGTCGGCGCAAGGTCTGGCACGGTTTCCTGCTGCGCATCCCCGGCATATCCGGTTTGCTGGTGGCCATGGATACCGCACGCTTTGCGTCCACCCTGAGCATTCTCATGGCCAGTGGCGTACCCTTGCTGGAGGCGCTGCGCATTGCCGGACAAGTATTGACCAACCTGGTGCTGCGCGAGGATAGCGCGGTGGTGGCCGAACGGGTACAGGAAGGCAGTAGCCTGCAAAAGGCGCTGTCAGAAAGCGGCCGCTTCCCACCGATGATGGTGCACATGGTGGCCAGCGGTGAAGCCAGTGGTGAACTGGAGGCAATGCTGGAGCGTTCTGCGGTCAATCAGGAGCGCGAACTGGAAATGACCCTGGGTACCGTGATGGGCATTTTCGAGCCGCTGATGGTGGTACTGATGGGCGGCATGGTGCTGCTTATCGTGCTGGCAGTGCTGCTACCGATTTTCGATTTGAACACGATGGTGAGATAGAACGATGAAATTCCATACAAGGCACATGCAGCGAGCCCAGGGTTTCTCCCTGGTGGAAATCCTGGTGGTGCTGGTAATTCTGGGCCTGTTGATCAGCGTAGTTGCGCCTAACGTGCTGGACCGGGCCGATGAGGCGCGGGTGCAAAAAGTCTATGCGGACTTTAAAAACATAGAAACGGCACTGAAGTTGTACCGGCTCGACAACTTTGTTTACCCCAGCACCGAGCAGGGTCTGGAAGCGCTGGTTGAGCCCAGTACCATCGACCCGGAGCCACGCAACTTCAAGCAGGGCGGTTACCTGGAAGAGTTGCCCGTAGATCCCTGGGGTCGCCCCTACCTGTACCTGAGCCCCGGTGAGCAGGGCGATGTGGATATTTACTCACTGGGTGCCGACGGCCTCTCCGGTGGCGAAGGACAGAACGCCGATGTCGGTAACTGGAAAGCCGAGGAATAAACCCGGCCGCAGCCGCGGCTTCACTTTGCTGGAGTTGCTGCTGGTTTTATTTGTTGTCGCCCTGGTGACCTCACTGGCCAGCCTGTCGCTGAACAGTGGTGGGCAGGATATACGGCTGGAAAACCAGGTGCGTGAGTTGGGTTCGGTGGCGCAGTATGCGCTGGACGAAGCGCAGGCTAACGGCATCGACATGGGCTTGCGCCTGGAACGCCGCTTCACCGGGGGCGAGCCGACGTATCACTTTGAGTGGCTGCAACGTTCCATTACCGGCTGGCGCGCCCCGCAACCGTCGATTCCCCTGTACGACGCTGGGCAGTTTCCCGCCGGCCTGGTTCTCAGCCTCGAACTGGACGATTTACCCGTGCCTGATCTGGAACCGGACCCGCAGGTAGAGCAGGCGCCGCCCCAGATCTATTTCTACGCCAGCGGTGAAACCACGCCGGGCGTGCTCGAATTTCGCGATGAAACCAGTGGCGATGTGCTGTGGCGGCTGGACTGGGATTTACTGGGCCGCTTCCGCTACCTCCCGCGTGGCGAAGAATCCCTCGACGACGATACAACCCTGAGGTCTTACGGTGATCCGGCGAGCTAGTCGCGGCTTTACCCTGGTAGAGGTGATGGTGGCGCTGGCGGTGGTAGCCGTTGCCCTGCCGGCGCTGGTGTTCTCCCTGTCTTCGCAGGTGGATGCCACTGCCTACCTACGGGACAAGGCGGTAGCGCGCATGGTGGCCAGCAACAAGCTGGAAGAATTGCGCCTGGTGAGTCGGGCCCGACAACAACTGTTCAACGGTGACACCAGCGGCGTGGCGGATTTCGGCGGCCGCGAGTGGTTCTGGTGGGTGCACACGGAGGCTACTGAGCTGGACGGTTTTGTGCGCATGGAAGTGGGCGTGTCGGAAACCGAGGAGACCCGCGACAACGCGCTCTACACACTGGTTGCCTTCATGAATGCCGACCTCGGTGAGGGAGTGGCGGCGGGTGGCTAGCGTGAGGCAAACGGGCTTTACGCTGCTGGAAGTGTTGATCGCCCTGGCTGTGACTGCCGTGGTGGGTGCACTCGCCTACGGCAGTTTGACGGCTGCCATGGACAGCGCTGACGGTTTGCGTGACAGTGCCGACCGGGTAACTGAAGTAGAGCGCGCCTTTACCCTGATCAGTCGGGATATCCGGCAGTTTGTGCCGCGCAGCGTACGCGATGAATTTGGCCAGCACGAGCCGGCCCTGGCCGGTGGCCCCGTCAACCGCTTTCCCCTGACCCTCACGCGCGGCGGTTGGTTCAATCCCAATCAACAGCCGCGCAGCCAGTTGCAGCGCGTGAACTATGTGCTCGATGGCGACGCCCTGTGGCGCGAAAGCTACCCGGTACTTGATCGTGCGCCCGATACCGAAGCGACGGAAGTACTGCTGCTGGAGGGTGTGGAAGATTTTCGTCTGGAATTTCTCGGCCGCATTCAGGATCTGCAGGTGCAGTCCGACGGCGTCAGCGTGGAGCGTCGCAACTGGTCGGAGAACTGGGTGGCCGATGTCGGCCAGCCGGGGTCAGTGATTCCACCCCCGGTGGCGCTGGCGGTGATACTGCAATTGGAAGACCTTGGCGAGGTCTATCGGCTTTATGAACTACCCACCGTACAGTAAGCGTCAGCGGGGTGCCGCACTCATTGTGGCGCTATTGATTTTCGCTGTGTGTGCGGCGCTGGCCGTGGGGCTGCGCAGCGAGTTCGATCTGTTTTACCGCCGTCAGTCCAATGCCCTGCTGGCGGAGCAGGCCTGGGCGTATTTACGCGGCGCGGAGGAACTGGCCGCGCAAGCCCTGCAGGAAGATGCCGACCAGGACCTGGCCAGGCAGCAGCAGCGCGATGACCTCAGTGAGTTCTGGGCGGTGCAGGCGCGCGAACCACAGCCCTATCCACTCGACGAAGGTGGCTGGATGGTGGGTTGGCTCACCGACCTGCAGGGATTGTTCAATTTAAATAGCCTGGCCCAGGCGGCCCCCTCGGAAGGGGAGAATCCACAACAGCCCGGTACCGAAAACATCGCCCCTGCCCAACAGCAATTTATTCGCTTACTGCTGTCACTGCCCGATCTGGATTTGGGTCAGGATCAGGCGCGGCTGATTACCGACTCCATCGCCGACTGGATCGACACCGACAACCAGGCGCGGCCCAATGGCGCAGAAGACGACTACTACTATGGCCTCACGCCGGCCTACCGCGCGGCCAATCAGCCCCTGCAAAGTCCTACCGAACTGCTGGCGGTGGCCTACGTTACGCCGGAGATTTACCAGGCCCTGGCGCCCTACGTGACGGTGTGGCCGCGCGAGCCCCAGCCGATGAATATCCATACCGCGCCCGTGCTGCTGCTGCGCACCATCAATGCCGATGGCAATTTACAGCCGCTGGGGGAAAGCGAGGCCGCAGCGCTGGCGGAACTGCGTGAAGAACAGGGTTTCGAGAGTAAAGATGCACTGCTCGCAGACCCCCTGTTCGCAGACCAGCCCATGGAGCAGATGGCCACCTTGCTGGGCGAAAACAGTAATTACTTCCTGCTCACTGCCACCGTTGACCTTGCCGGTCGCGAAAGCCGCTTGTACAGTGTGCTGCAACGCCGAGAGCGACAGATAACGGCGATACAGCGCATGACGGCACCGGTGACAGGGGCTCCCGTGCTGGCCGGTGATTCACCCCTGGCTCCCGCTGTTATCGATACACCCGAAGAGGAATCCGAGTAAGTGCAACACACCGCGGTAATCCGCCTTTGCGATGGGCAGTGGTTTTGGTATCCCCCGGGTGCCGGCGAAGATGCCCGCGCGCTGGACACCGAACAGGCGCGTGCCGAACTCGCAGCATTCGCATCCGGTGCCAACAACCCCCTGTGGTTCGCCCTGCCAGGTGAACTGGTGCGACTGGCGCGACTGCCCTGCGCGGCCAGTGAACGTCGCCACGCGATGAAATCCCTGGCCTTCCTGATGGAAGAACAGTTGGGTGAGGATATCGACGACCTGCACTTCGCCGCCGTCCCGGACGGGGAGGAGCATCTGGCGGTGGCCACCTGTCGGACTGAGCATCTGAGCAGTTGGCAGGAAGCACTCAGGAGATTGGCGGATGCCCGCTGTTGGTTGCCGGAGCCCCTGTTGCTGCCGTGGCAGGCGGGTGAATGGTGCCTGCTGGTAGAGGGTGATCGTGCGCTGGTCCGCACGGGTAAAGCCAGCGGTTTTGGTTGTGATACTGAAATGCTGCCGGTCATGCTCAGTGCGGCGCTGGCTGATCCGGCCATCGATGAGCCGGCGCGAATTGTGGTGTACGGACAGGATCAACAGCAGGATATTTCCCTGTTGCCCGAGGCAATGCAGGCGCTGGCACAATGGCGCCGCGGCAACTACGCCTCGGCGCTTATGTTGGTAGACGAAAAGCAACCGGCGCTGGACCTGCGTCAGGGTGATTATGCTCGCCGCCTGCCCCTGCAGCGATGGTGGACCTACTGGCGCACCGCGGCCGCCTTGCTTGCAGTCGCTTTTATCATTCAGGTGGCAGCAACCTGGACGCAGACCCGCGAGCTGGAACAACAAAACCTCTCCCTGCGCCAGCAAGTGGAAGCCAGTTACCGTCAGGCCGTGCCGCGCGGTAATGCCCCCGACCCTGAACGGCAGATCCGCAACAAGCTGTCGGAGCTCAAAGGTGGCCGTCAGGGCTCTGGCTTCGTCAGCTTGCTGGACAAGGTGGGCGGTGTGGTGGCTAAGCGCGAGGGCGCCAGCATTGCCAGTATCAATTACAACGCGCGCAGTGGTGACCTGCGGATGAATCTGCTGGCACCGGATTATGAAACCGTGGAAGCGGTGCGCCAGGCTATCGCCAAACAGGGCCTGGAAGCGGTAATGGAAAGCAGCAACAGCCAGGGCGATGGCGTACGGGCGCGCATGCGGGTGAAGAGTTAGAGATGAACAGTTGGCTGGATAAGTACAACCCGCGGGAGCAACTGAGCCTGTTGCTGCTGGCGCTGGCGGTAGTGATTTACATCGCCTACATGGTGCTGTGGGCACCGTTGCAGGAACGGCGCGAACAACTCCAGCTTGCCAACGTGGCGGAGGCGGAAAAATTGCAGCGGGTTGAGGGCATGGTGTCTGAATTCCTCCAACTGCAAAAAAGCGGTCAGGCACCGGCGGGGCGTCGCAATCTGACCACTTTGGTGAACCAGTCCACCGCGCGCTACCAGCTACCGGTGAGCCGCTTGCAGCCGAACAGCCGTGGTGAAATCCAGGTGCGCCTGGAAAACGTTGCTTTCGATAGCCTGCTGGCCTGGCTGTACGACATGGAGCACGGCGAATCGCTACAGATCGCCGAGGCCTCGATTACAGAGTCCGGCGCCCGCGGTCGGGTGAACGCCACCATTCGCGTCGCACCGGGAGCCTGACATGCCGTGGTTCCGCTGGGGCGCCAGCCTCGTTGTTTTACTGGTATTGGCGCTGATCATTCTGGCGCCCGCACGCTTGTTACTGTCGGTCTTACCCGAGCAGCCTCTGCAGTTGAGTGGTCTGTCTGGCACCCTCTGGCAAGGCCGGGCCAGTCAGGCTTCCCTGCGACTGGCGCCGGGGGTGCTGCAATTGGGTGAGGTGGAGTGGCGTTTGAAACCGCTGTCGCTGCTGACGCTGTCTCCCAGCCTCGATGTATCAAGCCGGTGGGGAAATCAACACCTGAGCAGTAAGGTCAAACTCTATTCCGATCAGCATGTGCGCCTGCGTGATCTCGACGCCAGCATTCCCGCCAGCCTCGCCCAACATCTGGCGCCGCTGGCCATCGACGGCAACCTGTCCCTGCAATTCGACGAACTGGAAATCGAAGACGGTGCGCCGCGTGTCGCCACCGGCCGTGTAGTGTGGCGCGACGCGAGCTGGCGTTCACCGCAGGGCCTCCAGCCATTGGGTACCTTTGCGCTGCAATTACAAACTCCTGAGGCCGGCCAGTTACAGGGCGAAATAATCACCGTGAGCGGCCCCCTGCAGGCGAGCGGCCAGCTGGGTCTGAAAGGCCGTAGCTATCAGGTGAACGCCCTGCTGAGTAGCGAGCGTGCCCTTGACCCACAGCTGGAACGCTCGCTGGAGCTGTTCGCCCAGCCCACCCCCGAGGGCTATCAGATTCAATTAGAAGCCGACTTTTGACCGAGAGCACCTGATGAGCAACGACTATAAAAAATACGAATGCCTGATTTGCGGCTTTATCTACGACGAAGCCGAAGGGCTACCCGACGATGGCATCCCTCCCGGCACGCGCTGGGCGGACATTCCCGAGGATTGGGAGTGCCCGGACTGCGGTATCGGCAAGGCCGATTTCGACCTCTTCGAGGGCTGATACTCCAGCCACCCCTCCCTGATCAGGGACTGTTGGTACGCTTCGCAAAACGTTAGTTTAAGCCAACAAAAAAGACCTGCTCAGGGGAAGAGTCTGATACCGCTACACGGAGCGTAGTCCCGGGTATCCCCCCTGGTATGTCCAACAGGGGATTCCAGTGAAACATCGTATCCGGTGGGCAAGACGTCCGCTAAACACTTCGTTTGTCCAATGCCCGCTATTCGCTGGCCTGATCTTGCTGCAAGCGGCAAAAGCAGCCGCTCAAACTTGCTCCGGCGAACTCGCCACCGATGGCTTCGAGGCCATTGTTTTCGACGGCGACGGGCTGATCCAGGCATTGGAGTGCGCGAATGCCAATGGTGACGCCAACGGTGGGGATCTCATCCGCTTGCGGCGTGATATTGAGCTCACTGACGCATACATCAAGGATTACGATGCGGGCAACTCGGGTACGCCCTATATCACGACCAAACTGAGGCTGATTGGAGAGGGGCATCGACTCAGCCGCAATACGGTGGGCGACTGTAGGCTTGACAATAGCCCACAGGATCACGAATTCAGATTGCTCCAGGTCGGTGCTGGCGGCGATCTTTCACTTTCTGACATTGTGCTCAGTGGGGGCTGTGGCGATTCAGCATGGGCCAATGATGGAAGTGGCGGCGCTATTGCGGTCGACGGTAGTCCCAGCGCCGGTGCCTCTTTGACGGTTTCGAACGCGAAGATTGAGGGGAGCCAGGCAGAGTTGGGCGGGGCCATCTGGCAGCACTGGCCCGCTTCCGTTGAGTTGGACAATGTCTGGCTGAAGGATAATCAGGCGCAGCGGGGTGGGGCTGTTTACATGAGTGCCAGTTCCAATGTTGTTCTGGCAGCCAACAATGTTGTCTTTGAGGATAATGTCGCGCTGAACACGGGCGGGGCCCTATCAGTGGGTACCTACAATACCGTCACTGCCTTGAATAATTTGACCTTTGTCGGCAATCAGGCTTCCAGCGGGTCATCGTCCGCCGCCGTGGAGGTAGCGAATCGAACCGATCTGGCGCCAATGATCCACAGCACCTTCGTCGGGAACAGTGGCGGCATTTACTATTCCGGCAGCGCGACTGACACCTTCGAAATTACTCACAGCCTGTTCCAGAACAACAGCAATGGTGACTGCATCGGCGCGGGCTTTCTCGGCACTGGCAATTTGGGTGATGGTACTTGCCCGGGCATGGCAGCCGCGGCCACCCAAATCGAGGCCGTCTTGCAGGACAACGGCTGCACCAAGAAACTGCCAGGCAACGTTTGCCTGCCCAGCATTGCGTTATTGGAAGGCAGCAATGCCGTTGACGCTGCCACTACCAGTACCTCCACCCACGACCAACGTGGTTTTGCAGCTTCAGGCGCACGTGATATCGGCGCCTTCGAAGCCCAGCCGCCGGTGGTGACGCCACCGGCCGATGTTAACGTTGCCACCTACACCACCAGCGCCAGTGTTTCCTTGAGCGGCGCCACTGCCAGCGATGTAGAAGATGGCGCAGTGACACCTACCCACGACTGGCCCGGCGGAGACTTCCCCATTGGCACGACCCAGGTCACCTGGACTGCCATGGACACCCACGGATTCAGTGCCTCGGCGGTGCAGACTGTGACCGTGGTTGGCCGTTGCCTGGCACCGCTGGATGTGGACGGCTTCGATGTCGAGGTCACTGATGCAGACAGCCTGATCAATGCGATGGAATGCGCCAATGCCAACGGCGATGCCAACGGCGGCGATACTATTCGCCTGGGGGCGGATATAGCACTGGCTACCAGCCATCAGCTTGACGCGGGTTCAGGGAATTCCGGTACGCCCTGGATTACCACGCCTCTGACTTTGCAGGGTAACGGCTTTGAACTCAGCAGGGTGTCTGCGGCCTGCGCCATCGATAACTCACAGCCTGACGATGAGTTCCGCCTGTTAACGGTTAGGTCAGCGGGGTCGCTTCAAGTTGCAAACTTGTCGCTGTCAGGCGGGTGTGCAGACATTCCTGTTGGTGCGGCTTTTGGTGGGGCTATTTATGCCGAGGGACCACTCGAGCTTGAACAGGTAAAATTTTCCAACAATGCGGCCTATGTCGGGGGAGCGCTTGCTCTGTACTACACCGAGGCTCAGATTCGTCAGGCTCACTTCCAGGCCAATTATGGCCGCCGGCGAGGTGGTGGTATCGCTGTTTTAGGGAGCCGCATAACAGAGCTGGATAGAACAGTGTTTTCCGGCAACCAGTCGAGTATCGGCGCAGCAATCGCCTCTGATGGTGGCCTTACAATCGATGAAATCAGTTCCTCTGTTTTTGTTGGCAATACCAGTACAACGACCCTGCCTTATCGGAACACTGCGGTTGTTTATATCAATTGGTCCGATATCCTGGGGCGGGTCAGTCACAGCACCTTCTGGGGCAACACCGGTGGTATCGCCATGCACCAGACGTCCGCATTGCCCTTCGCCCACAACCTCATCCATGTGGTCAACAGCCTCTTCGCCAATAACTCCGACGGCGACTGTTTCAGTGACTATCTCACCGGCAACAACAACCTCAGCGACGGTTCCTGCCCCGGGACAATCAGCGCCGTAAGCCACCTGGACACGACCCTCCAGGACAATGGCTGCTCGGATACGCTGCCCGGCGGTGTCTGCCCGCTGAGTGTCGCCTTATTGCCTGGCAGCAATGCCATCGACGCATCGGACGACAGTGATATGCGCTCGGATGGTCGCGGCTTTCCCCCGGCGGGTGTGCGCGATATCGGCGCCTTCGAAGTGCACTCGCCCGCCATTATGGCGCCGCCTGCAGTTGTCGAAACGGCAACGGGCGCGCTGACCGACGTTGTGCTGGGCACGCCGACAGTCGCGGATGTGGATGACGAAGCACCCACGGTATTCGTGGATAACCCCGGTCCTTTCCCGCTGGGCGACACCACTGTCACATGGACGGTGGAGGATCAGCAGGGATTCAGCGCTTCGGCGCTTCAGCAGGTGACCATCGAGCCGCTGCGGTCCGCTGATCCGGTGTTGCCGGGGGGAGCGGGGAGCGGCGGTGTCAGCCTGGACTCCACGGACCCCGCCTGCCACTTCAGCGCCGGGCCGGATTTTGTACCGGTGAGCACCATCAGCCCCGCACCACCGGCGGGTGAGCAGTTTGTAAACGGTGCTGTGTTGAGCTTCACTATCGATCACTGTACTCCGGGCGCGACCGCCGAGATTACGCTGACCTATCCCGACCCGCTGCCTGCCGGTGCGCAGTTGTGGAAACTGAACGGTAGCTGGCAGGTATTGCCGGCCACTTTCAGCGGCAACACGGTGACCTACACCCTTCAGGATGGCGGGGTTGGGGACACCGACGGCAGTGTGAATGGACAGATCGTCGATCCGGTGGGAGTGGCTGTCACCATGGCCCCGCCGCCGCCGCCGCCGCCGCCGCCGCCGCCGCCGGCTGCAGTCCGGCCAGCCACGCCGGTACCGGCGGGTAACGCAATGACCTGGCTGGGACTCTCGCTGTTGTTGTTATGGATTGCCCGGCGCAGGTTGTATCAGCAGTAATTCACTCGGCGCTGTCGTTGGCTGCTTCACCGCCCAACCCTTCACCTCCCAGCCAAAGCGCCGCCAATGCGGCGCGGCTGCGCACACCCAGACTGCGGTAGATCACTTTGACGTAGGTGTGCACGGTGGCCGGCGACAGGTCAAGTCGCCGGGCAATTTCCGCTTCGCTGTCGCAGGTCAGGAGTTGATGCAGTACCCGGCGCTGGGCTGGCGAGAGTGGCTTTTCGCCGATCAACAGGCCGTGGCTCAGGAACAGTTGGCGCAGGTACCAGCGCAGGCCGCGCAGCGTAGCACCAGCCAATTGGTATTCCTCATGAGAAAATTTTGTGGCCTCACCCCGGTGAAGTGCGAAATAGGCTTCCGCATCATCATTGAGCGGCACCACCACGAAAAGCGTTTCAGGGTATCCCCGCCCCAGATAGACAACCCGGTAGTGCTCCGACTGGAAGAAGTCTGGCGCCATGATGTCACTCAGTGTGTGCACACGAAAACAACCGGCCTGTTTGACTTGCTCTGCCACCGGGTCAATGTGCTCCCCTTTCTGCACTTCTCGAATCAGTTGCTGGGACACATGACTAATCGAGGCATCGTTGTGCAGGTAATGCACACGGGCTGGTCGCCAACCCTGGTAAGGGTCACCGTCCGATGGGTCGTCCATCCTGATCGCGCCCAGCCAGTAGGCGTTTTTGCACTGCAGCAGTTCGCACAAGGTGGACAGCAGGTGGTTGAGTGAAGCGTCGATTTCAGAGGCGGGGTACTCGGCAAGCTCATCCCACAGGGTGTATACGGTATCTGGCAGCATTGTCGTCCTTGTGCTGGTAGTGGATAGCGGGATTGCGCGGTGGCGCCCGATAATTTGTGTGGGCAGTGTACGCTAGCGCCGATTCCGGTTCAGCCCCGTCTTTCCCTTCAGACTGATTGCGTTACACTGCCTGCTTTTGCAGATGGTGCCCGCATGTCTACAGCCGAACAACACCTCGCCGCGGTCAGGGCGACAATGATTGAAGCGGGTTATGACGCCCTGATCGTACCTCGTGCCGATGAGTACCTGGGCGAATATATTCCCGCGCATAACGAGCGCCTGCGCTGGCTCACCGGCTTTACCGGTTCGGCCGGTGCGGCAGTAGTGCTGGCCGACAGAGCCGCTATTTTCGTCGATGGCCGTTACACGGTTCAGGTTCGGCAGCAGGCAGCCCCCGAATTGTTTGAGTACCGCCATTTGATCGACGAACCCCCTATCGAATGGCTCGCGGAGCAGTTGCCTGCCGGTGCGCGGGTGGCCTACGACCCACGCTTACATACTCTGGCCTGGGTAGAACAGTTGGAAGCCACAGTGGGCAAAGCCGGCATCGAAGCCTGTGCAACAGAGGGCAACCTAATCGACGCCTGTTGGGACGACCGGCCCGAGCCCCTGGTGAATCCTGCGCTGCTGTTGGATGAGGCCTATACCGGCGAGTCCAGTGGTTCCAAACGAGAGCGCATTGGTGCCACTATCGCCAGGACCGGTGCTGAGGCTGCGCTGATCTTTGCGCCCGACTCGGTGAGTTGGTTATTTAATATGCGAGGCACGGATGTCCCCCTGCTGCCGGTGGTGCAGAGCTTCGCGGTGCTGCGTTGCGACGGTTCGGCGACATTGTTTATCGACCCTCAGCGCCTGCCGGAAGGCGTCAACGCGCACGTGGGCGAGGGTGTGGAAGTGCGCAGCGAAGCCGAAGCTCAGAGTTACCTTGAAGCGGTGGGCCCGGTGACTGTTCTGGCCGACCCTCACACCGCCAACGCCTGGACCCAGCGTTGTTTGCAGCACGGGGGAGCGACTTTGCTGGCCGGTGCTGATCCCGTGCTGATTCCCAAGGCCGCCAAGAATGCTGTGGAGATCGAAGGCGCACGCCAGGCCCACCTGAGAGATGCCGTTGCCGTGGTCACTTTCCTGCGTTGGCTCGACGAGGAAGTGGCGGCAGGACGGTTGCACGACGAGGCCACGCTGGCCGAGAAACTGGAAGGTTTACGCGAAGCCTTACCGCACTATCACGACTGCTCGTTCGACACGATCTCCGCGGCGGCGGTCAATGCTGCCATGTGTCACTACAACCACCGCAACGCTGAGCCGGCCACGCTGGCGATGAATTCAGCCTATCTGGTGGACAGCGGCGGCCAGTACACGGACGGCACCACCGATATCACCCGTACTGTGGCGATCGGTGATCCGGGTGACGAAATCAGGCGCATGTTTACGCTGGTAATGAAAGGGCATATCGCGCTGGATACAGCGCGTTTTCCCCGCGATACCAGTGGCGGGCAACTGGATGCCCTGGCGCGGCAGTTCTTGTGGGCCGAGGGCTTTGACTACGATCATGGCACCGGTCATGGTGTGGGGGCGTTTCTGTCTGTCCATGAGGGACCGCAGCGCATCGCCAAGCGAAGCAGCGAAACCCGCCTGCAGTCGGGCATGATCCTGTCCAACGAACCGGGGTACTACAGCGACGGGCGCTACGGCATTCGCTGCGAAAACCTGGTGGTTGTGCGGGAATCCGGCCGGGAGTCGGATGAAACTGCGATGCTGGAGTTTCACGCCCTTACCCTGGTGCCCTTCGACACCCGAATGCTGGACCTGTCACTACTCACCGGGCGCGAGCGGGAGTGGCTAAACACTTATCACGCCCGGGTGCTCAAGGAAGTTGGCCCGCTGTGTCCGCCACCTGAGCGGGCGTGGCTGGAGGCGGCGACCGAGGCGCTGCCAATTTAGTCTACTTTGGGTGCTTCGCGCCGTGCCCGGGCTGGCCTAAACGTGTAGACTACGCCGGATAACTAGAAACACCCCGGAGTTTTTTATGGCCGCTGCAGGTGGGGCGCAAGCCCACTGGTCCTCTCGTTTTGCATTTCTCATGGCCTCGGTGGGTTTCGCCGTTGGCCTGGGTAACATCTGGCGCTTCCCCTATGTCACTGGTGAAAATGGCGGCGCCGCCTTCGTTTTGATCTATCTGGCCTGTGCCTTTGGTATCGGTGTGCCGATCCTGATGGCGGAGTTGCTGGTGGGTCGCCGCGGCCAGGGCAGTGCGCCCACCGCAATGGCCGCCGTTGCCGCAGAGGGCGGTAAGTCCCGGCAGTGGCAATGGGTTGGCGGCATGGGTCTGCTGGCGGCCTTTACCATCGAAATCGTCTACGCCGGCGTGGTTGGCTGGGTACTGTGGTACCTGTTCAAGGCGGTCACCACGGGTTTTGTCGGGGTCGACGCCGTGGCTGCCAGCAGTGACTTCACTGCGGTACTGGCGGACAACACCGGCATGCTGTTCTGGACCCTGGTGGGACTGGCCATCACCGGGCTGATCATTTACTCGGGGGTGAAAGACGGCATCGAACGTGCGGTGAGCTTTATGATGCCGCTGATGTTTCTGTTGCTGCTGGGGCTGGCGACTTACAACTTCTTTGCCGGTGGTTTCAGCGAGGCGGTGGCCTGGTTGTTCACCCCGGATTTCTCCAAGATCACCGGCGCCACTGTGCTGGCTGCGATAGGGCAGGCCTTCTTCTCCATCGGCGTGGCCATGGGCGGGATGATGACCTACGGCAGCTATTTGCCCCGTAGTATCTCCATCTCCCAGTCCGTGATTATCATCGTGTTTGCCGACACCCTGGTCGCCATCCTGGCTGGCCTGGTGATCTTCCCCGCGGTGTTCAATAACGGCCTGGATCCGGCTGCGGGTGCTGGCCTGATCTTCCAGACCTTGCCCGTTGCCTTTGCCCAGATGCCCGGCGGCTATGGCTTCAGCATCCTGTTCTTCCTGATGCTGGCCGTAGCGGGTATCACCTCCATGGTCGGGCTGGTGGAATGTATCACCGCCTGGATGGAGGACCGCCACGGTATGGCTCGCCACAAGAGCGCCATGCTGGTGATCGGCACGGTGGCAGTACTGAGTGTGCTGAGCATCCTGTCCTACAACGTGCTGCAGGATCTGAACCTGGGTAGCGGCAATCTGAACGATACCCTGGACTACTTCTCCAACCAGATTCTGCTGCCGCTGGGTGGCCTGCTGATTGCGGTGTTTGTCGGTTGGTTCATGACCCGGGAAGCGGCGGCGGACGAACTCCATTCGCTCAAGTCGCCGCTGCTGTTTGGCCTGTGGCGCTTCCTGCTGCGATTTGTTGTACCGCCGGCGCTGCTGATCATCTTCATACTGGGTGTCACTGAATAATTCGCCACGGCCCGCCCCGGTGCGGGCCGTTACAGGGAAGGGCGCGCGATGATAGGGCTGCTGAACGATTTCCTCTGGAGCAAGGTGCTGGTAGTGGTGTTGCTCGGTGTGGGTTTGTACCTCACCGTGGCCTCCCGCTTCGTCCAGTTTCGGCTGTTTGGCCATATGTTTTCCGTGCTTCGCGGTGGTATGGCGCACCAGGGGCAGCACATCAGTTCCTTCCAGGCCCTGGCGGTCAGCGTGGCGGGGCGTGTGGGCGCGGGCAACATTGCCGGCGTGGCCGTGGCCATCACCCTTGGCGGTCCGGGCGCCGTGTTCTGGATGTGGGTCATCGGCCTGATGGGCATGGCCACGAGTTTCTTCGAGTGTTCCCTCGGCCAGTTGTACAAACAGTCCCAACCGGATGGCACCTACCGCGGCGGTCCCGCTTACTATTTAACGCGCGGTATTAACCAGCGCTGGCTGGCGGTGATTTACTCGGTGCTGTTGCTGGTCACCTTCGGCCTGTGCTTTAACGGCTTGCAAACCTATGTGATCGCCACGTCGCTGGAGGCTTCCTTTGGTGTGCCCAGCCTGGTAACGGGCGGAATAGTAGTGGCGCTGGTTGGTGTGATTATCTTCGGTGGGATAAAGCGCATTGCCGTGGTTTCAGAAATTGTGGTGCCGGTGATGGCGGTTAGTTACCTGCTGTGCGCACTGCTGGTGATCGGCCTGAATCTGTCCGAAGTGCCTGCGGTACTAACCATGATCGTCAAATCGGCCTTTGGCCTGGAGTCTGCGGTAGGTGGCGGTATCGGCGTGGCCCTGATGCAGGGTATCCGCCGGGGTCTGTTTTCCAACGAAGCGGGGCTGGGTAGTGCACCCAACGTGGCCGCTGTGGCCTATGTGCCGCACCCCGCATCGCAGGGTATCGTGCAGTCGCTGAGCGTGTTTATCGACACCCTCCTGATGTGCACCTGTACCGCGCTGATCATCCTGCTGTCATCGGTGTATCAGCCTGGCGCGGAAGGCGTGGATGGCGTTGCCCTGACCCAGACTGCGCTCGGTGACCATGTTGGCAGCTGGGGTATGGGCTTTGTTAGCGTCGCCCTCACCCTGTTCGCCTTCAGCTCCATTCTCTACAACTACTACCTCGGCGAGAACAGTCTGTATTTCTTTGGTGGTGAAGAGCGGGGTTGGTTCACGCCTTATCGCATGGTGGTGCTCGGGCTGATGCTGTGGGGCTCGCAGCAGGATCTGGGTACGGTATTCAGCTTTGCCGACCTCACCATGGGCCTGCTGGCACTGGCCAACCTGACGGGCCTGGTGTGGCTGTCTCGCGTGGGCCTGCGGGTGCTGCGTGACTATGACCAGCAGCGCAGTGCAGGGCAGTCACCGCGCCTGAACCCGGATGATTACAGCGATCTGGATATTGACCCCAGCGCCTGGAAAGACTGATTACCGTACTGTGGCGCGGGCCATTGAGCCTGCGCCGTACTCTCAACTGTCTACGTTCTCACCTTCGCCGTAAACGGCAAACACTGCTCCTGCCGGGTCCTGCAGGATACAGTAGCGGTCGCTGCCCATGCTGCGCGGTCCGTCTACCACCTTGCCGCCACTGGCCTCACAGGCACTGATCGACGCCGCCACATCGGCGACGCGAACATACATCATCCACTGTGGTGGTATGTTGGCATTGCCGCCGCGAGCGTGACAGACGCCAGCAATGGTTTTGCCATCGGCGTCGTTCATGCTGAAGTCATCGTAGTCACCCATCGACACGGGTGACGAGGTCCAGCCCACCACTTGCTGGTAGAAGTCGCGCACCGTTTGGGCGTGATCTACCGTCAGGTCGTGCCACAGGATACTGCCGTTGGGAGAGTCGCTCATGGCTTTACTCCAGTAGGTGAGATTTCAGTTCAGCGATATCGTCGGGGCCGAGGCCCAGACCTTCCAGCAGGTAATTGTCGAACGAGCCGTACTCCTCGTCGATGGTGTCGAAAGCTGCCTGCAGCCAGCCGGGTTTGACCCCAAGTAGCTCGCGTACGACCTCTGCGGCCTGATCGCTCTTGAGCACTTTCAGCAGCAGCAAGTCCTTGCGGTGTGCCTCCACGGAGTACTGTTCACTCAGTAGATAGTCCTGCATGACCGTGTCCTGAGGGACGCCCAGCGCGCGCAGTAAAATGGCCGCCGCGAATCCGGTGCGATCTTTACCGCCGGTACAGTGCCACAACACCGGGCGGCCCTCGGCCTCGAGCACATGAACCATGAAGCCGGAAAATTCCGGTGTGTGATTCAGCACGAACTGGCGATTGGCCTCGATCATTACATCGTCCACCCGGAAGCCGGCGAAATTGTTGGTGTTGATGCGCTCCGCCAGTACCTGCGGCAGGTTCTCGTCTTCCAGCACGGGCAATTCTACGACCCGAAACTCGGTGGGGCTGGGCAGGGCGCTGGGTTCATCCTCTCGTTCCTGCCGGGAACGGAAGTCGATCAGTTTATACAGGCCCAGTCCGGCAAGGTCTTCGCGGTCGCGGCCGGTAGCGTCACTCAACTGGCCGCTGCGATAGAGACTGCCCCAACGCACCTGCCGTCCGTCCTCGGTGGTGTAACCCCCCAGATCCCTGAAATTGGCGATGCCCTGAAATTCCAGGTGGCGATGGTCACTGCGTTCTGCGGCCGGTAAGGTGGCGGGAACCACCACCGGCGCACGGGGGTAAAGGGTAACAGCGGTAAACGCCAGCAGCGCAATGACCGCGGCGGACCAGAGTAATTTTCTCAGCACAGGATATTCCTTATTGTTGGCTTACAGCATAGCCGCTGGCTGGTGTTCTTTCCTGAGACCGTTTTCAGCGCGCCGGGTTCAGGCTTTCATGTTCTCCGGCCCCCAGTAGGCGCGCATGTTTTTGATTTTCCCTGCATCGTCGAATTCAAATACGTCGATAATCTGGATGGACATCTCACCCAGTCGGCATTCGAAGGGGAAGGCGACGGCGTTACCGGCACCGCGCGGCGCGCCAGTCAGACTCAATTTTGCGCCGCTGTCCAACGCGTTTTTATAAAACCCGAGGATGGCGTCAATGCCCACATGAGGCTCACTGCCGACCGGGTCCTCCACTACAGCGTCGTCTGCATACAGGGTGCGGATGATCTCGATATCGGCCTGCTCAAAAGCAGTGATGTAATTCTCAACGGCCGCCAACTTGTCCTTGTGGTCCACGGTTTGTTCTCCTTTATTAGAGTTATGTTATTGGCTTTCAACGACAGGCATGCGCACTTCACGCTCCTGTTTGTCGCGTACCACGGTGAGCGCGATTTCCTGCCCGGGTTTGGTTTTTTCCAGAATGCTTTTGAAGTCATCGTTGGTCCGCACCCGTTGGCCGTCGATAGCGACGATGATATCGCCCAGGTTGATGCCGCCCTGGCGGTTGCGGTACGCACCGCGTAGTCCCGCGCGCTCCGCTGGCATGCCGGGGTAGACCCGCACTACCGGCACACCCGGTATGCGAAAGCGGCGTATCCAGGCGTCGGAAGCCAGTTCCACCCCGATAACCGGGCTCTGGATACGGCCAAAGGCGATCAACTGGGGCACAACGGACTTAACGGTGTTTACCGGAATGGCGAAGCCAATGCCGGCGCTGGCGCCACTGGGGCTGTAAATCGCCGTGTTCACGCCGATAAGTTGACCGAGGGAGTTGAGCAGGGGGCCGCCGGAGTTGCCGGGATTAATGGCGGCGTCGGTTTGGATGACACCGCGAATTTTGCGATTGCTCGCAGCGTCTATCTCCCTGCCCAGGGCGGAGACGACGCCCGTGGTGAGCGTGGTATCCAGTCCAAATGGGTTGCCAATGGCCAGTACCTTGCGGCCTACCTCCAGTTCACTACTGTCGCCCAGGGGTAGGGTCGCCAGATCCTCCGGCGGATTCTCGATTCTCAGTACGGCGAGATCTTTTTCCGGTGCGATACCGATTACCTGCGCGTCGTGCTCGCTCTGGTCCTGCAGGGTGACAGTCAGCCGGTGAGCGCCCTCGATAACGTGAAAGTTGGTCACGATAAGGCCACTGGTATCCCACACGAAACCGGTTCCCGAGCCGCGCGGAATCTCCTGCACGTTGAGTGAAAACATGCTGCGTCTGTAGGCCCGATTGGTAACGTAAACCACTGCAGGGCTGGCTTTGCGAAACACTTCCATCGAGTTGGTTTCATCCTCGGTGGCAAAACTGAGGTAGTCAACGGCCAGCGCCACGCGACTGCTAAGCGTACTCGCACTCAGGAATACGAGCGCGATAAGCAGGGTTTTGAAAGTGCGCTGTAGCATTTAGCCCTTCTCACCGAAGCGCTTAACGAAGTCGCGAATGCGGCGGGCATTGGTGCCCATGTCGCTAACGCCAACCCGAGACACCGAGCGCAGGTCGAGTCGGCTGCCGCTGCCCTCGGGGCGTACACGTACCACGATATCGTCCTTGAAACCCATCCAGAAAGTTGTATCCACCGCTTCCAACTGCCCGGTATTGCCATCCATGAAGCTTACTTCCCAACCCAGGTCAGTGGCCACTTCAGCGGCGCGCTGCAAGGCTTGCTGGGCGCCCAGCGATGATTGAATGGGCGCGAGGTCCGGGTAGGCGGCTTCCTGCTGGGCCAGCACGTCGGGATCCAGGTCCAGCGAATTGCTGTGGGCGCCACGAATGCTCGGCGCATGGACAAACGCCGGTGGGTCGCCGAGGTCTGTGGTGATGTCATGGATAGCGGGAATGCCCCTACTATTGAACAGGGTCGTTGCCAGCAGCAGTGCCAACGGCATCGCCAGCAGGGCCCGGGTGCGCAATCCCGGGCGTGCCGCCCGGTAAGCCGGCAACACCATCAGGAACAGAAACAGTAGGAGCAGCACGGTGCCGGCGAGCGCGGCTCCAGCAAACATTAACAGCCCCGGTCGCACCTGTTCCAAGCGCACCAGCGGTACGCTGAGTACCAGCGCCAGCCAGGCAAGAATCAAAAGATAGCCACCCCAGGTGGGAAGTCGAAACTGTGTCATGTGCCGTCCTCTCATTTGCCGGGCCATTCAAGTATGGCCGGTTCAACTGGATAGGCCCGCAGGACTTTTGCCCCGCTGTTGAATTGAGCCGCTCCGATCCATTTGATTTACTGTTGCGCTGATTCTAGCCGCGTTGAGAGTGAGGTTACAGCATGGGTCGTGTGGAAGGAAAAGTGGCCATCGTGACAGGAGCGGCCAGCGGCATGGGGCGGGCCGACGCCACAGCACTGGTACGCGAGGGCGCCCGGGTGGTGCTGACTGACGTCAACGAGGCCAACGGCCAGGCCGTAGCCGATGCCCTGGGGGAAAATGCCCTGTTCCTGCGACACGATGTCAGCAGTGAGGACGACTGGCAGCGGGTGGTGGCCACGGCGGTGGAACGTTTCGGTGGCCTGCACATCCTGGTCAACAACGCCGGCTTGCTGTTGCCGGCGAATGTGGTGGACTGCTCCCTTGAACAGTACCGCCAGATTAATGCCGTGAACAACGAGGGCGTTTTCCTGGGTTGCAAAACCGCCATTCCCGCGCTGGCGGCCAGCGGCGGCGGCTCCATTATCAATATGTCGTCAGTGGCGGCGATTCACGGCCAGTCCTTCGTGGCTGCCTACAGCGCCAGCAAGGGGGCGGTGGCGGCACTGACCAAAAGCGTGGCGATGTTCTGTCGGGAGCAAAAAAACGGGGTGCGCTGCAATTCCGTCCACCCGGACGGCGTGAAAACAGCGATGGTGGCGAAACTGATTACTGGCAACGATGCGGCCACCGACGACGATGTTCGCGACCTGCAGGGTAACTTCTGTGACCCCGCAGATATCGCCAATCTGGTGCTCTATCTGGCGTCCGACGAATCCCGGTTCGTCAACGGCGCCGAGATGGTGATCGACAACGCCTCCACCATCACTCCGCCCGCCGGGATGTAGGCAGGCGGCGACTTCAGGATTGCCCGCTGTTCAGCGCGCGAATCCGGTCATCCAGCGGTGGGTGGGAGCGGAACAGGCCCGCGAAGCCGTCTTTCAACTGCTCGCTGATACCAAAGGCGGTGAGTTCGCCGGGCAGGTCCTGGGGCAGGCCCTGCTCGCTACGCAGGCGCTGCAGCGCCGCGATCATATCGCCCCGTCCAGCCAGATGGGCGCCGGCGGCGTCCGCACGGTACTCGCGGCGGCGGGAGAACCAGAACACGATCATTGAGGCCAGGAAGCCCAGGACCAGTTCGGCCACGATGGTCACCACGTAGTAACCAATGCCGTATCCGCGCTCGGTTTTGAACACTACCCGGTCAACGGTGTGGCCAATGATGCGCGCCAGGAACATCACGAAGGTGTTCACCACGCCCTGTACCAGGGCGAGGGTGACCATGTCGCCGTTGGCTACGTGGCCGATTTCGTGGGCCAACACCGCACGCACTTCGCCGCGTGGAAAGCGGCGCAGCAGGCCGGCGCTGACGGCGACCAGGGCATCATTGCGGTTCCAGCCGGTGGCGAAGGCATTGCTGGCCTCCGAAGGGAAAATACCTACGTCCGGCATGCCCACACCAGCGTTTTGTGCCAGTTCAGCCACCGTGTCCACCAGCCACTTTTCGTCGGCATTGCGCGGCTGTTCGATGATGTAGGTGCCGGTGCCGCGCTTGGCCATCCACTTCGACAGAAACAGGGAGATCAGCGAGCCGCCAAAGCCGAACAGGGCACAGAAGATCAGTAGCGGGCCGAGATTCAGGTCAACCCCGTTTTCCGCCAGTATGCCCTCCAGCCCCAGCAGGTTGAAGATAACACTCACCAGTACCAGCACGGCCATGTTGGTGGCCAGGAACAGCAGGATTCTCATGTTGACTCCGAGTTAATGTTCAGCGCAGCCCGCCGCCAGGCAGCGAGCTTCCGGAACAGTATAGATGGGGTTGAGGGATAAAGGTTTCAAGCCCGGTGGTCTCAGGGGGAGACGGGATCCACCTCGGGAGAGCTTCGTGCTACTTCAGGGGTTTCGCCTTCCGTCTCATCTGTCTCGGCATCCGCCTGTGCGTCGGCTGCGCCGGGCAGGGGTACGTCGCTGGGGGTAACCACGGGGTTGCCCTTGTCGTTGAGCTCTGCGGGCAGCACTTCGCCGCGCAATTCCACGTCTTTGGCGCTGAGTTCCACCACGGTGTTGATGGCCTCGTCCTCGTGCTTGCAGCGGAACAGGGTGCGGGCGTCGCGGCCGTCAACCCAGGCCTTGCTCTTGCCCCAGAAATGGCCGTGTTGGTTGCGAATGATAAAAACTTCTGTCATGACTTCAGTACTTAGAGGGGGTAAATCCGGGCGCAGTGTAGCCACTTGCGCAGGTCGGTGCCAGCCTTGACGTGCCGTATTACCTCAGCTCAGCAGCACGTCCTTGGCCTGGTTGATTTTGGCGGCGAGGTAATCGTTGCCGCCGCGATCGGGGTGTAGCTTTTGCATCAGTCGGCGGTGGGCCAGGGTGATGGCTTCGGCGTCGGCGCTCTCGTCCAGACCGAGGATATTCAGCGCCTCACCGCGGCTCATATCACCGCTGGGGGGTGGATTGCTGGCGCCGGCAAACTGTTCATCGCCGCCGAAGCGCTGTTGCAGGTAGCTGTGCAGTAACTGCTCGGATTCGGCGTCCTGCTGGCGGCAATAAGCCAGCAGGTCATCCAGTTGCTCCCGGCTGAGGGAAGACAGTGCACTGCCCGCCAGCGGGCCGCTGAGCACCTCGCCTTCCAGCTTGCCGCTGCCGTGGTCGAGTTCCATCCGCAGTATCCCGGTTTCAACGCGGGACTGTCCGCTGCCACTTTTGGCTGCACCTTTCAGTGAGCCCAGGGCCGGCAGGAAGCGAATCAGGGTGGGTAACAACTGGCGGGCTGCTACCAACAGGCCGGTCAGGGCGGCGCCGATCCAGTGCATCTTGCCCGCCAGCGTCAGGCCGAGCACCACCACTGCGGCTGCCCCCAGTCCCAACTGAATGTAGGCCGCACGGCGCTGGCCGGGTGGCTTGGCCTGCACACGCTGGTAGAGGATGTAGATCACAATGGCCGCGGCGAGCAGCAGAATAAGGCGGGGCATGCGGTATCAGGATTTTAATTGGCGAAGCAGCATTCTAGCACTGTCGTTGTTGCGACTGGCCAGTGCCGGATGGCCACCGGCCGCGTAGCTCGCCACGGCGCCCAGTAACTGTGCCAGACGATCGCGACTGTGGTGATCGAAGCGAGCGTAAGCACCGCCGCTCAATCGGGTGATCTGGCGGAAGGCGGATTCCACGGCACTATCCGCACCCTCCTGAAACAGGAACAGGGGCAATTTGAGCAATCCACATTGCCCGGCAAGATCGCACAGGGTGTCAACGGACTCCTCCAGCGCATCGCCGATAAATACCAGTGCCCGCACCGGGCGCTGCCGGTGTTCGCCCATGGCGTGCCGCAACACGCGAGCCAGTTGCGTGTGGCCCCCTTCACACAACACGCCATTCATATGTGAGCGCAGTACGGTGGTGTCGCTGATCCAGTCCGTGCTGTGGAAACGCTTGAAACCGCGGTAATAGCACAGTTGCACCGCTAGGCTGGGCAACTCGGCTGTGGCTTCGAACATGGCTGATTGCAAAGCGCAGGCCTGGTCCCACGTAGGTTGGCGTGAGGCGGTGGCGTCTATGGCGAATATCAACCGGGGTTGGTTGTCCAGAAACTGGCCAAGGGTTTTGGTTTTCGCCAGAAACTGGGCGATGTCGCGGCTGCTGGAGCGTTTTTCAGGAGGTTGTGCCATGTGTGCGGTTATCGGGCCAGCACCCGATCACCGCAGTATCATCATCCGTGCTGTTGCAGGGTGCTTATCTGATCCAGTTGATCCAGATAGTGGCTACGTTGCTTCAGCTCGGCGACTGCAGCGCGCAGGGCGGCGCTATCCAGTTGCTCCTGGTCTCGGTGGTTTACCAGATCCCACAGCTTGCGGCTGCAATACTCGTTGGGATTAAAGGTTTCGTTGGCTTGCATCATTGTCTTGTCAATTCCTTGCTGGCAGTACGCTGCCAGATCACTTGGTGGCTCTTACTCTTTTTGCCTTAGAGTCACCTTAGCGCCGTGCTATGACAAAACTATGACCACCGTTTCCTCTACTATTTTCAGTAAGTTAGACAGACTCTACACCGAATCTTCCCGATAGGGGAAGGGGGCCGATCCATCAAACTGTGGTCCAGACAGCTGCGGGGTCTGGCCGGCTGACCAGGCCTTCAGGCTGAAACGCGCCCGGTGTTGGACGGGTGGCAGTTCGTCACTGGCATTGGCCACATCCTGCAAGGTGGTGAGCTCGGCGCTTATAGCGTCGCTTTCAATTGCGACGATGGCATAACCGCGCGCCTGACTGTCGATATAGCGCAGCCCGGTGTTGGCTTCGTTGGGCCCCAGCCAGCGGGCGATGTCGCGCATGCCGGTGCGAGCGTACACGGTGGCGGCCAGGCAGCCATCCTGCAATGTCATGTTCCAGGTCGGTACCGGCTGTCCGTCCTCAACGCGGTACACCAGGTCGCGAAATTGCGCGTTGTCACCTTTGTCGGCGGCATCGGCAACAGCGTCGAACAGTGAGTCGGAGCTGATTCCTGCGGTGTTGAATTCGGCCGCTACCATGGTGGCCGACGGGTCGTCCTGTCGTGACTTGACGGTGCCGGCGGCGTGCATGTGGTGATCCCCGGACAGGCTGACCAGGCCGGTAACACCCGCCGCCTCCACCGCGCTTAACAATGCCTGCAATTCACCCGGATAGCCGCCCCAGGCGTCAAAATTAAAGATGCTGTCTTCCAGTTCAGCGAAGGGAATACGCGACAAATCCAGTCGCAGGGGCAGAATGGGAAGGGCATTGCCCCACAACTTCCAGCGAGCGCTGGAACGGGAGAGTTCGTTCAAAAACCACTCGCGCTGGGTGCTGCCGAGCAAGGTGCCCGGCGTTTGATCGCGCGCCGGGTTGGGGGCGTCACCGTAGGGTAGGGTGGCGGGCGGATTGCCGCCATCGAAGTCTCGCCCGCCATCGAGTATATCCACCAGATGCCGGGTGGGCAGCGGCAAGCCCAATTGCTTTGCCATGCCAGGTGGCACGCAGGGCGCGCTGCGATAGCTACGGCTGTCGGTAACGATCAGGTCGATGTCCTTGCCCCAGCGCAGTGTGCGATAAATGCACAGGCTATTGATGGCAGTCGTGTTGGCCTGTTCGTCGGACTCGGGGAGCTTATCTTCGCTGTAATCGTGCGCGGGTGAGTTTTCGTCTTCGGTCAGTACGGCGGGGATGTACTCGAACCAGGCACGGTTGGCGCTCTGTTTGCGCCGTGCCTCCAGTTTTGCCGAGTCGTGGTAGTAGCTGTAGGCCTGGAAATTGTCGTTGCTGAACTCGTGGTCGTCCCAGGTGCAGATGAAGGGCCAGCGAGCGCGTGCCGCTTGCAGGTGTGGGTCGGCCAGATAGGTTTTGTAGAGGTGGCGGTAGTCCGCCAGGCTGACGGCGTAACTGTTTTTACCATCGACCTGACCGTCGGGAAACGCCGGCAATAGTCGAGCCTGTGGGCCGCCGCGGTAACGAGTGGGCCACGCCCGTTCATAGATGAAATCTCCGACATGCAGCACAAAGTCGATCTGTTCCGACTCCGACGCCGCCTCGTCCTCGGCGATCATTCGCGCCCAGCCGCCAAACAATCCATTTTCGTAGTTCTGGCAGGAGGTTAGTGCAAGGCGGGCGTTGGCGTCCGAATCCGGCGAAGGCGCCGTGCACGTTCGTCCCACCGTGGACTGACTGTTCGCCCCGCCCAGGAAGCGGTAGTAATAGCGTGTGGCCGGTTCAAGCCCATCTACGTAAGCGCGCACGGTGTAGTCATTCTCGACGTCGGCATGCAGGGTAGTGGTAACCAGCAGCTCATTGAAGTCCGGGGAGGGGGATATCTGGAGCGTAAGAGGTGCTCTGGAAAGGCTCTCCACCGGCTCAGCGCGGGTCCACAACATCACGGCATCGGCCTGTGGGTCGCCCGACGCTACACCTTGCGGAAATCGGAGGGTGGGTGCGTTGGAACCGGGTAGGGCCCCCTTGACCCCGGCGCTCAGGAAAAACGTACCGGTACCGGCCAGTTGTAGAAAACGGCGACGCTGCATGGGCATGGCGAAATGTTCCTGCGTAAAGTCAGCCGACACTGTAACAGCCGACGTGACGGCGACAAGCCGGGAGCGAACATTCGGTGTAGAATCCGCTGCAAATACACCCGTGCAGGAGGCCGCCATGAGCCTGTTTGATCGTGAAAAAAAATCTACCATGCCTTCACCCGAGGCGGCGCTGCCGGGGCGCGATGAGGCTATGCCAGTGCCCGAGCGCCATTTTGTCAACGACAATCCCATGCTGCCGCCCTTTCCCGATGGTCTGGAGCAAGCCTTGTTCGGTATGGGGTGCTTCTGGGGTGTTGAGCGCCGCTTCTGGCAGGTGGAAGGCGTGTTTGTTACTGCGGCGGGTTACGCCGGTGGTTTTACGCCCAACCCGACCTATCAGGAAGTATGCACCGGCCTGACCGGGCACAACGAAGTGGTGCTGGTGATATTCGATCCCGCCACTATCACCTACGACGAATTACTGAAAGTGTTCTGGGAAGGGCATGACCCAACCCAGGGAATGCGCCAGGGGAATGATCGTGGCACCCAGTATCGCTCCGGTATCTACACCTACGGCACCAGCCAGCAAGCCACCGCCAAAGCCAGTCGCGAAGTGTTCCAGGACGCCCTGAACGCAGCGGGCCATGGCGCGATTACCACCGAAATTCTACCCGCAGGGCCGTTTTACTACGCCGAGGACTACCACCAGCAATACCTGGCCAAAAACCCTGAGGGCTACTGTGGTCTGGGAGGTACTGGTGTCAGTTGCCCGGTGGGGTTGGCGGGGACAAGCCAATAGATTAAACCGCGCGAGGATTCTGCTACCCGGTGGTGTACCTTCACCGCCGGCAGGGGTATACAGGAATCAGTGTTACAGCACGTCCACATAACGATAACGACAAGGTAGAGGTGGTGTTTATGCGCGTGGCTGCCCGCAAGCGAAAGAGCCTGGCGATCGCAATTTCACTGGTATCCGCAGGGGCTGTTGCGCCACCTGTGATGGCCCAGGAAGGCGTGCTGGAAGAAGTGATTGTCACTGCGCGAAAACGCGCCGAGAGCCTGCAGGAAACGCCGGTAGCAGTAACTGCGCTCAACGCCGAGTCACTACGCGAAGCGGGCGTACACAACCTGTCCGACCTCAATCAATTGGCGCCGAGTATCGACGTGTCCAGTGGCAACGGCAACTCCGCCGCAGCCAATATCTATATCCGGGGGGTTGGGCAACGCAACACCGGCGTAAACATCGATAGTGGTGTCGGTATTTACCTGGATGACGTCTATATCAGCCGCCCGGACGGTGCGTTGCTGGATGTAAACGATATTCAGTCGGTACAGGTACTGCGCGGGCCGCAGGGCACTTTGTTCGGCAAAAACACCACTGGCGGTGCGCTGGTATTCACTACCAATCGGCCGATGGAAGAATTCGATGCCGCCGTTGGCGCGCGCGTCGGCAATTACAATCGTCTCGACGCCAATTTCATGGTGAATCTGCCACTGACCGATTCGCTGTATACACGCCTGTCGGGCGTGAGTATTGAACGCGACGGCTATATCGAAAATCTGTTCGATGGTCGGGATTACATGAATGAAGATCGACAGAGCCTGATCTGGCAGACGCGCTGGGTCCCAGATGAATCGCTGATTCTGGATTTAAATGCCAACTGGTCCGATACCGATCAACTGGCACGCCCGCAAAAGTGCATATTGGTACCGGAATTTGACGGTTGGCAGGCCGCACTGTTTGACCAGCTCGCCATCATCCCATCCACGGGCCGCACCACGAATGACTACTGCCAGGACGCTGCGGAGGCGGGCGATGGTGATGGCAATACCGTGATCAGCGATCTCGGGGGTCGCTATGTGGCGGACACGCGTGGACTGTCGTTTACGGCAAACTGGGAAATAAACGACAACATCAGCTTCAAGAGCATCAGCGCCTGGCGCTACACAGAGGCCTCACAGGACGACGAGCTGGACCATTCCGGCATTCCCTTCCTGCACCGCACTCAAACCTTCCACCCGGCGTCCTCCCCGCGGGAAACCGATCAGTACAGTCAGGAATTCCAGTTTATTGGCAGCGCCTTTGATGAACGTATGCAGTGGGTGGCCGGCGCGTACTGGTTCCGAGAAGAATCGCGCAAGGGGCAGGATGTAACCTTTCTGGGGCCCTACGACCCGGCGGTAGCGAACCTGTTTTTCCTCAATTCCACCTCCCGCTTTTTTGACACGGACAATGATGCGGTTGCCTTGTTCAGCCAGGTGGAATGGGAATTTAATGAAAATTGGCGAACCACCCTCGGCGTGCGTTATACCGATGAAAAAAGGGCGCTCACGCGGACGCGTTACCTGGTAGACCCCGCAACGCTCGATCTCAATGGTGGTCAGGCCATCGCCTTTGGGGGCGGACTCTATGCGGTGAATCGTGCCGGTTTTGAGTTCAATGAAAATTTCGCCTTCATGGAGCAGGACTTCACCGAAGACAGTATCGAGGATGACGACATCACACCGATGGCCAGCATTCAGTATCTGTTGGACGGTGGCGGGTTTATCGACACGGGTAGTCTCTACCTCACCTACGCCGAGGGCTTTCTTTCCGGGGGCTTGTCGGAGGCGCCCAGTGGTGAGCTCGAGGAGTTCCTGCCGGAAGAGGTCACCAACATTGAGTTTGGTTTCAAACTCGATTTGATGGACCGCCGCCTGCGCCTGAATGGCGCGCTGTTTAATTCCGATTACGACAATCGTCAGTTAACCACGCTGGTTATTAATTCCGATACCAGTTCACCGGCCCCCGCCACGATTAATGCTGCCAAATCCACGATTCGTGGCTTTGAACTGGAATCGATGTTTTTTGCCACGCGAAATCTTCTGCTGACCTTTAACATGACCCTGACCGATGGCGACATCGAGGAATTCGAGGATGTGCAATTAACTATCGCGACCTCCGACGTGCCTGCGCCCGGCTGCGAGCGGGCGGACCTGACTGTGCTGCAGGTAGATTCCTGCCCCAATGATCGATCATCCGAGAACCTGCCTCGCCTTGCGGAGCAAAGCTATTTCCTGGCGGCGCAGTACACCTGGGAAAGCGGGTTCGGACAGATCATCCCGCGCGTGCAGGCATCGCTGAAGAAAAATATCGATTACTGTTTCGACGCTGCCAGCTGCGATTCGGGACGCTGGTTGGTTGACGAGCAATTCCAACTGGATGGTCGTGTTAGCTGGATTTCACCCAGTGGGCGCTGGGTCGGCTCCCTCTTCGGCAATAATCTCACCGAGGTAGAATATGGCGTGGGTGGCACGGCGCTGGTGGAATCCCAGGGCGTGGGAGGCATGGCCTTCAGTAGTCCGCGCATGTATGGGGCCGAAGTGCAGTATCAGTTCTGACCAGGTTTTCAGTACAGGCGGCCGATTAAACTGTTGACGGCGTTTTCAACGCGCAGGATCCGTGGTCCCAGTGTAACCGGGCGGCAGCCGGCGTCACTCAGTAGCCCAATTTCGTAGTCCGTAAACCCCCCCTCCGGGCCAATGGCCAACAGGGCAAGCTTACCTGTCAGATTGCGCGGACATGCCTCGCTGGCAGCGGGGTGACCCACCAGCGCGCTGCGCCCACTGGTCAGGGTAGGCAGGATATCCTCAGCGAAGGGCTTGAATCGCCGGTGAAGGTGAAGCTCGGGGAGCACCGTGTCCACCGCCTGTTCGAGGCCCTGCAATAAATAACTTCGCGAGGTTTCGTGTGAGAGCACCGGACTCTGCCAGAAGCTTTTTTCCACACGGTAACTGTTGATCAGGTGCAACCGCGGCACGCCGAGTTCTGCCACTGTGCGCAGAATGCGGCGCAACATCTTGGGGCGGGGCAGGGCGACAACCAATTCAAGGGGTAACTTTGCCGGGGGTGCGGCGTCCAGAGCGATGTTCAGGGTGGCGCTGTGTGCGTCGATCTGCTGCACTTCACCCCAACCGAGTTGCCCGCCTATCTCACCGACGCGCAGGCGGGAGCCTACCTCAGCCTGTTGCACCTCATGCAGGTTGTCCAGGCGGTGGTCGGACACCACCAGGCTGCCCGAGGCATCCAGGTCCGGCGCGCCGAACAGCAGTACATTCACGCGGTATTAACCCGCCCAGAGATCGTATTCGTCGGCACCGGTGACCGGTGCGCGCACCATGTCACCCGGCTGCAGGTCAGTGGCGCCGTTAAGGTACACTTTGCCGTCGATCTCCGGCGCGTCGGCAGTGGAGCGGCCGATGGCGCCCTGTTCATCCACCGCGTCGATCAGGATATCGATTTCACTACCGATTTTGGCCTGTAGTTTGTCGGCGCTGATCTGCTGTTGCAGCGCCATGAAACGTTCCCAGCGTTCCTGTTTGACTTCTTCAGGTACGGCATCGGGAAGGTCATTGGCGGCGGCGCCGGCAACGGGTGAATACTGGAAGCAACCAACGCGGTCCAGCTGCGCTTCCTGCAGGAAGTCGAGCAGGACTTCGAAGTCCTGTTCCGTTTCTCCGGGGAAGCCAACAATGAAGGTACTGCGCAGCGTAATGTCGGGGCAAATCTCCCGCCATCGCGCAATGCGCTCCAGCGATTTTTCTGCTGCTGCGGGGCGTTTCATGCGTTTCAGTACAGATGGACTGCCATGCTGGAAAGGAATGTCCAGGTACGGCAGGATTTTGCCCTCGGCCATCAGCGGTATCACATTGTCTACGTGGGGGTAGGGATACACATAGTGCAATCGTACCCACACGCCCAGTTCGCCCAGCGCCTCGCACAGCGCCTGCATGCGAGTTTTCAGCGGGCGGCCATTCCAGAAGCCGGTGCGGTACTTTACGTCGATGCCGTAAGCGCTGGTGTCCTGTGAGATCACCAACAATTCGCGCACGCCGGCGCGAACCAGGCCCTCGGCCTCACTCATCACATCACCGATAGGGCGGCTAACCAGGTCGCCGCGCATGGCCGGGATGATGCAGAAACTGCAGCGGTGGTTGCAGCCCTCTGAGATTTTCAGGTAGGCGTAGTGGCGCGGTGTGAGCTTCACCCCCTGTGGGGGTACAAGGTCGGTGTAGGGGTCGTGGACGGGGGTGTGCGGTACGAACTCGTGCACGGCTCCCACTACTTCCTCGTAGGCGGCAGGGCCGGTGACGCTCAGCACTTTGGGGTGCAGTTCCTTGATCACTTCGGCGTCGTTACCCTTGCCCATACAACCGGTCACGATCACTTTGCCGTTCTCGCTGATGGCCTCGCCGATGGCATCCAGTGACTCCTGCTTGGCGCTGTCGATAAAGCCGCAGGTGTTGACCACCACCACTTCCGCATCCTCGTAAGTAGGCACGATTTCATAGCCGTCCAGCTTGAGCTGGGTGAGGATGCGCTCCGAATCTACCAGGGCTTTGGGGCAACCCAGGCTGATGAAGCCGACATTTTTTTTGGACGAAGTGCTCATAGTGTGTGCTGACAATTTCCTTGACTGGCGGGGGGCCGGGACAGAGGCGCGATGATACCCGATAGTGCCGGCTTGCGCTGGTGAAATTGTACAAAAAATGGCCAGTCGGAGGGTGGTAAAGACTTGCGGGAGTGAGAAAGAAAAAACCCCGCGAGAGCCTTCGCTCTGGCGGGGTTATGGTGTGTGAGATTAGCGCTTAACTGCGACGGCGGCGCCATCCGAGGGCTGCCAGGCCGAGGCCGAACAAGGCCAGGGTGGCCGGCGCGGGCACATCACCGGTGGTGATCTGGCCAGCGTCACCGATGATCATGTCATCGAAGCCGAAGAAGTCAGTACCGACGGCGGTGTTGCCAAAGGTAATAGAGTCGTAGGAGCTGTCCTGGTCGATGAAGCCGTAGAACAACAGCGAGCCGCTGGGTCCGCTAACTGTATGCGGGATAACAAGGCTATCTGTATCACCGCCCGTCAAGCCGAGGGTGATCGAACCGCTGAAGTCACCGATGTCTGTTGCATAGAAGCCGAAGGCTGAAATCGGGCTGGAAAACGACAGGGTGAAGACACCGGAATTCTCGATAAGTTGAGAGCCCGAAGTGGGGAAGCGTCCACAGCAGGGTTCATCGGTCACGCCAGCAGTGCCCGTGATAGTGGCGGTTATGCTGCCGGAAGAGCCCGGGAAGGCGACGCCAAAGGGCGCCAATGTGCCATCGGCAATGCCCTCGAAGTCCTCAATGCCCACACCCGTCAAATTAGACAGAAAGTCCGCCTGCGCCGTAACGGGGTCGCCAGAGAGCGAGCCGCCGGGGGACAGGTTTTCGCCGAAGTAAATCACCGGTACAGCCTGTGACAGGCTCGAACCGAGGGTGAACGCAGTGGCCGCGATAAGCGAGCCCAGTGTTTTGAGTTTCATAGCAATCATGTCCTTTTGAAAGAAAATTCCATGGGTATGAGCGTTGAAGCACAAACCGGGCCAATACTAAAAAATCATTAAGAAACAGTCGGATATCACTTTTTTGCCTGAGAGGGAGGGCTCTCCATCGGCGATATGTAAAGTATTTCGACACAGGGAACGCGGAGAGCCCGCGGGCCGACTGTGGCGAGAAATGCATAGAATGCAGTCAATTGCGGCCAATATGACATCCGGGCTGCGGTATTAAGCTAGTTATCCGTTTAGTAGTTGGACATGGCCGCTTATCTGGCTATAAAGTTTCGATAACACTCAAGGAGTCGTTCTCATGAAATATGCAATCGCCGCAACACTGGTTTCCACTCTGGCGCTTGGTGCCTGCTCCAGCAGCGACGTGAAAGAAGTTTCCGATGCCGAAGCAGCAGCCCACCAGGGTGAGCAGCAGGTAGCGGCGGCATCCTCCAATGACGACGGTCGGCAGTGCCGCTACGTTTCGGTTACCGGCACTCGTATGAAGGAAAAGCGGTGCACCACCGCAGCACAGCGCGAAGCCCAGCGTCGCTCCGCTCAGGAGGGGGTTCAGGGCTTCCAGAACCGCTCCAACCAGGTGAATATGTCTGGTAACTGATCCCGCGTGACGGTCAAACTCACGCGTGAGGGGCCGGTTACAGTTGTCACGCTGGACCGGCCCGATGTACGCAACGCGGTGGATGGTCCCACCGCGGCCTCTCTCTCCGATGCCTTCTCCGAATTCGATGCCGATACCAGTAGCTCGGTAGCGGTGTTCCACGGCACTAACGGCACCTTCTGTGCCGGAGCCGACCTGAAAGCCGTCGCCTCTGGCGAGCGCAGCAATGCCTTGCAAGAAGACGGTGATGGCCCCATGGGTCCCAGCCGTATGCAGTTGTCGAAACCGGTTATCGCCGCTATCAGCGGTCACGCCGTGGCCGGTGGTCTGGAATTGGCTCTGTGGTGCGATATGCGCGTGGTCGAGCGCTCTGCGGTGATGGGCGTGTTCTGCCGGCGCTGGGGTGTGCCCCTGATCGATGGCGGCACGGTTCGCCTGCCCCGTCTGATCGGCCACAGTCGAGCCATGGACTTGATCCTGACCGGGCGGGCTGTCGACGCCGAGGAAGCCTTGTTTCTGGGGTTGGCCAATCGTGTGGTGAAAGATGGGCAAGCCCTGGATGTGGCTCTGGAAATGGCCCGGCAAATTGCCGAGTTTCCCCAGATCTGCCTGCGCAGCGATCGTTTGAGTGCGATAGAACAATGGGACCTGCCTGTAGACGAGGCCATCCGCAATGAATTCCGGCGTGGGCTGGAGGTAGTTCAGTCGCGCGAAACGGTGGCGGGAGCGCAGCGTTTTGCGTCAGGCAAAGGCCGCCACGGGCGCTTCGACGACCTGTAAAACCTCACACCGGCGCACTAGAATGCCCGTTCACCCTCCGGCGCCCAGCTTCCCACCCGCAATTCCGCCCGCAGTAACTCCAGCAGCAGCAAGCTGTCCTCCCGATTCAGAAATTCCCCCACGGGTACACTGCCTTCGCTGTCGTACACGCTCAGCGCTAACGCTTCTGCCGGGTGTGCGCCATCGGTCACCGCCACACCTGCTTGTGCACGCGGCAGAATCCACTCCCGCTGGGGCTTGTTGTGACCTTTGGCGATGCGAACCGATTGGGCGCACAGGGTGATGACCTGGCGGCGGTGCTGCCGCCGGCTCACATAGTACAGAGCCAGCGCGAGGCAGGACATTTCAATGCCCGCCAGGGGCAGGATGGGCCAGGCTCCCGCCAGGCTGAAAGCGACTGCGATCAACAGGGAGATCGCACACAGGAACAGCAGCACCCGCTTATTGGTCTGCCAGGTGGCGGAACAATTGGGCTGCGCAATGATGGTAACTCCGTGTCGACTCTGCCGCCGGCTGACCATAACGCCTCCTGTTATTATTTGCCCTTCATTCTAGTTCAAGCTGCCCTTGCGGCACAGCACCGGAGCGTGGGAGCGCCATGACTCAGCACACACTACTGATCGATGCCGATAAGCTGCAAGACTGTGGGGGCGTGGTTATCTTCGACTGTCGCTTCTCACTGGCTGATCCCTCAGCGGGAGAAAGCGATTACCTTGCTGGACATATCCCCGGCGCCCATTACTTGCATCTGGAGCGTGACCTGTCGGGCCCCGTTGGCCGCCATGGCGGTCGCCACCCCTTGCCGGCGCCGGAACAATTCGCCGCCACCCTGGCGCGTTTTGGCGTTGGCCTCGATACCCGTGTTGTTGCCTACGATGCTCACCGCTTTGCCTTTGCCAGCCGGTTGTGGTGGATGATGCGCGCGCTAGGTTACCGCGCGCCGCTCATACTCGATGGCGGCATAACTGCATGGCAGGCAGCCGGTGGTGAACTGGAAAGCGCTGTACCGCAACCTGCGCCCTGTGACGCGCCTGCGGTTGGCGCCTACACGCGTTGCTGCGATATCGACGGTGTGCGCCGTCAGCAAGCCGAGGGTGCCACGCTGGTGGATTCCCGGGAGGAGCGGCGTTATCTGGGCCTGGAAGAGCCGATTGATCCGGTAGCTGGCCACATCCCCGGTGCAGTAAATCTGCCCTGGCAGTCTGTGACGGGCGAAGACGGCAAGACGCTGCCCGTCGCAAACCAGCAGGCTCGATGGGCGGATATTCCCCCTGACCCTGTGGTGTATTGCGGCTCCGGCGTAACGGCCTGCGTCAATCTCTTTTCGCTGGCCTTGGCCGGTCGTGAGGATGCGGTGTTATACGCCGGCAGTTGGAGTGACTGGTGCAGCCACCTCGACCCCGCGTGAGGGCCCTCGATCAGAAATCCGGCGGGCAGTGCCCCCGCAACCACTGACCGCTGATGGGATGCTCAAACGCCAGTGTGGTGGCGTGCAACATCAAACGCGGCGCCATCCCCAGTGCTTCCGGGTGGGCGTACATATCGCAGCCGAGGATGGGGTGGCCGATCTCCCGCAGGTGTATCCGCAATTGGTGGGAGCGCCCGGTTACCGGCTTCAGCAGTAAGCGGGTGCGGTCCGCCTGGCGTTCGAGAACTTTGTAGCGCGTCAGGGCCGACTTGCCGCGCTCAGCACAGATCACCTGCCGTGGCCGGTTGGCCCAGTCGGCGGCGATGGGCAGGTCGATCTCCCCTTCATCCTGTTCCACCTTGCCGTACACAACGGCGTGGTAGCTCTTCTCCACACGCCGTTGCTGGAATTGCCGGCTGATACTGGCGTGGGTCGCCTTGTCCAGCGGAATAACCATGATGCCGGAGGTGTCCAGGTCCAGGCGGTGCACCATGCTGGCACTGGGGAACTCCACCTGCAGGCGGGAAATGACGCAATCCTTGTTCAGCGGGTTGCGCCCGGGCACGCTCAGCAACAGGTCGGGCTTGCGAACCAGCAGCAGGTGGGGGTCCCGGTAGAGGATTTTCACTTCCTCTTCGCAGGGCGGTACGATGTAAATCTCAGGCATGGCGCGTACTGTAGCGCCACGCTCGCCGTTGTAAACCACAGATTGATTCCATGACCGACAGCCATCCGGCACTCACCCAGTGCCTCCAGCAGCATTTGCGCCACGCCCGCGCCGACAGCCAGTGCCTGCCACAGGTGCCCGACCTGCGGTTGTATCTACTCAACGCCGATTACCCCCAGCAACAATTGAGCGCCGAGGAAATCGAGGCGGTGATGCACTACCCGGCGTACTGGGCGTTTTGCTGGGCCAGCGGGCAAGTGTTGGCGGAGTTTCTGCTCGGCAATCCGCAGTGGGTGCAGGGCAAGCGGGTGCTGGATTTTGGCAGCGGCTCCGGGGTGGCGGGGATTGCCGCCGCCAAAGCCGGGGCTGCGCGTGTGATCGCCTGCGACATTGACCCCGATGCGCAGATCGCAACGGCGGCCAATGCAGCGCTGAACGGCGTGACTGTGGAAGTGCGAGGCGACTATGACGAGGTGGATGAGCCCATCGACATCATCCTGGTCGCTGATGTGCTCTATGACCGCTCCAATTTCCCCTGGCTGGCGCGTTTTTTGGCGCGCGCCCCGCAGGTACTGGTGGCGGATTCCCGCGTCAAGGACTTCGAATTTCCGGGGTATCGCTTTCTGAAACAGCGGCAGAGTTGCACCTTGCCGGATCTGGATGAGTCGGCCGAGTTTCGTGAAGTGCGTTTGTACCTGGGGGAGTAGCTCAGTCCCGGCGCGTCAGGGCAGGGATTTCCCCAATGCGCGTTGATAGGCGGCAATGGTTGCCGCCAGACCGTGAGACAGCGCATCCACCGTGAGGGCGTGGCCGATGGAGACTTCCAGCAGTCCGGGCATCTGGGCGGCGAAGGCGGGCAGGTTGTGCAGGTCCAGGTCGTGGCCGGCGTTCACTTCCAGGCCCGCCTCCAGAGCCACCTCAGCGGCCTCCACGAAGCATTGCAACTCGCGTTGGCCTTCCTCGGCGCTACGCGCCCAGGCGGCAGCGTAGGACTCGGTGTAGAGTTCAATGCGGTCGGTGCCGGTTTGGGC
Source organism: Gammaproteobacteria bacterium (assembly GCA_030427085.1). Taxonomy (GTDB): domain Bacteria; phylum Pseudomonadota; class Gammaproteobacteria; order Pseudomonadales; family Halieaceae; genus JAUHXH01. Next base: position 274,974 of record JAUHXH010000003.1, on the reverse strand, counting down.
GGCCAGCCGGATTTGCTCGGGATCAGGGTCCATGAACAGGCTGGTTCGAATACCTAACGACTTCAGCTCCGCTACCAGCGGTGCGACCTGGTCGCCATCTTTTTTCAGGTCGAAGCCGTGGTCGGAAGTGAGTTGGTTGTCGCCATCGGGTACCAGTGTGCACTGGGCAGGGCGAATATCCCGCACCAGTTCCATGAAGCCCGGGTAATCGCCTACACCGCTGCGCTCGCTGCGGCGTGGCCCCGCCATCGGGTTGCCCTCGATATTGAACTCCACCGCAAGCATTGCTGCCAGGTCATAGCAGTCACTGGCGCGGATGTGTCGCTGGTCGGGTCGGGGGTGCACGGTAATGCCGTCCGCCCCCGCGTCAATACAACGTTGCGCGTGGGCGGGAATGCTCGGGTTGGTGGTGTCCCGGGAGTTGCGAATAAGCGCAATCTTGTTGAGATTGACGCTGAGGGCGATCACAGCAGGCTCTTGCGCTCGATGGACTCGATGATGATCGGCTCCACCGGCACATCGCCATAGGGGCCAACTTTCTGAGTGGGCACCATAGCGATGTAATCGACCACAGCCATGCCGTCTACCACTTCACCGAACACGGTGTAGCCCGGGCGCCCCGGCGCCCAGTCCAGGCGCAGGTTGTTGCGGTGATTAATGAAAAACTGTGCTGTGGCAGAGTCGGGGTCGTTGGTGCGCGCCATGGCCAGCGTGCCTCGCGTATTGTGCAGGCGGTTTTTGGATTCGTTGGCTACCGGGTCGCCGGTTTCCTTCTCCTGCATTTGGGGTGTGAAGCCGCCACCCTGGATCATGAACTGGGGAATCACCCGGTGGAAGATGGTGCCGTTGTAATGGCCACTTTCCACATAGGCCAGAAAGTTCTCCACCGTGGCGGGGGACTTGTCGCGGAACAGGCGCACGATGATGTCACCCTGGGAAGTTTTGATGATCACTTCCGGATTGGGCAGCCCACCGGGCTCGTCGCCGGCAGCAGTGGCCAGAGGCGCCAGAAGGAAGGCACTGAGCAGCAGGCACAGATTCAGCAGAGTTTTCATGGTCGTGTTCCCTTTGATTTCTTGTTTTAGTAGGTCCAGTAATCAGGCCCAGCTTGAGCTGCGGCGACGTTTCGGCCACAGGCGCGGTACCACCAATGCGATGATCACGCCCATCAGCACGGCTAAGGCGCCGTCCATGAAGGCTTCGCTGCGCAGTTTGTCATTCAGGCGCTGGTTTTCAGCCTCCAGGGTTTCCACCTCTGCTTTCAACACCTCGGCCTGTTGCACAAGGCGGCGGTTGTCGGTGTCCAGTTTCACGGCGTTGCCGGAGATCTGTTTCAACGCGGCCAACTCCTCGGTGACAGCAGTCAGTTCGCCGCCGGTGCCCTGAAGTTCGCCCTGCAACTCGTCGCGTTCCGAGTTCAGTCCGTTCAATTCATCCTGCAAGGTGCGATTGGACTCCGCCAGTTGCGCAGCGCGGGCTTCGGCTGTATCCACCAGGAGTTGCGCTGGTTGCTCGCTCATCAGGTACTGCGTGCGCAGCCAGCCGGTGGTGCCGCGGTCGGTGGAGATTTCGCTGTAGACCCCGTCCTCAGACTCCTGCAGCACGGTGAGCTTGGTGCCAGAGGGCAGGCCGCGGTGCACGATGCGGAACTGATTACCGGGCCCGCTGCGTACCGGGATGAATTGTTTGTCGCTGATGTAGCGGATTTCCTGAGCGCTGGCCAGTGATGCGGCGGCGGCCAGGACGAGGGCGAAGAGTGAGAGGCAGAAGCGTTGCAAAACCATGTCCTTCCAGTAATTCAGTGTTGAGCGAACCCGATTGTACGCGTTCAGGGCAATACGATCTTGTAGGGTTTTACCATTACCTGCTGGTAGACGCCGGCCTCAATGTAGGGGTCGGCGTCCGCCCAGGCCTGGGCATCGTCCAGGCTGTCGAACTCGGCGATCACCAGACTGCCGGTAAACCCCGCTTCGCCAGGGTCTTCCGTGTCGATGGCGGGCAGGGGGCCGGCGACGAACAAACGACCTTGGTGTTTCAGCGCTTCCAGTCGAGCCAGATGCGCCGGGCGGGCCTGTTGGCGCAGGGGCAGGCTGTTGGGTACGTCTTCGGAAATGATGGCGTAGTACATGTCAGCCTTGCTCCTCGTCGGCGGTTGGCTCTTTCAGGTAGGGGCTCACCATGATGGCGGTGAGAATGGTCAGGACCAGCGTAAAGCCGATCGCCGAATACAGCTTGTAGCTCACCCAGGTGGCCTCACTGAACTGGTAAGCGACAACCAGGTTGAGTGCGCCGACCACGGCGAAGTTGCACACCCACAGGATGTTCAGACGCGTCCACACCGGCTTGGGCAGCTGGATCTGGCTGCCCAGGGTGCGTTCCATCAGGTTTTTACTGCCAATAAATTGGGAGGCGCCGAACACGGTGGCCAGCACCCAGTTGAAAATGGTTGGCTTCCACTGGATGAATTGCTGATCGCGGAACAGCAGGGTGGCGCCGCCAAACACGCACACCGCCAGCAGCAGCCAGATCAGGCGTTTTTCGATTTGGCGGGTGAAGGCGAAGGTCAGCGCCACCTGGGCGGCGGTGGCTATCATCAACACCGCGGTGGCGGAGAAAATACCATCGAAGGTATAGGTCCACTCGCCCAGGGAGACGGTTTCGCCCTTCATCTGGTAAGCGATGAAGAACAGGGCAATGGGGATAAATTCGGCTAATTGCTTCATGGAGGATCGCTGAGGTCTGGTAATATGGCCGCCGGAATCGCACGGTGCCAAGCAGCATGTTAATTGATTTTCACACCCATACAACCGCCTCCGACGGAGCCCTCACGCCAATACAACTGGTGGAGCGGGCCCGTGAAGCGGGGGTGCGCCAACTGGCGATTACCGACCATGACACAGTGGCCGGCTATCGCGAGGCGGCCGCGCATTATACGCACAATGGTGCGGATCTGCGCCTGGTGCCCGGCATTGAATACTCTTGCACCTGGGGTGGCGCCACCATCCACGTGCTGGGCTTGGGCGTGGACTGCGATCATCCGGCGATGGTGGAAGGCCTGACCGTGCTGGCGAAAGCGCGCACCGACCGTTCCCAGGTCATCGCCCAGCGGCTCGACAAGCTCGGATTTCCCGGCGCGCTCGCAGGCGCAGAGGCGCAGGCCGGCGACGGGCAGGTGGGACGCCCCCATTTTGCCGGCTGGATGGTGGCGCAGGAATATGTGCCCGACGCGAACACAGCGTTCGATAAATATCTGGGTAGTGGCAAACCCGGGGATGTGAAGGCCTACTGGCCGGAGCTGGAAACCGTGTGCAAGTGGATCGTGCAATCCGGCGGTGTTGCGGTGCTGGCCCACCCCCTGAAATACAAATTCACCCGTATGAAGTTGCGGCGTCTGGTGCAAGCCTTCCGCGAGGCAGGCGGGTCGGCACTGGAAGTTCACAGCGGCCGGCAGACCCCGGATCAGGTAGTACAGTTGCGGAGCCTGGCATTGGACTTCGGACTGGACGTGTCCGCAGGCAGCGATTTTCACCGGGACTCGGACTGGGCGCCTCGCCTCGGCGTAGACTTGCCCGACCGCCCAGGCCTCACACCCGTGTGGCGTCGATGGAGTGACAACCAGGCATGAGCCAGTTTTTCCAGATCCACGAAGAAAACCCGCAGGCACGATTGATTCGGCAGGCCGTCGATATCATTCGCGACGGCGGTGTGGTGGTCTACCCCACCGACTCCGCCTATGCCCTGGGTTGCCAGATGGGCGACAAAAACGCCCTCGAACGTATTCGGCGTATCCGCAAGCTGGACGACAAACACAACTTCACGGTGGTGTGCCGCGACCTGTCTGAGATTGCCAACTACTCGCGCGTAGACAACACCGCCTACCGTTTGCTGAAACACCTCACACCCGGCCCGTATACCTTCATCCTCAAGGCCACCTCCGAGGTGCCCCGGCGCATGGTGCATCCCAAGCGCAAAACCGTGGGCCTGCGGGTGCCGGACAACCCCATCGCGCTGGCTCTGCTTGACGACCTCAACGCCCCGCTGATGAGCGTGACCCTGATCATGCCCGGCGACGAGTACCCCCTCACCGACCCCTACGACATCCGGCAGGAGCTGGAGCATCACGTGGACCTGGTGATCGACGGAGGCTACTGCGGCATGGAGCCCACCACCGTTGTGGATCTCGTGGAGGAGGTGCCGGTGATCGTGCGGGCCGGGAAGGGGGACGTTGAACCTTTCGCGGCTTGATGGGATACACTGACGGCACGCACTGATCGCCCACAAGGATAAAATATGAAGATCGCACGGATTGCGTTCGCGGTTGTCACCAGCCTCTGTTTTTCTCTCCTGCCTCGCTCACTCCACGCCGTTGAACAGGCTGCTCCTCATCAGCCGGGCGAAGTTTTGCTGGTGCCATATTTCGGCACGGAAAACGGCTGGGATACGCTGCTGACTCTGGGAGCAGACCCTGATGGCCCACCGCTGGCAGTCCGCGTTCGTTTTATTGATGGCGAGAGTGGCGAGGTGGCGACCAGCCTGAATGTTTACGGCCTGTCTTTTGAAAGTTGGCGGGTTAGCCTCACTGCTGATGGTGCCGGTGGCAGCACCCTGCGAGTGGCGGAAGGGCTGTGCTTCGTGGATGAACAGCTGCAGGCGGGAGGTGAAGGGGATTCGATCACCATTCCGACCCAGGTGGGAATGATGGAGGTGTACGTCATGGGTGGTCTGACCGGAGAGTCCCAGTACACCTGGAAAGAAGAATTTTGTGACGACCTCGCTGCGCGATGGGCCCCGGGTGGTATCTGGGAATCCGATCCGCAGCAGGACATCGCCAGTGAGCTGGACACCTGGAATTCGGGATTGATGGGCGAGGTCACGCTGGTCAATGTTGCCGAAGGACTGGCGGTCAGTTACCAGCCTGCCGCTCTCAATGAATTGATGGGCGAGGTACCCCATACCGCCCCCGGCAACTCGTCCCCCAATCTCGCTGACGCAGATCCTGTAGCGCTGGTTGGTGGCGAACTGATTGAACCTGCCTCTGGGGAGGGCATCGACGCCGTAGCGCTTGCGCTGACGGGGAATGCCTTTAACGTATACAACGACGTCATCAGCTCTCCGGACATCAACGCGCGTACAGACTGGGTGTTGAGTTACCCATTGACGCCGTACAAAAACTACAAGCCTTATAGTACTGAATCCGACGGCGAGATATTGGACTGCGAGGTGTTTGGTGACCTGGAACCAGAGGGTGGAGACTCTACCGTGGAGGATGCCCCATCCACTGAAGGCGGAATATTGACTTGGGGGCAGCGAACAGCCGGCGGACTTCCAGTTTTGGATATTACTCCTGTGCGCCCGCTAACTTTCGCATTGTCGCTCTGCCGCCCCGTCAATGTTGTGGCCTTTGGCAAAAACGAGGCGGTACTCGTGCCCTCTGACTCAGTTCTGCTGACTCAGCAACCCGATCAAATATTGCCCGACCTGACCAAGGCGCCGTCTGCCGGGTTGCGTTGGCTACCGAGTCCAGGGCCTTACCCCGGTGTTCCCCGCCCCGTCCTCGGCTTCCGTCTTAGCGTATTTTCAAACGGCGTGCTGGATGGCGGCACTGTGATGCGCAACTACGGCATATTGCGGCCGCACTTGCGCCAGTGAGCGGTAGCCCTTAGAAATTCGCCTGAATCTCCACACCCAGCGCGCGGCCATCGCCAATGGTGGCCCGCTCTGGAGAAACGATCCCCGTCAGATATTCCTCGTCAAACAGGTTGTTCGCGTAGGCGTTGATCCGGTAGTGACCGAAGTCCCAGCCAACGATAGCGTTGACCAGGAAGTTACTGTCAACCACCAGGTCGGCCTGGTTGTTGATGGTTTTGTAGAAGGAATCGGTGTAGCTGCTGGACACGCTGGCGAAGAATCCGTTGCTGTGACGGTATTCACCACCCAATGACGCAGTGACTTCCGGTGCTTCCGAGTACTGATTGCCATCACAGCTACCATCGTCACAGTCGATGGCAGGAAAGTCGCCCAGCTCTGTTTTCAGCAGGCCCAGTGCAGCGTAAATGTTGAAGCCACTGCCAAAGAAGTACTGTACCTCGATCTCGCTGCCCCAGGACTGTGAATCTCCGGCGTTGTACGTAGAGGTCAGCGGGAAGAAGTCCGGGTTGACCACGGTGACCTGCTGGTCGGTGTAGTCGTTGAAGAACAGGTTGGCGCCGAGTACCAGGCGTTGGTCCAGTGCAACCACGCGGTAGGCCAGTTCATAAGCCCAGAGATACTCAGGGTCGACATCGATGAGCTCACTTTCGGTGCCGTGGCGCAGTTGAGCGAAGCCCTGGCGGTAACCCTTGCTGGCAGTGAGAGCCAGTGTCTGGGTGTCATCGAGTGCATACGACACACCTATTTTCGGCAGGAACACGCCAAAGTCGGATTCCCGGTCGAAGCTGTTGGGGCCAAAAGCGGACTCGAGGTCGGCGCGGTTGAACACCGTGTCGTGCTGGTAGCGACCGCCGAATAACAACGATACGGCGTCGCTCAGGCCGTAGCGCAGATCGGCATAAGCCGCCCAGCTTTCGGTGCCGTTGTCGAAAGTACCGTCCTGCACTATGAGGGCGCCGTTAATTTCGATAAACGAAGTAACGTGTTGGTCGAAGTCGCCGTAGAACAGGCCGGCCACGCCGGTCAATCCAGCGATTTCTTCGTTCAATTCCAGTCGCAACTCCTGCATGAAGTCACCGTCCTTGCGGTGGTCTTCGCGCAGGTAGGACTCGGACGAGGGTACGCTGCCAATTTCCATGTCGGTGTCGTTCCAGGCGGTGGTAGAGCGCAGCACCATGCCATTGGCGAGTTGGTAAGAAACATCGGCGCTGTAGTTCTGCGCAGACATCTCCCGCATTTCCGCAAATTCTGACTCGGAGTCAAAATTGCGCTCGAAGAAATCAGGTCCGGTGACCGGTGCCGAGGAGGGCGAGTCGAACACATCGCTCACGCTCAGTAGGATTTCCAGCGCTTCCAGGCCCTGGGGTTTGTACAGGAGTTTGCCGCGCAGGTTGTGGTATTCGTCCTCTGCGAAGGGCTCGTTCGCGGGGTAGGCGAAGTTAATGTCGCTGGTTTTCTCGGCGTATTCGCCGGAAAGGCGAAAGGCCAGGTGGTCTTCCACAATGGGAACCGACACGGCGCCGGCAATTTCACGGCGATCCAGTTCACCGTAGAGGGCGCGGAATTTGTATTCGGAGCTGTCCAGTAAGGGGTCTTTGCTCTTGATCACTACGGTACCCGCCAGGGCGTTACGCCCCTGCGTGGTGCCCTGCGGCCCGCGATGTACTTCAAGCTGTTGCACGTCCCACAGGCCACGGGAGCCGCGTTTGAGCCCTTCGTTCGACTGGGTGACGCCATCGACTACTACCGAAATCAGCGTGGCGGCATTGGCAGGCTGGGTTACGCCGTCCGCGTTCAGGCCGCGAATAGTGATGCTCTTGGTGCCGGTACCATCAGCAAACGCACGCACGTTGGCCAGGCGCTGGTAGGCGTCGCTGGTATCGGCGATGTCGTAGGCTTCCAGGTCTTCGCCGGTGACGATGCCGACGCTGCTGAAGGTCTCCAGGTAGGAGCGCTCCACTTTTTCGCCGGTGACCAACACGTGTTCCAGTGTGGGCTCGTCGTTAGCGTCCTGGGCCCAGGTGCTGCCCAGCGGGGCGTTGCCTATGGTGGTGCCGGCCAGCAGCGCCCAAAGCGCGCTTTTGGAAATTCCGGGTGTCATGCGAGTACTCCTGTAATAACAATAATATTAAAAATGAGATGTATTTCTGTTTGTGGGCGGGCCCTGACCAAGTGGGGGACCCATCGGATTCAGTCGGGTAGCGGTACTTCGGCTGGTGCGGTGGCTCCGGCGGGCGAGCGAGAGCCTTGGGGCAGCGCCCAAACGCTATTGGCATCCCCGTGGAGGGCGCGGCGTTGTACGGCACGCCCCATCCACCAGAACGTGAGGGCGCCCATCAGCGAGAGCAACTGTACCCACATCACTTCCCAGTGCCCCAGCGCGATGGCCTGCCAGAAGGGCAGGCCCACGTAGATCGCATCAAATAGCGGGATCAATGCCGTGAATACAGCGCTCAGGTAGAGCAGGTCGCGGGCGCCACGGGCCACGGGCCGCAGGAAACACCAGCCGATGGCGGCGAAAAACACTACAAAGTAGGCCCACTCGGTGAAAGCCTCCCGCTCATCGAAGCCGATCAGTGCGCGACTGGCCAGGAAGGCGGCAGATACGCCGGCCATGCAGCCAATGCACACGCCGCTATTGAGCCGAGCCAGAAACAGGGTACTGCCGGTTTGCGCCGCCTGCCGACGTTTGCGACGGCTCTCTACCCAGAGCAAATTGCCGGAATAGAACAGGAAAGCGCCGGCGAGCCCGAGCAGGAAATAGACCCAGCGCACGGTGTAGCCGCTGAAGTCGGCGTAGTGCAGTGCGATTAGCCCACGATAAAACGTAGAGCCGGCCGTGGTAGTGGCTGGGTTGGATACGCCGAGCACCTCGCCGGTTGCGGTAGTCAGGGTGACGGCGCCGTATTTGACCAGAGCATCGGTATCCACCCAGCCGCTGACCATGACCGAGCCGTTGCGGTCACCGGCATTGGCAAAGCGCAAACGCCAGGGTTTCATCTCGGGGAGTTCGCGTTGGGCCAGCGCGATCATCTGCTCCACGCTGAGCATTGCTGCTGGCTCTCCGGTAACTTCCAGGGCTGGTGGCAGCCCCAGCTCGGGGCCGAGCAGAGCAATCAGGTCTTCCTCAAACACGGTGAACTGAAATGGCGCGAGCATAAATGTGCCGATCGCCAGTACAGCGCTACTCCAGGCGAACATCACGTGCCAGGGTAACGACAGCACCCCCACCACGTTGTGAGTATCCAGCCAAAAGCGTTTCTTGTTGCGCCCGGTCCGCACGATGAACAGGTCTTTCAAAAAATTCGGTGCGAAGATGACCACGCCGGACACCAGCGCGATACCGTAGAGCACGCAAATAAACCCCAGCACATACAGTCCTAAAGAGGCGGGCAAGCCCGCCGTGTAGTGAAGCCGGTAGATGAAATCTGACAGGTGGGAGCCGTGATCGACGGGAATTAATTCGCCGTTGTTCGCCAGGTTGAATTCCATTCCCTCGAAGCTTCCGTCGTCCTGACGTTCAAACCAGCGCGTGCGGTGGCCGGGCTGATCTGGCTCGGAGAGAATCAGTCGTACGCTGGCAGCAGAATTCGGGTGTTGTGCCAGCGTAGTGTCCAGCAGTTGCTGCGCCTGCTGGTAATTTTGCTCGGCCGGGGCCGTGGCATTGATCGTGTCCCAGTCTTCCAGTTCGTGGGTGAAAACTGTGAGGGCGCCGGTGTAGAAGCAGATAAACAGTGCCATCCCCGCGCCGAGGCCGGTCCAGGTGTGCACGTCGAGGAAGGTTTTGAGGGTAGTCGCTTTCATGAAATACCCGCCAATCCGGCAAACTTCAGCCACTGCACCAGGCCAAGCCCCAGCGCAGACACGGCGATCAGCACGAAGGCGGAGACGGCAGGGCGTTGCAGTAGATAGCTGGCGCTGGCGATGCCGACCCACAGCGGGAAGGCCAGCAGGAGCAACGCAACACTCAGACTCTTGTCGGCCGGCGTGATAGCCAGCAGAACGCCGATCACGGCTACCGTGGCGGGGATGGACAGCAGCACTGCAATCAATGATCTAGCCAGCACGATGGCGCTCCCACCACAGCTCCAGCCAGGGAGTCACGATACACGCCATGAAATACACCGACAGTAGGGTGTAGATGCCGGCCCACAACCCGCCGAAGGCCTGCCCCAGGTAGAACGAGAGCCCTAGGCAGAGCAGCGCGGCGAGCAATACAGCCCACGCGCGGCTACCGCGGCAATGGCGTACGCAAAGGTGGCACAGGCCGGCCGAGAGTACGGCCAGCATGATGCTGAGAAAGACGTTGAACATGACGCGAAAGTATACTGATAGTCATTTGCATTAACAATCTGCGATGGAACGTCTTTTCCTACTTTCAGGCGCTTGCTTCACACTGAAAAGTGCAATGATAATACTTCTGATTGGTATTCATAAGTCATTGAAAAATAAAGAAAAAATTGACAATCGGGCAAAAAATACTACAATGCCTTTCAATGTGCGGGGCTGAACCACCAGCTGCCGCCAATCACGGGTATAAAGGAGAATCCCATGAAAGGTGACGCCAAGGTCATTGCGCTGTTGAACGGCCAGCTGACTACGGAGCTGACCTCTATCAACCAGTACTTCCTCCATGCGCGGATGTTCCGTAACTGGGGCCTGGAAGGCCTGAACGAGAAGAGCTACAAGAAGTCCATCAAGGATATGAAGCAGGCGGACGATCTGATCGAGCGCATCCTGTTCCTTGAGGGCCTGCCGAACTTGCAGCAACTCGACCGTATTCGAATCGGTGAGCACACCGAAGAGATGCTGCAGTGCGACATGGATCTTCAGGTGGAGCAACTGGCCAAGCTGCGCGAAGCCATCGCCTACTGCGAGCAGGTGCAGGACTATGTCAGCCGCGAGGTGCTGGAAGACATCCTCGAATACGAAGAGGAGCACGTGGACTGGATTGAGGCGCAGCAGTACCTGATCGGCAACGCCGGCCTGGAAAACTACCTGCAGTCACAAATGTCATCCTGAGCCAGGGAGAAAGGATATGAAAGGCAACGACAAGGTAATCGCAGCGCTGAATGGCCTGCTGAGTTTCGAACTGGCGGCAATGGACCAGTACTTCATTCACTCACGTATGTACGACGATTGGGGCCTGCACAAGCTGTATGAGCGCATCGATCATGAGTTCGATGATGAAAAGGGGCACGCTGCCGCTCTGATCGAGCGCATCCTGTTTCTGGAGGGTGTGCCCGATATGGTCACGCGCGCGCCGATCAACATTGGCAGCACCGTACCGGAGATGCTGAAAAGCGACCTCGATGTGGAGTACGCGGTGGATGCGGCCCTGAAAGACGTGATGAAGCTCTGTGAAGATGTGCAGGACTACCAGACTCGCGAAATTCTTGCCAAATTGCTGGAAGACACCGAGGTGGACCACGCCTGGTGGCTGGAAAAGCAACTGGGCCTGATCGACAAGGTTGGTCTGCAGAACTACACCCAGTCACAGATGGGTTGATTGACTCTGGCTCCGACCGTGATCTGAAACGGTCGGGGCTTTTTCCCTTCCGCAGGCTCTGTCCAACTGCCTGTTAGCGCCAAGTGCTCATTTCTTCCTCTGACTGGTTATGATCTTTGCTAACTACCAGTCTGCACATATACTGACACATATATTTATCTGAGGTGAGCTGTCATGGGACAAGTCACGATCTATCTTGAAGATGAGCTCGAGGCCAAAATGGTGGCTGAAGCCAAAGCCCAGAGTCTTTCCAAGAGCAAATGGATTGCCACCGTTATTCAGGAAAAGCTGGAAAACGATTGGCCACTCGCTGTTCGGGAGGCGGCAGGAAGCTGGACAGATTTTCCTGACCTTGAGGAAATCCGCGGGGACACTCAAGCGGATACGGGTAGGGAGAGTCTTTAAGTGTGGGTGCTGGATACCAACACGCTGATCTATCACTTCAAGGGACTGGGCCGCGTATCTGACAATCTGTTGAGCCGGTCCCCCAATGACATCGCAATCCCCGCAGTTGTGCTTTACGAGTTGAAAGTAGGCATTGCCAAGTCTGTCTCCCCAGCCAAGCGCAGCGAGCAGCTACGCGCATTGGTCGACGTCGTGCAGGTTTTGCCTTTTGGTCCTGTGGAAGCAGCTGTCGCGGCTCAAATTCGAGTGGATCTTGAACAGCGGGGCCTGCCTATAGGCCCTTATGATCTTCTCATCGCCGGGACGGCGTTGTCTCATAGCGCCTCCTTGGTGACCCGTAATACGCGCGAGTTCAAACGCGTTAAGAAGTTGCAGGTAGAAAGCTGGTATTAATAGAGCCAGTAGGCCGATGCCAAATGGCTTCAATCTGGCGTTTCTGGTTCTCCGAGGCGATTCACGGCGCCAAGCCCTCTCTGTTATCATGCCGGCAGAACCATCCCAGGAATGCCCGTGACCGCCGAAGACACCCAGAATCCCGCTGTAGCGCCCGTTGAGGGAGCGTCGCCCGATGGCGACAGCGCATCCCGACATGGCCCCGGCCAGCCCCAGCAGGGGGAGATGCCCTTCGCGGTGGTGATGGGGCAGGCGCTGACGGAGCTTCCCAAGGATCTGTATATCCCGCCACAGGCACTGGAAGTATTCCTGGAGGCTTTCGAGGGCCCGCTGGACCTGCTGCTGTACCTGATTCGCCGGCAGAACCTGGACATCCTTGAAATCGATGTGTCCGAAATCACCGCCCAGTACATGCAGTACGTGGAGCTGATGGATGCCATGCAGTTCGAACTGGCGGCGGAATACCTGCTGATGGCAGCGATGCTGGCGGAGATCAAATCCCGCATGTTGCTGCCGCGCTCGACTGAAATCGATGACGAAGAGGAAGACCCGCGCGCGCAACTGATCCGGCGCCTGCAGGAGTACGAGCGCTTCAAGAAGGCGGCGGAAGATATCGAGGACTTGCCGCGCATGGAGCGCGACACCTTCCCGGTCAGCGCCGCTCCGCCGGATATTAATCGCGAGCGTCCCGATCCGGACGTGGACATGCGGGAACTGTTGGTCGCCCTGTCAGAAGTGCTGCGCCGCGCCGATATGTACGAGAGCCACCAGATCCAGCGGGAAGCCCTGTCTACCCGCGAGCGTATGTCGGAAGTGCTGGAGCGGCTGTCTGGCCAACAATTCGTGCCCTTCGTATCCCTGTTCCGTGCCGAGGAGGGGCGGCTGGGCGTAGTGGTCACCTTCCTCGCTGTGATGGAACTGATCAAGGAATCCCTGGTGGAGATCGTACAAACTGAAAACTTCGGTCCCATCCACATCAAAGCAAGGTCTGAATAGCATGTCCGAGATTTCCCTGGTGCAGATCCTGGAGGCGGCTCTGCTGGCGGCGGGCAAGCCCCTGACCGTGGCGCAGTTGGCCGAACTGTTCGAGGAATCGGAGCGACCCGACAACGCCGATATTCGTCAGGCACTGGAAGAAGTGGCGGAGCGCTGCGACGGCCGCGGTTACGAGTTGAAGGAAGTGTCCTCAGGCTTCCGCTTCCAGGTGCGCCAGCCACTGGCGCCCTGGGTGGCCCGCCTGTGGCATGAGCGTCCGCAAAAGTACTCGCGTGCCTTGCTGGAAACCCTGGCGCTGATTGCCTACCGCCAACCTATTACCCGCGGCGAGATCGAAGAGATCCGCGGCGTAGCGGTGAGCTCCAACATCATCAAGACCCTGCACGAACGGGAGTGGATTCGTGTAGTGGGCCATCGCGATGTGCCTGGCCGCCCGGCCATGTACGCCACCACCCGCCAATTTCTTGATTACTTCAACCTGAAGAATCTCGATCAATTGCCGGCACTGGCGGAAATCCGCGATCTGGAAACCTTGAATGCCGAGTTGGGCTTCACCGAACCCCTGCCCGAGGGAGATGCGCCGGCTGACGCCGGGGAAGGTGGCGAAACGGAAGCCGAAGCCAGCGCTGAAGCGCCGGAACTGGTCGAGGGCGACGCCGCTTCCGAATCTGGTCCCTCTCTCAGTGTTGTTGGCGGAACGGAGTTTCATCCGGCGGATGAAAGCACCTCCGTGGAGGCTGATGGCGATGCGCCTCCGACTGAATCGTTAGAACCCGTAGCGGAAGACGCGCCCGGTGAGTCCGATCCGGATGAGACCGCGGCAGAGCACGAATCCGAAATGAACGCCGAACCGAATACCGAACTCGACGACACAGACCGCAAGGATGCCTGATCCGGTGACAGACGCCGACGACAAAACACCCGCCACCCGCCGTGAAGGCGAAAAGCTGCAGAAAGTGCTCGCAGGCACAGGCCTGGGTTCGCGCCGGGAAATGGAGCGCTGGATTGAAAGCGGCCGTGTGCAGGTCAATGGCAAACAGGCGACGCTGGGTGACCGCGTGCGTCGCAATGCCCGCATTGCCGTCGATGGTCGCCCCATCGACCTCGCGCCCGCCAGTAAAACCCGCTGCATTCTCTACCACAAGCCAGTGGGTGAAGTGTGTTCGCGTAAGGACCCGCAGGGGCGCCGCACCGTGTTTGAGCGCCTGCCGAAATTGAAAACCGGCCGCTGGATCTCCATTGGCCGGCTCGACTACAACACTTCCGGTTTGTTGCTGTTCACCACCGACGGCGAACTCGCCAACTCCCTGATGCACCCCTCGTCAAATATCGAACGGGAATACATGGTGCGGGTGATGGGCGAGGTAGACGAAGAAATGCTACAGCGCCTGATGGAAGGGGTGGAGTTGGAAGATGGCCCCGCCCGTTTTACCGATATCCAGCCCGGTGAAGGTGAGGGCATCAACCGTTGGTACTACGTGGTGATCATGGAGGGTCGCAACCGCGAGGTGCGCCGACTGTGGGAGTCACAGGGCCTGACGGTGTCACGCCTGAAGCGCGTGCGCTACGGCGAAGTCTTCATTCCTTCCAAGGTAAAGTCTGGCCAGTGGATCGAACTGGAGCGCAAGGAAATAAAAAGCCTGTACCGTATGGCCAAGCTGGAAATGAAGGATATCCAGCGCGGTACGGTGAAAGAACAGGAGGCGATGGAGCGCCAGTTCGGCAAGCGGGTGGGCTCCAGGCCGCCGCGTAAGGGTGGACGGCCCGCGCGCTGAGGCTGGCTCGTTCCGCCTGGGTTGGGAATGGTGCCGGTAATAGGAGTCGAACCTACGGCCTTCGCATTACGAATGCGCTGCTCTACCAACTGAGCTATACCGGCGTTACTTGATCTGGGCGTCGAAAGATTGCCCGTTTACACCGACACTGTCATCCCCCATCAGGTAGAGATAAAGCGGCATTATTTCATCTGGCGTGGGATTGTCTGAGGGGTGTTCGCCGGGGTAGGCGGCGCGGCGCATTGCTGTGTTGGTGGCGCCGGGGTTGATACAGTTAACGCGAATACTCGTGGTGTTTTCCATTTCGCTCGCGAGCACCTGCATAAAGCCTTCGGTAGCGAACTTGGAGACGGCGTAGGCGCCCCAGTACGCGCGACCGGTGCGGCCAACACCGGACGAGGTAAAGACCACCGACGCTTTCGGTGCAGATTCCAGCAGCGGCAACAGATAGCGCGTGAGCAGAAACTGCGCGTTCACATTCACCTGCATCACTTCCTGCCAGGCATCCACGCTGGCGCTGGCAATGGGGCGGCGTTCGCCCAGCACGCTGGCGTTGTGCAGCAAACCATCCAGGCGGCCGAAGTTTTCTTCCAGCGCGGTGGCCAGTTGGCGGCAATCCTCTTCCGTAACACTGGCCAGGTTCATCGGGAAGATGGCCGGTTGTGGGCCGCCGGCAGTTTCGATTTCGTCGTAGACCGCTTCCAGTTTTTCCACCGTGCGACCCAGCAGCACCACGGTAGCGCCGTGGGCAGCGTAGCTCAACGCTGCGGCGCGGCCGATACCGTCGCCAGCACCAGTAACGAGAATCACCCGGTCGGCGAGAAGATTGGCGGCGCCTTCGTAGCCCGCGGGCAAGTGAGCGATGTTCATGGGGTAGCTCCAGCAGGACGGTCGAAAATCAGGCCTTCCAGTTCGCGACTGTCGGCCAGTAGGGCGCTTGCGCCCCATACTGCAGGGTCGTCGCCCGGGGCGATGTAACCCCAGGCGGCCCCTACAGTGTACATCCCGGCGCGGCGCCCGGCTTCTACATCGCGGGCGTGGTCGCCCACATAGATGGCTTGTGCGGGGCTACAGTCCAGGTGGCGGCAATTGAGGTACAAGGTCTCTGGGTGGGGTTTGCGCTCGCCCACATCGTCGGGGCAGACCACGCTGCCCGCGCGCGTATCCAGTTGCAGTGCGGCCACCAGCGGCTCGGTGTAGGGGCGGGGTTTGTTAGTGGAAATACCCCAGGCAATACCAGCGGCTTCCAGCCGGTCCAGCAGGTCAGCCAGGCCGGGGTAGAGTGTTGCAGTCTTGCCCAGTTCCTCGCTGTAGATGGCCAGCAGGCGTTGCCAGTTGGCGTCAAAGCCCGGTTCGCCTTCGGTGACTTCCAGCGCCAACGCGGTTAACGCGCGCCCCCCGTTGGAAACCTGGCAGCGGATATCCGCTTCGGGCAATGGTGGCAGGCTGTGTTCTGCCCGTAAGCGCTGCACGGTAACCACGAATTCGCTGGCGGTGTCGATCAGTGTGCCGTCCAGGTCGAACAGCACGGCTTTCAGTTCTGCGGGGAAGCGGCTCATTCCGGTTTCGTTGCCCTGACCATGTAGTTCACATCCACATCGCGTTCATTGAGGCTGTAGCGTTTGGTGATCGGGTTGTAGACCAGCCCGGTCATGCCCTGCAACAGCAGGCCTGCATCGCGAATCCAGCCGGCCAGTTCCGAGGGTTTGATGAACTTGGCGTAGTCGTGGGTGCCGCGCGGCAGCAGTCGCAACAGGTGCTCTGCGCCAACGATGGCGAACAGGTAGGCTTTGGGATTGCGATTGAGTGTGGAGAAGTAAAGGCTGCCGCCCGGTCGGGCCAGGTCGGCGCACGCGGCGATCACGGAAGCCGGGTCGGGTACGTGTTCCAGCATTTCCAGGCAGCACACCACGTCATAGTGGCCCGGTTGTTCTGCTGCCAGTGCTTCGGCGGTGCTCTGGCGGTAATCCACTTCTACACCGGACTCCAGTTGGTGGATGCGCGCGACCGAAAGGGGTGCTTCGCCCATGTCGATGCCGGTAACGACGGCACCCCGCTGGGCCATGGCCTCGGCCAGAATGCCGCCGCCGCAGCCCACGTCGATCAGTTTGCTACCGGCCACGGAGGAGTGCTGGTCGATATAGTTGGCGCGCAATGGGTTGATGTCATGCAGCGGCTTGAATTCGCTCTCGGTGTCCCACCAGCGCGAGGCCAGTTCCTCGAACTTGGCGATCTCGGCGGGATCGACGTTGGCGTGGTCTGTCATCGTGCAGCCTCGATCTGGTGGCGCCAGTGTTGTACATCGGCAGCCAGTTGGTGGCTGTCGATGGTGAGCAGTTCGCGATCCGCCATCACCGCGCGGCCGTTAATCCAGCTGTGGGTGACCTGGCTGCCGTCGCAGGCGTACACCAGTTGCGAGGGGAGGTCGTACAGTGGCTGGGTGGCGGGGTCTGATAAGTCCACGGCAATCACATCCGCGCGTTTGCCGGCCTCCAGTGAACCAAACTCGTGCTCCATTCCCATGGCGCGGGCGCCGTTGAGTGTTGCCATGGTTAGCGCCTCGGCGGCGGGCAGGGCAGCGGCATCGGCGGTGCCCAGTTTGGCCAGCAAGGCCGCGGTGCACATCTCGCTGAACAGGTTGAGGCTGTTATTGCTGGCGGCGCCGTCGGTGCCCAGGGCAATGTTCACGCCACGGGCACTCAGCTTGACCGTGGGGCAGGTGCCTGAGGCCAGCTTCATATTGGAACGCGGGCAGTGAATAACGTGGGCGCCTGTGGCTGCTACCAATGCCATGTCGTCCTCACTGAGGGCCGTCATATGAACGCACTGGGTTTTGGGTCCCAGCAGGCCCAGGCGATTCAGGCGTTCCAGCGGAGATTCGCCCCATTCCTGTTCCGCACGGCTCACCTCCGTGGGGGTTTCGTGCAGGTGGATGTGGATGGGAAGGTCCAGTTCCGCCGCGTAGGTGGCGATTTTGCGCAGGTTGTCCTCGCTGACCGTATAAGCCGCGTGGGGGCCGAACACAACGCTGCCCAGCTCTGAATGTTTCAGGTCGTCCCTCAGTGCCAGCCCTTTGCTGATGTATTCGTCGGCATTGGCGGCCCAGGCTGAAGGGAAGTCCAGTACGGGGAAGGTGATCTGGTAGCGCATGCCGGCATCCTGGGCGGCGCGGGCAGTGGTCTCCGGGAAGAAGTACATGTCGGAAAAGCAGGTAGTGCCGCTGCGGATCATCTCGGCGATGGCGAGGGTGGCGCCGGTGCGCACGAAATCGCCATCAACGTGGCGGCCCTCGGCGGGCCAGATGGCTTCTTCCAGCCAGCGATCCAGCGGCAGGTCATCGGCAAAGCCGCGCAGCAGGCTCATGGCGGCGTGGCCGTGGCAGTTCACCAACCCGGGCATCAGGGCGTGGCCGGGCAGGAAGACTTCCTCGCCGGCGTCGATACCTCGGGCTTGTTCCCCGGGTAGCACGGCGACGATGCGCTGGTCCCGGATGATGACGGAGTGCTCCTTGAGAACCGCGTTAGCGCCATCCACCGGCACAACCCATCCGGCGTGGATGACGGTGTCGGCCTTGCGTTCGCTCATCGAAAATCCTGTTCAAATTTTGATCGATTTTGGGCCGCGGCAGCATGGCCGGGTCGGTCGCGGCGCAGTATAACCCCAAATGCCCGGTGGGCGCCGAGTGCGGCGCCGATTATGCCGCCAATTCCCTAAATAAATAGCCGTTGTGGTGGTAAGTCCGTATAATGTGCGGTTTGTGTTTGTGGGGGCGTGACACCCGTTTTCAGGGGGTCGCCACGCAGTTCCCGGGGCGCACCAGCGGCCCCGGTTTGCGAGATAACAACAGCCTCTTCGCGCCAGTGAAGGATACCGCAGTACATGGGTGAATTAGCCAAAGAAATTCTGCCCGTCAATATCGAAGACGAGCTCAAACAGTCCTATCTCGACTACGCCATGAGCGTAATCGTTGGCCGCGCGCTGCCCGATGTGCGCGACGGCCTCAAGCCGGTGCATAGGCGCGTGCTCTTCGCCATGAACGAGCTCAACAACGACTGGAACAAGGCCTACAAGAAGTCGGCCCGTGTGGTCGGTGACGTGATCGGTAAATACCACCCTCACGGCGACTCCGCGGTCTACGACACCATCGTTCGTATGGCTCAGCCCTTCTCTCTGCGTTACATGCTGGTGGACGGCCAGGGGAACTTCGGCTCCATCGACGGCGACAACGCCGCTGCCATGCGTTACACCGAAATCCGCATGCGCAAGATCTCCCACGACCTGCTGGCGGATCTGGACAAGGAAACGGTGGACTTCGTCGACAACTACGACGGCACCGAAAAAATCCCCGAGGTACTGCCCACCCGCGTACCCAACCTGCTGGTCAACGGCTCTGCCGGTATCGCCGTGGGCATGGCCACCAACATTCCACCGCACAACCTGACAGAAGTGGTCAGTGGCTGTCTGGCACTGCTCGACAATGATGCACTGACCGTGGATGAGCTGATGGAGCACATCCCCGGCCCCGACTTCCCCACTGGCGCCATCATCAACGGCCGTGCCGGCATTATTCAGGCCTACCGTACCGGCCGTGGTCGCATCTACGTGCGCGCACGGGCCGAGGTCATCAGCAATGAGAAGACCGGCAAAGACACCATTATCGTTCACGAGATTCCCTACCAGCTGAACAAGGCGCGGCTGATCGAGCGCATCGCCGAGCTGGTAAAGGAAAAGAAAATCGAAGGCATCACCGAACTGCGCGACGAGTCCGACAAGGACGGCCTGCGCGTGGTGATCGAATTGCGTCGCGGTGAAGTGGGCGACGTGGTGCTGAACAATCTTTACAGCCAGACGCAACTGCAGAGCGTGTTCGGCATCAACATGGTCGCCCTGGTGGACGGCCAGCCGAAGATCCTGAATCTGAAAGAAGTGCTGCAGGCCTTTATCCGTCACCGCCGCGAAGTAGTGACGCGTCGCACGGTCTACCTGCTGCGCAAGGCCCGCGAACGCGGCCACCTTCTGGAAGGCCTGGCGGTAGCCCTGGCCAATATCGATCCGGTGATCGAGCTGATCAAGGCTTCGCCCAACGCGGCGGAAGCGAAAGAGCAACTGCTGGCTCGCGCCTGGTTGCCCGGCGAGGTCACCGGCATGCTGGAGCGTGCCGGCGATGAAGCGTGTCGCCCGGACGAACTGGATCCATCCTACGGTCTGCGCGATGGTCAGTACTACCTGTCACCCGCGCAAGCGCAGGCCATTCTGGAGTTGCGACTGCACCGCCTGACCGGTCTGGAGCACGAAAAACTGCTGCAGGAGTATCAGGAAAAGCTGGAAGAAATCGCCGGTTACCTGCAAATCCTGGGCGACCCGGATCGCCTGAAGGCGGTGATTCGCGAAGAGCTGGAAGAAATCGTCCAGAACTACGGCGACGAGCGCCGCACCGAGATTACGGCGTCCCAGCACGACCTGACGGTAGAAGACCTGATCACCGAAGAAGATCGTGTGGTCACTATCTCACACGGCGGCTACGCCAAGACCCAGCCCCTTACCGACTATCAGGCCCAGCGCCGTGGCGGCATGGGTAAATCGGCAACGGCGGTGAAAGACGAGGACTTCGTAGAGCACCTGTTGATCGCCAGCACCCACGCCACCATTTTGTGTTTCACCAACGTGGGCAAGGTGTACTGGCTGAAGGTTTACCAGATTCCGCTGGCGGGGCGTAACTCCCGTGGCCGGCCGATGGTCAACCTGCTGCCGCTGGATGACGGCGAGCGCGTCACCTCCATCCTGCCGGTAGAGGAATACACCGAGGGCCACTACATCTTTATGGCCACCGCCCGCGGCACGGTGAAGAAAACGGCACTGACCGACTTCTCCCGCCAGCGCAGCGTGGGCCTTCGTGCCCTGGAACTGGAAGAGGGCGACGTGCTGGTTGGCACCGCCATCACCACGGGTGATTGCGACGTGATGCTGGTCAGCTCCGGCGGCAAGGCCGTGCGCTTCCGCGAAGGCGATGTGCGCGCCATGGGCCGGACGGCGCGTGGTGTACGCGGCATTCGTCTGGGCGATGGTCAGCGTGTGATCTCGTTAATGATCCCCGCCGAGGGCGGTAAGGTGCTCACCGCCAGCGCCAACGGTTACGGCAAACGCACCGAAGTCAGCGAATTCCCCACCAAGGGGCGCGGCAACCTGGGCGTAATCGCCATGGTTACCAGCGAGCGCAATGGCGAACTGGTCGGCGCGGTGCAGGTGTTCGAGGGCGATGAGCTGATGCTGATCTCCAACCAGGGCACGCTGGTGCGCACCCGGGCCGACGAAGTGTCGGTATTGGGTCGTAATACCCAGGGTGTGCGTGTGATCCGCACCAAGGAAGGCGAAAGCCTGGTCAGCGTTGAGCGCATCGCGGAAACGGATGAAGACGAACTGGTCGCGGGTGACACAGACGCTGAAGGCACTACGGATGTTGAAACCAGCACCGACGCCGAAGCCAGCAGTGACAACGAATCCGGGGCCGACGAGTAAACGAAGCGCCCCTACACCACAGGCTACTCTCGCTCACAAGATCACTCAATACAGGAACCACAGGCAAGATGGCACGCAGCTACAATTTTTGTGCGGGTCCGGCAGCCCTGCCGGAAGCGGTACTGAAACAGGCTCAGGAAGAGATGTTGGACTGGCACGGCGCCGGCCTGTCGGTAATGGAAATGAGCCATCGCAGCCCCGAGATTGTCGGCATTGCGGAGCGCGCGGAACAGGACTTGCGCGACCTGATGGGCATCTCCGACGACTACGCGGTGTTGTTCCTGCAAGGTGGCGCCAGCAGCCAGTTTGCCGCGGTGCCGTTAAACCTGATGCCGGAGGTTGGCGTTGCCGACTACGTGAACACCGGGCAGTGGTCGAAGAAGGCCATTGCCGAGGGTAAACGCTACGGCGAGGTCAATGTTGCCGCCAGCTCTGAAGGCACCAACTTCTCTACCATTCCGCCTGTCGGCGAATGGCAATTGCGTGACGATGCCGCTTACTTGCACTACACACCCAACGAAACCATCGGCGGGGTGGAGTATTTCTGGGTGCCTGACACCAAAGCGCCGCGTGTGGTGGATATGTCCTCCACCATTCTGTCGCGCCCGGTGGATGTGAATGACTACGGTGTGATCTACGCTGGAGCACAAAAAAACATCGGCCCCGCCGGCCTGACGTTGGTGATCGTGCGTCGCGAGCTGCTCGGCCGTGCACGTCCGGAATGCCCCGCCATGCTGAACTGGCAGGTGGCTGCCGACAACGACTCCATGTACAACACGCCTCCCACCTTCGCGGTGTATCTGGCGGGCCTGGTATTCCAGTGGCTGAAGGAACAGGGTGGTCTGGATGCGATGGAGCAGATCAATCGCCGCAAGGCGGAGAAGCTTTACGCCGCCATCGACAACAGTCCTTTTTATGCCAACCCGGTGGAAGTGGCCAGCCGTTCCCTGATGAACGTGCCTTTCACTCTGGCGGATGACAGCCTGGACAAGACCTTCCTGACGGAAGCCGAAGCCGCCGGCCTGCTCAACCTGAAAGGGCACCGCAGCGTGGGCGGAATGCGCGCCAGCATCTACAATGCGGTCAGCGAGGCGGCGGTGGATGCCCTGATCGCCTTCATGCAGGATTTCGAACAACGCCACGCCTAGGGGCTAGCCATGAGTGACGACAGGAACCTGGATCAGGTTCGGGCCGATATCGACGCCATCGACCGCGAAATCCAGTCCCTCATCAGCCAGCGGGCGCGTTGCGCCCAACGCGTGGCGGACATCAAACTGGAAGCGGTGCAAGCCGCCCGTGAGCGCGGCGAGGTTGAGGCGGAAGTACTGTTTTATCGCCCCGAGCGCGAGGCCCAGGTGCTTAAGCGCATTATGGATCGCAATGAGGGTCCGCTGGCCGACGGCACGGTTGCCCACATTTTCCGTGAGGTGATGTCTGCCTGCCTGGCGCTGGAGAAGCCCCTGCAGGTGGCCTTCCTCGGCCCCGAGGGTACCTTCACCCACGCCGCGGCCATCAAACACTTCGGGCATGCCGCCCTGTGTGAATCCCAAACCACTATCGACGCTGTGTTCTCGCAGGTGGAATCCGGTGAGTGCAATTACGGCGTGGTGCCGGTGGAGAACTCCACCGAAGGCATGGTCAGCCACACGCTCGACAACTTCATGGACTCGCCGCTGAAGATATCCGGCGAGGTGGAGATGCGCATCTCCCACCACCTGCTGGTGGCGCCGGGCATCCAGGCGTCGCAGGTCACCCGCATCTGCGCTCATCAGCAGGCGCTGGCCCAGTGTCGCAACTGGCTCGATGCCCACTGGCCTCATGTGGAGCGCATTGCGGTCAGCAGCAATGGCGAAGCGGCGCGTATCGCTGCCGAACAACCCGGCGTAGCTGCGGTTGCCGGTGAAATGGCGGCGGAAATTTACGGTCTGGAGAAGCTGGCGGAGCACATTGAGGACTACGCTGACAATACTACGCGCTTCATCATTATAGGCCGGGAAGAAGTGCCCCCCAGCGGACGCGACAAAACCTCCATTGTGGTATCCAGCCGCAACAAGCCCGGCGCGCTGTTCGCCCTGCTGGATCCTTTCCGCCGTACCGGCGTGAGCCTGACACGCATCGATACCCGGCCCTCGCGCACCGAGAAGTGGGCCTACGTGTTCTTCATCGAATTCGAAGGCCACGTGCAGGATGAGCCCATCGCGGGCATCCTGGCGGAACTGGAAGAACAATCCATACTGCTCAAGCCGCTGGGTTCTTACCCTCGCGCGGTTCTCTAGTCCGATGGCCTATTCTGCAAACACCATCCTGATAGTGGGGCTGGGCCTGATTGGCGGCTCGCTCGCGCGGGCACTGCGCGAGGCGGGCTTTGGGTCCCGTTACATCGCCTACGGTCCGCGCGAGGCATCGCTGCAGCAGGGTTTGCAACTGGGTGTGATCGACGCCTACTACCTCGACCTTGAGGCCGCCCTGATCGAGGCGGATGTGGTGGTAGTGTGTTCGCCGACCCTGAAAGCGGCGGAATTGCTGGAACAGATACTTCCGGGGCTGCAACAACGTGAAAAGCCACCGGTGGTTACCGATGCCGCCAGCGTCAAAGGCAACCTGCTGGCCGCAGCCCGTCGCGCCTGTGGCGAGGAGCCGCCGTTTCTGGTGCTGGGCCATCCCATTGCCGGTTCCGAACGCTCCGGTGTGGCGGCGGCTGACGCGAGTTTGTATCAACAGCATCGGGTAATCCTGACGCCCACCGCCAACACGGACGCAGATGCGCTGGCGCTGGTCCGCCAAATGTGGGCGGCGGCAGGCGCGGAAGTGGTTGAAATGGACATCCAGCAGCACGATGCAGTGCTGGCAGCCACCAGCCATTTGCCCCATGCACTGGCTTACGCCCTGGTGGATGCGCTGGCCCAGAGCGACGCCAGTGATGACATCTTTCGCTTTGCCGCCGGCGGTTTTCGCGACTTCACCCGCATTGCCTCCAGCGACCCCGTGATGTGGCGCGATATCGCGTTGGCCAATCGCGACGCCCTGCTCACTGCGCTCGACAATTTCTCCGAGCACCTGGCGGCATTGCGTCAGGCCGTGGCCTCGGGGGATGCCGAGCAGTTGCAGGACACCTTCACTCGCGCCAAGACGGCGCGAGACCATTTCGCGGCGGACCTGGCGGCGCGCGGCGCAAATTAAAACCGCCTCCGGGCGGCGGAACGAGACGACATTATGGAATTCAAATTGATGCCCGGCGGCTCCCTCAGTGGCGAGGCCCGGGTCCCCGGCGACAAGAGCATGTCGCACCGCTCAGTGATGATGGGCGCGCTGGCCGAAGGCACTACCCGTGTCAGTGGCTTCCTCCAGGGTGAGGATGCACTGGCTACCGTGGCCGCTTTCCGCGCTATGGGCGTGGAGATCGAAGGGCCCAAAGACGGCGAGATGGTGGTGCATGGTGTTGGTCTGCACGGCCTGCGGGCGCCGGGTAAAACGCTGGACCTGGGCAACTCCGGCACCAGTATCCGCCTGTTGGCAGGCCTGCTGGCCGGTCAGCCTTTTGATTCAGTGCTGTCCGGCGATGACTCCCTCAACAAGCGCCCGATGGGCCGCGTAATGACGCCGCTGGCTGACATGGGTGCCGGTATTTCCGCCACTGCAGGTGGTCGTCCCCCCCTGGCTATAAAAGGTGGGCGCCAACTCAAGGGCATTCATTACGACCTGCCGATGGCGTCGGCCCAGGTGAAGTCTTGTGTCCTGCTCGCCGGCCTCTACGCCAACGGCCGCACGTCCGTCACCGAACCGGCGCCCACCCGTGATCACACCGAGCGCATGCTGCGTGGCTTTGGCTACAGTGTGGAACGCGACGCGGAAGGTGTGATCAGTCTTGAGGGTGGTGGTTCGCTCACCGCCTGCGACATCGATGTGCCGGCAGATATTTCGTCCGCCGCTTTCTTCCTGGTGGCCGCCAGCATCGCCCCGGGTTCTGACCTCTTGCTTACCCACGTAGGCATCAACCCCACTCGCACGGGTGTGATCAACATTCTCCGTTTGATGGGCGCCAACATTGAATTGCTCAACGAGCGCGAGGTTGGCGGTGAACCGGTGGCCGATATCCGTGTGCAGTACGCGCCGCTGAAAGGTATCGAGATTCCCGAAGATCAGGTGCCACTGGCCATCGACGAGTTTCCGGTGCTGTTTATTGCTGCGGCCTGCGCCGAAGGGCGCACTGTCCTGCGCGGTGCCGAGGAGTTGCGCGTGAAAGAGAGCGACCGTATCGCCGCCATGGCGGAAGGGCTCGACACGCTGGGCGTGAAAAATGAAGTGCTGGAAGACGGCATCATTATTGACGGCGGTCCCATTGGCGGTGGCACCATACACACCCATATGGACCATCGCATCGCCATGGCTTTCTCAATCGCGGCCCTGCGCGCTGACGCGGAAATTCGCGTGCTGGACTGCGATCATGTGGCTACCTCTTTCCCTGGCTTCGACGCGCTGGCGCGCGGTCTGGGCCTGCAGATTTCCGCACAGACGGACGATTGATCGTGACGGTTCCTGTAATCACCGTTGATGGCCCCAGTGGTTCTGGCAAAGGAACCATTGGCCATCGCCTGGCAGATCACCTGGGTTGGCACCTGCTGGACTCCGGCGCGCTGTACCGCGTGACCGGGCAGGCCTGCCTGCAACAGGGTGTGGACTGGCAGGACGAACCCGCCGTAGCGCAGGTGGCACGCAATCTCGATGTTCACTTTGAATCCGCACCCACTGGCGAAGTGCTGGTGATCCTCGCTGGTGAAGATGTCAGCCGGGTGATTCGCACGGAAGAGGGCGGCCGCG
The DNA here is from genome assembly GCA_030427085.1 of Gammaproteobacteria bacterium. GTDB lineage: Bacteria > Pseudomonadota > Gammaproteobacteria > Pseudomonadales > Halieaceae > JAUHXH01. The sequence continues at coordinate 248,913 of JAUHXH010000003.1, read as the reverse complement.
GTGCCTCCACGGTGGCGGCACTTCCGAGTGTGCGCGATGCCTTACTCTCCCGTCAGCGGGAATTTGCCCAGGCGCCCGGCCTGGTAGCCGACGGTCGCGACATGGGTACCGTGGTTTTCCCCGCCGCCCAGTGCAAAATTTTCCTCACCGCCAGCGCCGAAGAGCGCGCCGAGCGCCGCTACAAGCAGTTGATTGCCAAGGGAGAAAGTGTTAGTCTCCCGCGCCTTCTCGAGGACATCGAGGAGCGAGACCTGCGTGACAGCAGTCGAGCGGTCTCCCCTTTGGTCCCCGCAGAAGACGCTTTCGTGATCGACAGCACGGCCCGCAACATCGACGAGGTGTTTGCGGAAGTTTTGGAAAAAGTAGGCGAAAAAGCCCTTATTTAGCGGCGATCGTCGCTAATTTTGCCGCAAAGTCCCCCGAAAGCACACTGAGCGTCGCTGCCCGGTTTTAACCAGCCAGGTACCTTGGCAGCGGCTTATTGATGAAAAGACCGGCACCGGCTGGGGTGTCGTGGCAGTGGGCAACCACTGAACACTATTACAGGTAATGTGTAATGAGCGAAAGCTTCGCTGAACTTTTTGAAGAGAGTCTGAAAACTGTCGACATGGAGCCCGGCTCCATCGTGACCGGTGTGGTCATCGACATCGACAACGAGTGGGTCACCGTCCACGCCGGCCTGAAATCTGAAGGCATCATCCCCCGCGCACAATTCACTGACGCTGCTGGCGAGTGCACCCTGAATGTGGGTGACGAAGTCCAGGTGGCACTGGAAACCGTAGAAGACGGTTTCGGTGAGACCAAACTGTCCCGTGAAAAAGCCAAGCGCGCCGAGTCCTGGAAGGAACTGGAAGCGGGTCACGAGGCGGACGAAGTGGTCAAAGGTGTTATCAACGGCAAGGTCAAAGGTGGCTTTACCGTGGATATCAACGGTATCCGTGCCTTCCTGCCCGGCTCTCTGGTGGACGTACGCCCTGTGCGCGAAACTGCCCACCTGGAAAACAAAGAACTGGAATTCAAGGTCATCAAGCTCGACCAGAAGCGCAATAACGTGGTTGTTTCACGTCGTGCGGTTATGGAAGAAGCCAACAGCGCCGAGCGCGAAGCCCTGCTGGAAACCCTGCAGGAAGGTATGACCGTGAAGGGTATCGTCAAGAACCTGACCGACTACGGCGCGTTCGTAGATCTGGGTGGTGTCGACGGCCTGCTGCACATTACCGACATGGCGTGGAAGCGCGTCAAGCACCCCTCCGAGATCGTGGAAGTGGGTCAGGAAATCGACGTCAAGATCCTCAAGTTCGACCGCGAGCGCAACCGTGTGTCTCTGGGTCTGAAGCAACTGGGCGAAGATCCCTGGGTGGAAATCACCGGTCGCTACCCCGAAGGCAGCCGCGTCAAAGCGCGCATCACCAACCTCACCGACTACGGCTGCTTCGCCGAGCTGGAAGAGGGTGTGGAAGGCCTGGTACACGTGTCCGAAATGGACTGGACCAACAAGAACGTACACCCCTCCAAAATCGTCCAGCTGGGCGACGAGGTAGAGGTAATGGTTCTGGACATCGACGAAGACCGTCGCCGCATCTCCCTGGGTATCAAGCAGTGCCAGCAAAACCCCTGGGACGCTTTCGCTTCACAGTACAGCAAAGGCGACAAGATTGCGGGCTCCATCAAGTCCATCACTGACTTCGGTATCTTCATCGGTCTGGAAGGCAACATCGACGGCCTGGTTCACCTGTCTGACATCAGCTGGAACGAGCAGGGCGAAGAAGCGGTTCGCAACTACAAGAAGGGCGACGAGATCGAAACCGTCATCCTGTCTATCGATCCCGAGCGCGAGCGTATCTCCCTGGGCATCAAACAGCTGGAAGACGATCCCTTCGGTAACTACGTTTCCGCTAACGACCGCGGTTCCATCGTCACCGGTGAAGTGATTGAAGTGGACGCCAAAGCCGTTATTGTGAAGCTGGCCGACGAAGTGGAAGGCATCCTGAAGGCTTCCGACATCAGCCGCGACCGCGTGGAAGATGCTCGTAACTCCTTCAAGGTTGGCGAGGAAGTCGAAGCCAAGATCATCAGCGTGGATCGCAAGAACCGCGGTGTGGGCTTGTCCATCAAAGCCAAGGACTACGACGACGAGCAGGAAGCGGTTCGCAGCCTGAAAGAGTCTGAAACCGAAACTGCCTCTCCGGGCACTATCGGTGACCTGATCAAGGCGCAGATGGAAGATAAATAAGCTCTTCTCTCTGCCCTGACAGAAACCCGGTCACTGAAAAGTGCCCGGGTTTTTTTATGTACAGGATGTACGGTACGTCCCGAGAGGCATGGATGCCGGTAGGGACGCGCTTAAATCCACTGCCGCGCCTGATTAACAACGCCGCCGGCAGGGACGCGCTTAAATCCGCTGCCGAGCCCGGATAACATCTGGCGTCCCCCCACCCTGACTGGCAGAATCCCTAACCTGATATAGACTCAGGGTTGCCCATACCTAAGAGGGGAGAGGCATGGAGTCTATGGAAGATGACAGCACGCTCCGCGAGGAGCGCATCACCTTCATTGCGCTGGTGGTATTCCTGGCCCCGATTCTGGCGGTCATCATCGTCGGCGGTTACGGGTTCATCGTGTGGATGAGCCAGCTCCTGTTCGGCCTGCCGGGAGGTCAATAGTATGACGCTCAGCCGACGCTCCCTCGTTACCGCCAGCTCCCCAACCCATATTGTCAGCCTCGTGGTGCACTGCCGCCAGGAGGCAATATTAAGCGCTGCCCAGACCATCGCCGCCCTGCCTTCGGTAGAAGTACCTGCCACCGATGAGCGTGGCAAGCTGGTGGTGCTGCTGGAATTGCCCGACGAATCCGAGTTGCTGGCCCGTATCACTGACATTGAAAGCGTGGAGGGCGTGGTCAGCACTACGCTTGTCTTTCACCAAAGTGAAATACTTTAGGAGGTCGGCATGGACAGCTCGCGCCGTGACTTCATTCGCGCCAATGCCCTCGCCACTGCCGCAGCCGCGGCGGGCATTTCCCTTCCGGCTTCCGCCACCAATGTCATCACCACCGACACCAAGCTGAAGTGGTCCAAGGCGCCCTGCCGTTTTTGCGGTACGGGTTGCAGCCTGAACGTTGCCACTCGCGATAACCGGGTGGTGGCATCTCACGGCGACATCAATTCTCCGGTCAACAAGGGCCTGGCCTGTGTGAAGGGCTACTTCACCGCCAAAATTCTCTACGGGTCTGATCGCCTGACGCAACCACTGCTCAGAATGCGCAATGGTAAATACGACAAAGAGGGCGACTTTGCACCGGTCAGCTGGGACCAGGCCTTCGACATCATGGAAGAAAAATTCAAGGCTGCCCTGAAAGAGAAGGGCCCCCGAGGCGTGGGAATGTTCGGCTCGGGACAGTGGACGGTGTGGGAAGGTTATGCCGCCGCCAAGCTCTATAAAGCAGGCTTTCTGTCGAACAATATCGACCCCAATGCACGCCACTGCATGGCCTCGGCGGTGGTGGGATTTATGCGCACCTTCGGCATCGACGAACCGATGGGGTGCTACGACGATTTCGAAAATGCCGACGCCTTTGTGTTGTGGGGCGCCAACATGGCGGAGATGCACCCCATCCTCTGGACTCGCCTGACCGACCGCCGCCTGAGTAATCCTCACGTGAAAGTCTGCGTGATGTCGACCTACGAGAATCGCTCTTTCGAACTGGCCGACTTGCCGATGGTGTTTGTGCCGCAGACGGATCTGGCGATTCTCAATTACATCGCCCGCCACATCATTCGCACCGGACGGGTGAATGAAGACTTCGTGGGTAAACACGTTAACTTCCGTCTGGGTGCTACCGACATCGGCTACGGGCTGCGCCCGGAACATCCGCTGGAGCAGAAGGCCGCCAACAACACCAAGGCCGGCGCTTCCGAACCGATCGATCTGGACGCCTTCGCCGAATTTGTCTCTTCCTACGACGGCAAATACGTGTCCGAACTCAGCGGCGTACCGGAGCACAAACTGGAAGCGCTGGCCGAGATGTATGCCGACCCGGACACCAAAGTGATGTCGCTGTGGACCATGGGGGTCAATCAGCATACGCGGGGCGTGTGGGTTAATAACATGATCTACAACCTCCACCTGCTGACGGGAAAAATTGCCACGCCCGGCAACAGTCCCTTCTCGCTGACCGGCCAGCCATCCGCCTGCGGCACCGCGCGGGAAGTGGGCACCTTCGCCCATCGACTGCCTGCGGACATGGTGGTCACCAATCCCGAACATCGCGCCCTGTCAGAGAAAAAGTGGCAGTTGCCCGCCGGGTTGTTGCCTGACTGGGTGGGTTCCCACGCGGTACAGCAAAACCGTGATTTGAAAGACGGCAAGATCAACGCCTATTGGGTGCAGGTGAACAATAACGTGCAGGCGGCACCCAACCTGAATGAAGAAACCCTGCCGGGCTATCGCAATCCGGATAATTTCATTGTGGTTTCCGATGCCTACCCCACGGTAACGGCGCAAGCGGCGGATTTGATTCTGCCCACGGCCATGTGGGTAGAAAAAGAGGGGGCTTACGGTAATGCCGAGCGCCGCACTCAGTTCTGGCACCAGTTGGTGGATGCCCCCGGCGAGGCTCGTTCAGATCTGTGGCAGCTGGTGGAATTTTCCAAACGCTTCACCACTGACGAAGTCTGGCCGGCGGAGATCCTCGACGCCAACCCTGAGTATCGCGGAAAGAGCCTGTACGACGTGTTATATGCCAATGGGCAGGTAAACCGCTATCCCTTGTCGGATATGGACGACAGCTACGCCAACCACGAGGCGAAGGCCTTTGGCTTCTATCTGCAGAAAGGTTTGTTTGAGGAGTACGCCAGTTTCGGTCGCGGCAAAGCCCATGACCTTGCAGACTTTGATGTCTATCACCGGGAGCGAGGCTTGCGCTGGCCAGTCGTTGACGGCAAGGAAACTCTCTGGCGCTTCAAGGAAGGCCACGACCCCTACGTGAAGGCCGGTAGCGATTACGAGTTTTACGGCAAGCCCGATGGCCGAGCCGTGGTATTTGCCTTGCCCTACGAACCTGCGGCGGAAAGCCCGGATGAGGAGTACGACTTGTGGCTCTCAACCGGTCGAGTGTTGGAGCACTGGCATTCTGGCTCGATGACGCGCCGTGTGCCCGAACTGTACAAGGCAGTCCCTCACGCGTTGATCTACATGCACCCCGAAGACGCCAAAGCGCGAGGTCTGCGCCGTGGTGAAGAAGCACGAGTGGTGTCGCGGCGCGGCGAAATGCGGACCCGGGTGGAAACGCGCGGGCGTAACAAACCGCCGCGGGGTCTGGTGTTTGTGCCCTGGTTTGATGCCAGCCAGTTGATCAACAAGGTCACGCTGGACGCGACCGATCCGATGTCCAAGGAAACCGACTTCAAGAAGTGCGCTGTGAAAGTACTGCGCGCCTAGGAGGAAACGGCCATGCGAGCTCTGCTGACTTGCTTTACCGTGTTGGTGTCGACCTGGGTGTTGGCACAACCCGACGCACGGTTGGACGCCATGCGCGGCGCGGCGCTCAACGTTGAGCCCCAGGCGCCCATTATCGCCAAGGTGGAGAATAAAGATCTCAAGCGCAAGCGCGCCTATCCCATGCAGCCGCCCACGATCCCGCACAAAATCGACGGTTATCAGGTCGATCTCAACGTGAACCGCTGCATGATGTGTCACAGTCGCCGGCAGATAGAAACCAGTCAGGCGCCGATGGTCAGCGTTACCCACTACATGGACAGGGAAGGCAACTTTCTCGCCGATATTTCACCGCGGCGCTACTTTTGCCAGCAGTGTCATGTGGTACAGACCGAAGCGCGTCTGCTGCTGGACAATGATTTTCACGACGTGGACGAACTACTGCGCGCCGACAATAAAAACGCACACTGACGGGAAGCCAATTCGTGAAGGCACTGATCCGCAAATACTGGCGCGTTATCTCAAGTCCCAGCCGCCATTACAGCCTGGGTTTTCTCGCGCTGGGTGGTTTTGTGATGGGCATTCTGTTCTGGGGCGCCTTTAATACCGCCATGGAATTCACCAATACTGAACCCTTCTGCGTCAGCTGCCATGAAAATATTTATGCGGAGCTGCAAACCACCATTCATTACAACAATCGCTCCGGTGTGCGGGCGATCTGTTCGTCCTGTCATGTGCCGCATGAATGGACAGATAAAATCGCTCGTAAAATGCAGGCTTCGAAAGAAGTGTGGGCCTGGATCGTGGGCACCATCGATACCCCGGAAAAGTTTGAAGCGAGGCGCCTGACGCTGGCACACCACGAATGGGATCGGCTCAAGGCCAACGACTCATTGGAGTGTCGTAACTGCCATCAGTTTTCCTTTATGGATTTCACCGCCCAGAGTCCGCGCGCCATGCAAATGCACTCCACCGCGTTGGCCAGCGGCGATAAAACCTGTATCGATTGTCATAAGGGCATCGCCCACAAACTGCCGGATATGGCGGGCGTTCAGGGCTTCTGATTTTTCACTCAGAGTTTCAATTGCAGGGTCACCCAGAACTTGTCTGTATCGGGATAACGGCTGCTGTCGTCACTGTCGAAGCGAGCGTATTTCGCCTGTACTGAACTGCGTTTGTGAAACTGCCAGGTGGCGGCCAGGTCAATTTCGGAGCCGAAGTCTGTACTGGAAGCTTCTGCCTGAAAGTCGTGGTAGATCGCCTGTAGTTTGATCGGGCCGAGGCTGCCGGAAGCGGACAGGCTGAGGTCTTCAATACCATCACCCGGCGTGGCGAGGAACATATCGGCCCAGCCCTGAAAGGCGTGCAGTGTCGCGAGCGGGGTGGCAAAACCCACGCCATTGTCGGCGGCGAGTACCTCCCAGTTTATTTTCAGGTCGACCCCCGCCACTGCGGTGCCCGCTTCCAGCACGTAGTAGTCCGTGCTGTAGTCCAGCTCGCTATCGCCGCTGTCTGACTGGCGCGCGTAGGCAGCGCGTAAGGTCGCCGGCCCCACTTTGCCCTGATATTGAGCGCCAACGCTGGCACTGGAATTGTTGACGGTTTTGCCGGCGGCATAATCGTCCTGCGGGTCGAAATCCAGCCAGTAGGCAAAGGCATTAACGGTGTGGCTTTCATTTAGCGCATAAGTGCCGAGGAGAAAAATATTGTCGCCCTTGAGGTCGCCGGGGTTGGCTCCGTCATCCGGCCCGAAGATGCGGTTGACGTTGGCCACGTAGGAAATGTCTACGTTGAGTGCTTTCGCGGGTTGCCACTGGACTCGCCCGCCGTCATAGGTCTGTTCATTCTGGCGCCACGCTACCCCACCGATGAAGCGTTGATTGAGATGGGTTATGCGCTGCCTCCCCGCTGTAGCTTTAACTGCTTTGCCCTGCCAGGCCAGCAGGGCCTGATTAAATTCTGTGTATTCAGGATCTGCGACCACTGGGTATTGGGTTTTACCGTTTTCGGTTGAGTTGTAGTCGTCCGGGCCGATGCTGGTGACGTTGTCTATTTCGGCCAGCGCGGTGATCCCGGCCAGTGGCGCAGACTCGAGCGTGATCCGGGAGCGCAGGGTGGAGGCAAGCGCGTCGTCGTCGAATCCTGCCTGGTCCACTGCCTCCAATCGGTAGCGGAAATCGAGGGAGATGCTGCCCTCGCTGACGGCGTCGGCGAGTTGGTCGACATGACCGTCCTGGCTGTGCGCTGGGTGAAACATCAACAGCGGTAACAGCCCGGATAAAACTACGCTTGGTCTATTCATGGTGCGCCCCGTTCCTTACGGAATTGGTAGGGCAAGTGTAGGCCAATCTGTGCCGGCTGGTCGTGTTGATTGCGTCGTGTTCGACAATTCAACAGGTGCAACTATGCTGATAGGGTATATGGAATCACAGGCAAGAAGCCCATGTTGCAAACCCAACTCCGGATGGGGTTGATCCTTTACCTGATAGCTGCGACTGAACTCTCTGCACAGACTGACGATTTCCCCGCTCAGGAAGCGGCGGAGGCTGCTGCGATAGGCGCCCTGGCGGGAATCGAGTTGTCCAGCACTGTCGTGGGTCTGAGTTCGCCCGACCCGTTGACCATGTTCATCGCTGATGCCGCGGGCTATTCGGCCGGGTTGGCACTTAAGTATTTGCCTGCGCCGCTGGTGGTGCCGCCCGATCGCGCCTTGCATCCCACCACCTCGGACGGGTGCCACCGGGAGTTTGCGCTGAACCAGTTCAAAGCGCCTTTTTCCAACCTGTTTGGACTGGTCAGCTTTGGTTCGGTGTTGAGCAATACTCGCGCAGCCTTCGACGGTGTACCTGACGATGGGCTGGTATTTAACCCGGTGACGGGTATACCCAACAACTGGGGCGAGTTGGGCACGCCAGATATTTATCACGCCAGTACTGACGTGGTGTTGATCGCGCGCAACTCCACCATCCGCAGCCAGTTTTATTCGGCACGCTGTACGGCGGAACGCATTGAAGCAGGTGAGTGCACGGGTACCGGGTCAGACGGTAACGAGTTCGGTGAGTGGGAACGCCAGCCGGTAACGGTGCAAATGCCCGCCGGCAATCACACCATCAACTGGGAAGCGCACACGCTGATCGATCCGGTCTTCGATCTGGGCGTTAGTACCATTCTCACCGCTTCAGGTCTGTTGTCGAAATACCGCAGTGGTGAATTGGCCGCGGCTTTGGCGGGACGTTCCGCCAAGGCGAAGAAGGCGGCCGCTGATAACCTGGATGAAGGCTTCCTCGCTAAAAAGCTGCGCGTGGCCACCGAGGAGTGCACGGAGAGTGCTGGTGCCGGTGCCATCTGCGGCCTCACTCTGGTGGATTACTCCAACAAGGTGATTGGCTGGTCGCCCTTTTCCCTGGTGACGGCCACGCGCGAGCGGCAACAACTTTACACCGTCTACGACATACATCCGCCCACCCTGGAAATTCTGGAGCCCACGATAAATCTGGAAGCGGCTGATTTCGGTGGCACTTTCCTGAGTAGGGTACGGGAGCAAATTTTTGCCAGCGTGGAGGCCGACGACGCCTGTGACCGACGATTCTCCCTGTCCAATGATTTACCCAACTTGTTGCCGCTCGGCGAGTCCACGGTGACCTGGACCGTGGCCGACCTGGGGCCATCGCCGGAAGGCGGAAACTATTCCCTGAGTAAAACCCAGACGCTGGTGGTGGCAGACACCCAGCCGCCGATTATCGTTCCGCCACCGGGTCGCGTGATCGAAGTGGACCCCGCTGACTTTGACGACAGCGATGGCATCAGCAGCAGTGGCGTGAACCCCGCGGTGGTGGATCTCGGCCAGCCCCTGGTGGTGGACCTGGCGGACCCGGCACCTGTTGTGGGGTCGAATGCGCCAGAGTTTTTCCCCGTTAACAGTCGCACCGAGGTAACCTGGACAGCCACCGATCACGGCTATCCAAGTGCCAACACCAGCAGTGCCACGCAACTGATAACGGTCAAACGACGCGGTGAAAATACCGCGCCCACGGCGAGCAATACCTCTGCTACAACACTGACTTCGCAGCCCGTTGATATCCTGCTGGAAGCGAGCGACCGCGACCTGTTGGACGGCCGTTTTGACCCGCTGTCGTTTGCTATCACTGCGCGCCCCGAGAGCGGAGAGTTTGTGGCGCCCCTGTTGCCGTATTTCATCGAAGACTATCGAACCAGTCCTGCAGGGCCTTACGGCGATGAATTCTATTTGTCTGGCAACAGGGTCAAGTGGTTGTACGACAACGTGTGCCGGGACCCGGATCTGGCACAGCAGGATCAGAAGATTCGCCGTGACTGGGTGTACAAGCCGCGCTTTGTACAGGTCACGGATGACGGCACGCTCTACATGATCGACACCTACTGGCGTTGTAACCCCAGCGATGCCACCGGCGGTGGGCCACGCGTATCCAAGTGGACCCGTGACGGTGCCTACCTGGGCCAGATCGATTACGGCGGCACCACTGATGCCTTCGTGCTGGACCAGGACAATTTCATCTACACCCTTAGCAAACAGGGTGCAGGTTCCAGTACCACGCTGACTCTTACGCAATTGCGCCCGAATTTCGATGAGCCCGGTGTGGACGTGCGTGCTGATTCCTGGCGTTTCGATTTCGCTTCGGCTGAGGGGGTGCCCCTGTCCAGCAGCCAACTGTCCTATGCGCGCGTCGATAGTCGCCGGGGCATTATTTACCTGAACGACCGGCGGCGCATTTTTGCCTACGACGTTCGTAATGATCTCTCGAATGGCGTTGATGAATCCAAGAACGACATGGAAGATCAGTTTATCGGTGCGCTGAATCAGGGCGATATGGTCATTGGCTGCACCTCGTTCGGCAGCTCCTGGACTGGCTTTGCGATGGAGGTGGATTCAGCGGGTGCGCTTTATGTGGCCGACACCTGCGCTGATCGCATCCACAAGTTTAATCCGCCCACCTTCGATGAAGAGGGCCAGATCACCCTGGGCGACTATGTGGGTTGGATGGGACGCTGCGACGCCAGCAGCAACAAGGCCTGCGACGAGGAAACGGGGACCAGTAAAGGCTACGCCTGCACGGACCAGACCTGCATCGTCAACACCAGTGAGGGCGACGGCGAGGGCCAGTTCAGTACGCCGGTTTACCTGGCGATGGATCCCAACGACATCCTTTACGTGGCGGATTACGCCAATCGCCGCATCCAGCGTTTCGCACCGGACGGTTCCTTCGCCGGCATGGCCGAGTCCACCGGCACGGGAGTGAATCAAGGCAGCAATCCCAGCTTCATTCTCGGCAATATCGGACCGCCCAAGGCGGTGTCGGTCAATTCAACGCAGTTTTTTGTTGTCGACCAGGACGAGTCCTTCATTCATGTATTTGAAACCTCGCCCTTTAAAGACATCACGGATGATTCCGCGACGGTTACCTATGTGTCGCGTTTTGATTTCCATTCCAGCCGGGATGAATTCCGCTTTGTGGCTACGGATGGGCTCGACCAGAGCCGCGAAGCCACGGTGTCAGTCAGGGTGGATCGAAATTTCAGGCCACCCGTGGTGGACGACCTGAGTTTGAAAACGGACGAAGATACACCGCTGTCCATCGCGCTTCCCTTTGATGACCCGGACGGCATCGCAGGTCGCGACTTCAACGGTCTGGACACCGTTACCCTGCGGATAGCCGACGAGCCACGCTTTGGCGACCTCGAAGGGGAGCCGCCCAACGTGACCTATCGTCCCGGCCCCGACTTCCACGGTGAGGACAGTTTTACGTATCTGGCCAATGACGAACGGGATGATTCTGAGTTGGCTACTGTTGCCATTACAGTGAATCCGGTGGCCGACCCGGTTCGTGTAACCGGTATAAAGCCGCCGGCGCGCATTGGCATGGGCTTTCCCGCTGTAGTGATGGGTAGTTACTTTGACGACGGTGCAGCGGAACACGACGTGACGCTGTCCTGGGGCGACGGCACGGTAGATGGTCGCGGTGACTTTGTCGATCCGGACGGTGATGGCGATGCGCCGCCGCGGCTGGAAGGGGTGAAGTTGATGGAACGGCCAGGGCTGGATGGCGTGGGCATGGCGCTGGGTCATCACACCTGGAACAACGTCGGCCGCTATCCGGTGCAATTGTGTTTGTCAGACGGGCAGTCCCAGCACTGCCTGGAGCAGGCGGTGCAGGTGGAGCGGCTGGCCAACATTGCCATTGGCTATGCGCAGGACCTGGTGGAGGCGCCGGGCGCAACGACCACGCTGGACCTGATGATCATGAATGCCCGGCCCAGCAACTGGGACGGCCTGAGCGCACGCGACCTGAAACTCCAGCAGTTTGAGGGCAATGAGATGCAGGTGGAGGCTGTCACCGTGGTGTCAGGGCAGGGTAGCTGTAATCCGAATCGCGCGGTGTTGTGCGAACTGGAGGACCTCCCTCCGGGCGGCAACGTACACCTGCAACTCGTGCTCGCTCCGGATAGTCCTGCTGTATATGCCCCGCAGGACGTATTCCTCGGGCTGGAACTGACTACATCCACGCCGGCCGTTCAGGATAGTTTTCTGGCCAGCAAATCCGTGTCCTTCGTCGTCGATCTTGCGGATGACGACAACGACGGAATGAGTAACCAGTTTGAGCGTATTTACGGCCTGAATGCGGCCAGCGCCAGCGATGCTACCACTGACACAGATCGGGACGGATTGAGCAATCGCGAGGAATTCGAGGCCGGCACCGACCCAACGGACCGAGACACGGATAACGACGGTTCCCCCGACGGGGTCGACCCCGATCCGCTAGACCCCACTGTTCGCCTGGATAGCCTGCCGGGAGATCTCAATGGCGATCAACGGATCGATGCGGGCGACATACTGCTGCTCCAGCGGGTGTTGCGAGGCGAACTCCCCGAACTGTCCGGGTTGGCGGATATCAACAATGATGGCACGACAGACGCGGCTGACCTGCTGCGTCTGCAGCTGGAGGTGAGTGCACAATGACGAATGCCTTTTCGCTGTTGAGGAGCAGGGCTCTGCTGGTCTTACTGTGGCTGTGCCTGGGCGGACTTTACGGTTGCCAGAGCGCCACAACGCTGTCCATGGCAGTGCGCACCGGCGACACGGTACTTATCGGTCTCGGCGGTGAGCCGGAGGGCCCCGTGTCCAACCTGCGATCGGAAGTGCTGCGCTCGGACAACCTCCAGGCCCTGATTATCGATTCTGCGGGGCGGGAGCGTGTGGTCAGGGTGCGCAGTGTGTTCCGCGTGTTTGGCGATCCAACAGCGAACCCCCTGGCGGCGCAGCGCGGGCAATGGCTGGCAGTGATCGACCTGGTGGGCGCAGACGATGCACCGCTGGACCTCAATACCGGCGACGCGGTCCTGCGCATCTCCTCCGGGCGTCTAAAAGGCATGCAGGAAATCAATACCACGATACTCGACGGCACCGGCACGCCGCACCCCTTGCTGGGCAAGGAGAGCGATCTGCCTAAACTGGGCTTCCTGGAACCGGCCCGGCAGTCGCTGGTGTCACTGCGCAACACCGGCGGTGCTGTGCGCGTGGGAGCAGTACAACTCGACTTCCATGTGGATGAAGAGGACACCCAGAGCGCATTGGGCCTGCTCAGCGCGATTGATGCGGTGAAACTGCAGGGCGACCGCGCAATCAGCTTCCTGACCTGGCGTCGGCCGGGTGCCGGGGGTGGCACTGACCTGACGGTGGTGATGACCGCGCCCGACGGTGTGGACAGTGATGAACTGCATCTGTTCGATGTGGCGCTGGTGTCCGGTTTGATCTCGCGCGCGGCGCAACCGCGAAACTACTTCACTGGCGCGTTGCAGCGAGCACGGATCTACAACATAGACGGCGAGCGTATTTCCGGGGTGAATGTTGTAGTGGGTGCCGTGCTGTAGCAAATCGGGTGGGCGGCTACTGACCTGCTATTGCAGGTAAAGTGCGGGCCTATCATCGGCTTCTTCGCTATTTTTCGTTAAAAAATAACAACTTGCGTAATGTATGCCGATTGGTCAAAATAACCCCAACTTGAAATAAGTAGCAAGATATCTGCTTGTTGGTTGGGGGAGCAATGACCAAGTCGGAACTGATTGAGTTGATTGCGGCAAAGCAAGCCCAGTTATCCTCGAAGGATGTGGAACTGGCTGTTAAAACTGTACTGGAGCACATGTCCAGCACACTCGAGTGCGGTGAGCGCATAGAGATTCGCGGCTTCGGCAGCTTTTCACTGCACTACCGCGAACCGCGACGTGGCCGTAACCCCAAAACGGGGGACACCGTGGAACTCACCGGTAAATACGTCCCCCACTTCAAACCGGGTAAGGAATTGCGCGAGCGGGTGAACCTCGGCCTCGGTCCGTGATGAAACACCTCCTGAGACTACTCTACATTGCACTGGCCCTGGTGATGGTGGGCGTCGGGGCCCTGTTTTCTCTCCAGAATGACCTGCTGGTACCACTGGATGCGCTGGTGTATCAGTTCGCGCCTCACAGCCTGGCTTTGTGGATATTCCTCGCCTTTGCGCTAGGCGGTATCGTCGGCATCCTCACTTCCACCGGTATCGTATTGCGTCTGCGCGCTTCGCTGCGCATTGCACGGCGCCAACTTCAACGTGCACAGAAAGAAGTGGACAGTCTGCGCACGGTAGGTTTGAAGGACAGTGAATGACCTGGTTATTTTCGCCTTGCTGTTCATCGCCATTGCCATCGGGTGGTGGCTCGGACGGCGCTCGGCGCAGTCCCGCCCGTCCAATGCACCACGACAGTCGGCCGGAGAGTATTACCGCGGATTGAACTACGTGTTGGACGGCCGCGCCGACGGCGCGGTGGATGCCTTTATCGACTCGCTGGACGTCAACGCCGATACCCTCGAAACCCACATTGCCCTCGGTAATTTACTGCGCAAACGCGGTGAGGTAGATCGGGCGATCCGCATTCACCAGAATTTGCTGGCCAGGCCGAGTCTCCCCGTGGCGCAGGTACACCATGCCCACCTGGAACTGGCCCGGGATTACATCAGCGCGGGTTTGCACGATCGCGCCGAGCGGCTGTTGCTGGATCTGGTGGAGGAGTCACCGGAACAGCGCCGCAGTGCGCTATTGCACTTACTCGATATCTATCAAAGCGAACGCGATTGGGTACAGTCGGTGGAAGTTGCCCGCAAATTGCTGCCGCGCCGTGGCTTGCTCGGTGGCGGTGAAGCGATGCCGCTGGAGTTGCAACAGGTGCCGGTGGCGCTGGCTCATTTCTATTGTGAAATTGCCAGCGAAAAAATGCGTGAGGATCAATGGGCCGCGGCCCGTAGCCTGCTGCAGGAGGCGCTCAAGCAGGATCGCCGCTGCGTGCGGGCTTCGCTGCTGCTGGGCGAAGTGGACCTGGAGCAGGGCCACCCCAAGCGTGCCATCCGCGCCCTGCAACGTGTGCGCGTGCAGGACCCGGACTACATCAGCGAGATGATCCCCATTGTGCAGCGCTGTTACCGCATGTTGGGTGACGAACGCGGATTGCGCACCTTCTACCGGGAGTGTCTGGCATCGCATCCCTCGGTGCCGCTGCTGCTCGCGATTGCCGAAGACCTCAAGGACAGCGAAGGTGAGCGCGAGGCTGCGGACTTTCTCGTTCGAGAGATGCAGCGTCGACCGACCATGCGGGGTGTGTCCAGCTTGCTGACCTTGGAGCTGCAGCAGGCGGAGGGGCCCCTGCGGGAGAAACTGACGATACTGCAGGCAGTGGTGGAAGACCTGGTCGTCCAGCGTCCGGCCTACCGTTGCCGGCATTGCGGCTTTTCCGGCCACCAACTGCACTGGCATTGCCCCGGATGCAAACACTGGGGTGAGATGCGCGCCATCGGTGGTGCCGAGCCCATAGATTGAGAGGAGCAAAACGATGACGACGAACAGCCCGATAGTGGTGGCGCTGGATTTTCCCGCCGCAGCGCCAGCGCTGGCGCTGGCAGCTCAGTTGGACCCACAAACCTGTCGGGTAAAAGTGGGCAAAGAGCTGTTCACCCGCGCTGGACCCGCGCTGGTGGAGGATTTGCAGCGTCGCGGGTTTGAGGTGTTCCTGGATCTCAAGTTTCACGATATCCCGAACACGGTGGCAGGTGCGGTGTCCGCCGCCGCTGAACTCGGCGTGTGGATGGTTAATGTGCACGCCGGGGGTGGTAGCCGGATGATGGCCGCGGCGGCCGATGCCCTGTCGGCGTTTCAGCAACGGCCACTGCTGATCGCAGTGACAGTGCTGACCAGCATGTCCGAAGATGACCTGCTCGAACTGGGGCACCTGGAAGGTCCCGAGCAGCGCGTACTGAAACTGGCCGGTCTGGCCGCGGAGTCCGGGCTGGACGGCGTGGTGTGCTCGGCGCGAGAAGCGGCTCCCCTGCGCGAAGCCCGGGGAGAGGATTTCTGCCTGGTGACACCGGGCATTCGTCCGGCGGGAGCCGATGTGGGGGACCAGCGACGTGTACTCACCCCTGCTGAAGCAGTGGCGCAAGGCAGTGATTATCTGGTGATCGGACGGCCCATCAGTCAGGCTCGCGATCCGCAGCAGGCGCTCGAGGCGGTGCTCGCGGAACTCAATCTGTCCAAATAACATCATCTGCCGCCAATACGCGGACGCTGCAGTGGCGTGACGCTAGACTCTCTTTGCTGCGGGCATCTCTTCGGGTGCCCATCACAACACGGAGAGTTCAGCATGAATAACCAGACATTAATTTCAACCGATCCTGTATCAACACCGGCTCGTTTTAGTCTCGCCAATGCCTTTGCGCTGGCCTTGATTCTGGCATTCGCGCCGGTGCTTACCAGCACAGCGCTGTATGGCGCAGAACCTGTCGGCGTGGTGAATATCAACACTGCCGATGCGCAGACTCTGGCTGAACGGCTGGTGGGCGTTGGCCTGTCCCGGGCCGAGGCAATTGTCCGTTATCGCGAGGAGCACGGCCGTTTTGTGGCCGTTGAGGAACTAACGGCAGTGAGTGGCATCGGTCCGGCCACAGTCGAGCGCAACCGGGCGATCGTGGTACTGGAATAAGTTGGATGCATGCGTATGATGGGGGCTCCGGCCCCCTGGCACTTTTTGGATCACATGCATGCACGCTCTGGTTACCGGCGCGACAGGTTTCATAGGACGTGTGCTGTGTGAGCAATTATTACAGTCCGGTTGGGCGATAACCGCATGGAGTCACAGTGGTGGCTCGGTGGTTGGGGAGTTGACCAGTCGTCCGATAGAGCTGGCTGGATGTACTCCGGGCCACGAAGATTTCGCCGGGGTGGATGTTGTATTCCACACGGCGGGCATTGCCCATCAATCCGCTGCCCCGGCAGCTTATGAGGCG
Source organism: Gammaproteobacteria bacterium (assembly GCA_030427085.1). Taxonomy (GTDB): domain Bacteria; phylum Pseudomonadota; class Gammaproteobacteria; order Pseudomonadales; family Halieaceae; genus JAUHXH01. The sequence goes on along the minus strand of JAUHXH010000003.1, from coordinate 232,136 downwards.
GTTAATCATCAGGCTACCCTGGCCCTGGCTCGGGCAGCGAGTGCCGCCGGCGTGCCTCGCTTTATTTTTCTCAGTAGCGTCAAGGCCATGGGGCCGCCGACCTCGCCGGCTTCCCGCTCGGAAACGGAGTGTTCCCCACCGCAAGATCCCTACGGCAATTCCAAGCTGGATGCCGAACTTGGGCTGCAAACGTTGTTGGGTCCAAGCGGCTGTCGCCTGGTAATCGTGCGCCCCACACTGGTCTATGGCCCGCAGGCGGCGGGTAACCTGTTGCGCCTGTGGCAGGCGATGAAGCGCGGCGCACCGGTTCCGCCGGCGCGCGGTCTGCGATCGATGGTGTCGCGCGATGAACTGGTACGCCTGTTATTGCTCGCGGCAACAGAGCCTGATGCCGAGGGTGTGTATATTGCCAGTGACAATGAACCTTACAGCGCAAACGCGATTTGCAATGCGATGAGGCAGGCCTTGGGCCGCGGGCCGGGTAGGGCGTGGCTGCCTTTGCCGGTGTGGGCGCTCGCCTGCGCTCTGCTGGATCGAAAAATCGGCGGGGATACCTATCAACGCCTGTTTGGCACTGAGACATACAGCAACCGGCGGGCGCAGGAAATGCTGGGCTGGCAGCCAGAGGCTTTGTTGACTCGGGACCTCAGCACCTGGGCGAGAACAGGGGCCGAGACATGACGACGGCTCTGCTGCTCGCTCTGGTTTTTGTTCTGGCGGTACTTGCCTGCGGGGCCTATCGCCGCCTGGCCCTGCACTGGCAGGTGCTGGACGTACCGAACGAGCGCAGCTCCCACGCCTTGCCCACCCCCCGAGGTGGCGGTGCCGGCATTCTGGTGGCCTTTGGATTGGCCCTGGTGGTCGCCCAGTGGTGGGAGGGCCCATGGCCCCTGCCGTTCTGGGTGCTATTCGCGCTGGCGTTGGGCCTGGGCACGCTCGGCATCATGGATGATGTGCTGTCTTTGCCCCGCCGCGGACGGTTTGCCCTGTATACGCTGGCAGCTCTCGTGGCAGCGGGTTATCTGCTACAGCCGGTGTTGACTGGTATGGCCCTGTACAGCGCAGTCGCCGTTGCCGGGCTCGCATTGCTCTGGCTGTCGAATCTGTACAATTTCATGGACGGTATCGATGGTATCGCCGCCACGCAGGCCTTCACCACCCTGGGGGCGATAGCAGTGCTGGCCGTGCTCTATGGCGGTCGCCCGGACTATGCCCTGTACTGCCTGTTATTTGCCTTTGCCCACCTGGGCTTCCTGATCTGGAACTGGGCACCGGCACGTCTGTTCATGGGCGATTGTGGCAGTGTGCCCACCGGCTTTCTACTGGGTGGCCTCGCCCTGATGGGGCAGGTTGAACAAATCGTACCGCTCGCCGCGTGGCTGATTCTGCTGGCAGCCTTCATCACCGATGCCACCTACACGCTGGTGTGGCGTATGCTCACCGGCCAACCCTTCCTCAGCGCCCATCGATTGCACCTCTATCAGCGCCTCAGTCGGTACTGGGGCAGCCACCAGAATGTGGTGCTGCTGTTGCTGGCCATTCAAGGATTGTGGCTGATGCCACTGGCGGGATGTGTAGTGATTTTCCCCGAGTTCACTTTTATTTTGGTAATTTTGGCTTATCTTCCGCTTTTATTTGGCATGGTGAAGTGGCGCCATTTACCCTAAAATTTGTGGTTAAAATTCAATCAAAAAGGGCGCGCTCCGACGTACCCGCCGGGAGTGACCATTAAGGTGCCATTTGGGTTTATAGCCAGTGCAGTGCGGCAGGGATTTGCACCTCTGGCGCAGACATTGCGCGATGCTTTTGAGAAGCTCGTGGAATTGCCACGCAACATCAAGCAGGCGCTGCTGCTGGTGCTGGACATGGTATTCGTGTGCCTGTCCATGTGGTCTGCGGTGGCTCTGCGCCTGGGCCACACCAACTTCCAGACCGACCCTATCGAGTACGTTTGTGCCGCCATCACGGTGGTGATCAGCGCGCTGATTTTCCTGCGCTTGGGCCTCTACCGCGCGGTGATCCGCTTCATGGGGCAGCAGGCCATCTGGGCCATCCTCAAGGGCGTGAGTTATTCCGCCCTGGTGCTGGGTTCTACTATTTTCTTCACCCAGGCAGAGGTGCCCCGTTCATTACCCTTCCTGTACTGGGCACTCGCCATGTGCCTGATTGGTGGCAGCCGCCTTATAGTGCGTGCCTACTACCAGACCAAACTGCGCTCCCGCACAGAAAAAGTCCTGATCTACGGAGCTGGAGAATCCGGGCGCCAATTGCTCACCGCATTGCACCACGGTGACCAGTACCGCGTGGTGGCTTTCGTCGACGACGACACCCGCCTCCAGCACAGCATTATCAATGGCTTGCAGGTGGCCGCGCCAGAGAACATGGAAACCCTGGTCCACGCCCACGGCATCACCCAGGTCTTATTGGCTTTGCCGTCCGCCAGCCCACTACGGCGGCGTGAGATCATCGACTCGCTGGTGGGCTTGCCGGTGTATGTGCGCACGGTGCCACGCATCCATGAGTTGCTCGGTGGCACAGTGGACGCGACCACTATCAAGGATATTGAGCTCGACGAATTGCTCGGTCGGGACCCGGTGCCGCCACGGCGTGACCTGCTCGATGCTTGTATCGGTGGCAAGGTGGTGGTGGTCACGGGGGCCGGGGGCTCCATCGGTTCTGAACTGTGCCGCCAGATCCTCCAGTCGCGCCCCCGCGAACTGATTCTGCTCGATAACTCCGAATACGCCCTGTACAACATCGAACGCGAGTTGCGCGACGTGTTGACTGAAACCGGGGCAACGACCGAACTGGTCAGCCTGCTGGGTTCGGTGCAGGATGAACAGCGCATGGAGCGCGTTTACACCACGTTTGGTGTGCAAACCGTGTATCACGCGGCGGCCTACAAGCATGTACCCATGGTGGAGTACAACGTGGCCGAGGGTGTGGCGAACAACGTGTTCGGGACACTCTATGCCGCCACCGCCGCCCAGCGGGCCGGTGTGGAAACCTTTGTGCTGGTATCCAGCGACAAGGCGGTGCGCCCCACCAACGTTATGGGGGCATCCAAGCGGTTTGCCGAACTGATTCTGCAGGCCCTGGCTGCACGTTCCCCCGATACCCGTTTCAGCATGGTGCGCTTCGGCAATGTGCTGGGCTCCTCGGGTTCAGTGGTACCGCTGTTCCGTGAACAGATCCGAGCAGGTGGCCCAGTCACTGTGACTCACCCGGATGTATCTCGCTACTTTATGTCGATCACCGAAGCCGCCCAGTTGGTGCTTCAGGCGGGCGCCATGGGTACCGGGGGCGACGTGTTTGTGCTGGATATGGGACAGCCGGTGCACATCGTGGAACTGGCGCGGCGTATGATTCGCCTCAGCGGTTACGAGGCGGGACGCGGTGGTCAGGTGCCCAATGAAATCCCCATCGAGTTCATCGGCCTGCGTCCCGGGGAAAAACTGCACGAAGAACTGTTGCTGGGCTCCAATGTCACCGGAACCGGCCACCCGATGATCATGCGGGCGGAGGAAGAATTCCTCGACTACGAAGCCCTGAGCTCCTACCTCAAACAGTTGCGCAGCTACTGCGATCATATTGACAGTGCCGGCATCAAGCAGGTGTTCCATGCCACTATCAGTGGCTTTGAGGAGCATCAGGGTCTGCACGATCATATCTGGAACAAGCAACGCAGTAGCGGCGAGTTCGGCGCCAGCAACGTCAAAGAGCTGTTTCCCGACAAAAGCTGATTCTGCTGTGCGTCCGGTGGTTAATTCACCTGGCAGGCGCGCTTCAACCGCAATATGACCTCTTCTTCATCCAGCGACTGGCACAGTGTCAGTGTCCGCATGGCGGGTGCCTGACTAACCTGCAGATAGTCGTTGTCTGGTTCCAGTTGATGGCGGTGACTGGAGATAGCCACACTGACGCTCAGGCGTAACTGGATCAGCGGCCACAAAGCGGCAACCTCTACTCCCGCCAGGGGAAAGTGCGCCGTGTAGCCGCGCAGAAACTGTTCGCAGGTGTGCAGTGGCTCGGGCTGGTCGAGGATCAGATAGGCCAGTGCGATGGCGCTCTCACAGATGAGTGGCTGCCACGCCATGTCCCCAAAGTCGAACAGGCCGTCCACGCGCAGGTCGCCATTGGTGGTGGCATTAACCAGTACATTGTGGTCGTTGGCGTCATTGTGGATGACCCCGTGGGGCAGGATGTTCAACTGGGAAGCCAGGTGCGATTCGAAGTACTGGAAGTGACTGGCGGCGATAGCACGCACGGGGCCGGTGATGGCATCCGCCCACGGTGCGCAGTCCATCGCCCGAGTGAGCTCCCAGCGGTGTCCCGGGCGCATCGCCGGGTGACGTAAGCCATTCAATGCGAGGTCTAGCCGCGCCAGCACTTCGCCGAAGCTGTAGAGCAAGCGGTCACTGCGTTGTTCAATGTTGCACAGCAGTTGGCCCGGGCAGTAAGTCAGTAAAAAAGCCAGTCGCTGCTCACCGTTCCATGCCACCTCGGTCCAGGGATTCCCACTGCGATCCGGCACTACCCGCGGCAGGTTGAGCGGGCAGTGGGCCAGTCGCGCCAGGGCCGCACACTGGAAATCCAGCTCGGAGGAGGCGCTGCCAGCGCGCTTGAGCTTGAAGATATAACTTTTACCGCCCGGGCAGCGGGCCAGGAAGTTGTCGTCGGCGTCGCCCGGTAGTGGGCGCAAGTCAGCTTCGATACCGAAGTGGCGGGACAACAGAGCTTGGGGCGTTGTGTGGGACAAGGTGTTCGGTACAGGCTGAAAGGGGCGCTATCATAGCAACACGCCATGATTGATGGCAGTTGAAATACGCCGCGCCTTCCCCGATGATGCGTCAGTCTGCCCACGATGGGAGAAAATATGGACTGGGATGATCTCAAGGTACTGTTGGCACTGAGCCGAAAGGGTTCAGCGCGCGGTGCTGCCCAGTTGCTCAACGTCAGTAACTCTACGGTTACGCGTCGCCTGGATGAGATGGAACGGCAACTCAAAACACGCTTGTTCGATCGCACGCCCGACGGTTATCGCATGACCAGTAGCGCCGAGCAGTTACTGCCCACCGCAGAGCACGTTGAGGAACTGGTACTCGGTGCTGAACGCAAGGTGATGGGTGGAGACCAGGAACTGCATGGCAGCATTCGCCTGACCTTGCCCGACGTACAGGGTATGGGTTTTCTCATGCACCGTCTGGCCCAGTTTGCCGAAGAGTTTCCCGGCATCTCCCTCGAACTGTTACCCAGCCAGGATTCGTTGGATCTGTCGCGGCGAGAAGCGGATATTGCCATTCGCGTGATGCCTGCCGGCGTGTCCCCCCCGGACTACTTGATCGGCCGCACCATCGCGACCATCAGTGCCTCCTGTTATGTCCACCGGGATTTGCTCAATCCTGATGACCCGGCCGATGTGAGTCATCTCAACTGGATTGGCAAAAAGTCGGAGGAAGAGGGCAACAAATGGGTCCGCGAAATGGCCTACCCGGACTTGCCCATCCGCCATGCCATTGAGAATCTCAATCTCACCGTTGAGGCCATCAAAGCCAAAATGGGCGTGGGTTACGCGCCGTGCTTTTCGGTGTATGCGGAAGACGAAATCGTGCGCCTGCCCGGTGCCAATATTATCCATCACTCGGATATGTGGGTGCTGGCACACCAGGATCTGCGAGTCAGTGCGCGCATGCGCATTTTGCGGGAACGTATCGCGGAAGCGTTCGCGGATATTGCGGACCACCTGGACTCCAGGCGGCGGGTTGAGAAGCCCCGTCGCGTTGCGTCACGCTGATCAGTGTTAATGTTTCGACCCTGGTTCAATTGCCTTTGAGGAGTTAATCCATGGCCAACCGCTTCGATTTCGGCAGTTTTCTCCTGCGTTGGTTGTTCGCTGCGGTACTGGTGTTCGGCACTTATAATCCTACCGGGTACGGCTACATCAACTGGGTGATGGCGCCAACCACCCAGTTCGGCCCACTGATCGCGATTCTGGGCCTGGTGTTGTTGATCGGCTGGATCATTTATTTGCGCGCCACGTTCATGTCGATGGGCTGGCTGGGGATTGTTCTCGGCGGCGCGTTGTTCGGCTGCATTGTGTGGTTTTTTATCGACCTCGGTTGGCTCACCCTCGATTCTCCAGGCGTGCTGACCTGGGTGGTGTTGGTGCTGGTGTCGCTGCTACTGGGCGTGGGTATGTCCTGGTCGCATGTGCGCAAGCGCCTGACCGGGCAGATCGATGTCGACGACGTCGAGGATTAACTACTGTAGTTTTTTCGCCCGCCTGTAGCTAAGCCAGTGTTGGTCTTCACCTGCGTGCATCCGATACCCGCTACACTTATTGAGAGACCGGAGTTCAGGGAGTACCCAACCGATGATAGTAAGCGCCCCACTGCGGAGAATGACGTACCTCGCCTCGATGGTGCTGTGTGTTTGGTCCGGCGCTAGTCATGCCGATTGGACTGAGGCGCGCTGTGATTTCTATCCCAAGGGAGAAGATAAGGCCAGCGCTGTTACCGCGTGCACCTTCAGCCAGCGACAGGGTGCCGTCAGTATCACCATCAAGGATGGTGATCGCCATGATCTTACGCCGGATGGCGATACACCAGGCAACTACACCGATCAGGCCGGACAACAGGTTTATCGCCAAAGTGGGCTGGGCGATCAGGGTTTGATCTTCCGCTTCCCGGAAGAAAGCATTTACGTGTATTGGAGCACTGCGGGCCTGCCGGGTGATAGTGACGATGACAACCCCACCGCGCCATTCAGTACCGCAGACTACGATGCGACTACGCTGTTGCCCTGTCGCTCTGTAGACGCTGACAGCTTCGCTTCCTGCCCGGCCGGCATACTACGTATGGAAAATAATCAGGCGTCGATAGCAGTGAAGGGGTTGGACGGGGATATCTTCACCATTAACTTTCTGGGCGAGGTAATCAATGCCAGTAACCGAACAGTGGACGCGACGCTGGACGGGGACACCTGGCGGGTCACTATCAATGACGCCGAACTCTACCTGGTACCCCAGGCGGCAATTTCAGGTGGTTGAGAGCCCAACCCGGGAAACTCGAAGTTTCATATAGTGAACGACAAGGGAGCGACAATACGATGAGAGGGAATACCCTGGTTGCGTTACTGGCCTGCGCTGTATTGGCGGCCTGTGGTGGCGAAAAACCGGCTTCGGAGGCAGATGTTGTGGAAGAAGTAACCGAGGCGGTGGTCGTTGTACAGGACGCTGTAGAGGACGGTACCGAGGCCGCAGCAACATTAGTCGACACCAGTGAGTTGGCCGGTACCGGCTGGCAGTTGGTGAAAATTCAATCCATGGACGACAGCGTAGCGGAGCCGGACTCGGTTGGGCAGTTCACCATTACCTTCGGCGCAGATGGCCGGGCGGCGATGAAAGTTGACTGCAATCGTGGCAATGGCGAGTGGCAATCCTCTGGCCCCGGTTCACTGACCTTCGGCCCGGTCGCGGCCACCCGTGCGATGTGCGGCCCGAACTCGCTGGACAGCCGCTTCCTGAAAGAGCTGGAGTTTGTGCGGACTTATGTGTTCCGCGACGGCAATTTGTATCTTGCCACCATGGCGGATGGCTCGATTCTGGAGTTCGTACCGCTGTAACCCTGATTATCCGGGGCTTGCCCCCGGGAGCACATTTTGACAAAAGCAAGCATTTGCTGTACCCATAATTGCAGCGGTCAATAGTGTTTTCGGATATTTCGCTCAAAAACGGACAGGGCTAGTATTGCAATCGGTAATTCACCAAAAGGAGAAGTCCGATGAAAAAGTCGATTGCATTCACCCTGGGTTTGGCTCTTGTAGGTAGTGCGGCTGTTGCCAATGCTGGTAGCGACCGTGACGACCTGGCACTGTGCAAGCATGAGCTGAAGAAAGTTTATGGTCAGGAAACTCGCGTCAAGCTGAAGGGCATCAAGCGCTCTTCCGAGGGCAACAAGCTGCGTCTGGTAGCGCTGCCCGGTGACGGCGACAGCCACCGCGCTACCTGCTGGGTAGATCGCGAAGGCATGATCAACGCCACTGACCGCGATGGCGCCGACCTGCTGGCAGGCGTATCCAGCAACTCAGCAGACGAGGTTAGCCTCAACCGCTGATTCTGCCTTACACCTTCCAGGTCCATACCTTATTACAGCCGCCTTCGGGCGGCTGATTTATTTCCGGGGTACCAAAAGGGGTGGCAAAACACTTGCAATTGCCCCGATATCTGCAGTTTAATGCACGTGCTTTACTTTTTTTGAATACGAGGTACGTAGCGCCATGAGCCGCAAGATCCCCCGTTCTGCCGACAACGACTATAGCGCCGAGATCATCGCCGAGCGCCAGGCTTTCATCGAGCGTGAAACGCCGGCGAAGCTGGACCACACCCGGCAATTCTCCTTCGATCCCACGGTGATGGAAGGCAATATCGAAAACATGTTTGGCGTGGCCCAGGTACCGATTGGCCTGGCCGGTCCGCTACTAGTGGATGGCGAACATGCCCAGGGCGAGTTTTTCGTACCCATGGCCACCGTCGAAGGCACCATGTTGGCCAGCTACAATCGCGGTATGCGGGTTATCCGGGAGAGTGGCGGCGTCAAAACCACGGTATCCGCCGTAGTAATGCAGCGCGCCCCGGTGTTTGTGTTTGAAGACGCCCGCGCCGCCCGTGACTTTGTCCTTTGGCTGGATGTGAACTTCGAGCGCATCAAGGCCGTAGCAGAGACCACCACCTCCGTCGGCAAGCTGAACGAAATCGAGCATTACCATGTGCACCACATGGTTTACACCCGCTTCGACTACAGCACCGGTGATGCCGCGGGCCAGAACATGACCAGTCGCGCGACCTTTGTGGCCTGCGAATGGATCAACAAGGAGTATGAAGCGCTCAAGCACTATTCCCTGTCGGGTAACTTCGATACCGAAAAGAAAACCTCTTCCGTCAACCTGCTCAAGGGCCGTGGCCGCCGCGTCACGGCCGAACTGACTATTCCGCGTGAGGTCGTCCAGCGCAACCTGCGCATGACGCCAGAGCAAATGCAGTACGGTCAGGGGCTCAGCACACTGGGTTCCTTCCTCACCAGCTCGTCCAGCAATGCGGCGCACCCGGCAAACGGACTGGCGGCACTTTACCTGGCTACGGGGCAGGACATCGCCAATATCGGCGAATCCAATCAGTGTACGATTTACAGCAAAGTCACCCGCGGCGGCGATTATTTCTTCTCGGTGACCTTGCCGGCACTCATCGTGGCGACCTATGGTGGCGGCACGGCGTTACCTACGCAGCGCGAGTGTCTGGAAATCATGGATTGCTACGGTCAGGACAAGGCCCAAAAGCTGGCGGAAATTGCCGCGGGGTTGGTGGTGGCTGGTGAACTTTCACTGGGTGCAGCTTCCCGTGTAGACCCGGAAACCCGCGCCAATGACTGGGTTGACGCCCACGAGCGCCTGGGTCGCAACCGCTAACCCTCGCTGTGCCAAGGGTGCGCCCCCGGGGCGCACCGCATTACATTGCCTTATTGCGATTCGATCTAAGGCTCGCACTTGCCTTGACTACAATTTTGGTTACGCCGACTCCCCGACAATAACAATCCGGAGGCACGCATGACCCGCAAATTCTTCCCCGGCACAGCCCTGTTCCTGGGGGTGGCCGTGTTCCTTGCAACACCCAGTGCTACCGCAGAACCCGGCGATTACGGATTCTGGAAAACACTGTTCAACCTGATCAGTCCCGAGGGGGCTAACGACCCGGTCAACAGTAGCGAACAGGCTGGCCCTTACGCTCTACATGCACCCACGCCGGGATTTGACTACGGCTTTGACCGCGGCCAGTTCGACCACTGGCAGCAAGTTGATGTGCCGCCCGAAACGGGCGCGGTGTGCGGTAACGGCACCCCCTATAAGTTCTTCGTGTATCGTGTGCCGGACACCAACAACACACTGTTCTATTTCGAAGGCGGCGGGGCCTGCTGGGACTACGCCAGTTGTTCTGGACAGACGGGTATACGCGGCGCGCGAAACCCCAACGGGATTCCCGACGGCTATGTGCAAAACATCAACCTGCTGGACTTCCAGAACAGCGCCAACCTGGGTACTGCTGCCGCGTCACCCCTGATTTACACCCACCATCCCTACAATCAGTTCAAGACCGGAGAGTGGAATCTGGTGTATGTGCCGTACTGCACCGGCGACATCTATGTGGGTGACAAAGTGGCCGTTTACGACGATCCCGCCGGTGTTGAGCAACCACTGGTCTGGCACCACAATGGCTTGCGCAATGTGCAGTCGGTGGTGTCCTGGGTAAAAAACAACCTGCGCTCGCCGACCCAACTGGCCGTGGCTGGCTGTAGTGCCGGTAGTATTGGTGCCCTGTTAAATTACTCCAAGCTGCGAGGGCACTTCGGTTCGCCTTATGGCTATCTGGTAGATGATTCCGGGCCCTTGTATAACGCGCCCCTGAGTAGTGGCAACGTCAGCGACCACCCCTCACTGCCGTTGCACGAGGAAGTGCTGTCAGCCTGGACAACTTACGGGGATCCGGGCGATAACCCCATGGACATGCTGGCGGCGCTGACCCCGGGTTTCGATCCAGAGCGCCTGGCCAGCCTGTACGCAGGGTTGTCGTCCAAGTTCTACGCCGATCGCATGGGCATGACCCACTTCCTCGCCGACGGCAATTTCAGCAGCTATTCCTATGAGCGCTTTCACCCGGATATCTACAATGATCCGGACCCCGCGTCCCGATTGGCGAAGTTGCGCGCGCTGTGGCAACAGGACACCGCCCAGAACCTGATCCCGGAGCTGGAAGCTACCCACAACTGGAGTTATTACTTCCCCATGTTCCGTGATTTCAACGAGAGCCACTGCACCTCGGTACTGGATTTCCGCTACGGCGAAATTGAGGAACTCGGTCTGGATCTGTACGACTTCATGCGCAATGTGGTGGACTATCGTGGTGGGCCGCCGCTGCGGGCGGTGGAGACCGATGCGGTATCTGACTTCGCCAACAATCAGGACTGGTTCTACGACCTGATCGACGGCTTGCTGTAGGCCTGCAGGGCGCTTAGGGCGGTCTGCTGGGCCCTGCTGGTGGGTCAGGGCTGTTCCTCGCCGTAAGCGGTGATACGGGCCTGCAACAGGCGCTCGCGCAGGTAGGACTGGCGAGTGTGACCTGCAGGGAATTGTGTCATGGCCATGACTTCGGTCACGATGGCGGCTTGCTGTTCCCGGTAGCTTGTGTAGCCGGGCGTTGTCCGGGGGTCATTTTGTTCGCGTGCTGCTTCGGCGCGCGCACGATAGCTTGCCATCAGCGCCTCGGCGCGCTGGTTGTACTCGTCGGCAGTCTCGCTGTCGATTTCCAGCCAGGCCAGTTTCAGGTGCAGGGCCTCTGCGCCGAGTACGCGCCGCTGGGATTCCAGTTCCTCGATCAGTGTCCAGATCGCCTGAGCCTCCGCCTCATTTGGCTGTGCAAACCAGTCCTGTAATTGTTGCCGTTCGGACTCGCGGGTCAGGTAGGCGACCACCTCGGGGCGGGCCAGCAGGTCATCACCATCCTGTGGTGTGATAGTAGGAGAAGTCCGTCCGGGAAATTCAGTGGGGCCGTTCGACGGTTCATTCGCTGCAGCTCGCTCATGCGTTGTAGTTGTAGTTGTAACGGGTGCGGCGGTAACGTCATCTCGCGGCGATTGCTGGCGCCACCAGAGCGCGGCCAGCACCAAAGTGCCGGTAACGGTAACTAGCAGCAGGCGTTTCGTGGCCATGGCGGCATCCGAAGTGCTTTATGCCAAGATAGCACTTCGGGCGCCTTCCGGCGCGGAGTCACTCGCAGGAGCGTTCCTCGGCGGGCGTGTTGAGCAGTTCTTCCAGCAGTAAGGGCCGGTCGGTCATGATGGCGTCAACACCGAGATCCATCATCTCCAGCATTTCCTCGCAGGTGTTCACGGTCCACACCTGCACGGCCAGGTTGGCGGCGTGGGCATCGGCGATGAAGTCTTCAGTAACCACGCGAAGGAAGAAACCTTCCGGTACCTGCTGGATCTGGCTGGTATCTGGCGGTACCTGGAAGGCAACATGTTCCGGTACGGGTGGAATAATACCGTCGCCCTGACTGCCCAGTACCAGCGCGGTGCCCTGATCCAGTGGCACGGAGGTGTAAACACAGGGCGCTACGGCTTTGAAGTTATTGGCTGCCTCGTCAACAAAGGAGGCGGCAATCACGTCGGTGCTACGTCCATAGCGTTGCAGCAGGTCGGCGATTTGCTGTTCGTAATTGCCTGCGCCGTCCAGATCAGGTTTCAGCTCGATGTTGATTAACTTGTCCGGGAAGGCACGAAGGGCTTCTTCCAGCGTGGGAATGCGGAAATCCTCCGGGCGGTACCCGGCGGGTGGTGTCTGGTCACCGGTAGCGATGCCGCGGAAGGTATAGGCTGAATCCGCCGCGTCGTGGGGCGTGCCCTCGCCGGGTACAAACCAGTAGGCGGCATCCAGTTCGCGCAGTTCCGCCAGTGTGAGATCCACCACCAGGCCGGTGCCGTCGGTGGTGCGGTCCACGTCGAGGTCATGCAGAATCACCAGCTCGTTGTCAGCGGTTTGGTAAACATCCATCTCCAGCACGTCCGCGCCGGCTGCCGCCACTTCGTAGTAGGCGTAGAGTGTGTTTTCGGGGAAGTCGATCACACCGCCGCGGTGAGCATAGTTCAGCGGGTCAGCGCCGGCTTCGACACGCCAGGGATTGTTCGTTTTGTCGAAGGGCGCATCACACTCGGTGTCGTCATTGGCGAGCGTGCCCGTCACGGTAGTGGCGTGTAGTTCAGCGTTGCCGCTTATTTGAACTTCCAGGTGGAATGTTTCTGCCGCCTCCTCGTCAGCATCGCCGAGGGTTTCGACAGTGATCACCCCTCTGGTCTCCCCCGGTGCCAGGGTAAGCTCGCCCGACACGGGCAGGTAGTCCTCGTCGGCTGTGGCGCTGCCGTCAATCGTCTCGTAGCGCAGAGACACCGCATCTGGTTGCGGTTGATCCATGTAAACCGGGAACTCGACCGTGCCCATGGCGCCGGCCGCGGATTCCGGCGCGGCTTGCGCCACCACCGTCACCAGTGAGGCAGGCCCCGGAGGCGGCGGCAATGGGTCGTCAGAAGAGTCGCTGCAGGCGGTGGCGGAAATTACTAGCGGTAACAGTAGCTTGTGCTTAATGCGCATCATGGTGTCTGGGCCCCGTAGCGCGGTGGTGAATGAATAATAGATCAGAGAGTTTTATATCACCGCGCTGAGGGCATAGCTTAGGGGGTCATTCTGAAAGATTGATGAATGTGACCCGAGGTGGCGCGCTCTTTCTGGCGCAGCCACAGTGACCACAGGAACACGCAGAAATTGAGCCCGCCGAACAGCACAAAGGGCGTGGAAGGGCCGTAGGTCGCAAACAGCCAGCCGCCGCCAGCGGTGCCCACCAGAATGCCGATGGCGCCGCACACCCCGAACAGGCCGATGATGGCGCCGCGCCACTGTGCCGCCGCGCGTTCCCCCACGAGCGCCTGGCTGGAGACAAAGGCGCTGATTTCAGCCACGCCCATCACGCCCAGCAAAACGAAAACCCAGGGGGCAGTGGGATCGGTGATAAAAAATACCGCGAGATACACGGCGGCCGCGAGCCCGGAGGCGAGGCTGACCGCCGTAACCCGGCGAATCCGGTCGCTCAGCAAACCCATTCCGATGGCCCCGATCAGGGCGCCGCCCACCACGCAGAACACCCGGGGAACCGCGAGCTCGAACATGGCCTGCGACGGCTCCATACCCAACGTCGCAGTACCGAACTGTACCAGCCACAAACTCATGAAAGCGCCGGTAACGGCGAGGTCGCCACGGGAGATGAAGGCAGCGCCGTAGGACAGGGCAATCCCGGGATCGCGAGACGCGCGCACGCCCTGGCGCAATATGTTGGTCAATGACTCGCCCGCAGCAGCGGTCGCGGCGGTAGCGCGCGGCGCCAGGCCAAACAGCACGACCACGGCAGCGAACACCCCGAGACTGGCTGCTACTGCAAAGGTGAGTTGTTGCGCGGCGAGTTCGTCATGGCCCTGGCTGACGAAAAGGCGGGGCAGGGCACCCAGCATCGGGGGAATAAAGGCTCCCAGAGTGGCAATCAGGCCCTGTAAACCATTGGCCTTGCCGCGCGTGCTGTTTTGCGAATAGTCGGCAATTACCGTCACCATCATGCCGATCATCGCCGCCGTACCGACGGCGATGACCAGGCGATACATCACCAGCTCGCCGATGCTCTGGGCAAAGGGGTAGAGGGCGAAGCCGACGGCGGTGGTGAGCAGGCCAAAGGCGTAGATGGGTTTGCGACCGTAGCGATCGGCAAAGGCGCCCATTAACGCCAGGGTGGCAATCAATACCACTTCCTGCAAGGCACTGAGGTAGCCCGTCAGTGTGGCCTGCTCGGCATGGTCAATCGCCATTACCTGCAACAGGCCGGGCTGCAGCATGGCCAGCGCACCGGCGTAACTGGAGGAGACAAAGGCGGCAACGAAATACGCCAGCAGGTGCGAGCGCTTTACGCCCTCGCTGAGATCGATGCCCAGGAAGCGATTCACGCGCGGCCCCGCGCCATTTGCTCCTCACCCATGCGGATGGCCAGCATGTTGGCCACCTGGTCTTCACCGAACACGGCGGCGGCCAGTTTGTTCATCGGGTCGCGCGCGTAGCACAGTTCCCGCACCCGGTAGTCGTAGTCACGCAGGGCTGAACAATCTGCTGCTGCAATGGGGGCCGCGTTGTCGAGCCAGGCCAGCCAGTGGTCCAGCATTTTATAGGCATAGCTGGATACCCGGTCGATATTCGCCGGGGTCAGATCGGCGGTGAGGCTCTGGGTGGAGGGGTTGGTCAGGGCTCGCATGTAACTGCCGTGGCTCACCGACCACTGGAAGGCAGGGTCACCGCGCAGGTCCAGGTAGTCGGCATTGATCGCCTCGTAGTAACGGTCGAGGTAGTCGGTATCCACCATCAGGTTACGGCGCGGGACAAAGTCGAAGTAAAAGAACAGTTTGGGAATGGTGCCAAACACCAGTACGAAATGCGGTACATCGGTGGCCTGATCCAGAAAGGCCGTGGCGTTCATATCGAGGATGCTCGCCTTGCGATTGCCGAGCCAGGAATTCACCAGCCAGTCGCAACCGGGGCCGGACCAGGCCTGCATCGAGCCCTCGAATTCCCCATTGGGTGACGTGTAGTAGGCGCGGTCAGCGGTGTTGGCTTCCAGCGCAAGATCCGGAAAGCGAGCGGCGATACGTGCCTTGACGTCGGCCAGCACAGTCCAGCATTGCTCCCAGGCCTGGCTGACATCCACATTGGGGTTTTCGGACAGGAACTGGTCAATCGTTTTGGTATCACTGCTCATAGCTGACGGCTTCGCTGTAGGGGTGGGTCAAAGGCCAAAGCGGGCAAATTGATCAGGGCGCTGTACAAACAGCCCCTTGATCATCCGGCCGGTGATTTTCGCAGGTGTTATCCAGCGAATTTTGGCCCCTGATCGCGTGGTTGAAAGAATTTTGTCCACCAGGAAGGGGCTTACGGTCTCCACCTGATCGACCAGCTTGTTCATGGTGGCGCGGGAGGCGGCAAAACCCTCCGGGTCTTCTTGTGCTTCGCGGACCACAGCTTCGGTAACGATCATGCCGGGACGGATTTTGCCGATAACGAGGGGAGAGTCCTTCAGTTCTTTTACCAATGCATCGGTAAAGTAGTTGAGGCCGCGTTTGGTCGTGCCGTAGAGTCCCATGCCTGGAAAGTACTCGCCGTCGCTACCGCCACCGAGCATATTGAATAGCTTGCCCTCACCCTGCGCCAGCATGCCGGTCGCCGCCACGCGGCAGCCATTGATCGTGCCCAGCATGTTGGTGCGCAGCATGGTTTCCACTGCGTCCTGGGGTACGTCCAGAATGGGCCAGGTGGTACGCGCCAGGCCAGCATTGTTGATCCAGATGCTCACGCCACCAAAACGCTCGGCAGCGTGGTCCCACAGGTGCTGAACCTGTTGCCGATCGGCAATATCGCAGGGCACGCCTTCTACATTGCCCTCACTTTGCAGTGCCTTGGTGGTTTCCTCTACACGCGCTGCGTCACGCCCGCTGACTACCACGGGAAAGCCCCGGCGACAAAACTCTGCCGCAAGGCCGCGGCCGATTCCCTGTGTGCTGCCGGTGATGACAACGCTCGTCATGTGTGTGCCGACACCCGATGCGCGTTGGGATCACCGTGCTGGACGCGATAGCCGGTGTCGTAGAGTCGTTCGGCGGAAATCCGTTTGAGCGGCGCCTTGATCTGGTCCAGAAATTCCAGCGGTGCCAGGCCCTGCTCGTCACAAATGGCGTCAAAAACTTGCTTGTTGGTTGGCGGCAAGTGGTCGTTGTCGCAAACGTTGTAAACGCCGGTGAGATCGTGTGTCAGGGCATGGGCTACTGCCGCCACCACATCTTCAAAATGAATGGCATACAGTGGTGCGTCGGCACTGAATATGGCTTTGCCGCCAAAGTACTCGTGGCACATCGCAACGCGCTCTTCGAAGCTGAGGTCTCCCGGTGCGCCGTACATGTCGGGGAAGCGCAAGACGCAGCCGCCGGACAGAGCCAGCACCAGTTGCTCCGCCTCCTGATAGTACCTGGAAGAGGGTTCTTCGTGGTTGGCGGTAGGGGTGTTCTCCGTGACTGGCTCTGCGCCCGATCCGCCGTCCCCGTAGACGGAGAACGACGACAGGAACACCACTCGCGGGCAGGCGCTGGTGGCGCTGCGGCAGCTCTCTACCAGCACGTCTGCATAGTGTTGGTGTCGCTCTTCGATTGTGCGGGTGTTTTTAACGTTGGGCGCAACAGTGACGACGATGGCGTCACAACCTTCTGCTGCGGCCACGACCTTGTCGCGTTCCGCGCCGCGAAGTACGGCGACCTCGTCAGCGCAGGCCTGCAGATCCGCTACCTTTTCCGGTGTGGTTGTCGTTCCGACGATTGTGTGGCCGGCGGCGCGCAGCTGCTGTGACAGCGCCTTGCCCACATGCCCCATCCCCAGGATCATTATTTTCACGAAGAGCGCCCTAGTTGTGGTAAAAGATATAAAACCATAACATTAGGGGTAATTGTGGACAATACCCCGGGAGATCATCGTTGTGTCGCAGATTACGGAGACTCTGGGGAAACACATTCTCGCCGTAGAACACGTGGGTTTTGTGGTGACGGATATTGAGGCGGCAGTCGCCAATACCTGCCGTTTGTACGGTATTGATTCGGACACTGTGCGCTGGCAACCCGCCCCGAACGAACCCGCCGCCACCCGTTTTGCATTCCTTTCGGTCGCAAACCTCCAGTTTGAATTCATCCAGCCATGTAAAGAGCCTTTTGTGTCTTTGCTCAATGCCCAGCCCAGTGGTGGCGGGGGTATCAACCACATTGCTTGGCGTGTCGACGATCTTGACGTGTGTTTGGCGCTGCTGGCACAGCGGGGTGTTGTGCCGGGCTATGTGACACCAGGCGGCCCCGTGGCCATTGGGCAACGACGAATGGTATATCTGGATCCAGCTACCACCGACGGATTACTCGTGGAACTGATGCAGCCGTGAGCTTGTGTTTACACGGGTGTTGGTTAGTATGAGTGCCTACACGCGTTCGTTGATGCGCCGGTGGCCGCGCAATGCGCTGGAGTGATTGATTGAGGCGCCGCTGAGTCAACGCCACTTGGGGAATTCGAAGCCATGATTATTTTCGTCGGCCTCGTCACTATCGTAATAACCATCCTGATTCACGGTTCCGGGACAACTCTGTGGCTGCGTTTTCTGGTGCGTCATCAGGTGGACGCGAATGGCCTGCTGTTGCCCAATCGCCGCTTCGTCTTACTAGCCTGCACGGCGGTGCTGATGATTTTGCTGCACCTGCTCGAAGTCATGCTCTGGGCATTGGTCTACCGGCTCGTCGCCCCGGCGGAGTTACCCGACTGGGAAACCGCCACCTATTTTTCGGTGGTGACTTTCACATCACTGGGCTACGGTGACATAACCTTGAGTTCACAATGGCGTCTGCTCAGCGGCCTGCAGGCTATCGATGGCATTGTACTGCTCGGGTGGACCACCGCCTTCCTGTTTGCCGTACTGCAGCGAAGTTGGGCCGTTATCCATACACATTCCAAGTAGCGAGATCACTGATCATGAGCGAGCCAGTACAGTCGGATGAAATAAGCTTTCGGCGCAACGTGATGAATTCCTTCATCGAAATCGCTGCGGTCGTTATCCTGGTAGGGTATTGCATGAAGGTGTTGACACCCTTCTTCGGTATCGTGCTCTGGGGCGTCGTTCTATCGGTTGCCGTCTACCCCCTGCACACAGGGTTGACGGCAAAGCTGGGGGGGCGTGCGAAAACTTCGGCCTTCGTCATTGGTGTTGTCGGCCTGGCGATATTGTTGGTGCCTGGCTGGTTGGTCACGGAGTCCAGTGTTAGTTCACTCACACAGTGGGGCCAGCAAATGCGCGCCGGTACCTTCCATGTGTCACCGCCAGACGACGATGTTGCCAATTGGCCCCTGATCGGTGAACAAGTGTATGCAGCCTGGTCCGGGTTGGCCACCGACTTTCGCGCGACGGTTGAGGCCTATCAGCAGCAGGTCTCTACACTGGCGCAAAAACTGGCGAGTATCGCCGGGAGTCTGGCTCTGGGGCTAGTGCACTTTACCGCCTCGATCATTATTGCAGCGATTTGTCTGCTCTACGCTGACAAGGGCTATGAGTTCACTCTGGCGCTTAACCGGCGCATTGCACCAAACAGGGGTCAGCATTTGACAGACCTCTCCATCTCCACAATCCGTAGTGTCACCAATGGGGTTCTGGGTGTGGCGGTAATACAGGCAGTGTTGGCTGGCATCGGGTTTGCCGTCATCGGATTGCCTGCGGCCGGTCTGGTTACACTGGCCGTGTTGATAGTGGCCATCGTCCAGATTCCCGCCATTATTATCATGATTCCTGCTATCGCCTGGGCTTACTCCCATGCTGATCCAGTAGCCGCCACTATCTTTGCCATTTACTCTGTTTTGGCGGCGTTGAGTGACAACGTACTAAAACCGATGCTGCTGGGGCGAGGCGTTGATCTGCCGGTGCTCATCGTATTGTTGGGCGCAATCGGGGGGATGATTCAATTCGGCGTTGTCGGCCTCTTTATCGGTGCGGTGATTTTGGGCCTGGGCTACCAGATCATCACTGACTGGATTCGACCAGAGCCTGAAGCTGAGGCTGGTACAGTTAGCTGAGTGTTATGCACCGGGGCGCATTGGTGCCCCGGTGATACTACAGGCCTAGAAACGCCAACCCACTTCCAGTTTGAAGCTGTCAACGTCCAGATCCACCTCACTATCGATGCTCAGCCAGTTATAGGTTGCTTTGACGAACATCTGTCGGCCAAGGTCATAACGTAGTCCAGCGCCGAGACCCCATGAGAATTCCGTCTCGTTGTAGGTGTCAAAGAAGTCTGAGCAAATGTATCCCCACCAGGGGTCCCACCAGCATTCAGTGACTGGTGGGCCGTCTGCAATATTGGAGTCAACATACGTCCATCCGAGGCCACCCTGGATAAAGGGGGTCAATGGCCCGTCGATAAAGTTCCAGGTGCCATTGAACTGGCCACTGTAGATACTGAGACGGTGACTGATGGTAGTGGGGCTACCATCCTCGTTGGTAAAGGTCGCCTTGTAACGCGGTTCGACGTAAAGACTATCAAATCCCACGGCGAGCTTGGGGCTGAGGTTGTAGTGGATGCCCAGGCTCAGGCCTTCGTCGCTGTCGATATCCAGACCGGAGCCGTTTTCACCGCCGATGTCTTCCGAGCCGGTGAAGCCTATCCCGACAGATACTTCCCAGTTTTGCCCGCGATCCGATTGTGCCAGCGTGGCGGGTGAGAGCAGAGTGCCGCAAATGCTGACCACCGCCAAACGCACCAGAGTGCAATTCATACTTACCATCCTTGAATTAGCTTGATTGAGAGCAGGCCAAAAACCCCTGCTCGCGCTGAGTATAGACCCTCGGCTTGAATAGTGCTGCGTTCAGGAAACTGCCGGTGGAGTGAGCAATTCCTTGATCGGATAACCGGTAAAGTCTTTGCTGTGTTTCATGATCACGTGGGTCACGATGTTGGCAATTTCCGGGCAGTCCTGAATCAGTGAGTTGGTCAGGCTCATGTAGCGGCTCATGTGGGGGCAGGCGAAACGCACGATAAAATCGCAGCCGCCACTCACTGTAAAGGCTTCCAGCGCTTCCGGCATCGATTGCACCCGCTTTTCCAGGAAGCTGAAGGCATCCGGTGCGTGGCTGTTGAGGGAAATGGTGGCGATGCATTGTACGGGTGCGCACAGCCGCTCGATGTTGAGCCGCCCCATAAATCCCTGCAGCCAGCCGTCATCGATCAGACGTTGCAGGCGTTGGTGGCAGGCGCTGGAAGACAGATTGACCTGTTCTGCCAATTCCTTGTTGGTGATGCGCCCGCGATCCTGCAGAGTTTGCAGGATGCGCAGGTCCAGTCGATCCAGGGGCAGTGTGGTGGTGCTCATTCGTTGGCTGGGTCCAGTGCTATAAAACAGTATTGATAGACTGTTCCAGAGCATCCACCAGTTCGTCAATCTCCGATTTGGAGATTGTCAGGGGCGGCGAGATGGCCAGCGTGCCGACGCTGGGCAGCGGGCGCACGATCACGCCGCGTCGGCGTACTTCCGCCGCCACTTTGGCCGGCCATTTGTCGGCTGCGTCCGGCAGTGTGCGGGTGGCCCTGTCGACGACTAACTGAACGCCGGCGATCAGGCCGCGTCCGCGAATTTCACCCACACGTTCATGCTGCTCGAAGCGTTCGCGCAACTGCCGGTGCAGGTACGCCCCATGCTCTCTGGCGCGCTCCACCAGGTTTTCATTTTCCAGGAGCATCAGGTTGGTCAGCGCTACGGCACAGCCCACCGGATGGCCGCTGTAGGTGTAGCCGTGGGAGAAAGCGCCGAGCTTCTCCGAGCCTTGCCTGAGCACCTCCCATATTTCGTGGCGCATCATCGCCGCCGACATTGGAAAATAGCCGCTGGTGAGGCCCTTTGCAGTGGCGATCATGTCCGGTTCCATGTCCAGTAGCGGTGCGCCGAACCAACTCCCCAGCCGCCCGTAGCCACACACCACTTCGTCGGAGACCAGCAGGATGTCGTTGTCGCGCAGCAATTTGCCGAGTTTTGGGTAGTAGCCTGCAGGTGGCTCGATAATGCCGCCCGCGGCCTGGATTGGCTCGGCGAAGAAGGCAGCGATGGTGTCGGCGCCTTCGCGCTCAATCAGGTCCCGTATCTCGGCGATGAGCCGATCGCAGAACTGATCCTCGCTTTCATCGGGGCGAGCGCGGGTGTAGTGGTGAGGGCATTCAACGCGCAGGACAAAGTCCAGCGGTAATGGGAACTCCTTGTGGAAGCCGCCCAGTCCGGTGAGGCTGGCGGTGCTGATAGACGTGCCGTGATAGGCCTGCTCGCGCGCGATGACACGGGTTTTCCCCGGCTTGCCGCGCAGCGTGTGATAGTGCCAGGCAATCTTGATCAGAGTGTCGTTGGCATCGCTGCCGCCGCTACCGAAAAACACCTTATCCATGCCATTCGGTGCCAGTTGCAGCAATTTGTCTGCCAGCTTTACCTGCCAGGGGTTCGAGGCATTGGAGAAGGTGTGGTAGTAACCCAGTTGCAGTGTGGCCTCTTTCATGACTTCGGCCAGTTCTACGCGACCGTAGCCGGCATTGACGCACCACAGACCGCCCACAGCGTCTAGCAACTGGCGCCCGCTGCCGTCCGTGACCCGGCACCCCTGGCCGGAGACAATCATGTCAGGGCCGCCGTCCAGGAGGGCGGTAATCGAGGAGGCCGGGTGCAGGATGACCTCGGCGTCCCGTTGGGTAAGTTGTTCGATATCCTGGCTCATGCTGGGCTCCCGCCAATCAAATGGATGTTCCCCTTCATTGTAGGCAGTTCCTGGAAAATTTAATCCGGAACTGCGTAGTGGAATCCGTATTTTCTCCGTGGTCGTCGCTGGTAAGGTGTTCTCGACAGTAATCGACGGGTGCGACCCGGGCCGACGCGTGGCCGGTTTGAGGATCAGTGACTAGAGTAAAAAGCATGACTAACGCAGAACAAGCCTTGCTGGACGCGATCGCATCGCGGCACGACGCCATGGTGGCGACGACTGTGGCACTGTGTGATGTCAACTCGGGCAGCTATCACAACGACGGGATCGCCCGTGTTCAGGCGGCGCTGGATACCCTGTTCCGGCCCCTGTCAGATACCGTGGAGGAGCGGCGTTTATCGCCCATTCCCCAGGTCACGGATACCGGGGAGGTAAGCCATTTCGAGCCCCGGCCGATGCAGATTTTTCGCGCCCGGCCCACGGCCCCTCTCCAGATCCTGATGACGGGCCACTCCGACACCGTGTTTCCACCAGACAGTGACTTCCTCACTTGCTGGACCGAGGGCAACCACCTGCGTGGCCCGGGCACTGCGGATATGAAAGGCGGCCTGGTCGCGCTCGCCACGGCGCTGCAGGTCCTGGAGGATTCTGCGTGGCGGGACCAGTTCGGCTTTACCGTGGCCATCTCTCCCGATGAGGAAATCGGATCCATCGGTTCAGGGCCGGTATTGATGGAGCTGGCCCGGACAGCGGATTACGGCATGACCTACGAGCCGGCTCTGGCCGACGGTACATTGGCGGGCGCACGCAAGGGCAGTGGTAACTTCACTCTGGTAGCCCGGGGGCTCAGCACCCATGCCGGGCGAGAGTTTTTTCAGGGGCGCAATGCGGTGGTGGCCATTGCGCAGATAGCAGCTCGGCTTGCCGCACTGTCGGACGAGGCGACTGGCGTAACCGTTAATGTCGGGCAGATTCGCGGTGGCGGCGCGGTGAACGTGGTGCCGGATACCTGCGTGTGCCGTTTCAATGTGCGCGTTCACGAAGCAGAGCAACAGGCGACTGTGCTGGCAGCAATTGAAGCCGCGATCGCAGCAGTGTCGGCTGACACCGGTTGTGAACTGACATTGCACGGCCAGTTCAATCGGCCGCCAAAACCGATGACGGATCCGCAGGCAGACATGTTCAAGCTATTGAGAGACTGTGGCGCCGAGCTCGGCCTGGGCATCGACTGGCGGGCAACCGGCGGCTGTTGTGAAGGTAATAACCTCGCTGCGGCGGGGCTGCTCAATATCGACACCCTGGGCGTGCGTGGTGCCAATATTCACAGTACAGACGAATACGCCTGTCTGGACAGTTTTGTCGAGCGGGCTCAACTGTCTGCCTTGTTTGTCACTCGCCTGATCGCCGCTGGCCCTCGCCGTGGCGCGGCGCAATCGATGGAGACTTAAGTCATGTTTGTGGTTCGGCCCGTTACCGCGGGTGATGTGGATGACCTGATGCTGCTGGCGGTCAAAGCCGGTAAGGGCATGACCTCCCTGCCGCCGGACGCTGAGGCACTGGCAAACAAAATCGCCCTGTCTGAGGAGAGTTTCGCTCGCGCGAGTTATCACCCGGACGATTATTTCCTGTTGGTACTGGAAGATTGCGAAAAGGGTCGGGTTATCGGCACTGCGGGTGTTTATTCCCAGACCGGCGCGCGGCAGGCGTTTTATGCCTACCGGGTGATGTCGGTTACGCACTATTCGCATTCTCTGGGTAAGGAAACGCGCAGCGAGATGTTGCACCTCACTAACGACTACACCGACTGTTCCGAAGTTGGCACCCTGTTTCTCGACCCCGAATATCGCGGCAATGGGCACTGGCTGTCACGCGCGCGCTACCTGTTGATGGGGCAGTTCCCGCAACGTTTTCGCTCCCACGTGATTGCTGAATTGCGCGGCTGGGTGAACGAAGCCGGTGTGTCACCTTTCTGGGATGCGATCGGGCGTCATTTTTTTGGGATGGAATTTGATCAGGCTGACCAACTTTGCGGTGTTGGTTCCAACCAGTTCATCACCGAACTCATGCCGAAGCACCCCATCTACACCTGCCTGTTACCGAACGAGGCGCAGTCGGTTATTGGCCGCCCCAATGACAGCGGCCGCCGGGCGATGGAACTGTTGGAGGAAGAGGGATTTCAGTACGAAAAAGTGGTGGATATTTTTGACGGTGGGCCGCTGATGAAGGCCGAAATCGACCACCTGAAAAGTGTGCGACGCATTCGTCAGGGTATAGCCGCACCCACTGCGGTGCCATTGCAGCGAGAGCCGACTCTGGTTGCTACTAATCGTCTGGATACCTTCCGGGTGGTTTTTGACCGGGTGGCGCTGGACGATGACGGTTCGCTGAAAATCAGCACTCAAGCGCTGGAGCGTCTGGGCGCGACAGCAGGTGATTTACTGCGTTATATCAGCCCTAAAAAATCCGGTGAGAAACCCGGTGGAGAAATCGAATGACGGCAGCGGGCGACAACAGCCTGTTTATCGCAGGCCAATGGCAAGCGGGGCAAGGCGACATGATGGCGTCTTACAACCCGGCCGACGACTCGCTGTTGTGGCAAAAGCCACAGGCTACAGCACCGCAGGTCTCGGCAGCGGTTGCCAGTGCGCGCGAGGCTCAGAAACACTGGGCGCTGCTGCCGCTGTCTGAGCGAGTTGCAGCACTGGAGGCGTTTGCAGATCTGCTGCGCGCTGAAGCCGGGTCGATGGCGCTTGCCATTGCACGCGAAACCGGCAAGCCCGATTGGGAAGCCGCCACCGAGGTGACGGCGATGGCCAATAAAGTGGCCATCAGTGCGCGAGCGCAGGCTGAACGGGCAGGTGAATGGCAGCGCGACCGACTCCAGCTCGGTCATCGCCCCCACGGCGTGATGGCAGTATTCGGCCCCTACAATTTCCCCGGCCACCTGCCCAATGGGCACATCGTTCCGGCCCTGTTGGCGGGCAATACGGTAGTGTTCAAACCCAGTGAACAAACGCCCTGGGTAGCAGAGTTGACGGTGGCACTGTGGCAGCGCGCCGGACTACCCGCTGGCGTGTTGAACCTGGTGCAGGGCGGCCGTGAAGTGGGTGAGGCGCTGGCAGGCGCGGACATCGACGGCCTGCTATTCACCGGGTCTTCCCGTGTTGGCCGACTGTTGCACAGTCAGCTTGCCGGACGTCCGGAGGTGCTACTGGCGCTGGAGATGGGCGGTAATAATCCCCTGATCGTGGACGGGGATATCAATGTGGAAGCCGCGGTTCAGATCATCGCCCAGAGCGCCTGGTTGAGCGCGGGGCAACGCTGTACCTGTGCGCGTCGTCTGGTGCTGGTGGACAGTGTGGCGAGCGATGACGTACTGATGCGTTTACAGGACCTTGCCAGCCGGATCATCGTAGACCGTCACGACGCTCAGCCCGAGCCGTTTATGGGGCCGGTGATCAATGGTGCGACAGCCCGGGCCCTGTTGGCTGAGGAAGCACGTCTGGCCAGCAGTGGTGCCGCGATCCTGGCATCCATGGCACCCCGGCAGGCTGGCAGTAATTTCCTTCGTCCGGGGCTGGTAGATGTGACCTCGCTGGCGGAGCAGGCAGATACCGAGTGGTTTGGCCCGATGTTGCAGGTGCATCGGGTGGCGACGTTCGAGCAGGCGTTAACGGTCGCAAACGCCACCCGCTACGGACTGGCCGCCGGCCTGATCAGCGACCAGGCCGACCATCAGGAACGCTTTCGCGCGCAGATCCGCGCCGGTGTCGTCAGCCTGAATGCACCCACGGCGGGTGCGTCGAGTGAATTGCCCTTTGGCGGGATTGGTGCCAGCGGCAATCACCGTCCGAGTGCCTGGTATGCTGCCGATTACTGTGCCTGGCCGCAAGCGTGCACCGTGGGTGCCGCCACCCATCAACAGGACAATACGCTGACCCGGGGACTGCGTTAATGAGTGTTTTTGAAGTCAATTTCGATGGCCTGATTGGCCCGAATCATAATTACAGCGGCCTTGCGTTCGGCAATCTTGCGTCATCTCGCAATGCCCAACTCGCGTCGAATCCCCGCGAGGCTGCCCTGCAAGGCCTGGAGAAAATGCGCACACTGGTCAAGTTGGGCTACCGGCAGGGATTCCTGCCGCCACAACTGCGGCCTGATATAGCTACCTTGCGTCGCCTGGGGTTTAGCGGCACGGACACCGAGGTGTTAGCGGCCACGGCCCAACGAGCTCCGGCGCTGCTCTCGATGGTCTATTCGGCGTCCAGCATGTGGGCGGCGAACGCGGCTACGGTAACACCGTCGGCAGACTGTCCCGACGGACGCGTGCACTTTACGCCCGCCAATCTGGTTACCACCGCCCACCGCGCGATTGAATATCCGCAGACGACGCAAGCCTTGCGTACCGTGTTTGGCGATGATGATCACTTTGTGGTGCACGAAGCGCTTCCCGCACAGGACCGCTTTGCCGATGAGGGAGCGGCCAACCATACGCGGCTGTGTACGTCCTACGGTGAGGCGGGTGTTGGCCTGTTCGTTTACGGGCGGGATGCCGATACGGATTTAAGCCAACTGCAATTTCCCGCCAGGCAGACCCGGGAAGCCAGCGAGACGGTAGCAAGGCAACATGGCGTGCCGGATCGGGCCCTGTTCCTGCAGCAAAGTGCCGAGGCGATCAACGCGGGTGCGTTCCACAACGACGTGGTGGCGGTGGGCAACGGTCCGGTACTGTTCCACCACGAACAGGCTTTTGCGAGCCGCTCGCAGGAGGCGGTATTTGCACAGTTGGCTGAGCGTTTGCCCTTGCAACCGATCTGCGTGCCCGCCAATCGCGTCAGTCTTGAGGATGCCATTCGAAGCTATCTGTTCAATAGTCAATTACTGGCAGACCCCCAGGGGGGATTTGAGGCCATGCGGTTGATTGCTCCCACCGAATGCCGCGATAACCCGGCGGTGGCTGCGTATCTGACGGATCTGGCTGCGGATACGACTCAACCCATCCGGCATGTGGAATTTGTGGATGTGCGGCAGAGTATGAGTAATGGCGGCGGGCCGGCCTGTTTGCGCCTACGAGTCGTGTTGAGTGAGCAGGAACTGGCCGCCGTGCATCCGGCATTCCTGGTGGATGAAGCGCGTATTGATCAGCTTCAGGCGTGGGTGCGCGACCATTACCGCGACGCTTTGCTACCAGCGGATCTGGCCGATCCAGCCCTGCTGGATGAGTGCTATCGGGCTTTCGATAATCTCACCCAGTTACTGGGCCTGGGTAGCTTTTACGCCTTTCAACGCTAGGTTTTCGCCGCCTGTTTAGGCCGGGCGCGTGCTTTGGCCTTGGCCGGTCCAGCCTTGGCCTTGCGGGCCGCAGGTGCGGTTTTCTTCGCCTTCGGTTTAACGGGTGCTTTTTTGGTGGCAGCTTTTTTCGTGGTGGCCTTTTTCGTAGCGGGCTTTTTGGTGGCAGCCTTTTTAGGCGCCGCAGTTTTGGCGCGGGTAGTTTTTGTTGCTGCGCGCTTGGCCTTCGCTTTGGGACGAGCGCGAGATTTGGCTTTGCTCCGCGTTGAAGTGGGGGCTGTGGCCAGGCCCGCCATTACTTCCAGTTCCACCAGCGCTTCATCCAGGTACTCAATTAAACGCTGCACACCGGGCATGGACCGACGACACGCGGTAATACCGAAGTGCAGCTCGTTGTTATAGCTCACGAGCGTAAAGTTGACGGCAAAGCCGTCGAACACAATGGAAGCGGGGTACATGCCGTCCAGCCGCGCACCATTCCAATAAAGCTGCTGTGCAGGTCCCGGGACGTTTGAGATCACTGTGCTGAAGGCGGGGAACTGGCTGGTCAGGCCGAGCAGCGTGGTGAGCAGGGCCGGCGCCTGGGTAATCTGCATGAACAACATGGCTTCTCGGCGCGACAGGCTGTTCACCAGGCTCTTGCCCGCCGTCATTGACGCCTGAATGCGCTTCAGGCGTTGCTCGGGATCGTTCAGGTCGGTAGCGAGGTCGGCCACCATGAGCCCCACGGCATTGGCTGAGTCGAGGTCTCCCTTAGCGCGCAGGGACACGGGCGTCATGGCCTTGAGCGAGTACTGGGGCAATTCGCCCTGACTGATCATGTAACGGCGCAGGGCACCACTACACATAGCCAGCACTACATCATTGACGGTGCCGTCCACGGCCTTGCACACGGCGCGAATGCGACCGAAATCCCAGCTCTGGGCCACAAAGCGCCTGGCGCCCGTTACGCGCGTATTGATGGAGGTGCGCGGAATGTGGTGCCAGGGCACCGCCAGGCCTTCTCCGCCACCGAAAAAGGCGCTGCCGAAGCGGCGAAAGGCGCTGAACAGGTTAGCGGTGGTGTTAAATTGCTCGCGTAATACTTCGCTGACGTTGCGCAACTCCCGTGTCCGCGGAATCACCCGGGCTGGCTTGGGTATATCCTGACTGGCCTTGTACTCCTCGTATGCGGCGTAGGACAGCGGTGATCGCAAGGCTTTTTCCGACTGTCGGGTGGAGTACATCGCGTTGGTCATGTGCATGGCACCCATGCCGTCAATCGCGGCGTGGTGCATCTTCATGTACAGGGCGAACTGGCGGTTCTGGAGCCCTTCGATCAGGTAGGTTTCCCACAGGGGACGATTGCGATCCAGTAATTGCCCCTGCAGACGCGAAATCAGGATGAACAACTCGCGGAATCGACCGGGTTTGGGCAGGGCGGTCTGGCGGACGTGGTAGTCCACGTCAAACCGACGGTCCTTTTCCCAGTACATGGGCCCCAGCGGGCCCGCGTGGCCGGTGGTGACATACTCGCCGAAAGGTCGCCGGAGTTCTTCTTCCACCCGTAATGCATTCATCAATTCGGACAGGAAAGCCGGCTCGTCGACACCCTCGGGCAGGGTGAACAGATGGAGGCCGCCAATGTGCATTGGCGTTTGACGTTTTTCCGCGTAGAGAAACGCCGCATCGGCGAGGGCAATTCGTCGCATGGTGTATTCCTTACCGTTGTTTTTTCTTCCTGTTTAACCTTAGACGGGATGACGTAGAAGTGGAAGCATTTTGGCGCGGAGATTGTGCTGTGGTTGCCACCGGGGGCCGTGAAGATGTGAAGCACCGGAGGGGCTTACCCGGGCCTGCCGGGCGGGTTATGCTAAGGGTTGCTCCGAGTACGTCGCCTGCAGGCTGGTAAGGAAAAATTCATGGCAAAAGGTATCTATCACGCTCCCTGGGAACGCGCATTCGACCGCCTGATGACGCCGCTGGAAGAGTTTATTCACCGGCAGACCACCAGTGGCGTATTGCTGATGATTTGTGCGGTGATTGCCCTGGTCATTGCCAACTCCCCCTGGCAGGAAACCTACGCGCATTTTCTACATACCGAAATCGGTATCGGCTTTGGCAGCGCCGAGTTCAGCCTGTCGATCCACCACTGGATCAATGAATTGCTGATGGTGACCTTTTTCCTGGTGATGGGGCTCGAATTAAAACGCGAGTTACTGGTGGGTGAGTTGTCGTCGCCACGTCAGGCACTGCTGCCCATCATCGCCGCCATTGGCGGGATGGTCGTGCCGGCGTTGGGTTACCTGCTGTTCAATACATCGGGGCCTGGCACGGCGGGGTGGGGCATTCCGATGGCGACCGACATCGCGTTTGCCATCGGCACCTTGAGTTTGTTGGGTGCCCGGGTTCCCAAAAGCCTGGTCACTTTCCTGATCGCACTGGCTATCGTCGATGACCTTGGCGCTGTGGCGGTGATCGCGCTGTTCTACACCAGTGATCTCAGCCTTACGGCGTTGGCGTATGCCGGTGTCTTTACCGGCCTGCTGGTATGTCTGAACGTCGTGGGAGTGCGCAGTACGCTGCCCTATGCGGTGGTGGGTTTGTTCCTCTGGGCAGCGATGCTGGCCACCGGCATTCACGCGACGATCGCGGGTGTAATTATCGCCTTCACCATTCCCATTCGTCCGAAATTTGAGCCGGAGTTGTTCATCGACAAAGTGGAAGATGCCACCCGGAGTATGCGCAAGGCCGTGTGGGACAATCCGGACATTATTCACAATAACCGGTTTCGGGCACTGGTGACCGCGATGGAAGACGGCGTTCATCGGGTGCAGGCGCCGGCCCAGCGCGTTGAGCATTCTCTGCATTTGCCGGTGGCGTATCTGGTGATTCCCGTTTTCGCCCTGGCCAATGCGGGGATTCCCATCGACTTCGCCGACTTCGGTAGCTACCTGTCCAATCCCATCACACTGGGTGTGCTGTGTGGCTTGTTACTGGGCAAGCCCGTAGGCATTGCTGGCTTCAGTTGGATCGCCGTCCGCATGGGATGGGTAGAACTGCCGGACGATTTGACCATGGGCCACGTGCTCGGCGTTGGCCTGTTGGGCGCAATCGGCTTCACTATGTCTATTTTTATTGCCGACCTCGGCTTTGCCGGCAGTGCCGAGAATTTGTTGATGGCGAAGACCGGCATTTTGTTAGCCTCCGCCATCGCGGGCCTGAGCGGCTACTTCCTGTTGCGCGCTCAGGCACCGGCGAGCAAATAATCGACAGGTGCTAGCGGGCGCAGCTCTGCGCCCGCCACAGGTAGTACACCGCTGGCAAGACCAGCAATGAGAGCACCATCGCGCTGAGCATGCCGCCCACCATCGGCGCGGCGATACGCCGCATGATTTCCGACCCCGTGCCGGTATCCACCAGGATGGGTAGCAAACCGATGATAATCGAAGCACCGGTCATCAGTACCGGCCGCAAGCGCAGTCCCGCGCCACTCACAATACTTCGCGCGAGAAGCCGACGATCAGGTTGGGCGTGACTTGCCAGCATTTCCCGATACGACTGGTTTAAATAAACCAGCATAATTACGCCTGTTTCTACTGCTACTCCCGCCAGCGCAATGAAGCCAACGCCTACTGCTATCGACATATTGAAGCCCTGCCAGTACAGCAACCAGATGCCCCCGATCAGGGCAAATGGCAGGGTACTGAGTAACAGGGCCACCTCGCGAAAGTCGCGGAAATTGAGGTAGAGCAAGAGCACGATAATGCCCAGGGTCAGGGGTAGTACCAACGCCAGGCGCTCTTCCGCACGCTGCAGGTATTCGAATTGGCCCGACCAGGTCAGGGAGTACCCCGGGGGTAGCACCACGTTGTTGTCCACCACGCGCTGTGCTTCCTCCACATAGCTGCCAATATCCACACCCTCGATATCAACGAGCGTCCAACCGTTAGTACGCGCATTTTCACTTTTGATGGCTGGAGGCCCCTCGTTAAGGCGAATGTTCGCCACATCACCCAGTGCGATGCGTTGGCCCTGGTCGGTGACCACGGGTAACAAGGCCAATTGCTCTGGTGAATCGCGGTACGACTGGGGGTAGCGCAAGTTGACCGGATAGCGCTCCCGCCCCTCAACGGTACGCGTGACGTTCATGCCGCCTACCGCTGTGGCGATGACCTGTTGAATATCGGCGATGTTCAGATTAAAGCGCGCCGCGCGCTCGCGATCGATGTCCACAGTGATATAGCGGCCACCCATCACACGCTCCGAATACACCGAGGCGGTACCGGGTACGTCGGCCAATACGCCTTCCAACTGTTCACCGATGCGTTCGATTTCCCGCAGGTCCGGGCCCGCAATTTTGATGCCCACCGGTGTTTTGATGCCGGTGGCAAGCATATCGATGCGGGTTTTGATGGGCATTACCCAGGCGTTGGTGAGTCCGGGGAAGTTAACGCGTTGGTTGAGTTCCTGGCGTAGTTGCTCCGGCGTGAGCCCCTCCCGCCACTGGTCGCGGGGCTTCAGGGTAATGAATGTTTCTATCATGGTCAGCGGCGCGGGGTCGGTTGCGGTGTCCGCACGCCCCACCTTGCCAAACACGCGTTCGACCTCCGGCAGTGTGGCGATCAGTTTATTGGTGTTTTGCAGAATGCGCCGCGCTTCGCCAATGGATACCCCCGGATAGGTCGTGGGCATGTACATCAGGTCGCCCTCATCCAGTACCGGCATGAATTCACTACCCAGGCGGCTCAGTGGCCACAGACTGCTGGCCAATACCAGCACAGCAATTGCCAGTGTGGCCTTTGGATAGTCAAGTACCTTGCGCAGCACGGGCAAATACACAGCGGACAGGGCGCGATTCAATGGATTTTCAGATTCCGCCCGGATCTTGCCGCGAACGAAATAACCCATTAGTACCGGAACCAGCGTGACAGCCAGTGCTGCCGCCGCCGCCATGGCGTAGGTTTTGGTGTAAGCCAGCGGCGAGAACATCCGGCCCTCCTGATCCTCGAGGGTGAACACGGGCAGGAAGCTGACGGTAATGATCAGCAGGCTGAAAAAGAGGGCCGGCCCCACTTCTGTTGCCGACTCTGCCACCAGGTGCCAGCGGTTCTCGCGGGTGATCGGCGTGTGCTCGATACGGCGGTGCAGGTTTTCGACCATAACGATCGCACCATCCACCATAGCCCCGATGGCAATGGCGATACCACCGAGGGACATGATGTTGGCGTTGATGCCCTGCAGGTGCATCACGGTAAAGGCGGCGAGGATCCCCAGTGGCAGGCTGACCACCGCCACCAGCGAAGAACGCAAGTGAAACAGGAAGGCAGCGCAGACCAGCGCCACGATGACGAATTCCTCCCAGAGCTTTTGCCAGAGGTTATCCACGGCGCGCTGGATCAGGGTGGAGCGATCGTAGACCGTTACAATCTCGACCCCGTCGGGCAGGTTGCGGGCGAGAACGTCGAGCTTTTGTTTGACGCCGTCGATAGTGGCCTGGGCATTTTCCCCAAAGCGCATAACAACGATACCGCCAACTGCTTCGCCCTCACCATCGAGTTCGGCGACCGCGCGGCGCATCTGTGGGCCAAGTTCGATATCAGCCACGTCTTTCAGGCGCAGCGCAGTGCCATTGCGGTTGACCCCCAGGGGAATATCGCCCAGGTCTTCGCCCCCTTCGATATAGCCAGAGGTGCGCAGCATGTACTCCGCTTCACCCATTTCGATGACCGAGGCGCCAATTTCCTGGTTGCCGGCCTGAATTGCCTGCTGAATCTTTGACAGCGGAATGCCGAAGGCCCGCAATTTATCGGGGTTCACACGTATCTGATACTGACGCACCATACCGCCGACGGTCGCCACTTCGGAAACTCCCGGTACGGTCTGGAGTTCGTAACGCAGGAACCAGTCCTGCAGGCTGCGCAACTCGCTGAGGTCGTGTTGTCCACTGCGGTCCACCAGTGCGTAGAGATAGACCCAGCCCACGCCGGTGGCGTCGGGCCCGAGTTGCGGGCGGGCATTTTCGGGTAGGCTGGGCGCTACCTGGCTGAGATATTCCAGTACGCGGGAGCGGGCCCAATAGAGATCGGTGTCTTCATCGAAAATAACGTAGACGAAGGAGTCCCCGAAAAAAGAGTAGCCGCGCACCGTTTGCGCACCGGGTACCGAGAGCATGGCACTGGTGAGTGGATAGGTGACCTGATCCTCAACGACCTGCGGTGCCTGCCCCGGATAGCTGGTTTTGATAATGACCTGTACGTCTGACAGATCGGGGATGGCATCGACAGGTGTGTTGCGCACGGCATAAATGCCGGCGACGGCCAGCGCCAGGCTGGCCATTAAAACCAGCACCCGGTTGTGAATGGACCAACGGATTAATCCTTCAATCATGGTGATGCTCCCCGTGATGGTGCATCTCTTGCGGAGGTTCATCCGCGGGGCCCTCCAGTCGATCCAGGCTGGCGCGTTTGCTGGATTCGGAGTCGAGCAGGAACTGCGCCGAGGTCACCACTTCGTCGCCTTCGGCAAGGCCGTGCAAGACCTCTGCCTGACGATTGGTTACGCGGCCCAAGTGAATCGGTGTGGAGCGAAAACGGCCATCGTCCAGGGCCAGTACCACACGGTTCTCGCTGTCACTACGAATCACCGCTTCCCGGGGGATGGCCAGGGAGTTTGCCTGCGAACCAGAACCGATGGTGATCTGGGCGAACATGTTGGGCCGCAACAGGTGGTCGGTGTTGTCAAAGCGCAGTCGTACGCGCAGGGTGCGGGTGGCCTCCTGCAGGGAGGGGTAGATATAGTCCACCTGGCCTTTCCAGTCGCGACCTGGCAGATAGTCCAGCTGCATGCTGACCGGCAAGCCAACTTTCAGTCCTACCGTTTGACGTTCAAACACTTCGGCCTCTACCCAGACGCTATCCAGCGAGCCGATAGACATCAGCGTAGTGCCGGGTTGTACGAAGAAGCCCTCGCGGATGGCGAGATTGTCTACTACGCCCGATTGGGGCGCGAAAAACGTCACGGTTTGCTGCACTTGCCTGTCGCGTTCCAGGGCTTCAATGGCTGTGTCGGGCAATAGCAAAGCGCGCAAGCGATCACGTGCCGCCTTGACGAGTTTGGCGTTGTTACGCCCCAGGGCCAACAGCAATTCTTCCTGCGCATTGACCAGTTCCGGCGAGTAAAGCTCGTACAGTGCTTCACCTGCGGTCACCGGATCGCCGGAGGCTTTGACATACAATTTTTCAATCCAGCCCTGAACGCGGGGATGGATGTGGATCAGGCGATCTTCGTCGTATTGCACGTAGCCGACGGTGCGAATGGGGTCGAGAGTCAGGCCCCGCTCTACACGAGCAGTACGCACACCGAGGTTGTTGATCTGTGCGGCTGAAATTTTTATCGTGCCGGCCAAGTCGGCCTGTGCGTCATCGGCGTAGACGGGTACCAGATCCATACCCATGGGTGATTTGCCCGGCTTGTCGCGCCGATAGTTGGCGTCCATGGGCGCCACCCAGTACAGGGGCTTTGCGCTGTCTTTCTCTGCGGATTGGTCCACCTGGGTGGGATTATCGAGCCACAACAGGGTCAGGCCGACGCCGGCTGCAAAAGCCAGCAGGGCGACAGCGGCCACTTTCAGCGAATTATTCATCGTGAGCACTCCCTTGTTGCGGGCTGCTGCCGCTCATCAGGTAATTTAATTGGGTGATGGTTTTCAGCCGGTCGGCACGCAACGCCAGCAACTCGATGTCGGTATTCAGCGTGTCGATTCGGGATCGCACCACTTCGGCGAAATCACCGTCGTCGTGGGTGTAAGCTGACAGCGCCGCTTCAAACTGGGCGTCCACCTCGTCGCGCAAGCGTTCCTCGTACAGTGCCTGCCGCTGCTCCAGTCGCAATAACTGAGCGCGCAGGCTGTGAAAGCTGGCCATCAATTCGCGCAGCGCCAGGCTGCGCTGGGTACGTGCGGCAGCCGCTTCCGCACTGGCGCCTTCTACCAGTTTGTCCTGTCGTGAACGACTGAATGTGGGTAGGTCCACGTTGACGCCGAAGGACAGGAAATCTGCGCGATCCATTCCCGCGGGTGTGTCGTCGCGATAGCCGTAACTGGCGCTCAATTGCCATTGGGGACGCGCAGCCTGCCGTGCAAGGTCCACGCCGGTGTCGGAGGCGCGGATGCCGGCGTCGATTTTTCGCACGGTGGGGTGAGCTAACAACAATGGGGAGAGCGTATTGATATCGGGCTGGCCCTGGCCACGAATCAGCTGGGCCTGTTGCAACTTTGCATCCGGTAACTCCATTGGAAGAGTGGCCCGGGTAATATCGATTCCCCTCGTCGAGACCTCGTCACTAAAAAGCCACTGCAGCAGCTGTGCGTGGGCGGACTCGGCCTGCTGGTGCAGGGTTGTGAGCCGGTCATCCAGACGTGTCAGTTCCAGCTGCGCGCGAACCACATCCTGTTGTCTGGTTCCGCCCAGTGCACTGGCATAGCGGGACTGGGCAATATCGACCAATTGCTCGAACAGGGCGCGATCGCGCTCGATCAGACGCACACTCTGGCGCGCTCGCCAAGCCTCCAGCCACAAACTGGTTACAGTGACTTCCACCTGCGCTGATCGCTCGATTCGCGACAGCCCCTGCTGGGCACCCAGTTCCTGTAATTGCCGCGCATTCAGGGTCCGACTGTCGCCACGCGGTAAGACCTGGGTGAGCCCCACTTTGAATTGCGTCATCGCTTCCTGGCCAAACTCGAATGTGTCGGTGGGCAGGTTGGCCATACCGATACTGAGCATGGGGTCGGGCAGCGCCTCGGCGGCGACTCCACGAGCCAGGAGCGCACGCTCCCGGGCCTGACTACCTGTTAACCAGGGGTCAAATTGCTGCGCCAGGGCAACGGCTTGTGACAGGCTCAACTCGGTCCCTTGCGCGCGGGAACCAGTCAATACAGTGAATAGCGTTAATGCCAGTACGAGGCCTGAACGCATCGGTGTTACAAATTTCAAATACATGAGGTTGCACCCTCAGTCGGTGACAGCAGTGTCCCCATTGCCGGCAGGGCAAGCCGAATCACCGCAAGGGCAATCGGGCGAGTAGGGGGAATTCAATGGGCAAAGCGGCGCGCAGCGCCGAATGCCGGGCGGAACTTGCCTGTGTCAGGCCGAGATGGGGGGCCGGAAGAGACTGTCGGCGGGTGCGGGTGAGAGCGGGATATTCCCGGCTATGGCCATCGAAACTGGCTGGAGTTGCAGTGCCGTGATGGTGGAAGTCGGCACAGCCGCAAGTGCGACGCAGGCGGCCATATCGCAGGGGCTGGCCCCCTGGCAGCAATCCGCTACCGTTGTAGCGTCGATAGCGGGCAGAGCATGGTCGCTGTGATCCATGGCAGCGTGGTGTGCGGTGGCCTCGGCGGGCGCTGTGTGGCTACCGTGGCTACCCATTGCTTCACAGGGCAACGCAGCCGCCGCCAGTGACTGGCCCAGCAGGGCTGCCAGCAGCAGTGGTAGCAGCAGTACCTTGTAAGTTCGCGCCTTGAGTAGCATGTTTGATCTCGTTGAATTGCGACCTGTAGAGGTTTCCTTCGCCGCAAAGTTCAATTTTAGTCGCCTCGACAAGGGCGAACAAGCGGCAGAATTCTCAATTCGGCTGATCCTTTTCGTCGCTACGGCCTTCAGATGGCGCTTCCTCCGGCTGTTGCTCCTCGGCCTCCTGCAGGAAATCGGGCTCTCCCACGGGTTCAATTTCCCCGTGGGAATCATCCGGGCTGCGCGGATCCATGTCGAAACCCGTGGGCGCCATTTCCGTGGCTGCCGCACTAAAGGGCACCTGCTCCTCGACTTCGGGTGGTGGTGTGGCACGCCGTGGAATAGCGATCAAAACGGACGCCACCAGCAGGAGTCCGGCGCAGGTCCAGAACAGGGCGGGGGCGTCATACAGATCCATCAGGTAGCCCATGAGGAAGGGCGCCAGCGCTGCCGCCACGGCGTTCAGCAGGAGCACCGAGGTTCCGATCTGTACAAACTCACCGGGCTTGCTGTGATCCGCTGCAATCGCCAGGGAAACGGCGTACAGGGGCATGGTCATTGCGCCAAAGGCGAAAATGCTCCACAGATGCCACGGCAGCCCTACACTCAGCGCAACGGCGGCACTGGCCAGTGCGCCCAGTAGTGCCAGCAATGCCAGCACGCGATAGCGGGGAAAGCGGTCCGACAACCACCCGATGGGGTATTGCAAGGCTGCGCCACCGACAATGCCGGCGGTGATAAAGTGTGTCACATCGCTTAGTGAGGCTGAGGTGCGGGAGGCAAAAACGGCCCCGAGGGACCAGAAGCTGCCCACCACCAGTCCGGAGAAAATCGCCCCGAGGAACGCCGGCCGGGAATGCGCGTAGAGTGCCAGGAAGCGTGGTTTCGCTGCCGCCATCGGTGCCGGTTGCAGGCGCCGCGTTAATCCCACCGGCACAATGGAGAGCGCCATAAACACGGCGGCCAGCACAAAGGGCAGTGCGGAGGCCACCGGGGCGATGTTGATGAATAACTGCCCCAGTGCCATCGCACTGAGCACCAGGAAGGTGTAAACCGCCAGCACCTGTCCGCGCGACTCCGTACTGGCCTGGTCGTTGAGCCAGCTTTCAATCACCGTGTACAGGCCGCACAACATGGCGCCGATCACAAAGCGCAGGAACAGCCAGGCGAGCCAGTGGCCGGTGATGCTCAACAGCAACAGTGAACTGACCAGTGTGGCGGCGAGCACTGCAAAACTGCGAATGTGGCCGACCCGGGCGATGATTTGGGGAATGGTCAGCGTGGCGACCACAAACCCGGCGAAATAAGCTGAGGCGCTGAGGCCGATCATGAAGTCCGACAGGCCCAACTCGGTGCCACGCAGGGGCAGCAGCGTCATCTGCATGCCGTGGCCGATCAGCAGCAGGGTGGTGGAGAGCAGCAGCGATGTCAGCGTAAAAAGTGTGCGCACGGATCGATGTCCCCCCGTAGTTAAATATATAGGTCAAATATGTAGGTTAAATGTATCGGCCAAATCGTTCCTGAGCACTGATTTGAAAGCGTTTTTTCCTTGTTTGACAGGGCGCTTCGGAGTACTCTGGAACACTATATCGACGCGGTTTTTGCCCGGTTTCTGCGGGCGTGAATTGCGACTATAACAAATCTGAAAATCGGTGAAGCCCTTGGCCCCTCCATCCTCCTCGGCGGACCGCCGAACCGACCGATTCCTCGAAAAGCGTGAGCGTATTCTCGAGGCGGCAACTCGCCAGATCAACCGCTACGGCGTGAAGGGCATGACCTTCGTCGATGTGGCCAAACTGGTGGATTTAAACACAACCAGTATTACCTATTATTTCAAGCGCAAAGAGCAACTGGCCGCGGCGGTACTCGATCGCACACTCGGGCGTCTGGAAGAAATGGCCGCCACCGCTGCGGAACAACCCACACCGCAGTTGCGCGTGCGGGCGTATATTCGCGCGCATGTGGATCACCTGGATGCACTGCGGCGGCACGAAGAGGGCCCCCTGGCTGGCCTGTCCGACATCCGCGCCTTGTCGGAGCCACATCGTTCTGCTCTGATCGAACGCTACAACGATCTCTTTCGAAATGTGCGAGCATTTTGGGGTAAGCCCGCCGACAAAACCGAAATGCAACTGCAAACCGCGCGTACCCATGTACTGGCGGAGAATATTTTCTGGTTGCCTATCTGGTTGCGCGATTATTCGCTGAATGATTACGACCGGGTTTGCGATCGCCTTTGTGAGCTACTGGAAAAGGGCCTCGCACCGGATAACGCGCGCTGGGAACCGCAGCTCCTGCCATTTCACGCGGAACAACTGCCGCTTGGCGACGATGCGATGCCAGACAACTTCATGCGCGCGGCCACTCGCCTGATCAACCAGTTGGGCTACCGGGGTGCCTCGGTCGAACGCATCGTGGCGGAACTCAATGTGACCAAAGGCAGCTTCTATCATCACCTGGAAACCAAGGATGAACTGGTGCTGGAGTGTTTCCGGCGCAGTTACGGCCATGTCTCCCAGGTGCAACATGCGGCAATCGACGCGGGTGGCACTTATTGGCAGCAGATCTCCAGCGCCATGGCCAGCCTGTTGCAGGCGCAATTGGTGGGGGACGACTGCTTGCTGCGCACAAGTGCTATCCAGTCTCTGCCCAGCCAGTGGCAAAGTGATGTGTTGACTCGTTCCGGCCGCCTGATTCGGCGCTTCGGTGGCATGATCAGTGACGGCATCGCCGAGGGCAGCATCCGGCCGGTGGACTCACTGATCGCCAGTCAGTCACTGATGTGTATGCTCAACGCCGCTTTTGAACTGCGCGGTTGGGCATCCAACCAGGACCCCCAGACTGCCGTGGCTATGTACGCTTCTACGCTCGTTGGCGGTTTATTCAGCCAGCCCTGAACAAGGCCGCGCCATAAAGGCGCGGGCGTATTCCCAATTTCCGGACACAAAAAACCCCGCCGAAGCGGGGTCGCCATCCGGCAATGTGACTGGCTTGCTCAGAACCTTCCAGTAATCCCAAGCTTGAATTGCCGGCCAACAGGAGTGCCGGTGAAGGGGTCGTAGTTGTAGTCGAGACGCGCGAAGCTCGGATCTTCGTCGGTCAGGTTGAATACCGACAGGTTCACCGTGATGTCAGCTGGAAGCATCAGCAGAATGCTCAGATCCAAAGTCGTCTGGTCTTCGATTTCCGCACCCTGCATCAGCACCGGATTGCCAGGCAAATCTTCGCGAGGGCGGAAAGGGCCGCTCATGTTATCGGCACGTTGATCGCGGTAGCTGTCGATGTAGTTCACAGTCAGGCGAGTGTTGGTGTCGGTGCCCAGCAGGTTTGCGCCCCACTCGACAAAGGCTTTCGCCTTCCACTCCGGCACCGGATAGCTGGTGGTCTGGAAGTTCAACTGACCAACGCCGTCGAAAGCATCCTGTACCTGAACACCTTCCACCTCTTCCGCGCCGATATCCATCTCCAGCGTGTAGGTGGCGGTAAGGCCGGTTCCCAGACGACCGCCAGCGAAGTCGTCCCACTCGTAGTTGAAGATGAAATCAACACCGGAGAGAGTCTGGTCGCCGCCGTTCACCCAGCCGGTTTCCACCCGCGAAATGTTGCTCGCGGTACAGGTGCCTGCGCCGGGTTGACCACCGCCGTCGCGGAACTGGAAGCGCTCACGCAGGCCGTCGAAGGTTGGATCGGTACAGTTGGCCGGGTCGGAGAACATGGTATTGACCATGCCGGACAGGGGTTCCACCGTCAGGGTATCTTCCAGGTCGTAACGGAAGTAGTCGATGCTGCCGGAGAAGCCGCCATTGTCGAAGGTCAGGCCCGCCGAGAAGTTGGTGGAGGACTCTGGCTGTAGATTGGGATTGCCGTACACATCCACTGGGCGGAAGCTGTTGGCGATAACCTGCAGCGAGGTGACGTTGCGATCGGCAAGTTGCTGCACGGGCGGGCCACGGAACGTGGTACCCACGGAGCTGCGCAGGGCTACTGCGTCGGTGAACTGCCAGTGCATGGTCAGTTTTGGATCAAAGGTTGAGCCTGTTTCGCCACCGTAATTTTCGTAGCGAGCCGCGCCTTGCAGCTCGAAGCGATCCGTTACCGGTACCACCAGTTCTACGAATGCAGCGTAGACATCGGAATCGAAGTCACCGTTGGAGTTGGTGCCCAGGAAGGCCAGGGCGCCCAGGGCGGGATCACAACTGGTATTGCCTGTGATCGGTGTGTCCAGGCAGGGTGTGACGGCGAGGTTGTTGTTGTCGCCGTACTCGGAGGTGAAGCTGTTGTCGCGGTACTGCAGGCCCGCTCCCCAAAGTACTTCGCCGCCTGACAGTTCCAGGCCGGTGCCACCGCTCAGGCTGAAGTCAGCAACAAACATTTCGGTAGTGATTTCGGTGCTGGCTGGCACGAAGAACCAGTTGACCAGTTCCGTGTTGTCATTAGCCATGCCGGTGCCGGTGAGGGCGTTGCCGAAGGGGTTCAGCCAGCTACAGCCGTTTTGCCCGGGTGTCCCAGCGCTGGGGTCACAGTTCGGGCCACCGTAGCCTGCCAGAGCCAGCTGTACGCGATCGCCGAAGGAGTCATAACCATCGTAGTAGCGACGATACTCCTGCCAGGTCACGCTGGTGCTGTAGCTCATATCGCTGCCGATGGTGCCGCTAAGGTCAGCCGTCAGGCGGAAGGTTTCAGATTCCCGGTGGCCGGTGGAGGAGCCCAAGCCGTCCGTTTCGTCGGTGAAAGCCGGGTTGCCACCCACCATGAAGGGCCGGTAGAGCAGGGTGGGGAACAGCGCCGCCACACTGCCCGCGGGCACACGCTCGGGGTAGTCCTGCACGAGTTGCTGGAAGCCGGGGTTTGTGCCCGGCACGATAAATCCGCTGGGTGAACCGCCGGTGATCGGAGACGGTGAACGAGTCAACAGATAGGTTGGTGAAGACAGGTAAATCGGGTTTTCCGTCTTGCCGTACAAGGCAGTGAATTCAAGTGTGGTGTCTTCCGACAGGTCAAACGCCAATTCACCGTAGGCGCGGTAACGGTATTCCTCTTCCACCAGGGCATCAAAAGGCGTGTACTGCGTGCGGCAACGGCCATCGGCGGTAATGAACCCGCCCTGACCCAGGCAGTCCGGGTCGCCCAGCAGGGGGCCGTTCGGCGCTACCACCACGCCGTCCGGCGTGGGCGTCAGGCCCAGGGTCAGGAAGCTGGCGGGGTTACCACCGCCGGTCCAGCCTCCTTCCGGGTTTGCCTCATAGTCCTGAATGGCAAAGTCCCTGTCCGCCGCCAACAACAGCGAGCGATGTGCGTAATCCCCTGCTACGAACAATCGCATGCGGTCACCCTGGAAACCGTAGCTGGCGGCTACGTTGTAGTCGCCGTCGGAATCCTGAATGCTCTTGAAATCCCCGGACACCTGAAAGCCTTCCTGGTTTGAACGGGTGATGAAATTCACTACCCCACTGATGGCGTCAGAACCGTAGGTGGCACTGGCGCCGTCCTTGAGTATTTCGACACGCCCGATGGCCGAAAGAGGCAACAAATTGACGTCCACAAAGGGCACGCCGGTGCCCGCCTGAACCAGGCGCTTGCTGTTGAGCAGCACCAGTGTTCGCTGTGGACTGAGGCCGCGCAGGTTGACCGAGGCCATGCCTTCAGTCGCCTGTGAGCGGCTGTCGAACTGGTTGGTGTCACCGATTACCCCGCTGGACGTAGGCAGTGATTTGATCAATTCAACCGCTGTGGGTGAACCCAGTCTGTCCAGTTCGTCAGATGAAATGACATCGACGGGCAGTGGACCATTCTCGGACATACCGCGAATCAGTGAACCAGTAACGATCACTTCTTCCAGTAGGGCCGATTCGGTTTTGTTGGAGTGGGCGGCTCCAGTGGGTGCGTGGATCAGAGCCATTATTGCTGCTGAGCAGGCCAGGCGTAGCTTGGCAGAGTTACTCATGTCGTTCTCCTACTGCAGGAACTGTTTATTATTAAATTTCGACATACCGCGAATTCGATTTAAGCAAGGGCATACCCAATAGTCAAATAATTTAATGATTGATTATTGGGGATGATGCAAATCTATAAATATAAGGGTTTAAACGCCTTTTAAGTGACGGGGATCGCGTACTACGAACAAGGTGATTACCATACCCAGCCCTAAAATTGCCGCTGATATGGGAAATAACGTAATCAGGCCGAATTGACTGGCCAGTAATCCGCCCAGTAGCGGGCCGATCACCGCCATGCTGGTTTCCGCCGTTGTAGACACCGCCAGGCGCATGGGAACGTCCTCGCGATCACCGAACTCCAGCACCATGGTCGAGGCGCTCATCAGGTAGGCGGAGAGGCCCGCTCCCAGCAGGGTAAAGACGAGGAGAAAGTGTGAGGCCGACTGTGCCCAGGGTGCCATCAACATAGCGCAAAGCCACAGAAGCAGGGCGAAGAAAAACACGCATTTAAAGCCGAATCGGTCGCCGAGAACACCCCACACCAGATTGCTTACCGTGTCGGCGGCAAGAAAAGCCAGGGTGAACAAACCCATGGTGGCGCCGTCGACGTCAATGCGTTCATTGGCCAGCAATATGCAAAAGGGCAGGGCAATGCGGCCGCCGGTGGCCAGTAATTGCGCAAAGAGAAAGTTGCGATAATTACGTTCGCTCACAAGACGGGGAAATTCCCGCAAGCGCTGCAC
The DNA here is from genome assembly GCA_030427085.1 of Gammaproteobacteria bacterium. Lineage (GTDB taxonomy): Bacteria > Pseudomonadota > Gammaproteobacteria > Pseudomonadales > Halieaceae > JAUHXH01. The sequence goes on along the minus strand of JAUHXH010000003.1, from coordinate 188,740 downwards.
GAAAGTCGACGGTGGCCTGACGGAAGGTGCTGCAGGCTCGCGAATTAGAAAGTACAGTACGCTAAGCCCTACGCTGGTGAGCAGAAAGCTCAACATAAACGTGGTGGCATAGCCGTTCCCGAATACCGCTTCGGCGATGAGGGTGGTGCCGGCCCACCATGACAGGGCAGCGGCAATGATACCGCCTGCAAAATTTCGCCCGGCCTGCAGGCGTCCGCGCCGATTGATGGGAATCACCTTGGCCAGCAAGGCCTGGAAAATAACCCGCTGAGCGCCGGTAAAGTACCCCAGCAGGAACAGGAACAGCAACGTACCGATCAACAGGGGCATGCCGCTCAGGAACCACCCCACCAGCGCCAGGCCCAGTATCTGGACGCGCATCATTCCACCGCAACGCAGCGCCTCCGGCAAAATGTACTCGCGGTGGGCGATGCGCGAGGCACCTACGATAGGCGATGCGACCGCACCGGCTTGCAGCAGAGCTTGTCCCAGGCCTACCAGCGCCGGTGAGCCAGTGATGAGGAATAGGTAGTTGGGTACAAATGTGGGGGCGAAAATAATACGGAACCCCGTCAGCCCCAGCATGCCGTGGACAAAATGCGCCACGTAGTTGCGGCGCAGGTTGTCATTCACCCAACGATTGTAGTCGGCCTCGCTGCGGGGCCTGTCATCCCCCGCGCCGCTCAATAGCCGCTCAGGCTGGCGTAACGATCACGGTGGAAGCTCGCGTTACCCCAGGCGTTCTCCAGGCTGCGTGCCCGCTTGATGTAGAAGCCGGCGTCGTGTTCGTCAGTCATCCCGATGCCGCCGTGGAGTTGCACCATCTCGCGGGAGACCAGATGCAGAGTGTCACAGGCGGTGGCTTTGGCGAGGCTCGCCAGCAACGGCAATTCCGGGTCGTTGTTGTCGATGGCCAGCAGGGCCGATTCAACACAGGAACGGAGCAGTTCAATTTCCGTAAACTGTTTCGCCATGCGGTGCTGCAGGGCCTGGAAACGTGCCAGGATGGTGTCGAACTGCACGCGGGTTTTGAGGTATTCCAGTGTGGTTTCAAAAGCCTGAGTGGCCAGGCCCAGCATTTCAGCCGCCGCCCCGATGCGGGCGCGATCGAGAACAGCGTCCAGTAATTCAGGGTCACCGGCCTTGCCCAGTAGGGCAGCGTCCGGCACTTTCAGGTTTTCCAGCGCCAGCGCCGCATAATTGCGCGCATCTGCCATGCGCCTGGGACTGCGCGTTAGGCCGGGATTGTCGGCCTCCACCAAAAACAGTGCCGGGCCGCTCTCGCAGCGCGCTGCGATCACCAACAGTTCGGCACTGCCACCCTCCGCGACAAAGGCCTTCTCGCCATTCAACAACCATCCGCCGTCGACTTGTCGCGCTACACAGTGGATGTCTTCGGGACAGTGGCGGGGGCCATCGTCCACGGCCAGTGTGGCGATGACATCACCGCCGGCAATGCCTGGCAGCCAACGGGCCTGCTGTTCAGCGCTGCCACCCAGCACCAGTGCGCTGCTGGCGGCGAGGGCGGAAGCGGCCAGCGGGCTCGCGGTGAGGGTGCGGGCTGTTTCTTCCAGCACTAGCCCCAGGCCGAGGAAACCGAAGTCTGCACCGCCGTGCTCTTCGGGAATGACGATGCCGGTCCAGCCCATTTCAGCGATGGACTGCCAGCGCTCGGGATCCCAGCCCTCGGCGCCTTTGTCGCGCAGCTGCCGGAAGGCTTTGACCGGAGATTGTTCTTGCGCCCAACTGCGAGCCATGTCGCGCAACAGGCTTTGTTCTTCAGTGAGTACTGCCATTGTGTGCTCCTGCTTAACCGGGTTCGCCTTCCATGCCGAGAATGCGTTTGGCGATGACGTTGTTTTGAATTTCGGCGCTACCGCCATAGATGGATACGGCCTTGCCCCAGAGCCAGCTCCGGGTGCCCATCAGTTCCTGCGGTGTAAAGCCTTCGCCCTCCCAGCCCAGGCCTTGCATGCCCATGATTTCCAGCGACAGTTCAGCGCGTTCCTGCGTCATCTCAGCGCCAACATTTTTCAGAATGGAACTGGCTGCTGCGGGCGCACCGCCTTTTACCGCTTCCATTACACGCCCCGCCGTCAGGCGAAAAGCACGCTGACGCATTTCGAAGCGAGTGATGCGGGTGCGCAGGTCTTTGTCGACCAGACGGCCTGCGCTGTCCAAATCGAGGTATTTCAGAGCGATCTTGTGTAGTGAACCACCGCTGCGGCCACCACGGTTGCCACCAGACAGGTTGGTGCGTTCGTGCTGCAACAAGCGCTTGCCGATATGCCAGCCGCGGTTTTCTTCGCCGACCAGGTTTTCTTTGGGCACTTTTACGTCGGTGAAGAAGGTTTCGCAGAAAGAGGATGTACCGGAGATAAGCTGAATCGGACGCACCTCGATCCCCGGTGTTTTCATGTCTACCAGCACAAAGCTGATACCTTCGTGTTTGTGTCGGGTATCGGTACGCACCAGGGCGAAACACCAGTCTGCCCACTGGCCGCCGGAGGTCCAGGTTTTCTGGCCATTGACCAGGTAGTGGTCGCCCTTGTCCTCGGCGCGCATTTGCAGGGCGGCGAGGTCAGAGCCAGCACCGGGTTCCGAATAGCCCTGACACCAGCGTATTTCGCCGCGGCAAATGGGCGGAATATGCTGGTGTTTTTGTTCTTCGCTGGCAAACTCCAGCAGGGTCGGCCCGAGCATCATCACGCCCATGCCGCCAATAGGGTTCCAGGCACCGATAGCGGCCATCTCTTCCTGCAGAATTTTGGTCTGTTTGCGGTTCAGTCCACCGCCGCCGTATTCAGCTGGCCAGGTGGGGGTGCCCCAGCCTTTCTCACCCATTGCCGTCTTCCACTTTTCGGCGGGGGGTGACAGCGCGGCGTTCCCTTCGATCGTGGCGAGGGTATTGTCCTGATTGGCGAGCTCACTGGGGAAATTGGCTGCCAGCCACTCGCGCACTTCCTGTCGAAAGGCGGTATTGGCTTCTTCCTGAAGCGGTGCGGCAAGATCGTTCATGGTGGTCTCCATCAATTGCCGGTGGTTAAGCGTTAGCGTTGAGTTGGGCCAGTGTGGCTTCGTGGCTGGCCTGGTCGATACGGTAGTAATAGAGCATGCTGGCGCCCACGATGTAGAGCAGCGCCACCGCCGGGATGTAGATCATGGCCAGGTGCTCGACCACGCCTTCGGCCAGTTCTCCCGGTTTCACACCCTCTGGCATGCCCACCACTGCAAGCATGATGCCGGCAAACAGCACGCCCAGGCCGGACACGCTCTTCTGCATTAAGCTGTTGGCGGCGTAATACAAACCCTCGGCGCGGCGCCCCGTTGTGAGCGCGGCCTCGTCTACGACATCGCCAATCATGGCGTGTACCAGGATGGCGGATGCGATACCGCAGGTGGCATACACGGCCTGCAGGCCGAACAGGGTGGGTAACAGGAGTGGGCTCTCGTTGGGCAGGAACCAGCCCATCAGGCGCAAAATGTAGGGGGACACGGCAACCAGCACCGCGATGACCGCCAGGCCAAACGCGGCATTGCGCTTGCCCCAGCGCAGCGAGGCCTTCGGCGCCATGATCAGGGCCAGTGTTGCGCCGATCACGCCGTCCAGTGCCAGCAGGGCCAGTTGTTTCGAACTGAATTCCCAGAAGTACGTGCCGAAATACAGCGACAGGGCTGCGGTGATGCCGATGGCGGTGTACTTGAGTACGCCGAAACCGAGGATGGCGAGAAACCCACGGTGGCTGAAGCAGCGTTTCATGTGGTGTAGCGTTTCACGAACACCCAGTCGTTCCACTTCCGGTTTGCGCAGATAGGGAATGCGGTGGTGAGTGCCGATGGTGGACAGGGCCACGGTGCTGATCATGACGATTGCGCCCACCACGCCGAACAGCCAGTAGCCGTGGGGATTGAGCTGGCCTACCGGGTATTCTTCCGTGGGTGTCAGAAACAGGTAAAGCGCGGCGAAAGACATACCCAGGCCGCCGATGTAGCCGAAAAAGTAGCGGTAGCTGGCGATCGAGGTGCGCTCGTTGTAGTCGGTAGTCAACTCCGGTGCGAGCGCCGAGCTGGGAATTTCGTACAACGTAATGAAAGTTCGGACCAGTGAGGCCACCACGACCAGATAGAAGAACAGCGCCGTGTTAGACATCCCCTCAGGGGGCAACCACAGCAGCAGGAAGGAACCTGCCGCCGGAATGGCCGACAGGTACATCAAGGGATGACGACGCCCCCACCGGCTGCGCAGATTGTCTGACAAGTGACCCACCACCGGGTCCGAGATGGCGTCGATCAGCAGTGCCACCATGATCGCCGCCGACACCAATGTAGCCGGCATACCCACCACCTGGTTGTAATACAGCAGCAGGTAGGTGCGAAAGGCGATGTCCTTGATGCCGTAGGCGACAGAGCCAACGCCGTAGAGCATACGAACCGGCGTGCCGAGGGGAGGGGTGTTTGAGTTCATAGCGTGGTCTCCGCAGCGCTAGATAGGCAGGCCGCCGACACCGGCGTTGATCGACCCCGTGTCGTTGTAGGCTTTCATAAGTAATTCGGCAGTACGAAACTGATGTACCTCGTCGGCACCATCGGCAAAACGCGACCAGCGCGCTTGCTGCAGCATCCCGGCCAGTGGTGTGTCGGTGGAGTAGCCCAGAGCCCCATGCACCTGCATGGCGCGATCCACCACTCGCCACAGAGTATTGGCTACGTGGTGTTTGGCCATGGAGACTTCCTGCTTGAAGTCCAGGCCCTGTTCGATTTTGTAGGCGCTGTGCAGCACCATCAATTTCGCGGCGTACAGTTCCCGGGCCGAGTCGGCCATCATCCATTGAATACCCTGCTTGTCGGACAGGTAGGAACCGTGGGCAAAGCGTGATTGAGCGCGTGCCAGCAACATTTCCAGGGCCATTTCAATCTGACCGATCCAGCGCATGCAGTGCGCCAGGCGTGCCGGGCCAAGGCGGACCTGGCCAAGTTTATGGCCGCCGCCCAGTTCGCCGAGAATGGCGTCCTTGCCTACCCGGACATCCGTGTAGCGTATTTCGCAATGGTTATGGCCTCCTGCCATGGTTTCCACATCGCGAACAAGTTCAAAGCCCTCACTGTCTGTGTGCACAATAAAGGCAGTATTTCTGGCCTGCGGAATTTCCGCCTCGGGGTTGGTGCAGGCGATAACGATGGCAAAATGGGCGCCGCGTGCACCGGAGGTGAACCACTTGTGGCCGTTAATGACCCACTCATCGCCGTCTTGCTCGGCGCGAGTCTGGATGAGTGTAGGGTCGGAGCCGGCAACCTCCGGCTCGGTCATGGAAAAGCACGAACGCATGCGTCCTTCACACAACGGGCGCAGGTAGTTTTCTTTCTGTGCTTCGGTACCGAAGTGCAGCAGGGTGTGCATGTTGCCCTCGTCGGGCGCTTGGCAGTTCAGCACATAGGGCCCGATGCGTACCTTTGCGGCTTCAGCGGACACCGCCGCAAGTGCTGTGGGTCCCAGTCCCATTCCGCCCCATTCTTCGGGCATGTGGGGTAGCCAGAATCCCTTCTGATAGGCTTCTTTTCGCAGTTCTACGATAACCCGGATGTAGGCCTCACGATCGCCGTCGTCGCCCTCCACCTCGGCGGCGCGAGGGGCGACCTCGTCCTGCATGAAGCTTCGAATTTGCAATCGAATATCTTCGACTTCGGGGCTGAAACTGAAATCAATCGCCATAGGGGTTTAGTGCTCTTGTCAGGTAGTTTCGCTGCGGCAGGAGCAGAGGTCGCCGTGCCGGTATTCGCTGAAGGTCATGCCCTTCAGTGCCAGTTTGCTGAGCAGCCAGGCAGGCTGCCAGAAGTGGTCGCCGCTCTGGGTGTGATAGTGCTCCAGACGTTCGATGATGTAGTCCAGTCCCAGGCTGTCGGCCCAGTACATCGGGCCGCCGCGGTAGCGGGGCCAGCCGTAGCCGTACACCCAGATCACGTCGATGTCGCTGGCGCGGCTGGCGATACACTCCTGCAGGATCTTGGCGCCCTCGTTGATCATAGGCAGCAGGCAGCGTTCGAGGATTTCCTGTTCGCTCAACGTGCGCGGTTCCCCGCCAGCCTGGGTGACAAATTCGTCGATCAATTCGGCCACCAGTGGGGAGGGTTGTGGTTGACGCTGCTCGTCGTAATCGTAGTAACCCGCCCCGGTCTTCTGTCCGCGGCGGCCGGCTTCACAGAGTCGGTCTCGCAGCGTAAGCCCTGTTGATTCTTTGGGGTTCCAGCCGATGTCCAGCCCCGCCAGATCGGACATCTGGAAGGGGCCCATCGGCATGCCGAAATCCCGCAGTACGGTGTCTACCTGCTCGGGTCGCGCGCCCTCCAGCAGTAAAGCCTGTGCCTGTCGCTGCCGTGGAAACAGTATGCGGTTGCCGACAAAGCCGGGGCAGACGCCCACTACTGCAACCACTTTTCCAATGGCTTCAGCAAAGGCGAGGCTGGTGGCCAGTGTTTGTGGTGAGGTTTTCTCCCCGCGGACAATTTCCAATAGTTTCATCACGTTGGCGGGGGAGAAGAAGTGCAGCCCCAATACTGACTGTGGGCGCTGGGTAACTGCTGCGATTTCATTGATATCCAGGGCGGAGGTGTTGCTGGCCAGCACTGCATCCGGATGGGCAATACGGTCGAGCTTGCGGAAGATCTCCTGCTTGACGCCCATGTTCTCGAACACCGCTTCGATAATGAGGTCGCAGTCAGCGAGGTCGTCCAGGACGAGGCTACCGTGGATCAGGGCATGGCGCTCCAGCGCCTCCGCCTCGGTAATGCGGCCCCGGCTGGCGGTGCGCAGATAATTTGACTTGATGCGCTCGAGGCCGCGTTGCAGGGCGTCCTCACTGGTTTCAATAATGGTGACTGGAATGCCGATATTGGCCGCGTTCATGGCGATACCGCCACCCATGGTGCCGGCGCCGATCACACCCAGTTTGGTGACAGGCCGGGCCTGGATATGGCTGGGGATATCGGTAACCGTCCGCGCTGTGTGCACGGATTTGGCCACGTAGTCCTGTGCCTGTTGGCGTGCCGCATCGCTGCCAGCGTCACTCGCAGAGGGCATTGAAGCTTGCGCCATGAGCGTACTCCCGGTGCCCGTTTGGGCGCCTTATTGTTATAAGTTTGAGCTAGCATACCCAAAGTACGAAAAAGTGCAAACATTCAAATTGCGATGTGGTGAAGGTTTTTTTGGCTGTGGTACGTATTTTGGCAAAATGCGATATATGCAACTATATTGGTGCTTTTATGATGTAACACGGTTGTTTGGTGGGGCTGGGTGGATGGTGATCGTCAGTAAACCCATCCTTCGAAAAGGAGAAAAAGTGAACTATAAGCAACTGGGAAAAAGTGGTCTGCGGGTGTCGCCGGTGTGTCTTGGCTGTATGACTTTTGGCGAACCGAAGACCGGCCGGCAGCAATGGACGCTGGATGAGGCCGCCAGCCGGGACATCATTCGGCAGGCGGTGGAAGCGGGGATCAACTTTTTCGATACCGCCAACGCCTACTCCGCTGGCAGCTCTGAAGAAATTGTCGGCCGGGCGCTGCGTGACTTCGGTCGGCGCGAGGAACTGGTGATCGCCACCAAGTGTTTTTTCCGCATGGGCAAGCACCCCAATACCGGCGGTTTGTCCCGCAAGGCGATCATGCAGGCCATCGACGACAGCCTGCAGCGTCTGGGCACCGATTATGTCGATCTCTATCAGATTCACCGTTGGGACTATAGAACGCCTCTGGAGGAAACCCTTGAGGCCCTGCATGATGTGGTCAAGGCAGGTAAGGCTCGTTACATCGGCGCCTCGTCGATGTTTGCCTGGCAGTTTGCGAAAGCGCTGTTTACCGCCGAGCACAATGGCTGGACACGGTTTATTTCCATGCAAAACCACCTCAACCTGCTGGATCGCGAGGAAGAACGTGAAATGCTGCCCCTGTGTAGTGACCAGGGGGTGGGCGTAATTCCGTGGAGCCCGTTGGCCCGAGGCCGTTTGGCTCGCGAACCCGAGGTGAAAACCAACCGCGTCGAACTGGACGAAGTTAGCGACCAGCTCTATGGCGGTTTTGCCGACAGCGAGCGGGGCATCCTCGATGCGGTGGGTGCCGTTGCTGCGCAGCGCGGTGTGCCGCGAGCCCAGGTGGCGCTGTCGTGGGTGATGGGCAGCGAAGCGGTAACCGCGCCTATTGTTGGCGTTTCAAAATCGAGTCAGCTGGACGATGCCCTGGCAGCGGTAGAGCTGACCCTCGATGGCGAAGAGCGCCAGACACTGGAGGCTGCTTACGTACCGCGGCCGGTCAGGGGGCATCGCTAATTTTGAATCCGGCGGCAACCACGCTGCCGATCAAACCCCGTAGCCAGCTATTTGCCGGGTCTTCATCGGCCCGGTTTGACCAGTAGAGATACCAGGTGAGGGGCTCCACCTCGAAGCTGAGTGCGTAGTGGCGAAGTTGTGGCAGTTCCGCCAACACGGTGTCGGGCGCAGTCCACAGCAGGTCGCTATTGCTCGCCACACGCGCGGCGGCAAGGTGGTTTTGTACCCGCAAGGCCACACGGCGCTGCTTGCCCAGGCGGTTGAGCGCCAAATCCACATGACCCCGACCGGAACGCCGGCTGGATACATGCAGATGGTCTGCTGCCAGATAGCGTTGCAGGGAGATGCGTCGTCCCGCCAGTGGATGATCCCGGCGCATGGCTACGCGGTAGGGGAAGTGCGCCAGGGGTTCGCTCTGCAGTTGGCGTGCATTGGTAATGGGTGCATCCAGCAGCAGGTCGATCCGCCCTGCCTTGAGTTCTTCAGCGGCGGTCTCGCGCGCCACATAGTAGCTGCGCACGCTGACGTGGGGAGCCTCTTTTGCTACCGCCCGGTGTAATGCTGGTAAGAGCAAATACTCCGCCATATCGTTCATACCCACCCGAAATATTTTTTCCGAGCGCGCGGCATCAAAGGCGTGTTGCGCTTTCACGCTCTTGCGCAACAGCTCCATGGCGCGTCGCACATCACCAACGACATTGTCTGCCACCGGTGTTGGCAGCATGCCGTCCGGGCTGCGCACGAACAGTGCGTCGTCGAAGGTCTGGCGCAGGCGATTCAGGGCACTGCTGACCGCGGGCTGGGTCAGGTTGAGCTGGCTGGCCACGCGGGTAACATTGCGTTCCCTGTAGAGCGCGTCGAATACCACAAAGAGGTTCAGGTCGATGTTTTCAAGTCGTAGCGCCATATAAATAAAAATAATGCAGGACTATTAAAAACATAAACTAACTTAATGTTGCTTCGAGTTCTATACTCAGCGCACACCAACGAACTTCAGGGTTGCCCCATGTTTGAGTTTTCTGACACATCACTGCGCTATCAGGAAGCGCTCTCACAGTTCATGGACGAACACGTTTACCCCAATGAGGAGGCCTATGCGCGGCAACTGGCCGGGGCGAGTGATCGCTTTGCCACCGTGCCCCTGATGGAAGAGTTGAAAACGAAGGCTCGCGAAGCGGGGTTGTGGAACCTGTTCGTACCGCCTTCACATGCTGAGTTCTGCGACCACAACGGGCTCAGCAACCTCGATTACGCACCGCTGGCTGAGTTGATGGGGCGCGTGCAATGGTCACCGGAAATCTTCAACTGCAATGCGCCGGATACCGGCAATATGGAAGTGTTCATGAAGTACGGCACGCCGGAGCAGCAGGCACAGTGGCTGACTCCATTACTGAACGGTGAAATTCGCTCCTCCTATGCCATGACCGAACCGCAGGTGGCATCCTCGGACGCCACCAACATCGAACTGCGCATCGAGGCCGATGGTGACGAGTGGGTATTGAACGGTCGCAAGTGGTTTATCACTGGTGCAATGTATGAGCGCTGCAAGATTTTTATCGTGATGGGAAAGTCCGATCCCGACAACCCGAATCGCCACATGCAGCAGACGCAGGTGTTGGTGCCCAAGGGCACGCCGGGCCTGGAAGTGATTCGCCCGCTGACCACCCTGGGCTATGATGATGCCCCTATCGGCCACGCCGAACTGCGCTTTAACAATGTGCGGGTGCCGCGCGAAAACGTATTGCTGGGCGAGGGCCGCGGTTTTGAAATTGCCCAGGGGCGACTGGGACCGGGCCGGATCCACCACTGTATGCGTTTGATCGGCGCTTCACAGCGGGCTCTGGAGACCGCCTGCGAACGCGTTACTTCACGCAGTACCTTCGGTCGTACGCTGGCCCAGCACCAGTCGGTGCGCGAAGACATTGCCAAGAGCTTTGCCGAAATCGAGATGATGCGCCTGCTGGTGCTGAAGACTTGCCAGAAAATGGACGCTGTAGGCGCCAAGGGTGCCATGGACTTGATCGCGGCCAGTAAGATCAGCGTGCCACTGATGGCGCAAACCATCATTGACCGCTGCATGCAGATGCACGGCGCCGGTGGATTGACCGAAGACTACTTCATGGCGGAGGCCTTCAACTATGCCCGCTGGTGTCGTCAGGCAGACGGTCCGGACCAGGTGCACCAGATGGCGCTGGGCAAGATGGTGATCAACCGCTACAGCGAGGCGTAGCCATCACTTGGCCGGTTGGCGCGGACTAGCCGGCCGCAGTCTGGTCTTCGGAGAGAAAGTCTGTCGCGCTCGTCACCGCTGTCATTACCTCGAGCAATTGCGTGCGAAACCAGCTGTGGGCCCGGTCCGCTTCATAGCGTTGAGCCCATACCAGATGGATCGTAATAGCCGGGATATCCGCGGGAATTTCGTGGATTTCAATGGCTGCGTGCCTTGCAAACATGCGCGCCAGGCTCAAAGGCATGACACACAGCGTGTCTGAAGCCAGTACCACGGGCAACATGGAGCTGAAATGCGTTACCCGCACCGACCAGCAGCGTCCCGGCTTTTCATTGCCCATGAATCGCTCCAGGTGGCCGGGCCCGCTCTCCGGTGGCAGCAAGGTTACGTGAGGCAGGCTGGCGAACAGGGTCGGTGTAAGCCTACCCTGTAACTGTGGATTCCCCGCCCGGCAGGCTACTACCAGGCGATCCAGGCCCACCTTCCTGACGACAAGGTTGGTATCGGCGGGAACCGCATAGTGGATGGCTACATCGTACTCGCCGGTAACCAGCGCCTTACCGTAGTCGCCGGCGAGCAGGGGGCCAATTTCGAGGCTGACGCCCGGTGCCTCGCGTGACAAGGTCGCCATCAGCGGCCCGAGGAACAGCTGTTCCACGTAGTCGCCACCCATTAGGGAGAAGTGTCGTTTGCACTGGCCGGGATCAAACTGGCGAGGTTGATCCAACTCATTGCGGAGCATTTCCAGCGCTTGCGAGGTGGTCTGGTGGATTTCCCGCGCCCGCGGGGTTGGCATTACACCCTGGCTGGTGCGGATAAACAGTTCGTCCCCCAGGCTGTCACGCAGGCGCTGCAGGGCCGCACTGACAGCCGGTTGACTCATGCCCAGCCGATCAGCGGCCCGGCGGAGTTGCCCGGTTTCCATGATGGCTTCGAACACGGTGAGCAGGTTGAGGTCAACGGACCTCAGGTTCATTCGCATTGTGTTGCGATTCCAGCGGGTGGGAATCACAAAGTGTAGACCAGAATTGCCTCATTAACGGAGGCTGGTCTTAATGAGCGGCGTCTATCCTGGCAATCATATTCGCCACGGCGCAAACCAGCTCCGAGGCGTCCTCTGGCGCTATGTGTTGCTCCGCGCCAGGGGCGAGGTTGGAGCGCTCAATTGTCCGCCAGACCAGGCCCTGCAACTTGAGGCGGCCAGTGTTCATGTCGCCAGCTTTGAGGGCATCGCGTGCTGCCTTAGCCTGTGAGATCAGCTTTTGCTTGGACCCCTGACCGGTATTGAGTGCGTTCACGGCGCGAATGAAACCGAGAATTGAGGTGCTGGCGGCTTCACAGGAGGCTACGGGCGGAGCCAGATCGGCCGGCCCCAGCGGGCCGGTGCCCGAACGCACCTGTAACTCTTTTATGAGGGTCATAGTGGCAGTGTCCACGAGGGAACCCGTGCGGTTGCCGAGTACTAACAACTCACGCCCTTCGTTGTAGGGGATCATGTCGGCCATGTGGCCTTCAAGTCCTCGTTCATCCCCGCCTCCCGTCAAATCCAGTGTAGATACCACGAGATCTACGCCGCTTCCAGCTCCCCCATGAGACCCATCAGTACCCGGGCAGTTTGTCGCTCCGGTGCTATTGCTATTCAAGCACTCTACCTTCTTGATCCCCCCCTCGAAGCCTACGTAGATGGTCCCTTTCGCAAGGGCGAGCTCGAGCTGTAGCGCCGGGCCTAGATGGGGCGTGGCAGGAAAAAGGTCGTCGAGCTTCACTTCCGGATAAAATGCTATCGCCGCTGGCTCCCTGGGTTCGGAAGCTGAGTGGGCTGGCCGCCATAGTGAAAAGCTCAGGATCTCGTCTTCCGTAAGCAAAAAGTAGCGGGAGGGCTCCACTACCATGTCGCTAACCTTTGGCACGCTGGCTGGTGAGAAATGATGATAGCCCGAGTCCAGCCACCAGTACTCAATGTCACCATGCACATTGATAGCTACCAGCACATCTTGCTCTAGATCAAGGTGCAATAAGGCGGGCCGTGCGAAGCTCGGTAGGCTGTCGATAATCTGGTGGGTGTTGGTATCAACTATCGCGACCCCGGACTCTCCGGACATGTAGGCCAGAGGGAGTTCGGGATGAAACAGAATCTGGTCAATTTCGTCAGGTAGATCCCAAGACCTGTCTGGTTCTATTAACTGGCCGGAAAGAGTGTCCAGCACACGTGTCTGGTCTCTTTCGTATCCGACATAACCGTAGGTCCCGTCGGGCGCGATCTTCACCACAGACGGGGCGCCCTCTGCCGGGATGCCGCCGATGACACCGCGGGTAATTGGATCGACCAGGCCGATATCCCCGCGGTGCGTTCGGGCGATATAGACCAGTGGTTCAGCAATTGTTGGTAAAACCACCAGCAACCCGAGGGCTGCACTGGCAATGCTAGAGAAAAATCTACGGTGGACTGGGCGTGTCATCACGGCTTCTCCTGCCCCTCGGGAACCTGGTCGCACGATGGGACGGCTGATTCAGGGATGCCTGTGAGCCTAGAAGGGTCTTCGCGGAAACACTATTCAATAGAATGTATAAGGGATATTGGTAAAGCTGAATTGAGTCTTTTGCCTGGCGCAGCGAAATTGGGTAATTGGTCTACTATGAATCTGCTGAGCGTGGGCTTTGATCACCGTGCCTGCGCCAGGTGACGCTTCGTATTTCGCCACAGGGACTGATGCTCATGGACAAGCTGAATCTTTACTACGCCACCAACAGAAAGCACGAAGGAGCCGACCGCTGGGCGCCGGATCGTTACGGGCGCAAGTTCAGCGACGACGGCATCGAAAACCTGCGCTTCGGTCGCGTGGAGGTGCAGGCTACGCGATCGGTGATCGACAAACATCTCAACGCGCGCAAAGACAAGGTCGGTACAGGCGATGGCGTGGCGTTGTCGGAGTACCTGAGCGAGCGCACCGAGAAATCAGCGAAGATCACCGCCTACAAGGAAGACATTAATCGGGACATGTCGGAGGCTGTGCAGCCAAATGCAGTGCTCGGCTCCAAGGGTATGTATAAAGACCTGAAAGAGGCGATGGACAAGGCCTGTGATGTGGTGGTGCTGATTCACGGCTTCAACGTGAGTTGGGAGGAAGCCGTGGGGTCCGCGCTGGCGTTGGAGCAAATGCTGTGCAAAAAGCGTCGCGGCGATACCACCTGCCGGGTGCATCCGGCGGAATGCGTCAAGGTGGTGTTGTTTACCTGGCCGTCGGACGGGCTGATGTTGCCCTGGGTATCGTATAAATCTGATCGAACCGAGGCGGAAGGCTCAGGTGCCGCAGTGGCGCGCGGCATACTCAAGCTGCGCGACTTTCTGATGGAGTTGCGTGGGGGCGTGCGACAGCGCCAGACCACACTCTGTCAACAGCAGATTCACCTGCTGTGCCATTCCATGGGGAATTTCTTGCTGCAGCACATGCTGGAACGTATGGGGCGCTTCACGCCGGGTAGCAGTTTACCCCGCATCTTTGACCACATCTTCCTTTGCGCAGCGGATGTCGATGATGACGCGCTGGAGCCGGATCACCCCTTGGGAAACCTTCACCAATTGGCGCGGGAAGTCACGATCTACCACAACCGCAATGACCGGGCGATGGTGATTTCGGACTACAGCAAGGGGCAGCCTGATCGATTGGGCGGCTCCGGTGCGGCGCGCCCGGCCCACTTGCACGCCAAAATTCAGCAGGTTGACTGCACCGGGGTGGCCGATGGTCTGGTGCAGCACAGTTACTACCTGTGCGGTCACACCAACGCCGACATTAAACAGTCGATTGCCGACAAGCCGGCCAATGACAGTGCGCGGCGGCGGAAGCACGTGGGTGGTCTGGATCACGTCTGGAAGCTGGCGTGAACACGGTCAGCTCTTTGGTCCAATAGGCGGCGCCAGTTCTACAGAGTCAAGCAATACCTGCGGCGGGCACCTGCCTCGCCGCAATTTTACGATGTTCGCGAATATGCAGCCCGATATCCACGGCCAGCTTCAATAACACCAGCACCAGCAGCATTGCCAGCGGTTCACCCAGTGCCATGGTGGCCATCCCGCCAGCAATAACGGCCAGGTGCATCACCACGATACGACCATAGGGCTCGCTCATCAGCGAGCCTGTGTTCGCTGTGTAGCGCTCACCGCCGAGCAGGAAATTCACCACAAACGACACGCCGTGGCTGAGCATTAATCCCGCCAGCACAATGATCCAGGCGGGGGGGGCGTAGGTCAGTACCTGAGTGACTACATCCACCAGTAGCTCGACGAACACAAACACAAACGGCCAGGTCGTCTCCCCCATCACTTTGGCTTCGGGATCTATGAGCAGCGTCAGGATAAACAGGCCGTGGACGGCGCAAAATCCGCCATAGTGGATGCAGAAGAAGGCTCCGGAGAATAGGCCGCCGATAGGAGAGTTCACCAGCATTTTTACCAGTGTGTAGAAACCGATTACGAGGTTCTCAGACCAGTAGAGGATAACCAGCGCGCCCACATCCCAGTTGAGGCTGAGTACACCGTATATCGGCAGGAGATTGACGACTATGAGTAGCGCCAGTGAAAGCGTACGGCGGCGGCCCTGATAGCCACCGCCGATAGTTGTTAGATCCAGCAATGTGCTTCCCCGAAAGTTGACTGACCAGTTTTTATATTCGGGCATTATGCCGAGCGAATTCGGCATATAACAGGGGCAGACTCTGTCGCTGCTGTGCCAACCAGGTCAATGTGAGTTTTTTTGGTTTCCAGTGTCGTAAATGTGATCTATGGTTTAGAAGTTCGTTGGGACAACCAGAGGAACTATTGATGCAACAAAACCTTAAGCAAATTGCATGTGTTCTGGCGCTCGGTCTGATCGCCGCAAATGTTCAGGCACGTCCGGAAGTGACCGAGCTATCCAACGGAGCGTTCATGGTCAATTACGGCGATGGCTGCGTGGTGACCTTCAGCCCGGATGGAGATAGTAAAGCGGGTACTCATAAATGCTCCAGCCGGGATATCGATGAGGCGGAAGATCTGGTAAATGATCGTCGCGGCAGCGGATATCGCTCTGATAGAGACTACCGCTCTGACCGGGATTACAGCAGCTCTCGCCATTCCTACGGTTCCAGCGGTAACTGGGAAATTCACGATAGTCCCGGTGACGGAGTGCATATTCGCAGTCGACCGACCAAGGACTCCAGCGCCGTAGCCCGTGTCCACAACGGTACGCGTGTGCAGCACAATGGCGATTGTGAACGCAATGATGGCAGCACCTGGTGCGAAGTCAGGTATCAGGGCGATCGCGGCTACGTGAAGCAAAAATACCTCCGCCAGACCAGCGGTGGCAGCAGCCATAGCTCCCATGGTTCGGCCTACTGGGAAATCCACGACAGCCCTGGAGACGGTGTGCACATCCGTAGTCGCGCAGACAAGGATTCTCGCTTCGTCGCCGTAGTGCACAATGGCACTCGACTGCGCAATGCCGGTGATTGTGAACGCAATGACGGCAGCACCTGGTGTCGGGTTGAGTTCCAGGGCGACACTGGCTACGTGAAACAGAAGTATCTGCGGGCGACCAGTGGCGGCGGTAGCAACTCGAGCCACCACGGCAGCTCCCACCACGGCAGTAACCGCGACGAACGTTTCAATGATCTGGTGGGCGCTCGTGCCAGTAGTGCCAACGACAGTCTGGAGGACCGGGGCTTCCGCAATGTGGATGGCTTCAAGTCAGGAACTACGTCGTACACGATCTGGTATAACCGCCGCTCCGGACAGTGTTTGCAGATGGCAACGGCCAATGGTCGCGCTGACAGCATTGTGGATATTAAGTCTCACGCTAAATGCCGTTAAAGGGTGTGTTGTTGACCGCCCGGGAGTCTGAACAGACTTCGGGGGGTGTCAGCTGACTGTCAAAAAAAAGCAATATTGAGGTTACACACTAGCCAGTAGTCATTCCTGACAGAGCTACCTGGCTATCACTACTTACCGCTCCGATGTATTCACGCTCGCCTTCGCTGCCGCCCTGCTGACGGCAGAGGTGTCTGCCGTTCCCTTTACCATTCTGGACAGCTCGCTGCCGCCCGCCGGGCAGCGGGAAATTATCCTGACCTTTGACGATGGCCCGCAAGCGCAGGGGGGTGTGTCTGCCAGAATTCTGGATGTTCTGGCGCGGCACCAGACCCAGGCGACGTTTTTTTTCATCGGAAGGCGCGTGGTGAGTCATCCGGAGCTGGTAGCCCGAGCAGCCCGTGAAGGGCACCAGATTGGTATTCATGGCTGGGAGTCCGGCTGGCCGGTCTGGTTTGATGAGGAAGTACTGCGCAGGGAAATAGCCACCACGCGCGCTGCCATAGAGCAGGCGGCCACTACTGTACTGCCAGATCCCGTTCTCTACCGGCCGCCCAAAGGCATCGTAACACCGGCCGTCGACCGCCTGGTGGACGACTGTTCCCTCACTTTGGGTCACATCACTTTTTACGCGCGTGATTCGGCGACGGCTTCGACGGTTGAAGCGGAGAAAGTCATGAGGGTGACGCGAGACGGACTATTGAAGCACGACGGTGGTGCAGTGATTTTTCACAGCAGCCGTTATCGGCCTGACCCCGAGGAAGACAATCGTGTGGACAAGCGCTGGCTCCCGGATGCACTGGAAGATTTTATTGTGTGGGCGCAGCGCCAGGGTTTTTCTTTTCGCACTTATGGCCGGGAGGTTTCGCGAGTATGTGGTTGAGTCATTGGAATAATGTTCAGCGATGTTTAGTCCTGCTGGTGCTACTCGTTTTGGCTGCTCCCCAAGCTGTCGCACTGGTCGCTGCGGTGGACCAGAACGGTGATGGATTGGTCTACCCCTCAGCAATCGCCGGATATCACGCCCCGGTTGATCGCACCTCGTCCGATCGCCCCTTCCTGTTCTGGTTAAACGATGACCAGGACGATCTCGAACTGTATGAGAGCTGGCCCCACACGGCACCCGATAATGCAGACGACCATCCGGGCTCGCTGCGCGATCTGGAAGACATAACACGCATTGTGATCGAGCACGACGACTGGCAGTCCCTGGACCCGGCAGTCACGCAGCTACGTTTGGCGTGGGAGGCGGGCGATGACACACCGGTGATCAGGTTGTGGCGGTCCGGCATCCCCCGCTGTAGCCGCAGTTACCTGGAAGAAACGGTGATTGGCCAGCGACAACTCGCCTCTCCCTATAGGGAGAGTGTAGGGGTGGTAGCGCAGCAGGCGCTAACGCTACCTCTGTCGCTGTGGACGGCTGCCGAACGTGAGCGCCAGTGGCTCTGTTTGCTATTCGAAGGCGTGCAGGCCGGGGTGGCGACATTGCAGGTTTCCCTGCTGATCAACGAAGAGGTGGTGGAAACATCTCCGCCAATTCATCTGGTGCTGCGGCCGGTCAAAAGCTTCTATGAACGGGTGGCCGTGCATTGGCCCGAGGAATACAAAGCGCCCTGGGGTTATTTCCGCAATCCACCTGTACCGGAACTGCATGCGCAACCGGAGGCTATGGGCGTTCCGTTCGAGCGACCCTGGTATGAAACCAGTGATGTCATCGTGTGGGTGCATGGCTGGATCCCCCAGGACCCTGAGAACTATCGACGTACACTCGTGTTTTCCTTCGAGACGATGTGGAAGCGCCTGTGGCACCAGGGTTTTCGGGGGCGTGTCATTCACTTTCGATGGCCCACGGTAAAAAAGCTCGAAATGTTCGGTCTGCATGTAAGTGAGTACCGCGCCTACAAGAGTGCATCTGCACTCAATGAATACATCCACCAGCTGCCGGACGAGCTGAGTGTTCACGTTACTACCCACAGTCTCGGCGGAGTGCTGTTGATGGAAGCGATCAAGCAGGGCTTGACTGCTGAGCAAGCGCTGTTTCAGGTGTCAGCGGTGGCCGCGGAGAGCTTTGATTCCGATGATTCACTGGTAATTCCAGGGGTGTCTGAGAGCCCGCGATCAGCGCTGGGGCACACCGGCTACCTGACCGAAACGAAAACCCCGATCTACACCGCCTACAATCCAGCCGACATTACCTGGATGGGCTGGAACGCGGCACAACGGGTGACAAAGCCACTGGCCGGTGTCACCAGTCGGTATGTGTGGGTTCCCGAGGATGAGTCTGGTAGTGGTGTTCGCCTGA
The DNA here is from genome assembly GCA_030427085.1 of Gammaproteobacteria bacterium. Lineage (GTDB taxonomy): Bacteria > Pseudomonadota > Gammaproteobacteria > Pseudomonadales > Halieaceae > JAUHXH01. The sequence goes on along the minus strand of JAUHXH010000003.1, from coordinate 170,051 downwards.
ATCGATGGTGGTTACATTCCCGGCCCGTGGATGACCCCCACGAGGCAATGGCTGGTGCGATTCCAGCCCGGAGTCAGGCGCTTGGGGCCGAGGGACGGGTGTCTGGAGTGGTGGAGGCGGCCTACAATCTGCATCATCCACCCTTTGGGTTTCAGTCGGATCACGTGGCGATGTGGCGCTGGAACCCACAGAAGGTATTGCCGTACTCCAACCTGATACTGGACGTGTTCAATATCCCCTACAACGATGCCGGCCTGTCGGGGTCTGACCAATGATGCACCGATCTGGCATTACAGCGCTAATCCTGTCGGTGGCTCTCACCGCTTGTGTTACTACGCCCGAGGATACCTACAGCACCGCGGACCTGGCTCTCCTGCAGGAGCGGGGTTGGGAGCCGAATTTTGATGGGATCACCCCGGCTAACCTGGAAGCCCATGTGCGGGCGGAAATCGCAACACCGATCGTATTTCACGGCCTTGTGCTCGATGAATCAAGTAATCCGATACCAGACCACCCGGTCTCGATTGTGGTGTTTGATCGTGTGCTCAGTCCATTTCAATCCCCATTTTTTGGTTGGACCACGCTACAGGGAATCAGGACCGATCGCGACGGACGCTTTTCATTGACAGACCTGCGCGGCGCGGCGGTAGTGGTGTCGGTGGGTGACAGGGACTATTGGGATATCGACGAGGGCCGCGCTCAGCGGGTGTATCACTATTCCACCTGGCGGCTCGCCGAAAATGAGCACATGCTTCCTGTCGACCCGCAATCGCCAGCGGTTTTTCATCTCGACAGGAAGCCGGAGCGGGCGAGAACCACGTTGGTTCGCCTCGGCTCGATTACCTTACCGCTCGATGCCCAAACGGGTATCGCACTGAACCGGCCCCGCTATCCGGTTGAGCCCGGCGTTGCTGATCTTCTGCTGCACTTCACCAGGGAACCGGCAAATGTAGATGGGCGTTTTTCATGGCGTTTACGCATCACCACGCCTGACGGGGGCATTCAGCGTGTACAAACCCTGTTCACCGACCAGGCGCCTGCAGAGGGCTACCTGCAACAGCTCGACATCGGTTACGAAGCGAGCGCTCAAGGGTGGAATCACCGGGTAGATATTCCCTGCTTTGTGCTGACGGGTGAGGGGCACTATGCGTCGCTCGTATTGCGCGTGCGCACGCTGGAGACGCCGTTCGTTGCCGTGTCGGGTAAGTTGAACCCTCATGGCGAGCGCTACCTCGACTAGCTCTACAACACACTCCGCCACGCTTGTGGGGAATTGTTATTATTGGTGACTCATTCGCACAGATTTGTGAGGCGCCAGGGTTTACAGTCGTTTGATGAGCACTCTCTATTTCACCCACGTTTGCGCCGCAGTGCTTTCCATTGCGGGCTTTGCGCTGCGAGGTTGCTGGATGTTGACGGACAACTCGCTGTTACAATCCCGCGCTGCCAGGACCTTACCGCATGTTATCGACACTGTGTTGCTGGTATCTGCCATTTTCCTGCTGTTTCAGTGGCGGCTGTCACCGTTGGAACAACCCTGGTTGTTGGCCAAAATTATTGCCCTGTGCTGCTACATCGGCCTGGGAATGATTGCCTTGCGCTTCGGCAGCACGCGTCGGGTCAGGGGCATCGCGTGGCTACTGGCGTTGCTGACCGCGGGCTACATCATCTGTGTCGCTATCAGCAAGACCCCGTGGCCTTTTGCCGCCTGATCGGCGAATTTGAACCAGCTCCCACAACTGATCATTTCCCGAATTACTACTGGCGGGCAACGGTAGAATTTCCCTTATACTGGCAGCATAGCAATAATAACGAGGCTGCGTTGATCGATTACGTCTGCCAAATAGCTAGCCAACTGCTCAAGTTCGGGGCCCACATCTGTGCGCTGTCTGCGGCACTTTCCTGCGGATTCAGCCAGGCCAATTCACTGTCAGATCCGGTAGAGGTAAGTGAGGTCGACGGGTATGTGCGCCTCCTGCCGAATCTACAGATATACCGGGATAAAACGCGCAGCACCGATATCGATACCATCCAGGGTGTTTGGCAGCGGGGCCTGTTCGAGCCGCTAAACCAGCGTGGACCAGGGCTGGGTCTGCTTGATTACGATATCTGGGGGCGGTTTGCGCTCAGTAACGCTTCCGACCGTGATGTGCATGTAGTCCTCGAGTACCCGGACCATGGGCTTGCCTACATCGAGCTTTTCGCCCCTGATGGCGGCGGCGGTTACACCTCGCTGGGTCGACAAAGCTACTTTGAACCAGTGGCCAAGCGTGCCATCGAGCATAATCGCTACGCGTATCCCCTCGTGATTCCCGCACACTCCACGGCGCCTTACTTCCTGTTCCTGGGTGTCGATAAAGGAGGCCCCATCTTTGCCGACATGCGGGTTTGGCGAGAAAAGCAGTTTGAGCTGTTCAAGGTCAGGGAAACCTTTGCCTTTGGTGCGCTGTTTGGTTACCTCCTGTTGGTACTGTTGTTTACCCTTGTTAATTACTACAACAACCGGATTACCGGACTGCTGTATTACGCCGGTTTTATCGCCAGTAACATCGTGTCCTGGGGGGCGATTTACGGTTTTTTACCATTGCTGCTGATTCGCGACGGCTTTCATTGGCGGTATATGACCATGGCAGGCGCGCTCACCGTCTCCTTTGCAGCACTGTTCACCCGGGAAGTACTGAACACCGCGCGCCATTTGCCTCGGCTGGACAAAGCGATAGTGGCGCTCGCCGCCTTCGGCATAGTTCCGGTAGTTTCTGCAATATTGGGGCTGTCGGCAGTGTCAGTAACCACCGTTGAGCTGCAGCTTCTGGGCATGATTATTCTGCTCGTCGCCGGCATTCGGCGTTCCCTGCAGGGGGAAACGTTGGCGCTTGCCTTTGTGCTCAGTTGGGCTTTCTACTGCTTTGGCATGATTGTTTATCCGGTGCGGGAATTGGGCTTCATCGACCACACACCGTTTAATTACTGGATTACGCCAGTTGCCTCGATATTTGAAGTCAGCCTGTTATTCGCCACGATCATTATTCTCTCGCGCCGCGCTGAAGTGGCAAAGGTGGATGCGCGGACGCAGTATGTGCAGGCGCTGGAGCGGCAGAAGGATCTACTGGAGCAGACCGTCGATGCGCGCACCAGCGAACTGCGCAGCGCCAAGGTCAGGGCGGAGGAGGAGGCGCGTACTGACATGCTCACCCAACTGCCCAATCGGCGCCTTTTCATGGAGCGCCTGGGTGAAGAAACAGCTCGCAGGCATCGGCAACAACAACCCTTTTGCCTGTTGCTCCTGGATATCGATTTTTTCAAGGCCATCAACGACCGCTACGGCCACGACGCCGGTGATCGGGTGCTACAGTCATTCGCTGCGCAGGTCCGAGGCCTGATACGGGAGTACGACGTGCTGGCCCGTATCGGTGGTGAAGAATTTGCCGTTCTAATGCCCAATACCACCTTGCCCGCAGCGACACGACTGGCTAATCGCATTTGTGACGCGGTAGCGGCCACACCTTTCGAGGTTGAGGGGCATCAGGTGACGATCAATATTACCGGAGGCGTGGCTGAAGCAAGGGAAGAAGACACCGCCACCGGTTTGTTGTCCCGCGCGGACAAACACTTGTATGAGGGCAAGAGCAGAGGTCGGAACCAGATCTCGGCTGGTGTGACTGACAGCCAGTCCTGTCAGTAACCATTCATTCGACGCTGTCGATGTAAATCAGTATGCTCGAACGCGCGATGCTGCCATTTGAATTAGTTGAGGAATAACCGTGAGTACGTCATGCCCCGGGTAGTGGCGCTGGTGCTGGCTTACGTGTTTACCGCACTGGCCTTGATTGGTGTGGTGGTGCCGGGCCTGCCGACCGTTCCGTTCTTGCTGCTCGCCGCCTGGTTTTCCGCCAAAGGTTCAGAGCGCTTGCATCGCTGGCTCTACCAACACCCGCAGTTCGGGCAGCTATTGATTGACTGGGAGCAGGAAGGGGCGGTGTCCAGGGGTAGTAAATATCTGGCACTGGTAACACTGTGCGCCAGCTGGCTGTTCCTCTACTTCTATACCGACAATCGCTGGTTGCTGGCTTTTGTGTCAGTGACCTTCGTGTGCGTGATTACCTTCCTGTTTACTCGCCCCGAACCAACACGGCGGGATTGAGCCAATGCTACGCGGTGGCCTGGACGCTCTTCAGGCCGGGCAGGGTAATGCCGACCTTTTCCAGTTCCCGTATCGCTTCCTCTCCGACCATCGCCGCAGCTGATTCTTCGGATAAGTCGGGGTTCAGGCGTCGCGATTCAGCAACGGAGCGTTGCGCCTCCTCCAATCGTCCCAAATGAACCTGGGCGAGGCCCATGGCCAGGAACCCCCCATAGTAGCGAGGGTCGGCCTTGCAGGCGCGCTGGGCGGATTCAAGTCCCAAGGTGGCATCGCCCATCAGGGTTTCGGCAAAGCTCAATACCGTTGACCAGGGCGCCAGGCCAGGGTCCAGAGGGCTTATCTCCATAGCGTGACGCAAGTGCGCCATACCATCGTCGATGTTGCCGCACAGCACACGGGCTACCCCGAGCGCTGCGAAGGCCTGTGAATTGGATGGATTCAATTCGACCGCACGTTCCAGAATCGGAATACCGCGATCGTGCTGCCCCAGGTCTGATAACGCGCAGCCGGCAAAACCCAGTACTTCCGAGGATTCGGGCGCCAGGGTCATGGCAATCTCACTGGCCTTCAGGGCCTCGGTGTGTGCCGCCTCCCGATCCGGATACAGGCTGAGCCAATAACCGATGGCGAGTACCAGCGACAGGTAGGCCTGGGCGGGGGCAAATTCGGGATCCTTGGCGATGGCCTGACGCAGCAGGTCTACAACGTGTGTCAGGCTCTGCTGACTCCAGCCTTCAAACTGCAATACACCGCGAGCCTGCTGATACAGTTCGAGCACACTCCACTCCCCGGGCGGGCGGGTGCGTGACAAGTGCATTTCCGCACGCGTGAGTTCATTGCCCAGCTTCATCACCACGGCCTGGAGAAACTCGTCGTACTTGGGTTCGAAGTCGGTCTCGTCCCAATCGTACTTTTCTGCCCAGAGATGGCCGCCGGTGGCCGTTTCAACTAACTGGGCATTTATTCTCAAGTTCTGGCCGCGGCGCCGCAGGCTGCCTTCCAGCACGTAGCGAACGCCCAGTTTGTCCTTGAACTCGCGAACATCCACGCTCTTGCCCTTGAAGGCGAAGGCGGTATTGCGAGCGATCACGCAATAGTCAGAAAAACGGGCAAGGAGGGTAGTGAGGTCTTCGGTGAGCGCGTCGGCGTTCCACACATCCTCCGGGCGGTCGGAGAAGCAATCAAAGGGCAGTATCAGTAGGGAGGGCCTGTCATCCGTGTTCGCTACAGGCGCTTCTGCGGGTGTATCCACCGGCTTGGGTTCGCCTGACATCCACGCCGCCAGCAGCACCACCGGCAGTCCGAGGATCATCACCAGGATCAACCCCTGCATCAGCCAGATCGGCCACTCGAAGTTCTCGCCGATGATGTCGATCACCTGCAGACCAAGCCACGCCCCCGCGACGTACAGAACGGCAACGCGGTAGAGATGTCTTTCCTTGAGTTCTTCCAGCAGCTTCTTCACGTGCATAGGCTTCGGGACCGCACCGGCTTGCTTGTAAGTGGGAGTATAAGGGTCTGAGGCCCCATGTCACGGGACTTATACCGGCTACTATGGGAATGCTTGCGGTGTATTTTTTGCTCTCAAGGCCACCAAAATTGTGGTTCCGATCACAATCACTCTCTAAGTACATACTAATTACAGCGCCGGCGTAGATAATAAAATGCACTGTACGGCAGTTTTAACAGGTGGTCCGGGTGAGAATCAGGATCACCGTGAATCGAATAATGAAGCATGCCCGATAGAAAACTTCAGTTCATCGATTACCGATCTGGCCCACTTACCAAATTGCGATATGTAATGTCGTTGGCCAGGGGCGTTGCCGACACTGAAAATGTTGGCGTAATTACCCAATTCCGGGAGATGGTCTATCTCTACGCAACCCGGCAGCTCGGACCGCTCCTGTACTTCGAGGCGCGCTTGTGGCGCCGAGACCTCACGATGCGCGAGAAACAGCGGTTTCTGAACGAGGCGCAGTACAAAAGGGAGATAGATCGTCTCAACCCTCCCGCCTACAGGAAGTTCTCCCAGCACAAGTTGGCCGAAAAGTCTCTGTTGCGTTTGCTGGGTATTCCCACGCCGGCCTTCATTGGCTTCTTCCACTCCGACAAAGGGATTGGCCGGAAGGGCCTTCCGCTTACTAACGCCGCCGAGTTGGCCCAGGTATTGGCCGTTTGCCAGAGCGAGAAAATTTGTTTCAAACCAGTAGAGGGTTGGGGCGGTGAGGGTTTCATTGCCGCGCAGATTAATCGCGGAGACAGCGAACTGACCTTGCGCAACCTGCTGGATGAGACCGCAATCAGTATCGAAGACTTTGTCGCGCGTTACATAGGCGACAAGCTGCAACACGGGTACGTGATTGAGGCTTATTTCGAGCAGCACGCCGAAATGAGCAAGCTCAATCCCTCCAGTGTTAATTCGTTGCGCGTGTGGGTGATCCGGAAGGGGAATGAGGTCAATGTGCTCGGTGGTGCACTGCGAATGGGGCGCCGTTCGGCGGTGGTCGACAACGCCGGGCAGGGCGGAATCAGTGCGCCCATTAACCTGGATGACGGTACTGCGCGGCAAGCCATCATGACCGTCGTCGCTCCGGAGGGTCATTCAATACACCCGGACTCAGGAGAACAGATCGAAGGGCGAAAATTACCGTTCTGGCCTGAAACAATCCGCCTGGCTCAGGAAACGATGCGGGTATTCCCCGAAGCGAGTTTCGCCGGTCTGGACATTGCTATCAGTCCCACGGGGCCGGTTATTCTGGAAATGAACTTGGAGCCAAACCGCATTTCGGCACGCAGTTTTGGCGCACCTACACTGGACCTGCTGACATGAATCTCGAAGTGTCGTTGCGGCCGGCTACCGCCGCACTACTGAACAGCGAACTGGACTACTTTCGGGCGGGGAGTGTGTGTGAACGCACACTGCAGGGTGAGCTGACCATCATGCCCGGGTTTGAGCGTATCGCTTCCGGTTGCGTTCTGCACGATATTCACGCTGCACAGATACGTGACTGGAACGAGTGGCTCCACGCAGTAGAGTCCGTTTTTCGCCAAGCCGGTGCTGCCCTGTGTCGCTGCTACATCACCGATACCGGCCTGAGCAGAGCGTTGCCCGACTACACGTTGGGAACCGAAGTGGGGCTGGTGATGACGTTGGCTGAACGGCCCACTGTGGAGCAGCCCCCGGCCATCAGTTTTCAGCCTATCCAAAGTGATGCCCAACTAAGACTGCGGAAAAAGCTGTACCAAAGCGATGTAAAAGGGCCTGACGGTCACGATATGCAAAGTGGCGTTTGGGCGGATCTGGAACAGGGCAAATGTGAAGCCGGCTACATGGACTCCTACTTGTGTTATCAGCAGGGGGAATTGGTGGGGACGGTATCACTCGCGATGAATAAGGGTTTTGCTCGCCTGAAAAATCTCTTTGTCAGCCCTGAATGCCGGGGGAACGGTACAGCGCGGAATATTGTGTTGGCAGCCATAGCGTTGGCCCGAGTCCAGGGTGCGCGTTCTTTTGGCGCTTATGCTGTTGAGCATGGCAGTGCACATCACCTGTACCGATCGTGCGGTATGGTGGATGTACTGAAACAAATCGAACTGTTGAAGCCCTTGTGATGCACCCGTTAAATAGTCCCGACGAAAACCATTCAGAAGCCATCGCTTCCCTGAAAAATCAGGGCGTTGGTGTTGTCCGCGGCCTGTTGGATCCCCTGGAGGTGGCAGAACTCATTCAGGAGTGCGCCCGATTGTGGGATGATCGTGTAACACCCCTCAGTCCCTACAACCTGCGGGTTAGTTTGAGGAAGGACGAGAATGGCAAGGATGTACTGGAGCGCCTTGATCCGGTGGCCGACATCTCTCCTGCCTTTCAGGCGCTGAATCAGGATGCACGGATTGTCAGCCTCGCTCGGCGAGCGTTCGGTGAAGAAGTTCAGGTTCTGAAGGAAAAACTGATCTACAAGTGGCCGGGCACCGGCGGTTACGGCCCGCACCGTGACGAAAACTACTTTGGCAGTTCGGGCGTACCCGGGCCGGACCTGTTATCGATTTCGATAGCGCTGGAGCCGGCAAACGCAGAGAACGGCACCGTGATGTTTTACCCCGCCTTACGCAATACGCCGCTGCCGGCTCCCGCAGATGAGCCCCGCGACATCGACGGGTCAGCTCTGGAAGGCAAGCCTTTTACCATGCCGGAGCTGGCCGCGGGTGATGCGGTGTTGTTCGACGGCCTCATACCTCATTGCAGCGGCCGAAACCTCAGTCAAGCAAGCCGCAAAACGTACAATGTGACCTTCGTGCCGGCGCGCTACGAGGGATGCCGCGACGCGTATTATCGCCATCGACTCGAGGAGCAGAGTCAATTTCGAGGCGAGAGCTACGCCGGCCGCTTCTTCCTGGCGTAGCTGTCCTGTGCCCGCTCAGATCCCGCCGTGGGTCAACTTTGCCGGGTCCAGCAGCTGTGTGAGTTCCTCCCGGCTGAGGTCGGTATTTTCCACCGCAACGTCGATCACCGGGCGCTTTTCCTTATAGGCTTGTTTGGCGATCTCGGCGGCTTTCAGGTAACCGATTACCGGATTGAGCGCCGTGACCAGAATGGGGTTGCGGTTCAGCGCCTCGGTGAGCTTTTCCTCGTTGACGTTAAAGCTGCTGATTGCCTTGTCGGCCAATAGCCGGCTTACGTTGGCCAACAATTGAATGCTTGATAGCAGGTTGCTGGCCACCATCGGCAGCATCACGTTGAGTTCAAAGTTGCCTGACTGGCCGCCGATGGTGATAGCCGTGTCGTTGCCGATCACCTGCGCGGCAACCATGGCGGCAGCCTCGGGAATGACGGGGTTTACCTTCCCCGGCATGATCGAAGAGCCAGGTTGCAGCGCTTCCAGTTCAATTTCACCCAAACCGGCCAGTGGGCCGGAGTTCATCCACCGCAGGTCATTGGCGATTTTCATCACCGACACTGCGGTGGTTTTTAGTTGGCCCGACACGGCCACGGCAATGTCCTGGGAGCCGATGTGGCTGAAGAAGTTGGGCGCTGGCTGGAAGGTCAGGCCGGTGTCTGCGCTGAGGGCCGCTGCGAAACGCGCGGCGAATTCCGGATGGGCGTTAATGCCGGTGCCGACAGCCGTGCCACCCTGAGCCAGGCTTTGCAGGGAAGGCTGCAACTGCTGCAAGTGAGCAATGTTCTGCTCGATCTGGGTTGCCCAGGCTTCCAGGCTCTGGCTCAGGCGCACGGGCATGGCGTCCATCAGGTGGGTGCGCCCGGTTTTAACGTGGTGATCCACGGCCGCCGCCTTGTCGCGGATAGTGGTGGCCAGATGCTGCAGCGCTGGCAGGAGTTGCTCCTCCAACTCGATTGCAGCACTGATGTGAATGGTGGAGGGAATGATGTCGTTGCTGCTCTGGCCACAGTTCACATGGTCGTTGGGGCTGACGTTTTCTTCGCACAAACGGGAAGCCAGGGTGGCGAGCACTTCGTTGGCGTTCATGTTGGAGCTGGTACCGGAGCCGGTCTGGAATACGTCGACAGGAAAATGACGCATGAGCGAATTGTCAGTCAACAGTTCGTCAACCGCTGCACAGATGGCATCGGCCATGGCCGGGGGAATCTGGTTCAGTTCCTTATTCGCGCGCGCTGCGGCCGCTTTGGCCCGTAGTAGCGCGCGGACAAAAGGTTCCGGCATGGGCTGCCCACTGACAGTGAAATTGTTGATCGCACGCTGAGTCTGCGCGCCGTAGAGGGCATCGGCGGGGACTTCCAGCTCGCCCATGCTGTCGCGTTCGATTCGGGTGGCGTTCATGTGTGTTCCTTTCCAGAGTTCGATGGCTGTCGTATAGGCACAGCGTAGGTGAAGACTGGCGGTATCGGAAGCTTTGGGTGCCCAACGGGGTCCGTTTAAATCAATGGGGTGATTTCCTATAATGGCCGGCCATTGATTCCGAGGTATTTCCCATGAAAATCGCACTGATGATGGAGTTCTCCCAGGCGGCGAAGAACCCCATAGTCCTGAATGAACTGCAGGCCGTCGCGGCCGAACAAGACCACACCGTATTCAACGTTGGTATGGATGGTGACAACGACCACCGTCTTACCTACATCCATCTGGGGATCTGCGCCAGCCTCCTGATCAATTCCCAGGCGGTGGACTTTGTGGTTGCGGGTTGTGGCACGGGGCAGGGCGCCATGATGAGTCTGAACGCCCACCCCGGTGTGTACTGTGGCTACTGCATCGACCCCGCCGATGCCTATCTGTTCGCCCAGATTAACAACGGCAACGCACTGGCGCTGCCCTTCGCCAAGGGCTTCGGCTGGGGCGCGGAACTGAACGTGCGCTACGCCTTTGAAAAAGCCTTCACCGGCGTTAAAGGGCAGGGATATCCGCCGGAGCGCAAGGAATCCCAGGTGGCCAATGCCGGCATTCTCGCCGAGGTGAAGGCCGCTGTGGCCAAGGACAACTATCTGGATACCCTCAAGGCGATCGATCCGGAACTGGTAAAAACGGCTGTCACCGGCGAACGTTTCCAGGCCTGCTTCTTTGAGCACTGTCAGGTCGAGGAAATCGCGGAGTATGTTCGCGGGGTGTTGGCCGCTTGAGCCGAGTCGCGTAAACCGCTCCAGCAGGGCCGTTCGGCCCTGCTTCCCGTCAGTGCAGTAGCGATAAATATTTCTCTTTCTCTACTGCAAATGATAACTATTCATGTTTATAATCCTGCCCTTGGACGTGTTGGGTAGCTCCCCGGCTGCCGATTTCTAAAGACCATACCGGGCGATTCGCTCTGGGCAGGAAAAGCACAACTGTGACTCAAAAGCGTCAAATGCCGCGTGTGTGGCTGGGATCGGTGCGTCAGTGGCACTGGATCAGCTCGGCTGTGTGCCTGGTGGGAATGGTGTTGTTCGCTTTCACCGGTATAACCCTCAACCACGCTGGCCAGATCGAGAGTCGTCCCTCGGTGCGTACCATCGAGCAGGCGCTCCCTGAGGCGGTACTGGCTGAATTGGTGACCCTGTCCCAATCCCCCGACGCGCCGGAGGAAGCCCGTTTGCCCGGCTCCCTGCGCAACTGGCTCGCCAGTCAGGATATATCGGTCGGTGGCCGCGTGGCGGAGTGGAGTGAGGATGAAATCTACCTCTCCCTGCCGCGCCCCGGAGGCGACGCCTGGCTGGCCATTGACCTGCAATTGGGCGAGTTGCTTTATGAAGACACAGACCGGGGCCTGGTGTCCTATCTCAACGACCTCCACAAGGCGCGCAACACCGGTGAAGCCTGGAAGTGGTTCATTGATATCTTTTCCGTCGCCTGTCTGGTGTTCTGCGGGACCGGGCTCTGGCTGCTGATACGCCACAGCAGCGCACGCCCGTCGACCTGGCCGGTAGTGGGCTTGGGGCTGGTTCTGCCCCTCCTCCTGATTATTCTTTTTGTGCATCAATAAATGAGGTTTTCCATGTTCAAAGGTGTAGGCCTTTCCTTGAGCTTGACCGGCCTTTTGGTCAGCAGCGGTGTGTCGGCCCAGTCGCTCACTGTTGAGATGGAGGTACCCCGGCTGGATGTTGCCGAGTATCACCGTCCGTATGTCGCCATGTGGTTGGCGGCTCCGGATAACAGCGTCGCGGCGCAGTTGGCGGTGCTGTATGACCTGGAGTTGAAGGACGAGGAGGGCGAGAAATGGCTGAAGGACATGCGCCAATGGTGGCGCCGTGGTGGCCGTAGTCTGGACATGCCCATTGATGGCCTGTCGGGAGCCACTCGCGGTCCCGGAAAACACCGCTTCCAATTCGATGACAGAGTCTCCGACCTGCCCGCGGGTGACTACCGCCTCATGGTAGAGGCGGCGCGAGAAGTGGGAGGGCGGGAACTGATCGCTATCCCCTTCCAGTGGCCACCGACTGCCCCCGCCAGCCATGCACAACAGGGTAATGACGAACTGGGCGCGGTCGTCCTCGAATTACGGCCCTGATCCAACACCAGACAACCGAAATGCCGAATTCCAACAGAGGAGAAGCAACAATGACAATGAGCAAGCGAGTAATGGCGCTGGGTTTCGCCGCGATTACTACAATGAGTGTATCCCTGCCCACCGCGGCACACCGGGCGTGGATCCTGCCTGTGTCGACGGTGCTTTCCAGCGAGGATAGCTGGGTGAGCTTCGATGCCGCCATCTCTAACGATATATTCCACCCGGATTATCACGCGATGGGTCTGGACGGTGTTCAGGTGTTGGGCCCCGACGGTCAGTCGGTGCCCTTGCAAAATGCGAGCAAGGGCAAGCACCGCAGCACCTTCGATCTGAACCTGAAGGCACGGGGCACCTACAAGATTTACTCCGCCGGTGGCGGTCTCACGGCACGCTGGGAAACCGAAGAGGGTGAACGGCGTTTCTGGCCGGGCCGCGGTGAACGTCCCGACCCCGAAAAATTCAAGACAGAAGTGCCCATGGACGCAAAGAGCCTGCGGATCAGCCAGAGTTCCCGTCGTCTGGAGACCTTTGTCACGGCAGGTGGTCCCACCGATTCGGCTTTGAAGCCCACTGGAAGCGGTCTGGAACTGCAGCCTGTGACGCATCCTAACGACCTCTACGCCGGTGAAACGGCCACCTTCCGCTTCCTGATCGATGGTGAGCCAGCTGTCGGCGCCGAAGTCAGTGTCATTCCTGGCGGCAGCCGCTATCGCAACAGCCAGGAAGAGATCAAGCTGACCACGGATGCCAAGGGCAACATTGCCGTGACCTGGCCGCAGGCGGGAATGTACTTCCTCGAAGCGGAATACAGTGATGACAAAGCCAAGGCGCCGGCCACCTCGCGCCGAGGCTCTTACACTGCAACCTTTGAAGTACTGTCTCTGTAGGGATTTCCTGTGGTGCAAACTCTGCAGGCCGGCACATTGCTGCTGGCCTATGCACTGCTCTGTTACTGGTGCCTGTTCCGCCATCGATCAGCGGTCGCCGGCAGTGTAGGCAGTACCCGCTTGCTGGCTTATGCCAGCCAAAGTGGTGAAGCTCGGGCCGTCGCCAGCCGCTACGCCGAGGTGCTGGAACGACAGGGGCCCGTGACCCTGTTGAGTTTGAACGATGTGCGCACCGAGCATCTGCAGGCGGCGCATCTGGTATTGTTCTTTACCAGTACTTACGGCGAGGGCGAGCCACCGGATAATGCGCTGCGCTTCTCCCGCCGTTTTTTGCACGCTGATTCCACTGTAGATCTCAGTCATTTACACACGGCGGTGTTGGCCTTTGGCGACAGCGACTACCAGCATTTTTGCGCTTTTGGCCTGAGTTTGGCAGCAGACCTGCAAGCCCGTGGTGCGCAACCTATGTTTGATCCTGTCACTGTGGATCGTCTTGACCCAGTGGCGCTGGCGCAGTGGCATGCGCAGTTGCAATCGGTATCGGTGATTGATGACGACGAGGAAATGCTGCAAGCAGAGCAGACGCCCGCACTGATTTTTTCGCTGGCCGAACGACGCTGCCTCAATACAGGATCCCCAGGGAGCCCGGTTTATCACTTGCGACTGCGCCCGGAGTCCGACGCTGATTGGCAAGCCGGTGATATCGCTGAACTGCAATTGCCCGGTGGCGAACTGACGCGCGAGTACTCTATCGCCTCCCTGCCAGATTCCGGTGCGCTGGAGCTGGTAGTGCGGCAAGTCCAAAAGCCCGATGGCAGCCTGGGGCTGGGCTCGGGTTGGCTGACCTCAACACTGTTGGAGAACGAGCAACTGTCTCTGCGGGTCCGCCGCAATCCTGCGTTTCATGCCCCGCCCGCTGACCAGCCGATGATCCTGATCGGCAATGGCACCGGTATTGCCGGCCTGCGAGCTCACTTGCAGCAGCGTGTACGCAGTGGAGCCACTGACAACTGGCTGATCTTCGGTGAGCGTACGCAGGCGCACGACCGCCTGTTTGACAGCGATTTGAGCCAGTGGCAACAACAGCAGTTTCTGCCCCGCCTGGATCGTGTTTATTCCCGCGATGGCAATGACCAGCGCTATGTGCAGGATGTTCTGGCGTTACATGGGGAAGAATTGCTCGCCTGGTTAGCGCGCGACGCGGCGATTTATATCTGCGGCAGTCTGGAGGGAATGGCCCCTGCTGTCCATCGAATCCTGTTGGATATGCTGGGTGAACAGGGGCTGGAAGATCTGACCCTGGCGGGCCGCTACCGGCGTGATGTGTATTGAAATCATCGGCAGCTTGTTATACGACTAGCATCTGGGTTCCAAGAAAAAAAACCAGACACTTTCCAGAGCAGGCGAATAACGATGATTGATGTTGTTGTGTATGGTGCTACCGGCTTTACCGGCAAATTGGTGGCAGAGTATCTGCAGTCCGCGTATGGCAGTGACGGCGAACTGAGCTGGGCACTCGCGGGCCGCAGCCTGAGTCGGCTGGAAAGCGTGCGCGAAGAGATCGGTGCCGGGCGGCAAGTGGCCCTGATCGAAGCGGATGCCGCTAATCCAGAAAGCCTGTCAGCGATGACCGCGCAGGCCAAAGCCGTTATCACGACGGTAGGCCCCTATCAGCGTTACGGTGAACCGCTGTTGCAGGCCTGTATTGCCACCGGCACCGATTATGTGGATCTCTGTGGTGAAGTGGCCTGGATGTCGCAAATGATCGAACGCTACGGCGAGGAGGCGAGCCGGTCAAATGCACGCATTGTGTTCTCCTGCGGTTTCGATTCCATTCCTTTCGACCTGGGCGTTTACCAACTGCAAATGTTGGCACTGGAACGATTTGGTGAGCCGATAGTCTGGGTGAAGGGGCGAGTGCGCAAAGCGAAAGGCGAACTGTCAGGTGGCACGCTCGCCAGCGGCGTGGAAACGATTGAAGCCGCGACGCGTGACGCCGACTACCGCGCTCGTGTGGAGAGCCATTTCTCACTGGTGCCAGGCTTTTCCGGTCCGGAGCAACCCGATGGCGACACGCCGTATTTTGATGACGCGGTCAACGCCTGGGTAGGGCCGTTTATAATGGCCGCGATCAATACCCGCAATGTCCACCGCAGCAATGCACTGCTGAACTTCCGTTACGGTGAGAGTTTCTGCTACGACGAAATGCAGATGACCGGCACCGGGAGCCGTGGCAAACGCAAGGCTAGAACGATGGCGCTGGGTATGAAAATGTCGAACGTGATGCTCGGTGTAAAGCCGCTGCGCACCTTACTGACGAAAACTGTACTGCCCAAACCGGGTGAGGGTCCGTCCAAAGCGGCGCGGGAAGCGGGCTTCTATGACATCCTCTTTGTCGGTAAAACTTCAAAGGGCGAAGTGCTGCAATACGCGGTTCAGGGCGACGAAGATCCCGGCTATGGCTCTACCTCGAAAATGATTGCCGAAACGGCGTTATGCCTGGTGCAGGACAAGGCCTCGCGAGAACAACTGCCGGGTGGAATCTGGACCCCCGCATCGGCAATGGGTGAGGCGCTGGTGACGCGTCTGAGCCAGCGGGCAGGCTTGCGTTTCGTGCCCGACGCGCCGTTATGATGGCACTGTTATTTGCGTGTTTGTAGCTAACGACTATTCTGAGGTAGAGAGGCCTTCCCGGAAATTTCCTGACGAAGTCCCCGCAGCCGCTGTTGGTCCAGGCAGGCTCTGAGTTTTCGGGAATGTCCCCACGTGGAGGGCATCACGATGACATGTCTGCGCAACAATACCTACTTCTCACGTTATCCCGGCTTGCTCCTGGTGGTTTCTCTCACCTGCTGCCTGGCGGCTTGTCGACTGGTGATTATTGTTCCCCTGGGTGGGCAAGTTATTAGCCTAAGCGGCGGCTACTGCGCCGAGGATGAAACCTGCGAAATTGAGGTCAACGACACGACCTTTGAAGAGACTTACCTCGTTGTTGAAGATGCCGGCTACCGATTTGTTGGCTGGGCCCGCGGAGGTGACAGGCCGCATTTGTGTGGCGGAAACACCCGCCCGTGCGCACTGAGTACCACCAACTTTGGTGGCAATGCGTCATTATTGAATATACTCGCATCCGATGACGCCTACCTTCTGGAGCCAGTCTTTGAGGGCCGGCTACCCAATCAGCGCGTAGCAATTACCCCGGAATTCCCCCAACAGTTTGTCAACAATGGCCGCAACAGTGGCTTCTTTGTTACCTCACTGTTTGGCGACGCCGAGGGCTGGATTGTCGTAATGACCAACCGCAGCAAGCTGAGTCGGCAGGTTTTGTTAAATGACAGCCGTTTCCCGCGGGATGCGATCATGCGTGAGATGGATGCCGGGCTGAATATCACATCGCTGGGCTACAGCAACAACACCTGGGTTGTAGTGATGAGCGACTCCGGGCACACCAACCAGCGTTGGATATCGCGATCCAGTTTCCCCGCATCCGAAATCGGTGCGGCGCTGAATAACGGGGAGTTCATCACCAATATTGCTTATGGCGACACCGGGCAGTGGATTGTTGTGTTTGCCAACGCGCCGGGTTATGAGGAAGGTGAGCAACGCTACCAGGCGGCAATCGAGTTCAACCCTTCGTTTGTTTCCAGCATGTGGGACGAGGCGCGAGACATCTCCTTCATGACCTTCGGGCTGGACCAGTGGGTGACGGTCATGACCGGCGTTACCGGCAACATTAACCAGAGCTGGCGGATCAGGGACACTGTGGCTGAGATCGATGCGCTAATCCCTGATCTGCGAGACCGAAGGCGGCTGATCAGCAATTACTTCCGCGGTGGCGATGGTGCCTATCACCTGGTCGCCACCGAGTACATGGACCACATGCGCGGCCTTAAGGACTGATCAGGCCTCAAGCGGAATCGGGACGCAGTAACCGCACACCGAACACCGGCCCTGCAGTGTGTCGGCCAATCGGTTCGAATCGTACTCGCACTGTTTCCCGCCCGCGTGTGAACTGTTCTGCAACCGGGTAGGAAACCGTCATAAACTCGCCGGGCTGGGGTGCATCCAGTTCCTGCCGCGCCAGTTCCTCACCATCGAAGAGGATGCGGAACTTGCGCCGTCGTTCTCCGCCCCAGTAGGTGGCCTGGAATATCAGTGCGCCGGGTACAACGGGTAGATCGAATTCGAAGAAGCCCTGCATGCGCGCGTCGCGTCCGTGGCGGCCGCGATACACTACCGGATAGGAGATTTCCGAGCTTAGTTTGCAGTTCCGTTCGGGCTGCATTTCGCCAAGATGAATAACGGCCACTGAACGTTTCGCCAATGCCTGTTCCGCTTTCCGCGCGGCGATCAGCGCCGCTTCCTCTGCCTGCCAGGCCGCATCGCTAAACCGGCGGAAATAGACCGCGCTGCGCCGTTCGTACTGCGCGTAAAAAGGGACCAGCGTTAGTGCCTGCGGACGGGCGACACTGGCACTGACTTCGTATCGCGCGCGTTCGGTATCTACCCCTTTAATCCCCGCCAGCGCATCGGCACCTACCAGGGCAGGGGCCAGCGCTTCATAGGCTTCGCTGGCAGGGCCGAGGTCGGCGGCCATCACCAGGGGGCCCCGCAACAGTGCGACGGTGCTGCTGTCGCCGGGTGTGGCTTCTTCACGCAATTCCAGTGGCAGGCGCAGGGCCAGTGTGTCGCCTGTTGACCAGCGACGATCCACGATGGCATAGCCTGCTGCCATTCGCGGTGTCAGCGGCTTGTTATTTACGCTCAATTCAAAACTACTCGCCCAGGCAGGAATCCGCAGTGCCATGGCGAATGAGTGAGGCTTTTCCAGCGAAGTAAATGCCAGTGATATGTCACCCTGATAGGGGTAATCGGTACGCAGGCGCAGACTGGCACCCGCCTGCTGCCACTTCACTTCGGACGAAATGTACTGGTTGACGAACAGGGTTTCGTCGCCTTCCCAATAGATGGATTCACCGTGTTTGGCGTGGCTCTCCATGCCGCTGCCAACGCAGCACCAGAAGGAGTCGGTGGGCGTGGAGTACTCCCGCGCGCTACCGGCCATCAGCGGCATCATGTAGGTGAACATGCCCGTCTCTGGGTGCTGGGCGGCGAGAATGTGGTTGTAGTGGGTGCGCTCGTAGTAGTCGAATAATGCTGCTTCGGGACGCTCCCCGTAGAGCCGTCGAGTAAGGCGCAGCATGTTGTAGCTGTTGCAGTGCTCGCAGGTTTGTTCGGTAATGTGGTCCGCGATTTTATCCGGCTCGAAGAAGTACTCGCGATCCGCATTGCCGCCAATGGCATAACTGTGGTGATCGGTGACTCGTTGCCAGAAATAGCGCGCCGCTGCCGCGCGCTCTCGGTCGCCATCCACTTCGGCGATGCGCGCCAGGCCGATCAGTTTGGGAATCTGTGTGTTGGCGTGGAAGTTGGCCAGTTCATCGCGGCCGGCCATTAATGGGTCCAGTACGCGTTGATCGTAGATGCGCAGTGCCACCGCCAGCCAGCGCTCGTCGCCAGTTCGCGCATACAGTTCAGCAAAACTTTCGTTCAGGCCGCCGTATTCACAAGCCAGTACCTTTTGCAGGTCCTCGTCATCGACGGCGGCAAAAACTGCTTCCAGATAAGCAGCCAGCTTCAGCGCTACGGGCAGCGCGTTTTCGACGCTGCAGTACTGTTGGGCATCCAGCAAACCGGCAAACAGTTTGTGGAGGGTGTAGAAGGGCGCCCAGGCGCCGTTCAGGTCGAAGCCGCCGGAGATAATCTCACCGCGCATGATTTCGGGGAAGATTTCCTGCCCATCGACAATGCTACCGTCAGGACGCTTGCGCGTCAGTCCCGCCACATAGCCATCGCCACGCTTTTCTTGCACGCGCTGCAGCTCATTGACGATGTACTGCACGCGTGCACAACATTCCTCATCGCCGGTTTGGGCGTGCGTCAACGAGAGGGCACTGAGGTAGTGTCCGAGGGTGTGCCCCGCAATCGTGTCGCCCTCCCAGCCGCCGTAGACCTCGCCCTTCGGCAGCAGGCCTGCACCGGTATAAAAATTGTGCAACAGGCGGTCGGGCTCAAGGCTCATCAGGTAACGCCGATTCGTGTTGACCGCATTGAGCATCGGCCCGGGCAATAATCGCACTGAAGACAGTGGCAGCGGCCTGGCGCGCTTGGGCAAGGTTTGATCGGTGCCAGCGCTGGCGAGGGGGGCGACGCTGCCCAGGGCGGTGAGTGCGCTGAGGCCTGCGAGGAAATTACGTCGGGGGGTGGTCAGGGGCATCGGCGACTCCGGGGTTGAGGGTTAAGGCATTTTTGGTTGCGGGCCAATAGATTGCAAGCATTGAGGTGCCTGATATCTTTCCTCGCTGATTGCTACACTGTCGCTATCCGGAATTGATGCCAAGGAGAATCTCGGTGCCGCAATCTTTGCTTTCCCTATTGGTCAGTGGGCTGTTTTTTGTCGCCGCGCTGCCGTCCACCGCTGAAAGCCCGCGTCCTTTTACGCGAGAAGACGTATTCGGCCTGGAGTGGGCGGCCAGCCCGCAAATCTCCCCGGATGGGGAGCGCATTGTTTACGAACGAATGTCCATGGACCTCATGGCGGATAAACGCACCGCGCGCCTGTGGTTGATGGACAGTGATGGCGACAATCACGTCCCCCTGACCGGTAATGACACGGCCGAGGCGGGTGCCCAGTGGTCCCCCGAGGGAGATCGCATCGCCTTTATCAGCGAATCGCAAATTTATGTGCACTGGCTCGGTACAGGCAAAACCTCCAGGATCACGCAGTTGCAACAGTCCCCCAGTTCACTCAGTTGGTCGCCAGATGGCAAGCAGTTGGCGTTCTCCATGCTGGTGCCGGAAAAACCACCGGTCCTGGTCGACCCCATGCCTGTTCCAGAGGGCGCGGAATGGCCTGATCCTCCGTCGGTCACTACCAGCCTGAGATATGAGCGCGACGGCCAGGGGCGGCTGAAACCGGGCTTTTCCCACTATTTCCTGATCGACGCCAGCGGCGGCTCGGCACGTCAGGTCACGCAGGGAAACTTTCATCATCGGGGGGCGGCGCAGTGGCTACCCGACGGGAGCGGCCTGGTGTTCTCGGCCAACCGAAATGAAAACTGGGAACTGGATTTTCGCGAATCCGAATTGTATTTGCTGAAGCTGGACACCGGGGACATAACGGCCCTTACCGATCGACGCGGCCCGGACCGGGGGCCGGCAGTTTCTCCCAATGGTCGCTATGTGAGTTGGTACGGCTACGATGACAAGGTTCAGGCTTACCAGGTGAGCCAGCTCTACGTCATGGAACTGGATGGGGGAGAGCCACGTGCACTTCGGCCAGAGCTGGACCGCAGCGTGTCAGATCTGAATTGGGACGGTAAGAGTCGCGGGGTCTACTACGTCTACTCCAACAAGGGAGAATCCTTTGTCGGCTACAGCACACTCTCCGGGAGCCACCGCGATGCGGCCACCGCACTCGGGGGTGAATCCATGGCCCGCCCTTACAGCGGTGGTTCCTATTCGGTGTCGGACAATGGGTACATCGCCTATACCTGGTCTGACCCACAACGGCCCGCTGAAGTCGCGGTAGTGAAGCCCCGTAGCGACAAACCGGAGGTGCTCTCCGCGCTGAACGACAATCTCCTGGCGTACCGAGACCTCGGGCAAGTGGAGACGGTGTGGTACCGCTCCAGTGTCGATCAGCGTGAATTGCAGGGCTGGATTATCAAGCCGCCGGGCTATGAAGAGGGTAAGGCTTACCCCTTGCTGGTGGAAAACCACGGCGGCCCCATCGCGCATTACGGACCCCACTTCAGTCCGGAACTACAACTGTTTGCCACAGCGGGCTATCTGGTGTTCTACCCCAACCCCCGCGGCAGCACCAGTTACGGTGAGGAGTTTGCCAACCTGCTGTACAACAATTATCCCGGCGAGGATTACCAGGATGTGATGGATGGCGTGGATTACCTGATCGAACAAGGATTAACCGCTGAAGACCGCCTTTACGTAACCGGTGGCAGCGCCGGTGGCATCATGACCGCCTGGATCATCGGCAAGAATGAGCGTTTCAAAGCCGCTGCCGTGATCAAGCCAGTGATGAACTGGATCAGCAAACTGCTCACCGCCGACAACTACTACGCCTATGCCAATTACCGCTACCCCGGTCAGGTATGGGAGAACCCCGAGGTTTACTGGAAATTCTCACCCGTATCGCTGGTGGGCAATATCAACACGCCGACGATGGTGATGGTGGGCAGCTCTGACCTGCGAACGCCGCTGTCGGAAGCGAAGCAGCTCTATCACGCCCTGCAAATTCGGGGTGTGGACACCGCGCTGGTAGAAGTGCCGGAAGCGCCACACTTTATCGGGATGCGGCCTAGCCAACTGATTACCAAGGTGGATCACATTCTGGCCTGGTTTGCGAAGTATCCCTGGCTACCCGAATGATCGATTGATGTAATGGATAGTGGCACAGCCTCAACAGCGTCTAATTTTTATATCAGCGAGTACTACCGCCATCTTGTGCGCTGTGGCCTGAATGCAGACGAGGTGCTTTTCCAGGCTGGGATAGACCCGGGAATCGTCGATCAGCCAGACCGTCGTGTTGGCGCAGATGGCCTGGCACGGGTGATTCAACGCCTGACGCTCGAACTGCAGGATGAGGCCATGGCGTTGGCCGACAAAGTCTTGCCAAGAGGTAGTTTTTACCTGGTGGGAAAGCTGGCGGTTCAGGAGCCGAATCTAGCCCGGGCGCTCAGCACCGCCGGTCACTTCATGACGATGATCGACGGTGCCTATCGACTTGAAATCGATGCTGACGAGCGCGAGGCCTGTCTGAAGATTCACTTGATGGCTCCGGAAAAGGATCCCTCTCATCTATTGGCGGAAATTCTGCTGATGGCCTACCACCGGTTTTCGTCCTGGCTGATAGCCGAGAGCATTACCTTGAATGAGGTCGCATTCAATTATCCGCCACCGATACAGGTAGGGGAGTACAGTTATCTTTTTCCGGCGGCCCACCGTTTCAATGCACCCTATCTCGGTTTTACCTTTCCCCGACGCTTTCTGGACTGTGAACCACGCCGGCAACGTGCAGCACTTAAACGCTATATTCAAGGCTGTCCTCGGGAGTTCTTTTTCCGGCCCAGGACAGATTTCAGTTTGTCCTCGGAGCTAGAGCAATTGTTGGGCAAGCATATTGGGAAAGGATTGCCCACCGTTGATGAGGCTGCGGCGATGTTGCACACCACGCGGCGCACGATGATTCGAAGACTCAATGATGAGGGGACATCCTATCAGCGCATCAAAGACCTGGTTCGCCGGGACCGAGCGATCGGGTTACTGGTACGCCATTCCTATTCGGTAGTCGAGGTGGCCGAGAAATTGGGTTTCTCTGACTCCTCTGTCTTTGCCCGTGCCTTCAAGGGTTGGACTGGTTCTACACCGAGCGACTTCCGCGAGCAGTTCGATCCGGGGCAGGGCTAAGCCACACTGCGATCGAAGTAGCCTCGATTTCGGGCATATCGGCCCTGCTGGCACTAATTGCACGAATTAACGTCACCTTTCGCACTGTTTCGGGGTGTGAGGCGGCGTTATGGTTGCGCCTGTAAGTCTATTTATGAAAGCTTCTAAGCCCAATAAATGTATTTGAGGCAGTTTTTAGCCCTGTAGCACATATCTGAATAAACATAACTCGGTGGGAACAATGAAAAGACAAAGCAATTACAAATTCGGGACAACCCTCAGTGCAATCGTTATTGCAAATCTCCTTTACCCCGGCAGTCCGGCGCTGGCGCAAGGGGCGGCGAAAATAGAAGAAGTGATCGTGCGCGCGCAAAAACGCTCTGAAAATCTCCAGGTCGTTCCTGTCGCGGTGACTGCTTTCAATGCTAAAAGCCTTGAAGATATTCAGGCCTATGATGTGTCGGATCTGGCTAATCGTGCCCCCGGCCTGATGTTTCAACAATCAACGCCGGTTAGCCAGGAGTTGAGCATCCGGGGCATTGGTACCATCGGTGAGTTTGGTGCTTCTGTTGACCCCTCCGTAGCAACCTTCATGGACGAGATTTACATCGGTCGGATGGGCGTTGCGACCATGGACTTTTTCGATATAGATCGCATTGAAGTCCTGCGGGGCCCCCAGGGCACCTTGTTTGGAAAGAATGTGGTTGGCGGTGCCATCAGTGTGCACACAGCACAGCCCGAGCACGAGTCGTCTTCGCGAATCAGGCTTGGGTATGGTAACTACCAATCAAGCCTGGTAAGTGGCCATGTCAACGGTTCGTTGACCGACGGCATGGCTGGCCGCTTAAGCGCACACTACCGGGATCGGCGTGAGGGCTATGGCTACAACGCGTACCTGGACGAGGAGATTGAAACGTGGAGTGCGTATGCATTACGCGGACAATTGCTATTCGACGGCTGGGAAACTCTGGAGGTGTTGGTCAGAGCGGACCTTTCCCACGACGATGGCGATGGCAAGGGGCGGCGCGCATTTGACGACCCCTTCACACCGGGTAATGGAGGAGTGTCTTCCTGGTATCCGGATGATGATGTGCGCAAAATTTACAACGTCAATAAACAGGGGCACGACCGCGATGTGTGGGGAACCTCTGCCGAGATAAACTGGGAGCTTGGCGCCGGTACAGTTACGTCGCTAACAGGCTACCGGAAGGCCGATTCCACGAATATTCTGGACCAGTTTTCGGCACCCGTACCACCTGCATCGGCTGCATCCTATCTGGTGTTCAATGAAGATTACGAAGCATTCAGCCAGGAGCTCCGCTTTGCATCCACTGATGAGGGGCGGCTCACATGGATTGCGGGCCTGTATTACCTGAACGAGCAAACCCAAAGCGACGACGATAATTTCTCTGGTCCGTTCTGGCTGGGTGGCCCCGCGGTCAATTATCACTATCTGAATATCAATGAAACCGTAAACTTCGGCGTTTTCGGTCAGGCGAGCTGGCAGCTTACCGATACGATTAGCCTGACCGCTGGCGCGCGTTACACCGTGGATGACAAAGAGTACGAAACTACGGGGACAGTTATCCCGATTGGCGGGGGTTCGGGTGCCCCTAACATCCTGACCTCGTACCCCACGCAGAATATGTCGGAGAGTTGGGATCGGGTTACGCCCAAGTTTGATATCAACTGGCAGGTTTCGGATGACGTGTTTCTCTATGCTTCTGCCAACAACGGTTTCAAGGGCGGCGGTTGGCAGGGCAAGCCTGCATCGGAAGCTACTGCCCGTACCGAGTTTGAGCCTGAAGTGGCGTGGAGTTATGAAATCGGTGCGAAAACTGAATGGTTTGACAATCGATTCCGTGCCAATGTGGCGGCATTCCATGTGGATTATGAAGATCTGCAGGTCCTGCAAGTTTATGCCCTGTGTGTTTGTCTCGTAGTCTCCAATGCCGGAGACGCGCAAATTACGGGTGTAGAAGTTGAGACGCAGGCGGTGCTGACGGAGAACTTCTCGATCTGGTTCTCGGGTTCCTACATGGATACAGAATACGTCGATTATATCGACGGACTGGGGCGTGACTTTAGCGGGAACACAATGCACAGAACGCCAGAGGTGCAATTCTATGTGGGTACCGAGTATGAAATTCCTCAGGTCGGTCCGTGGGATTTGAGCTTTATGGTCGACTATCGTTGGCAGGACGAAATCTATTGGTCCGTGAATAACACCAATACAGAAGATGATTACGGCTTGTTAGGAGCGAGGCTGAGCTATGCCTCACCTGATGGTCGGTACTCTGTATCTCTTTGGGGTAAAAACCTGACTGACGAGGAGTACCGTGACCGAGCCAGCGCGATCTTCGGGGATGAATACTCAAACATGGGTGCTCCCCGATTCTACGGTGTAGACCTGGTGATGTCCTTTGGCGGTTGAGTGGAAAGGCAGTAAGACTTGAATTGGTAACGTGATACGCGTTCAGGAGAAAAAACATTATGGAAATAAGTCGTCGCAATGCTTTGCTAACCGCATTTTTCGCCTCACTGGCCGGCACGGGTATGGCGGGTCGTGCCAGTGCGGCTGCCAACGCGCAGGATACGCAGGACACATCGGCTGATCTGACACATATTCTGCGCCATTACGTCATTCCCACCAAAGATGACGCGGCCATGGATGCCATGCTGGCGGAATTAAAGGAGAAGCTGGATCTGGATTCACAGCCCAAGAAGGAACTTACCAATCTGGGCTTCACCACGGCCATGGTCATCATCGGAAAAACGGTTCTTGAGGTGGTAGCGCCACTGGGGCCGAACCTGCGGCCATCTATTGATGCGTTTGTGGCGGAAAGAGGTGGTCCAGGCGTATCCAAAATCGTGTTCCAATCCTTTAACCCCAAGGTGCTCCGAGAGCGCCTCTACAAAATGAAGATCAAACTAGAGGTTGACCGCCAGTTCCGGACCAGCCAGATGATCACGCTCGCCACCGAAATGTTTGGCACTTCCCTTGAGGCATTCGACTATACGCCACTCGACAAATGGTGGGGTTATGATTCATCCATTGATTATCCCGAAAGCAGTGTTATTCAGGATGTCATGGGATGTGACGTCGTGATCGATAATCCGGCGGCCGTGGCAACGCTGGTCGCATACATTTTCAACGCCGAATTGGACAACGAGTCCAATATCGTGACCTTCCAGGAAAACTTCACCGTACCTTACAAGAGCCGCTACATGCGTTTTGAGTCTCCCATGGACGAGCGCCGCGGCGTGCTCACGCTGGATGTGCTCGCAAGAGACCGCTCCCGCGTCGGTGAGACCATCGCGGTAACCGGAGTTGATTTCAAGTTGGTATAAGGTACTGCTCTGGGGGCTGACAATACGTGGCCCCAATTTCTCGCCCCCCCCAACGCGATAGTTCAAGTCAGCCATCCCCGGCAAGCTGTTCGTGAAGCTCGCTAGCGGGTACAGTGGTTGCGATTTCGGTATGCTTCACACTTCCAATTTCGCCAGCCAACAAGGGTTGCTCAAATGTTTTTCAAAGCCCCCCAGGACTCCAAAGCGCAGGTCACCTTCCTGCAGACCCTACGGCACCTGATTGTATTCCAGATAAAACTGGCCGCCGATGCACTGCGAGATCTGGTTATGAGCCCGGTCAGTGTGTTGGTGTTTGTTCTGGATGCGTTGCGTCGCCCTCAACTGGAAGACAGCTATTACATCAAGCTGATGTGGCTGGGGCGGCGCTCGGATCGCCTGATCAATCTGTTTGATGAACACAGGGAGAAGGGCAATTACACCGTGGATGAGGCCATCGAAACTGTCGGTCGAATGGCAGCGGAGAAGTCGCGCGAAGTAGTTCAGGCGCATCGGGAACGCGAGTCAGGTGATCGTGAGTCTGGCAAACAGGGCTGAGTTGCCAGAAGTCTCGGAAGGGCTATCGATTTGACCAGCGAAAAACCTGCAATGCCACTGTCCGTCGTGCTGGTGCTGGGCTTCACCATGATGCTCGGCCCCTTTGCGATCGACACCTATCTACCGGCCTTCCCACTGATCGCCGGCGAACTCGGTGTAACCATCCATCAGGTGTCGCTGAGTATCTCCATCTACATGCTGGGCTTTGCTGTGGGCCAGCTAACGGGTGGGGCCTTGTCCGATCGTTATGGTCGCCGCCGGATCCTGGTGACCGGTTTGTGGATATTCGCACTGTCCTCGTTTTATCTCGCCCAGATTGATGATCTGCAACATTTGTTGGCGGGGCGCTTTGTGCAATCCATTGGCGGCGGCTGGATCGGGGTGTCCATTCCCGCCATCGTTCGTGATCAGGTGCAGGGGGTACAGGCCGCCAAGTTGTTTTCGATGATCGGTATGGTGTCTATCGTGGCGCCGGCCATCGCGCCCGCGATTGGTGCCGCTCTACTGGAAGTGGGTAGTTGGGGGCTGATTTTTGTTTATCTGGGTGGCTATGCCCTGGGCTTGTTGCCCCTGCTGATGCTGACAGTATTCCGGGGGCCGCGTAGACCGAGGCCCGCTCACGACGGCACCAGTTTCATTGCACGCTACGCCAGCGTTATCAAAACCCCGACAGCGCTCCCCTACATTCTGTGGCAAACCGCCTCTTTCGGCGGGCTGATCCTGTTCGTAACCCACGCTTCATTCATCTACCAGGGCCATTTTGAACAGACGCGCGGTATGTTCACCCTGCTGTTCGCCTGCAATATCTTCGCCATGTTCGCTGCGGTGCTGCTCAATCGCCTGTTGCTGAACCGTTTACCGCCGCGCCCAATCATCTTTACCGCTAATTGCCTGCAGGCTATTGCGGCGGTGTTGTTACTACTGGCGACGGTGCTGGATTGGCCGGTGTTTGGCTTCCTCCCGGCGATGATGCTGTACGCCGGTACGCTAGGCGCGATCAGTCCCAACATCCAGGCCTGTTACCTGGAGCCCTTCCCGCGTAGCGCGGCCTCCGCGGCCGCGGTAATGGGCACGACCCAATTTGGATTGGGGGGCACGGCTTCTGCGCTCAGTACTTTCCTGCCGGAATCCCTGTTGAGTGTGGTGTGCTGCATCGCCGCGTGTGCGGCGATGAGTGTGGCCTGTATGGTGTGGGCGCGTCGCCGCGAGGCGGTAAGCGCTACCGATTAGTTGGCGGCTGGCAGCAGGTAATTCCTGAAGTCGATCTGAAATTGTGACCGCCCGCCGGTCGACCAGTACCACAAGGCATCTTCTGCGGCGCTCGCAGACTTGAGTGACGTACTGGCCAGTTGCCGGTTCACTCGGCTGTACAGCGTGATTTCGGCGTCGGTGTGCATTCGGTCAGACGCCTGCAGCATGCCCACTTTCAGTAGCTTGGGGTTAAAACTGCTGACGCTGCTACCCCAGGGGCCATAGCGTTCGATCAGTTCGGCTACCCCGAACTCTACCAATTCTTCGGCTTCCACGCGGGTGCCGGAACAGATGTAGGCATAATCGGTGTTGCGACAATCCTCAAGCTGTGGGTTCACCACCTTGTAGTAACGCTGGGTGGCTTCACTCGCGTCCATCAGGCCCATCATGTAGAGGAAAATGTCCGCCCATTGCAGGGTGGCAGTGGTGGCGGGAATCAGGGAAACGTTACCCGCTTCATCCACGGCAAAGGCGGCCTCGGGCAGTTCCCAGTCATTGGGGCTGCTGCCGTCGTCGATCTTTACCGGGATCGGGAAGCCCCGGATCGGGTCCCAAATCGGCCCCTGCAAGTTACCCGTTAAAGTGGATGTGCCGTCGATATGAGCGCCGTCGCCGGCATTCCACTGACCTTCACCGGGTGCTGGAAAGTCAATGGTATTGATGCCCAGCAGGCCGTGCGCCAGTTCGTGAGAGATGCCGCCGCCACCGAGGGGCCAGCCGGAGTAAACCATACCGATGTATTCCGGGTGCTCCTTGCCGTCGTCCATGGGGTGAGGCCAGTAGGCCCCTTGAGGGAATGGAGGGGCGTGGCCAGTGCCGCTGATGAAATCGTGAACGCGGGTGTACCCCTGTCCGCCAAAGGCTTCTCGGGGGGACAGCACGAAGAAGTCAAAGATGTCGCCAAAGTGGTGCCAGGCCCGCTGACAGGAGTCGCAACTGCCCGGGTTGAAGATTTCCCAGTGCCTGCCGCGGCCCATGGCGGAGGTGTAGGCGTCGCCGAGCGTGATAAAGATGCCGGCGTCATTCATGCGTACTGCTTTGGAGACCCTGGTTACAGTTTCACTGCCACGCAGCGCCGGGTCGCCGTAAAACAGGTCGTAGGAAACTTCAAAATCGCGGTTGGGGATGCCGAGGAAGTCGGTGTCCACGGCCAGGCAGGAACGCGTGTAGACGCTGTCGCCCGCCGTTACGTCACCGTGCGTACCGTCGTCGTAGAGTATTACCGTGTCGGCACCGTCCGCGGCATAGAAGGTAGCAATATCGTTGACTGCTTCCTGTAATGTCATCGTTGCAGCGGGCCACTCCCGGCGCAGCATCATAGTGAAGGTTTCATCGGTGTACACGATCGACGGCTCGTAGAGACGGCGTTCGAAATCGATGCCGCCCAGCGCTTCGCTAACGGGCGCCAGCGTTGGGGAGACGTTTTCGGATACGGCGCAATCGTCCACGCGAGAGGGCGTCCAGGCCTTGGCGTAGGTGGCGTCGGATGCTGCTGGTGCAGTGGGTGCTGGCGAGCGCTCGGCGTCGAGACGCCCGAATACCGGCTGCAGATGGACGGTGGTATCTCCCGCGGCGGCAGGCGTTGCGGGCAGGTTCAAGTCACAGGGAATGACCGACCCGCCACAAAGATAGCCATGGGCCTTTTGCCATTCGATGAAGTAGCTGTCCGCTGGCGGTATTGCCGTAAAGGTGTCGACAAAAGGCTCACTACCGTCCCACTCGATGATGCATTCGCTGCTGGTGCAATCGTTGGTGCCACTGGCAGATTCAATGCCGCCACCGTCGGGTAGTTGAAGAACAATTTTGCAGGAGGATAACAGGCCAACTGCCAGTAACAGGGCAAAGAAAGGCTTGGTGAGTTTTGTCACGGGGTGGTAACCAGGTCGGGGAAACGGGGAGCCTAACAAAGCGCCGCGTAGGCGTCCAAGTCAGACGCTAGAAAACAACGAAAATTTGGAACAACATCTCACTTATGCCTTGCCCGTCTCCAGGCTCCCCTTCAGTGTAATTTGAAGCGCGGGCGGATGAAGTGATTGATGCGGTCGGTGAAAGCCAGCAGCATGGCGCGCGGCCAACCGTGAATGGCGGCCTGATGCATGCGGTACAGCGACACATAGGCCAAGCGCGCAAGCTTTCCTTCAAGACTGATGCCGCCCCGTGCCAACCCGCCCATGAGGCGACCGAAGGCTGAGTACTCGCTGAGTGAAACCAGTGAGCCCATGTCCTTGTACTGGAAGGCTTGCATGTCCTTGCCTGCCAGTTCGCGGCGGATGTTCTGCGCCACGGTGCTCGCCATCTGATGGGCTGATTGCGCGCGTGGCGGAACCCAGCGTTGTTCGCCGTCGTCGCCGGTGAAGGCATAGCCGGCGCAGTCACCCAACGCGAAAATGGCGGGGTCACCTTTAACCTGCAGGGTCGGTTCCACCAGCAACTGGCCCAACCGGTTGGTTTCCAGGCCTTCGATGTTGGCGAGAAAGGGTGGTGCCTTGATGCCCGCCGCCCACACCATCAGATCGGAAGCGATCAGCTCGCCTTCTTTAGTGGTGAGCCCCTCGGGGCCTGCCGACACGACGGCGGTGGCAGTGCGAACGGTTACACCGAGCTTGGTCAATTCCCGGTGCACGCCCTCGGAAATGCGTTCGCTGAGGGCTGGGAGCAGGCGTGGGCCGGCTTCTACCAGCGTAACCTCCAGGTGTGCCGGCGTGATGGTGCGCAGGCCGTACGTGGAAAACCACTCTCTGGCCTTGAACAACTCCGCCGACAATTCAACGCCGGTGGCGCCGCCGCCTACTATGGCGATCCGCAGGCGGCGATCGCTCTGGCCGCTTTCCAGTTCACGGTCCAGCCGGATGAATCGATCGACCAGGCGCTGGTGGAACAACTGTGCCTGGGCCGGGTTGTCGAGAAAGATACAATGCTGGGCTACGCCCGCAACATTGAAATCGTTGGAGACACTGCCGATGGCCAATACCAGCTGGTCATAGTGTTTTTCGCGCCGCGGCAGAATTTCCTCGCCGGTGTCGTCGACCAGTGCGTCGAGCACAAGGCAGCGTCGGGTGCGGTCCAGGCCACACAGCGTGCCCAGCTCAAATTGAAAGCCATTGCGATGGGCGTGAACCCGGTAGTTGACCGCGTCGAGGTCGGCATCCAGCGAGCCGGAGGCCACTTCGTGTAACAGCGGTTTCCAGATGTGGGTGTGGTTGCGATCGATGAGGGTAATACGGGCCTTGCCCCGGCGCCCCAGTTTACGGCCCAGGTGGGTGGCCAACTCCAAGCCGCCCGCGCCGCCGCCCACAATCACAATGTCCTGCATTCTGGCCCCCTGGTGTTGCGCCCTTGCCCCGAGTGAGCAAGCGCTTGCGGGGCGGAGTATACAGGTCCGGTGGCGCCCATACATCCATACGCTCAATGACTCTCGGCGCGGGCGCGGTCCACCTCTTCGGCCACCATAGCGATGATTTCATTGAGCACCAGTTGGACCGGTGCTTCCGGGTCGGTGCGCGTGTAGTCGTCGATGGCGACGTAGCCGCCAATTTCCCGTTCGGTATCTATCCAGGCGATGCTGCCGAAGGCGCCGGGGTCGTAAAACATCGTGGGTGCCTCACCTTCGTTTTCGGGAGTAACGATCCACCAACCCAGACCGTAGGGCGTGCCAAATTCACCACCGCGATCCTCGCGCATGTAGGCTACTCCTGCTTCCGACAGCACCTGTTGATCGCCGCATTGACCGCCGCGCAGATGCATCAGCAGGATTTTGGCGTAGTCCTGCATGTTGCTGATCGCGCCACCTTCCACGTTGGGATTGTCCAGGCCAATCAGGCTGTCCGGACTGCCGGTCCAGGAGTCGCGGTCGCTCAGGTTGTTTCCGTACTGGAATACCTCCAGTTCGCAGGGATCGGCGATGTACTGGTCAAAGGCCTGGCGCCAGGTGCTGTTGGTGACCTGTTCCGCCACGCCGCCGGCTAACTGCCACTGGGAGCCGCCGTAACTGAAGCTGCTGCCGGGGGGCTGTGAGTTGGGGAGGGCCGTGCTGTAGATGATTCTGGCGCAAATCTCGAGGGTGACTGTAGGGATGAACTGGCAGAGGTGGTTGCCATAGGTGTCGAAGGCTGCCAGCCCGGGGATGCCCGAGGTATTGCTCAGTAACTGTTCGGTAGTGGCACTGCCGTAAACGCCGTTCCAGGGCAGGTAGCTGTCGATGCTCGCCTCGATATCGAAGTTCAGCGACTCATCCTCGTTCAGCGCCACCAGTAACATCGAGGTAGGTACCTTGCTGGTGGAGGCGAGGACTACCACGATGTCCAGCGTGCGGTCGCCCAGTGCAGACTCGTGCACCACACCCTGTTCGCGGTCGACGATGGTGTAGGAGATCCCGTCAAAAACACCGCTGTCATCAAGGAAGGCCTGGAAGCGCTCATCCACAGCGGTGAAGTTGTACTCAGGTGGTGTGGGCTCTGGCGGCTGTGGTGGCGCTGGATTCGAGTCGCTACTGTCGCTACAGGCAATCAGGCCCAGGGTGAAGCCCAGGGTCATGCTGACGCGCAGCAGGATGGAGGCTACAGGGAGTCGGGGCATGGCGAGGCATCCTTCCGTGGATCGGGCGTAGGGTTTTATTGTTAGCTGGCGCGAAAGTTCGCATACCGAAAGCTCGAAAGCAAGCGCTGCGCGCTACTGGGGCTGGGTGTTCCCCGGTGATCGCTTCAAACGAAGCTCAAAAACAGATAAACCGCCAACAGGGTAGTCACCCAAATTACCATCGTGCTCGGCCCCACATCGCGTGACAGCAGGCCGCGCGAGCTGTAAGTGGAGCGCAGGAGTTCGAGCCCTCGCTCCAGTCCACCCAGCATGGCGGTGCGAACGCTGTGGTTAGCGGCAGCAATACCATTGATCAGGGGGCGGGCCAGGCCCGGGATGAAGCGCCGGTATGTCCAGTCCACATCGAGGTGCACCGCATTGAGTTCCGGCGGGTAGATGCCTCGCTTGTTCAGCCACACGAAGGCCAGCGCGGAGAACAGCAGCAGTTGCAGCTGGGTCAGTACGTGGGTGACATCGTAGGGGGTGTAAGCCACGTCAAAGGGTAACGCGCCGTACAGCAGGCCCGGAAAAAGGCCGATACCAATGCACAGGCAGGCGGCGATGGTCATGGCCAGCAGCATATTGCCCGGCGGGTCGGCAGCCCGGATGCCCGAGTCGTGGGCGAAGAAGGCGAAGTAGGGGATCTTGATGCCGGCGTGGTGGAACACGCCGGCCGAGGCAAACAGCAGGGCCAACCAGACGGTGTGGTAGTTCTCCTTCAGCGCCGCGGACATGATCATCGACTTACTCACGAAACCGCTGAACAGGGGGAAGGCCGAAATGGAGGCTGCGCCGATAATACACAGCACCGTGGTCTTCGGCATGGTCTTGTACAGGCCGCCGAGTTCTGAGCCGTTGATGCGCCCCGTCATGGTTAACACCGCGCCCATCGACATGAACAGCAAGCCCTTGAAGATCACATCGGTAAACGCGTGAGCCACGGCACCGTTGATGGCGAGCTGGGTACCGATGCCGATACCCACCACCATGAAGCCAAGCTGGTTTACCAGGCTGTAGGCCAGTACGCGCCGTAGATCGTTCTCCACCACTGCGAAGAAAATCGGGAAGCAGGCCATGGTGGCGCCCACGTAAACCAGCAACTCGGTGCCGGGGAAGCCGCGAGCGAGCGCGTAGATAGCCACTTTGGTGGTGAAAGCGCTGAGGAATACGGTGCCGGTGGGCGTTGATTCCGGGTAGGCGTCAACCAGCCAGCTGTGGAGTAACGGGAACGCCGCCTTGAGCCCCAGCGCAACCAGTATCAACCAGCCGTAACCCGCCCCGGTGCCAATGTATTCGAAGGACAGGCTGCCGGTGGCGCGCCAGTGCAGCATTATTCCTACCAGCAGCAGAAGGCCGGAGATCACCTGAATCACCAGGTAGCGTACGCCGGCACTGTAGGCTTCGGGTGTTCGACGGGCCCACACCAGAAAGACCGAGGTGATCGCCATCGCTTCCCAAAACAGGAAGAAAGTGAGCAGGTCGCCGGCAAAGATCGCACCCAATGCGCTACCCATGTAGAGCAGGGCGCTGACTTGCTGCACGCGGTCTTTAACATGCAGGGCATAGACCACACCGATCAACGCGGCAATGTGGAACAGCCAGCCAAACAGGCGTGACAGGGCGTCCAGCCGCAAAGGCTCCAGTGCCATCCCCATGAAAGTGATGGTGACGCTGGCATCCTGAGGTATGCCCCAAAGATTGATCGCACCCACGATGGGGGTGGCAACCATCAGCGCCTGCTGCGTTCGCCCCCGGGTGACGAACACCGCGATGGCGGCGAGATAGAACAGCAGGAAGGGAGGCAGTGCGCTCACGGCTGCTTATCCTCCTCGGCCGGCTGCGGATGCGCCGGGAGATCCTTCTGACTGTAATAATCTTCCGGCCGAATGATAAAACGGCGCATCCACTTCGCCACCACTACCAGGATTACACAGCCGATAAAGCCATAGGCCGGGTAGAAACCAAGCAATCCTTCCCAGGGGTGTTCGGTGTGGCGATGGACCACCAGGTCGAGCACCAGGGTGATAGCGCAGGCAGCATAAAGTCCCAGCAACACCCGCTTGATATTGTTCGGCCGGTCGAACAGGTATTCACGTTCTTCAGTCATGGTTTCATCCTCCGGCCCCGGGGATGCGGGAAATAAGGGTGAGCAAGGGCCCAGGGAACAGGAACAGCATTACGCAGCACGTCGCGGTAAACCCGATGGCGAGGCAGCAGGCCAGGGGGGCTTCCTGTATGTCGGCCCTGCTGGCGGGAACATCCCGCCCGTCAAAGCGCCAGAACGCGCGCACCGGGATCAGGGTCAGGTAAACGATGTTCAGCAGTGAACTCAGGATCAGTGCCGCCGCGAGTAGTAGCGCACCTGCTTCCAGCGTGCCCAGCATCAGGTAGAACTTGCTCCAGGTACCGCCCGTTGGTGGCAAGCCCACGATGCTCAGGCTGGCCAGCAGGAAAGCGCCCATCGTGAAAGGCATTTGCCGCCCCAGTCCCGACAATTCGCTAACGCGAGTTTTATGGCTGGCGACGAGAATGGCGCCGGCACAGAAAAACAGGGTGATTTTGCCGAAGGCGTGCATGGCAATTTGCAGGCCGCCACCCGTAACACCTGCGGGCACGGCGAGCAGCACGCCCAGGCTGACGTAGGCGAGTTGGCTGACCGTGGAGTAGGCCAGGCGCGCTTTGAGGTTGTCCTGGCGCATGGCAACAATCGATGCAGCGAGTAGCGAGAAGCCGGCAAGGTACAGCAGCCACTCGCGACTCTCTGCGGCGCTCAACTGCTCGAGCCCAAAAATGTAGACGCCGATCTTCAGTATGCTGAACACGCCCGCCTTGACCACCGCCACAGCGTGCAACAAGGCACTGACGGGCGTGGGGGCCACCATTGCCGCCGGCAGCCAGCGATGAAAGGGCATCATGGCCGCTTTGCCTACACCAAACACGAATAACACCAGCAGCACAGACAGTACGACTGGATTGGTATCCGCATTGAATACGCCGCCGGGCGTGAAGGTTACCGTGCCGGCCGTCCACCAGGTGAGAAAAATGGCGGGCAGGAAGAACAGTACCGACGTACCGAGCAGTAGCCCGAGGTAAACGCCGCCGCCCTGGCGGGCTTTGTCCGTTCCGGCATGCACCACCAGCGGCCACGTGGACAAGGTCAGCAGTTCATAGAACAGGAACAGCGTGAGGAGGTTGCCAGCGAAGGCGATGCCCATTACGCAGCCGATCGACAGGGCGAAAAAGGCATAGAAGCGCGTCTGGTTTTGCTCCTCATGGCTACGCATGTAGCCGATGGCGTACACCACGGTCACCAGCCAGAGGGTACTGGCAATGATGGCGAACAGAATGCCCAGAGGCTCCACCGCCAGTTCCAGTCGCAGCCCCGGCAGCATCTCGCCACTGTGCCAGGTGGTGACGGCGCCGTCGGGTAGCTGGCCCAGAAGCACCAGGTTCAGGGTAATCAGTATCGCGCTGGCCAGAATTGAAACAGCCTCGCGCAGATTGGGCCGGCTACCTGACAAGCAGATGCCGATGATGGCGAGCGGGGCGACCGACAGGCTGGCGAATACCAGGCTCGACAGGCTCACGAGGCATCCCCCCCGAGTAATGCCTGCGCAGCGCCGCCGGCGGTTTCCACTGGCAGGCGGCTGTCGAAACCGAAGTACAGGTTTAACAGTGCCAGCAACACTATTACCAGCAACATGCCCAGCGGTGCTTCATTGCGCTGGATGACTGAATCCCCCTCGGGCTCCGCGTAGGCGGTTTCCACGAAGCGCCAGATGTAGACGGCAGTGAGCAGGGATCCCGCCAGTATCAGTCCCAGCAATATCCATTGCTGCTGTGCTGCCGCCGCCAGCACCAGATACCACTTGCTGATAAAGCCGGCCGTTCCCGGGATGCCGATCAGACTGATGCCAGCCAGTACAAACGCCGCGGTAGCCAGCGGCATTCGTCGGCCGATGCCCCGCAGGCTGCTGAAGTTGCTGCTGCCCACGCGCAGTATGAAAGCCGCCAGTGCGAGGAACAGCGCGCCTTTCATCAGTGCGTGATTGAACAGGTGGATCAGGCTCGCCTGCAGGCCTTCAACCGTGCCGATACCGAGTCCGATCACCATGAAACCAATCTGGGCGACGCTGGAATACGCCAGCCCACGCTTCAGGTCCGCCTCGAAGATCGCCACCAGCGAACCGGCGAACACTGCGATCACGCCCAGCGCAATAAACACAGTATCGAGTGCCTGCGCCAGTTGCGAAAATTCCAGATGGAATACGGAGTAGGTAAAGCGGATTAACACATAGAGAGCGACCTTGGTGGATGTGGCCGCGAGGAACACGGTAACGATGGACGGGGCGCGGGTGTAGGCGCCGGGCAACCACAGATGCAGGGGAAAGAGCGCCAGTTTCAGACACACGCCAACCACGATGAAGGCGTAGGCCGCGAAGGCGGTGCGCGATTCGCCCATAGCCGGCAGCCGCTCCCCCAAGTCTGCCATGCTCAGGGTGCCGGTCAACATATACAGAAAGCCGATGCCGATCAGGATAAACGTGGCGCCGATGGTGCCCATGATCAGATAGTTGTAGGCAGCCAGTAACGCGCGTCGGTCCGGCCCCATTGCCACCAGTGCGTAGGTGGATAGGGAGGAAATCTCCAGAAACACAAACAGGTTGAAAGCGTCGCCGGTGGCGGCGATACCCAATAATCCCGCGAGGCACAGTAAGCAGGCGACATAAAACAGTCCGCGTCGGGTTTCCCCGATCTCCTGCCACACGCTAGCGCGGGATGCCAGCAGGATGGCGGCTCCAATACCGGACACCACGAGCAGCACCAGTGCATTCAGCAGGTCGATGCGGTACTCGATGCCCCAGGGCGAAGGCCAGCCACCGAGGGCATAGGTTTGCACACCTTCCTGCCAGGTGGTTGTGAACAGCGATACGGTACACAGGAAAGCTAGCACCGCCACCAGGCAGGCAAAAACCCAGGCGAGAGTGGGGCGGCGCAACAGTGCGCACGCCGGGGCGCCAATCAGCGGCAGTAAAACCGGAAGAACGGGTAATTGACTCAGCATGGCTCGTCCTGAGCCAGAATCTCGGATTCCTCTACGCTGTCATAGGCCGCGTGGATACGCACTACCAGCGCCAGGCCGACCGCGGTGGTGGCAATACCCACCACGATAGCGGTCAGGATCAGTACGTGTGGAAGCGGGTTGGAGTAAAGCGCCACACCCTCCTCAAGAATGGGGGCCGCACCGCCGCTAACGTTCCCGATACTGATATAGAGGATGAATACCGACGTCTGGAATATGTTCAGGCCAATCAGCTTTTTAACCAGATTGCCGCGGGCGATGACGATGAAAAATCCCAGCATCATCAGTACCACCACGACCCAGTAATTGAAGTAGGAAAAAACGTCCATTATTTCAGTTCGGCCCCGGCTCCAGTTGATTGGCGAAAGCGTAGTAAATGGCAGTGATGACTGAGGCCACGGTTATCCCCACGCCGAGTTCGATCACCATGATGCCGATGTGTTGTGCGGTGACCGGATCGTCCGCCAAAACGCTGTAAT
Organism: Gammaproteobacteria bacterium; assembly: GCA_030427085.1. Classification (GTDB taxonomy): domain Bacteria; phylum Pseudomonadota; class Gammaproteobacteria; order Pseudomonadales; family Halieaceae; genus JAUHXH01. Next base: position 132,314 of record JAUHXH010000003.1, on the reverse strand, counting down.
CCAGAAAGGGGGCTCCATTGAGCAGCGACATCACACCGGTGAGGCCAAATATCAGCACGCCCAGCGCTGCCAGTACCTCCATCACTGGTGGTGGTAATACGCGGCAGACAGTGGGAAGCCCGAACAGCAGGCCGTAGAGGATCACGCCGGATGCGAAAATCACACCTGCCTGAAAGCCGCCTCCGGGTCCGTATTCGCCGTGAAATTGAACGTAGAAGGCAAACAGCAAAATGAAGGGTATCAGGATCTTGCCGACTACCTGAAGAATGGTGTGTGGGGAGCCATCCGGAACCGTGGCGTTGCGCAGCCGGGCGGAGCCGCGGTGGGAGGACGAGGCGAGGATCAAAATCACCGCCACTCCTGCCGTAAAGATGACCAGTACCTCCCCCAGTGTGTCGTAGGCCCGGTAGCTGGCCAGCACAGAGGTCACCACATTGGGAATGCCAATTTCCGCGCCGGATTGTTGCAGGTAGTAGGGCGCCACATGTGTTTGTGCGGGGGCATCGGGGCTACCGAAGGGCGGCATGTCGAGTGTGCCAACAATAAGCAGAGCGCCCGTAACAACCACCAGTAGCAGCGACTTGACCAGAACGGCTCCTCCTTCCGGGGCGCGCTCTTTTCGCCCGATGACCGCCACGGTGAATAGCAACAGGAGCGGTGACACGCCGGCACCCACGGCCGCCTCGGTAAAGGCGACATCGACAGCGCCCATGGTGACAAAGAAGCTCGCTGATAACAGGCCATACACGCTGGTCAACATGATGGAAGCAATCAGGCCACGCACCATTACCAGCGCCACGGCAGTGGCAACCAGCAGGCTTAACAATACGATGTCGATGAGGACTTCCATATCTTCCGCTACCTTTGCTCAGCGCTCTCTGGGCGGCAGGGGAATGCCCCGCTTGCCGCTATTGTCACGGGGCCTCAGGCCGGCGTTCCAGGCGGCCTTGGCCAGTGCATGGCTGGCTGTAGGGCTGCTGAACAACACGAACAGCAGTATCAGTGCCAACTTGAACTGGGGAGTGGCACTGTCCGACTGCAGTAACAGGCCGAGGATAATCAGGGCGGTGGCCAGTGTTTCGGTAACGCCGCAGGCATGGATGCGAGCGTAGAAGTCGTTGAAACGCAGAAAACCGAGAGCGCCGGTCAATAAAAGAAAACTGCCGACCAGCAGGCAAGCGTCGCTGGTCCAGGCGAGGATGGTACTCATGGCTTTTCTGCCTCCTGATCCCGGCGTGCGTTGCGCAGTTCCGTGAGTCGCAACACACCAATCACGCTGATGAAATTGATCAGGGCGTAGGCAAGGGCGATATCCAGATAGGCCGGAGAACCAAGGAGATAGCTGATCGTAGCGATCAGCAGCACAGTCTTGGTGCCAAACAGGTTGGCGGCCAATATTCTGTCGAATACGTTGGGGCTGGTGTAGGCGCGTAGCAGGGCGACCAGCATGACACCCAGAATGACGATGACAGTGAGTGTGAGCATCATTGTTCCAGTTTGCTCACGCGTCGGGACATTTCCCCTTCCGTCAGCGACTCCAGCCCCTCTCGGGAGAGAGTGTGAACCAGTAGCGAGTCCTCCCCCATCTCAACCGTAAGCGTGCCGGGTGTCAAATTGATTGAATTGGCATAGGTGACCCGGCAAATATTACTGGATTGCTCCAGTGCTACCCGGGAAACCTGTGGGTCTGTGGTGGCTCCGGGTCGCCATACCCGCCGAACGAGATCCAGGTTGCTCAGGACAATCTGGCCCGCCAGCCAGAGTAGGTAGGGGGGAGCCCGAAATAGCAGGTGCAGGGGGATCGATTCGTGATCAACCACATCCATGCGGTGTAGTAACCAGGTCACCGTTAGCACGGAAAGTGCCCCGAGCGTGAGCAGGAGGCCACTGTACATGCCTGAGTTGATCAGCCAGAACAGGCTAAGTGTTATCACCATACCGATGATGTATCGCACTTCAGTCTCCGTCTGTTGTTATTGCGGTGACATTGATTTCATGAAGGCGATTTTCCAACATCAGGGCGGACATCGAAAGTCCTGTTTCAATACGCGCTCTATAACGGTGGCCGGGGTGTCGTTAGCCACCGATGCCGGGTCAAGGGCCGCGATGGCCGTGTGAATGTGGCCCAGGCTGTCGGCGCCCTCCAGGCAATATTGGAGGCGTTTAAGCGCGTTGGTTTCGGGGTGCGATGGCGCGCGGGTTTTTACAACCCGCGTCATGAAGGCGGAGGGTAGGTCTTCTGCAAACCCCACTTCAGGGTGGGCCTGGATGTAACCCAGCAGGTAGCCCTCGCACAGGCCCTGGCCACTGCCTGCCTGGGTCGCTGCATCCTGGCGGCAGGCGCGCACAAGGCTGTCTCCCGAACTGAGGGTGTATTGCGCACTTCCTGCATGCGTAGCCGCTGCCCAAGCGGCACTCGCTACGAGTGCGGTACCGCAAAGCAGCAACGGTGCGTGCGAAAATGTGTACATCAGCGTCCCCTCGTTGCCTCGGAAAATCCACTGTGGCATCGAAATTGTGAAAAGTATTGGCGGTAATGTAAAGGGTTGTATCAATGAGCTGATTTTGCTTGTTAATTAACTGTAGTCGAAACGCAAACATTTTGTAGCAATTCCCCGGTACGTTCCTCGGGTGTTTTGATGCGTGGAGTCACCCCTCGGCGCGATCAGGCAAAAGAGATAACAAATCTCTCCAACAAACCCTCACGAGGCACGTACTGATGAATAATTCTGTAGATTTTCCATGCGACGTCGAGATCGACGACGCGGAAAATACTCCGAGTAACAAGAGCGGCAATAGGCCGTTCAACGAAGTCCTGTCAGCTGACCTGAAGCGTCGCGATATGATGAAAGGCACGCTGGCAGCGGGCGCCACCACTTTCTTTGCCAGCGCTTTTCTCTCCCGCGATACCGAGGCGTTTCAGGAAGCTCCGTACGGACAAAACATTACTTTCACGCCGGTTAGCTTGGCCGATGCCGCTGCCGGTGATGGCAAAATGCCATTGATCTCACCGGACTACGAGTACCAGGTGCTGATCCCTTGGGGCGAGCCCATCGAGCCCAGTGGCCCGGCTTATGTGGAGCGCGGAAACTCGGCTGATGACCAGACGCGCCAGATCGGCATCGGCCACGACGGCATGGCGCTTTTCCCACTGAAGCGCGATATGGGTGAGCAGATCAACGGCACCATGATCAATAAACGCGGTTTGCTGGTGATCAACCACGAATACGGCAGTAATTCGCATGTGCTGGGCAAGGAAATGCCGGAGTCGCTGGAAGATGTGCGTATGTCCCAGCATGCACACGGTGTTTCGGTGGTGCGTATCGAGGAAAAAGACGGCACCTGGCAGACCTCCGAGAGCCTGTTCGCCCGCCGTATTCACGTTAACACGCCCGTTGAGTTTTCCGGCCCTGTAGAAGGCAGTGACCTGATCGCAACCCCGGCCGGTAACATTCCACTGGGCACGGCTAATAACTGCGGCAATGGCACCACGCCGTGGGGTACTTACCTCACCTGTGAAGAGAACTTTAACGGCTACTTTGGCGCCAACAATGACGAATCAACCTGGGCCCCCACCGTCGAGCAAGAGCGTTACGGCTTTGCCGACGATGGCTTTGGTTACGGTTGGCACCAGTTTGATCGCCGCTTCGATTTGTCCGATGCAGACTATATTAACGAAGAAAACCGTTTTGGCTGGATGGTTGAGATCGATCCTTACGATCCCACTTCCCGCCCGGTCAAACGCACCGCGATGGGCCGATTCAAGCATGAAGGTTCAGCCTGGCGTGAAGCGGAAGATGGCCGTATTGCTTTCTACATGGGTGACGATCAGCGTTTTGACTACGTTTACAAATACCTGTCGGCTCGCCCCTGGCGCGACATGATCGCCGAGGGCGTCAGCCCGCTGGACGAGGGCACCCTGTACGTTGCCCGCTTCGAAGAAGGCGGTTTCGGCGAATGGCTGCCACTGACACCCGACAACCCGAGCATCACCTCCTACAGCACCCTGGAAGAGATTCTGGTGTATGCGCGTGTGGCGGCAGATGAGGCAGGAGCAACTCCGATGGATCGCCCCGAGTGGACCGCAACGGCCCCCGACGGCACCATCTACCTGACGCTGACCAACAACAGCAACCGTGAAACCGCCGACGCAGCCAATCCTATGGCGCCCAATGCCGACGGCCACATCATTCGCATGAAAGATGACGACGTGAACGGCGACACTTTCCAGTGGGAAATCTTCCTGATTGCGGCAGATACCCACGGCACGGAAGGTTCCTTCTCCGATCCGGATGGCATCGCTGTCGATAACCGCGGCCGCGTGTTTATCCAGACCGACGGTAGCCAGCAAGACGGGCTGCAGGACCAAATGCTGGTGGCAAACGCCTTTACCGGTGAAGTACGCCGCTTGTTCATGGGTGTTAACGGTGACGAAATCACCGGGTTTGCACACACACCCGATCGCAAGACGGTGTTTGTAAACATGCAGCACCCCGGTAACGGTGATCCTGCCGAAACCAACTTCCCGGCAGAGACCGATGGCACCACAATCCCGCGGGATTGCACCATCGTGATTCGTCGTAAGGATGGTCGCCAGGTCGGTATCTAACTGACCCGCCCAAACCAAAAAGCCGAAGTGCTCGCACTTCGGCTTTTTTTATGTCTGGTGATTATGGGTTGTTCAGTGTGAAGTTCAGCTGGCTGTGGCTTCCGGCGCGGCGCGGACGCCGACAAATCGCGATGACAACATGATACCGAGCTCAAACAACATCCACATAGGCACGGCGAGCAGGGTTTGAGAGATCAGGTCGGGGGGTGTTAACAGCATTCCCAACACGAAGCAGCCCACCAGCACATGCGGGCGGCGCTGGCGCAGGCGCTCCGGTGTGGTAATGCCGGACCACACCATCAATACCGTGGCAACCGGAATCTCAAAGGCCACCCCAAAGGCAAAGAGCAGCTTGAGGACGAAGTTCAGGTACTGATTGATGTCTGTCATCACCGCAACGCCCTCGGGCGCCGCACCGGTGAAGAACGCAAACACCAGGGGGAACACCACGTAGTACGCGAACACCACGCCCGAATAGAACAGCACAATGCTCGCCAGTAATAGGGGAACGGCAAAAACGCGTTCCTTGCGGTACATGCCCGGAGACACAAAGCTCCATGCCTGATGCAGGATGACCGGAATTGCCAACAGGATGGACAGCAGCAGAACGAGTTTGAAAGGGGTGAGGAAGGGCGAGGCCACCTCGGTAGCGATCATGGTTGATCCTTCCGGCAGGTACTGCCGAAGGGGCTGTGACACGAAGTGATAGATCGGGTTGGTGAACCAGATGAGGCAGAGGAAGATAGCGAGTACGGCAGCAACCGCATTCAGCAGCCGGTTGCGCAGCTCGGTGAGGTGCTGCACCAGCGGCATTGCCCCATCACTTCTGTTAGAGCCGTGATTCATCCTTCGGCCGATCACGATTTTTGGTCCTGACCGGTGCTCAAGTTTTCGCTGGTGGCCGCGCTGACTATACCTTGGTCAAACTTTCGTTTGGCATCGTCGAGTAATTGACGGCCCGCCTGGAAGTCAGCAATAACCTGCTCGTTTTCCAGATCGTCCATCTGCTCCTCGATATCGCGCCGTATCGAGCTGAGATACCGCCGGATACTGTTCACCCAGACCATCGTTTCGCGCACGGCGCCGGGGAGCCGGTCCGGACCCAGTACCAGTAGCGCTACCACCGCCACCATGAGCAATTCCACAAAGCCGATACTAAACACGCGCGGTACCTGCTGTTTCCTGCTTAGGTTGAGGGACTTTCTTTCCCACGGGCCTCAACACCAACGACGACTGTGTCCTGATCGCCGCTGTCCTGCGCCTTGTCTTCTGCAGCAGTGGTGTCCTGCATTGAATCGCGGAAGCCGCGAATGGCAGAGCCCAGGTCGCCACCGATCGTGCGCAGGCGTGAAGTGCCGAACAGCAACACCACGATTGCCAGCACGATGAGAAGTTGCCAAATACTGATGCCAGCGATGCCCATGATGGGTTCTCCTTTAAGTCTCTGGACAGGCTCACGGAATACGACTGGAGGAACTCCTGGAGAGTTGGGCTCAAGGTATACGCGAGGGGTTTGCGGGCGTATCTTATACTTTGGATATTGCGGAGATGTTTCAGTGAGTCGACATTCCGTCCCGGCTGAAACTACATTCCCGACGTGCCCTGATACAGAGTCAGAGAGACCTCTATGAGTAATTTACCCCCGTGCCCTCAATGCAGTTCCGAATATACCTATGAAGACCGAAATGTGCTGGTTTGCCCCGAGTGTGGTAAGGAGTGGCAGGACGGTATTGACGGAGAGGGCGAAGAGCGGCCAGTTGTAAAAGATGCCAATGGCAATGACCTCTATGAAGGTGACAGCGCCACACTCATCAAGGATTTGAAGGTGAAAGGCAGCTCAACGGTCCTCAAAATTGGCACCAAAGCCAGGATCAATCGTATCGTACAAGGCGATCACAATATCGATTGCCGCGTGGATAAAGTAGGCGAGATGATGTTGAAGTCCGAGTTGGTCAAGAAAATCAACGACTGATAGTTTGGCCGGCGCAGTCACTATGCCTCCCAGCCTTTCAAGCCCGGAAGTTAAAAATAACGGAGAACCCAATGAACCGACTGACATGCGCAGGTGCGCTAGCCGCCCTATTGGCACCGACAGTTTTAGCAGTTGATTATCCAACTACTGCGACCGTAGATCAGAGTGACAACTACCACGGCACCACCGTGGCCGACCCCTACCGCTGGCTGGAACAGGACGTGCGCGAATCGGAGCAGGTTGCCGCCTGGGTTGAGGCGCAAAATGCCGTGACCTTCGATTACCTCGAAAAGCTGCCAGGGCGAGATGCTATCGCCTCGCGCATGAAGGAATTGTGGGACTACGAGCGCTATTCCACTCCGGTTCGCTACGGCGACTACTACTATTACCGCCGCAATGACGGCCTGCAGAATCAGTCAGTGGTTTATCGTAGCCACGAACCGGGAAAGGATGCCGAAACCGTACTCGACCCCAATACCTGGTCTGAAGATGGCACAGTGGCACTGGCGGAGCTGTCGGTGAGCCCGGACGGGCGCTACGTGGCCTATGGCATTCAGGACGGTGGCAGCGACTGGCGTACCTGGCGGGTTCGCGACATGAAGTCGGGCGATACGCTGGCGGACGAGTTGCACTGGGTCAAGTTTTCCCATGCCAGTTGGCTGGCCGATGAAAGTGGCTTCTTCTACAGCCGCTACCCCGAGCCTGAGCAGGGCGAAGAATTCCAAAGCCTGAACACCAACATGGCGGTGTACTTCCATCGCATCGGAACACCCCAGAGTGAGGATCGCCTGGTGCATCAGCGGCAGGACCATCCCGAATGGGGATTCAGTGCCGATGTGGATCATGCTGGCCAGTACCTGGTGATGAACACCTGGATTGGCACCGATGACCGCTACCGGCTGGAAGTTATCGACCTCACCAATAAGGACTGGCCGCTTATCGTGCTTGAGGACGATTTTCGCGCCGATTTCAGCCTGATCGAAGTAGTGGACGGCGTCGCGTATTTTCGCACTTCGCTGGACGCCCCGCGGGGCCGGATAGTGAAGGTCAACCTGAAATCCGCATCCCGCGAGTGGCAGGAAGTGATACCCCAGGCCGACGATGTTCTGGAGGGTGCCAGCGTCGTTGGCGGGCATCTGGTGCTGCGCTATTTGCACGATGCCCATGACGTGGTCAGTATCCGTACCCTCGATGGCAAGGCAGTACGCGACGTCAGTCTCCCAGGGCTCGGCAGTGTAGGTGGCTTTGCTTCCGCGCCGGAAGATCCCTTGACCTACTTCAGCTACTCCTCACTGAACCGTCCGGCCACCATCTACCAATACGATATGCGCACAGGTAAGCGCAGTCCGGCACTGAGCCCGGAACTGGCCTTCAATCCCGACGACTACGTGGTGGAGCAGGTCTTTTACAGCTCTCGCGATGGTACTCGCGTGCCGATGTTTATCGCCCATCGCAAGGACCTGAAACGTGACGGCAAGGCACCGACCCTGCTGTATGGCTACGGTGGATTCAATATCTCATTGACACCGTCCTTTTCTGTAACCCGTTTGGCGTGGATGGATATGGGCGGCGTGTATGCCGTGGCCAACCTGCGCGGTGGGGGTGAGTACGGCGAGGCCTGGCACAAAGCCGGTACCAAATTGCAGAAGCAAAATGTGTTCGACGATTTTATCGCTGCAGCGGAATACCTTGAGAAAGAGAAGTTCACCAGCCCGGAGCACCTCGGCATTTTCGGTGGCAGTAATGGTGGACTGTTGGTGGGGGCAGTGGTGAACCAGCGTCCGGAGCTGTTCGCCGCAGCAATTCCCGCCGTGGGGGTGATGGATATGCTGCGCTTCCAGCGTTTCACCGCGGGACGATTCTGGGTAGACGATTACGGGTCTTCCGACAATCCCGAGGAATTCAAAGCGTTGTATGCTTACTCGCCGTATCACAATATTCGGCAGGGCGCCGACTACCCGGCCGTGCTGGTAACCACCGCCGACACCGATGATCGAGTGGTGCCCGGGCACAGCTTCAAGTATATCGCCCGCCTACAGCAGGCGCAGGGCGGGGAGGACCCGGTGCTGATCCGCATCCAGACACGCGCTGGCCATGGCGCCGGAAAACCCACGGCCATGGTGATTGCCGAGTACGCGGATATGTGGGCCTTCATGGCTGCGCACCTGGGCCTGAATGTCGCCCAGCCAGATTCGTCAGCACCGTGAAAGAGGGAGCCGAAATCACCATGGTTAAAAAACTCTGCCTCGCAAGCTGCCTGCTGACCTTGGGTATGGCAGTGTCAGCGAATTCGCCAATGGCACCCGCTGATCGCGCAACTTTCGCCATCGCCATACACGGCGGCGCCGGTACGATCGAAAAGTCCGCCATGACACCCGCCAAAGAGAGCGCCTATCGCGCCAAGCTCGAAGAGGCATTGAATGCGGGCTACAGCGTTCTGGAAAGTCGTGGCACCAGCATCGACGCGGTGATTGCGGCAATCCAGGTACTGGAATACTCGCCCTTGTTCAATGCCGGCAAGGGCGCCGTCTACACCTATAACGCCGAGCACGAACTCGATGCCTCCATCATGGACGGTAAAACACGTCAGGCTGGCGCTGTTGCCGGTGTCAAACGGGTGGCCAGCCCGATCAGCCTGGCGCGCATGGTGATGGAGGATTCGCCCTTCGTCATGCTCTCTGGCGCTGGCGCCGAGGAATTTGCCCGATCCCGGGGTGTGGAAATGGTGGACAACGCAGTGTTCGACACCGACGTGCGCCGCGAGCAATTGGACAAGGCAAAAGAAAAGCTGGATCGACAAAACACGCAGGACAAGGACTATCAGGCGTCCGTGGATACGCTGCCTGTGGCCTACCGAATGGGCACGGTAGGTGCCGTTGCACTCGACCAGCACGGTAATCTCGCCGCCGGTACATCGACCGGTGGTATGACCGCCAAACGCTATGGCCGAGTGGGTGATTCACCCATCATCGGCGCTGGCACCTTTGCAGATAATCGCTCCTGCGCTGTATCTGCTACCGGCCACGGTGAATACTTCATTCGCTACAACGTGGCCGCGGATATCTGCGCCCGGGTTCAGTACCAGGGTAAATCGATACAGGCTGCAGCCGATGAAGTGATCCATCAGGTGCTAAAACCCGCCGGGGGTACCGGCGGGGTGATTGTGATGGATGCCGAGGGGAATGTTACCTTGCCCTTCAATACTACCGGGATGTATCGGGGGAGTCGTCAGTCGGGAGGAAAGGCAGAAGTGGGAATCTTCGGGGATTCCTGACGGGGAGTATTACGGCGGTTTCTCCGTAGCAAGGCCAGCCCAGAGCTGAACAGCAGCAGGGTTCCGAGGATTGGCACGCCGCGTCCGGCCGGCGCCTCAAACGACAATGCGATGGTGTGCAGGCCGCCACCGTAGGTGGTACTCAATGGCGAGAGAGTCGGCACGATGCCGACATCGGCAAAATCGTGTCCAATCCACCGTGCAATCGAAGAACCATCGAAGGACAGCATTGCGCTCTGGTAGAAGAAATCGTCATTACGCATGTACAGGGGCAGGTCCGCGTGGATGTCCGCTATCGGGGACAAGCTTGATCCGAACGATGGAAAGTCGAAATCCAGGTCGAACGTCCGGTTGGTTACGTCCGAGGAGACACCCAGCGCGCCCAGATAGATGAGGGGAATGCTGGGATAGACCAGTGAAACGCTATCGAGATTACTGGTTGGCCCGCCGATGTCAGCGATATCGCCTACAGCGGTTGCCAATACGTCTCCAGACTCCTCCCAGAAGTGAAATGTCAGTAGGGCCGCCTGCGCCGGAGCGTAGCCCGTAAGGAAGGTTATCGCAGCAAACGCCAAGGTAGCCCACCGCTTCCTGCGGTTAACAGTCGTGAACTTCATTGCATTCTCCCCGGAGTAATGGAAGCTGTTCCCTGTACTCCGAGCTTAGAAAAGGGAGGGCGAGTAATCGAATCCATATTTTGTATATGGCTTATCTGTCAGGCTGATATCCGCCACCCGTAACTACATCGCCTCCGCCACCTCGGCCTTGCGAATCAATTGCACCAGCTCCGCACGATAACCGTAGGGGTCATCCCCCCGGTTGGCCTGGGCAAGATTCAGCGCGTCGCTGTAATCCCAGTTGCCGCTGTACTTGCCGCCGCGCAGCAATTCAGCGAAACCGGCCACGGCGGTGGCAAAACGGGCTTCCTGCAACAGCGTTCCGGAGGGCTGGGCGTCCATGGCTATTGGCTGGCTGATCAGTCGGGAAGTACTTTCATCAGGCAGTTTGTAGCGTAATTTGAGAAAGCCGTACTCCTCGCCCTTGCCGCTGGCGGCTGGTTCGTTGCCATAGCGGGAGGGCTCGTACACGCCACTGGCGCTGCCCACCGGGGTGATTTCGTAGATGGCGGTGACGCCGTGCCCGGCACCGATGTCACCGGCATCCACGGCATCGTTGTTGAAATCCTCCTGTGCTAGCTGCCGGGTTTCATAGCCTAACAGTCGGTATTCGCTGACGGTATCAGGATTGAATTCCACCTGGATTTTTACGTCCTTGGCGATGGGGAAGAGGGAGGAGGTGGCCTCGTGCACCAGCACTTTCTGTGCCTCGCTCAGGGTGTCGATATAGGCCGCAACGCCATTGCCATTCTGGGCCAGTTCCTGCATCAGTGCGTCGTGATAATTGCCCTGGCCGAAACCGAGCACTGAAAGGTAAACGCCGGATTCGCGTTTGCGTTCGACGTATCCCTTTAGCTCCTCGGGGTTGTTGATCCCGACGTTGAAATCGCCATCTGTGGCAAGGATGACACGGTTGAGCCCATCCTCGATAAAGTGCGCCTCCGCCAGCTGGTAGGCGAGCCGGATACCGTCTGCACCGGCCGTACTGCCACCCGCTTGCAGGCGATTGAGTGCGGCGATAATTGTCTGTTTATCCTTCACCGCTGTGGGTTCCAGCACTGTACCGGCGGCGCCGGCGTAGACTACGATGGATACAGTGTCCTCCGGCTGTAGTTTGGACAGCAGCATGCTCATGGACTGTTTCACCAGCGGCAGTTTGTCCGGGCTGTTCATCGAGCCGGACACGTCCAGCAGGAGCACCAGGTTTGAGCGCGGTTGCTCGCTCTGTAGTTCATAGCCCTGAATGCCGATGTGAACCAGTTTATTGCCCGCTTTCCAGGGGGCGTCCATCACCGAAACACTGGTAGAAAATGGCGTTGTCCGAGCCGTGGGCAGGGGATAGTCGTAATGGAAGTAGTTGACCATTTCCTCCACGCGTACTGCGGCCTTTTGCGGTAACACGCCCTGATTGAGCATGCGACGCACAAAGCTGTAGGCGGCGGTATCCACGTCGATGGAGAAGGTGGAGACCGGTGCTTCCGCGACCCGTTTGATGGGGTTAACGTCCACTTCCGCGAAACGATCCCGCCCGCGTTCATAGTAGGCCGGGGGCACCATCAGATCGGCCACGGGGGCAGCGGGGGCAGGTTGTGCTGCGCGCTTCTGGGCACTGACGACCACCTCTTCGGTCGCCTGGATTGCCTGGAATGACAGCGACTCGGCAGCCATACGGTCAGCGCGCGGGGGTGCCTCCAGCACTTCCGTGCCTCCCTGCCAGGGTACTTGAAGGGTAATAAATACGCCGAGTACCAGCACAGCGGCACTGGCCAGGCCACTGTAAACCCAGCGGCGGCTGGGGGATGGGCTTGCGACGGTCAGGTTCATGATCTTACTCCCGTGAGATGTTTGCTCGGGAGTAAGACGCTCGTAATCGGCGGTTCCTTGGCTGTGATGCCCGGTATTTTTCTCGGTCTGCACCGCGTCGAAGGCGACCAGGGCAGCATCGAGTGCTCTCTGTCGGGCTTGCGCATCGGGTGCGTGTTCGTTGCGAGCGAACAGTTGTTGAAGCTCTTCGTCGTTCATACCTCAACTCCCGGCTGATACATCGTTTTCAGCCGCTTGCGGATTTCGTGGAGGCGCCAGGAGATGGTGGACTCCTTCACCGCCAGTATTGCGGCCGCCTCGGCGTGGCTGAGCCCTTCGCCCAGCACCAACACGAGCGCCTCACGGTAGCCCTCTCCCATTGTTTCAACCTGCTCCAGCACCTGTCGCAACAGCAGAGCGCTGTCTGGGCTGTCATCGGTTTCCAGCTCGGAAACTTCTTCGTTAGCCGCGGGTTTACGGCTGCGCTGCCAGTCCAGTGCGCAGTTAACCACCAGTCGATACAGCCAGGTGGTGAACGCTGCTTCAAAGCGGAACTGGCCCAGGACGCGGGCCAGCTTGATGCATGCCTGCTGGGTGATATCCTCGGCGTCCTCGCGATTGCCCGCGTATTTGAAGGCAAAGCGGTACATCGAGGCATAGTGCTCCTCCACGAGGCGCGAAAACGCCTCCCGGTCGCCGCGCTGCGCGCGATTGATTCTGTCCTCTAGGTCACTACTCATGACCGGCCTGTGTGGATGTTTTCAGGTTTGACGATGTGGGGCGCCGAATCCTTGGGTAAACTATACTTCGATGAGAATAATAAGCTCGATTATCCCGAATACGCTATCAGGGGGCGGTTGCATGCACCAGGCTATCCATATCAAATCAAGGGCCGTGTTGACGCTCTTTGTCAGCGTGGGAATGTTTTTCTGCGCCAGTGCTTCTGCTCAAGAGGAATTGGGTAACACGGCCCTGACCGCACGGCATGAGTTGGTGCTGGGTGTGTTCCAGCAGTCGGCTGATATCGTTGTGGCCGCTGCACTCAAGGGCAGGCCGATGCGGGACATATCCCTGGACGATCTGGGGGTAGACGATCAATATCTGAGCGGGTTGTTTGGCTATCGCTGGCGCTTTAAGCCACGTTGGACGCTGTTTGCACACGCCTTTATCAATCGTGTCAGCGGCGAAACGGTTGTTAGCCGGAGCTTCGAATACGATGACCAGGTTTTCGAAGTGGGCGCAGCGCTTGACTCCCGGTTCGCCGCCGACATCTATATGCTCGACGTTCTGTACAGCGTAGTGAAATCAGACCGATTCGAATTGCAACTTGGCGGTGGAATTCATGCTTTCGACGTAGAAGTCGAATTCGACGCCAATCTGGCGGTCAATGAGGAGGAGCGGAATATCAGAAAGTCAGCGAATGACCTGCTGGCGCCTTTGCCGAATCTGGGTATGAGGATGATTTATGCGCTTTCGGACCGTTGGACGCTGCGCTTCAACACTGGATGGTTGAGTGTGAACATTGACGACTACGACGGCAAATACCTGTTCGCCAATGCGACCGGTGAATACCGTTTCAGTGATCATTTCAGCCTTGGGATCGGATATCAATCCACGGACATGGAAGTCGAACACACTAGTGACAACAGCCTCGAGACCTTTGATATCAGTTTCGATGGCCCCACTGCCTTTCTCAACTACCGCTTTTGAGGCAATCCAACAGGCCGGCCATCGGCCCGTTCAGTCCGGAAACAGCTCCGGGTTTACGCTGCGTAGCGCACTTCTGATACGGGCCACGTAGTCGTCGGGAAACGTCCAGACAGGGAGTTTTGCCGAGCGTTGCAGGCCACGGGCCTCTGGTGGGAGATCGTAGAGCAGCGTGGTGAGAATATCACTACTGACCCAGGGGCTGGCCCGAAAATAGGCATGCCCATTGCCCGTTGTGCTCCCCTCGGCGTCGGAGACGTCGATCATGCGCAAAGCTGGAGTATTTTCGAAGTAGTCCCGGGTGGCAGGTCCTACCTCTGAAATATCGTCCACTTGCCCGACTCGAGAGCGGCCAAACGCCAACCGCGACATTCCCAGCGCTTTATCCGTGGAGGACAGATACAGTGTCAGTGAATCGGGAAGTTCCGCCGCGCCGTCCAACAAATAGCCGCCGAGGGTGGCCCGGTCAACGTCGCTACCGGTGAGAATTACATGGCCCAGCCTTACGTTCTGCCGTAGCTCTTGCTCGTCGAGGCCGTAGGCCAGTAAGGCGAGATCGGCAATCGTACGTGCAACGAGTCGAGTACCGGCGCTATAGCCAATCACGTGAATCCGTTCGACACTGGTGTTCTGACTCAAGTACACGATGAGTTGTCGCAATTTCCGCGCGGAAGCGGTGGTGTTTTCCAGGTCGGAGAAGTAGGCCAGTGTTTTTGCGGTTGTCGGCCAGCTATAGGCAATAAAAACGCCCTGGTATCCGAGGAAGTGCCAAAGCTCAGACGAAACCAATGCGGAGTTTTCGAAATCAACCTTGTAACCATGCACGTAGATGTAAACGTCCTGGCTTCTGGAGCGCGCCAATCGCCGTTCCACCTCTGCAACAAAACGCTCTCCGGGTGCCTCGCTCTTTTCTATCTCCTCGTCAAAGGGGCGCACCGTCTGCGCAAGGGGTCCGAACTCCTCTACTGAGGCGACCTGCAGGGGATAATTGTCGCTGCGGTTCTTCAGCAGGGAAATCCGGCGTGCCTCGTCCCAGGTAATGGATTCGTCATGGCCCACGTTAACGTGGGCCACTCCCAGCCTGAGCACATGGCCTCGTTTGTTGGTGTAGTAGGTATAGCGGGAATCGTCCATTTGGGCTGGCGCCCGGTCGGTGGCGTAAAGCACTGCTGGCTGGGCGCCGTGATCAATCAGCTCCGCGTCAAGGAAGGGGTTGATATCCCCTTCGCCATACACGCCCGGCGCGGGCATTAACTCCAGCACCGGAGTACCTCCGCCTGTGGTACAGCCCCCGGTTATCAGTCCCGCCAGGACTGACAGTGCCGACCGTACCAGTCGTGCCCGCGCGCTCAGGGTGTATACCAGATGGGTGAGGTATACGCTCTCTCCTGTTGGATACCGCTGTCTCCTTTCTCCAACGGCACGCCATAGTAGGCGCTGTCATAGGCGGTCCAGCGAGGGGTCGGGATCTCCAGGACCCGCACGTAGTAGAAGGCCGCGAGTTCGTGATCGAAATCTGGATCTTCCCAGGCAGTGATAAACTCCGTTTCACCGATGCTATTGCTCCAGGTCGCGCTGTTGAGATCAACAGTGTTTCCTACCGGCGTAGTGCAGCGTCCATCCTTGCCGATCTTGCGGCCATCAGACACGGCTACGTCATAAATCCGTTCGTGACGCTCGCCATCTGCCCCCACCCAGCCCTTCACGACCTGGATACGATCGAGGTTCGCACCGATCGGATCCTTGAGCGCAGCGATCAGGAAGTTGGGAGACGCATCAGTAGCCGGTGGTTTTGGCAGGTCGCCGCCCATCGGTACGCCCTTGCGGTAGCCAACCCTTGCCGGCTGACGGGTACGGGTGTCGGCGGCATCGAAGTTATAGCCGCCGAAGAAGCGCACCAGCATTCGCGGGCCGGTGGTGGCGTACGTTTCCTTGCGCTTCATCGCGTCGAACAGCGCCTCTCGGCTGTTGTCGGTTGCCCACACGGCGGCGTAACCCGATGCCAGAGTCTCCCAGCCCATAATGGTCTTGCCGCCGAAAGAGGCGAAAGGGTGCTTCATGCGCTCGGGACCTGGTTCCGAGCCGGAGTGTTTGCCGAAAAAATTGTCATCGTCGGCAGTGGCCAGGGAAGTGTGGCTGTCGGTGGATCCGATCATGCCGAATTTATACGGATTGGTACCCAAGTCAGCCTCGAGTTCGAGGCCCAGCAGCAGCGCACTGCGGGCATATTCGTGCAGTAGCATGTCGTCCGTTTTTGGTTCACTCAGGTTCAGGTTGCCCTTGTCCCAGGTGCCATAGTCGGCATACTCGTCGTCCGGTGACAGCAGAGGGTGCGCTTCACCATCCCCTTTAATCTGAGTCACTTCATAGAGGGGCTCCCAGCGCGCCCGGGTTTGCACATATTCTGGTGTGAGAGGCTTATCGTCCACTGGATTGATGAGGGGAAACATCAGGCCATTCGACAGGTTGCCGTTATGGGCGATGGCCAGTAATTTACCGTCGGTTTTGTCCTCGTAAGCCTGCAGTTTTTGCCACAGGTACTCGGGGTCGGTGCTGCCCTGGGGCGGGTAGGTAGTGGCGGGTACGGTCTGGCGCGCCTTCTCCTCGCCGTCACGGTAAATCACCACCCGGTGCAGGTTTTGGCCCGGGGGGACCTGCGACGTCCACTCGTAGCCAATGAAAGCAGTGAATCGTCCCGGTTCGTTATATTTTTCCGCGGCGTCTATCGTTTTGTCCCAGGCGCTGGCGAACATCGGGCTATCCGGCCAGTACATCAGAGCATCGGGAAATGTGCCGCGGGAGAATGAGTCGATGATCTCCATGGCGACCTCCATGCCCTTGCCCGCCTGAAGGTCGTCGTACCACTGTTTACCCTTGGGGTCTTTCATGATGGCTTTGTCGCCACCAAAGAGATCAGGGAAAAACCCCATGTTGTCCGAGTGGTCAGCGATCACCAGAAAATCCAGCGGCCGCGCCAGCCTGACTCGCCCGGCCGTGGTGGACTCGACTTCCTCGCCACGGGCAAGCCGATAGGCCTCGTCCAGCCCCAGGCGGTTGCCAAAAGCGCCTGCATCCATGGAGAAGGCGGTATGCAGGTGAGTATCGCCCCAGTACACATGGGTCTGTGCCGTACCGTTAGCGTAGGGGGAGTAGGGTAGCTCCGGATCTTCCCTGGACGGTGGCGTCTCGGGAGGCTGACCAGCGTCCTGGGCAGAAACCAGGCTCGTATAAGCCAGGATGATTGGAAATAACCAAATGCGACTACTGCTCATAATGAGGCACCTCTTGGTAGTACCGCTAAAATGACCGACCATTCGGAATACAAAAATTATACATACGAGTTTCGCCCCACCATCGCTTCCACTTTCGAGGTTGCCCATGGGTCGATGTGCCTTCGCTTGAGGCATTGACTACAAGTATTGCCCAGCTAAACTAAGTCCATCGGTCATTTGGCGACACAATATGGATTGGCCGCTTATCCCGTTAGAAAAAAGCGCCGAATATTGATATGGATCAATTATCCGCTCCGCCCGGAACTCGCCGCTGTTGCTGTTCGTCGCCGATACCCTTCGTACGCAGCAGCTCGTTATTCCCATTTATCACCTTTCTTGACGACACCGGCCGTCCGGCAGAACCGTGGTTGCTTCGGGCCAACCTGCCACTAACGCAACTTGCCAATCCGGCTGGCATGGTGTCGCTGCACTCTGGTTATCGCTTCCTCGAACTGGTGGCCACCGGGGAAGACCTGCCCGACCTTGGCATACAAGTGGCAGAGAGGACCTCGGCCTTCGACCTCGGTGTATTCGGGCGTAACCTGCAGCAGTCGGCCAACGTACAGGGCTACCTGAAGACAGGCTCCCGGTTTATTTCCACACTGGAGAATCGTGGCCTGACCTACTGGTTGGCGGAAGAGGGGGACGACGTACGCATCAATCAGGTATTGGCCGGAGGCAGCGGTCTTGGACCTGCCATTGCCGACGGCTATTCCCTGATACTGACCATTAATACACTGCGGGGTATGATCGGGCCGGACTGGAACCCCACCGAGATTGGATTACGCACAGGCACCGATACGCTACTGGCGGATTGGGCATCTGCCCATGGCGGAAAAATAGTGACAGGGCTTGCCCATTCTTCCCTGACTCTGGGGCGATCTGTGTTGCTCAAACCACTCGCCAGCTATGGCACTACATATGGCACTACATATGGCACTACGAAGCTCCCGGCTCGCGGTACAAGCGAGCCGAATGTGCCACCTTTCCCGGACAGTTTTTTAAGTTCTATAGAGTTTCTGGTCGACTCCCTGCTACATGAGGGTACGACGAGCCTTGCAGTTACGGCTGAAGCCGCGGGCATGAACCCGCGCAAGTTGCAACGACGCCTGGCCGATAATGGAACGAGCTTCAAGCAAATCCTCAGCGACGCTCGCGTTCAACTGGCCAGCAAATGGCTGTCCAGCTCTGATAAATCAATCGCTGAGATAGCCTCGGAACTCACCTACACCGACGCATCAAATTTTGCCCGCGCCTTTCGCAATGCGACGGGGACATCGCCCGCCGACTTCCGGAAGACATACGCGTAGCTTGTGATCAGAAGCTCCAACTCAGGCCAATCTGCCAACCCTGTTGAGTGATGTCATACAGAAAATCGTCGTTGTCGTAATCGACGTCAAACAGCCGGTATCCCACTGCCGTCGCAATGGAGTCGGTCCAGCGGTATCCAACAGCGCCGCTCACTTCGTAAAACCAATCGGAGCCTACATTGAAGCCCCCGATCGCTCCGCCGCCTACAAAGTAGAACCGGGAATCACCCAGTGGGAAACTGCCCTTGATACCCAACAGCGGGTCAACCCAGGAATCGCTGCTGCTCAGGCGCTGGCCCTCGAGCAAGCCACCTCCGCCCTTGAAGTTGAGCTGAGCCTCTGTATCCCAATAACGCGCGCCGACCATCAATTCCGCGCTTGCAGCCTCACTTCGGAAAAACTGGTACTGGTAGGCGACCGAAACCACAGTATTTTTTGCCCGGACCTTCAGCGATAGATCGACAGGTGGAGGCAGAACTTCCTCGTCGGACTGGATGTCCGCGAAGAATATATCCGTGTAGATCCCGTGAGCACCGCGATTGGCGTTGAAAATGAGCATCAGCGTTGCTTCGACGTCTTCAACGACGTCGCTGGGAGAGACCTCGGTGTACACCGGTGTACCGTCCGGGAGTTTGCCAGTATTGCCCTTCATCCCTGCGAGCCAGGCATAAGGGGAAAGCTGAAACGCCCACTCATCAGCGGCTGCAGCCGGCTGAATAAGGGACAGGATCACCCACAGTGCTCCGAGCGTCAGGCGGCGCATTCTACCCAAATGTGCATGTGGACAGATCATTGCCTCCCCCTCCCTGGAACGGGTTATCGGCTTCATTCCTAACCGTTGACGTTGAGTATTACCCAGCTTCGGCGCGTCCATCGGTCATTTCGCGTCACCGCTGCGCCACAGGCGAGCGCACCAGCAACAAAATGCAGCATACTTACCAAGAATCAAGAAACGGCGTTAAAGATGGCCAGCGCTGCCATGGCCGCTGATAGGACTTTCCATGCCTGTGAGTGAAATAGATATCGCAAGTGCGCTGTTGCTCATCATAGGGGCATACGCGGCTACGAATTTCGATAACCTGCTGGTGCTGGGGACTATCACTGCGGCCCACCCGCAGCGACGGTCGGTGATTTCCGGCTTTCTGCTCGCGAGTGTTCTGGTACTGGTTGTTTGCCTCTGTTTTACGGCGTTTACCCTGATCCTGCCGGTTGGTGCACTCGGTTATCTTGGCGTGCTGCCGATAGTTCTGGGGATGCGAGTTCTCCTGCAGTCCGTGCCTGAAACGGATCAGGCGGCGGTGGCGGCACCGTCTACCTGGGCCATCGCAGTGCTGCTGCTTTCGAACAGCGTAGACACAATGCTGGTATTCGGCCCACTGATCGCCGAAAGCGAGCCTGGCGTAATAATTGTTATCGTCGCAGGCTTTGTCGTTGCCGTGGGCGCCTGGCTTGGGTTAATACTGAAATTGTCCCGCCGGTTACGGCGATTTGGAAAGCCGGGCCGCGTTATGCATTATTTACCCGGCCTTATCATGGTCGGTATCGGGGTATATATACTGCTGGATACCGGTACAGACCTGCAGTAGCTGAGCCATTAAATGGTCAGTTCAATTTGCGCCTGATACCGAACAACCCTAGTAAGCCCGAGGCAAACAGCCACAGCGCCGCGGGCACCGGTACTTCGCTGAAGGCGTTCACCGAAAGTGTCCCACCGGCACTAAACACTCCAGATCCCCCAACCCCATCAAGTGTGTCGCCGGAAGCCAGCGTTAGGAGCATGCCCGTTCTGGGCGAGTCGTTAACACCATAAGCATAGCTGAAGGAAGCATGCGTACCGATGGGCAATGTGGACAAATCGTTTACATCGCTCATCAGGTCCGTGGGGAGCGTGCCGCCACTCAGGCCAACCCCCGAGCCACCGCCGCCGTTAAAATGCAGGCGAAAAAAATCGGGAGCGATCTGCAGTGACGATGCCAGGGTACGCGGGTCATGAGAAGTTACTACCAGTTGATCCACAATGCCGAAGTTGCTCGCGCTGAAGTACATCTCATTCACGACAAAATAGCCGTAGTCCGATCCGCCACTCCTGAATTCGGGGAGCGTATTGTCCAGTATCCCGCGCACCGTAACATGGCCGCTGGGGGCGGCCGGTGCGCCATTCAGGGACAGGTCGAAGCCCGAGGGCACGTCGAGAACGAGTTCGATCAAGGTGGCGTGCGCCGGCACGACCATCGTCACCGTCAACAGGGCGGCGATAACCCATCGCGCTAAGGTGGTTCCTGGTAGGTTGCGTCTTCGATCAGTAGTGGCCACGGTCTTGTCCTCTCCATTGCAATTGATGATCCACAATGAAGTTATACCCGAGCGCCGGGCTACTGCTCCAACTAGCAATATGTATATAGTTTATTCATGAAGCTGAAGTCACGGGCTGCTGGACGAATTGATTTTCCGGTAGCAAAAAAAAGGGTGTGCACTTACGTGCACACCCTTTGAGTACTGGGAACAGCGATCAGGGCACTGGCGTCGCGCAGCGCGGGAGATCGCAGGCAAGGACCAGAAGGCGAGCGTCCAGAGCGTTGATCACGCCGTCGCCGTTCATGTCGCGAGGATCATCTGGTCCGGTTGCGGGTTGATTGCGAGCCGCAAGAATCAGATTGAGGTCCGCGCGGTCGACCACACCGTCACCATTCACATCACCCGGGATCGGGGGCAAACCAACTTCTACATCAATGGTCTCAGTGACCAATTCTGCGCCCACGCTATCGACATCGTTCTCCATGGTTGAGGTGATGGTGCTGCCCTCTGTTCCTGGATCGACGGTAACCTGATAGGTCAGCACCACCGGATCCAGCGACGGGCCGGCCAGATCGAAGCAGATCGCCATACCGTCGGTGACAGCCACGTTGTCGAACGCGTACTGGGTACCGTTCGTCCCGGTTGCGTCTTCTACGCCAATCGTACCGAATGGATTGCCACCATCGTTGACGTTATCGAAGGCGAAGATGATCTCAAAGACGTCTGGTGAGTTATTCGCTGCGCCGCGGATAGCCACCTGGATGTCGATGCTGTCACCGCCGCCACCGGGCCAGGATTCCAGATTGTCGTATTCGATAATCGACAGATCGGGACCGGCAGTGGCGAGGGAGACCCCAACCACTGACCCTGGTGTGGTGCTAGGCGTCGGGATAATGAAGTCCCGCCACAGTACCGCCATCAGGCTGTTGGGGTCAGCAACACTCGGAATGGGCTGATTAATGAACGGGAGCGGACCCGTTGCCGCCGGATCACCGAAGAAGGCAAAGCCGTCATCCGTGAAATTCAACCCACCGGTGAGGGTCTCACCGTAGAAGTTGAAGTTCTGACCACCGAAGGCAGTAAAGGTAACCGTGTCACCAACGACGCTGGTATCCGGGTAGATGGCGAATGCCTCAAGGTCGACATAACCACCGCTGTTGGCGAATGGCGCCGCACAGGCCGCGTTATCATTGCTGGTTACCACGTCGTAAGTCGGGGGTGTGCCGAGCAGCGATGGCTGGGAAACGCCCCAGTTGATTACACCGCCAGATTCGGTTCCACCACCGGTGATCGACCCGGGTACGAGCGTAAAGCCGGCCGGTATCGCAGCATCGATAGTGTAGTTCCGATCTTCTGGCGTGAGATTCGGCGCCACTTCAATCGAGAAGGTGAGTGTATCGCCGGCCTGCGGCATTACATCGCTGACCTCGAACATGACATCGTCCGGTCCGCGCACAATCGTCACAGGGATCGTGCCGATGTTACCGGGATTAGACGCGTCCGATCCCAGGGTTACCGAGCCGAAGAAACGGTCCCCAACGTCTGAAGGGGGCAGATCCCAGATCAGGCGGACATCGTAAGGTGTCAGCTGTGGCACTGTAGTGGGTGCGTCAACGGTTACATTACCCGCGTCACCGGCGATCAGAGCAGTACTCAGAATCGCATTGTCTGGCGGTGTTGCTGACGATTGCCAGTTCTGCACCAATACCCACAGGTTTCCAGGAGGCGCGGAACCCGAAATGTCGCAAGTCTCGTTGGAAGATGCTGAAGCGCTGATGCAGATCTCTTCAAAATCTTCCGGCACGCCGTTTCCGTTAGCATCGAAACCGACACGCAAATCGAGGTCGGGCGAATCCGTAGTCGCATCCTCAGTGAAAGCAACGAAGCGGATATCCCCACCCGGAATCGGGACAAGGACAAAGTCCGCACCGTCTGTTGGGTCATCATAGGGTGTGCTGTTATCGCTGTCCTGATCCAGGCTCATAGCAGTCTCTGTCGGTGCCACGAAGCCATTGACAGCAACTTGCATATCGGTGATCTCAACCGACATGAGGCCTTGGACCAGGAAAGAATCCGCATCTCGACTGGCGGTGATCTCCAGTTCTGTAGGCACCTCGCCGCCAGTGGGCACAAAGGACACTGTCAGATGTTGATCGGGGCCGGCAGCAGGCAGAAGATTGACCCGCCCGTGAGCCCATACATCGGTCGGAAGGCCAGAAGCATTGACACTGACCTCGAGCACCTGTGTTTCACCGGCCGCCAAACTGAAACTGGTGGGATTGACACTGATGCTGGGATCAGAGGTTGAAGTCGTCCAGGAACCGCCATCTGTGGCTTTCACAGTACGGGTCCAGGAGCATTCGAGCACACAGTTCTGTTTCACCAGACCGGCGACGTTGAGGGTTGCAGGATCGCCGCCAAGGGCGGGATCGGCAGCTTCAAAATTACTGCTGGTCTCATCGAGCAGCAGGCCAGCATTCACGGCTTGATCCACCCGGACCCGACCGCCACCAAAATCGAAGGGGTCAGCTGGGGTGACGCCATCTTCCTTGACGAGATCCCACGTGCCAGTGGTCATGATTGCTGAGAGGACCTCCGCGTCAGACCAACCCGGACGCGCCTGCTTGAGCAACGCCGCGGTGCCGGCGATGTGCGGGCTTGCCATGGATGTACCGCCAATAGCGCCGAAATCTCCGGGAACGGATGGATTCTCAGAGGGGGTGCCCGCGTAGAGAATGCCGATTAGATCAACCTGCGCCGGCGTTAATTCAGCACCCGCTGCCAGAATATCGGAACCGGGTGCCGCCGTGTTTGGTGCCAGAATGTCGAAGCCGGTGTAGGGGCCGCGGGAGCTGAAACCAGCCAGGTTATCGCCCGCTGCAGGATCTGTGACAGCGGTATCGACGGACGTAATGGTGCCCACGTGATCAGTGCCGGTGGCGAGCCAGGTGCGCATGTCATCAGCATCGTCAGAATCGATGTGTATTGCGGGGATCACGTGTGAATCAGCGTTCACCGACGTGGCACCACCAGACAAGTTGCCGAGGATAAAGCCACCGGCGCCACCGTCACGCACGTTCTGCCCTTTGGCGGTTCGCGCGATGCTGCCGCGATCACAGAGCACGATCTGGTCCGCTGTGAAGGTACCGGGAGGGAATGGGTCCAGGCATTGCTCCGGTTGCGTGTCATTGGCGCTGCCGTTAGCGGTGGGGAAGTCACCTGCGTACACGATGTCGCCGGTGATGCCACCGGATACGGATGCGCCGGTGATGTCAGCCGGTGGTGTGGTATCGCCGCCAGTCATGTCCTGTAGAAACTTCGACGGGTAGGAACGGTCATGGGTTGTTGCCGCAACGCCCGCCACCCAGGGTGCATTGCCGGCGGCCTCTGCGGTGCCTGCGCCCGGGCCGCTGTTCCCGGCGGAGTTAGCCACGAAGATGCCAGCTGCGCGCGCGTTCAGAAAAGCCGTTGCCTGCGCTGATGCCCAGGGGCTACCCGCAGGCGAGCCAATGGAATGGTTCAGCACATCGACCACGCCGTCGGCGATTGCCTGATCGACAGCGGCGACGATGTCGGAGAAGAAGCATGACGGTGCACAGACCTTGAAGGCGACCAGGTTGGCATGGGGTGCCACGCCGGCAACCTGGCCGAATACGATGGACCCCGGATTGCCGTCGGCGTCGGGGAGGGCAATGTTAGACAGCACGTTGCCAGCTGCGGTTGAAGCCACATGGGAACCGTGGCCGTCCGTATCTCTCGAGGGCGTATCACCGGGTAGCAGGATCTCATCAGGTGGAGTGCTGGTTTGTGCGTCGAGAAACGTGTACGCGCCAATAAGTTTGGAGTTACACAGCGCCGGAGTGGAGACGCATTCGCCCAGGTAGTTACCGTCACCGAGTGGGTTAACGACTGTGTACCCGTCAGCACCTGTCGCTGCGAATGAGGGGTGTGCATGGTTGATACCACTGTCGATGATGCCGACAACGATACCTTCCCCGAGGTAGGGGGTTCCGCTGGTAGCGCTACCGTCCCACAGCTGGTCCGCACCGATAAACGGTACGCTGTCTGGCGTGCTCAGTTCTACTGCCTGATCGCGCTCCACTGCCAATACGCCGGGAATGTTCTGCACCCGCTGGGCGGTCACAGCTGACATTCTGATAACGGCGGCGTTCAGTGCGCGCTGGTGCGTGCGCAGAATCTCGACTGACCCCGCTTCCGAGGAAATTCTTCCGAGAATTGCACCCTGCTCGCCTTGCAGTGTACTGATCTGTTGTTGGGCTGCCGACGAGGACATATCCACGGTGTCACTCGAGCCGTCGGGCTGTTGCTGGCCTCGCTGCGAGAGTTTGGCGAGTGCCAGAGGTACCGCATCGCCCTCGAATTGAACGATGTAGCGGGACACCTCCCCATTTCCCTGCAGGTCCTGGTGGGGCCTGCGGTTGGGGTTGACGTTCTTGGCTGTGGTTCGTTGGAGGAATGCTACATCGGGGTCTCCCGACGGCGTTGGTGTATCAGAAGCTATTGCTATTACTGCAGAAGTTAAACCCAGTGATAGGGTAATCGTTGCCAACTTACGGATCATAGCGAGTGTCCTCGGGCTATTTCGTTGTTCTTGACAGAGTCTGCCGATCAAAGCCTGACTCGATGAGTCTCAAACTGCGCCAACCCACAAAGGGGTTGGTACAGGAATTTGCCGGTGATTTCTCGACCGGCACTACCCCACACGCGGGGGATGGGGGGGCATTTTCTGAGTCGCCATAACGCGAAAAAAAATCGCCGCTTTAAGGTGGTCTAGTCGCGCGGCGACTTTACGTCTTTGCGAAGCGCTGACGCCTTGCGCGTCGCAGCTGATGTAAACCGAAAAGACCGACTGCGAAGAGCGCCAGTGTGTGAGGTACAGGCACCACCTTCACTCGGGCGGACCCAATTGAAAGGACTGGAATCTCGCCACCGAGGGAATCGCTCAGTAAAGCGTCGCTGATAGAGAGTGAACTGACACCCTTGGCAATAGTGGCAAAGGTCACCTGCGCCAGGGTAAAGGCATCGGCCTGGAACAAGTCTAGGTCATCAGGGAAATCGAGAGATATCTCGAAAATATCCAGTACCCCTGGGGCTGATATGCCACCGCCTACAGGATTTAGTCCGAAGCCGAACAAATCCAACTGGTTGCCTAGTACCGGATCGCCGAACAATACAGCGACGGGAGTGACGACGGTTGGATCGTAGGTCAAATCGATATCCCACGCCCCGAGTGAGGGCGCAGAACCGGCTCCGAGCCCGGAGACGTTTACATCCAGCGTGAATCCCACGCCAAGGTCAATAAACTGCTCAACCGGCTCCAGGAAAATGGCCGTAGCATGAACAGACCCGCTCAGGGCTAAAAGACATACCGCTTCCGAAACACGACGTAATATTTTCTTAATCAAAGTGCACCCCAATATCAGTATTTGACTAGTAAAAAGAAGCTGAAGTACTAGCGATAAGAACAACTAACCTTGAGTCTCGTGACACGACAGCTAACTCTTATTGGCCAAATAGTGTCCCATCGGCCAACTTGTCCACACCCATTCGCAGCCTTGTCTACCGACTCAAAGTAATCTTTATCGTCTGGTTTTGAGCACGCAAGGATCGCGCCAGAAACAAATTGTTGAATAAAAACAGACGGTTGAATAATGGGGCGGGAACGATTCTGGACGCACTGTAAAAAAAGCTGACAGTGAACGGGGGCAAGTGCGCACATGATCCATGAGCAGAGGTAACGCTGGATAAGAGAGATTCAGCGCATCGATATCGCAATGTAATCGGCCAACGCCTATTATGAAAATCCGTGTTCACAGCGAAGGGAGGCGATCCGTGGGATATATTTCTCTGTCTATGATTGCAATTGTGCGGTGTTAGGCCGCGTGGCATCGTGCCTTTATAAAGGGATGTTTGTGCTGCTTGCTTTCGCCTCGTCAGCTTGCGGGGTTGAAGTTTCAGAAACGCCGGACGATGCAGAGTTGATGACAGGGGTACAACTGCATGTGACCAAGGGTGACACGCCGGCCGCTGCGGAGGGTGAAGCATTGAACACACAAAGGCCGTTGAATGCGGAATTACTGGCGATGGTCGAGCAAGCCATCACCGACCTGCGCGAACGTCGCGGTTCGAAAACACCCGACACCGAAGATATTGATGTCATGCGAGCGGAATACGTAACCTGGCGCTCAAGTGCTCTCGGCTGCCCCAAGCCGGATCGTGGCTACCTGATGGTCTTGTCGCCTGGCGTGCACATCGTGCTTCGCACCGCTGGCTCGGAGTATTCGTACCACGCGTCACGGAAGGGAACACCGTTTCTGTGCGAGTCCCCGGGTACGGTAGAAACGCCAGCGCCTGATCAAAACTACCAGGACCCAACCTGAACGGGCGTGAAACCGTTCGTGCCGTGCGCTGCTCAGAGACGGGGATGGTGTCCACTATCTGTGTCTCCCACGTAGCCACCCGCCCTGGGCAGACCCAACAATCCGGGAACTCGCCTGGCTGGGGGTGTCGGCTCACGGTTCCAGGGTGAAGGCATACGCATACCGAAGGACGCGGCCAACAGCGCGATTGTCTGCCAGCCGACGAAAATCCAGTAGTTCTCGTACACGGCGAACCATGCCAGGCACAATGTCATGTTGGGAATATGGGTGCGCAGCACCTTGGCGCGTATCGAGTCGGGACTGTCGTGCTCGGGGGACACCCAGACGTCCCAGAACATATCCATCCACAGCGCCTGCCACACTGAAATCATGACATAGGCGACGAGCCATACCGCCCATCGGCCCCACTCGCCGACCAGCATGGCGGCGATATGCCAGTAGCTCAGGAACAGCAGTCCGGTACAGAATCCCCAGGCCAACCCGAACAGCAGCTGGGGCTGGAACTCCACGCGTCGGCCGAAGCGTAACGTGTTGCGATACCAGTAGATCCAGTAGGCCCAGACTATAAAAACGGTGATCAGGCCAGCAGACGCTAGCCACAGGGGGTCCGTTAGCTGACCAGGATCAACCAATGGATCGCTGAGGAGCGCATCGAGAGCACCCGTGGCCGCACCCAGTAACAGGCAGCAGCAGGCGTAAATCCCGGCGCGCGACCAGGCGGCTACCGGAGAGAATACGTCGGGATCGTGCCGCCCCCACCTCAGCAGGTGTAACAGCACCAGCAGAATCAGCACAAGGCCGGCTGCAATTGGAAGCGTCATGGCCAGTTTCCACGCAATCAGTGAGCTCATTCTAGTCAGCCGCGGGAAGCGAGACTTGATATTCCTCAGAAAAGCGTGTGAGCGGCGCTATCAATCGGGTACGGATGGATGCCCGTGTCCCGCCAAAGGGGTAGGGCAAAAGCTAATAAAATCAGAGGGTTGTGTGGTAGCTACGGGTGGACTTGAACCACCGACCCCAGCATTATGAATGCTGTGCTCTAACCAGCTGAGCTACGTAGCCACATCAGGCTGCAGGGACTAGCTGTCCCTGAGAAGGCGCGCATTTTCCGGAACTTTCCGGTGCAAGTCAAGCGCTTGGCCGGGCAAATGGCACACCCCCGGGAACCCACCCGCAGGGATTCAGTTACTACCACCCAACCAGTGGTGCTGCCGGCAGATGGCGGCGTTCTGAGCGGCATCGATTGATATCGACTGCAACACTTCGTTGCGTTGCCGCACCAGATGGGCGTCGCCGTCATCGAGGTGTGCTGCGGCGCGTTCACAGAGCTCCCCCGCACTTGTCTGCACCTCATCAAAGCCACCCGTACAGCGGGTGTTGATCAGCAGCCGCCCCAACATGGCCTGCAGGTGCAGGGTGGCGTTTCTATCTCTTGAAACATAGGGTGCCAGTTTATCCAGGGTCTGAATAATGAATTCGGTGCCGGTGGTCATCGGGATCAGTAGTCGCAGATTCCCTTGTCCATCCTGGATTGCGTAGCGTCTGGAATGGCGGCCGGCGATTACTGCAAAGGCACTGCCCAGCCAATCAATGCACAGCATGGCGGTGAAGGGGTCGTTGATGCCGGGTGATAAGGCACGGGTTGCGATTTCCACCAGCTCATTGGCAAGGAAGCGCAGATCCTGGGCGGGCGTGCGTCGGTTCCCACACAAGAAGTAGTCGCCAATGCGCTCTGCTGTGTCATCATCGAGAGCCTGATCGGTGCCCACCCACGCCAGGAAGTCACCAAAACTCACGAAATCGCCGGGTTTGGCGTTGAGGATGATCAGGGTGTCCAGCTCCAGCGCAATGGCACAGAGTTTGTCGGCATCCAGAAACTGTACATACCCGGTGAAAGGCGAGCGCACCGCCTGCATGTCGGATACCTGTTCCGCCGGTGTGCTATCGGCAAGGATTTCGCCCGACGGTCCCTCCGCCTGATTACGCGTGACATAGTGATCGCGGATCTCATCGACCAGCAGCGTGCCGATGGATGAAATAACGTGAGACGCGTGGATAGAGGCGGGCACATGATGCACGAAGTAAATCAGCACCGCGGTGCTCGCCACCGCAAAGCCCAGCCCGATCAGCACCGCAAGGTAGGGGACAAAGGCAGCCTCGACGGTTGAGCTGTCCCTGATGCTGCTCAGTACCACCAGGCAGTAAAGAAAAGTGGCTATGAAAGTACCGAGAGTGAACTGGTTGGCCCGGTCCTGCATGAAGTTGGTCAGCAAGCGCGGGCCAAACTGGGAGGTGGCGTGGACAATCGCCGAGATAGTGATGGAGAAGGTGACGCCGGCAACAGTAATCATGGAGCCGGCGATGGTGCCCATCAGCGCACGAGCACCGGTGGGCTCAAAATAGTGTAACCAGCCCAGCAGTGGTGAAGAGTCCAGTCGGTAAACAAACTCACTCTGGGTGAGGTAGGCCGCGGTAATGAAAGCGCCCAGGGCCATTACCCCCGGTATGAACCAGTAGTTGCTGGCCAGTGTGTCCAGTGCTTTTCCCAGATAGTTGACCATAAGGCTCCAATATCTAATTCAGATCTGTTGTTGTAACTCCACCAGGTCCCGAAGATCGAGGTGAATGGGCAGTAATTCGCCTACGGAAAGGCTCACGTGACTGGGGGTAAGGCTGGTAATGCGCTGCCCATCGGGCAGGCTCAATTCGTACAGGTAGTGTGCCCCGCGAAAACTGCGGGCCGTGATGGGCAGGCGCAGCGTGGCATCGTCGGCGTGCTTTACATCATCCGGGCGAATCAGCAGGCGAATTCGGGAACCGGGTGGCGCGGAACCTGAATAGGGGCCCAGCCCTAACGGCAACTCACCTTGCTCCGTGATCTCCAGGTCCAGCACATTGCCCTGTCCAATAAACTCCGCCGCAAAGGGCGCCGCGGGTTGGTGATAGAGCTCATACGCAGTGCCCTGTTGCACTACGCGGCCCTCCCGCATCAGGGTGATGTTGTCGGCGAGGGCGAAAGCCTCATGCTGGTCGTGGGTCACCATCAGCGCGGTCACCTGCTGTGCCTTTAGCAGGGCGCGTACTTCCGCCGCCAGCGATTCGCGCAGGCTCTGGTCCAGATTGGAGAAGGGTTCATCGAGCAACAACAATTCAGGCTGTGGCGCCAGGGCGCGGGCCAGGGCAACGCGCTGTTGCTGGCCGCCGGATAGTTCGTGGGGCATCGCCTTAGCGCTGGCTTCCAGGCCCACCAGGGTCAGCAGCTCGTCAATGCGCACCTGACGCTCCGCTCTCCCAAGCTGATGCAGCCCATAGCCCACATTGTCACCAATGTTCAGATGGGGAAACAGGGCATAGTCCTGAAACACCATGCCAATGCGCCGCAGCTCCGGTGGCACCTGCCGGCCGGGTTCGCTCAGCAGGCGGCCATGAAGGGTGATGGCGCCGGCGGTGACTGGCTCAAAACCGCCGATAGCGCGCAGCAGGGACGTTTTGCCACAGCCGGAAGGCCCGAGCAGGCAACCGATTTCCCCGCTTTCCAAGGCTAACGAGACACCGCTTACCACGCGGTCTTCGCCGTAACAGACATCAACGGCGGATATGTGAAGCTGATTGCTCATGGGTCGGCAGTCTCGCGCATCTGGCTACGGGTAAGCAAGATCACCGGCAGCAGGCCAATGGCCACGATAGTTAGCGCTGGTAGCGCGGCATCGGCCAGTCGTTCGTCAGACGCCAGTTCGTAGCTGCGTACCGCCAGGGTATTGAAGTTGAAGGGGCGCAGGATCAGGGTTGCTGGCAGTTCTTTCAGCACATCTACGAATACCAATAGCAGTGCGGTGAGCAGGCTACCGCGTAGCAGAGGCAAATGGACACGGCCCAGCACCCGCAGGGGGCCATCACCCAGCGCGCGCGCAGACTCGTCATAGGCGGGGCGCACGCGGGTCAGGCCGGACTCTACCGATTGCAGCGAAACGGACAGAAAACGCACCACATAGGCGAATAGCAGGGCCGCCAGGGTGCCACTCAATAGCAGTCCGGTGGACACGCCAAAGTGGTCCCGCATCTGTCCGTCAAACCAGTTGTCGAAGGTACCAAAGGGAATCATCACGCCTACGGCGATCACCGTGCCGGGTACTGCGTAGCCCATGCTGGAAACCCGCACGGCCATGGTTTCGAGGGGGCGGGGGTGGAGTCGCCGGCCATAGGCCAGCAGCAGGGCCACCAGCAGGCAGAGCAGCGACGCAGCGGCGGCCACGGTAAAGGTGTTTGTGACCAGCGACAGGAAGGCCGAAGTATCGGTTGTCGCCCACCGTTGTAGTGCCCAGATGCTCAACTGAAAGGCGGGTAGCGCGAAACCCAGAATCAGGACGATGGCGGCGAACACCATGGCGAGGATGGCGCGGGTGCCACGCAGGGGAATGCGTGGTGGCGGCCGCTTGCTGTGTGGATAGAAGCGCATGCGCCCGCGCGAGGCGCGCTCTGCAGCAAACAGCACGAATATGAACAGCAGTAACAGGGCAGCCAGCTGCGCGGCGCTGTTAAGGTCGCCCAGTCCATACCACGTGCGAAATATCCCGGTGGTAAAGGCCGCTACGCCGAAATAATCCACAGTGCCGAAATCGGCCAGCGTTTCCATCAACACCAGGCTGAGGCCTGCCGCGATAGCGGGGCGCACGAGGGGCAGGGTAACGCGACGGAAGGTTTGCCAGGGGCCCAGGCCCAAACTGCGACTGGCCTCGGCCAGCGCCGCGCCTTGTTCCAGCAGGGCAATGCGGGTGAGCAGGTAGATGTAGGGGTAAAGTACCAGCGCCAACATGGCGATGGCGCCGCCCAGGCTGCGGATGGGCGGAAACCAGTAATCGCCATACCCCCAACCAAAACTCTCCCGCAATGCGCTCTGTACCGGGCCAGGATAGTCCAGCAAGCCGGTGTAGGTGTAGGCGATGATGTAGGCCGGCATGGCCAGCGGCAGCATCAGCGCCCAGTCAAAAAAACGGCGTCCGGGGTAGTCGCAGCAGGCATTTAGCCAGGCCGTGCTTACGCCGAGAAAGGTCGCCAACATTCCCACCCCGAGCACAAGCCACAAGGTGTTCGTCAGGTAATCGGTGAGAACGGTTTCGCGCAAATGGTCCCACGCGGGGCCGAATGGCGAAAACAAACTGGTGATGATCACCAGCACCGGCAGTGCCAGTAGCAAGGCGCAGAGCAGCAGGGCGCTGCGCCAGAGCAGCCGGCCGGAAGCGGGACTCATCGGTGGCGTTGGCGTATTACTTCCAGCCTGCCCGGTCCATGGCTTTTACCGCCTCGGCATTGCGACTGCCGAGCTCGGTCACGTTTAGCGCATCCCCCTTGAATGCTCCCCAGGAGGCCAGCGTCGGGCTCACCGGGATGTCCGGCCGGATGGGAAATTCGTTGTTGGTCTGAGCGTACCACTGCTGGCTGGCATCACGGGCCAGAAACTCAATTAATGCCACCGCCTGATCGTGATTTTTTGCCGCTTTGGTCACGCCTGCGCCACTGACATTAACATGCGCGCCGCGGCCGCTTTGATTGGGCCAGAACAGAGCCACCTTCGCTGCAGCCGCCTGCTCGGCGGTGTCGCCGCCGGTGATCATGCCGCCGAGGTAGTAACTGTTGACCACTGCCACATCACACTGCCCCGCAGCCACCGCTTTGATCTGGTCGCGATCGCCGCCCTGGGGTGGTCGGGCGAAATTGGCAACCAGCCCCTTCATCCACTCGCTGGTGGCGGCTTCGCCATCGGCTGCCAGCATGCTGGCAACCAGGGACTGGTTGTAGATGTTGCCCGAGGAGCGGATACACACGCGGCCCTTCCACTGGGGCTCGGCGAGGGTTTCGTAAGTGCTGAGTTGTTCTGGCTGCACGCGGTCCGGCGCATAAACGATCACCCGCGCCCGCACTGACAGGCCGTACCAGAAACCGTCCTCGCTACGCAGGTGCGCAGGTACCGCGGTGTTCAGTGTTTCGGACGCCACAGCCTGCAATACACCCGCTTCCTGGGCGCGGTACAGTCGGCCCGCATCGGTAGTGAGCAGCAGGTCGGCGGGGGAATTGCGCCCCTCACTTTGCAGGCGGGTGAGGAGGGCGTCGCCAGACCCAGTCACCAGATTTACGGTGATGCCAGTCTCCTCGCTGAATTGGTCCAGGAGGGGTTTGATCAGGGCTTCCTTGCGGGCCGAATAAACGTTGACCTCGGCCGCCTGCGCTGCGGTATTCAGGCAAAACAGGGTGCTTAGCAGCGCAAAGAAAGTGCGTCCGGCCAGTGGGGGCTGGTTCATGATGATGTCCTTTATGAATACGGTGCCACTTCCCGAGGAATCCGGCGAGCGCTACCCCGTATGTGCCCGTTGTTATCTACGGCTGCAAATTAAACGCATTTCGCTCTGCAACCGCAAGTTTGGCCCGATCATCCACGTAGTTCTTAGGTTTACATTGGCTACACTAACAACCTCGATTGCAGGAAATCCCCGCTCAACCGTCTTAATGGGGATTGCCTCCCGCCTGGTCCCGCCATGCGGGTTGGCTGACCCAATCAACAGAGGATAACCATGATTACAACTAACTCATTGTCGGGCCCCCGGCGCTGGGCGCTGGCCTCGCTGCTGGGCCTGGCCTGCGGTGCCCAGGCCGCCACTGAAACGGAAGTTCGGGAATTTATCGACCTTGCCGGCCAGCGTGCCGGGGAACTCTCCCTGAAGGAAAATCGCGCCGAGTGGATTTTCCAGAATTTCATCACTTACGACACGCAAAACCAGGTGGTGGACATCAAAAAGCAGGTAACCCTGAACGGCATGGCCACTGCTCGCATGGCGCGCGATTTCATGGCAGATGGCGAGGGTCTGAGTGAGTCGACCCTGCGCGACCTGGAAATGATCCGCCACAAAGTCACCTTGCCGGCTCCGGCGGATGAAGCGCTCACCGCGGAACTGGTGTCTCTGGGTGCCGAACTCGAGAATATTTATTCCACCGGAAAATACTGCAATGCCGAGGGTGACTGCCAGGTATTGCGCGACATGAGCCTGCGCATGGCCAACAGCCGTAACGAAGCTGAACTGCGTGAACTGTGGGCCGGCTGGCGCGAAGCCTCCAAGCCCATGCGTCCGCTCTACGCGCGTATGGTGGAACTGGCTAATACCGGCGCCCGTGATCTGGGCTACAAGGATCTCGGCGATTACTGGCGCAGCCGCTTCGATATGAGCAGCGACGCCTTTGCCGCGGACATGGACCGCTACTGGCAGGAAGCCAAGCCGCTCTACGAGGCGCTGCAGTGCCACGTGGGCGCACAACTGGAAGCGCAGTACGGCGACGACGTGATGCCAGACAATGGCATGATTCCGGCCCACCTGCTGGGCAATATGTGGGCCCAGGGTTGGGCCAACATCGAGGACGTGGTGATGGGTGGCAAATCGCAAGCGCCCTACGACCTGACCGAAATCCTCGAAGAGCGCGACATGAGCGCAGTCGACATGGCTCGCACTGCCGAGGCGTTCTTTTCCTCGCTGGGCTTTGAGCCGCTACCGGAGACTTTCTACGAGCGCTCCTTGTTCACTCGCCCTCAGGATCGAGAGGTGGTTTGTCACGCCAGTGCCTGGAACCTGGACGACGTGGACGACCTGCGCATCAAGATGTGTATCCAGCGTACCGGTGAGGAGTTTGGCGTGGTGCACCACGAACTGGGCCACAATTACTACCAGCGCGCTTACAACCAGCAGGACTACTTCCATCGCGGTTCCGCCAATGTGGGCTTCCACGAGGCCGTGGGTGATGCCATCGCGCTCTCGGTGACACCGGAATACCTGGTGAAGATCGGCTTCCTCGACGAGTTGCCGGCCAGCACCGAAGAGGCGGAAATTGCCCAGCTGATGAAGACCGCACTCGACAAAGTCGCCTTCCTGCCCTTCGGCTTGATCATGGACAAATGGCGCTGGCAGGTGTTTTCCGGTGAGGTGGAGCCCGCTAACTACAACCAGGCCTGGTGGGCGCTGCGCGAGGAATACCAGGGCGTGACCGCGCCGGTGACGCGTACCGAGGATCACTTCGATCCCGGCGCCAAGTACCACATTCCCTCCAATGTGTCTTACAGCCGCTACTTCCTGGCGCACTTGCTGCAGTTCCAGTTCCACCAGCGGATGTGTGAACTCGCCGGTTTTGAGGGGCCTCTGCACCAGTGTTCGGCCTACGGAAGCAAGAAAGCGGGGGAAGCCTTGAACACCATGCTGACCGCCGGCCGCAGCGCGCCGTGGCAGGATACGCTGGAAGCGTTCACCGGTGACCGCGATGTGGATCCGGGCGCGATGCTGGCGTACTTCGCGCCCCTGAAAGCGTGGCTGGACGAGCAAAACGCCGACCGCCAGTGTGGCTGGACGGTTAACTAAGCGCGCTCAAAACAGATAGCCCGGCAGTGGTTTTGCCGGGCAATTTCATTCTCCGTCCGCAGGGTCGTCCTCGCCGCTAACCTTGTCCCAGGCGTCACCGCTGACCTCTTTGGTCTTTTCCCAGGCTTCGCTGCTGGTTTCCTTGGTTTTATCCCAGGCCTTGTGGCTACCTTCTTTGGTCGCGTCCCAGGCTTCGCTGCTGGTTTCCTTGGTTTTATCCCAGGCCTTGTGGCTACCTTCTTTGGTCGCGTCCCAGGCTTCACCGCTGGTCTCCTTGGTTTTGTCCCAGGCTTTGCTGCTGCCTTCTTTGGTCGCGTCCCAGGCTTCGCCGCTGGTTTCCTTGGTTTTATCCCAGGCCTTACCGCTGGCGTCCTTGGTTTTTTCCCAGCTCTCGCCTGTTGCCTCTTTGGTTTTGTCCCAGGTCTCACCGGCGGCGTCACCGACTTCTTGCCAAGCGCTTTTTTCTTCCGGGGGAGGGGTCTCTTGAGCCCAGGCGCTGAGTGAGCAGGTGATCAGGGTTACAAGTCCGATGCCGCGTAACATGATGTCTCTCCCATAGCTGAAGGGTAGGGGGGAGCCTATGGTGCTCCCGCATCTTCCGGGCTGTCAACAAGCGCACAGCCTATACTGTGGCAACAGGAGGGTAATGACGATGCGAATCTGGGTGGGGCTGGCAGTGTTCCTGGCGGGAGCGGCGTTCGCCTGGCTGCTCGGAAAGTGGGGCGCGGCGGCACCGAGGCTGGGTGAAGGTGCTGAATTGGCCGTCACCAGCAGCGAATTGACGCAACAAATGCAGTCCTTACAGCAGGCACAGGAGTCCCTGAGTAAACAGGTGTCGGCCCTGCAGGCTCTGCACGCCTTGCCCGTGGCTGAACTGCCGGGAATCCCGCAAAGCCGGGGTGATGAAAGTATGGAAGATACGCCCATTGAGCTTGCTCCCTCGGACGGCTTGCCCATCGAGCGCAATACCGATCAGCGGCAAGTGGCGCAGGAGGCCCAGGTAGAGCGCCTTCAGCAGGCGGGGCTGACCACGGAGGAGTTCGATTTTCTGCGCCAGCGTGCGGAGCAGACCTTCCTGGACGGCTTTGAACAGGACTGGGCGGCTCGGCGGGAACGGTTTCTGGCCGATCCACCACCGCCCAATGGGCGCGACCTCATGCGCGAGGAATTGGGCGATTCGGCCTATGACCGCTATCTCTATGCCAGCGGTTACCCCAATCGCGTTGTGGTGGGCAATGTTGTGGCGGGCTCTGCCGCTGAGCGCGCCGGGCTACAGCAGGGCGATGTTCTGCTGAGCTACAACAGTGAGCGACTGTTCAGTTTTGAAGACTTGCGCACCGCCAGCTATCGCGGAGAGATGGGCGAGTCGGTGTTGCTGGAGGTGCAGCGCGGCGACGGGCAGCGGGTGCAAATAGCAATGCCACGGGGGCCGATGGGCGTGAGTGGTGGTCGCAGCCTGAGCTTGCCACCGGAGGGGTGAACGGCTGGAGGCAGCCGCTCACCCTGTTCGGACTTAAACGTTGAAGCGGAAGTGGATGATGTCGCCGTCTTTAACGATGTAGTCCTTGCCTTCCAGGCGCCAGCGGCCGGCTTCCTTGGCGCCCTGTTCACCGTTGTTGGCGATAAAGTCGTCGTAGGCCACCACCTCGGCACGGATGAAGCCTTTCTGGAAGTCGGTGTGGATCACGCCGGCCGCCTCGGGTGCGGTGGCGCCCACTTTCACGGTCCATGCGCGCACTTCTTTTTCACCGGCGGTGAAGTAGGTGTGCAGGCCGAGTAATTCGTAACCGGCGCGGATCACCTTGTCCAGGCCGGGTTCGTCCATGCCCAGGTCCTGCAAAAATTCCAGGCGCTCGGCGTCGTCCAGCTCAACGATCTCCGATTCGAGTTTGTTGCAAATCGGAACCACCGCGGCATTTTCACTGGCGGCAATCTCGCGCACGGTGTCCAGATGGGGATTGTCCTCGAAGCCGTCCTCGTCCACGTTGGCGATGTACATGGTCGGTTTGGTGGTCAGCAGGAACAGTTGCTTCACCAGGGCTTTTTCATTGTCGTTCAACTCCAGCGCACGCACAGGCAGCGCCTCGTTGAGCTGCGGCAGGAGTTTGTCTTCCAGCAGGGCCTTCATGGCGATGGCTTCTTTATCGCCGCCTTTGGCCGTGCGAACGACCTTCTGCAACTGCTTCTCGCAGCTTTCAAGGTCGGCCAGCGCCAGCTCGGTGTTGATCACTTCAATGTCGGAGCGCGGGTCGATTTTGTTGGACACGTGAATCACGTTGTCGTCGTCGAAGCAGCGCACCACGTGAGCAATGGCGTCGGTCTCGCGAATGTTGGCGAGGAACTGGTTACCGAGCCCTTCACCTTTCGAAGCGCCAGCCACAAGGCCTGCGATGTCGACAAATTCCATGGTGGTGGCGATTTCGCGTTCCGGTTTGACGATTTCGGAAATACGCGTCTGGCGCGGGTCAGGCACAGGCACCACGCCGGCGTTGGGCTCGATGGTGCAGAACGGGAAGTTCTCCGCATCGATACCCGCCTTGGTCAGGGCGTTAAACAGAGTGGACTTACCTACGTTGGGCAGGCCGACAATGCCGCATTTGATACCCATCTGATCTTCCTTTGAATCGGTGTTGGCGGCTCAGGCCGCGCTGAAACTGTGCAGGCGCGTCATGGCGCGGGTGCTGTCGCCATCGAGTAGCAGGGGCAGGGCGTCCAGCGCCTCGTCGATGCTGGCGTCGATGCGCTCTCGGTCTGCCGCCGAAGGGCGACTCAATACATAGCCGCTTACTTTCGAGGCGTGCCCCGGATGGCCGATGCCAACGCGCAGGCGATGAAAGTCACGGTTGTTGCCCAGCGCCGGAATGATGTCGCGCAGGCCGTTGTGGCCGCCGTGGCCGCCGCCGAATTTGAAACGGGCGGTGCCGGGTGCGATATCGAGTTCGTCGTGGGCAATCAGAATTTGTTCCGGCAGGAATTTAAAAAAACTTGCCAGCGCCGCTACGGACTGTCCGCTGCGGTTCATGAACGTGGTGGGGATTAACAGGCGCAGATCGTGGCCGTTAAAAGTGGCCCGGCCAGCGAGGCCGTGAAATCGGGATTCTGCGCTGAGAGTGGCACCGGCCCGGCGGGCCAGTGCCTCAACGAAGTCGGCCCCCGCATTGTGTCGGGTACCCCGGTATTCGCTACCGGGGTTGCCCAGCCCAACGACCAGTTTGATGTCGGTGGTCAATGCGGGGTTACCTCGACGGGAGGAGGATTAGTCCTCGCTGCCTTCTTCTTCGCCGGCGTCAGCGTCAGCAGCGGGGGCTGCTTCTTCTTCGTCTTCGTCTGCACCGCCTTTCGGCGCCAGAACCGCGGCGATCGCCAGGTCGTGGTCTTCGCCCAGGGCCAGTGCCACGGAGGTTACGCCTTCGGGCAGGGTTACGTCAGACAGGTGAACGATGGCGCCTGTTTCCAGTTCCAGCATATCCACTTCGATGTACTCGGGGATATCGCCCGGCAGACACAGTACTTCGATGTCGGTAGCCTGGTGCTGGATCATGCCGCCTTGCAGCTTAACGCCTTTACACGCTT
Organism: Gammaproteobacteria bacterium; assembly: GCA_030427085.1. Lineage (GTDB taxonomy): Bacteria > Pseudomonadota > Gammaproteobacteria > Pseudomonadales > Halieaceae > JAUHXH01. The sequence continues at coordinate 93,088 of JAUHXH010000003.1, read as the reverse complement.
CTTCGTTGATGAAGTGAACGGGTACGTGCACCTTGATCGCAGTCTTGTCGTCTACACGCATGAAGTCAGCGTGCATGACCAGATCTTTAGCGGGGTGACGCTGCAGGTCTTTCAGGATGGCTTTCTCTTTCTTGCCAGCGACGTTGATGGTCAGTACGTGGCTGTAGAAAGCTTCGTTTTCCAGGCTCTTTTCCAGGTCCTTGCGGATCAGGGTCAGGGGCTGGGGGTCCTTGTCACCGCCGTAGATGATGGCGGGGATGTGATCCGCGAGACGACGCAGGCGGCGGCTCGCACCTTTCCCCATGTCCTCACGCGCTTCGGCGTTTACTTCAAATTGGTCAGACATTGTCATGACTCCTTTGATATTCGCTGCATTACCTGCGACCGGTTCTGCAGCGGGTTGCTAAAAGCGATGCCCTTAGTTGAACATCGCGCTGATGGATTCCTCGTTTGCGACGCGGCGCATGGATTCCGCCAACAGGTCCGCCATGGTTAACACGCGGATCTTGTCGACGGTCAGCGCTTCCTCGCTCAGGGGAATCGTGTCTGTCACTACCAGCTCGTCGAGCTGGGAATTACGAATATTGTTCATGGCGTTGCCCGACAGTACCGGGTGGGTACAGTACGCCACGACTTTCGCCGCACCGCGCTCTTTCAGCGCATCGGCGGCCTTGCACAGGGTGCCGGCAGTGTCGACCATGTCGTCTACCAGCAAACAGGTGCGCCCTTCTACTTCACCGATCAGGTTCATCACCTGGGCCTCATTGGCCTGGGGACGACGTTTGTCGATGATCGCCAGGTCCAGATCGTCCAACTGCTTGGCGATGGCCCGGGCCCGCACTACACCGCCGATGTCTGGTGATACCACCATCAGGTTGGAGTAGTCGCAGGTCTTGATGTCTTTGGTCAGCACCGGCGAACCGTAAACGTTGTCCACCGCGCAGTCGAAAAAGCCCTGAATCTGTTCAGCGTGCAGATCGACGGTCAGTACGCGGTCAACGCCGGCGCCTACCATCATGTCTGCTACCACCTTGGCGGTAATCGGCACCCGGGCACTGCGCACCCGGCGGTCCTGGCGGGCGTAGCCGAAGTAGGGCACGACCGCAGTGATGCGTGCTGCCGAGGCCCGGCGCAGGGCGTCGATCATCACGATCAGTTCCATCAGGTTGTCGTTGGTGGGCGCACAGGTGGACTGGATAACGAATACGTCCTTGCCGCGCACATTTTCGTTCAGTTCTACAGCGACTTCGCCGTCACTGAACTTGCCCACGTCCGCCGCACCCAAAGACAGGTAAAGGCGCTCGGCAACCTTCTCTGCCAGGGCCGGGTTGGCGTTACCGGTGAAGACCATCATTTTTGAGGACACTGTAAGCTGCCTTTTTTAACTGCAATGAAACGGGTGCATCCAAAAAATGCCAGGCACCTACGGTGCATGGCATCGCGTTTTCGGGCGCCCATTCTACAGCAGCATTGGGCGAGTTTTTAGTGCCGGATGGTGGGCGCTTGGCTCGTATTGCTGTGCTGGCTTTGCGGGCTTTTTTTGTCGCTGGGCCGGATGTGGCTTCGCGACGTGGCAGGATTGACTGCGGGCCTGCGGCCCTTGGGCTTCGCCCGCCCTCGCTTTGCGAGTGCGCCCTAACGCCTTTGGCGTTAGTCGAACCTGGTTCTAATCCTGCCGGTTCAAACTTTGAGGCTTGAATTGCCTTCTTCATGCCGAAGGTAAATCGAGCTTCGATATATGGCTGGGGTGGCAGGATTCGAACCTGCGAATGCCGGGATCAAAACCCGGTGCCTTGCCGCTTGGCGACACCCCAGTAATTTCAAGTGAGAGCGAGCGCATCCAGTACAGGGGAACGGTTAATTCCTCTGGCGACAACGGCCTGCCACTGGGCAGGAACTTGTGTCGCGATGGCCTCGGCCTCGGCTTTCGAGGGGAAGCTGGCGAACAGGCTTGCGCCGGTTCCGGTCAGCCGGGATTCCGCGAAATTTCCCAACCAATTCAAGGCCTTGGCCACCTCTGGGTAGAGTGCTTCGGCAATCGGTTGGCAGTCGTTTCGGGAGGTGCCCTCGAAAAAGGCGGCTATTGTGATGGGAGAGGTGTCCCGTGTCAATCTTGGGTGGGAAAAAATTTCCCCGGTGCTGATGGCGGCATCGGGGGTGATCACGAGGTACCAGCGCGGCGGCAGTTCCACCGCTTGCAGGTGCTCGCCCACGCCCTCGGCCCAGGCGCTGTGGCCGCCGACAAACACGGGTACATCGGCGCCCATTTTCAACCCCAGCCGGCGCAATTCGGCGCGCTCGAGATCACAACCCCACAATGCGTTCAGTGCGAGCAAGGTGGTGGCCGCATTGGAACTGCCTCCGCCGAGTCCACCACCGGCCGGGATACGCTTGTGCACCCTGATATCTACGCCCTGGCCCCCACGTTGCAGCAAGGTAGCAGCCCGCCAGATCAGGTTGTCCTGAAGTGGAATTGGCGGTGATGCCCCCATATCCACGCGGATGTTGCCGCTGTCATTTACCTCAAAGTGCATCTCATCGCCCCAGTCCAGCAACTGAAACAGGGTCTGCAGTTCGTGGTAGCCATCCGCCCGGCGCCCGGTAATGTGGAGGAAGAGGTTGAGCTTGGCTGGGGACAGTAGGGTCAGCGCCATTCAGTGTTCCCAGCGGCGGATGAGGAGGCGGGCGCGGGTGTCGGCGCGTTGTAGCTCAATGCGGGTTGGCAAGTGGAGGCCATCAAAGCTGCCGTAGGCCGGGTAAGCCACCGCCCAACCTGATTGCGAGAAGTGCACCAGGCGCCCGCTCTCAAAGCGCAGATCATTTGCGGCCGGGCCCGGCAGGCCGCGCAGCCAGGCGGGCAGCAGGTCCAGCGGGAGTTCCCAGCCAGTACGCTGCCGCAGGGTATCGGTGTCGTTCAAGTCCAGAATTTCGGTGCTGCCATCACGCTCGATCCGCAATTCCGCGCCATCGCGAACGATTTGCGTGGCCTGCAAACCCAGTGGGCCATGCACCTGTAGCTCGGTGTATGTGCCCTGTTGGCGCCAGTCGAAGGACGCGGTTTCGGAACTGCCGTCACTGCGCAGGGCAATCTTTCCGCTGGCCCGGTAGTTGGTCAGCGCCTGCAGTGTGTTGCGTTGGGCGCTCCAGTCGGCACTCTCGGGCGGTAGTGCAGGTTGAGAACTACAGGCTGACAGAAACGCGACTGCGCAGAGCAGCAGCGCGATGGCATGGCACTTCATTGCTGGGTGTCGGGATGGCCCGCCAGTGCAGTGGCGCGATCAACGCCCAGCCGATTGAGCGTGTCCACCAGTACGGTATGTTGTGGATTGTCGATGAGGGCACTACGCCAGATATCCAGGGCTTCGCGGCTGTCACCCTTGACCCACAGTACCTCGCCCAGGTGAGCGGCAATCTCCGGATCGGGGAAGGCTGCAAATGCCTGGCGCAGGTAACGCTCGGCTTCGGCGTAATCGCCCAGCCGGAATTTCACCCAGCCCATGGAATCCAGGATGGAGGGTTCGTTGGGTTGCAGGGCGAGGGCACGGCTGATCAGGTCTTCGGCTTCGGCGTAGCGCTCGGTACGGTTGGCCAGGGTGTAACCCAGGGCATTGAGCGCGGTGGCGTTGTTCGGCTCGCGAGCGATAATGGCCCGCAGGTCGCTTTCCATCAGCGCCATGTCACCCTGCTGTTCGCCCAGCATGGAGCGTGCATACTGCAACGAGGTTGCTTCGGGCAATTCCGACAGCCCCTGGTTGAGCACCACCATGGCGAGGTCCCGGCGCTGTGCCTGCCCCAGCAGGTTGGCTTCCAGACCGTAAAGCTGTTCGCGTCGCTGTGGATAGGCCATGCGCAATTGATTGAAATAGCCGTGGATTTCGGCTTCCTGGCCAGTATCGATGAGAATGCGCCCCACACGGCTGTTGGCGTTCAGGAATTCACGGCCGTCGGTGACCTGGGAGTAATGGCGAACGGCTTCTTTCAGGTCCCGTTGATCTTCAGCGATGCGGCCCAGGTAGTAATGGGCTTCATCTGTGCGTTGCCCCAGGGACAGCAACTGGCGCAGGTAGGCACGAGCCTCCAGAAAGTTCTCTGTTTCCCGGTTTATCAGGGCCAGCGACAACAGCAACTCGGGATCGCTGGGGTTGTTCGCTGACAGAATTTCGAACTGTTGGCGGGCGGCGGTGAGGTCGGTGCGAGTCAGCAGGCGGGCGTACTGCAGGCGCAGCCGCGTGTTGTCAGGGTCCGCCTCCAGTGCTTCTTCCATCCGTTTGAAGGGTTCACTGTCGCCGTTTTCCTGCAGGATTTTGGCCTCCAGCAGTACGGCCTGGGGCTGGAACGCTTCCCGTTCGAACACCTGGGCCAGCTGGGTCAGCGAATTGTCTGCTGCGCCGCGCTCTTCGTACATAATGGCCAGCGCAATCAGCAGTTGGGTATTGCCGGGGAATTCCGGTTGCAGGGCTTCCAGCTCACGAATCAATGCGTCCTGCTGGGCCGGTGGGAGCAGCTCAAAGTCGCTCGCCAGTAGCGGGAAGTTCACCGCTTTGCCCGCTCGCGCGGCCGCGGCCATGTGGGGTACAGCGGCGACCGTTTCGCCGCGGTGGGTCAGCAGGGTGGCCAGGGTGTAGTTGGCCTCGGCATTGTCGGGCTCCAGTTCTACCCACAATTTGACGGCAGCCAGTGCTTCCGGCTCCCGGCGCAGATATTGTGCCAGGTGGGTGGTGTGGGCGCTGACGCCGGCATCGCGCAGAATCGGTGCCTGTTCAGCGTAGCGCTGCAGGGCCACACCGTACTGCTGGCGGCGCAAGGCGAACTCGGCCACCAGCAAATCGTGCAGGCTGTCGGCGGGAATCGCCCGTTCCGGCAGTTCTGGCGCCGGGGGTGGCGGTTCAGCAACGGGTGCGGCGACAACGGTATTGTCGGCGATATCCCCGCCGGTGGCGCAGGCCCCTAACAGGGCACTGGCGAACAGCAGGGGAAGCAAGCGGATCTTGGGCATCGGGCGCTCGGACCGCGGGCGCGGTAAACACTTCATGCTTCAATGATGACACAGCTTCGGCGGGAAACCCACACAGGCTAATTTCGATTCATGGGATCGAACCTGAGCTTGGAATTAATCAAAGCGCTATTGGTCTGCACTTTGGCCGCTAACTTGTTAAAATTCGCGGAATTTTCCAGCAGGCACCAGAGGGGGCATGCGGCACCCGGTAAGGCGCCGGCAGCGCTCGACACCAGATTTTCATGACGCTCATCGCACTCGGCATCAATCACAATACCGCGCCGGTAGAAATCCGCGAGCGGGTTGCCTTTGCCGCCGATCAGGTATCGGAGGCCCTGCAGGACCTGTGCGAACGCGCTGCTGTGGACGAGGCCGTGATCCTGTCCACCTGCAACCGCACTGAGCTCTACGCCTGGCCGCGAGCCGACGCGACCCAGTCTACCGCTGAAATGCTGCGGTGGCTGGCCACGTATCATCATCTGCCCGAGGATGCCCTGTCTGACAACAGCTATCAGCACACCGGCGAGCACGCCCTGCGGCATATGATGAAGGTGGCCAGCGGCCTGGATTCCATGGTGCTGGGTGAACCGCAGATTCTGGGGCAGATGAAGTCCGCCCACGCGGTGGCCCAGGAGGCGGGCACCGTCAATGGAGAACTCGGCCGCCTGTTCCAGCGGGTGTTCGCGGTGGCCAAGCGGGTACGCACCGATACCGCCATTGGGGAGAATCCGGTATCGGTGGCCTATGCCGCAGTGGACCTGGCTGGGCATATCTTCTCCGACCTGCACAACAACAGCGCCCTGCTGGTGGGAGCGGGGGAAACGATCGAACTGGTGGCCCGCCACTTGCGCGAAGCCGGCGTGTCCCGACTGGTGATCGCCAATCGCACTTTGGGTCGGGCCCGCGAGCTGGCGGCACAGTTTGGTGCAGAGGCGGTCCTGTTGGCCGATATTCCCCAGCAGCTGGAACACGCCGACATTGTGATTACCTCCACTGCCAGCCAGTTGCCCATTCTGGGTAAGGGCGCGGTGGAGCAGGCGCTGAAGCAGCGCCGGCACCGGCCGATGTTGATGGTGGATATCGCGGTCCCTCGCGACATCGAGCCGCAGGTGGGTGAGCTGGCAGACGTCTACCTCTACAGCGTGGACGACCTGCGCGAAATCGTGGATGAAAACATCCGCAGTCGTCAGGAGGAGGCCAGCAAAGCCGATCTTATTATCGAAGAGGGGCTGGCACGCTTCCGTCAGGAAAGTCGTGCCCGGGGGGCCGTTGACGCCGTGCGCCAGTACCGCCGTCAGTCGGAATCCACCCGCGATGCGGAGTTGGAGCGCGCTTTAAAGGCACTGACAAGAGGTGAAGACCCTGTGCGCGTGGTAAAAGACCTGGCCCGCGGTATCACCAACAAATTGATTCACGCGCCTACTGCCGGCCTCAAAGAGGCCAGCGCCGGCGGCGATCGCAAGCAACTGGCACTGGCGCGCGCGCTGCTGGGTCTGAATGAGTCTGATCGCGAAGACGAAAACAACAACTTGAACGACGACGTACCCGCCGAGAACGCGCCCGACTCCTCGGCAACGGCGGTCGATACACCCGTGGAAAAAACCGGTTAATGAAAGCATCCATCCAGAGCAAACTCGACACCCTCAGCGATCGTCATGAAGAGGTGGCCGCCCTGCTGGGTGACGCCCAGACCATTGCCGACCAGGATCGCTTCCGGGAATTGTCCCGCGAGTACTCTGAACTGGAAGGCGTGGTGAAGTGCTACGCCGATTACCGCCAGGTGATGGCCGACCTGGAAGAGGCCGAAGTGATGATGGCCGATGCCGACCCGGATCTGCGCGAGATGGCCCAGGAAGAGCTGGATAGCGGGCAGGTGCGTCGGGACGAACTGGAGCTGGAGTTGCAGACGCTGTTGTTGCCGCGCGACCCCAACGATTCCCACAACGTGTTTCTGGAAATTCGCGCTGGCACCGGCGGTGACGAAGCGGCGATTTTCTCCGGCGACCTGTTTCGCATGTACACGCGCTACGCCGAGAACAAGGGCTGGCGCATCGAGATTCTGTCCGAGCGTACCGGGGAGCACGGCGGCTATAAGGAAATCATCACCCGGGTAGAAGGGCGCGACGTGTACGCCCACCTGAAGTTTGAATCCGGCGCTCACCGCGTACAACGGGTGCCCGAAACCGAGAGCCAGGGACGCATCCACACCTCCGCCTGCACGGTGGCAGTGATGGCCGAGCCTGATGAGGTGGACGAGGTCGAAATCAACAAGGCCGACCTGCGTATCGATACCTTCCGGGCCTCCGGTGCCGGTGGTCAGCACGTTAACAAGACCGACTCTGCGGTGCGCATTACTCACCTGCCGAGCGGCGTGGTGGTGGAGTGTCAGGACGAGCGTTCCCAGCACAAGAACCGCGCCCGCGCGATGTCGCTGCTGCAAGCAAAGCTGCTCACCAGCGCGCAGGACAAAGCCGCGGCCGAGCAGGCCGAGGAGCGTCGCAACCTGGTTGGCAGCGGCGACCGCTCCGACCGTATTCGCACTTACAACTTTCCCCAGGGCCGTGTTACCGATCACCGCATCAATCTCACGTTGTACAAACTGGATGAGGTGATGCAGGGCGACATGGACACGGTGGTGGGGCCGCTGCGTCAGGAATACCAGGCGGACCAGTTGGCCGCGCTGTCCGAGTCCTGATTTGGCGACAGTAGCCGATCTGTTGCGCCGCGGTAATGAACTGCCCGGCGACAGCCCGCGGCGCGACGCTGAAGTACTGCTGTGCCATGTGCTGGAACGCGATCGCAGCTATCTCTATGCCTGGCCTGAAGCTGAGGTTAGCTCAGCACTGGAACAGCGTTATCAAGCCTTGTTGTCTGCCCGTCAGCGCGGAGAGCCGGTAGCCTATCTGATTGGCTATCGGGAGTTCTGGTCGCTCGATTTGCGCGTCAATGCTCACACCCTGATTCCCCGACCGGAAACCGAAACACTGGTGGAGTGGGCGCTATCGCTGTCTTTACCACCACAGGCCCGGGTGCTGGATTTGGGTACGGGCACCGGCGCGATTGCGCTGGCACTGGCGAAAGAGCGGCCCGAATGGGATGTGCTGGCCACTGACGCCAGCGCCCCCGCACTGCACACGGCCAGGCTGAATGCACGCGACAATGCGCTAACACAGGTGAGGTTTTGCGCTGCGCACTGGTTGCGGCCCCTGCAAGGGCAGTGGCACCTGATTGCCAGTAATCCGCCCTACATCGACCCGGACGATGCACACCTCCAGCAGGGGGACCTGCGCTTCGAGCCGAGCAGCGCGCTGGCGGCGGGCGAAGCGGGCCTGGCCGATTTACGGGAACTCTGTGAGACAGCACCGGCACAGTTGGTGCCGGGAGGCTGGCTGTTGATGGAACACGGCTTTGAGCAGGGTGCCGCAGTGCGCGAACTCCTGCAGGCGCAGGGGTTTGCACGAGTTACCACCCGGCGTGATGCGGCCGGGCTGGAGCGAATCACCGGCGGTCAATGGCCGGCTTGAGGGACTACTCCGCCAATTCCATTTCCTGAATGTCCTGCCTGCTCAATTGCGGCAATGGCCGGTGCAGGAAGTGGTACAGGCGCCAGCACACCAGCATCGCAGCTACCGAGATACCCGCAATCATCCCCGCCCACCAGCGCATGGTGCCCTGGGCTGGATCGTCAGTGGTGACCATGCCGAGCCAGTAACCCAGGGGCAAGGCCAGCAGCCAATAGGACAAACACATAATCAGGAAGGGCACCCGTGTGTCTTTATAGGCGCGCAGCGCCGCGGCGGCAGAGACCTGCAGCGCATCCATCACCACAAACAATCCCGCCAACTGCACCAGCGTAACGGCCAGTGTGCGGATGACCTTGTCCGTGGTGTACACCTGCGCCACCAGGTCGGGAATCAGCAACATGGTGGCGGAGCACCCCAGACCGATGGCGAGCGCCAGCAGCATGCCGGTGGACACGGCGCGATTCACCGCCACCTTATCCTGGGCACCGATACCGTGACCGATTCGCGTGGTGATGGCGGTACCAATAGCCACCATGGGCATATACATCACATCGTACATATTGAAGGCGATCTGGTGCGCCGCCATCGCGGTATTACCCAGCGTGGCGATAAACAGGCTGATCAGCGAAAACACCGCCACCTCGAAGAAAAAGGTCAATGCGATGGGCGTGCCCAGTACCACAATCTCTTTCACCGCTTTCAGCTTCGGCCAGTACCAGGCCAGCGCCGGCATGTAGCGTCGCATCACCCGACTCCAGGCGCAGTAAGCCATAATCAGCACCACACTCAGCCACATGGATATCGCCGTGGCCCAACCGCAGCCTGCGGCGCCCATTTCGGGAATGCCCCAGCGGCCGTAAATAAAGGCGTAGTTCAGCGGGATGTTGGCGATGAAGCCCAACACGCTGGCCACTGCGAAGGGGCGCATAATGCCCACGCCCTGGGTGTGGCAGCGCAAGGCCTGGAACAAGGCGGCTCCGGGCAGGCCAAAGGCGGTAGCCTGCAGATAAGCCAGCGCTTTGGCGTGGGTGTCCGCATCCAGTTCGAGTAAGCGCAGGATGGGTTCGCAGTAATAGCACAGCGGCGCCAGCAGGCCGCCGAGGGCGAGCGATACCCACAGCAATTGTGGCAGGGCCAGTCGCACGCGCTTCAGACGGCGCGCGCCGAAATCCTGCGCCACGATGGCGGTGCCCGCCAGCATCATCCCCAGTGGAATGAGATACAGCGGCAACCAGATGTTGTAACCCACGGCAATCGCCGCCAAATCCACCGCGTTGTAACGCCCCGACATAATGGTGTCGACCACCCCGGTGCCCATCTGCGCGAGTTGGGCAATCAGCACCGGGCTGGCCAGTTTTAGCAGGGTTTTCGCTTCGCTGCGATCGGGGAGAAAAGCCTTTTCCTTCATGGGCTGGTACGCTTTCGATTTTGGGTAAAACTTTCCCTGGCCACCAGGGTCATAGCACTAGCATTCACCGTTGGAGTACTGCATGAACGCAATTGTGGAGGGATATTACAGCCTACAGCGGCTGGCCTGTGGGTTGTTAAAACCCGCAGAGGGCCTTGGGCCGTTGGCGCTGAGATTATACCTTGTGCCGGTCTTCTGGGCCGCAGGCACGATGAAAATCTCCGGCATGGAGGGCACCATTTACTGGTTTGAACACAGTCTGGAGTTTCCGTTTCCCACCCTGATGGCCTATCTCGCTGCCTACACCGAAGCCATTGGAGCCGTATTGCTGGCGCTGGGTCTGGCAACGCGTTGGGTGTGCCTGCCCCTGATGTTCACCATGGCGGTGGCCGCCTGGACGGTACACTGGGATCACGGATGGGCGGCCATTGCCGACAGCTCTGCGCCGGAAATTGCCAATCGCCTTGGCGCGGCGAGGGAGCTGCTGCAGGTGCACGGCAATTACGACTGGCTGACAGAGATGGGCACCTACGTCATTCTCAATAATGGCGTTGAGTTCGCGGTAACGTACTTCGTGATGCTGCTGGCGCTGTTTTTCACCGGGGGTGGGCGCTATACCAGCCTCGATTATTACCTCGGCAGGATCTTTCCTTCTGCGGGGTAATTTGGCCACTACAGTGGTAGACTAGCGCGTTTTTTGAGCAAGTACGGAAGACGCAACAGTGATCAAGAGTTTGTTCGGACGCCTCGGCAGCCGTGAGGCCGAGGCCGCGGAACGCAAGAGCGAAGCCGCACCGGCAAAGCCGCAGGCCGAAGCCAGCAAGAAACCGCGTTCGCCCCAGGGGGAATCCGCCGACAAACCGGCCGGCCAGAAACGGCGCCGCCGTCGCGGCAAAGGACAAGGGCAAGGTCAGGAAGCTGCAGCCCCGGCGCCCTGGAGTGTGGATGACTTTCAGGTTGAGCCCCGCGAGGGTGAGGTGCGCTTCCACGACCTGGGCTTGCGGGACGAGTTGATGCACGGCATTGCCGATCTGGGCTTCCAGTACTGCTCCCCGATTCAGGGCGCGGTGTTACCGCACACCCTGCAAGGTAATGACGCTATCGGCAAGGCCCAGACGGGTACCGGCAAAACGGCCGCCTTCCTGATTACTATCTTCAACGACCTGCTCAACCATCCGCCGGAGACCGAGCGCTTTCTCGGCGAGCCCCGGGCACTGGTGATCGCGCCCACCCGCGAACTGGTGATGCAGATCGCCGCGGATGCCCACGACCTGGGTAAGCACACCGGGCTCAATACAGTGGCCCTGATTGGCGGCGCGGATTACCAGAAGCAACTCAATAAACTGGCCAGCAATGTGGTGGACCTGGTGGTGGCTACCCCGGGCCGGCTGATCGACTTCATGACCCGTCGCGATATTTATCTCGATCGGGTAGAAACCCTGGTGCTGGACGAAGCCGATCGCATGCTGGACATGGGTTTCATTCCCCAGGTCAAACGCATCGTGCGTGCCACCCCGCGCAAGGAAGACCGCCAGACGCTGCTGTTCTCCGCCACCTTCACCCAGGACATCATCAACCTCTCCGCCCAGTGGACTTACCACCCGGTGACGGTTGAAATTGAGCCCGAGCACACTGCGGCTGATACGGTGGACCAGAAGGTCTATCTGGTGTCGTCCCAGCAACGCTACCGCGTGTTGCTGAACCTGCTGCGCTCGAAAGACGCCGACAGCGTGATTGTATTTGCCAACCGGCGCGACCAGGTGCGCAAACTACACGAGCGCCTGCGCAAATCCGGCATCCGCGCCGGCATCCTCTCCGGCGAAATTCCCCAGAACAAGCGCACCCGCACGCTGGAGCAATTCAAGGACGGCGAGATCAAAGTGCTGGTGGCCACCGACGTGGCCGGGCGCGGCATCCATGTGGACGGCGTGTCACACGTGGTGAACTACAACCTGCCCGAGGATCCGGAAGATTACGTGCACCGTATTGGCCGTACCGGCCGGGCCGGCGCCACGGGCACCTCAATCAGCTTTGCGTCGGAAGACGATGCCTTTCTGTTGCCCGACCTTGAAGCATTGCTGGGCGAACCGCTGGAATGTACTCACCCGCCGCAGGCCTTGCTGACCTGAGCTATCACTCGACGTACTCAGACCCGCAAGCCATTGCGGGTCAATTCCTCGTACATCTCTTCACAGAGCGTTTTCAATTGCAGGATTTTCTCTAGATCAGAAATGCCGTTGCAATAAATCTGCTGTGGAATCACCTCGGCTTTGCGCCGCAAATTTTTTCCAGCCCTGGTTAGCGTGATGACTTTTTGGCGCTCGTCCTCGGGAGAGGCCAGGCGCTGTAACAACTGCTTCTGCTCCAGGCGTTTCAGTATCGGAGTTAATGTGCCTGAGTCCAGTCGCGTGTGCTCGCTGATGTGTTTGATGTTAACGCCATCGTTTTCCCACAGACTTAGCATCACCAGGTATTGCGGGTAGGTTAAATCCAGGGGTTCCAATAGCGGGCGATACGCGCGGACCAATGCGTTCGCGGCCGAATACACCGAATGACACACCTGTTTGTCGAGTTTCAGGTAATCGTTTCGCGGAGTGGGGGTGGGTGACTTACTCATGTCGGGCATTTTGCGCGCAAACTAATTGACTTGGCAAGTATCAAGATATATTGTGCGCAAACTACTTGCTGTCAAATTAATCTGAAAAACTGTCTTGCTGTTCGACTTGGGCTATTCAATCAAGAGTTGGGAGAGGTTAGGTAATGAATAAATTGCTATCGAAATTGGGGAAGCATTGCTTGGGCGGTATGTTTGGTGTGCTGGTGTTGCACTCAGCATCGGCCACCGCGGAGGAGAGCTTCGAAGTCACCGAGGATAGTTTTAACTGTCTGTTTGAAATGACACCCGTGCGCGACTTCTTCGTGGATAACCTGCTCGGCAATATTGACGCAACACTGGCCGTTGCGAATTCAGAAAACGGCGGCACCTACCCCGTGGGTTCGGTCGTTCAACTGGTGCCAGGTGAGGTGATGGTGAAGTTGCCCGCGGACACCAGTCCTGTCACCAACGATTGGGAATTCTTCGAACTCGATGTCAGTTCCGGTGAGACCAAAATCGGCAAGCGTGGCTTTGTGGATGTGGTCAATCGCTTCGGCGGCAACTGTTTTGCCTGCCATGTCAAAGCAGAGCCACAGTGGGACATGATCTGCGAGACAGGCCACGGTTGTGACCCCTTGCCCATCGGCAAAACGCTTATCTCTGCTATCCAGAAAACCGACCAACGTTGCAGCAATGCGCCTGCGATGAGCGATGCTGAGAAAAAAGCATTGATGGAGATGATGGGTGCAGCTTCGGGTCAGTGAGTTGGGTAGCTTACCAAGCAGGGGTTGGTAGTACGCGCTGCCTGCCCCTACTTCTCCAAACTAGACAACTCTTCAGTAATTTCATCCAGCGGCCGCGGTTTACCCACGCCCCAGCCCTGCAGGTAGTCCACGCCGATTTCCTTCAGCACATCGCGGATCGCTTCGTTCTCCACTGACTCGGCAATGGTTTTCTGGCCGAGGAAGTGGGCCAGGTCGTTGATCGAGCGTGCCATGGCGTAGTCGTTGCGGTTTTCGCTGATGTTGGTGATGAAGGTGCCGTCGATCTTCACGTAATCCACAGGCAGTTCGCGCAGGTAGTTGTGCGATGCCAGTCCGGTGCCGAAATCGTCCAGCGAGAAGCGGCAGCCGATATTGCGGAAGGCACGAACGAAATCGGCGGCTTTTACCAGGTTGGTAATCGTGCCGGTTTCGGTGATTTCGAAACACAGCTTGCTGGTGCCCACGCCCCAGTCGGAGATTTGTTCCAGCAGGAATTCCATGAAGGCGTCGTCGGTGACGCTGTTGCCGGAGATGTTGATGGACAAGTAGGGCACTTCTTTTTGCGCGTCCATCAGGTGGCTGATCCAGCTGAAGGTTTCGCGCACTACCCAGCGGTCCACCTGGGTCATGTAGCCGTAGCGTTCCGCCGCCAGAATAAATTCCTGTGGTGAAGACAGGGTGCCGTCGCTGTTTTTCAGGCCGAGCAGAATTTCGAAGTGGTTCGCCACCGGCGCGCCGTCGTCCACCGAGGTTTGCACAATGGGTTGTGCGCGCAGAATGAAGCGGTCGGTTTCGATGGTGTGTTCCAACTCGGCGATGGTGGCGGCCTGCTGGCGTTTCTGTTCTTCAATCTCGCGCTGGTCTTCGGTGAACAGCGCCACGCTGTTGCGGCCGGCGGACTTGGCCAGTCGCATCGCGGTTTCGGCGTGCTCCAGCAGGTCGGGCACCGGCGGGCTGTGGGGCAGGATGGGGGCAACCCCGATGCTTACACTGAACAGAATTTTCTCGCCGTCCACATCAACCGAACTGGCGTTGATGTCGGAGCGAATCCGGTCCGCGGCGGCTACGGCCTGTTCCGGATCGCGATCCAGCATCAACACGCCGAACTCGTCGTCCTGCAGTCGCGCGGATGACGTTTTCTTGCCGTGGAGCTGGGCCAGCAGGCGTGCGAACTCGGTCAGTACCAGGTCGCCGGTGCTGGTGTCGTAGACGTCGTTCACCAGCTCGAACTGGTCGATGTCGAGGAACATCAATGCGTGTTGTGACTGCCGGCGCTGGGCGTGGAGCAGGGCGCGATCCACCTGGCTTTCGAAGGTCTCGCGATTGATCAGCTTGGTCAGGGAATCGTGGTTGTTGGCGAAGCTCAGTGACTTCTGTACGTGCTCCAGCGTGGTGTACATACTCTGGTCCACCAGCGACATCTGGTCGGACGGCGGAGGCGGTCGTACCCCTTTGCTCAGTTGCCGGGCCAGTTGTACCGAGGTCAGGTCGGCGTTTTTCTGGCCGCGTTCATTAACAAATATGTAGCGGTCTTTTTCCTCACTGACCCAGGCCAGTTGCATGCGACGCTTGTGGCCTTCCCGGTTTTTGTAGTTCAGCCAGGTGCCCAGCTCCAGTTGCTCAACCCGCCGTACCCAGCGGCGCAGGCGCGGCAGGGTGTCGATTTTGGCGCGGATTTCTTCCGGTTTCGGTTGGGGAGCGCCTTCAGTATCGGAAATGCGGGTGGTGGCAATCGGCAGGCGGCCGGCCAACACATCGCGCAGTGTTTGCAGTACTTCAACGTGGGCTACGTTGGTGGGCAGGGCCGAGGAGATCTGCTGCTGCAGCATGTCGATGAAGGGCTCCGCCTCCAGTTGCCGCTGCACAAGGATCTCTTCGTCCAGGTCACCCTTTTGCTGCTCGATCAACCACAGGGACAGCAGGTCGAGAGACTTGACCTGATCCTTCCAGCCCTTGCTCTCCGGCCCCTGCTTGATGTGGGTCAGCACCAGCAGATCGCGCCAGCCGCTTTCAATGAGGTCTACCAGCACCGTGGGTGCGGCGGGTGGGCGGATGCGGGTGCGAACGATGCGGTTTACTGCAAGCTGCGCTTTCTGCAGACGCTGCTGGCCATCCTCGGTTTTGACCACGCGTTCCACGTTGCGGGCCAGTGCACGCTCCTGCTGGTTGACCAGCCGGTCCACCTGTTGCAGGGCGCGGTCGAAGATGTCGCTGTCGCTGTCGTAATTGGTGACGATGTCATCAACGATGCCCTGGACACGATTTTCCAGTGCTTTGTTGGGGTAGTTGGCGCTGTTTGACAGCAGCGCCAGGGCGTCAATGACGCCGCGAGCGGGGTGGTCGCGGTTGAGGAAAAACTGCGGCTCCAGCAGCGCCAGTCGTGCCAGTGGAATTTGCAGGTCTCCCAGGGCGGGGCGCAATTCGGCGGTGACATCCAGTTGCGACTGGATACTGCCGAAGAGGTTGTCGACCAGATCGATCTGGTTGAGGGTGTCTGCGGCCAGCCCGGTGGTGCCTTCCAGACCCGACATGCTGGCCTGGTTCTTGGCCAGATATTCGCGTAGTGAGCCCTGAGTATTCAGCGAGGCTCGGGCCTGCTGGTCGCGCTGCAAGGCATTCAGGGCCTGGGCGATGGCGGCGGCGTCAGCGGGATTGGTGTTGGTGTCAGCTGCGGCTGTGGCCGTGCTACCTTCCTCGCCACTGAAGCCACTTGCCGCTGCGCCGGTGGATTCATCCAGGGGCACACCGCGGGCCTGCAATGATTCGGCTTCCCGGCGGAAGTTCAGTGCGTCGATCACCGACTGATACAGGCTGTCGGGATTGAGTGACCCGCCCGGTGCACCACCGCCAGCGGCGGGCGCAGCGGTTGTGGCCGGCGCTCCAGTGGCGGACCCGCTGGCCGGTGCCGCGGTTTCGGTAGCAGGTGCTGTTGTTTCCTGGGGTGCTTCGGTTGTGGGCTCGTTCGTGTCGGCGGGGGGCTCAGAGGGTGGTTTGCGCTTTGGTTCCTCTTTGCGCCGTTTGAGAATGGAACCGTGGCGTTTGATCTCTTCTTCCACGTTGGGCGCGAAGCCGAGCTTTTTCAGCGTCCGGTTTTCCTGCTCGTAGTAGTCACCCAGTTCGCGCAGGATCGCTTCCACAAACAAATCCTGTACTTCCACTACGATGTCAGTGGCGATCTCCAGCGACGACAGCGAATCGCGCATCGCACGGCAGATGGGGGCCACGTGGATGGGCAGGCGCACCAGCTCAGGCGGTTGGTCCACGATTTCCGCCAGCCGCAGCGTCAGACACTCCAGTGCGGGACCATGCAGGTTCTCGCCGGTCTTGATGATTTTGGCAATGGCCAGGTGGTCTTCGAATTCATTCAGGTCGACCAGGTTCAGGTCGGTATCGGCGTCGGTGGCATCGCTGTCATTCCGGTTTGGGTCTTGCTGCAGGAGTCGATCGAAGCCCTCGTCGATCAGTCGCAGAAAGTGGGCGGCGATGTCGTCGCTGCCGCGCTTGACCAGGTTCATCACTTCATAGTGACGGTTGTAGCCGGAGGCGGTGCCTTCAATGTTGGACAGGTCGAACAGGTGATCGGTTAGCTTGACCAGGAACTGGCGATAGCGTGTGCCCAGTTCCTTGTCCGCGCTTTCACGCAGATAGTCGAGTGCATTCTGGTCTACGCCGCGCCCGGTTTTGGGCAGCGGGGGTGGTTCAGGCGCGGTGTCGTCGCCTGTATCGTCACTTGTGTCGAAGCCGAGTGCGCGTGAAATGCGGTCCACGATGGCCTGTTGGCCCGCCATGAATTCCAGTTGCAGGGTTGTCCCCGCGGCATTGCGCACCGACACCTCCAGTGGCGGTAGCGCGCCTTCATCGTCGAACAGCCCCTCAAACTGGAGGGTGCCGGGGGTGCCCGCAACCAGGCTGATCTTGCCGCTGGTCTGTGAGCCGCGCAGTACTTTGACCGAGCTGAGATCCAATCCGGCTTCACGCCATTGGCTGACGGTGCCCGACAGGTGGGCAGACTGTTCCAGTTCCAGTGTTGCGGCCTGCGACACTGTAAAGGCTTGTACTTCTGGCATATTGGGTTAGAACCTACCTTGGCGGCTTGTTATGCTTGATGGGCCCCTTCCCTGAGTTCCCTCGGGCAGTATACCTACTGACTGGCAGAAACAACATTCCCGAACTTGCCCGCCGTGGACGTATTGTGGTTTAGCTATATGATCAGGTCCCGCTGGTCGCTTTTTGTGCACCGCGATGGTGCCTTGTGGGGGCCAATCCTTTTACTTACTATGCCTCGGCAATAGCAAATCCGCTGCACCGCAGCCGTGCGGGTACTTCCCCGTGCGCAGCTCACGAAGGAATCAGACTATGACGATCGAATCACTGCCGACACTGGCGATATTGGGTGGAACGGGCGACCTGGGTACCGGTTTGGCGCGGCGCTGGGCACAGGCGGGTTACCAGGTGATTGTGGGGTCGCGCACACTGGAAAAGGCTGACGCGGCGGTGGCGGATCTGCGCGAGATTATGGCCGAGCGCGGCGTGGGGGAAGTCTCTGTTCAGGCGATGGAAAACCTGGCCGCTGCCGAGGCGGCGGATATCGTGGCGCTCACCGTCCCCTTCAGTCATCAGGCCAGCACCCTGGAGCAGGTTAAGCCAGCGCTGGCCGGCAAAATCCTGATCGACGTGACCGTACCGCTGGTGCCACCGAAGGTGGGGCGAGTACAACTTCCTCAGGGGGGCAGCGCCGGGCAGATTGCCCAGAACCTGCTGGGTGAATCGGTCGCAGTGGTATCCGCTTTCCAGAACGTGGCAGCTCACCATCTTCAGGAAGGTGCTGGTGTGGATTGCGATGTGCTGGTTTGCGGCAACGACAAGGAAGCCCGTGCGCAGGTCATCACGCTGGTGGAGGCGGCCGGTATGCGCGGCTTCCACGCCGGGCCCATCGACAATGCTGCGGCGGCAGAAGCCCTGACTTCGGTGTTGATCACCATCAACCGTCAGTACAAGTGTCACGCGGGCATTCGCATCTCCGGGTTGGACCCGGTGGAATGACGCGCCGGCTCGAACTGATCGGGCTACGGGATTTTCCTTTGGTGCAGCCGGGGGATGACCTGGCTGCACTGGTGTCGGCATCGCTGGCACACAATGGTCTGGT
This sequence comes from Gammaproteobacteria bacterium, assembly GCA_030427085.1. Classification (GTDB taxonomy): domain Bacteria; phylum Pseudomonadota; class Gammaproteobacteria; order Pseudomonadales; family Halieaceae; genus JAUHXH01. The sequence continues at coordinate 74,654 of JAUHXH010000003.1, read as the reverse complement.
CCTTGAAGCGGGCGACGTGCTGGTACTGGCGCAGAAGATCGTTTCCAAAGCGGAAGGGCGCTATGTGGTGCTCGACGAGGTCACGCCCGGCGAAGAGGCCATGGCGCTGGCAGAATCTACCGACAAAGACCCCCGACAAGTGGAGCTGATTCTGCGTGAGTCGCGGGAGGTGCTGCGCAGCCGTCCCGGGGTCATCGTGGTAGAACATCGCAATGGCTATGTGCATGCCAATGCCGGTATCGATAAATCCAACATTCCGGACGCGGCGGGCCGGGATCAGGTGCTGTTGCTGCCGGAGGACCCGGATGCCTCCGCCGCGCGCTTGCGAACAGCTTTGCGCGATGCCTGTGGTGTAGCACCGGGCGTATTGATCAACGACAGCGCCGGGCGGGCCTGGCGCAACGGCACCGTGGGCATTACCTTGGGCTCGGCGGGCTTTGCTGTACTGCACAACCAGATCGGTGAAACCGACCTCTACGGGCGCCGGCTGGAAGTAACCGAGCCGGCGGTGGCCGACGAACTGGCCGCGGCCGCGTCGCTGGTGATGGGGCAGGCGGCGGAAGCTTGCCCGATAGTACTGGTGCGGGGCTTTCACTTCCCGGCGGCAGAGGCGGGGAGCGGTGCTCTGTTGCGGGACCGCGCCGTGGATTTGTTCCGGTGAGTGGCGCCAGCGAAATGAAGGTGCTTGCCTTATCTGGCGGAGTGGGCGGCGCCAAACTCTGTTTAGGCCTGATGGATGTTCTACCCCCCGGCGCACTCGGTGTGCTGGTCAACACCGCAGACGATTTTGAACATCTCGGACTGCATATCAGTCCCGACCTGGACACCTTGTTGTACACCCTGTCCGGCCGCAGCCACCCCACGCAAGGCTGGGGGCTGGAAGGTGAAAGCTGGCACACCATGGAAGCGCTTGAGGCCATAGGCGGCGCCACCTGGTTTCGCCTGGGCGACAAGGACATCGCCACACACCTGTTACGCACCGGGCAATTGCGCGCCGGCGCGAGCCTGAGTGCAGTGACGGCGGGGCTGGCGGACACCCATCAACTGCACACGCAGCTCTGGCCCATGAGTGATGATCCCGTGGCCACGGTTGTCCACAGCGAAGCAGGGGACCTCTCATTTCAGGATTACTTCGTGGGGCGACAGTGTGAGCCGCGCGTGACTGGCTTCAGTTTTTCCGGCAGCGATGTGGCTCGCCCGCATCCCCCGGCAATTGCGGCGCTGCAGGACCCTTCATTGCAAGCCGTGGTGATCTGCCCTTCCAACCCCTTCGTTAGCATCGACCCCATCCTCTCTATTGCAGCGTATCGTGAGGCGCTGGTTCAGTGCGCGGCACCTGTGATCGCGGTATCGCCCATTGTGGCGGGGCAGGCCATCAAGGGGCCCACTGCTAAAATGATGCGGGAGTTACAGATGCCGGTGACCGCGCTGGAAGTGGCCCGGCACTATGGCAATTTGCTGGATATGTTCATACTGGACGACAGCGACGCCGAATTGGCGCCGCAGATAAGAGAAGCCACAGGGGTGGAAGTGGGGGTAACGAACACCGTGATGAAAGATCGCGAGAGCAAGCAGTGTCTGGCGCAGTTCGTGCTGGACCAGGTCGGGCGTGTGTCGTGCGAGTAGTTCTGCCCCTGAAGGATCTGGCGGCTGCCAAGACTCGCCTGGCAAGTGTGTTAAGCCCCAGCGAGCGTCGTGCTCTGGCGCAGGCCATGGTGGAGGATGTACTGAGCGTTCTGGTGCAGTGTGCCGCGCTGGACGAAATACTGCTGCTTTCCGACGACCCGGTCGCGCCCCTTCTGGCCCAGCGTTATGGTTTGACGCATGTGCCGGAGTCGAGTCTCGTTTGCGCGCCCACCGCGGGGTTAAATGATGTGTTGAAGGCAGTTCTGTCCGCCAAGGGTAGTGAACAGCACGCTCACCTGATCATTCACGGCGACCTGCCTGCCCTGACAGAGCACGACCTGAACGCCTTATTGGCCGTTGGGGAAGGGGGCAGCACCGCCGTTATCGCCTGTGACCGTCATCAACACGGTACTAACGCGTTGTTGTGCCCGGTGGGGTATCAGGCTGGCTTAGCCTTCGGTGACGATAGCTGTGCCCAGCACCAGCAGATATTTCAAAGCGCAGGGTTTGAAACCGTCGTGCTACAACGCTGGGGCCTGTCGCTCGACATCGATCAACCCGCCGACCTGGACCTGCTGCAGCAACACATCGAGCAAGCCGGCCCCCACACCCAGCGCTGCCTTAAATTAGGGGACAGACCCCTATCAAAAGAGCAGGCTCTGGCGCTGGCGGATCAACCCGCGTCGCCCGCGTTACTCGAAGCGGCAGCAAAACTGCGCGATGCCGGCCACGGCAATGTGGTGACCTACTCCCGCAAGGTTTTTATTCCACTGACGCAACTGTGTCGCGATGTTTGCCACTACTGCACCTTCGCCCAGACACCGCGCCATCTGGAGCAGGCCTATCTGCCGGTGGAAGAAGTGCTGCGCCTCTGTCAGCAAGGCGCTGAACAGGGCTGTAAAGAGGCACTGTTTACCCTGGGTGAACGCCCCGAATTGCGCTACTCGGCGGCCCGCAAAGCACTGCAGGCGATGGGTTTTGAGACCACCCTGGAGTATGTGGCGCACGTGGCCGGTCGAGTGCTCACAGAAACCGGCCTGCTGCCTCATATCAACGCCGGTTGCATGAGCGAGGAAGAACTCGCGTTGCTGCGTCCGGTTTCAGCGTCGATGGGCATCATGCTGGAATCCGCATCGGAACGCCTGTGCCAGAAGGGGATGCCCCACTACGGCTCCCCGGATAAGGTGCCGGCGCGCCGTCTCGAAACACTGGAACGTGCAGGTGCAGCTTCGGTGCCCTTTACGTCCGGCATTCTCATCGGGATCGGCGAAACCCGGCGCGAGCGCATCGAATCCCTGTTGGCCTTGCGCGAGAGTCACCAGCGCCACGGGCACCTGCAGGAAGTAATTATCCAGAATTTCCGCGCCAAGCCGGGCACATTGATGGCGAGCGCACCGGAGCCGGATCTGGAAGAACTGTTGTGGACCATCGCTGTGGCGCGGCTGGTGTTCGGGCCGGATATGAACATCCAGGCACCGCCGAATCTCAGCCCGGGCGTACTGCCACAACTGGTGGCCGCCGGTATCAACGATTGGGGCGGGGTGTCGCCGCTCACGCCAGATCACGTTAATCCGGAAGCCCCGTGGCCGCATCTGGATCAGCTGCGGCGCGAAACTGCTGCGGCCGGAAAGCATCTCGACGAGCGTTTAACCCTGTATCCACAGTATGTTTGCGCACCCGAGCGTTGGCTCGACCCGGCGGTTCGAGGCCCGGTGCAGAAATTGTCTGACGCCAGTGGCTTTGGCCGCAGTGATTGCTGGAGCCCTGGAGAAGAACAGCCGGTGCCTGCGGTTGAGGCGGCGCTGTTAAGTAGCGCGTCACCCTCAAACCCTACCGGCCTGGAGTCGATTCTGGCGCGTTGCGAGCAAGGCGAGGACCTCTCGGTTGACGATGTAGAACGACTATTCCAAAGCCGCGGCGACGCCTTCCGGCAGGTTGTCGAGCGCGCAGACCAATTACGCCGACAGCGCTGCGGCGACAAAGTCTCCTTCGTGGTTAACCGCAATATCAATTACACCAATGTGTGTTACTTCAAATGCCGTTTTTGCGCCTTTTCCAAAGGACGCCACAATGCAGAACTACGCGGCGCGCCCTACGATATCAGTGCCGAGGAGATCGCCCGTCGCACGCGTGAGGCCTGGACGCGCGGTGCCACCGAGGTGTGCATGCAGGGTGGCATTCACCCGGATTACACTGGCCAGACCTACCTCGATATTCTGCATACGGTACGCTCGGCATGCCCAGATATGCACATTCACGCCTTCTCCCCACTGGAGGTTTGGCAGGGCGCGCAGACGCTGGGCGTTTCTCTGGCAGACTTTCTCACGCAACTGCGACAGGCCGGTTTGGACACATTGCCAGGCACCGCAGCGGAAGTGCTCCACGATGAAGTTCGGGACGTGCTCTGCCCCGACAAGCTGAATACAGCCCAGTGGCTCGAGGTGATGACGGCGGCTCACAATGCCGGTTTCAAAACCACCGCCACCATTATGTACGGCCATCTCGACCGCCCGCACCACTGGGCGGCCCATTTACTCGCCATTCGTGAATTGCAGGCGCGTACTAGTGGGTTTACTGAGTTCGTCCCCTTGCCCTTCGTTCACATGGAAGCCCCCATGTTCCTGCGCGGTGCCAGTCGCCCCGGGCCAACCTTCCGCGAGGCGGTATTGATGCACGCGGTAGCGCGACTGGTGTTCCACGGCCTGATCGACAATATCCAGACTTCCTGGGTGAAGATGGGCGAAGCGGGCGTGGCTACTTGCCTGGCGGCGGGGGCCAATGATCTGGGTGGCACCCTGATGAATGAAAGCATTACCCGCGCAGCAGGAGCGGGGCACGGGCAGGAGTGGGATATATCCCGGCTGGAAGGTGTTATTCGTAAAGCGGGGCGCGAACCGCGGGTGCGGACCACCCTGTACGCGGATGCGCCGCTGGAACAACAAACACGCGCCCGCCACGCCGGCCCACTGGCCGAACTGGACAACACCGCCGCGGGCAAGCACGCCAGGCCGAAAGTATTGGCAGAGCAGCCACTACGCTGGCTGGACGACGCTTCCGTTATCGCAGCCGTATTCCCACTGGCGGCCTGTAATTGATGGCCAGTGAGATCCAACTGGAGGAGAGCTGGCTGCGGAAGTTGGCGCCGGAGTTCGAACAGCCCTACATGCTGGCGCTGAAAACGTTCCTACGGCAGGAAAAAAGCGCCGGCAAGGTGATCTTCCCGCCCGGCAAGGAAATGTTTAACGCCCTGAATCATACCCCGCTCGATAAAGTGAAAGTGGTGATACTGGGGCAGGACCCCTACCACGGTGACGACCAGGCACACGGGCTGTGTTTTTCAGTGCGCCCGGGTGTGCCGTTGCCGCCGTCACTGGTGAATATCTACAAGGAAATTCGCCAGGAACTGGACATCGAAATGCCCGCGCACGGTTGCCTCACCGCCTGGGCCGATCAGGGTGTGTTGTTGCTGAACAGCGTGTTGTCAGTGGAGCGGGGCAGGGCGGCGTCCCATCAGGGGCAGGGTTGGGAGCAATTTACCGATCGTGTGATCGAAGCGATCAACGCTCACCGAGAGGGCGTGGTGTTCATGCTCTGGGGCGCCTACGCTCAGCGCAAGGGTGCGCACATCGACGGTCAAAAACACTGCGTGCTGAAAGCGCCGCACCCCTCGCCACTGAGCGCACATCGGGGCTTTTTTGGCTGCGGGCATTTTGCTGCGGCGAATGAGTACCTGCAGTCCCGGGGCGAGGTACCCATTGAGTGGCGTTTGCCCGATCAGGTAAACGATTGAACGCAGCTGGCGCTGCGTGAATCCGGGGTTTAGTCCGTCGCGGGCTGCAAATTGGCGGGTAGGGGCAGGAGTTCCAAATCTGGTCCCTCAATACTCTCAAGATGCAGGCCCTGTTCAAGGCCGGCCTCAGTGGCATTGAACAGTACTTGCGCGCCATCGGCCTCGGGCACCGCGTTGATGATATTCCCCACGGCTTGTGATGCTGCCGCGCTGAACAATGCAGTACCGGCTTCCGGGGCAGTCGCTACCACTGTTGCGCGATACAATCGCCGCTTGGGTTTCCCGCGGTAGTGCATTCGAGCCACCACTTCCTGGCCGGTGTAACAACCTTTGGTGAAGCTGACATGGCCGCTGAGGTCGTAGTTGAGCATCTGTGGGATGAACTCTTCCACAGTGGGGGCTTCGATGCGGGCCATGCCGGCCACGATACTGCCCAGTTCCCACTCGCTGCGAGTACCGGCTTCACCGTTTTCGGCTAGCGCTGCGACAAAATCTTCAGCGGCGTCTGCGGGCAGATAGCACTCAAAGCGGGCATCCTCGCCAGGTACCCGAACGATGGCGCCATTACCGAAAGCAACGCTGGCCAGCGGTTCCGCCAGCTCGTTGCCGGCTTGCTGCGCCACCCAACTTCCGGCACCTTCCCCCCACAACCCGAAGCAGCGCCAGGTCGGTGGCTGGATTATCTCGGCCTTGGAGAACAGGATGTATTTGCCGATCACGCTGGCGGCCTGGTCCACGATGTCCGCGCGCATGCGCAGCACCAGATGATCGGCACCGGGTTGGGCCAGCAGAAAGTCACACACCATGCGGCCCTGCGGATTGCAGTAGGCGCCCAACAAAGCCTGTTGTTCACTCAACTGGCGCAGGTCGCAGGTGAACTGCCCCTGGGCGAACTTGCTGGCGTCCGGGCCTTCAATGTGCAGCAGGGCTTCGTTGTCCAGTTCTGTATAGCGGTGGCTCAATGTGATGTTCCAGCGGAGAGGGCAGGGCGACTATAGTAGTCAAGCTGTGAGCCGCTGTCAGCTTGCCGGCACTCGTAACGGCGCGGGCTCGGGTATAATGTCGCGCCATTACTCCCAGGAAGCTCATTGGAAATGACAGACGCGGCGGAACTGAAACGAATGCGCTGGGCCGCCCGGCGCGGCATGCTGGAACTGGACCTGGTGCTGGCACCCTTCGTGGACCAGCGTTTTGCCGAGTTGTCGGCGGAGGATCAGGCGCGCTTCCGGCAGCTGATGGAGTGTGAGGACCAGGAATTGTTTGCCTGGTTCCTGGGCAGGGAGCGCCCGCAAGATGCCGAACTCGCCACCATCGTCGACCAGATTCTCGCCTTCGCCCGCACTCCGCGTTGAACTACAGCCCTCGCGCTATCTGGCGCGAGCCATCCTCCTCCCGGTTCTGGCCTGTTCGGGGCTGAGCCTTTATTACCTGTGGCGTTTGCATTGGTGGCAGGGTGTACCGGCAGTACTGATACTGGCAGTGCTGGTATGGCTGGAGCAGCGGGCCCGCAACCGGGCGGCAACCATCGAGGTGTACGGTGAGGACTGGCTGTTGCATTGGCGGGGGCAGTGGCAGTCTGTACAGCCGGTGGGGCCGGTAACTTGCCTTGACTGGGTTACGGCGTTTTCGCTGCGCGACTTAACGTACCGCAAGCGCTATCACTTTTTCCTGCTGTCGGATGCGAGCGATGCCGACAGTCTGCGGCGATTGCGTGTTCGCCTGCGCCTCGAGCCAAACTAGTAGCCTGAACGGGACGCTCAGCCGGGGCTGTTGTCGGGGGTGAGCACCGTATCGCGAGCTTCGTCCAACAACTCCGGGTAATTCAGCGTGAAGTGCAGGCCGCGGCTTTCCTTGCGCGACTGGGCGCAGCGGATCATCAGCTGCGCGACCATCGCCAGGTTACGCAATTCCAGCAGGTCATTACTGACCTTGTAGTTGCTGTAGTACTCGGCGATCTCCGCCTGCAGCATTTCAATCCGGTGCTGGGCACGCGCCAGCCGTTTGTTGGTGCGCACAATCCCCACGTAGTCCCACATGAAGCGGCGCAGCTCATCCCAGTTGTGGGAGATCACCACGTCTTCGTCGGAGTCGGTCACCTGGCTTTCATCCCAGTTCGGCGCGTCGCCGGGCGGCGGGAAAGCGTCAAAGTGTTGGCTGATGTGGGCCGCGCTGGCAGTGGCGTAGACGATGCATTCCAGCAGTGAGTTGCTGGCCATGCGATTGGCACCGTGTAGCCCGGTAAATGAAGTCTCACCAATGGCATACAGGCCGGCCACATCCGTGCTGCCGTTGGTATCCACCACTACGCCGCCGCAGGTGTAATGCGCGGCGGGTACGACGGGAATGGGTTCCTTGCTGATGTCGATTCCAAATTCCCGGCAACGCGCAGCGATGGTGGGAAAGTGGGATTCGATAAATTCCAGCGGCTTGTGGGAGATATCCAGGTACACGCAATCCACACCAAGGCGCTTCATCTCGTGGTCGATGGCGCGGGCCACGATATCGCGGGGCGCCAGTTCCGCGCGTTCATCGAAGCGCTGCATGAAGCGCTCGCCGTCCGGCAGTCGCAGCAGGCCACCTTCTCCGCGCAGGGCTTCAGAGATCAGAAAGGACTTGGCTTTGGGGTGGTACAGGCAAGTCGGGTGGAACTGGTTGAATTCCAGGTTTGCCACACGGCAGCCCGCCCGCCAGGCCATGGCGATGCCGTCGCCGCTGGCCCCATCGGGGTTGCTGGTATAAAGGTAGGCCTTGCTGGCCCCGCCAGTGGCCAGGACCACGGCACGGGCACTGAACAGTTCCACATTGCCGGTGGCGCGATTCAGGATGTAGGCCCCGTGGCAGTGGCCGTCGCGCACTACCAGGTCCACCGCTACCCGGTGTTCGAAGGTTTCAATATTCTCAGCCGCCAGGGCCCGTTCCGTCAGTACCTCGGAAATCGCGCGGCCGGTGGCGTCTGCGGCGTGAATAATCCGGCGCCGACTGTGTCCGCCTTCGCGGGTGAGATGAAAGTCGCTGTGGTCGGTTTCGTGCCAGCGGTCGAAATCCACGCCCTGGTCCACCAGCCACTCCACTGCCGCCCGGCTTTCGCGCACGGTGAATTCCACCGCGTCGCGGTGGCACAGGCCGGCGCCGGCGTTGAGGGTATCCTCTACATGGGAATCGACGGTGTCTTTGGTGTGCAGCACCGCAGCCATGCCGCCCTGGGCCCAGAAGGTGGAGCCCTGGGTCAGTTCGGCCTTGGAGATCACCGCAATTCGATAATGGGCAGGCAGGCGTAAAGCCGCCGATAAGCCGGCGGCACCGCTGCCAATAACGAGTACATCGTGTTCGTGTCGTGCGCTCATCAGCCCTTGCATTACTGGCCTTGCGGCCCAAAATAGTCCATGCTTCTCAATTACTTAGCCCCCAATCGGGGGCGATGGGCGAGTATATACGAGCAGCCGCCCAGAAAGGAATTTTCTCACCGGGGAACTTTGTGACGAATCATCCCTCTTACAATCGGTACTTTACGGGGGACGCCGCTGTCGGCAGGTGGCCAGGCTTCACGGAGGATAGCGGGGCGTGACCGCCGAACAGAGCGACAAACAACTGGTAGCCAAGGTACAACGCGGCGATTCGCGAGCCTTTGATCTGCTGGTATTGAAATACCAGCACAAGATTCTGGGCCTGATCAGCCGCTACGTGCACGACGCCAGCGAGGTACAGGATGTTGCCCAGGAGGCATTCATCAAGGCGTATCGCGCCCTGCCCAATTTCCGCGGGGACAGCGCCTTTTACACCTGGCTATACCGGATTGCGATCAATACCGCCAAAAACCATCTGGTGTCCCGTTCCCGGCGTCCACCCGGCAGTGATGTGGAAATCGAGGATGCAGAGTACTACGAAGGTGGCGGTGCGCTGCGGGATCACAGCTCACCGGAAGAGACACTGTTCGGTGAAGAGTTGCGGGCCGTGGTGGAGCAGGCCATCAGCGATTTGCCGGATGATTTACGCACTGCGGTAACTTTGCGTGAATTTGATGGTCTGAGTTACGAGGATATCGCCGAGGTAATGGATTGCCCTGTCGGTACGGTGCGTTCGCGGATCTTCCGCGCACGTGAGGCAATAGACAAGCAGGTAAAACTGCAGTTGGATGGCGCGCCTGCACAGGCGCAACAGTAAACAATCGCGCACCGCGCGAAAGGAACGAGCATGTCAGAATTGATGCGTGAATCCCTCTCAGCCCTGATGGATGACCGGGCCAGCGAACTGGAGCTGGAACGACTCCTGAAACACAGTGGCGACAAGGAGCTGCGCCAGACCTGGGTACGTTACCACGCGGTTCGCAATGCCATCGGCGGGCAAGCGACTGCCTCCCTGTCGATCGATATCTCCGCCGGTGTTCGCGCCGCCATCACGGGCGAGGCAGAAACCTCCGAAACACCCTCCGCCCAACCCAGCAAAATCCAATCCCTGTTACGTCCCGTCGCCAGTCTGGCGGTTGCCGCCTCGGTCGCCGCTGTGGTGGTAGTGGGAGGCGTACAGTGGGGGCAGAGCGGCGACAGCAGCGGTTACAATCCGCCGGTCAGCATCGCTTCGGGCGTATCGCCCGTGGGTATGTTGAATCGCTCCGGTGCCGTACCGGTACAAATGACCTACGGCTCCCAGCCGCTGTCACCCAATCGCGCCGAAGTTCGCGCCGTTTACCGCGAGTTGGCCCGCCGCAATATGGAGCGCTACATGGCCGATCACGCGGCCCACGCGTCATTGAACACACCCCAGGGCATGGTGCCCTACGCCAAAGTCGAAGCGCTGTAAGGGAAGGGAGTCGTAGTGCACGCAGTACAACGCCGATCACCCCGGGTCCGCCAGATTTTTTTGTTGCCGGCATTGCTGGCAACTGCGCTGGTTCCGGCTCTGGCCCGCAGCAGCGAATGCCCCTCCACTGATCCCCGGGCCCTGGCCTGGCTCGACAAGATGTCGCGCGCCCTGTCCGAAGTGGATTACCAGGGGGTAGTCACCTACGAGCGGGGTGACGACACTCAGGTCATGAACATCAGCCACAGTGTCAGCGGCGGACAGGAAGAGGAGCACATGTCCCTACTGGTGGGCAAAGGCGGCGATGTAATGCGCAAGGCGCACCCGCTGGAATGCGTCCACCCGGGCCACCAGCTGCTACGGCTGGATGCCTCCAGCACCGATGATTGCGGCATCTCCCGCTTTTATCGCATCGACGTGGTGGGGCAGGAGCGCGTGGCGGGCCGGCCCAGCATCCAACTGACTATCGCCCCGCGGGATATGTTCCGTTACGGTTACCGCCTGGCGCTGGATTCAGAAACCGGTTTGCTGATGAAAATGCAAATTCTTGGCAAGGGTGGCGTGCCGTTGGAGCGCTTCCAGTTTGCCAGTGTCAGTGTTGGCTCGCCGAGCACCGATCAGGAGCTTACGCTCAACGACGAGGCCGCTGCCCACCACGCCAAGCACCCGGTGATGCACGCTGCCAAGCAGGTAGCCCCCTGGCATGTGCATTGGCTGCCGGCTGGATTCACCCTGGCTGCCGATGCTGACCCACGTGGCCACAGCCAGACTTACACCGATGGCCTGGCTGTGTTTTCCATCTTCCTGGAGCAACCCGACCGCCCGCTGCCGCCCGGCGAAGGCATGGTGCGCAAGGGTGGCACCACTACCTACACCCGTGGCATCAAACGTGCCGACGGCGTAGTGCTCGCCACTTTAATTGGCGAAGTGCCGCTCAATACCGCGCGCATGGTGGTCGATTCGATCCGCTGGAGCCCTTGAGTTGTTAACGGAAACCGGGCGCGTGGTCGCCGTGGAAAGCGACAGTCTCTGGGTAGAGACATTGCGCCGCAGCACCTGCGGCAGCTGCTCCGCACGCAAAGGTTGTGGTCACGGCCTGATGCAGGAGATGGGCGGCGGCCGCAGTAATTTCGTGCGCGCGCTGGCCCGCGGGCAGGACACCAGCCGCTACCAGGTGGGCGACACTGTCACCATCAGCATTCCCGAACAGCTGCTTTTACGCGGCTCTTTCATTCTTTACGTGTTGCCACTGCTGGGCATTCTGGCCGGGGTGCTCCTCGCCGAAACCCTGGTGGGCGGTGATCTGGCGGCAGTGGCCGGCGCTGCCACCGGTTTCGGTATTGGCCTGATAGCAGTGCGCTGGCATGCCCGCCGCCATCGCGACGACAGCGATTTCCAGCCCGTTTTACTGGGGCCCTCGCCGCGCGAGGCGGCCTTGATTTCCACTACTTGAATACCCATTTAACCCCTACCTGTTTTTGAAACCCTTGAGCACGGAGAAGTTATGAATCGAGCCAAGACAAGCTATGCCTACGCTGTGGGTCTGGTCCTGATGTGCGCTTCCATGGTGGCGAGTGCAGTCACAGGGCTGCCGGATTTTCGCGAGATCGTGAAAGACAATTCCCCCGCGGTGGTGAAGATCATCGTGACCCAGTCGCCCGGCTATGGCCGACATCCGCAAATGCAGGAAATCCCTGACTACCTGCGCAAATTCTTCGAGCGTCGCGCGCCGCAGCAGCCTCAGCAGCAGCGCCCCATGGCAGTGGGTTCCGGCTTTATCCTGTCGGATAACGGTTACGTGGTGACCAACAACCATGTGGTGGAAGGTGCTGAAGAAGTGTCTATTCGCCTGGCTGACCGTCGAGAGTTCGATGCTGAAGTTGTGGGTACTGACCCGCGTTCGGATCTTGCGCTGCTAAAAGTTGATGGCGATGACCTTCCCACGCTGAAGCTGGCGGAGCCGAACAAACTGGACGTAGGTGAATGGGTGCTGGCCATCGGCTCGCCCTTTGGCCTGGATTATTCAGTCACTGCGGGCATCGTCAGTGCGATGGGTCGCAGCCTGCCCACAGAACAACGCGAAAACTATGTGCCTTTCATCCAGACCGACGTGGCCATCAACCCCGGTAACTCCGGTGGGCCGCTGTTTAACCTGGATGGCGAAGTGGTCGGCGTGAATTCGCAGATCTACACCCGATCCGGTGGTTCCATCGGCCTGTCGTTCTCCATTCCAGTGAACGTGGTGATCAACGTTGTTGAGCAGTTGAAAGAACACGGTGCGGTCACCCGCGGCTGGCTGGGTGTGAGCATCCAGGATGTGGACGTTAACCTTGCCGAGTCGCTGGGTCTGGATCGTCCGATGGGTGCACTGGTAGCGCAACTGACGAAAGATGGTCCCGCTGATAAAGGTGGTATTGAGCCCGGTGACGTGATCGTGCGCTTTGACGGTGCCGATATCGATACCTCGGCGGCGCTGCCCCATGTGGTGGGTCTGGTCACGCCCGGTTCTAGAGTGGACGTGGACGTGGTCCGCAACGGCAAAACCAAGTCCCTGAAAGTGAAGGTGGGTGGCCTTGAAGCTGACCAGAGCCTGCAGGTGGGCGGCCGCGCCGACACCGCCGCCGGCGAGGATCGCCTGGGTCTGGTGGTTGCCGAAGCTTCCCCTCAGGAGCTGGAAAACAACGGTGTCAGCGCCGGAGTCACCGTGCGCAGCGTGCGCCCGGATTCTCCCGCTGCCCGTGCGGGCATCCAGCCGGGTGACGTAATTACCCTGGTCGGTCAGGAGCCGGTGAAATCCACTGAGGCCTACGGCCGGGTGGTAGATGGCCTGGAGCCGGGTTCTCCCGTTGCCCTGCGCCTGATTCGCGGCGGTGCGCCGCGCTTCCTCGGCCTGCGACTGGACGGCTAATAACTCCATCTCGGCCCTCCGGAAGCCCCTCTGTGGCCCCACTCGGGGCCGCTTGCCGGCGATAGCAGCGGCTGGGGAGATGCGGTACAATCCCGCGGCTTTACCCAGCCCCTTTTTCCCGGTTTAAGAGTCTCTTTGAGTGAGCGAACTCAGTCACATTCGCAATTTTTCCATTATTGCCCACATCGACCACGGTAAGTCGACCCTGGCGGATCGTTTCATCCAGGTCTGCGGTGGCCTGTCCGAGCGTGAAATGGCCGAGCAGGTGCTCGATTCCATGGACATCGAGCGTGAGCGCGGTATCACCATCAAAGCCCAGAGTGTCACCCTCGACTACCATGCACGCGACGGCCAGACCTACCAGCTCAACTTCATCGACACCCCCGGACACGTGGACTTCTCCTACGAAGTATCCCGCTCCCTGTCCGCCTGCGAAGGCGCACTGCTGGTAGTGGACGCGGGGCAGGGCGTTGAGGCCCAGTCGGTGGCCAACTGCTACACCGCGATCGAGCAGGGTCTGGAAGTACTGCCCATCCTCAACAAGATGGATTTGCCCCAGGCCGAGCCGGACCGGGTCAAACAGGAAATCGAAGAGATCATCGGCATCGATGCCACCGAGGCCTGTCTGGTCAGCGCCAAGTCAGGCCTGGGCATCGAGGACGCGCTGGAATACCTGGTGGAGAACATTCCGCCCCCCGAAGGTGATCGTGAAGCGCCCCTGCAGGCGCTGATTATCGACTCCTGGTTCGACAACTACCTGGGGGTGGTGTCGCTGGTGCGGGTGAAGCAGGGCGTGCTGCGCAAGCGCGACAAGTTCGTTGCCAAGAGCATCGGCAAAGTACACCAGGCCGACAGCGTGGGTATCTTCACGCCGAAACGGGTGGAAACCAACGAGCTGCGCGCAGGCGAGGTAGGCTTCGTGGTTGCCGGCATCAAGGACATTCACGGCGCGCCGGTAGGCGATACGCTAATTGCGGCGGGTGACAACTCCGTGCCGGCCCTGCCGGGCTTCAAGAGAGTGAAGCCGCAGGTCTACGCCGGTATCTTCACCATTTCCTCTGACGACTACGAGGACTTCCGCGAGGCCCTGGCCAAGCTGACCCTGAACGACGCCTCCCTGTTCTACGAGCCGGAAACGTCTGATGCCCTGGGCTTTGGTTTCCGCTGCGGCTTCCTCGGCATGCTACACATGGAGATCATCCAGGAGCGCCTGGAGCGCGAATACGATCTGGACCTGATCACCACCGCCCCCACGGTAATCTACGAGATCGTGCGTAAGAACGGCGAAGTGATCACTGTGGACAACCCCTCGGCACTGCCAGATGTGGGTGAGATCGAAGAAATGCGCGAGCCCATCGCCCGCTGCAATATTCTGGTGCCGCAGGACTACCTCGGCAACGTGATCACCCTGTGCGTGGAAAAGCGCGGTGTGCAGGTGGACATGCAGTTTCTCGGCGCCCAGGTGTCGGTTACCTACGACATTCCCATGGCGGAAGTGGTGCTGGACTTCTTCGACCGCCTGAAGTCCGTCAGCCGCGGCTTCGCCTCGCTGGACTACTCCTTCGAGCGTTTCGAAGCGGCCAAACTGGCCAAGCTGGATGTATTGATCAACGGTGAGCGCGTCGACGCCTTGGCAACCATCGTCCATCAGGACCAGACGGCTTCCCGCGGTCGTGGCCTGACCGAGAAGATGAAAGAACTGATACCGCGGCAAATGTTTGACGTGGCCATCCAGGCTGCCGTTGGCGGTAAAATCGTGGCGCGGCAGACCGTGAAGGCGCTGCGTAAAAATGTGACCGCAAAGTGTTATGGTGGTGACGCCACCCGCAAGAAAAAGCTGCTGGAAAAGCAGAAAGCGGGTAAGAAACGCATGAAACAGGTTGGTCGGGTGGAGATCCCCCAGTCCGCCTTCCTCGCCGTGCTGAAGGTGGACGGGTAAGAGACACAACGAATGGACATCGATTTTCCCCTCATTCTGGTAATTCTGGTTTTCGGCAGCGGTGTGATCTGGCTGTTCGACGCGCTGGCACTGGCGCCGCGCCGCCGGGTCAAACTGGCTGAAATCCAGGCACAGATTCCCGGCTGGGATCAAAGTGGTAGCTCAGGCGAAGCCCAGTACGAGGCGCGCCGGCAGAAGGAAGCCGCAGAGCCTACATTGGTGGAGTACGCGCGCTCCTTCTTCCCGGTACTGTTCGTGGTCTTTGTGCTGCGCTCTTTCCTGGTGGAGCCTTTCCAGATTCCCTCTTCGTCCATGGTGCCCACGCTGCAGGTGGGGGATTACATTCTGGTCAACAAGTACACCTACGGCATTCGCCTGCCGGTGATTCGTACCAAGGTGTTCGACCTGAACGAACCCCAGCGCGGTGATGTGATGGTGTTTTTTCCGCCCCACATGAACGACACCTACTACATCAAGCGTGTGATCGGCCTGCCCGGTGACCGCGTGACGTATCGCAACAAGCGCCTGTTTGTGAATGGCAAGGCCGTTCCCGTGCAGAGCCTGACTGACACCGAAAACGCCGGACAACGTTTCCAACAGGCGCAGGAAACACTGGGCGGCGTGGAACATGAAATCCAGACGGACGGGCTGCGCCCGGGCAGTAATTTCTCCGTGGTGGTGAAGCCCGGACACTACTTCATGATGGGCGATAATCGCGACAATAGTAGTGATAGTCGTGTTTGGGGTCAGGTGCCCGAACGGGATATAGTAGGCAAGGCTTTTGCCATCTGGATGCACTGGGAATCTTTCCTGAGCTTGCCCAGTTTCAGCCGGGTCGGCACGATCCAGTAGTCTGAACACAACAAAAAACGGGACGGACAAGGGGCAACACATGCGGACACTACGTAACCAGCAGGGCTTATCGATACTCAGCGTGCTCACCATCGCGATCATGGTGGGCTTTTTTGTGATGTGCTTTCTGAAAATGGGGCCGGCCTACCTGGAGTACCTGACCGTGAAGGATGTGGTCAGCAAGATCGCCAAGGACCCAGAGACACCGGCAGAGCCGCTGTCGTCCATCCGTCGCCAGTTGTCTACTTCCTTTAACACCAATCAGGTCAAAGCCCTGAAGCCCAAGGACGTGGAAGTGAAGCGCGAAGATGGCATGTTGATCATCAACGCCAACTACGAGGCGCGGGTGAATATCCTGAAAAAAATCGATGCTGTGATGATCTTCGACGACCTCACCTACAGCATGGAATCCGAACGCAACTAAGCTGGCATGGCCACTCTCGCGCGCCTTCAGGAAGCATTGGGCTACGAATTTCGCGACGAGAGTTTGTTGCGCCTGGCGCTGACGCACCGCAGCGCCGGGAAACGCAATAACGAACGGCTGGAGTTTCTTGGTGACTCCATCGTCAACCACGTGGTGGCCGAGGCCATCTACCACCGTTTCCCCGGCGCCGATGAAGGCGAGATGAGCCGTATGCGGGCCTCGCTGGTCAAGGGCGACACTCTGGCTAAACTGGCCCGCGAATTCGATCTGGGGGATTACCTCGAACTCGGTACGGGTGAGCGCCGCAGTGGCGGTCACCGCCGCAACTCCATTTTGGCGGACGCCTTCGAAGCGATCAGCGGTGCCATGCTGCTGGACAGCGACCCCAAAACCACTCGGGAAAACTTACTGCGCTGGTTTGATGAGCGCCTGTCAGGCCTCGATCGCAAAGCCAATCCCAAAGACGCCAAAACCCAACTGCAGGAGTACCTGCAGGGCCGCGGCCACTCACTACCGGACTACGCTTTGGTGTCGTCCCACGGCGAGGACCACGCCCGCGAGTTTGTAGCGTCCTGTGAAGTCCCCGCCCTTGAATTACGCACGGAAGGTAAGGGCAGCAGCCGCCGCAAGGCTGAGCAGGCCGCGGCGAGCCTCGCCCTGCAGGAGTTGGATGCCGATGGTTGAGAACAGTCGCTGCGGTTATGTCGCCATCGTGGGGCGCCCCAACGTGGGCAAGTCCACCTTGCTCAACTACCTGCTCGGGCAAAAGATCAGTATCACCTCGCGCAAACCGCAAACCACGCGCCATCAGGTGCTCGGCATCAAAACCGAGGGCGACACGCAAATCATCTACGTGGATACGCCCGGCTTGCATCAATCCGAAGGCAAGGCGATCAACCGCTACATGAACCGCGCCGCCAGCTCCGCCATGCGCGATGTGGACGCAGCCATCATGGTAGTAGACCGCACCGCCTGGACCGACGAAGACGAAATGGTGCTGAGCCAGTTGCGCAACAGCAAGGTACCGGTGCTGCTGGCGGTAAACAAAATCGACCTGCTGGACGACAAGTCGCAACTGTTGCCCCATCTGGCGGAACTCAACGAAAAAGGCGAGTTTGCCGCGATTCTGCCTATCTCCGCCCTGAATCGGCACAACGTGGAAGAACTTGAACGCGAGGTAGCGCGCTTCCTGCCTGAGTCGGTGCACTTCTTTCCCGAAGACCAGGTCACCGACCGCAGCCTGCGCTTTCTCTCGGCGGAAATTGTGCGCGAAAAAATCATGCGCCAACTCGGCGATGAATTGCCCTACGCGACCACGGTGGAGATCGAGGATTTTGCCCAGGAAGACGCGATCATCCATGTGTCCGCATTGATCCTGGTGGAGCGCAAGGGGCAAAAGAAAATCCTTATCGGCCAGGGCGGCTCTCGCCTGCGGCAAATCGGTATCGAGGCGCGCAAAGACATGGAAAAGCTGTTCGACAGCAAAGTCATGCTGCGCCTGTGGATCAAGGTCAAGGCGGGCTGGTCTGACGACGAGCGAGCCCTGCAAAGCCTGGGCTACCAGGACCCAACCGGGCAGTAAGCGTGCAAACTCAGCGCGTTGCCCTGCAGCCTGCCCACGTGCTGCACCAGCGGGACTACCGGGACAGCAGCCGTATCGTAGAACTCTTTTGCCCGGATCACGGCCGGCTCAGCGTGGTGGCGCGTGGTGTGCGCGGCGCGCGTAAGAGTGCGGCCGGGCGCGCGGCCCTGTTGCAGGCCTTTCGTCCCCTGCTGGTGTCTTTCAGCGGTCGCGCGGAAATGAAAACACTGACCGCAGTAGAGGCGGGCGGCCCGGTGGTCACCCTGCGTGGTGACCGCCTTTACAGTGCGCTCTACCTGAATGAATTACTGGTGCGTCTGCTGCATCGCCACGACCCCCACCCGGAACTGTATGCGCTGTACATCGATTCCCTGCAGCAACTGGCAGACACCGAGGTGCTGGACCTGGTGTTGCGATCGTTTGAATATCAGTTGCTGGAGGCGCTGGGCTACGGCTTTGATCTGGCCAGCGACGGCATGATCGGCGAGCCCCTGCGTGAAGACGGCTGGTATAACTTTCACGCCGAACATGGCCTGGTAGAACAGCGCTTCGCCCAAAGCGGCGTGCCCGCGTTTTCTGGCGCCGACCTGCTGGCCCTGCAGCGACAGGAATTCAGCCCGGCGGTGCGCGATACCGCCAAACGCCTGATGCGCGAGGCCCTGTCCGGGCATTTGGGGGAGAGGCCCCTCCACAGTCGCAGCCTGTTTCAGAACGCCCTGCGCCGCAGCGGGGCAACTCCCTCATGATCGCCGTGGGCACCGATATTGTGCAGATCGCCCGCATTGAAGCCGTTCTGTCGCGGCAGGGTAGCCGCTTCATGTGTCGCATCCTGTGCCCCGAAGAGCAGGCAGAATACGCCGCCAGCAACATCCCGGAGCGCCTGCTGGCCAAGCGTTTCGCCGCCAAGGAAGCCATTGCCAAGGCCCTGGGCACCGGTATCGGCCGCGGGGTGAGCTGGCAGGATATGCGCATTGATCACGACCTCGCGGGGGCGCCGCTGGTAGTGCTCAGCGGGGGTGCCGCCGATGTGGCCGCCGGCCGTGGCGCCACGCAGGTTTTGCTGTCGCTGGCCGACGAGCAGGACTACGTGGTGGCCTTTGCCGTATTGGCACGTTGAATGCAAGACTGTTGATCCCCCGACAAGCCTCCTATAATCGCCCAATGCCTGAATACCCCACTATCGAAGCCTGCATCGGCAACACGCCGCTGGTGCGCCTGCAGCGCATGCCCGGCGTCACCAGCAATACTGTGCTGGCGAAGCTTGAGGGCAACAATCCCGCCGGTTCGGTCAAGGATCGCCCGGCGCTGAGCATGATTGCCGAGGCGGAGGCCCGCGGCGAGATTAAACCCGGTGATACGCTGATCGAGGCGACCAGCGGCAATACCGGCATCGCCCTGGCCATGGCCGCTGCCATTCGCGGTTACCGGCTGATCCTGATCATGCCCAGCCACATGAGCGACGAGCGCAAGCAGGCCATGTCGGCCTATGGCGCCGTGTTGCTGGAAGTGACCCAGGAAGAGGGCATGGAAGGCGCCCGCGACCTGGCCCTGGCAATGCAGGCACGGGGCGAGGGGCGGGTGCTGGACCAGTTCGGCAACCCTGATAACCCCTTAGCCCATTACAAGGGAACCGGCCCTGAAATCTGGCGCCAGACCGAGGGCACCATCACGCATTTTGTCAGCTCCATGGGAACCACCGGCACTATCATGGGCTGCTCCACTTACCTGAAGCAGCAAAATCCGGCCATAGAGATCGTAGGCCTACAGCCGCAGGACGGCTCGCAAATTCCCGGTATCCGGCGCTGGCCGCCGGAATACATTCCCGGCATCTTTGAAGCGCCGCGGGTAGACCGCGTGATGGACATATCCCAGTCGGAATCTGAAATCACCATGCGCCGGCTGGCAGTAGAGGAAGGTATTTTCTGCGGGGTAAGTTCCGGCGGCGCCATCGCCGCCGCGCTGAAACTGTCGGCGGAATTGGAAAACGCCGTGATCGTAGCCATCATATGCGACCGGGGCGATCGTTACCTGTCCACTGGCGTGTTCGATCCGGAACGAGGCTAAGACGATGGTCCAGGTTCGAGCGCCTTCACCACTGACCGCCCAGGGCGAGGTTGATCTCGATCGCTGGTTTGAAAGCCTGCCCGCCGCTTGCACCGAAGACGATCGCAGTCGCTTGCGTGAGGCCTGTGAGGTGGCGCGTGAAGCATCCCGCAAGCCGGGTGTTGACGCCATTGATTGGTCACACGAGTCGGAGCCGTATCTGGCCGGGCTCGACATTGCGCAAATCCTGCTGGACTTGCATGTGGGTACCGACGGCCTGGTGGCCGGTATCCTGTGCCGCGTGGTGCGGGAAGAGCGCCTCAGCCTGGCGGAAGTAAACCAACACTTTGGTGAGCAGGTGGTGTCGCTGTTGCGCGGTGTGCTGCGCATGGCGGCCATCTCGGACCTTAAAAATCGCAGCGATGCCCCCGTGCTGGGCCAGGCCCACGGGCAGAAAGACAATATCCGCAAAATGCTCATCTCCCTGGTGGACGATGTGCGAGTGGCCCTGATCAAACTGGCCGAGCGCACCTGCGCCATCCGTGCAGTGAAGAACGATGAAGACCGCCGCGAAGGCGTGGCGCGGGAAGTGTTCGACGTATACGCGCCGCTGGCGCACCGTCTCGGTATTGGTCACCTGAAGTGGGAACTGGAAGACCTGTCTTTCCGTTACCTCTACGGTGACGCCTACCGCAAGATCGCCAAGCTGCTCGACGGCAAGCGAATCGAGCGAGATGGTTTTATCGAGCGCGTTAAAACGGAACTGTCCCGCGTTTTATCCCAGGCTGGTCTGGAGTTTGAAATAGCCGGCCGCGCTAAACATATCTATTCCATCTGGCGAAAGATGCAGCGCAAGGGCATCGGTTTCTCCCAGGTCTATGACATTCGCGCGGTGCGCATCCTGGTGCCGGAGGTGCGTGACTGTTACGCCACCCTCGGTCTGATCCACGGTTTGTGGCGCAACATCCCCAACGAGTTCGATGATTACATCGCCAACCCCAAGGAGAACGGGTATCGCTCGCTGCATACGGCGGTGATCGGCCCTGAGGGCAAGATTCTGGAAGTGCAGATCCGCACGCGCCAGATGGACGAGGAAGCGGAACTGGGGGTTTGTGCCCACTGGCGTTACAAGGGCTCGGATTCCGAGTCCACCATGGCCAGTACCTACGAAGAAAAAATCGCCTGGCTGCGGCAGGTGTTGGACTGGCACGAGGAAACCGGCGACAGCGGTGCCGTGGTGGAGCAGTTCAGCTTCGACGTGGCCCAGGATCGGGTCTACGTGTTCACCCCGGAAGGCGATGTGGTCAATCTGGCCCAGGGTGCCACGCCGCTGGACTTTGCCTATCACGTGCATACTGAAGTGGGGCACCACTGTCGCGGCGCGAAGGTTAACGGCTCGATCGTACCCCTCACTTATCCATTGAAAACCGGCGAGCGGGTGGAAATTCTCACCAGCAAGGACGGCAAGCCCCGGCGAGACTGGTTGCAGACCGGTGCCGGTTACCTGCGCACCTCCCGCGCCCGGGCCAAGGTGGCGCACTGGTTCAAAACCCAGGCCCGCGAGGAGAACCTGGAGGCGGGGCGTAACCTGCTGGAGCGCGAGTTTAAACGCCTGGCGTTGACCAGTGTGGACTACAAGCGCATTGCCGAAACGCTGAAGCTCAACACCGTGGACGATATGTTTGTGGCGGTGGGTTCTGGCGACGTAACCTCTTCTGCAGTGCTTCATGCAGCCCAGGACCTGCTGCGCGGTGAGCGTCCGCAGGAAGAGCCTGAAATGCAACTGGCCAAACCCACGGGAAGCAGTGGGCAGGGTCAGGTACAGGTGCGCGGCGTGGGCAACCTGCTGACTCAAATGGCGGGCTGCTGTCGGCCACTGCCCGGGGACAGCATTGTTGGTTTCATCACCCAGGGCCGCGGGGTCAGCATTCACCGAACGGACTGTAGCCGGCTGATCCAACTGCAACACGATGTGCCCGAACGCATTATCGAAGTGGAGTGGGGCGACGGACCGCGTGAAACCTACGAGGTGGATATCGCCATCGAAGCTTATGACCGCCAGGGTCTGCTCCGCGATGTCACGCTGTTGCTCGCCAACGCCCGGATCAACGTATTGGCTATCAATACCCTCAGTCACCGTCGCGACCACACTGCGACCATGCAGATCCGGGTGGAAGTACCCACATTAAATAGCCTGTCACGCTTGCTGTCGCGTCTGAATGGCCTGAACAACGTGGTGTCGGCTCGTCGGGTCTCAGCCGAGGGCGGTTGATGACGGAATCGCGTTACACCATAGACGACTTATTGCGTGTGATGGAACGCCTGCGCGATCCGGACACAGGCTGCCCCTGGGATCAGGCCCAGGACTTTCGCTCCATCGTGCCCTCCACCCTGGAGGAATGCTACGAACTGGCCGAAGCCATCGAACACGACGACTTCCCCCATGTGGGCGAAGAACTCGGCGATGTGTTGTTCCAGGTGATTTTCTACAGCCAACTCGGCAAAGAGCAAGGTTTTTTCAGCTTCGCTGAGGTGGTCCACACGCTGGTCGACAAATTACTTCGCCGCCATCCCCATGTGTTCGCCAATGGCGAAATTGAGGGTGTGGTGGATGCGCAAACCGACGTTGCCGCCGTCAAACGCAGTTGGGAGGCAATCAAGGAAAGCGAGCGCGCCGAGCGCGCCCAGCACGGCGCACTGGATGATGTCCCGCAGGCATTACCGGCATTGCCACGCGCACAAAAACTGCAGAAACGGGCTAGCCGGGTGGGCTTTGACTGGTCTGGTACGGCGCCGGTACTGGACAAGCTCCGCGAAGAAATGGCGGAACTGGAGCAGGCCATGGCCAGCGGCGATGAGACCCATGTTGCCGAGGAAATGGGCGATATCCTGTTCACTTGCGTCAATCTCGCCCGCCACCTGCACCTGGACGCCGAAGCCTCTCTGCGCCACGCCTCGCAGAAGTTTGAGTCTCGCTTTCGCGCCGTGGAAGCGAAGGCCAGGGCTCAGGAACAGTCCCTGGAAGCCATGGACGAGGCGGCGCTGGATGCGCTGTGGGAGGCGGCGAAGGCGGAGCTGAAAACCCGCTCGAAAGTTGATTGATGGGGTACCTCCACCCAGGCCGGGGACTTGTCACAATCCCTTGCCCTGTGTATGGTTACTGCCCTCTTCATTCCCCGAATGAATACCAGACACGAGCGCGACCTAAAAGACGCTCTACCCGCACCACTTGAGGACCCACCTTTATGCGTTTGATACTCCTTGGCGCCCCCGGCGCTGGCAAGGGCACGCAGGCCAAATATATTTGCGAGCAGTACGGCATCCCCCAAATCTCCACCGGCGACATGTTGCGCGCTGCCGTCAAGGCGGGCACAGAGCTGGGCTTGAAGGCCAAGGCGGTGATGGATGCGGGCGGCCTGGTATCGGACGACATCATTATTGGGCTGGTCAAGGACCGTATCGCCCAGGACGACTGCGCAAAGGGCTTCCTGTTTGACGGCTTCCCCCGCACCATCCCCCAGGCCGAGGCCATGGTAGAGGCGGGTGTGAACCTGGATCATGTGGTGGAAATCGCTGTGGACGATGAAGAAATCGTTGCCCGCCTGAGTGGTCGCCGCGTACACCCCGGCTCTGGCCGCGTGTATCACGTGCTGCACAATCCGCCGAAAACAGAAGGCGTGGACGACGAAACCGGTGAAGCACTGGTACAGCGCGACGACGACCAGGAAGACACCGTACGCAAGCGCCTGGAGGTTTATCACTCCCAGACTGCACCGCTGGTGGCGTTTTACCAGCAAATGTCGGGCCCTGAGGCCCCGGCCTACCACCGTATCGAAGGTGTGGGTAGCGTGGATGCTATTCGCGAGGCGGTGCTGGGCTCTCTCGCCAGCTAGTTTTCGCTGGCTCCGGCCGGTTGAGGTTGGCAAAACAGCCCGGCCGGTCACTGAAATCGATCTCTTCATGGGGCAGTGCGCCGAGCCAATGGCGCACCGCTCGCTGCCCCGAATCCAGATAATTCGTTACCGTACTCAAGGCCTCGCGCCGCAGCGCGCAGCACAGGTATTGCTCGCGCTCCCCGTCGTTGGCCCAGGTTGCCTGTAATTCAGGATTGTTCCGTAAGGGCGAAATCAGGCGCTGGCACAGATCCGCCGGCAGGGCAGGCGTGTCACAGGGCACTACCAGCAGGTAGGGGGCGTCGAGGGTGCCTGCGACGGCTTCCAGGCCCGCCAGCGGGCCCTGAAAATCTGTGCGACTATCCGGTGGTGCCAGGTCTCCAAATTCCGCATAGCGCGCCCGATTGCGATTACAGCTAATCAGCACCTGCCCAACCTGGGGTGACAATGCCGCTACCACTTGCGCTACCAAAGGTACTCCCCGATGCTCCAGCAGGCCCTTGTCGGCGCCGCCACGCCTGCGTCCGGCCCCGCCGGCCAGAATCAGGGCGGTAACATCAGCGGCGGGCTCATTCATGCGAATCTGTCCTCAAATCAATGCGGTGGGGAGTTCTGACTGGCGTGCCCCTGTGGGATAATCTGCGGCTACGCAGAGCAGGGATCGCGCCGCCCAGTATATGACCAATTTCCTCGCCATCGATACCGCTACCGACGCCTGTTCGGTGGCCCTGTCCATTGACGGTGATTGCCGGCAGTGTTTTGAACTGGCGCCGCGTCGTCACAATCAATTGTTGTTCGACATGTTGTCTGAACTGGTGCCCCGTGGCGATTTGCGTGCTGCCGGCGTGGAGGCGTTGGCCTATAGCTGTGGCCCCGGCTCCTTTACCGGTTTGCGGATTGGTGCCAGCGCCGTGCAGGGGCTGGCCTACAGCCTCGATCTTCCCGCCGTGCCTGTACCCACATTGGCGGCGCTGGCTCAAGCGGGCGTGCGGACGGGCTGCGTGACCCCCGAGCGGCCCATTCTGGCCCTGCTGGATGCGCGTGTGGACGAGGTGTACTGGCAGTTATTTGCCGCCCCACAGGACGGTGCCGAGATCCTCGAGGGGCCCGGCGTTTGTGCACCGGAGGCCTTGCCGGCAAGTCTTGCAGAGCAACTCCCGCAAATTCTGGGTGATGGCCTGGTCTATCGTGAGCGCCTGCCAGAGGCATTTTCCGACCTGGTCGTGGCGGGAGGTGACACCGTCCTGCCCTCGGCACTCGACCTGATCCCGCTGGCGGAGGCGGCTTTCGCCACCGGGCGTGTGCAGCGGGCGGACCGGGTATCGCCTGTCTATGTGCGCGATGAAGTGTCCTGGAAAAAACTCTCCGAACAGGGCAAACCGGCATGACTGAAACGCTGCAGGCAATGCTGTTGGCCGTTGTTCAGGGCCTCACCGAATTTCTACCCATTTCCAGTTCCGCTCACCTGATCATTCCCGCACAGATTCTCGGCTGGAAGGACCAGGGCCTGGCATTCGATGTGGCGGTTCACGTGGGCACGCTGGCGGCGGTGTTGTGGTACTACCGTCTGGATCTGTGGCAACTGGCCTGCGGCTGGTTCGCGTCGCTGGCGGGCAAGGGCAGCAGTGAAGAGAGCCGCACTGTTTGGTACCTGTTGATCGCTACTGTTCCCGCCGGCCTGGTGGGACTGTTCGCCGGTGACTTCATCGAGGCGCACTTGCGCACGCTGCCGGTGATCGCCACCACCACCCTGGTGTTTGGCCTGCTGTTGGGTTGGGCGGATCGGCACGGACGGGTTCCGGCAAAGCGGGAGCTGGGACTGGGTATTGCGGTCATTGTTGGCGTGGCGCAGGCACTGGCACCGGTTCCCGGCGTTTCTCGCTCCGGCGTTACCATGACGGCTGGACTGTTCCTGGGTCTGTCGCGACAGGCGGCGGCGCGATTCTCCTTCTTACTGTCCATTCCCATTATCGCGGCCGCCGGTCTGCTTCTGGGTGTGGATCTGGCACAACAAACCGACCCCGTGGATTGGGGGCTGATTGGCAGCGCCACAGCGGTGGCAGGCGTGACGGCCTACGCCTGTATTGCGGTATTCCTGCGACTGCTGGACCGCGTCGGTTTTATGCCATTCGTCTGGTATCGCATCGCCCTGGCGGCGCTGTTGTATGCCATCTGGATTGCTTGACGGGCAGAACTTTTTTCCTCTGCTACACTCAAAACGAGTCCCCGTTCAGAGGTTGTTCCAGATGCCAAAAATCGTCGATCACGAGCAGCAGCGATATGAACTCTCCGCCACCGTTGCGGAGGTAGTGGCCGAGCAGGGCCTGGAAAACACCACCTTGCGCAATGTTGCCGCCGCCCACGGTTGCACCAAGGGCATGGTGCAGCATTATTTTGCGGACAAGGAGCAATTGCTCCTCGGCGCGTTGGAGTTCGTGGAAGAGATGTACGAGGCCCGGATGGAAGCCGCCACGGAGGGGCTCGATGGGCTCGATTTCCTCGCCGCCAGCTTGCAGGCGCAACTCCCGCTGAAGCCTGAGATAGAACAGGAGTGGCGGGTACGTTTGGCTTTTAATACCCGGGCTGCCATTTCCCCCGATATGCGTGAGGTGCTGTCCGGGCGCTACAGTGCCCAGCTCAAAACCGGCCTGGCCTGCCTGAAACAGGCGGAAAAGGCCCGCAAACTGCAAAAGGGAGTAAACCTGCGCAATGCCTACCGCTCCCTGCTGGCCCTGGTCTATGGCCTGGGGGTTGGCGCGGTGATGGATCCCAAGTTGTTTCCCGCCGCTGCACAACGTCAGATTCTCGCCACCGCTATCGACGGCTTGCGTCGCTAGGTTCCTGCCTCTACCCTTCGCAGTTTGACGCCGGGCGCCATCGCGCCCGGCCCGCATTGAGGTATCTGCATGAAACTCGCTTTCATTGGCCTGGGCGTGATGGGCTATCCCATGGCCGGTCACTGGCAGGCCGCTGGCCATTCCGTAACGGTCTACAACCGCAATCCTGCACGCGCCGCCGAGTGGGTGGCACAACACGGTGGTAGTGTGGCTGACACCCCGGCGCAGGCAGCGGCCGGTGCTGATCTGGTGGCGGTGTGCGTTGGCAACGACGATGATGTGCGAGCCGTGGTGCTGGGCGAGCAGGGCGCGTTGGCGGGTATGCAGGCGGGCGCCGTACTGGTTGATCACACTACCGCCTCCGCCGAACTGGCAAGGGAGTTGGAAGCTGCGTGTGCGGCCCTTCAGGTCGGATTTGTCGACGCCCCGGTATCCGGTGGACAGGCCGGTGCCGAAAACGGGGTGCTAACAGTGATGTGCGGGGGCGACGCTGAGGTATTCGCCAAAGCGGAGCCGGCATTGAACGACTACGCCCGTTGCGTTCGCCTGCTCGGGCCTGCCGGTAGCGGGCAACTGGCCAAAATGGTCAATCAGATCTGTATCGCCGGCGTGGTTCAGGGTTTGTCCGAGGGGCTGCACTTTGCGCGCAAGGCGGGTCTGGACCCCGCCGCCGTGGTGGAGGTGATCTCTCAGGGCGCCGCCCAATCCTGGCAGATGGAAAACCGCTACCAGACTATGTTGGCGGGTGAATACGAGCACGGCTTTGCCGTGGACTGGATGCGCAAGGATCTCGCCATTGTGCTGGAGCAGGCCCGGCAAATGGGCGTAACACTACCGGTCACCGAGCAGGTGGACGGCTACTACGCCGACGTTCAGGCCATGGGCGGCGGGCGTTGGGATACGTCCAGCCTGTTTGCGCGAATGGAGCAAAGTGACAATGACTGACACTCACACCGAATCATTCAACTCATTCAACTCATTCAACACCGGCCTGTGCGAATTCCTCGCGCGGTCAGTTACCCCTTTTCATGCCGTGGCAGAAATGACTCGCCGGCTGCAGGCTGCAGGTTTTGAAGTTGTTACCGACGACAAGCCCTGGTCCCTGAAGGCGGGTGGCCGTTACTACATCACTCGCAATGGCAGCTCCATTATTGCCTTCACCGTTGGTACTGAAACTGCACCGGCGCAGGGCTTGAGGATGGTGGGGGCACACACGGACAGCCCCTGCCTGATGGTCAAGCCAACGCCTGAGCTGGCCAGCAAAGGATATTTCCAGCTCGGTGTACAGGTTTACGGCGGCGCATTGCTCAACCCTTGGTTTGATCGTGACCTGTCGCTGGCGGGGCGCGTGAGCTACGAGGACGCCGGCGGTGCATTGCGCAATGCCCTGATTGACTACCGTGATGCCATCGCCACCATCCCCAGCCTGGCCATCCACCTGGACCGGGAAGTTAATCAGAATCGCAGCATCAACCCCCAGACCGACATCGTGCCCGTGCTGTGTCAGCTCCAGGGTAAAGACAAACGCGACTTCCGCCAGATGCTGCGTGAACAGTTACTGAAGGAACAGCCCGACCTCGACGTGGCCCAGGTGCTGGATTTCGAGTTGTGTTTCTACGATACCCAGCCGCCCGCCGTGATCGGTCTGGAGCGCGAATTTCTGGCGTCTGCCCGGCTCGACAATTTGCTTAGTTGCTATGTGGGTCTGCAGGCCTTGCTGGAAAGCGATGGTTCTCACAGTGCTCTGCTGGTTTGCAACGATCACGAGGAGGTGGGCAGTCTGTCGGCCATCGGTGCCCAGGGGCCTTTCCTCAAGTCGGTGCTGCGACGCATGGCCCCGGCGGGGGAGGGTGACTACGCCGCGATGATCGACCGATCAATGATGATTTCGGCGGACAATGCTCACGGTGTGCATCCGAACTTCGCGGACAAGCATGACAACAACCATGGTCCATTGCTCAATGCGGGCCCGGTACTGAAGATCAACGCCAATCAGCGCTATGCCTCCAATAGCGAAACCACAGCCTTGTTCCGGCAGTTGGCGGCGGCGCAGGGGGTGCCTGTGCAAAGCTTTGTGGTACGCGCGGACATGGCGTGTGGCAGCACTATCGGGCCCATCACCGCCGGGGAGTTGGGCGTGCGTACACTGGACATCGGTGTGCCCACCTTCGGTATGCATTCTCCACGCGAACTGGCGGGCAGCCAGGACGCCGCCAATCTGCAGGGTATTCTGGCCCGCTACTTCAACCACCCCGGGCCGCTGTCGGCGCGCTGAGCATGCGTGTTCTGCTGCTGTCGGCCTACGCCGCCGACAGCCACCGGTATTGGGTACGGCAATTGCAGGCCATGCTGCCGGACTGGTCGTTTACTGTGCTGGAGTTACCGCCCCGGCATTTTGCCTGGCGCGTACGGGGCAATCCGCTGTACTGGAGTCAGGCGCAGCGGGAGGTGCTCACCGGCCCAGCTGATTTACTGCTGGCTACCTCGATGGTGGACCTGGCTACGCTGCGGGGCCTGGTGCCGGAACTGGCCCGACTGCCTACGGCGCTGTACTTCCATGAAAACCAGTTCGCCTATCCCGACAACGCCAGCCCCCACGGCGTGCTGGAGGCGCAGATGGTGTCGCTGTACAGCGCTCTGGCGGCTGACCTGTTGTGTTTTAACTCTGCGTGGAATCGCGACACTTTCCTGGCCGGGCTCGAAACCCTGCTGAAAAAGCTGCCGGATCGGGTGCCGCGTGGCATCCCTGAACAACTTGCGGCAAATTCGCAGATATTGCCCGTGCCACTGGCCCGCGAGAGTTACATCGAGCCGAAACCAAAGCCCGAGGGCGGCCCGCTGCGGCTGGTGTGGAACCACCGCTGGGAGTACGACAAGGGGCCGGATCGCCTGTTGGCTTTGTGTGAACGACTGCTCGCCGTGGAATGCGAGTTTACGTTGGCGCTGCTGGGCCAACAGTTCCGCCAGCAGCCGACTGAATTCGCACAGTTGCAGCGGCTACTGGGAGATCGCCTGACCCACTTTGGCTACGTCGAGGACCACGGTGCTTACCGGCGTATTCTGGCTGGTTCGGATATAGCATTTTCCACCGCGGTACACGACTTTCAGGGGATCGCCATGCTGGAGGCCGCGGCAGCGGGTTGCCAGGTACTGGTGCCGGATCGATTGGCTTATCCGGAGATATTTCCGGCGGCACAACTTTACCCGTCCTTCCCAAACGATATACCCAAAGAGGCTAATGCCCTGACACGGTATCTTGTCGAAGCGAGACGGATGGCGCCACCTACCGATGCGGCCCGGGCCTGCCACCCAGACTTGCTGGCACCTCGTTACGCTTCCCTTCTGGGTGCGCTGCAGGCCGGTGATAGCCACTTTCCGCCAGAATCAGTATGATGTCCGCCGTCTCAAAACTACCTCAGCGGCACTATGACCAAGCAACGCGTTCTCACTGGCATCACCACCACCGGCACTCCCCATCTGGGCAACTACGTGGGGGCGATTCGGCCTGCCATCGAGGCGTCTCGCGACGAGTCTGTAGAGTCCTTTTTCTTCCTCGCCGACTACCACGCGCTGATCAAGTGCCAGGAGCCGGAGCGTGTGGCGCAGTCCACCAAGGAAATCGCCGCCACCTGGTTGGCACTGGGGCTGGATACTGACCGCACGGTGTTCTATCGCCAGTCGGATATCCCGGAGATTCCGGAGCTGACCTGGATCCTGAACTGTAATGCCGCCAAGGGCCTGATGAATCGCGCCCACGCTTACAAGGCGGCGGTACAGGACAACGAAGATGCCGGTGAAGACCCGGATTTTGGCGTAACCATGGGCTTGTTCAACTACCCGGTGTTGATGGCGGCGGACATCCTGATGTTCAACGCCAACAAAGTGCCGGTGGGCCGCGACCAGATCCAGCACCTGGAGATGGCGCGCGATATTGCTGGCCGCTTCAACCACAATTTCAAATCGCTGTTTGCCCTGCCCGAGGCGGTGGTGGACGACGACGTGGCGGTGTTGCAGGGCCAGGATGGCCGCAAGATGAGCAAGAGTTACAACAACACCATTCCGCTGTTCGAGACCCAGAAGCGCCTGCAAAAGTCTATCAACCGAATCAAGACCAATCTATTGGAGCCGGGTGAGCCTAAAGACCCGGACGATTCCGCCGTGTTCCAGATCTGGTCTGCGTTTGCCACCGCCGAGCAGACTGCCTCAATGCGTGAACAGTTCGAGGCCGGCATTGCCTGGGGCGAGGCCAAGAAGGCGCTGTTCGAGTTGATCGATGCGGAATTGTCAGAAGCCCGTGAACGCTACAACGAGTTAATGGCCGAGCCGGCACACATTGAGGCAATCCTGCTAGAGGGTGCGGAAAAAGCCCGCGCTTACAGTGAGCCCTTGATGCAGCAGGTTCGCGAAGCGGTGGGTATTCGCCGGCTTTCCTGATACGCGGAGGTGGCGAGGGGCTACCCTCGCGCAGCGTGATGGCGTGAACTATGCTCAGGGTAGGCATCCGCTTTACAACGGATGGCGGTGCCAATAGTGAAGCTGTACCACCGCAAAACGCAGGGGTGACACCATGAATACCAATAATATTGGCAACGCCGCACTCGTACTCTTTTTTTCTTTCCTCATAGCCGCCTGCTCCGCCATCGAGAGCGCGGAAGAGTCGGTTGCCGATGCCGAGCAGGGCACGGTGGAGTCCGCCACTTACTCCCTCACGCAGGATCAGGCCCTGGCTGTGATCAAACGCAGTTTCGCCGAGGGTTGGCCGGATAAAGAGTTGTCTCCCCTGGAAGATGGGCGTGTGGGCTACCAAATTCGCCTGTGGTTCGCCATTGATCGCGAGCACGTCTCCGCCGAGGTAGTGAACGTGTCACAGGGGCGGGTAAAGTTCCGTGTGATTAATCGTGGCACCGCACCCGCAAGGGGTGTACCCGCGCGCAAAGAATTGCTCGAATTGATTGAGCAGGAGGCGGCGCGCGTATCTTCGTGAGGTTCGCTCTACTTTTTCTGACCCTGCTCTTAGCTACTTCGGTCACAGGTCAGGCCGAAGAACGCGACCCGGCAGTATGTCCCCCGTCCCTGCAACGCCCCTGCATTGCGCTGGTATTGGGTGGCGGCGGAGCGCGTGGTGGGGCGCATATCGGTGTTCTGCGTTATTTGGAAGAGCAACGTATTCCTATTGACCTGATCGTTGGCACCAGTGTGGGTTCGTTCGTCGGTGGGCTGTATGCCAGCGGCAAGTCTGCCGATGAAATTGAGGAAATGTTCCGCAGTGCCGATTGGAATCTCGGTTATCAGGATGACGTGCCGCGCAGCCAGATTCCCATTCGCCGTCAGCGCCAGAAAGACAATTTCCCCATCCAGTTGGACCTGGGGGTGGGGTTGGATGGCGTTAGCCTTCCGCAGGGGTTCCTGCAGGGGCAGGGCATGCGGGAATTGGTGGACTCACTATTGGGCGCGTTTCCGCGTCTTGAGAGTTTCAACGATCTGGCTATTCCCTTCAGGGCAGTTAGCGCTGATATCGAGTCCGGCAACGAGGTAGTTCTCGCATCGGGGGACCTCGCCCAGGCCATGCAGGCGTCGATGTCGATACCGGGATTGGTGCGCCCAACGGAGATCGACGGTCGTTTGCTGGTAGACGGTGGTATCGCCAACAACCTGCCGATCAGTGTAGCCAAGGAACTCGGTGCGGACACGGTCATTGCCGTGGATATCGGATCTCCCAGCATTGGCCGCGATGACCTGGGCTCGGGCGTTGCCATCATCCATCAGTTGGCGAGCTTCCTTACCCACAAAAATGTGAATTACCAGAAGAGTTTGCTCTCGGA
This sequence comes from Gammaproteobacteria bacterium, assembly GCA_030427085.1. Classification (GTDB taxonomy): domain Bacteria; phylum Pseudomonadota; class Gammaproteobacteria; order Pseudomonadales; family Halieaceae; genus JAUHXH01. The sequence goes on along the minus strand of JAUHXH010000003.1, from coordinate 42,141 downwards.
TAACGACGTCCTTGTACATCCCTCTCTGGAAAATGTGACCTTGCTCAGCTTCGACAAAGTGCTTGATGGGATTCCTCCCGGCTATGAAGCGGCGCAGGCGCAACTGGCCGGCCGGCAGTTCCCGCGCAGCAATCAAACCCTGGCGCAGCATGTTGGCGAGCGTGCCCTGAAAGAGTTTCATATTGAGAATATTGTGCTCAATAACCAGAGTGGTCTTGCCGACGATTACGTGCTGCATCGGCTGGGCTTTGAGGTTGGCCAGAACTACACGGTACAGGACTTGCTGGTTGGGACGGAGAGGCTCTACGGTCAGGGTACCATCGCGCGTATTGATACCGCATTGAGCGAAACGCCAGGCGGAGAAGCATTACACATCGATGTCCGTGAAAAAGAGTGGGGTCCCGGTTTTATGGACTTCAAGTTGGCCTTCGAGGATAACTTCGACACGGTCAGCCGCTATCAGGTGGGTGCTTCCTACCGCCTCACCAATTTGTCGCCTTACGGAGCGGAGTGGTTCAGTGCAGGTGAGTTCGGCACCAACAAATCACTGCTCACGGAACTATACTGGCCCCTGAAAACCAGTGGTTTTTATGCGGAAGTTTCTGCCAGCACTGATCGGGAAGTGTTTCAGTACATCGACGACGATTACTTCCCGCAGGGTGAGTTGGTTACCAAGGAATTCGCTTCTTATGGCGGCCTGGGTTGGGATGCGATCGATCAACTCGATATCTTTCTGGCGGCCAGGCACACTGACGGTCAACTTAAATTCCCCAACGCTATTACCGAGGAGATAGGCGTAGCGCGTGTCGATTATCGGCAGGACGGTGTCTATTTACGTTTGAATTATGACTCCCTGGACGACATCAGTTTTCCCCGGCGCGGGTGGAAGTTATCGAGCACGGTTTATCGTACGCGGGACAAGGCCTTGGGCGACTCCGCGCTCAATACCATCGCCGACCTCGATCTCAATGGGGTGGTGTCCCTGGGCGCTCACAGCCTGCGTGGGCAACTGAGTATGTCCAGTGTCTACGAGGACGATACGTCCATATTGATTGGGCTGTCCGCGCTGGGCGGCTTCCTCAACCTGTCCGGCAACCCCACTGACGCGATCATCGGTAATCACGTTCGCTTCGGTAGTCTGGTTTACACCTACCAGTTGGCCGCTAACGATTTTGGCGCGATCAACTTGCCCTTGTATCTGGGGCTCTCGGCGGAAGCGGGGAATGCCTGGGATGAACGCGGCAAGGTGGACTACTCCGACCTGATCCACAGTGGCAGTATTTTCCTCGGTTGGGATAGTCCCCTCGGTCCTGCCTATCTGGCCTACGGCCAATCGGATACCGGGCAGCGCAGTTTCTACGCCTACCTCGGCCTGTTGTTTTAGGCCACTCGGCCTGAATACTGGCGCTCTACCAGTCAAAGGCCAGCTCCAGAAATGCAGCGCGCGGCTGGCCGACAAAGTAGCGATAGTTGCCAAACCCAAAATCCGCGCGCTCGGCGTAGTCTTCATCGCTGAGGTTGGTGAGGCGCAGTGTGCTGGTAAGGCGCGGAGAAAGTTGCGCACTCCAGCGGAAATTGAGGAGGGAGTGCCCGTCGTAACGGGCCAGGTTGTCGGGTTCCAGATAGTAGGCGCCCATATACACCCACTCCAGCTCCGCCGTACTCGACAGCCAGTCAAAGCGGCTGCCCAGCTGCGCGCTGCCAAATGCGCGCGGTGCGGTATCGATGTCATTGCCCTCGATGCTGCCGCCGCTTCCGAGCAGGTTGATGGGGCTGTCGTAGCGGTGCCGCGCCCAGGTGAAATCTGCGCCGAGATACCAGTCCTCTAAAAAACGGTACTGGGTTGAAAGTTCTATTCCCCGGTGGCGAGTGCGGGCGCCGCTAACATTGAACCGGTTGGCATCCTGGAAGATCACATTGCGTTTGTTCATGTGGTAGGCGGAAATGCTGTAAGTCAGGCTCTCGTCGAAGTAACCACGCAGGCCCAATTCGATATTGTCGATTTCTTCAGCTTCCAGGTCGGCCACCGCCTGCCCTGACTGCAGCCGATACAGTTCATTGGCCTGTGGTGCACGAAAGCCCTGTGCCGCGCGCAGGTAGAGCGTATGCGCATCGGCAAGCTGAAAGCTCAGGCCGGCGTTCAGTGACGGGTTGGTAAAACTGTCGCTGCGATCGGCGGGGCGATAGAAACGGCAGGCGCTGGCCTCCGGCGCACAGGCTGAGCCGTCGCTGGCACGATTATCGTAGTCGTAGCGGTTGTATTCCAGGCGAGCGCCACCCTCCAGTAGCCAGCGTTCGGTGATGGCTTTGCTCGCCTGTATGAACATTGCTGAACTGCTTGCGTCCACCTCGAAATCGTAGTGCACCCCGGCGGGCTGGTTGGGGCTGAAGGGCTCGGCCTGGATTTCTTCCAGCCAGCCGCGGGTCAGATCCGTTTCTACGCCGCTGCTGAGTTGCAGGCTTCCCAGGTCACTTTGCAGGGTAAATCTGAGCCCCACACTGCTATGGCCGTTTTTCTCTACCGGTTGCCAGGGCACGAAGTGCTGCAGAAATTCCATGTGATTGTGACGAGCGTAGGGGGTTATTGTCAGTTGGTGGTTATCTGCCAACTGGGTGGAAACCGCGCTGTACAGCCGCCATGAACGGGCATCGCGATAAGCTTCCGGGTTTGGGTTGTCGCGTTTGACGGCTTCGTCGGCATAGGCCTCGTAACCCTGTATGAATCCCGCAGTTTCCTGGTTCAGGTTGGCGCCCCCGAAAACCGTTTGTACCGAGAATCGGTCACCATCGTAGTCGTGTCGCAGTGTGAGTTTTTGTTGGCCGTAACCCGAATCGTCTTTGTAGCCGCCGTCACTGCTACCGTTGAAACGCACGCTCAGGCCGTGCTGGCCCCATGTGTCGCCAAAGGCGTAGCGAGCTCGATAATAATCCCAGGGCCCCGCTTCCAGCGCTATTTCCTGCTCTCGCTGATCACTGGGCGCGGCGCTAAGTACATTGATCACACCGTGCATGGCATTGGACCCATAGAGTGCTGTTGCCGGGCCTTTGATCACCTCGATGCGCTCCGCCTGCTCCGAGTTGGCATCGAACAATTGATTGGCATTGCAAAAGCCGGGTGCACGCAGGCTGATGCTGTCAGCCGCCATGTAGAACGGGCCGCAACCACCGGCGCCGGTCAATACCGGCGAGCGCAGGGCGGTCAGGTGTTCCTGGCCATTGCCACGACTGATCCAGGCGCCGGGTACCCGTTGCATGATTTCGTTGATGTGTACGGCGCCCACCAAATCGATGTTTTCCCTGTCCACCGCCGACCACTGCAACGGCATGCGTAGCGCTGATTGTGGCTCGCGGGTGGCCGTGATCAGAATTTCATCGGGCTGTGCGCTGGCGATCTGGTGTGCCAGTGTGAGCGTGATAACAGAGACGGTGCGGAGCAGGCAGTTAGTTGGCATGGGAGTGTCGGTTGGAATGGGCAGCAACTGGCCAGTATTGCCTTCTGCCAGCGCGAATGCAATTGCAGATTGTTGCCGTGGTTGTGATATCCGGCACACTCGATTCCGGGCACTCTGGGTTAGGATAGGGGATTGGTTAGCACCTGCTTATGCATAAGAAGAAGGCTCTGTGAACGTGAGCGAGAAACTGGTTTGGTACGCCCGCAAGCTAGGCGAGCTTCCTTCATTGGTCTGGCACTTACTCTTTGCCGGGATTTACTCCACTGCCATCCTGCGCAATAAGGCGGCTGCGACCCCTTATCCCACCGTACGTATGTTGCTGATGCGACGTTCGGGCATTGTTATCGGGCGTGAGGTCTTTGTGCATCAGGGCGTATTGGTGGTTGGCACTTCACGCGAGCCGCCCGCACTAACATTGGGTGACCGCGTTGCACTCGGCCCCGGTATTACGTTTGTAGCCAGCAGCGAACCCAGCCATTCCCGTCTGATGCACCATCCCCAGTTACAGGCCGCGATCAACCACAATGGGCCGATTGTGGTGGAAGACGATGTCTGGATTGGCGCTCACGCGGTGTTGATGCCCGGTATTCGAGTGGGGCGTGGCGCGGTCATCGGTTCGGGAGCGGTGGTCACTGCCGATGTGGAGCCCTTTCACGTGGTGGCGGGGACCCCGGCGCGCACGCTTCGCGTTCTGGACGCCATCGAATGAGTGCTGGAAAAATTGCGGAGTACTTTCAATATTCCCGGCAAAAAGCCGCCGAGGGCCACTTGCCCGTGCACCGGCAACTGTTCGAAATGTTGCTGCTCTACCTACGGCGTGGGCTGGGACCGGGCTATTACCATTTCGGTCGCTTCTGGCGCAGGGAGATTCCCTTGCGCGACAAGCTGCGCCATCTCAACGAAGCGGACTACCAGCACGCCGTTGCCAGGCTAAACCCCGAGCCCTACCAGAAATTTTCCCAACACAAGGTTGCCGAAAAAGCCCTGCTGAATGCATTGAGCGTACCCACGCCGACCTTTTACGGGCATTTGCATCGGATCAAGGGTGTGACAGCGCAGGGAGATCGCCTGACCAACGCCGAGGAATTGGAAGCCTGGCTGTTGTACCAGCGTGTAGACCGAGTTTGCCTGAAACCCGTTGAAGGCTGGGGAGGCTCGGGGTTTCTGGCCCTGGCCTGTAGCTATCGTCAGGAGAGCGTAGAACTGCGCCTGCTCGACCAAACGCAATCCCTGTCAGTGTCGGAATTCTTCCGCGAGCAATTGTCGGCACTGCAGCACGACGCGGCGTGGATACTTGAGGCCTATTGTGAACAGCACCCCTGGTATGCGGCCCTTAATTCGACAAGCTTGAATACCATTCGCCTGTATGCGCGATTGGCCAGCGATAACTCGGTGGAGATGTTGGGTGCTTACCTGAGGATCGGGCGCGGTGGGTCTGTGGTGGACAACGCTTCAGCCGGCGGCGTGTTTTGCCTCATCGATTTGGCGACGGGAACGCTGGCGCCTGCCCGCATTAACGAGTACGACTCGCCGGACGTGCCCCAACACCCGGACAACGGTATCCAATTGGCAGGCGCCGTCTTGCCCCTCTGGGAAGACGTGTTGGCACTTGCCCGGCACTGCGTTCGCGTGTTCCCCGGCGTACGGTTTGCCGGCCTGGATATCGCACTGACCCCGACGGGGCCGGTCATTATCGAGTTAAACGTGGAACCGGGGCGTACCGCGGCCTGCGACATCGACCTTCCCACCCTGGACATGCTGGACCCGCAGGCCTGACGAGCGCTGCGAACAAGGAGCTCTTATGACAGTGAGCAGTACCCGGATACGCGCCATGAAGCGGCCGTTCAAAGCGATGCGTAACGCACTGGTCGACCCATTACCGCGCAACAATGTTCTGGTATTCGAAGGCTATGAGATTGACTGGCCCCGGGTGTACATCAATTACCGCGCACGCGAAAAAAGCTATCGCAGTGAAGCGTTTATCGACTTACCGGTAGAGGAGTTGTCAGCGCTGAATCGCGAACAACACCACGCGTTATTTGTGCTACTTGGGCTGTCGTTTGCGACCGGGCATTTTTTACTCAGCGATTTTAAAAAGGTGCACTGCGCTTGCGGTAAGCTGCCGACCCATCTGGAGCAACTGTTGGGCCAGCAACTGCGAGAGTCACTGACCGAATTCCGGTATTTGCAGGGCCTGGACCCGAGTCGGGTGATTGAAGTGACCTCGGACGGCGCTCCATTGCAGCCGATTTCCTACACACCGTCTACCGATAGCGCACTGATGATGAACGGCGGTGGTAAGGACTCCTGTGTATCGGCGGAGTTGCTGCAGGCGGTGGGCATTCCCTTCACCTGGTTTAACGCGCACCCCATCGAGACCCGCTTCCGCGTGATCGATCGCTCCGGTGTGCCGGACCAGGTGTCGGTCGACTTTCATATCGATCCTGCCGTTCGCGAGGGTCGGCGCTACAACTGGGGCGTGAAACCCTACCTGTTCACGGTACTCTCCATCAGTCTGATGGTGGCTTACTTGCGAGGTCACCGCTACCTGATCACGGGCTCTGAACAGAGTGCGGATGATCCCAACCTCATCTACAAGGGGGTTGAGGTCAATCACCAGGTGGGCAAAACCTATAGCTTCGAGTGTTTTTTCAATACGCTCGTTTCGGAAGCCGTGATGGAGAATGTGCTTCATTTCAGCATCGCGCGGCCCTTCACCGACCTGCGCCTGGCGGAAATGTTCAGCCACTTCCCGCAGTACTACGACGTGTTCTTCAGCTGCAACCGCGGCATGGGTACCGACGAGTGGTGTAATGACTGTCACAAGTGTGCGTTCATCTTCCTCGCCCTGTATCCGTTTATGGAGCACCAGGAAATGGTGAAAATCTTTGGCGAAGACATCGTTCAGAAACCTGCCATGCGCCAGCATATGCTCGAGTTGGTTACCGAGGGCATTAAACCCTGGGAGTGTGTAGGGAGTCTGGGGGAGAGTCGCCTGGCGCTGCAGTATTTGTTGCGTAAACATCCGGGGCTTGAAGATCAGAACGCCAGTCCCACCTGGGCCGACATGCAGGCGGCTTGTAGTAGTTTGAATGAAGCTGAGGAGTATGAACACTCCATGAAGTGCTTCCACACAGCACACAGCATCCCACCGGCTTACGTTGAAGCGTTGGCAAACCGAGCCCAGGAACTATTGGCGATCACTGAGCAAAAGTGGGCGATTAACCCTCCCAAGGTCTAGTATTGCTAAACAGTCCACCACGGTACGAGGCCAGCATGACGATTAGCGAGCAAATCCGGAATGCCACCCATCCACCTATTCCCCAGGAAGCGTTTGATTGGTATGACGAATATGCACACGGGCTGATTGACCGCCGAACTTTCCTCAATCGCCTGCGGTCCATCGCCACAGCGTCACTGACGATGAGTGTGCTATTGCCTGCGCTAACGCCAGACTACGCGCTGGCTGAACAGGTCTCGTTCAATGATCCGGATATCAAGACGCGGTACCTGACCTATCCCTCGCCTATGGGCTATGGGGAGGGTAGGGGGTATTTTGTGGTACCGACTGCCGCCAGCGGGGAGTTGCCCGTCGTGTTGGTCGTTCACGAAAACCGTGGCTTGAACCCCTATATCAAGGACGTTGCCCGGCGCCTGGCCAAGGCCGGCTTTGTGGCACTGGCGCCGGATGCGCTGTACCCCCTTGGCGGTTACCCCGGCAACGATGATGAAGGCCGCGCCATGCAACGCTCCATGGATCGGGCCAAAATGGAGCAGGACTTCGTCGCCGCCGCGAAGTTTCTGAAATCCCACGAGTCAAGTAACGGCAAACTGGGCGCTGTTGGCTTCTGTTTTGGGGGTTATGTTGTGAATATGCTCGCGGCGGTTGAGCCAAATCTGTTAAGTGCCGGTGTGCCGTTTTACGGCACACCCGCCGAGAAATCCCTTCGTAGCCAGATCAAAGCGCCGCTAATGATTCAACTGGCCGAGTTAGACAAGCGCGTTAACGACACCTGGCCGGAGTACGAGGCGGACCTGAAGGCGGCCGGGGTCAACTACACCATGCATATGTATCCGCAGGCCAACCACGGTTTCCACAATGACTCGACCAGTCGCTACGACGAGGCGAATGCCGAATTGGCCTGGCAGCGTACGCTGGCGTTTTTCACTGAGTATTTAAGCTGAGGCTCTCAGCTAGAAATATTCACGCTTCTTTTAATTTTCGTATTCAGCCAGCCACTCATTCAGTTCGCTGGCCGGATACCATCGGCCGGCGACCATAACGCCACTGCGTTGCCTGACATTCGAGATATCTTCCAGCGGGTTGGCAGACAGCAGAATCAGATCCGCCCGTTTACCCACCTCCACGGTGCCAAAAGATTCCTCGAGCCCGAGGAACAACGCCGGATTGAGTGTGCCGGACTGTAGGGCTGCAAACGGACTTAAGCCTGCTTCCACCAATACCTCCAGTTCAAACAGGGTGGCGAAGCCCGGTACATTGAACATCTGCGGTGCGTCCGCGCCGAGCAGGAAGGGTACACCTGCCGCATCGAGTTGTTGGATCAATGCTGCGCGAAATGCCATAAAGGCCGGGAGGTCCGCACCACCTTCCATCGCGCTTTTTCGTAACTCCTCAACTCGTTGTTGCCACTGCGCTACGGTTTCCTTCGGCCAATAGCGCATGTCTTCCCGCGCTGCCGTGGTTGCCGGTGGCGTGGTGCCGAGTGTGGTTACAAACAGTGATTGGGTAGGCGTGACATAGGTGCCACTGGATAGTGCCGCGGTCACCAGTGGCGCGATGCGTTCGGGATCAATCGTGGTGGCCTTGTTTATTCCAAAGAACTGGCTGGCCACCGCGGGCGTCCCGGCTTTTTGCGTCGCCTCCACGAAGCCATCCAGGTGTTCGATGGTCTTCAATCCCGAATTGAGTGCGTGCTCCAGGCCAACTGCTTCCGGCACATGGCCACCCACCCACAGCCCTTCACGGGCGGCGGTCTGCATCGTAGCGTCGAAGGCAGCGAGACTGAGCCCCGGATGAATCTTGATGCCATCGTAGCCTGCAGCGCGATAACGGGTAACTTGCTCCCGGGCATCGGTCGCGGTCGGCGTGGCTCTACCGTTAATCGAAGGTGCCGCGATAAACAGTTGTGGGCCGTGCCACTCCTCGTTGGCAATACGCTCCCTCAACACTAACTGGTGCGGGTGCCCCAGCATGCTACGCACCGTGGTAATTCCGGTGACGATATTGAGTTTCAGCAATCGTTGCTGCAATGCCTCATCCCACTGGTCGGTAGGCAAGTGGCCATGCATTTCTGCCAACCCCGGCATCAGATATTGGCCGCTGCCGTCGATGCGTTGCGTGCCGTCGGGAATCTCAACGCTCCCCGTAGCACCAATGGCGGCTATGCGCCGGCCTTCGATGACTACGGTTTGCCCCCGCAAAACAATCTCTCGATCCATCGGCAGGACGGCGACATTCTCGAAGGCCACAGTGGGTGGTGTGCCTTAAGCCAGGCCCGAGTACGTAACGGGCAGGAGGAGTAGGGTAAGGAGCAGGAAACGTTTCATGGTAGTTCCTCTGGGTGCGACGGCATTGGACGGGACACAACTGCCATCTTTGTATATTGCAGGCTCGTTGATCTTACACCCTTACTGTAGCCGACGCCTCTCGTCGGAGTCTCTATCGCCTGAGTGGTCTACACTCAGGATTGATTGAATTCTGGCAGGATCGAGTGATGGCTTTAAAAATAATAGGGGCGGGCTTCGGTCGCACAGGCACCATGTCCATGAAAGTTGCGTTGGAACAGTTAGGTTATCCCTGCTACCACATGGTGGAGTGCTTTCCGCAAGGTCCCAAGCACTGGAAGTTGTGGGAGCAGGTAGGCGAAGCGGAGCCCGATTGGGAAGCAATTTTCCAGGGTTTCACCGCAACCGTGGATTTTCCCGCCTGCACCAGCTATGCCGCACTGGCGGATTATTATCCCGACGCCAAGGTGATCCTGACTGTCCGAGACCCCGAGAAGTGGTTTGAGTCAGTGCAGAACACGATCTTCCAGAAGGAATGGATTGATTTCCTACCCGGCACGGAAGCGGGCCTGTACATGCAGCGTACAATCAATGACTACTTTGATAGCAGGATGCATGATCATGATCATCTCGTTCGGCGCTTCAATGAACATATCGCAGCGGTCAGGGAGCGCATAGAGCCATCGCGTTTGCTGGTGTTCGAGGTGGCCGAGGGCTGGGAACCGCTGTGCGCGTTCCTTGATGTCGCGGCTCCAGATGAGCCGTTTCCTCACGTCAATGACACTGAAGCAGTAAAGGGGCTTATCAGGGCCATTATGGAGAATGGTTTTGAGGCGGTGCTTGGGTATAAGGGCTAGGGCAGATGCGGGTCTGGCCTGAAGAAGTAGCTCTCATAATGCCCACGACTCCTGGTATCCTGCGTGCCATAGTGCTGCCTCTCTTGCTGGCCTCTGCAGAGTTTGTTTTTGCCGCTACGCTGGCAACATCCATTCCTCATCCTACCGATCTTGAACGGCTTGCCGATACCTCTGAGGCGATCCTCACCCAGAGGAGTAGCCTTGGAGAAATGCGCGTTGGTGAATCAGAGGCTTTGATAGATGTAGTCAGTGTAGAGTCTGCTACTGGGCAGGGAGTTCAGGGCATTCGGCTACGCCTTCAGAATAGCAAAACCCGGAGCGTGATTTACCTGGACGAAGCGGAAGTAAACGTACTGATCGCCGATCTGAACTCACTGGAGCCGTTGACGACTTGTTCCGCAGGTCGGAGCTGTATCTCCAGTGTAGCGCGTTGCAGGCCGTCCCAGACAGAGCGTCAGGCGCTCTGCCCGAGCTACTACTATTCAGTTCAATCGCAGGAGCATGGGCTGGGCTTGCGGACACCCTCGGGGTCGTTTCATTTTCCGTCCCTGGAAGCCCGTGTATTGATCGATATACTCAAACAGTATGAGCCCAGAGGATCAAAACAGGGGACGACTGAATGACTAATACGAAGAACGTCTCCACATCCAGCATGCATCGATCGTCGCGCATCAACTGGTCATTAGAGGAAGTCAGTTTTCCAACCATCTTTCTGTGCTGGTTCTCTGTCTCGCTTGTTCTCGGCCTGGGCTATGCTGCCGTTGGACCGGGAATGATAGCGCTGTTCGTAGGGTTTATTTGGTGTTTGTGTGGCACTTTGTACTCCACACTCTGGGAGGCCACACAGAGAACGTTGCCTCCCCTCTACGCCGGCTGTTTGATAGCACTCATGATGGCTTTGATCGTCCTGATCTTTTCCAGCGAATCACGGGCGCCGTGGTATACGGCGATGGCGTACTTTCTGTTTTTTCTGGTGCCTAGCTATCTTGGGTTCTGGTTGGCCAGGTTTGTACATGGCCGAATTGCCACGTCAGGGTGATGGCACCAACAGTTCGGGTGCTGAGGTTAGTTCTTCAGAAACCAGTCCGAAGGTACGCCAAATCGCTCGCTCAGTAGTTTGATCTGGCGCACGTTGAATTCTCGTTTTCCCGCAAGCAGTTCGCTAACGACGCCCTGGCTTCCAATTTCCGGAAGATCAACTTGTTTAAGCCCATTCTCGTCCATTAGTACGCGGAGTATGGCTGCGGCAGTGCCGCCTGGGTATTCCCGTGCCGGCCAGCGTTCAGCAGCATAGTCGGCCAACATCTGCCCTAAAATACCCTCAAAAAACAGAAGGGCTGAAACTTCACTGCTGGGTTCGTGGTCTGCTTCGCCGTCTGGCATCACAGCGATGAGTGACTCGTATAAACGTAGTCCCTCCTCGTAACCAGCGTCATCCTCAATACCGTTCAATGTCGGATATGTGCTCAGCGCTTTTCCGAAAATTTTCGTTATGTTCTTTGCCGTCTTGCGGTGCTCAGGAGCGATTGCGCTCCAATCTATTGCTGGTGGCATCGATGGTCTTGTCTTGTGTTTATGGGGGAAACGAATCTTCGTTTTTTCGAATGTGCCTGGATTTATTATCTTCATTTTTGAGGCTGGATGTATGTCGATATTTGAGATATTCCCTTTCTCCGCTTTCGATCCTTTGCCAAGTCCATGGCAGGACCGTGGAAGTGAGTATTGGTTTATTGACAGTGTTGTAACGGAGTGACGGAGGCTAACGGCTGCAATGGCCGTTATGACGGACTGTTAGTAGGGTGGATGCTATTTTGTGTTGTAACCCATTGATTTATAAGGGTTATTGGTACCGGAGGCCGGACTCGAACCGGCACGCTTTTAAGGGCGGGGGATTTTGAATCCCCTGTGTCTACCAATTTCACCACTCCGGCACGGAGGCGGGGCCAGGCGGCCCTGCGGTGAGGGCGCCAAGTATAATGAAACCCGCCCCGGGCGCAACTATCCGACTGAAAATAGCCCTTAACCCTTGCCCCGATTGCCTGTAAACTTCGCGCCAGCCGGCGGGTCAGCCCGTCAAATCCAATCATTCTGAGTATCTGAGGAGAAAAGAACATGGCGATGAAAATCGTTAAGAAAACTGCTGAATACACCATCTTCCAGCGCGGCGACGAGCGCTATGCCGTTAAAGACGCCAACAAGGCGCCCGTGAACGGTGAAGAGAAAGTCCGCATTCTGGTTGAAGAAGGCCTGGTGAAGGCTGCTCTGCCCAAGGTAGAAGAGCCCGCTGAAGAAGCTGCTGAGGAAGCCGCCGCTGAAGAAGCGCCTGCCGAGGAAGCTGCTGAAGAGTCCGGCGACGAGGACTAAGTTCGGCAGCGCTGTGAAAAAGCCGGCCCCGTGCCGGCTTTTTTGTCTGCCCGCCCTCCTGTTATGAAGCGTACCGACTTCCACTATCACCTGCCCGATGAACTGATCGCGCGTTACCCCTTGGCGGAGCGCAGCGCCAGCCGCTTGCTGTGTGTTGACGGCGGGTCCGGTGAAATCAGCCACCGGCTTTTCGGTGATCTGCCGGGGCTGTTGCAGGCCGGCGATCTGCTGGTGTTCAACAATACCCGGGTCATCCCCGCACGTTTGTGGGGGCGCAAGGCCTCGGGTGGCAAGATCGAGATTCTGCTGGAGCGGATCACCGGCGAGCGAACCGCGCTGGCCCATATTCGCAGCAGCAAGTCGCCGAAGGCCGGTGCCGAATTAATATTGGCAGCGGAAGAGGGCGGTGACCCCGCAGGCCCCCGCCTGACCGTCACCGGCCGCGAGGGCGCCCTGTTTGCGCTGGAAGCGGCCCCCGGAGAGTCGTTACTGGCCATCTGCCACCAACTCGGCCACATGCCGCTCCCACCCTACATCGATCGCGCCGACGAGGCGCTCGACCAGGAACGCTATCAGACCGTTTATGCCGAACGCGCCGGTGCCGTGGCGGCACCAACGGCTGGATTGCACTTCACGCCCGAATTAATCGCCCAATGCCGTGAGAGGGGTGTCGAGACCGTTGAAGTGACCCTGCATGTTGGCGCCGGCACTTTCCAGCCGGTGAGAGCAGATGATATTGAAGACCATGTGATGCACGCAGAGTATGTGGAAGTCTCGCAACGGGCTTGCGACGCCGTAAAGCACAGCCGCGAACGCGGTGGCCGCGTGGTTGCCGTGGGCACTACCGCGGTGCGCTGTCTGGAGACCGCCAGCGCCTCCGGGGAGATTGCGCCCTTCACCGGCGACACGGATATTTTTATCTACCCGGGCTACGAATTCCGCAGTGTGGATGCACTGGTTACCAACTTCCATCTGCCTGAATCCACGCTGCTGATGCTGGTCAGCGCGTTTGCCGGCCAGACGCTTATAATGTCCGCCTACGCCGAAGCGATAGACCAACAGTATCGATTTTTCAGTTATGGTGATGCGATGTTCCTGACCCCACAGGGGGCGCAATGAGCGCCGAATTCATGCGTTTTGAAAGGCTGGGTGAGGACGGCCACGCCCGTCGTGCGCGCCTGCATTTCGCCCGTGGGGTGGTTGAGACGCCGGCCTTCATGCCGGTGGGCACCTATGGCACGGTAAAGGGTATGTTGCCGCGGGACATCGAGGGCATCGGCGCCCAGATCATCCTCGGCAATACCTTCCACCTGTGGCTGCGCCCGGGCACGGATATCATCGAACAGCACGGCGACCTGCACGATTTCATGGGCTGGTCCGGCCCGATTCTTACGGATTCCGGTGGCTTTCAGGTGTTCAGCCTGGGGGACATGCGCAAGATCACCGAGGAGGGCGTGGCCTTCCAGTCGCCGGTTAACGGCGACAGGGTGTTTCTCGACCCGGAAACATCCATGGCGATCCAGCGCAGCCTGGGCGCTGACATTGTGATGATTTTCGATGAGTGCACGCCGTATCCGGCGACGGAGGCCCAGGCGCGTGAGTCCATGGAGCTGTCCCTGCGTTGGGCGAAACGTTCCAAAGCGGCCCATGAGGGTAATCCGGCGGCGCTGTTTGGCATTGTGCAGGGGGGTATGTACCCCGACCTGCGCCGCGAATCGCTGGCTGGCCTGCAAGATATTGGTTTCGACGGATACGCCATCGGCGGCCTCTCCGTGGGTGAGCCGAAGGATGAAATGCTCACGGTACTGCACACACTGCAACCCGTGCTACCCGAGGATAAACCGCGCTACCTGATGGGCGTGGGTACTCCGGCAGACTTACTGGAAGGTGTGCGCCGGGGCGTGGATATGTTCGACTGTGTGATGCCTACTCGCAACGCGCGCAACGGCAACCTGTTCACCTCCAAAGGCCAGCTCAAACTCCGTAACGCGCGCCACAAGACCAGCACTTTGCCGGTGGATGAAAACTGCTCGTGCTACACCTGCGAGAATTTCAGCCGGTCTTATCTGCACCATCTGGACAAGTGCAATGAGATCCTGGGTTCCCAGTTGAACACCATCCACAACCTGCACTACTACCAGCAGCACATGGCGGGTATTCGCAGTGCGATTGAAGCGGGCGAGTTGGATGAGTTCGCTCGCACCTTCTACGACGCCCAGTCGCAAGGGGTGTAGGCCGTGTACAAGCTGTGTTTTTATGTCCCTGAGTCACACCTGGAAGTGGTCAAGCAGGCGGTATTCGACGCTGGTGGCGGCCGTATTGGTGACTACGACCGGTGTTGCTGGCAGGTGTTGGGGCAGGGACAGTTTCGCCCACTGCCGGGTGCTGATCCCTTCATCGGCAAGCCGGGCGAGGTGGAGCAGGTGCCGGAATACCGGGTAGAACTGGTCTGCGATAAGGCCCACATCCGCGAGGTATTGGCCGCGCTACTGGCGGCGCACCCCTACGAAGAACCGGCCTACGACGTACTGCTCACGGTTGACGACTTTAATTGATATTTATCGGCGCAACATGCGGCGCCACAGGAGATACGGAACATGCTTTACGCCCTGGGAGACAGCGAAGTCCAACTGGAAGGTGAAGGCCATTTTGTGGCGCCCAATGCAGCGGTAATTGGCAATGTGCTGTTGAAGGACCGCGCCAGCGTCTGGTTCAGCTGCGTGCTGCGTGGCGACACCGAGCGTCTGGAAATAGGCGTGGGTAGCAATATTCAGGATGGCACGGTTGTTCACGCCGACCCCGGTTTTCCCTGCGTAGTGGGCGACGGGGTCACCGTTGGCCACAATGCCATGCTGCACGGCTGCACCATTGGGGACGGCTCACTGGTGGGTATCGGCGCGGTGATCCTGAACGGCGCGAAAGTTGGTAAAAACTGCCTGATCGGTGCTAATGCTCTGGTGACAGAAGGCATGGAGATCCCCGACGGTAGTCTGGTGCTCGGTGCGCCGGCCAAGGTGAAGAAAGCATTGGGTGAGGATGCTATTGCCATGCTGAAACTCAATGCCGACCACTATGTGAACAACGCAGCAAACTACACCGCATTGCTGAGAGAGCAATCGTGAGTGACGACGAGGTGAAGTCGCCCTGTATTTCAGTGTGCGTGCTGAATCAGGAGGATGTCTGCATGGGTTGCTATCGCAACGCTGAAGAAATCACCGACTGGTTCATGGCCAGCCCGCAGGAGAAACGCGCTATTCTTCAACGCGCCCGCGAGCGTATGGAGGCGGACAACCCCATTCGCCTGTCCTGATCGGCGCTACACGCCACCAGACATATTCGCCTAATCTATACCTGCCGGCGTGGGTATTTCGACTGTCGGCTCTGTGACAGACAGTTGTCCCGGCCGAGTGCAGACTCTGCCCTTCTGATTATTGAACGCTGTGTCAGGTTGGAGGGTGTCATCTTGAATAAGAACAAACAACGGGAGCCTTACCGCTCCGACATAATGAAAAAAGGCCCCATCAAGGCCGCTGCGCGAGCCATGCTACGCGGTCTGGGTCTGGACGATGAGGATATCGCCCAGCCTTTTGTGGGGGTGGTCTCCAGCCACGGAGAGATGAGCGCCTGTAACATGCGCCTGGCAGAAGTGGCGGAGCAGGCCCGCTGGGGCGTCTACCGCGGCGGTGGCACACCTCGCGAGTTCAACACTATCTCTGTCTCCGATGCCCTGGTGAACGGGCACACCGGCATGCACTACTCGCTGATGTCGCGCGAGGTGATTGCAGACTCCATCGAGTTGGTAATGCGCGCGCATCAGTATGACGGGCTGTTGTGCGTTGGCGCCTGTGACAAAAACTTCCCTGGCATGATGATGGCGCTGGCACGCCTTAATGTGCCAGGCGCGTTCCTCAACGGTGGGCCGGCTCTGCCCGGGCGGTTCAAGGAACAGCCTGTGGAAATCAAGAGTGTGGCGGAATACACCGGCCAACTTATTTTGCGGCAGACCGACGAAGAAGAGCTGGAAGCAGTTTCTCGTGCCGCCTGGCCTGCCGCCGGCTGCTGTGCGGGCCAATTCACTGCCAATACTATGGGCATGATTGGCGAGGTATTGGGCTTTTCTCCGCTGGGCTCCAGCACCATTCCGGCCGTACACAGCCAGCGCCGTGCCATGGCGCGCAAAGCGGGGCGGACCCTGATGAAAGTCGTGGAGGCTAATTTCCCGCTACCGCGTGATCTGGTGACGCGTGAGTCACTGGAAAACGCCTGTGCTGCCGTGGCAGCCACGGGTGGTTCCACCAATTCGGTGCTACACATTCCGGCCATCGCCAACGAGGTGGGCATTGAATTTACTATGGATGATGTGGCCGCGGTGTTCGAGCGGACGCCCTTAATCACTCACCTGAGCCCTTCTGGCCCCTACCTTTACAGCGACCTTCACGAAGTGGGCGGTATTCCCGTCGTACTCAAGCAACTACTGGCTGGCGGGTACTTGCACGGTAATTGTTTGACACTGGATGGTCAGCCCTTGTCCGAAGCACTGGCCGGGGCGCCCGACGCAGACGGCAAAATTGTTATGCCGATTGCGGAACCGCGCACGGCCAACGGCGGACTGACCGTGCTGCGAGGCAATCTGGCGCCCGACGGTGCGGTGATCAAGACGGCGGGCATTGCACGCCGTCAGTTCACCGGCCGCGCGCGGGTATTTGAGTGTGAGGAAGAGTGCCTGAAAGTAGTGGTAGCGGCCGACTTGCACGAAGGTGATGTGCTGGTGATTCGCAATGAGGGGCCAGTGGGCGGCCCCGGCATGCGGGAAATGGTGACAGTAACTGCGTTACTTTATGGCATGGGTTTTGGCGAATCGATTGCCCTGATCACTGACGGCCGATTCTCCGGTGCCTCCCACGGTTTCTGTGTTGGTTACGTCACGCCAGAGGCAGCTCTGGGTGGCCCGCTGGCACTGGTGGAAGACGGCGATACAATCAGCATCGACCTTGATCAGAAGTCCCTGACGCTTGAAGTGGAAGCACAGCAATTGGCTGAGCGTGAAGCAACACTGGTGCGTGCTGATCCCAGCGGCAAGGCCCACCTGATTGCGGGTGGCTACGCTCAGAAATATGTCGCCAGCGTGGGGCCGGCCAATCGCGGCGCCGTCACGCACGCGGGTAATGTTCACTGGCCAAATGAGGCCGCGATCGCAGCGGCGAAGCAGGAGTAGTACATATGAAACCGACAGGTATCGCCCTGGCTCACGCGCTGCCGCCCGCCTTGAAGGACGGCCTTGCGCGTTTTGGGGAAGTAAAGGTAGTGGGCCGGGATGCCGCCGCGATGGCGGGCTGCAGTGTCTATGTCACCACGCCCTCCGGCCCGGTAGACGCCGCGCTACTTCAGGCCATGCCCGAGTCGCTAGGCCTGATCGCAAGTATCGGTGTAGGCACAGACCACCTCGACCTGGCAGCGGCTTCAGAACATGGAGTACAGGTGAGCAACACGCCGGTGGTGACAGAAGATACCGCCGATCTCACCTGGGCTTTGCTGATGGCCACTTGTCGTCGCTTGACCGAGTGTGAACGCCTGCTGCGTCAGGATGACTGGGCTGCGGCACACACCGTGTTGGGAAGTCGTGTACATGGTAAAACGCTGGGTATTGTCGGCTTTGGCGCCATTGGCCAGGCGGTGGCTCGCCGGGCACGCGGTTTTGACATGGAGGTGTTGTACTACGGGCCCAACCGAAAGGAGAGTGCCGAGGCAGCATCCAATGCTCAATATTGTGCCGACCTGGAAACGCTGTTGGCGCGAGCGGATTTTGTATCGCTGAACTGTCCGCTCACCCCAGCCACGCAGCACCTGATGAACGCCGAAACACTGGCGCAGATGAAGGCTGGTGCGATCCTGATCAATACCGGCCGCGGGCCCCTGATCGATGAATCCGCGCTGGTGACAGCACTCGAGAGTGGCAACTTGGGCGGTGCCGGTCTCGATGTATTTGAATTCGAGCCGCAGGTAACCCCAGCCCTGCTAGGCTTTGACACTGTGACCCTGTTACCGCACATCGGCAGCGCCACCGGCGAGTGTCGAATGGACATGGCTTTACGCGTAATGGGCAATATTCAGGCCTGGTTCGCGGAGCAGCCCATCCCTGATAATTGCACGGCGAGGTGATTTAAACCGGCCAGATGGATTGCAATAAGAGGAATAATAAATGAGTGTTTTTGACGTCATTCCTGTCACCGTTGCGGACTATCGCCGCCGGGCGAAATGCCGACTGCCGCGCTTCCTGTTCGATTATCTCGACGGAGGCGCGAACAGCGAGGCCACCCTGGTTGGAAATGAACAGGATTTTGCGCGCTACCAACTGAAACAGCGTGTAATGCGCAATGTCGATGGCGTTAATACGGAAACGACTCTGATGGGCCGTGATTCAATGCTGCCGGTAGCGCTGGCCCCCGTGGGTATGGCCGGCATGTTCGCCCGTCGCGGTGAAGTACAGGCGGCCCGAGCGGCAAAGCAGGCCGGCGTGCCCTTCACTACCTCGACTGTGGGCATCTGCTCGCTGGAAGAAATTCAGCAGGCGACGGCCACGCCGTTCTGGTTCCAGCTGTACATGTTGCGCGACAGGGAATTTATTGTGCAATTACTGGAACGGGCGGAGGCGGCGGGCTGCGACACGCTGGCGTTCACTGTTGACCTGCCCGTCCCCGGCATGCGCCTGCGCGATTACCGCAACGGCATGCTCGGCGGTGGCTGGAAAGGCCGCGCTTCTTACTTCGCCCAATTACTCAGCAGCCCCCTGTGGGCGCACGATGTGGGCATCAAAGGCAAGCCCCACACGTTTGGCAACCTGGCAGACAAAGTCGCCAATCCGGAAGACCTTAACGCTTACAAAGCCTTCATCGATTCCCAGTTCGACCCCACCTGTACCTGGGACGACATCCGCTGGTTGCGCGAGCAATGGCGGGGTAAGTTGTTGATCAAGGGTGTGATGGAAGCCGAGGATGCGCGGGCCGCAGTGGGCGCCGGCGCCGACGGGCTCATCGTTTCCAATCATGGCGCGCGCCAGCTAGACGGTATCGCCTCCAGCATCAGTAAGGTGCCGGCGATTGCCGATGCGGTCGGTGAGCAGGTGGAGGTGTTAATGGATGGTGGTGTGCGCAGCGGTATCGATGTGGTCAAGGCGGTGGCGCTGGGTGCGCGCGGCGTTTTGATCGGTCGCCCCTGGGTGTATGCCATGGCCGCCAATGGCCAGGAAGGTGTGCACGACCTGCTCACGCTGTTCCAGCGGGAAATTGCCACTGCGATGGCGCTGATGGGCGTGACGAGCATCGATCAGATCGACCGCTCCCTGCTCGAAGCGTTCTGAACCGTCCACGCCAAACAGGGCCTACCCTATGACTCTATCCACTATCGCCGGTTATCTGGGCTTGCTCGGTGCATTGGTGCTACTGATCTGGTTGGCCCTGCGCGGGGTCAATATTGTGCTCGCCGCGCTGCTCGCTTCAGCGCTGGTGATCGTTACCAATCAGCTACCGCTGGCTGAAGGTCTTGGTGAGTACTTCGCCTTTGGTGGCCTCGGCGCTTTCACCTTTGCCGGCAAGTTTTTCCTGCTGTTTGCCGCCGGTGCGATGTTCGGCCGGGTGATGGGGGATAGTCATGCCGCGTCCAGTATTGCCCTGGCCATGGTGCGGCGTCTCGGTGCGCAGCGGGTACTCTGGATTACGGTATTGGCTGCCACCTTGCTGACTTACGGTGGTGTTGTTGTATTCGTGGTGATCTTTGCTATGTATCCGCTGGGCCTGAAGCTGCTTCAGCAAGCGGATGTACCCAAGCGCCTGTTTTGTGCCGCCCTGTCGTTGGGCGCGGGCACCTATACGCTCACGTCGCTGCCGGGTACGCCCTCCATTCACAACGTCATCTCGTCGGTGACGCTGGGTACCGACCTGTTTGCCGGTGCCTGGTTGGGCTTGTTTGGCAGTACGCTGATGTTTGGCCTGGGGATGTGGTATCTGGAGTCCCAGCGCCAGCGGGCGCGTGTGGCGGGGGAAGGCTTCGAGCCTGGCCCCATGGATCGCAATATTCATAGAGACCCCGGCGAATCCGGCTATCCACACTGGGCCCTGGCCTTGTTGCCACCACTGGCGGTGCTGGGGACTATTTTGCTACCCCGCCTGATCACGCTGGCTCTGGGGACTGCGATGGAAAACGGGGAGGGCATGGGCTACACCCTGCTGCGCTTTGCCAATGCCCAGCCTGTGTTGTGGCCGAGTTTGGCCCTTTTCGCCGGCACCGTGCTGGCCGTGCTGATGTTCGACGAGGTTCGGCAGCAACCCCTCAAATCCATGGGGGAGGGCGTGCAGGAGTCCATCATGCCGTTGATTAATACTGCGGCGGTGATCGGCTTTGGCGGCGTGGTTACCCACACCCTGGGATTCCAGCAGTTCACCGGCTGGATGCTGGATTCTGGCCTGCCCCCCATGGTGTCGATGTTCGCCTCCATCAGCATGATTTCAGCGATTACCGGCTCCGCCTCGGGTGGCTTACAGATATTCATGGCGACCATGGCAGACGCCTATGTCGCGATGGGTATTGATCCCGGCACCCTGCATCGACTGGCGACGATGGCATCCGGTGGTTTTGACTCGCTGCCGCACAGTGGTGCCGTTGTTGCCATGCTAACCATCACCGGACTCAGCCACCGTGAAGCCTATCGGGACGTGGGTATGGTGACGGTCGTGATCCCGGTGATCGCCACGCTGCTGACAATTGCCGTATCGGCGGCGGTCTAGCCCTCAGGGTATTTTCCAGACTGTCGCCTAAGTGCCAGATTTCCCGGTAGCGCTGGCTACAATAATTACCTGAAGCTTCCAATGGAACCATCGGAAAGCCGTTTCCGCTGGTTCCCATTTCAATGGCAGGAGATCCGCGATGACATCGTCTCTGGCGACCCGCACCGAATCATTCGACAACCCCACACGGGCCACTTTGCAGTCAGCCTTCGACGAGCAACGCGAAGCCTACCTCGCCGCGCCCTACCCAGGTTACGCCGAACGCAAACAGGACCTGCTGACGCTGAAGCGAATGCTGTCGGAAAATCTTGACGCGATCATTGCGGTAATCAGCGAGGACTACGGCAACCGATCCCTGCACGAAAGCAAGTTCGCCGAGATTATCTCGGTGACGGATGGCGTGAACGACACCCTGAAACACCTGAAGCGCTGGATGAAGCCGCAGAAACGGCACGTGGACAAGAGTATGTACCTCGGCGCCAAAAACCGGGTTATCCCGCAACCGCTCGGTGTGGTGGGAATGATCATTCCCTGGAACTTCCCGATCAACCTGGCCTTTTCCCAACTCACCGCCGCCTTTGCCGCCGGTAACCGGGCCATGGTGAAGATGTCGGAGAACTCCATCGCGCTGTCGCGACTGTTGATCGAGTTGTCACCGAATTACTTTCCGCCTGAAAAACTGCAGTTTTTTGAGGAAACGGGTGACGTGGGGATCCAGTTTTCCCAGATACCCTTTGATCTGTTGATCTTCACCGGTTCCGGCCAGACTGGCCGTGCGGTGATGGCGTCGGCGGCGCAAAACCTTACGCCGGTTATTCTGGAACTCGGAGGGAAGGCGCCCGCGGTTATCGACCCGGCTTTCCCCCTGCAAAAAGCGGTGGAACGCATCCTGTTCGTCAAGCAGTTCAATGCCGGACAAATTTGCACCAACGTGGATTATGTTTTCGTTCACCACAGCCAGCGCGATGAATTCGTGGCTCTGGCCCAGGACTATGCTGCGGCTCACTGCCCGGATATCAACCACGTGGACTATACCTCGATCATTGATGATCGGTCCTTCAAGCGCCTGGAAGACACCTTGCAGGATGCGCGGGACAAGGGCGCAACCGTCATCAACCTGAGTCAGCAGGAAGCGAATGCGCAACTGCGCAAGTTCCCGCTGCATCTGGTGCTGGACACCACGCCCGAGATGATCATCCGGCAGCGGGAGACTTTTGGCCCGCTGTTAATGGTTCTGCCTTACGATCAACCGCAGGAGGTGGTGGAGTACGTCAACAGCCACGATCGTCCGCTGGCCCTGTACCCCTTTACGCACCAGCAGGCCCTGTCCGACATGTATATCGAGCGGATTATGTCCGGTGGTGTGGCGGTCAACGACGCCCTGTTCCATGTGGCGCAGCACGACCTGCCCTTTGGTGGCGTTGGCCCCTCGGGCATGGGGCACTACCACGGCTACGAGGGCTTTGTGGCCTGCTCCAAAATGCGCCCGGTGTTCTACCAGGCCCGGCGTACCGCCATGAAACTGCTGGCGCCGCCTTACGGCAAGCTGGCAACCCGCATTCTCGACACCATGGTCAAGATGAAAGGCTGACATCGGCCGGGTTTATCCCGGCCCAACGGCCCCGGGGGCGGCCATCGCCCCCGAATCACACCTCTACGCTTGGCGTCGCACCCGCCGGGTCCTGCTGCTATCATCCCTGTTCAGAGCCTCACGGCACCATAAAAGAACAGAGAACAGCCTCATTGGCGGGTGTTGCAGCATGCACGTCATTCCTCAAATGCACGACTTTTTCAGCAGTTTGCCTCCCGAGGGGCGGGCCGCGTTTGAGCGCATGAGTACCTTGCGCCGGGTGCGCGCGGAGGAGTCGGTGTATCGGCAGGGCGACCCCTCCAATGAAATTTTCCAGGTGGTTGAGGGCGCGGTGCGCCTGTGCAATTACACCGAAGAAGGCCGCGAATTGGTTACGGCACAATTTCGCCATGGGGACTGCATCGGCGAGATGGGCATGATCGATGGCTTGCCGCGGGTGAGCCACGCCATCGCGTCGGAGGACAGTGTGCTGCGGGTATTGGGGCGGCGCCAGTTTGAAACACTGGTGGCGGACTATCCCGAATTGAATCAGGCCTTGCTGCTAACGCTTTGCCGTCGTATGCGCGCACTCTATGCGCTGAACGAGGAGGGCGGCCTCAGCCTGCATCAACGCGTGGCGCGTGCCATACACCGTCTGGCCTATACGCACTGTCGTCACGATGACGAAGATGCGCGCTATATCGACTTGTCCCAGGAAGAACTGGCTCGCCTGCTGGGTGCGTCGCGCCAGAGCATCAATCGCGAGTTGCAGAATCTGCGCAAGGCGGAGATTGTGGAATTACGTTACGGGCGTATCTATGTCAGCAATCTCGACAAACTCGCGGAGAAATACGGCAATCTCACCGGTATGGAACAGATTACCGCCGCCTACGAAACACCGGATTGTCAGGACAAAAGCCTGTAGGTCGAATTGCCGGGGGGCGTGCCCCCGGCGTTGAACTGCTTCAGGCTCAGAAACGATAGGTGGCTTGCACCGCATAGCTACGCGGCGTGTCGAGCAGTTTGAAGCCATTGCCTGGCACCAGCGGCTGGTCGTTGGCGTTGCCCGTGCTGGTGTACTCGTCACTGAGGTTTTTGCCCACCACCGCTACTTCCCAATCCCCGGCAACATTGCCCAGGCTGACACGCGCATCGTACTTGGTGTATGCCTCCTGGAAGGCGTAGATCGGGTCGAGGTCCGAGGCGGTGTACTGATCGTCGGCGTAGTTCACGTTCAGCACGAAACGTGCTTCCAGCGAATCACCCACGGGCTGCAGGTAGCTCAGGTTGAGGTTGTAGGCCCACTCCGGAGAGAACACGTTGGTCTCGCCGCTGGCATCGCGGTAGGAGTCGGGCTGCCCGAAGTTAACGCAGTCTCCACGTACCGGATCGGCTGGGCTTGCCCAGCACGGCGCGTTCGGCCAACTGGTGTAACTGGCATCCAGGTAGCTGCCCGCAAAGCGCACGGTCAGCTTTTCTGTAGCGGCCCAGTTGATGTCCACTTCCACACCCTTGGACTCGATCTCCGCCGCGTTCTGCACGAAGAACCCGGTGGCACCATCAAAAATATTGACCTGGTAGTCTTCCACCGTAGTGAAGAACGCCGTGGTGTTGAAGGTCATGGTGTTGTCGAACAGGTAGGCCTTCAGGCCCACTTCGTAGCTTTGCGCGGTTTCCTCTTCGTACTCGAACAGGGGGTCGTCTGCCGTGAGCAGGAAGCGGCCGTCGAAGCCGCCACCCTTGGTGCCGGTGGCGGCGGTGGCGAACAGCATGATGTCCTGACTCAAATCGTGCTCCAGCGTAAGTTGCCAGTTCCAGTCTTTTTCATCGCGCTGACGGTCGCTGATCACGTGTTCATAGGTGCCCAGCAACTGCTGGTAGATCAGTTCGGTTACCTGCCCGGCGGTGATGCCGCCAAGATCAACACTGCCAAAGCCGCTCAGGAAAGCGTCGTATTCTTCCGGGGTATCGCCATAGGCGATCGACCCCGCCGGCAAGCCCGCCAGGGCGCTGAAGTCCCAGCCACCGGAGAGGTATTTGTCGAGCACGTGGCCGGCGGTTTTTTCCTCTTCAAAATAACGCAGGCCCACCGTCAGGCGAGTGCTGTCGGTGAAGCTGTACGTGCTAGAACCAAACACGGCCCACATATTCTGTTCCTGGTCCATGGTGTATTCACGGGACAGGTTGGGCACCAGCAGAGGAGTAGGGGCGCCCACCATCTGGTAAGCCATCGTGGTACCGAAGGCGTCGCGGGCGTTGTAGCGCAAATCGCTCTGGTGGTAGTAGAAGCCGAGGATGTAATCGAGTTTTTCACCGCCGGGGGACGTCAGTCGAATTTCCTGGCTGAACTGATCGTAGTCTTCCCTGGCATCTGCCTGCACCAGCGGCAGGGCGGCGAAGTCGCAATCACAAATATCCCGGTACTCATACTGGGCATAACCCGTGATGGCGGTCAGGGTGTGTTCCCCCAGGGCCCAATCCAGCGTCAGGGTGCCCACATCCATCTCGTTAGTGCTGCCTTCGGGGAGACCGGGGAATCCAGGCAGGCCTGCGAATGTGGGGATCACCTGTCCCAGCAGTGCGCCCCCGTCATTGATGACTGCGCGCTCGTCGTCGTACTTCTCCACGCCATTGCCGCCCGTGGCTGCTGCCACCAGGGCCTGATTCAGGTTGCTGAACGCCTGTGAGCCAGCGTTGAATGGATCGAAAATGGCGAGCTGGGTAGTGGTCTGTGAGGCGTCGAACTGGCTGCTTTCCCACTTGCCCGAGACCACCAGGTTTTCTGCTGCGTCCCACTCCAGTTGCACGCGAACGGTCTTGTCATCCCGGGACGGGCCATCTTCGCCGATCATAACGTTTTCGAGGAAACCGTCACTCTCGTAGCCTCGCGCTGCAATTCTGCCGCGTAGGGAGTCGGTAATGGGGCCAGACAGATAGCCGTTCAATTCCCTTTCACCGTAGCTGCCATAACTGGCATTGACCATGCCTTCCAATTCGGTTGTCGGCTTGGCGGTGATCAGGCTGATGGCTCCGCCGATAGTGTTTTTACCGAACAGAATGGACTGTGGGCCGCGCAGCACTTCCACGCGTTCCAGATCCATGAAAGGCGCACGAGACAGCTGGTGCCGACCCATGTAGATGCCATCGTGGAAAATGGATACGGACTGCTCCATGCCCTGGTTCGCGCCGGGGGTACCCACACCGCGAATGAAAATGAAGTTGTAGATCGGGTTTTGGGCAATCGTCACTGCCGGCATGTCGACGGCGAAGTCTTCCGCGCGCGTGATGTTCATGTCCCTGATGGTGTCGCCACCCATGGCGATCATTGAAATAGGCACATCCTGCAGGCTTTCAGCCCGCTTGGTTGCGGTAACCACCACTTCTTCGAGCTGCTGGGCATGGGCGCCCTGCGCCAGCCAGACTCCGAGAGCGATAGCGGATAGTGAAGACGCAGGTTTGGCGTTGATCTTCATGGTATTCCCTCATTAGACAATTATTAGATCGGGACAGGTGGATGTTTTTTTGCCCACCATTTGATGCCATGTCGAATGCTACGCCTGCACCGCAGATGCCACTGTCGCAATTGTGACAGTGGTGAAAAAAAGCCTGGAGGTTGTGCTGGTGGAGAGGTGGCCCTGCCAGTGGATGGCAGGGCCGGGGGGCTGCCGGGCCTAGTTTTGGCTTTCCTGAGCCTGCTCAGCGCGGCGTTTGTCCTGCTTGATCAGTTCGTCACGCCAGTGGTGAGCGCGTTTGATCACATACTGGCGGACGGCCTCCACCTGATCCGGTTCCAGGATATCGCCGAAGGGCGGCATACCCTTGTTGGCGCGCAGACCGAATACGATGGGCAGGAAGTCTTTATGGCTCTGGTCGCTGAGGTAGCGCAGATCGGGAATGATGTCCGCGCTCATCGCAGACAGGCCGTGGCACACGCCGCAATGCAGCCCGAACAGTTCTTCGCCGGTAGCCAGCGTGGCTTCGTCAGCTTCCAGAGGAGGCGGGGTGGGTAACTCGATCTTGCGACGAGTGATGGCAGGCGCTTCTGCTTTGCCATCGAGCTTGAACACATACAGTCGTGAGTCGTTGATCACATGGGTGCGATAGGCCAGTGCGCCGAAGGTGATGGGGAATGCACCGCCCCAGCCAACATTGAAGGCCACATACTGTTCGCCATCTACCTGATAGGTAATTGGCGCTGCGACCACGCCACTGGACACCGGCTGTTCCCACAGCTTTTCGCCATCGTCTGCGGCGTAGGCCAGTACTCTGCCGTCAGCCGTGCCCTGGAATACCAGGTTGCCCGCTGTGGTCAATGTGCCGCCGTTGGCTATGTGTTCGTACTGCTGGCGCCAGCGTTCTTCCTGTTTCACCGGATCCCAGGCCAAGAGGCTGCCGCGATACACGCCGGCCAGTTCTTCCACGGCCTCCAGCGATTCCGGTACCTTGGGAATCACGAGGCCCAGGTTGGGTACGCCCGGGCGAGGATCGGTGGCTTCCTTCAGCGGCTCGAAGTACTCCATGGTGACCTGTTCCGGGATGTAGACCAAACCGGTGTTGGGGTTGTAGCTCATCGGGTACCAGTTGTGGGCGCCCTGAGAGCCGGGGAAAACAATTTTGGGCTCGGACGTACTCCAGTAGTCCGCTACCGCCCAATCGATGATGGGGCGGCCCGTCTCCGGATCGATGCGCTTGGCCCAGTTGGCCTGCCCGTATTTTTCCGCCGAGATAAACTCTCCGGTAGCGGCATCGAGTACGTAGAAGAAGCCGTTCTTCGGTGCCTGCATCACTATCCGCCGATCCTTGCCCTCGATATTCAGGGTGGTCACCACGATATGTTGGGTGGCGGTGTAGTCCCAGGAATCTCCCGGTGTCGTCTGGTAATGCCAGGCGTACTCTCCGGTGTCAGGACGGATGGCTACGATGGATGAGACAAAGAGGTTGTCGCCCTTGGCTTCACTGCGTAACACCGGGTTCCAGTAGGACGCATTACCCACGCCGATGTAGAGCAGGTCCAGCGTTGGGTCGTAGGCCATGGAATCCCACACGGTGCCGCCACCGCCTTGTTTCCAGTACGTATCGCCGTGCCAGGTCTTGCGGATCATGGTGATGGTGTCGGACTCGTCACCCTTGGCCGGGTCGCCGGGTACGGTGAAAAAGCGCCAGGCCTGCTTGCCGGTGTCCGCGTCGTAGGCGGTGATGTAGCCACGCACGCCAAATTCGGCGCCGCCGTTGCCGATGATTACCTTGCCTTTAACAATGCGCGGGGCGCCGGTAATGGTGTAGTTGCGGTCCGGGTCGATCAGGGTGTTCACTGACCAGACCAGTTTGCCGGTGCGGGCATCCAGCGCTTCCAGACGTCCGTCGTAGACGCCCACAAACACTTTGTCTCCCCACACCGCCACGCCGCGGTTCGCGGCATCACAGCAACCGCGCCCGGCGATGCCCCGCCATACTTTCGGGTCGTAGCGCCAAAGCTCCCGGCCGGTTTTAGCGTCGAGCGCGTAGACCATGGAGTAGGCACCGGTGGTGTACATCACGCCGTCCACCACAATAGGTGTGGCTTCTACCACACGGTCCACGCCGTACTTGTAGGACCACGCCAGCCCCAGCTTATCGACATTGCCATCGCTGACCTGAGTCAATGGTGAGTAACGTTCTTCGCCGTAATTCCGGCCGTGACTCATCCAGTTGCTGGCGTCTTTGTCCGCTGCAATCAGGCGACCTTCAGTCACCTCGGCGGCCTGCACCGGCAGTGACAGTATGGGAAGCAGGAGAATGGTTAAGCTTGTTTTTATTATGTGAAGAGCGTTCATGTCAGTACACAGCCTCTCGTGAGTTGGATTCGTCGTCACCGCTTGCTATCGCCAGCGCCTGTTGCGCGCCGCTGCGGAAAAAGCTCACATCCGTGCCAGCGGAGGCAAAATCAAACCCGTTGTTTAAAACGTCGTTGGCCATCTGCGCAGTGTAGCCAAACATGCCGGTGGCGATACCAGCGGCCTTGGTGGCGGCGAGGATGCGGGCAATTGCAGCCTTGAATTTGTCATTGGTGAAGTCGCCCGGTGCCAGTCCCAGCCCGTAGCACAGGTCCATGGGGCCAACAAAAATAGCGTCTACGCCGGGGGTGGCGGCAATCGCTTCAACATTGGCCAGCCCCTCCTCGGTTTCGATCATGACGATACAGGCCACTTGCTCATTGGCCGTGGCAAGGTACTGAAAGCCCTCGATCATGGCGTCGCGCAGGGGGCCGCACGACCGGGTTCCAGCGGGGGGGTAGCGGCACGCTGCCACCGCCCGCTGGGCATCTTCGGCAGTGTTCACCATGGGCACGATAACCCCCTGGGCACCGGCATCCAGCACTTTACCGATCTGCTCAGGCTGGTTGGCGGCGACCCTCACCAGCGGGGTCAGGGGCTGGCCGCAGATAGCGGGCAGCAGCCGCGTGAGATCGCCATAGTCCATCAAGCCGTGCTGCAAATCGAAGCAAATCCAGTCGAAACCCATCCGTGCCAGGGTTTCGGCCAGGTGGATGTCTGGCAGGTTGGACCACACGCCCAGGGACGATTCGCCCGCGCGCCAGTGGTTTAAAGCCTGATTGATCATAGAGGAACTCCTCAGGAAGGGTGGTTAGGCGGGGCAGCCGGGCTAGGCGAAGTTCAGCAATACGTCGCCAAAGCCCTGGTCGAAACGGGCTACGATCTCATCGCCCGCTTTCACCGGCAGGGCGCGAAGGAAAGAGCCGGACAGAATGACATCACCCGGCTCGAAGGCCGCGCCGAACTCACTGAGTTTGTTGGCGAGCCAGGCGACGGCAGTGAGAGGGTTGCCCAACACTTCGGCTGAAGTGCCGCTTTCCTTCACCTCACCGTTGATCATCAGGTCGCCCTGCACGGCGCGCACGTCAAAGTCGGTGAGTTTGCGAGGATTGCCACCCAGTACCACGCCGCCCACGGCCGCCAGGTCGGAGATAGTGTCCCGGACGGTCATACCCGGTGTCATGGCGACACGGAAGTCCACGATTTCAATGGCGGGCAGAACGAAGTCGGTCGCACGAATGACTTCGGCTACATTGACGCCGGGGCCCTGCAGGCGCTCCTTCATGACAAAGGCCAACTCGATTTCTACCAGCGGCGTGAGCCAGTCGCTGAACGGCGTATGGATCGCTTCTGGCAGGAACATGTGGTCCAGGATGGCGCTGTAATCGGGCTCAGTCGTCCCCGCCAGTTCCTGCATCGCCTTGGAAGTCAGGCCGATTTTATAGCCCTTAACGCTGCGTCCCTGCTCGATGAAATTTGCCACTACCCGTTCCTGAATGCGGTAGGCATCTTCCATTTCGAGAGTGGGGAATTCAGTGCTCAACAACGGGATCTGTTCACGTTGTGCGAAGCACTGGCTGATACGCGCGGCGATGGACTGACGCTGTTCGTCGGAGAGCATGGCGACCTCGTAGCATTATAAGAATTAGAGGGTCGCCGATGTTAGCGGGATTGGGCGTACTGGTCTGTCGCAGGTGTGACAGTCAGGCCCTTGCGGGTGTGATTAAGCCTCGGTCGCTGTGGCCCGCACCGCCTGCACCACGTTGCCTTGCAATTCCATGGTTTCCAGGTGGTAGTCGGAAATACTCAAGCCGACATTGCCGTCGGGGAAGGACTCCAGGTTTTCGAGGATCAGGCCGCTGAGGGTTTTGGGGCCGTCAGTGGGTAGCTCCCAATCCAGTTGCTTGTTGATGTCACGCACGCTGGCGCTGCCGCTGATGATGTAGCTGCCATCGCGCTGCGGAAAGATCTCTTCCTCATTATCTGACAGGCTCGACGTGAACTCGCCCACGATCTCCTCTAGGATATCTTCCAGCGCCGCCAGACCCATGACCTGGCCGTACTCGTCCACCACCACACCCAGGCGATGCTTCTTCTGCTGGAAGTTCAGCAACTGCGTGTGCAGTGGGGTATTCTCGGGAATGAAGTAGGGCGCCTCCATCTCCCGTTCCAGCGCGGCGCGGTCGAGGCCTCGCGCGTCCAGCACGCGGCTGATGTTGCGCATGTGCAATACGCCAAGAATGTTGTCCACGTCTTCGCGGTACACCGGCAGACGCGTGTGCGAGCTGTGCTGGATAGTGCGCAGGATTACGTCGTCATCATTGTCGAGGTCGATACCGTAAACTTCGTTGCGCGGCACCATGATGTCGTTGACGGTGACCTCTTCCAGATCGAGGATATTCAGCAACATGCCCCGGTGACGGCTGGGGATTAATTGTCCCGCCTCGGCCACAATCGTACGTAGTTCTTCTGAGCTAACGTGTTCGTCGGGGTTTTTGTCAGGGTCGAAGCCCAACATGCGCAGCAGGGCGTTGGTTACCACGTTGATTAACCACACCACCGGGTAGAGCACCTTCATCAGCGGCCACAAAATCACACTGGCCGGGAAGGCGATTTTTTCCGGGTAGAGCGCAGCGATGGTTTTGGGGGTGATTTCAGCGAAAACCAGAATGACCACCGTCAGGATCAGGGTGGCGATGTAAATACCCGCGTCGCCCCAGAGTCGGATGGCAATTACCGTGGCAACCGCCGAGGCGAAGATGTTGACCAGGTTGTTGCCAATCAGGATCAGGCCGATCAGGCGATCCGGGCGCTTGAGCAAACGCGATGCCCTGCGGGCGCCGCGGTGCCCATTCATCTTCAGGTGTTTCAACCGGTAGCGGTTGAGCGTCATCATGCCGGTTTCCGAACTCGAGAAGAATCCGGAAAGTAGAATCAGCGCTGCCAGTACCGCAAATAGAAGACCCAGCGGTGCCTCGTTCAAATCGGGGAATAACCTGTGCTATGGGGAGAGTGCGTATCTTGGAGAAAAACCCCTCGCGGGGCAAGGCCCGATCAGGGCCGCTGTAAGACCAGTTCCAGCACGAATTTGCTGCCGAAATAAGCCAGCATCAGCAGGGCGAAGCCAGCCAGGGTCAGCCTAACGGCAGTGTGGCTGCGCCAGCCCAGGCGGTGGTGCCCCCACAGCAGCACGGCGAACAGCCCCCAGGCTGCGATGGTGAGCACCGTTTTATGCACCAGATGCTGGGCAAACATGTCCTCCACAAACAGCAGGCCGCTGCCAATCGACAGCGTGAGCAGGGCAAGGCCCGCCCACAGCAACTCGAACAGCATGGACTCCATCAACTGCAGTGGCGGCAGTACACGCACAACGCCCAGTGTGTGCTTGTGCTTCAGTTGATGGTCTAGCAGGGCGACCAGCAGGGCCTGGGCAGCCGCCAGCGTGAGCGCGGCGTAAGCCAGGATAGAGCTGACAATATGCAGGGTGACGCCGGGGTTCGGGTCGGTCAGGGACACACCACCGGCGGGTTTGAAAGCCGCCAGTAACACCGCCACCGCAGAAATCGGAAACAACAGAATCAACAGGTTCTGCAGCGGGCGCTGGGTCAGCGCCAACAAAAAACCCAGGTTAACGATGAAGAAAATCATCGAGGTGGCGGCGAAAAACCCGAAGTGCACAGCGTCGTCATAAAACGTATCGCGCCACACGGCCGGGGCGTGCATGGCTACCGCAGCACAGGCCAGAGCGATCACGATTTTGTCGGGCCCGAGTTCGCGACGTTTGATCCGCCGGAACTGAAATACGGCTGCCAGCATATACAACAGGGCGGTCAGCAGGCTGGCGGCGATGGGGAACATGTTGGGGGAAGCGCCCTGGTCACGTATAATCTCGCCCTTTGTACCGAACTGTCCCGGCAGAATCAATAGAGTTTCCCTCATGTTCCAGAGCCTTACAGACCGTTTATCCGACAGCTTGCGCCGTGTTACCGGCAAGGCCCGGCTGAGCGAAGAAAACATCGCTGAAACCCTGCGCGAAGTGCGCATGGCCCTGCTGGAGGCCGATGTTGCCCTGCCGGTAGTTAAAGACTTCGTCGACTCCGTGAAGCAGGCGGCGGTTGGCCAGGACGTAATGCGCAGCCTGAGCCCCGGCCAGGCCTTCGTCAAAATCGTCCAGAGCGAACTGGAACGGGTCATGGGCAGCGCCAACGAGTCGCTGGACCTGGCCACCCAGCCCCCCGCCATCATTCTGGTCGCCGGCCTGCAGGGTGCGGGTAAAACCACCTCCGTGGCCAAACTGGCGCGGCACCTGAAGGAGCGCGAGAAAAAATCCGTCACCGTGGTCAGTGCCGACGTGTACCGCCCCGCGGCGATCAAACAGCTTGAAACCCTGGCCGGTGAAGTGGGTGCAGATTTCTTCCCCTCCACCGCTGAACAGAAGCCCGTCGACATCGCCAACGCCGCCATCGCCCACGCGAAGGTCAAATTCAGCGACGTGCTGATCGTGGATACCGCAGGCCGGCTGGCCGTGGACGAGGCGATGATGAAAGAAATCGCCGAACTGCACGCCGCTATCAAGCCCGTGGAAACGCTGTTCGTGGTTGACGCCATGACCGGCCAGGATGCCGCCAACACCGCCAAAGCCTTCGGTGAGGCGCTCCCGCTGACGGGCGTAATCCTGACCAAGGTGGACGCCGATACCCGCGGCGGTGCCGCCCTGTCAGTACGCTCCATCACCGGCAAGCCAATCAAATTCCTCGGCGTGGGCGAAAAAACCACCGCCCTCGACCCCTTCCACCCCGACCGCCTGGCCTCACGCATCCTCGGCATGGGCGACGTGCTCTCCCTCATCGAGGAAGCCGAGCAGAAAGTCGACAAGGAAAAAGCCCAGAAGCTGGCCCGCAAGGTCCGCAAGGGCAAAAAGTTTGACCTGGAAGATTTCCGCGACCAGCTGCAACAAATGAACAACATGGGCGGTATCACCGGCATGTTGGACAAGCTGCCGGGCATGGGCAACATGGCGCAGATGGCCCAGCAAAACCTGGACATGAAGCTCTTCGCCCGAATGGAAGCCATGATCAACTCCATGACTCCCGCCGAACGCCGCAACCCGGCCCTGATTCAGGGCTCCCGCAAGCGCCGCATCACCATGGGCTCCGGCACGCAGGTGCAGGATCTTAATCGTCTGTTAAAGCAGCACAAGCAGATGGCGAAGATGATGCAGAAGATGAAGGGCAAGGGCATGGAGAAAATGATGCGAGGCATGGGTGGCATGATGGGCGGCGGCGGTGGCCTGCCTCCCGGAGGAATGCCACCTGGTGGGATGCCTCCTTTTCGGTAGCCGGTTCTGGGGTGTTGGAGCTTCGTAGGACGGCCGCTGAGTCGTACACCCTTTTTTCCGGAACCGCCAAAAAGCGTCGTCCATGACAGGCTGCGCTGGCGCCATCCATGGCGCCAGAGCTTCCTGAAAAAAGGGTGTACGACTCAGCGGCCTCTGTCGGTCCGTAATTCACTTGTTTGCGCTCCGGACGCGATTATTGATTCTTCGTACCTAATGCCCGGTGATGTTGATTCGCTGGTATCGTAGGTAGGGCCTCGAGTTGACAGGCTTTGCGGAGGAAGCTCAGCGGCCATGGATGGCCGATGTGCAGCCTGTCATGGACGACGCTTTTTGGCGGTTCCGTAGCAAAGCCTGTCAACTCGAGGGCCGGAGTGCAGAGCTCATAAACAGACGCGTATTTGCCGGTGATAGAGGAATTTCCTAACCCCCCGAATTCCCTACAAAAAATGCCAAAAACAGGCTTTCAAAACCCAGACTATTCGCGTATGATACGCCACCTTTAGTCGGCCTCTGGCCGGAATTTGTCGTGGGGCAGTTGTCGAGTTCGGCGCAGATCCCAGCAACTTTTCAGGAATTTACGGAATATGGTAACAATTCGTCTAGCTCGTGGTGGTTCCAAGAAGCGTCCCTTCTACCACCTGACCGTGACCGACAGCCGCAATGCGCGCAACGGCCGATTCATTGAGCGTGTGGGTTTCTTCAACCCCGTAGCTCGTGGCCAGGAAGAGCGCCTGCGTGTTGATGCGGATCGTATCGCTTACTGGCAGGGCCAGGGTGCCCAGCTGTCCGAGCGCGTTTCCGCGCTGGTGAAGGAAGCTTCCGCAGCAGCTGCCTGAGTGGGAGACGGGTGCCGTGAGTGAGCCCGCATCCACTGAACTCGTCATTGGCCGCATTACCGGGGCCTATGGCATTAAAGGCTGGGTGAAAATTCACTCCTACACCGATCCGATGGAAAACTTCCTCGAGTACGGTGGCTGCACGCTCAAGAGCAGACAGGGTAATAAACCCGTCGAGTTCGATCAGGGGCGGCGGCAAGGCAAGGGCCTGGTGGCCCATATTGTCGGGGTCGATGACCGCAATGAGGCAGAACTGCTTCGCGGTGTTGAAATCAGCGTACCCCGGCTGTCTCTTCCCGATTTGGAAGAGGGCGATTATTACTGGCATCAGTTGCAGGGCCTTGAAGTCTGGTGCACAGAGGGTGACGAGCGGTATTTGCTGGGGACAGTGGACTACCTGATCGAAACCGGCGCCAACGACGTGTTGGTGGTGAAGCCCTGTGAGGGCAGCGTGGACGACGAAGAGCGCCTGCTACCCTACCTGCCGGATGACGTGGTTACCGGCATTGACCTGGCGGCGGGCACCATGAGCGTCGACTGGGCCAGAGATTACTGAACGGCGGCGTATGCATATTGCACTCGTCAGCCTGTTCCCGGAGATGTTCGCGGCGGTAAGCGATTACGGCATCAGCGGCAGAGCGGTGAAAGAGGGTTTACTGACCCTCAGTCACAGCAACCCCCGGGACTACACCGTGGACAAACATCGCACGGTGGACGACAGACCCTACGGCGGCGGCCCGGGTATGTTGATGAAGATCGATCCGCTGCAGCAGGCCATTGCCGCTGCGCGGGACAGCGCCGGTGGGCAGGGCAGGGTGATTTACCTGTCGCCCCAGGGGCGCCGCTTCGATCACCAGCGGGCTGTGGCCCTCGCGCAGGAACCTGCGTTGATATTGGTGGCGGGGCGATATGAAGGTGTGGATGAACGATTGATCCAGGCCGAGGTCGATGAAGAGGTATCCATCGGCGACTATGTATTAAGTGGCGGAGAGTTACCCGCCATGGTGGTGATCGACGCAGTCATTCGCCACCTGCCCGGTGCACTGGGGCATGAACAGTCCGCGCAGGAAGATTCCTACGCCGATGGACTGCTGGATTGCCCTCACTACACCCGGCCCGAGGACTACCGCGGAGCGGTTGTTCCGGAAGTATTACTCAGCGGCAATCACGAACAGATTCGCCGTTGGCGCCTGAAACAGGCGCTGGGCAGAACGCACGAGCGGCGGCCAGATTTGCTGCAGCAGCGTGAGTTGAGCCCGGAGGAAGAGGAATTGTTGGCGGATTACCTCCGCGAACGCGAGTGAACATTTTAATTGCAACTAGCTGTGAAGCTACGAACTAAATCAACAGGAGCACATCCATGAGCACCAACAAAATTATCTCTGCCCTGGACGCAGAGCAGATGGAAAAGGACCTGCCCGAATTCGGCCCGGGTGACACCGTGGTTGTGCAGGTTAAAGTAAAAGAAGGTACCCGCGAGCGTCTGCAGGCCTTCGAAGGCGTGGTACTGGGCAAGCGTAACCGCGGCCTGAACTCTGCTTTCACCGTGCGTAAAATCTCCCACGGTGTGGGCGTTGAGCGTACCTTCCAGACTTACAGCCCCCTCGTTGACAGCATCAGCGTCAAGCGTCGCGGCGACGTGCGTCAGGCCAAGCTGTACTACCTGCGTGAGCTGAGCGGTAAAGCGGCCCGCATCAAGGAAAAGCTGGCCAAGAACTAAGCGCCGGTTACTACCGAAAAAAGCGACCCACGTGGTCGCTTTTTTTATGCCTGAAGCGTGGTAATTTACCCGAATGCCGGCACCCTCAGACACACTTCCCGAAATCGAACTTTATCTGGACGCGCTGTGGACCGAGAAAGGTCTCAGTGACAACACCCTGTCTTCTTATCGGCGCGACCTCAATCACTACGCCCACTGGTTGCGTAACACGGGGCGTGGTGAGATCAGGCAAGCCCAGAGTACCGACCTGCAGGCCTACCTCGGTGCGCGCATGGAACAGGGGCAGTCACCCCGTTCTACCGCCCGTTTCCTGTCCAGTGTACGGGGCTACTACCGCCACCAACTGCGTGAAAATCGGATCAGCGTCGATCCAACCCTCAATATCGATAGCCCCAAACTGGGGCGGCCCTTGCCCAAAAGCCTGAGTGAGCAGGAAGTGGAGCGGTTATTGGCGGCCCCGGATACCGACGATGTGCTTGAAATGCGCGACCGCACCATGCTGGAACTGCTCTACGCCTGCGGTTTGCGCGTCAGTGAGCTGGTGAGTTTGCAGATCGTGCAGGTCAGCCTGAATCAGGGCGTAATTCGCGTGTTCGGCAAGGGTTCGAAAGAACGGCTGGTGCCCATGGGCGAAGAAGCGCTGGCATGGTTGCAGGATTACCTGTCCGGTGCGCGCGGGGAGTTGCTGCGCGGACGCCCGGGAGATGAGTTGTTTCCCAGCAAGAAAGGCGGGCCGATGACTCGCCAGGCCTTTTGGTATCGTATTAAAATCTACGCCCGACGCGCCGGCATCACCAAGCCGCTGTCCCCCCATACCCTGCGCCACGCCTTTGCCACACATTTGCTGAATCACGGTGCGGACCTGCGCGTGGTACAGTTACTGCTTGGGCACAGCGACCTGACCACCACGCAGATCTACACCCACGTGGCCAGGCAGCGGATGCAGGAGTTGCACGCCCAGCACCATCCTCGTGGCTAGGGTCCGGGGTAGGGTGCAGTGCAGGGAACTTCGCGGTGGTAAGCCGCTCAAAAGGTCGGGCGCAAACGCCAGGAATTAAATTTAGAGGTAAGAGCATGTTGAACAAAATCGCGGCGGGAATGGTCGCCATGAGCCTGATGATCGCTCAGGCAGTGAGCGCCGGTGAACCCGCTGACAAGGCCGTGGAGGCAAAGCTGCGTGCGGCCCTGGAAAATCCCGATGCCGGCCTGGCGGTGGAGTCCGTGAGCACCAGCGAACTGCCTGGCATGTACGCAGTGCAGTTTGCCAATGGTCCGGTGGTTTATGCCACAGAGAGCGGCGAGTACTTTCTGGTGGGCGACCTGTTCCAGGTAACGAATGATGGTTTTGTGAACCTGGGTGAAGAGCGCCGCAACGGCGAGCGGGAAACCCTGATCGCGGGTGTGGCTGATAAAGACATGATCGTGTTCCCGGCGAAAGGCGAAACCAAAGCGCACATCACTGTTTTCACCGATGTGACCTGTGGCTACTGTCGCAAGCTGCACCGGGAAGTGCCCGAGCTGAACAAGCGTGGCATTGAGGTGCGCTACGTGGCTTACCCCCGCGGTGGCGTGGGCAGCGACGGCTACCGCCTGCTGGCCACCGCCTGGTGTGCCAACAACCCTGGCGATGCCCTGACCCGAATGAAAGCGGGTGAAACACTGCCCGATAACGTCTGCCCGGGCAACCCGGTAGCGGATCAGTACAACATCGGCATGAAAGCCGGTGTGACCGGTACGCCAGCCATCGTGCTGGAGAACGGCCAGCTCATCCCCGGCTACCAGCCCGCGGAGCAATTGAGCGCGATGTTGCTCGCGGAGTAATTTTTACCGCACTCGAAGGGCTCCGCCGCGTTGACACTGGCGGAGCCGCGCCGTAATGTTTCAGGCCGTTTTTCACGCGGCTACGGCCGCCCCTAGTGAAGTGACCCGCCGTGCAACAGGAATTTCAGCGCATTCAGCGCCTCCCCCCTTACGTTTTCAACATCATTGGTGACCTGAAGCAGAAAGCGCGAGCCGCCGGTCGCGATATCATTGATTTCGGCATGGGCAATCCCGACCAGCCCACGCCTGACCACATTGTGGACAAACTGGTGGAAACCGCCCGCCGTGGTGACACCCACCGTTATTCCCAATCGAAGGGTATTCCCCGCCTGCGCAAGGCCATTTGTGACTGGTACAAGCGTCGCTACGACGTGGACCTGAACCCCGAGACCGAGGCCATTGTCACCCTGGGCTCGAAAGAGGGCCTGGCTCACCTGGCGCTGGCCACCACGGGCCCGGGCGACGCCATCCTGGTGCCCAACCCCTCCTATCCGATTCACCCCTACGGCTTCGTGATCTCCGGTGCAGACATCCGTCATGTGCCCATGTCGGATGAGGAAACCTTTTTCGGCGAGCTGGAAAACGCCATCCGCAACAGCTGGCCCAAGCCCAAGATGCTGGTGCTGAACTTTCCGTCCAACCCCACCGCCCACTGCGTGGAGTTGCCCTTCTTCGAGAAAGTGATCGAGATAGCGAAAGAGCACAACATCTGGGTGGTGCAGGATCTGGCCTACGCCGATCTCTGTTTCGATGGCTATGAGGCGCCGTCCATCCTGCAAGTGCCCGGCGCGAAAGATATCGCGGTGGAATTCTTCAGCATGTCCAAGAGCTATTCCATGCCGGGCTGGCGCATTGGTTTTTGCTGCGGTAACCCCGAATTGGTGGGCGCGTTGGCGCGTATGAAGTCTTATCTCGATTACGGCATGTTCACGCCGATCCAGGTGGCGGGTATCGCCGCGCTGGAGGGCGACCAGAGCTGTGTGGCGGAGATCCGCGAGCGCTATCGCAGTCGTCGCGACGTGCTGTGCAAAGGCTTGAACGATGCCGGTTGGCCGGTGGAGCCGCCCAAGGCGACCATGTTTGTGTGGGCTCCGATTCCTGAGGGTTACCGTGAAATGGGCTCGCTGGAATTTAGCAAGAAGTTGCTGGAAGAGGCCGATGTGGCCGTTTCCCCCGGCATTGGCTTTGGTGAATACGGTGAAGGTTTTGTGCGCTTTGGCCTGATCGAAAACGAGCACCGGACCCGCCAGGCTATCCGCAACATCCGCCGTATGATTCGCAAGGACGGTCTCGCCTGAGACCGCCTGCGAGCGCAGTGATTCTGCTGTATCATGCGCTCTTTTCTTTTCTGGGGACATTCGCTTGAACGCTGTGAAAATTGGCCTGTGTGGCCTGGGGACCGTCGGTAGCGGCACCTTCCGCCTGCTGCACGAGGACGAAGGCAATATTGCCGCCCATGCCCGCTGCCCATTGACCCTTACTCACATCGGCGCGCGCCGGGATCACCCCGATTGCGATACCGCCAACTATCAGGTGAGCCGCGACATCTTTGCGGTGGTTGATGACCCGGAAGTGGACATCGTGGTCGAACTGATCGGCGGCACCACCGTCGCCAAAGACCTGGTAGAGAAGGCCATTGCCAACGGCAAGCACGTGGTCACTGCCAACAAAGCCCTGATCGCCGAGTTTGGCAACGAGTTGTTTGCTGCGGCCAATGCTGCGGGTGTAGCGCTGCGTTATGAAGCTGCAGTGGCTGGCGGCATTCCCATCATCAAGGCTCTACGCGAAGGACTATCGGCCAATCAGGTCAGCTGGTTGGCGGGCATTATCAACGGTACTGGTAACTTCATTCTCAGCGAAATGCGCGACAAGGGTCGTGAATTTGCCGATGTGTTGGCGGAAGCACAGGCTCTGGGCTATGCCGAGGCGGATCCTACCTTTGATGTAGAGGGCATCGACGCCGCTCACAAACTGGTCATTTTGGCTGCCATTGCGTTTGGTACACCGCTGCAATTCAGCAGCGTCTACTGCGAGGGTATTACTCGCCTTACACCTGAGGATGTAGATTACGCTGAGGAGTTGGGCTATCGCATCAAGCACCTCGGTGTAGCGCGGCGTAGCGAGCGCGGCGTGGAACTGCGCGTTCACCCCACTCTGATTCCCGAGCACCGATTGCTGGCCAATGTGAACGGCGTGAAGAACGCCGTGCTGGTAGAGGGCAGTGCGGTTGGTCCGACGCTTTACTACGGCGCCGGCGCCGGCGCAGCGCCTACCGCCTCCGCGGTGGTTGCCGATGTGGTTGATCTGGCCCGCGACCTGGGCGCAGGCCAGCAGCCCCGTGTGGCCCACCTGGGATTCGATTGCCAGGCCTTGCAGGACTTGCCCGTAGTGCCGATGGCAGACGTAGAAACCGCCTGGTACCTGCGGATGGAAGCGGAAGATCGCCCCGGCGTACTGTCCGATATCGCCAGTATCCTGTCGCAACAGGGAATCAGCATCGAGGCATTGATCCAGAAGGCGCCGGAAGAGGGCGAATCCCGCGTGCCGGTCATCATCCTCACCAACGTGGCCGCGCAGGGCAAACTCGACAGTGCCGTGGCGGCGATTGAAGCCCTGCCCAGCATCACCAATGGCATCGCCCGTATTCGGGTTGAGAGCCTGGACGGATAAGCAACAGGAACAGCGCGTGAAGTACATCAGCACTCGGGGCCAGGCCCCCGCACTCAACTTTGAACAGGTACTGCTGACCGGGCTGGCCGCCGATGGTGGCCTCTACGTGCCGGAAAGCCTGCCGCAATTCAGCGCCGCCGACATCGAGCAGATGCGTGGCATGACCTATCCGCAGTTGGCGGAACGGATCATCACGCCCTTTGTCGATGACTGCATTCCCGCCGATGACCTGCGCGCAATTCTCGATGACACCTACGCCCAGTTCCGCCACAACGCCGTGGCCCCACTGGTGCAGGTGCAGCACAACCAGTGGGTGATGGAGTTGTTCCACGGCCCGACGCTGGCGTTCAAGGATTTCGCCCTGCAACTGCTTGGTCGCCTGCTGGACTACGTGCTGGAACGCCAGCACCGCAAAGTAGTGATCATGGGGGCGACCTCCGGCGATACCGGTTCCGCCGCCATCGAAGGCTGCCGCCGCTGCAACAATATCGACATTTTCATCCTGCACCCGCACCAGCGCGTGTCGGAGGTGCAGCGCCGCCAGATGACCACTGTTGCCGGCGACAACATTCACAACATCGCTGTGGAAGGGAATTTCGACGATTGCCAGTCCATGGTGAAAGCGAGCTTCGCCAAGCGCGACTTCCTGCCAGAAGATCGCAGCCTGGTGGCGGTGAACTCAATCAACTGGGCGCGCATCATGGCCCAGATCGTGTACTACTTTCACGCTGCAGTGGCGCTGGGCGCACCGGATCGCAAAGTGGCCTTCTCCGTACCTACGGGTAATTTCGGGGATATCTTTGCCGGCTATCTCGCCAAAGGTATGGGCCTGCCGGTTGAGCGCCTGATCATTGCCACCAACCGCAACGACGTGCTGCATCGGGTACTGACTCAGGGCGTGTATGGTCGCCAGCCCCTGGAGCACAGTTTGTCACCCAGCATGGACATCACCGTGTCCAGCAACTTCGAGCGCCTGTTGTTCGACCTTTATGGTCGTGACGGTGCGGCCATTGCCGATTTGATGGCGCGCTTTGATCAGGGCGATATCGACTTTTCCGAGCAGGCCATGGCGCAGGCGCGGGAATTGTTCAGCAGTCAGTGTGTGAACGACGAGGAAACCTGCGCCCAGATCGCACAGACCTGGAATGACTGCGAGTACCTGCTGGATCCGCACAGTGCCATTGGATTACGCGCGGCGCTGGACGCCGACTTGCCGGCTGATGTGCCGGTAGTCACGCTGGCCACCGCCCATCCGGCAAAATTCCCCGCCGCCATCGAACAGGCGGGTGTGGGCGCCCAGGTTCACCTGCCGGCGCATCTGGCCGACTTGCACGACCGTGACGAGCGCTTCTCGGTGGTCGCCAACGATCTCGACGCGGTGCAGGCCTTCATGG